>CAVYTK010000008.1:0-86267 GCA_963771535.1 uncultured Acidobacteriaceae bacterium | reverse complement strand
CTCCAGCCAGGGAAAGCGTAGCCGGCTCCGGCACCGCGTCGTTGAAGCTGACCTCGCCGACCATGATCCAGTTGTATCCGGGTGTCTGGAAAAATTGAACTGGAACGTTGTCGCTGGTGATGTTCACATCGAATGTGTAGGCGCGTGGGCCGTCGACGTAGTCGGGTGGAATCAAGAAGTTTTGGCCCGCGATGGTCACCGATTCCGGAAGGAACTCCATTCCGCGTCCGGCCGTGTTATCAAGCCAGATGGTGACGGAGCGAACATTCACCGTGCTGCCAAAAAAGAACGTCGCGGTGGGATTGGTCCCCCCCTGGTAGATATCCCAGCCGACCCATTGGGTGTTGTAGCCCTCCTGGTCCCAATCGGTGGAAGGCAATACTCCGTCGGTAAGCTTGCCGGTGCCGCCGCTCAATGGCGCGTTCGTAACGTCACACACTCCATTGCAGGGCACGTAGGTGAAATCGCGGTAATCGTATGAACCAGCGGCCCCATTGTTCATGGAGTAGCTGGCGACGGGAATCTCCGTCGCGTACGCCGAACCCAAGGCAAAGAAACTCGAGAGCAAAATCAGCGTTAGCTTTTTCATCGCGGTCCCTTCTGCACTCGTAGGTGCGCTCACAGCCTGCCGTTGTTGTGGAAGGCAATCAGGCTGGTTGAAGCATCCTACTCCCATTGCGGGAGGAATTGTTTCATTGTTCGATGAATCCTTTATTGTTGGTGCGTCACAGGATGTGACTGCTTTCACCGTGCTTCCTAGACCGCTTGCAGTTGCTTCCCTTTTATCGCGAAGAGTGCGATGTACAAGTAACAAAGCACGGGCAGGATAAACGCGTGGTGGATCCCGATCCTGTCCGCAATCAAACCTTGCAGCAGGGGAATCACCGCGCCTCCCACGATTGCAGTGTTCAGCAACCCAGATCCCTCGCCGGTTAGCGGACCGAGCCCTTCAATGCCCAGCGTAAAAATTGTCGGAAACATGATCGAATTGAACAAGCCAACGAGAATGATGCTCCACATGGCGAAGTGGCCCGTCGTCGCCATCGAGATGCAGACCAGCCCGGCAGCTACGATAGCGTTCACTGCGAGTACAAGCCGCGGCGAAATTTGCCGTAACACCCACGATCCTGCAAAACGTCCCACCATCGCTCCGAACCAGTAGCCGAAGGCAAGATAAGCGCCCGCCTCGACGTAGGTGAGATTGCCGATATAGGGCTCATGCAGGTAGTTCACCAGGAAGCTTCCAATCGCGACCTCCGCTCCCGACATAGGTGAAGATCGCGACCGCTCCCATCACCAGGTTGCGATGGCCGCCACATACTGTCATGGGCGCCGGCGTCTGTAGCGCGTCCACCTTCCGCCTCAGCAATTTGGGGCAGCTTGAATCGCGAAATCACCAGGCCTAGCAGAATGAGCGCGATCGCGATGAACAAGTACGGCAGCTTCACAGTTGAAGCCTCTTGCACCCGGTACGCGTGCAGCGCCTGCGGAGTCATGTTCGCCAACTGCTCGGCCGAGTAGGTCACCGCGCCACCCAGAATCAGCGCTGCGCCAACTCGTGGTCCCAGCACCGTGCCCAGCGAGTTGAAGGCCTGCGTCAGCGTCAACCGGCTCGAAGCCGTTTTCTCCGGACCAAGAACCGCAACGTAAGGATTAGCCGAGACCTGCAGATCGGTGATGCCGGTGGCTAGAACCGTCAGCGCTACCAGGAACAATGGAAACGATGGCACCATGGCTGCCGGAATAAACAGCAGCGAACCTAATCCCATGATAAGCAGGCCCGCGACCATGCTCTTCTTGTAGCCCACCCGCTCGATGATGATGCCCGCCGGTATCGAGAACACCGCGTAGGCCAGGAAGAAGAAGAACTGGACCAGCATCACCTCGAAATAGTTCAGGTCGAAAATCGACTTGAGGTGCGGAATCAGGATGTCGTTCAGGCTGGTGAGGAACCCCCACATGAAGAACAGGGTGGTCACCATGGCCAGCGCGCCGGAATAGGCTCCGGGCGCTTGCGGAACGCGGTCTGTGGTTGCTGTTGGCCTGGCAGTCAGCGACATAGTTACCTGAGATGCCGGTTCTCGCCTCAACGTCCGTAGAGGAATAGCAGGGCCTCGGGGAATCGCCGCGCCCAAGCCTCTTCATTGTGCTGGCCACCGCCCTCAACCACCACCTTCAGCCGGCTGCCGCCCAATCCCTTGTCTTTCAGTATCTGCTCCATTTCCGTGAAGTTCTTCAGGATCAGCGCATCCGATTCCGGATTGCCTGCTTCCTTCGTGCCAATTCCCATATAAATCCTTTGCGGCAGCAGCTTTGTTTTTTCCACTTCGGTCAGAAGCTTACCGTCTCCTACCCAGAGTGAGGGACTTTCCAGCAGCAGTTTGCCAAACACGCCCGGGTGATGCAGCACCGTGGTCAAGCTCACGACGGCTCCGTAGGATGAGCCTCCAATTCCGGTATTTGCCGGGCCAATCGCAATCCGATAACGCTTCTCCAGAAACGGCATCACCTCTTTGATCAGGAATTCGGCGTATTTCGTTCCGTCCAGCTCTGGTGGCGTAGCGCTCTGAAATTGCGGATTGTGAGCATCGGGATAGCTCAGGTACTCCGAGGCTCGCTGCTCGCCGGCATTGTCGATGCCTACGATGAACATCGGGGGAACCTTGAATTGCGAAACCAGATGGTCGACGGTCTCGTCCGCTTCCCACTCTTTCCCGCTGAAACTGGTGGCCTTGTCGAATACGTTCTGGCCGTCTTGCAGGTACAGCACCGGATATCGGCGCGTGCGGTTGTGCGGCGAGAAGTAGTTGCCCGGCAGGAAAATCCGCAGCATGCGCGTGTTATGGAAAATCTTGCTGGTGAACGGCACCACCTCGAGCATGTCGGTAACGCTGTGCTCGTGGGCGATGATCTCAGTCGGATCCGGACCTTCCGGCTGGTAAAACTTCGGCTTCTCCTGCGTTTTTGGCGCTGCAGGCTGAGCGGCTGATGGCGCAGGCTGCTTGGTTGGCTGTTCCCCGGATGGCGCGGCGGGCTGCGCGTTTTGCTGCGATGGGGCCGGATTCGCTGATGGCGCTGCTTCCTGGGCGAGTATGAATGAAGGCGCGAGCAGGCATATCGCGAGTAATCGAAAGAGTGGCTTCATGGCAGCAGGGTAGCAGGACGCATTGAACTTCGGATTAATATGCCTGTAAAGAGAACTACTTCAGCTTGAGACCAACCAGTTGCATCTCGGGAGCGTTGCGGTCCCAGTCATCCGAAATATGCTCCAGTGTCATGCGCAGAGTTTTGGTCTGGCCAGGCGCAATAGGGGCGCGGCGAAGCTCGACCAGGTCGGGATAGCCTGCCATCTGATTCTCCACCAGCACATGCAGCGGAAGCATCTCGGTCTGCACCACCTGCCCCATCGAGTTCTTGAAGATGGCATGCATCAGTGCACCGTACAGGGTCTGCTCTCCGGTGTTGGTGACGTTGACGTCCAGGTAAGTGACGGTTCCGCCCACGTAATTCTCGGCGGCGCTCAGCTTGACGTCAGAGACTTTCAACTTCTCTGCATACGGACTCGCAGAGGCTGCCATGTTGCCGCGCTGGCGGTTCCCAAGTGTAATCCCGAGAACCACTGCCAGAACAGCCACCAACCCGATAAGGAACGGGTACCAGTCGCGCTTCTCGGCTTTCCGAGCCGAACGTGGAAAAGAATTCGACATTAGCCTGATTTTACCCCGGGAGCATTCTTATACCGTGGCTTTGAGCGCCGCACGGTTACTGCCTGCCATGGTGCTCGCATTCCATGTCAGGGAGACATCGTTCGCGGCTGCCTTGCCCGACGCCAGGTAAAGCGTCGCCAGCCCAAACTGCGCGCGGGCATCGATGAAGTTGTTTTCCTGCGTCTGCGCGTCGTGCATGGCCGAAGAGAGCTGGCGCATGAGTTGCTGAATCTCTGGCGTTTGCTGGGTCGAACCTGCCGGCAATTGCGCCGCCAACTTCTTCGCCTGTTGCAGAAGAGATGCGTACTTGGCCATCGCCTTCGACCAGAACGTCACCGTGTACCAGACGCTGTAAAGCCACATTACTTGCGAAACATTGCCAGGATTCCCGTCGAAGCCGCCGGTCTTGCGCAGAAAGCCTTGCACGTAGCTGTCGGAGATCATGGCCGAGGCGTTGCCCGCGGCATCCAGCTTCGCCCACAGAGTGGCATCGGTAACTGCGGCGTAGAAGCGGTCCGAAGGCGGGTATAGATTGGCAATGGATATCAGAGCGTAGGCCGTGTAGTTTTCCTGGCTCTTAGGGTTGAAGCCGGGGCCTGGTCCGATGAAACATGCGTCGGATGCCCCGCCATCGAACGTCGACGATGCATCGAACTTCACCACGCCTACCCGGGTCGCTTGCGTTTGCAATCCGCCCAAGGGACAATCGAGCGCCGAACACAATAGCGCGATTTCTTTCAAATCGTCCGCCGAGGCGTTTCGCTCGTACGCGAAGTACTTGCCCGAGATCGACAGATCGACCAATGCGGGCGCGGCATTCCCCGTCTTGAAGACTAACGTCGTTTGCAGCGCCTGGGCCAGCACCTTGCTCAAGCTCATCGGGTCGGCGACCCGGCCATCGGCACTCGCCTGAATGCGGCTGGCCGTATCGTGGTCAGTGAAGACAACTCCGTCGGGAGTTTTCAAAACTTTCGCCGAATCCATGAACTCGGTCACACTCGTGAAGCTGAACAGGTTCAGCAGATGAAACTGGAAGGCATGCTTCGAGGTCGTCACCTTCTCCAGCATGTCGCTCGCGATGGTGACGCCGGCAACGCCGGACTGCCTGGTCAAGCTCCAGTCGCCGTGCAGCAGTCCGTTGACGCGCTGCGTCGCCTCGGGCGATTGGCTCGCAACTTGGAGGTCCACATCGATGACGAACACATGCGAAGTGCTGGACGAAATGCTGGCCTCGGCGTTCAGCGTGGCCGAGAAATGCGACGACACTGCATCCTCCAAGACATCCTTCAACTGTTCGTTTAGCTCAGGATCTCGGGACGCTAAATCGAGTTTGCAATCCGGGCTGATCGCCCTAAAGGCGTTCTCCACAAAATCATGATCTGCGGTTCCGCCCGTGATACCCGCGGACGCGCTGAAGCTCACTTCCACTGCCGTTCCTGCCTTCTTGAACAGGCAAAAACGCGCCGAGGTAGCCGTTAGCTTATGTGCCCGGAAAATGAGAGCACCACTTACCTTGAAAGAGCCCGACAGGCTGAGCGACGGATTAGCCGCGAGCGTCAGCTTCTGCTGCAACACAGGTACCGCCGATGTCGCAAGCGGAACCGTGGCCGTAGGCACAGAGTAGCTTCCCGTAATCGTGACCGAGCCGCCGCAGTCGAACTCGAAGATGGAACCTGCGGGAGCTGCCAGCAAAGCCGCAACATCCACCGGCGGGGTCGCGCCTTCAAACAGGTCCTGCACCGCATGTGACAGCGGCTCGAACATGCCCGCGGCATCAGGCTCGAAAATGCGATTGAATCGATACTGCGAATACGAGTTTGTCTGAATGCCGATACCGAATCCAGAGAAGCTTCCCGCCACACCAACATTCAGCGTGCCGTTCAATTGCACCCACAGGCAGCACTTGTCGGCCAGACTGACCGGCTGGTCGAACGGATCACCACTGCCGAACAATGATCCTGAGACTTGTCCGCCGATACTTGCTCCCTGGCTCGCGCTCACCGTCAATGTGGAATTGGCAAAAGGCAGGGGCGTGCTGCCGGCGAATGACAGTGTTCCTGGGCCCAGGTCTTTGGGATCGATGTTGTTAACCGGCTTGTCCCAGTTCTCCGCGATCTTCAGACCCGTGACGGTGAGAGACAGCTTATCGAGCAGCGATCCAGTTCCCTCCATGTCGGCGGACCAGTTCTTCCCATCTGTGAGTTTGATCGACATAGCTACCTCCAATACTGAGGGTTACGATTCTACCCCGTCCGGCAGAACGGCCGCAGTTCTCCGGCTCGCGGGAAACTACGGACCGACCTCACTATGCGCAATCTTGGTAAGGGCGCTCTCCAAATCTGCGACCAAGTCCGAGTTCTCTTCCAACCCGATGTTCAAGCGGACGATACGATGTCCGTACCCGGGACGCGTCTTCCACTCTGCAAAATCGTAAGCCACCGCCAGGCTGGTGACCCCTCCCCAGCTGTACCCGATCTTGAACAGCTCGAGCGCATTCACGAACGCGTGAACCTGCGGCTTGGAGAATTCCGGCCGGAAGACGATGGAGAACACTCCAGAGGAGCCGCTGAAATCCCGTTCCCAGAACTTGTGGCCGGGACACGACTCGAGCGCGGGATGCAGCACAGATTCAATCTCAGGACGTTCGCAAAGCCACAGCGCAATCTTCTTCGCTGACTCCTCAATCGCTTGCAACCGCACCGCCATGGTCTTCAACCCGCGCAGCGCGAGGCTGCAATCGTCGGGCGACGCCGCACTGCCGACGACCTGCTGAGTTACGCCGACTTGTTCCCATAGCTTCGCGTCTTGCACCGTGATCGACCCGAGAAGCAGATCGCTATGTCCGCCGACATACTTGGTAAGCGCCTGCATGGTGATGTCCACATCATGGGCGAAGGCGTCAAACAGCACTCCAGCCGACCATGTGTTGTCGAGCACCACCAGTGCATTGTGCGCGTGCGCTGCGGCCGCTATGGCCGGCACATCCTGCACTTCCATGGTGATGGAGCCCGGGCTCTCGCACCATACAAGTTTCGTGTTCGGCCGCATGAGCGTCTCTATCTCGAGACCGAGGAGCGGCTCATAATAGGTGACCTCAACCCCGAAGTTGCGCAGCACGCGATTGGCGAACGAGCGGTTCGGCCCGTAGACGCTCTCGGGAATTAACACGTGATCGCCCGCCTTCAGAAATGCCATGTGGATCAGCGAAATGGCGCTCTGCCCGCCTGGAGTGATCAGCGTGCGATGGCCGCCTTCGAGTTCGCAGATGCGCGCCGCCAACTCCAGAACCGTCGGTGTGCCGTAGACGCCGTAGCTATAGCCGACTTCGTATACGTCCCACTGGTCGGTGACCGCAGCAGCATGGGGAAAAACGGTTGTGGAAGCGCGATAGACAGGAACGTTAAGCGAACGAAAGCCTTCAGGAATGTGAACGTCAGAATGTACTAGGCGGGTCTTCCAATGCTTCTGCATCAGGAGATTATAGGAGTCGGAGTCGAAGCGTTAAGGCGTAAGCCTCTCTTTCGCCGATTGCTTAGAGCTGACGGCAGACAGCTACTCAATCACCGCCAGCGTGTCTCCCGCATTCACCGTCGAGCCCTCCGAGGTGAGAACCTTCTGCACCTTGCCGGCCTTGGGAGACTTGATCTCGTTCTGCATCTTCATGGCTTCCATCACCAGGATCGGCTGGCCGGCCGTCACCTCGTCGTTTTCCTGCACCATGATCCGCACAATCTTGCCCGGCATGGCAGCGGCGACCTTTTGCGGACCGGCCTCGCTGGCACCTGCGGCGCGACGAGTTCGCAGCGAGCGCGGGTCCTGCACATCGACCGCATAACGCGTGCTGCCGATGACCATGTGCAGTTCGCCCTGCAACGAACGCTCGCGCTTGATCTCGTACGCCTTGTTGCCGATCAACAAGGACAAGACGTCACGCGCCGTCAGCGCGGCGTCAACTTCCATGGCTTCGCCGTCAACCACGCACTGCCATGTGCTTTCGCCTCGCGTCAGCTCCAGGCGATGGGTTTTTCCGTCTACCACAACGTCGTAGATCATCGCCTCATCTCTCCCGCAGAGCTTCGATCCGGCCAGCCCGGCGCCACGCGGAAACTTCCGGCTGCGGGCCTGCGCCGTTGCTGCCCGCGGAAACCGCCCCGCCATTCGCTCCCGGCAGCGTGGCCTTCGGTTCCAGGGTGGCGAAGATACCCGCCCCGATGGCCGCAATCACCGACTGGCGACCATCCGCATTTTCCGCGTGGTTGCGCCAGCATTCGATCGAGAAATCCGGTATCCAGCTTGCCCGCGCAAAAGTCCGGATCATGCAGGATGCGACGGAACAGCGAAATATTGGTCTTGATGCCGCCGACGAAGTATTCATACAGCGCGCGCCGCAAGCGGTTGATGGCGTCGTCGCGCGTCTCCCCGTAACCCACGATCTTGGCGAGCAGCGGATCGTAGTCGATCGGCACCGTCCAGCCTTCATACATGCCGCTGTCGCGGCGGATGCCAGGGCCTGACGGCGATATCAGTCGCGTGATCTGTCCGGGAGATGGGAAGAAGTGATTGTCCGGATCTTCGGCATAGATGCGGCACTCGATAGCATGCCCGCGAAGTTTGACCTCTTCCTGGGTGAAGGGCAGCTTCTCGCCACCGGCGACGCGGAACTGCAAGTGAACCAAATCCAAGCCGGTGACGAATTCGGTCACCGGATGCTCCACCTGCAATCGGGTGTTCATCTCCAGGAAGTAGAAGTTGCGCTGCTCGTCGACCAGGAACTCGACCGTCCCTGCATTCTGGTAGTTCGCGGCTTTGGCGACCCGCACCGCAACTTCTCCCATGCGACGCCGCATGTCTTCGTCGACGATCGGCGAGGGCGCCTCTTCCAACACTTTTTGGTGGCGGCGCTGGATCGAGCATTCGCGTTCACCGAGATAAACCACGTTGCCGTGCTCGTCGCCAAAAATCTGCATCTCCACGTGACGTGGATTGACGATGTACTTCTCGATATA
The DNA here is from genome assembly GCA_963771535.1 of uncultured Acidobacteriaceae bacterium. Lineage (GTDB taxonomy): Bacteria > Acidobacteriota > Terriglobia > Terriglobales > Acidobacteriaceae > CAVVDY01. Next base: position 77,554 of record CAVYTK010000008.1, on the reverse strand, counting down.
AACTTCGTTGTCGCCAAACGAGCGTTGCGCCTCGCTGCGTGCCGCTTCGTAGGCCGAGCGCAGGTCCTTGCGGCGAAGAGACCATGCGCATGCCTTTGCCGCCGCCGCCCGCTGCCGCCTTCAGCATCACGGGATAGCCGATCTGCTCCGCCATGCGCTCGATGCCGTCGAATTCCAGTCCCTTTTCCGAGCCCGGAACGAAAGGCACGCCGGCCTTTTTCATATTCTGGCGCGCGCGCGTCTTGGAGCCCATCATCTCCATCGACTCCGCCGTGGGACCGATGAACTTTATCCCGGCTTCTTTGCACGCTCGCGCGAACTTCGCGTTCTCCGAAAGAAATCCATAGCCGGGATGGATGGCTTCTGCACCGCTGCGCCGTGCGACATCGAGAATCTTATCGATGTTGAGATAAGACTCGCTCGCGGTAGCCGGACCGATCGGGTAAGCGTAATCGGACTTGCGAACGTGCAGCGCGCGCGCGGTCCACGTCAGAAAATACAGCGACCGACTCGATCCCCATCTCGCGGCAAGCGCGAATGATGCGGACCGCAATTTCCCCGCGATTTGCGATCAATATGCGTTTGAACATCGGGTTAGGACGAAACCAGAATTCTACTGTACCGGTTTTAGAAAAGCAGTGTCACGGTCACAAGTAGCTGTGACGTTTGGCATTTACGCAGTCATTTGCGCTGCCCTATCAACTATTCGGCCCCAAAAAAACAAAGCCCCTCATGGTAGAGGGGCTGCGATAGCTGGACGGAAACGCTACTCCTTCGCGGGTGTCTCAGTGGTGATAATTCCGGAAGGTCCGGCCTTTTCGGCCTTGGCCTTCTTCGTGGCCAGGTTCTTATCCACCCACTCGTCGGCCGTCTTCAGGTCGGTCTTGCGGGCATCAGGATCGTCGCACTGCAGGTCGGCCTGTTCGCGATACATCAGGTTCAAATAGGCCATCGCGTCATCGTAGTCGGGACGCAACTGAAGAGCCTTCTGCAGGTTTTGGATGCCGTCCTGCACCTTAGGCTCGTTCTTATCCTTGATGACCTTAAGCAGTTCCGTGCAGTCCTTGCCCTTGGGATCGTCGGTTGGCTTCAGTCCCAGCTTGGCTCGTTCGTCCATGCGGGGCTGATAGCTCTCGATCCAGTCGATGACTCCGAGCGAGTAATAGGTCTCCGGATCGTTGGGATCCAGTTGTGCGATCTGTTGATAGTAATCGCGAGCCTGGTCCATCTTCTTCATGTTGTAATAGAGCGAAGCGATGCCTTTGAGACTATGAATCTTCTGCTCTTTGGGAGGGTTACTCGCCAGAACCTTTTTAAACTCTTCAATCGCCTGCTCGGCATAACGATTGTTATCGGGCGCATCGGCACCGGGAATATATTGCTGAGCGTAAGCGGTTGCCAGGTAGAGCTGCGCGTTGACCAGTTTGGGATCGAGCGCGACCGCGTTCTTAAAATGTTCGATGGCCTCTTCGTAGCGGGCGTTCTTGTAAGAATTGACGCCCTTGTTCAGTTGGTCGCGGGCCCTCAGTCTGTCGCAACCCACGGCCGAAAGAAGCGCGAGCAGCACAGCAATTGCGCTGAGTACTCGTCCTGTCTTGTTCATGTTAGTTGTCACTCTCCATTACGTTGATCGGTTCCAGCAGGCTGGCGGGACATCGCACCGACGTCCCGCCTGTCCACGAGGAGGAGTGCTTCCCGAACGAGATCCGGCGTACGACTAGCCGCCAGCCTCAATCTTGGCCGTAATCAGACCCACTTTATCGACTCCGGCAGCATGCCCGATGTCGATTACCTGGGCCACATCCTGGAAGGGCAGATCGTTGTCTGCCTTGACGAACATCACCTTCTCGGCCCGGGTCTTGAAGATGTCGTTGAGACGGCCTTCAAGATTTTCCCAGGTAACGTCGTCCTGGTTGATTTTCAGCGCAGGCTTATCGCCTGCACCCTTCATAAGCTGAACGACAATCGTACGGTCGTTCGGCTCCTGCTGTTTCTGCTGATCTTTGGGAGGTTGCGGAACCAATGCATCCAGACCCCTTCGGCGTGAGCGGCGTGATGACCATGAAGATGATCAGCAGCACCAGCAGCACATCGATCAGCGGCGTCACGTTCATGTCCGCCGTGGGTCCGCCTCCGGACCCTCCAGTCGCCATTGCCATGGAAAACTCCTATTGCGAGCCGCCTGCACCCGTGCCGGGTGTTGTCGGCGGTTTGTCAGTAGTCGGCGTCTTATTCTGCTCGGTCAACAATCCAACATCATCGACCCCGGCGGAACGCACGTTGTCCACCACGTCCACCACGCTGCCATACTTGGCGCGCGCGTCTGACTTGATGAAGACCCGCTTGTCCACCCGATTCGCCAGCCGGTCCTTCACCTTTTGAGCCAGGGAGTCGGCCGTTACCACGTCGGTGCCGAAGAAAATTTTGCCGTCGCGCATGACCGAGACCAGCAAGGCATCTTCCTTATCGGCATCGGGCATGGGCGTGGGGTTGTTGACTTTCGCCATGTCGACGCTCACGCCCTTCTGCAACATGGGCGTGATGACCATGAAGATGATCAGCAACACCAGCATCACGTCCACCATCGGCGTGACATTGATGTTCGAGTTCACCCTCGAACCTTCGTTCCGTTTTGCTAATGCCATGTGAGTTCAACCTCCTGCCCGGCTGTTTGGCCGGACACGACTCCTACCGGCGAACGCCCGCGCCGCGACGCTTCAGGAAATAATCGATCAGCTCGCTGGAGCTGTTGTCCATTTCCACGTCGAACGCTTCCACTTTGCCGGTAAAGTAGTTGAACATCATCACGGCCGGAATGGCCACGAACAGTCCGATGGCGGTGGTCACCAGCGCTTCCGAAATACCACCGGCAACGGCGCCCAGACCAGTCGCTTTCTGCGTTGAAATCTCGCGGAACGCATTCAAAATGCCGACCACCGTGCCGAACAGGCCCACGAAGGGAGCAGTGGACCCGATGGTCGCCAGGCCGCTGAGGCCGCGCTTCAATTCGGCGTGCACAATGGCTTCGGCCCGCTCGAGGGCGCGCTTGGAAGCTTCGATCTGCTCGCCAGGGATATCAGCAGAGTCGCCGTGGGCCTTGAATTCCTGCAGGCCGGCGGTGACGACCTTCGCCAAGTGGCTCTTCTTGTTGCGCTCGGCCACCTTGATGGCTTCGTCGATCTTGCCTTCACGCAACGCGCCGGCAACGGCGGGAGCGAAAGCGCGCGACTGGCTGCGGGCAGCGCTGAATGCCATGGCACGATCGATCATGACACCGATCGACCAGCCCGACATGATGAACAGAATGACGACGACGATCTTGGCCAAAATGCCCATCTGCCGCCAGAGGGAGACCGGGTCCCAACCGACTTCCTGGAACATCCAGGCGGCGACGGTAGGCACGTGGCTCATCGCGTGGGTTGCAAGGTTAGCTAGAAACATGAGTCGATTTATCCTCCTCAGACTTCTGTATCGCGGCAGCTCCGCTACCGCGAGTGATTCGGGTTACATCAGGCCGCTCAACACGACCCAAAACTCTTCGCCCGGAAACTGCACGGGCTACTCACCTGAACTGGATCGGCGGCCCCGTTGGTGGCAGCCGCTTCACAGTTGGATGCAAACTGCGGGACAGAGCTGCCGACCTATCCGCCCGCCAGGGTAAAGTTAACGTTGATCGTGGTATCGACCTCGACCGGCTCACCATTCAGGTAGTAAGGCTTGTATTTCCACTGTTTGACAGCTTCCAGTGCCGCCGGTGCCAGCATCGGGTGTCCGCTCATGACCTTCAGGCCCTGTATGCTACCGTCCTTACCGATCACCGCTTGTAGCACAACCGTCCCCTGAATGCGCGCCTGGCGCGCCAGGGGCGGGTAGCTGGGCTTCACCTGGTGAATCAGCAAGCCCTGCGAAACGCCCTGCGAAACGCGTACGCGCTGCGGTGTAGCTACCTTCGGAACCGCGGTCGGGGTCGAATTGATTACGCTCCCCAGAACACCACCAATCGCTCCGCCCGGTACGCCACCAGGAACACCCCCTACAACTCCGGCAACACCGGCCGACGGTGGCGGCTCATCTTCCTTGATCATCTGAATCTTTTTCGGGATCTTCGTAGGGGTGCGCAGCTCCCCGTTGTCCAAGTCGGTGGTCATTTTCTTTACCACCTTGATCTCCGGAGTCGCTGCTGGTGGAGGAGGAGGCGGCGGCGGCGGTGGCGGCGCAACCAGGAAGGTCATCAACTGCTGCTTGGGCAGCGCCTCAGTAAACACCAGTGGCAACAACACGAGAACGCCGATCAGCAGAATCTGAAGGATGAAGGAAACAACGGTGGTAGCCCCTTGCTTCGACTTCAGCTTCCCTCCCGATTCCACTAAGCTGTCTTCAAACATGGCGAATCTCCGTCAATCTCGTCTTTAAATGCTTAGACACCGGGAATACAGCATTTGCTCCCAAAAAGCAAAACTGCCGAAGGAAAGGGACTTGCAGCAACTCGCAACCCGGCGCCCCATCGGCAGCTAGGAGTACTCGGCCCTGCCGAACAGTTGCCAAGTCTACTCCTTCAACTTACGATTCGACTACTACGCCTTCACTTTTACTTTTTCCCGCTCACGAGTCTTGCCTGCCGCCGGCAGAACCGTCCGCCCGGTTTTCCGTTCACGCCAGTCCTGATAAGCCACCAGCATAGGCGCGGCAACCGCGATCGAAGAATACGTGCCGATCAGGATTCCGATCACCAGCGCCAACGAGAAGCCGCGCAGCACTTCGCCGCCAAACAGATACAACGAAAGCACCGTCAGGAAGGTGAGGCCGGAAGTAAGAATAGTCCGGCTCAGGGTCTGGTTGATGCTCTTGTTCACGATGTCAGCCAGCGGCTCGCGGCGCAGCAGCTTAATATTCTCGCGGATGCGATCGAAAACCACGATCGTATCGTTCATCGAGTAACCGATGAGCGTTAGGATGGCGGCAATTACCGTCAGGCTGATGTCTTTGTTCAGCAGCGAGAAAAATCCGACCGTGATGATGGTGTCATGGAAGCACGCCACCACCGCGCCGATACCGTAGATGAGCTCGAAGCGGAACCAGAGATACACCAGCATTCCTGCCAGCGAATACAGAGTCGCCATCAGCGCCTGGTGGCGTAACTGGCCTCCCACCTGCGGACCCACGATATCAACATTTCGCACCGCGAAGTTCGAGGTGTAGAAATCCTGCCGCAGCAGGGTCAACACTTCGTTGGGCACAACGCCGCTCAGTTCGTCCACTGAGGTCAACACTCCGCCATGCTGCTTGTTGCGGGCGTCGTCGACTTTCTGCGCGATTTCCAGGTAACGCTGCTGCGCATCGGCGCCAAAATGCAGCGGGTCCTTGCTTAGCAGGTATTGCGAAAGCGTGGACGGACCGGTGTTGTTCAGGTCCTGCTTGCCAGTATTCTGCGGGTTCTCCGTCTCCAGCGCATGGATAATAGCGTTCTTGCCCTGATCGAGTGCCGCCTCGCTGGTTTCCTTCTCCTCCAACGCAACCAGCACTTCGTTGCTGCCGGGGGGTCCATAACTCTGGATCTTAGGATCTTTCAACCCAGCGCGGTCCATATCCTTCCGGATCTGGTCGAGGTTCGGCTGCGACGCAAACTTCACATACACCAGCGTCCCGCCCTTGAAGTCGACGCCCAGCGGAATGCCGTGCCAGAACAGCATCGAGCAAATGCCGGCCACGCTGAAGACTAGCGAAAAGGCAAGGAAATACCACTTCTTGCCGAGAAAATCGATATTGGTGTTAGTAAATAGCTGCACCGCTAGCCCCTTAAATGCTCAACGCCTCGCCACGCTGGTGGCGGTTGAGAATGCTATCGAAGATGACGCGCGAGACGAAGACTGATGTGAACAAATTGGCCAACAATCCAAAGCTCAGCGTGACCGCAAACCCGCGGACCGGACCGGTTCCGAACAGGAACAGAATGACCGCCGAGACGATGGTGGTTACGTGGGTATCGATGATCGTAATCCACGCATGAGCAAAGCCCTGCTCTACCGCTGACGGCGGCGTCTTGCCGTGACGCAGCTCTTCTCGAATGCGCTCAAAGATCAGCACGTTCGAGTCGACGCCCATACCGATCGTCAGGATCACGCCCGCAATTCCCGGCAGCGTAAGCGTCGCGCTGCTGAATCCCAGGAATCCCAGCAGTATCACCAAGTTCAGGATCAATCCCAGATCAGCATTGATACCGGCCGCGTGATAGTAAAACAGCATGAAGACCATCACGGCCACCATGCCCACAACCGCCGCACGTACGCCGGCGCGAATCGAGTCCGCTCCCAGCGAAGGTCCAACCGTGCGCTCTTCCAAGTATTTGATGCCCGCAGGCAGTGCGCCCGAACGCAGCGTCAGCGCCAGATCGCGTGTCTGTTGATCGCTGAAACCACCACTGATGCGACCCTGGTCATGAATCTGCTCCTGGATGGTGGCGACTTCCATCACTTTGTTATCCAGCACTACAGCCAGCTTTTCGCCCACATGTGATCCGGTGAATGCAGCAAAGCGGCGGCCGCCTTCACCAGTCAGGGTGAACTGCACATCAGCGCGCCCGTTCTCGTCACGACCGGGTTCGGCGCCGCGCAGATCGCCGCCACTCACGGCCGACGAGCGGCTAATCAGCCACCATTGGTCGGCGTTGTCGGCGTCTGAACCGCGCGCGCCCATGTTTCGCCCTTTAAGCAAAATGCCGTTGTCAGGAAGCACGCCACCGTTGGCCTGCATGGCTGCCTCTTCGCTCGGGTAGGGACCGCCAATCGCCTGCCGGATTTCCAGCATAGCGGTCGACTGCATGATTTCTTTCACACGCGCCGGATCATCCACACCCGGCAGCTGCACCAGGATCTGGTAATCTCCCAATCCGTGCTCCTGGATCACCGGCTCGCTCACACCCAGCTGGTCGATTCGGTTGCGGATCGTTTCAATCGCCTGCTGCACCGCCTTGTCCTTTATGTCCTTCACGGTTGCCGGCTTCAGCTGCACGGTCCATGAATTATCCGGTCCGGAGGCGAGTTCGTAATCAGGCAGGCGATCTTGCATCAGGGTCCGCAGTTCGCTCGACGACTCCGGCGGAACACCCTTGAGCGAGATCAGTTGCGGCTGCTGCTGCGGATTCGGCTTCGTGATCTCGGCGTAGTTGATGTTGTGGCTCTTGAGATCGTCTTTCAAGCGTTCAATCGCTCTATCGGTCTCGGCATTGACGGCGTCGTTGACCTGCACCTGAAGAATCAGGTGGGTTCCGCCCTTCAGGTCAAGCCCGAGATGGATGCGGCTTTGCAGCGCCGCCAGCAGCCCCGCCGGAGTAAAGCTCTTGGGAATGCCGAATATGCCGAACAAAAATACCAGCAGCACGGCGAAGATGAGGATGATTTTAGGCGTGAGATTTTTGGTCATGATGAAACTGCAACCCTGAATGTACTAAGACGCCGAAGTAGCACGTCGGACTAGGACCGCTCCTCCTCCGTTGTCAGTGAAACGATCGACGACCGCAGCACTTCAATTTTGACGTTGTCCGGCGGAATTCGAAGAACCACGCCGTCGTCTTTCAGCGACAGTACAGTCCCCTTGAATCCGCCACTGGTGGTGACGCGGTCGCCCGACTTGATGGTTTCCAACATGGCCGCCCACTTCTTCTGGCGGCGCTGCTGCGGCATGATCATGAGGAAATAGAAGATCGCGAAGATCCCTACCATCATCGCTACCGGCGCGATGCCGCCAGCCACTGCCTGTACGAACAAACCTGCGTGTGTGATCATTCCACCTTATTGAGCAGAGTGTTTCTGCCAACCACCAAACTCACCGGCCGACAACGACCGGCGATCCGCGAACGCGTTTCTGCAACGCGAGCACGGCTACTGTTCACGCGCTTACACCCGGAGCACGTCACGACGGCAGGGGAGTCGAGCGGAACTTCGGACACAGCTCAGGCCGATTGTCAGGGCTTGACACTCGCGCCTGATGAGCAGCTTAAATCCTCATTTATATTAACGCGTTTGCCGGAAACCGGGGACTTGACGGGCATTGCCCGTCCCAGTGGCTGACCCGAGCGCAGCTTTAAGGAACGCTGAGTTGCGGTGGCCGGACGTCGGAGAGGAAATTCGCGAACTCTCCAGCCCTTATAGCTTGCCGGACGCGACGCATGGTGTCAAGGTAATAGGCCAGGTTATGGACCGTGTTTAACACCTGAGCCAGCAACTCGTTAGACCCATACAGGTGGCGCAGGTAGGCGCGCGAGTAGCGGCGGCACACCCGGCAAGCGCAGCGCGGATCGAGCGCTCGTTCGTCCCTGGCATAACGCGCGTTTTTAATGCTGATGCGGCCTTCGGAAGTGAACAGCAGGCCGTGGCGCGCCGCACGCGTCGGCAAAACGCAATCCATCATGTCGACGCCCTGGGCCGCGTACTGCACAATCTCTTCCGGCGTGCCCACTCCCATCAGGTAGCGCGGTTTGTCCGCCGGCAAGTACGGCATGGCCGCGTTCACCATCTCGTAGGTGACCTCGCGCGGCTCGCCCACGCTCAGACCCCCGATGGCGTATCCCGGAAAATCGAGCTCAACCGTTCGCTCCGCCGACTCGCGGCGCAGGTCGGGATACGTTCCGCCCTGCACGATGCCAAACAGCGCCTGCGTCTGGCCGGTCGCCATCATAGTCGAGCTCGGCCTTCGGCCAGGCGTCTGGCGAATTATTTTCTTGATTGTCATCCCGAGCGAAGCGAGGGACCTGCAGTTTCCTGCGCGGTCGACCACCGAGACCCAGCGCGACTCCAATCCGCGAGACGAAACCAAGGCACCTCATTCTTGTGCGCCTCGAAATATTCTTTGCTGCGCCGCGCCCAGCGCAGCGTCATCTCCATCGAAGCCTGCGCCCGCGACCTCTCCGCCGGATACTCCGTACACTCGTCGAACGCCATGATGATGTCGGCACCCAGACCAATCTCCGCCGCAATCGCACTCTCCGGACTGAAAAAGTGTGAGGATCCATCCAGGTGCGAACGGAAGGCAACGCCGTCCTCCGTCACCTTGCGCAGATCGCTGAGGCTGAAGACCTGGAATCCGCCAGAGTCGGTCAGAATCGGCCGATTCCATCCCATGAACTTCTGCACCCCTCCCAGCTCGCGCACCGTCTCCACCCCGGGCCGCAAATACAGGTGATAGGTGTTGTTCAGCAAAATCTGAACCCCCAGCTCTTCCAGCGTGTCCTGCGGAACACCTTTCACCGTCCCCAGTGTGCCCACGGGCATGAACACCGGCGTCTCCACCTCACCATGCGGCGTGAAGAAGCGGCCGGCGCGGGCGCGTCCGTCAGTGGCCTCTATCTGGAAGCGGAAGGACATTGCTGGCTTTTAGCTTTTAGCTTTTGGCTCTTGGCTGGGCGAGACTTCTTTTTCGTCTTTCGGCTGCTCCTTCGGCGGTTCTTTCAGCTCTTTGCTCTGCTTCTTCGCAAAGGGCGGCAGCCCCTGCGGAAAGGGCCGATACAACGGATCGCCGATGTAGAGAATTTCCCATTTGAGAAAGTTGGTATTTCGCAGGAATGCATCACCTACGTTCGCCCCCTGGAAGAGGTCGCGGAAGGTACCACTGGGATGCACTAGCCCGTTCAGCATGGGCTCCGAAACCGCGCCAGTGGTTACGGTGATGCCGTGTTTCAGCGCATTGGCCGCCCAGTTGGTACCGGTGCGCGGGTTCCAGGCCGACGCACTATCGAGATGAATACCGATGGCACCAGTGTTCCAGGTGAACGCGTCGTTGTAGTTGTTCAACGAGTACCAGCCGGCATACAACGCGGCGTTAGGACACTTCGGCGCCGGGGGAGTTCCAAACTCCTCGCTGTTGGCATCTTCGATCACCTTGAATCCGGCCTGACGCGCGAAATCCGCTGCCCGGTGCAGGTCCCAATCTCCCGCACCGTAGCCGCTGTCCTCGATGGTGTTGAGCGGCCACCTGCGATCGATGCAGACTTCTCCTTTTAGCCCTGACTTCTCCGCTTCAATCGCTTTGTCCACCAGGCCTTTCGCCAGCTTGGCGTCGGCCGCATCCAGCCGCCAGACGGAGTAAATCGCCATCGCTCCAGGCTGCGCACGATAATCCGCCAGAGACACGAATGGTGAATACTGGTTGGCTTTACTGCGCGCCTCGTTATAGTACGGCTGCTTCGGGCGGCTCATGGGAAAGTCCGTAGAGTATTCGTCCCAGATATCGGCGACGTGCTGGTCCAGCGCGGTGTCCAGGTTGGCGGCCCGTTTATCCGGCCCCTCCACCCGAAACGGCGTCTGATAAGTCAAGACGATGTAAAGGATCTTGTCGCGCCCCACGGCGGTCAGGCATTTCTGAATCGGCGCCTTCACCTGCGTCAGATATTCTTTCCAGCCCAGCGTGCCCCCATCGATCGGCGAGATGGAGCACATGTTCGCTTCCGGGATGCCACGCATCTTTGCGTAATATTTGGCAACATCGCGCGAGCCGCTGTCGTTGCGGTTAAACACTACCAGCACGCGATCGCTCAGCGGAGTCGGCGCCTCCGCCCACGCGGCCGGAATAGCACTGAACAGCACAATCAGCGTCAAAATTTCAACGATTTGGCGAGATAATCTGTAAACCATGAGTATTTGTTTGATCCACGAGGTCACAGAGATAAGCGGGAGGCAAACCCAGGAAATGAGAACTCATTTCTCTGTGTTCCCGGTCTTCTCGGTGGTAAAAGGCTGCTGTTTCTGGTTGGAAGCTCAGGTCACCGGCAGCAACGACCGGCCCTGAATCCCCCACGTCAGGTGATGCACACCGCTGTTGGTTGCAAGCACCACGGAGCTTCCTGGAGCGAATGCCAGCCCCACCAGGTTATGCCCGGAAATTGCCAGCGAAGGCTCGGCATTGGGCGTGATCTTCACGATTCCACGCCGGCCATTCAGTGACGCCGCGACATACAGATTGTCCTGCACATCAAAGGCGATCCCCTGCGGACGTCCCAGCCCACGATAAAAAACGCTTACCTCTCCATGCGGATCGATCCGGTAGACCGAGTCAAAGCTCGAAGTCGTGGGCCCGCTGACGTAAAGGTTGTTCTTGCTGTCAAAGGCCAGGTGATAGGCCGAGACGCTGGGCTCGAGCATGGCAAAAACGAAAATCTGCCGGTTGCGATCGATTTTGAAAATCGTACCGCTGCGATCACCAACGTACAGATTCCCTTCCCGATCGAACGCAATGCCGGTAGCAACACCCATACCTTCCGCGTAAGTGCTGGTCGCACCGTTTCGGGCGACCCGGTAAACCGCCCCGTCGTAGCGGGACGAAACGTACAGGCTGCCATCGCGACCGAACGCCAGCCCGGTAGCGTTCATCATCTCCTGCACGAACGGCTTCACGTTCTGCTGCAGGTCGATGCGAAAAATCGCCACGGGTGCTTTTTGCCCGCGTGATCCGGAGAAGGTTGCGTAGATATTGCCTTCGTCATCGATCGCGGGATTGGCAACCGGGTGCAGGCTCTCGGCGACGGGAACGGCAACCCCAACCTGCTGCGGATTGCTCTGCTTGCCGTCGCTGGAAACAACGACCTCGCCCGATGCAGCCCCCTCAGGCACGCGCGCCACGATGAACTGCCGCGAGCCCACGATGACCGAGCCTTCAACCTCACCGAAGTGCACGATGGGCCGCTGCGCTCCGGCAGGAGTAAGGCTGCTGCCGCTGATGCGCACCTCTCCTCCGGGCAAAGCGAACCCCGGATCGATCGACTCGATGCGTGGTTGGCCGTTCACGTTCTTAGCGCCCGTTCGTCGCTCCATGCTGTCCAGTCTAACGTTTTTTTGGTTCAGTGCGGATTCAGGCAAGCACGCCGAAGTGCAATAAAAGCTGCATCACGATCAGGGCGTAGATCCCGGCGCCCAGATCGTCAACCACGATTCCCGTGCCCTCCGGCAGCCGCTCCAGCAGACGAATGGGTGGCGGCTTCACGATATCGAATGCCCGGAAAAGTACAAAACCCGCCAGCAGCGCTTTCCATCCGATGGGAACTGCAATCAGTGTAACCAGTTGCCCGGCGACCTCATCGATCACCACGTGCTGCGGATCTTTCTTGCCGCAGCCGCGCGCTTCAAGAGTTGCCGCCGGGAATCCCCACCGCAATGCTCAGCACAATCAGCAAGCCGATGACGGGCAGCCGAACACTTGTTGGGATATGAGATGCGATTAACCACCACAGCAGCATGGTCGCGAGCGATCCCCAAGTCCCGGGACCGGGCTTCAGCCGGCCCGCACCGAAGAAGGTAGCGACCAGCGTTGCCCAACGCGGGGCTGTGCTGGCGAGCACCGGCAGCGCTTCAGTTTGGCTTCTTGACGGGCTCATTCGAATATGTGGAGTCGCTGTCCTCAGGATCGTTCAGCGGAGCCGAAATGACGTAACCTCCGCTGGCCCACTTGCCTAGGTCGATCGTCCGGCAGCGCTCGCTGCAGAACGGAAACTCGGGCTCGCTCTTCAGCACAATCTTGCGGCAGATCGGACAACGCAGGCTGCGAACTGATTTCTTGGGCATAGTAGTTCAGTTGTCAGTGTTCAGTCGTCGGTTGTCAGAAAAACTGTTGTCGGTTGTCAGAAAAACTGTTGTCCGTTGTCAGTTCCCGGTTGTCAGAAAAACAGTTGTCCGTTGTCGGTGCTCAGGAACTGGTTGTCGATTGCCCCGACCATGCACCCGTCCCGCAACGCGGGACAGCATATCTAAGCCCAGCGTTTCAACGCTGGGGCCGATGCTAGCTACCGGCAGAGTGCCGGAGGTACGACAGATGCCTCCCCAACCCGGTGCGGTTCACCGCGACCGATGCAACTCCACCACCATCGGACGGCAAACCCCAATTGCGAAACCTGACTACTGTGTTTCTGGGCAACTGCCAACCGGCAACTGACTTTCTGGCAACTGACCACCGACAACTGCCAACTACAAAATCCGCGCGACCAAATCGTAGTCATGCGCTTCGGTGATCTCGCAGCGATAGAACTCGCCCTCACTCACCTCGCGCTCGCCGAAGTCGTTCACGTACACCGTGCCATCAATCTCCGGCGCGTGCATGGCGGTGCGGCCTTCCCACAGCAACTCGGTTTCGGCAGACGGCCCTTCCAGCACCAAATCGAATTGCCGGCCCACCAGCGCCCGTTTCTTCTTGCGCGAGATCTGCTTCTGGAGCGACATCAGCTTCTTGCGGCGGCGTTCAATCTCGCGCGCGGGAACCTTCTCGCCCAATGCAAACGCTTTCGCGCCGTCTTCATCGGAGTAGCCGAATACTCCCAGCCAATCAAACTGCGCCTCGCGAACAAAATCGCAGAGCTGTTCGAAATCGGCTTCCGTCTCGCCCGGAAATCCCACGATGAACGATGTTCGCAGCGTGAGGTCAGGTATCACCCGCCGCATCCTGGCGATTGACTTCAGGAAAATCTCTGCCCCGGCTCCGCGCTTCATCGCCTTCAACACCGCCGGCGAGGCGTGTTGCAGCGGCACATCGATGTACGAGCAGATCTTCTCGTGCGCCGCGATCGTCTCCAGCAGCTTGCCGGTAATCTTGTTGGGATAGGCGTATAGAAATCTCACCCAGCGCAGCTCTTCGATTTGCGCCAGCCGCTCCAGCAGCAGCGCCAGCCCGTCTTTCAGGCCAAGATCTTCGCCGTAGCAGGTCGTGTCCTGCCCAATCAGCGTGACTTCGCGCACCCCGCGCTTAGCCAACTGCTGCGCCTCGGCGATCACGGATTCAAAGCGCCGCGAGCGAAACTTCCCGCGCAGCTGCGGAATGATGCAGAACGAGCAGGGATGATCGCAGCCCTCGGCAATCTTGATATATGCCGAATACTTCGGCGTCGCCAGCACGCGCGGCGTGGTCTCGTCGTAAAGATAATTCGGCAGATCGGCAATGGCGCCGTCCCAGCCATCCTTTGCGAAGCGGCCCGCAGCTTCGCGCGCATCGCCTTCGGAGCGTGAATTCAGAATCACAAACGGCGAATCACCTTGACCTGATTGGGAGACTCGCGGCTCAATCCCCGCCGCGCTCAAAATCTGCCGCAACTCACCCGTTCCAACGACCGCGTCGACTTCCGGAATGTTCTTCTGGATCTCGTTGCGATAGCGTTCAACCAGGCATCCGGCGACGATCAGCTTCTTCGCCCGCCCGCCCGTCTTGTGCTGCGCCATCTCCAGGATGGTGTCCACCGACTCCTGCTTAGCGGTATCGATGAACGAGCAGGTGTTGACCACGATGACGTCGGCGTCTTCGGCGCGCGAGGTGATCTGGGCTCCGCCTTGCGCCAGCAGCCCCATCATGACCTCGCTGTCCACCAGGTTCTTGGGACAGCCCAGGCTCACAAAGCCGACCTTGGTCGGCGCCGGCTTGACTGGCTTTTCGCTTTCAGCACTCTCTTCCGGAGCGGTCAGGAGGGCCACAGAATCGTCTGGTAAATGCATGGAATCTCTTCATTTTACCATTCTGCGGATGTCGGCACGGAAGTGTATATCGACGAAGGCAAGTAAGCGCGGCGAAACTAACGTTCGCTCCGCCCGTGATGTTTTTCCAGCACGGGATCCTCGACTCCTACTCGTACCCTACCGCAACCAGCTTCCAGCCCTCCGGGAACTCGGCGAAGACAAATTCGACGGGATCTTTTCCGTTCGAGCAGTAACTGTTATCCGGCTTCAGGATCAAGTGGACCCTGGATGCTCCCCCGTCTTGCGTGACCTGATGTTCCATGCTCCAGCCGTCGCGCCGGCTCATCAGATCGTGTACAGAACAAGGCGGAAGCGCCGTTCGTTTGTGCGGGGTTTCCCGCGCCAGGCACTTCGAGTCGAATAGAACGCAATAGGCGGCGCGCTTCTGGTCGAATTGCTCCTGTACCTGCGCTTTGAACTGGTTATCACCGTCTACGCCCAAGATCACGCCCGAGGGACCGATGAAAGACAAGAATTTGGCGCTGTCTCTGGCGATCAGGACCTGCTTCAGCTCAGTCTCCAAGCCAAGGACGGCGTTGTTGTCCTGCTCGGATTGGCCAAGCGCCGGGTATGCCAAACCCAGCAGCAGCACCAGCGCGAAAAAGAGGCGTCTCACCCATGCAGCTTACGCCGACTCTGCCCTGCCGCACTACCAAAACAAGATGGTATTATCGGTACTCGGGCGCTGGTCCCGCGCAACGAAGCTCTGTGAACCCCGCCAGGTCCGGAAGGAAGCAACGGTAACAGGTCACTTCGGGTGCAGCGGTCAACTGGCGCCTGACTTTTTTGGACCTCATTCTCCACCATTCACCCTCAAAGCCTTACCACTTCGCTACTCTGCATGGACTTTCCTTCGACCATCGGTAAGAATGAATCTTCATTCATCCTGCGTTTATATTTGCTGGAGGTCTCGATTGCCTACTGCTCATCGCGCCAAGATCACGGCGCTCGGAACCTACGTTCCGCCCCGCGTGCTTTCCAATCAGGACCTCGAAAAGATGGTGGATACCACCGACCAGTGGATCCTGGAGCGCACCGGCATCCGCGAGCGGCACATTGCGGCCAAAGGCGTAGCCGCAAGCGATCTCGCCGTTGAAGCGGTCAAGAATCTGTTGCAATCGCATCCCTTCGATTTGCAGCAAGTCGATCTCATCGTCGTCGGCACCGTCACGCCCGACATGATGTATCCCTCCACCGCCTGCCTGGTGCAGCACAAGCTGGGCATTGCCCAGACCTGGGGCTTCGACGTCTCCGCCGGATGCTCGGGTTTTATGTATGCGCTCAACGCCGGGGCCAGTTTCATCGAGTCGGGCCAGTACAAAAAGGTGTTGGTCATCGGCTCTGACGTGAATTCGTCGATGACCGACTACACCGACCGATCCGTCTGCATCATCTTCGGCGACGGCGCCGGGGCCGTGCTACTGGAACCAGCCGAGCCCGGCGAAGACGGAATCATCGACCGCGTCGCCCAGGTCGAAGGCGCCGGCGGCCAGTATCTCTATATGCCGGGCGGCGGCAGCCTCCATCCTTCAACCCACGAGACGGTCGATCAGAAGATGCATTACATCCATCAGGACGGCCAGCAGGTTTTTAAATACGCGGTGAAGAAGATGGCCGAGATGACCGAGCGCGTGCTGGAAAAGAACGGTCTCACCGGCGCCGACGTGGACTGCTTCATCGCACACCAGGCCAACCGGCGCATCATTGCCGCCACCGCTGACCGGCTCAAAATGCCGATGGAAAAGGTGATCATCAACATCGACCGCTTCGGCAACACAACGGCAGGAACCATTCCTTTGGCGATGCACACGGCCGTCGAAACCGGAGGCCTCAAGAAGGGACACTTGGTTCTGCTCGCCGCGGTGGGCGCGGGCTTCACTTCGGGTGCGACGTTGCTGCGCTGGGCGTTCTAGCGCCATGCAATTTGAACGGGCACACCATCAGGCGTGTCATGTGGTTATGTCTTCCTGGGTTGTCATCCTGAGCGGAGCGGTCCGCCGAAGGCGGGCAGCGCAGTCGAAGGACCTCTATCCGCCCCGAAGCTGGTCGCTGTAGGGGTCCTTCGACTCGTCGCTACGCTCCTCGCTCAGGATGACACCCTTTACGATAGAAAGTTATTTATCCATGGCCCTTCACAAACCGATTCCCGGCCACCAGGTACAAAACAAAACCTATGGCAACCACTGCTTCGGGTGCGGCCCTGAGAACGAGACCGGCCTTCAGCTTAAGTTCAAGTTGAACCAGGAGACGCAGCGGTTCCTCTGCCGCTTCAAGTTGCCCGCGCGCTTCGAGGGCCCACCGTCGCACGCCCACGGCGGCGTGATCGCCACCATCCTTGACGAGGCCATGGGCAAAGTCAGCAAGTTGCGCAACATCATCGCGGTCACCGGCGAGATGAAGATCAACTACCTCAAGCCCGTGCCGCTGGGCAAGACGCTGGTAACCGAGGGTTGGGAGGTTCGCCGTCGCGGCCGCGAACACTTTCGCGCTGCCGAGATCCGCAACCTCAAAGGCGAGGTGCTCGCCACCAGCACGGGCAAGTTTATCGAGATCGATCCCCACCGCATGTTTGCCAAGTTCCTCAAGCAGAAGCACAGCGACGCGACTTAGGGCGCGTATTCTTCGCTAGACGGTGTTGGTTAACATCTCCAGAAATGCCTCCTGAGCGCTGGAGATATGCCGCTTCTTGCGACAGATATAAAGATAAGAAACTTCGCAATCGATATCCGCGAGCCGAAGCGCGACCAGCGAACCATCATCGACCTCGCGTTTCACGATGCCCCGCGGCTGAATGGAAATACCCAGGCCCGCCTCCACTGCGCGCTTCACGCCTTCGGCGTTGGCGAAGTCGAGTACGTTCTGCAGCACGATGCCCTTAGCTTTAAGCCGCTCCTCGACTACGCCCCTGATGCCGGCGCCGCGCGCGGCCACGATAAAGTCTTCGCCGATCAACTCCTCCGGCTTGATCTGACGACGGGCCGCCCACTGGTGATCGGCGGGAACGATCACCACCAACTCGTCGGTCATGAACGAAAGACTCACCAGCTTGGGATGGTGTACGTCGGCGCTGACCAGTCCGAAGTCGAGCTTGCCGTCGAGCACCTTCGCCGCAATGTTTGCCGTAGTTGATATGGCAAGCTTGACCTCGATGGCGGGATAGGCCCGGCGATAATCCGCCAGTACCCGCGGCAGCACGTACAGTCCGACCGGAAAGCTGGCTCCGATCCGCAAGCTTCCGCCGTGCAGACCGGCCAACTCCTGGATGCGCTGCTCAGCCGTCGCCACCGCGACCATCACTTCGCGCGCAGCTTCGTACAGGATCTCGCCAGCCTGCGTCAGTTCCGCCCTTCTCGCGATGCGATCGAACAGCGGCGCGCCAAGCTCCGCTTCCATGTGCTTGATGTGCTTGCTGATGCCCGGCTGGGTGAGATGCAGCGATTCCGCAGCTTTGGTAAAGCTTTTCGCCTGCGCAACCGCATGAAAGACACGTAAACGCTCTAGATTATCCATAACTTTCGGCTATGGAAGACATGAGAACAAGTCCTTTGACTCATGTCAAGCTCACAGCTAGCCTTCAAATAGCGATCGAGAACGTGCATTAAAGTTCTGATCGAGGAGGATCCGAGATGAATAACCTAGCTATCGTAGATATGGAGGAGATGAGCGCCACGGAGACGCGTAAACCGGTGCTTGCCTACACCCGGATCGAAGATTCGGCGAAGGAGAAGGTGGCGTTAGTCGAGTCGATCGTGGACTACCTGCTGGCCAACGGCAGCATGCCGGCGTAACCCGAGACGCGCGGGAGCAGCCGTCGTCAGTTGGCTATTGCGGCTGAACCGCTGCGTCCAGCCACGCCGGCTGAATGGGCTGCAAGCCCAGCCACCGACGCGCAGCGTTGGCAAACTTCAGCTGTCCGTCCCTGGTGAACATCAGCTTGGTGTGCGCGGTTTCATAATCGGCACTCTCGCCAAAGTTAAGCCACGCGCCGAGGTTCCAACACGGCACTTCTCCCGGCATGCACCCCGGGGTCTCGCCTCCGCCCCACTGGCCGTGGTATCCGGCATGCGCGATCCGGTCGCTGTCGATTGAAGTATTGAGCAGCAGCCACTGCCCCGCGCATGCCAGCAGATGCGGTGAGCGTTGGTCGTTCATCTTCGAGCTAACGTCGGCTGGGTTCCACGACATGGTTCCATCGAGCACGATCGACGCCGAGCCGGCCCGCGCCAGCGCGTAAGCGAAGCGCAACAGATCAGCACTCCCCTCGGTCCCCTTCATTGCCGAATGCGAAAACACAATCCCCGGCGTCGGCTTATCAGACGAAGGAAGGAACACAGTAGCCGCGTAATCCGTTTGGTTATCGGTGATACTGACGCGGCGCACCTCAATGCCGTTGCTGACATCGACCGACGTGCTCTGGCTGAACTTGCAAGGTGTGAAGGTCTGGATTGACTGCGCCAGCGCGCAGGAACTGAAGCTGAGAGCAACGGCCGCGTAGATGGTTAGCGTCTTCATAACATCAGAGTTCCTCGGCTGCGACTATTAGACCACCGAAGTCAAACGAAGGTTAGCTGCTACCGTCGGGAAACAATCCCGGCGGCCGCATCGTCTCGCGGCGTAAAATAATCTATTCACCAGGCGCAGCATTATCCGCAGCGCGTCTTGATATTCACGGAGAGATTTCATGTCTGACAACAACGGCAACAACACGGGATTGCGTTTGAAGGTCGGCTTGGCTGAGATGCTGAAGGGCGGCGTCATTATGGACGTGATGAGCGTAGCCCAGGCCGAGGTGGCCGAAAAGGCCGGTGCTGTCGCCGTGATGGCGCTGGAGCGCGTGCCCGCCATCATTCGCGCCGAGGGCGGCGTGTCGCGCATGGCGAATCCGAAGCTGATTAAAGAGATCATGGCCACGGTGTCGATCCCGGTGATGGCCAAGTGCCGCATCGGCCACTTTGCCGAGGCGCAGATCCTGCAGGAGATCGGCGTTGACTACATCGACGAGTCCGAAGTGCTGACGCCCGCCGACGAAGAGCACCACGTTGACAAGCACGCTTTCAAGACGCCGTTCGTCTGCGGCGCGCGCAACCTGGGCGAGGCGCTGCGCCGCATTGCCGAAGGCGCAGCCATGATCCGCACCAAGGGCGAGGCCGGCACCGGCGACGTGATTCACGCCGTGAAGCATATGCGGCAGATCGTGAAAGAGATGCGCCAGCTCACCGTGATGAGCGAGCAGGAATTGTTCGCCGCCGCCAAGAACCACCAGGCTCCTTACGAGCTGATTAAGATGGTTGCGAAACTTGGCAAGCTTCCGGTACCCAACTTCTCCGCCGGTGGAATCGCCACGCCGGCCGATGCGTCGCTCATGATGCAGCTCGGGGCGGAGGCGGTGTTTGTCGGCTCAGGCATTTTCATGAAGGGCGGAGTCACTCCGCTTGACCTGCTCGACAACAGCGAGCGCGCCGAAGCCGAAGCCCGCGCCAAGGCCATCGTCATCGCGACCACGCATTTCAACGATGCGAAGGTACTTGCCGATGAAAGCGAGAAAGTTCCCGGCGCGATGAAGGGACTGGCGGTGTCGGCGATCGAAGAGAAGGATTTGTTGCAGACGCGGGGATGGTAGGAAGGCCGCTATTCGCGGTTCGCGAGAGCTCTAGTAGGCAGAGGCGCGGAGCGCCGCGAGCCCAGCCGTTGAGTGTGATGGCCGCTTACGAGCTGGTCGACAGCGGCCATTTTAAAGAGCACTTACTGCACCTCGTGGAAGAACGCTCTTAGTGGGCCTTCTCCAGAGGTATAGGCTTCATGTTGGGTGGTGCCCCTCCGGGAAGAATTTCTGCATGCGTGCTGTCCTTCAGGGCCATGGTGAACTCAAAGCCATCTGCCACCTTCACCCGAAGCCTGGAGCCATCCAGCTCGGCTGTGGTGATTTTTTTTGGTGTCGTATCGTCGGTGGCATCAGCCTTCCTTAATCCCCCGTCGTCGTTCAATGCAATACGCGATTCGGTGACGGTGCCGGTAAGACCGGATCCGCTTGGAATCAGCGTCGTAGTCGCGAAGCTCCTGCCCTGGAACATCCAATGCCAGGTTCCGGCAAAAGAATGCAGGGCAGCCGCAGATCCGGTAGTTTGACGGCTCGTGGCGCGCGCGAACATGGCGACCGAACCGAATGTAATACCCGCTGCCAGTACCAGCCCGATCATGGCGGCGCGGGATAGCGATTTTCTTTTCTTGGTAAGTGTCATGATTCGATACTCCAGGTTGTCTCCATCGAAAATGCCTAGTCCGGCTGCGTTGCCATGGGCATCCTGCAAACACAGCGAGGCGAGGCGTAGTAGAGTGCGGGCGTAGAAACGCCGGTCTCCGAGCTGAACAGCAGCGTGCTCATCGCAGGCGAGCTCGCGGGTCTGCGAAATCTTTGACATCAGGTAACGAATGCCAGGGTGCAAGGCAACAGGCAGGGAGAGAAATTCACATGCGATGTGTACTGCGAAATCTCCTCGACGAATATGCGCACATTCGTGAGCGAAAATAGCTGCCATCTCATGTTGCTCGAGGACCGGAAGTAAACTCGCCGGCAGGATCACCGCAGGTCGAAAAATGCCCACCGTCACGGGATTAGCGATATCGGAAGACGCTAGAAGAGCTACGCGTTCGGGAGGAATCGTCGATCGCGCCACTCCGATCTCGACAGAGGAAAGTCGCCGGGCATTTTTGCGTACTCCATATACTCGACCGAGGCCGCGGCCAAAGCGGATGAACTGGTACAGAAACAGAGCGCCCCAAGTAGCGAGTGCGACATCTTCGGTACGTGATCGCGGCGTTAACTTGAGGCGAGCTTGATGATGCCCCTTCCAGATCCAGAGATCCTGATCCGCTAACTGCGCCTCACCCAATATGTTCCATGTGGATTTCTCCACCACGGCGGAGGGACGCGCATGCAGGAAGGTATTGACCACTGGCAAAGCCAAACAGAGAAGCAGCACGGCGAGATAAAAAGCGTGTTGATGTTTTGCTTTCGTTTGTGCGATGAGCCGTGACAAGGCTGCCGTCACGATGGCAAACAAGCCTATCTGCAGGCACGCATTCACAAGCAGATTGAACAATGTCTCACGCATGCCGCTCATTCCGCTTCCTCCTTTTCTGCGGCCTCAAGCTTTGCCTGCAGTTCTGCGAGCTTGCGAGCGTCTAGATGCCGGCTACGCACTAGAGACAGGAGCAGGTCATCTACGGAACCCCGGAACACTTTTTGCAAGACATCTTTGATCGCATGAGAATCGGCAGCTACCTGCGACACGGCGGCGCTGTATTCGAAAGCTCGCCCGACGAGCTTCCTCTTCACGCGCCCCTTGCGGTGCAAGACGTTGAGCGTGGTCTGAACCGTCGTGTAGGCAAGCGGTGGCTCACCGGCGAGTCCTTTCAAAACCATCTGCACGTTTCCGGGACCCTCTTCCCAGAGCACGCGCATGATGCGTCGTTCGAGGGGAGTTAAGACTTTTGCCGCTTTCACCATGCCCGCCATCTCCTATACGCATAGGAGATTAAAACAGGTCCCGGGAATTTGTCAACTATATATATAGGAGGTACTCACATCCAGCTCGCAACCGCAAGTTCGCGGGAATAGAGATAATCTGATTGTGCCGCTTTCACCGACAGCCGAGAGGTGACAGCTGAAAGCTAGATTCTGGCTGAAGGCTCGCGGCTAAGGGCCTTCCGGCGAAGGGCGAATGTCGAACAGCGAAAAGCGACTCATAAAAATCGGCGTCCTCGCGCTGCAGGGCGACTTCGACGCGCATCGGCGGCGGCTGGAAGAGCTCGGCACCGAGGTCGTGCTCGTGCGCAAGCCGGAGCAACTCGACGAGATCGATGGGCTGGTCATCCCCGGAGGCGAGTCGAGCACTTTCCTCAAGCTGCTCGGCGAGCAAGGATTTCAGAAGCTCAGCGACTTCGTTCATACCAAGCCGACGTTCGGCACCTGTGCCGGCGCGATCCTGCTGGCGAACAAGGTTGAGAACCCGCAGCAGACCGGTCTCAATGCGATCGATATCACCATTCGCCGCAACGCTTACGGCCGACAGATCGATTCCAGCATCGTCGAAGCGGTGACTTCGCTCGGCGGCGATCCGCTGGAGATGGTGTTCATCCGCGCGCCGCGTATCGAGAGCGTCGGCGATGGAGTTGAGGTGCTGGCGAAACGCGATGGCGATCCCGTGCTGGTGCGAGAAGGAAATGTCATGGCCGCGACCTTCCATCCCGAGTTGTCGGAGGATAGCCGCGTACACGCCGAATTTTTGAAGCTGGTGGAAAAGTAATTAGAAACCAAAAGTTTGAAGTTTCTCCCCCAGGGCACGAGTTCCCCACCGGGGCCGAGCGGCGAAGATTTACCCCTGCCTTTGCGCCGGGTTGGCAGGTGCTGAAGCCGGAAGATTTCCAATCCTCGTTCGCCACCCCTTCAGGCTTGCCCTTCACGCACCCAGGTTCACGCGCAATCCTGGGCTGACCAGGCTGGAGAAGATTGCTTGCACCTGCTGCGGCGTCTGGGGAGCACCTCTCTCGATCCAGCACTCGACCACCGCCAACAGCGAGGCGGCAACGAACCGTGTAGTGGCGGACTGCTTAAGGCTAGACTGCAGTGCAGGGCCGAGCGCGAGCAGTTCCCGCATACGCGTTTCCAGACAATCTCGCAGAACGCGCGGGGCGGCACCACCGTTTGCTCCCATCAGGGCCGTGTAGAAATGCTGCGAACTACCGACATGCGCCAGGAAATCGGTGGCATCGATTCGTGGCGAATCGCCGGGGGTAGCGCGAATAAGGGGGGCGATGATGCGCTCAAATTGGGAGCGCAGCAGATCGTCTTTGGTAGCGTAGTGAGCGTAAAAGGTGGGGCGTCCCACGCCTGCTTTCCTGGCGATTTGGCTGACGCGAATGTCGCCGTAGGCACGACGGTGGAGCAGATCGACGAAGGCGGCATCGATTCGCGTCCGAGTACGTCGAACCCGCTCGTCTTTGCGAACGGTAGCACGCCGTTGCGAGACGCTTGCAGATTTCTGTTTTGTAACTGCCATAGGATGCCGTTTTCGGTTGCGCTGGTGAATGCAGGTTTATAGCATCGCCGCCATGACAGCGACAACCAACGATCCGCTTCGGCGAATGCTGGCGGCAGCACTGCTGGCGTTCCCCTGCTTTTTCATCCTGGTGTTCCTGATGCATTTCGGGCATGCGGTCGACTTTTTTCATTTTCACCTGCACTATGTGCAGCGACCGCCGGAACAAACAGTCGCCGCCTTGATTCGCGCACAGAATCGCTGGCCCATGGTGCATGATCCCCACATCATCGGTTATTTGGCACTGCCACTCATTCCGTTGTGCGCGTTCGCCATGTATACGGTTGCCAAGGGAAAGCGGCCGATAGCGAGCGCGGTTGCGATGTTCGTCACGGTGACAGGCACGATCTACATGGGCGGCATTTTCGGCATGTGGACGGCGTTCTTTCGCGGCTTGGGATTAGTCGATCCCTCGCAAACTGAAGGAGCGATCGCGACCTTCAAGGCGATGACAACCAACCAGGGCGCATTCTGGCTGACGACGACATTAGGCAAGCTGGCGATGATCGGACTTGCGGCGCAAGGGCTCACGTTGATGGGAACGATCAAAGGCTGGGCGGTGGCGTGTATTGTAGCCGGCGCGGTGCTGTTCCTCTTGTTCTGGGACCTGGATAACTGGATGACCATCGCAACGCTGCTGCTGTTCGCCGGGTTCGTACCGGTGCGGCGCGCGCTGCTGCAGGAAGCCTGAGTTTGACGCTCGGCACGAGTAAGGGCCGAGGTGGTGATCATCAGTGGTGCGGCAGAAAAGACCCACTCAAGGCAAAGGATGGCTTGAATGTGGCACGCGAGCAGGACGCCTAAATTTTCTGCTTGGGATTCCCACATTTGCTACCGCCCAAAATGGCAGGGGAACAGGATCACGACTCCCGCTTATTTCAAAGCAGGAGCGAGTGGCGACTGATCACCGGCGTAGAATCACTCTTGCTCAGCGCCTTCCCACCATCGCTCCGACACACGCCTTCCTGGACCGAGGACATCGTTTTCCTGCTGGATGAGGAACTACGCTTGCTCGACGTCAACGAAAAGTGGGACACATTCGCGATGGCAAACGGCGGCCGCAACTTGTCGCTGGACGCGGTCAGGGGAAGCTCGATCCTTAGCTACACGCCTGAAGTTTTGCGCGGGTTTTATTTCGTAAAATACGAGGCCGCCAGGCGATCACAGAAGCCGATTCGATTCGAGTATGACTGTTCAAGCCCGGAGAAAATCCGTCTTTTTCGTATGGAAATTTCCAGCGTCGAGACGTCGTTGCTGGTCGTCAATCATCTTCTGTTGGAGGAGCCATGGGTTGTCCGCGAGCCCGGATCTGCGCTCGAAGCGAGCCTCTATTCAACCGCTGACAAGATCGTGACTATGTGCGCGAATTGCCGGAAGAGCAGGCGCGTCGATTTGCCGGAGACCTGGGAATGGGTGCCCGAGTTCCTGCTGGATCGAGGATTGCTGGTAAGCCATGGGCTGTGCCCGCGCTGCTTCACGCGATTCTATGTCGATTGAACAAACAAGAAAAAAGACCCGCTCAAGCCAAACGATGGCTGGGACGGGCACCCGATGTTCAGTTACGCCGCACGAAGAACTTCTCCTTGTCCACGTCCGCCGGGACGGCGACGTCGAAGAAGCCGACCATCATCTCCTCGTAGGTCTGGCCTCCCCATGTCACTGTTGCATTGGGATCGGGATTGTGCGGATTGTCGTCCGAATTGTCGTACCAGGCGACCGCCTGCAAGCGTGTTCCGGCTTTTAAAAAGCGCGGTTGTGCCAGTCGATAGCTGAGCTGCCAGTGAAAGTGATAGTTCACGCGCAGCAAGGTTTCCTGGATCGTCCCATCGGGGTTGAGGATGTTGTACTCGAAGCGCTTGCCGCGCAGGTGCATGTGGGGGAAGAAGCTCAACAGGGTGCAATCGTTGGGCAGCGTGCCGGAAACGTCGACGCGGTAGTCGTCCTCGCGCGGCGGGATGACAAAGCTGTGATTGGTAAGTTGCAAGGTCAGCACGCGCTGCGCCGGCTTCTGTTTCGCGAACACCATCCCAACGCTGGTCTGGTCCGTTCCGGCGTGGCCGTTTGAGGTGTAGTGCATCTGGAACACCAGGTCAGAGCCGGCGGGAATGAACTTCGCCATGGTCGCGGGCCAGTGATCGGGCTGGCTGCCGGGAGCGTACACCAGCAGCATATCGGTCGTGGTCTCGTGCGCCTCGGCGAGCAGCTTGGGGTCTTTGAAGCTGGAGGCGACAAACGGCACGCCGACGGGCGCGGAACGCAGCCAGTCGGAATTCGGCGGCCGAATATACACCACCGCGTGATGTACGCGCTCAGGACTGGAGGGCCTGATCTCCGACTCGCGCACCCACATGTCAAGAGTAAATCCGGTGGGCACGATCTCGTAGGTGTACTCGATATCGCCGGAGGCGGGTAACGTCACAGGCTTGGGCATCGCGAGCACTTTGTCGGGCGGGTCAATGTTCCAGCCCTTTGGCCACTGCTTCGGCGGGGGCGCGTCTTTCGGTGGTCCCCCGGGCGCGCCTGCGTCCACCCATTTAGTGACAGTTGCGATCTGCTCGGGTGTCAGTGACGGATCGTTGGAAAACTTTCCGTAGCGTGGATCGGCGAACCACGGCGGCATGGACTTGGAGTCGACCGCCGTTCGGATTGCGCCCGCCCAGGGCTTCGTCTGCTCATAGGTAACCAGCGGCATGGGCGCGACTTCGCCTGGACGATGGCAAACCTGGCAGTGGTCCTGAAGGATGGGGAGTACGTCTTTGTAGAAGGTAGGAGAGGAGGTGTTCGGTTGCGAATTAGGTGCAGCGCCGAGCAAGACGAGCGCAGCGAATGCGACGAGGAGACGTGATGAATCGGGTAGGGACAACCTGCGATTTTAATCCAGTGAGTGCCGGGAAGAAGGAAAAGCAGGTCCTTCTCTGCGCTCAGGATGACAATTCACGAGAGAGCTCAGGGTGACAATCATGAGAGCCATGGGTTGGCATATGTCGTCCGCTCAAGCCGACTCGGGTCTGTGGGCCGGGACAGACCCAGCGCTGAAGCGCTGGGCTAAGATCTGCTGCGCCTGACGGCGCGAGTTCTCGCCGGAGCAACCGTCTGTCGCAACCTTACGGCAATGACGCAACTGCGGTCGCCGATGCGAGGAGACTGTACAACACAACATCTGGCCAAGAGCCAACAGCCAAGAGCGGCTACTCCAGTTCCTGCACTTCTTCTGGCGCGCCGTGACGGCGCAGCAGTTGCGGCAAGTTTTGTGAGAAGGCAGAGCGCGGCAGCACCATGTCGCAGCCGGCTTCCTGCGCCTTCATCTTTAAATCGCCTTGCACGTGCGAGACGAAGCCGATGATGTTGGTCGCCTTCTTCAGCTTCGATTTCAGCTTGGGGATGAGCGTCAGCGGCTTAGCTCCAATATTGTTGAGGTCGAAGATGATCAGCGACGGCTTGTCGTCGCCGTTCTGCCCCATGCGCTCGTAAAGGTCTTTGTCGGTCTTGACGAACTCGACTTTGACGTTCAACTTGCGGCCGGTCTCCTGAATCTTGGTGAGGAAGAACAGGTCTTCGACGAAGGCAAAGATGCGCGCCGGACCGGGGTCGGCCGTAATCGGCAGGGGCTCGGGGTCGGGCTGCATGAACTGCTTGCCAAAATTCTGGCTGGCGCCGCGTCCACGATTCTGCCGCTGCTGATTGCCATTACTGTTGTTCTGGGCGGAGCGGTAGCTGTGGTCCATGGGAGCGGTATAAATACCGCCGCCGGTTTGGGTCTGGCTGGGGCGCTGTCCCGGACGGCCGCCCTTGCGGGCCCTTCCGTGACGTTGCTGGCCCGGACCTTGCGACGGGCCCTGACCCTGACTTTGGCCCTGGCCTTGTCCTTGTCCTGGTTGATGAGCACCCTGCGTGGCAGGTCCACGACGCCCGCGGCGCCGTCTGCGTCCTTTCCCTCCGCCGGGCTGGCCGGATGGAGGGTTCGATCCTTGATTCATGCTTCTCTCGTAATCAATTCCCGCAGGTTGCGGATTCCCACATCTGGACCGCATTTGCTGGCCTGCTGCTCGCAGAACAAACTGCGGAGTCGGCAATTATGCGGTTGGAGTCGTTCTCGAAATCGAGTTCGTTACGTCCGTCTGGCGCCTGGACATGTTGGCGCATGGATCGCCTGCACGGAGGTGCGGCGGTTGGAGGACTCTTCTATGTTACCCAGCTTTGCCGGTAGAAGGCAAGCTCCAATCCACCTTATCCTGCTTGGATGCATATGTTTTGACAATCCGTACACTGGGCAGAAAATGTCGGCCTCTCACCATAGGCCTAGTTAGTTCAGCCGCGCGAGCAGTTGCCGGACCATGTCGAATGTCTCCTGGACATCTTCGGCATCGGGAGCATCAGGACATAGCTTGAGGTAATTCGCCAGATCCTGGGCCGCGCCCACGTACTGGTCGAGGTTGAGCCGGACCAGCGCCCGCTCGCGCAGCATCTCAGCCGAGCGCGGAGGGATGACCAGCAGCCGATCGAGAACCATCAGCCCTTTGCGGAAATCCCGTTTGGTGAAGTAAATCTGCCGCAGGTTGTTCAGCATGCGAGTCAGGATTTCGCGACGGGTCACCGGGTGCAGGAACTCCGGCTTGAACTCGAGTTCGCCACGGTAGATTTCGTTGAGCCGGGTGTGGCATTCGGCCACCGTCAACACGCGCCCGCGATTGAATGCGTCGATGATGATCTCGCCGGAGAGCACGTCGTAGTGCTTCAGCAGGAAATGCCCCGGCATGCCGGTGCCGGCGAC
Source organism: uncultured Acidobacteriaceae bacterium (assembly GCA_963771535.1). Classification (GTDB taxonomy): domain Bacteria; phylum Acidobacteriota; class Terriglobia; order Terriglobales; family Acidobacteriaceae; genus CAVVDY01. Next base: position 49,205 of record CAVYTK010000008.1, on the reverse strand, counting down.
GGGAAAACCGATGCGGCGAGCCACCTCCATGTAGACCAGGGAGAGAGTGATGGGGATTCCCAGCTTGCGGTCGAGCACGTCGTTCAGAAACGAATTGCGCGGGTCGTAGTACTCGTTGCAATTGCCGCGAAAACCCTCTTCGTCGAACAGCACGCGATTGAGCATGGCGATACTTTCGCGCGCGCTGGGACTGGCCCGCAGCCCTTGCTTGACTCTCGACGCCAGCAGGTTCAGCCGCTGCAGGTAGCTGTCCACGTCAAGCTCGGGATACTCGATACCCGCCAAGGCAAGCGCTGCTGCGCCCAGATCGATGGCCTCGTCCTCGTGCGCCGGGTTCACCAGTTCCGCGAAGCTCAGCAGCGCCTTCCTTTGTGGGTCTGATCCCAGCATCCGTGCGTTAGATGAACTAGCCGCGATGACAGATTCGTGGGAGTGCGGCAGGCCGGGTCCGAGTTCGCGTTATATTGAACCGATGTCCATCCTCCAAGTCCCGCAAATCCAAAACCAAGACGGTCAAAGTTTCTTCCAGCAAAACGATTTTCGCGGCAAGGTGTTCAGTGTCACCAGCGATCGCGTGCTGGAGCCGAATGGGGTCGCGGCGGTTCGCGAGGTGGTGCGCCACTCCGGGTCGGTGGTGGTGCTGGCGATCGACGACACCGAAGGCGAGCCCCGCGTGCTGCTGGAGCGGCAGTATCGCTATGCCGCGCGCGAGTATCTTTGGGAGATTCCAGCGGGACGTATAGATGGTAAAGAGAAGCCGCTGGCTGCGGGCAAGCGCGAACTGAAGGAAGAAACCGGCTATACCGCGCAAGTCGTGGCGCAAGGCGTTGTTTTACTATCCCAGTCCCGGGTTCATGGACGAGACCATGACCGTCTTTCTGGCGCGCGGTTTGACGCCGGGCGAAGCGCAACCGGAAGAGGACGAACGAATCGAGTATGAGCTCATCCCGGTGGAGAAGGTGGTAAAGATGATCTTCTCGGGCGAGATTCGCGACGGTAAAACCATCGCCGCCGTGCTCTGGCTTCGCGAGCAGGAACGCCGCTGAAACTCCGCTCGCAGCGCTCGAGCCGGTTTGCAGGCGCGGAGCGCGGTGTCGGAATCGTGGTTTACTTATTTGTTATCATTTGTCTGTAGTAGTTAATGAATTCCCCCTAAACCTTACTTCCTCAAAGAAATAGGATGTATACCTTCTTGACACTACGCCGGCGGAAGAGCACAATTAAGACACGCCGTTAACAGGCAACATCCCCGATCTGCCGCAGGTCTCCTGGAAAGCAAGTTCCTCCTCGATCTGGGCTGGGTAGGTACCAGCCTGTTGAACGTAAATCAAGACAGCACCCCGCCCAGTGGGTGCTGATGGGCTCCGCCCGGAGGAAGAACGAAAGTGAAAATGAAGGGAACCGTGAAGTGGTTCAATAACGCTAAAGGTTTCGGCTTTATCGGCCGGGACGATGGTCCGGACGTTTTTGTGCACTACAGCGCCATCCACAGCGAAGGCTACAAGAGTCTGCAGGAAGGCGACCCCGTCGAATTCGAGATCGTGCAAGGCCAGAAAGGTCCCCAAGCCGACAACGTTACCAAGGCGCAGTAGGCGACTCACCTGCTGTTTTCGCAAACCCAGCCACCCTGGCTGGGTTTTGCTATTGGGGAGACGCCTGGAAGACACTGAAGACGGTGTGTGCGGATCCGTGCTTTTGAGAGAGAATACGGGTATGACTGGCATCCGGTATCTCACCGACGAAAAGGGCCGCCGCGTTGCGGTCCAAATCAATCTCGACAAGCATGGGGATTTGTGGGAAGACGTCGAGGATGTACTGGTTTCGCGCGCGCGCCGCAAGGAAAAAAGAGTTCCACTGGAGCGGGTGAAAGCTGGGCTTGTAAAGAGCGGCAAGCTGCGCCGTGGCTAACTATCGTGTTGCGCTGACCGCAAGCGCCCAAAAGGAACTCTCTTGACTGCCTGCCCTTATCGTCTCCAAGATTTTTCAACGCATCGAAGCTCTCGGTTTCAGTCCTCGGCCAACCGGTTGTAAGAAGCTGGCGGGCGGAGATAAACAATGGAGAATCCGTATTGGTGAGTATCCTGTCGTCTACGAGATTGACGACCACGCGAAAACGGTCGACGTGACGCGAATCGCACATCGCCGCGAAGTTTACAGGAAGAGCTGACTCCTCTTGGATAACAAAGCCATAGCGCACGTGTTCTATGAAACCGCCGATCTGATGGAGATCAACGGCGACGACGGGTTTCGTATCCGCTCGTATCAACGCGCCGCCGAAGCCATAGAGGCGCTGCCCGACCCAGTCGCATCGCTGGTCTGCGAGCCGAAGAAGCTGCTGCAAGTTCCAGGCATCGGCAAAGGCATGGCCGCGAACATTACAGGAGCTTTGCGATACCGGTCAGCTCAAATTGCACCAGGAGCTGCTACAGAAGTATCGGCCCTCGATGCTGGAGTTGCTGAAGATCCAGGGGCTGGGGCCGAAAACGATTGCGCTCATCTGGAGCGCCTTCCAAGTCAGCGATTTGGCCGGAGTGGAGCAGCTGGCACGCGAAGGTAAGCTGCGCGAGCTTCCGCGACTGAGTGAAAAATCCGAGCAGAAGATCCTCAAGGCAATCGAGGACTATCGGCGCATCTCGGGGCGATTCCTTCTGGACGAAGCCGACCGCACCGCGCAGAAACTCGCCGCCCATCTCGCGCACATCGACGGCATTGAGAAGATCACGCCTGCGGGGTCGCTGCGCCGGGGGCGAGAGACGGTGGGCGATCTCGACATTCTCATTACGGGGCCGTGCTGTGTTGACGACCAGATGCGCGCCGGGCTGATCGAAGAGATCGTGCGCTTCCCCGGGATGGTGGAAGTTCTGGCCAAGGGCGACAACAAGGTCAGCTTCAAACTGCGCAACGGCATGCAAGTCGACGTGCGTACCTTGCCGCCCGATTCCTACGGAGCGGCGCTGCAATATTTCACCGGCTCAAAGAGTCACAACGTCACCTTGCGCCAGCGCGCGCTGAAGCAGGGATACACCCTGAGCGAATACGGACTGTTCACGCTGGAGAACAACGAGTGCGTCGCCGGCGCCACAGAGGACGAGATTTACGGGAAGCTGGGGCTGGATTGGATTCCGCCTGAGCTGCGCGAAAATTGCGGCGAGATTGAAGCGGCCGCCAAACATGCACTTCCCAGGCTGGTCGAACTCAGCGACATCTGCGGCGAAGCCCACATGCACACTATCGAAACCGATGGACGCTGCACCATCGAGGAGATGGCCCAGGCTGCAAAAGAACGCGGGTACAAGTACGTAGCCATTACCGACCACTCCAAGAACCTGGCTTTTGCCAACGGACTCGACGACGCGCGGGCCGAGCAGCATATCCGCCGAATTCGCGCCGCCAACGACCAGATGGACGGCATCACCATATTGGCGGGAATCGAAGTCGATATTCTTGGCGACGGCGAGCTTGACTTGTCCGACTCGGTGCTCGAGCAGATGGACGTTGTGGTGGCCAGCGTCCACTCGCTGTTCAGCCAGGAGCCGCAGCAGATGACCGATCGCCTGCTGCGCGCCATCAGCAATCCGAACATGTCGTTTCTGGGACATCCCACGGGACGCCTGCTGCTCAAACGCGATGCCTACAAGTTCGACATGGAAGCGGTGCTGAAGAGTGCGGCCGAAAACAAAGTTGCGATGGAGCTAAACGCTTATCCCGACCGGCTCGACCTGAACGAGGTCCATTTGCGCATGGCGCGTGATCGCGGCGTGAAGATTGTCATCAACACCGACGCCCATCACACCTCCCACTTTGAAAAGCTGAAGTACGGAATTCTGCAGGCGCGCAGAGCGTGGTTGACAGCGCGTGACATACTGAATACGCTTCCGGAACAAGAATTCCGCAAAGCTATGAAGCACGTCTGGCCGCCCGTCTAGCAGGCTTTGCGCGAACCATTCCGAGCAGTCTCCGAAGGAGCTCTCATGCCTAACGCCACTGATAAACATTCGAAGCGTGAGTTCGACGCCGGCCATGTGCCGATCACCGAAGAGTTCGACAGCCCCCGACGCACACTGCCGCCGGTCGTGCCAATGGTGATTGCGCTGGTCGTCGTGGCGGTGTTCGTGGTCGGCATCGCGTACATCTTTCGCGCAAAACCCCTGGCACAGGGACAGATCGACAATGTCTTCATCAGCCAGAAAGAAGGCCAGCCCAACTCAATGCTGGCCATCCAAGTATCGCTAAAAGCCGTAGGCGCCAAGCCGCTCTACATCAAGGCGATTACCGCGGAGCTGACCATGCCGAACGACAGTTACACCGACGACGCTGCCTCAGCTTCCGACTTTGATCGCTATTTCCAGGCTTATCCCGACTTGAAGGACCACGCAATGAAACCGCTGGCGGTCGAGACCAAAATTCCGCCGGGATCGCAAGAGAGTGGGACGGTGATCGTGACCTTTCCGGTTGATCCCGCCGAGTTCGACACCCGGAAGAGCCTGACCGTAACTGTGCAACCCTACGATCAGAAGGCGATCGTGCTGAAGGAAACGGCGCGGTAGCGTCAGGCCAGTTGGGGACAAGCCGCTTCTGCATCTCACAAGTTAGTCCCCGTTTCAAGTGCGCCAGAAGTTGCTACCATGGGCATAGCAGAGGCAAATCAGCCATGCCGATTGAACTTCCAGACGAGCTTGCAGCGGCTATCAAGGCGCAGGCGAATGCGCATGGCATTTCCGCGGCGGGGTATATTCGCGAGCTCCTCGAACGTTGCCTTGTTTCGTCAGCCGAGACCGGATTAGCCGCTCCCTTCAAGACGGGCCGGGGGATGTTAGCGAAATATGGGGCTGCCCCGTCGGTCGAAGAAATTGATGCCACCCGGGCTGATATGTTCAGGAACTTCGGCAAAGATTTTCAATGATCGCGGCCGTTGCTGATACCCACACAGCTCTTTGGCACCTGTTCGATGACGCCCGGCTCTCCGTCGCGGCAGAAGCGTTGATCACCAAAGCGGCAGAGTCCAGAAACAATATCGCCGTTTCAACCATCACCCTCGCGGAGATTGCGTACCTTGTTGAGAAGAACCGCCTGCCCCTTGACGCTTACGTGGAGCTGACAAAGGCTCTCGCAGATCCGGAGCACGTCTTTGTCGAAGCTGCGTTTACGGCAAGCATTGTTGAGTCAATGCGGCATGTTCTGCGGGCTGATGTGCCCGACATGCCGGACCGCATCATCGCTGCAACCGCTATACACTTTGACGTTCCGGTGATAAGCCGCGACAGACACATTCGGGCATTAACCATCAGAACCATCTGGTGACGCGGCGTTTCCGAGCGAGCCTAACGCCTCCCGGCTTGCGGGTGTCAGAAGCCGATAAGCTCGTCAGTTACGGCGTCACCGGCGTGGGCGCGTTTTTCGGCGTCGCCAAGTATCCCGTGATCGAGTTCTTGGTCGCCGAGAACACGACAATCTCATACAGCAGCCGATCGCGTCCGGTATAGAACTGCATTGGTTCGCCGATGGTGCGGTCCTTCTTCTCGATGGTGCGATCGTCGGCGATCACGTTCAGGGTGAAGCGGCTCTTCTTAGGATCGGCTTTCTTCAGCTCCAGGCTGACGGTCGACACCGGCATCTTCTTCCCCTTCTGCAAGGTGAAGTCGTAGTAATTGCGGTCGCCTTTGTGCTTCAGCGTTTCCAGCTCGCTGGCATTATGAGCGACCAGCCCGCTCTGCACACCCAGGTCGCCGATGGTCCTCTCCAACTTCTGATTGGTGGCGGCCAGGTCAGCCTGCGTCTTCTGAACTTCGGTCTTGGTGCCACCCAGTTCGGTCTTCACCCCACTGACTTCGGTGTTAACGGCGGCCAGCTGTTGTCCCTGCTGCTTCTGCGCCGAGCTGAGCTGCGCTGCCGACTGCTTCTGCTGGCGCTCGAGTTCTGCGGCGCGCTTGGCCATCTCCTGCTTGGTCAACCCCACTTCGGAGGTAAGCGCCGCCTTAAACTCGTTGGAAGTCGAGTGCAGCCGGGCGGAAAGCTGCTGCTGCGCATCGTTGAGCGCCATCTGTTTTTGATCAAGAGCGTCGAGGCGGGTTTTCAGCGAGTACATGAAATACAGAGAAGCCCCGACATACACCACCGCTAGTCCAAACAGAATGTATTGCAGTATGTGGCTCCGTGCAGGCGGGGGCGCCTGTACTTCGGGGTTATCCAGAGCCTTACCGGTTGCAGCGTCGAACATCTAAGGTTCCTTTCTTTCGATAGCAGATTGTCGAGTACAGCAAATTATGTGTCAATAACATCTTACGAGTACTCCAGTAGACCGGGTAAACAGCTGAGCGGTAACTAAATTGCTAACTTAATACTAAGCGGGCACTCGGCAAAGAAGGTCAATTTTACATAGCCAAGTAAGCCTCTCTGGTTCAGCCACTTACAAACCCGAGAGTCAGCGCCGAGTTTTACCCCGTGCAGCAACAGGTAAGAATTACGGGCAACATGCAGTTTTTATACGGCTTTCAGGAATGGAGTTATGGTGCGCGTCGCTTCCTTTCGTAATCAACTCTGGATCGCAGCCATGCTGGCGGCAATTTGGATTCCAGCAACGGCTCAGGCTCCTGCGAGTGCAGTGCAGGCGCAAAGCGCTGTCATCCGAGTGACCTCTCCGCGGCCGGCGCAGCGGCAGACGGACAACTTTGTTACGGTGCATTATGAGCTGCAAAACCCAACCGCCGCCGTCGGCCGGCTCTCCCAATTTCCAGGTGCAATTGGACGGGAACGACCCCATACCACCACGACTAGCACCGAGCAGTCGTTTACCGGTCTGACCGCGGGCCCGCACGTTATAACCGTGCGCTTGGTTGACGCCAACGGGACGGCCATACCAGATTCGCAGACCCAGGTGCAATTCGTGGTGATTCCTACTGCGCAGAATGGAGGCGCGATAACCCAGGCTCCCGCCACGCCAGGTAATCAGACTGCAACCCCGGCCCCGCAGGCACAAAATGCAGGCTGCGGACGGCAACAAGTGCAGACCGCGGCCGTGCTTCCCGATGGCAGTTTGCTGCCGGTGGCGGGCATTGTGGGATTCAGCTTCCTGTTCGGCGGAATCGTTTGCGGGGCGCTGAAAAAGCCGCGTAACCTCGACGCATCGGACAAAGCTCCGCGACCCTGAGGATCGATTACCGTAAAGCGTTGTTCACGATCTGCTGCGCTTCTTCAACTATGTTGTCGAGGTGGGCTTCGTCGCGGAAGCTCTCCGCATAAATCTTGTAGATGTTCTCGGTACCCGACGGCCGCGCTGCAAACCATCCTGTCTGCGACACCACTTTTAATCCGCCGATGGGCGCCCCGTTGCCCGGAGCTTTCGTGAGCTTCGCGGTGATTGGCTCGCCTGCCAAGCTGGACTCTTTCACTGCGTCGGGTGCGAGCTTGCTAAGTTTCGCCTTCTGCTCAGGAGTAGCTGCGGCATCGATACGGGTGTACAGCGGCGAACCGAACTCTTCCGTCAACTCCTGGTAGTGCTGGCCCGGATCTTTGCCGGTGACAGCCATTATTTCCGCAGCCAGCAGTGCCAGTAGCGGACCGTCTTTGTCGGTCGTCCACACGGTTCCATCCAGGCGCAGGAAGCTGGCGCCCGCGCTCTCTTCTCCCCCAAAACAGAAGGTGCCGTCGAACAGTCCCGGCGCAAACCATTTAAAGCCCACGGGAGTCTCGCTCAGCTTGCGGCCAAGTTTCTGCACCACGCGATCGATCATGCTGCTGCTGACCAGCGTCTTGCCAACGATGACGTCCCTGCGACCATTGCGGCCGATGCGTCAGCAGGTACTGAATGGCCACCGCGAGATAGTGGTTCGGGTTCATCAACCCGGCAGAGGGAGTCACGATGCCATGGCGGTCGGAGTCGGGATCGTTGGCAAACGCCACCTGGTACTTGTCCTTCAGCCGCACCAGCGACGCCATGGCGTAGGGGCTGGAGCAGTCCATGCGAATCTTGCCGTCGTGGTCGACCGTCATGAACGAGAAAGTTGGATCGATCTTCGGATTGACCACGTCGATCGCCAGCCCGTAAACCGAGTTGATGGGCGCCCAGTATGGCTCGGCCGCTCCACCCAGCGGATCGACAGCCAGTTTCAGACCGGCTCCGCGGATTGCTTCCATGTCAATAACGTTGCGCAAGTCGTTAACATAGGGCATGACGAAATCGTAGCGGTGCGTGGTCGACGCCTTGATTGCAGATTCGAACGACACGCGATTGACGCCAGCGTTTCCGGCACGCAGGAGTTCGTTAGCGCGATCCTGAATCCAGCCCGTGACGTCCGTGTCCGCAGGACCGCCGTTGGTCGGGTTGTACTTGAAGCCGCCATCCGCAGGCGGATTATGGGAAGGAGTAATCACGATGCCGTCGCTGAGATGCTGCTTGCGGCCGCGGTTATAGACCAGGATCGCGTGTGAGATGGAAGGCGTGGGAGTGTAGCCGTCGTCCGATTGAATGAAGGTCTCTACCCCGTTGGCTGCGAGCACTTCCAGAGCTGTGCGCTGCGCCGGGCCGGAGACGGCGTGAGTATCCTTGCCCATATAGAGGGGCCCATCGACTCCCTGCTGCTTGCGGTATTCGCAAATTGCCTGGGTGATGGCCAGGATGTGCGACTCGGTGAAACTGCCGTTGCTGGGAGTACCGCGATGTCCGCTGGTACCGAACGCCACAAGTTGTGCGGGATCATTGAGGTCGGGCTTGCGGTCGTAATACTCCTGCTCCAGACGTGCCACATCGATGAGCATGTCCTTGGGAGCCGGTTTGCCCGCCAGAGGAGAAACATTTTCGCGCTGCTTCACTGCTTCGGCCATGGTGAGGTCCCCTGTCTTTTCTAGCACAGGCCTGGCTGTCTACGCTGAATGTGAATCTTAGGAGAATCGAGCGGCCAATCGGGAATAGCAGGCAAAAAAGCAACCCTTCTAGTGCTGTTCTCCATCGTACCCAGAACGCGTCATATTCCCCGCTCGCCCTTGTTTGACGCGATGAATTCTGTGCCCACATCCCCACCAACCACCGTTATGGCCGGCGCCGGTTTGCAATTCCAACGGCTCTCGCCGGAAGAAATGGTCATCCGGCTTGCCGCGATCGTCGATTCCTCCGACGACGCGATTATCGGCAGAGATGAGTACGGCACCATCAACACCTGGAACAAGGCTGCCAGCCGCATTTTTGGCTACCAGGCGGAAGAGGTGATCGGTCAATCGGTCCTCCTCCTCGTCCCTCCCGACCTGCACCATGAAGAGCTACGGAACCTGGAGCGGTTGCGGCAGGGTGAGCGCGTCGAGCACTATCGGACGCAGCGGATGGGCAAGGGAGGGCGGCGGGTCGAGATCTCGGTTGGGGTTTCACCCATCAGGGATGTTTCCCAACGCATCATTGGCTCAGCCCTGATTGTCCGTGACCTCGGAACGCAGCAGCGCGAGCACGCGGCACATGCACGGCTGGCGGCGATCGTCGAGTCTTCGGACGACGCCATCATCGCTAAAGACCTGAACGGCGTCGTCACCGATTGGAATGCAGCTGCCGAGCGCATGTTCGGCCACAGCGCCGAGGAGATGATTGGCCGATCGATTCTGACCATCATCCCGCCGGAATTGCAGCACGAAGAACCCGTTCTGCTGGAGAAAATTCGCGCCGGCGAGCGGGTGGAGCACTATAACACCTGCCGCATTCATAAGTCGGGACGGCGAGTGGAGGTCTCGCTGACGCTGTCTCCGATGCGCGACGTTACGGGTCGGGTCATCGGCGCCTCCAAGATTGCGCGCGACGTCTCCGAGCGTCTGCGCCTCGACAGCGCCCGCATGATGCTGGCAGCGATCGTTGAATCCTCCGAAGACGCCATCATCTCCAAGACCCTCGACGGAATCATCACCTCCTGGAACGCGTCGGCTGAGCGCCTCTTCGGCTACAAGGCGGAGGAGATCATCGGTCATTCGGTGCTGCGCCTCATTCCTCCCGAACTGCACTACGAAGAGCCGCAGATCATCGCCCGATTGCGCGCAGGACAACGTATCGAGCATTTTGAGACCAGGCGCAGGCGCAAGAACGGCGACATCGTCGACATCTCGCTCACCGTGTCTCCCATCCGAAACGAAAAAGGCCAGGTGGTCGGAGCGTCCAAGATTGTCCGCGACATCAGCGACCGCAAGGCAGCCGAGGCTGCCATCGTGGAGAAGGAGAAACTCGCAGCCACCGGACGGCTGGCTGCAACCTTGGCCCACGAGGTCAACAATCCCCTTGAATCGATCACCAACCTGGCTTACCTGTTATCGATTCATCATCCGCTGGACGACGAAGCCCGCCGCTATGCCGACCTGCTGTTGAAAGAAGTGCAGCGGGCCGGCGAAATCACCCGCCAGACTCTCAGCTATTACAAAGCTTCACGAGAAAAAACCGAGGTGGAGGTAGCCGAGATCCTCGAGCATATTGCCCGCTGGAAGCAAAAAAAACTGGGGATCAAAAACATTGCGCTAAAGCTGGAGTTCGGAGATGCTTCGCGGGTGGTCGGCTACTCGGGAGAGTTGCGGCAGGTGTTCGACAACCTTATTGATAATGCCATGGATGCCCTGCCCCCGGGTGGGACAATTCGCATCCGGGCTCGCACCCAGCGCTCCGCCCAGCCGCAACGAGTGGTAGTGAGTGTGTGTGACAACGGGGAAGGCATTCCCCGGGCTCTGTTGCGCAAAATCTTCGAACCCTTCTTCACCACCAAGCCGAAAACAGGAAGCGGGCTGGGCTTATGGGTATCGCGCGAGATCCTGCACAAGCACGGCGGGACGATACGTGCCCGCAGCAGCCGCTCCCGCAAGCGCCACGGATCGGTTTTTACCGTCATCCTGCCGGCTCCCGTTAGCAGTCCGGAACCCAGAAGCCAGGATGTCCCCACCCGCGCCGCCTGACCTCAGTCCAACCGTTACGCGGTTTCCGAGCTCTCAATCAGGCATGTTCCCTGGGCTTTCGGATCTGGATCGATTCAGCGACAGGGCACGGCAAACAATGACGCAGGCTCGATACATATTCCTATGGTTGATGGTGCTATTTGGGCTGCTTGCACCCCCGGCTGCCGGGGCCTATTCCGTCCTGACCCATGAGCAACTCATCGACCTGGCATGGAAAGACAGTATTCGTCCCTTGCTGTTGAGCCGATATCCCCACGCGTCGGAAGCGGAGTTGGAAGTGGCGCACGCCTACGCTTACGGCGGGTCAGCCATTCAGGACATGGGGTACTACCCTTTCGGCAAGGAATTCTTCAGCGATCTAACGCACTACGTGCGTACCGGCGATTTCGTCGCCAGCTTATTCCGTAACGCGAACAACGTGGAAGAGCTTGCATTTGCGGTAGGTGCGCTCTCGCATTACCTGGGCGACAACATCGGCCACAGCGAGTGCGTCAATCCGTCAACCGCGATCGAGTTCCCCAAGCTGGCAAAAAAATACGGCCGGCTCGTGACCTACGATGAAAGCCCACACGGCCACGTTCGCACTGAGTTCGCGTTTGATATCGACCAGCTCAAACATCATCGGCTCGCGCCCGCGGCTTACCTTCGCCATGTGGGACTGCTGGTGCCACGCCGCCTGGTGGAGCGCGCCTTCGATGAAACCTATGGCTTGAGCCTGCGTGAAGTGCTGGGCCCCGAGCGCCCCGCCATTGAAAGTTACGGCCGGTCGGTGCGCAGCTTCATTCCACGGTTTGCCCACGCTGAAAACGTTCTCCACGGATCGCACTTCCCTGACGATGTGGTCGACCAGGCGTTCCAGGAATATCAACTGGATGTCAGCCACGCCGACTTCCAGGCGCACTGGGCCGCAGAGCGGCACCATGCCGGCATCACCACGCACCTGCTTGCCTTTGTAATTCTGATCATCCCGAAAATTGGCCCGATTTCTGATTTGGCCATCCGCGGGCCGAACGAAACTACGGAACAGTGGTACGTCCGCAGCGTGAATGACACCATGTCGGCGTTTCGCGCCGAGTTGCGCGAGGTGCAGCAAAGCGAGCCGCTCAGCGTGACGTTGCCGAACAAAGATCTGGATACCGGCGACTCGGTGCAGCCCGGCGCGTACGCCTTGACCGATAAAACCTATGCCCAACTACTGCACAATTTGACGGCCGATAAAACGCGGCCCGTGCCTCCGACGCTGCAAAGAAACATTCTTGCCTACTACTCCGATCCTGCAGCGCCCATTATCACTAAGAAAAATCACCACGCGTGGGCACAAGTTCAATCGGAGTTGTTGACACTGGCGGCCATGCCGGTGCGACCTTCCGATGGAATGGCGCTATCGAACCCGCATGACTAAGAAGCCTTCATGAGTCCTGCGGATGTTGCCCTTCCTGATGTACGTACTTGATGACCTCGACATCCGACATTGCAATAAGTCCTTCCGAAACCATCTCGTCCAGCGCGGGAATCAGCCGCTGTAGGTTTTCGTCGGTATCGATGATCTGAACCAGGATCGGAGCATCGGGGGAGAACTGCAGCAGGTGCCGTCTGCGGATTCGCGTACTTGCTCCGTAACCCCGAATGCCGCGGTACACCGTCGCTCCCGCAATGTCGAGCTTGCGACAACGCTCCACAATCGCTTCATACAACGGCTGGCCTTGCCACTGATCGTCTTCTCCAAAATAAATGCGCAGCATCTTGGCTTTGCCTTCGAGTTTCATTTTTGCGCCTCGTGGGTCTCCGGCGAGGGCTGAGCGTGCGAGTACTTGATAACGTCGACATCCGACAGAACAACCAGGCCCTGCTTTACCATTTGATCGAGCACTGGGAAGAACGCCCGCAGTTTCTGCTCCGTGTCGACCACGGTCAGCAGGATGGGAGCGTCGTGCGACAGGTTCAGGGTCGAGTCCTTGTGTATGCGGCGATTCGCCCCGTAACCAAGTATGCCGCGATAAACCGTCACCCCGGCAATATCGTTGGCCCGCAGTGCCTGCACCAACGCTTCGTGGAGAGGCTTGCCGTTCCACCGGTCGTGCTCCCCGATGAAAATCCGCATCATCTTCGCATGTGCTTCGAGTTTGGTTGCCGGTACTTCGCGCTGCTCCTTGTTGCCCGGCGGTGAGGGACGGATGACGGTAGTGTCGTGAACATCGATTAAACCCTCGCTGGCGATTTCAGCAAGTTTGGGCAAGAGTTCCTGTACCCGATCGGGGCTCTCGATGAATTCAATTTTGATCGGCATCTTATCTGCCAGGTCCACCAGCCGGCTGGTGTGCAGCTTGTGATCCGTGCCAAAGCCGGCGATGCCTCGGGTAACGGTGGCATCCGAAATTCCGCGGAAGAATAGATAGTCGAGAATGGCGGCATAACAGGCGGTCCCGTGATAGGTCTGGCCTTCGATCACGTAAACCGTCACCTTCTTGGCTGGTCCAGTATTGAGCAATCTGTCCTCCTGGCGCGTGACTATCCTTTGTGAGACAGAGATTCAGCGACAGCTCCCAGAACTCCGGAGCCTATGCGCGTCGCCGTGCACCTCAGCGTCGAAAGCCTGAAGCTACGCCTCCAGCTCCCTCGTGTTGCTGGTGAGGAGCTGACCAATCATACGAACACTCGCCCCAGCGCGGAACCTGCCCACACCGCTACAAACCCTACCACCACGCTCAGCACCACGTTGAGCAACCCGGTCATGGGCTGACCGTCCTGCAGCGCCCTGAGCGTCTCATATTCGAACGTCGAGAAAGTCGTGTAGGCGCCAATAAATCCGATGGCAATCAGGTAGTGCCATTGTTGGCTTGCGGCCGTCCTGGCAAGCAGCGCCAGAACGAAGCCGAGCAGAAAACAGCCGCTCACGTTCACAATAAACGTGCCATAGGGAAAGCGGATGCCAAACCGGCTCCCGATATAACTTCCCAGCGCGTACCGGGCGATTGCGCCGGCGAAACCTCCGATTCCAACTACGACGTATTTGAGCAAAGCTACCGTCCTCTCACTTCCGTCATATTCAAGCAGCCCGCGCTTCATGCGGAACGTTGGCTACGTCCCGCGCGAAACTTCGACACAGCGTTTGCCATGGTAAGCAGAGCTGGGCTTAGGGCGAGTCCAACCCCAAGCGCTGCTGATAGCCACACGCTCGCCGTGGAACGTTCTTGCAAACTTCACGACTCCAAACTTCGCGGCTTCTAAACTTGCTGGAAACTTGCCGGGGGACATGGCTCCGCGACAAGTTTTCCTTGTCAGGAGTCATCATCTGTCCCGGTACTCGGAAGGACAGCGGTTGGGGGTGAACTCCTTCACCCTTCATGCATGCTGCACTCTTTCATAGCTCACGGCCACGGCAGAAGTCAAGCACCTGTTACGGGCTCGCGCTCGCTACTTCCCGAGCTACTTTTTCTCTGAGATTCAATGCCGGAAGTACAGCCGGTGCTGAGGCCGGTGCCGTTCGTGGTGCGGTAAACTTAGGAGAGTTCACAGTTCCCGCAACGCGGAGGGATGTGTGAGCGGTTGAAACAGGCGGTCTTGAAAACCGCTGTACGGGAAACCGTACCGGGGGTTCGAATCCCTCTCCCTCCGCCATCTAGTCCAGTTGTCAGGCGCCGGATTCTCGCCAACCCCCGAAGGACATATTCCACCCGGTGAGATAGGGTGCGAGTTGGCCTGTTCTGGCCAGCTATGTATGGACAGCCGACTGCCGGATTACCCGTGACCCGGAAGCGATCCGGACGGACATGATACGGGGATGGCGATTTCTACTGGGACACTGAAGCATCGTATGCGCCAGTGCGACCAACCAGACTTTTACGAGTTCCAGTTTGATGCGAACTCTAGAATCGAAATGTTTGTGTTTTGGCCGGAGCGCGCAGTGGCGAGGACCGACCTCCGCCACTGCGTTCGCTATTGCAACAAGTCCGCAACAGTAGGCGAGTAATTGAAGACCGTTCTCGATGCCAGCTTACCCCTCCCGGACGGTCCACGCCTCAGAGTTGAGACCATCCTCCGTCGACTGGAATCTCTGCTCCCGTCGTGAAGGTTGCGTCCATCGCCAGGAATGCCACGGCTTTGGCAATTTCCTGAGGCTGACCGAGACGCTTCATCGGAACGCTTTCCGCCATCTGAAGGTAGACCTGATCCTTTGCCTCCTTCGGCATTCCTACCTTCTGGAGTATGTCTGTCTCTCCAATTGGACCCGGGTTCACCGCATTCACACGTATTCCACGGGGCAACAACTCAGCAGCGAGGCTCCGAGTCATGGAACGAAGCGCTGCTTTAGCGGCGCCATAGGCGCTCAAGGTTGGCACCGCCTTCACGTTGGCCAACGAAGTGGTAAAGACCACCGAACTTCCTTCCGGCATGAGCGGCACCAGTTTCTGGACGATGAAATACGGGCCCTTCGCGTTCAGGTTGAGCATCTCGTCGTAGACTTCCTCAGTCACCTGCTCAAATGGGACAAATTGACCGTATCCCGCGTTGACGAACAACACATCGAGTTTGCCGAACGCCTCCTTGACCTTCGTCGCTAAGGCATCCATATCGGTGAGCGAGGTCGCGTCGCTGCGAACTGCGATAGCGTGATCGCCAAGCTCAGCCTGAGCCGTCTTGATGGTTGCAGCGGCGCGGCCAGTCACGATCACGCGGGCACCTTCGTTGATGAACAATCTGGCAGTCGCCAAGCCGATGCCGGCGGTTCCGCCTGTGATAACTGCTGTTTTCCCTTTGAACCGATTCATATTGTCTCCTGTGTTTATCTGTTTTGAAGTATTACATACTCAAGAGTACGATAAGCACAGCTGCCATGCAAGGCATTTCGTACTACATAGTAACTAATGATTTCGAAGCGCCCCCTGAGACGTCCAAAAAGCTTTATCCCAAACGAAGCTCTCGACCGCGCCGGAGCTCCTTCAGGACACCGCGCTCAAGGATGCTGGTTAAGACAAGTCGACGCCGGAGATATTGACGATGGCCTGCCAGGCGGCTTCCTGGCTGGCGTGATCGTGGAGGTGTGGGTGGCGCTGCGCCTCAATTGGGCCTGTGAACTTGCCTTGAGCCGAGGCGAAGAATTGCCCTGAGAGGTCGGTTCCGAACTCCGACGCCTGGAGGTACCGACGGGCCGCGGTCTCTGGCGTCTGATTCATGCCGGGGATGAGGTTCACGATTGGGATAAACAGATACTTCAACGCCGGGCCAGCGTTTCGCACCACCTTGGTATCGGTCGCCGCACCGGGCGAGACAGCGTACACGGCCATGCCGGAGGGGAGCCGGCGCGCCAGCGCCGCGACCCACCAAGCGATAATGAGCTTCGCGTCGGCATACGCATTATTGGGCACGTACCTCACGTTCGGCCCGTTGCGAATCAGGGCTTCCACAGCGGCGGTTCGGTCACCCTGGTGGTATTTGGCCGCGAAGGCCGGCACGTCGGTGTACTTGAACATGGGGACGCCCCCGCGGGCTGGCTCCGCACCGGCGATAACAATCCGCGCGTTGGGGCTCAGCAGGTTGGCGCGGAGCAAGCCGACAGTCAGTTGATGATGGCCGATCAGCGGGGCCTGAGAACCCTCGACCCCCGCCGCAGTGAGCACGCGCTTCTTACCTGGGACCATCCCCGCATTGAGCAGCAGGAAATCGATCGGCTGACCTCGCTTGACGAGCGCGGCGAGCGCGGACTGAACGCTGGTCGGCGCGTCCAGATCCAGCTCCAGCGGCGTGAAAACCTGCGTCTTGCTCTCGGCCGAGAGTTGAGCGGCCGCTTGCTGGGCCCCGGCCAGGCTGCGCCCGGTGACGATGACGTGGCGGTAGCCCTCGATGGCGAGCAGGCGGGCTGCCGCATGGCCGAGCCCGGAAGTAGCGCCGGTGACGAGAGCGATCGAATGTTCCATGGGCATCTCCGTGGTGGGGGGTGAAGGTCGCGCTATTTTTCCTTTGAACCTGTCCATGTTGTCGAATGCGGTTATGCGTCTTGAAGTATTACAAACGCAAGAGTACGATAATCACAGCGGCGATGCAAGGAGTTTCGTACGTTATGGTAACTAATGTTTCGAAGCGTCCCCGAGGACGTCCAAAAGGCTTTATCCCCGACGAGGCACTCGACCGTGCCGTTGAAATGTTTTGGGAGCATGGGTATGAAGGGGTCGACGTGGATCGGATCGCGCGCGCCGTGAACGTCACCAAGCCCGCGCTATACCGGGCCTTCGGAGACAAGTCCACCTTGATGCTTAAGGCGGTCGAGCGCTATGCGATAACGTATGGAGCTCCCAGAATGGCAGCATTTCAAGCGGAGCCGGACATCCACAAGGCTGTGACCGCCTTTTGCGAGGCTACCGTCAACGCCGCTTCGGATGCGGCTCACGGTGGTTGCATGATGGCCGCCGCAGCACTGGGACAGTCGGAGCGAGTAACCGAGATCCGTTCTTATGTCTCCCGGGGCCTCACCGCAACCGCTGATATTTTCGCGAGACGTTTCGAAAAGGAGATGAAGGCGGGCCGCCTGACTCGCACACCCTCTGCCAAGGTGCGAGGCCGTTTGCTCGTTGACTTGCTGCAGGGGTTGCAGCTTCGCGGCAAGGTTGGTATTGCGCGTGAGCAATTGTTGCAAGACGCCCGAAGCTATGTGCCCCTGGTTCTTGGCAAGCAAATCTAACGCACTTCGAGTGCACACCCAACGCAAAGCGCCAACCCGCTGCAAAACACCTATCGTGACAGTCTCCCGGTACACTCCCCCCTTTTAGCCAAAGGGTTGCTTTACCCGCTCTTGATCGCGAAGCGGACGTCTACAAGGTGATGCGGGACAGGTAGCAAGAGCCGACTGCGCGCGCAGGTGCCTGCCGGCTTCCAGTCGATAAAGAAAGCAGACCAAAGGGAAACCCCGCTCTAACGCTCGCTGATCGCAAGATCAGGTAAGCGTGGGATAGCTCGTGTAGCCGGCAGCGCCTCCTCCATAGAAAGTGGTTGGGTCCGGTTCATTCAGAGCGGCCCCGAGTTGCAGCCTCCGTGGTAGATCTGGATTGGCCAGAAACGCGCGGCCATAAGCGACTCCGTCGGCATGACCGGTTCGTATTGCTTCCTCGCCCGTGGGCCCATCGTATCCGCCATTCACAACGTAGAGACCCGACCAAAGTGCTCTCAGGTGATCCGATAACGCAAGAGCCCCCTCGGGGCTTCCTTTGCTGTCCTGCGCCCTTTCAACTACGTGGAGGTAACCGAGCCCAAAGTCGTTGAGTTTCGCAACCGTCGTGGAGAAGGTTTCGAGCGGGTTGTCATCCGACATATCGTTAAAGTCAACCGTCGGAGAGATGCGCACACCGATCTGCTTGCTGTCCCAGGCTTCAAGCACCTGTTCGACTGCTTGCGTGAGAAAGCGGACTCGATTCGACGCGACACCTCCGTATTCGTCGGTTCTCTGATTCGTTCCTGTTCGGAGAAATTGATCGATCAAGTATCCATTCGCCGCATGAATCTCGACGCCGTCAAAGCCAGCCTCTTTCGCGTTGCCGGCCGCCAGACGATAATCTTCAAGCGTCTCTTTGATCCCGCTAGCCGTCAACGCCACTGGCTCTGAAACCTCGGCTGCGCCTGTGGCGATGTGCGTGTGGGCATTGGCACGGATTGCGGATGGAGCAACGGGTGGCGCGTTGTTTGGCAATAAGGACGAATGAGAGATTCGGCCGACATGCCACAACTGAAGGAAGATTCGACCTCCGCTGTTCTGAACGGATTCGACGATTCGGCTCCACGCTTGCACTTGTTCGGGAGAATGAATTCCTGGAGTGTTGATGTACCCTTTGCCCATGGGCGAAATTTGCGTCGCCTCGGTCACGATGATCCAGCCGAAGCTCGCTGCGAGTAGTAAGTCGCCGCAAGTTCGCCCGGTACGCCGTCTGCGCGTGCGCGGATGCGCGTCATCGGCGCCATGAAAACACGATTTGCCAGGACCAAAGACCCGAGCTGAACAGATTCGAAGAGACTCGCCATTTCGTACTCCTGTTGTTCAACGACGCAGTGGGTTGGTTGTGTTAAGCCGGCCGTGAGGAGCTCCCGTCACGTTCGGGACTCCTGCTCCGCGCTTTGATCGGAAGATGATTGGGCGCTAACTCTGCTACTGAGTTCGCATTTCGCTGGCCTTCTCTGCTCGCAACTGCTTCCAAACATCGAAGGCAGTGAGCAATCCCAGGAGGAGAACCGTAACGGGAATCACAGGCGGTTTGATACCCAGAGGAAGAACGCTGGCAGGCACGCCGGGCTGCAAGTGGACATAGATTGCCACGACCATCTGAGTAAACAGGATCAGACATGCGATCAGCAGGATTTGATCTTTGCTTTTTGCGCTCAGCGATCTCCAAAACCATGGCAGTAAGAAGAGGACCCCCACAACCAATTCAGTCACTTTGCCCGCGAGAATAGCCTCGTGGGGCAAATGGCTTTGTTGAATCTGGATGTCAAACCATCCGCGGATTGGCTGGAAAAACTTCAGGAATCCAAACATGAACATCCAAACTCCCAAGAGCAGCGATAAAACCTTGCTTAGGCGACTAGACATTTTCTTGCTCCACTTGCGAAATTCTTCGACTTCTCAGTGTCAGCCCCAGGGCTATTTGCCGGGACCGCGCTGATCCAGGGTTTAAGCCTCGGACCGAAATGCCTGATCCAATTCATTTGGGGAAATGTGATCCGTATAGTTGCTCATCGTCTTGAGCGCCACGCCGGTCAGGACCAAAGGATTTGGTCCTTACGGTATCCTGCGGTCAGGAAGTTCTCGATCGTTTGCGCTTCCACATGCCCACGCTTGGCAACCATCTCCCTCGTGAACGCGACCAGCGCATTCGACTTCAGCTCAGGCAGTGGCAGGTTGGACCTGCCGCGGATACGACCTTGGCCGGCACGTGCAAGTCGTTACAGTCATTCTCAATGCTCGCGGCCAACAGAACTGCCCTTCTCGAATACGCCTTCCAGGCCGAGATAGCCCTCCAGCAAGACGGGAGGATTGGCAAACGTTCCAAACATGTTCGGAATGCACTCGCACGACTTTTGGGTTTTCTCTAGAAGAGGCCGAGACTCTTTGGGGGCGGTTTCTAGCCCGAGCGGGCTGAAGAGACGGTTTTGGGCACTTCTCATATAAGGTTTCCTTTCGCGTGCTTAAGTCGCAGACAGACCTGTCTGTCTGTTAACGGCAATTAGACAGACTTGTCTGTCTTCTGTCAAGATGGATTTTATGAGAGCACAGAAAAACTCCGACCCGCAGAAGAGAATTCTGCAAGTTGCCGACCGCCTCTTCTATGCGGAGGGGGTCCGCGCGACCGGCACGGAGAAGATCATGTCCATCGCCGGGGTCGCAAAGGCGACCTTCTATCGGCACTTCGAAAGCAAAGATGACCTCGTGCTCGCATACCTCGACCAGCGCGACCAATCATTCTGGGAGTATCTTGGTAGCCCTGTCCCGCCCCAAGACATACATGAAGCCTTGGTCAGAATAGAACGCCTTATAAACCTGCCCGCAGTGACCAGTTGCCCTTTCCTTCGTATCGCATCCGAATACCCGCACACTGCGCATCCGATTCATCGCCGGGTGATCCAACACAAAGACAAATTGCGCGACTATCTTGCCGAACTCTTAACTCCTTACCCGGTCGATAAAGGTGCCGCGGCGGCGATGATACTCGGTGTCATCGATGGCGCCCTCTCCACGCGAATGGTCTATGGAACTTCGCAGCAGATTCCGCTTCTTGCGCCCGCCGATGCGGTGCTCAAGAGCTTCCAGAGCGCGTGAACTCAACCACAGTGATCGAGAGCACATAGGCGATGACTAACCGGGGCGCAACTTCGCTGTCCAAGGCTCACGCTCGCCTCCGATGTCATGAACGAGTGGCCTATCACACCGGTACTACGAATGAGCCCTGAAAAAAGACTCATCCCTTGAACGGCATAGAGATGTCAACTCAGCCGTCGGGAAGGAGCGGATCCGGAATTCCCCGGTCAGAAGCGGGTTCGGGATTTCGCCTGCCGTCTCACACGCCCGCAAAACGGCTCAAGCTCGAATCCCTCCCCCCTCCGCCATACCCCCAACCACGGCATTCTGTACCGTCAGGCTCGAAGTAGATCCGGTGATGCGGAAGCACTGGTTTGTGGCATGAAAAAACCCTCTCCCGATGATCGGGAGAGGGCGGCTGCAGTTGGAGCGGGGTTTAGTCGTCGTTATCTTTGGTCGCAGGAGCCGAGTTGTTGAAGTCGCTCGGCGGCCGAACCGTCTTCTCACCGGGGAAGGGCCGGGTAAATCCGGTGGCCTCATACCAGTTGTAGTGGGCCACGGTGTTCGGGTCTTCTACGTCGGGCTTATGCTCGTTGCCGGCGAAGATCTCCGCCTTCTTCTGGAGCCACGCCGCCCTCATCGCTGCGACCTTGGGGCTTTCCTTGGTTTCAGCTGTTTGGGTGGAGGGTGAAGACACACAATTCGTACCCGAAGTCAGCGGGTATTCGGCGGGCACGAACGTCCACGGCAGGAAGTTCTCTTGCGGCGGATTGTCGGTGAATTCGGGCCTCATCGGCGACGCCCACAGGTCGAACTGATTCATCGGCGTGATGCCAAGAATCTGCTCGATAGTCCGCGTCATGTTGACCTGGGTGTAGAAGGTGTGATCGGCGGGACCGTTCTGCAGAACGTATGGGCTGATGATATAGCCCGGGCTGCGGTGACCGTCGACGTGGTCAACGCCATTCTGAGCATCGTCTTCTTCGACGAAGATCGCCGAGCTAGACCAGATCGGGCTGTGGGTGATGATGTCGACAAAGCGGCCGAGAGCCAGGTCGTTATCGGCCTGCATGGCCATGGCGTTCGGCGGGCCGCCAGTGTGGTCGGAGCTGATCCACATGAACTCCAACTGGGGCACCGAATTGTTGGCCACGTCTTTGGCGAAGTCCTGCTTCCAGATGTCCACGCGGAACTGGTCAGGAATGCCGGTATCGAACTGCGGGTAGTTCTGAACCGTGTGATTCAGAACATTGGGCAGCGCGGAATACGACGAGATGGTGTTGTAGTAATACAGTTGCTGTTCCTGGCCATTTTCGTACGACACTGTGTCGTCGTAGAACTGGCACCAGGTCGGCTCGGTGTGACTCATGTCCGGTGGATTGAACAGGTTGTATTCAATGTACTCGCCGTAGTTCTTTAGCTTGATGCCGGCCTTAGTCGCCGTGTCATACAGGTTGCCCTTTACCTGGTAAGCCAGTCCCTCGCCGCCGTTGGAAGGATAGTCGCGGACCCAGTCGGGCGACTGGATGTCGTCGGAGTAGGGTGCCATGGCCTGCACGATCCAGTTGTGGCCATCCGCCGACTGGCGGCTCGGATCGTAGAAGTTGTCGAGCAGCGGGAAGCGCTGCACCAGCGAGTGCGCGTTAGGGGTGTAGATACCGCCGAAGACCGCCAGGGTGGCGTCTCCGTTGCCCGCGGCCACATCGCCCAGGATCTGGTCGTAGGTGCGGTTTTCACGGATGATCACGAACACGTGCTTGATCAGTGAGGGATCGCCGATCTTTGCCGGAACTGCGACCGGCGGAGTATTCGGATTGCCGCCCGTGGACGACGCGATGTTCAGCGCCAGGTCCCAGTGGTTGTTCACGAAAACCTGCTGGGTGTCCTTCGCCAGGGTTGCGCTATCCGGAACGGGAACGATGCTGACCGTGCCCATGTCCTGGTGAGAGTTGAATCCGCACACCTTGTAGTAAGTTGCGCAGTTGGTGCCCAGGTTGGTGTTGGTGGTGCCGATGCCCTTGTCGTTGGCAACGATCAGTGTTTTGTCGGCCGCGTCCATCACAACCGAGCTAGGCGCATAGCCGACCGGAATCATGCCTTTGACAGGGGCGTTGGTGCCCGCGCTAAGGTCAACCACGGCGACCGCGTTGGCGTTGTACAGCGCGACGTAAGCAACGTTATTCACGCTGTCGACCGCGATCGAGTTCGGTGCCGCGCCATAGGCCCTAGGGCTGGAGGCCAACGGACTGGGCACGCCAATGGGCAGCCCGACGTTGATCTTCCGCACCTCTTTGTTCGTGGTCGTGTCGATGACCGAGATGTTGTCGGTGTAGGTGTCGGTAACCAGCAGATACTGGCCCCAGAAGGCCATTCCGGTTGGATGGGTACCGCTCAACGTGATGGTGTTGGTGACCGTAAACGAGGCCAGATCGACCACCGAGATGGTGCGGTGGAGGTCGTGCCGGTCGGATTCGCCGAAACGATCGGCGTACCGTTGGAGTACTGCTGGAAGTCGTCCGCGGTCGCCACCCGTCCACCCTCATTGGAGACGTAGGCGGTGCGGCCATCGGTTGAGATCAGGACACTGTTCGGGGTGTTACCGACGCGGATCTCCGCAACCTGTGTCGGGGGAACGGTGGTCAGGTCGATCTTGGTCAGCGAATCGTTGGTGTCAAGCACGGAGATAGCAGTCTTGCTATCCGACGTGACTGCGAGGCCCAGCGGATAGGCAGTACCGGAAGATACGGTCTGGCCGCAGGGAATTGGCGCGCTCCCGGTGGTTCCCGGAGGGCTGTTGTCAAAACAGGTGATGAACGAGAGGTTGACCGGAAGCTTGATCTGGGTAACGTAGGTCAGCAGGCCATCCGGTCCCACGCTGGCGACCGTAACGTAGCTGCTGTCCTGGCTGAACAGCAGGTACTTGCCGTCCTGGGTATAGACCAGGCCGGCAGTGGCGCCCTTGTTGCTGCCGTTCGGGGTGAACGCCTGCAAAACGGTGCCGGCAGTTATGTCGATGATTTCGACAGCACCGGTGTTCGCATTGCTGCCCAAGGTCAGAACGGCAGCAGTGCGGTCGCCGTTCGCCAGTGGGTTGGGGTTCAGAGCTACAGCTTTGGCGCGAACTCCAGTGCCAGTGCTTTCCTTCACCAGGAGGTTAACCTGGGTTCCGGCGGGGGTAACGATCTGCCCATCACCGAGGACCCAGGTGTTCTGGTCCAGCGGGCCGGGAGTATAGGTCGGATAATAATCGGACCTGGCAAACGCCGAGACGCTCAGGCCTGTCAATAGCAGGCCAACGAGCAGGCTTCTCAGCGTTCGAGAACTGTTGCGACACGAATTCTTCTGCATAATAAGGTGTCTCCTGGGAAAGGAATTGCCTAAGGTTTTCAGTTGATCGGTGACACAAGGTGAGGGCGGACAACGAGGCAAGTTTAGGCAAGAAATTCGAACACTCAGATGACGCAAAGATTACGTTCTCGTCATGTGGTGATGGGACACTTTCGTACTTCCCTCCTCCATCGCCAATAGGGGCGCACCCTGTGCGATTTCACCAGCGCAGGAAGTTCTGCGAAAGGCCGAGTGACGGCATGCCGGAAATTTACAGTCTTGTCATTTTGCAACTGTGACTGGCATGTGGAGCGTGACTCGCGTGCCCTGTCCCGGCTGGCTGGCGATTTCAACTTTCCCGCCATGCAGCAGCATGATGCTCTGCACGATCGCCAATCCCAGGCCAGTGCCGCCCGATACCTGCGAGCGTGACGTATCCAGCCGAAAGAAACGATCGAATACCCTGGGCAGCGCTTCCGCAGGAATACCAACGCCGGTGTCGCTGACCTCGATACGAACCGCGCAAGCCGCTGCCTCGGCAGCCAGCACCACCGATCCACCGGGTGGGGTATGCGCGACGGCATTCGACACCAGGTTGCTCACTGCGCGTTGTACCAGGGTGCGGTCCAGTTCGGCGATCACAGGGGCCGGACTTATCGTCGTCGTGAGCGAGATACCAGCCTCCGCCGCGGAAGCTTCGTAATACTCGCGCATGCCGCCCAGCAACTCAGTGACGTCGACCGGCTCGCGCTGCAAATCAGCCAATGGGCTCTCGGCTCGCGCAAGGAACAGCAGGTTGCCGACCAGGTCTGAAAGCCGCACCGCTTCTTCCAGGCAGGACTCAAGCACGTCGCGGTATTCGGTGATGGTTCGCGCGCGGGCCAGGCCTACTTCGGCCTCGCCGCGGATGTTGTTAATGGGGGTGCGCAAGTCGTGTGCGATGTCGGCGGAGAATCGCGAGATCCGTTCGAACGAATCTTCCAGGCGGTCCAACATTTGATTGAAGGTGCCTGCCAGCGCTGCCAGTTCGAAGGGATAGCCGTCCGCCAGGATGCGCTCTTTCAGGTTCGTCGAGCTGATGCGGCGCGCAGTCGCCGCCATGTCTTCCACCGGGCGGATACCGCGTCGTGCGATCTGATAACCGACGAACGGGAAGACAGCGAAGGTGCCCAGCATGATGCCAAAAAACCAGAGCCGGTAGCGCTGCAGGAATTCTTCCTGCTGCGAGACATCGATGGCAATCTGAATTGTGTCGGTCTGAGTAGGAGGGGAGCCCACCGGTGCGGTCGCGGTGGCAACACGAAAAGCTTTGCCATGCCTTCCCTTCATCCGAATCGTACTGCCGGCGCGGATACCTCTCTGGGTAGCGAGCTGGTCGAGATCCAACTGCTCCGCCATGCCGGGCGTAGTCAACAGCGTTTGGTTTTGCTCATCCAGCAGCCGAATGTAAAAACGTTCGTAGCGTCGCGCGGCTGATTCCAGTTGGATTTCTTCTTGCAGGGCGTCCCAGTCGTTGGGGCGCTCACGCAGCATGGTACGCAGGACGTTCAGCTTATCGTCGAGAAACAGCCTCGTGCTTCTCTCCATTTCGTTGATCGTGAGCAGATAAAGACTGGCGGTTGCGAGGAACACCAGGAACAGGCCGGCAAGCGCGTAGGCGGCGGTGAGTCGGAAAGCCAGGGTCTTCCGCAGCCGCCAGACCGGGACAACCCTGTCAGTAACATTCCATGACATACCCTGCGCCCCGAACGGTGTGGATCAGCTTCAGCGGAAAGGGATCGTCCACCTTGCTGCGCAGCCTTCTCACGTTGACATCGACTACATTAGTGTCGCTGTCGAAATTCATGTCCCATACCGCTTCGGCGATCAGGGTTCGCGACAGTACCTCGCCGGGGCGTTGCGCCAGCAGTGACAGCAGTAGGAACTCCTTGAAGGTCAGCTCAAGCCGTTGTCCGGAGCGCGTGACCCGCTGGCGCAATAGATCAATCTCCAGGTCGGCCACGCGAAGGACTTCCTGCGGCCGTTGTGGCGCCCGGCGAAGCAGCGATCGCACCCGCGCCAACACTTCAGAAAAGGCGAACGGTTTCACCAGGTAGTCGTCGGCGCCCAGCTCCAATCCTCGTACTCGCTCGTGCACGGCATCACGCGCCGTAAGAAACAGCACCGGCGTCCGACTACCTGCCTGACGCAAACGCGTGAGCACCTGCCAGCCATCGAGGCTGGGGAGCATCACGTCCAGAATCAACAGGTCGAACTCCCCTTGCAGCGCCAGGTGCAGCCCGTCCAGGCCATCTTCGGATACTTCCACGTTAAAGCCCGACTCGCTGAGCCCTTTCTTCAGGAACTTCGCGGTCTTGGCCTCGTCTTCGATGACCAGAATTCTCATACTTCAAACCCTTTGTTTGGCCTGATAGTTAAGCGTCTCGCGGATTTCAACTTCCTGCGCCGATGTTCCGAAGTTCAGTCGCAACAGGAACCGAACCTGCCAGTTGATCCGGTGCGCTCGACCTTCGCCTGACACGACCCAGCCATAAAAGCGGGAAGATGCACAGAAGAAACCCGCAAAAGACCGTGTACGCTTCAGCCGAATCGCACTCGGTTACATTTTTGTCATTTACATCAGAGCCCAAGAATACGGCTGGAAGATGAAGGGGCGGCGAAGATTGCGTTAAAGAAACTCGAACAGTCCTATTAGAAATGAACAGTTGCGCTCAGTCGGGAGAAGAGAGTCGCCCCAGTAGGATGGGGCCCGGAACACAGCGCAGCAACTTAGGCCAGGTCTACGGGCAGGCCATCATCGTTGCTACCGCTGACCTGGGAGTCGGGCAAGCGTGTTTGTGGGGCAGCTTCGAAATCCCCACAGTTACTCAGTTGCGTAACTGCAGACTTCACCCCAAACCGCCCATGGCGGGCGTTGCCGCTTAAAGCCTGACCAGGATCAATGTTCGCCGAGAGTGAATTTCACATTGATCTGCGTGTCAGCGTCAGAGGCCTCGCCGTTCAGGTAAAACGGCTTGTAGCGCCATTCTTTGACCGCTTCCATCGCGGCCGGCACCAGCAGCGGAGGACCGCTCAGCACGCGCAAACCTTGCACCGATCCATCTTTCCCGATAACCGCCTGCAGCGCGACGGTGCCCTGGATGTGCGCCTGCCTCGCCTGCGACGGGTACTTCGGACTGACCTGGTGGATCAACTGACCTTCGGCGACTCCGGAGGAGACCCTCAGCTTTTGCGCCGGCGGTGTCACCTTCGCCGGTACCGGAGCCGGCAGACCGGCCATCAGGTTCTTCGGAAGTCCGCCTTGCGAGTTGGCCATCGCAATCTGCGGCGCCACGGCTGGCGTCGCATCCTGCGTCTGTTGCGGCTTCTGGTCGACCGCGATATTCCGGATCAATAGCGGCTGCTCGGCGGCCTTCTTGTCTTTCTCGCTCGGCTCCTTCGTAGACGGCTTAGCAGCCGTAGCCTGTTCCTGCTGGTTAGCGGGCGGCTTGCTCCCCACATCCGGAGTGGGAGAGAGCGCCGCCGAAGCGGACGCTACTCCCAACTGCCCTGCGGCCGGGTCGCCAGGATTACTCTGGACGGCCACCTGTCTTTCGACCGCTTGCACCGTGCTCACCGCATGGCCGCGGCGCATCTTCCACACTATGCCGCCCACCAATGCGGCCAGTACCAGCGCCGCTATAACGATCACGACAGGATTGACCGGCAACTTCCGCCACTTGTCGCCATCGCTTTCTTTTTCTTTGGCGACAGCAGGAGTCGCTGCAGCCTTTGCTGCGGCTGCCGCAGCTGCCGCCTGGCTTTCGCGGATCATCTTTACCGGGTCCGAATGTTCCACCGGACGCTCAGGCGCGAGTGCCGGCGCTGCCGCCGCGGCAGCAGCTCGAGCCACCACCGGTGTGGCCGGCGGTGCAGGTTCAGGAGTTGACATGCTGGCCATCAGCGCGTGCTCCTGTGCATGGATCGCCTGCACCTCTTCCTGGGTTGGAGGATAGTTCTGCGGACGCTTGCGCCGAAGCTCATCCAGCCGGTCCATGAATACGGTAGGATTCGGGGCCGCGGGGGTCGAGGCCGAACTCCACATGCTGGCTTCCAGGCTGGCGATGAACTCGTCAAGATGGGGGAATCCCTCGCGCAGCAGCCGCAGCGATTCCGTATCCTGAGGCTCCTTCAAGGCACACGCCCAGTAGATCCATTGATCGGCCGAGGGACCGGGCAGGATCTGCGGCGCGACTTCCAGCGTGCCTTGCGAACGCAGTTCGTTGATCGCCTGGTCGCGCAGTCGATTGAGCTCACTGACGCGTTGCGTGCGGCGATGAACGATGGTGCCCTGCTCCAGCTCGGCAGCCAGCGCCGTCAGTCGAGCCCGCAGCTGGTCCAGTTGCTTGGTCCGCAGGATCTTCTGGATCTCGACATGCAACGCGTTCAGTTCCTCGCGGCTTTGCCACGATGCACCCGGCAGCTCCGCCCAAATGCGCTCACGCACTACGCGAGCCGATTCGGCGGCCTTCTTGAGCGTCTCAATTACTTCCGGAACTTCGATGTAGTTGGCGGCCCTCAGCGTGGCCAGGCTCTCGCCGAGGATGGCGACGCAACCGTCCAGCGACCCGACCGCATCGGCCCACGCCATCAGCTCGGTCGCGACCGCGTCTCCGTTCCTGTTACCGGAAACCGAGGTCAGGGTCTTTTTCTGATCCGCGCCTGCTTTGGCCTGCGCCTGCTGCCGCTTCGGACTCGGCGGAGGCACGACTTCCAAAACCGGAGCTGGGGAAGGTACCCACATATCCGGCTCAAGGTTGGCCACGAAATCGTCAACGCACGGAAAGCGATGACGAATGGTGTGCAGTGATTCGGAATCCTGCGGTTCTTGCAGCGCGCATGCCCAATCGATCCATTGATCGGATTGCGGACCCGGCAAGGTTTGCGGAGTTCCTTCCAGCCGGGCGTGCGAGCGCAGTTCATCGACTGCCAGATCGCGCAGCCGATTGAGTTCCGTCACGCGCTGCGCGCGGCGATGAACAATGCTGCCACGCTTCAGCTCTTCCGCCAGCGTCAACAACCGCGAACGCAGCTGTTCCACCGCCCTGGTGTCGATGATGTGGTGAATCTCGGTGATGAGATCTTCTAGTTCTTCCCGGCTCTGCCATGAAGCACCCGGTAGTTCCGACCAAACCCAGTCGCGTACCATGCCGGCTGATTCCGCCGCCATCTTAAGCTGCTCGGTCATTTCAGGAACGTCGACTGATTTCGCTGCTCTGAGTCTTCCCAAACTAGCGCGCAGAAACGCCAGACAATCGTCCAGCGAGGCCAGAGCCAGATTATGAGAAGAGCTCATGTGAAGCTCTTCAGCTAAAGTTGCCATGTTTAGCTCCTATCAGCGCAACAATATACTCTTTTACCGATAATTTTGTAACTATATTGATGCATAAACTAAAGTAACCTAAAAACTACGTTAGACACCTCTCCCTTTCCACCTTTGCGCCCTGCGCTTTTACAGGCTTTATCGCCAGTGTTTCTATGGGCATCGACAAGCTTGCTCTATGGCCTGACTATCACCAAACTAGCCCCAAAGTGCTATTGCGGGATTCTGAAACCATGAGCCCTGTTTCCCCGACCGCAGATGCACTACGGCCGTCGCTGCAAAAGCACCGCTACTTTATCGGCATAGAGAGTCTGCCATCCCGGCGCATGGCGCAGGGTATAGGTTAGTGGCTGACCAGGTTGTAGCAAGACATATTCGATGTGATATTTGTCCAGGATCTCGAACGAATTTTCCATGGAATACGGCCTGCACGTGCTCATCGAAAGTGCCGTTATAGACGAATATATCGGCGCGTCCATCGATGAACGGCTTCAACTGCGGCGCCACCCACTCCATGTATCCGCCGAAGCGGTACTGGTTGAAGACGCCGCCCTGAATATCGTGCGCCTGCATGTAGGCCAGCGCAGCCGTGGGATAGACCTCGTCTACCTTGCGCCTGGAGCTTGGCCTGCGATGGGAAGAAATAAATCAACCCTCCAGCATGCAAGCCAGGATCACGGCATTGAGCCACGGCTTCTCTATCTCCGGATCGTAGGGAGGGAAAAGCTTCAGGGAAGGAGCCAGAACGAGGCGCGATGATCAGGCCGAGGAAGAAGAGGAACCTCGCATGAGTGAGGCCCGCCCAGAGCGCAAAGACGGTCAGGAGCACGTTGTCGAGCCTCCAGGTGCGCCGGGACAGCAACGCCGTGCCGAGTAACGCCAGGATCGCCAGCAGGGCTAATGCGACCTGTGCCAGCCTGAAAATCGACCGACATCCACTCGCTGGATGTGCTTCATATTCGTCTGCTGGCGAAATAGCAGGTCGAACGGATAGAGAACCAGCCTGTAGCCGAAAGGATTGATAAACAGCGCCGCGAAGGATGCGACCATCGCAAACATGAGCTTCTTAAGCTCAGAAGGCGTCCAGCGCCGGGATACTACAATGCCCCACTGTCCTTCTACCAAGCCACTGGCGATGGTGATCGCCAGCACCACCATTCCGAAGACCCACGACCCATGGAAGTTGATCCAGAGGGCGAAGACCGGCGGCAGCAGCCAGAGCCCACGCCCGCTCTCGCGAAAACGAGCAAGGATGATCAGCAGCGCCACCATGCACAGCCAGCCAAACAGAAGCATGCGCGGGCCGAAGGAGACTTCGTCCTAGCAGAATGGCCAGCAGCGTAGCTATGGTCGCATTCTTGCGATCGGCTCCTGCCCGGCACGAAAGATAGTAAACACCGGCGAAAATCACCAATAGAACGATGAAGTAGACCAGCAGCAGGCCTCGCAGCCCGGCCGTAGTGGAACGCCAGGTAATACGGTAACTCCGAAAGCCATTCATGGTTGAGCCACGGCGCTCCGGCAGCGGTTAAAGAGTAGGTGTCGAAGGAAGGAAAGTGGTGATTCGTGAGCAGGTATTGCGCATTTCGCAGGTGCCACCAGATATCCGGCTCGGCAACCTTCTTAACCGAAATCAGCAGAATAACCACCGCGAGCAGCGCCAGGCATACGGAAGGAAAAGAAAATATGACCCGGGTCAACCGTGACACCGCGCTGCCCCGGTTACCCAGCGGCGGCGTTGTCGTTACTTGGCGTGTGGCATGCATCGGATTCAGATTATCCTACCAACCTATAGATACCCGCTAAAGGTGCGGAATCGATCCTACTAAAGTCTGGCTGGACGAAGGTACCCGAACAGGACACGTCAGACAAAAGTGGTATTCGCGAGTTGTTTGGACTCCATATATGATGCCTGGATTCATGTGCAACAGCTCCTGATCAGGGCTGGAGAAAATACGCGCTGATGGCGTAATCGCTATTAACCGCAGGCCAGAATCACATCCTATGCCACCTTTAGGCCTCATAGTTACCCTAGCAGGACTTTATACAGCCGCGGTAGATGCCAAGGTCAGCTTCCCGGCGGAAGCAAGCATCACGAATGTCGTTTTCCCTGACGATTCGGCCCACCACTACTGAGTAGTATCAATCGGGCGAACGTGACACTGCTGGTGTCGGGTCATATCTACCATCGGTAATCTTACGGTCGTGACTATCGTCATGATGACCTTAGTTTACCTTCTTATAACCTACAACTTTTCTCATTTTGAAACTTTTTGTGGTGTACAAAGACGATGTGGCGTTGTATAAAGTGCTCATCCTATCCGCAGACCGGGAAGTTTTACTTGAGTCGGTTGCTTGGCGACACCCCCACTTCGTGAGTTTTCACCGACTCGGTGAAATATCCCTCGGGGCTGCGCTGGTAGGAAAACAAGCATGAGGAATGGAAAGGGAAACTTCAATGATCGAAATGCTTAAGAACCTGCACAAAGACGAGTCCGGACAGGACCTGATCGAATACGCGTTGCTCGCCGCGCTGATCGCGTCTGGCATCCACCGCCGCCATGACGACTCTAGCCGGCAAGGTAAGCTCGGAGTTCGGCACCATCGGCAACAAGCTGACATAGTCGGAAACCAACCGCTCGGCAGGCCTGTCATCCTGTAAGTTGGCAGTTGTACTTGGCTCGTCTGCTTCGATTTGAGGCTGGCCGGTCCGAGCGGTAATTCCCATTCTGGGAACTGAGCTGTACATGGGATCTCGCAGTCGGGACATTTAGCTAGCGGTCGTTGTAATCTGGTCGCGACCGTCGGCAATCTGGTCCAGCCCTCTTGCGAGCTAACGTGGTCATGCCCATGGCCCTGAATGGCGGAAGTTGTCGGCCCCTCTTTAAGCATTGTGTTTTCGTCGTGCACTGAAACCGGGGTTCTCTGGTAGGGAAACCACTTCAGGAATCGAAAGGAAACTCCAATGATCTGGAAGATGCTTAAAAACCTGCACCGGGAAGACTCAGGCCAGGACCTCATCGAGTACGCGCTGCTTGCCGCACTCATCGCATTGGCTTCTACCGCCGCAATGACGACGCTTGCTGGCCAGGTAGCGTACGGAATTCACGACGATCGGCAGCAAGTTGACCTAGTCTGAACGCAACCGCTCGGCAGGCGTGTCGTCCTCCTGCGCTTTGGGCAGTTCTTCAGGGCCTTGGGTATTTTCGAGGCTGGGCCTTCCGAGCGGTATCCATTCTGGGATACTGAGCTGCACTTGGGCTTTCGTACCCCGGATCATGTGGCCGACGAGTCGAAGTTAGTCTGGCTGAGACCGTCGCCGACCTGATCCGTACGTTTGGTGAGCGAAAGATAGTTAGGCTATAGCCTGAATGGCAGAAGTAAAGCTGCCCGGTCTTACAAACATTGTGTTTTCGCTGAGCACTGAAACTCGGGGTTCTCTGGTAGGGAAACGATTTCAGGATTGAGAGGTAACCCGATGATCTGGGAGATGCTTAGGAACCTGCACCGGGAACAATCAGGGCAGGACCTCATCGAATACGCGATGCTTGCGACGTTTATCGCGCTGGCATCTACCGCGGCGATGGCGACTCTGGCGAGCGCGCTCTCCACGAAAATCGGAGCTATCAGCGACGCGTTTCCATAGCCGGGAAGAGAGTTCGGCAGGCTTGTCATCCCTGCCATTTACCACTCTTGATGGCTTGCGTTTGGTGGCCGCCGTCTGATTAGTAGTGCGGCGACTACAGGCAGGGTTCGGATGTAGTACGAGCTCTATAGTAAGAGCTCTATGGATTTAAGTCTTACTGGGTAAGACCGTCGGCAATTTGAGTCGGCTTTATAGGCCGGCTGTTGTCTGCCGGATGCCCCTGAATGGCAAAGCATGAACCGGGACCTAATCTTATTGTTGTGTGCGCTGGCTCTCGCCCTGGCGGCCGCTGTGGTCGATGTCCAGCGGCAGCGTATCCCTAATTGGCTTACTTACCCCGGCATCATTCTAGGAATGGTTTTGCGTTCGGTCTTCTTTGGCTGGAAAGGTTTGCTCTCTTCCCTTGCAGGCTGCGCCATCGCGGGTGGCATCGTACTGGTGTTTTACATGGTGCGCGCCATGGGAGCGGGCGATGTCAAGCTGCTTGCCGCCATTGGAAGCATGGTAGGGACGCAGCATGCCTTCGTCGTATTGATTGCCACGGCGATTGCCGGCGGCGTGCTGGCGCTGGCCGTGGCCTTGCGCAGCGGTCAACTAGGCAGCACTATGCGCAATACCTTCAGCACTTATGCGATTTCATGTTTCATCTGGCTTGAATGCGCACCCTGAGATTACTCTGGACAATCCTTCAGCAGCGCGTATGCCTTATGGACTGGCTATTGCAGCGGGAACACTGTACACATTTGTAGTAGCTTGGCGGGGGTGATCTACGAAAAACCGACGGCTTGGTCTTGCACTGATTATTGCGTTAGTAGTTTCGCTACCGGTGACGTTGTTTTTGTACCGTCGCGTGCAGCGCTCCGGCTCTTTGCGAGTGGTAAAGATTGTAGCTACAGCTAAGCCGGTCGCTCCCGGCACCACGCTGACAGCGACTGACGTTATGCTGATCGACTGGCCTGCCAAGGTTCCGATTGAGGGCTCCTTCAGCAAACCGGAAGATGTCATCGGCAGAATTGTCGTCTATCCCGTCGGAAACTCCGCGCCGGTTAGCGAGCAAATGCTTGCCAGTCCAGGTTCCGCCATCGGTTTGACGGCAAAAATTCCTGACGGCATGCGCGCTATGGCGGTCGAAACCAACGACGTCAACAATGTTTCGGGATTCGTCTTCCCCGGCGCCCGGGTTGACGTGCTGGTGACCGTCCGGCCGGACAACGGGCACGAGCCGATGACCGCCACCGTGCTACAAAATGTTCTCGTCCTGAGCACCGGCGAGCGGCTGGAACCCGATCCTTCCGGAAAGCCTCAGAAAGTGCGCGAAGTAACCATGCTGCTGACTCCCGACGACGCGCAGAAACTTGTGCTGGGTACCAACCAGGGCACGTTGCAGTTTGTCCTGCGCAATGGCGCAGACCAGGAGAAGGCAGATCATCATCCTGTGACCCTCAAAGACCTGGAAGTAGGCGCAGCGGCGCCTGCTGCGGCGCCGACTGTACGTAAGGCGGCGGCTCCTGCTAAGCCTCCCGCAGGTTATGAAGTTGAAACCTTCGATGGTAGCAAGAGAAGCGTAGTCAAATTCTAAATGGGTAACGGAGACACCGTGGGTCCGAATCGCTCTCTCTGGCAAGTTACGCTGCTTCAGCGCTGGCTTATGCTGGCGCTCATGGGTTGTCTCCTCTCGGCCACTAGTGTGGGCCAGCAATCCAACCCGGCTCCAGCGCCGGACAATTCGGCTGCCGCGGCTAGTGCTCCGGCGCCGCCACAATCCGCTTCCGACCAGCCCATGGAGACTATCCATCTTACGGTCGGGCACTCGCTGCTGATCCACACTTCTTCACGAGTCAAGCGTCTGCTGACCGGCAATCCGGCAGTGATTGAAACGGTGCTGACTTCTCCCAAGGAACTGGTCATTACCGCCAAGTCCACCGGCGGCAGCAGCCTGATGGTCTGGGAAGAGTCGGGATCCAGCCGCATGCTCGACATATCGGCCGATCTGGACGTCGGTCCCCTGCGCAACGCCCTGGACCAGTCCTTCCCCAATAGCGGGGTCGAGGTCAACGCCGAAGGCGAGAAGATTACGCTGGTGGGCACTGCTCCCTCCGCCGCCGCTGCCGAGCAGATGGCGAAGATGTCGGGCAACTACGGCAAGGAGGTGGTGAACGGCCTGCAGGTAGCAGCCGCGCCGCATCTGAGACAGATCCTGCTGAAGGTTCGCTTCGCCGAGGCCGACCGCTCCAAGCTCTCCGCCTTCGGTATCAACCTCTTTAGCACCGGAGCAGCCAATACCATCGGTACGGTTTCAACCCAGCAGTTCGGGGCCATCTCGGGTTCCAACCAGAACCAGAATGGTGGCGGTACCGGGCCGCCCAGCGTGCTCAGCCAGTTCAACCTGTCTGACCTGTTGAATATCTTTTTGTTTCGCCCGGATATCAACCTGGGAGCAACCATCAAGGCTTTGCAGGAAAAGCAGGTACTGCAGATCCTGGCCGAGCCGAACCTGATGGCCATTGACGGCCAGCCGGCACATTTCCTGGCAGGCGGCGAATTTCCTTATCCCGTCGTGCAGGGAGGTGTGGGAGGCCAGACCGGGTCAATCACCATCGTGTTTAAGCCTTATGGCGTGAAGCTTGAGTTCATCGGAACAATCGGGAAAGACAATACCATTCGCCTGAAGGTTACGCCCGAGGTCAGTTCGCTGGACTATACCAATGCAGTGACCATCCAGGGCTTTATCCTGCCGGCCCTGCAAACCCGGCGCGCCGAAACCGAAATAGAGTTGAAAGATGGGCAGACGTTCGGCATTGCCGGCCTGCTCGATCAGCGTACCCAGGTACAGCTCAGCAAGGTGCCGGGAATTGGGGACGTCCCCATCCTGGGCGAGCTATTCAAATCAAGACAAGTTAACCGTACCAACAGCGAATTAATCGTCATGGTGACGCCTACGATTGTTGACCCAGTTGCTGGGCCGGCGGCGGGAGCCGAGCCAACTGTAAACATGCCTGTGCAGAATCTCACTCCCGGCGATTTTGACAAGGGTATTCCGCTCCGCTCTAAGCCTGCGGAAAGCAAGGGACCAGACAGTAATTAAAATGCCTCCATCCAGTTCACTATCGATTATCGACCGGTCGGAGCGCTCCAAACGGCGTCTCGGCGTGCTCTGCATCAACATGGACGCGGCGGCCAAGAGAGTTTTGGAAGCACAAGTCGTACAAACCCCCGGCGCCTACGTGGTCGACAATGTGGAGTCGAGCGTGGGACCGCGGGAAGTCATGAGCTTCCTTGAGCCGTTTCAGTTCAAGATTTGTGTGGTCGACCTCGATCACGGGACGCACGAGGGTATCCGGCTCTGCCAGCGCTTGCGAGACGGCTGCGACGGGGTTGCTATCTTCGCCGCCAGCAGCGATCTCGATCCCGAGCAGATCGTTGCCGCTATGCGGGCGGGTTGTTCGGAGTTTCTCTCCAAACCTTTCCAGCTGGCCAATGTATCGGCAGCCCTGGCGCAATTAGAGCAGCGCCGGCATACCCGGACGGAAGGTAGCGGCAAAGGACATCTGCTCACCATTACAGGCGCAAAGGGAGGCACGGGAGTAACTTCCCTGGCGATTCACCTGGCGCTCAACCTGGTGCAGAAACACCAGAAAAAATGCCTCATCATTGACCAGCATCCCGCCATGGGCGACGTGTCGCTCTATCTCGGACTGCCTCGTCATCGCTATAGCTTCTACGAGTTGGTCCTGAACACCGACCGGCTCGACCGCGACCTGCTGGAAGGTTTCGTTTTAAAGCACGCCAGCGGACTGGAAGTACTGGACTCGCCCGAGACCATCGACTCGATTCCGGAAACTTCGCCCGAAGCCATCGAGCACACGTTGGCATTTCTGAGTGAGAACTACGATTTCGTGATTGTCGATTGCCCTCCCGGCCTGAGCGAGAGCACCTGCGCCGCCATCCGGCAATCGGACCAGTTGGCCCTGGTGATTACCGCGGAATTACCGTCGATCCGCAATGCCGTCCGTTGTATCGAGTACCTGACCGGCTTGCACTATCCGGAGAACAGCATCGACATCGTGCTGAACCGCTATTCCAAGCGCGATCCTCTGAGCGAAGAAGAAATTGGGGCAGCATTACACCGTCCTATCACGTTGAAGCTGCCCAACGAATACACCCAAGTCGTGAATGCAATCAATTCCGGCACTCCCATCCGTTACGATCTCCGGTCTGATTTGCCGGCGGCCTTCGATACCTGGGCCAATCGCCTGGCAGGCGAAAGCTGGAACGGTGGAGACGGCGAGAGCAAATCACGGCGTCTGTTGAAAGTTTTTGGTCTGTAAGGGGTCTGTAAGTGGCTAACGGAAAAAGTTTCGCTCCATCAACTCGCGTCACGGGTGACTGGGGAGCTCCGCGCAAAGTCGGGGTTTCGCAACGCGCCTACCAGGACCTGAAGTCGCTGCTTCATCGCGAGTTGCTGAGTCAGCTTGATCTGGAGAAGCTTACTTCTTTGGAGGACGTGAAAGCGCGCGCCCAGGTCGAGCTTGTGCTGCAGGACCTCGTCACCCAGCAGGACACGCCGCTGAGCGCGATCGAGAAGGACCGGCTGGCCCGCGAAGTAGCGCACGAAGTGTTCGGATTGGGGCCGCTCGAGCCCCTGCTGCAGGACTCAAGCGTCAGCGACATTCTGGTCAATACTCACCGTAAGGTTTACGTGGAGCGGGCCGGGGTGCTGGAAAAGACGAAGGTCATCTTTAAGGATGAAGCTCATCTTTCCCATATCATCGACAAAATCGTTTCCGCAGTGGGACGCCGTGTCGATGAGTCGTCGCCGATGTGCGACGCGCGACTGACAGATGGCTCCCGCGTCAACGTAATCATTCCACCGCTGGCCGTCGATGGTTCGATTCTCTCCATTCGCCGCTTCGGCAAGATTCCTCTGGGCGCCGAGCAGTTGCTCGCAAACCGCACGGTAACTCCTCCGATTTTTGAGTTACTGTCGGGCGCCGTAAAGGCAAAGCTCAACATTATCGTTTCGGGCGGCACCGGCGCCGGCAAGACTACCCTGCTCAATATTCTGAGCGCGTATATCGGCTCTACCGAACGCATTGTAACCATCGAAGACTCCGCCGAATTGCAGCTGCAACAGGACCACATCGTGCGCCTGGAATGCCGTCCACCCAGTGTGGAAGGTAAGGGCGCCGTACGCCAGCGGGAACTGATGATCAATGCCCTTCGTATGCGTCCCGACCGCATCGTGGTTGGCGAGGTCCGCGGCGAAGAAGCTCTCGACATGTTGCAGGCCATGAACACAGGCCACGACGGGTCGCTGACTACCATTCACGCCAACAGCCCGCGCGACGCCGTGGCTCGGCTTGAGACCATGGCACTAATGTCCAATCTGAACCTGCCGGAAAAAGCCATCCGACAGCAGATTGCCTCGGCCGTCTCGCTCATCCTGCAGATTTCGCGTCTGAGCGATGGCACGCGGCGCATCACCCACGTGACCGAAGTTACGGGAATGACTGAGGACATCGTGGCCATGCAGGACATCTTTGTTTTCGAAAAGCTTGGTATCGATGCCGGGGGAAGAGTAGTAGGACGCTTCCGGGCGACCGGAGTGGCCCCTAAGTTCGCCGACCGCCTGAAGACTTCAGGGGTTATGCTCAGGCCCGACATTTTTAGTCATTCATTCGACGTTTAGGCACGGATCGCTATATGCCGATGTTCACCATCTTTCTGATTTTGCTGGTTGCAATCTTCGCGATCGTCGTCTACTTCACCGAACCATCGGAGACCGACACGCGCGTGCGCGAGAGGTTGATGGAGGTGGGCCGGCGATCGGGGCAGGTGCAGGAAGAAGAAGTCGCGCTTCTGCGCCAGGTGCAGTATAGCCAGATCAAATTTTTCGATCGCTACCTGCGCGAAAGCAAGTTTGCCGAGAAGCTTCACGGATATTTAGAGCAGGCCCAGGTGCCATGGACGGTCGGCCGCTTTGTTTTCTTTTCAGCCCTGCTCCTGCTTATAGGCGCGATGGTTGGCAACTGGCGAATCCCTCACAGTCCGATGGGCTGGGTTCCCGGCATGCTGCTGGGCGCACTGCCTTCCCTGTTTGTGTACTACAAGCGGCAGAAACGTTTTCGGGCATTTGAGGCATTGCTTCCGGAAGCTATCGATTTGATGGCCAGGGTGCTGAAAGCCGGTCAGGCGCTCTCGGCCGCCTTGTTAACGGTCGGCGATGAACTACCTGATCCGCTGGGCGCGGAATTTCGGCGCACCGCAGACGAATTAAGTTTCGGCCTGCCCTTTCGCGAGGCCATGTTGAATATGAGCCGGCGCTTCCCCATCGGTGAATTACGTTTCCTGGTCAGCGCCATCGTGATTCAGAAGGATACCGGAGGCAATCTAGTCGAACTACTGGAGAAGAGTGCCGCACTGTTGCGCGCCCGTGTGGTGCTGCGGCAGAAAATCAGGGTGTTCTCGGCGCAGGGCCGCCTGACTGGCGTGATTCTTGTCGCTTTACCTTTTCTCTGCTTCCTGGTCCTGAACTATATACGTCCCTCTTACGCACAACCTATGTTTGACAGCGAAACCGGACGGACATGGCTTTATGTGACTGGGGCCGACATGATGGTGGGAGTATTTTTCATACGGCGAATCGTAAATATGAAGGTTTGAAATGAACTTTGTTTTGCTTGGCATTGCCGTTGCGGCCGTCATTTTCGCTGCAACCGCTCTTGTGATCTCGGTGCCCGGAGGCCGCTCGCCGGCCCAAAGCCGCCTGCTGGAGATCAGTTCGGGCATAGCTTCAGAGGAAACCCATTTCGATGTTACGTCGGCGATTGCTACCCTCACACGTCCGCTGGTTCCAATACGCGCGTGGCTTAAATCGTTTGACGAGGACCTGGCCTACCGCCTGGCGATGGGTGGATATCGCAAGCCGGAAGCCGTCGACAACTTCGTCAGCGCAAAGATCCTGTGCCCGGTTTTAGGCGTCGTGCTGGCCACCTTCTTTGGCAGGAGCAACTGGGCATTGTTGACCCTGCTCTTTGGTGCCGCCGGGTTCTTTGCTCCCGACGTCTTCCTTATTCGCGCCATAGCCGCGCGGTCATCCAGAATTTCGCAGGCCCTTCCCGACTTCGTCGATCTGTTGATTATTTGTATCGATGCCGGACTGGGCCTGGACCAGTCGGTCCTGAAATGTGCCCATGAAATGCAAGGCTCGTGCCCAGACCTTTCTGAGGAGCTGCTGATTATCAGCCGTGAACAGCGGGCCGGCAAGCCGCGACTCGAGGCCTGGCGCGGTATGGCTGACCGGGTAAACCTCGATTTAATCCGGCAATTTGTAGGCATGCTCACACAGAGCGAAAAATTCGGTACTCCAATTGCGCGCGCCCTGGAAATCTTCGCCGAGTCGATACGCACCAAGCGCCTGCTGAAGATTGAAGAGGTAGCGGCGAAAACCGCGGTTAAGCTTGTGTTCCCACTAGTATTCTGTATATTTCCTGCGATGTTTGTGGTACTTCTGGGACCGGCTGTTCTTGCTTTAATGCATGTTTTTGACTAGTAAGGTATTATTCAAATCCTGGAGGCTACAGCATGGATTCAGTTACTATGATTCGCGTGATTGCGGCGGTGCTCGCTGTCGTTGTTCTCGCTATTATCATCACGCGCAGAAAACGCATGGCTTCGGCAAAACGCACAAGGTAGCTTGGCCGAACCAATGCCGGAATCAACAGTCCGAGTTGTTAATCTGACTCGCAACACGGTGCTGGGCGATAGGGTAGGTGTCGCCCAGACCAGTCTAAGCCGGATTGTCGGTCTGTTGCGGCATTCCAGGCTTGAGAAAGGTGCCGGCCTGCTCATCATACCCTCGCAGGGCGTGCACACTATCGGCATGCGGTTTCCGATCGATGTATTGTTTGTCGATCGCAACTGGCGTGTAGTTTATTTACGACCGGCCATGGAGCCGTACCGGGTCAGCAGCATTCGCTGGCGGGCAAGCTCCGTGATCGAACTCCCGGCGGGAGTGATTGCTGAAACGATGACTTCTGTAGGAGATGAACTTCAAGTCGACGACTGAAGAAGTTCCCATCTCCCGAACGTTACGGTGGTTCCCCGCCGCCGAATGACAGGATTCATTGCAGGCCCCGAAATAATCGGTAGCGGCAGAATTTGCCATGGTTCCCCCTTTAGGAAGGAGGCGTGATGCGTTTCAGGCCATTCAAAAAGCTCAATCTGAAGTCGAGTTCCGGGCAGACTCTAGTGGAGACTGCGGTCTCCTTTGCCCTTTTCCTGCTTGTGATGATCTCCATCATGGACTTGTCGTATTTGTTTTTCGTGAAACTGACCCTGCAAAACGCGGCGCGCCAGGGCGGCCGCTACGCGATTACGGGACAGGCCATAAGCGGGCAAAGCCGGTATAACTCGATCCTGAAGACAGTCGAGGATACTTCTCTGGGTCTGGCAACCTCCTCGAACACCGCCATCTGCAGCGCGTCTGGCGGATGCTCTAATGCCGGCGGACCGAGTGACACCGTTACCATAACCGTCACCTATAACTACGGCTTCCTTACCTCCCTGATTGCACACTACTTCAACGGGGGAAGCTATACGATTAAGGTGAGCAGCAGCTTCAAGAACGAAGCCTTTCCCCCGAGTCAATCCTGAGGAGGAGAATCGACATGACAACACTACGAAAGTTTAGGTTGTTTGGAGATTCCGGCGCGGCCCTTGTGGAGCTCGCGATATCGGTCCCTTTGCTGCTGACCCTGGTATTTGGCGCGATTGATTACTCGCGCGCTATCTACTATGTCGAAGTCATGAAGAACCTGACCGGCGAGGGGTCCAGCATCGCGTCGCGCAGCGCTACCAATTTGACCCAGGCGGCACAAACCGTGATGACCGATGCCGGCACCAATCTCTCGCTCACCAGCTACGGCTGCGTCATCATCACGTCGGTCACTAACACCGGCGCCCAGACCAATCCTAATCAGGTCAGTGGGCAAGCTACCCAGGGTGCTTGCACCGGACTTGCCAGCAAAATC
Source organism: uncultured Acidobacteriaceae bacterium (assembly GCA_963771535.1). Lineage (GTDB taxonomy): Bacteria > Acidobacteriota > Terriglobia > Terriglobales > Acidobacteriaceae > CAVVDY01. The sequence continues at coordinate 7,152 of CAVYTK010000008.1, read as the reverse complement.
GGCTGCTATCCGCCGCCCTCCAGTTGCGGCAAGGCTAGCCTGCCCGCGGAGGCCGCGGCTGCCCTGCAGATCAACCAGACGCTTTATATAACCGAGATTTACTACACGTACTCACCCGTTACTCCGGTGGGAGCGTTTTTACACAACAACAGCGCGTTGCCATCACAGCTGTATGACGCGGCGTATTACTGAGAAAGGTTGGGTTATGCGCTTCGTAAAAGAGGAAAGCGGACAAATTCTGGTCATGGTAGCGGCTTCGCTACTGGTGCTGATACTGTTTGTCGGACTGGCCGTCGATTCTGGCATGGCGTACATCACCCGCGCCAAACTATCGAAGGCCGTGGATGCCGCCTGTCTTACCGGCATGAAGAGCCTGCCACAGGGGCAATCGACTGCGACCACCCTGGCGACGCATATCTTCAATGCCAATTTCGGTCCTAACCCGCCGGTGCCGACGATCACCTTCCCTAAGGATACCTATGGCGACCAGCAGGTCAGTGTAGCCGCCACCGCCAATGTACCCACGTTTTTTGCCCAGAGCTTATTTCAGTATTGGCAGGTGGGTGGTATCGCGGTGGCCACCAGGGGCAAGCTGGTCATGTCTCTCATCCTTGACCGCTCCGGGTCGATGAGCGGCAACGGCGGAATGACTGCCCTTAAAGCTGCCGTGCCAGTGTTCGTCAACGATTTCGATGACACCTTGGACGAAGTCGCAATGGTGAGCTACGCCTCCAACGCTCGCGTCGATTTTGCCATTAACACCGGCTTCAAGACGCCGATAAAGAATGCGGTGCAGGCCTCCAGCTTTCAAGCCAGTGGCGGAACCTTTGGCACCGGAGGTACCTACGTCGCGACCGATGGTCCCCCGTTAAACCTCGCCGACCATCAGATCACCAGCGTTCCTATACAGCAGGGACAAAACGTGACCCGGGTCGCGGTCTACTTCACTGACGGCCTGATGAATGCGGTGCAGGATACCTTTACCTGCTGGACGAGTGCGACCAACAAAGTCACGCCTCTGTTGAACTATGGTGGATGGGATCCGGGTACCAACGAGGTCGATGTTTTCAATCCCGTCGATGGCACCGACTGGTGCCCAGGCACGGGCTCGGGAAACTGTGTCAGCGGCAAAGCTAGCCAAATCGTCTATAGTTCGGCGGGGTTAGCGTGTCAAAACCCTTACGGGACTTACGTCACTAATTTCATTTCGGCGCAGAATGGCTCCGAAGCGATCAACCGTACCAATGTCACCGCCGAAGCCCAGTATCGTGCACTACAAACTGCGGCCGCCATGCGAGCGGAAAACCCGGGGACATACATCTATACGATTGGCCTGGGCAGTGGAGTCAACACCGCTACGCAGAACTTCTTGAAGCAGCTGGCTAACGATCCCACCGGCCCCAGTTATAATGCCAGCCTGCCCCAGGGACAGTTCTATTACGTGCCGGACTGCCCATCGACAACGTGCACTACCGAACTGGAGCTGGCTTTCCAGACGATCGCGTCTAAGATTCTTTTGCGGCTTACGCAGTAGATTTTTGCCGGTAAACTAGCAAGGCTTCCATTTGTGGAGTAAAGCAGCACTGATGAAATTATTTTGGGCCCACTTTTTCCTCCTGGCCGGAAGCCTTGTCGCCGTAGCGCAAACCCAGGTACCCGCCGCGCCATCATGCTCGAAGAACGTCTCGTTCGCCATAGCGGACGAGGGCCAGCCGGTGCCCGCGACTCCGAAATTCGCCGTGAAGTGGCTGGCCGGCAAAGAGGTGCCGCGCAACTATCCTTCGCTGTGCTTTTCCCAGATACCGTCTCCCACGCTGATCAATTACCTGGTGATTTTCTCTACCTCGGAGGCCGCTTTCGAAGGGCTTTCCCCGACCGCCCACACCTACACCAGCTCGAAGCCAATGCCCGGCAATGGCACTGTGGTTAGCAGCTCCGGGGGAACGTGGAACTACTCGTACGTTACCAACCCGCCCGCCAAGGTCACCAGTACGACCGACCTGCAGCACTTCGATAAATCGAAGTCACTGTTCGCCCGCGTCTACAACCAGCAGGGCTTCGCCATCGGACGCTATACTCCCCAGGCAATATCTTCCCGCGAGAAGATGCTACAGCAGGCACTGTCCGACATTCGGGGTGTGGAAGCGGTTGCCCCCAGTCAGAAGGCCTTCGCGGCGCCTATGTCGGTGTATTACGTGAACTGCGATGTGGATGGCTCGCCTACGCAGAGTGCCAGCACTGAACTTCCCCGCGATCAGCAAACGCAGGTGACACAGGCGGCACAGCACGCAGAATCGCAGCCGCCACAAGCTGCCACCACTCCACGGCCGCCACCGCCCCCGGAGGCTGTCTTCGACTTCTGGTCCAACCCGCCGGGAGCCGATATTTATCTCGACGGAATCTACGTCGGCAAAACTCCGCTCTCCCGAAGCGTGTCAGTGGGTGCCCATGCCGTGCTGATCCGCAAGAAGGACTTCTCCAGCTGGCAGCGGGAGCTGCGAGCGACTCCCGGACAACAACACGTCTCAGCCTATCTTGAGCAGAAGTCGCTTACCATCGATTAACTTCGGACAAGCAGTATTAGGTGATGGTGAAGTTCGCCTGTACACACATTTTGCGGGAGAACTCGGCGAGCTGTGCTAGATGCAGCGGCTGCTACTTGGCTAAATTTGAACCAGCGGCCACGCCGCCCGGGGTACTTGAATCAGCACCTGCATGCTTCGCCTTCGATGACGTTAAGGTTGAGTTATGTTGATCGGCAGCCTTGATCATTACAGCCTCTCCGCTTGAAGACTTACCGTCCTTCGCGCCCGAACTAACGGGCTGAGGTCCGTCTTCAGATTCATCCTGGAGGGTCTGCTCGGGCATAGCCTGGATGCCAAGGATGGCTTCGGCTCGGATCTCCAGGTGTTCGGCCTGCGATATAAACTTTCGCACGGCAGCTCTAACCGACTCATTTCTCGCAGCCTGCAATGCCGCCCACGCCAGGCCAACCAGAAATAGCGCCGCGACAGCATTTAGAAAGATGCGTTTTCGAGCGCGTATAGTTTCGCGGCGGTCGCGCAAATCACGAAGCTGCCGAATCGTCTCTTCCGGATCGATATTTGAGCGCGGCATTACTATCCGCCGCTGGGGTAGCTGCTCATCCTCAGGCAGTTCGTCCACCAGGGGCTGTGCGCTGGGCTCGCTTACTGCCGCAGGGCTGTGCTGCTCCATTGGCTGTAGCTCAGGGCTTGCTTCCTCACCTGCTGGGGGATCCGGCTCCGTGGCAAGCATGCTGCTTGCAGCCTTTGATTCCTCAACTGCCGGCGGATCCGGCTCCCTGGCAGGCAGGCTGCTCGCGACGCTGGTATCAGCTGACGGTTCGGAATTTTCCTCGATCGGCTGCGCGCCAGGGGCAGCAGACACAACGGCCGCACTTACAAATGGAAGGGCGCTACTGGACGCGCCACCGGCATTCGTTGTTGCTCCTGCTACAGGAGTGCCGCAAAGTCCACAAAAGCGGCTGTCAGCCGGACCTATATATCCGCACTTCGCACAGAGCATTGGCCTTACTCCAAAGTAGGCGCTAAGTAAGTTCGATCAAAAACTTAGACGAATGTAATTTGGAGGGTCGCCGACGCTTTCTTATACGTTCGGGATATTAATGCTTTTATAACACGCTAAACTCTTTTCTCCAATCCACTTTCAGGCCATACAAGAAGCTCCGGAGTAACCTCGTGCTAATTACAATTTCAGTATGACTATCCCCGGTTTCACTGGCTTGAGAACGACCGCATGCCTCGTCATCCTGGTTGGCTTGGGTCTGCTTGCCTGTGCGCCGATACTGCTGCATGGTGCTCCTGATTTCTCGTGGGATGGAGCGGCCCATGCCGTTTGGGCAAGACAATTCGCAGCGCAGTTCTGGCAGGGCGACTGCTATCCGCGATGGTTCATGAATATCAATGCCGGATACGGCGGACCGTCAGGATTTTTCTATCCGCCGCTCACGAATTATTTCTCCAGCCTGTTCTGGCCGATGGTCGCAACCAGCAATAATGCGGGATGGCTGACCTCGGGCTATTCCATGGCTTTGGCCTACGTCCTATCAGGAATTACTGCCTATCTCTGGTTAGGTTCGCTCCTGGGACGAATGGCTGCTGTTATCGGAGCCATCGCATACCTGATCGCCCCTTATCATCTGGCCACAGACGTTTATATCCGCGGAGCCTCAGCGGAGTTGTGGGTATTCGTATGGTTGCCGCTGGTACTGCTCGCGGCGGAGGGGATGTTGCGTGGGTCACGATGGGCCGTGCCGGTAGTTGCAGTCAGCTATAGTCTCGCCGTTCTCAGTCATCCCAGCACCGCGCTGTGCTTTGCTCCGGTTGCTGTGGCCTATGTCATTTTCCTGAGCGAGCGTAAAGCTCGCTTCCGCCTGGGAGCGAAGTTTGCCGGAGCCTTAGCTTTGGGTATCGGCCTCGATGCGGTTTACTTGTTGCCGGCGATTCTCGATCAGCACAAAGCATCAGTTGCACGCTATACCTCAGGCGCGGCTGACTATCGCCAGAACTGGATCTTGCCTTCGCGCGGCGAAATTATGGCAGCCATCCACTACTTGATGGATAAGTTCGCCGGCAAGATGAGCGAGCTTGGCTCCCGGTGTAGCGGGATACATGCTGATTCTCCTGGTGACCTTGTCTACTATCGCGGCGATCGTTCTGTTATTCCTGCTCGCCCGTCACTACGAGACGGGTAGCCGCATGCGGCGCGTGGCTGGATTCTATGCCGCGGTCGCCGTGATCACTTTCCTCCTGACCACCAAAGCCAGCGAGCTTATCTGGCAAGCGTCCGGATTCCTCAAGTTCCTGCAATTCCCTTCTCGGCTCAACGTGATTCTGGCGATTTGTTTAGCGATGCTCGCGGCATTGACGGCGCCTTACTTTGTGCGAAGCGACACGCGGGCGATCACGCTGCTCCTGGCAATGATTGCCGTAGGATGGCTGGCGGTGGATGGCTGGGCTCCGACGCACGTATACGCGGTCTGGGGTGCGAATCCAGCGAAGTCGAACCGGCACTGGGTGCAAGCGCAAATGGAACCGCTCGACATGATGCCGCGACCCGCCAACGAACGCGTTCCCACGGACGCCGCCGAATTCGACCGCTTCTTAGCCGCGCATCCTCCCAAGGCGGTACGGGTCGAGTCACCAGCCAAAGCAGCGGCGCGGTGCGAGTTGAAAGCTGGCAGCCACGCCGTGTGCTGCTTCGCGTCGATAGCTCGCAAGCTTCGCGGCTGACGGTGAACTACTTCTATTACGAAGGATGGCAAGCACGTATCAAGGGCGTCGAGGATGTCATCACCATAATTCCGTCGCCCGAAGGCTTTATGCAGCTCAATATTCCGCCGGGGTCATATGAACTCATCCTCGAGCTTCTGCCCGATGGAGCAGAACGCGCCGGTAAGCTGATTTCGCTGCTCTCGCTCGGGGTGCTCGGCGTTCTTGTTATTGCTGCTGCCAAGCCAAGGACGAGATGACGGTCGCGCCGGCGAAAGCAGGTCTTTCGCTTCGCTCAGGATGACAAGTCAAAAATGCGGCCTTAAGCTTTCGACGTCATGCTGCGCTCGGTTTTGCCGTCACGCATCCGGAGCGTCTCCAGGTAGAACTCTGTCAGCTTGCGGCGATAGGCTTGAAGAGTGTGGGCCGACTCCACCTGGCGTCGGGCGGCAGCGGCAAGGCGGGTGCGGAGGTCTTGTGACAACAGCAGTTTCCGCAGCGCTTCAGCCATGGCTTGCGGATCGGTGGTGGGCACCAGCAATCCTGTGACTTCGTCTTCGAGAATTTCAGGCACGCCGCCCGCGCGTGTCGCCGCAATCGGCAACCCGGCCGACATCGCTTCCAGAATGACGTTGGGCGAGCCTTCGGAATGCGACGGCAGCGCGAACAGGTTCGAAGCCGCGTAATACGGCGTGACGTTCGCCTGGAATCCGGGCCAGACGATCCGGTCTTCTACGCCAAGGCTGGCCGCCTGGCTGCGCAAATTAGCTTCTTCCGGTCCATCACCGACCAGCACGAAACGATGACGCGGCAGACCGGGCATGTCCTTCAGCAACGCAATCGCGCTCAGCAGATCGGTGTGACCTTTTTCCGCGACATGCGCCCCACCGTGAACATGATCAACTCATCGCCCAGCCCAAGTTTTTCTTTCAGCCGCATGACCTGCTCTGCATCGGGCGCGACATAGGGTTTTGCAAAGTTGTGGAGGATCGATATCTTGTCGCGCGGATTCCTAGCTTCTCCATGGCGGCAGCGAAGGGCCGGCAAACCGTCATCAGCCGAAACGCCCCGTGCAAAGACCAGCGATCCAGTTGAGTGTAGGCGCGGTCGAGCCGGTCCTTCGAAGTGTAGCCGTGATTCCACGCTACCCAGGGAAACTGGCGATGCAGGCCCGTAAGCGGATCAGGAAGTGCGATTTCACGTTGCGCGATTCCAAAATGTCAGGCTTGAAATTGGTGACGATGCGCCGCACTTCCGCGATGATGCGGGGTCCACCGCTTGCGCTCCGGGATATCGATCACCGGCACGCCGGCGGCCCGGGCAGCTTTGGCCAGGTCGCTCTCGCCTCCGCCGCGCTGGTAGGTCGCGAGCGTAACGTTAACTGCCGGTAAGCCAGGCTCAGGTTGCCGCGCCTGCTCCGCGAAATCGATCAGTATTCGCGAGGGTGCGGTGACGCTGACGCTCTCGATGAAAGACAGCACGCGGATGCGATCGGAGTTCACGACGTGTTTACCACCGCGTCCATCGGCTCACGAAGAATCGCATTAAGCGGGAACGCCGGCTGAAGATTGCGCAGCAGCGTGTTGCTGCCGATACCACTGGAAGGTGCGGAACCTTCTTTCAGGCTGAAGCGCGGCGCATGCCCAAGATACTGCACTGCGGCAGTGGTGTCAGCCTGCGAATCGCGAACGTCGCCGGAGCGCGGCGGCCCGTAGTTGGCGGGAATCGATACGCCTTCGATCTCCTGCAATATCCGCCAGACCTCGTTCAGCGATATCCGGCCGCCATTGCCTTCGGTAACATTTTTTGCCGGCAACTCCAGGCGCAGTTGAGGCTTTGAGCATGAGCTCACTACGTCCTCCACATAGGTGAAGTCGCGCGTCTGCTCACCATCGCCGAA
>CAVYTK010000007.1:0-1037472 GCA_963771535.1 uncultured Acidobacteriaceae bacterium | reverse complement strand
TAGCGGCTTTCAAGGAGCAGGGTTATGACATTAGGCAAGAAGGCGTTTTACCTGTCGTCGGCAGTATTGCTGGCGGGCGCAATGGGCGTGGCGCAAACCTCCACCGGCGGCAGTTCGCAGGACCAGGACAGTTCCATGGCGGGGCAGGCGGCTGGCGCGCAACTGCGCGGATGCCTGACCGGCTCCGACGGCAACTACACTCTTACCGATCACAGCGGGTCCATTTACCACCTGGTGGGCGGTGCAGCGCAATTGCAAAACTCGGTGGGCCACGAAGTTGAGGTCACCGGCACTCCCGACGCGCGGCGTACCGGTGCCAGCGACGACACCGCAACCAACACCGCGAGTTCCTTCCAGGTCACCAGCGCTCGCGAAGTAGGAGCGCGCTGCGATCACGGCTCGGCCTCAGGCACCATGAATAACAACTCGCATCCCATGAGCGAGCAGCCGCCGACGACGGACCATCAGCCGAAGGGCGCTCCGGGCGAAGGCGTTCCTCCGCAACCGCAGCCACAAACCATGGCAATGCTGCAGCAGCCTGGCTCATCTGATATGGGAGGTGCGTCATCGGCCAGCGCGGGCCAGAATTCGCAGAACGGCGCCGCCACCGGCAATGGAACTCCGGGCACTCCGCCGCCGGTAACCAGCCAGACGCCGGCTGGCTCGCAGTCCCCGACGAATCCGAACTCTCAGCTGGGAGCCGGAACCGCCAGCCAGACCGGCGCGTCGACAGCGGCAGGCGCCAGTGGAGCGGGTCAGCCGGGACGGAGTCAAGCACAACCGCAGGCACGAATCCTGCCGGCGCGGAAACCAGCACGACCGGCACCACCAGTTCGACGGGCGCGGCCGGGACTTCTACAGCCGGCGCTGGAGCATCGGCTACGCCCAACTCTCCTCAGAGCACGCAGAACGACGCCAACAAGCCACTGTATGAGCGGCAGGCTACCGACGTTCCATGGGCCAATCATTCCGGCTCGAGCACCACAACGACAACTCCTCAGCCGCATTGAGGAGTTCAACGCATCGCGGTAGTGAAAGGTCCGGTGTTAACGCCGGGCCTTTCTGTCTTGGACGTGCAGAGCTACCAGCCGACCTCCACTCAGAAACAACGAGGCGGGATCCGGATTACAAACTGTGAGGAGGCAACTCTCCCCAGGTTCTTAGCTGGTAGCTGTAGCTGGTGGCTGTTCTCTGACAGCTGAGAGCTGATAGCTGAGAGCTCGACATGCTAAACTGCGCTCATCACAGGGAGATGAGGATGAGCTGGCTGCGCAAGATGCTGTTCACCGATTTGTTGCAGGGCATGAAGGTGACGTTCCGCAATCAGCATCCCAAGCAGATTATACCGAGCAGTATCCTTTGCAGCGGCCGCAGATCGCCGAGCGCTTTCGCGGAGCCCCGCGCCTGAACGTCAACCCTGAGACCGAAGAGTCGCTTTGCATTGCGTGCGACCTTTGCGCATTGGCCTGTCCTGAACACCTCATCGTGGTGGGCAGTGAGCGCAACGAGAAAACCCGCCGCAAGGAGCTGACCGACTTCACCTACGACCTGAGCCGCTGCATGTTCTGCGGACTCTGCGAAGACGCCTGCCCGGTGGACGCGCTGGAACTGACGCAGGATTTCGAGATGGCCAATTACGGCCGCGAAGGCCTGGTCTGGAATCGCGAGACGCTGGAAAAGGGTCCCGAGCCCAAGATTTACGCGCGCTGAGCTGGGTAGGCCAACTTTCGAAGCGAACTATCCAGTAGAACTCTCCATAATTGTCATCCAGAGCGCAGGGAAGGACCTGCTGTTTCGTCGCCGATCAGCAGAAGGGCCCCTGGGGCGACATTCGCTGCCCATCGAACTTTAACCTGACGTCCCGGGTGCTCGACAGTTATACTCCGGGATTCCTTAAACCAACGTCCAGATAGGAGAACCCATGGGCCTGTTTGATCAGTTGCAGAATGTCTTGACCCAATATTCCGGGGGCAACAACGCTGCGCCGCAGAACCAGGAAGAGGTGGAGCAGCACTTCAACCAGGTGGCCGCCGTCGCGCCCCAATCGTCCCTCGCCGAGGGATTGTCGGCAGCCTTCCGCTCTAACCAGACGCCGGCCTTTGGCCAGATGGTGAGCAGCCTTTTCAGCCAGTCCAGCGGAGAGCAGAAGGCAGGACTGCTGAATAAGTTGATGAGCTCAATGCCGCCGGGAGCCGTGCAGTCGCTGCTGGCCTCGGGCGCGGGCGGCGGCGCACTGGCCGGACTCCTACAGAGTGGGAGTGGCAACGTTACTCCCGAACAGGCCCAGCAGGTCTCGCCTGAGGCGGTGCAGCAGTTGGCAGCCACTGCCGAAAAGCACGATCCGTCGATTGTCGATACCGCCAGCCAGTTCTACTCGCAGCACTCCACGCTGGTGAATACACTGGGCGGAATGGCGATGACCATGGTGCTGGCGCACATCGCGGAGAAGCAGCGGCAGGGATAGCCGGCGCTCTCGCGCTGCTATCCCACATTGTCAGAGGACCCGCAGCACACCTGCCGGGTCCTCTGCACATGCCAGGATGGTTCCGGGAGCTATTCGAAAATCAGGATTGCGGCGGCGATGACCGTCGTCCACAGGCCGCGTTTGTCGCCCACAGCCGACTGCGTGATGTTCATGGTGCGAACGATTTTGTTCGACAGGCGATAGATCTGCTTCTTCTCGTCCCACGATTTGTCGGCGTCGAACTCAACGTCGAGAGTGGTAGCCAGCATCTCGGCGGCAAGTTCTTCGGCGTAGTCGCCGGCGACGTTATCGGTTTCCCCGAACGAATGGTGTTCGCTCAAATATCCGTAAGTGCTGCGATCGGCTGGTATGGCCAGGCCGATGCTTGATGCGGTAAGGCGGTGGGGCTCGCGGGTGGAGTTCTCGGCGACCACCGCAAACACCACTTCGCCGGGCGAGAGATAGGGCAGCCCCTCTTTGCGGGTTACCAGCTTGCAATTCGGCGGGAAGATAGACGAGACCCGCACCAGGTTCTGGGCAGCGATTCCGGCGTCGCGCAGGGCGAGCTCGAACGAAGTCAGGCGCTCCTTATGCTTTCCCACTCCCTTGGTGAGAAAGATGCGCTTGGGAACCATGTCTTTGGACAATTTAAACTCTCCGGCAGAAGACGGTCAGCAGTTGAATTGAAAACCATAACATACAGCAGGAGTGTATGCGAGTGAGCCATATGTGAAGAGTTGTAACGCAGGATTCCCGCTGTCTGGCGAGGTCGAGCGACAAGGGCGCGTCCGCCGTGTTTGAGGGGAAGCACCGCCATCCCACTGTGTGGGATATCGCTACGCGTCGGGATTCGATTTCAGCTTGACTGCAATGTCGATAAAGGCCTGGGCTGCGCGGCTGAGAGCTTTCTCTTTTCGGTAGACGAGGGCAAGCTCCCGCCGGACCTTCGCATCGTCAATGGTGAGCACCGCGAGTGTCTTGGCCAGCTGGTCCTCGGCAACGTTCGAGTAAGGCATGAACCCAACTCCTACATTCGCGCCGACGAATCGCTTGAGCAGTTCGCTGGAGTCGAGCTCCATGGAAACCGCCGGAATCAGATTGCGTTCCTGGAACAAGCTATTCAACGTGTCTCGCGTGCGCCCGACCTTGGGCAACAGCAGGGGATACTCGCAGACATCGGCCAGCGTGGCCTGCTTGTGGCCGGCAAGGTGATGTCCGGGGGCAGTGATGACGACCAGCTCGTCACGATGAATGGGCACAACCGCGAGCCGCTTGTCTTTCACCGGCATCGAGACCACGCCGAAGTCGCAGGAGTTGTCGAGCACGTCTTCCAGCGTTCGCCCTCGCTCCGAACGTTTTACGCTCACCCCCACTCCCGGGTATTCCCGCTTGAAATGGGCGAACACCTCCGGCAGGATGTGAAGGCAGGTGCCTTCGTTGGCGGAGACAACAATTTCGCCGCGGGGAACGCGATGAGTTTCGGCAACCGTCGCCAGCATGCATCGCCGCGATTCCACCAGGTCCTCGGCGAATTTCTTGAACACCGTTCCCGCGGAAGTCAGGGTGACGCGGCCGCCTCCGCGATGCAGCAGCTTGGCGCCGACTTCTTCCTCGAGTGAGCGTATCTGCGACGAGATTGCGGGCTGCGTGCGAAAGCGCCGCTCGGCTGCGCGCGAGAAGCTGCTCAGCCGCGCCACTTCGAGAAACGTTTCCAGTTGATCGAAATCCATTTAATTTGGCCGCCCGACGCGGCGAGTGGCCCGTGGCACAAGCGCGGTACTTTAGAAGGTTCGGTTTAAGAATAACGTGACACCGAGAAACCCGTAGAGGAAAATGGCAGCCACGGAGGAACGCTGTGCCTCGCAGCTTCGTACTGGCTCTTCTAACGCTCCTGTTCATCGCACCCGCAGCCTGCGCCCAGGCTAGCGACGGGACCATCACCGGCACCGTGCTCGACGAGCATGGGCAGCCAATCGATAAGGCGGTGGTCTGCGTCCATGATTACCAGGCGAACCGCGACAGCTCGTTCTGCCGCGCGCATAGCGATAAGCTTGGACAGTTCCAGGTGCAACACGTAGCGCTGGGCGAACACGGCGTCACCGCCTCCAAGGCGGAAGAGGGATACGGTCCCGATGCCGGCGCCGCATCTCTACAGACGGTGAAGTTGACGCCTGAAAATCCTTCGGCCAAGGTCGTGATCAAGCTCGGGGCGAAGGATGGAATGCTGGCCGCCACCGCGACAGACAAGAGCACCGGCAAGCCGATCTCAGCTTTTCTGCTGCATTGGACATCCGAGCAGCAGCCGGGGCGATCGGAGGCAGGAACCGCCGGCGATGGGCAGCTCGACCACTCGCATCTCGCTTCCGGCGGGCAAAGAGTTGTGCCTGTCGTTCTCCGCCAAAGGTTACAAGACGCTGGTGCCGGCCGATCCGTCGGACCCTGCCAAGCCGCTCTGCGTGCAGCTTAAATCCGGAGAGGTGAAGTCGATTGCCGTAGAGCTGGAGCCGCAGCGATAGACCATGCGCTCGCGGCGTTATACTGCAAAGACTGGGGTATTCGTGAGTTCTCAACAAAAGACGTTTTACATCGAGACCTTTGGCTGCCAGATGAACTTCCACGATTCGGAGAAGGTCGTGGGCTCGCTGGTTTCGCAAGGCTATCGCCAGGTCCAGCATGAAGAGGATGCCGACCTCATCCTCTATAACACCTGCTCGATTCGCGACAAAGCCGAGCAGAAGGTCTTCCATCGCCTGAACGACTTTAAGAAGTTGAAGGCCCAGGGCAAGACATTTGGCGTGCTTGGCTGTGTCGCCCAGCAGGAAGGCGAAAAGATTTTCGAGCGCGCACCGTATGTGTCGCTGGTCGCCGGCTCGGCTTCGTATCGCAATCTGCCGGAGATGCTCATCCAGATCGAAGCCGGGCAGACTCGCGTGACCGGGCTCGACGATCGCCAAACCGATCAGACTTTCGAAACCGAGTTCACCGCGCGCGGCAACCCGCATCGCGGATACATCACCATCATCGAGGGCTGCGACAAGTTCTGCGCCTACTGCGTGGTTCCGTACACCCGCGGGAAAGAACGTAGCCGCACCTCGCACTCAGTGCTGGAAGAAGCGCAGCGCATGGCTGACGCCGGCTACACCGACGTTCAACTGTTGGGGCAGAACGTGAATTCGTACCGCGATCCGGCAGGGAAGCGAAGCTTCGCGGAATTGCTGGCCGCGGTCGGCGAACTGCCGGGCATCCGGCGCGTGCGCTTCACTACTTCGCATCCTCGCGACTTCACCAAAGACATCATCGACGCCATCGACTCTGTGCCGACACTCTGCGATCACGTGCATCTACCGGTGCAGAGCGGATCGTCGCGCGTGCTGCAATCCATGTTTCGCGAATACACGCGCGAGCAATATCTTGAACGCATCGGCTGGATGAAGTCGGCGCGCAATCGCGAGATCAGCATCACCACGGACATCATTGTCGGATTCCCGGGCGAGACCGAAGAAGAGTTCCGCGAGAGCCTGGGGCTGTTGACCGAAGTCGGATATGACGGCGTGTTCTCCTTCAAGTACTCGCCCCGGCCGAATACTCCGGCATTGCAGTATGCCGATTCGATTCCCGAGGCAGAGAAGTCGCGCCGCCTGCAAATTCTTCAGGAGCATCAGCGGGAAATCCAGCGGGTGAGCTACCGCCGGCATGTGGGGAGCGTCTTAGAAGTAATGGTTGAAGGCAAGAACACGGCTCGCGGGCAGATCATGGGCCGCACGTCGCAGAATAAGACGCTGAACTTTGTTTGCGGCGATCTGGCCGAACCCAAGACCGGCGACTACGTGATGGTTCAGGTGACACAGGCATTTCCGAATAGCCTGCTAGGTGAGTTGGTGGTTTGATGTCACGCGTGGAGCGAGCGAAGAAGGGAAGTGCGACAGGTTGGACCCTCTTCCTTGCGACGCTTCTCGTACTCAGCTTCGCCGCCATGCCGGGATTCGACAGGTACTCGGTATACGCTGATCGGACGCTGATCGCAATTCGTTTAAGCTTGGTGCTGGCGTTGTCGATTCTAGCGGTGCGGAACTGGATGTCGGCGGATCCGCGTGCTTACAAAGACACGGCCTTGCTGAAGCGTCTGCGGAGCTGGTACTACGATGAGGATACAAGGAATTCGAATAGCAGGTAAGTCCGGCATTCCTCCGTGGGTATAACGTAGGACGAAGGCCGGAGATGGGGAGGGAACCACGATGGAAGTCGAGATGAAGATTCGCGGATTGATGATGGATCCGGTGACCAACATGCCCATCGTGATTCTCAAGGACGCGGGCAGCGATACCGTGCTGCCCATCTGGGTCGGCATCTACGAGGCAAACGCCATCGCGCTCGAGATCGAGAAGGTGACCACGCCCCGACCCATGACTCATGATCTGTTGAAGAACCTGCTCGTAGGACTTGAAGCAACGGTTCAGAAGATCGTCGTAACTGAGCTGCGGGAAGATACTTTCTTCGCCGTCATCTGGCTCGACCACAGCGGGGAAGCCATCAGTATCGATTCCCGTCCGTCCGATGCGCTTGGCTCTCGCCCTGCGCATGGACTGCCCCATCTTCGTCGAAGACGAAGTCCTCAAGACCAGCAAGCTGGCAACTACCGTCAGCGATCGCGTCACCAGCGAAGAGCTCCGCAAATACTTGGAGAACCTGGGCGAGGACGATCTCGGCCGTTACAAAATGTAAGCCTATGCCCGACTCTGCCGAGCAACTACAACGCCTTTATCTAGCCGGATTTGAATTACAAACCTTCGAGCGTTACCCGAATGCTATCGGCGTGCTGCGCGACGGCTGCATCGCGCTGCTGCGGGCGACACCAACGGGCCTGCAAACCATCGGCGCGCCAGCCTGGCGCATGGGTGAAGTCCTGGGCGTGCTGGTTGAGAAGGATGGCCGCCAGGTCTTCCAAGCCAAGTCGGAGATGGTTGAAGCTACGCCTGAACGCCTCGCATTCGCTCGCAAAGTTCCGCCAGGAACTGGAGCAGTTGCTGATGGCCACGGCCTAGGCGATCACCAGATCGTTTCTACGTCGTACTTTGCAAACTGGCGGTCAGCAGTGACAATGGGGACCGACTCGGCAATAGCTTGCGCAATCAGAATGCGGTCGAATGGATCGCGATGATGCATCGGAAGGTTTTCGAGCCTGAGAACATGTTCCAGCGTGAGCGGCAGGCTGGTGATGGCATTGTCGGTGAACTGCCGCTGGAGAAAGATTCCAACCGGTGTCGGCAACGGTAGCTTACCAATCTGTACTTTAAGGAGAACCTCCCAAACGCTGGCCGTACTTAATAGCAACTCGCTGTCGGAGTCCAGGATGACGCGCTTGGCAGTGGTCGAGAGCCTGCGATCATCCGCAATCAGCCAAAGGAACACATGGGTATCGAGGAGCAGTTTCATTCGTAGAAACTGTCTTCGATATCCCTGGGCAAAGGATCGTTGAAGTCATCGGGTACGACGAATTGACCCTTCGCAGTCCCCAACCGGCGCGCTTTCTTTTCCTGAATCGGCACGATCTTCGCAACCGGCTTACCGGCCCGCGCGATGATGACTTCCTCTCCGGCTTCAACCTTTGCGAGCAGCTTGGAGAAGTGCGTTTTGGCCTCGTGGACGTTGAATTCCATACCGGCATAGTAGACTAAGTAGTGGACTAAGTCTAGTTCAGCCTGGCGGGGCGTCAGGCGTTGCGACACGGCCGCAGCAGCTGCCGAGGCTAGCAGGTGAAACGGCGTTAGGCGACGAGGCGGCGCTATAATCGCGGGCAGGGAGAGTATGGTCAGCACAGCCGTTCCAGTAGAGGTTTATCTTCGTTCCAGCTTCGAGCCCGACGCGGAATACGTCGACGGAGAGATCCAAGAGAGGCCCATGGGCGAATACGATCATGCAGCCTGGCAGACGGCGCTTCTACTGTATTTCCGGCAGCACACTCACGACTGGAACGTACGGGTACAGCCTGAGCTGCGGGTGCGAGTCGCTGAGAGCCGGTTCCGTGTGCCCGATGTCACTGTCCTCGATCGCTCCCAACCGATTGAGCAGATTGTGAGTCATCCGCCGATCGCGGTGTTCGAAGTTCTTTCGCCGGAAGACATCATGTCACGCGTGCTGGTGAAACTCGCCGACTACGAACGCATGGGAGTCACCGGAATTTTCCTCGTGGATCCGAAGGGAAGCCGCTATCGTTACCAAGCTGGCGCACTCGCGCCGATTCATTCCGGGGCCGTCCAGTGCGGGCGCCTGACCATAGACTTCGAGCAAATTGCTAGCCTGCTGGATTAGTCAACCGGGTAGCACGGGATCCATTCAGACGCCCAAAGTCACCTTCCCGTGTAACTTTACATAATATCTGTTATCGGACATTGACTGCGTGAGCGCTAAGTCGTTGTCAATCGCAGTTTTCAAAGCACCAAGAGATGGGCATCGTAATCCTGCCCGGCCAAAGTTTTGATCGCGCGATCTAACGTTGTGAGCCGGCCTTTCTTGTTAATCGCCAGGGCTAGCAGATAGGCATCCGTCACCTGCTGGTGACCAAGCACTCGGTCGCCGAACAGTTTGGTAGCCGCCTCAAAGTTCAACTCAACCGTCCAGAAACGGTGCTCTGGAATCTCAGTGAGCCGAGCCAGAAGCGCCGTCGCCTCGGGCACGTCAGGCGCCGGGTTGAAGAACGCTGGATTAGTCACGATCCTCACAAAGCCAGATTCGGTCAGGGCGCAGGTAGCCCAGGCGTTCAGTGCCCCGCTCCTTGAACCAGCGCTTTACCTTTTCATGGGCTACATGTTCTGGGCGCGCGAGCGCGATCAGAATGTTCGTATCGAGGAGATTTACCAAGTCTCTGCCTCGAACCTCTTAACTAACTCGGTAGTGATCTTGCGCTTGGACTTCGGCAGGTCGAATACCGGCAAACCATCCACGTACTTGATACGTGGTTGCCGTCGTACGCTTCGGACGATCAATTCTCCTATGGCCTTGCTCATAGAAAGATTGCGGCTTTCAGCATATTGTCGAGCAATGGCGGCGGCATCATCGTCCAGGGTCACAGTTGTTCGCATGTGACCATTTTACATCATTTCGTTGCTGGTGATGCGACGGACGAGATAGCGCATCAAATCTACTCGACATGATGCTCGCACTACATCAGCACCACCTTGGGATGGAACAGCGTCCCGGCCACCCGGCTGGCGAGACAGATCAAGTCGGTCTGGCCGGCGAAGACCTTTACCCACTTGGAGCGCGACATCTCGGGCAGGTTCACGCTGCGCCCGGTGCGAATGCGGCCAAGCGCTTCGTCATCGGCCGTCACCGACGGTATGTCTGGCAGTAGCCTTCGTGGATGGATCATCAGATCGTCGGCCCGTGCCCTTCGCCGGCAAGGTGAGCGATCTCTTCCAGGGTATGCGCCTGGCCGATTTCAAACTCGGCAACCGAAGTTCGTCGCAGGCGGACGAGGTGCGCTCCGCAGCCGAGCTTCTGTCCCAGCTCGTGCGCCAGGCTGCGGACGTAGGTTCCCGATGAAACGTGGCAGGAGAAATCGACTTCTGCACCACGCACGTCGCCCAGCACAAACTCGAACACCTCGACCTCAACCGCCTTCAACTCGACCGGCTCGTTACGCCGCGCCAGCTTATAAGCGGGAACGCCCTTGATCTTCTTGGCAGAAAACGGCGGCGGGGTTTGCCGAAGCGGGCCGACGAAGCTGCGGACCGCCTCCTGCAATTCTTCAAGTGATACTTGAACCGGCTGCCCGGGCCCGACTGCGTCGCCGTCGGCATCGTAGGTATCGGTAGCAATCCCCAGGAGAATAGTTCCTTCGTAGCGTTTCTGGGAGCCGGAATAAAACTGGCTGAGTCGCGTCATTTTGCCGATGACCAGAGGCAGGACGCCGGTAGCCATGGGGTCGAGCGTGCCCAGATGCCCGATGGAGCGCTCGCCCAAAAGCTTGCGACATCGGGCGACGACATCATGCGAGGTCCAGCCCTGCGGCTTATCGACGACGATCACACCATTCTTTGCCATGCTTCTGGTATCGTGTACGTTCAGGAAGAATCGGTCAATGCGTAGCTTGACTCGCCCCGCGAGCGATCACCGTTCGCTCAGTTCCCTGCCACCGACGCCGCAGACGAACTCTCTATGATTCCGTTGAAAGATGACGCCCCGCGCGTCTCCACTCCTTACGTCACGTACACCCTGATCGCTATCAACACCGTGGTATTTGTGCTTGAAATGTTGATCAGGAGAGGTGGAGAACGGGCCCTCGACCGGTTCATCTTTCAATTCGGCATGGTGCCGGCCCGCATTTACGTGGTGTTGTTTGATCAGGGATACGTTCCCTGGAACCTGGTTTACGACCTGGGAACGCGCTATGTTCCGGCCGCCGCCGCTTTCGTCCCCGTATTCACCTCGATGTTTCTGCATGGCTCATGGCTGCACCTCATCTTCAACATGCTTGCTCTCTGGATCTTCGGCGATAACGTTGAAGATTATGTGGGCCACTTTCAATATCTCATCCTGTATTTCTTGAGCGGGCTGGCGGCTGCCGCTCTACACACCCTGTTCAACTTCAGCGCAGCCATACCCAGCGTAGGCGCTTCGGGAGCGATTGCCGGGGTGATGGGCGCTTACTTCATCTTGTATCCTCGCGCCAAGGTGCTGACGCTGGTTCCCTTCTTCTTCGTATTCTTCGTATGGCTCCCGGCCTGGGTGGTGTTGGGATATTGGTTCATAGCCCAGTTCCTTAGCGGCGCAGCCACCTCGATCGTCAACCATGTTGGCGGATCCACCGGCATCGCCTTCTGGGCGCACGTAGGAGGATTCCTGGGCGGCATGGCCCTGGTGAAGCTCTTCCCTTCCCGTATGCGGCGCTATTACTACGGGTGAAACCAGCTTCCAGCCATCAGCCGCCAGCCATCAGCTAAAGCAAGACGATCGCGGATGAAGGCGCCCGTCCGTTTTGGGCCCTCAGCGGAAAAGACGCCACCCGCCTTCGCCGCTTACAGTTATGGGCGCAATAAAAAAGCCGCCCGAAGGCGGCTTTGGGTAAATCACTTTTCGTGGAGCTTAGAAAAGTTTGCGGCGGATGGCACCAGCCAATCCGAGTACGCCCGTGCCCAGCATGACGAGAGTTCCGGGTTCAGGAACCGCGGTTCCGATCAGAGTGAAAGCTGAGTCACCGATCTGCTGGCGCTGGCCAAAGTAGTCCTGATAGCCGATTCCATCGCCACCGTTACCGGTAGCCAATCCCCACTGCGGCGGGAAGCCGAGATCGGGAACCACGGCCAGCCAGTACTCGACGCCCGACAGTTCCTGGAAACCCAGCCCGCTGATGTCGTAGGTGTAGATGTTGCCGCCGAGCAGCGTCTCGTTCCCATTGCCCGAGATGTGCGCGGTGTGCTGGAGCGTTCCAGGCTGTCCAGCGTTGTCAAAGTAGACGTTGACGGTCCAACCGCTGATGCCGCCAGGGTTGCCGTTGAAATAGCCGCCAGTAAACTGTACTTCGTTGATGGTATAGTTGACCACCGGGATTGATGTTCCAGTTGTCGTAAGTGGTGGCGAAGTTCCCGAAACCGCCCGAGTTGGTGTCGTTCTGTGATGCGTTCAGATACCCGTTATTGTCGTACGCCTGGCTGTACAGCGTGGTGTCGGCGAAAGCCGACGCCGACAGAACGAGCGCGAAAAGGGCGGCGAGCAAAATTGTCTTGCTACGGCCAAAGTTCATGTTTCCTCCTGTTAGATCGAACCGCCGCCTGCCGGTGCACCAGTCAGACGTACGGAAGTTGGGCCACTGAGTAACACGTCCCGCCGCCAACGCACTTGGAGCAGAACACGCACGGAGAGCAAAGTTACCCCATTTCGAGAGCCTTGTCGAGTATCTTCAGGGTTAAAAATATTTTCGGTTACTAGTTATAACATCGATAACATGCGGAGTGTCAGTTCGAAGCTGCACGCAGAACCTGCCATTTTCGGGCAATTATTTGCATTTACTATTGCTTCCGTTGAAATCCGGCTTTGCCTTATTAGTAACCAACAGACAACAAACAGAAAAGGAACGCTCTCCGGCTGTTGGCTGTAATCGGTGGTTTCGACGGTTGCACAAGGCTTCCCTTGACCTTCTCAGGTTACTCAGCTTAAATCAATGATTCGGTTCAAGGAGTCAGCGAATGCGCATCGCCTTTCTCGGTCTCGGCATCATGGGACGTGCCATGGCCGCCAATCTGGTCAAAGCCGGCCACGAAGTTTGTGTCTGGAACCGTACTGCCCGTGCTGCGGTCGAGGGAGCCAAAACCGCCGTCTCCCCGGCAGACGCCGCCAAGGAATGCGAAGTGGTCTGGATGTGCGTTTCGGATACGGCCGCGGTCGAGCGCGTTATGTTCGGCTCCGACGGAGTCGAACAGTCGCTGCACGAAGGCATGATTGTGGTGGATTCCAGCACCATCTCGCCTTCTGCAACCACCAAGTTCGCCGAGCGCATTGCCGCCAAAGGTGTGCAGTGGGTGGACGCCCCGGTGACCGGCTCAAAGATCGGAGCCGAAAATGCCCAGCTCATCTTCATCGTGGGCGGCACAGCCGAGGCGGTTGAGTTCCTGCAGCCGCTGTTCAAGGGCATGGGCAAGACGGTCATCCACATGGGAGGCACCGGCAAGGGACAGTCCGCCAAGCTCTGCATGAACCTGCAAATCGCTCTGATTTACGAGGGCTTCGCCGAAGGCATGACCTTGTCCCGTAAGCTCGGCGTCGACTCGCAAAAGTTCGTCGAACTGGTCCAGGCATCCATGATCCGTTCCGGCGTAGTGGATTACAAAATCCCCTTTGTCATGCGGCGCGACTACTCGCCCAACTTCCCTCTCCGCCTCATGCACAAAGATATTCACCTGCTGCTGGAAACCGCCAAGGAAGTTCGCGTGAAACTACCTGCGCTCGAAACCGTGGACGAAATTTACGAGTTGGCCAGCGAAGAAGGTTGGGACGATTTGGATTACGCGGCGACCATTCAGTTGCTCGAGGGCTGGGCAGGAGTCGGCAAGTAGCGGGCTTGCAAACAGGTTGTCATCCGGAGGAAGCCGAATCCGGAGCGAAGCCGAGGGACCCGCGGTTTGGGTGTCATCCCGAGCAAAGCCGAGGGACCTGCAGTTTTTTCCCTTGGCAAAACTGGCAGCCCTGAGCGACATCTACAAGCCGCTATTGTTACTCTTCCCTCGCGGCAACACAGCTGGCAAGTTCATGCAGCAGCCCGAACAGTCCCGAATCGTCTTCGTCCTCCATCAACGAGGTCAACGGAGCCGTGACCAGCAGGTGGGGCGCCTGCTTGCGAAACTCGGCCACGATCAGCTGACGTGAGCGGGCCGCCAGAATGCTCTCCACAATCGCCGTTTCGTTCTGCCAATCCTCCCGAGTGGTGATCACCAGCGATCCCAGGCTGTAGCAGTTTTCCGGCGAAGGCACCGACTGCGAAGTGCGACCGTGCCATCTGTGATTGGCGATGATAAGGCTGCTGGCAGGACGGTGTTCCAGTTCAGCGCGAAAGGTGACCTGCTCCGGCTGCTTATGCATGCGTGCCATCAGCCAGCTCAGGGGCATTTCACGCGGCGTAAGTTCGACGGTCAGCCGGCTCTCGCGAAACGCGGAAGCAAAACGCAGCTCCACGTCGAAGCGCGATGGCCTATGCCATTGTGGGGCTGAGACCTGCGCCCGCCCGGCAACGGCCAGCTTGATGCACTGGATGAGCTTCTCCGCCCGCAGCCGATTTACTTCGCGCCACACGAAGTACCATGCGGCGACCGCGAAAGCAGCCACAAATGCGTCGAGAAGAAGAGTTCCCCACATCTGGCCAGATGAGATGCGTGGCGGTGAGTTGTCAGTTGTCAGTTTCCAGTTGGCAGAAAGAAGTTGCCAGTCGGCCGTGGTCAGCAAGGCAGGTGTCAGGTGCCTGACAGTTCGGAGCGTCAGAGGTTACGGATGGCCGCCAGCTCCCAGCCGTTAGCTGTCAGCTCCAGAACGCGGGTATCAGGTGTAAGGTGTCAGACACCCCGAATGAGGGCAGGACCAAGACCACCAGCCGGCAACTATCAGCTTTTAGTTTGAGCTGTCAGTCCCACAGGTGGGTTATGAGAAATGGGGTGTAAGGACCGCCAACTTCTTCCCGTCCACTAGACACTCGAAACTTCTTCCTGACAACTGACGACTGACAACTAAGTTACCCCCGCCCGCTATCCACCACATACACTTTGTTCGGATTACCCGGCTCGATCCCGCTCTTCTCGAAGCACGCCTTAATGCGCCGGCGCAGCTCGCGGCTAATGCCGAACTGTGCTCCCGGCCGGGTCTTCACCAGCAGCAGGTACTCCACTTCATCGCCATTGACGCGGTCGATGCCCGGCACCTCGGGCTCGGCCACGATCTGTCCCTTGAATTGCGGATCGTGCGCCACCTCGAGAGCAACTTCCTTCAGCAGCTTGATGACCTGATCGCTGTCGGCCTTGTAGTTAACCGAGACTTTCATTGCCAGCTGCGTCCAGTCACGCGTCATGTTGCTGACCACCGTAATCTGGCTGCTGGGAACGGTGTGAAGTGTGCCATCGGCATCGCGCAACACGGTGCGCCGCAGCGTCATTGCTTCCACCACGCCCTGCACCCCGGCAATCTTGACGGTGTCGCCGATGTCGTACTGGTTCTCGACCAGGATGAAGAAACCGTTAATGAAGTCCTTAACCAACGTTTGTGCGCCGAAACCTACCGCCAGCCCCGCAATGCCGGCGCTCGCCAGCAACGGCTCAACCTTGATGTTGAGCTGGGTAAGGATTTGCATGGTGGCGAGAAAGCCGATGATGAAGAGGCCGACGCTGTAGAACACGCTGGAGAGCGTTCGTAATTGCTGCGCCCGCACCGACGAAGGCAGCACCTGCAACGATCCCAGCTCTGCCAGGTGGCGCGAAACGATCTTGAGCAGCCGCGACAGGACGAACGCCACGATGAGGATGGCGATGATGCGTGGCGCCTGGTGACGCAGGAAGTCGAAGCTATCGGTGCGCCAGTCGTCGAAAATATGAACGACTTCATGGGGAACGCGTGCGATAAGCAGTGATGGCGACAGCGAGCAGCAAGGCATCGATGGCGCGATTATAGCAATGGTGGCGCAGACAGCATGCAGGGCGTGGCGCTATCCAGTCGCACTCATCTCCGGCGGTCTTCAGAAGACACGCATAGCGGGGAACCCATGTCCTACTCACTATAATCGGTAGCGATCATGCGACATCTCATTCACCTCCCCAACCCGCGCAAAGCTTGCGCCGCCCTCCTGCTGCTGTTTGCCATGACTGCTGCTTCACCTGGCGTGCTGATGGCGCAGGGTCCGCCGACTCCCACGTTCCCGCCTCCCCCTGGAAGCGAGCAGCAGCGAAATAAGGATCCCATGACCGAGAAGGTGGAACGGGATGCCGCCAAGCAGCGCAATGTTCAGCGTGAGCAGGACATCAAGCGTGACACGGAGAAGTTGCTGGAGCTCGCAACCGAGCTGAAGCAGTACGTCGACAAGACCAACGAAAACATCATCTCGCTCGACGTCATCAAGAAAGCCGACCAGATCGAGAAGCTCGCCAAGAGCGTGAAAGAGAAGATGAAGCAGTAAGAAGCAACTAGCAATTAGTAACTAGCAATTAGTAAGAATCACGCTGCCATCCTGAGCGACACGGGTAGCGCGCCTCGCGATCCACTCGACCATCTGCAGTTTTCCCGAAGGCGCCCACCGCAACCCGCGTCAGTACTCTTTTTCGACGAAGAATTAACTTGCTTCCCAGTATCACCGGCGACATACTTCTGTCGCGCAGCGCCCATAAATCTCACGCCGCTCCAAGTCCTCGCTGCCGGACTGCTCGCCTGCGGAAACAACCCCTTAGGAGAAGACCGTGAGAATCAAAGCTAAGTTTTTCCTCCCGCTGATGCTTGTGTGTTGCACGATGCTCGTAGCCCAATCCGCCGTCGCACAAGCCGACCTGGCGTGCAGTGGCCTCTCACGCACGCTGGTGGTCAATTGGCCGCAGTTTGGCTTTACATCCTGTGGCGGCCGCTCCAACCCAAACGAGTTCATACTCAGCCCCACCACGGTACCGAACCTGGAAGTGAAGTGGAATCAAGTCTACGGCCAGGGCGGGTCTGCATCGCCAGCGGTGGTAAATGGCGTGATGTACGTGGACGCCGACTTCTATGCTGAGAACACACATTATCTCTACGCCCTCGACGCTAATACCGGGACCCAGTTGTGGCGCCAATCTAGAGGAACGAAGCAGAGCCCCTCGTCTCCTGCAGTGGCCAACGGCTTAGTGTTTATCGGCGATCTCGATAACAACCTCTACGCCTTCAACGCCCGTACCGGAGCTCCAGCGTGGACGTTCACCACTGGCAATTCGGTATGGAGTTCACCGACAGTAGCGAACGGCATTGTGTACATCATCTCTGGGGATGGCAATATGTATGCCCTGGACGCAGCCACAGGGACGCAGCTGTGGGTGAAAACCGTGTTCCAGTTCGGCACATACTCCACCGGAAATCCGGCCGTCTCCGGCGGCGCGGTGTATATCCCAGCGAGCATTGGTGCCAGCCTGTACGCACTCGATGCAAAGACGGGAGCGCCGCGTTGGAGTATCCAAACTGGAGGCTCTATGGGTTCCTCCTCGCCAGCGGTGGCGAATGGCATTATCTACGCTGGAATGGATGACGGTTCTCTGTACGCGCTGGATGCCGGTACCGGAGCCACTCATTGGAAGAGCCCCGCTCTAGGGTTGAACATCAGGGGCGTAGCGGTTGGAAATGGTTTGGTCTATGTCGGGGCCACGGACAGCAACTACAACCCGGGCTTATACGGCATCAATGCCTCCACGGGAGCGATCGTGTGGAAGTTTCTGACGGGAGGCATCGGATATAACTTTTCTTCTCCCGCTTTCGCGAACGGTGTCGTCTACATGCCGGGCGGCGTCGGTATTTATGCGCTCGACGCGAACACAGGAGCGGTCCTGTGGCAGGACTCAGGACCAGACAGCCCCGGAGCTTCTCCGGTCGTCGTTAACGGGGTGCTATACATCAACGGTACGGGGCCGACCGCCTACCACCTGCCGTAGCTCACCGGCCGTCGGATTCTGCGGGTGCCCCATCCCGCCTTCGTTTGCCGGGATGGGGGAGGCGTCTACAACTCGGAAGCCTAGCGGGACAAAACCAGCCCGTATTGGACACCTTACTTCGTCCGCAAAATTCACTTGTCCCAGACGAGCACCGGCGGCATACTTCCGTCGCGCAGCGCCCGAACCAAATCACCCGCTCAGTCCTCGCTGCCGGACTGCACGTCTGCGGACACATCTATCGAAGGAGAGAACCGTGAGGATCAAAGTCTTCTTAAACTTGGTTCTGCTGCTGACCATTAGCTCACTCGCAACCGCGCAGGTACCCGGCCCGTGCGGCAGGCCATCCCCTAAGCCGCTTGTCGACTGGCCGCAATTTCGCTTCGATCTCTGCAACACGGGATTCAACCCGAATGAAACGCTTCTCAGTCCCGCCAACGTAGGCAATCTGGTTCTGGATTGGAAGTTCACCACCGGAGCCCGCATCTACGATGCGCCTGTCGTTGCTAATGGAAACGTTTATCTCGGCGCGTGGGATAACTATGTCTACGCGCTGAATGCCAACACCGGGCAAATGGTCTGGAGGTTTTACACTCGGCAACGGCAACGGCGTGGAATATACGCCCACCGTGGCCAACGGCACGCTCTTTTCACCGACAGTCAAGCCACCTTGTTTGCCCTGAAAGCTACGACCGGAGACTCTCCTCTGGAAGTACCAGATACATGTGTTTACCGATCGACGTCAGTGATTCGCCCGTCGTGGCGAATGGCCTCGTGTATGTCGGCACCGGGGTTGCGGATCACACCTTGTACGCCGTGAATGCCAATACCGGAGTGCTTCTCTGGAAATTCCAAACCGGGGGAATGACTGGCTTCATCTCTTCGCCGGCGATCGTCAACAACACTCTGTATGTCGGCTCCATTGACGGAAACCTCTATGCACTGAACGCCACCACAGCAGCGCTCATCTGGAAGTACACCGCAGGCGGTCCCGTAGAGTCGTCCCCTGCTGTGGTTAATGGGATCGTGTACTTCGGTTCCGGGGACGGCTATCTTTACGCCCTTAATGCGACGACCGGGGCATTCCTCTGGAAGAGCAGTACGGGGAATGGGAATTCCCCGGCGGTCGCCTACGGCAGGGTCTATGGATCTACCGGAAATTCGCTGAGCGCCCTAGACGACACCACCGGAGCACTGCTATGGCAGTACAACGCGGGAGGCGAGCTCAGTTCCTCGCCCGCGGTGGCGAACGGAGTTGTATACGTAGGCTCCTCCGACAATAACCTCTATGCGCTCGACGCCGCCACTGGAGCATTCCTTTGGAAGTACACCACCGGCGGCTACATCCCGGCTTCGCCGGTAGTAGTCAACGGCGTTGTCTACATTGGCTCTCAGGACTTCAACCTGTATGCCTTTCACCTGCCAGGCCAGAAGTAGATATCTGCGCCAATAAATAGTCCGGCTTCAGCTCACGCGTTCACCGCAGCGGCTGAAGCCGGATTTGTTTTCGGTTCGGGCACCCAGTCGGTGACCATGACAAAAGAATCGGGCGGACCGAAGCACGCCCCAAACTAGTTGCTAGCTGCTAATTGCTAGTTGCCAATTGCTAATTGCCAGCTACTTCTTTACCGCATCGTGCCGCCTACGGTTTTTGTTGAGCTTCGCCACCTGAGGCTTGGGCGCCTGTAGTAAAAGTAGCGTCGGGCATCATCACGCCGTTCCCGGCGGCGTCCTGCGAATAGAGCACATAGTGTTCGGTAACGGAGGTCGGCAGTCCCTTCAATATGGCCACATGATGCCGTACGCCGTCCGGGTCGGCGGAGTAGTGTTCCGAATAGTTGCCCACACAGGACGCCAAGGTCGAGCCATAGGAGTTATCTTTCAGGCTGCATAATGGCGCCTTACCCTTCTGGTAGTACACCTCGGTAGTGGCCGGTTCGGTGGTGTCCCAGGTGATCGTTACCTGATTCCCATTCACCGTGGGCGCAAACAATCTCGTGTCCTGGCAGAGGGCAGCAGTATTGGGTCCTTTAAGTCCGCAGTTGAATTCGCGGAAAATCAGCGGCGGCACCGTGTCCTTCCACGCGCCCTCGTAAGCATTCTGGCTGGGCAGGAAGGTGGCTTTGGGGTTTGGTCCGCTACGGTACCGGACAAAGTCAAAAGACCATTTGTATACCTGATTGAACGGCTTCGCCGCCCACGCCAGGTTGCCACTGTCCTTCCAGGTCGCGGCAAACAATTGGTCGCCCCAGGCGCGTACCGTTTCGTCTCCGGTCTTGGACCAGTACCAGGCACACGCAGGACCCAGCAGGTTGTTCAGGCTGGCCCACACGTCGGTCGAGTTGCCGTCATTCCACGTGTGCGACATTGGCACATCCACCGGGCTATAACGCAGCGTGCCAATATCGGAGTTCCACCAGTTCTGATTGTTGCCCTGGAATAGAAAATAGAGCGTCTTGCCAATCTCCCGCGGGATCCTCGGGTCCGGCGTACGCGACATCTCCGCATCCAGCTCATACTGAGCGATCAGCGATTCCAGCAATGCGCCCAACACGAACGGATGATAGGTCCAGGTGGGCATCGAACTCACCCCGTCGTACTGCATGAACATGTCGAGCAGCGCCAGCCCAACATCGGTTGCATTGCCGCTCAACTGCCATGGCCGGTGCGCACCGCTGGCTTGATTGGCGATCTGCGAGTCCCAGGTATAGGCGAACCATCGCATACCGCCGGGATTCAGCGTGCCATAGAAGCCGCTGAATGCCCCCCAGGTGTCGGTGGTGTGAGCCAAAGCAGCAGCCGCTGTCGGGTCATGCGTTCGCGCGTAGTACATTCCTGTGCCGAACAGGTGCTGGTTGGGCTCGTTCAGCTGGGCTCCCAGCGAGCGCGCCAGCCAATCGTCATAAGGGTAAAGGATCATCTGAGCGCAGTGTTGCCAATGGGCCTTGCTGGCTGCGTCGTGATACCCCGGCATCCCGGGCGTGTCGTACTGATAGTCGGCGATCTGCATGTAAACGCGACCGCCGTCATAGTTGTAGCTTTTCTGTGCGTCGGGCTGTTTGGCGGCATTGAAGTTGCCCACCAGTTCATAATCCGGCCCTAAGAACGAACCGAATTCCAACGATGCAATGGGAGTCCGGCTCTTCGATTCCGTGCACCAATATTCGCCGCCATGATTGTTCGAGATCATGTTGCTCTGCCAGGCATCCAGGGCGGGAATCGGAGGATACGAATGCGGCGGCGTTGCCGTGAACGATGCCGGGGGGTACACCGTGAAATGCCAGGTAAAGTCGATGGGAGTGCCCACCGCAACCGTTGCGCCCCAGTCGGAATACGGCTGCAAGGTGGCATTCAAGGTATAGCTTCCGGCCGGCGCATCACTGGGGACGCGGACCGCCAGTGCCCCCTGGTTGCCATTCATCTGCATGGGGGTGGTTACGAAATTTGCCTGCGCGATCCCCACCACAAATTCCTTGCCATGGTTGGGTCCGCCGCCAACGATGTTGATTTCTCGATTCCATTTCTTGCCGGGGTTAAATCCACCGGGATAGGAGCGCAGGCTGTTAAGCGCATCCACCTGCCATCCGGTGTCGGTGTTGTCTGAGTTTTTCACCGTGGCCGAGGTCAGCACGCCTACGGCACCGGCCTGGGCGCCTTCGCCTCCTGCAAGCAGCGTGTTTACCGGCACCACATAAAGATCGTGTCCGGGATAGACGTGCTTCTGGCCCAAGGGAACGGTGGAAATCCGCAGCGGGGCCGATGTGTTCAGTGCCGGGGTATGAAAGTTACTAATCGAAGAGTAGGTATTGGTATTCGGTCCGCCCGAACTCGACCATTTGCCATCCGAAGATCTCTGAGTCGCGACGTAGTAATCGTAACTGCCGACATTGCCCATGCCGGCGTGCGAATTGTAGGGCACCAGCCCGGTCAGGGTAACGCTATGCGCGGTGACGTCGTCGTTCTGTCCCGTCTTTATGGCTGTGCCGGAATCGTGGAATCCCCAGTAGACCCAACTCGATCCCGGATGCGCGGTCGTCCAGGTGATGGTTGCGGTGGTGGGGGTGACGCTGACATTCACGTTGGATATTTCGCCGGGATTGATTTCGGCCAGCGCTGAAAGGCCACAGAGCAAAACCATCAACATCGGTTTTATCAACCATGTCACGCTGCAAGGCACCGGCTTTGAGTTTGGAAACGCGCTCATCGGGGTTGTCGACGAACTAATGCGCTCCGGCTGCCACAGCGCAGATCGCCATCAGCCTTTTGCGGCCATTCACAGACCTTGGTACCACACCGTGTCGCGCGTCTGCTCGCCGGTCTTCTCAAAAGCGACCATGGTGCAGTTGTCGATCGTCCAGATGTGCTCCGGGTGTACTACCGAAACGTCCCAGAACTCGCGCATCATTCCATCACCGACCAGTTTGCGAATGGGCCATAGTGCGCTGGCCAGCAGCTGCTTGCTTGTGTTCACCAGCTTGCGGCGAATATAGCGCTTGCCCGAGGTACCGATCAGTTTGTAATTGCCGTAGGTCGCGGCGTAGCGGGCAATCTTATTCACGGCCGGCATATCAACGTCGTCAATCACGATAGTTCCGCCCGGGCGGATGAGGCGATCCATGTAGTAGAAGTCCAGCATGGTCTGATCGGCCGTATGGAGACCATCGATCAAACCCATATCAAAAATTCGGCCTTCCGCCATGAGTTTGGGAAGCGCCTCTTCCGATCCTGCCTCGATGATTTCGAAAAAATCGAATCCGGCCTGGCGCACGTTGGCTACACCCCGGCACTGGAAGTCGCTGCTCTGGCAAGGATCAATCGCGATGTGATGCACGTCCTGCTTTCCCGCAAGACCCGAGCAGATATAGATGGAAGAGATGGCGTCGGCGCATCCTACTTCGATTGTGTTGTGAACGTCCGGTCGGGATGCCAGCGATTCGAGAAACTCACCTTCCTGCTTGCTGACAGCTGAAAGTGCGTGGTCAGCCTTGGCATACAGCTGGTCTATCGTCGCTGTGGCTTGGGACAGACTGCTTCGACTGGCAACATTCATAACCGATTAAGGATTGGGAGGCCCTGGACAGGCAGGATTATCGACGCCAGTGTAACACAGGAGAACGACGCGAAGCTTTCGTAAACGGAGAACCATGGTGCTCGTACGAAATCTTCCATCACGCTGACCCGGCTCCACCAAACTACACGCTTCGGCTCACGCCGAGGCTATTCCGGGGCGACTTCCGGCTGTAAAACTTTTCGCTTCGGCATGAAGGCCATAAAGCCGGTCAGCCATGCTTCAAACTCGCGGTCCGAAATTGCAGCCTGGTCCAGTAGGCGCGGCACTAACAGCGGATTACTTTGTCGCGAGGCGTAGTCCTGATCACAAGTGGTGGCCGATTCGACGCCCGCTTCCTGCAGCCAGGGCAGGAATGCAGGCTGATTGGCGCCGCTGGGATAACAAAAGTGGACCGCATGGTTGCGGCCAGTCAAATCAGTTATGTGCTTCCGATTCTGTCGGATTTCTCCCAGAAACAAACTTCTCTCCACCGGTGTCCGGTGGCGGTGTGTGTGGAGTTGAATGTCGATGCCGCCGGCTGCGGTTTCGGTAACTTCCGCAGGGGTCATGAGGTGAAACAGCCGGTTGGACGTCAATTCCGAGAAGTCGAAGCCGATCGCATCGGCGAACTCTGCAACCAGATCATCTTTCTGGCTACCCGAAAGATCTGTCGCTTTCATGTGGTCTAACATGCTCTGCTGTACCCGGCATCGACCGTCCCCGGTGCGGAAATCCAGCACCTCCGGCAGAAACCCGAGGCGATGATTTTCAATGCACCGCTCTCGCTGTTTCCACATCATGTGCCTGAGCGCAAAGCGAAAGATAGGACGGTTGTTCAAGCAGTAATAGGTGGTGAGATAAACCGTCGCTGGGAATCCGAACTTGCGCAGCGCCGGATAGGCTTTGACGTAGAAGTCAGCCCACCCGTCATCGAAAGTGATGGCTACGGCGCGAGGAGGAAGCTTGCCGGTTTGCAACCTGACAAGGGCGTCGCCCAGGTCGAGAACATTGGCTCCGAAATCCTTCAGCAGCGACAGACGGCGCTCGAACGTAGCTGCGGGCAGAAACATCTCCGGGTGCGAATCATGCTCGGCTCCCATGGCAATGCCGTGGTAGCAAAGAATCAGCAGCCGACGCGATCGCCATCCGCTGCTCGCGACCGCAGAAGACAAGCCGAAGCCCCTGGTTTGCAACAGCGAAGCTTTCGTTTTTCTAAGGAGACCGGTCACCGTCGAAATTCTATCGCATCGTATAGGGAGGCCACCCTTTCGCCGCCATGAAACGCCGCGCTTTACGATGTCGGGCGGAGCGGAGGCGCCACTGCAAGCGTGTAGAATTCATTTCATCAATGGTCTACGCGAGCCTCTTGTCGGAGTCACATTGTTGGACGTCGGCAAAGCGGGGCTTGGCTAGGTTCAACTCTTTCCCCGGAATCGAGCACCATGCCTAACCACCGCTCCAACGCCGCATGAGCACAGGCAGCGAACTGCGCGCCCGGTTGGCGCTGGCTTACGAGTCCTGCCGAAGTGCACTGCAGCAGCCTCCCTTTCCACAGATCATGTCTGGTCTCGGTGACTACGCCAACCCAGCCACAGCATTCCAACTTCTTAGCCAAGTCACCATGCATAGCAGCGGAGCTGTCTTGCCTGCGCTCTGCTCGTCCGTGGAACTGAATCCAGAAGACCACGCCGTGGAGCGCGCCCTGCTGATGCTGGTTTCGCAACATGCCTGCGGTCAGGTTCCCTCACTGCCTGTCTCTGAGCGGGTGAAGGAACTGTTCGCGGAGGAGTTCGAGTTTTTCGCTAATCCGAGCCCCGCCTGGATACCTCGGTTCGGCAGCGATAACGTGCGCTTCCGCGAGATGGCACGGGTCGCAACCTTGCGCCGCTTCCCGGCCGGACAATTCCAGTGGGAGCCCGACGCACTGCCCCGATCATGGCTATGGAAGACCCGCAGTTGGGCGAAGTTGATGCGCCATGTCGTCACCAAGATGGGTGGCTTCGCCCCCACCTGGGAGTTTCACGTAAACGAACGCCGGAAGAACAAAGGGATCCTCACGGAGAAACAGGCGGCCATCTCTTTTTACCGCGGGGCGAGGTCGATGGAGAAACAGCCCGACGTAAGGGCACTCATGTCGACAGCATGGTTCTACGGTGAAAGCACGGCACAGGTCAGTCCTCACCTGGCGTGGCTGCGAACCTTTCCGCAAAGCGGCGGAGCGCTGATAGTCGATCTCGAGCCGGCTCCCGAAGATGCTGGTTTCCTTGTAGGCAGCGTGCAACGCCGTAAGGCCTACGAGGAGGGTAGCTATCGTCCACGCATCGGGTGCATGCTCTGGGCGCGCAACGACCTCATCGCGTGGGCTAACCAGCATCCGGAATTTGATCTTTGAATTCGCTGACGATGACAAAAGAATCGGGCGGACCGAAGTCCGCCCCGAAACTAATTGCTAATTGCCAGTTGCTAGCGACTTCTTACCGCACCGCCGTTTCCAACTCGATCTTCTTGCCCGTCTTCCCGGTCTGCTCCTTCACAATCCGCATTCCGTAGAACGAACGATGTACGAAGAAGAACGAGATGGCGAAGAAGATGATCGCCAGGATGTGTGCGAAGGCTGCTCCGTTCGTCGCCGTGAGCTGAACCGCAAGTTCCACCGCCAGCAATCCGAACAGCGTGGTGAACTTGATGATCGGGTTCATGGCCACCGAAGAAGTGTCCTTGAACGGATCGCCCACCGTATCGCCGACCACCGTCGCGTCGTGCAGAGGAGTTCCCTTCTGCTTGAGTTCGACCTCGACGATCTTCTTGGCGTTGTCCCATGCGCCGCCGGCGTTGGCCATGAACATGGCCTGGTACAAGCCGGAGATGGCGATCGAAATCAAGTAGCCGATGAAGAAGAACGGCTCCACGAAGGCGAACGAAAGGGTCACGAAGAACACCGCCAGAAAGATGTTGAACATGCCTTTCTGCGCGTACTTGGTGCAGATCTCGACCACCTTCTTGCTGTCTTCGACCGAAGCTTTCTCCACCCCTTCCAGCCGAATGTTGGCCTTGATGAATTCCACCGCACGATAGGCGCCGGTGGTGACCGCCTGCATCGAAGCGCCGGTAAACCAGTAGATGACGGCGCCGCCGCTGATCAGTCCCAGCACAAACGGAGCATGCAGCAGTGACAGCTTGCCGACGTTCTCCGTCAGGCCGTGGGTGAGCGCCATGATGATGGAGAAGATCATCGTGGTTGCGCCGACCACCGCCGTGCCGATCAGCACCGGCTTGGCCGTCGCCTTGAAGGTATTGCCCGCGCCGTCGTTCTCTTCCAGCAGGTGCTTGGCGCGCTCGAAGTTCACGTTGATCTTGTAATCCCGTTGCAGTTCGCCCTCAATGTTGGGGACCTGCTCGATCAGCGACAGTTCATAGACTGATTGAGCGTTGTCGGTGACCGGCCCGTACGAATCGACTGCGATCGTCACCGGCCCCATGCCAAGGAATCCGAAGGCCACCAGTCCGAAAGCGAAGACCGCCGGGGCCAGCATCAGCGGAACCCCGCCTACGATCGCGCCCAGGCCCAGTGTGCTGACGTAGTAGCCGACGCCCATCAGGCCAACCATGGTGAATCCCAGGTAGTAGCAGGAGAAGTTACCCGCCACCAGGCCTGAAAGAATGTCGAGCGATGCTCCGCCTTCTTCCGCCGAGGTCACGACTTCCTTCACGTGTCCCGAGCTGACCGAAGTGAACACCTTCACCAGTTCCGGAATAACTGCGCCTGCCAGGGTTCCGCAGGAGATGATGGTCGCCAGCTTCCACCACTGCGTGTCATCGCCACCAAGCTCCGGAATGATGACCTTCGAGACTATGTAGGTCAGCACGATGGAGACGATGGACGTAAGCCACACCAGCGAGGTCAGCGGCGCCTCGAAGTTCATGTCGTCGGAGTTGCCGTAACGAGCCTTGGCAACCGTTTCGTTCAGGAAGTACGCAACTGTGCTGGAGACCAGCATCATGATGCGCATCACGAAAATCCATACCAGCAACTGCACCTGGATACGCGGATCGCGTACCGCCAGAAGGATGAAGGTAATCAGCGCTACGCCGGTCACGCCGTAAGTTTCGAAACCGTCGGCGCTGGGACCAACCGAGTCGCCCGCGTTGTCGCCCGTGCAATCGGCAATGACGCCGGGATTGCGCGCGTCGTCTTCCTTGATCTTGAAGACGATCTTCATCAGGTCAGAGCCGATGTCGGCAATCTTGGTGAAGATGCCGCCGGCGATACGCAGAGCGGCCGCGCCCAGCGACTCGCCAATGGCGAATCCGATGAAGCACTGCCCGGCGTAGTCAGCGGGAACGAACAACAGAATGCACAGCATGATCAGCAGCTCGACCGAGATAAGCATCATGCCGATCGACATGCCGGCCTTCAGCGGGATGGCGTAGATCGGGTACGGCTTGCCACGCAGGCTGGCGAAAGCTGTACGCGAGTTGGCAAAGGTGTTGACCCGGATGCCGAACCACGCCACTCCGTAGCTGCCGGCAATTCCGACAACGCTGAACAGCAGGATGATCGGCAGCGTCACGGCGACTGGTTTGCCGGGTACCGGGGAGAGCCATCCGAAGTAGGCCAGGATGATGACTGCGATAAACAGCCACAGAATCAGGATGAACTTGCCCTGGGTCTGCAGGTAAGTTTTGCAGGTCTCGTAAATCAGCTCCGAAATCTCCCGCATGGAGCGATGGACCGGCAGGTTCTTCAGCTGCATGTAAATGGCGAGCCCGAAGAGCAGTCCGAAGAAACAGAAAAGGAGGCCGACCAGCAAAAGCTTGTGACCATCGACCCCCAGGAAGCTGACGGAGGACAGGTCCGGAAGCCGCAGGCTGGCTTCGCCCGAAGCTTCGCTCGAAGGCTGGGCGAAGGCGACAGAGCCGGTTAGAAGAAGAGTCATGAGTGCCGCGGCCATGGTCGAAGCCGGGCGTTTTAAGTGACGAACTTGCCGCGCGGCGGCATGCCAAATTTGCATACGAGTTCTCCGATGGGCGGCAGGAAGCGCCCCCGTGTGAGGATGATTGCCAGTTCGCTGTTCCACGATTCTCCGCAGAGAGCGTTCATACATAACCGTCAGGTACCACCAGCAGGATGGGCTCGCGCAGTCCTCTTCCCTAAAGGGAAATTGGACGTCGCTATACCTGCTGGAATCCCGAGAACACGCTTCCACTTCAAGACGAGAAGTGTTGAGGTTTGGCCGCGCCGGGAAAAACAATCGCCGCCAGGACAGACTTCGCCCAGCCTGCGAGCACATTAACAGCGCGGTTTCTTATAACATTTTGAGCGAAACCGGGTCAATTGCCTGCGTCACAAATGGCGGTGCGGTTGGAGGCTGTTGCTTTTTTTGGGCGGATGTCGCCTGGCCTACGGCCAAGTAGAAGGTTCAGGCAGAGATTGAGCCCGGCTTCAGTCACGATTTTCGCACGCTGAAGCTTGCGATGACCGCGAGGGTCGTTAAAGTACCGCCGAGGCCCATTCTTACACCGCTCTATACGTGGCGCCGCTTGATCAGGCCTTCGCGCTGTAGAGAGTCCTCGATCCCCTCCCAAACTCGTGGGCTGGGATTCTCCATGGGAACCAGCAGCTTCGCACATTCAGCGATATAGCGTAAATCGGCCACTAAATCGGAGCACACCGGGCAGCTCGCAAGGTGCTCCTGCTGCTCCGGAGTTCCGCCGCCGTCGATGATGAATGGCAAAATTTTCTGAAACTCGGCACAATTCATTCTTCTCTCCCCTGGATTTCCCGCGAATCGTGCCCGATGCCGTCCTTCACGATCTGACGGCCGACGTTAAACGCCTCTCGGCTACTTCGCATCGATCCCACTCCAACCTTCCCTTACCTTCGCGCAGCTTTTTCCGCCTTGCTCAACTTCAGCAAGTCACGCAATTTCATGCGGGCTTTATGAAGCTGCGATTTGCTATTGCCGATGGAACAGCCCATCATCTCGGCAATTTCATTGTGTTCATAACCCTCGACATCGTGCAAGACGAAGATAATGCGATACCCAGGAGGCAGGCTCTCGATAGCGCGCTCCAGGTTCACCCTGTCGATAGACCCGGCGAGTACGTTGTCCCGCGCGCCCACATCTTTCTTGGGACCGTCTTCCTGCTGCGGTTCCATGGTCTCCTCCAGCGATACCTCTGGAAGTCCCTTCTTGCGCAGGTGCATGAGTACGACGTTGACCGCCAGGCGGTGCAACCACGTCGAGAAAGCCGATTCGCCCCGAAATGTGCCTATCTTGCGGTAGAGCTGCAAAAAGGCTTCTTGTGTGAGGTCTTCAGCCTCGGCGGTGTTGCCAGTCATGCGCAAAGTAAGTGAATAGACGCGGCGCTTGTGCATGCCATAAAGCATCTCAAAGCACTCGGCGTCGCCCTCTTTGGCGCGCGCAATGGCCTCAGCCTCGGTGATGCCGGAAGCAAGTATTTTTTTCGCTGTCGTCAATTTTTCTGGTCCACTGTCCGGAAGTTGGATGCAGGCAGAGCTGCTGGCAGTTGCATTTCCTTTATGTGATAGCTGGATGGCACTTTAGCAAGGTTTGTACTATGACGCGAGTAGTAATAACAACTCTCGGGGCCAGCTCCTACTCCACACGATTCGCTTCCCGAGTGAATACTGAATGTATATACTTCGTCAGGGATGCCCATGAATACTGCCCGAGTCTTCCGTTCTGGAAACAGTCAGGCCGTTCGGCTGCCCAAAGACTTTCGGGTCAAGGGCAGCGAGGTAGAGATATTTCGCCGCGGCAAGGAAATAGTTCTGCGTGAGTGCGAGCCAAACCTGGAGCGCGCCTTCGAAATCATTGCCGATCTGCCAGACGACATCGAGCTTCCCGGCCGAGAGCTCGACCGCCCTCAGAAACGTAAGCGACTGTGACGGTGGAACCCCGGTTTCTGCTGGACACAAATATTTGCATTTACATTCGGCAGAGTCGGCCCGAGCCGGTTCTCCGCCGATTCCGCAAATTACGGGCGGGAGAGGCCGTCCTGTCCGTGATTACCTATGGCGAATTGATGTACGGAGCTCAGAAAAGCGCGCATCGCGCTACTGCCCTTGAACGCCTGCGGGAACTCGTCACCTTGCTGCCCGCAATTCCGCTGCCGGAAGCTGCGGCCGAGGCCTACGGAACCATTCGCGCGCGACTTGAAGCGGCGGGCGAGATGATCGGCAACAATGACCTCTGGATTGCCGCACACGCCCTGGCAGCGAACCTGATCGTAGTCACCAATAACGAGCGAGAGTTCCGACGTGTGCAAGGCCTTAAGGTTCACAATTGGGCCACCTAGCAGTCCGCCTCATCTGACCTTCGTAGTTGGCTTCTGTGCAAGTCTGCGTTTTGCCGGGATTCTCTTTGCCGCTTTGCTGCTCGCATTCTTCCATGCCGCTTCGAGCGCTATCTGCATCATCGGTTTCGTAGCCTCGGACAACTTCACAATGGTAGAGCCGTTCTGTCCCCACTTCCCTGCCGCCGGCGAAAATACCTGCGGATGATCGTTGATGAACTCCGCCTGCTGCTCGGGGGTCAACTGCACCATGCCGTGCGTGCCATCGGGTAGCCGAGCGTCGCGAAGATCTTCCCGCCGACGCGAAAGTCGGGATGGTCGTGGTGGGCCCGCTCCTCAGCGTCGGGAAAGCTGAGTACAAGCTTGCGAAATTGGTCGGCTGTCATGCAGAGTTCCTCCTGCGTCCGTTAATTTCGCGGCGCTACGGATGGTGGTAACCCCTGCTCTTAGTCGCTGGGCGACGACGCGTCAGGTAGCCCCAGCCGTGAGCTCCGACGGAACGTGGGTCGCCGCCAACGTGCCGCTTCGCGCCACGCGGGGCTCAGCCGTTGTCGTCCTCGCTGCGAGTAGCCCGAGGACGGTTACC
The DNA here is from genome assembly GCA_963771535.1 of uncultured Acidobacteriaceae bacterium. Lineage (GTDB taxonomy): Bacteria > Acidobacteriota > Terriglobia > Terriglobales > Acidobacteriaceae > CAVVDY01. Next base: position 1,006,921 of record CAVYTK010000007.1, on the reverse strand, counting down.
CCCGATGCGTAGCCGCTCAATGCGCGCCCGCCTTCATCCGCCGCTCCATCTCCTCCGGCGACACATCTTCCACGTGGGTCGAGATCCACCAGGTATTGCCCTGCGGATCTTTAACCCCGCCGCTGCGGTCGCCGTACGGTTGGGTCGTCAGCTCCCGCACCACCGTCCCGCCTGCGGCCAGAGCTTTCTGGTACACGGCATCGCAATCGGGGACATACAGCATGAGGTTGGTCTGCTTGGGATGCCACTCGTCGCGCGCCTGGCCGAGCATCAGCATGGAATCCCCAATCTTCATCTCGGCATGACGCGGATTACCCTGGTCGTCGTCCATGCGGTAGGTGAGCTTGCCATCGAATGCCTGCTCGATGAAGTTGATCAAGGTTTGCGCATCGTCGACCGTAAGGTACGGGGTCAAAGTGTGGAATCCATCGGGAACTGGTTTTACTGGCATGGTGCTCTCCTCTTTGTTCGGCTCTTGGCCGTTAGCTTTTGGCTTTTGGTCCTTGGTCTTTGCCAATAGGTAAAGGCCCAGGACTCTGATTCGCCGCTGAGAAACCGGCGCTGGCATGATTCTCGTCCCCGATGCCGGGCGCCGTCTTGTAAAAATCTGACCTAGTCGAGTATGGGAATGTGATTGAGGTGAGGCGTGCGATGAGCCAGATACGCCGCCGGGGTCAGGCCAGCGAAGCTGCGAAAGTCGTGCACAAAATGCGACTGGTCGTAGTAGCCGCACAGGCCGGCGAGGTCGGCCCAGTCCACCGACTCGCTGCCGGCGACCGAGGCAATCACTCGCTGGAACCGCCGCACCCGCAGAAACCGTTTGGGGGTGAGCCCGACCTCTTCGGCGAAGAGCTGATTGAAATAACGCTGGCTATAGCCGATGCGGTCCAGCACCTGCGAGAGCGGCTGATGGTGCGAGTTGCGAAGGAATGCGGCGGTCGCGTACTCCACCGCCGGATGCTTCTTCAGCGGCTTCGCTGCCCGGGCCAGCAGCCAGCGCTCGGCGGCGGCGAATTTCTGTTGCACAGTTTCGCATTCCAGCAATTGTTGACGAAGGCTGAGGGCGTTTGGACCGAAAACGTCGTCCAGCGGCAGGCACAGGTCGTCGAGCTCGGCCGCAGGCATCCGAAGGAACGGGAAAGCTCCGCCCGGTTTGAACTGGATGCCGAGCGTGGTCACCATGTTTGCCGTATCGGCGACCATGTAGGTCGAGCGCGCTCCGCAAATGGCGTCACCACCGGCAACCGAGATCTCGCGTCCGCTCTGCTGGTCGTGTACGCGTCCCAGGTTGAACGCAATGGTCATGCTGCCGTCGGGCAACAGGCGCTCGCGTGAGTGCGGCTGACAGTAGCCGTCCCAATACCAGATCACCTTGACGAAGTCTGACAATGGGGGACGCGGGATGTAATGCGCGGTGATCATGCAACGCCAAAAGCTGGCGGCTATTGTACTGCGAATTCAGAGAAGCCCGCTCCGCACCTCTGAAGCTCGCATGGTCGAAACCGCCTCTGTTCTTTTTACAACCCCGGATCCCTTCAGGACGACACCCTAGCAGCTTCTTCGACTGCGCTCAGGATCACAAGCACTGAAGAGATCGCTGAAATAGTCCGGGAACACCGGGTGCCACCGACTGAAGTCGTCTCTGATGGCTAAGTACAAGGTTTATCGGCACGACTGGAGTCGTGCCCTGACGCGAATCATCGCGATGGAGATTGTTTCAGCCGTTCGCCACTACGCGAAACTGTGCCACTCTACTGCATATCCCTTCGCTGCCTGATCAGTGCGCCATGGTTGCCCCGCCGCGTTTGCGCACCTTGACCATGGTGAATGCAATCGGGGCGCACAAAAAACACAACGCTGCCAGATAACGGAAGTCATCCAGAAACGACCATAAGGCCGATTGCGCGCTCAGCATTCCGTTGAGTATCCCCAGCGCTTGCCGAGCCGCCGTTGTCGGATCAGTGTGTTGCGACAGGTATGCCGTCAATGCGTTGAGCTGGTCCTGGAAAGTGTGGCTGTACTGTGCCATGTTATGCGACAGCTCATCACGATGAACCTGCTGGTGCCGCGCCAGCAACGTGTTCACCACGGAAATGCCGATGCTTCCGCCCACGTTACGCATCAGGTTGTAGAGACCGCTGGCGTTTCCAATCTCTTCATTGCGCAACGTCCCCATGGTCGAAGTCGCCAGGGGAACGAAGATCAGGCTCAGGCATCCTCCGCTCAGGATAATCGGCCAGAACAGCGACCATGGTCCGATGTCGAGCGTCGAGCGCCCCATCCACAGGGTGCACACTCCCATACCTACAAATCCCGCGCAAACCAGATAGCGGTTATCGACCCTGCCCGTGAGTATGCCGATGGCGGGCATGAAAAAGAGCGAGCCGAGGCCGCGAGGCGCCACCGCAATTCCGGCTGCTAAGGCGGTGTAGCCCAGCAATTCCTGAAAGAACAGCGGCAGTAGGGTTATGAGGCCGTAAACGACCCCACCGAAAAGAAAGATGAGCACACATCCCATCAGGAAATTGCGATTTCGGAAGATACGCAAATCGACCAGCGGCTTATCGTGGGTCAGCTCGCGATACGAGGAACATCACCAGCGCCACGATGAGAATCGCCGTCGCCCAGCGAATCCAGGTCGCGCCGAACCAGTCGTCTTCCTGTCCTTTGTCGAGGATGATCTGCAGCGCGCCGAGCCAGATGGCCAGCAGGCCGAGGCCAAGGCCGTCGAGCCTGCCGGCCTTGGCGTTCTTAATATAGGGCGGGTCCTCGACGAAGCGCGCGATCAGCAATATGGCAAGGATTCCAACCGGGATGTTGATGTAAAACGCCCACCGCCAGGAATAGTTTTCCGTCAGCCATCCGCCGAGGGTTGGGCCGAGCACCGGCGCAACCACCACACCAAGTGCGAACACGGACATCGCGAGGCCGCGCTTTTCCGGCGGGAAGCTTTCCAGCAGGATCGCCTGCGATAGCGGCTGCAGGGCGCCTCCACCTGCGCCTTGCAAGGCGCGTGCGAACAGAATCAAGCCCAGGCTGCTTGCCGCTCCGCAGAAGAACGACGACGCAGTAAAGATCATGATGCAGACGATCAGGAATCGCTTGCGACCGAACTTGAGAGAAAACCAACTGCTGGCGGGAAGGATGATGGCGTTGGCAACAAGATAGCTGGTCAGCACCCAGGTCGCTTCGTCGTTGGTCGCGGAAACGCTGCCGGCGATATACGGCAATGCCACCGCGGCAATGGAAGTGTCGAGCACCTCCATGAACGTGGCCAGCATGACCGCGACCGCGATGATCCACGGGTTTGTCTCGGGTCGCGAGACGGTTATTGCCCCGGCGGATTCTGCAGTGGTTGCCAATTTTCTGTCTATCCTGTCGAGTTGTGAAGCTTACACGGAAGGCGGAATGCAGGCCAAGTGGAGGTGACCGGCGCGTCCGCAACCCTGAGATGCAGCTTAGATGTGCGAGTGGGCAAGGAGGAATGTTGAATTGCGGTAGGAAGTTGCAGAAGCTGCAATTCCTCAGGGCGAACGTAACGCGGGAGGTTCCGCAGAGCCCCTCCCGCCATACCGGTTGCTAGTTCCTATCACTGATTCGGCAGATGGAACGCGTACACACTGTTGTCGGGATTGCCACTTCCGACGTATAGCACTCCGTTCGTTATGGAGGGTGAAGAAGAATTGTGCATAGGTAACGGGTACGACCACAGCCGTGCTCCGGTGGCGACATCAAAGGCAAACAGGCCACCATTGCCACTGTCGCCGCCGGGGTAGTCGGAAGCGACATACACCACGCTGTTAGCAACTGTCGGCGAGGTGTAGATAACTCCCGCGGTTAAGCCACCCCAAAGGACGTCCCCGGTATCGGCCCTCAACGCGTACAACTTATGGTCGAACGTTCCGATGTAGAGCACCCCATCAGCCAAGGCGGGCGAAGAATCTATATCGCCAGTAAACTGATGGCGCCAGAGGAGAGCGCCGGTAACAGCGTTCAGCGCGGTCAGCCGTCCGCCGAACGGCGGGCCCGAGCCGAAGCTGGTGATGTACAGTACGCCATGGAAGACGATCGCGGAACCCGCATATTCGTCCGGTCCGAAGCTCCAGATCTCCGCGCCGGTAACCGCATTCAGGGCGTGCACCTTGCTGTCAGGCGAGGGTGCTCCGAAGTACACCACTCCATTTACGACGGTTGGCGAATCGGAAATTAGCGCTCCCGTTGCGTAGTGCCAGAGAAGGGCTCCAGTCGTGGCGTTGAGGACGGAAAGAACCCCGTCTTGAGACTCTACGTACACTCTGCCATCCACTACATTCGGCGATGAATAGACTTGGCCGCCGGTCGTGTAGGTCCATAGCCTCGCTCCCGTAGTCGCATTGACAGCGTACACATTGTGGTCCGGGGCGGTGGCCCCGAAGTACACCACTCCGTTGACCACTGCCGGGGAAGATCGCACCGGGCCGGCCGCTGTGAACTTCCAAAGCTGCGCTCCGGTAGTCGCATTCAAAGCGTACAAGTTGTAGTCGCCAGAGCCCACATACACCACGCCGTTCACCACCGCCGGCGAAGACTCCACCGCGTTGGCGGCCGCGAACTTCCAATCCAGCACCATGCTGCTGACGTTCTCAGTGCTGAGCGTGTGCTCATAGGGGTTGTAACCGGTATGGCAAACATCGAATCGAAAGGTCGACCAGTTGATCAGGAGCGCGTTGCTCGGCCCGCCACAACGGGTAACTCCTTGGGCAAACAGCATGGAGCCTAGCGACAAAAGCACAGCCAATCTGCAGATAGTTCGAAGTTTCATAAGTCCTCCCGGACACAATCCTGGGGAGCAACGCTGCAGAGCAGAAAAGTCAACGCCCTGTTTTTGCGCAAACCGGGATCGCGCGATATTAGCCCAGCTGAAGGAATTGGTAAATCAAATTTCGGCTAGAAGTTGCGATGCGTTCGGCTTTTATGCTGCGTCGTGGCCAGCAAGCGGCTGTGGGATGAATCGCGGCATAGCGTGCGGTGTTGCGCCTGAACGGCTGAGCCGGTGAGGCGACTCCCTTAGTTATTTTTGCGGAGCGGCTATGTTCGCTTAGGCGGGAATTGAATGAGCGAGGCGTCCACCCGCGCCCCTGGTTCGACATGGTTTACATTCGTCTCATGCGCTTGCAGATCAATGGCGACGAAAAACAATTCGGCGAAGGACTTTCGCTCGCGGGCTTGATTGACGAGCTCGGGATGAAAGCCGATCGGGTTGCGGTGGAGTTGAATCGCGAGATCGTCTCCCGCGCGCAGTGGGCCGAAACCGCGCTGCACGACGGCGACAAACTGGAGATCGTGCATTTCGTCGGCGGAGGATGAAAAGCTCGAGCCACAGATTTTCGCCGAGAACACAGATCACCTGCATTGCCTCCGAGTGCTTTTGATTCCATCCCATCCGTCCTTATCCCAGGGAATCCGTGGCTGCAGTTCTTTCCGGTTCTTTGACCTAAAAGCGCCCGAATTCCCGTTTCGGGAAAATCTTGTCAATGGCCCGAAGGTGACACAAATCCGCGCAACTCGATGACAGCATTACAGATATAAAGTTGCGAAACCGTGAAAGTTTCCCGGTCCAATCTGCTATAGTCGAAACAGTAGAGCCAGTACGGCGCATCCCGCCGTCTGGCTCTTTTTGCGTTTGCCTGTTTCCACCAATGACGCAAAAACGGCTGGCCCAGTGCCCGTCCCGGACAACTCTTTGAAAACTGAAAAGCTCTTGCGACGGCTGAGCCCAACCACCATGGCCGCCTCGCAGTTTTCTCTTGCGGCGCTAACCGGTGTCGCGGAGAACTGTGATGATCCGGTGATGCGCGCGCCGGCGATGCACGCCTGCGTCTGCAGCTCAGACGCGTACTCGCCGGTCACCGATCCGTGCCGCCGGGTTGGACGAGCGAAGCCGTCGCAATTTTTTCGTTCTGTGCATGAATAACGCATCTCGATCGCGAGTTTGTGAAACCTGCATGAACACTGCCTGCACTTTGGTTGACATGCACGATAGCGAACAATAAACTCAAATGTTTACCGACTCATGCGCAGAACTTCCTGAGCGTCTTCGTCCCATGCCTGATACTTATTTCGCGCGTTACTTGCCGTTGCTGATCCACCTCTGCATTGCCGCAGGCCTGGGGACAGCCATGGTGACGCTCTCGTATTTCGTCGGCCAGCATAAATACAACAAGTCGAAGATGTCGCAGTACGAATGCGGCATGACTCCGGTGGGCGATGCCCGCCAGCGCTTCTCGGTGAAGTTCTACCTGGTCGCCATGCTCTTCATCCTGTTCGACGTGGAAGCCGTGTTCCTCTACCCCTGGGCCGTGATCTTCAAAGACCTCAAGATGTTCGGTTTTTGGGAGATGCTGGTGTATATCGGCATCGTGCTGGCCGGTTATTGGTACATCGTGAAGAAGGGCGTCATCGACTGGAACGTCTCATCCAAGGCGGAGAGAATCTGACCATGCCCTGGGCTCCGGCAATCACCGACATTGAGCAACTGAAGGACCGTCCCGAGGTGGCGTTGCTGCTTGCCTCCGACACGGTTGCGGTTGAGGGCGTGAAGTTCGATCGCAACGAACTCACCATCTACGTTGACCGCACCTCGATTCGCAACGCCTGCGCGGGGTTGAAGGGCTCGGAACTGAAGTATGACTCACTGATGGACGTCACCTGCGTCGACTGGTATCCCAACGAGCCGCGATTTGAGATCGTCTATCACCTGTTCTCGACGGCAACGAAAAAGCGCGTTCGGCTCAAGGTGAAGCTCACCGGCGACCCCAGTATCGATTCGCTGGTACCGCTATGGCCGAGCGCAAACTTCTTTGAGCGCGAAGTTTTCGATTTATTCGGCATTCGCTTCGACGGCCACCCTAACCTCAAGCGCATCATGATGCCGGAGGGCTGGGACGGCCATCCGCTCCGCAAGGACTACCCCGTTGAGGGATATCGGTAGCCATGGCTGAACAACTTCTCGAACGCCCCTTAGTACTGGATTCGACCGAAGACCGCACCATGGTCCTGAACATGGGGCCGCAGCATCCGTCGACCCACGGCGTGCTTCGCCTCATGCTGGAGATCGACGGCGAGACCATCGTTCGCATCCTGCCTGACATCGGCTACCTGCATACCGGAATCGAGAAGACCTGCGAGGCCAAGTTCTATCAGCAGGTTGTGCCGATGACGGACCGCATCGATTATCTCTGCCCCATGACTAACAACCTCGCCTACTGCCTGGCAGTAGAAAAGTTGCTGGGGATGGAGATTCCGCCGCGGGCGCAGTGGATTCGCGTGATGCTCAACGAGTTGACGCGTATCAACTCGCACCTGGTCTGGCTGGGCACGCACGCCATGGACATCGGCGCGATGACCGTGTTCCTGTACTGCTTCCGCGAGCGCGAAGACATACTGCGGCTGTTCGAAGCGGTATCGGGACAGCGCATGATGACCTCGTACTTCCGCATTGGCGGAATCGCGCTGGAACCGCCGCTGGGATTCTTTGACAGAGTTAAGAAGTTCATTGACCGCTTCCCTGCCGATATCGACGAATACGAAGGGCTGCTGACGAACAATCCTATCTTCGTGAATCGGATTAAGGGCGTGGGGCACATCACCGCAGAAGATTGTCTTGCGTTGGGTGGCACCGGTCCCACCTTGCGCGCCAGCGGCATTGATGTCGACCTGCGGCGCGATAATCCGTATTCGGGCTACGAGAATTTCAAGTTCAACGTCCCGGTTTCGAAAGACGGCGATGTGTTCGCGCGTTACATGGTGCGAGTGCAGGAGTTGCGCGAGTCGCAAAAGATTGTTGTCCAGGCGCTGGAAGGTCTGCCCGAAGGCCCGACCAAAGCTGACGCACCGAAGGTCGTGCTGCCCGACCGCGAGAAGATGAAGACGGAGATGGAAGCCCTCATCTATCACTTTAAGATTGTGACGGAAGGCTTCACGGTTCCCGAAGGCGAGGTTTACCTGCCGGTGGAATCGCCGCGCGGCGAGATGGGCTACTACATCGTGAGCGACGGAACGGCGAAACCGTATCGCGTCCACATGCGTTCTCCTTCGTTTGCCAACCTGCAGACCCTGGCCAGGATGTGCGAAGGGCGGCTAATCGCGGACGTGGTCGCAGCCATTGGATCGATCGATATTGTTTTAGGCGACGTAGACAGGTAGAGCAGTTGTCGGTTGTCAGTTGTCAGAAAGAAGTTTTGAGTTGCAGGTTCCGAGTTTCAGGTTGTGAGTCCGTCCCGTGCAGCGGGACAATAGAAGAAAGCCCAGCGCTTCAGCGCTGGGGAAAGTGGAGTGAAATACGTTGGAGTCCCGTAGGGACGATACAGGCACTGATTGCGGGAATAGGGGTCCTTCGACTCCTCTCTGCGCTCGTCGCTCAGGATGACACGAGGTTTTAGCTGACGGCTGATAGCTGACAGCTTCTTTTATGCGATTTTCTGACCAACTCGAACAACGCTTTGCGGACATGATCACGCATTATCCGACCAAGCGTTCAGTGCTGGTGCCGATCCTGCTTTACATCCAGGATGAGCTGGGCGCGATCACCGATGATGCGATTCATGAGATCGCGCAGCGCGTGGAGCTCTCGGACCTGGAGGTGCGTAACGTCATCAGCTATTACTCGATGATGCGTACCCACCCCATCGGCAAGTACAACCTGCAGGTTTGCACCAACGTAAGCTGCCTGTTGCGCGGCGCGGACAAGATTTTCGATCACTGCAAAGAGAAGCTGGGCATCGGCAACAAGCAGGACACGCCCGACGGTCTGTTCCATTTGGAAGAAGTTGAGTGCATCGGCGCTTGTTCATGGGCTCCGGCGATGCAAGTGGATTACGACTATCACGAGAACCTGACGCCGGAGAAGATCGACCAGTTGATTGACGGACTAAAGAAGAAGGAGCAGCAATAGGGGTCCTTCGACTCCTCGCTGCACTCGTCGCTCAGGATGACAGGATTTGTTTGGCTGGCGGCTGGAAGCTGGCGGCTCGTAGCTCCGAGAACTGATAGCTGATAACTGACAACTGATGGCTTACTTAGTCTCACATCCCGATGAAGTAAAGGTCGTCTCCAAACGCTTTGGCATGGGCGCGACCAACCTCGACCGCTATCTTGAACTCGATGGCTACAAGGGGTTGCAGAAGGCGCTGGGCATGACATCCGACGCAATCATCGCCGAGGTGAAGACGTCAAACCTACGCGGCCGCGGCGGCGCCGGATTTCCTACGGGCATGAAGTGGTCGTTCGTGCCCAAGCAGTCGGCGAAACCGAAGTACGTGCTGTGCAACGGCGATGAGAGCGAGCCCGGCACCTGCAAAGACCGCCTGATTTTCGAACACGATCCGCATTCGGTGATTGAAGGCGTGATGATTGCCTGCGTCGCCATTGACGCCAGGGTCGGCTACATATACCTGCGCGGCGAGTATCGCTACCTGGTCAAGATCATGGAAAAAGCCGTGGCCGATGCGTACGCGCGCGGCTTCATCGGCAAGAACATCTTCGGCTCAGGCCGCGATCTGGATATCTATATTCACTCCGGCGCCGGCGCCTACGAAGTTGGAGAAGAGTCGGCGCTGATGGAATCGCTCGAGGGCAAGCGCGGCGTGCCCCGCATCAAGCCTCCCTTCCCTGCGGTGGTAGGACTTTGGGGCGGCCCTACCGTTATCAACAACGTCGAGACCCTGGCCAGCGTTCCCCACATCATGCTGGGCGGCGGACAGTGGTTTGCCGATCTGGGCACGCCGAAAAACGGCGGAACACACCTGGTGAGTATCAGCGGCAATGTGGAGAAGCCTGGAGTCTACGAGCTTCCGCTGGGATACAACTTCAAGAAGCTGCTGTACGACGTTGCCGGAGGCATCCAAGGCGGACGCCAACTGAAGGCAGTCGTGCCGGGCGGCTCGTCAGTGCCGATTCTCAAGCCCGACGAAATCGATTACCCGTTTGATTATGACGGTATGGCCAAGGCCGGGACGATGATGGGCTCGAGCGCTGTCATTGTGCTTGATGACACGCAATGCATCGTGAAGTTCGCATTGCGGGTGATGAAGTTCTATCAACACGAAAGCTGCGGCTGGTGTATTCCGTGCCGCGAAGGTACGGACTGGCTGAAGAAGACGCTGATCCGTTTTCATTCCGGCGGCGGCGTGGCGAAAGATATCGACAACATGAAGTACCTGGCCGACAACATGCTGGGGCGGACGTTTTGTCCGTTGGGCGACGCGGCGGCGATGCCGATGATCTCCTACATACAGAAGTTTCGGCCAGAGTTTGAAGCGCATTTGGATGGCAAGCCGTGTCCGTTTGAGCACGTGCAGGAGCCGGCGCTGGTGTAGTTGTCAGTTGCCAGTTGTTACAGAAGAGTCCTGTATGGGACGAAAGATGTTGCCCGATTGAGAACTGAAGACCCACTCAAGCCAAAAGATGGCTTGAATGGGGCACCCGGCGGAAGCGGACGGCATATGGGGCACGGTTGCAAGACGGTTCGATTTCTTAATCCGAGATTCTCACTGATGGCTGACAGCTGAGAGCTGACAGCTTCTAATAGTTGCTTTCTTATGGCTGATGTAAATATCACTGTCGACGGCAAGAAGCTCGCGGTTCCCGCGGGGACGCTGCTGATTGAAGCGTGCAAGAGCACCGGCATTCACGTGCCCTCGTTCTGCTATTACCCCGGGCTTTCATTGCAGGGCGCCTGCCGCATGTGCCTGGTGGAAATCGAAAAGATGCCCAAGCTGCAGACCGCGTGTACCACGCCGGTCGCCGAGGGCATGGTGGTTGCTACCGAGAGCGACAAGATCAAGCAGGCGCGCAAGTCGATGCTCGAGCTGCTGCTGGGCAACCATCCGCTGGACTGCCCGGTATGCGATGCCGGCGGCGAATGCGAACTGCAGGACATGACCTTCACCTACGGCGCGGCCGAGTCGAAGTTCATGGAGCTGAAGAACCATCGCGAGGAGCAGCAGTGGTCGCCGGTGGTTTACTTCGACCGCCCGCGCTGCATTCTGTGTTACCGCTGCATTCGCGTGTGTGGCGAAGGCATGGACGTCTGGGCGCTGGGCATTCAGAACCGCGGATCGAGCGCCATCATCGCACCCAATAAAGAAGATCACCTGGAGTGCGAAGAGTGTGGCATGTGCATCGACATCTGCCCCGTCGGCGCTCTCACCTCCGGTGCGTATCGCTATAAAACGCGTCCGTGGGAGATGAAGCATGTTGGTACCGTCTGCACTCACTGCGGTGACGGTTGCAAGACAACGCTGGGCGTGCGGCGCGCCGATACCGGCATGCAGATCGTGCGCGGTGACAACCGCGACAAGAGCGGCATTAATGGCGACTTCCTTTGCGTCAAGGGACGCTACGCTTTCGACTTCGCCAACAGCGAGGAGCGCCTGTCCAAGCCGCTGATCAAGCGTGACGGTAAGTTTGTTCCGTCAACCTGGGAGCAGGCGTTTGAGCTGATTGCTGCGAAGTTTAAGGACGCATTAACGGAAGCGGGCCCGTCCTCGGTAGGCGTCATCGGCTCAAACCGCACTTCGAACGAAGAAAATTACCTGCTGCAAAAGTTCGCGCGGCTGGTGCTGGGCACCAACAACATCGACCATCATCGCACTGCCGACTTCCCTGCTTTCGCTTCGGCGCTGGCGGGCAAAGCCGACGCGACCGCCTCGATGCGCGAGATCGGCAATGCTCCGGCGATTTTGCTGATTGGCAACAATCCTACCGACCAGCATCCGCTGCTGGCGTGGCAGATTCGCACCAACGTGCGACTGCATCGCGCGAAGTTGTACGTCGTGAATTCATATCCCATCAAGTTGCGTCGGCAGGCGACGGGCTTCGCGCAAATCGCGCCGGGCACGGAAGGCAGCTTCGTGCAGTTCCTCGCGGGCAATGATTCGGCCGCGGACTCGATTGTCTCTCCCAATCTCACGCGCGAAGTTTTGAACGATCTGCGCGACAAGATCAAGGGCGAGAAGCCGCTGGTGATTGTCTTTGGTTCGGAGCTGCGCGGCGCCGACGTCAAAGCCCTGGTCGACTTTGGCCTGGCGCAAGGCGCGAAGTTCGCGTGCCTGGGCGATTACGCCAACTCGCGCGGCGCAGCCGACATGGGTCTCTATCCCGACATGCTGCCGGGATATTCGCCGGTGAATGCTGCCACGCGCTATCACGAAGAGTGGCTCGACGAAATTCCGAATCAGCCGGGCATGAACCTGCTGCAGATGATGGACGCGGCAAAAGCCGGCAAGCTGAAGGCGCTGTACGTCGTCGGCTCCAATCCCATCGCACGCTACAACATTGACCCGTTCGTTCTCCAGAACACGTTCACCGTGGTGCAGGACATGTTCATGACCGACACCGCGCTGGTCGCCGATGTGGTGCTGCCGGTGGCGAATGCCTACGAGAAGTCGGGAACGATGACGAATACCTGCGGCGATCTGCAGATGCTGAAGAAGGGCGGCGACTTCTCCGCTGTGCGCACCGATTTCGAATGCATCGTTCGTATCGCCAACACCATGGGATACGAGGTGCGCAAGCTGGTTCCCTTCCGCGGCGGAGGCACGCGGGCGGACATGGGACAGTCGCGCGGTGCGCAGTCGGGCGAGGCGGACCGCCATGCGGTTTGGCTTGAGTCGCACAATCTCGAGCCGAAGATGAGCCCGTTCGATCCCATCGCGATGCTGGATGAAATTCAGCGGCTGGTGCCGGGCTACGACATTTCGCGACTCGGCATAATGGCCGGCCAGGATGAACACACACAGCTGGTGCAGATTACGGGCGCGACCGGCGCGAGTCAGCCGGAACTGATCCTGCCGTCGAACGATACGCTGTTTACCTCGGGAACGCTCAGTCGTTATTCGGCAACGCTGAACACCGTGATGGAGCGGTATCGGACCGAACCGGCGGACAAAGAAGTCGCGGCGGATTAGAAAAGGTTGTCAGTGGCCAGTTGTCGGTTGTCAGAAAGAAGTTGCTGGTGGCCGGTTGTTAGGAAGAAGCTGTCAGCGATTAGGGGCTAGGCTTCGGTGTCAGGCATCAGGCATCAGGTATCAGGTATCAGGTGTCAGGTGTCAGATGCTTACCTTTCGGCGGCCGACCTTGGAGCTGTCCGATAGAGCCGCTGTGGTCTGAAGCAGGAAGCACCCGTCCCGCGAAGCGGGACAGCAGAAGATAGCCCAGCGCTTCAGCGCTGGGTAGGCGGTAACAAAGGGTGCGAGTTCCGTTAGGGACGACAGGCCTTCGAGCTGCCAGCGAAAGCAGGTCCTTCGCTTCGCTCAGGATGACAGAGGGTTGCGACTCAGAACGACAATGGGTTGCGACTTAGAATGAAGAACGCGTTTGGGCGCGCTGCACGGCTGTACGAATGGGATTGATTTAGCTGGTGGCTGGGAGCTGGCGGCTGGTAGCTGGCCTGAGCCAGAATTTGAAACTTCATAAATGGGCATCGGACTTTTCATTCTCGTCTCGCTGGTCAAGATTGCGATCGCACTCTTCATTCTGCTGACGGCGGTGGCCTACACCACGCTGGCGGAGCGCAAGGTGGTCGCGCACATCCAGAACCGCTGGGGACCGTCGCGGGTGGGTCCATTTGGCATCTGGCAGCCGCTGGCCGACGGGCTAAAGTTCATCTTTAAGGAAGACCTCACACCTCCTTACGTTAACAAGCCTTTATACCTGCTGGCTCCGGTCCTTTCGTTGACCTGTGCGTTGACCTCGATCGCCGTCATCCCCATCGGCCCGTGGGTGACCATCGGCTCGGTGCATACCCCGCTGCAAATTGCCGACGTGAACATCGGGTTGCTAGTGATCCTGGGGCTGACCGGCATCGGCGTGTACGGCATCGCGCTGGCGGGCTGGTCGTCGAACAGCAAGTACTCGATGCTGGGCAGCCTGCGCGCCGCGGCGCAGATGGTGAGCTATGAAATTGCGCTCGGCCTGTCGCTGATCGGCATTCTGATTTACGCCGGCAGCTTCAGTCTGCGCGACATCGTGATGGCCCAGCAAGGCACATTCCTTGGCTTCATTCCCAAGTGGAACGTCTTCACCGGCCAGTTCATTGCTTTCTTCATTTACATCACGGCGGCGTATGCGGAGACGAACCGCATTCCGTTCGACTTGGCGGAAGCCGAGACCGAACTGGTCGCGGGCTATCACACCGAATACAGCTCTATGAAGTTTGCCATGTTCTTCATGGCGGAATACGCCAACATGTTTACCGTCGCGTGCCTGGCAACCGTGCTTTTCCTGGGCGGATGGGGCGGCCCGGTATTCGGCGGCCCACTTTTGCAGGCGTTGCTGCCGGTGCTGTGGTTCGTGCTGAAAGTCGTTGCCTTCATGTTTCTCTATATTTGGGTGCGTGGCACGCTGCCTCGCTTCCGTTATGACCAGTTGATGGCGTTTGGTTGGAAGTTTTTGCTGCCGCTGGCGTTGGCGAACATTGTGGTGACGAGCTTGATCGTCGCGTTGAAGCAGTAGTCGTCAGTTGTCGGTTGTCGGAAAGAAAGTTGTTCGCGGTCAGATGTCAGAAAGAAGTTGTCGGTCGCTATCAGCGAGCAATTTCGACTGCCAAGACGCACCTGGCACCCGTTGACTTTCGTGCCTGAGTTGAGAGGTACCCGTCCCGCTAAGCGGGACGGCAGAAGAGAGCCCAGCGCTTCAGCGCTGGGAGAGCTATGAAGTTGTGAGCCGAGTCCCGTAGGGACGGCAGATGAGCGGGTTAGGGTTCTACGAATCGGTGCAACCTCCTCGCTCAGGATGACGAGTTGTTAACTGGCTGGTAGCTGGCGGCCGGCAGCTTAGCACAGTTGTTATCCCACCCAAGCCAAAGGAAGGCTTGGATGGGGCACCCAGCGAAAACGATTAATCCAATGCTGCATCTTGTACTGTTCTTCATCTTCGGAGCGGTGTGTGTCGGCGGAGCAATCAACCTGCTGATACAGAAACATCCGATCAACAGCGCGCTGTCGCTGATCGTGGTGATGGGTTCGCTCGCCCTGCTCTACCTGTTGCTGGGCGCCGAGTTCGTGGCCGCCGTGCAGGTCATCGTTTACGCCGGCGCTGTCATGGTGCTGTTCGTCTTCACCATCATGCTGCTGAACGCGGGGGAGGAAGAACGTACTCCCCATGCCAGCCGAGTTGCCACCATCCTCGGAGTGCCCGGCCTGATCATTGGGCTGGGAATCGCTGCGGTGGTCGTAAGCCGGGCAGCGGGCTTGGATCGCATCGGCATCGGCGGACCGCAGGTAATGAACGGTACTGAATCGTTCGGCGCGCCCCAGTTGCTCGCGCACCTGCTGTTTCGCCAGTTTCTGCTGCCCTTCGAGGTGACTTCGATTCTGATACTCATTGCCATCATGGGCGCGGTCGTCCTCGCGCGGAGGGAGGAAGAATAGATGGTCCCTCTGTCTTATTACCTCATCCTGAGCGCCATCCTGTTTGCCTGCGGTGTCGCCGGATTTCTCATCAAGCGCAACATCATCACCATCTTCATGTCGATTGAGTTGATGCTCAACGCGGTGAACCTGACGTTTGTTGCCTTTGCCGCGCAATTGAAACAGCTCAATGGGCAGGTCTTCGTCTTCTTCGTGATGGTCGTGGCAGCGGCCGAAGCGGCTGTCGGATTGGCAATCATTATTTCTGTTTTCCGGACGCGCGAAACCCTGAACGTAGATCGCGTGAACTTACTCAAGTTATGAACTTGAATCTCTGGATCATTCCGCTGTTGCCGCTCACCGGCGCCGCCATCAACGGGCTGCTGGGCAAGCGCTTCTCCAAGGCGCTGGTGAATACCATTGCCCTGGGATTCACGGCCGCGGCGTTTGCCTATGCGGTGTGGGTGGCGATTCAGTTCTTCGGGCTCTCGGCCAGCCAGATTCCCTACATCGAGCACCACGCCACCTGGATCGCGTCGGGCAATTTCTCCGTCGAATACGGATTCTGGCTCGACCAGCTTTCCCTCGTCATGCTGCTGATCGTCAGCGGCGTGGGATTTGTCATCCACATCTTTTCGGTCGGCTACATGGAGCACGAGGGCGGCTACTACCGCTACTTCGCCTACCTCAACCTCTTCATGTTCTTCATGCTGACGCTGGTGCTGGCCAACAACTACCTGCTGATGTTCGTCGGCTGGGAGGGCGTAGGCCTGGCGTCATACCTGCTCATCGGTTTCTGGTTCCTGAAACCGTCGGCGGCCAACGCAGGCAAGAAGGCGTTCATCACCAATCGCGTCGGCGACTTCGGATTTTTGATCGCGCTGTTCCTGCTGATCAAGCACTTCGGAACATTGCAGTATGACGGCGTATTCAAGGCCGTGTCGGGCCTGGGTATCGAAGCCAGCGCCGGACTGCTGACCGCGGTGGGCCTCTTGATGCTGATGGGCGCAACTGGCAAATCAGCGCAGATCCCGTTGTATGTCTGGCTTCCCGATGCGATGGAAGGTCCCACGCCGGTATCAGCACTGATCCACGCGGCGACCATGGTGACCGCTGGCGTCTACATGGTGTGCCGCTCGCACGCCATCTTCGATCGCGCGCCGCAAGCTGCGATGGCGGTCGCCATCATCGGAACGCTCACGGCGATCTTCGCGGCCTCCATTGGAATCGTGCAGACCGACATCAAGAAGGTGCTGGCGTATTCCACAGTTTCGCAACTTGGATACATGTTCATGGGCGCCGGTGTATTGGCCTACGGCGCGGGCGTGTTCCACCTGATGACCCACGCCTTCTTCAAGGGCTGCCTGTTCCTCTGCTCGGGCTCGATCATTCACGGCCTGGGCGGCGAGCAGGACATGCGCTTCATGGGCGGCCTGCGCAAGTACATGCCCTGGACCTTCTGGTCGATGACGTCGGCGACATTCGCCATCGCCGGCCTGCCGCCGTTTGCCGCCTTCTTTTCGAAAGACGCGATCCTGTGGCAGACCTGGGCGAGCGGCAATCACATCCTGTGGCTCATCGGAATCATTGCCGCCGGCATGACCTCGTTCTACATGTTCCGGCTGTGGTTCCTCACCTTCTTCGGCGAATATCGCGGACCCAATCCCGCGACCGCCGGACACGGCCACGACGCTGATACGGCCCATGCCGGGCACACGGGCGCCGTTCACGACGCAGAAGACAAGCATGCCGCCGGAGGCAGTCACGGTCACGGCGGCACTCCGCATGAGAGTCCGTGGGTGATGGTGGTGCCGCTGATTATTCTGGGTACGCTGTCGCTGATCGGCGGGTGGGTTGGCATTCCGAAAGCGCTGGGCGGCTCGGATCACTTCGAGCACTTCCTCGATCCGGTATTTGCGCAGTATGCGCCGGCGGAGGCTGCCGCGCCTGGCGCGCAAGCTGAGGGAAATGCCGCGGAGCACGAAGATGTCGGCACCGAGTTGGCATTCATGGGAATCTCGGTCGGGGTCGCGGCGTTTGGATTTCTTCTCGCCTGGTACCTCTACCACAAACGAACCGACCTGCCCGCGAAGATGGCGGCCAGTGCCGGAGGCGTCTACCGGCTGGTGCTCGACAAGTACCGCATCGACGAACTCTATGGGGCGGTGATCATTCATCCGCTGATCTTGCTTTCAACCTACGTCTTCTGGAAGGGCATCGACCAGAAGCTGATTGATGGCGCCGTGGACGAGAGTGCGGCCGGAGCGCAGGACGTCTCCAACGCAGTGCGCCAGATGCAGTCGGGCAACATACGCTCTTACGCGGGATGGGTTGCGGCGGGCGCGGCCGTGGTGATCGCATTCATGGTATGGCGAGGTCTGCGATGAACTTCATCAACCAGAACATCGTCACCATCGTCATCTTCCTGCCCTTTGCCGGAGCGCTGCTGCTGCTGGTCTTCCCGCGGCGCGATCGCGACATCCGTTACTTCGCGCTGGGCATTACGCTGATCACCTTTCTGGCATCGCTGCACCTGCCGTGGCACTTCACGCGCGGCGCCGATGGCTTCCAGTACGAGCAGAACGTGCCGTGGATTCCCCACCCCAACATTCACTATCACCTGGGCGTGGACGGCATTTCGTTGTGGCTGGTGGTGCTGACCACCTTCCTCATGCCGATGTGCGTGTTGATCTCTTGGAAGTCGATCAACGAGCGGGTGAAAGAATTCTTCATCCTCATGCTGGTGCTCGAGACCGCCATGCTCGGCGTCTTCGTCGCGCTCGACCTGTTCCTCTTCTACTTCTTCTGGGAAGCCACGCTCATCCCGATGGCGCTCATCATCGGCATGTACGGGCATGGCCGCCGTATTTATGCCGCGGTGAAGTTTTTCCTGTACACCATGATCGCTTCGGTGTTCATGCTGGCCGCGCTGCTGTGGCTGTACGCGCATACCAATACTTTCGACTTCGTTGAGATACAACGACTCATTCAGCAGGGAGCAGTCCCGGGATTCGCCGCCGCAGCCAAGTGGCTGTTCCTCGGATTCTTCGTCGCCTTCGCGGTGAAGGTTCCAATGTTCCCGCTGCACACCTGGCTGCCCGATGCGCACGTTGAGGCTCCCACTGCGGGTTCGGTGATCCTCGCCGGCGTTCTGCTGAAGATGGGCACTTACGGTTTGCTGCGCTTCAACGTCGGACTCTTCCCTGAGCAGGCGCGCGCCAACGCAGGTTGGATTGCCGCGCTGGCCATCATCGGCATCATCTACGGCGCGCTGGTGGCGATGATCCAGCCGAATATCAAGCGCCTGATTGCATACACCTCGGTCAGCCACCTGGGCTTCGTGGTGCTGGGCATCTTCAGCTTCACCCAGATCGGCGTGGACGGCGCGGTGTACCAGATGCTGAATCACGGCATCTCCACCGGCGCACTTTTCATGCTGCTGGGCATGATCTACGACCGGCGGCACACCTACGACATCAGCGAATACGGCGGGCTGGCAACGCCCATGCCCATCTACGCCACGTTCTTCACATTCATCATGCTGTCGTCGGTAGGCTTGCCGCTGCTCAACGGATTCGTCGGCGAGTTCATGATTCTTAGCGGATCCTTCCAGGCGCATCAAGCATGGGGAATTCTCGCCGCAACCGGCGTGATCTGGAGCGCGTGCTACCTGCTGTGGATGTACCAACGCGTCTTCCAGGGTCCGATCACAAATCCTGCGAACGCCAACCTGCGAGACCTTGACGCGCGTGAGCAGATTTCATTGTGGCCGCTGGCAGTTGCCGCGCTGGTAATGGGAGTTGCGCCGATGTTCTGGCTGCATTCCATCAGCCCCTCGGTGAGCGCCGCGCTCAAGCAGTTCGACGCAGCGACCCAGGCCACGGCGCCGGCGGTGACGCATGTTTCCAACGCACTTATGACGGTATTCGGACGATGATTCCAACAGTCGATTACATTCGGATCCTGCCAGAGCTGGTGCTGAGCATCTTCGGCATCATCATCATGGTGGTCGATCCGGCGCTTCCTCCCAAAGGCAACAAGCGCACCCTGGGCATGATTGGCCTGGTGGGCGTGCTGCTTGGGCTGGGGCGGCAGTTATCCAGGCGCAGAATTTCGGCGACGCGTTCTTCAATATGGTGCGTGTCGATGCCTTCAGCGTCTTCTTCCATTTCGTGATTCTGCTGATCGCGCTGGTCGTCATCCTGACGTCGTTCGATTACCTCGAAGTGCAGCAAATCAATTCAGGCGAATATTACGGGCTCGTCCTGTTTGGCACCGTGGGCATGATGCTGATGTCCTCGGCCATCGAGCTGGTGCTGATCTTCATCGCCCTCGAAATTTCCTCGATCTCCACGTATATACTCGCCGGATTCCGGCGGCGCACGGCCGAAAGTGCCGAGTCATCGCTGAAGTATTTCCTGCTGGGATCGTTTGCGACTGCATTTTTCCTCTACGGAGTTGCGCTGGTTTTCGGCGCGACCGGCACGACGAACATCTATGGAATCGCCGCAGCTATTCAGGCGCAGCCCTCGGTCTTGGTTTATCTTGCGGTGGCGCTGATGTTTGTTGGCCTGGGATTCAAAGTCGCATCAGCGCCGTTCCATGTGTGGACGCCCGACGTTTATGAAGGCTCGCCCGCCCCGGTCGTGGCGTTGATGTCCACCGGACCGAAGGCGGCGGCATTCGCCGTGCTGTTGCGCGTGTTGTTTGCCATGGGCGCTCCCGGATGGTTCTGGATGGTGTGGGTATCGGCGGCGTTGTCGATGACCATCGGCAACATCGGCGCGCTGGTGCAGCAAAACATCAAACGCCTGCTGGCCTACTCGTCGATCGCGCATGCAGGCTACCTGCTGGTGGCGTTTGCCGCCGCGCGTGAAACCGGAATCTCCGCCGCTATGTTTTACGCTGCGTCGTACGCGGCGATGAACGTCGGCGCGTTCGCCATCGTCAGCCACCTGGCATCGCGTGGGGAGCGCTATGTCACGCTCGATGACTATGCTGGGCTGGGACGACGCTCGCCCATGATCGCGGCTATTCTGACGGTGTTCCTGCTGTCGTTGATCGGGATCCCGATTACCGGCGGCTTCTTCGCCAAGTTCTACGTTTTCTCGGCGGCGTTGCAGGCGAACCTGGTCGGACTGACGATTATCGGCGTCATCAACAGCGCCATCGCCGCGTATTACTACCTGCGCGTGATCGTCTACATGTACATGCGCGACGAGCGCGTGGAAGCGCCAGTCGCACGCATTCCCGCCGGGCTGGGGGTAGCTCTCGCCATCAGCCTCATCGCGACCATCTACCTCGGCGTGCTGCCCGGGCGAGTGCTCGATTATGCGCTGCGCGGCGCGCAAGATTTGATGAAGTAGGTTCCGCCAGAGCGCAGCGACCTCCATTAACCTCTTTAATCTTCATTTACGATCACCTGTGCTACCCTGCCCAAGCTGAATATGAGCCTGCAAATTATCTATCTTGCGCGTCATGGGGAAACGGCGTGGACGCTGTCCGGCCAGCACACCGGCCTTACCGATCTGCCGCTCACCGAACACGGCGAACAGAACGCCATCAGCATTGGCAAGCGACTGAAGGGTCTCGCGTTCGCGAAGGTCTTTACGAGTCCGCTTCAGCGCGCGCGACGCACCTGCGAACTCGCGGGTTTCGGTGCGGTTGCCGAAATCGATCCCGACCTCGTCGAGTGGAATTACGGGGAGTATGAGGGCCTGACCAGCGCGCAGGTGCACGCCAAGAATCCGGACTGGAAGCTGTTTCGTGACGGATGTCCCGGGGGTGAGACGGTCGCTCAGATTGGCGCGCGTGCCGATCGCGTCGTTGCGCGTGTGCGTGGCATCCAGGGGAATGTTTTGGTGTTTTCCAGTGGACACATCCTGCGAGTGCTGGCAGCGCGTTGGTTGGGACTGGAGGCGTCTGGGGGACAGTATTTCTTACTCAGCACCGCTGCCCTCAGTCAGTTGGGATATGAGCATGACCTGACGGAGCCAGCAATTCGGTTGTGGAATGACACGAGCCATGCGCAGGGGTGATGTGCGAAACCCAGGTTCGGCAATGAAGTCCGCGCCTGCCAATTTTCGGCCAGGGCTCAGGCGCGTTCGGTAACCCGTCAGTCAGTCCCACTGCGTTGGACGAATCAGCTTAGCCCAGTGTGCAGGTCGCCGCGGCGACCGGAACACTGGGTCGGATTAGGCAACAATTGAGAGCCCCGTCCCGAGCTCCTGTCATTCGGGCAAGCACCCAGCGCTCCGCTTGGATATGTGCTGGGCTAAACTGAGCCGCGCCTGCGGCGGTGGGACTCTCATGGCCATGCTGCCGAGGCTAAAGCCTGCCTATACGGCAGGTCGATACGGCACGACTGAAGTCGTGCCCTGACGCGAATCTTCGCAAGTGCAAAGCGGTACTACTGCTCTTTCTGATCTTTCGGTTTGTCGGCGTTGTCCCCGCTGGCCGCCTGCAATTGCAGATCGTTGGCGTCGTACTGTTTGCCGTTAAATACGGCGTGCGCCGTCACCTCGGAGCCCACCTTCAATTTGCTGCGATCCTCAATGGCTTTCTGATCGAAGTGCAGCTCGTAGGTCTGGTCGTCGCTGTTGTTCTGCAACGCCAGCGTTCCATCGCGCAGATCGATATTCGTGACTACTCCAGAGAACACGTAGCTGTCGCCGGGCTTCGCCAGCAAGATCACCTGCTTGGCTACATCGTGCTTGTCCTTGCCGACGGCGAACTGGACATCTACCAGCGATCCGGGCTGAAGATCGGAGCTGCTGGCCGAGCCCTTGAGCGCGCTGTACTGCGTGCCGCCCGCCACCGAAATCGTCACCGGCTGGGCTGAAAGCTCGTCGCGAACCGTCACGGTTCCCTTCTCCGGATTGACGGCTGTCAGCTGGCCGCGAACTTCAGCCATACCTGCCTGGTTCTCAACACGCACATTCTTAGCGAAGACGCGCGAACCGTCGAGCATGGTGTCGGCGTAGACCCGGTCGCCTTTGCGGATGCCGAGTACCGTGGTCGCCTCACCGTTGCGGTAGATTTGAGTTCGTTCGTCAATGAACATTTTAATCTTCTGCCCACCGCCGAAGGGCTGGATGGTCAGCAGATTACGCACGTGGTCGATGCGCGCGGCCGTGCCGCCAATCAGCGTCGGCTTGGTCTTGGGCAGCGGCGGTGGCTCCAGCAGCGGGTCGTAGGCGTTGGCATCGGCTGAATTGCTGAGGATGGTCTTCGGCTCGTCGCCTTGCCCAGTGTTGTTGTCCGGCGTTGTCGCGCTATTCGGCGCACCAGTGTTGGCGCTGGGGGCGTTCTTGTCGGTGGGCGTAGCTGTCGTGGTCGCGGGCGGCGCCGTGGTCGCGCCCTTTGGGCTGGTCGAGACGGAATTCGACGCGCCTGGCGAGCCGGCGTTGACCGTCGACGTCGGGTTACCGGGACCGCTGGTCACGCCTCCCGGTTGCGACGCCTGCCCGGCGTTGCCCTGGATGGGGCCGGTGTCCTGCTGAGCGAAAGCGAGAGCCGTCAAAGCCACGCTGATGCCGGCGGCGAGAACGAAACGTCTGACTATGCCTGAGTTCATGATGTACGCAACTGTCCTAAACTGAATGAGCCGGAGCGAGAGCTCCCTCAGTCCAGAGTTGGATGCAGTCTGTGGGCACTCTGCTGTATTCGCCCCCGAGAACGCGCAAACCCCGCCCTTTCGGGTTCCCCGCTCAAATAACCAGCAGCACAAATTGAGGAGAGTGGAGCAGAGCTGCCAACCGTGGAACACTCATTCCCCATCTAAGGTACTCGTGGGGGTATTGGAGGCCGCGTTCTCGCGGCGCCCGGCTCGCCACCCGAAGCTACTCTGCCGGAGGCTGAATGTCCGTTGTGCTGACGAATGTGCCGACGCAACCTGTGCTGCACGTCAGTTCCATCTCGCGCAAGCTGGCTTGCGCTCTATTGGGATGCGCCCTCGCTCTGCCGATGGCGGCGAAAGATGTACGCCTCAGCCTGCCCAAGCACACCAAGCCCACGCCGGTGCAGAAGCTGAACCAGGAGGGTGTGAAGGAGCTGGAGAAGCACAACTACAAGAAGGCCAAGGAGCTTTTTTATAAGGCGTACCTGATCGACCCGGACAATCCGTTTACGCTGAACAATCTTGGCTACATTGCCGAGCTCGACGGACAGATCGATCGTGCGCAACGCTACTATGCTCTCGCGGCCGACCATGCCTCCGATGCGCTGGTCTACAAATCCACAGAGAAGGAAGCCGTCGGTAAGCCGGTGGAGCAGGTTGCCGGCAATGCAGCCGATCAGCAGATGCAGATCAACCGCGCGAACGTTTACGCGATGAGCCTGCTGCAAAAAGATCGCGCACCTGAAGCCGACTTGGCGCTGCAGAAGGCGCTGAAACTCGATCCTACTAATCCGTTCACGCTGAACAACCTGGGTTACGCTCGCGAAAAGGAAGGCGAACTCGAAGACGCCTACAAGTACTACAGCCAGGCTGCCGCACAGCATTCAGACACGCCGATCGTGGTGACGGTGAAGCCCTCGTGGCGCGGCAAAGGTATCAGCGAGATTGCGCAGCGCAACGCTGACAATGTGCAGAAGGAGATGGCGCGGCAGAACGACATCCCGGAGCGGGTGGCGCGGCTCAACACGCGCGGAGTTTCGGCCATCAATCGCAACGATTTCAAGCTGGCGCGGCAGTACTTCGAAGAAGCCTACAAGCTCGATCCCAAGAATGCATTCGCGCTGAACAACATGGGTTATCTTGCCGAGGCTGACGGCGATCGCGAGACCGCCGACTTCTACTACGGCAAAGCGAAAGAAGCCCAGCAATCGAACATCCGCGTCGCCTACGCTACGCGCAAAGACGTTGAAGGCCAAAAGCTGGCGACCGTCGCCAACAGCAGCGACGAGTCGGTGACGAAGGCGATGGACGAGGCTGCCGCAGAGCGTCGCATGCAAGGTGGCGCCGTCGTCCTGCACAATCGCGACAACTCTGTAGTGACCGAGCCGCTGGTTCCACCAAAGCCGGAAACGACGCAGCCCATCCACTCGGTGGAGATACCTGCGCCGGGCAGCGGCGGATTGCTGCAACCTTTGCCGGATAGCGAGCAGCCGCTGGTGCCTGGGGCGAACGGCACAGGCGCAGGCACTCCTGAAGGCCAGCCCACGACGCAGTCTCCGGCAAACCAGCCGCAAGGTCCGGTGGACAACGGTGTGATCATGCCGCTGCCTGACAATCAGCAGCCCGGAGCGCAGCCCCAAGGTGCACAGCCTCAGGGCGCACAGCCGCAGAACACTCCTGCGCCAAACGGGCAGCCTCCGACAAATCAGCCCCAGGCGCAACCGCAGCAGCCGCAGCAGGGCCCGGTGCAGAACGGCATCATGATGCCCTTGCCGGATAACCAGCAACCACCCGAGGCCAAACAGCCCGAACCGCACTAAAAGTTGACAAGCTCTAGCGAGGCGCGGCGATGTTGCTGCGCCTTTTCCTTTTGACTCGCAGAAAAATCCAATCACGGTTTCGTCGAATGGGTTAAGGTGTTACGTCGGACGACGGGAGATTCCTATGACCGAAGCACGCGCAATCTGGACTGACAAAGAACGCTTTCTCGGCGAGGCGGGGAGCGGGCACGCCGTGGTGATGGATGCCGGCGAGCCCAAAACGGCGAGCACGCCGATGGAGATGGTGTTGATCGCGCTGTGCGGATGCACCCTGAGCGACGTGGTCGGCATCTTGCGCAAGAAGCGCGAGCCGTTCACCAGCCTCGAGGTCCGCGCCGAAGCCGAGCGGGCCAGCGATTTCCCCAAGGTCTACACCGCCATCAAGCTTATCTACCGCGTCGGCGGCAAGGTTTCGCGGGCGGGGATGGAGCGCGCCGTCCAGTTGTCGAAGGAGAAGTACTGCTCCGTCTCGGCCATGCTGGAGAAAACGGCGAAGATCGAGTTCGTGGTCGAGTATGAGGAAGTGGTGGGGACGTAGGAGCTTTGCACGATTCTCAGGCACTCAGGGGCTAAAGCTCCTCCTTTTTTCAGACCGAAACGCTGGCCTAATGGCCAGCTCTACCCTTTGCGAAACTTTTTGCACAAACATCGCGTCTGACTAGATAAGCGATTGCCGTACCATATCTTCATTCGGATGTGGAGCGTAGTTGTATGTTCAGGCCCACCAGGCTGGGAGTAACGATCCAGAGTTGCCACGCCATTCTTTGGCTCGCAAGTTGGATAGCGCCCACGCCGCTCCGCCGCCAGTGGTTAGAAGTGTGGCGCAGCAAAGTCTGGCACTGGGCTAACTTCCTGGCTGAATCGGGCCGGCTCGACGGACGCAATCAGCGCATCCTGCTCAGCAACTGCTTCGGCGCTTTCAACGAGGCGTTCTGGATACGTTACGACCGTGAACAGTTCCTGGTTTGCAAACAGCGGCTGCTGCGTTCTCCGTGGTCGTGTCTGGCTGCATTTTCCTTCGTCGCGATGATACTGCTGCTCGCAGGTGACTTTATCCCGCGCACCGCTACGTTCTTGTCCAAACCAACGTACCAGTCCAATCGCGTCGCCGTGGCCGGCTTCAAGGGCAAGTACGTTCGCATTCGCAGCGAGACGCTGCTTTATCTGGGGTCAGTCTGGAAGAGCAGTCCGAAAGCCAAAGAGCTTGCGCTGTATTCCTGGGGACCGAGCCGGCTGTCGGATGACTGGAGCGAGGTTCCGGTAGTTGAGTCTCGGGTTGGGCCTGAGTTCTTCCAACTCATGGACGCCCACGCCGAGCTGGGACGGCTGCCGCAAGCATCTGATGGCTTCGCCTGCGCTAACTGCGCAGTGCTCAGCCACGACTTCTGGCAAATTCACTTTCACGGCAGCAAGAATGTACTCGGCCGGCGTATTGAACTGGACGGCCATCCCATGACTGTCATCGGCGTGTTGCCGCGGAATTTCCAGCTGCCGGCGGAATCGACCGCCGTCTGGACGGTGCTCGATGACGCTACTCTTCGCTTCAGCAACTTTATCAGCCGGGTTGGCGTAGTGGCCCGGCTGGCCGACGGAGCCACGCCCGAACAGTTGCAGAATGACTTGATTGATCGTAGCGAGAATGCCGGTTACCGTTTCGTGCAGGCTCCGATGAAAGTGATTTCGCTGGAGAGCCAATGGCGGACGCTGCTAGCCACCTACGCGGCATTCCTGGTATTAGCGCTGGGCTGCGCCGGCGGGATTGCCTGGTTGCTACGTTCGGCAGCCGGAGGCTTCGGGCCGGTTACTCTGCATGGCTGGCAAAAAGCTCGATGGTTGACCTTCTTCACCGCCAAGTCGGCGGCGATTACCGCGTCGGTTTATCTGCTGGTGTGGATCATGGTGCACGGTCTGCTGGGATGGATGGGGGGGACGGTGTATCCCATGGCCGACGAGGCGGCGTTCTGGACGTTTCTTCCCTTGGCCGTCGCGTTGCTGACGTGGTCGATTGCCGATCAGCAGAAGCGCTGCCGCGTTTGCCTGCGGAGGCTGACCATGGCAGTGGATGTGGGCCGCTCAGGAAGCGTGCTGCTGAACTTTGCCGGGACGGAGATGGTGTGCGAAGACGGTCACGGGATGCTGTACGTTGCGGAGTCGGAATCGAATTCGCTGGAGCGCGACCGCTGGCGGACCTTGGACGATAGCTGGGCGGAACTCTTCCGCGCCGGGTAGAGTTACGTCGTAAAGTCGCGTCCTGCCTGAAGCGCGCGCAACGAGAACGCCCGTTGCAGCGCATTGGAAAGATCGGCCACACTGAACGGCTTCATCAAAAATCCACTTTGCTGGTTGAAGATTTCCCGCCTTAGCGCACTGTCTTCGGTGTAACCCGACATAAACAAGAAGCTGATCTGGGGATCGAGCGCCGTCAGCTGGGTCCACAATTCGTGCCCGCTCATGCGTGGCATCACCAGGTCGGTCAACACCAGGTCTACGCTTCCCTGCTGGCTCTTGAAAATGTCGAGAGCTTCCACTCCGTCTACCGCTTCGACGACCTGGCATCCCATCTGGCGCAGGCACTCAGAAAGGTTCTGGCGAATGAGCGCTTCATCCTCAACCACGAGAACGCGCTTGTTGCCCGTAAACGAGTGCGGTTCGCTGCGTCCGGGCTCGACTTCAAGCTGTGCATTGGTGATTGGGAAATACAACTTGAAGGTTGTTCCCTGTCCGGGCTCACTGTAGACCCAGACGTAGCCACCACTCTGTTTCACGATGCCATAAACAATGGACAACCCCAGACCGGTGCCCTTGCCGGTGTCCTTGGTGGTGAAGAAGGGGTCGAAGATACGCGGCAGGATCGTACTATCGATGCCCATACCGGTGTCGCTGACAGCCAGCAGCACGTACCTGCCGGGATGAACCGGCCCGTGCTCCTTGACATAGCTGGCATCGAGTTCCATGTTGCGCGTCTCGATCTCAAGCGTTCCGCCATCCGGCATAGCGTCACGTGAGTTGATGGCGAGGTTCATGATGACCTGACCCAGCTGGTCGGGATCAAGCCGCGCGTTCTCTAAATGCGGGTCGAGGTGGGTGACTAATTCGATGTCTTCGCCGATGGTGCGGCGAAGCAGCTGTAAGGTATCGGCGACCACGCTGTTCAGGTTGATGGTGCGGATACGCATCACCTGCTGTCTGCCAAATGCCAGCAGTTGCCGGGTAAGGGCGGCGGCGCGGTCGGAGGCGCTGAGCACCTGGAGCAGCGGCTTGCTCATCGGACTGTCGAACGTGACCTTGCCCAGCATGAGTTCGGTCGAGAGCCGGATGACGACCAGGATGTTGTTAAAGTCGTGCGCGATCCCACCCGCCAGCCTGCCGACGGCTTCCAGTTTCTGCACCTGGCGCACCTGCTGCTCAAGTGTGCTGTGTTCGGTGACGTCCTCAACATACGCGTCGAGCAGGTCGGGCTCGTCCTGCGGATTGCGCTTCACAACCGCCCACACGCGGACCCGAATGGGTTGGCCATCTTTGCGCAGCAGGTTAACTTCGTAGGGATTCAAATGCCGGGTTCTTCGCAGCAGTTCAAGCATGCGCTGGCGTTCGGTCGACTCGTGATACAGCTGGGTGGATAGTTTCAACGCGAGCATCTCCTCGCGGGTGTACCCCAGCATGTGAGCCATCGCGGGGTTGAAATCCTCAAAGCAGTCCCGCTTAAGCGAAGTAGTACAGATTCCAAAAGGAGCGTTGTCGACCATCCTTTTGAGCGCCACTTGCGAGCGCAACTGGGCTTCTTGGGCTTCTATCCTGGCGGTTATGTTCTGGGACAGCACGAGCTCGCGTGCTCCGCCTTCCTGCGCAAACCGGAATGCACAAATCTCGACCCACAACTCGCTGCCGTCTTTCCGGAGGTGCTTCCAGACACCACGGGAGTCGTAGCCTGGGAGAGCCTCTCGAAGCCGCTGTTTGAGACGCTCGTGCTCGTCTGCGGGGCGAAGGTCGAGTGCGGTCAGTTTGAGAAACTCGTTGCGGGTGTAACCATATTGCTGAAGCGCCGCGTCATTACACTCGGTGATGGCCAGCGTTTGGCAGTCGAACACCCACATGGGGTAGGGATTGGAAAAGAACAATAACTGAAACCGCTGCTCGGACTGTAGAGCATTGCTCGTCTCCAGCTTCAACTGCTGGTTGATTTCCTCCAAAGCGCAATTTGCGGCTTCGAGGTCGCGGCCTCGAAGCCGACTGCGTTGCGCGGTCCAGACCGCGGCGCCTGCCGCCAGCCCGGCAACGATCGGTACAAGCAACGGCACCAGCTGCAACAGCAGAATTCCAAGGTGTTCAGCCTTACGATCTCCAAATTTAAGGTGCAGATCGAATGCACCAAAGCAGCCGGCGATGATGGCCAGCGTGGTACCAACCGGCAGCCATAGCTGCGAGCTAACGATTACATCCGATGGTTCGCGACCTTCTGTTGACAACTTCATCCTCGTGGCGCGGGGGCGAGACGACAAACCCGAGGCGTCTCGGGAAACAACAAAGGAGGGTCCCTTAATCAGTCTTGCAACTATTGAGTTGAAGCTAGCAGGCGCAGAGAAGGATGTTCTGTGACCAGCGGCACACTATCGATGGAAAGAGATCTCATTCTTGCACAACTTTAGTCGTAGTCGTGCAGTCCGGTGGCGCTTATGCGCCCTTCAGTATCAGCTGCTCGGCGGATGAAAACGCGTGGGAACGGATCATCAGTGTGCTTAACAGGGAGGTAAGTCCCGAGGAAGCCAGGATCATGGCGATGACGACGAACTGGTAGATTGCGGCGTAGAGCGGGTCTGCGCCGGAGAGCAGCATGCCGGTCATCAGGCCGGGGATCCAGACGATGCCGAGCGAGCGTAGGTTGTCGATGGCCGGAATGAGAGAGGCGTGGATGCTGGCTTCGGCGTAGCGGCCGACTGTCTCCTGCGGCGCGGCGCCCAGCGCCAGCGCAGTTTCAATTTCGCCGGCATGCGCCAGCACTTCTGAGCGGAAACGATTCAAAGCCAGGCCGTTGGTATTCATCGCATTGGCGATGATCATGCTTCCCACTGGAATGAGCGCGGTGATCGCGGTGTCGATCACTCCCGCCCAAGTCATGATGGCAGTGACCGAGCCGGCGCCGGCAGCGATCGCCAGCGTCGACACCTTGCGCGCACCGGGGATATTTTTGGCTCGCCGTGCCGAGATCGATCCCGCTGCGAATAGCATTCCGGCCAGCAGAAACACACTCGACCAGCGCGGCGCCTTGAGAAGCAGAGCGAGCACCGAGCCCACGATCACGATCTGTACCAGTCCACGGACCAGGGCGACCGCGGTATCGCTCTCCAGGTGGATGTTGCGCCGGCGAGCCAGCAGCACCACTGCAATAGCCAGCGCCGAGGCAATCGCTGCCTGCGCCAGGCCGAGGGAAACCTGGGTGTGGAAGATCGTTTTAAGCATGCAGCACCTCTGCGGGCTTGCCAATATGCGTCAGGCGACCGCGTTCCATGGTGCCCACGCGGTAGCAAATACGGCGCGCCTGCTCGCGATCATGCGTTACCAGAACGAAGGTGCGCCGGGTGGCGGTCGCCAGATCGCGAATTAATTGCTCTATCCCGAGCTTGGCATCTTCATCGAGAGCGGATGTCGGCTCGTCGAGCAGCAGCATCTCAGGCCGGTTCGCCAACGCTCGCGCCAGCGAAACGCGTTGCTGCTCGCCGCCGGAAAGATTGACGACGTCTCGTCCGGCGAAGCCTTCGAGACCCACCTGTCGCAGCAAAGCGTGAATGGTTTCGTCGGGAAGCACTTCGCCGCGCTGTCGCGGACCGAACTGCAGATTTGAAGCGACATCCCCGGGAAACAGGAACGGCCGCTGGGTTACCATGCCGACACGTCGTCGCAGCTCACGCGGTGCGATGGTTTTGTAATCGATGCCGTCGAGGTAGACGGTCCCGCTGGTGGGCTCGTCCAAACGGTTGAGGAGACGCAGCAGCGAACTTTTGCCTGATCCGCTGGCGCCCACGATGCCCAGCATCTCACCGCGAAATACTTCCAGCGAAACATCGTCGACGATGGGGACTGCCTCGGCCACGCGCCCGAGGTGCTCGGTGCGCAGAATGACGCGCGAAGCCGGCGGTTCCTCAACGGCGGTCACGGCCGCAAATGTCCGTAGAAAATCTTGGTTTGATATTGCAGGAGGACCGCGCCGTCTTGCTGATAAGAGGAGAACAGCTCAGGCACCCCCGCCAGCATGGCCTCGGCCCTGGCGCCTTCGCGAGGCATGTACGATGAGGAGCGTATCCGGCCCAGCAGCCCATCCAGGTCAACGCGCTGTTCCGCGCTCAGGCTCAAAAGGTTCACCGTGTCGGGCCGAAAGAACTCGCCCATCACTTCGCTGTTTGCCACCTTGCGATGGACTACCTGCTGGTAATCGACAGCATGCCGGCACAGGAAATCTTCGTAGGCTCGCAGAAATGGCGTGGCGTCGAGCAGGCGGTCATGCCAGATCAGTACCACCCAGCCATCCGGCTTCAGAATGCGAGCGAATTCGGCGCGGGTTTCCAGGAGAGGGAACCAGTGAAATGCCTGGCCGGCAAGAACGAAATCAACACTTTTATCAGGTAAGCCCGTGTGCTCCGCCGAGCCTTCACGCATTTCGAACTGAGGATAGCGCGCGAGGAATTGTTTGCCGGCTTCGCGCATCTCGCGATTCGGTTCAATGCCGATGACGCGGTTGCCGTGTTCCAGAAACGGCTGGGCCGAGAAGCCGGTGCCGCAGCCCACGTCAGCGATGATGTGCTTCGAGTCCAGCCCGCAGGCATCGCGTAACGCATCGACCACCTCACGGCCATAGCGCGGCCGGTACTTCAAGTAGTCGTCGACGCGGTCGGAGAAACGTAATTTAGGATCGCCAAGTTCTTCGGTCATTGGTGTTATCTTATCGTGACCATGAAGCCTCTTCGGTCTCTCGCAGCGAGCGACGGCGCCACTGTCATGACGCTTGCGATCGCTGCCGCCATTCGCAAGATCCCACGCGGCCGGGTGAGCACTTACGGAGCGGTGGCTGAAGCGGCCGGCTATCCGCGATGCGCCCGCCATGTGTCCAAGGTTCTCAACCGGGTGAGAGGATTGCCATGGCACCGGGTGCTCGGCTGCGGTGGCAGGATTTCTCTTCCCGGCGAATGGGGACTTGAGCAGCGGTTCCTGCTCGAAACGGAGGGCGTAAAATTCCGTGGCCGAAAAGTGGATTTAGCGGCCTGCGAGCATAAGTTCGTCCTGAATCCCAGCCGGGCTGAGCGCAAGCCCAGCCGAATACCCAAAAAGTAGCATCCAGCGCTGTGAAGTTTTTTCGCGGCTGCCCTAGTGCTTGCTTTACAATAACTTGACTGCATGATTCGCTTGCGCTCAATCCGGCTGGTAGTAACACTCTTAGTTGCTGTTTCATCCACCTTGGCCATCGCTCAGCGGACAGCCCTGCACGACCATCATGTTTTCCACCGGACACCGGATTCCCCACACAATTCTCGGGGTATAACACCGGCGACGAGCTCAAATCCCCATGTCGCTCCCAAGGGAGCCAAGCCGAGAGTTCGCCCTATTGCCTGACCTTCAGGCACTGCAAAGGGCAGCCAGTTTGGCCGCAGTTGACATTTTGGGCCCAGAAACGTCTGATTTAGAGGCACTTATCTGACTGTAAACAAAGTGTTACAGGGCGAAGATTGGGCTTTGGTTAATTTTTTGCTTGAGTCCGGGTCAAAAAAGGGCTAGGATACGGAGTTTTTGAATGGGCTCCGGACTCCCCCAAACAAACACTTCTCGGAAAGCGCCCGATCGGGAGCAGAGTCGTTGGGCCATGTCCGGAATCCAATCTAGTAGCGTGCAGGCCGGGCCGGACATCTGTAATGGCGGTTCAGGTCATCCACAAAATCATTCGCAAGGCAGGTAAACAACTCAACAATGGCAAAGCGACGCGGCAATCCTAATTGGGGCAAGCCGGAACCGATCGGCCCGGTTGTCCCCACGATCACCGAGTTCGAACAGGTGGTGAAAGAATTCAAACTGGCGCCCGATCAGTACATTCGTTCAACTCGCCTCCGCGAGTGGGCGCGTAAAAACAAGAACTCCAAGTACATTCCGGAACCCCTTCTGGAAGCTTGGGGATTCGAGATTGAGTCCACTCTTTAAGCAAAATATTGGTAACGAGGGCTGTCTGCGGACAGCCCTTTTTCTGCGCCTCGAGCCTGGCCGCAGGTGTACGAGTCACATCCCCGGTGCCAAGTTCATCAACAATTGACCTTGACTGGAATAGCGGCTGCTCTATCATGTCTTCAAAGTTGGCGGAAACATTTTCGCTCAAGGTTGTTTTGGGGAGCAGCTTTGAAACAGTCGTTCACATCATTCGAAATCGCGCAACTGACGGGCATTTCGCTGCGCCAGCTGCAATGGTGGGACGAGCAGAAAATAGTGGTCGCTTCGCGGCAGAAACACCGGCGCATCTACTCTCTCGACGACCTCGCAGAAATTGCCATCGTATGCGACCTGCGGCACCGCGGATTCTCACTCCAGAAGATCCGCCGGGTGGTGCGCTTCCTGCAGAAGGAGCTTGGCCGCCGGCTGATACAAACCGTGCGCGCTGCCGATGAGTACCATCTGCTGACCGATGGCCGCAACATTTACCTTGAGGATTCCGCCCGCGGGGTGGTGAATCTGCTGAAAAACTCGCGACAGCCGATGTTATCCGTGTGCCTGAGCGACACCATCGAACGGGTGTATGGGGAGCTTGGCTTGGCCAGAAAGCGTACTGCAAGCGTGCGTCATCTCACAACTGCAGGCAAGGCGTCCTGAACTGAATCTGGGTTCGTCCCGCCCAAGGAGGGCACATGATCGGAGAGCTAAGCGTGTTGAATGAGTGGATCCCCGAGCAAATGGAACCTGGAACTATCTTCGTGCTGGAGAACGCGGGCGAAATGGGAGAGAAGGAAGATCCCTACTGGGCGGTACTCTCGTGCCCGACTTGTGGCCAGCTTGGGCTGGTAACTCGCAAGCAGATTGCCGGTGTATTGCCGATTATCTGCGGCTCGGAAAAGTGCTCGGCGCAATTCTTCATTCGTGATGAGGAGATTGTGCCGCGAAAGCCCAGCTAAAGCGCGCACAAAGATCGATTGTCACCGCACGGGCATACCACGGCGCTCGGTCACCGGTATCTGCTCGACGATTTCAATTCCAAAACCTTCCAGGCCTGCGACCTTGCGCGGGTGATTGGTCAGCAAGCGAATCCGCCTCAGATTTAGATCCGAAAGAATCTGCGCGCCAATGCCGATTTCCCGCTGCGTACGACGCTGATTCTCGGGCAAGGTAGGCAGCCGTTGCTCGTGATGAAACTGGATGGTGAACTTGTCGAGCAGCTTCTCGACCGAGTACCCCTTAGAAGTCTGGTGCAGGTAAATGAGCGCGCCAGTTCCCTCTTCAGCGATGCGCCGCATGGCAGCGTCGATGGTGTTGCGGCACTCGCACCAGGTCGCGCCGAAAACATCTCCCACCAGGCAGTGAGTATGCATGCGAACCAGCACCGGGTTGGTGCCGGCGTTCTCCACGTCCCCGCGCACTAGTGCGATATGTGAGTCGCCGTTGATCTCTGACTCGTACGCAATCATGCGAAAGTCGCCGTAGGCGGTCGGAACCACGGCCTCGGCCAGCCGCCGCACATAACGCTCGTGCGCCATGCGATAGCGAATGACTTCAGCTACGGTCAGCATCTTCAAATCGTGCTCGCGGCAGAATTCGCTGAGCTCGGGCACGCGCGCCATAGTGCCATCATCGTTCATGATCTCGCAGATGACGCCCGCGGGAACCAGTCCCGCGAGCCGCGCGAGATCGACCGAGGCTTCAGTCTGGCCGGCACGCACCAGCACTCCGCCCTTGCGAGCGCGCAGTGGGAAAACATGCCCGGGACGCGCAAGGTCATTGGGACGAGCGCTAGGATCGATAGCCACGTGAATCGTGTGTGCGCGGTCGTAGGCCGAGATGCCGGTGGTAACACCCTCTTTGGCGTCGATTGATTCGGTGAAGGCGGTGCCGAAGTTGGAAGTATTTTCGACAGACATTGGACCGAGGCGCAAATAATCGAGCCGCTCCTCAGTCATCGCGAGGCACACCAGGCCGCGTCCATACTTGGCCATAAAGTTGATGGCCTCGGGCGTGACTTTCTCCGCCGCCATGGTGAGATCGCCTTCGTTCTCGCGATCCTCATCGTCGATGACGACGATCATGCGCCCGGCGCGGATCTCGGTTAGTGCGGTTTCGACATCGCAGAACTGGGTTTCGAGAGACATGGCTCGTAGCACGATTCTAGCAGCGCAAGCTGTTCGATTACGCGAGCGGGTTGAACAGGCGGATGACCCAGTAGGCTGCCATGGCGACGATCGCCGACGCCGGGATGGTCAGAATCCATGCCCAAACGATGCGCCTGGCAATTCCCCAACGCACCGCCGACAGGCGATGCGTAGTGCCAACTCCGACGATCGCTCCGGTAATGGTGTGTGTAGTGCTGACCGGAATGCCTGCCAGTGCAGTTCCGAAGAGCGTAATCGCCCCCGCGGTTTCAGCACAGAATCCGCCCACCGGCTTCAGCTTGGTTATCTTCGAGCCCATGGTGTGCACGATGCGCCAGCCGCCGAAATACGTTCCCATCGCGATTGCAAAGTTGGCTGCGAGGATGATGGGCCAGTGCCAGTGTCCCCAATTGGCGGCGAAGTCTTCTTTCCTCATGACGCCTGCGGAATACAGTGCCCCGGCCACAATACCCATTGTCTTCTGCGCATCGTTACCGCCATGTCCCAAGCTGTAAGCGGCGGCAGAGAGAAGCTGAAGTTTGCGAAACAACTTATCGACCTGTCGCGGCGAGCGCCGCTGAAATATCCAATAGATGGCGATCATCAACCCAAAGCCCAGGACCAGCCCCATTAGCGGAGCCACCACGATGAAGATCAGGGTCTTTGTCCAACCTGACGCGATAATGACGCCCGGCGCGGCTCTCCATCCGTTAAGGCTTGCGGCACGGGCCATTGCTGCCCCGGCATACCCTCCGATCAGAGCGTGCGACGATGACGTCGGTAAGCCCCACAGCCAAGTCGCGAGGTCCCAGATGATTGCTCCCACCAAACCGCCAAGCACCACATACTGAGTAACGATGTCGAGACGGACCATTCCTGTGCCAATAGTCTTGGCCACGGCAGTGCCCAGCAGAAACGCAGCCAGGAAGTTAAAAGCCGCGGCCCAGACCACCGCCAGGCGGGGAGATAGCACACGCGTAGAAACGACGGTCGCGATGCTGTTGGCTGCGTCGTGGAATCCGTTCAGAAAATCGAAAACGAGCGCAGTGAATACCGTTACGATCAGCAGGACAAGTCCTGGGCTCACGGTTGGGCGCTCTCTCGCGTGGAAGTTGGGTTCATGCTGGGCTGATCAGGCGCTCTTCAGTACAACAGTTTCCAGAACGTTTGCGGCATCCTCCGCCTTGTCGCTGGCTTCTTCAAGAATCTCCAGAAGCTCCTTCAGTTTGATCAGGGTGATCGGATCGTACCCGCCATCAAACAGGCGGCCGATGGCTTCCTGCGCCACCTGATCGGCCTCATTCTCCAGTCGGTTGACTTCGACGCAGTGGCTTAGGAGAGCGTGATCCTTCTCGAGAAGCGCTACCGCTTTTCCTAACTCCTGAGTCTGCTTGAGAATGATGCCGGCAAGAATCTTGGCCGAAGGAGACGGCTGCGTGATTTTGTAGTTGACCAGGCGATTAGTTGCGCCGTAGATGAAGTCCAGCACGTCGTCCAGAGAGGACGCCAGCAGGTGAATGTCTTCGCGGTCGAAAGGCGTGATGAATGTCTGATTGAGCTTGATCAGCAACTGGTGCGTCATCTCGTCGCCACGATGCTCGATCATGCGCATGCGCTGCGCCGACTCGGGTAGCGTCTGATAATCCCAGTCACTAAGCACATCGTGAAGCAGCTTCGCCCCTTCGATCACGTTACTGGTGATCTCAGCGAACATGTCGAAGAATTTTGTTTCACGCGGAATGAGGCGTGCCATGAATTAGGTTCTCGCGGGCGCTTTAGCTGCGGCTTGGAAGAAACCCGGTAACGACCTGCGGGCCTCTCTCGTAATGTTACCGGAACATTACAGTCGTATTAAAGGAATGTTACGAATCGAGCCACTATCGCACATGCGGGACGTCAGGGTCAACTCCCACAATGCAGGACATGCTTTGCGATGCGGGTCTATGTCCCACAGTGGGGTATGTGGTTTGTACGGGGTCTTCGATAGTCCGTTCTCCTCAGAGATCGGTTAGAGTTCTACGACGCAATGGCATCCGCCGCTCTCCGATACAAGCTTCGCAGCGAACGAATCACCCATCTGGCGCACACGATGATGATCACCAGCAGCACGGCAACCACCACCGCGGCAGTGTAGGGATGCTGGGTGGCAATCCATGTGAGCGAGATCGCGCCCACGTCCTCGCCGAAGCTCAATGCCATGTTGGAGAACGGTTCGGGAGATGGAGTGACAGCGGCGCGCAACGCGGTCTTGCCTCCATGCGCGGCGAAAGCTATGGCTGCTCCCATCACCGTCGAAGCCAACTGCATTTGCGGGGAGAGATGCGAAGTCGCGGCGTAGGCAACGTAGGCAGCCACCGGGATGCGCACGAATGTATGCAACGCATTCCACAGCAGGTCGAACATGGGAATCTTGTCGGCAAAGAATTCCAGCGTAAACATCGCCAGTGCGACCCCAATGACCCACCACGATTCGACGAGATGCAGACCGGAAGGCAGCTGCAATACTCCGGCGCGGGATAGTAGACCCAGCGCTCCGACCGTGGCATAGACGTTGAGCCCGGCGGCAAAGCTAGTGCCCGCAATCATCGCCACCGTCTGGTCGGAGTTCAAGTTCAGCATGAGGATTCACCCCTGAGGTGCGGCGTGTTAGCGGACCGTGGCTACATACGTCACCGATGGCTGTGAGCGGCTTCCTTCTCCACCTGCCCGCCGTATCTCACTATAGGGTATCGCGATTTTCGGAGGCCAAGCTTGCAGCCCTTTGCTCATCATGTCGTGGTATGCACTCAACAGAAGGCCGAGAACGTTGCCTGTTGCGCTTCTGCCGGCTCCCCTTCCGTGCTGGACGCGCTTTATGGCGAGCTCGGCGCTGCCGGCCTGTCGGACGAGGTGATCGTCTCCACCTGTGGCTGTCTTGGCCTCTGCGACAGCGGACCGGTCATGATGGTTTATCCCGAAGGAACCTGGTACGTGAAGGTCACGGCCGCCGATGTGAAGGAGATCGTGTCGTCACACATCGCGCAAGGCAAGCCGGTGTCGCGGCTGCAGCGGAATGACTACCCCGCCATGCGCGAAGAAGTCCTCGACCATCGCCAGAAATACTTTGCCATGATCAAAGGCAAGGACGCGGCAGGAGTTCTGCCGGATGAGCTGCATGAGACCATCCGCGCGTTTATGCCCAGCCGCGTGATTCTGAGCGCGCTGGAGCTGGATGTGTTCACCGCGATTGGCGAAGGTTGCGACGCGGCTGAGTTAGCGCGAAGGCTCAGCAGCGACGCGCGTGCCACCGAGTTGCTGCTGAATGCGCTGGTCAGCCTCGGGCTGCTCCAGAAGCAGAACGGTATCTTCGGCAACACGCCGGCGGCGGCACGCTTTCTCGCCGAAGGTCGGCCGGACAGCGCGCGCCAGGCACAGCTCCACACGGCGAACATGTGGAGGCGCTGGTCACAACTGACCGACTCGGTGAAGACGGGCCTCCCCGCTCCGTCTGACCGCAGCCCCGGGCACGTGGGCAGCTTCATTGCGGCTATGGATCACGGCGCTCGTGCTCGGGGCTGCTCTGTGGTGCAGGCCGTGGGGGTAAACGGAACACGCTGCATGCTCGACCTGGGCGGAGGCTCAGGCGCTTACTCGATCGCTTTCGCCAAGGCGGCTCCTGAGTTGCACTCCGAGATCCTCGACTTGCCCGAGGTTGTCACGATTGCGCAACAGCACGTTGCCAATGCCGGGCTCAGCGATCGGATAACGGTTCGTCCTGGCGACATGCTGACGGCGGAGTTGCCAGTGGGCGCTTATGATCTGGTGCTGCTATCGTCAATTTGCCACATGTTCTCGCCCGAAGAAAACCGTACGCTGTTTGCACGGGCGCACGCTGCCCTGTCGCCGAAGGGACGGATAGCGATTGCCGATTTCATCGTCGATCCCGATAAAACGTCGCCGCGTAGCGCTGCCCTCTTCGCACTGAACATGCTGGTCGCAACTCGCGGGGGAGCTACCTACAGCCAGCCCGAATACGACGCATGGCTGGCAGCGGCGGGATTCGGCGAAAGCAAGCGGATATGCATGCCTGGCCCGGTCAACCTGATCGTCGCGCAGGCAGGTTAGGCGCCCGTGGTGCGCTTACACTTTCGTGCTGAGTAGGATTTTCGGGAACCGTTTCGGCTCATCCGGGAATACTATCGTCACGGAGGGACTATGCTGCACAGCGCCGAAGACAGCTCCCGTCGCCAGTTCGCTCTGCCGCCGCTCAAGGTGCAGAGATGAGGCGCGGCGCCGTCGGCTCGAGTTCGCGAGTGTTGGACGCGGTGATTCTTATCCGCATAATGGTCGGCTGGGTATTCGTCTCCGAAGGCATTCAGAAATTCCTCTACCCTGCCCAACTCGGATTCGGGAGGTTCGAGAAGATCGGCATGCCGTCGCCGCAAATCCTGGCCCCCGTGGTCGGCGCGATCGAGATCATCTGCGGAGCGCTCGTGATCGTCGGCCTGTTCACCCGAGTGGCAAGCATTCCGCTGCTCTGTGTCATCGGGACCGCGATCGTGACTACGAAGTTGCCGATGCTGAACGCGAACAGTGTCTGGAGCACGCTGCACGAATCGCGAACCGATTTGAGCATGTTGCTGGGTCTGTTGTTTCTGCTCATTGTGGGCTCAGGCGGACTTTCGCTCGACGATACGGGACCGAACGCGAGCTAGCTGGGATAAAGGAAGAAAGCGGGAAGAAATGGCGCGCCCTGAGAGATTCGAACTCCCGACCTTCTGATTCGTAGTCAGACGCTCTATCCAGCTGAGCTAAGGGCGCGCATTACAGTGCGGCAACACAAGTATAACAAATTCCGCTGTCACTCCGGCTTCTGTCCGGTTGCCGTCGCGCCTGGCTTCATCAACGTCTTCACAAATTCCGACTGCTGCTCTGCGACGTCCTTTGGCAGCGGCGTATAGGCCAACGCCGAACATTCTTTCTGGCCGTCCGTGAGCACCCATTGCAACATAGCGAGCAACGCCGTTCGCTTTGCCTGGTCCCTAATCTGTTGCGGCAGAATCAGCCACGTGTAAGTCGCAATCGGATAAGCTCCTTTATGCGAAGGGTTGGTGATCGATGCCGGAACTCCGGTTGCGGGAGCGCTGTCCCTGGCAGCTTCGGCTACGCTGTCGAGGTTAGCGTGGACGAACACCCCCGAGCTGTTGCGAACCGACCCAAATGGCAGTTGCCGCCGTATGGCATAGACCAACTCTACATATCCAATCGAGTCAGGAGTCCGGTCCACCGTCGCCGCCTCGCCCGCGTTGCCGTCGCCTGCTACGCCCACCGGCCAATTCAGCTGATAGCCCGTACCCAGTTTGTCGCGCCACTCCGTACTCGCCTTCGAAAGGTAGTCGCTGAAGGTGTACGTGGTACCACTGCCATCGCCACGATGAACCACGACGATATTTGCGTCGGGAAGATTGGCTCCCTTATTCCAGCGGCGAATTTCAGGATCGTTCCACCTGGTAATCGTCCCAAGATAAATACCGGCCAGCATTTCCGGCGTGAACTTCAGTTCGCCGTCGAGTCCCGGCAGGTTGTAAATGGGTACGACCGCTCCCAGCACGACAGGAATACGCCAGTAGCCCGTGCCCAGTTTCAGGTCGCCAACATCGGGAGAAGACGCATCGGAGGTAGCGAAATCGACCTCTGCCTTTTGCAGCATCCGAACCCCGGCTTCTGATCCCACAGCGTCGTAGTTGAGTTGCACGCCCGGATTGGATGTGTGGAAGGACTGAAACCAGCGCACGTAGAGCGGAGCCGGGAAGGTCGCACCGGCGCCATGCAAACTGGCCGGCGGCAGATTCATCGCCGGTGTGCTGACGAAAGGATCGGGGGCCTGCTCGCGCGCGGCAATCATGGCATGCACGAGGTTGCCAGCAAGCTCGTCGGCAATGTTGGTCCAGATGAGCTTATACGGCGTGGCCAGATAAGACCACAACGTGACGCCGTCACGCCCCATCACCTCGACCGAAAGATATCCGCTGTACACCGCTTGCCGGTTGGTGGCAGGAGAACGCCAGTTCGTGGCCAGGTAATTCTTGATCCAAACTTCGCCGGAGCCCTTTACCAGGGCGTCGGCTGCGCTCTTGTCGCCGACGACCCTGTAGCCGCCGTTCTTCTCCAGCCGCTTGATCAGGTTGGTGCGCAATATTTCATCGGTGTTGCTGGAGCCAAACGACTCCATGTAAATCGTCTTCACTTGTTGAAGCGTTCTCGCCGACTGCGCGAACAGCGGAGCGGCAATCGCGACGAACCAGACGGCAAGCAGCGCCCACAATAGAAGCCGGTCGTGCCCGCGCTTTCTCCCCGGCGTCATCTGCTCATAGCTCCACGTGGAAGCGGAACGAGGGCACAAACACTGGGCCGCGTACCGTGTTATAGCCCGGATGTACGATCACCTGGAAGTCGGGCCCAACGAACAGGCCGCGCCATAGATGCGCGGTGTAGTAGCTTTCGAAGATGTTCTCCCTCCCGTACGACAGTTTGCCATCGCCCAGTAGCAGGCCCAGCCCGCCGTAGCTCAGGTAGCGCGCGTGCTCGCTGGTAATTCCGTTGGAGACAAAGGCTGCGCCGGCACGATCGTAATAGCGTTTCCACATGCGTCCGGCGGCACCGATGCCTCCGGAGAAAACCTGGTCCACTTCGGTGAACGACCACGATTCGGTCTTGCCGTTATTCCATCCAAAGCGGCCGTAGGCGACAAGGTTCCGAGTCAGCACCTGCTCGAAATTCACACCGAAACCGTATTTCGTGGTCACCCATTCCGGATGGTCGCTGATATCGGCAGTTTCCACTTTGCCGTTCAGATACTGCTCGTTCGCGTACTGATAGATTCCCATGTTGCCGTTGTTGATATACGACAACACGCGGACGATACCGTCCTTCTTGCGCAGCAGCCCACGATGGAGTTCGAGCTCGAACGTCGACGAGTTGGCCTTGCGCAGGTTCCATTCGAGGTTGCCTCCCAGCTTAGGGCCGGGAAACAGCGCTTCGGCGAAGCGAAAGCCCCACGTCGGACTCTGGTATTCGGTATAGAGTCCCCAGGTATAGCCACGGGGGTCGGCGGTGAAATCCCATCCTCCATTCTGGTCGACCGACCAGTTCATGAATTGCAGATGGCTGTCGCTGCCTACAGAATTGTTGTCGAAGAAGTCGGTGACGGCGAACTTGCCGATGCGAATCTCTATGCGCCGGGTCGGCAGCGTGCTGAAGCTCGACAGCGGATTGCGGGCGTTCTCCGTCTTGGTCGGACTCAGCGCGATAACCTGGTGGTACATGATCCTGGCCAGGTAGGGCGTCGCGTTCAGGTTGGTGTCTTTGACCGAGTCGAGATCGGGAAAACCGGCGACGCCGTGCACCTGACTCAGACCTAATCCCGATGCCGACTCAACATCGCCCAATACCTCGATGGAATTGCTGAGTTGCAACCCGGCATACAGCGTCATGATTCGCGAGCTGGTGTTTTCGAAGAGTGGTCGCAAGCTTTGCGTCCCGGAGTACGGCGCATAGAACGGCGCATTGCTTTGTAGAATGAAGTTCATCTGCCCCGAGACCCAGTAGTGCCCCTCGGCAGGATGGGGAAACATGGTGGGAACACTTTCCCCTACTTCTTCGTTGGGCTCAGGCCGTTGTCCGGAAGTGATGTCGGGTAATTGTGCCAGGACGGGGGACGAGCCGAAGCCCAGACTCAACGCAAGAAACATGATCCACCCCGCCCACTTCATGCGGGCCGCAGCGAGACGGCACAGCGAAGTTCCGCGACGCACCCGGTGGAGGCTCAAGCCTTCCAACCTAGCGAAAACCGACCTTCGATGAGATTAAATTCAGATGAATGCCCCATAAATTCATGGGCCACTAGGATTTAATTCCGACCGGTGAGTTCGAGCCTGTTTCCGCTTGACGTTTCAGCAGAATGGGATAGACTCCCCGCGTCCTTCAAAGAGGGAAACTGGGCTCCAGCTATAGGAGCAGAGAATGAGAAAGCTTTGCGTGATTTCAATCACGATCTTGGTGCTGATGAGCTGTGCGTATGCCGACGTCATCATCGGCAACCCGCCGAACAGCGAAAACTGCGTTCCCTTCAGCTGCCGCGCCATTGACAACGGCAACTACGAACAAACCTACCTCAGTTCCTCGTTTAATGGATCGATTAACATTGGATCTATCAGTTTCTACGACACCTTCTACGACAACGGCCCGACTCAGGGAGTTGCCAACCTGAACTTCGCGCTTTACCTGGCGACGACGGCACAGGCCGTTCCGGACGGTAGCATCCCGAACAATGCCGTTCTGTTCGGCAACTTCAGCCTTAACGGCGGTGCCTTCGCCTTCGGCAGCACCTTGACCTTCAGCGGGAGCGCCTACAATTACGATCCCGCCAACGGCAACCTCGAACTAATCCTGGAAACGTCGGGAGGCAGCGATCCTAACAGCGGCAACTACACCTACTTCGATGCCAATACCGCTGGCCCATTCTCACGCTGGTGCGCCGGGTGCGGCAGCAACCAGGGATATGGCCTGGTGACGGGTTTCGGAACCGCCGTACCAGAGCCCGGCACGCTGCTCCTCACGGGCAGCGGCTTGTTGGCTTTTGTCGGAGCGGTCCGCCGCAAGCTCGGCAAGTAAGTTCAACTTGACCGGCAGAACTAAGGGCTGTTGCTTTCCGCAGATGTAGCGGAACCCAACAGCCCTCAGCTTTGCTGCTTACAGAGATACGCTAACCGGGCGCGGCGGCTCAGGACGGCGTGTAAGACACGGTTGCCGCTGGTGCCGTGCAATTGCGGACTAACCCACCCGCTTCTTGGGGTTCCCTTTGTCGGTCAGCTTAGATTTATTGGTGCCGCTCATCGAACCGGGATTGCCCTTGTTCTCCGATCCCTGCTTATTCTTCTGCTGCCGTGACTGCTCGTCGGCGTGCAAGTCGAGCGGGTGCGTGCCCGGATCTTCGCCTTCCGACTCGCCGGTGTGAGGATTGACGATGAACATCAAATCCGACAAGTCGCTGGCGTGATCTTCTTCGTCTTTCAGAATGTGTTCGATCATCATGCGCGTTGTGGGATCGTGGTCTCCGAAGTGGCGAATCATCTTCTGGTAGACCTCGATCACCATGCGCTCGGCGATGAGGTCTTCGCGAATCATGTCGGCCAAGGTTTCGCCCTCAATGTACTGC
The DNA here is from genome assembly GCA_963771535.1 of uncultured Acidobacteriaceae bacterium. Classification (GTDB taxonomy): domain Bacteria; phylum Acidobacteriota; class Terriglobia; order Terriglobales; family Acidobacteriaceae; genus CAVVDY01. The sequence goes on along the minus strand of CAVYTK010000007.1, from coordinate 962,570 downwards.
GAAACCGAGCGCTGCAACAGCGACGCCGGATTGAAATCAGGTGCGCCGCCCAGCTGCTGGATGCGATCGGCGATTTTGTCGGCATGCTCGCGCTCATCATCAGCGTGCTCTTTGAACTCCTCGCGCACCGCCACTCCGTGAACGCCGGTCGCCATGAAGTAATGGTGCATGTAGCGCAACACGCAGACGATCTCGGTCGCCAGCGCTTCGTTCAGAATTGAAATGGTCTGCTTTACGTCACCTCCGTATGTCTCGGTGACCGCGCCGTCGTCAATTTTCTCCTCGGCGCGCGCGCGAATCTCTTGTACGTCGGTTACGAACTTTGCCATCTGCTTTCTACCTCGCTGGGGAACTACCGTCGGGGTGTCCCAACGAGTGTGGACATAGCTCGGGCGGGACAAGGCGGTGCTCTGGTTTAGAAGCAGAAGAGGTGGCCAGCGGATGTCTCAAACCGGTGGAAAGTTCCTGGAACTGAGCGCAATGGCGACAGTCACCGCGAGCCACCATCGATTTGCAGCTTGAGTCGGCCAGCATTCGCGCCTCGAAAATCAACGTTGGCAAGCGACGGAATAATTAAGCCGGCGGCTGTGAGCTCAGCCGGCTTGTAGGTGGTTGCCACAGCCACGACCTGCGCCCCCGCAGCCAGCGCCGAACGTATCCCCGAAGGCGCGTCTTCAAATACCAGGCACTCGCCGGGGGCAAATCCGACAGCGGCCGCTCCCGCCAGGTAAGGTTCTGGATCGGGCTTGCCACGCGCGACGTCGTCGGCCGTCACCATGTTGCCCGGCACAGGCAATCCGACGACCTGAAGCCGCTTGGTGGCGAGCCTGCGCGTGCCTGAGGTCACGATGGTGTAGCGCTCGGGCGGCAGCGCGGCAAGTAGTTCGCTTGCTCCCGGCAGCGCCCGCAAGCCGTCGGTGTCGTCGAGCTCCATCTGCTCGACCTTCCTCATCTCACTTTCAGCATCGAGTTGCGGTGCGACCTTGCGAATAGTCTCGATGGCTTTCTGTCCGTGCGCTACGTGCACCACGTAATCGGGATCAATCCCGTGCTCGATCGCCCACGCCGTCCATACCCGGGTGACGCACGGGGTGGAATCAACCAGAACGCCATCCAAGTCGAACATCACCGCCTGGCAGGTAAGAAGAGGCATGTCGGTCAGTGTGGCAGAGGAAGCGGACGCTGCGCAAAGTGGATGGCGCTTGTCACCGGGCATCAGGTGTCAGGCCTCAGATGTTAGATGGTTGTCATCCTGAGCGAAGTCGAAGGATCCTTATGCCACCTCGCCATTGCGGGTATAGGGGTCCTTCGACTCGTCGCTGCGCTCCTCGCTCAGGATGACACGATCTAATACCGGAAGCCTGATACCTAGTACCCGACCCCTGATGCCTGCAGCTGACGGCTGATACCCCTGACTCCCGATGCCTGACGCCCAGATCCGCTTTTTCCCTCAGCAATCCCGAGCCCTTCGCATATAGTGAAAACGATGCCTTCGATCGCACTCTCCGAGCTGCTGGGCGCCACGGTCTATGACCGTTCCGGATCGTCGGCGGGCAAAGTGCGCGAGGTCGCCATCTCTCCCCAGGAGGACGCGACCAGCATCTCCGCCATGGTGGTCAAGACGCGATTCGGCGACCGCCTGCTCGATCCCAGGGCAATCAGCTCCATCAATGGCGGCGTTCGCATCGGCACGCTGGCGACTGAGTGGTCGCCCTACGGCAACGGCGAGGGACTGCTGTTGCTGGGCCGCGATCTGCTTGATCAGCAGATCATCGATGTGCACGGGCGGAAGGTCGTGCGCGTCAACGACATCGACATACATGAGGAAGTCGGGCACGAGCACGTCATCCTCAAGCTGGCCGCGGTCGACGTCGGAGCTCGCGGCGCGATTCGCCGCCTGCTGAAAGGTGTAGTTCCCGCCGGGCCGCTGCACGCGCTACTTTCGAAAGTTCCGCCGCGCATGATTCCGTGGGAGTTCGTCGACATCATCGAGACTGATCCTGCGCGCCGGGTGAAGCTGAAGATCTCGCTGGACCGACTGGCCACGCTTCATCCTGCCGACATCGCCGACATTGTCGAGGAACTCGCTCCTGCCGAGCGCGAAGCCATCTTCGAAACCCTCGATGAGGAAGTAGCCGCGCAGACGCTGGAAGAGATCGATCCCAGGATGCAGGCTTCGATTCTCAGCTCGCTCGACTCCGACCGTGCCGCCGACATCGTCGAAGAGATGGATCCCGACGCGGCCGCCGATGTGCTCGCCGATATGTCTCCGGAGGAGACGCAGGAAATTCTCACGGAGATGCAGCCGGAGGAGCGCGCCGAAGTTGCCGGGCTGATGTCGTTCCACGAGAACACGGCCGCCGGACGCATGACCACCGAGTACATGGCGGTGAAGCCGGGTGCGAAAGTTGCGGATGCCATCGAGATGCTGCGCGGCTTTGAAGGCGGCCTGGAAAGCATGAGCACCATCTACATTGTCGGCGACAAAGACAAGCTGCTGGGCGCTGTACCGCTGGCCAAAATCGTCCTCGCACCCTCCGATACTCCCCTCATGCTGCTGAGCACGCGCTTCATGCCTACCATCCATCCCGGAGCGACGGAGAAAGAGGTGGCGGAAATGTTCGACAAGTACAATCTGCTGACTCTGCCCGTGATCGACGACGAGGCCTGCCTCACCGGCGTGATCACCGCCGACGATGTCATCAACATGCTGCGCGCCAAGCTGTAGAACCGCCCATGACAACAGCATTTTCGGGTCTGTCATCCTGAGCGAAGCGAAGGACCTGCTTTTCGTTGCAGGTCAAACTTGATCGGTAAGTGCGCAACGTTGTGGTTGCTGGCCTACCGCCAGAGCCAGCGCGCTAGCGCGACTCAGTTTAGCCCAGCACGCAGCTGCAGGCGGAGTGCTGGGTTGCGGACAAAAAGACGGGAGCCCCGGCAGGGGCTCTGACACCGCCGGCACCTTCTACCCCATGTTCCGCTTCGCTCCAGGCGGGGCTACGCTAAGTCACCCCAAGGGGGTTTGAAGCTACGGATTACGATCCCCTTTTCCCACTTTCCGCGCGTTCACCGTATGTCGTGTATCGTGGCCGAATGCAATCTCACCGTCACTTGAAGAATTGTGCCCCAGCTACAATGTTCCGAACGAAACCAGTCACTCTCGATCAGGAGTTTCGCAAGTGAAGCTGACTTATTTATTCGCCGCGATGCTCGCGGCCGCGACGCTTTGTGCTGCCCAGCAGCCCACCACCACCTACATTCGCGCCGGCCGCCTCTTCGACTCGACCAGCAACAACTATCGTGAGAACGTTGTCATCGTGGTTGAGGGCGAGCGCATCAAGGCGGTGCAGCCAGCGGCTTCCACCCAGGTTCCGAGCGGAGCCAAAGTGATCGATCTCTCGAGAGCGACCGTTCTTCCCGGGCTGATCGATTGCCATACACATCTCGGCGCCAGGGCCGACCAGTACAATCCCATCAACCACTTCAAGAGCACGCCCTACACCCAGGGCTTCGTTGCGGAGAAGAATGCGCGCACTACCCTGCTGGCCGGTTTCACCAGCGTGCGCGATGTGGGCTCGGGGCCGTTCATGGCGGTCGATCTGCGCAACTACATCAACGAGGGATACATTCCCGGGCCACGCGTGGTGGCCAGCGGGCCGGGCATTTCGATCACCGGCGGACACGGCGACTTGAACAACTACTCGCCCGAGACCAGCGTCACGCTCTTCCCTGCCGAGCGTAATTACCAAATTGCCGACGGTCCCGACCAGGTGCGGCATGTGGTGCGCGCGCAGGTGAAGTACGGCGTGGACGTGATCAAGATTCTCGCTTCCGGCGGCGTGCTCTCCAAAGGAGACAGCCCCGGCGCAGAGCAGTTTTCCTTCGACGAGCTGAAGGTCGCTGCCGACGAGGCGCACAAAGCGGGACGCAAGATCGCCGCACACGCGCACGGCACGAAGAGTATCCATGACTCGATTCTCGCCGGCATCGACTCTATCGAGCATGCCAGCCTGGCCGACGACGAAGATATTCGTCTGGCCGTCGAGCACGGCACCTACTTCGACATGGACATCTACAACGACGACTACCTGATGGGCAACGCCATCAAGTTTGGGCTGGAGCCGGAGAATGTTGCCAAAGAGAAGATGGTCGGCCAGACGCAGCGCGAGACCTTCCAGAAAGCAGTCAAGGCCGGCGTGAAGATGGCCTTCGGCACCGATGCCGGAGTTTATCCCCACGGCGACAACGCCAAGCAGTTCGTCACCATGGTGAAGTACGGCATGACGCCGGCGCAGGCGATTCGTACGGCGACGCAGAGCTCGGCAGACCTGATCGGCCGCAGCCAAGATGTCGGCACGATCGAGCCCGGCAAATACGCCGACATCATCGCGGTTTCGGGCGATCCCCTGGCTGACGTCGCGGTGTTGCAGTCCGTCGGTTTCGTGATGAAGGGCGGCGTGGTTTACAAGGACAAACTGGCCGGCACGCCGGTGCAGGAGTAAGGGCTTGTCCGAACGGCGGAGCGGCGACTTGGTGTTAGCCCCAAGCGTGAGCGTGGGGTTGGCTGAGGCACAGGATGTTCGCCGTGGAGCGGCTCTTGACGTTCAAGGAGGGGGCGTCAAAAAAACGCCGCTCCGCAGCAGTGGGATAGGAGACGCATGCCGCGGGCTCACCCCCACGGCGAAAACCGCATCAGCGCCCCGCGCTGAAGATTAAGAAACGCTCAACCGATCCACGCACCCGCGCTCAGTGCCCCGTCCAAAAGCCCTTGCGCCGCTGCTGGCTGTAGCGATGCAGCGCGTCTTCGATGATGGGGTACGCGGCCTCGGCGGGCTGGATCTCGTCCACCTCGACCGCCTTGCCTTCCAGTTGCTTGTAGTCCAGGAAGAAGCGCCGCAGCATCGTCGAGCCGGTGCGCCGGCATCTCGGCTGGCTTCGCGGTAGCTGTTGAACTCCGGATCCTCCGTCGCCACGGCGATGATCTTGTGGTCCTTCTTGCCGCCGTCGATCATGGTCATCAGGCCGATCGTGCGGGCGTGGATCAGCGTCAGCGGCACGACCGTTTCCTGGCAGAACACCAGCACGTCGAGCGGATCGTCGTCCTCGGCCAGCGTCTGCGGGATGAAGCCGTAGTTGGCCGGGTAGTAGACGGCCGAGTACAGCACGCGGTCGAGCTTGATCAGGCCGCTCTGCTTGTCCAGCTCGTACTTCACGCTGGAGCCGAACGGGATTTCGATGATCGCGCTGAATTCCTGCGGAATGTCTTCGCCGGGAGTGACGTCGTGCCAGGGATGGGTCATGAGATGGCGCTCGCTTGATCAGTGGATTCAGCTACAACTCAAGCATAGCGGGTGAGCGGGCCGGCTCCAAGTCGATTAGGAGCGTAGACGTGGGCTGAGAGCAGACTCGCCCCTCAAGAGGAAGGCGTTGGGGGTCAAAAGCGGTGTGGCAGCTCCAACTCCGTCTCCACCGAACTGGTCAAGCTGCCGACAAGGAAGCTGACAAGTATGACACTGACAACCGCGACCATTGCAATCATTGGACTCACCCCTTAACGGCTCGAAGCCGAATCCGGAGCTCGCGACCTCCTACGGAGTGGGAGCACCAGAAGTTGTGCATAGGTATATCACAGGTTTGGATGCCCGCGACGAATTCGCTTTGTGAAAATTTCGAGCGTGGCGTAATTTGTCAGCCGAGCCGGGCTTCTCCGCGCGGGTCGAAGAGCGGATCGCGTCTTTTCCGGCGCCCTCACGCCGTGCCCTCCCAATCCGGGAAATTTCCTGGTTCAGCATTTACCCAAGATTTTTAAGCGCCCATCTGGCTCGACGTCACTGCAAGGTCTGCGTTCGTCGAGATGGAATAAGCACGAGGACAAATTTTCATGGGCCCCGTGCAAAGGCTAGCTCTCATCACTTCAGGCACGATCGGTTTGTTACTGCTCGCCGGATGCGCAAGCTCTTCTACTCGCCGATCCGCCGGCTGCCCTGAGCGCGACCGACGTGAATCTGATCTTCGTGGTCAGCGAGGACATGGCGTACCAGGCGCCGGGGGACATAAACCCCACTACCGCCAACCTCACCAATCGCGGGTTGCAGCGCACCCTGATGATGGGCACGTTCCTTCAGCAGCAGGTGCTGGGCGGCCAGAACGTTACCGGCATCTACGCGCTGGAACCGATGACGCATCTCCAGACGGCGAGCGGTTATCCCGACATGGTGGCGCTGGAGACGATCCAGCAGTTCGCCATGCTGAACCAGACGACACAGCAGCCGCAGAGCTACCCGCCGTTCACCGCCAACAGCTACCCGCTGTTCTCGTCGTATACCGCCGAATCGGTACCGCCAGGCGTCGTGCCCCAGTTGCCGCTCTGTCCGGCATGCCAGGGGCTGGACTTCAACGATCGGCAGGGCGACAACGAAGCGCTGCTAAACACGGTGATCGAAGCGAATGCCCCGGGGTTCTACGTGTTCTCGGCCCCCTGGGAGACGATCAGCGCAACCCTTGCGAACATCAATCGTCTCAAGGGCTACAACCTGAAGATACCGGCAGCTTACGCAGGACCGGACTATGTTTACGCGCTCGCCATCGGCCCGTCGGGAATGCCTGCGCCTGATCACCTACAACGCCAATCTGCACCCAGCGGACAGCTATCCCACCCTGCCTGCCGGAAAGATTGTAAGCGCAACCTGCACTCAGACGTTCAATATCCAGGTGACGGGAGGCGTCGGTACTGCGGTGGTTCCAGCCGGAATCAACACCAACGAAACGGTGTACATGATTCGCCACGCCGAAGCCCACCCAGTGCCCTACTTCGAAGATGGCAACTATGTTGGCGCCGGGCAGTGGCGCGCACTCGATCTTCCCAACGCCTTACGGGGCAAGATCAAGCCGGATGAGATTTACTCCATCGATCCGTCGATTGGGGATGCTTCGAGTATCGGTGGCGCGCCCTCTTCGTATGTCAGGCCCGCGTTGACCGTCCAGCCCTACGCCATCGCCAACAATCTGCCCTTTCACTTGGCAACCAGCTTCGCCGTCTTCGACCAGAACGCACCTCAGCTGGCCACCGCTGCCAGCAACTTCTTCTTCACCGGGGGCACCTTCTCCAATAAGACCCTGTTAGTGGCTTGGGAGCACGATCATATTCCGCCGACGGTCAACGCCTTGCTCTCCACCTATCATGGCGGGCAGACCGCGCCCAACTGGGCTGGCAGCAACTACGACAGCATCTGGACGGTGAAGCTCGATGCCCAGGGAAACCTGAGCGTGGACGACGCCCTGTGCGAAGGCATCAGTTCGGCAGACTTGCCGAAGACGCCGCCGCAGTTCTGAAAGGGGGCCTGTGCCAGGACCGTGGCGCTTGCCGAGGAATCGTCCGCCTGCCTTTATTTGAAGACGCGGTTCAGGGCGGCTAGCGTCGCTTAAACCGCGGCCGATGCCACTTCTTCAATCAGCCGGGTGAGCGCTTCCGGCCCGTCGGCGCCGACGATGTAACGGTCGGTTTCCACTTCGGGCCACTCGCCGTAGATGTGCGAGATGTAGATAAGCTTCGCGGTTGACGCCTTCTGCCGCAGCAATCGTATGACCTGACGGGCAGTTGATGCGGGAAGTTTGTGGCAAACAAGAATGACGTCATACTCTTCCCCACCCTCAGCGGCTGCGAGCGCGTCTTTCTCAGTGTTGATGATGGCAACGCTGTGCCCGGCATGGTACAGCGCAAATTGCCGCAAACGGTTCAGCTCTTCGTCGGTGCTGAGGGCGAGAATCTTCATGGCACGAATCCCGGTGTGGGGTAAATCGCTGTAGGCACAGCAATATACCAGATACCTTGCCGGATTTAGGGAGGTGCCCGGCGTGACAGCGCCTTATTCGCCTTATATTCGCTTCATGTTACCTTAATAATGATGTGTAACTTATTAATGCCGAACGGTTTCGCCGCATAAGCGTAATCCATGCAGGCAATCGAAACAATCAATGGCAATTCATCATCTTCCAACAGCAGCCCGCTATCTAATCAGTAGATAATCAAGCGAGGTTTACCTGAATCTCATTCATTCATTCATAACCGATAAAGGAAGCCCGTCTTGAGCACGAAAAATCAGAAAGAGTTCGAAAGATTCGCAATGATCAATACTGATACACAGTTTCAAACCAAGCGCTACATTCTGGCCAGCGATTTCGACCAGACGCTCAGCTTCAACGACTCCGGATATGTCCTGAGCGAGTTGCTGGGCATTCCAGAGGCGGAGTTCGAGCGCAAAATTCATGGCATGGCCAAGTTGAACCTGGTTCAGCAAGGAGGCGAACTTGCCTACCTGCTGCTGCACGATCCCGAGTTTCGTTCGCAAGGTCCGGCGCGAGCACCTTTACGAGGCGGGCAAACGCGTGCGCCTGAAGCCCAACATCGACGCGCTGTACTCGTTTCTGTCGAACGATGTTGAAGGCTTTCACTTCGACTTCTACGTGATCTCCGCCGGGCCGGTGGAGATCATTCGCTCGGCACTGGATGGCATCATCCCGGCCGACCACATCTTCGGCACGGAGTTCGAGTACAACGACGATGGCGAGATCGAGCGCATCGTCCAGGTCACGGCCGGATACGGCAAGGTCGCGGTCATCGATCAGCTGCTGGAAAAGCTGAAGACCGGCTCCGACCGTATCGTTTACGTGGGCGACGGCAGCTCCGACATTCACGTCATGCTGCACATCAACCGGCGCGACGGCTTCACCATCGCCGTTTCAGAGAACAAGTACCTGGCGCCGATCGCCAAGCGGTCGATCCTCAGCGAAAATGCACTCGCTATCCTGATCCCCATCCTTGAGGAAGTTGTGGGCTGGGATTCGATGTCGATTCGCGAGATGTTGGAGCAGAAGGGCTTTCTGATCCAGCAATGGGACAAGGTGCAAACCGACATGCTGACCATCATCCCCAGCATCGCTCCGATCCTGGAGAGATCGAGTATCGCGGCAAAGGCGTAGCGTTAAACGAGAAGTTTGCGGCGCACGCCTAAAGCTACGGCCCCGGCTGGGTGAATGCTAGCCTTGCGCTTGCGGGGTCCCTTCCGGGCCCGTAGCGGCCTGGGCTTGCAGCGGCTGCTCGTGGAAGGTGTTGACCAAGTCCTTGAGTTCCTTGCTGGGCTTGAAGTAGGGGATCTTCTTGGCAGGAACCTCGACGCGGTCTCCGGTCTTGGGGTTGCGGCCCACGCGGGGTTTGCGCTGCCGCGTGCGGAAACTGCCGAAGCCGCGTATCTCAATCTTGTCGCCGGCGCGTAGCGAACGTACTACGCTCTCAAAAATGGTCTCGACGATGACCTCGCTGTCTCTCCGCGTAAGCTCCGCCAGCCGCGATACTTCATCGATCAAATCTGCCTTGGTCATGCCGTTCGCCCCTTCCGCTTCGCCCCATACGGCTCAAAGGCGGCTTCGACCGGATACTCTCAAATTCCTGGCCGGTTTGCAAGTGTAAGTTTTAGAAGCAATTAGCAATTAGCAACTAGCGCAACTGGCAGCCAGTCACAATCTTGCAACAGTTTGCTGCCGCTGGATGGAACCCGTACTCAGCAGTTACATCTATAAGCAAATGCCACCTCTGAGAAACCTTGTCTGCCCGCTTGCGAAGACCGCGTTTTGCCAAATCACCCTTGCCGCGCTGGCGCTGACATTGTGGTCGGGCATGCCCGCCGACGCCCAGGAGCAAGCGTCCGGCAACCTCATCCGGGTTGAGATTGCCGGTGCGCACAGCGACAAGGGTCAGGTGTTATGCGCGCTGTTTGCCCCTGACACCGGATTCCCCAGCAAGGTCGACCGCGCCGTGGCCCACACCCATTCAGCCATCACGGGCGGCAGCGCAGTTTGCGAGTTCCACGGTGTCGCGCCCGGAAGATATGCGGTGTCCGCGTTCCACGATGAAAACTCGAATGGAAAGATGGATACCAACTTCATTGGTATGCCGAAGGAGGGGGTGGCAGTCTCAAACGACGCCAAAGGACACATGGGACCGCCTAAGTTCGATGCGGCGGCGTTTCAGTATTCCGGCGGAAGGCTGGAGTTGAAGATCAAGCTGACGTATCTCTAGATCGTGCTGACGGAGTGCCCACATCAGCTAGTGCTTTCCGCTTTGCATCAGAGCCCAGGCGCGGAGCGCCGGTGACAAGTTAGGCCCAGGCGTGAGCGTGGGGTACGTGACGGAAGAACCGTCTCGGGCCGCGGAGCGGCGTTGTTGCGCGACGCGCTCTGCATCTGAGCTTGCGATTGCGCCCCGGCGAGGAGCGCTGCTCCGCAGCTCGGGGCGATGTACGGCTTACCCCACGCTGACGCGTGGGGCTAAAACCACATCGGCGCTCCGCGCCTCTTGGTCGCCGATGTCATGCAGTGCCAATAAGGCACCCGTATTCCAGTCGCTAGCTGCTGGCTGCTGCCTGCTTCTTAATCTCGTCCACCCGATCGGCCATGGCGAACTTCAGCTCTTCTATACCTTCTCCGGTTACGGCTGAGATGGCATAGAACGCGAGTTTCTTGCGCTTGGCGTAGCGCTTCAGCTTGGTGAGTTTCTCTTCATTGACCGCATCGATCTTTGTTGCCACCACGATCGTCGGCTTCGAATTCAGCCCCTCGCCGAAGTTCGCCAGCTCTTTCGTAATAACCTCGAAATCCTGCACCGGGTCCGGACGTCCGCTGGCATCGGACACATCGACCAAGTGAGCCAGCAGCCGCGTACGCTCGATGTGGCGAAGGAACTGCATACCCAAGCCCGCGCCCTCGCTCGCGCCTTCGATCAATCCGGGAATATCGGCCACCACAAAGCTGCGCTCGCCGGCTATGTCTCCCACCGCAACCACGCCGAGGTTGGGCTGCAACGTAGTGAACGGGTAGTCGGCAATCTTGGGCCGCGCCGCAGAAATGCGCGAGATCAGCGTGCTCTTACCTGCGTTGGGATAGCCAACAAGGCCGACATCGGCGAGCAGCTTGAGTTCCAGCCGCAGGGCGCGCTCTTCGCCGGGGAAGCCTTGCTCGTGCTCGCGCGGTGCCTGATGGACCGAAGTCGCAAACTGCGCGTTGCCGCGTCCTCCGCGTCCGCCACGGGCGATGATCACACGATCGTCTGGGTTCGAGAAGTCGTGCACCATCTCGCCCGTGAGCTCGTCGTACACCATCGTACCGACCGGCACGCTCAATATCACGTCTTCGCCCTCGCGGCCGGTACAGTTTGAGCCTTCGCCGTGACGTCCGCGCTCGGCCTTGTACTCAGGATTGAAGCGGAAGTGCACCAGCGTGTTGTGGCGCTCGCTGGATTCCATGATGACGTCGCCACCGCGACCGCCATCGCCGCCGGACGGGCCTCCGCGAGGCACAAACTTCTCGCGACGGAAGGCCATACAGCCATTGCCGCCGTCGCCGGCCTTTACTCGAATTCTGGTTTCATCAACAAACATAGGAAGAAGCTATCAGCTTTCAGCCGTCAGCTCTCAGCTTGGGTCTCAGGTATCAGGCTGTCAGATGGCCATAAAATGTTTTCTCTGAAACCCAGATCCTCTTAAACCCTCTTGTCTTTACTGATACCTGATGCCTGACACCCCGTCTTTACTGACAGCTGACGGCTGATAGCTGACAGCTACGTCTGCAATACTCCCACACTAAACCTCGGCAGCTCGGGATTCAGCGATGCCGCCTCAAGCGCCGTGATGATAGCGTCGCGAGTCTCGACCGGGTCGATAATCTGGTCGATCCACAGACGGGCTGCCCCGTAGCGCGGATCCATCTGCTCATCGTAGGTAGCTTTCACCTCGTCGTAGAGCTGCTTCTTGTCTTCCTCGCTCAGCTTCTTGCCGCCGCGCTCCAGTTGCTTGATCTTGATTTCGACCAGCGTGTTGGCGGCCGCCGCGCCGCCCATCACCGAGTACTTCGCCGTCGGCCATGCAAAGAGAAATCGCGGATCGTAAGCTTTGCCGCACATCGCGTAATGCCCTGCTCCGAACGAGCCGCCGACGATCACGGTGATCTTGGGCACCACCGAGTTCGACACTGCGTTCACCATCTTGGCCCCGGCGCGAATGATGCCGCTCCACTCAGCGTCGCGGCCGACCATGAATCCGTTGACATCGTGCAGAAAGATCAGCGGCACGATGTTCTGATTGCAGTCCATGATGAAGCGCGCTGCCTTCTCCGCCGACTCGGTATAGATGACGCCGCCGAACTCCACACGCTTGTTGCCCGAGCGGTCGGTCTGGTGAACGTGCGTCTTCTGGTTGGCCACAATGCCCACGGCAAATCCGCCGATGCGCGCGAAGCCGCAGATCACCGTCTCGCCGTATTCCGCGCGATATTCGTCGAACTCGCTGTTGTCGACGATGCGCGCGATGATCTCCTTCATGTCGTACTGCTTAGCGCCATCGGCGTCGAAGATACCGTAGATCTCGCCCGCATCGTAGCGCGGCGGGTGGGCCTCTTTGCGGTCGAAGATGCCAAGCTGGCGATTGCCCATCTTGTCGACCAGCGAACGAATGCGCGCGATACACGACTCGTCGTCGGGCTCGCGATAATCCACCGTGCCGCTGATCTGTGAGTGCATCGCTGCTCCGCCTAGCTCTTCCGCGGTGTACTTGGCTCCAATGGCTGCCTGCACCAGCGCCGGGCCGGCAAGGAACAGACCGCTGCCTTCTGTCATGAGGACGTGGTCGCACATGACGGGAAGGTAGCCGCCACCGGCGACGCACATGCCCATGATGGCGGCAATCTGCGGAATGCCCATGGCCGACATCACTGCATTGTTGCGAAACACTCGACCGAAGTCGTCGGTGTCGGGGAAGACATCTTCCTGCAACGGCAGAAACACTCCTGCCGAGTCCACCAGGTAAATCGTCGGGATGTGATTATCGATGGCGATGTTCTGTGCGCGAATGACTTTCTTCGCTGTCATCGGGAAGAACGCGCCCGCCTTCACCGTGGCGTCGTTCACGATCAGCATCACCAGGCGCCCGTGAACACGAGCCAGGCCCGTCACGACACCGGCTGACGGCGCGCCTCCCCACTCTTCATACATTCCCCAGGCGGTGTAAGTGCCGAGCTCGAAAAACTCGGTACCCGGATCGACGAGCAGCGCAATGCGCTCGCGCGCGGTCAGGCGGCCTTTCTTGTGCTGCGACTCGATAGCCTTGTCGCCGCCGCCCTCGTGAATGATCTCTTCTTCATTGCGCAGGCGCGTGACCAGTTCGGCCATGGCGTGCACGTTGTGCTCGAAGCGCGGCGAGCCGGTCTTAACTTTGCTCTCGAATGTGGGCTGGGACACTTTATTGCTCATGATTGTTGCCGGTACGAAGGAAGGTCAACGATAACGGAGGGGGGCGAGGGGGCGCAAATATGAGCGAACGAACTCGCCGGGTCAATCAGAGAATGGATGCTGCCAAATGTCTCTTACAGTTGCAACGATGAAGGCGAGCAGCTTGCTCATTGCCAGAAGCAAACCCGTGATTGCCAACGCCAGAGCAAACCTCATCGTCCGCGAGATGGGAAACCACATCGACCGCACAAACCATGCGCTAAGCCCAAAACAGGCGACGAGGCCACAACCTGACACGGTCAACCAAAAGCTTCGGCCTGTCAAACTCGCTCCTCACTCCGTATGCATTTCGACTGACTACGTCGCCCAGTTCTCCCAACGAAGATCGCTGATCCTCGAAAAGTCGCCCGTGTCAGCAGTCACTAGCGTGAAATTGTGCCGCAAACATTGTGCTGCAATCAACGGATCGAAAGCGCCAATCGGCCTACCCTGCGCTTTCAGAACCGCCCTGATCTCACCCGCAATCCGTGCGTCCTCGTTATCGAAATCAACCATTTCTAGATTGCCTGCAAGGAAGCGGAGCAACTTGCTTGCATTTCGTGGTATGTCCGAACTTTTATACACACCGTACCAGAGTTCGTGGAGAACGATCGACGAGACCAGCAGGTTCTGATGTCGGCTCGCGGCTTCAATGGCCCGTGTGCGAACCACCGCAGGCCGATCACGCAACATCGCAATGCAGGTACTCGTGTCAAGCAGATAACTCATTCAAAAATCTTTCGCTCAGGGGCTTTCGGTTGCTTCCGCCAGCCAGGGGCATAGGCGTCATCGCTTAAGGGAATTTCGTCGATGGCATCGAACCACTCTTGCATCGAGCCGTACACTGGCTGTAGCAGAACTCCCTCCGGCACGCGGCGCACTCGCACCTTGTCTCCCTTGAAGCGGAACTCCTGCGGAAGGCGAACGGCCTGGCTGTTGCCGTTGCGAAACAATTTGGCGTAGGTGCTCATAACCTCAGTATATACTCTCAGTCTATATTTCCGAAAGCAATTTCCACGTCGACTTCCAGAAGCTCTCTTTGAACGAAGATATGGGCGTGAGTCTTCGATGAACCGTCTCTAGCACTTCGATAGACTGAATCCAGACTCCCCGTTCCCTGCTCAAATTATGGGGTGTATTGCTGGATTCCGCAGCTCCGTCCCAAGCGGTTCACAGTCATGAGACTGTTAAAATACTATCTATGAGGGTGGCCTTAGCGGGTCCAGGGCATCCCATAGGGAGTTCATGGTTCAAAGCGAGACAAAGACTCTACTTTTGCTCAAGCCGCGAGGCTTCTGCGCCGGCGTAGTACGCGCCATCGATATCGTTCGCATTGCGCTCGAAACCTTTGGGGCGCCGATCTACGTACGCAAGGAGATCGTTCACAACCGCTATGTCGTGGACGAGCTTTCCGCCAAGGGCGCCATCTTCGTCGACAGTGTAGAAGAAGTGCCCGCCGGCGAGCGCGTGATCTACAGCGCGCACGGCGTTGCCCCTGAGGTCCGCGAATCCAGCAAGCTGCGCGAGTTGCGCGTCATCGACGCCACCTGCCCGCTGGTGACGAAGGTCCACGTTGAGGCGGTAAAGTTTGCCCGCGAAGGTTATTCGCTGATCCTGATCGGCCATCGCGATCATGATGAGGTTATCGGCACGCTGGGCGAAGCTCCCCTGGTCACGCAGGTCGTCGACTTGCCCGAGGAGGTCGATAACCTGGAAGTTCCCGACCCCGAACGGGTCGCCTATCTGACCCAGACCACGCTGAGCCTCGACGAGACCACGCATGTAATCGAAGCCTTGCGGCGTAAGTTCCCCAAGATCCAGGGTCCGCACGCGCAGGATATCTGTTACGCAACCGAGAATCGCCAGACTGCGGTGAAAGAAGTAGCTGCCGAGTGCGACCTGCTGCTGGTCGTCGGCTCCGACAACAGCTCAAATTCGAACCGCCTGGTGGAAGTCGCCTGCAACCTGGGCGCGAAATCGTACCTGATCGAGAACTTCCGCTCCATTCAGCCCGAGTGGCTGAAGGGCGTGAAGACGGTTGGCCTGACCGCGGGAGCGTCGGCTCCCGAGATTCTGGTACAGGAAGCCGTGACTTACTTGCAGGAACAGGGTTTTACTGACTTGCGAGAAGTGGAAGTGATGCCGGAACACGTTCGCTTCGGGTTGCCGCCTGAAATCGTGGAAGCGATTGGCGCCGCTCCGGCACTGGCTGAATAAGAGCGCAATGGCAGACGCACTACCCCCGAATCCTGCCGAGATGCGTTTCGGCAAAATTGATGACATCAAAGCGCGTGTGGCTGCGGCCATCGACGCTTCGCGCAAGTATCTCTTCTCCCTGCAAATTCCGGAGGAGGGCTACTGGTGCGGCGAGCTTGGCGCCGATTCCACGCTCGTCTCCGACTACATCCTGCTGCACCGCTTGCTCGGCACCGAAGACCCGGTGCGCACCGAAAAGTGCGCCAACGAAATCCTGACGCGACAGAACGAAGACGGCGGCTTCCCCATCTACAACGGTGGGCCGTCGAATATCAGCGCCTCGGTGAAGGCTTACTTCGCGCTGAAGATGGCGGGATATTCGCCCGATCATCCGGCGTTGGCGAAGGCAAGGGAACGCATTCTCGCCATGGGCGGCGTGACCGAGGTCAACACCTTCACCAAGATTTATCTCTGCTTCCTGGGCCAGTACGATTACGACGCCGTCCCGGCTGTTCCGCCGGAGATCGTACTCTTCCCCAACTGGTTCTGGTTCAACATCTACGAAATTTCGTCGTGGTCGCGCGCCATCCTGGTACCGCTGTCGATCGCGTACGCCAAGAAGCCGTTCAAGAAAATTCCCGACGAGCAGCACATTGACGAGCTGTTTGTCGGCGGCCGCAAGAGCAACCTTCGCCTGAAGTGGTCGAAGAAGATCGTCAGCTGGCGTAACTTCTTCCTCGTCCTCGATCGCCTGGTGCACTTCTTCGAGCGCGTGCACATTCGTCCGCTGCGCTCGCAGGCGCTGAAGAAGGCCGAAAAGTGGATGCTGGAGCGGCTGGAGATGAGCGATGGGCTGGGCGCGATCTATCCCGGCATCATGAATTCGATCATCGCGCTGCGCTGTCTGGGATACTCACTCGACGATCCGCAGGTGATCCGCGCCATGGACGAGTTTGAGAAGCTCGGCATCGAGGAAGAAAACACCTTCCGCATGCAGCCTTGCAAGTCTCCGGTGTGGGACACCGCCTACGCCATCTTCGCGCTTGCGGACAGCGGCGTTGCCCGCACCGATTCGCGCCTGGTCAAGCCCAGCGAGTGGATGCTGCAAAAGCAAGTCACGCGCAAGGGCGACTGGTGCGTCAAGAATCCCAAGGCCGCGCCCGCCGGATGGTACTTCGAGTTCAACAACGAGTTCTATCCCGATGTCGATGACAGCGCCATGGTGATGCTGGCGCTGAGCAAAGTGAAGACCAGCAACGAGGCGTACCAGGACAAGTCGGTTCGACGCGCCATTGACTGGGTGTTGTCAATGCAATGCAAGAATGGCGGCTGGGCTTCGTTCGACAAAGACAATGACCGCATGGTCTTCCAGAACATTCCCTTCGCCGATCACAACGCCATGCTCGATCCGCCGACCGTCGATATAACGGGACGCGTGCTGGAATGCCTCGCCACCTACGGCTATTCGCTGAAGGATGTCCCGGTGCGGCGAGCGGTCGAGTTCATCAAGCGCGAGCAGGAAGCTGATGGCTCATGGTTTGGGCGCTGGGGAGTGAACTACATCTACGGCACCGCGCTGGTATTGCGCGGCCTCGAAGCTGTGGGTATGGATTTTCATGAGCCCATGGTGCAGCAGGCCGCCGAATGGCTGCGCATGATGCAGAACCCCGATGGCGGTTGGGGCGAGACCTGCGACTCCTACGACGATCCCAACACCAAGGGTGTCGGTCCCAGTACGGCTTCGCAGACCGCGTGGGCGATCATGGGACTGCTGGCGGCCAGCGATCTGCGCAGCGAATGCGTGCAGCGCGGCATTGCCTACCTGTTGAAGACGCAGCGCCGTGATGGCTCGTGGGAGGAACAGTGGTACACCGGTACCGGCTTCCCGCGCGTGTTCTACCTGGAGTACTACATGTACCGCGAGTACTTCCCGCTGATTGCCTTGAGCACCTATGCCAGGACATCGGCCCTGGCGGCGGAAGACCAGCTTAGGACAGTGCGACTGAACGGCGGTCTGGGTCAGGGCCGCCCCTAGCCCAGGGGAAGCGGTCGGACGCAGCAAAATTAAAGTACAGGAGTTGCGCAACCAGCAAACCCGATGAGGCACAGCGATGGTCTCTGAGCGTTGGTTGCGAAAGCTGGTCCCTTCGACGGCAGTGCTGTCCCGCTCGGCCCTATTCTATCCGCTGTCGGTGCTCAACGACTGGACCGTCGGCGCGGCTAGCCGAATCATCAGCAAACGGCGCTTCCCGCCGATGCGTTACATCAGCCGCACGGGATGCAACGATGTCGTCTCCCCCTATTTTTTCTACCTGACACACGGAGTGAACTTCTGGCTGTATGCCTTTGCGCGGGGATGGGCGAGTCTGGATTCGCGCATCGTTGATATCGGTTGCGGATGTGGTAAGAGCGCGGTGGCTCTGCGCGACTTTGATTACATGGGCGAGCGTTTTGGGGGAGAATACTTCGGCTTCGATGTAGACTCCGAGATGGTCGCATGGTGTCAGCAGAACTTCGACGCCGCGCGCTTCACTTTTCGCACGGTTGCGGCGTATAGCTCTGTGTACAATCCCGTGGGAACTTCGAACGCGGAGGTCCGCCTGGAAGGTTGTGCGGACGCTTCCATCGATTTGGTGATGTCGCAATCACTGTTCTCCCATTTGCTGGAACGTGAACTGCGGGCGTACGTGAAGGAGGCCGCACGGGTGTTGCGCACCGGCGGCATCATGACTATGACCTTCTTCTGTATGGACGATCTTCGCGCACTGAAGCTTCTGGGCGGTCGCTGGACGTTCGCCCACAAGCTAGGCGCGGCTTACATCGAGAACGAACGCTATCCCGAAGCCGCCGTGGCCTACGATAAAGCCTGGATGGAACAGGTTTGCCGCGCGGCTGGGTTTAGCAAAGTGCAAACCGTATTACCGGCGTACCAGAGCACGGTGCTGTGCGTAAAGTAAATCCGCGCCGCAGGCGCAGCACAGGTTAGCCAACGCTTCAGCGCCGGGTAGGCGGCGGTATAGCGCCCCGAGTCCCTTTAGGGACGACACAAAAAGAAGATCACTCGGGAGCTAAAGCTCCCACGTGATGGAACAAACGAACACGCATTCGGCATTGCTGAAGCCATGCCCTGATAAGAAACTCGCAACTTCCGACTGTTTGGAACGTTGAACGCTAAAAAGATCATGAAAGCATTCGTTACAGGCGCTACCGGCTTCCTGGGAAGCCACGTCGCACGCGCTCTACTAAAGGGCGGCGCCGACTTGCGTCTGCTGGTGCGCGCATCAAGCCGGCTCGACAATATCGCCGACATCAACGCCGAGCGCGTGGTCGGTGATCTCCGCGATCCCGAGTCGCTCAAGCGAGGAATGTCTGGCTGCGACGTCGTCTTCCACGTTGCCGCCGACTACCGCCTGTGGGCGGTGAACGGCCGCGAGCTCTACGACTCCAACGTCGAAGGCACGCGCAACATCCTGAGCGCCGCGAAGGCAGCGAATGTCCGGCGCATGGTCTACACCAGCAGCGTCGCCACCATGGGATTCGGTAACGACGGCAGGCTCACCGACGAAGACACTCCGGTAGCGTTGTCCAACATGATCGGCGATTACAAGAAAAGCAAGTTCATGGCGGAAGAGCTGGTTATCGCGGCTGCGCGCGCCGGGCAGGACGTGGTCATGGTCAACCCATCCACTCCCATTGGCGAGCGCGATATCAAGCCGACGCCTACCGGCCAGATCGTCGTCGATTTTCTCAAACGCAAGTTCCCTGCTTATGTCGATACTGGTCTGAACCTGCTAGACGTTCACGATTGCGCTGAGGGACACGTGCTGGCCTTGGAGAAAGCACGCCCCGGCGAGCGCTACATTTTAGGCGGCGAGAACCTCACGCTGAAACAGATTCTCGACAAACTGGCTACCATTACCGGATTGCCTTCGCCGACGATTGAGCTGCCCTATTTTGTGGCCTACGCCACCGGAGCGGTCGACACCCTCATCACCGGCAAGCTGCGCCGGCGCGAGCCCCGGGTGACGCTTGACGCGGTCCGCATGGGCCGCAAAAAGATGTTCGTGAGCAGCGCTAAGGCCGAGCGTGAGCTTGGCTGGAAAGCCGGGCCGGTAGATGGCGCCTTGCGCCGCGCCGCAGACTGGTTCCAGGCCAACGGCTATGTCTAAGCCAGTCGCAATCGTTGCCGCCATGCGCAGCGAGTTGGGTCCGCTGTTGCGAGGAGCGACCAGACGCGAGTGTGACGGCGTCGAACTGTACGAGCTTCCGTCAGCGCTTGTGGCCATCGGCGGAATCGGGCACGCTGCCGGAACGCGGGCCGCTGAGGCTGTGGTGCGCGAGGCGAATCCGGGTATCCTCATTTCAGCCGGCTTGGCGGGCGCCCTGTCGCCCTCGCTCAAGGTGGGAGACATGGTGCGCGCGTGCGAGGTCGTCGACGAAGCCACGGGCGAGCGTTATGAAACGACCGGCGGGGATGCCGTCCTGGTCACGGCGTTGCGCGTGACCGGAATGAAGGGAAAGCAACGGCTGGCGGCAGGTTATTCGGCGTCAGCGGTCGACATGGAAGGGGCCGCCGGTCGCCCGGATTGCCAGGCAACACGGCATCCCGTTTACGGCGGTGAAGGCCATCTCCGACGAGCTCTGGTTCCCCATGCCGCCGGTGAACGGATTCGTGACTCCGGAAGGGCAACTTCGCGCCGGGGCTTTCGCTGCCCATGTAGCGGTCAGGCCCAGGTGGTGGCTGCCAACGCTTCGGTTGGCGCTAAATAGCAGGCGCGCTTCCCGGAACCTTGCGGCAGCTTTGCAACATCTAATTGGGCAGCACGTCAAACCATTGCAGGAGAGTCATCGGTCGTAGTCGAGCGAGCATGTCGATAGCCACACAGTTGCGAAACCCAGAGACTCACCAGCCGATTCCAGGCACCATGCAGGCGGTGGTCTACCACGGCGTGGACGACGTTCGCCTCGAGACCGTTCCCGTGCCTGAGATCAAAGCCGGCGAGCTGCTCATCCGCGTGCATACCTGTGGAATCTGCGGTACCGATCTGAAGAAGATCGCGACCGGCTCGCACTCGGCCCCTCGCATCTTCGGCCACGAGACGACCGGCGTGATCGCTGCCGCCGGCGCCCGAGTAGAACGTTTCCGCGTGGGCGAGCGCGTGATGGTCTTCCACCACATCCCGTGCGGGGACTGCTACTACTGCCGGCACAAAGTCTTCGCCCAGTGCCCTACCTACAAGCAGGTAGGAGCGACTGCCGGCTACGAGCCCAGCGGCGGCGGCTTTTCCCAGTACGTGCGGGTGATGGACTGGATCGTCAGCCGCGGCGGCGTGGTTCGCATTCCTGATGGCGTTTCGTTCGAACAGGCCTCCTTCATCGAGCCGGTCAACACCTGCATGAAGGGTGTGGAAACGCTGGGGTTACGCCCGGGCGAGACCGTTCTGGTCGTCGGTCAGGGGCCGATTGGCATCATCCTCGCGGTTCTGGCACGGCGGCGTGGCGCACGAGTGATTACTTCCGATTTGTTTCCGCAGAGGCATACAATATCTAAGGCATTCGGGTTAGAGGAAAATATCGACGCTTCCCGTCAGGATACGGTGAAAACCATCAGGAGTCTGACGGACGAGCGCGGCGCTGATGCCGTTATTTTGGCCGTGGCTGGTAACGGTTTGATCCGGCCCGCTATGGACGCGACTCGTCCGGGTGGACGAGTTCTGTTGTTTGCGCAGACCCAGCACGGAGAGGCTACCATCGATCCGGCTGCGGTTTGTGTCGATGAGAAAAGTCTACTCGGTTCGTATAGCGCTTCGGTCGACCTGCAAAGCGAGTCTGAGCAGTTCGTCCTAGGCGGCGAAATGGAGATGGAGCGGCTGATCAGCCACCGTTTCACATTGCCGGAGGCAGTCGAGGCGTTGCAGTTGGCTGCGCATCCGAAGCCGGACTCGATGAAGATTGTCATACAACCAGGCAGAGCCTGGAAGGATTAGCAGAGTGAATGGACAGATGACCGCCGCCGTCCTCTACGGGAAAGAGGACGTCAAAATCGAGAGAGTGCCGATCCCTACGCTGGAAGAAGGGGAGATCCTCATCAAGGTGCAGGTCGCCTTGACCTGCGGCACCGATCTCAAGGTCTACCAGCGCGGCTATCACGCGCGCATGATTGTGCCTCCCGCGCTCTTCGGACACGAGCTCGCCGGAGTGATCGAAGAAGTTGGTCCCAACGTCAAGGGATTCAAGAAGGGCCAGCGCGTGGTCGCGCTGAACTCCGCCCCCTGCGGCCAGTGCTTCTACTGCTCCAAGCACCAGGAAAATCTCTGCGAAGATCTGCTGTTCAACAACGGAGCTTACGCGGAATACATCCGCATTCCCCGCCGCATCGTTGAGAGCAACGTGCTGGCGATGCCGAAGCATGTGAGCTTCGAAGAAGCCGCCATGGTCGAGCCGCTGGCGTGCGTTCTCCGCGGACTGCATGAGACCAAGATGGAGATTGGCGACACCGTGGCCGTGATCGGCGCGGGCCCGATTGGCCTGATGTTCGTTCAGGTGGCGAAGATCGCCGGCTGCAACGTCATCAGCGTGGTAAAGCGCGACTCGCAGGTAGAAGCCGCACTGCGCATCGGCGCGGATGAAACAGTTCAGATCACCGAGGTTGACGATCCGGTGAAGGCGGTGCGCCGCATGACTCCCGATGGCCGTGGATGTGACGTGGTGGTCGAAGCCGTGGGCCGGCCGCAAGCGTGGGAGTGGTCGATCGATATGGTGCGCAAAGGCGGCACCGTCAACTTCTTTGGCGGATGCGCCAGCGGTACCAAGGTCGCGCTCGATACCCAGCGGCTGCACTACAACGATCTCACGCTGAAAGCCACATTCCATCACACGCCGGAGACGGTGCGCAAAGCTTTCAGCCTGATCTCCGAACGCAAGATCAAGGGCACCGACTACATCACGGGTGAGGCGCCGCTGTCGCGCTTGCAACAGGTGCTGCGGCACATGCTGAACCGCACCGACGACATCAAGACGGCGATCATCCCAGGGCAGTAAAGCAGTTGTCAGATGTCGGTTATTAATTGTCAGTGCCGTAGCGGCAGCTCCAAGCCTTGACTGCTACCTTTTTGGCTTGTCATCCTGAGCGAAGCGAAGGACCTGCTTTTACGCTGCCCCGACAAACTCTCATGGCTACCACCCCGACCGACAACCCGCCCGCGACCGCTGCCGGTTGGCGCGCCCTTCCGCCGTTGTACGCCATCCCCGCGCACGCTCCGTCGCTCGAAGAGGCGCAACAATACACCTCCCACCTCGCGCACTCGCATTACGAGAACTTTTCGGTAGCCACCTGGTTTCTCCCTAAGCATCTGCACCAGCACTTCTATAACGTCTACGCCTATTGCCGAATCTCCGATGATCTGGGCGATGAAGTTGGCGACACGCGGCAATCGTTGCTTTTGCTCGACGAGTGGGAAGCCGAGCTGCAGCAGTGCTATTCCGGTAGCGCCGCGCCATCCCGGTATTTGTTGCGCTGCGCGACACCGTGCGCGAGTTCGACATCCCGCAGCACGAGTTCTCTGACCTGCTGATCGCCTTCCGGCAGGACCAGGCGATCACGCGCTTCCCTACGTTTGACGACGTGCTCGCCTACTGCCACTACTCCGCCAACCCG
The DNA here is from genome assembly GCA_963771535.1 of uncultured Acidobacteriaceae bacterium. Classification (GTDB taxonomy): domain Bacteria; phylum Acidobacteriota; class Terriglobia; order Terriglobales; family Acidobacteriaceae; genus CAVVDY01. The sequence continues at coordinate 939,402 of CAVYTK010000007.1, read as the reverse complement.
GTTGGCCACCTCGTTCTCTATCTGGGCGGATATCGCGATGCCGAGCGCCAGCAGCTCTCCGACTACACTTGCACTGCATTGCAACTGGCAAACTTCTGGCAGGACGTCGCCGTCGATTACAGCAAGGGCCGCATCTACCTGCCGCTCGACAGCATGGCGAAGTTCAAAGTGAGCGAAAGCGACATCGCCAGTCGCCGTCCCACTCCGCAGTTTCGCGCCCTGCTCAGGTTTGAAGTCGAGCGTGCGCGTGAGTGGTTCGGACGCGGCCTGCCTCTGGCGAAGATGGTTGACCGCTCTCTGGCACTCGACATCGAACTCTTCAGCCGCGGCGGCCTCGCCATCCTCGATGCCATCGAACGCCAGGACTACGACGTTCTGACGCACCGTCCAACCATTTCGAAACCTCGCAAGCTTTGGCTGGTGGCGCGGGCCGCGCTGGGAAAACTCCGGTGAGCGATTCCCCGCTGCAATTGCGGGCAGCGTACAGCGTTTGTCGTCATATCGCGCGCTCTGCCGCTAAAAATTTCTACTACGGCTTCCTGGTTCTTCCTGCGCACAAGCGCGATGCCCTCTCTGCGGTGTATGCCTTCATGCGCCATGCCGACGATCTCTCCGATGAGCCCGACCTGCCGCTGGAGCAGCGCCGCCAGAAGTTGGACGATTGGATCGATGGCTTGCGCCGCGTCGTCGGAGGCGGCAAGACCGACGACCCGGTGCTGATGGCCCTCGCCGATTCGCAGAAGCGCTTCAACATTCCCATCGAGCTGCTCGACCAGCTGGTGCAGGGTACCACATGGATGTTGCCGCCGAAGGCGGCGGCCACGTATGCAGTACGAGACCTTCGACCAGCTCTACGACTACTGCTACCACGTCGCGTCGGTCGTCGGCCTGATCTGCATTCGCATCTTCGGCTATCGCGATCCGCGCGCCGAGCACTTGCCGAGCGTACCGGCGTCGCCTTCCAGCTCACCAACATCCTTCGCGACGTGAAAGAAGATGCCGAGCTGGGACGGGTCTATCTGCCGCGGAAGACCTCGGGCGGTTCGGCATCTACGCGCATGTCGTGTTCAGAACGGCGCCGCGCCGTCTGCGATGCGGCCGTGCTGCCTGGAAGCCGAAGCGCGCCCGCGAATACTATCGCCCGGCCGACGAACTTCTTCCGCTCATCGATGAAGACAGCCAGCCCGCGCTGTGGACGCTGGTGGAGATTTACCGCCGGCTGCTGGAGCGAATTGCGCAACGCGACTACGACGTTTTCTCCGAGCGGGTACGTCTCGAGCACCGCCGAAAAGCTAGGCGTGCTGGCGAAAGGATTTGTCCGCGCCCTGACATGAGTTCCGCTGCCCAATCCATCAGCGGCCACGGTCGCGATCATCGGCGGCGGCCTCGCTGGCATCTGCCGCCGGCAGCGCGCTGGCCGATGCCGGATATCACGTCGAGCTCTTCGAGCGCCGTCCTTATCTCGGCGGACGCGCTTCGTCGTACGAGCATCCGGCACCGGCGAGGTGGTCGACAACTGCCAGCACGTGCTGCTCGGCTGCTGCACCAATCTCATCGACTTCTATCGCCGCCTCGGCGTCGAAGATCAGATTCGCTGGTACGACGAGATCACCTTCATGCTTCCCGGCGGCAAGCTCGTCGGTGCTGAAGCCGAGCTCGCTGCCCGCGCCGATGCATGCCACGGCCCGGCATTTCTTGCCTCATCGGTGCTCGATCTGGAGTGACAAGCTGGCGATTGCGCGCGCGCATGATGGCGCTCATGCCTGCGCTTCCGCCGGATGACGGCGAGGACTTTCTGACCTGGCTGCGCGCATCACGGACAAACCCAGCAGTCGATCGATCGCTTCTGGGCGCCGGTGCTTGATCAGCGCGCTGAATGAAGATCTCGACCGTGTTTCGGTGCGTTACGCCGCGCTGGTCTTTCGCGATTCGTTCTTGAAATCTGCTGAAGCGGGACGCATGGGCTTGCCTGCGGTTCCGCTGTCGCAGCTCTACGGACGAAGCCGCAGCTACATCGAGGCACGCGGCGGGAAAGTCCATCTGCGCGCTGCTGTCGAATCGATTTCGTCGAACAGCGACGGCGTCGTGATTCGAGTTGGCGGAGAAGAGATTCGCGCCGACTACGCTGTTCTGGCGACTCCCTTCAACGCGCTTGAGAAGTTGCTGCCCGATGCTCCCGAGACTGGAGCCGCTGCGCGAGCAGACACACTTCTTCGGAACCGTGCCGATCACCGGCATCCATCTATGGTTCGATCGCGAAGTTACGCCGCTGGAACACGCAGTCCTGCTGGAGCGCACCATCCAGTGGATGTTCCAGAAGTCGAAGATCCTGGCTACGCGTCGCGACTCACCACAGGACGGCAGCTACCTCGAGCTGGTAGTGAGCGCGTCGAAGACGCTGGTCGAGAAACCGCGCGGCGACATCATCGAGCTTGCCATGCGCGAACTGGCGGAGTTCTTCCCTGCCGTGCGCGAAGCCAAGCTGACCAAGAGCACTGTCGATCAAAGAAATCCACGCTACCTTTTCACCTGTGCCAGGAGGCGACGCCTATCGCCCTTCGCACACCAGCCCGTGGCCGCGACTGTTCCTCGCCGGCGACTGGACGGCGACCGGCTGGCCCTCCACCATGGAAGGCGCAGTGCGCAGCGGCTACGGCGCGGCCGAAGCGCTTGCCGCCGCGTCAGGCTACGCCCAACGCTTCCTCGTCCCCGACCTGCCCGCGCGCGGACTGATGCGGCTCTTCCGCTAGGCGCGTTCGCTTTATTTGGGAACCCCACGTTTTTGTCATCACGAGCGAAGCAAGGGATCGCTCTTAGCGGGCACGATGGACACTTCGGGCGAGCGTCTTAGGCGGAGAGTCAAACTAATGTGGAGCCAAGAAGAGCGTTGATCCGATGGCGGATCATGGAACTATGTACGGCGATACGCGACCACATCTGCAAGAGAGCGGTTTACGGTAATGCGATCATCAGCGTATGTGATCAGGCCTAACCGCCGAAACCTTGTCATGAAACCATTCACCCTGGGTCGGGTCGTTCCCACCATGTCGGCAAGTTGCGACTGAGAAATGCCTTCAATCACTCGGAAAGCCTTATGGCGACTGGTATAGAATCCGGCGAGTCGCAGGAGCATCGAAGCCAGCCGTCGTTCTGTGTTATCGAGTAATTGAAGTACTAATACTTCCTCGTACTCATGGGCACGGTCTAACATCTTGTCCAGCAGGAATTTGCCTAGTTGAGCGTCCGTCAGCAGCCTCGACTGGACCTCTTTGCACGGTATTCTTACCAGCGTCGCGTCGGTCAGAGCACAAGCCGTGCCGAAACGCCGCCCGCGAGGATCAAAACACCGTTCACCGAAGATGTCCCCCTCGCCAAAAACGAAGAGCATCGCGTCTTTGCCATCCGGGCGGCTCACTGAATAGCGTATTCGGCCGGAGATCACATAGAAGAGAGCGTCGGCCCGATCGCCCTGGCGAAACACCACCCCATCTTTAGGAATAGCAAGCGGCTTGCTGACGTCAAAGCCTTGTAAGGCCTTGGGAAAAAGGGTGATAGCGCGCTTCGCCGAGCCTTGCATAGCGGATTGCGTTTGAATATACCGAAACTTGGTCGACTTGAAAGTTCCGTTTGGTACAGTGTAACCACCGCTTAATCAATAGTTTACAGGGTAAGCCTCACGGGGAACAGCTTCGCCGGCCCACAATCTTGCGGAATTGGAGGTAAGTAGGGGCATTGTAAGTTGCTTGTACTGCGGGAGATATCTGACTTTCGCGGCAACGCAGGGCCCCCAACTTGGAGTTGACAGTACCACGACTGTCGCCGTAGTCCCACGTCAGAGGTGTTCCTTTTGGAACACATGCTAGAATGCGGGCACTGTCGCCTTGCGAAGCTGCCGTAGAAGCTTTCCAGGTCGTTTGAAACTCTTCGATTTTCACATCGCCTGAAGTGAAGCAGGGTGTCATGCGAATATTGGTGGTAGACGACGAAAAAATCATCGCCGACACGCTAACCATCATTCTCAGGCGCAATAGCTACGAGTGCCGCACTGCGTACGACGGCGAAGAGGCCTTCCTTATTACCGGTGAATTCGCCCCGCACCTCATCATCTCCGACGTGATTATGCCGAAGGTGAACGGGATTGAACTGTTTCACCGGGTGCGCAAATTGTCCAACCCGCCGGCCATTCTTTTGATCTCGGGAAATGCAGCGACTTACGGGATGATTGAAGACGATAAATTGCTTCAGTGTTTGTTACCAGTGTTGGAAAAGCCGATTAGCCCACCCCGGTTGCTGGCAATAGTAGCAGCGATGGCGAAGGACATCGAAAGGCAAGCCTCGGAGAAGGCGTAAGCAATAAGCGCAACAACACAATTCCATTTCAGGCGGGTGGCACCCCCTGTCAATTCTCCTTTCGGGTGAGGTAGTTGAACTTGACGCCGGGTGGCACGCATTTCCCTGCCGCTGGGAATGTGGGAGCCAGGATGCTTCCCGCGAAATCATCGCGCCTACAGCTGGGCTTCACCATCTCACGCGTCGTTGCTGGTTGAGCAAAAGCAGGTCCTTCGCTGCGCTCAGGATGACAAATCGTGAGGAGCGCCGCGCAGAACTCGAAACGGGTAAGCCCTACGTCCCAAACAACGCCATCTGCTCGTCCTGTGCCTTGTTCTGCAGCGAAATCCCGGCGCGATCGGTGATTTCCCTCGTGACTCCATGCTTCTTGCGCAAGCTCACCATGAGTTCGGAGATGCGCTTGGCATACACCTTGCTGACGAACGATTTGTCGGTATACCGCTTGCGATACTCTTCAACTAACTGCGGAAACTCCTTCTCCAGGAACGGCAGGAAGATGCTGGCCGAGCACGGCTTCAGGAACAGCGGATTGGCATAGATGTATTTGCCTCCAGCCTCTTTGGTCGCTTGTACCAGTGCATCCAGCGCGGCCGGCGAATCAGTAATGCCCGGCACGACCGGCGCGCAGATCACGCCCGCCCGCACTCCGGCGAGGTTCAACTCCTTCACTGCTTTGAATCGCAAGTCCGGGCGCGGCGCGCGCGGCTCCAGGATGCGAGCCAGGTTCGTATCGAGCGTCGTAATGGTGATGTTGACGAACAGCTGGTTGTGCTCGGCGACGCGCCGCAGCAGCTCGATGTCGCGTGTCACCAGGTCCGACTTGGTGACGATGCCAATCTCGAAGCCGCTGTGCAACCCGAACTCTTCCAGGATGCTGCGCGTCACCTCGAAGCGCTTCTCTGCCGGCTGATAGGGATCGGTCGCCGTGCCGATGGCGATCTCCTCGCCGCGCTTCACCTTCTTCAGGTCGCGCCGCAGCAGCCACGCCGCCTGCTGCTTCACGTAAATCTTGCGCTCGAAGTCGACGCCGTCTCGCATCTCCATGAACTCGTGCGTGTAGCGCGCATAGCAGTACTTGCAGGCAAACTCGCAGCCGCGGTAGGGATTGATCGTCCAGGTAAACGGCATGCGCCGGTTGGAGACGCAGCGGTTCAACAGCCCGCGCGACGGCAGCGAGAAGTACTCGACGAAGTGCCCCTGCCGCAACGACGCACCCATGGCCGCAAGCTTGGCAATGCCCACCAGCTCGGGCTTACCGTCGGCGGCGTTTTCTGGGGCGTCGATTTCGATGAGCGGGTACACGGGGCAGCTTCTTTGTTTCGCCTTTTGTTCGCCTACAATATGCCTCTACGGACCGCCTGTCAACCTGACTTTGGATTTTGAGGTAGGGCTCCTCAACTCTGCCCTCAGTAGTTATATCCAGTCCCATGGTTCGCCTGGAGGACATGGAAGCGGCAATCGCCCATGCCGGCCGCTAGTTGAGGTGGGAGCTGAAAGCGACCCGGTGTTCACATGCTGGAGCCGCTATCGCCGTTCAGATACTGGAGCGCTATCCGTTTCGATAGCTCGGACAACTCCCTACCAAGTACGTGCTGACGCACCACGTCTGCGATATCAACCCGGCTCTGCCCGAAATGGCTTCTGCGCATCGAGTTACGGTGGCAGCACATCCAGCTGTCATGCCCCGCCCTATCCAAGAACGAGCTTGGCCTTCACCTTGCAATGAATAAGGCATGGAGGCAATCATGGACTCACTGAGGAATGTTGCACTGTTGGTGGCGGTTATAGCATTTTCGTTGTCCGGCAAGCCGGCATACGCGCAGCAGGAAGTCGCTCCCGACCACTTCGACGGCTCGGACGCGCAGGTGCAGAAGGCTGCTCCCGTCCATCATCATCAGAAGCAGGCGCATGCGACCATGGCGCGCAAGAGTTCGGCGAAACATCATCACGCTCATCAGGCCGCCTAATTCCGGATCGGGATGACCCCGGCCGCGGCATCGACTTTCAGGAGGAGGCTGCGGGTGGTGTGTGCTTTCGCAGCGCACACTACCCGCCGTTTCAATTGCCGAATGAGGAATGGTATCGGGCAACGACTTCAGCGATACGACTCGGCAGCTCGCAGGCAGCGTGAGCCCAGTGGCGACTATGGGCTAGTCAGGGGTTCCCGCTGCAGGTATCTCGCTGACGCCGCTGGCCTGCTGGAAGTCGAGCAGCAGCACGCGGCTGTCGGAGTAGTAAGCCTCGCCGCTGGTGGTGTGGGCGTTAAAGACCGGCTTGGCTGCGGCGACATACTCCTGGCCCTGCACCAACTTCGTGGTAGTGAGGTTCTTCCCGATGAAATCACGTTCGGCGTCGACATCAGGATCAATGCGGTGATTGATGATGCGGCCGTGTTTGGCAATCTCGATGGCGATGTCGTGAGTCGCCGACGCCGCCCACACCGGGATGCCATGCACCAGGTAGTCCGTCCGCCAAATGCGCAGATGGTGACGACGAGAGACCACGGCATCGGGATCGGGCAGCGCGTAGGAATAATCCTGAACCCGGCCAAACATGAAGAAGCGCGCCATGGGCAGTGTCGCGTCGTGGGTGCGATGCAGCAGCAGGTGCCACGCCATGACCGGCTTCCAGTCATCGGTCTTCACCCAACCAGCGTTATGGAAAGCCTTCTCCAGATCGCGCGGCTCAGCGACGAACATCAGGTTCACCGGATCGCCCTCGAGACCCTCATGGTTCAGCACTCGCGGGGGCACAAAGGTCATGACCTCGCTCATCTGCGAGTCGGGGCCACCGTCCGGCGACATCTTCGCCTTTTGGACGAAGACCTCCTGGTCGAGATGGGCGGTGATTTCCGTTCCCCTCAATACCGTAGAAGTGCCTCCGCGTGCGAGCAGAAACACTGGAGCCGCAGGCCAGAAGATCAGGCTGGTAGCAATCATGGCTGCTGCCATTCCCTTGGTATGTCCTTTGCCCTTGATCTCTTGTTGGCCGACCAGGCCGACGGTGTGCCCATCGACCAATTCCACCGAGTCCAGTGCGATGGTTACGCTGGCACCGATGCCGAGTAACCGCCGATGTTTCACGCTGATGACTGTACCCACGGCGGCTGCTGCCGGCAGCAATCGCGGTCAGTCCGTCAATGCTCACGTCGTTGGTGACCACGAATTTCAGCCGGTCGCCCTTGCGAGCCTTGGTGGATGAAATTGTCTGGTCCAGCCGAACCCTCACTGGGGTGCCGTCCGGCAGCGTCGCAGCGGCCAATGGGCTGCCGGGGCCTTCCGCGAACAAGCCCGACGGAACCAAAAGCAAGCTGATGAGGAGAATCGTTACGGGTACTTTGTTGCGCAGATGCCATCAAACAGTCGCCTTCTCAGAGATGCAACTCTCAACCGCAACAACAGCCCTGGAAGACGTTTAGCGGCGGGTTGAATTTGTCATTAAGTTATACGCGATTCAGTGATGCCTATCTGGTCAAAATTGGACAAGAGCGGGATTTTTTTGGAGAACGCGAGCCCGAAGGGCGCAGGGCGAAGTCCTGGTTGACGGCTCAGTGACCGGCAAAGCCCGGGTCGCTCGCACCCTTATTATCACCAAAAGCTTAATTTTCCCCGGGCCCCGCAGCTTCGCCCATCAGGCTGGCTGGCGGCGGCGGAATGGTGATGTCAACGTCCTTCACCGGACCTAGCGTCGAGAGCGGCTTGCCAAATTCTTCGGCATTGCCTACCACCAGCACCGCCATGTTCTCCTTGTGCAGATACTTCTTCGCCACGCGGCTTACGTCGTCGGCGGTGACTTTCTCCACCTGCGAGCGATACTGCTCAAGAAAGTTGAGCGGATAGTGGTAGAACTCGTAAAGCATTTTTTCGCGCAGCACTTTCTCAGGAGTATCGAAGCGGAAGATGAAGGAGTTCAGGATCTGATCCTTGGCGCGCTTCAATTCCACAGGGGTTGAAGCGTTCGTGCGCATGTCATCGATCTCTTTGTAGAGCGCCTCAATGCCTTCAACCGTGGTGGCGCTCTTGGTCTCCATCTCGATGTCGGTCAGGCCGGGATGATCCGAAGCTGTAGCCGACGCCGCCGCCCACGTTGTAGGCCAAGCCCTTGCCGGCGCGCACGATTGTTGAACAGCCGCGAGGAGAATCCGCCGCCGAAGATTTCGTTCATCACCGAAACCGCGAAGTAGTCGGGATTGTCGCGCTCGAATTCCCACGGCTGAGCATGATTGATGCTGCTCTGGTTTACGTCCGACTTCTTCACCAGGTAGATAGCCGGGCCTGGGGTCGGCGAACTTGATCTCGGGCGTCGTGGCCGCGGGACCTTTTGGCCACGACTCGAAGGCCTGGCGCAGCTTGGCTTCCATCGCCTTGGGATCGAAGTCGCCGCTGATGCCGAAGATGATGTTGTTGGGCTGCACGTACTGTTTGTGCCAGTTGAGCAGGTCCTCGCGGGTGATCGACGGCGACCGTCGCGTACTCCGGCACGCGCGCATAAGGATTGTCTTTGCCGTAGCCGAGGATGGCGCTCTCGCGGCTGACAATGGAGTCGACCGTGTCGTTGCGGCGGGAGATGGCGGTGTACATCTGCTGCTTGGCGAGTTCTAGCTTGTCGGCACGAAACTCAGGGTTGTGCAGCAGCTCGAGATACAGCGCGAACACCGAATCGAAGTCGCCCTTCAGGCAATTCGAGCCAGATGCGTGGTGGAATCCGACCGATTGTCGGTTTCGATCTTGGCGGCGCGCGCCTCCAGGAAATCGTCCATCTGGTCGCCGGTCTTGGTCTTTGTGCCACCGGTACGCCACACGTCGCCGTAAACGAGGTCAGGCCGGTCTTGTTCGCGGGCGCGTAGATGGAACCGCCGCGAATCTCGAGCGGTGGCGCTGATCAGCGGCAACTCGTGGTCCGCCTGAAGAAGATAACCATGCCGTTGGCGCAATTGAACGCGCATCGGCTCCTGCGGCTGTGAATGCCGGAAGCGGCGGCGCCTGAATTTGGTTCCACTGCTTTGACCGTGCGGCGCGAGCGAAACGGCAAGCAGACGCAAAGCAGCAGCAGCCATAGAAGCGATACCGATACTGCGGCTAGCATTATTGCGCTCCTTTCGGCGAGGCGCATTGCTGGTCGGCTGGCGAGCCGGAGCGGTCGCGCCGGGTGCGGAGTTCCCTGCCGACGCTGTCTGCTGCGCGGTCAGGATTTCGCCGGTGGTGCGGTTTTCTCCTGGAAGGCCTGATTGGCCACGCGGCGGATGTCGGCCTTGGTCACTTTGTCGACGCGATCGAGGTAGCGGAACAGCTCGCGCCAGTCGCCGTAGCGCGTCTGGTAGTGGCCAGTGCCTGCGCCAGTCCTTCGTTGCTGGCAAGGCTGCGGATGAGGTCGGCCTTGGAGCGCGTCTTGAACATCTGCCAGTTCTTCGTCGGTCACGTCTGTTGTCTTCAGAAGATCAATCTGCTGATGGATAGCCTTGCGCAATTCCGTCGTTGGTGTGGCCGGGCAGCGGGATGCCGTAAAACGCAAACAGGTGAGCGTACTTGGTGTCGGGCAATCCGGAAAACCCGGCGGCATAAGCGGCGATCTTCTGGTCGCGCACCAGCGCACGATAGAGGCGCGACACGCGCCCGTTCGACATGATGTCGGCGATGGCGTCGTAAACCGCATCGTCGGGATCGAGATAGCTGGGACGGTGATAGCCCTCGAGATAAAACGGCTGCGACGGATCCTGCAGGTTGACCTGGCGCAAGGAATTCTGCGGCGGCTCGGTTGTGGTGAGCTCCAGCGGCTTGGGCGCCGTGGGCATGTTGGCCGAAGTACTCCTCGACGATGGGCATCACCTTCGCCGGATCAAGGTCGCCGACCAGTCCGATGACCATGTTGCTGGGAACGTAGTTGTGATGGAAGAAGTCCTACGCATCGGTCGCCGAGAACGACTGCAAGTCCGAGGCGTAGCCGATCGTCGGCCGATGATAAGGGTTCGCCATGAATGCGGTGCCGAGGAACTGCTCGAGCAAGCGGCCGGTTGGGCGGCTGTCGGTGCGCATGCGGCGCTCTTCCATCACCACGTTGCGCTCTTTGTAAAACTCGCGCATCACGGGATCGTGTAAAGCGATCCGACTCCAGCGCCGCCCACAGCTCAACCTGGTTCGAGGGCAGCGAGTACATGTAGCCGGTCTCGTCGTAGCTGGTGAAGGCGTTGAGGCCGACACCGCCATGGCTCTCGACGATCTCGCCGAACTGGTTCTTGACCACATACTGGTCGGCGTCTTTGATGGCGGCCTGCCATGCTTCCTGAAGCTGCTTAAGCTTTTGCGGGTCCTGCCCAACACGCTTCACGCGCTCGGCCTCGTAGGCGGCATAGGTCTGCTCGACCTTTTGCAACGCGACCTTCTCTTTGGGGTAGTCGGTGGTGCCGATGTCAGGAGTACCCTTGAAGGCCATGTGCTCCATCATGTGGGCGAGGCCGGTTTTGTGCAGCGGGTCCTGCGCCGAGCCGGCATCGACCAGCGTGAAAAACGAAAACACCGGCGCTTCAGGACGGCGATACAGCACCACCGTGAGCCCATTGGGCAGCGTCTTGACGGTCACGTTCTTTTCGAACGAGGCCAGGTCCTGCGCAAAGAGCGGGGCAGCAAAAGCGATCAAGAGCGCAAGCCACGGCAGCCGTCGGGTCATACGTAGTTGATTCGAATGCGAAGCGAACATATTGAATTCAAAGCTACGCAGAGTGGGACGGGTAAGTCAAACGAAGGCGAGCAGAGAAAGGGGACGACAAGCAGTCCGCCTCTCCGTTACCTCCAGCCGCACCAGCCGTGACTGACAAGCAAGCTGCCTCTGGTGTGAAATCGCCCCATGCTTCTCGGCTCGTTCATTTGATTAAGGTCGGGTGTTTTCAGGTTCGGGTTGCTGGGCTCCGTTTGTGGCTTGCTCGCAGCTCTGGCCATGGTAGGGCTGCTGATTGTGCGCATCTTCGCCGAGGAGAAGCTACTGACCAGCGACTTGGAGGGATACCTCGCCTATACCCGGAAGGTGCGATATCGGTTAGTGCCACACGCCTGGTAAGAAACCACATTTAAACATTTCTGTTCTCAAACTACGAATAACCTCTGCCGGGCGGTGTCCAAGTCAGCAGTCTAGCTGCGCACTCACAAAGTTACCTAGTAACCATAAAAAGCGTGGCCCAAGCCCGAGGACTAGATGTAACTAGCCAACGTCAAACATTTTCTTGTTCCGAAATATAGTGGGAGATATACTCGTCGAGCCCTAGAATGGCACAACTGAAATTCGAAGTTAATCCTGAGTTAAGTACTAGCCACTTCCAGCACTACCAATGTGTTTTCTCTTACCGCCTTGGTGTTGGTACGGATTGAAATCTCTGCAAGAGGAAAATCAGATGCAGCGCCGAACGTCTCGCTCTCTCCCCAAGTTGCGCCCTTCAGTTGTCTTGTTCCTCGTCCTAATCGCAGCCTTTAGTTACTCCTCGGTCGCGCGCGCTCAGATGGTCATGGACATCGACCACGAGATGGAAGCGGCTGCCACCAACACAAAGACCTACACCGTTTTGCCTTGTGGCAAGAATGGCGAGGAATCGCTTCCCGCGGGTGACTATGACACCGATTTGCATGTGGTCGGGCAATGCAATGCTGACGGCAAACTGGGGAACGGCCTCTACAAGTACCACTGGATCTTCATTCACAACGGGGGAACGCTTACCTTCTCCGATCTGAAGATTGATCTCTACGCCTCGTCGATCCTGGTGCTGAACGGGGGCACGTTGCAGGCGGGCAGTCCCAGCGATACGGGCGCGATCACCGGGCCACTAACGATTCATCTGTGGGGCTCAAAAGATGATCCGGCAATTCCCTGCCAGGATGCCGACGGCAAGCTCGACAACATCTGCGGCATCGACCCTAATGTGTGGAATAACGGCAACAAGATGGACGTTATATATCCAAAGGGTTGCACCCCGAATCCGGAGGACCCGCGCGGCGATTGTTTCTACCAGTACGACAGCGCCGGCGCCAGCAACTATTACTTTGGACGCAAGTCGCTGGCTGTCTCCTATGGTGGGACACTGCGGTTGTTCGGGAAGGAAGGTTCCACGTTCGATGGTATGGCTCCCGATCCGTCTAACACTGGCAAGAGCTGGCGAAGGCTGGCCACCGATGTCGCTGCTAAGGGCGAGGAGTTCGACGTCGACGGGACGGTGGACTGGAAAAAGGACGATCATATTGTCGTCACCTCCACAGACTACCTGCCGGGACACGCGGAAGAGGCGATCATCGCTGACGTAACTCCTAACGGCCAGAACACCACGATCACGATTAGTGGAGTCGTGCTGGATGATGGAACCGTGCAGCCTGGCGGCTTGCGCTTCCCGCACTCGGGAACGCAATACCAGATACCCCCCGATGTGCAGGAGACGGTCGGCCGCGCGCAAGTAGACACTCGTGCGGCGGTCGCGTTGCTCTCTCGCAACATTCGTGTGGTTTCCGAAGGCAACACCGGTCCCAGCGGCTCTGCGGCGCTGGAGCCCGACTTTCCACCCACTCCCGGCAACTACTTCGGCGGACACGTGATCTTCCGCCAAGGCTTCAAGCAGGTGGAAATCCAAGGGGTGGAATTCCGCCAACTCGGCCAGGGTGGCCTCAAGGGGCGCTACGCCGTCCATTTCCATATGGATCGCAAGGTGCCGCTGGACACGTTCATCAAAGATTCGTCCATCAATGAGTCGATGACGCGGTGGATCACGCTTCACGGCATCCAGGGCGTGCTGCTGGCGCGCAACGTCGGATGGAAGTCCATCGGACATGGTTTCTACATCGAGGACGGCACCGAAACCGACAACAAGATTTACGCCAACATCGGCATACTGGCGCGCGCTGGTGTGTTGAACAGCCAGAATCCACGGGAGGTTCCCGGCATTCTCGCCCATAAGGACCTGATGGACAATCGCGACCCCTACGCGACGGACTGGCAGCATCCCAGCGTTTTCTGGATCATGAACGGGTGGAACGATTTCGAGTACAACATGGCTGCCGGAGCCGGCAGTTGCGGCGTATGTTACTGGCTGCCGGCCGGTGCTAATAGTGGGCCCTCGCGTTACGAATACTGGACCGGATATGCCTCGCGCCAGCGCGGGTTGCAGGACTTGCCAGGGCTGCGCGACTACAATTCCGGCACTTCGCCGTTGGAGAAGTTTGTCGGAAACGCCTGTTCCACTTCCATGTTTTCGTACATGGAGATTGGGCAGCTCAACAGCGGTTGCGATGGCTTTGGACGGACTGCTACCGACTCGGTTGCTGCCATCCCCGGACAGGGGCCTGACGTTCCAACGGGCCTTCCCCCTCAACAGGTTCTTGATTATTACCCGATTGTCACCGGATTGCGCGATCCGACTAAGTGCAACAACCTGAACGGCGATTGCGGCAGCAATCTCGATCCCAAGAACCTGAAGTGCAACGGCACGAATGCCACCGATGAAGCCAATTGCGAGCCCACGGTTCTCGACCACTACACCACGTCGTTCAACTTTGCCCAGAAGAACTTCTCCGCCATCTGGATGCGTCCCTGGTGGAAGCTGGTAACCGACAGCTCGATCACCGACCAGCTCGGACCGGGTCTCACCTTCGTTACCGGCGGTGGCTACACTCGCTCCGACAGCTCGCTGGGAAATTGGAATGTGGGGTTGCGCAACGTGTTCGTAGGGCAGTCGCAACCTACTCCCGGAACTGTGGGAGCCAAGTTCTTTGCCTCGGACCTCGGGCCGTTCACCACGACCGGACTTACCAAGTGCGACAACGGCCAGATCCCTGGCGGCTACTGCCTTTCCAAGGACAACGGCATCAGCATACCCATCACCAACTTCAACGCCGGGCAGCGCATGTTCAACATCTATGACGGTCCGTCGTTCCAAGACAGCAGCGCATATCTCGACATCAAGGCGCGCACCATTGCGGACTGCACCTCCGACAAGCGCGACTCACAGACCGGCGTGTGCAACAGCAGCGGGTTCATGTATGGTCACGCGCAGGGTCTGCTGCAAGGACCTCCGGTGAACAACAGCAATTCGAAGGTCCGCTCCTGCTATATCCCAAACGCAGCCATTGCCTGGAAACAGGAGAATGGTTTCTACTATCCGCCTGCCTTTTACTCGAAGAACCTGATCTTCCGCAACGTGGATATCCGGCACTTCGTGATCGAACCGCTGTTCGAGCTCAATACCTTCAACCTGAACCAAATGGCGACAGCCGATCGCTACTGTACGTGGAAGAGCGATATCTTCCAGCCGTTTAACGATATCGATCGGCAGACTGTACTGAACGACATTGACGGCTCGCTCACGGGGTTGCTGGCCGATACCAAGCCGGACCCGCGCGAGACCTTGTCGATTAATGAAGACCCTTTCTTCCGCGCGCCCAACGTCGTGCCGGAATGCTCTTCGGATAAGCACGCCGGCACGGATCAGAAAGGCGCACCCGCGACCGCGATTACCAGCCCGTATGAGTACGTCAGCACCGCGATTATCGCGGACTGCGCATTACGCTCTGTGCAGGACAAATGCCTCGACAGCGAGTGCAAGCAAAAGGAGAAGTTGGCCGAGTGCGGCGAGGCTCCGGACGGCCAGCGCTACTGGACCTGGCCATGCACTCATTGTTATGGGGTGCCGCTATTCCGCCAGAACTGGACGGCGCAGGACAACAGCGATTGCGGCGGGCCAGATGGCAAGCAGTGCCTGAACGATCCGCTGAAGCGGCCGGGACGCATCACAATGATGGGCCAGAGCACCGGCCAGCGCAGCACGCTTACGGCAAATCGTGGCTGGTACTACATCGATACCACCGTGCCGGCCGACCAGCAGAAAGGCATACCTCTGCAAGAGGGGCGCAGCGTATTCCTCTCCGGCCACACCTATTACGTGTACCTGATCTATGGCAAGCCTTCGACTCACATGGAGTACTGGATGTACGTAGGAAAGAATGCCGATGAGAAGACCGTTGAGTCGCAGGTGCAACAGAACCGTGTCAACGTCGATAGCCAGGTATATGGCTTCAGCAAGAAGCCGGAGGGCGATCCCGACTTCCTGACCAAGGTGTTCTACGAAAAGACCAGCGGCTGGCTGCAAGTTGTCGTCGATCTCTCGAAGTACGGGTGCGACAAGAGCGACCCAACTAAGAATTGCGAGTTCCAGAAGGATGAGGTGAACTTCTGCAAGCCGGCGAACTACTGCTCGTGGAACGACGATACGAAAATCTGTGGCTGCGCGGCGGGGACCGATTGCAAGGACGACTCCGTCTGCGAATGGGGAACCCAAGACGCGGATTGCGGGACCAAGGGATGTTTCGGGTTCAGCTTCAAGATTCAGCCGTCGTTCGACCAGGGCGCAAAGCCGATTCCGCCCGAGCCATCAGCCTTTCCGGACGACAGCTATTGGAGCGTTCCCTTTAAGTTCGTGGAGAAGAGCAAGTCGGGAGAGGAATGCTATTACGGAAAGAGCAACCGTCAGTGAACTGAACGGTAAATGTGGAACTCGGTCACAGGTCGAAGACTCGGTACGGCCTGCCGCCGTTTTGTGCCTGGACCAATGCCATCGCAACGTTGTGCACTGGCGTGCCGGCAGTGGTCTTACCGTCGGGGCTGCCGCCGTGGGCATGGCCGTGAAATACGAGATCGGCGCCATGCCGGTCGATGACTTCCATCAGTCGCGAACTGCCGAGGTAGGGATAGATTTCGACCGGCTCGCCTTTCACCGTGTCAGCCACCGGCGCGTAGTGAATGACGACCACGCGTTTGGGAGTGCGTAGCTGCGAAAGCGCGCGCTCGAGCTTCAGGGTTTCGTCAATCCCCGACTGCACGAACGCCTTGATCTCGGGCTCACCGAAGGCGGTCAGAGCGCCGCGCCCAAAGCCGCCAGGAAAGCCCTTGGTTCCGGCGAACCCAACCCCGTCCCGTTCGTAGGCCGTTCCATCGAGAACCTTGATGCCCTCGTCGGTCATGATCCTGATCAGCTCAGGGACGCAGTTGCTCTCGTAATCGTGATTGCCCAGCACGGCGACGATAGGAATGCGAAGACGAACCAATGCGTTCATTAGCGATTCCATCTCCTGCGGGCGGCCGTAGTTCGTGAGGTCACCGGCAAGCACGAGCACGTCAGCATCATCACGCACGCGATTCATCTGGTCGCGAATGCGATCGTAATTCTGTGGCGTGAAATGCAAATCGGCAACCGCAGCAACTCTCATGCGTCCGTTTCCGTTTCGTCGGTATCTACATTTTGGATGACATTGGCCTCGGCGAGGGCGGTAATCTTCGGTTCACGCTGTTCGCGCTGCTCTTGCAGCAGGTTTTCCATGCCCCACTCCTGCACGTCGATGGCAAACATTTTCTCGTCGAGCAGGCTGCCGCGAAATGCCGCTTCCCTGCTGGGATGCGCGAGATCATGGCGCAGCCGTGACAGCAGATCGTCCCATACCTCCCGCGGAATGTAGTCCGACTTGGCGGGATAGACGTAGTGAAACAACACCAGCTCCCAAAGCAGTATTTCCCAGTGCTCGCCGACTAGCTGCCGCAGCCGCTGCCAGTCGAGCTTGCCGCGGGAGCCGAAGATGATGTGCACCACGTCAGCGCCGTCGAAGCGCTCACGAAAATTGACGAACAGCTTGGAGGCGATCAGTTCTTCCGGGGCTAGGACACGCGAAGGCACGCCCAAAACTTCGGCGGGCGAGCCGCGGTCGATCCAGGACTGATCTACCGTGATGATGGCGTTGCTCATGCCGGTGATGAGGTCGACGAAGTATCCGGCGCGATGGGCCTTGGCCAGCCAGACGGGATCGCGGATCTCGGTCTCGAAACCCTGCTCCTTCAAGTGCTCGAGCGCCTGCGGCACCACGTCAGGAGGGAGAAACAGGTCCAGGTCTTTGGTGTTGCGCCAGATGCCGGTATGTTGCTGCAGGGCGAAGGCACCTGAAACCACGTAAGGTAAGCGGGCGCCATTCAGGTGGCGAAGCACGTCGCAAAATAAGGCACGCTGCTCCGGGGGGAAATCCGGCTCATGAGAGGTACTTACGGGTAATGGCTGGTCAGTGGCCACGGCCTACATTGGATGGCGACATCTGGCGCACGTGTTGTGATCGGCCTGCAACAAAATAGTAGGACACGGTTGCGCGAGCGAAGCTAAGGGTAAAACGATCTTGGCGAAACGATTTCGGCACGGCATACTTTTGGGTGCGAACTGCATCTCTGGGCACAGCGAGGCACAATGGCGAGCGAAACCATAGTTGAAATCGAGGGCAAGCGGCTGAAGTTGTCCAACTTGGAAAAGGTCCTCTACCCCGGTGTGGGATTCACCAAGGGTCAGGTCATCGACTACTTCGTTCGCATTTCGCCTGTCTTGCTGCCCCACCTTAAGGGTCGCCCGCTCACGCTGAAGCGCTATCCGAATGGCGTGAATGGAATGTTCTTTTACGAGAAGAATTGCCCTGAGCATCGGCCGGAGTGGGTGCAGGTGGCTCCGGTGTGGAGCGCGGGCAACAACAAGTGGATGAACTACTGCTTGGCGCAGGATTTGGCCACTTTGGTCTGGGCCGCCAACCTCGCCGACCTTGAGCTGCACACCAGCTTGTCGCTGGGAAAGGAGGTCCTGCGTCCGTCGTTTATCGTCTTTGATCTCGATCCGGGGGAACCGGCGACCATTGTGCAATGCTGCCAAGTCGGACTGTGGGTGCGCGGCGTTTTCGCGCAGATGGGCATGAAAAGCTTCGCTAAAACTTCGGGATCGAAAGGCCTTCAGGTCTACATCCCGATCAATACACCAGTGACCTACGACGACACGAAACCGTTTGCGCACGAGTTGGCACGACTGCTGGAGCGGCAGCACCCTGAGCTGGTGGTGTCGGACATGAAGAAGGCGCTGCGGGTGGGAAAGATCCTGGTGGACTGGAGCCAGAACGACGATCACAAGACGACCATCTGCGTGTATTCGCTGCGGGCCAAGGAGCGTCCGACGGTTTCAACCCCGGTGACGTGGCAGGAAGTTGAGAATTGCCTGGAGCAGAAAGATCCGAACCTGCTGGTGTTCGATACCGTGCAGGTGCTGGAGCGGGTTAAACAGCACGGCGATCTGTTCGAACCCGTTCTCAAGCTGAAGCAGAAGTTGCCGCCTATCACGGCGCTGGCGGATATCGATCCCGCGGCTGAGATTTCGGCCAGGCCGTCGAAGCGTACAGCCGCGGCTCGGGAGCGGCAAAAGGTAATGGGCGCGATGACGACCATGAGCGAAGCCAAGCCCGCAAAGGCGAAGCGCAAGTCGCCCTCACGCCCGAAACAGAAGCAAGCCTGAAGCCGCGCAGCGGACCTCAGTGTGGCTTGGTCGTCGATCCGGAAGCCACGCCCAAGCGACGCAGACGGTCGCGTGCCTGAGACGCTTCAATCGATCGCGGATAGCGTTGGATGAGGCTGTTCAACTCGCGAACGCCGGCATCACGCTGACCAAGTTCCAACAACGCGTAGCCCTTCTTCAGTTGTGCCGCGGCAGCTTTCTGACCACTGGGATACTGCTCCAGCACCTTGTCGTAGTCCTTTACCGCAGCGTCAAAGTTGCCTTGGCGGTACTCGATGTCGGCCAGGTAGAACTGGGCGTTTCCGGCCAGATCGGTGTTGCCATAATACTTCAAGTAATCGTTGAACTCTTGAGAGGAAAGGTCGTATTTCCCAGAGTTATAGTCCCGCAAAGCATTGTTGTAAAGCACGTCTGGAGGAGGCGCGGCGGAGGCTGCCGGTTGCGCAGCATTGGCTCCTTGCGTCGTGCCGGGTACCCCTGGCGCGGGCTGGCCAGCCACCAGGTTCTGCCCGTTGTTCTGCATGTCATCGAGTTGCTTGCCAACTTTCGCCAGGCGCGACTTCAACTCGTCCACACTGTCGTGCAGGGCCTGCACCTGGCTGGAAACCTGGTCTAACTTCTGCGAGTTCTCGCCCGATTCGGACGACAGTTTCTGCTGAAGGTTGTTGACCGTCACACTCATCTTGTTAACCGAGTCGGCGCTCTGCTCAACCAGGTTGCGCATCACGCCCATCCGCTCGTCGATCGACTGCTGTAGGCGCGAGACCTGGTCGGAGAGCGTCTGTACCTGGGTCTGAAGTTGAATGATTTCTTTGCTGACGGCGAAAGCCGGGCTGGCTGCGGTGACTAAGAATGCCGCAGCCAGAAGCACTAGAACGTGTTTTTGGCGGAACATATCGATCCTCATCGAAAGCTACTGTCCATAAACGAAATGCGCGCGGCGGTTCTGCTGCCAGCATGCCTCGGTACTCTCGCTGCAGAACGGTTTCTCTTTACCGTAGCTGATGGTCTTAATGCGATTGGCAGCGATGCCCATCGACACCAGCGCATTTTTCACAGCCAGGGCACGATTATCACCCAGCGCCAGGTTGTACTCGGTTGAGCCGCGCTCGTCGCAGTGACCTTCGATAGTAAAGGTCATGCCGGCGATGCTGTTGCAGGAAGCGTGCGTCCTGTTGCAGCACTTGGGTGTAGGACCCGGTAACGTCGTAGCTGTCGTAGTCGAAGAACACGTCCTTTATGTTGCTCTGAAACATCTGCGCATCGCCGGCATTCGACTCCTGGGTCGGCGCCGGGGCGGGCGGCGGATTGACGGTGACGCGGGCAGTCGCCTCCTGGGTTCCGCCATCACCGCGGGCCACCAGACGATAGGTCGTCGACTGGCTGGGCAGAACTCTGAGTTGAGCCGCTCGATCCAACCTTCCCGATGCCTTCGAGGGATATGTCGGTGGCACCGGTGGTGTTCCACGACAGCGTGGATGCCTGCCCGGCATTAATCGTGTTCGGATTGGCGGTAAGCGTCGCGGTCGGCGCGGCAGCCGGCGGTGGCGGCGGCGGCGGGGGGGCTGCCACTTTTTTCTTTCCGCACGCGCTGACCATGATTGCGGCTGCTAATGCCAGGACAAGACCCAACCACTTCAACCTGTTGTGTTGCACTTTCTCACCCTCCTATTTATTTCCCCAGTTCGGCTGGGTGTTCTCGCCGCTGGTCGTCAACTGCTTGGTTTGTGTCCCGTCGGCCAGCATCATGTACAGCTGAGTGCGGCCAGTGCGATTCGATTGATAAACGATGTGCCTTCCGTCCGGAGCCCACGAAGGAAAATCATTGCGTCCACCTTCATGAGTCAACTGCACCCACTGATGGCTGGCAATGTCCATAAGGTAGATGTCGCTTGCGCCCGGCGCGCCCGGTCCATAGTGCCGAATCCAGGCGAATACCAGGAACTGTCCGTTGGGCGACCACGAGGGCGAAACCGCATAGCCCTGGTCAGTCACGCGCACCACGTTGGTTCCGTCCGAGGCCATGGTGTAGATCTGCGGCAGGCCGGTGCGTCCGCTGACGAAGGCGATTTGCGCGTTGGTCTTCGGATTCCACGTGGGCGAAACGTCGGGCCCTTTGTCGTTGGTCAGGCGGTGCGGAACGCCACCGCTGCTGTCGATGGCGTATAGATCGGAGTGCCCGGTCCAGGATGATGCGAATGCCAGCGTCCTGCCGTCAGAAGACCACGCTGGCGATTGGTTCGTCCCATTGAAGCGCGGGAAGCTTACGTTGCGCCCCAAGTCGAGCGACCACATCTGGATCTGCCAGCCATCTTTGTTCACTCCGGCATAGGCGACGCGGGTTCCGTCTGGCGAGACGTGCGGCGACAAAGCAATTGATCCATTGTGGGTAATCTGCTTCTGGTTCGCGCCGTCGTAATCCATCTGCCAGACTTCTTTGTGCCCCGAACGATTGCTGATGTAGTAAATCTTGGTCTCGGCGATACCGGGGATGCCGCCGCCCAGGCGGAAGATGATCTCATCGGCGAAGCGATGCGCGATCACACGCGCGTTGACATCATTCGCCTGTTCGCGGTACTGCTTGCCTAAGACTTGCGGCGACTGCGCGTTCTTCACGTCGAATAGCCAGCCCTGCACGTTCAGGTTTCCGCCATCGACGGCGATGTTGCCAAAGGCCAGCATGTTGGCGTTTGGCGGAGGCTGGTCCCAGTCGGCGAGACGAACGTCCGCGGGTGCTCCGGGAGGCGCCATCGGGTAGAAGCTTTTGCCCACGATATCGAAGATTCCCGCTGCCTGCAGATCGTTCCACAGCGTGACGTTGAAGGTCATCGCCAGGTTCTGGGAGCTGTTGTCGGGCGCCGCGAGCTTGAAATCAGGCACGGCGAGACGAATCTTCTCGACACCCAGGCCGGTGCCGGTGCGAATCCAGTCCTGGGCCGCGATGGAGGATAGTGCGCCGGTCGCGAGAAGAAGAACGAAAATGGCGAGCAGTCGTTTCATTCGGTATCCAAGTTTTGCTTTGTCACAGCTTTTTCTTTTGTCATCACGAGCGCAGCGAGGGATCTGTTCTTGGCCGACGGGAAACACTCTTCGCACCGCTGGCGAGAGCAGATCCCTCGCTGCGCTCGTGATGACAAAGATCATCTCCTATAGTCAAACCAGAACTCCACCGAGACATAGTTTCCGTTATAACCCGATGGCAGCGGGCCGAAGGTATCGATCCGCTGCAAGGCGCGCACCGCTGACTGATCCAGCGAAGGTATGCCACTCGACTGTTCAACCTTGATGTTTACTGGTTGTCCTGAGCGCGTGATGTCAAAGTATATGTATACCCGGCGCGCATCGTTAATTCGCGGGTCTATTTCATATTTAAGCCAGTTTTCCGATACTTTTCGCCGCACCACGTCGACGTAGTAAGCGTAGCGGCTGCCGAAGTCGCCACTACCGCCCTGAAACCCGAAGCCGCCCTTTGTCGCTCCTGAGGTGAACGAACCATAGGGGCCGCTGACCGGGCCGCCCTGACCGTAAGGAATCTGATTGTCCTGCTGGACCTTGGCAACTTGTTTCGGCGGTTCCTTCTTTTGCGTGGATTCGTGCTTTTCGTTCTTCCGTTTGGCGTTCTGGTCGGGAATCGGAATCGCGGTTGGCTCCTCGACTTTCGGCGCTTCTTTGGGCTGCGATTGCGCGAGCCCCTTCGACTCGTTCGCCAGCACATTCTCCGTCGGAGCTGGTTGCGCGGGAAGCGGGACGCTTCGCACCAGCGTAGCGCTCATGGCTCCGCCGCCACCGCCGTCGGTGCCGCCCCAACTTTCGCCGCGGCTGCTGGGAATCAGGTACCCAAAAAGAGCGAGGGCAATGATTCCTGCGTGCAGAACGCAGGAGCCGATCAGGGGTGAACGGAGACTGGTCTCGCCATCGAAGAAGTCAGTGTCGGCTGCCATTGCCTTCCAGCGGCTGGGTAACGATGCTCACGTTGCTGATGCCGGAACTCTTCACCGCGTCCATGACGGTGGCGAATGCGCCGAAGGGAACGTTCTCGTCGGCGCGAATATAAATCGACTGGCCTTCGGGATCGCGAATCTTGTCGTGGATCTTCGCGCCGATCTGGTTAATGTTTACCGGATCGTTGTTGAGAAATACCTGCTGCTCGCGGTTGATGGTGATTACCAGACGCTCCTGGCTGATCTCCTTGACGGTCTTGGTGCGCGGTACCTGCACCTCGATACCCGACTGCAACACTGGCGCGGTCACCATGAACATGACGAGTAGCACCAGCACCACGTCAACAAACGGCGTGACATTGATGTCGGCCAGGGAACTCTGAGTACGGCCTCGCTGGTTGGTGAAAGCCATTAGCGCCGCTCCACCGGTTCTGCCACGGCTCGTGTGCTGACGGCCTGGGCGCGCTCGATCTCATTCATCAGTTCCAGGCTGAAGTCGTCCATGCGCGCGCCGAACTCGCGGATGTGCTGCATGAACATGTTGTAGGCGATAACCGCCGGAATCGCGGCGAACAGTCCGGCAGCGGTGGTGATGAGCGCTTCGGAAATTCCCGGCGCAACCGCGCGCAGGGTGGCGGCTCCTGCCGTTCCCAATCCGTGGAACGCGTCGATGATGCCCCACACCGTACCGAACAATCCGATGAACGGAGTGACTGCGCCGGTCGTGGCCAGCCAGGGCAGTCGGCTCTCAAGATGAGTAAGCTCTTCCGACGACGCGATCTGTGCCGCACGCTGCACCGCAGGCATACGCAAAGGCATGGGTGCCTGCTTCCGCAGTTCGTTGTAGGTACCTTCGAAAACCGCGACCAGCGGGCTGGGCTTGAACTGCTCGGCGACGGCCGAGATGTCCTGAATGCGGGTTGATTTGCGGAACGCGCGAACAAAGCGGTTGCTCTGCAAGCGCGCGCGGCGAAACAGCCCCCACTTGGAGAAAATGATGGCCCACGACATCACGCTGAAGACCAGCAGGATGAGCAGTACCGCTTTGGCGACCAGACCGCTGGTTCCGATCAGACTTGTGATTTCGCCGCCCAGGGCGTAGGCAAGCAAACAAAGGGAAAAATTCATTCGTATCGTTCAGCCTTCCTTCGCATTATAAGGTTTTGACGCGAACAGAAAGGCAAGGTGATACGGGCGTTCCTAAAGGGTAACGCGTGAAGTGTGAGGAGAGTTGAAGAAGCAGTGTCCGCTACGTCAGCTAAGCCGGTTAAGGTGCAGCAGTAGCAGATGCCGCGACCAGCGACGGGTGTTCGGAGGACGCCGCCACCGACTCGGCTGGCTTGGTCGAATCCTTTGCCGCGAGGGCGACGGTCGTATGGTGCTTCCACGCATTGAAGCCCATGCGCAAGACGTCGAACGTGCCGTAGATGATATTTGCCCGCCACATGTCGCTTCGCACCGTAAGCACATCGCGACGCAAATAGCGGAAGACCGCGTTGCCGGGCTTGTAAGGAGCCGGCTCAGCATCAGACTCGAGTTCAGGTACGACGGCGTGACAGTTCTGCAGCTGCACCACGGCGATCGAGCCATCCGTCTTCAGCGTGTCCCCTGTACCGTTCACACTCACGGACGAAAGATCGCGGCGAGGAACCAGGTAAACCGCCTGCACACATCCTGCCGCCCGCAAGTCGCGAATCACCTTACCGCGCTCGTCATCGACGTCGGGATCAATGTGATGAACAAATTGGTGCCGCTTGAAGGAGAAGCCGGCGCTTCTGTCATGGGTAGCCGTTCCGATGAACACCGGACCGGTGCTCTCGGTTCCCTGCCACTCCCATACGCGCATGTGGTCGCGTTGGGCGTAGGTGTTCAGACTCTTTTGCCGGTTCATGTCAGGGGCGTGGCCATCAATCAGAAACGGCCGCATTGGAGCCTGAGCGTAGCTGGTGTTCTTCAGGAACGCGTACATATTCAGCAGGATGGTATGGCGGTTGACCGGATCGGCGGTTTGCCATCCCGCGTGGGAGAACGCCGACTCAAACTGTTCCTTAGAGCCTATAAAAGCGAGATTCACCACGTCGGCGGCAACCATGTTTGTGGTCGTGGAGCGCTCGGGCAGCGAGGCTACAAGGGCACGCAGCTCCGCCGGGTTCATGGCATCGATGCGGTGCGTACCATCTTCTACCACCGATCCGGGAGGATGAAGCAGCGCGGCGTCAAGTTTCACCTGCACTTCGGTTCCTACCGGGAAATAAATCTCCGGCTCGGGAAAAATCGGGAATGTCGCCTTGAACAGCAGCAGCCCTATGTCGGGATATGGATTCAGCGAAGGAAGGTATTTCAGGCGGCTGGTGATGGTTCCCTGCAGCGTGTTGGTGCTGCGAATGCCATGCACCACTCCGTTGGAGATCTGTTCGCGAGCGTTGTCGACGGTGCGATCGAGGCGTGATGGGCACTGAGCTGTTCGGCGTGAGCGCGATTTCGTTGAAGCCGATCTTCAGAGCGGCCGTCTCATGGCGAATTCCCAAGCCGACCTTGCGGACCGACTGCACCGTCCCCAGCACTGAGGATCCGACGGGAACCACGGTCTCGTCGCCGCACATTACATCCTGGGTGACAACGGCCGTGACCAGGTCCCCAACCTTCGCGCTATAGGTGGAGACAGGAGAGGTAAGACGGACCCAAATGAACTCGCCCGCGGGAATGCGCTCGCACGCCGAAGCCATCAGCGAACAACTGAAGATCAGACAAGCAGGGCTCGTCGGGGGCGCACCGGTGGCAGGGCTCTCATGGGATGAGGTCTGATCTCTTTTTCTCTCTTTCGGGGTCAATTCATAATACCGGAGAGTGAGCTGCGCATAGCGATACTTTTCGCGCTTGCAGCCCAGTTTTGCACTGTACTTTCGTGGTACTTCGGTGGACTTGTTCGCGGTCTATTACGAGATGATTGCAGCACGATCAGCGTTTCGCCTGCGCGCTTCGGCGATGTCGCCCAGCGCAGAAACTCGCCCCGCCCCGCCCGTGTCCAAAGCGCAGGCTACAATCGCAGGATGAGCGTGATGGATGAGAAGCATGCGGAACTGGAGCACTACGAGTTCATGATGGGGAAACCGCGTGGCCGTCTCGCGGTCGCCCTCGACACCCTGACTGACGCCTTAACCATGGTTGGCCAGCACGGCGTTTACTGCCAGAGTTCCCGGCAGCCGGGTAAGCCTGCCATGGACATTCAGATCGTCATGAAAGGCATCACCGACGCGAAAGAGCTCATCACGTCGGTGATGGAGGAGCTGCGCTCGCGCCAGGTGTGAGTAGCGCGCGCTGCTGACCCTTGCGCCCACGCGCGTCCGCACAAATGCGCGTTGACTACGCGCTGACGCGATCCGAACTATGCTGCCGGCTTTCCGGCTCATTCGTATTTTCCGATTTGTGCGATCCATTGAGCAGCGCTGCAGATCGTTGCGCGAGTACCTCCGGATGGCTGCCCACCACGTAAATGCGGTCAGAATTGTTCGTGCCGTCTGCACTCACCAGCAACACCGGTTGCACGGGAACCCTTCCACACAGTTCATCGCAAAATGCGGCGGCGGCCTCGGGTTCGTCCTGAGCATTCACGATGATCAGGTCGTATGCACCAGGCCGGCAGCGGCTGCGGGCTTCCGCCAACTGCAAGGCCGGGAATACGGACAAGCCCTGCGCCTTCAAAGCTGCGATACGCTTTTTGCGGTCAATACTTTTGTCAACGATGAGAACCTTACGAGTTGCTTCCATCCTGTGTTTTCCCCGATTGAGAGATTACAAACGCTACTGACAAAGAGAGGTTACAGAAACAGAGCAGGTTGTAACCCAGAGCTGCTGATGCGATGTTATGGGCAGGATGGCAGAATTTGGCGTATGCGGAGCTGCTGGCGAGCTTCCAACGGCAGCTTGGAAAGCTCTATGCGCCGACGAGTCTTTCCAATACGGCTTTATTGCGGATGGTGAGGGTAGAACCCTTGAGCACGGCGACTTGCCGCTTGCGGAAGTCAGCAAGGACACGCGTTACCGTCTCCCGTGACGTCCCGATAATCTGGGCGATTTCTTCGTGAGTCAGAGCGAGCTTTACCTTGGGCTCGGTCTTGTCGGGACTGGTCGCTGTCCACTCCAGCAATAAGCGCGCCAATCTTTCCGGCGCGGAGTGCGAAAGCCCCAGGCTACGAATCTGCTGGTAGGCACTTTGGCAGTCTCTGCTCAGGTGCTGCGCCGCCTTCAGGCAGGCGTCACCATGCTCCTGCAAGAAATTCAGAAAATCTTCACGCTTGATGAAATTCAGCTGACACGGCTGTCCCGTCTCAGCGGTGATCTCATACGGAGTGCTGGAGACCGTGGCGTGCATCCCGAGAACTTCTCCCGGTTGCGCAATTTTTAGAATGAGCGTCTTGCCTTCGGCGGAGGTGGTTGACATCTTCACCCGCCCTTTGCAGAGCATGTAGATTCCCCGCGGGGGATTGCCCTTCGACGAAGAGGACGGCGCCGGCCGGATACGAAGCTGTGTATTTAATTTTGTCGAATGCTTCCAGAGCGGGCTTGGGGAGTGAGCAGAAGAAACTGTCGCTACGAAGCTTACATATGACACAGTTCTCTACCAGCTCGAAGCCGTAAGGTGACCCCACTATGTCCTCCGTCGATCTACTTACAATGCTACACCCGGGTGACCCGGTGTTCGCAAACTATTAACCCCTGATCTCGGCCCTTTATGTTATGTGCTCCTTTATAAAAGTTTTATGAATCCCCCAAAGGTGTTAT
Source organism: uncultured Acidobacteriaceae bacterium (assembly GCA_963771535.1). GTDB lineage: Bacteria > Acidobacteriota > Terriglobia > Terriglobales > Acidobacteriaceae > CAVVDY01. The sequence continues at coordinate 912,003 of CAVYTK010000007.1, read as the reverse complement.
CGGCCCGACAAAGGCCTGTCTGCTATTGCTAACTTGATAACCGCTTTCCGCACCCGAGTGCATGCTGGATGAATCCAATGTAGGACTGAATGCCGGAAAACTCAGCCAAAGCCGACAAGCCAAAAACTCCAGTCTTCAAAGCTCTTCCCGAAATCTGGTCCCTCATGCGTCCTCGCCGGGCGCTGCTGGCACTGGGGTTGCTGCTTGATGGTGATCAACCGCGTCTCTGGCCTGGTATTGCCCGCCTCCACCAAGTATCTGGTAGACGACGTGATCGGAAAGCGGCACCTGCACCTGCTCTACCCGCTCGTGGGAGTGGTGCTCACCGCCACCATCATCCAAGGACTGACCTCGTTTGCGTTGACCCAGACTCTGTCGAAAGCGGCGCAGCGACTCATTACCGAACTGCGACGCCGGGTGCAAGAGCACGTTGGGCGGCTCTCCGTCTCCTACTACGATGCCAACAAGACGGGCATGCTGGTGTCGCGCATCATGAGCGACGTGGAAGGCGTTCGTAACCTCATCGGCACCGGTCTGATCGATTTTGTCGGCGGCCTGCTGACGGCGGTCATAGCGTTCGTTGTTCTCATGCGCATCAGTCCGATCATGACCGGAATCGCCTTCGGATTCCTGGCTATCTTTGGCACCGGCCTGCGCAAGGCGTTTCGTACCATCCGGCCCATCTTCCGCGAGCGCGGCAAGATCAACGCGGAGGTCACCGGCCGGCTGACCGAGTCCCTAGGCGGAGTTCGCGTGGTCAAGGGCTATCACGCGGAAGATCGCGAGCACGAGGTGTTCAGCCTGGGAGTTGAGCGGCTGCTGCAAAACGTCTTCAAGACGCTGACGGCGACCTCCGTGATGAGCCTTTCGTCATCGATGCTGATGGGCATCATCGGCGCCATCGTGATGTTCATGGGCACGCGGCAGATTCTTGCGGGCAAACTTACGCTGGGCGGCTTCTTCACCTACACCATGTTTCTCGGCTACCTGGCGGCGCCGCTGTTTCAGGTGGTGGGCATTGGCACCCAGATCACCGAGGCTATCGCCGGCCTGGAGCGTACCCGTGAAGTGCTGAGCGAAACACCAGAAAACGAAGATCCCGAGCGCACTGTTGCCCTGCCGTCAATCGAAGGCGATGTGGCGTTTGACGATGTCACCTTCGCCTACGAAGCGAAGAAGACCGTGCTTCACAACATTTCGTTCCGCGCACGGCCGGGAACGGTCACTGCCCTGGTCGGCTCTTCCGGTTCGGGCAAGTCGACGATCATCGGCCTCATCGCGGCGTTTCACCGGCCGAATTCAGGCAAGGTATTGGTCGATGGCGTCGACCTTTCGACCGTACGGCTCGAATCCTATCGCACCCAGCTCGGCATGGTGCTGCAGGATTCGTTTCTCTTCGATGGAACGATTCGCGAGAACGTGGCCTTCTCGAAGCCCGACGCGACAGAGGAAGAAGTCTTGCGCGCCTGCGCCATCGCGCGGGTCGACGAGTTCGCCGAGAAGTTCGAGCTCAAGTACGACACCATCATTGGCGAGCGCGGCGTCAAGCTTTCCGGAGGCCAGCGGCAGCGCGTCTCTATAGCACGGGCGATCCTGGCCAACCCGCGCATCCTGATCCTCGACGAAGCGACCTCGAGCCTCGATTCCGAATCCGAGGCGCTCATCCAGCACGGGCTCTCGTACCTGATGCACGGACGCACTACCTTCGTCATCGCTCACCGGCTCTCGACCATCCGCCGCGCCGACCAGATTTTGGTGGTCGAGGCCGGAGAGATCGTAGAGCGCGGCACGCACGAGGCGCTCTTCGAACTTGGCGGCCGCTATTACGACCTCTACACCCGCCAGCATGGCATCGAGCAGAACCTGTTCCTTGCCCCCGGGGAAGGCGATTCGATCGAAGAAGAAGAGAAGACCAGACCAACCGCGGCGTCTGCCAGCGAAGTTGATGTGCCGGAGTTACCCAACCCGGTCTAGGGCATTCGGGATATTCGATCAGATACCCTGACGGTTTGCGAGCCGCGTATCACAGTCGGTTCGCGGTACACTTCGTACTTACTCCATCCCCATGCCCTCGCGAAACGCTCTCGATCTCCGTCAACAGGTTGGTCAGCTGCTCATCATGGGCTTCGACGGGACTGATGTCTCGGCCCGGCTGCGCTCGATGCTGGGGACGCTGAACCCCGGCGGCGTCATCCTCTTCAAGCGCAACATCGAGGAAGCCGCACAGACGCACGCTCTGCTTCGTCATGCGCAGCGCGTCGTCGCCACGCCCATGTTCCTGTGCGTCGATCTGGAAGGCGGAACGGTCGACCGCCTGCGCGATGCGATTGCGCCGGTTCCCTCCGTAGCCGAAGTTGCCGCGACCGGCTCAGCCAAGCTCTTTCGCAAACATGGCCGGCTGATCGGCGAAGAGATTCGCGCGCTCGGCTTCAACACCGACTTTGCGCCCTGCCTCGATCTGGGCTTCGAGGCTTCGAAGAAGGTGCTCGGATCGCGCACGGTGTCTGACAATCCGAAGCGGACCATTCGCTACGCTCGCGCCTTCCTGCACGGCCTGCGCGATGCCCATGTCATCGGCTGCGGCAAACACTTCCCCGGACTTGGTGAGAGCACGCTCGACAGTCATGTTCACCTGCCGTCGATCGAGAAGAAGTGGCGTGATCTGTGGAAGCAGGATCTGCTTCCCTATCGCAGGCTGCGCAAAGATTTCCCCATGGTGATGGTGGCGCACGCTTCCTATCCCCCCGTCACCGGCGACAAGCTTCCCGCATCACTTTCGAAACAATGGATTCGAGACATTCTGAAGAAAAAGATTGGTTTCAAGGGATTGGTTGTCTCCGACGATCTGGAGATGGGAGGAGTGCTGGCGGCAGCGCCGATTGGTGAGGCTGCCGTCCAAACGCTTAAGGCGGGAAGCGACATGGCCCTGGTCTGCCACAAAGAAGAGCAGGTCTGGCTGGCGTTTGAAACGGTCTATAAGCTGGCCGAAACTGACCGCGACTTCGCCAAGCTGGTGGCAAAGAGAGCGAAGCGGGTGTTGGAGTTCAAACGCAAGTCGCGTTCCCTGCTGGCGCGAACCGCGTCTCGTCCTACGCCGCGAACCGTCGACAAGCTCTGCCGCCGCATCTGGGAGTTCACCGAAGAGGTACGCCTGACCGCCGGGGCCGCGCGTTGATTGTCGCCGCGGCTTCGTTGGCCGTCGCCGAGGTTTTGTTGGCCGTCGCCGAGGTTTTGAAGGGGCACGCCTTCAGGCGTGCCGAGCCCCGCCGCTTTTCACCATGGGCTTCAGCCCCGGAGGCCACGCCTTGATCGTCGCCGGAGTGATGAGCGGAACCTCAGCCGACGGCATCGACGTCGCGCTGGTGCGCATTGAAGGCCGCGGCATTCGCGCTCGCACTGAACTGCTCGCGCACCATCATGTTCCTTATCCGCAAAAGGTGCGGCGCGCGGTTCTCGCCACCATGAATGCCGTCGCCAGCGTGGCGGACCTGGCTCGCCTGAATTTCCTGCTGGGCGAACTGTACGCCGACGCCGTCGACGCCGCGCAGCAACGGGCGGGTGTGCACTGCGAACTCGTCGGCTGCCACGGCCAGACCATCTATCACCAGGGTGAGCCGGCCACATTCCTAGGGCGCAAGATTGCTTGTACATGGCAGACGGGTGAGGGAGCGGTCGTTGCGGCAAGGCTGGGCATTCCCGTGGTGTCCGACTTCCGTCCCGCTGACATGGCGGCCGGAGGCAAAGGCGCGCCGCTGGTGCCCTATCTCGATTTCGTGTTGTTCCGCCATGCTCGCTTCGGCCGCATCGTGCAGAACATCGGAGGGATCGCGAACCTCACCGCCATTCCGGCAGCGCGCCAGCCCTGACGATGTGATCGCCTTCGATACCGGGCCCGGCAACATGGTGATCGATGCGGTGGCGCAGGAGCTTTTCAATCTCGCCGTTCGATCGCGGAGGAAAGCTCGCCGCTCGCGGCAAAGTGATCGAACCTGTCTTGCATGCAATGTTGCGCAATCGATTCTTCCGTCTGCCTCCGCCAAAGACCGCCGGGCGCGAGCAGTTTGGCCGAGAGTTTGTAGCCAGGTTCCTCAACCTCTGCGCCCGCAATAAGCAATCACGATGTGATTGCGACAGCCACTGCAGCTCACTGCTCGGTCGATCGGAAATGCGGTGCGTACATTCGTATTGCCTCTCAACGGAGCAGGCAGATTCCGCGAACTGATCGCCTCCGGAGGTGGAACGAAGAACTCCACCTTGATGCAGATGCTTGCCGAGCGATCTGTCCGAGTTGAAGATCGCGGTTCGCACCAGCGACGAGTTTGGTCTTCCTTCCGAAGCGAAGGAAGCCGTCGCCTTCGCACTGCTGGCTTATCAAACCTGGCATCGCCAGCCGTCGAACATTCCTTCTGCAACCGGCGCCAAACGCGCGGCCATCCTGGGCAAGATCAGCTATGCGTAGCTTTCTCGGATGGTGGTTCGTTTGCTCGCATAGGGGTCCTTCGGCTACGCCTCGCAAAAGCGGCGCGTCTCCGCTCAGGATCACAGCGTTTGAAGATTGTCATTCTGAGCAAAGCGAGGCGGACGCCCGATTTACTGCTTGTCATTCTGAGCGGAGGCGGCCTGGTGTTGGCCGCCGCACTCGAAGGACCTCTACCTTTACCACGCTGCTGCTATTGATCTTCGCGCTGACGCTCCTCACCTCGTGCTCGCGCAAGCCTGCTCCCAACACACTGGTGATGATCATCGAGAGCAGTCCGACGAACCTCGACCCGAGGGTCGGCATCGACGCTCAATCCGAGCGTATCGACGAGATGCTCTTCGACTCATTGGTGCGCCGCGACGAGCATTTCCAATTACAGCCTTGGCTGGCCGACAGCTGGCAAACTCCCGATCCGCAGACGTATATCTTTCACCTGCACCGTGGCGTGAAGTTTCATAACGGACAGCCGCTGACCGCGCGTGATGTGAAGTGGACTTTCGATTCCCTGCTCAGCGGCAAGCTGCGTACGTCGAAGAGCAGCACGTTTACCGCTGTCGATCACATCGATGCGCCCGACGACTACACTATCGTTTTTCACTTGAAGGAGCCGATGGCATCGCTGCTGTGGAATGTCTCCGACGGGGCGATCGGCATTGTCCCGTACGGCAGCGGCGAAGACTTCAATCGCAACCCCATCGGCTCGGGACCGTTTCGCTTCGTCAGCGCCCAACAAGACAAAAATGTCGTCATCGAGCGCAATCCTGAGTACTGGGCCACGCCCGCAAAGTTGGAGCGCGTGGAATTCCGTGTCATCCCGGATGCGACTACCCGCGCCCTCGAGTTGCGCAAGCGCAGCGCCGACGTGGTCAGCAACGGTCTTACTCCCGACATGGTGCTGACCTTGCAGAAGGACGACGGACTGGAAGTGCTACGCGGGCCGGGCACGATCTACGCGTACCTGGCGCTCAACCTGCGTGATCCCACATTGCGGGATGTGCGGGTGCGGCGCGCGCTGGCTTATTCCATCAACCTCGCCCCCATCATTCATTATCTCTGGCGAGACCAGGCTCGGCCGGCCGACAGCGTGCTGCCGCCGCAGCACTGGGCCTACGATCCTGACGTCGCCAAGTACCCTTACGATCCTGCGCTCGCACGCAAGCTGCTGGACGAAGCCGGATATCCGATGAAAAACGGCGTTCGTTTTCACCTGGAGATGAAAACCTCGACCGAAGAATCCACCCGGCTGCTTGCGGCGGTACTTCAGCAACAGCTTCGCGAAGTCGGAATCGCGCTCGATATCCGGAGCTTCGAGTTCGCGACCTTCTTCTCCGACATCACCAAGGGCGCGTACCAGCTTCACTCGCTGCGCTGGGTGGGCGGCAACCTCGACCCCGACATTTTCGAGTACATCTTTGCGACCAAAAGCTTCGCTCCCAAACGCGCGAACCGAACTTTCTACTCCAATCCCAAGGTGGACGAGCTCATCGACGAGTCGCGTGCCACGCTCGACCAAAACCAGCGCAAGCAACTCTTCGACCAGATTCAGCAGATCGTTGCCGACGACCTTCCCTACATCAATCTGTGGTACTTCGATAACGTCATCGTGCACACAAACCGAGTGCGCGGCATCGCCCTGAATGCTGCCGGCAGCTACGATTTTCTGCGGACGGCAGAATTAAAGCCGTGAGTTAACTTTTGCGTTCAGTACCGGAGAGCAGATCCCTCGCTTCGCTCGGGATGACAAGATGTAAAGCGGCATCACAAGCGTCTGAAGCGGCTGGCGCCCGGCCTGAAGCCAGCACTACCCGAACAACCGACGCCACCGAGGAACGCACTCGAACTTGCGTGCTACCATCGAATTTCCCCGCGGCCAAGGAGTACACCAGCTTTGCGCATCCTCTTTGTTGGAGACATCTACGCCCGCCCCGGGCGCAACATCGTTCACGAGCGACTGCCGGAATTGCAGAGGCAACACGCTGTCGATCTCACCATCGCGAACGGAGAGAACGCCGCCGGCGGATTCGGAATCACTCCGCAAATCGCAGAAGAACTCTTCGAACTCGGCGTCGATGTCATCACCACCGGCAACCATGTCTGGGACAAGCGCGAGATCATCGACTACATGAACTCGGCCAACGGCAACGAGGGATCTCTCGCGCGCCGCGTACTTCGTCCCGCAAATTATCCAGAAGGCACTCCCGGCTTCGGCTGGTACCAGGGACGCACGCGCAGCGGCTTCGACTACGGTGTGATCAATCTGCAAGGACGCGTCTTCATGGCCAACAACGACGATCCATTTCGTGTGGCTGACGATCTGCTGAAGCAGATCACGGCGAAAACCGTGCTGGTCGATGTCCACGCCGAAGCCACCTCGGAAAAGATTGCGCTTGGCTGGTATCTGGATGGACGAGTGACCGCTGTGCTGGGCACGCACACGCACATCCCTACGGCCGACGAATACGTGCTGCCCAAGGGCACCGCTTACCAGACCGACGTGGGAATGACCGGTCCCTATGACGGCGTCATCGGCGTGCAAAAAGAGATGATCCTGCAGCGTTTTCTTACCAATATGCCGGGGCGCTTCGAGTCCGCCTCGGACGACGTCCGGCTTTGCGCCAGCTTGATCGACTGCGATGCGCAAAGCGGGCGGGCGACGAAGATTGAGCGGATTATGTTGAAGGAAAGTAATTAGCAATTAGCAACTAGCAATTAGTAATACCCAGAACCCCGCACATTCTGCCAACTGTCCCGCACCCCCGACTCTGAGCTGCTGAAGCGCACGACGGTTTGCCGTAGAATGTGAGGTTTGCTCGCACGCAGACTCCACAGGAGACCGGCCAATGCGCAAGCTTGTTGTGATCACATTCGCTTTACTTCTCGCAAGTATTCTTCTTTTTGCCCAAAGCGATTCGAACCCTCCCGTCAGCACACCGACCACCGCTCCCAGGATTGCTTCCCTGCCCGCCGAAGCGCAGCAGGCGATGGGATCGATCGATCCCGAGCACATTCGCGCGCACGTGAAGTTTCTGGCCAGCGATCTGCTCGAAGGGCGCGGCACCGGCCAGCGCGGAGGCGACATCGCCGCCGAATACATTGCTACCGAGTTCTCGCTCTATGGACTGAAGCCCGCGGGCGATAACGGCTCGTATCTGCAGAAGGTGCCGATGGTCGGCATCCAGACCGTGGATGACGGCACCACGTTTGATCTTGTTCCGCAACACGGCTCGCCCTTGGACCTCAAGAACCGCACCGACTATGTTGCCATGGACGAGACTGGCCAGACCTCGAACACCATCGACGCGCCGCTCGTCTGGATCGGCTACGGCATCAATGCGCCCGAGTACAAGTGGAACGACTACGCGGGCGTTGACGTAAAGGGCAAAGTGCTGCTGATGCTGGTTAACGAACCGCCATCCGACGACCCTAACTTTTTCAAGGGCAAAGCCCTGACGTATTACGGGCGCTGGGCCTACAAGTACGAGGAAGCGGCCCGCATGGGAGCGGCCGGCGTGATCCTCATCCACAAGACCGACATGGCAAGCTACGGATGGGATGTGGTGCGCAACTCATGGGGCGGCGAGCGCTCGTACCTGCGCAACGATCCGGCGCCGAAGCTCAAGGTGGCATCGTGGATTCAGCTCGACGTTGCGCGCAAGCTTGCCCAGGACTGCGGCATGAACCTGGACGACATGATTGCGGCTGCGCAGAAGCCCGGCTTTAAAGCCGAGCAGCTACCCGCGAAGCTGGACGCGCACATTGTCAGCAAGGTGCGGCCGTTCGACTCCAACAACGTGGTTGCCATGCTACCGGGCTCGAACTCGCAGCTGAAGGAACAAGCAGTGATGTTCAGCGCGCACTACGATCACCTGGGAATTGTTCCCGGCATGCCGGGCGACAACATCTACAACGGCGCGCAGGACAACGCGACGGGCGTCGGCATTCTGCTGGAGATCGCGCGCGCCTACAGCCTGGCGAAGCAGCCTCCGCCGCGCTCGGTTTATTTCGTGTCGGTAACGGCCGAGGAGCAGGGTTTGCGCGGCTCAGAGTACTTCGGCAAGCATCCCCCGATTCCCGCCAAGCAGATCTCGCTCGATCTCAACTATGACGACGTTGCGCCGCTGGGCGTGCCGGAGGAAGTCCTGGTGGCTGGAGCCGAGCGAACCTCGTTTTATCCGGCGGTCGAGAACATGGCCAAACAGTTCGGGCTCACCATCGTGCCCGATCCCAACCCCAACGCCGGACACTACTATCGCTCCGACCACTTCAGCCTGGCTCGTGTCGGTGTGCCTGCCTTCTCCATCGGCGAAGGCGATCTCTTTCAGGGACACGATCGCCAGTGGGGCGCTCAAAAGGCAAAGGATTTCGTCGCCAACGACTATCACCATCCGAGCGACGAGTACCATCCGTCGATGGACTTCGCCGGCGACGCCGTGATGGCGCGCTTCGGATTCGCCCTGGGCTGGGAAGCTGCGATCCAGAAGAGCGAAGTCGGCTGGGTTCCGGGCGACGAGTTCGACAAGGCGAGGCGCGCTAGCGGAGCGCAATAGGCGCAGGTGCCTGAATTGGCTGGTGCCGGGCTCGACATAAGCGTACGATTTTGGCATCCCTCTTCAGTAAAGAAAGGCCACCCATGGCTCCGTACCAAAGAGTACGAAAAGTCGTCTTGTCTGCAATCGCTGTGGCGCTGGTGCTCGGCGCTGCTATGCAGTCGGCGCTGGCTTGCACCGGCATTCGTCTCACCGCCGAGGACGGCAGCGTCGTTCACGCCCGGACCTTAGAGTTTGCTGTTGATCTTCATTCCGATGTGATCATGGTCCCGCGTGGCTATGCGCGAACGGGAACCACACCCGACGGAAAACCAGGACTCCCATGGAAGGCGAAGTACGCCAGCGTGGGAGCAAACGGCGTTGGGCTGCCCTTCATTTTTGACGGCTTCAATGAAAAGGGACTGGCTGTCGGCACCTTCTACTTCCCCGGAACCGTTGGTTATATGCCTTACCAGTCCTCCGATGCGGGCAAGACGGTCGCGCAGTGGGAAGTTGGCTCGTACCTGCTTGAGAGCTTCGCGACAGTGGACGAAGTTCGGGAGGGCATCGGCAAAATCGTCGTTCCTTCGGTGGTGTTTGAGGCCTGGAAGTTCGCGCCTCCGGTGCACTACGTGGTGCACGACGCCTCCAGCAAAAGCATCGTCATCGAGTATGTCGGCGGCAAATTGAATGTTTATGACGACCCGCTCGGCGTTATTACAAATTCGCCGGCCTTCGATTGGCAGATGACCAATCTTCGAAACTACGTCAATTTCTCCTTCTCCAACGTTGCTCCGGTAAAACTCGGGACGGTCACACTCACACCCTTCGGCCAGGGCTCAGGGATGCTTGGCATTCCGGGCGACTTCACGCCACCGTCGCGCTTCGTTCGCGCTGTCGCCTTCAGCCAATCGGCCTTCGCGTCCAAGACAGGGGAAGATGCCGTCCTGGAGGCGTTCCACCTTCTGAATAACTTTGACATCCCCAAGGGTGCGGCGCGCGAGCAAGAGAAGGACGAGCACGGCAACACGCTAGCCGACTATACGTTGTGGACCGCCGCGAGTGATCTGAAAGCCAAACGGTACTACTTCCGCACCTATGACAGCAGTCAGATTCGAATGGTAGACCTCATGAAGATGAACCTTGACGGAAAGAACCTGGTGACTATCTCGATGAAGGGCAACGAAATCATCCAGCCGATGAACCGCTGATCGCGGCTGGTTCTACGCGGCCGCTTCTTGATGAAATGCCACCAGGGCCCCCTTCAGGTAGGCGGCCATGGTCAGGTTCATTTGTTTCAAACCGGGGATCAGGCTGCTTAGCTCGAGCCTGAGCAGGCCGTCTTGAATGGTGTCGTAGGTTGAGGCGTCAAGTAGGCGCACGTCGTCCACCAGCATCTCTGGCGAGTACTGTTGCCGGCGGCGCGTCTCGCCGTGCTTCCCCCCTTCCATCTGGACGGAGGCGTTAAGATCGTTGGGGGCGCCTGCCTCGAGCTGACTGATAATTGCATTCAGCAGGCCCGGTACATGATGCAATCGCTGCTCGTCTGTGAGCGGCATCGTAGACAGCCGGGGATCGGACTTCATCGCCAGCAAGGCCCGCCGTGTAATGTCGTTTGAATTTTCGCGCAGAAAGTCTGCCAGCCGTTGCGTCATCAACTTGCCGCCGCCGCGTGGCGTATTCAGTTTCGTTCTCAGCGAATTCATTAGCTCGCGGACGTCGGCGGGTTTTACCAGGTAGTCATCCACCTGGTTACGTATGGCCTGCAGAGCAGTCTCAAAGGCGGGGTACCCGGTAAGGATGAAGTTCACGCAGCCGGGATGCGTGCGGCGCATGGCGCTCACTATGGTGAAGCCGTCTCCCGGCTCTCCAATGTTGAGGTCTGATACCAGGGCATCAAATTTGTGAACATTGATGGCTCGCAAGGCCTCAGCCACGGTCGCCGCCGTGGTCACGTCGAAGCCTTCACCCAGCAGAATGGCTTCCATGGTCGACCGCATATCCGGCTCATCATCGACGAACAAAATGCGCATCTGATTGCTCGAGGACATGGGAAGGTTGCTGCCCGCCGGCTCACCTTGCGACGAGTTTGCATGAGTTACCAAATTCGTAGATCCATGAGTATGATGCATTCCCTGGCCAAACCAGAGTACGTCATAACGCGACAGAGTGTCTTAAAGTGTTGGTTTAAGTACGGGAATAACTACTGAATTTTTCGCAGGCGGAACGGAATCTGCACCACCGCTTCCAGCGCGATGGCTTCGCCGTTCTTCGTTCCCGGGCGGAAATGCCAGCGCGACAGGGCACGAATCGCACTGTAATCCAGGCGGTCGTCAAGGCTATTCAGCACCTTCACGTTGGTCACCGAACCATCTGCTTGAATCACGGCATAGAGCGTAACCGTGCCCTCAACGCGGTCGCGCATGGCGTCGGGGGTGTACGCCGGATCGACTTCGTTCAGGGCGACGGGAGCCGTGGGCTTCACCTTGTTGTCGGTTTCTTTCAGTTCGGCGAAGTGAATGATCCAGCTTCCCGCGGCCGAGCTGAGGTTCGGAGTATTCAGCACCAGCGAGTAATACTGCTTCTTCCCGAACACGCGGGCTTCGACGCTGTCGCTCTCCAGGTTCGGCGCCGGCTGCGGCGGCGGCACAGGAAGCTTTGACGTACGCGGGATCGACGGAGCCATGGCGGCCGCAATAATGCGCCTCTGTTCGTCGGCGCTCGGTTTGCCGTTCGGCGTTCCGGCAACAGCTGAGATCGTCGCACCGGGAGGAGGGTTCCCGACGCTGATTCCCGCCGGCAAGCCGCTGCTGCCGCCGGAACCATTGCCCTTCCCTTGAGAGCCGCCTGCCCCGGTCGCAGTTGAGTTGGCATCTCCTTTGACGTTCGGGGTACCCGGAGCGTCGGCTTTGCCGCCCGGCGATGCGTGGAATTCTCCGCTGCGATTGCCTGCGGGCGCCTCGACCGGCCCGCGTACATCTGCCGGGCTCAGCCCCAGGGCGATCAGTTGCCCTTGTCCCGTCGAGTTCGACAGTCCCTGCAAGCTGGGTTGCGCCGGAGCGGCTGTCTTGGCTGTGGGGGCTCCCGCTGCACCGGCGGTGTCGCCAGCACGCTGCACAGGAACCGGTAGCTTGGGCGCCTCCACCTGGGGCTGCAATTGCGCCATGTTCAGCTGCCCCCGCTTCAGCTTCAGCGCGTCCGCCGAAACGGACGGCTCTACCGCCGAGGGCTGCGCCACTGTGGGCACCTTGACCGCGGTCTTCAACGACGAAATGTCGGGTCGCGGCTCGACCACGGACGGGCGAAGCTCAGGCGGTACCAGCAGCTTGGGCTTAAGTCCTGAAACGTCCGCCGTTGGCTCGACCACCTGCTGCTCGAACTGAGGAATCTTGAGCTGCGCAACCGCCTTGGAACTTGCGGCGATGGGCTGCGCCGCCGGAACCGCAGTCCATGCCACGATGTTGGGCAGCGCCGCGTCTTTGTTCAGCTTCACGTTGGGCGGCGTCACGATGGTCTGGTGTTGGTTGTCCGGGTTCGGCGGGACGGAAAGGATCTCCTGCTTCGCCAGCATGGGCTGACCGGTGCGCGGCTTGGCTGTCCCTCTGTTGCCGGTGTTGATCGGCGGCAGGTATTCGCTTACCGGAACATACTCGAGCCTGGTGTCATGAAATGGGGACTGCAGCTTCACCGCAGGACGGAGAAAATATGTTACCGACACAAAGTAGACCAGCGCGATAAAGAGGACGTGTCCGCTGTATGACTCGGCAACACGCCTCAAGCTCACGCCGGTACGGATGAACGTCTCCGGCGGAACCTCTATCGGCTGGGCAGTGATTTCTACGGGAGCGGGCTTACGGCGCAGCAGGAAGTCGCCGAGATTGCGGCGAAAGACGCGGCCCCAAGGTTCAAGCTCGTAGCTGAGTGATGGTGCTTCGGGCAGCCCCGGTTCGATGATGGTTTGGGCCGCGGTACCTTCCGACATCTTTTCCTACCGTGGGTTGGTAGCTGAATTATATCGGAATGGAATCCAGCCAGCTCCATCTTCGCCAGCAGCAACCACGATGAGCAACAAGAGCCCCCTACATCGGCCAGGCCCTCGCCGGTGCAGGGGTTGCTTTGAGGGCGCTCTTCGACGCGCTTCGATCCTCGGTGCCAGAAGACAAGCTGAGCGTCGATCTATTGCTTCGTCGGCTGCGACAGACTGAACGAGTTTCCGAACGGATCTTTGAAAACGGCGACCACACCGAAGAACTCATCTTTGGGTTCCATGGTGAACTCAACGCCCTTTGCTTTGTATTCCTCGTACGTCTTGCGGCAATCGGCAGTCTGAAAGGTGCCGGCGCTGAACCAGCCTTTCTTCAGCAGCGAACCCATAGCCTCAATGTCCTGTTTTGCGGTCGCCTGTTCGTCGCTTTTCATCTTGCTGAGGTCGCGAGCGCTGCCCACCTTGATCAGTGCGATTTCTACTTCGGTCTGCCCCTTAGGGGCGACCGTCAGCCAGCGAAAGCCGTTGGGCGCGGAGTAATCCGTTTTAGGCTCAAAGCCCAGCTTGTCCACGTAGAAGTCCTTGGCCACATCCTGATCAAGAACATAAACAACGGTGTGAGTCATTTTCTGAATCATGGTCTGTTCTCCTCGCCAAGAGGTTAGCGAAACTGCCGGGGCGGTGCTTCTTGATTCTTGCTTTTTGGCGAGGGTTGAAACGTACCCTGCAAGCATTCCTAACTTCCTACATCCGCATGAAGCACTCCGGCACCATCAGCACTCGCCAGGGGGCGTTGTAACCGAACACCCGGCGGACATCGCGTTGGAATTGTGCCGGGCTGCGGCCCACATGCGCGCGGAACTTGCTGGAAAAGGATCCCAGGCTCTCGTAGCCAACCTCCAAGCAGACTTCGGTCACGGTGCGCTCCGACGCGAGCATCTGCTTGGCGCGCTCCAGCCGCAAGCGGGTCAGGAATTCATGCGGGGTTTCGCCGAATGTCGCGCGGAACAAACGGTGGAAATGGTACTCGGACAGGCATGCCTCGCGCGCAGCTTGCTGCAGCAGGACGCGCGACCCATATTCCGCGGCTAAGAAGTCCTTGCCGCGGCACAGCCTGCGGTAGGTATCGTCATGCAAAAGCTGCGACACGGCCAGCCTCCTCACGCTTCTTTGGCATTGAACACCCATTTTGTCACGGCCTCGGGAAACTGCTTCTCCGGCATGGCAAAAACCACGGCTGGCGAAACTTTCCATACGGGCCCGCGTTTAGGATCCAGCTCCCACGCGTACTTCGCCTTGTAGTTCGTGAACGCCTGTTGCGGAATCTCGTGATCTTTGAGCCGCACAGCCGTGCCTTCCAGAATGACGGCTTCTTCGGCGTTTTCGTTGCACACCACGCAGCGCGGGTTCTGTTCCAGGTTGCGCGACTTGCGCGAAGTCGCCCCGGTTGAGAAATACCATGCCCCATCGAGCCACGCACCCCAGACCGGCATCACGTGCGGAACGCCGTCAGGACGTACCGTCGTCAGCCAATAATTGTGGGAGCGGCTGAAGCGCTCACGCGCCCACTCCCACGGCAGCGTCCCTTCGCTCGACTGAGGTACGCCGTAGCCATCCATCGCAGGGCGGGTCGCGACCGGGGTCTGGTTGCTTTTACTCATGCGCATTCACCGCCAGCCGCTTTTATGAGCCGGCTCGCCGAGTGTTCTTCGTTCGTTCAGGATACACAACAAACTCTTCGAGCTGATCTCGCTCACCCTGCTGCTGTAGCTCTCGCTCGCGGATCACCAGTAAACGGGCGATGGCTTCCCGGCAGGGGATACAAAGCACCCCACTGGAAGCCGCCTGATCCTCTCCGCAAAGCTCGCATTTCTTCAACTTCATGCTCAATTAAACCCCAGCCTTAAGAATTGATGCGCCACTTCAGTTACGAAGCGTAACGGTATGGCGGATTCCTGGCGCTACAATGAGCCTTCATGCCACAGCCTCCCCAGATTCGGCCGCAAGAAGCCGATACCGCGCTCGTCCTCCGCCAGCGAGCGCGCGAGCGGCAAAAGCTCTGGGGATTGTTGCTGCTTCTAGTTTTCATCCTGGCGCTCGCGTTCTTTCGCTTCGGCAAAACCATTCCCTGGGGCGCTCGCTGAGCCATGCCCGCCCACGTCGTGCTTGATCCACTCCTGTTGGTAATTCTTGGGCCGACAGCCTCAGGCAAAAGCTCCCTGTCGATCTCGCTGGGGCAGCAATTTGACGGCGAAATCGTCAGCTGCGATTCGGTCACGGTCTATCGCGAGTTTGAGATTGGCACTGCGAAGCCGAGTCCTGCCGATCGTGCGCTTGTGCCGCATCACCTCGTCGACGTGGCCAATCCAGGCCAGCCTTTCACCGCCGGCGAATACTCGCGGCGGGCACGAGCGGCGATCACCGGCATCTCCAGCCGAGGCAAGCTTCCCATTGTCGTCGGCGGTACCGGCTTGTACCTGCGCGCGCTGCTCGAGGGACTGTTCGCCGGTCCGCAACGTTCTGAAAATTTGCGCGACCGCTTGCGCGATTCGGCTGCACGGCGAGGCACGGCGTATCTCCATCGCATTCTGTCTCGCATCGATCCGGCCTCCGCTGCGAAGATCCATCCCAATGATGCGCCCAAGTTGATTCGCGCCATCGAGGTCTGCCTCGCCTCCCGGCAGCCGATGAGCCATCTATGGCAGCAGGGGCGCGACCCGATCATTGGATTTCGCATCCTGCGGCTCGGCCTAAATCCCGATCGCGACCAGCTCTACACCCGCATCAACGCCCGCGCCGCCGCGATGTTCGAACAGGGCCTGGTCGAGGAGACGCGCCAGCTTCTCAACCAGCATCCACAGCTTGCCGGCGATACGCCGTTCACCTCGCTGGGATACAAACAGGCGGCCGCCTACCTTGCGGGCGAACTCACGCTGGCGCAGGCGCTTACGCTGACACAGCAGGGACATCGCAACTACGCCAAGCGTCAGATGACCTGGTATCGTCGGGAGCCCGAGGTAAGATGGCTTGCCGGTTTTGGCGACAATGCTGAAATCATCTCCCAGGCGGCAGAAATCCTTGACCGGTCTCTTCAGCGGCAACGTCCGCGGTAAAGATGCCGGGAACCGATCCGTTGCAATCCTCGTATCAAATCTTGGGAGCCATCATTAAGGGGAGCCGTATGAGAATATTTCGTAATTCCCTGGCGGCCGTTATCGCCGTCGCCAGCCTGTGGGTGCTTGCGGGATGTTCTATCCAGGTAAGCGACAAAGACAAGAACAAAGAAAAGGTCGATATTCAGACGCCGATTGCGAACTTGAAGGTCGATACCAGCGCGCAGTCCACCGACAACGGAATCCCCGTCTATCCCGGGGCCAAGCCGCGTGAGGCCGACAAGGACGGCGACAAGCATCGCGCCAACGTCAACATCGGCGGCTTCGGTTTCGGGCTCAAGGTGATTGCCGCCGAATACGTGACTCCCGATTCCCCAGAAAAAGTAAAAGAATTTTACATCGACAAACTCAAGGAATTTGGCAATGTACTGGTATGCAAGGGACATTCCAGCGAGGGCGGGGACGCAACGGTTGACGGCAATAGTGACGACAAACTGACTTGCAAAGACGCTCACGGCGATGGGTGGGAGCTGAAAGTCGGCACCCAGCACGACCAGCACATCGTTGCCATTGAGCCGCATGGCTCCGAAACCCGCTTTGGAACGGTTCTGGTGCAGATGCACGGTAAAGAAGGAAATCTGTAATTTCCGCGGAGGACTATGACCCTTGTAGAACGCAACTGGTTGTGGCCTCTGCTGGCGACTCCGGTCGCTCTGTACGCCGTCTGGATCGCCTCAGTGGTGGTTCCTGAAATTGTGGGCGTGGTTGTGCCGGCAGTGACCCGCAGCGTTCTCGGCGGCTGAGGTGAACCTTCCCCGCGTCTTGCAGGCGGAGCGCATCGCCTGCTAACGTCACTTCGGTGGAACACGCCTGTTACAAATGCGGAGCCGCGGTGGAAGAAGGAATACCGTTCTGTCCGCACTGTGGCGCACCCCAGATTCGCGTAGCCGCGCCAGAGCCCGCGCCTGACTTCAGCTCTCCGTCACTGCCTGAGGAACTTCCGCCGCCGATGCCCCCGGCGAGCACCTCACCGTGGGGCCCTCCGCGTACCGGGTCTGCGCCTTCGCTGGAACCGATTCACTGGAACCAGGTTTGGCAGGGCGCTCTCCTCGCAGGAATTGGCGCAGCCTTGCTGTCATCGCTTCCCTTTCTGGCGCTGGGCTCGCTGCTCTGGCTGCTTATCGCGGGAGCCATCTCCGTCTCGATGTACCAGCGTCGAGTACCCGCGGCCGTAGTGAGGCCGGGAACGGGCATGCGCATCGGAGCCCTCGCCGGCGCCTTCGCGTTTGTCATTACAGCCATCATGAGCACCGTACTGTTTGCGACCCAGGGCACTCAGCTTCGCGAACTCATGGAAGAGCAACTGCGCGCCTCCGTTGCCAAAGCCCCTGACCCGCGCAGCCAGGAGATCATGCAGCAGTTCATCGCCAAGCTCGGCACCCCGGAGGGCATGGCCACTTTCTTCCTCTGGGTGATGCTGCTGATCGCTGTGATCTTTATCCTCTTCTCCGCTCTCGGCGGAGCGTTGAGAGCGTCGATGGCAGCACGCCGACGCAGAGTGAGCTAGCCATTCATCCGCAAGCTTCCGATCGGGTCGGGCATTGAAAGGGCACAGCTTTAGCTGTACCGCAGAAGGCTCTCTCTCTGTCGTTCCGAGCGCACTTGAGTCCACGCGGAACAGTTCCCTGGCGAAACGCTGGCCAGAGGGCCAGCACTACCCGAGCTTATGAGATAGCCCTGGGCCCGGCACTGGACAAGGTTGCTCCCCGTTGCCTGTTCTCGTATCATTCGGAGCGAATGACTAAGTTAGCTGCGCGTTCTGACAATCTCCGCGAAAAGTCCCAGATTATGTCCGCCTCCGAGATCGACCGTACCCTGGTCCGGCTGGCGCACGAGATCGTGGAGAAGAACAACGGCGTGCAAAATCTCGGCCTGGTCGGCATCAAGCGCCGCGGTGTGCCGCTGGCCAATCGGCTGGCCAAACTGCTGGGGCGCATCGAGAAGACAGAAGTTCCGGTCGGCACTCTCGACATCACGTTGTATCGTGACGACCTGTCGACCGTCGGGCAGCGGCCCGAATACCGCAAAAGCGAGATGGAGTTCGACATCCAGGACAAGAACATCATCCTGATTGATGACGTGCTCTACACCGGCCGCACTACCCGCGCTGCGCTAGACGCGCTCTTCGACCATGGACGACCGCGCCGCATTCAGCTCTGCACCCTCATCGATCGCGGCCACCGTGAGCTTCCCATTGAGGCGGCTTTTGTCGGGCGGAAAATCGACACTACCCAAGACGAGATTGTTGAGGTAAAACTGCAAGAGACCGACGGCATCGAAAAGGTGCTGCTGGTCGAGCGCCTCCCCCAAGGACAATGAACCGGCAAGCTCGCTCCCTCTTAGGTACCGACCAACTTACTCCCGCACAAATCAATTCCTATCTCAAGCTGGCGCGGCGGATGGATCCTCGCAAGCCGTCGCAGTTGCTGCGCGGCAAGCGCGTGGTGCTGCTCTTCTACGAGTCCTCAACCCGCACCCGCACTTCTTTCGAGTTCGCGGCCAAGGCGCTGGGCGCAACCACCACGCTGATCACCGCCACCTCCTCCAGTATTGAGAAGGGCGAGTCGCTCATCGACACCGGCTGGACGATCGCCGCGCTTGGCGCCGACGTAATCGTGATGCGGCATCCGAACAGCGGGGCGCCTTACCTGCTCGCGCGATACTGTCCCGTACCGGTGATCAATGCCGGCGATGGGTTGCATCAACATCCCTCGCAGGCGTTGCTGGATGCGCTCACCATTGCCAATCACAAGAAAAGCTTTGCTGGCCTGCGCGTTGTCATCGTGGGCGACGTGTTTCACAGCCGGGTTGCGCGATCGAATGCCCTGCTGCTCTCTCAGATGGGAGCCGAAGTCATCTTTTGCGGGCCGCCGGACCTGGTTCCCGACATTTCTGCCACCATCGCCAGCGGAGTGATTGCCTGCCACAATCTCGATGCCGCTATGTACGGCGCCGACATCGTCATCTCGCTGCGCATTCAGAAAGAACGGCTCGCCGGCAGGCAATTGAGTTTGGAAGAATACGTTGATCGCTATCAAATCGACGGGCGGCGCATGCGGCTCGCCAGGCCTGACGCCATTCTTCTGCATCCCGGCCCCATCATTCGCGGCATGGAGCTGACCAGTGAAGTGGCCGACGGGCCGCAATCATGCATCCACGAGCAGGTCGCAAACGGAGTGAAGATGCGAATGGCAATTCTCGCAACCGCACTCGGAAAGGTGCGTAAGGCATGAGCGAGCTGCTGATTACTCAAGGGCGCGTCCTCGATCCGGCAAGCGGCGTTGACCGCCAGATGGATATCCTGTTGCGCGATGGCCGTGTCGCCGAAGTTGCCGAGCACGGCAAGCTGGGTCGCAGCGGCGTCGAGGTCATCAAGGCCAAAGGACTCATCGTTGCTCCCGGTTTCATCGACCTTCACGTCCATTTGCGCGAGCCCGGGCAACAACACAAAGAGACCATCGCCAGCGGAACCGCCGCTGCCGCTGCCGGAGGATTTACCTCGGTCTGCGCCATGCCCAACACCGCTCCGGTGAACGACTCGCCGGAGATCACGCGCTGGATGCAGGCGCCTGACCGGGGCGCCGTGGTCAACGTCTTCCCTATCGCCGCGGCCACTGCGGGCAGCATGGGAATCGATCTCACCGACTACGCTGCTCTGAAGAAAGCAGGCGCGGTTGCCGTCACCGACGACGGCAAACCGATTCTCGATGACTCTGTCATGCGTGAGGCGCTCGCCGCCGCTGCCGAGCTCGACATTCCAGTGGTGCAACATGCTGAAGACACCCGGCACACCGCAGGCTGCTCGATGAACCAGGGACCGGCGTCGTTCCGGCTCGGATTGCGCGGCATGCCGAACTCGGCTGAGGCCAGTGTGGTCGAGCGCGATATCCGGCTGGCGCGCGAATTGAATGCCCGCTTGCACGTGGCCCATCTTTCTACGCTGGAGGCGCTGGGCGCAGTTCGTCGCGCGAAGTCGGAAGGCCTGCGGGTGACAGCCGAGATTACGCCGCATCACTTCACGCTTGGTGGATGACAACGTCGGCGAGTTCGACACTCATTACAAGATGAATCCGCCGCTGCGTTCCGCTGCCGATCGCCGTGCGCTTATCGAAGGCGTGACCGACGGAACCATTGACGCTATCGCTACCGATCACGCGCCGCACGCCTTTCACGAGAAGCAGGTGGAGTTCGAGCGCGCGGCCTTCGGCATCACCGGGCTGGAGACGGCGCTCCCGCTCGCCATCACCGTTCTTCATCATCATTTCAAGCTGCCGCTGTGGCGAATCGTCGAGCTGTTGTCGTCAAATCCTGCCAAGATTTTCGGGCTTTCGGGCCGCGGCACGTTGGCGGTTGGTTCGCACGCTGACGTTACCATCTTCGATCCGAAGAAGAAGTGGGCCTTCGACGCGTCTGAGTCGAAATCCAAGTCGCGCAATACTCCTTTTGATGGATGGAGCTTCACCGGGAAAGCGGTGGCGACAATCGTGGGCGGCGAGATCGTTTATCAAAACTGAAGCATTGGGTATCAGGTTTCAGGTATCAGGTTTCAGGTATCAACTGTCAGATTTCGGATGTCATCTACAGACGCCCCTGTCCAATCTAAGCTCGCGCGATCGCGGTTCTGATACCTGATACCTGACGCTCGATTCTGATCCGCGACATCCGTGACCATCCGCAGCTAGCTTTTCTTCTTGCTGACCAACTGCGGAAGCCGCTCGCCCTTTGCCGAGCATGCAATCAGCTGTTCCAGCCGCCGCAACCGCGTCTCTTCCTTCCTGGCGCTGGTCATCCAGAAGCTTGACGTTCGCCGATACCACGGCGCTTGCGCCTGGTAGAACTCCCACGCCTTTTTGTTCGCGCGAAACTTCTTCTCATATGGGTCACCGAGTTCTCGCGGCCGATTTTCGTAGGAGTATTTCTTGGCCTCTCTCTTCGTCCCGAGTCTCGAAGGCAACTATGCCCGCCGGCATCATACGGTCCAGCTTCGTCAGTCGATCAACGTGGCGAATGTTCACCAGGCTCCAGATGCTGCCCGGCTTTCGCGGAGTAAAGCGAATGGTGTAGCTGACGTCATCAACCGACTTGCGAACGCCGTCGATCCAGCCATAACAAAGAGCTTCGTCGACAGCTTCGGGCCAAGTGACCGATGGCTGTCCGGAATCTTTCTTGTAGAACGCGAGCCAGAGTTCGTTGGCCCTCTCGTGGTTCTTCTCGAGCCAGTTGCGAAACTCTGCAGGTGTCTTGAAGAACTTCAGGTCGGTGGGCTTTACCTTCGGCATCAGCAAAACCAAAACGAGCCACGGATTTCACCGATGATCACCGATCGGACCAGAATCTAAGTTTTCCGTCTCCGATCCGCGTTGTCCGCGCAGATCCGTGGCTCAGTATTTTTTCTACTTCCTGATCGGCGGCGTCTTAGCCGACGAATGTGCTGCCGCCGCCAGCGCCGGAGGAGCCTCAAACTCCGCTGCCGATGCTGCCGCTCCATTCGGCTTCTCGCCTGCCGGAATCAGCCCCAGCGCCTTACGCACTTCCAACTCAAGCCGCGTCTTGATATCGGGATTGTCTTTCAGGAATTGGCGCGCATTCTCCCGTCCCTGTCCGATACGGTCGGTCTTATAGCTGAACCACGAGCCTGACTTCTCCACGATGTTATTGTTCACCGCGAGATCGAGCAGGTCGCCTTCGCGCGAGATGCCTTCGCCATACATGATGTCAAACTCGGCTTCGCGGAACGGCGCCGCCACCTTGTTCTTCACCACCTTCACCTTGGTGCGCGAGCCGGTCACCACGTCTCCGTCTTTGATGGCGGCAATACGGCGAATATCGATACGCACCGACGAGTAGAACTTCAGCGCGCGGCCGCCGGTCGTAGTTTCCGGATTGCCGAACATCACGCCAATCTTTTCGCGAATCTGGTTGATGAAGATCAAACTGGTGCGCGACTTTGAAACAATACCGGTCAACTTGCGCAGCGCCTGCGACATGAGGCGCGCCTGCAGTCCCATGTGGCTGTCGCCCATCTCGCCATCAAGTTCGGCCTTGGGCACGAGCGCGGCGACCGAATCGACCACCAGCACATCGATGGCGTTCGAGCGCACCAGCGCCTCGGCGATCTCCAGCGCCTGCTCGCCGTAGTCGGGCTGCGAAACCAGAAGGTTGTCGACGTCCACGCCGAGCTTCTTCGCATAGTTGGGGTCGAGCGCGTGCTCGGCATCGACGAACGCCGCCATGCCGCCGGCCTTTTGCGCCTCGGCGATAATCTGCAGCGCGATCGTGGTTTTGCCCGACGACTCCGGCCCGAAGACTTCAATCACGCGGCCGCGGGGCACGCCGCCCACACCCAGCGCGGCGTCGAAAGAAATCGATCCGGTGGAGATCACTGCGATGGGGACGACCGCTTCCTTGCTCCCCAGCTTCATGATGGAGCCTTTGCCAAACTGCTTCTCGATGCCCGATATTGCCAGGTCAATCGCCCTGTTCTTCTCTGTTCTCTCGTCTGCCATGAAGTGCGGCTCCTTGCCTGCTATCGTCCCGCGAAGTCATTCGCGGGGAAGAGTTGTGAATATGGATTGCGTTGGGTCAGTGAAGCAAGCGCCGCCACGATAGGCTCTTTTGGGAGGCGCGTATGAGTAACTGACAGCAAAGTATATACCTCCGCAAAAGCGAATAAATAGCGAAAATCAACAGGGGAGGCATATCGAAAGTAAACGCCTGTGCCCGGTTGACGCGTCGTCGGCCGCTGCCGGAAAATGTGAGCGAGATCACGAAAAAATGTCTTTTGCGATACCATGTTTTCAACAGCTTAGGCATGTTTTCTATCGCAAATACTTGAGCCCGTAAGACTTACAGGTAAATGCCAGATTCCAAACAGCTTATCCAAGCATTTTTTGGCACTGGCCCGCAGCAAACGCACGGCAAGACGGCGCCAGTAAACTCTGTAGGCTCGGCGCAACTCCTCCGCGTCTCGAATCGAGTGTACAAACATTGAGCTGTAGCAGGTCGAGAGAAAAAGTGTGAACAGAGGTTACGAAGGTCGTAGAAATTCCCGCAATGGGAGTGTCGGCGCTTAGCCGATTTCACCCAGGAGCGACGGGGAGGCACTCGTAGGCTGTTTAAACATCGCAGGTGCAAGTCTGGCGGGGCGCAAATGGGAAATACTGGGAGACACCGACGCTTCGTGACCCGCTACGTGGGTCTTCGACCTTGATAGAGAAGTTAGTTGCCAAATGGCGATGTTACATTAGCAGGAAGCCGTGCTGGTCGGGAGCCGTTGTAAATTCAGTTTTGCGCAACTTTTGTTTGCAAGCCCGCTGGGAGGGAATATGAAGTGCACAGCGCCGTGCTCTTCGGGCCTCCTCCTGATCTACCATCCGATGATGTTCAGCGCAGACCGGGCACGATGGCCTGCACTGTCATCCGGCGAAACCGGCGCAACTGCCGAGCGAAAGATCAATATGAGCAAAGCCTCCGGCCAAATATAGCTTCGGAAAAGGGACCAACCATGAAGGTTTCTCAAATCTTGGCGGCAACTTGCATCCTTGCGCTAGCGTTTAGCGGAATCGCCAGCGCGCAATCCTGGACACCTTTAAACAATCAGCCGGTCACCGTAGGGGGTTTCGACGGGGTCGGCGCTATGCTCCAGCTTCGAGACGGCCGCATTCTGGTGCACCACGAGAATGGCACCGGAAACCTCAACTGGGGTTATACCGATTGGTACTACCTCACTCCCGATGTCTACGGCAGCTATGTCAACGGAACCTGGAGTCCGGCCGGCAATCTGAACGCCAACTACCAGCCGTTGTACTTCAGCTCGCAGACACTATTGAATGCGGTGAATCACGGAAATAGCTCGGACTGCCCGTCCGCCAAGCAATGTGGCCAGGTCATCCTCGAGGGCGGAGAGTACAACGCCAACAACGGGGTCTGGACCAACCAGGGTGTTATCGGAACCTATGCTGCCTTCACCGGCGGGATCAACTTCACCGCCAACGCTCCGCCCGCCGGATGGCCGAACATAGGCGACGCCGCGGGTGTGATCCTGTTCAACGGAGCTTATCTGCAGTCGAGTTGCTGCAATGGCCATGGCCAGCAGAATGCTATCTTCAATGGCCCAAACTCCTGGATACCCAGCGGCAGCGTCCTGGCTTCCTCGACCGACGAATCCGGTTACACGCTCCTTCCGAACGGTCAGGTGTTGCTGGTCGACAGCAAGAGCGTTAGCGCCTGTCCTATCCCGTCGCGGAGCTCTGAGCTGTATACCGTTACCGATCCCGTAACCGGTGTCGGAACCTGGTCCTGTGGACCGTCCCTCCCGCAAGTGCTTTATGGCGGGGACGAGGAACTGGGCGCCAGCGTGATGATGTACAACAACAAGCTCTTCCAGGTAGGCGGCACCAAGAATGCCACAGCGATTTATGACGTAGCGCTGAACAGCTGGTCGGTTGGCCCGGTTCCCGATGCCAACCTCAGCCAGTCGGACGGCCCGGCTGCGCTTGAGCCAAACGGCAAGGTGCTGGGCATGTATAGCCCGGGACTGTTCGCGAACGGCTGCTATTTCCTGGAGTACGATCCCACTACCAACACGCTTACCAACACTACGACGACCCTGATTCCGCAGCCCGCCGATTGCATGCCGCCGTCCCACGATACCTCGTACGACGGCATGTTGATGATCCTGCCGACCGGCCAGATCATGTTCACGGCATTCAATCTCTACGTGGAGGTTTACAACCCTGCGCCCGGGCTTGCTACGTGGACGTGCGACAGCTGCGTGCCTGCACAAAGCTATCCCCTGGCTGCTTCCATTGCGCTGACGGGCCCCCGGCTGGCCGCCGGTTCTATGAACAACGTCGTGTATGGCTACCGGCTGAACGGCATGTCGCAGAACAACTTCTACGGAGACGACAAACAGTCAGACACCAACTTCCCGTTAGCTCGCCTCACCTGTGCGAACGTGCAAGGCAACACCTGTACCGCCGGCTATGTATATTACGCCTTCACGCACGATGATGGGCCTGCCGGACCTAATGCGCACTCCATCGCGCCGACGAATTATGGCTACACCCATTTCGATCTGCCGTCGATGCCTGCTGGAACGTACGATTTCCAGACAGTCACCAACGGCGTCCCTTCCAACACAGTTCGCTTGAGCGTGATCTGTTCCGACGTTCGTTGTTTACAGTAACTCTCTAGAACGAGAACGATCGCAAGCGGGCGCTTTCGCCGGGTGCCAATTCCATCTCGAGTTGGCGGTAGGAACGCGCGAGTTCGTGGCAACTTTTCTCGCCGGGTGCCCCACTCATTCCTTCGGTTGGAATGAGTGGGAGAAACACCGTTCACCGCCGTAGAATGCCTAACCGTAATCGTCAGCCTCTGTCCCACACATTCGAAACACGCATGTGTGGGGCAACAGGCAACGGTTGTAAGTAGGCGATACGTAAGTTACCGACGACCGCCCGCTCTGCTCCATCACTTCAATTCTGCCTGGGAATACGCCCGCAGCATTTGCGCTTCTGACGGCACATTCAGAACATAGCTCTCCACAAATCTGTCGGCGTGCGGAAAAGGGGTCTGCCGAATGCGTTGCGCTGCAGCTTTGAGATCGTAGTCGGTGTGCCGCAGATCGAGTGCGGTCCCGAGCAGTAGCCAGTCGGCGCCGGTCCGACCGAAGGGCATGCCGACGCTCCCTGCGTTTACTACACGCGTCTCCCCTGCCGTGCGATCGAACTGCATGTGGGTGTGCCCGCATACGACGATCTTCTCTTTGACGTCGGCGAAGAGTGGCGCAAGACGCTCTTCCGGTGTAAGGCGGATGAAGATGTCGGTATCGTTGCGCGGCGTGGCGTGACAGAACAGTACGTCGCCGAGGCCGGCGACTTGAAGAGTGAACGTAGCCGGCCAACTCGCAAGCAGCTTCGCATGTGGCGGACCGAGTTGTTGCGCCGTGCAGTCGATGGGCTCACGCCATTCCGGACGCGCAGTCTTGTACCATTCGGTTTCGACGCCGCGCATACGGGCGAGCACTTCGCGGTCGCCATTGCCCATGATGAAGTGAGTTGGGATTTCCAGTCGCGTTAAAACGTCGAGGCATTCGACCGGCATCGGCCCAGGCAGCACGTCGCCGCCGATCACGATCTGCTCAACGCCCATTCGGCGAACCGCATCGAGCACCGCTTCCAGCGCAGGAAGGTTGCCGTGGATGTCGTAGAGAGCAGCGAGGCGCATCAATCCTTTTGCCTTGTCATCACGAGCGCCTTCTTTTGGCGGAAGGGATCTGTTCTCGATTGCATGACAACGTATTCATCCAACGGAACGGGTTGGCAGGCCGAGCAAGAGCAGATCCCTCGCTGTGCTCGTGATGACAAACTCTGGTTTTTTGCGCTAGCACCATGAGCACTCAGGCTCACCGCTTCAGCAAATCCACCGGCTCGCGCACATCGGTCACCCGGAAATACTGCGCGAGCGCCGGATAGCGCTGGGCCACGGCTTCATACATCGCATACGCCACGTTGCGGTACGAGAAGTGTCCGGCAACGCCGGTGCGCAGTTCGCTGATGTAGAGCGCTTCGGCGAAATCCATCTTGAACAGCGTGCGCTTGCGAAAGGCCAGCGGGATCAAATACTGCGATTGCTCGTCGGCCTCCGCAACCTCGCGGCCTGCAATTTGCCCCACCGCCGTGCGCGTGAGCTCCATCGTCTTCGAATACCTGCGGCGCCAGGCCGGCGGCTGCGATCTCTTCCGGCATGTCGTAGCCGTGGCGCGTGGTGTAGTCCTGCATAATCTGCACGCAGCGGCGATGGCGATGCATGTCGCGGAAGCCGCCAATGTCCATCAGGATGTCGAAGCGCACGCCTTGTCCGGCGTTGAACGGACGCGCCACCTCGTCGAAGCGTCCGCGATACTGCATCCCCAGGGCGATAATCTCGTCTCGCTGCTCCCCGCTCAGTCGCTCAACCACGCCGCGAATCTGCCGATAGGAATGATGGTCGTGCTGATAAAGGAGCGTAGTGGCGAGCTCGATCTCGAGCGGCTCCTCTTCCAGTAAGTCGACCAGAGGAGCGGGGTCGGTCGGCAAACGTCCGAGCAACTCAGCAGCGGCCCCGCTCAACTCGCGCCGACTCTCCAAGTCATAGGCGCTGGGCTCGGCATATTTCACCAGCGTGGGAGCGACATGGACCTCTCGCAGAAGCACCTGCTCAGCACGGCCGGCAAGCTCGGGTGCATGTTCTCGGATTTGTTCCAGCAAGCTTTCAGCCACCGGCTGGTTCACGTTGTAAGCACCTTCGCGCGCCGCCTGCTTCAGTAGCTCGCCCAGCCGACGCACCTCGGCATGGGGATGCGCCAGCAACCGCGATACCTGGTTCTCCAGCGTACGCGCGCTGACAATTTGTCCCAGCGACGTGTTGGTCGCCAGCGGCAACAGGTAGCGCGACAGGTCGAATGCGCGAGCTCGCAGTGTCCGCTCATACGCGTCCTGCTTCATCTCGTCGGGCTTGGGTGTGCGCTCGCGCAAATAGGCGAACATCGCGTCGGAGAAGTGCTGATATTCGGCGAACAGGTGGCCGGCCGTGTGACGGTAGAGCGCGTCGGCCTCGGCATCGCCGGCGAACTCGGGAACATAGTAGCCGCTTCGCTGGAAGTCCTGGTAGCGTGTGGAACGTTCCTGGCCATCCCAGCGCGGCTCGTCGACCGAGAATGGTCGCCGCCAGGATGGACAGCCGCTCGATGGCGAATGCGATGTGCGCCAGATCGGCAATGCTGCGATGTCCGTACTGAAAGTAGAAGGTGTTGAGAAACTTCTCGGCCTTCTGCTCGTTCAGTTCGGCCAGCGACTCGCGCAGCGATAGCGCAGAGCGCGAATACTTCGCCATGCCGTAAGCTAGCACTTCAGGATCGGCACCATGGACGGCGTAGACCTGGGTTGAAGGTGGTTGGGCAGCGGGCGTTTGAGCGGGTTCAGAAACAGGTTTTGTGACCATCGGCGTTGGGCTGAATCATAGGTGGTAGCGGAAAAATCATCAATGCTTGCCGGGGAGAGACACCAACCAAGTTAATGTCCCGCCGATTACCCGACGTGAACCGCGAAGTGAACGAAACGCAAACCCGCTGGTTGGGGAGCGACTCCATTCTGTTCGCCACCAGCCATCGCCCGTGGCCTCCGCCAAGCACGCCGTGGGTAATGACGCAGCGCTGGAACGACCTGCTGTTTCTGCACTACGCGCTCGACCCAGAAGTCCTGCGGCCGCTGGTGCCCGACGTGCTCACCCTCGACACCTACGATCAGCGTGCGTGGGTTTCCGTCGTTCCATTCTGGATGGACCACGTGCGCGTCCACGGCTCACCTCGCATGCCGTTTGTCTCGCACTTCCCCGAGCTGAACGTTCGAACCTACGTCACCTACGAAGGTAAGCCCGGCGTCTATTTCTTTAGCCTCGACGCCGGCAGCCTGTCCGCCGTCTGGGGAGCGCGCGTCTTCTACCGCTTGCCTTACTGGAAGGCGTCGATGAAGGTGAAGGGCAAGGGCAAGCCGGAGATCGACTACCGCTCGAAGCGCGAACACGGGCCGAGGCCGGCGATCTTTCGTGCGAAGTACGGGCCGACCTCGCCCGCGAGTTCAGCCGTGCATGGCTCCGTCGAATACTTCCTCAGCGAGCGCTATTGCCTGTACTCCACCAACGGCAAGCGGGTGTACCGCGCCAACATCCATCACCTGCCGTGGCCGTTACAGGACGCGCAATATCAGATCGAAGAGGACAGCATGGGGGCTGCTGCAGGAATCACGCTGCCTGAGAAGCCTGACTTGGCAAACTTCGCGCGCGAGTTGAAGGTCTTGGTGTGGGCGCCGGAGCGGCTGCTGTAGCGCCTACGACACTCCCATCAGGTTGTACTGATCCAGCCGCCACGCGTACTTCTCTTCCAGATCCTTCCTCGCGGTTGCAGGTTCGACCAGGTTATAAGCGGCATTGATCGCGATCTGCGGCAGAACGTAATTGATGAAGGTTCCACTCAGCAATTCCTGGACCGGATTGAAGGTCACCCCACCCCTGTAGAGGTCGGCCATGTCGCCGAAGACCCGGGTAGGAACCTGCACCGAAATATTGCGAAATCCCGGCGCCACCATGTCCATACGCGTCAGGTGGTCCTCTCCACCTTTTTCGGCGAAGACCCACGCGTACAAGCCGGGGTTCATAAATCCTGGACTGTGACTGTCGGTGCTCGCCTGGCGGGCGGCATCAATACGATCCTTGTACTCGTTGCGCAACGGGTGCGGCTCAGGAGGCCCGACTTCAGCTGCCGCCAGCGTCAAGTCGCTGAGGATAATCTGCAGGAAATGCTTCATCGGCAGCTTGGCATCCTTGAGCGGCTCGTTGGTGTAGGACTTCATCTCGCGCATCACTTCGATCGCGAGCTTGCGCGTCACCTCATCACGGACCTTTAGCCGGGTGATCAGGCGCTCATGGCGGTCTTTTTGCTGTGCCAGGAAGCTGTCGCGATATTCGGAATCGATCCCTTCGGCGAAGGTTAGAGTTTCGTGCGACCAGCGCAGAAGCTTGCCTTGGCTGTCGAGAATGACGCGGCGGCCGTCACTGGGAACTTCGGTCAGCACCTCTTCCAGGTGGCGCTCGCTCACCGTCATGGGATCCTCGTCGGACAGCGGCAGCAGGTGCACGCTCTTCAAACAGAGGCGCTCGATGGATTCGCATGCCTCGTCCGTCAGCTTGCCCTCGGCGGCGAGGTCGAGGAACCACCACTCCTTCAGCCGCTCCGGCAGCGTGGACTTGTCGAACACGATGGGCAGAAAGACAATGCCTGTTCCCGCCTGGCGATGCTCAAACATCCAGTCGAGCTCGCGCTCCACCCATGCTGAACGATTGGAGGTGGCGGTCAGCAGTTGAATGAATACCTCTGAGTCGGCCATGCGGCGCGGAATGGCCTCGCTCAACTTTTCGTTGAACAGCGACGTATCGTCTTCCCGGCGCACCTGGAAGCCTTTGCCGAGCAAGACGGCTTCGAGCTGCTTAGCAGCCGCGGAGTCAGCAAAGCTGTAGGAGATGAAAACGCGCGGGCCGTACCCACGCAACGCATGGGACGCCGGTGGAATCCGGCTGGGCGAAGTAGCCATGGCGGCACCTCAGAGCAGCCACACTATATCTCGGAAGAGGGAGAACCGCAAAGGAACAGGCGCCAATCTATCCCGTATGTGCGCTCCTTCTACTAGGTGCCGCTTATCGGTTCGGTCAATGAGCGGGATATTGAGGTCGTTCGACTGGCCAGTCGGGTCCGTCCCGCAGCGACAGCAGGAGGCTACCCGACGGTTCTACGCGGGAAACGTGGATATGAAAATATCCTGAGTCGGCTTCAGCCGACCCGACACAATCCTGTGGGGACGGCAGATATGTCTGTGGAATTTCGGCTGCCGCCGTGGCTTCACGAATACGATGGCTCGCAGGTGAGAGCACTTACCGAGCGCATTCGTATGAGCGACTCGGCCACAGATTGTCTGCCGGACACCTGCCGTGAATCCCAGTTACTCGTTCATGGCGTGATCTCCCAGAGGACACCATTCAGGAACCGCCCGCCTAAGCGGGTCGTGCCATAGACGTCGCCCGCGGCATCTACTACCAGCCGGCCAATCGGGTTATAGCCATCACTGCAATCCCTGCAAAAGTCGTGCAACGTGGCGTAAGTCCACGTGTCGCCGGAACGTCTCAGCTTAAAGACACTGCCATCGCCATATGCTCCGTCGCACAGGGTGGTTCCATATAGGCTGCCGGCCGCATCCATCGTGAGCCCAGCAGCGGGCCCGCAGAGTGGCTTGCCAACAAAGCTGTACAGGGTGGTTAAGTTCCACTTCCCGTTCGCGTTCGTCAATTCAAAAACCGTGCCGCCGTGGCCCACCCCTGCATTTGACGTAGTGCCGTAATAATTGCCGGCCTGATCAGAGATGAGCCTGCCGCGGGGTTGATCGCCGTCACTCTGCCCAGAAAAGCTATAGAGCACATTTTGAACCCAGCCTCCGTTAGCCTGCACCAGCTGGTAAATCGTACCGATATTTTGTTGTCCTCCGTAAATGGTCGTTCCGTAAAGATTATGACTACTGTCTAAAATCACGCCGCCAGTAGGGTCCGACGTCCCGAAAGAGGAGAGCAGGGTCTCGACCCAGCCGCCACCCGATGGCATGAGCTCGTATACGCTATCTAAGGCCACGCCATAAATATTGCCCGCCGCATCGAAGGTCAGGTCACCGACGGGGCCAGCTGCCTGGTTGCCGTACCCGAAGTTGTATAAAACGCTCTTCGTCCAGTGGCAAACTAAGCCCCGGCAAGGTCCTGCCGGAGGTTTAAGGCGAAACACCGTGCCGTTGTTGTTGGTTCCGCCATTGTGGGTCGTACCATAAAGAAGCCCATCGGAACCGAACACCACTCCGTCCTGAGGCGATACCCCGTCATCCTCACTGTTGAAAACGTAAAGGGAATCGAAAACCCAGGAGGTCCCCATACGCCGCATCTCGTAGACCGTGCCGTAGACTCGGCCGCAGCAGAGCGCCGGACCATAAAGATTACCGGCCGCGTCGGTCGTCAGATCTATGGGCTGTCCCCCGTCGGGATAACCGTTGAAGTTGTGGAGGACGGTGAAGGTCTGCGCATGAAGCATAGGGCCTGCCATGATTAACAAAAACAGGATTTCCCCCAACAGCAGCATGCCCGCACTCATCTTTGACTGGACACCTGAGTCCATGCTGTGACGTTCGCTTCGATGATCCATTGAGTCCTCCGGGGTGACGCTGAGACCACTTTCGGCTATAAGGGTGTCGGGCAGCACTATACACCCGAATCGTTTCCATGCTTCTGATGTTTTCTTGCCATACTGATATTGATCCCCGTATCCGACTCGTTCTGCAGGTGCACCCATGAAGCTTTTGCAATCAGAGGATCGGACAATGAATGGGGCGCCAGCAGTTAAATTGCGATGGCACATGCAGCGGAAAGAAACAAAAGGCACAGATTTCTCTGTGCCTCGAGCCTGCCCTGAGCGAAGTCGAAGGGTATCTCTGTGGTTCAACTGAATTAGACGTTGATGGGCATGCCGAATACGGCGTTGGCGCCGTCGAGCATTGCCTCTGACAATGTGGGATGCGCGTGAATGGTGTTCGCCAGCTCTTCGGCTGTCATCTCCATCTCCAGCGCGACCACCGATTCGGCAATCATCTCCGTCGCCATCGGTCCAATGATATGCACGCCGAGAATCTCGCCGTACTTGGTGTCCTCGACGATCTTTACAAAGCCTTCGTGTGCGCCGACGATGCTGGCGCGCGAGTTCGCGGTGAACGGGAACTTGCCGACCTTCACGTCGTAGCCAGCTTCCTTCGCCTTGGCCTCGGTCAGGCCCACGCTGCCGATCTCGGGATGGCAATAGGTTGCGCCCGGAATCCGTAGCTTGTTGATTGGCTTCGCCGGTTTTCCTGCGATGTGTGTGACCGCGACGATGCCTTCCATCGCGCCGGCATGGGCCAGCTGCGGGTACCCGGCAACGATATCTCCTACGGCGTAGATGCCCGGCTCTGCCGTCCGCATGTACTGGTCCACCTCGACGAAGCCGCGCTCGACTTTGATCTTGGTCTTCTCTATGCCGACGTTCTCAGTGCGCGGGGCGCGGCCGATGGCGATGAGCACCTTCTCGGCCTCGAGCACCTGCTGCTTGCCATCAGCGGTAAAGGTGACCTTCACGCCTTGCTTGGTTTTCTCTACCTTCTCCACCTTGGCGTTCACGAAGCCGTTGATGCCGCGCTTGCGATAGACGCGCATCAGCTCCTTCGAGATCTCTTCGTCTTCCACCGGAACATAGCGCGGCAGCATTTCGAGAATCGTGACCTCGGCGCCAAACGATCGGTAGATGCTGGCGAACTCGACACCCACCGCTCCCGAGCCGATCACGATCAGCGACTTGGGAATGGTCTTCAAGCTGAGGATCTCTATGTTAGTAAGGATCTGTTCGTCGGCAGACATTCCCGGCAACATGCGCGCGACCGAACCGGTCGACAGCAGGAGAGCCTTGGCTTGCACCTGCGACTTGCCACTCTTGCCTTCCACATCGACGGTGTGGATGCCGTTCTTTGCCGGGCCGGTCAGCTTGCCGAAGCCCTCGATGACGGTGACCTTGTTCTTGCGCATCAGGAACTGCAAGCCCTTGGCGTGCTTGTCGACGATTCCCTGCTTGCGCTTCTGGATCGCTCCCCAGTTCAGGGTAACGCCGGCGGTATTTTCCAGGCCCAGCTCAGGGCCTTCCTTCACGTGGTCGTAGACTTCGGCGTTGAACAGCAGGGCCTTGGTCGGAATGCAGCCCACGTGCAGACAGGTACCGCCCAGCACAGAGTCCTTCTCGATTAAGGCGGTCTTCAAGCCCAATTGGCCGGCGCGAATGGCGGCGGTGTATCCGGCAGGGCCGCTGCCGATGATGGCTACGTCATAAATAGTGTCAGGCAATCGAACGCTCCGCTCTACAGAATGAATTTAAGGGTATGTACAAACAGATGATTGTAAACGAGGAAAGTAGCAAGGACACCTGCCAGTGGCTCTTGGCTCTTAGCGGTTGGCTCTTGGACGGAGTGCACCGTCCGGGCATTCTCTTCCATCGCCGATGATTATCGTTGAGCTTCGGGGTGCTGCGGATTTGGCCAAGAGCCAAGAGCCAAAAGCGGCCCTTGAGACTTTTTCTCCCCCTCATCCGTATACCCAGATAGCATGGTTGCCACCGCATTCAGTTCGCTGCTTTCGATGGAGACCGAAGAGGCCCGCATAGCTCGAGGCTTGCGCCATCGCGATCCTGATCTGCTCGATGCACTCATCGCGCAATATCAGCATCGCCTGCTGCGCTACCTGCTGCACCTCACCGGAAACCGCGCCACTGCCGAAGACCTCTTTCAGGAAACCTGGATGCGCGTGCTGGAGAAAGGCCATCTCTACGACGGCCGAAGCCGCTTCGTAACCTGGCTGCTCACCATCGCCCACAACGTGGCGATTGACCACCTGCGTCGTCGCAGCCCAGCAAGCCTTGACGAAATGCAGGAGAGCGAAGACGCAGCTCCGTTCGAAGTTCCGGATGGACGGCCTTCTCCGTTTGAGCAAGCCGCTACCAACGAGCGAAGTGCTCAGCTTGACGCGGCGCTGCAACAGCTGCCGCCCATCTTCCGCGAAGTGTTGACGCTTCGCATCCACGAGCAAATGAAACTTGAGGAGATAGCGACTTTGATTCACATACCGGTTGCGACGGTGAAGACGCGGCTGTATCGCGGCGTGATGGCGCTTCGCCCGGCGCTGAAAGGAGTTGCGGAATGACAAACTCCGAACATGAACGCGCGCGCGAACTGGTGCTGATGCACGATGTCGAGGGCATGGCTGAGAGCGACGGCACATGGCTGGAGTCGCACCTGGCGGCATGCCCGGATTGCGCGGCCTTTGCCGAAGATCTGCAACTGACGTCGCGGTTCCTGCGCAGGATGCCGGTGATGGCGAGCTCGTCGCTGGTGAGTTCGACACAGGCCCGGGTGCGGCAACGTGCCGCCGAATTGCGCGACCACCAGGCGCGGGTATTCCTGATCGGGATCTCGTTCTGTCTTGGTCTGCTGTGGTCGGCCGGCTCGGCATTCGTGGGCTGGAAGATCAGCGGCTGGCTGGCCGAGCGGATTCACGTCGCGCCCTTGCTCATCTCGGCGGCATTCGTGGTCTTCTGGCTGGCTCCGGCGATCGCAATTGCCGTCGGCCTTCTGATTCATCATCCACTTTCAAGTTCCGCACGGACCGACTGGCTGGCGGCGCGCGTCAAGGAAGAATTGCTATGAGTGAAAACAAATCGACATTTCGAACTGAACTGTCCGTCATCCCCGAGTTTGGCTGGTTCCTCGCCTTCACACTTGGCATTTGCACCGTAATCGGGTTCTTCTTTGCGGTAGCGCACGACCGCAACGTACCGCGTCCGGTGATCCCGGTAGTGCTGCTGCTCTGCGGCGCCTTCGTAGTCTGCTTCGTTCTGCTGTTGAGCTATGTCAACCGCGATGCGGCACGGCGCGGCATGAGTCCAACGCTGTGGACGCTGATCTGCTTGTTCGTGCCAAACCTGATCGGCTTCATTCTGTACTTCATGTTGCGCAAGCCGCTGCCGAAAGAATGCCCGGGTTGCGGCGGGATGGTCAACGACTCATTCCGCTTCTGTCCGCGCTGCCACTATGCGCTGGCGCCAGTCTGCGCAGCGTGCGGGCAGCCGATCCGCAACGATTACGCGTGCTGCCCTTATTGCGGTGAGACGGTGCCGCCTGCTTTAATGCCACCGCAAGCGAACCCGGCATAGAGCGGAAACTCGTGCCAAGTAGTGAATGTGTCCAGCACGCAACTGCAGGTCCCTCGCTGCGCTCGGGATGACAACGGAAATGGGGCGAGAAATGGACGACGTGCGGCACGACTAAAGTTGTGCCCTGACAAACAACGCACCGCTGGTAGTCAGCGAACGATTTCTTCGAAGCGCAGGGGGTCGGGACGGGTACGAACCGGCGGCGGCTCGATCAACTCGAGCTGCTGCTTGGTATAGCGGATACGGTGAATGACGGTGATCGTGCTGAGCACGGCAATCACCCACAGCACAGGAGCCATGCGGTTGAACAGTGCGCCGATGATAATCAAAACGATGCGCTCCGGCCGCTCCATGAAGCCGACTTTACAACTGGGGATGAGCGACTCGGCGCGGGCCCGGGCGTAGCTGACAAGAACCGAGCTGACCATCACGAAGGCGGCTATCACTACATACAGAAACCGATTCGCCCTCGCGTAATACACCAGCAATCCGAAGAAGAGAGCGACGTCGCTATAGCGGTCGATGACGGAATCGAAGAATCCGCCAAACTGCGTGACCTGGTTGGTAGCGCGCGCCACACGGCCGTCCACCATGTCGAAGATGCCGGCTCCGATGATCACCAGCCCGGCATAGAGGAACATGCGGCGCTGGTTCTCGGCGTTGGCGTACCCGAACAGTACGGCAGCGCCGATGTTGATGAGCAGTCCGATGAAGGTGAGAGCGTTGGGCGAGATGCGGGTGAGCGCGAGGCCGTGAACAATCTTGTATAGCAGCCACTTACACGACTTGCCAACCGCGCTGGTCCACGTCATACGTCTAAGCCTCGTCGTGGATAGTAACGAGCTTGAGCACTTCCAGTTCGCGCTTGCCGGTGGGCGTCACCACTTCGCTTACATCGCCCACTTTTTTTCCCATCAGCGCGCGCCCGATCGGTGAGCTGGTGGAAATTAGGCCCTTGGTTACATCAGCTTCTTCGCTGGTGACCAGCTTGTACTCGATTTCCTCGTTCTTGGTGGAATCGAATACCCGGAGCGTCGAGCCGATGGCCGCGCGATCTTTGGGGATGTTCGCCATGTTGACCATGGAGAGATCGCCCATGCGCTTCTTGAGCTGTCCCAGTCGGGCGCGAACGAATTCCTGCCGCTGCTTGGCCATGTGATACTCGGCGTTCTCGCTGAGATCTCCCATGGCGACGGCCTTCTTCAGTTCCTTCGGCAGTTCGTGGTTGAGCTCGTGTTCCAGGACTTGAATCTCCTGCTCGAGCTTTCTCTTGATGTGCTCAGTCATGCTGGTTGTATGGATGCACGCGTTGAGGCGGAGCTTTGCCCGCAAGCGCATTCGGGAATTATAGCGCGACTTGAAACGCCGCCTTCCTCCTTTCGATTGGAACCTCCGCCCCGCTCCGGTGCTAGTGCAGCCGCAGACATCAAGCCGAGTCGTGCTTCCCTCCTCCGACGAAAGCCTTCTTCAGCAGGGCTATCTGGCCGGCGTGATAGATGTGATGCTGGATCACGCCCACCAACTCGTAGCGGAAGCTATGGTCCCCGCCGGGCGTGTTCTGGTCGAGGCGGCTGGAATCGAGAAGCGAAATCACGTGGCGAAATTCGCGGTTGGACTCGCGAAAGGACTCCAGGGTTTTCTGCCACGCGGCTTCATCGGGTGGCGGCGGGACGGGAAAGTTGCCGGTGAGGTCCGGCGTAACCGGACCAGAAAACCTCTGGGTAGCAACTTGCTCCCAGAACGCCATGTGCATCACCAATTGGGAGATGGTGTGAGCTCCTGCGATAGGCTGCGCCGCCGCGCACTGTGCGTCGATGGCTTGCAAAATTTGCCAGACCGGGTCGCCGTACCAGGCGCCGCCGCTCATGGTCTGATCGTATTGGTGAATAAGCTGATCGAGGTCCGTCATTGCGATTCCTCCTAACCTCCTAGCATGTTAATACAGGTTATGTTATATGAGGCGACAAATCGAGAGGCCAAGCCCTGACCTGCAGAACTCTGCCTTATGGGCTGCCCGCCAAGTTGTGTGCTACGATTTCTTGAACAAGGACCAGCTTTCCGTAAGGGGCACATCCGCCTAGAGTTCCTCGGCATCGTAGAAGCCGGGACGAAGGTGCGGATGTCCATAACTTGCCTTAGTCGGAGTACATACTTATAATCCCGCTTTCTGCGCCCCGGTGTTCCTGCGACATCTGTAGGTGTTTCACGGCCGTGCGGTCGTTCCTATGCAGTTATTGTGCGAGGTCAGTAAGCATGCGCCATCAACCGGGCGTAGTTGGGGTTTAAGGTCGTCATCTGTTCCTAAGATCGAAGGAGCCAACGAATGAAGAAGTTTCTACTAGTAATGTTGCTGGGGGTGGCGGTCACTGGATTCGTACAGCAAGCGTCGAGCCAGGCTGCAGCAGCGGGCCAGGCGACGACGCAGAAGAAGGAAATCAAGGACCCCGCCGAATACAACGCGTACGTCAACGCCATTCAGCAGCAGGACCCTAACGCCAAAGCCCAGGCTCTGGAAGCCTTTCTGCAGACCTACCCGAACAGCGTAATGAAGATTGACGCGGCCGAACAGTTGATGGCGGCGTATCAGCAGGCAGGCAATGCGCAGAAGATGATCGATGCGGCGAACCGGATCCTGCAGATGGATCCCAACAACGTTCGGGCGCTGGCCATTCTCACCTACACCTACCGCGCTACTACCACGGCCCAGAATTTGCAGCAGAACCTTCCGCTGATCCAGCAAAATGCCACCAAAGGCGAGCAGGCATTGCCAAACATGCCGAAGCCCGAGGGAATGAGCGATGCTGATTTCACCAAGCTGCACAACGAACTGGGCGCCATCTTCGAGGGCGGCCTGGGATTCGTAGCTCTGCAGAATAAGAACTATCCTGACGCCGGCAAGGAGTTCCGCCAGGCCGTTTCCGAAGAAAGCCAGGCCAACATTGCCGACCTGTATCCGTTGGCCCAGGCCGACCTGGAATCGAAGCCGGTCAACCCCGAAGGCTTCTGGTTCATCGTGAAAGCGGCCAACCTGGCGCAGGGCGATGGTAAGGCGCAGATCCTCGACTACGGGCGCAAGAAATACATTCGGTATCACGGTTCGGAGCAAGGCTGGCAGGAACTGGTGAACGATGCTACGAGCAACGCCAGCATCATGCCGCCACAGGGCTTCACGGTGGCTGCGGCGCCTCCACCGCCGTCTCCAGCTGAGCAGGCCGCCGACCTGGTGAAGAGCAAAGATCCCAAGAAGATGAGCTTTGCTGAGTGGCAGCTGGTACTGTCGTCGGGCAATCAGGCTGCAGCAGACACCGTCTGGAACACCGTAAAGGACAAGGCAGTGAAGCTGGGTGCGAGCGTGATCAGCGCGACCGCCAGCAGCCTGCAGCTAGCCGGCAGCGAGGACGACATCGATGCCAAGAAGGCCGACATCACGGTGGAGATGGGCAAGTCGCTGCCCGCCAAGCTGGTACCGCAGCCCGGGTCGGAGATCTTCTTCCAGGGAACGGTTTCCAGCTACACCCCGAACCCATTCATGATGACGTTCAAGGACGGCATTCTGCTGGACAAGAACGGCAACCCGGTTTCGACCGCAGCTCCGGCACATCACACTACAACCACCCACAAGAAGTCGCAGTAAGATTGCGGCCAGGCCAACTCAAACGGGAGCGAAAGCTCCCGTTTTTTATTGGCATAAGTTTTGGATAAGAGAAGGTTCGCGTCAGGGCACGACCTCGGTCGTGCCGGTCAGCTCTTGCTCACGATCATCAAAAGCCGCCGATATGGGGGGCGTGTTCCCGGCGCTGAAGCGCCGGGCTAAGCTCTGATGCGCCTACGGCGCGCAGTATGCGTTCCTGTAAATGTCCGAAGCGCGTAGTGGCGGCACAGGTTGGGTATGAGTGTAATTGGCGATATAACGCCAACTAGCGACAACCCGGAGGCGATCCTCGATAAGGATTATGCTTAAGGTCGACTTCAGTGCAGGCATTCATCAGGGTTGCTTTGCGCGCGCTTGGTAGCTGGAGTTCGGAACAAGGTTGCCGGCCAGAAAACCTCGCCGATTAATCAATGCTGACGATCATCTTCCGCAGTTGCTCTGGATCGCAAGCTGGAGCCTGGCGCGTTATCGAGTCCTGAAGGCAAGTAACGGTGTCTTGCACAACATTCAGGTCAACAATCGCCGCTTCAAGGCTGATCACAGCGTCATCCCACTTGTGCGAACTCCAGTCAGAGCAAACCTGGCCTAGTGCGATGCCTCGTTCCACAACAGCATTCCCAATCACTTCGCGAGCTTTCTCTCCGATCGGGTGAGCAGATTTGTCAATTTCAACCGCATACGAAACGAGCGTGCTGTGCATGGCATCAAGGTCGTGTTTGATTTCGAATTCTTGCTTGCACACGTCCAACTTGCTCTGACTACCCTCCTTGATGCTGTGCCTCATCGAGGCCTTAAGGGCTTCATTCTTAACATTGAGATTGGCCGCAGCTGTCGCGACCTCTTGTAACTTTTGCTTCGCCTGGGGAGTTGCGAGTTTGTTCCAGATGTCCGTTCCTCCGGACGCAAGATTGGCGAACGCCTGGAGCATCTGAACCAACCCCTGAGCCGCCTTGTTCGCGGTAGCATTTGGATCAGCGAACAAAAACGCAGCTAGCAAAAGCGTTGGCATTGATACGCTACTTTCTCCGCGGTATCAGCATGACAGCTAGATATGCGATCGCAAGACTGACAGAAATGGGAGCAGCTATATGTTCTTGCAGCCCATTTACGTAAAGCATAAAAATCCCAGCTTCGATAAGAACGAACGCCGAGGTCAGCATGCCTCTCGAGGGAAGACGCATTCGGCCTCCAAGATGCGCGGCATGAGTGTATCTCTGCCGAGTCGTGTCCGGCAATCACTATACGTAGGCGACGAAGACGACGATGGAATGTAGTGGCGATCTATCAACAGCTATCTTGCAAACGCTTTATCTAGAGGGGAAGGACCGGCACTGCCTCTCGAACCGCTGCTGCCCCATCCGCCGACATTTTGAATGGGACGACCATCCACAGAGACAAATCTGTAGCCATGCAAGTTGTGCCGATAACCCCATAATTCAATTTCGACCTTAACTATGGGTCTGTTGGCTTTGCGTAGCTCTGCGCAGAAGTTCTTGCTGGACTCGAGCTCTTCGTAGTGAGGGTTCTCGACAAACCAGAATCGTACGTACTCGCCGGGTTTCGCGTAGTATGCCGGGTTATACTCCTCCGGCACACATTTCCAAGTCATCTCTTCGGTGACGTGTATCGCGCGTTGGCAGCCCACGGCAAGGCCTAACAGACAGATGAGTGCAGTTGCCATGTGCGGCTTCATTAGGAGGAAAGAATAGGTGACAGAGTCTCGTTTCACAATGAGCGTTGTGAACGGACGATAGCACAAACCAGCGGGAGGGTTGTGCCGTCCCTAAAGGGACTCTGGGGATTTGGGCGCGTGTTCCCGGGGCTGAAGCGCCGGGCTAACCTCTGATGCGCCTACGGCGCAGATGCCCTTAGCAGGCTGGAACGTGTCTATCCCCTGAAAGAGCAATCGGTACTGTTTTGCAGTATCCCCTATTACCGGGCGGCGCGCTTCTCCAAGGTGTACGCACGCGCGCTGCGGGGCGGACGGCGGGTGCCGCCGCGAAGAGTTTTGATGTCGAGCTCTAATTCCGTGATGGTGCGGCTGAGAGTGTTGCGATGCATCCCGAGCTGGCGGGCAGCCTTGCACTGGTTGCCCTTGTTCTCCTGCAGGACCGCGAGGATGAACT
Organism: uncultured Acidobacteriaceae bacterium; assembly: GCA_963771535.1. Classification (GTDB taxonomy): domain Bacteria; phylum Acidobacteriota; class Terriglobia; order Terriglobales; family Acidobacteriaceae; genus CAVVDY01. The sequence continues at coordinate 870,713 of CAVYTK010000007.1, read as the reverse complement.
TCTTCTTGAACTCGCGCACTGCTTCGTTATAGAGAATGCCGCCCTTGCACATCTGCATGATTAGAGCTTCCAGTTGATCTTTCACAACACCTCTCTCATCAATCCCATTCAGACTTCAATCTGGTCCCGTCTCGCAACACCACCACTATGAATTTTTACTGGGCGCCCGGCACGTGCTCAGGCACCGACCGCAGCAGAAGCCAGCCATCATGAAACCGCGCGCGCAGCTCGGCAGGGGCGGCCCATACCAAGCCCCGGCTGGTCACCAGCAGAAAGGGCGCAACGCGCGAATTCTGCAGGTATGGCGAGGTAGGACTGAACGAAGCCAGGGCCAAAACGATCACAGTACAAATTGCCAGCCCGCGAATGGCTCCAAACAGTCCTCCCAAAACGCGATCAAACCAACGCAGCCCTACTCCGTGAACCGCCCATCGGGCCAGCCGTCCAACCACGCTGCCCAGCAATGCAAAGGCGACGAAGATGGTCAGGAAGCCGGCGATATCGGCAGCCCACCCGGAGTTCACATACCGCATGTACCAGCCGGCCAACCGAGGATACTCCCATGCCGCTACGAGGTATCCAAGGACTGCTCCGGCCAAGGCAAACAGCTCATAGAAAAAGCCCTGCGCTGCTGCCGTTAAAACAGAAATAACGATCACGACGACGAATCCCCAATCCAGGATGGAAAGACCCGTCGTCATGATTGCGCGATTCTAAACAGGTAACGGCCGCCCCGTGAGCTGGGTATAGGCCTCGATGTACTTCTCGCTCGTCTTCTGAGCGACCTCCGGCGGAAGTGCGGGCGCCGGCGGTTGCTTGTTCCACTTGATGGATTCCAGGTAATCCCGTACGTACTGCTTGTCGAACGACTCTTGCGCTCCGCCGGCTTTGTACTTGTCGGCCGGCCAGAAGCGGGAGGAGTCGGGTGTGAGTACTTCGTCGGCTAGCACCAGCCCTTGCGGCGTCTGGCCGAATTCAAACTTGGTATCGGCAATGATGATTCCCTTGGTCAGGGCGTAGTCGCGCGCGGTGGTGTAAACCTGCAGGCTGAGATCGCGCAGCTTTTCGCTCATCTCGCGGCCGGCAATGTTCACCATCTGCTCGAAGGAAATGTTTTCGTCATGGCCGCTGACCGCCTTGGTCGCGGGGGTAAAGATGGGCTCAGGCAATTCAGAGGATTCGTGCAAGCCGGCCGGCAGCTTGATCCCGCAGACTTCGCCTGTGGCCTTGTATTCCTTCCAGCCGGAGCCGGAGAGGTAGCCGCGGACCACGCATTCGATGTTCACCATGTTGGCGCGGACCACCAGCATGGATCGTCCACGCAGTTGGTCGGCGTAGCGCTGGAGCTCCGGCGGATATTTCGCCACGTCGGCCGTCACTGCGTGATTGGCAACGATGTCCTTGAGGAAATCGAACCAGAACAGCGAGAGCTGGGTTAGGACTCTTCCCTTTTGCGGGATGCCGGTTGCCAACACGTAATCGAACGCAGAAATGCGATCGGTGGCGACAAACAGCAGGTGCTCAGTGTCGACTTTGTAAATGTCGCGCACCTTACCGCTGGCGTAGAGAGTGAGTTCGGGGAAATCGGTTTGCAGCAGTACGTTGTCAGTTCTTTCAGAAGATGTCACGTTGTTTCGTCTCAACCTGTCGCGGAGTAAGTAGGCGGTATTGTATTTGCCCGGAAAGCTTTGTCAACGATTGTACGATGCGATTAGCAAACTTCGTTCACTCAGGGCCGTAGAAAAAAATCCTTGACAGCAATTGATTCTGTTCCGAGCGGAGAACATGTTTTCCGCTGCGAGAAAGGACCGTCACCGCGACCCTGAATGCCGCCCAGCACTCCGGGCGCGGCGCCGCTCCAAGTATGCACTGGCTCACAGCTGAATCCCAGTGTGATGATATTTCAGTCTGCCGCTGTTCTGCGCACGCTGAGAGAATCTTGCAGGTAGTGGACCTCGGGCTCGCCGATCACGCCTGCATTCTGCATCGCGCTGCGAAGATCGGCAGAGGTCATGAAGCGGCGCGCGCTTTCGACGCTTTCCCAATCAGACAGCAGAGTCAGATCGCGCGGGTCGTCGACCGCGTGAAAGATGCGGCATCCGTTTTCGCCGGCGCCCATGCGTTGGTTGAGGTGAGCATCAAACGCCTGTTTCCACTTATTAAAATCTGCTACCTTGTGCCGGATGATGACGTGGACCATAGGATGTTCCTCCGAAGTAAGCGACTTACCACGATACGCAATTGCCAAGCGATTGTGAACTCCCAATGCACATCTTTTCTGTGACCTTCCGCACTGCCGCATGTTCAATGTCTGCGATGGTCGGAAAGCGCTGGCAACGGCGGCGAAATCACTGCGTTATACTGCGAAACTTAGGAGAACTCCAATTTCCCCTCGCCTGATCATCCGCAGTTCTGACATTCATGCCGCCGGCTGCTTTGCCCTGGAAGCGGTCAAGAAAGGCACGCGCCTGCTGGAGTACGAAGGCGAACGCATCAGCAAAGAAGAAGGCGACCTGCGCTACGAGGGCCGGCCTTTCACTTACCTGTTTGGTATCGGCAAAGGCGACATCGTCATCGACGGACACGGGATGGCGATGTTCGTGAACCACTCCTGCCAGCCGAACTGCGAAACCGACGAGATCGACGGGCGGGTGTTCATCTTCGCCATTCGCGACATCAAGGCGGGCGAGGAGCTGGTCTACGATTACTGGCTCTACGACGGCGACGACGAGGCGGCGTGCCATTGCGGCAGCAAGAAGTGTCGCGGCAGCATGTACTCTCCGGCGGAGCTGAAGAAACAGAAGGCGCGCGAGGCGCGTAAGCAGGAGAAGTTGAAGAAGGCTGCGAAACGGCGGGTACGCGTGAAAGACCTCGGTGGCGCCAACGGACGATCGAAAGCCGCCAGCGAGGCCTTAGCTCAGCGGCTATAAGCGACGCGTATCCACAGCGCTAACGCCGTATAATCGAAGTTCCTTCCATGAGCTATCAGGTCCTTGCCCGCAAATATCGGCCACAAAAATTCTCCGAAGTCATCGGGCAGGAGCACGTCACCCGTACGTTGAAGAACGCCATTGAGCAGGGACGCATCGCTCACGGCTACATTTTCAGCGGACACCGCGGTATCGGCAAAACCACCATCGCGCGCATTCTGGCGATGGCGCTGAATTGCCAGTCGCAGGACCATCCCGTTCCTGAGCCCTGCGGAGTTTGCGATTCGTGCCGCGAGATTCGCGCGGGAAACGCCGTCGACGTCATCGAGATCGACGCGGCCACCAATCGTGGCATCGACGAGATCCGCGAGCTGCGCGATGCGGCGCGCTACCGGCCAGCGCGCGATCGCTACAAAATCTGGATCCTCGACGAAGCTCATCAGATCACCGACGCCGCCTTCAACGCGCTGCTTAAAACGCTGGAGGAGCCACCCAGCCACGTGGTGTTCATGATGGCGACGACGCAGCCGGAAGACATTCCGCAGACCATTCGGTCGCGCTGCCAGCACTTCAGCTTTCATGCGGTGCGCTTCGACGACATCGTGCAGCAGCTGCGGGACATTGCGGGGCAGGAAGGCATTTCCGCCGATGATAATGCGCTGGCGATGCTGGCCGAGGTCGGCGATGGCTCGATGCGCGATGCACTCAGCATCATGGACCAGGCAATTGCCTGCTGCGGCACCACGCTCAGCGCCGACGTGGTTCGCGGGCTCGTGGGCACGGTTTCGTCCGACGTGCTGGAAGACGTGATGCGCACCGTGGCCGCCGACTCAAGCGCCGACGTATTGCGCATAGTCGACAAGCTGCTGGTTGAAGGCCAGAGCGCGCAACATTTCGCACGGCAGTTAGTGCGCTTCCTGCGCAACCTTCTGGTAGCCAAGGTGGCGGGCAGCGATTCTGGGGTGCTGCAGATTTCGACCGATGAACGCGAGCGCCTGACGCGCGTGGCCGACGCCTTCAGCGAAGAAGACCTGACCCGCTTCCTGCAGATCATGCTGCGCACGCACAACGAGCTCAGCTACAAGCAGGAGCAGCGCTTCCATCTCGAGTTGGGGCTTTTGAAGCTGGTGCATGCGCAGCGCCTGCTGCCGCTGGAAGAGTTGTTGAGCGGTGAGCCGGTGAAAACTGCGGCGGGCCCGGCACCTCGCGCTGGCGGGATGGCCACTTCCCCGCCGCGAGCTGGGAGTGTAGCGCCTGCGCGACCGGCAGCGGCACCGTCGCGCGCGCCAGCAGCTCCGGTTCCTGCGGAGGTTCCTCGGGTGCCGTCAGCGCCGGCTTCGCCCTTCTCCAAGCCGTCTCCGTTTGAATCGGATCGCAGCCGCAAGTCTGAGCTCAAGTCTGAACTGCGGTCGGAACTGAAGACCGAAGCATCCAGTGTCATGAGCGCGGGAGCAGCAACGGCGGTAGCAGTCGAGCCAGAGCCTCCGCCCCCGATGCCCGCAGCCGCAGAGTCGGAAATCACACTCGACGTCCTACGCGGCGCGGTACTCGACGCGCTCGAAAGTTCGGGACAGCAGATGCTGGCCCACAACCTGGAACAAGGCGAATGGGCCATCCGTGGCGCGGAAGTTATGGTCAAAGTTGGGCTGTCGCAGGTGATGATTGACGTGGCCCTCGGCGAAAGTCCCAAGCGCGTGATTCAGACGGCGCTTTCCAAGGCCAGCGGCAAGCCGCTGCGCTTCAAGATGGAAGCCGGCGGCGCGCAGTTTACGCCGGCAACGGCGGTAACACGCCCCTCCAACGGAAGCGGCAACGGAGCCGGTGCGCGCAGCCGTGCCATGGCCGATCCGCTGGTGAAGCAGATGCAGGAAACCTTCGGCGCTGAGATCCGAACCATTATTGATCTGAAAGGCCGCAGCTAAGAGGCATTCATGGACAATTTCAATTTGCAGGACATGCTCTCGCAGGCGCGGGAGCAGGCGGGCAAGCTCCAGGAAAAGATGCAGCAGATCGTCGTCGACGCTTCCTCGGGCGGTGGCAGCGTGACGGTGAAAATGAACGGCCAGAAGCACCTGCTCAGCGTCGTCATCGAGCCCGAGGTGGTGAAGTCGGGTGACATCGAGATGCTGCAGGACCTTGTCATCGCCGCGGTGAACCAGGCCTCGCAAAAGGTCGATGACGCGATGAAGTCAAGCTTGGGTGGAATGTTCGGCGGCATGGGCCTGCCGGGACTGTAAGGAGCCTGCGTGTCGCGTTTTGCCGAGCCCATGGCTCGACTCATTGAAGAGCTGAAGAAGCTGCCCGGCGTGGGCAGCAAGACCGCGCAACGTTTCGCGTTTCACATCCTGCGTTCGAGCGACGAAGACGCTCAACTGCTGGCCGACGCCGTTCGCGAAGTGAAGGCCAGCCTTCACCTCTGCTCCATCTGCAACAACATCACCGACGTCGATCCCTGCGTGTATTGCAGCAGCGCGACGCGCAATCAGCGGCTGGTATGCGTGGTGGAAGAGCCGACCAACATCGCCGCCATCGAGAAGATTCGCAATTACAACGGCGTGTATCACGTGCTGCATGGCGCGCTCTCGCCCCTGCACGGTGTTGGCCCGGAGCAGCTGCGTATCGCCAATCTCGAACGCCGCGTCGAAACGGAAAGCGTGGATGAATTGATACTCGCCACCAATCCCACACTCGAAGGCGAGGCCACCGCAACTTACCTTTCGCGGATGTTCAAATCGTCAAGCGTGAAGGTCACACGCATTGCCACGGGCGTGCCTGCCGGCAGCGATATCGAATACGCCGACGAGGTCACCATGCAGAAGGCGATCGATGGGCGGCACGAGCTGTAAACCTCCGGGCCTCGGCTGCAGAATTCGCATCACAGATTCGAGCGAACCATCCAACCTGGGTTACAGTATCTAGCGAGCAAGCCACTGTTACACCCGCCATTGCGCCCGAAGGAGATTCCTCATGTCGGTATCGGAAGATTGGCTGAGATTGGCTCCCAAACCGCGCCCTCTTACGGGCGGCGACAAGTGGCATGTATTCCTCTCCTACCGTTCGGTGAATCGCGTGTGGGTGTTGAACCTGTACGACGTGCTGCGCCAGCAAGGATTCCAGGTTTTTCTCGACCAGGTGGTTCTGGCGGGCGGGGCTGAACTTATCCAGACGCTTGAAGACGGCCTGGCCGGCAGTCAGGCGGGCATCCTGGTGTGGTCTTCCGCCAGTTCCGATTCCGACTGGGTCCGCCGCGAATACCAGACCATGGAAGATCAAAGCACGGCGAAGCGGGGATTCTGCTTTGTACCCGTGCGGCTGGACGCGTCGCAGCTTCCTTTGTTTGCTAGAAGGCGAGTGTTCTTCGATTTCACCTCGTATCCTGACGGCCCGAATGGTGGCGATCTGCTGCGACTGCTGCACGCCGTCGTCGGTCTGCCGCTCTCCGACGAGGCCGCCCATTTCGCTGCGGAGCAGGACGCCATCGCGAAAGACGCGGCGGCACAAATCGACGCGGCCATCTTCAACAAGGACCCTGAACTACTGGCCGAGCTTTTCGAAAAAGGCGGCCTGTCATGGCAGACCTCTTCGGCGCTGGCGGGCAAGGCTGCCGAAGGCCTGGTCAAGTTGAAGCGGTACGACGATGCCATCGCCATGCTGCAGAAAACCGAGCAGCAGTTCCCGCACGCGATTCGTCCGCAGCAACTGCACGCGCTGGCGCTTGCCCGGCGGGGAGGCGACGGTGATCTGCGGCGGGCCCAGCAGATCCTGGGCGCGCTGTATGAGGGAGGCGAGAAGGACCCGGAAACGCTGGGCATCTACGGCCGCACCTGGATGGATCGCTACAACAAGTCCAAAGATCCCGCCGACCTGCAGCAGTCACGCGATCTATACGCGCAGGCGTTCCAGGGTGCTCCCGACGACTACTACACCGGGATCAATGCTGCCGCGAAGAGCGTGCTATTGGGCACTCCCGACGACGTCGCGCTGGGCGGGCAGTTGGCCGCCCAGGTTCAGCAGTTGGTTGGAACCCAACCCACCCAGGGCGACTACTGGAAGACGGCTACTGTAGGAGAGGTATTTCTGCTGACGAAGAATTATGCCGACGCCGCGCGTCTCTACAAGGCAGCGGTGGCGATGGCGCACTCCGAAATCGGCTCGCACGAATCGACCTGGAAACAGGCGTGCCTCGAAATGCAGAAGCTGCAGCCTACAGCGGAAGAGCGAGCGCTGGTGCGGGCGGCGTTTTCGCATCTGCCGGATTGCGATCAGATGATCGGATAGGGTTGCACGGTTCTGCGACGCCCCTCCGAGTCAGGGCACGCCTTCAGACGTGCCGTAACGAACCTGTGTTTTGCAACCCCCATGCGGACTTGAGCCCGCGAGGGACCTCTTTTGCCCAATCTCGGAACTTTATCGGTTGTAACCGCGCGACGATAACAAGCTGCGGAACTTTCCGGAGAATTGAATTGTGTCGCCGGCTGAAGCCGGCTCTGGAAATCCCCAATGACAGCTTGCCGGCACGACCGAGGCCGTGCCCTGACGCGAATCAACACAGCACACCGAATCCTACCTGGCCTGAGCTTGCTGCTGAAGCGCCGTACGATGCGATCGTCGCCAGATCTAGGCCGCAGCCGCGGTTTTGGTTGTGATCGTCTCCAGTCCATGCCCATGCGGGCCCAGTTCGCGCTGGCGCAGCAGGAAGGCGAAGGTCAGTCCCAGGAATCCCAGGACTGAGAAAATCTGCATGCCCAGGCGGTATCCCTGCGGATTCATGGCGCTGGCGCCAGCGTGATCGTTGGCCCAGCCAATCAGCACATTGAATCCAAAGAGCCCGATGTTCTGGATCATCGTCATCAGACCGTAGGCGGTGCCGAATTTTTCCTGTCCCACAATGTAGGCCACCGACGGCCACATCACCGCCGGAATCAGAGCGAAGGCAAACCCCATCATGGCCATCGGAACGTAGAGCGTGATGTTGGTGTATCCCATCAGCAGGTACACCGGGATGAGCAGTACCGAGCCGAACATCATTAACAGGGCGCGCTTGCCCACGCGGTCTACAAACAATCCAAACAGTGGCGTTCCAAACATGGTGAACAGGGTCAGCAAGCCCAGCAGATTGCCGCCGAGCTGCCGCGACGCCCCGTGCGCGTCCATGAAGAACTTGATGCCAAAGGTTTCGAAGGGAAAGATCGCCGAATAGAAGACGATGCACAACGCGACGATGTACCAGTACGACACGCCGAACTTGAAGATGTCTTTGAGGACCACCTTATCGGTCGAGCCCTCGCCCAAAGCATAAGTCCGCTCGGAATAGGCCTCCAGAAACCAGTACGCAACCGCTCCAAGGAACGAGATGCCCGCGAAGCCAACTGCAATCAGCAACGGTGTGCGCCAACTGGCGTACGCACCCTTCGCCCATGTCGGCGAGGTCTGCGCCAGCAAGGTTCCGAAACGCGCCAGCATCAGGTTGATGCCGAAGGCGAAGCTCAGCTCTTTGCCGCGAAACCACTTCGCCACCGCGGTGGTGACCGCAACGATGAGCGACTCTGCGCCCAGTCCGAAGATGAGCCGCCCGGTCGCCATCACGTAAAGATGTGGGGCAAGAACCGTCACCACCGATCCGATCAGGCAGATACTGGCGAACAGCATCAGGGCGCGGCGCGTACCGAGGCGGTCGACAATCAAACCGCCGATGAGCACCATGATGACGTTGGGCGCGCTGTAAATGCCCTGTAGCAGGCCGATGTTGCTGTCGGAAAAGTGCAACTGCTTGGAAAGCAGGTCAGCTATCGGCTCAACACAGTCGTAGACGTAGTAGTTGCCGAAAATGGGAATGCTGACCACAAGCAGCACCAGCCACCGAAAGAACTTGGTGGGCTCGGGGCGGGTTTCAACGACCGGCATCGCTTCTGATGACATGGGAAGGCCTCGGTGTCGGGAGGAGCAATGTGCAAGATAACAGAAGCGTGCCTGAGGAGTTGCGCAAGATCTCTACGATCCTACAAATCGCGCGTACAGGCTGCGCGCGATGGCCGTGTCGGTAGTTCCCTTGATGATGGCGCGACCGTCGGGAAACAGCGTCATCTCGTAGGGATCGCGCCAGAACTTCAGCACGAACTCGTTGTGCCGCACGGTGCCGTGGACGTTCAGTCGTCGCGTAATCTCGGCGAAGTCGATGGGCCTCTGCCGCTCGTGGATCTGCACGGAATTGCGGCCGCAGAGCGTAATGTGCGGACGCCCCTCTCCCGCAAGGTGAACGAGATGCTTTTGCTGACAGGCGCGGCAATCGGCACGAGGATGGGCGGCGCTGATGGCCGCATGCTCGTTCGTCCACACGTCGTACGACAGCAGCGTGCGATGCAGCTTGTCGCGCGCGCCGATGGCCAACTTCATGGCTTCGGTGACCGCGATTGACGCGACCAGGTTCACCGCCGAATTGAGAATGCCCGAGGTGTCGCAGGTCTCGACCATGCCACGCGGCGAGTCGGGAAAGATGCAGGCCAGGCACGCGGTCTCCTCCGGCAAGACGGTCATGGTAACGCCGTAGCTTCCCACCGCCGCCGCGTACACCCAGGGAATACCGGCGCTGACAGCGAAGTCGTTGATCAGATATCGTGTCTCAAAGTTGTCGGTGCCATCGAGGACGATGTCCACGCCGCCGAGCAACTCTTCTGCACAATCCGGGGTTAAATCAACCGGGTGTGGTTCCACTACAATTTCGGAGTTGAAGGCGCTTATCTTGCGCGCGGCGGCGATAGCTTTGGGCAGGCTCTCGGCGGCATCAGCCTCGTCGAAGAGCATTTGCCGCTGCAGATTGCTGGGCTCCACGTAATCGCGGTCGATGATGCGCAGGTAGCCCACTCCGGCGCGGGCCAGCAGCGATGACAGCGCCGAACCGGTGGCGCCACAGCCGACAATCGCAATGCGGGCAGCCGACAGCCTTTCTGCCCCTCGGCTCCGATGGGCGCGAAAAGAACCTGCCGGGAATACCGTTCTGCGGAATCCAAGAATCAACCTGCTTTCCAGAAGCCTGCTTGTTTATTATAGGAACTTCACTCCAGCTTCGGCGGGGGCATGGCCGACGAGCGCTCGCCGGGGTGGCGGGCATGGTGTAATGGCCCTCGGGCACTCATTCTGAAAGCGCGATTGTCTACACCTGAGAACAGCGTGATGTTCATGAAGCCCGTGCTCGCAGCTCAGTTTCGGCTAGCCCTGTGCATTGCCTTGTTGCTGGCGCCTGCCTGCCTGGGGCAAGCGCAATCGGCCACCACGCCCGACCAATCCACGCAAACCCTGTCCACTGAGAACCAAGCCACAGAACACCAGGCCAATCCGTATGACATAGGTGTACTTTCCCGCTACGAGGGACGGCTGGTGCGGCAGATCGGCTTCCAGGGTGTCGCTGGGACGGATACTGCCATGCTGCTCAGCCTGCTGCCCGTTCGCGCGGATGAGCCGCTTACCAAAGACGAGCTTCAGCAGAGCCTGCGCGTTCTCTACGCCACTGGCCGCTTCGCCACCCTCGATGTTCAGGCCGACAATGTGCCAGGCGGAATCGCGCTCACCTACATTGTGAAAGAGAATTACTTCAACGGACAGATACGCGTCGAAGGATTGAAGACCAGCGCATCGCCGCGGCCCAGCGACCTGGTGAATTCGACCCGCCTCGACCTAGGCGAACTATTTTCTGAAGAAGGAGTGCAGAGCGGCCTGACACGCATGAAGAAGGTGCTTGCCGACAACGGGTACTACGAGGCAATTGTCAACTATCAGATGACGCCGCATGAAGACACCCGTCAGATGGATATCACGTTCGTTGTCAATCAAGGGCCACTCGCGCGCGTCGGCAGTGTCAAAATCCACGATGACACGGGCCTTGATCCAGGGCGCATTCAGAAGATCACCAAGCTGAAGAGCGGCGCGAAGGTAAGCAGCGATCATCTGTCGCGGGCCATGGAACGCCTGCGCAACTACTACCAGAAGAACGACCACCTCGAAGCCCAGGTGCGACTCGCCGGACGGGACTATCACTACGACACTAACAAACTGGACTACAACTTCAGCGTCGATGAAGGCGCAAAGGTCCTTATCACCGCACAAGGCGACAAGATCAGCAATCGCGAACTCAAAAAGCTGGTTCCCGTCTACCAGGAAAACACGGTCGATGACGACCTGTTGAACGAAGGCCGCCGCAATATCCGCACCTATCTCCAGACGCAGGGCTACTTCGACGCCACGGTCGACGTCAGCCGTAAACAAGAACCCGAAAAAGGCCTGGTCAACATCGTCTATAACATCACGGCCGGAGAGCGTCACAAACTAGCTGCCATCGAGATCAATGGCAACCGGTACTTCACCACATCAACCATCCGCGAGCGTCTGAGCATTACGCCGTCCACCTGGGTGCAACCGACCGGACGGTTCAGCCAGAAGATGCTGACCGACGACATTGCGAATATCAAGGCACTGTACTTTAACAACGGATTCCAGGCAGTCAAAATCAAAGCCGACCTGGTCAGCGACTACAGCGGCAAAAAGGAAGACATCGCAGTCACCATCAACATCGAGGAAGGTCCGCAGACCGAAGTCGGCGATTTGCGGATTGCCGGTAACCAGAGCTTTCCTGACAGCATGCTCGAACAGTTCATCACCAACCTTCCCGGACAGCCTTACAGCGAAGCCAATCTCATTAACGACCGCGATGCCATCACGCTGTTTTATTACAACAACGGCTATCCCGATGTGCAGTTTGAGGCCATACCAACGGCCGCCGGCGGCAAGCGACTGCTCGAGAACCTGGTCTACAAGATCACGGAAGGGGGCAAGGTCGACGTGAACCACGTCGTGGTCACCGGCCTGGAGTACACGCGGCCCTACATCGTCGATCGCCAGATGCGAATCCACGATGGCGATCCGCTCAGCCAGGTAGCGATGATCAACTCGCAGCGGCGTCTTTACAACCTGGGCATATTTAACGAGGTCAATACCGCCGTCCAGAATCCCGATGGGCAGGTTCCGCAAAAGGACATTCTGTTCGATCTCACCGAAGCCAAGCGCTGGACCTTTCGCTATGGCGGCGGCATCGAGTTTGCCACCGGTAATTTGCCCAGCACCAGCAATCCGCAGGGCAAAACCGGGGTGAGCCCCAATGGCGTTTTGGAGGTCACGCGCCTGAACATGTTCGGCAAAGATCAGACGCTCACCATGCGTGGCCGCCTGGGTCTGCTGACCCGGCGCGGGCTGGTGAGCTACGACGCGCCGCGACTGTTTCGCCGTGAGAACTGGCGCGTAACCTTCAGCGCTTTCTACGACAACACTGCCGACGTGAACACCTTTGCCTCCGAGCGGCTGGAGGGCAGCGCTCAGATTGAGCAGCGCTATAGCCGCTTCACCACTTTGCTCTACCGCATGAGCTACCAGCGTCTGCGGGTCGATCCCAACAGTCTGGTGATTGATCCCAATCTGATTCCGCTGTATTCGCAGCCCGTGCTGGTGGCTATTCCGAGCTTCACCTACATCCGTGACCGGCGCGACAATCCGATTGAGTCAACCCGTGGCAGCTACACCGCGTGGGATGTCGGGGTGGCCACCAGCGCTCTCGGCTCGCAGTCGAATTTCACGCCGCACATTGATCGACAACTCCAGCTATTACACGATCAAGAAGCATTGGGTATTGGCACGCCGCACCCAGATCGGCATCGAGCATCCCTATGGCAAGAATTTTTACGGGACGGGGAACCCCGAGACGGCGATCCCCCTCCCTGAACTTTTCTTCGCCGGCGGCAGCAATTCCCTGCGCGGCTTCTCGATTAACCAAGCGGGCCCGCGCGATCCCGATAGCGGCTATTCCATCGGCGGCCAGGGCCTGTTCGTAAACAACCTGGAGCTACGTACGCCGCCGGTGGCGCTTCCCTTCATCGGCGACGGCGTGGGCTTCGTTTTTTTCCACGACATGGGAAACGTCTTCAGCAGCTCCAACGAAATTCTCAGCGGAATCATCCGTCTGCATCAACCGTCCATAGCCGATTGCTCTGCTCCGAGCAGTACTTCGCCGTGCAACTTCAGCTACAACCCGCAAGCCATCGGCATGGGGGTGCGCTACAAAACACCGATTGGCCCGATCCGGCTAGACGTGTCGTACAACTTCAATCCCACGCGGTATCCGATTCGCGAAACCGACAGCGTCACGTCGCTGCGGCACATCAACTACTTTTTCAGTATTGGACAAACTTTCTAATGCGAAAACATATTGCCATCTTGCTTTGCGGGTTCTCACTGCTGGCCATCGCTCAGCGCTCCTTTGCAGGCGAATTGATCGACGGCGTGGTAGCCACGGTAAATCGCAAACCTGTTCTGCGCAGTCAGTGGGACGAGGCGGTTCGCTTCGAGGCCTTCATGCACCAGAAGCAACTGACGGACGTCTCCGAGCAGGAGAGGGTTGCGGCGCTGCAGCGCCTCATCGACCGCGAATTGCTGGATGCTCAGATGGGGGATGAGAAGGCGCTGCGTCCCTCCGACAACGAGGTCGCAGGCGATGTGGCCAAGTTACGGGAGAAGTTTCCTGCGGGCGGCAACAATGAGAGTTGGCAGGCGCTGATGCTGTCGTATGGCCTGACTGAGACAGAGATCACGGTCCACCTCAAAGATGAGGTGCAAGTGATGAACTTCATCGATGTGCAACTGCGTCCCAACGTGCGCATCCAGGATGCCGAGGTGCAGTCCTATTACCAGGCGAAGCTCGTTCCTGACTTGAAGCAGAGCGGCGCACGCCCAATGTCGCTCGACGAGGTCGCGCCCAGGATTCGCGAGCTGCTGGTGCAGCAACACATCGACGAGATGCTCGACGCATGGCTGCACAACCTGCGCCAGCAATCGCATATTGAGACACTGATACCGCTTCCGGCCATGAACGCACGCCTGGCTGCTCCGGGCGCACAAGGAGGCAAGTAACGAAACCGCCGGCACAGGGCGACATGAATACTCCCACCACGAGGCGTTGGTGGCTCACCTTGGCATGGTGCGCCGGTGCCCTGGGCTTCGGGCTGCTCGCGCTGGCCCTCGCGCTGGTCTTCTATCTGCGCAGCCAGCAGTTCAACGATCTTGTCAGGGAGAAAGTAGTCTCGTCGATCGAGCAGGCAACCGGAGGCCGCGTCGAACTCGGAGCGTTTCACTGGAAGATCGCGGGCCTGGAGTTCGAAGCCTCCGACCTGACCGTACACGGGTTGGAGCCGGCATCGGCCGCGCCGCTGGCGCACGTCGCCAGCATTCGCGTGCGTGCGCACGTCATCTCATTGTTGCGCAAGCGGGTTGACCTGACCTACCTGGAGCTAGACCGTCCACTGATCCATCTGATCATTGCTCCCGACGGAAAAACCAATGTACCGGCGCCGAAGCAGAAGAGCACTGCCGATCCGGTGCAGCAGTTGTTCGATCTGGCGATTGCCCGCGCAGAAGTGCATGACGGGCAGCTGCAAATCAACGACCGCCAGACTCCGTTAGATTTTTCAGCCAACGATATCACCGCCGCAACCAGTTTCGAGCGCGGCGACAGCCGCTATGACGGGAGCCTGTCGGTCGGAAAGATCAACGCCAAGTATCAGGATTACCGCGACCTTCCCTTGGCGGCCCAAGCCGAGTTCAGCGTCTGGCCAACACGTGCGCAGATCAAGCGGCTGACTTTGCAGTCGCAGAGTTCGCGAGTGGAGCTCAGCGGGACAGTCAACGACTTCAGCAAACCTGAAACCCACTTCAATTATTCCGCGACCATCGATCTGCCGCAGACCGCTGCCATCGCCCGCATCGCTGGGGTTCGTAAAGGCACGGCTACTCTCACCGGCGAGGCGACCTATGCTCCGGATCTGAGGTCGGTATCAGGCAAGCTCTCCGCTCGCGATATCGATTATGTCGCGAACAGTTCACAGCTTCGCAATGCGAGTCTTCGCGCCGACTTCCAGATGGGCAGCGAGGGGCTCAAGCTCACCAACGTCGCTGGCCGTCTGCTTGGCGGAGACTTCACTGGCAAAGCCGAAGCCCTCAACACGGCGCCAGCACGCGGCCAGGCCGACCTCAAGCTCACAGGGATTTCGTTGGCCGAAGCTGCGCAACTGCTCTCAACGCGCAACCTGCCACTCGACAAGCTAAAGCTCGCCGGCACCCTCGGCGGGGGGTTGAACCTGTCATGGCAGGGCGACCTTTCGCGCGGCGTTGCCAACTTCGACTTTCAGGTAAACGCGCCTGCCCAGGCAGCGGCTGACCAGCTTCCGGTTTCCGCGATTGTCCGCGGCTCTTACCAACTCAGCTCTGGGACGGTCGATCTCGGACCGCTTCAGCTATCGGCACGGGCTACGCAGATCGACGCCTCGGGACGTATCGGTTCACGCTTCGAAAATGTGAGTCTCAGCTTGCAAACCGGCAGCTTGGCGGAAGTAGATGACGTTCTGAGCGCCTTCAACCAGCCGCCGCTGCCCGTCACGCTCGATGGGAACGCGAGCTTCACCGGCACGGTCAACGGCAGCGTTCGCGATCCCGAGGTCGCCGGCCACTTGCAGGCAACGCAGTTCACCTATCTCTACGCGCCGTCGCCCTCGTCTGCTGACCCATCGCCCCGCGCCCGGCCGATACAGGTCGATTCCTTAACCGGCAACGTGGCCTATTCGCCCTCAAACGTCGCGCTGCATCAGGCGGTGGTCAACACCGCGGGGATGACACTCAACATCGATGGTTCGGCAGCGCTGGCGAAGGGCGAATTTGCTGACGATTCGGCGCTCGAGCTGCACGCCGCCGTTCACAACGGTGACGTCGGCAGCATCCAGAAAATGCTCGGCACCGACTATCCAATCACTGGCGAAGCCAACGCGACGCTGCAAGCTTCCGGCACCAAAGCTACGCCGCACGGCCACGGCTCGTTTGCACTGACCAAGGCCAGCATCGAGGGACGCCCGATTGATTCGCTCTCCGGCGATGTGTCGCTGCAAAATCACAGCCTGCAGTTCACCAACGCGAAGCTGAAGGCTCCCGGCGGAACCGTTTTTGGCTCGGGCGGGTACAACCTGGATTCGCATTCGATGCTTGCCGACCTGCACAGCGACGACATTCAGCTCGGGCATGTTCCCGAATTCCAATTGGAACGCCTGAGCACCGCCGGAACCGCCAACTTCAAACTGCACGCGTCCGGCACCGCGGAAAACCCTGTCGTCAATGCGCGCCTGCAAGTCGATAAGCTGGTACTGAACCAGGAGCACGTCGGCGCTCTGACGCTTGATGCCGTTACCCATGGGCAGGAGATGGTTGTCACCGGGCGTTCCAACTTTGAGCATGCCATTCTCACTCTCGACGGGACCGTGGGGATGCACGGCGACCTGCCCGGAACAATGGACGTGCAGTTCCGCGATCTCGACATTGATCCTTTTCTGGCGGAAGGCATTAAAGGCCGGATCACCGCTCATTCTGCTATCGCAGGCAACGCCCATTTGGCAGGCCCGCTGCGCCAGCCCGAGCAACTGACTGGCAGCTTGAAGGTCGACAGCTTCCACGCCGAGTTCGACAAGATAGCCGTGCAAAGCGATGGCCCGATCGAAATCAATCTCGCCAAGGGAGCGCTGGCAATTCAGCATTTCGCCATGACCAGCGCTGACACTCGGCTCAATGTCGAAGGCAGCCTGCAGCTTGCTGGAGCCAAAAAACTCCAACTGCTGGCGGTTGGTTCCGTCAACATGGCGCTGCTGCAGACGCTGAATCCGGAGCTGACCTCTAGCGGAAAAGCGATCATTGATGTGCGAGTGGGAGGCACCCTTCCCAGCCCTCTCATCACCGGCACGGTACAGGTCGCCAACGTCTCGGTATCCGACATTGATCTCCCGGCCGCTCTCGCCGAGCTCAACGGATCGCTGGTGTTCAATCAAAGCCGCCTGGAGATTGAGAAACTGGTCGGGCACGTTGGCGGCGGCACGGTGGAGTTTGCCGGCTACGTGGGCTACACCAATGGATTGGTGTTTAATCTCACGTCCCAGGGCACTGACATCCGGTTCCGCTATTCCGGAATCAGCGTCACCGCCAACCAGGACCTGAAGGTCCAGGGCACTGACAAGAACGCAACGATTTCCGGCGATATCACTATTACCCGCTTTGCGCAGATACCTTCGGCCGATCTGGCGGCGGCGTTTGCCAATACGTCCGCGCCTGTGCCCAATGCGAACTCTCCGCTCAGCAATCTGCATCTGGATGTTCACGTTCGTTCAGCCCCTGAACTCACGGTGCAAACCTCGCTTGCCAAGCTGTCCGGCGATGCCGACTTGCGGGTAAAGGGCACGGCGTTGAACCCGGTACTGCTGGGGCGCGTGAACATCGCGCAAGGCGACTTCAAGATCAATGGCCAGAAATATTTCCTGGAGCGCGGCGATATTACCTTTGCGAATCCGGTGCGCGTCGACCCGCTGCTCGACGTCGAAGCCAAAACCCGCGTGCGCGACTTCGACATCACCATCGGGCTGCACGGAACCCTCGAGCGCCTTTCCACCACGTACCGTTCTGATCCGCCGCTCTCCAGCGAGGACATCATTTCCCTGCTCACGTTAGGACGTACCCAGCAGGAATATGCCCAGCCCGGCGGCGGCGGCGGAGGTGGAGCGAACCTGGGAGAAGCCACCGGCAACGCTGTTATCGGAGCGGCTATCAACCAGCTCGTCACCAACCGCGTCTCACGCCTGTTTGGGGTGAGTGCCATCCGGATCAACCCGGCGGCCGGCGGCCCGGACAACAATCCCAACGCTCGTCTCACCGTAGAGCAGCAGGTCTCGAGCAACGTGACCATTACCTACATCACCAACCTCGCTCGCTCAGCGCAGCAGGTGCTGGAGTTTGAATACAACGTCACGCGCGACTACACGATTAGTGCGATCCGCGATGAAAATGGCGTGGTCAGCTTCGACCTGCTGATTCGCAAGCGAAGGAAATAAGACACCGCGCCGCGCGCGCTGGCACCCATAAGGCAGAACGTGACTGCAAACTGGCTCAGCACTGAAACGCCCGCCAACATTGCTGACATGCGTCATCGCATGGTTGCCGAACAGTTGCGCGCGCGCGGCATTCGCGATGAACGAGTGCTGACCGCGATGACCACGGTTCCGCGGGAAGAGTTCGCAGACGCTGAGAGCCTGGCGGAAGCCTATGGCGATTACCCTCTGCCCATCGGCGCCGGGCAAACCGTCTCTCAGCCTTACATTGTGGCGTCGATGATCGAAGCGCTTGCAGTTACTCCGAGCGATCGTGTGCTCGAGATCGGCACCGGGACTGGATACGAGGCTGCGATCCTTGCCGAACTCGCGGCCGAGGTCTGGACCATTGAACGTATCCCCGAACTCGCGCGTCAGGCGCAAGAGATTCTTTCCCGGCTGGGATGCCGCAACGTTCACGTGGTCGAGGGCGATGGCTCGCTCGGCCTTCCGGAGCACGCGCCGTATCCGAAAATACTTGTCGCCGCTTCCGCGCCCAAGATTCCGCAGAGCTTGGTTGAGCAACTTGCCGAAGACGGTACGTTGGTGATTCCGGTCGGCAGCCGGGCGGAGCAGCAGATTCATCTCATTCGCAAAGTGAACGGCGAGGCAGTAATCACACAACGCGAGCTGTGCCGCTTTGTGCCGCTGGTTGGGCGGGAGGGATGGAGATCATGAAACGCTCCTCGTAGCCCATGTAGGAGGAGGCAGAAAGACAGCAGCCAGCCGGGTCTCGAGAATGCCAAGCCCTTTGTGACGTACGTCACACCTTCGGGTGATTAGCATACTCTGTCCCCCAGCGTGGGCCTTTATACTTGAATCACGAGAGCGCGACAGCTTCACAGGTCGGCTCATTGGGGTTTATGCCGCTTATTTGGCTTCGAGTCGCGGTCGCTTTTTATAGCGTCGGACTGGTTTATTCCATACTGCTGCTCAGTAAGCGCGGCGACTTGCTGTCCAAAGTCGTGGAGCCGGCCGTCGGACTCGGGCTGATCTTCCACTTTGTTTCGCTGGTCGAGTCGTTCGCCCTGTCCGGCCATTTCTCGATTGCATCCATTCACAATTCCGAGTCGATCCTGGCGTTTCTCGCCATGGTGGTGTTCTTCGTCTTCTTCGTCGGATACCGCACGGTGTCGCCCGGCGTTGTGATCTTCCCCATCGTCTTCCTGTTGACGTCTGGCTTCGGCCATCGGACAGAAGCCGGTTGCGCTCACTTCTCCTCTGCTACGCAGCGGATGGGTGTTCGTGCACGTGGTGCTCATCTTCACCGGCTATGCGGGCCTGTTCCTCAGCTTCGGAACCAGCCTGCTTTACATCGTGCAGGAGCGTTCGTTGAAATCGAAGCGTCCCGCAAAGCTGGTCAGCAAGCTGCCGCCGCTGCAAACCATCGACGAGATTTGCTACAACTCGCTGCTCTTCGGCTTCCCTTTTATGACGCTGGGCCTGGCCGCGGGATCGGTGCTGGCGATCGACAAATACGGGCCGCTGTTTTTCTACGATCCCAAGATTCTGTTGTCGTACCTGATGTGGGTCGTCTACCTGGTATTGCTTTACATGCGCTGGAGCTCGGGATGGCGCGGTCGCCGCGCTGCCCTGTTGGCGACCGTCGCATTCGCGGTCGCGCTCAGCGCATGGGCCGCCAACTATTTCAGCCGGGTGCATAGCTTCCGATCATGAACCTGATCGTCATCGGCGTGAATCACCAGACAGCTCCGGTGGAGGTGCGCGAGCAGTTCGCCATCCCCGAGGCGAGATTGCCGGAAGCGGTGAAGTGCCTGGCTTCGCATCCCGGAGTGGAAGAGGCGATGATCGTCTCCACCTGCAACCGGGTTGAACTCATAGCGCGAACCACCGACGGTCTGGCCGATATCCGCGACTGCATGCGCCAGTTGTACGGAATCGATCCGGCGCCTTACCGGCAGCACCTGTATGAATACCGCGATCGTGATGCCATTCGCCACATCTTTCGCGTCGCCTCGAGTCTCGATTCGATGATCGTGGGTGAACCGCAAATCCTGGGACAGGTGAAGGAAGCCTACGCCACGGCAAGAGCTGTAGGTGCGCTCGATTCTCAACTCGACGCCCTGCTTTCGCGGGCGTTCGCCGTAGCCAAGCGGGTGCGTACCGAAACCCTGATCGCGACTTCCGCTGTGTCGGTGGCGTCGGTCGCCGTCGATCTGGCGAAGAAAATCTTCGGTAACCTCGACGGCAAGAGTGTCTATCTGGTCGGCGCGGGTAAGATGTGCGAACTGGCAGCGCGGCATCTGGCCGCGCACGGCGCCAAGAAGATTTACGTTGGCAATCGCACCTTCGAACGCGCCGCTGCGATGGCCCAGAAGTTCAACGGCGAGCCGATTCCGTTCGAGAAGCTGTATGACACGGTCGATCTCGCCGACATCGTCATCAGTTCTACCGGCGCGCCGCACACCATCTTCCGCAGAGAGCACGGCGAGAAATTCCTGAGCAAGCGCCGTAACCGCCCGATGTTCTTCATCGACATCGCTGTGCCGCGGGACGTCGATCCGGAGATGAACAAGGTGGACGGCATCTTCGTCTACGATATCGACGACTTGCAGCAGGTGGTCGTGTCTCATATGTCCGACCGCAAGGTCGAGGCCGACCGCGCCGAAGCCATCGTCGAGAACGAAGTCGAGAAGTTTCTCGCCCGCCTGCAAACCCTCGACGTCGTCCCGACCATCGTCTCGCTCCAGGAGCATCTCGAGACCGTGCGCCAGGCCGAAATCGACCGCTTGCGCGGACGCCTGGGGACGCTCACGCCCGAGCAGGAGATGGCCGTCGACGCGCTTACCAAGGGCATTATCAACAAAATCATGCACACGCCGATCACCACGTTGAAAACGGCGGCGCGCGAATCTTCGGAGGCCACAACCGTGATTGACTTGGTGCGCAAGCTGTTCAACCTGCGCGAAGTGAAGAAGGCAGCAGCCGCGGGCGAGAGCACCACATCCGCAACCGACAAGGTCGAGGTGCCACGCTGATGGCACGACTTCGCATTGGCTCGCGCGGTTCGCAACTGGCGCTCTGGCAGGCGCACCATATCTCCGACCTGCTGCGCGAGCGCGGGCACGAGATCGAGCTTGAGATCATCAAAACCACGGGCGACAAGATCACCGACGTTGCGCTCGCCAAAGTCGGCACCAAGGGCATGTTCACCAAGGAGATTGAAGAAGCGCTGGCCGAAGGTCGCGTCGATCTCGCGGTGCACAGCTTGAAAGACCTGCCGACAGAACTGCCTCCGGGATTCGAACTGGTTGCGATCACAAAGCGGGTGAATCCCCATGATGTGTTCCTGTCGGTCCATTACGACTGCGTGGACAGCTTGCCAAAGGGCGCGCGCGTTGGGACCAGCAGCTTGCGACGCCAGGCGCAACTGAAGGCGTTTCGCGCCGATCTCGATATCCATCCTCTGCGCGGCAACGTCGACACGCGCGTGCGCAAGCTGGAAGCAGGCGAGTACGACGCAATCATCCTCGCGGCCGCAGGTCTGACGCGACTGGGCAAGACCGAGTTCATCCGCGAGTATCTGCCCGAGAGCTTCATGTGTCCGGCAGCAGGGCAAGGCGCACTGGGCATCGAAATTCGTGAGGGCGATCTTGAAATGCGCAAGCACCTTGAGTTCTTGAACGATGCCGATTCGCGCGCTGCGACCATCTGCGAGCGGGCCCTGCTCAACAAGTTGGGTGGTGGCTGCCAAGTTCCCATCGGCGCCTTCGCGCAGGTGAAGGATGGCGTGCTGCACCTCACCGGAGTTGTCGCCCGGCCCGACGGTTCGCAGGTGCTGCGCGAAGTACAACAGGGCACAGATCCGGTTGCTCTGGGCGAGCAGCGTGGGCGATGTTCTTCTAAAGCGCGGCGCGACGGATATTCTCGAAGACGTATACGCGGCAGCAGCGGCGGCTCCGCAGCAGCCGTGAGCAAAGCTTCGAAGCAACTTCCTCTCGCCGGTTGCCGCGTGCTGGTCTCGCGCGCGAAGAAGCAAGCCGGCGCGCTCTCTGGCCTGCTGCGCGACCTCGGCTGCCAGGTTATCGAGATTCCCTTCATCGAGATTCGCAAGCCCAGTTCGTATCAGCCGCTCGACACCTCTCTGAAGAATATCGCCGCTTACGACTGGCTTGTTCTCACCAGCGTGAATGGAGTTGACGCGATGTTCGAGCGCATCGCGAACAAGAAAATCTCGCTGTCGAGCTTTGCGCATTTGAAGATCGCCGCTATTGGTCCAGCAACGAAGAGTGCAATCGAGAAGCACGGCCTTGGCGTAGCCGTGACGCCGAAGGAGTACATCGCGGAGTCGGTAGTCGCGTCGCTGGAAAAAAAGGTCAGCGGCAAACGCGTTCTGCTGGTCCGCGCTAAGGTCGCCCGCGACGTGATTCCACGCGAACTGCGTAAAGCCGGAGCGCAGGTCGACGTCGTCGAAGCCTACGAGACGGTCGCGCCTGAAGCTTCGGCGCGGCGTTTGCGTACGGTGCTCGCTGGAAATCGCAGACCTCACGCCATCACCTTTACTAGTTCCTCGACGGTAAAGAACTTCGTTGACCTGCTCGGCCTGCGCGGCGCGCGGGCGGCAATCAAAGCCGGCGTGCAGACTGCGTCCATCGGTCCTGTCACCTCGGCGACCTTGCTCGAGTTTGGACTGCCGGTAAACATTGCGGCCAAGCGATACACGATGCAAGGACTGGTTGATGCCATCGTTGCTGCTCGTCCACGCAGGTAGAGGTCCTTCGACTCGTCGCTCCGCTCCTCCCTCAGGATGACAAAGATAGAGTTCACGCCGCTCAGGATGAAAAGACTGAAGTTGCACTATTCATAAATCGAGCAACCGCATCCGGGCGAGGGCACGTGCACTTTCAGGAAATCGGAGATGGCCTTCATCTCATCGATCTGTGTCTCGATGCGCGAGAACTGGTGCCCTTCGCCTTGATAAATCTTTAGCTGCACCACTCCACCTTTCTTCTTGATCGCATCGGCCACTTGCTGGGCTTCGTTGCTTGGATCACGCACGTCATTGCCGCCTGCAATCAGCAGGATCGGCGCCTTAATGCGGTCAATGAAATTGATGGGCGAGCGGTCTTCGTAGAGCGCCTTGTTCTGCACCGGATCGCCCATGATGGAAATATCGTAGGCACGAATCGCCGGGTCTTCAGTGGAGAGTTCGGTGAACCAGTTCACGTAAGGCACGATCGACACGCCCACCCCCCACATATCGGGATACTTGGTTACCGCCATCATCGTCAGGTAGCCACCGTAGCTGCCGCCCATCGAGACCAGCTTCTTGGGGTCGACGAAGCCGCTCTTGGCGACCCACTCCGCCGCATCAACGATATCGTTCAGGTCGCCGCCACCTTCATCGCGATAATTGGCGCGCATGAAGTCTTTTCCGTAGCCTGTGGAGCCGCGGAAATTGGGGGCGATGACGAGGTATCCCTGGTTGACCAGGTATTGGATCTGGCGATTGAAGGTGTTGACGAACTGTCCGGTCGGGCCTCCGTGGATGTACACGATCGCGGGAAACTTGCCGTTGCGCAGGATGTTGTTGGGTATGTAGGCAAAGGCGGAGATGGTCCACTTGCCGTCGCGGCTGGGATAGTGCACAAGGTAGGGCTCGACCATATCGGCGGTGCGCAGGCCGCCAACCAGGGCGTGCGTCAACTGCTGCGTGACTTTGCTCTTGAGGTCGTAGCTCCACAGATCATTCGGCGCGGTGGGGCCGTTGTGATGGTAGAGGAGTCTTGAGCCGTCGCGCGAAAAGGCGGTGGGGTCGCCCGCCAACCCATTCACTCCGGCGGGAAGCGGCAGCATTTCCGCCTTGCGGCTGGCAAGCTGATACAGATACAGATTGGTGTTCCCCTCGACGTTAGCTGACCATGTGAGGCTGGAGCCATCGGGCGCGAACGATCCCGATCCCACCTCCCATTTGTCGTTGGTAAGCCACTCGAGTTTCTGAGTTGCAATGCTCAACAACCCGGCATTCTCGTAGCCGTTGCCGGCGTTGGATGTCATGAGTACGGTCTTGCCGTCGGGAGAAATGTCGGATGCGAAGTAGGTCTGCTCACCCTGATGCGGCGTCAGGTTGGTGGCCTTACCTGTCGCCAGCTCGAGGAGGAGGATGTCGCTGTTGCGGCCGCCGGCATCGGCTTGCGTGTACACCAGGAACTTGCCGTCGCGCGAGAAGATCGGGCCGAAGTTGTTGAGTCCGGCGGGCGTGTCTTTGGTGACATGCTTCACGTGGCGGGTAGTGAAATCCATCAGATCGATCTCGTAGCTCGAGCCACCCTTGGTCTTCACGGTGTACGCCAGGCTCTTACTGTCGGGCGACCACACCGGCGACTCCTCGGATGTTTCCTTGGTGGTGGTCAGGTTCACCACCTCACCAGTCAGCGGTGAAACGGCGAAGATGTCCCACTGCTCGTTGCCGTCGTAGTCGGAGGCGTAAGCGATCCACTTGCCATCGGGCGACCACGCGGGCGAGGTCTGCCGCTGGTCGCTGATCGTCAGCTGCGTCGGCCATCCACCCTCGGCCGGGACGATCCAGACATTGTTGCGGCCGCTGATGTTGGAAACGAACGCGACCTGCTTGCCGTCAGGCGACCAGCTGCTGCCGCCGATGTTGCGCGTGGTGTACAGCTTGTCTATGGCAAAGTTCTGCATGTCCACGACAGTCTGGCTCTTGAGCTTGGTGGGATCGGTGATGGCGGCGGGAGGAGTGGTTTGGGCGAGGGCGCTAATCGAGGAGAAGAGGAAGACCCAGGTTAGCGTCCAAATGATGGCCGCGAACCTGGGGCACCGTACCTGTTTGTGATATGGCACGGTATCGGCACGACTAAACGTCCTGCACTGACGAGAAGGGGGCGCCGTCAGAAGCGCAGCCTTACTCTCGGCCCGAACAGAGTGATGTGCCGCCCCTGAAGGGGCTCCGGAATTAAATGATAGCCGCCACCCAGGACTGCCGTCCTGGGCTACAGATTGTTTCGCTCTTCGAGCTTCGGTTCTATACACGGTGACGCTGAGGCGGGGGGTATTATCTAACTGGTAAAACGAACCATCAAAATCTGATTGCACCTCTTTCGGTGCAACGCTAAGGGTACCCCCTCCCCCCTCCCCATGCGCAAAATCTTGAAAGCATTGCGTCGTTTTGAAGAATAGCTTGCAAAATCTTGAGCGCGTGAGGGTTACAGGCAAAATCTTGTGAAATAAAGACTTAAGTGTCATTTTCGCGAGACCGAGAGGGTGGAGTGTTTGAGAAGTGGTTAACAGAAGCCAACAAGAGCTATGACGAACCGGTCGCGTCACACATCCCCATTAAGGAGCAAGATTCAGAGAGAGACAACTCTCCCTCGTCCTCATTGCCGCTAATTGTACCTAAGTGGACTTTAGGCACCAAGCGAGTTTGTCACAGAGCAGTGTGACGAGGTCGCGTATCCGTGCCCGGCGAGGGGCAAATTGCAGGCCAGCATCGTTCCTTAATAGATACCCATGCTCACCGGAGGTCCAATTGCAACGCTCCTTACATCCGGAGGCTTAGCTATGTCTTGGATACCAGTTGGTACATGCGGCACAGTTCTGGCCGTCGGGGGCATCCTGGTCTCGATGGTTCAGTGCCGCGGATACAGGCGGTGGATGTTCGCCGCCGCATTCAGCTTACTGGGTCTCAGTGAGTGCATGAGTATTAGCAATGCTAAAACCGCGCACGAAGAGGAGATATGGAAACAAGCTCGCGCCCTGGAATCGCTCCAGGCCAACATGCAAGCGAATGAAATCAAGAATGCCGGCGACCTCGCCTATCTGCGCGCAAAGTTAGAAGACGAGCAGAAGGTGAATGGAGAATATGCTCCTGCTATCAAGCGTCTGGCCGAGACCGGCGCGGATTACATGCGAAAGCAGTACGAAATGAGAGTTGAAACAGACGCCGAGTTATTCGCCTTCACGAATCAAACCGTGGAGAAGATCCGGGCATTCAGTCGCAGGTGTCGAGACGCCGACGCCAAACTCTCGAACCAGCAGCTCACGAAGCGTCTGCCTCTAACAGAATCGGAGAGACAGACCGAGTGGCAGCAGGAACTTGAGCAATCGTCTGAGAAGTCGAACGAGCGTTATAGCGAATTTCGCAGTTCCATACTCCCCGAAGCTATCTACGCCCGATCGGAGTTACTTCGTAGAAAGGTCGCTGAGCCAATCACGACACCGCTGCAACAATTTAGACTGCGAAGCGTTCTGGCAGGCTCACTCGCGGGAGTATATCCAGAGTTAGAGCTCGCGGACTACCTCGAACTTATGGCCAGGCCGCTCTCCCGAAGGTAAGATGCCGGGCAGGAAGCGCGGAGCAGCACAAGGATTTCGATCGCCTTCGCGAGCAGCTGCAGCCCTTTCCCTCTGCCGCCGGCCCTGGATGACAACAGGAAGCGGAGTTCGGTCGGCGCAACTAAAGCTGGGCCCATTCCTGCTCTGAACAACCGACAGCTAACCACCGACAACTCTCCTAGGCTTCGCGCAACGCTTTGGTGATCGGCATTCTTGCTGCCCGAAATGCCGGCAGCAGGCCGCCAAGAATGCCCATGAGCACAGCGAAAATCATTCCGGTGAGAATGATGGGCGGGGTGATCTGGAAGGCGAAGGCCAGTTCGCTGAAGCTCTGCGTCTGTCCGGTACCGGCAGTGAAGCCCTGCATGGGTAATGCGAGCACGCAGCCCAGGGCGCCTCCGACCACGGCCAGGAAAACCGATTCCGTGACAAACGAAAACAGGATGACGCTGCGCGAGAAGCCGAGTGCGCGCAGGGTGCCAATCTCGCGGGTGCGCTGCGACACGATGGCGTACATGGTGTTCATGGCGCCGAAGACCGCGCCGATGCCCATCACGATTCCGACGAAGGCGGCCAGCATCTTCAAGACGGTGCCCAGGCTGCCGGACTGCTCGGCATAGTACTGGCGTTCTGACTGCGCCTGCACCTGCATCTGGGGATTGGCACGCACGTCCTTATCGAACGCGGCGATCATCGTTGGATTCACCATGCGGGCGGTCAGCGAATCGCATCCACCGTTGCGGTTTACCGCCGGAGCAAGCGCGTTGTAGTCGCCCCACACTTCACTCTCGAAGGAACTGCCGTCGGCGGTAAACAAACCGACGACTTTGAACTCTTTGCGCTGCACGCGAAGAGTGTCGCCGATATTGAGGCCTTTCACCCGGTCGGAGATCTTCTTGCCGACGATCACCTCAAACAGCCCGGGCGTGAACATACGGCCATCGACGACTTTGATGTTGTTGCGCACGTTGAACGCCATCGGCGTCACGCCGCGCAGCGTGATGTTTGCCGGGAGGTTGTCGGACTTTTTGGGCTTGGCAGCGATAACAATAATTTCGCAGGAAGCCAGCGGCGTGCCTTGCGGGTCGCGAGCGATGCGCGGGTCGCTGAGGATGGTCTGCACGTTAGCGACGTTGATCCACGAGGTCAGCTCGGACATCGAGCCGCGCTGCACCACCATGGCGTTGTTGTCGGATCCGGTCGAGCTCAGCGCGATTTGGAATCCCGCTGACATTGAGGCGATGACCACTACGGCCGCGACTACCAGAGCGATGCCGAAGATAGCCAGCAGCGTGACCTTCCAGCGGGCGCGAAGGTTGCGAAGGTTATACCGAAAAAGGAGTCCCATGCTACACCTGCCTCAACTGTTCGGTAATACGCGCACGATATGCCATGAGCGCGGGTATAAATCCTGAGAGCAAGCCGAGAAGCAAAGCGATGCCCAAGCCGAAGCTTGCAATCTGCGGCGAAAGGCCGAGGTTGGGGAATGAGCGAAGCACGTCGCCGATGAACGGGGCATTCACCAGTACGGTAATCATCATGCGGGAGAGCAGAATGCCGATCAGACCACCCATGGCGCCGAGCAACAAAGCCTCACTGATGATGAGTGTCATGACCAGTCCGCTGGAGAAGCCAAGCGTCTTGAGCACGGCGATCTCCTGCCGGCGCTCGCGGACAGCGATGCTCATGGTATTCGCCGTGACAAGAAGAATGGTGAAGGCGACGGCGAGTCCGATGCCATTCAGCAGCAGCGCAAGGTTTCCGGCAAGAGCGATGAAGCCGGCGCGAAAAGCCTGTTCGGTCTCGGTCTTGGTGGCATGGTCACTGTTATCGAAGGCATCATCGATGCGCTTACTGACGGCACCAGCCTGTTTCGGATCGTCGATCGACGAGGTGAGCGTACCGATTCCGATTCGCTGCCCGGTGGCTTCGTAGGGGTATTTGAAATTGAAGTACATCGAATCGAGGTTGGTCGCGGGATAACGCGCCTCGTCCGTGTCGTAGATTCCGTCAACGACGAAATCGAACGGTTTGCCTACACGGTAGTACGGGATGAAACTCTCAAGCTGAAAGGTGTCGCCGACTTTCCAGTTGAAACGCTGGGCCAGCTTGCGGCCGATGATGCATCCGCGAACGTCGCCCAGCCACTTCTCTTTCTGGTCGGCCGGCAGCATGATTTCGGGATACATGCGAAGGAAAGGTTCGGGCTCGACTGCCAAGTTGGCGAAAAAGTTTTTCTGGTCGCGATAGACGCCACCAAACCAGTTCACGATGACAACATCTTTGACGCCGGGAATGGCGGCAATCTTCTGCTTGTAGTTCAGCGGCAACATATTAGCGATGGAAACGGCATCGCGAGTGACCAGACGGTTGGTGTTGCCGGAGTGCAGGCCAAAGTCCACGGCAGAGATTACGGTGCGCAACACACAAAACATGAAGATACACACGGCCATGGCGAGCACGGTGCTGAGAGTGCGAATCCAGTTTTTGCGGAGATGCTTGAGAACCAGGGGTGCGTATTTCATCAGCGGTTGAGCACTCCCTTCTCGAGATGGCGTTGTACGTGGGCGCGCTCGGCGGCGCGGGGATCGTGCGTGACCATGACGATGGTCTTGCCGAATTCCTTGTTGAAGGTCTGCATCAGGTCGAGGATCTCTTCGGCGCTCTTGGAGTCGAGATCGCCGGTTGGCTCGTCGGCAACCAGTACGCTGGGATCGGTAACGATGGCGCGCGCGATAGCGACACGCTGCTCCTGCCCGCCGGAGAGCTGGCGCGGATAGTGCTTGTAGCGGTCTTCCAGGCCGACGATACGCAGCGCGGTCATGGCGCGCTCGCGACGCTCCTTGCCGGAGAGCGAAGTCAGCAGCAGTGGAAGCTCGACATTCTCAATGGCGTTCAACACCGGGATGAGGTTGTAGAACTGAAAGATGAAGCCGATGTTGCGGCTGCGCCACTTGGCCAACTCGCCTTCGGAGAGGGGCGTGAGGTCGGTGTTAGCAACGACCACGCGGCCGGAGGTTGGGCGATCAATACCGGCGATGAGGTTCAGCAGTGTCGTCTTGCCGGAGCCGGACGGGCCCATGAGGGCGACGAATTCTCCGGTGGGCACTTCGAGGTTGATGCCATCGAGCACCGTGAGCTGCTGGCTGTCGCGCTGGTACGTCTTGCGCACATTCTGCACGCTTACCGCACTGGCCTTAGTGGCGACTTCGGGGATGGTGGTTGCGCTCATGGAGAGATACCTCAGGGGCTAAAGCCCCGAATCGTTGGTGCTTTTTCGGCACGACTAAAGTCGTGCCCTGACACAAAGCTCAGCTACGTGGCGCTGAAGCGCCGCACTACCCCTTCACCTTCACCGCGTCGCCGTCTTTCAGCTTTTGCGGTGGATTGTTGACCAGTGTCTCTGATCCGGCGAGGCCGCTCTTCACGATCACCTGTCCGTTCAAATCGTTGCCGGTAGTGACCGGAAGCATGCGAACCTTGCGGTCGTCCACCTCGAACACTACCTGCTTGCCGTCACGCGTAGTGATTGCGTCTTTTGAAACAGTGACGATGCGCTGCGGCGGCGCGTTAGACTGCGACGGCTTCTTCGGCTCGAGGAAGGTGACGTTGCAGCTCATCTCCGGCTTCAGGTTCTTGTCCTTGTCGAGAATGCTGACCTTCACCGTCACCGTGGCCTTGGTGCGGTCGGCGGTAGGAATAATCTGGCGCAGTCGCCCATCGTAGGGATGGTTCGGAATGGCCTGCACCGAGATCGTCGCCGGTTGGTTGTTGCTGAGTTGCGCGACATTGGATTCGTTGACGTCGACCTCGGCTTCGAGCGAATTCATGTCGGCGACGGCGACGATGGCTCCCGAGGAAGTGGAAACATTCACACCGGGAGGAATGGGCGCCACGCTCTCGCCGACTTCGGTCATCTTCTTGATGACGACTCCGTCGAAGGGCGCACGAATGTTGGTGAACTCCAGCAGCGCCTGTTGGACTTTGAGGTTAGCTTCGTCCTGATCGACCTCCGCCTGGGAGATACGCACCTTGGCGTCGGCGGCGTCAACCGCGTCCTGCGAGACGACTTTGTCGCGATAGAGCCCCTGCTGCAGGCGGGCCTGGCGCTGCATCTCGGTAAGATTCGCTTTGGCATACTCGATGTCGGCTTTTGCCTTAGCGATCGCGGCGACGTAGTCGGCGTCCTCGAGGCGGGCAATCACCTCCCCGCCATGAACCACGCTTCCCTCTTCCACGCGCAGTTCTGAGAGACGCCCCTGGATCTTCGAAGAGATGACGGACTGCTTGCGCGCGACGAGATATCCGGAAGCAGTTAGGATGGGGGTGCCGCTGCTGGGACCGCCGGTGCTCTGAACGCTGGCCTGTGTGGTTTCGACTTCAACGGCTCCGAACGCAGCCAAGGGGCCAAGCGACGGATTAGCGCGTAGTAGTAGACAACGCCACCGACGATGAGGGCCAGCGCTACAAGCCACCCGACGAGGCGTCCCCAGCGTCGCGGTGGACGATCACGCTCGATACGCAGTGACGCAAGTTCATCTTTGAGGTCGCGCATACCGGTGGAACGGCTCTCCTGTAGGTGAATGCCTATAGAATCGCACTCTTCCGAAGTCTTTGGAAGAGAGCTGGCATCGACTGGCTGAAGATTGGCTGACATGTTTTCCCAATACGAGCATCATTTATTTCCTGCAATGCAAGAAGTGTGGATTGTCAGAGCTGCGAGGTGACAATTGTCAGCTTTGTTTGGTGGTTACGGCTACCAGGAGGTCAGCTTGTCAACTTCATGAGAAATGTACTTAGCAGGCTTGGGCGAATGGCGGGAAAAGAGGTGCTGTATATCGGGCCAGAATTCGTTGAGCAGATTGATCTGGGCGGTGGCGCCGAGTCCGGCAAAGGTGTTGGCCATGGTGGCTTGAAAGCTTTCGTCGTAATTCGGCTTGTAGCCGTTGTTGAGCGCCGAAGTGACGAGCAGCGTCAGCAAGAGTGAACTGTTGAAGACGTTTCCTCCGTTGTCGCTGCGGGTGATAACAGCCCGGCTCGCGGCGTAGGCCATGCGATCGAAAATGTTCGTCTTGTGCGAGGGGAAATAGCGCGGGTCCTGGTGCAAGATTGTGGGGAACAGCCAGCGTCCAAACAGCGAGCCTGCCTCATTGGAGAGCAACTGTGTGCCGTAGCGCTTGCTGAAGCCTTGCATGCCGCCGCCATAGTCGCGATACGCGCCGGTGGCCTGCAGGGTCAAGGTGTCCAACACCGTTCCGAGTAGCATATCGGCGGAATACGTATGGCGAGCCCAGCCATCAAACTTCTCGCGCGAAGTGAGTGGCTTGTACGAGGGGGCATTGGGCAGCGATTTGCTGGGCACGAAATTGCGCGCCACCTCAATCATGTGGTCGCGGGAGAATTCGCCATGCAGGCTGAAATTGCGCAGCGCCAGTCCGCCGCCCGGAGTTTCATCTAAATCGGCGGCCGCCGGATTCAGGGTCGCCAATTGGGTACAGTCATCATGGTTCGCGAACGCCGGAGTGTCCAAATCACTGGATCGCACCCAGCCGTTGCCATCGCTCACCTGCAGCGAAGCGCTGGGAGCTGGGAAACTCTGGCTTGTTTCGGAACTCGGAACGAACGGCTGCGGGTTGGAAGAGCTTTCGACCGAGGCGTCAGCGCGAAGCACAGGCGCGGTCACCTGCTGTCCATACAGGTATGTACCGGACAGTAGCAGGCAGAAAATCCCGATTTTGCCTGTAGCGCTCATTCTGTTTGACCAGAGGTGACGCTTGCATTATGTATGAATCTATTCTGTTGTGAAAGGCTGTTTGTGTAAAGTTGATTCAGCTACTTTATAAAGTAGGGGCCGGGCAGCATTTGGCCCTGGCCATGGGCCTGCAAAGGTTACGGGCGGGTTACGAGAGGTACCATTTTCGCTTTGGACTTCGTCGGATATTATCGTTTGATGGCGCTTCGCTGGTCTTCCTTGGCGGTTCTTGCCGCAATTTGCCTGCTCCTGCCGGGCTGCAAAGCTCGGCAAAAGGCACACCCCGTAACCGTACGCATCTTCCGCGATCTCGCTTCCCCCTATGCGTCGGCGCTTGACCATCGCATTTTGGACTTCCAGGCGACCAATCCACGTTTGTCGAATGGAGCGGTGGTGTTGGTGGGCAGCCTTGCGATTTCCGACCTGCAAACGGCCATGAATCATCTGGACGATCAGCCGGTAGACATCGTGATCCTGGACTCGCCTGCCGACGCGGCAAACTATCCGGCGCTGCAGGGAGAGATGGCCCACGCGGTGAATGTCTGCGGCGCAATGGAAGCGTGTCCAGCGGATGTACCGGCGCTGGTGCCGTCGAAGCTGCAGGGAGAACGGGCAGAGGCGGCCAACAAGTTCGTGCAATATCTCGCAGGGAGGAGCATGCCTCCAGCCGCAGCCCAGCCGGCCGCCCCCGAGCCGGCCCCGGCTGAGACACCTGCTCAACCGCCGACCAAGCAGTAAGGTGCAGGCTAGCGGTTCAGGTCGTGGCGGTTTTCCGGGAACTCGATTTGGCGGTAGCCGGCGGGCTGATAGCGCTCTCCGGTGATCGCCGCTTCGGCAAATCCCAGAAGCTGCACCATCTTGCCCTCGGGAGCATGCCAGTATTCAGCGTCGGTGATCCGAACCCTGATCATGATTAGCTTTGGGTCGTCGAGCCCCTGCGGAAACCACGCTTTATAAAGCGGATTCCACAGCTCCTTTTTCTTGGCTGGGTTGTTCTGCAGTTCGGCCACTCCGCTGACCGACACATAGCGCTGCCGGTCGGGGTCGGCGTACGCCACGCAGACGTTCGGGTTCTCGCGGATGGCATCGACTTTGTCGGTGTTGGTGCCGGTGAAGAACCAGAGGTGACCTTCGACGTCGGCTTCCTGCGTCGCCATGGGACAGCTATAAACCATTCCGTTGGGCTGGATCGTCGCCAGCATGGCGAACTTGATGTCGCGAATCAGCTCGTTCAGTTGCTCAACCGGAGTACGTGCCTGGGACATTCCATCTCCTAAGAACTGCTTTTGCGGCTAAGAGATTGGAGGCGGCAGTAGCCAACGAAGTTGGCGGCTTAGTCGTGCATTGCTGCCGTGTAATCGGCGGCTACATCGACGGGCTTCCAATCGTTACCGAGATAGAGCTTCACGACTTTCCCGTCGGCGCCGATAAGGACGGTGCTGAGGCTGTGAACGATCTGTCCGGAGTTCTCGTTGTAGGCCAGACCGAAAAACTCGGCCGCCTTTTGTATCTGCTCGGGTGACCCGGTGGCGAACTGCCAATGTTGAAAAGTGGGATCAATGTCGCCGACGTAGCGCTTTCCGTAATCACGCAGCACAGGCGGCTGGTCGTGCTTAGGGTCGATGCTGATGCTGAGCAACTGCGTTTTGTCGAAGGCATTGGGCTGCTGATGCAGCTGCTTCAATATCTCACTGAAATTGTTGCTCATCAGCAGGCAGAAATCCGGCAGCGGACAACGCGTGTAGATGAAAGTGAGCAGCAGAGGCTTGCCGCGAAATTGCTCCAGGTGAATGCGCTTGCCATTCTGATTGACGAACGCAAAGTCGGGCACCTGCTCGCCAGGATCGGGCACATGGAAGGTGGAGGTACCGGCACCGCTCGCGGCCGATTGCTTAGTGAAGTTGATGTCCTGCAGCTCAGCGTGCCTGCCTAAGACCAGGGTGGCATGAATCTGATCGCCAGGAGCGATCGCGCCGAATACCCATTGATCGTTCGGGCCCACCAAAAAGGGCATGGTCATGCCTGGCATTAGGCCGGGGATGTCGTGGTGTGCGACGGTGATCTGACGGGCGGCCGAGTCGACGGCAACGACTTGGCCTTGCAGTTCGTAGCGCTTCTCGGCTGGCTTCTTCGAACAGGAGAGGGTGAACAGAATTGAGATGGCAATCAGGGCGGCGCAAGCGTGGCGCATAGGTCCATTCTACGAGAGGTGGGGGACAGAAGACCCACTCAAGCCAAAAGCGGCTTGAATGGGGCACCCGAATTTCCTTTTCTCATTACCCTTCGCCCGCGAAATCGGCCGCCAAGCACTCGGCGGCGCGGCGTCCGGCGTTCATAGCTCCGTTGAGCGATGCGGTCCGGCGATGATCGCCACAAATATACAAACCCTTCTCCACCCGCACCGACGACATCCTAACTCCGCCAGAGGAAAGCGACTGGTCAGGCAGAGCTTCAGGGATGTGATAGGTGCGCAGGTGCTGCCAACGCTCCGCTTCGCGGCCGAACCAGCGCGACAACTGGGCGGTCACATGCTGAAGTGTAAGCTCCTCGCTGACGGCGGGCTTCAAGACCGTCACGGAAATCAAGTGCGAGCCCGGAGGCGCGTAGCTGGGCGCGATGTCGCTGGGCACGCACAGGTTATTGATCGGCCCTGAGCCGTCGCCGTTCAGCACCAGGAAGGGCGCCTCGACCGGCGATCGTTCAGCGGCAAAATAGAGACAATCGACGCCGCGCATGGCGGTGCGCACGCCGGCATCGGTGGACGACAGCAGCCACTCGGCATGTGCCGGATCGCACGCCACAACAATGGCGTTGGCGCGCAACTCGTCTCCATCCTTCAGCCGCACCGACTGGCCTGTGATGCTCTCGACCGGCGTGTTCAGCCGGATGCTGCCTTCGGGCAGGGCCGATGCGAGCTGCTGCGGAATCGCCTGCATACCTTGGGCCGGCAGCGCCGCATAGCCGAGGGCGAACATGCGGAAGACGAAGCGGAACATGCGGCTCGAAGTCGCCAGCTCCGGGTCGAGAAAGATGCCGCCGAGAAACGGGCGGAAGAAGCGCTCGATGATCTGCCGGGAGAAGCCGTAAGCCCGCAAAGCTTCCAGGGTCGATGACTCGGGCGAGGTGAGTACCTCGTCGATACTGGCAATAACGAGTTCTTCGCGCAGCTTCGCGATCAGCAGCTTGTCACGCAACGTGCCGATCGGCGCGAAGGCGGAACTCAATGCCTGCGAAGGGCGGCGCAAGGGATCGGAAACGCGGTGCAACTTGCCTTCGACTTGAACCATCGCGCCGGGCTCGAAAGTCCTGAGGGCCAGCCCTTCGTAGCTCAGCCAGCGGCGCGCTTCGGGATACGCGGTAAGCAAAACCTGGAAGCCGCGGTCGAGCCGAAAGCCATCGACTACGTCGGTGCGAACGCGGCCGCCTACTGCGTCCGAGGCTTCGAGCACCTGCACGGAGAAACCGAGGCGCGTCAGCTCCAGCGCGCAAACCAGGCCGGAAACTCCGGCTCCGATAACGACGACTTCAGTAGCCATAGAGGGAGTTTACGGCAATCGGCCACGACTTCGTTGCGGCCATGCCCCCGAAATTTCGACAGCCGTCGAGCCTGATCCTGCGTGACTCGGCATTGCCGGCTGCTCCGGGAGTAGCGCGCCGGGGGTCGTGGTAAACTCGCGCCTCGCAACCAGAAGGGACACAATGCCGAGTGCTGCGCCGGAACGCAAACTTGTAGCGAGAGTTTTTTGCTCTCCGCTTTACATGGTGCTGTTCGGGCTGGCCGTGCGAATTCTGTGCATCCTCGCCACCGGCTCGTACCACATCAGCCTTTGGACGTGGCATCAGCTTGAAATGGCCAACTTGGCCCGCTCACTCGCCATGGGCCGCGGCTATAGCTCACCTTATGTGGTTGACACTGGTCCCTCGGCCTGGACCGCCCCTATATATCCCTGGCTAATTTCGCTGGCATTTCGTGCGTTTGGCATTTATTCCGACAAAGCCGCCTTTGCCATGCTGGCGTTCAACAGTTTCTTCTCGGCGCTAACTAGTTGGACGATCTATCGCATCGCCCGGCGCGTTCTGGATGAGAAAGTTGCCTGCTGGTCGGGATGGGTTTGGGCGCTGTTGCCGTACGCCATCTATTTCTCGGCGTTCTGGGCTTGGGAGACGAGCTTGACGGCGTTTCTGCTGAGCCTATTGTTCATGCTCACGCTGGAGATGGAGGGTGATGGTAACCCTCGACGTTGGGTCCTTTATGGACTGGTGTGGGGAATTATCGGATTGACGAATCCCGCCCCACTGGCTTGGCTTCCCTTCTCCGGGTGCTGGCTCGTTTATCAGCTACATCGCCGCGGCAGGCGTTTTCTCGTCCCGATAGTTTTGAGCGCAGCCTGCTTCTGGATCACCCTGGCGCCGTGGCTAATACGCAACTACCACGTTTTTGCCGAACCGATCTTTATTCGCGACAATTTCGGCAATGAGTTACACGTCGGCAACAACCCCATGGCCGAGGGATGGGCGGTCTGGAACTACCACATCGGACTCGAGGAGGGTCGCCTAAAAGTATTCCAGCAGATGGGAGAAGTAGCGGTTAACGCCGAGCAGGGTGACGATGCGAAGGAGTGGATCGCCAACAATCGGGGCCGATTCGCAG
Organism: uncultured Acidobacteriaceae bacterium; assembly: GCA_963771535.1. Taxonomy (GTDB): domain Bacteria; phylum Acidobacteriota; class Terriglobia; order Terriglobales; family Acidobacteriaceae; genus CAVVDY01. The sequence goes on along the minus strand of CAVYTK010000007.1, from coordinate 834,074 downwards.
TTCTATGCTTCCGCAGGTTCGTCTTCTTCTGGGCTGGACTGCCACGGAATGCGGACGGCCTTCCTAGAACGCTTTTTGGGAAAATCCGGAACCTGCTCTTTCTTGCGTCGTCTTTATTGTCCTTTGGGGGACTAGTGCTGGCAATCAAGAGGCGCGTGCACGGTGTTTTCCTTTTCGCCACGCTATTCGTTGCATATCCGCTGGTTTACTACATCACGTTCCCGCACCCTCGGTACCGGCACCCCATCGAGCCGGAGTTGGTGATACTTGCAGTCTTTCTCCTCCTGTCACTCTGGGTTCAGTTCTTTCCCCCGGGTCGTCAGGCGTAACTCTTACCGCACCGAACTGTTGCTCGCTTTGGCTCCTTCGGATGCAGATGTGCTAGAGGTGTTTTGCTTCAGCCAGGTCGCCAGAGTACTTTGCTGCTGCTGTTTCAGGGCGGCGCAGTTGTGGATGTACTCCAACGCTTCCTTCTGGTTGCGCTCCGTTCCCTGGATCGGATGCTGCTGGAAGAACTGCTCGACCTCCTGCGCTTTCTCCTGCGAGCAGAAGCTGAACGTTCCTCCGACAAACACGCCGAAGCCCCCCAGGCCTCCACCGGTTTTGGTGCTGAGGGCGTCGTAGTTCTTGCGCATGAAGTCCCAAGTCGCGTCGCGCGCCGCGGGATTCTGCATCATGCCCGGCAGCATGTAGAGGTCCTGGCTTCGTACCGCCGGGGTCAGGGTCGATGCCAGCGTCTCGTCGATCAGCTTCGGTTCCGGGAAGTCACCTAACGCGCGGAAGTAGCGATAGTACTGTTCGGGCGACTTGGCGGTTTTCATCTGCGCCTTGAACTGGTTGTACAGTTCGGCGTTGCCGTGCCGCGCCGCTACGGTCAGCACCGATCTGGCCAGGGTTCCATCCACCGATTGCGGATTCTGCATATAGGCCTCGACCAAGGTGTGCGCCTGCTGAATTACCTGCGGATCGTCGCCCACATTGCCCAGCAAGGTAAATAGGACCGCGCGTTTCTGTCGCTCGGTCGGAGGTTCGTCCGGCTTCGCCGTGTAGCCCAACTGCTGCATCATGGGAGAGAACGTCTGCCGTATCCAGGCCTGCAACTGGGGACGATCGGCGGCGCTCACCAGTTCGTCGTTGATGAAATCAAGACGGGTTGCAAAGTTGTCCAGCAGAATGTAGCCGGGAGTGTTGCGGAACTGCGAACCCAGCGCCAGGTAGTCGCCGGCATTAGACTTTCCGGCACGCATCAGCGCCCATTCGTCGCCAACCAGGGCGATGCGTTCGTCCGGAGTGAGTCCCTGCTCGGCGGTGCTGCCCAGTGCTGCAGCGCTTGCGGGTCGTAGCTGAAGCGGTAATATCCCAGCCCGCCGGCATTGGCGAACACGAACTTGGAGCAGCCCTTCATGGTGAACTGCTCTTGCCGTTTGGTCAGCAGGAAGCATTGCGTCTGTGATGCCGAGCCGCCCACGCCCTTGGCACAGATGGGAATCTGCCAAAGCTCGTCGTTGGGAGCATTGAAGCCCTGCGGGCTATTTAAGTAACGCTTCTGCGACAGATCAAGAGTGGTGTTGCCGCCGGCGCATTTGGCGTCGGCCTGAACGAAAGGCTCGCCCGGTTGCATCACGAATGTCGGCATGATCTGGTCGATCGGCTGCTTCGATGCGCGCGCCATCGCGTTCCAGAAGTCTGACGCAGTGGCATTGCCGTAGGCGTGTTCCTTCAAGTAAAGGTTCACCCCTGTCCGAAAGGTCTCGGGACCGACATATGACTCCAGCATATGCAGCACGGCGGCGGTCTTGCCGTAAGCGATGCCGTCAAATAGCGACTCGATTTCCCCACGGGTGGTCGCTTCCTGATGGATGGGCCGCGTATTCTTCACCGCGTCTTCGAGCAACGCGTTCTGGGAAGTATCTACAACCGACTGGCTCACCAGCCAGTCCGGCTTCCACGCGGCAACCGGATGCGGGGTCATCCAAGTCGCGAAACCTTCGTTGAGCCAGATGTCGTCCCACCATTGCATGGTGACGAGATCACCGAACCACTGGTGGGCAACTTCGTGCGCGATGGTATCAGCGACTCCTTCTTTCGCTCCCAGGGATCCAGTTTTCTCGTCGACCAGCAACGCCGTCTCGCGATAGATGATGGCGCCCCAGTTTTCCATGGCGCCGGCCTGGAAGTCAGGCACGGCGATTTCGTCGAGCTTCTTCAGCGGATATTTAATGCTGTAGTAGTTGTTGTAGTAGTGCAGGATGGCTTTGGTCGCCTCGAGCGGGAAATGGGTGAGGTGCTCCTGCCCCGGCACAGTACACACGCCGATTTTTACGCCATCGACTTCGTCGTGCTGGCACACCCAATCACCAACTGTAAGCGCCACCAGGTAGCTCGACATCTTTGGCGTGGTCGCGAACTTGACGGTGTGCTTGTCGCCCGGGCCGGGATTGTCGGACACAACATAGTTGTTGGAGATCGCGGTGTCGCCCTTGTCCACGGTGGCGCTGATGTCGAAGGTCGCCTTGTAGCCGGGCTCGTCGAAGCTGGGGAAGGCCACGCGCGCGTCGGTGGATTCCATCTGGCTAACGGCATACTTGCGGCCCTTGTAGGTGCTCAGGTACAGGCCGCGCAGCTTGTCGTTGAGCTTGCCGGTGTACTTGATGTGAATCGTGGCCTCTCCCGCAGGCAGCTCTTTGCTCGACCGTGAAGGTCGCCATCTCATTGGGCGCGTCGGTGGAAACTTTGGCAGTCTGCGTCTGCCCTCCTGCGCTGATCGTGACTTCATGGAAGTCGATCTCCACCGCATTCAGCGTGACGGTACTGCTGGGCTTGGCCAGCGCGACATCGATCGCCTCGTCGCCTTCGAAGCTGTTTGTCGCAAAATTGATGTTGAACGACAAGTTGTAGTGGCTGGGGGTTGCACCACCGGGCAAGCGTTGCGCAAAAGCTGTGCAGCAGGAGAGCGCGGCCATGCCGCAGACAAGCAGAAATCTTTTCATTTGCGTTCTAAAACCTCTGTGGGAGTTTCGTTCGAAGACGTACGGGTCCCTATGCTCAAGAAGTACGGGAAACTCAGCATGGGAGTTCCACCAAATGTTAAAGATCATAGACGGTTTTGGGCGGGAGGGGGTGAGCCGACTCTACGTTTACCGGCCGTTCAGAAAAACCCGCTCGCAGCGGTTTACCCCAAACCAGTAGGCAAGCTCGCGATAATCCTGAGCATCGAAGATGGCGATGTCCGCGTCTTTGCCCGGCTCCAGCGAGCCCTTGCGGTGCTGCAGGTCGAGAGCACATGCCCCATTGATAGTCGCTGCCGTGATCGCTTCGGCGGCGACATCTTCATGTGGGTACAAGCCAGCGACAGCACCAAGGGCATGGAAGGCGTCGGCGAGGTTCCTGGGTTGTAGTCGGTGGCAAGTGCAACCGCTACGCCTGCGTCGATCAATGTTCTCGCCGGAGGAAACCTTTCCAGGCCGAGGAAGTAATTAGCAGCAGGAAGCAAAGTCGCGATGGTCGCTGACTTTGCCAGCGCGGGCAAGTCGCCGTCGCTGACGTAGTCCATGTGATCGAGGCTGGCGGGGTGAAACTCCAGCAGCGGAGCTAACTCTGCCCGGGTTAACTGACAGACGTGTACCCGCGTTTTCAACCCGTGCTCCACTGCCGCGCGTAAGATCTTCGCCGACTGCTCCGCGGTGAACGCGCCGCGTTCGCAAAACACGTCAACATAGGTCGCCAGCTTCTGCTCGGCTACGACCGGAATCATCTGCTCGCAAACCAGGTCAACATAGGCTTCGGGACGGTCACGGTACTCCGGCGGGACCACGTGCGCGCCCAGCAACGTCGGAACCACAGTGCCTTGCCAGCTCTCGGCGGCAAGCTTTATCGCCTGCAGCGACTTGATCTCGCTCTCGAGGCTGAGCCCATAGCCTGACTTCGCTTCCACCGTGGTGGTTCCCTGCCTCGACATTTCTTCCAGAGCGCGCAGGACATGCTGTGCGAGCTGCTCGACCGAAGCTTCACGCACGCCGCGCAGGCTGGATCGAATGCCTCCTCCGGCGGCGGCGATTTCTTCATAGCTCGCGCCGCTGACGCGTTTCTCAAAATCGATCAAACGCGGCACCGTGAATACCGGATGAGTGTGCGAATCGACAAAACCGGGGAGCACGACTTTGCCGCGACAGTCGATTTCCTCTGCGTCAGCCGCCAGCGTGTGCCTCGTCACCTCGTCGGTGGAGCCGACCGACACGATCGCGCCACTGTGCAGAAGTAGCGCGCCGTCCGGAACGATTCCGAGGTTGACCATCTGGGCTCCGCGACGGGGCGCGGATTCGCCGCGCAACGTGAGCATCTGCGATGCGTGGGTGAGTAGCCGTGGCTTTGAAATCTTCAATGTGCGTGCCGAAGGCGTAGGTGAATGCTTATCTTACATTCGGGAGTTTCAAATGTCTGGCGGAAGACGGGCGAGCCCTCGGCGCATCTGCGAGGGCTCCTACCAAATCGATCGGCACACCGGAAGGTGTTCTTGAAAATCTTATTTCGTTGGCGAAGGCGGGGTAGCTTGCGCGCTTTGCTGCCCTGCGTAGTATCCGCTGCGCGTACGCACGCTCAGGTGCTTGTAGCCCTTGGCGCTGGCTTCTACTTTTACCGTGCGGTATCCACCCGCGCTTTGCGGCTTGGTGGGCTTATAGACGATGGTGTACTGGTTGCGGATGTCGTGCGCGATCTGTGAGGTGATTGTGCTGACTTCGCTGACGTCCTTGGGAAAGAACGCGACGCCGCCGGTTTCTTCCGCCATCTCGCGCAGGGCACGCTTGGCACGCTTGGAGTGTTCGTCGCCAAGGATTCCGATGGTGTAGACGGTTGGCCCGTTCTCGGCCTGCAGGTTGCGAATGGCCTGCTCCAGGGATTCGCGGCTGGCGTTATCTTCGCCATCGGTAACCACCAGCAGGACTTTCTTCTCCAGCGGACCGCTCTTCTTTAAGTGATCGGCCGAGGCAACGGTGGCGTCGTAAAGTGCCGTGCCTCCGCGGGCTTCGATGCGCTGCAACGCGTCCTCAAGCTTAGGAATTGCTGCCGTGTAGTCCTGGTCAAGGAAGTACTCTTCGTTGAAGTTAACGATGAAGACTTTGTCCTGGGGATTGCTCGACTTCACCAGGTTGATGGCAGCCGCATTCACCGCCGGACGCTTATCGCGCATGGAGCCGGAGTTGTCGATAACGATCCCCATGGCGACCGGAATATCTTCTCGCCGGAAAGAGACGATCTTCTGCGGCTGGCCGTCTTCGAAAACCTGGAAGTCGTTGCGCCCAAGATCTGTCACCAGGCGGTTGTTCTGGTCTACCACGGTCGCGTGCAGGGTAACTTCGTCAACTTCCTTCTTGAAGATGTAAACGTCGCCGCTCTGCGTGCTGGGAGCTTGCCCCTGGTTGGGCACCTGCACCGTATCGCCTGGCTGATTGGGCGCCTGGGGAATGGGCTGCTGGTCCTGGGTTTGATCCGGCGCAGGCGAGCTCCCATTGGCGGGCGCGGTCTGCTGGGTAATGCCGGGGGCGGAAGGCGGAGTCATTCCCGGCTGGTTTGCCGGTTGCGCAGGCGCAGACTGAGCCAACGCCCAGCTTGCAAGCAGCAAAATTGTCGTAATCAGTAGGACGCAGTATCTAGTCCGTTGGTGCATAGTATCCCGTTTTAGCGTAGACGTGCAGCGGCGGCAGGCCTTTTGGCGGGTTCAGCTTCACCTTGATCTTGCGCCATTTGCCATCGCGTGCTGGATTGGTTGGACGGTATCCGAGCACATATTGGTTGCGCAGCTCGATTCCAATCTTCGTGGCAACGTCGGCCAACTCGTTAGGCGAACCGATGGCAAATGTCCGCCCACCAGTCACTTCCGTGATTTCAGTGAGCAGTTCGGGGCCCTCACGTTCTTCCGGAGTCTTGAAGTCGCGATCATAGAGCCCGATACCATAAATCTGCACGTCGGACTCTTTCACCATCGACTTGATCTCGCCCTCGGTGTAGCGACTGTGGTTGTCGCCACCGTCGGAGATGATGAGGAGCGCCTTCTTCTCATAGCGCGCTTTACGCATGCGCGTCATACCCAGATAGATGGCATCAAGCAGCGAAGTGCGGCCCTTGGGCTGGGCGAACACCAGCCGGCTCTGAATGTCTTCGATGGACTGGGTGAAGTCGGCCAGCAACTCGGGCTTGTCCGAGAAAGTGATGAGGAAGAACTCATCCTGCGGATTGGCGGTGCGAAAGAACTCGACTACCGCATCGCGCGATTTGTCGATCTTGTTGCTCATCGAGCCGCTGACGTCGAAGATGACGCCCAGCGAAATGGGGGCGTCTTCGCTCGAGAAGTGCCGGATCTGCTGCAGCTGTCCGTTATCGGAGAGCAGGAAGTTGTCTTTTTCCAGGCCAGTGACCAGCCGGTTCATCGGATCGGTCACGCTTACCGGCACCAGCACGAGGTCAACGTCTTTGCGGAAGGGCTTGGTATGCGTCTTCAGCGAGATGTCTTCGCTGGCGGTGTAAGGCTTGGCGTCCTTTACCGCTTCATTGGCGTTGGTCGTTGCCGGCGGCTCTGCAGGCTTGTCATGCTGAACCCGCGGGGTGATATGAACGTCCGGAGCGTCGTCCTGTGCCAGCGCCGGAGTCGAGAACGCCGCCGCAATGCAGCACACCACCAGCATAAAAGTTATCCGGGAGAAGACGCGCATCGAGGTATGGACGGGAGCAGCATGCAAATGTCCCGCGACGCTGGCTGGAAAAATCCTTATAAGACGGGCGGACTGACCCGATTCCGTAACTGCATCCGCGGGCCATAAAATCCTCTGTGCCTGTGGGGCTGATGGTAACACGGGAATGCGAGCCCCTGTCAGATTCCGATTCGCGCTTTCCGGCTGCTGATCGTGCTGCTTGCATGGATGAACCAGACCTGCCTCTGGTTGCTGATGCGCGCTGCTACAATTCGTCTTACTTCCACGGCCCAACAAACGTACGAGGTGAAGGAACAAGACAGATGTCACGCAGACGTCGCTACCGAGTGCCGCGTCACGAGTCGCAGCAGTTCCCCGCCCCCTACCTAATAACCCGACCTTACAATAAACTCTCGCCCCGAATGTCCGCCGGAGGTCACTGAGTTGTTGTTTGGCCTTCGCAGGCCGTTCGCGTTCGCCATTGCCACCCTGGTCGCTGCGGTGATGGTTGCGCTTGGCTGGTTTCCGCACGATCGAGTGGTCCACGCCCAGTCTGCCGAAGCCGGGCAAATCGCCGTGTTTTCGCCGCAAAGCTCGTACTCCCTACCCCTGGTCGAGATCGGCGGCCAGCCGTATATCGGTTTGGTCGACCTGCTCGAGCCGCTGGGTTCCGTGGAGACTAAGATAAGCGGCAAAAAGTTAAAGTGCGACTTTAGCCCTGCCGGGAATAAGCAACAGGAGGCAGAGTTTCACGACGGCAAGACCGAGGTGAAGATCGCTGGCAAGAAGCTGAAGCTTGCTGCCAACTTCGTGCTCCAGAACGGGCGCGGCTACATCCCGTTAACGTCTGTAAGCGAGGTGCTGCCACGGCTCGCGCTCCAGCCGGCGGAGTATCGCGCGGGTTCCGGGCGCCTGCTCATTGGCAACGTTGCCGAGCGCTTCACCGCGGAGCTCAAAAAGGGTACGCCCTCACGGCTGCTGCTTGGCTTCCCGGCTCCGGTGAATCCCACGGTCGCCACCGAGCCGGGCAAGGTGCGGCTGACTTTCAAGCGCGAACCGGTGGTCGGTTCCGCAGATCACGTCGCGTACGATGACCCGTTGATTACCGGCACGACTTTCTCCGAGCACAACGGTATTTCCGAGCTGGAGATTACCGGCTCGGCTCCGCTGATGGCAAATTTCGCCGATGGTGGAAAGACGATCATCGTGACCGCCGCGCCGGGGCCTGCACCGACGCAGGCTGTGCAGCAGTTGCCGTTGAATGTCCCGCCGACGTCAGCAACCGCACTGCCGCAGCCCGCTCCGCAAGGGCCGCCGCGTCCACGCTTCCTGGTGATTATCGATCCGGCACATGGAGGAGCCGACATTGGCGCCGCCATCACACCGCAGCTGCCCGAGAAGGACGTGGTGCTGGCGCTTGCCCGCCGGGTGCAGCACGAGTTGCAGGCGCGCGGGATCGCGGCTTCCCTGCTGCGCAATGGAGATTACGCCATCGGCCTCGATCAGCGCGCGACCTCGATCAACGCAGCCCGACCGGCGCTTTACATTGCCTTGCACGCCGCCAACACCGGCAAGGGCGTACACGTCTTCACCGAGCTGTTACCGGCGGAGGCCACCGCAGCCGGCGGCTTTCTTCCCTGGGATACGGCACAGGCGGCGTACGCCGATTTGAGTGGAACGGTCGCGGGATCAGTCTCGGCCGAGTTGGAGAGCCGCAAGCTGCCGAATGCAACGCTGCCGGCGCCGCTGCGGCCCATGAACAATGTCGCGGCGCCGGCGATCGCGATTGAAATTGCTCCTCCGGGCGCAAGTGTCGATGAGATTGCCAGCGCCAACTATCAGACACAAGTTGCGCAATCGATTGCTGCCGGTGTGGCGGCAGTGCGCGCGAAACTGCCGGAGGTCAATCCGTGACCCGCCGCATTGTGGTGATGCTCGCGGCGCTGCTGGTGGTAGCCGCTGGAATAGGGATCTACGCATGGCGGCTGCATAAGCAGCTTGCGACTGACGAGGCACGGCTGGCGACGCAACAGCAGGCGGTGGCTCCTCCGGCCAATGGACCGACAGCGACGGTGACCTTGTTCCTCGCTTCGGATGCCGACGCCACGCTGTACAAGAAGCAGATCAGCATTCCACTGCCGGCAGAGCGCAGCGAACAGGCGAGGTCCATCCTGCGCGCGCTGTTCGGCACTTATTTGCAGTCGGGCTCGCCTCACCCGATTGGCGCAGGGGCTGACGTCCGCGATGTATATCTGCTGAGTGACGGCAGCGCGGTTGTGGATACGAACGCCGCCTTTGCCGATGCGCATCCCTCGGGAGTGCTGGCTGAGGAGCTCACCATTACTTCGATCGTTGCAACGTTGAATGCCAACGATGGGAAGATCAATCGGGTGAAGATCATCGTCAACGGAGCCGAGCGCGACACCCTCGCCGGACACGCCGACCTGCGCCGCTTCTACGTGGCCAGCAACATCGGCCAGCTTGCGAAGGAGCTGCAGTGACGCTGCCGCGCATCGGCGTGTTCGACTCGGGCGTTGGCGGCCTGACCGTGCTGAAGGCGTTGGCTGAGCGCCTGCCCGCTCACTACTTTTACTTCGGCGATACTGCGCGGCTGCCGTATGGAACGAAGTCGGCGGAGACGGTGGCACGGTACGCCATCGGCGCGACACGATTTCTTGAGTCGCAGAAGATCGACCTGCTGGTAATTGCCTGCAATACCGCAAGCGCGCTGGCGTTGCCGCAGATCAAAGCAGCCGCAACGGTTCCCGTGGTGGGCGTGGTTGAGCCCGGCGCCCTGATGGCTTCGCAGGTCAGCCACAGCCGCCGAGCGGTCGTGATCGCGACCGAAGCTACGGTTTCCAGTCACGCCTATCGCGACGCATTGCAGCGGCACGGAGTCGAGGCCTTCGAGAAGGCGTGCCCGCTCTTTGTGCCGCTGGTGGAAGAGGGATGGACGGAGCATCCGGTGACCGAGCAGGTCGCGCGCATTTATCTCGACGAGGCTTTGGCCCTCGGGGATGGAGCCGACGTTCTGGTGCTGGCCTGTACGCATTATCCGCTGATCGCTGGGCTGCTGCGAAGAACTGCGCCGGAGAACATGACGATCGTGGATTCGGCGGAATCGACCGCTTCGGTGGTGAAGAGGATGGTCGAGAGTCTACCTTCGACGGTAGAAGCCCCCGCATTCATGCAAGGGGATGAAGCCCAGGTGGGAGCCCCCGCATTTATGCGGGGGAATGAGGCCGCTCAGCACGACCCGCGCTTTAGCGCTGGGCCGTCCGACCACCGCTCGTTCCAATTCTTCGTCACCGATTCGGTCGATAAATTCAAAAAGCTCGCAACGCGCTTCCTGGGCCGGCAGGTCGATCGTGTAGAGCACGTGGATTTGGGCGGGTGATAGAACCCGCCACGCTTCGTTACTGGTGTCATCCTGAGCGAGGAGCGGAGCGACGAGTCGAAGGACCCCTATCGCCGCCAACCGATCGTTCCGGCTATAGAGGTCCTTCGACTTCGTTCACTCGCTGCGCGAGTTCACTCCGCTCAGGATGACAACTCCGGAAACGCATTCGCATTCGCGCTCCGGTGGTGAATTCGCCGCCCTCCGCGTTGACCCTTCCCGCCGCATCCCGTAATCTTTAGTGTTCATCCGCACAGGTGCTAATGAAAACTGCTGAAGTGAGTTCCCTCCGGGTCGCGGAAGAGATCACCGAACTGGTAGGCGAAACGCCCGTATTGCATCTTCGCCGCGTGGTTCCGGCGGGCATCGCCGACGTTTACGCCAAGCTCGAATATCTCAACCCGGGCGGCAGCATCAAAGATCGCGCCGCGCTGGGCATGATTCTCGAAGCGGAGAGCCAGGGCCGGCTCGGACCGGGATACACCATCTTCGAAGCAACGGCCGGCAACACCGGAGTCGGGCTGGCGCTCATCGGATGCGGTCGCGGCTACAAAGTCGTGTTCGCCGTCCCTGAGGGCTTCTCGCAAGAGAAGGTCACGCTGATGGAGGCGCTCGGTGCGGAGGTCATTCGCACTCCCGAGAGCGAGGGTATGCAGGCCGCCATCGACTACGTAAAGGGCCGGGCGGCGAAGACACCGAATTCGTTCGTTGCCGCACAGTTCGAAAACCAGGCGAACCCCGACTTCCATTACAAGACGACCGCGCGTGAGTTCCACGAGCAGTTGCAGGGCAAGGTCGATGCCGTAGTCATTGGCGCAGGCACCGGCGGAACTTTCACCGGTGTGGCGCGCTACTTCAAAGATCAAAACCCTAAGGTGCTGACAGTCGCCGTGGAAACGCAGGGATCGGTCCTGGGCGGCGGACCGAAGGGCCCGCACGAAGTGGAAGGCATCGGCGCCAGCTTCATTCCCAAGACATTCGATCCTTCAGTTGCGGACGAGATTATCGCGGTTAGCGATCACGACGCGTTCGATATGGTGAAGCGGCTGGCTGCCGAGGAAGGCGTCCTGGCGGGCTCCAGTGGCGGCGCAAACGTTTTCGCCTCGATCGGGATCGCCAAGCGTCTCGGACCGGGCAAGCGGGTGGCGACTATCATTCCTGACTCGGCAGAGCGGTATCTGTCAAAAGACATTTTTCATTTTAATGAGAAGAAGTGACTAGCAATTAGTGATCAGCAATCAGTCATTCGTATCTACGTACCAGTCCGAAGGACGAGACAATTCATAGCCCAGAACGTAAGTCCTGGGTAGACGGATTAATCAATCCGAGTCCCTTCAGGAACGACACAAGAGCAGATCTCTCGCTTCGCTCGTGATGACAATCGAAGCTTATGATCGCAAACGCAAAACGCAATCCAAATTGACTGCACCTCATGGCCAAAACTAAATCCCCCGGCTTCTCCACTCGCGCGATCCACATCGGCAATGAGGCCGACCCCTCCACCGGAGCGGTAGCGCCTCCCATCTTTGCCACCTCGACTTACGCCCAGGAAGAGTTGGGCAAGACCAAAGGCTACGACTATTCGCGGGCCGGCAATCCCACGCGCACGCGACTGGAAGAGAACCTGGCATCGCTCGAAGGCGGCGTGGCGGCGCGTGTTTTCTCCAGCGGCATGGCGGCCATCGGCGCGATCTGTCACATGATGAAAGCGGGCGAGCACATCGTCGCCTCCAACAACTTGTACGGCGGCGTGCCGCGGCTCTTCAATCAAATCATGACGAACTTCGGGCTGGAGTTCACCTATGTTGACACTTCCGACCCGCGCAATGTCGAGCATGCGATTCGCAAGAACACACGTTACGTCCACATCGAGACCCCGACCAATCCGCTGATGGGACTCACCGACATCGCTGCGGTCAGTCGCATCGCGCACAAGCACGGCGCCGAAGTCGTGGTCGACAACACCTTCCTGTCGCCGTACTTTCAGCAACCCATTAAGTTTGGCGCCGACATCGTTATGCACTCGACAACCAAGTTCCTCAATGGCCATAGCGACGGCATCGGTGGCGTGCTGGTATGCACCACGGCCGAGCAGGCAGAAAAGCTGGCGTTCATTCAGAAAGCTGCGGGCGCAATTCTCTCTCCTTTCGAGTGCTGGCTGATTTTGCGCGGCACCAAAACGCTCGCCGTGCGCATGGAGCAGCACGACGAGAATGGACGCGTCGTGGCCGACTTTCTCACTCGCCATCGCAAGGTGAAGCAGGTTTTCTACCCTGGACTGAAGAGCCATCCACAATATGCGCTGGCCCGGCGGCAGCAGACTGGATTCGGTTCGATGATCACCTTCGAGACAGGCTCACTCGCCAACGCCAAACGCCTTCTGAAGAAAGTGCGCGTATGCACGCTGGGCGAGTCGCTGGGCGGAGTCGAAACGCTCATCTCGCATCCTGCAACCATGACGCACATGGCGATCGGCGCCGCCGGCCGCAAAGCAATCGGCCTGACCGACGGCATGGTACGCATCTCCGTCGGCATCGAGAACGTCGAGGACATCATCGCCGATTTGGAGCAGGCGCTGGCAGGAATGTAGGAAGGGCGCTCTTCGCTCTTCGCTTGTTCCTTTGCGTTCGCTTTACCGCTGTCATCCTGAGCAACGACACCGAGCAGGCGAGGTGGAGGAGTCGAAGGACCCCTATGCGCGATGGCGGTGCGATAGCGGTGCTTCGACTCGTCGCTACGCTCCTCGCTCAGCATGACAAACGCCAAAAGCTAAGGGCCAACAGCCAAGAGCCGCCCTCATCCGCTATAACTGATCTGTGAGTGCACGCAATCCATTCTTCGCTCCTAAGACGGCCCTGATCACCGGTGCATCGAGCGGCATTGGACTCGAGTTGGCGCATCTTTTCGCGCAGGACGGCTATCGGCTCGTGCTGGTCGCGCGCAATCGCGGAGCGCTACGCCAGGTCGGCGACGATCTGCAATCGCGCTATGGCATCACGGTTCGCATTGCGCCCAAGGACCTGGCCCATCCCTCGACCCCTGCCGAGCTCTACTCGGAGCTGCAAGAGTCGGGCGTCATGCTCGACGTGCTGGTCAACAACGCGGGGTTTGGCACCGCGGGCGCCTTCCTAAAGACCGACTGGAACGACGAATCAGAGATGATCCAGGTGAACATCGCCGCCCTCACCCATCTTACGAAGTTGTTCCTGCCGCAAATTCGGGCGCGCGAAGGCAAGATCATGAACGTCGCCAGTACCGCGGCCTTTCAGCCCGGGCCGTTTATGTCGGTGTATTACGCCAGCAAGGCTTACGTGCTGAGCTTCACTGAGGCGCTGGCGGAAGAGATGATCGGCACCGGGGTGACGGTGACGTGTCTCTGTCCGGGCCCGGTCACCACCAACTTCCAGAAGCGTGCGTATCTCGAAGGCACGAAGATGGTCAGCAGTCCTCTGCTGGTTGACGTGCGCGAGGTCGCCCGCATCGGCTATGAAGGCATGAAGCAGGGCAAGCGCATCGTCGTCCCAGGGTGGAAGAATCGTGCCATCGTTGAAGCCGTGCGTTTTGCTCCGCGCAACCTTTTGACGAAAGTTGTGCGCCGTCTTCAGGAGAAAAAGGAAACGCCGGGAACGTCCGGCGTTTAGCTTCCCTCTACATCTCCTGCTGCACGATCACGCAGCTCGCTGCTCTCCGGAGAGGAAGACGGAGTTCCCGCCAGCCTCTTCCAGCAAAGCCCGTACAGCGCTCGCTCGGGCCACACTATCGCAATGCACTGACACCAGGATGCGGCCGCGCTTGATCTCTTCTTCGTAACGCTTCGCCTCGAGTTCCGGAACTCCCAGGCCGACCAAGGCACCGGCGATACCACCAATTGCGCTACCTACACCGGCGCCTGCCAAGGCAGCGACGATAGGACCTGCGGCAATCAGCGGACCGACGCCCGGGATCGCCAGGCTTCCAATGCCCACCAGCCATCCCAGTGCGCCGCCTATCAGCAGACCGGTACCCCCGCCGGCTAAGGCGCCTTCGGGAGCTTTGGTGTTCTTCTCGATGGCGAATTCCTGGTTCATGTCGCGATCGGGGAACACGACGGAAATATCGTTGCTGCTCAAACCGTCATTGCGCAGCCGGTCGACAACTTTCTCTACATCTTTGCGGTCCTCGAATACACCGTAAACGACGGTTGGACGCGCGCCGATTGTACTTACCACTGTGTCGGAAGCCACAGGCCGCCTTTCAACGACGGGGCTCAGGCGCCGATCGCGAAGACGATCGCGGAAAGAAGCCAAGCGAGTACTGGTCCGCACACGTGTAGGGTCCGCGTCATATCGCCAGTCACGGCGATACTCCGATTCGTAATTGGCGAACGCGGTATCGGATGCCAGCAGATCGTCGTTATATTCGGGTAAAGTCTCGGCATCGGTCTGCCGCAGGTTGGCGTAGAGATCGTTGCTGTCCCCGTAAGCGTAGACCTGCTCCGCGGGAACGAGAAACCGGCGAGACCGCAGCCAGCCGGCATTCACCAGCAGGTAGCGCAGGTCTCCAGTTCGATCGTCGATCAGGGCATCGTCGACCGTGCCCAGCTTCTCATCGTTAGGGCCATACAGGTTCGATCCGCGAAAATCGCCCAGGTAGTCGCCGTCAAGGTTGCTCACTTTGCGCAGCATTATCCGCTCCCGTTATTCGAGATTTTGCTCTCAGTAAGAACGGAGTGACTCAGCACGGGTTGCACGCCACGCAGAGTCGAGGGTTGGGTTTCAAGAGTTAGTTAAGGATTGGTGAAAGCGGTGCAAATTTGAGGGACGATTCTGGTGGGCCCGGAGGGATTCGAACCCCCAACCAAGGGATTATGAGTTTTGTTTCGCGACTGCCGTAGCACGGGTGTGCTTGAACATCGCCTCCCGCGAGGTCAGTGGGGGCAATGGCGATGTTACGCCAGGCATCGAGGTATAATCCTCGCCGATCCACAGTTCGCACTATTCTCGGCTCCTGTTGTGCCCAGCAGAACGAGATAACTTGTCGCACCAGGAGGGACCGTGAAGATCAAGAACAAACTGTGGCTGAGCCTGATCGCTCTGATAGCATCCTTCGCCACGTCGCCGAAAGCTACCGCACAGGTTCCTTGCAGCCCAACGGTAATCCCCAACGCTACGCTGTTCGTCGACTGGCCGCAGTTTCTTTACGATCCTGCTCACCGCGCCTGCAACCCGTATGAGTCCGTTCTGGGTCCGAACACGGTCAGTAATCTCGCGGTTAAGTGGACTTATGGGACGGCATACCACATCGGCTCCTCGCCGGTGATAGCGAACCACATAGTTTATATGTCCGTCTCCGACAACTCCCCCTCAGGCTCTATCTATGCCTTGAACGCGAGCACGGGCACAACTATTTGGAGTTACGAGACTCGCTCGGCCAACTCTTCGGTGGCGGTCGCGAACGGTGTGGTCTACTTTGGTTCGGACGAGCTGCCGCAAGGCGTTGTCTATGCTCTGAACGCCCGCACGGGCGCCCTCCTTTGGAAATATACAACTGGAGGCTTCGTACAATCGTCGCCGACAGTAACGAATGGGGTCCTATATGTAGCATCGGGCGATGGGAACCTATACGCGCTCAATGCCAGCACTGGCGCTCTCGTTTGGAAACGTTTCATCGGTGGCGGTCAATCCGCACTGGATTCATCGCCGGCTGTCGTCGGAAATATGGTCTACATCGGTTCGAACGACAACAATGTCTATGCTTTGGACGCCTCCAGCGGTGCGGTCATCTGGAAGTACCCAACCAATGGTTATGTGCATTCTTCGCCCACCGTGGCCGATGGAGTCGTGTATGCGGGTTCCTACGATCACAACATCTACGCTCTGAATGCGACCACGGGCGCTCTCATTTGGCTGTACACAACCGGATACATAGTTTCCTCGTCGCCAGCGGTGGCGAGAGGCGTCGTTTACATCGGTTCGTGGGACCACACCATGTACGCTTTGGACGCTCATACCGGGGTGGTGCGGTGGCAATATGCCACTGGTGCGGCAGTCCTGTCTTCGGCGTCAGTAGCCAATGGCTTGGTTTATTTCGGTTCGGCCGACCAGAACGCTTACGCACTGAATTCCGGCACAGGCGAACTACTTTGGGAGTATGCAGCCACAGCCGGAATTTACTATTCGCCTGCGGTTGCCAATGGCGTCTTCTATCTTCCGTCCGATACGGCCCTGTATGCATTCCATCTGCCGGGCCACTGACAGGATAGTGCCGACAGCAGGCGATCACACTTTTTGTCCCTCAGTTCGGCAAAGTGGAACGCTGGCCTTCAGGGTTCGCAAGCCCGCCTGCGGGAAAGCACGGCGGTAGCCTTCACTCTTTCAGCGAAAACGGCCTCAATCGCTTGAAGCCGCGTGCTTACTTGAATCTGGTGGGCCCGGAGGGATTCGAACCCCCAACCAAGGGATTATGAGTCCCCTGCTCTGACCGTTGAGCTACAGGCCCGTGAGTGCTGATAAAGACTCGGCTGCACGGCGCTAACAACCAAATCGCTGATAGGCCGCGCCTTGGACGGTGAAGGCGTTCCGTACGACTCTTCGACCTAGTCAGCATTGTATGGCGCGGGCAATAATTCACAAAGTCCCTGCCAACCGATAATCGTGCGCGATCGACTGGCTCACGCATCCGCTCAGTTCGGATGGGTGGGATCGACGACGATTCAACCCGCGCTGAGCCAGAGTTCGCTGCGACCAATACCTAACCCCTCAGATACGCGCTTCGACGCCGTAGCCCTTGCTGCAACAAACGCTGTGATCCCGCTTTTCTCCCTGATAGACTCCGACCTACGCCTCAAACAAGGAAATCAGATGAGCTCCCCTGCCGTATCTCAGTTAAAAGTAAGTGCAAGGGCGCGGCCGTTGAATCTGAGCCTTGTGATAGCAGCTTTCGGATTCACCATTTTTTGCAGCGCGTTTCTGCTGTTTCAGGTGCAGTTAATCGTTGCGAAGTACATCCTGCCGTGGTTTGGCGGCACTCCGGCCGTATTCACCGCGTGCATGCTGTTTTTTCAAACCATACTGCTCTTCGGATATTGCTATTCCCACTGGGTTGATCGAAAGCTAACCGCTCGACAACAGGCTATCCTTCACTCGGCTCTCATTCTGATCGCTATTGCTTGGCTGATCAGGAGCACATACTTCTGGGGGTCGCCTCTACTACCTGGTCCGGCTTGGAAATTAACAAGCTCTACCCATCCGTTCGGTCGCGTAGTCCTAGTGCTCCTGGCCAGCGTTGGCATCCCATATTTCTTGCTCTCGACTACCGGCCCTCTGCTGCAGTCCTGGTATACCCGATTTTCTGAAGGTGTTCCCTACCGTCTTTACGCACTCTCAAACGCAGGATCTTTGCTAGGCCTGCTCTCGTATCCCTTCATCGTTGAACCTCTGCTCCGACTCAGAGTGCAGGCGAATGTGTGGGCAGTTGGCTTCCTGCTTTTTGCCGGCGGCTGCCTTGGGGCTACCGTGATTGCCAACAGATACGGAACTGAGAACAGTGGGAACAAGAGAACTCAGGCGAAATCAGGCGCGACCCTAAGTTGGAGCAGGAAACTTCTCTGGCTTCTCCTCGCTGGGATTGCTTCGGTGAGTTTGCTTGCGACAACCAACCAGATTTGTCAAGACGTGGCGGTCGTACCGTTTCTCTGGGTTCTACCTCTGTCTCTTTATCTGTTATCGTTCGTGATTTGCTTCTCGTCTGATAGGGCATATTCGCGAGGTTTGTGGTCGTTCGCTTTCGGACTGGCTGCCGCTCTGGTTTGCTTTGCGCTGCGGCCCGGACAATTAGGTCTAGTGTGGCTAATCGCCGTCTATAGCTTTGCACTGTTCGCCGTCTGCATGGTGTGCCACGGAGAGTTGGTCCGGCTAAAACCTCCGGAAGAAAACCTTACTTCCTTCTATCTCTATGTCGCCGCCGGCGGAGTGCTCGGAGGCGTCTTTGTAGCCATCATCGCACCACTCGTTTTTAAGGGCTTCTGGGAGTTTCCTCTCAGCCTCTGGCTTGCCGGAACCGCCTTCTGCCTGGTACTGCTGCGCGATCAATCCAGCTGGATTTACATACCCAGACCTCTGCTGCTTATGTTCGCCGTGGTCATTCTCTTTTCTGGCATCGTGCTCCCGGAAGTCGCACGACGGCCTGTTCAGCTCGCTGTGTCGCTTCTGGTGCTTGTCGCAGTGGCAGCACTGTTCCTCTCGAGCAATCCGCCCCCATCCACGGTCGAGAAGAAACGGCGCACTGCGCTTTTCAGCATTTGCGTATCCGGAGTTGTATTCGGAGTGTTGTTGGGCATGCCTTTCTTCGTTGCCATACGTGGGGCCTCCTTGACGGCCCGAAACTTCTATGGGGTGTTCAGGGTTGTGCCGTCGAGCGAAGCGGAACGAGCCACTCTGAAACTCTGGCACGGGGTGACTCTGCACGGACTTCAGTTCACTGATGAATCAATGCGGAGACAACCCACAACCTACTATTCCGCAGATAGCGGCATCGGGCAGGTGCTTTCGAAGTTTCCCGGCAGGCAGCAAGGCAAGACTCTGCGGATCGGGGTGATCGGTTTGGGAGTTGGAACGCTCGCGGCGTATGGAAGAAAAGGCGACACTATCCGCTTTTATGAGATCAATCCAGAAGTTATCCGCGTTGCAGCTACTGGTCCCAACCCCGCATTCAGCTTTGTTGCAGACAGCCGTGCCCAGGTCCAGGTGACCTCTGGGGATGGTCGTATCTCACTGGAGCAGGAACTGAATCGAGGCGAAGCTCAGAACTTTGACGTTCTCGTCCTGGATGCGTTCAGTGGGGACGCTATTCCCGTCCACCTCCTTACCAAGGAAGCACTGCAACTCTATGTCCAGCACCTGAACAAATCCGATGGGCTATTAGCTTTCCACATCAGCAACAGGATGCTTGATCTTCGTCCAGTGATTGCACGGCTCGCCGCAGAGTCAAGGATGACCGCATGGCTGGCGTACTCAGAACCGCGCACCCCAGGAGCAACTAAAAGCATGTGGGTGATCGTCTCGCCAGGTGCCACAGCAACGGTTCCTGGCTCCGAAGGGATGCAGCTACTTGCAGCCGACCCGAACTTTCCAGTTTGGACAGACGATTACAGCAACTTGGTTCGGGTAATTGCCTGGCGTTAGCGGCGCCGTGCGCCACTCATCCACCGAGCAACCATTCAAAGTCTCCTTTCGAGGGGCTCCCATGCGTCAGAACGGTGACAAACAGGTGTCCGGCGCAGACTATGGCCCAAAGGGGCCGTTGACAGAGTACGTCTGTGCACGCATGATTTCATGCGTGGAATGGAGTACATCATGACAAGGAAGGTGCAATTACCACTGTTGCTGCTTCTGGCTATAGGTGCGGCCAGGGGTCAAGACTGGTCCTGTCAAAGTGTCTCGTGTGAAGGGCAGAGCGCCGGCTATGCATGGGGAATGAATCACGAGGCGACCCGGAGTGACTGCGACGCTGCGGGCAAGACCAACAATTCGCCCTTTTTCGTCGAGGGCTGCAATGCTGCTCTGGTAGCTAAAGCATGGATAGCACGCGAAAAGCTTGTTCCGGACTTTCCGGTGGAGGATCTAGGGCGACGTTTTGCCAAGGATAACCGTTTGTTGCCGACTGATTGCCACGTGTTAAACAAGGCTTTGGAAAACTTGCTTGAGGGATCGTCCCGAGCTGAAGACTTTTTTCAGACAGGGTGCGTCGAGCAGGCGAAAAAGCAAGCACAATCGGTCATCAAGGATGGTGAGAAGCGAGTAGCCAAAGCAAACAAAGTAGCGGCCCAGGAAGCGGAGAAGCAGCGTCAAACGTCGGAGTGAAATCTGCGGTGGGTCGCACCTGGTTGCAGTCGCTGGTCGGATCATAGACATAGTCAGGTCCGCTCTCCCGCGAGAGCATTCGAATTGCCACGCAGGACGCTCATCCCCAAGGAATGGCTCTGCCCCGGCTGCAGCTGCACAGCAAAGGGACCGACATTTGTGGTTTCAATGCACACGAACTTCTTCCACTCGCCGGCACCGAGATCTTTCAAAGCGACCGACTTTTCAGACCATGGATTCCAAACTACCGTGGTGCGGGAGTTTCGCTTTTCTACCCGGAGTTCGCTCTTCCCTGCCGGATCGAATAGCTGCAGATCCTGCGTGGTATCCAGATAAACACGGTCGGTTTCGGCAGCGAATTGTACATCACCGCTTTGCGTCTTCTCTATCCTATGGTCGGTCTTATCGATATAGCGGGTTGAATCCAGCCCGCGCACGGCAGCAGTCGCGGAATCCGTAATGGCGAAATACGCGTGCAACGCCTCTTCGAATGTGAAGCCTGACGGACCGGTGTTGGTGACGATCAACTCCACCTTGAGTCGCTCGCCAAAGCTTGCGCGGCACACCAGGCGAAAATCGTGTGGCCACCGTTTGCGCGTGCTGTCGTCGCTTTGCGTGAACATGCTCACGACAACATCTTTGGCAGTCGGCTCGATGGATTGCAGCTGCCACTCGCTGGCGCGAACGAAACCGTGAGCGGGCGCCGTCGGATCGTCAGCCTTGTCTCCGAACCAGGGAAAGCAGACCGGGATGCCACCGCGAATCGCCTTGCCCGTCTGAAACAACGAGTTCGGACTGAGATACAGCACCTCGTCTGCACCGGCCGGCTTCCAGGATGTGACGTGCCCACCGTGAAGATACATTTCCCCCGTTGCGCCCCCGGTGGTGACCAAGACTTTACGCAGGCCGCCATTGCCAGCAGTGACCTCTGCTGTACCTGGGATCCCGAATCGTTCGGCAAGAGCAGCTGTGGCTTGCGAATTCAACTTCTCCTCCTGTCTTAGCCTGGAAGGCAAAGGCGCGAATTCACTTAACGTAACGCAAAACAGGCCGGAACTGCTCGATGCCCGCGAGCTTTTGCAGCTTCTCGAAAACTGTATATTCCACCATCTTCTACACAGGTTTTTCATCGGCATACGCCTACAACAAACAGAGTGCGTCGCCGTCGAGATAAGTAAGGCGATACTGTTGTATCCGGCTGAGCTCCGGATCAATCATAAGACCGCGTATCTCGTCCTCATAGGAATCACGAAAACCCGAATCGATAAACCCGGAGCGCACGGTAGGCTCAGAAGTGGCCGCAGCAATCCGCAGAGCGTCGGGGTAGTGCTGTTTTGCAGCCAGTTGGGCTGCGGCTCCAATCACTTTCGCAATCGAAGAATCCAATCCTGCCGGACCATAGTCGGCAAGTCGCACTTGCGTGCCGGCCAGCACCAGGAAGAAGTACGCGACCGGACCGCTGCCATGACTCACCACGAAGAACATGGGCCGCTGAAGCACCGGGCATCCGGCGAAGTGCTGCAGAAGTTCCGGAGTGCGCGCACTGGTGGCCACGTTAGACGTTGGTCGCGGCCAAAGTTCTTCCGGTATCTCTGTCACTGCTACCTCGGCGAAACTGTAGCCGGAGGGCAGTCGCGGAATCGGCAGCGCGGAGCGGAGAGCATTCCTGGCAGCGCGAGCCGGCATCCGCCAGTCAAAAGGAGAGTCGTTCAGAGCAGGCGCTACGGGCTTCAAAGGACGGTTTAAGAAATAGAATTTGCCGGCAACCTGGTAGGACAGCGCGCGGCTGGTTCGGCGTCGAAGATGTTCGCCGAAGGCCGGCAGCATGCGACGGGTCATGGCGGTCCCGCCAATGGAGAACAGCGCCGCCGAGTTGTCACAGGAATCGCGCAGCACCTGCAGTCCGGCGCCGGCGTGGGTCGAATCGGCCGCCCAGTCAATGAGATGAAATGTGTCGAACGCTCCGGCGGTAGTCAGGATCCGTATCGGCCAACGGCACGCATGGCCGACGGTTCTCTCCTTGCCGTTCAATACGTAGCTTCGTCCCATTACCGCAAACGGGTGTTCGTCCCAATACTTCCACTGTTGGAAGCCGGGATGGATGGCAACCGTGTTGAGCTCGGGCCCGAATGCCCTTTGCATGAGCTGGGTGATGCCGTCTCCATCGCGTGGTGACGAGATGTGAGCCTGAACCGCCATTCACCCATGGTAGCAACTCGCGCTCGAGGTTCCTCAGGCGAGACGTTTGCCGACTGCGGCCAGCGTGGTCTCCAGCCGAAAGAGGGCAGTGCTCGATGAGTGGCAATCCTCACGCCGGATATCGAGCAGGTTCACATTTTCGCGAAGGTTAAGGCCCCCGTAGAAGGAAAACGCGGCCCGGTAGCCGGCCATTTTCAGCGCGGCCAAGGTGTCGGCGTTGAAGGTATATGGACGCCCAACCGGGTAAGCAAGACTGTCGATGGTTCGCCCGAGTTCGCGTTCAAGAATTGCTCGCGACTCAGTGAGTTCGAAAACTTGCCGCTCTGGAGACAGACCACTGAGAACCTCGTGGTTGTGGGTGTGCGAGCCGAAGCTCATTCCCGCGGCCTGCATTTCCCGAGCCTCATCCCAGTTTAAAAAGCAGCGCTCATTGCCTGCGACCGGTCGCGCGCAATCGCAGGCAGTTTCCAATTCGTCGACCAGCGGCGCGTAATCAGTGGTGGCGTGATCGGAGCAAAAACGCAAAATCTGAAATACCGTCGACGAGGGGTGGCGGCGGTCAAGATGAAACTCCGCAGCGTCGGGATAGTGCACCTTGAAGCTATCGTTACGACTGTGCTTCACGATGTAGGCAATGGTGTCCCACCAGGGCACCCGCTGGGTGTTGATGAAATCGGTGGGCAGGAAGAACGTCGCCGGCACTCCGTGAGCACGCAAGATTGGGAAGGCAACCTGGTAGTTGTCGAGGTATCCATCGTCGAAGGTGATCAGCAGGCTGGAGCGGACCGGCACTTTGCCGGTAATCATGGCCAGCGCCTCTTCCAGATTGACACAGGCGAATCGAGACTT
Organism: uncultured Acidobacteriaceae bacterium; assembly: GCA_963771535.1. Taxonomy (GTDB): domain Bacteria; phylum Acidobacteriota; class Terriglobia; order Terriglobales; family Acidobacteriaceae; genus CAVVDY01. The sequence goes on along the minus strand of CAVYTK010000007.1, from coordinate 811,104 downwards.
GAGGTATCCGATCTCCCAATCGAACTGCTCGGCGGTCGGACCAAAAGTTCCCGAATCGTAGGGAGTCTTCTCAGCATCGCCAACGCGGTGATAGTTCAGGACCAAGAGCGCATCGCGCCGCAGCAGGCGTTCTAAAACGCGCGTCATTCCTGACTTTGCGCACAAAACCGCCAGCAGTTCCCGTTTACCCTTCATGGCAGCAGCCCACAATGCACGGATTGGTTGAACGCCATATTGCGTAACACGAAACACTAATCATACCGAGGCCTTACGTGACCTGCCTTTGTTGCATCAAAGTATTCATGGATTTGGTTATATTCTCCCACCTCCGGTGGGATTTTGTGTACCAGAGGCCGCAGCACCTCATCAGCCGCTTTGCGCGGGAGAACCAGGTTTGGTTCTTCGAGGAACCGATTTTGGATGGAGAGGCCCAAGCTTTCCTCGAAGTCTCGCAGCGCGAAGGACACCTGAAAGTATGCCAGCCGCATTTGCCGCTGGGGTTGTCAGAGGGCGAGAGCTGGATGCTGCAGCGAGAACTGCTGGACGAGCTCATCAGCGAACAAGGGATCACCGACCTTGCAGCCTGGTACTACTCGCCGATGGCAGTGAATTTCAGCCGTCACCTGTCCCCCATAGTGACGGTCTACGATTGCATGGACGAGCTGTCAGGGTTCCGCGGAGCGCCACCTGGTTTGCGTGCCGCCGAGGCTGAACTTTTTCGGCGGGCTGACCTGGTCTTCACCGGAGGCCAGCGGCTGTACGAATCGAAAAAGCGGCAGCACTCCAACGTATTTGCCTTCCCCAGCAGCATCGACGCTCCTCATTTTCAGCAAGCCAGAACAATCAAGGATGACCCGGAAGATCAGCGGGATATTCCGCATCCCCGGCTGGGTTTCGCGGGAGTGATCGACGAGCGGCTCGATATCGAGTTGCTCGCGGCGGCGGCGGCAATGCGGCCCGAGTGGCACTTTGTCATGATTGGACCGGTAGTGAAGATCCGTCAGGAAGATTTGCCGCAGGCGCAAAACATTCATTATCTCGGGGCAAGAGATTACAAGCGGCTGCCGTCGTATATGGCGGGCTGGGACCTCGGGATTCTTCCCTTCGCGCGCAATGAGGCGACGAAGTTCATCAGTCCAACCAAGACCCCGGAGTACCTGGCTGCCGGCCTGCCCGTAGTCTCGACCTACATCCGCGATGTTGCCCGGCCCTATGGCCAGAAGAAGCTGGCGAAGATCGTGAATACGCCAGAGGCCTTCATCGCAGCGTCAGAACGATTGCTGCCTCGCAAGCACGACGCGCGACGGCTGCAAGAGGTCGACGAATTTCTCGCCAGCAACTCCTGGGACATCACGTGGCAACGCATGAATAAGCTGCTGCACAAAGCAATCGCATCAAAGGCAGGCGGCGTGAACAACGTGCAAGACGACGAGGAAGTGGCGGTCAATGCAAGCGTCTCGTAGCAACTATCACTCAGGGAGCAGCAGGGCTATGTTTGATTATTTAATTGTAGGGGCAGGCTTCGCCGGCAGTGTTCTGGCGGAAAGACTCGCGCGCGTCCTGGGAAAACGCGTTCTTATATGCGACAAGCGGCCACACATCGGCGGCAACGCGTTCGATCATTACAACGAACATGGCCTGTTGGTACACCGGTACGGGCCCCACATTTTTCACACCAACTCGCGCGAAGTCTTCGACCATCTATCGCAGTTTACCGAGTGGAGGACCTACGAACACCACGTTCTGGCCAGCGTGGACGGGCAGCTGGTGCCCATGCCCATCAACCTCGACACCATCAATCGCCTTTACGGCCTCAGTCTCACATCGATGGAACTGGACAAGTTTTTCGAGTCGATGGCGGAGCCGCGCGAGCACATCCGCACCTCGGAAGACGTCGTGGTCAGCAAGATCGGCCGCCAGCTCTATGAAAAGTTCTTTCGCAACTACACCCGCAAACAGTGGGACCTCGACCCTTCCGAGCTCGATTCGTCGGTGATTGCGCGCGTGCCGATCCGCACCAACCGCGACGGCCGGTACTTTACCGATCGGTACCAGGCGATGCCGTTACACGGCTACACGCGGATGTTCGAGAACATGCTCGACCATCCGAAGATCAAGATCATGTTGAACACGGATTACCGCGAAATTGAGTCGGTAATTCCCTTCCGCGAGATGATTTTCACCGGCCCGATCGACGAATTCTTCGGGTACGAATACGGCAAGCTGCCTTACCGCTCGCTCCAGTTCAAGCATGAGACGCACAACAAAACCAGCTATCAGCCGGAAGCGGTAGTGAACTATCCCAATGAGCATGCGTTCACACGCATCACCGAGTTCAAGTACTTGACCGGGCAGGAACACCCGAAGACCAGCATCGTTTACGAGTTCCCGCAGGCGGAAGGCGATCCGTATTATCCGGTGCCTCGGCCGGAGAACGCGGAGTTATACAAGAAGTACAAAGCGTTGGCGGATGCGACTCCGGGAGTGCACTTCGTGGGACGGCTCGCAACCTACAAGTACTACAACATGGACCAGGTCACGGCGCAGGCTCTCAGCGTTTTCAACAAGCTGAAAGCTGCACAGGAAACCGAAGTACGCCCGTCCAAGAACGTTTTCTATCCCGTGCTGACAACCTCAACCTCCAGGCGGTTAACTACCTCCGACGGCGGAACTGCGGTCGAAAGCGTCGCATGATCGAGGAGCTATCTCGAGGGATGGCGGACCTTCGGTAGGCGTCTATCGCGGGGCGGCGGAATCCGGACGAAGCAGTGGCTTGGGCTTTAGCCTCCGCAGGTGTATCAACGCGTCCCGGGGCTCCTCCACCCTGGTCATCGTGCGACGGCATCGAGCGAATCTTGGGTGCTGCAAGAGCGGTGTGAGAGCATATTCCCGTGCTTGAGTAGCCGGTTGGAGGCGGCGTGGGTCACTGTCCCGTGGCGCTGCCGTGTCGAACACCGGTAGATAGGGAGAAGAATGAATGTTCTTGTAACCGGAGGCGCAGGTTACATAGGAGCGACCACGGTTCGCTCACTGCTGGCCGATGGGCATGAAGTTGCGGTGTACGACAACCTGAGTAAAGGACACCGCGAAGCTATTCCTACTGAGGCGCGGCTGATCGTTGGCGATGTGTCCGATCGCGCCGCGTTGGATTCGGCCTTACGGCAGCACCGGCCGGAAGCTATCCTCCATTTCGCCGCCTCCATCGAAGCCGGCGAGTCGATGCGGAAACCGGAGAAGTTTTTTCGCAACAATTCCGCCGCCACTTTGACGCTGCTGGAATCAATGCTGGCGAACGGCGTTGGCCAACTGATCTTCTCGTCTACCGCCGCACTCTATGGCGATCCTCGCAGTATTCCAATTGATGAGACCGCACCCCTGGACCCAACCAATGCCTATGGCGAGTCGAAGCTGCTGGTAGAGCGCATGCTGGCGTGGTTCGGACGCATCCACGGACTGCGTTATGCCAGTTTGCGCTACTTCAATGCTGCCGGATCGGACGGGCATTCCGGTGAGCGCCATGAACCCGAGTCCCACCTCATTCCGCTGGTTCTGCGCGTCGCCTGCGGAGAGCGCAAATCGATCTCGATTTTCGGGACGGACTATCCCACCCCCGATGGAACCTGCGTGCGCGACTACATTCACGTGAGCGACCTGGCGCAGGCGCATATTCTCGCTCTGTACGCCCTCGATCAGCGAGACCAGCTCGTCTACAACTTGGGGAACGGACGGGGATTCAGCGTGCGCGAGGTGATCGAAACGGCGCAGCGGGTCACCGGAGTCGAGATCCCCGCAGTGGAATCGCCGCGACGCCCCGGAGATCCCGCGGTTCTGGTGGCAAGCTCGGAGAAGATACGCAGCGAACTGCGATGGGCGCCGCAACATCCTGATCTTGAGTCGATCGTTGCCAGCGCCTGGCGCTGGATGCAGCAGCACCCTGCAGGCTATGCATCCGAGGCTGCAGAGATTGCCGAGTGAACAATCCTGACCTGCTGAAAGAGCGCTTTCGCGTGCTGTATGGCAGCGAGCCCCTCCTGTGCCGCGCGCCCGGGCGGGTCAACCTGATTGGGGAGCACACCGACTACAACGACGGCTTTGTGATGCCGGTGGCGATCGATTTCTTCGCTTGGGCTGCGATCAAATCGAGAGACGATGACCGGCTGAACGTGGCTTCGATGGAACAGGCGGAGTCCGTCTCCACGTCATTCTCGAATGGGCTGACGCCGCGAAACGATTGGTCCGATTACGTGGTGGGAGTTTTCGCCCAGCTTCGATCGTCAGGCTCGGGAGCTGACGTGCTCGTGCACGGCGAAGTACCAATCGGCGCTGGCTTAAGTTCGTCGGCAGCTCTGGAGGTTTCGACGGGCTTTGCGGCGCTTCGCGAGCGGGGAGAGGCTGTTGAACGCACGCAACTGGCCCTGTTGTGTCAGCGCGCCGAAAACGATTTTGTTGGGATGAAATGCGGCATCATGGACCAGTTCATCTCGTGTCATGGGAAAGCTGGCCACGCGTTGATGCTCGATTGCCGCAGCCTTGAGTTTTCGCTACTACCCATGCCGGATGATGTGCGGATCGTCATCTGCAACACCATGGTGAAGCATGAGCTGACCGGCGGGGAGTACAACATCCGACGCCAGCAGTGTGAAGCAGGCGTCCGGCTGTTGGCGCAATGGATTCCCGGGATTCGTGCGCTGCGCGATGTCAACGTTTCAGAGTTGCTGAAGTATAAAGATCGGCTACCGGCCGACATTGCCCGTCGTTGCCGGCATGTCATCACCGAAAACGACCGCGTGCAGCGTGCAGCCGAGTCGCTGCGCTCCGGAGCGCTCGATGAGTTCGGCCGTCTGATGGCGGAATCTCATCACAGCCTGAGGGATGATTACGAGGTGAGCTGTCCCGAGTTGGACGTGATGGTCACGGTGGCTAAGAAACAAGCTGGGGCTTACGGCGCGCGCATGACCGGCGGCGGGTTTGGCGGGTGCACGGTAAACCTGGTCGACGCCGTGTCCGTCGATCCGTTCGTCGCGGACGTGGCACGCGAATACCAGCGGGCTACCGGGATCGAGCCCCAGGTCTATGTCTGCAGCGCAGCCGACGGCGCTTGCGAAGTGTCCTAGTACCCATGCTCAAGTTTGCCGACCACCCGCATCGTCGCTGGAATCCCCTTATGCGGGAGTGGGTCCTGGTATCGCCCCATCGCACGCAGCGGCCCTGGCAAGGTCAGGTGGAGGAAGTCCATTCTGAGCCCGTGCCGCAGTACGATCCCGATTGCTACCTGTGCCCCGGCAACATCCGAGCGGGCGGGCAGCGCAATCCTGAGTATGAGTCGACCTTCATATTCGACAACGACTTCCCCGCCCTTCTGCCGGAAGCCCCTGATGCATCGATTAACGAACACGACCTGATCATGGCCGAGTCGGAGCGTGGAATCTGCCGTGTGCTCTGCTTCTCGCCACAACATGACCTGACCCTGTCCTCGATGTCTAACACGGCGGTGCGGCACGTGGTCGATGTATGGGCCGAACAGTACGCCGAGCTTGGCGGTCGCGACTGGGTAAGGCACGTGGAGATTTTCGAAAACCGGGGCGCCATGATGGGCGCCAGCAACCCACACCCACATTGTCAGATATGGGCCAACCAGTCGGTGCCCAACATCCCCGCACAGGAGCAGCAGTCGCTTGCGAGCTACGCCGTGGCCCATAGGCAGTGCCTCCTCTGTGAGTACGTTGATTTCGAGGAACGGTCGGGCGAGCGGCTCGTCTGCTCGAATCAGAGCTTTGTTGCCGTGGTTCCCTTCTGGGCGGTGTGGCCGTTTGAGGTGCTGGTGCTCGGCCGAGGCCACGTGTCCAGCATAGATCAACTCGGCAATCCTGCTCGCGACGCGCTTGCGGAGCTTCTGCGGCGGGTTGCCGCTCGGTACGACAACTTATTCAAGGTGCCCTTCCCTTATTCGATGGGCTTTCACCAGAAACCAACCGATGGGGAATTGCATCCGGAGTGGCACATGCACGCGCACTTCCTGCCGCCGCTGCTGCGCTCGGCGACGGTGCGCAAATTTATGGTGGGATACGAACTGCTGTGCTCGCCACAGCGCGACATCACCCCGGAGTCGGCGGCAGAGCGCCTTCGCGATTGCGCGGAGACCCCGCTTAGCAGCTGAGCGATGACCAGCCATATCAAAGAAGACCAGTTTGGCGCGATGCCGTCGGGAGAAGCCGTCCAGCGCTTCACGGTCAGCGGCGACGGTGTCGAGGCCGAAATCCTGTCCTATGGCGGCATCGTTCGCGCGCTGCGGGTTGCAGACGCAAGCGGCGGTGTTAGGGATGTGGTGCTCGGTTTCGATACTTTCGAACCGTACATGAGCAATCCTCCTTACTTCGGAGCAGTCATTGGTCGTTATGCAAATCGAATTGCCGACGGCCGGTTTGTGCTGAATGGACGCACGTATGAACTTCCAATAAACAATGGACGTAATTCGCTGCATGGAGGTACCCGGGGCTTCGATAAACGGCTATGGCAACCCGAGCAGAAGGACGGGGAACTCGAATTGAACTACCTCAGTCCGGATGGCGAAGAAGGCTATCCCGGCGAGTTAAAGGTTCGAGTGACTTATAGCATCGAGGACTCGGCTCTGCGCATTCAATACGTAGCCGAAACCGATGGAGCGACGGTTCTCAATCTCACCAATCACTCCTACTTCAATCTGGCCGGGGACGGAAACATCCTCCAGCATCGGCTTACAATCGCTGCCGATCGCATCACACCCGTCGACGCGAACCAGATTCCGACCGGCGAACTCCTCGAGGTGGTCGGGACCCCGTTCGACTTTCGCGATCCAACCGAAATTGGAAAAAGAATATTCGAGCCAAACGAGCAACTGCTGATCGGCAAAGGATACGATCACAACTGGGTGTTGGACCACGCGCCACGGAAATTCGCCTTGGCCGCCGTCCTGAGCGATGCGGCATCAGGGTGCACGCTCGAAGTGCACACGGATCAGCCCGGAATACAGTTCTACTCCGGCAACCTCCTCGACCGCTTGGTGGGCAAGAACGGCCACATCTATGAGCCGCACTCAGGATTATGTCTCGAGACCCAGCACTTCCCCGATTCACCCAACCATCCTGCGTTTCCTTCTACAACCCTAAGACCAGGTGAGCACTTTCAATCTCGAACAGAGTTTCGATTTCGATAATGCGACCTGGCGAGACGTAGCGAGCCCCACTTAGGCCGGGACTTTGAACAGATATAAACGGAGAGAACGCCAGAGTGCCTGATAAAGCTTCCATTAGGCTGCCAGCGACTCAATGGTTTTCACCGCTTCCGGAGCGAGCACCAACTCGCGACTGGCTAGGTCCTGTTTCATGTGCTCGGGATCAGAGGTGCCAGTGAGCGGAAGCATTCCAACCGCACGTGCGAAGCTAAACACGACCTGGGCGGGTGTCGCACTCATGCGCTCAGCGAGATTAATAAGCCAAGGATCGTGGAGCACCTCGAGGTTTCCAGTAAGCAACGAAAAACCCTGGTAGACGATGTCGCGTTCGCGGCAAAATAAGCGGACATCTTTATCCCACTGCAAGCGCGCAAAGCAACGGTTCTGCACAAACCTGGGCGCTTCGGCGTGGGTGGCCACCATCTGCTCAAGGTGCCTCAGGGAGACGTTGCTTACGCCGAGAAGACGTGCTCGGCCAGCGTCGCGCTCTTTCAACATAGCGTCCCAGACCTCACCGTCAGCGTGGCTCCAGCCGAACCCGGAGGAGGGTCCGTGCAGGACATAGCTGTCGACGTAGTCGGTTCCAAGATGCTCCAGCGAACTGGCCAACGATTGCGCCACCTGCACCGAAAGGCTGGCACGAGGATCATAGGGCAGGCGATGATCCTGACCAGGCTGATAAGTGAACTTCGTCTGTAGAAAAAGATCGGGTCGCGTCACTACACCCGCAGCGTAGGCGGATGCCAGTCCCTGCCCTACTCCAGCCTCGAAGTAGTGGCGCCGCTGGTTGGCCGTATCGATCGCCCGAAATCCAGTGCGGAGCGCGAGTTCGGTGAGCTGCGCTGTACGGTATTCCTTCCATGCGGTGCCGTAAAGAAAATCCGGGACTGATCCTCGCTCATTGAGCATGCGTTATTCTCACACGCCTCTCATGAGATCGCTTCCGGGTTGCGTAAGCCGTTTGCAATCGCCCAACCTTCACTACTTCTCGGTTTTCATGCGACATCACGCGATCGGCTGAACCCACTGTCTCCGCCAAGCGGGCGCATCGAAGGGATCAGCAAAATACTGTGTCTCGTGGACGACCTTTCCGTTGCGGAACTCCATGATGCTCACGGTGTATGCCGGTCGGCCCTGGTAGGTGATGGTGTATTCCGTTATCCAGAGATCGCCTTTTCCGAGGATTCGCCTGACTTTGAAGCCTGACGGCTTACCTGGGTGATGGGTTCGCAAAGCCTGCAAATTGCTTCTTCCGAGGATTCGCTCGCCTGACTGCGGATAATCACAGATGACGTCTTCCTCGTAAATATCATGTTCCGCGTCGGCATCGCCGGCGGCTGAGGCATGCCAGTGCGCATCCAGGGCTGCACGTATCCTTTCGTCCTCCATGAACTGCTCCAATCCTTCGGTTTTCACGTTCAACTGCATTGTGCATGAAAAGCTATACTTGGAGCACATCGCCTTCGCGAGCGACCATCTCGTACAGCACCGGATTGACAAAAAATCCGATGAACAGGCGTGAGATCAAACCGGCGACGATCACGATGGCAAACGGCTTCTGGGTATCAGAGCCGATTCCTGTGGCAAGCGCGGCGGGAAGCAGGCCCAGACAAGCGACCAAGGCTGTCATCATGATCGGACGAAGCCGCAGCAGGGACGCCTCCCTAGTTGCGGTAGGGATGTCCATTCCTTCCTGCCGGAGCTTGTTGATGTAGGAAACCAGAATTACCGCGGTTTCTACCGAGACGCCTAACAACGCCAGCAATCCCAGAACGGATGACACACTAAACGGAGTGTGGGTGAGTTTCAAAGCTATCAAGGCGCCAACCGGCTCGGTCAGAATCACACCCAAAGCAATGGTGACTGGAAATTTGAAGTTTCCGTAGAGCGCAAACAGGATCATGAAGATGATGACCACAGCTAGCGGGCCGATCAGCATGAATTGTGCTTTCGCGGCCAGGAACTGGCTGTACTCCCCGCCCCAATCTAAGCGATAGCCTTGGGGAAGAACCACGGCTTGGCTAACCGCCTTCTGACCGTCGCGCACGGCCCGTTCCAAGTCGCGCCCTTCAATACTGAATTGCACGCCGATATAGCGAGAATTGTTCTCGCGATAGATGAAGGACGCACCGTTCCCTACCTTGATGTCCGCCAGTTGGCTCAGCGGAATTTGTTTGCCATCGGGAGTGCCGACCAACAGTTCGCCAATTTCGTGGGCGCTGCTGCGGAACTGGGGCTGCATGCGGACGACCAGGTCGAACAACTTTTCTCCCTGGATGACTTGCGTAACGGCCTGTCCTCCCACGGCGGCGGAGATCACGGCCTCCACGTCAGCGACATTGATCCCATAGCGGGCAATTTTGTCGCGATCCACGTCAATCAGCAGACTCGGTTGGCCAAGTTCGCGCACCACCGTCAAATCGGTAAATCCCGGAACCTTCGCCAGCGTGTTCTTGATCTGGATAGCTTTGTCTTGGAGTACGGTCAGATCGTCGCCATAAATCTTTACGGCGAGCGAACTTTTCAGTCCAGTAAGAGCCTCGTCTACAGCGTCTTCAGCAGGCTGGGTGTAGTTAAAGACGATGCCGGGGAACGCAGTCAACTTATTGTTGATGGCCTCAACCAGTTTCGCCTTGGTGTTGAGATCTCCGCTCCAGGCAGAGTCCTTGTAAGGCCGCAAGCCAACATAAAACTCACAGTTGAAAAAGCCGGTGGGATCCGTGCCATCATCGGGCCTGCCTAGCTCCGAGCCCACCACCGTGACTTGCGGGTAGGACATGAGGATGGCACGTATCTGCGGTGCAATGCGGCTGGCCTCTTCGAACGAGATGGTATACGGCATGGTGGCTCGCACCCAGAGTGCGCCTTCGTCAAGGTGAGGCATGAACTCGCCACCAATAAAAGGAACAAGCAGAAGGGTTGCGCCAAAAATAACCAGCGCGATCAACATGGTAAGTCTGGGCCTTGCCAGTGCCCAGTCTAGTTGAGTTGCGTAGATGCGCTTCATCCATTCGAAAGCACGGTTTGAGCGCTCGCGAACACCTTTCTTAAACCAATAAGAGCACAACACCGGAACCAGAGTCAGAGTGAGGATCAGCGCTCCTAGAAGCGCGAGCGACATGGTCTCTGCCATAGGATGGAAGAGCTTAGCCGAAGGTCCAGTGAGCGCGTAAATCGGAAGATAACCCGCGAGGATAACCGCGACTGAATAGAAGATCGGCCGGTCCACATCTTTGGCCGCTGCGAGAATAACTTCGTTTAACGCGTAGCTCTGGCCTTCTCGCAGCGCGAGCTCACGGTAAATGTTCTCCACCATGACCACTGTGCCGTCGATAATGATGCCAAAGTCGATGGCTCCGATGGAGAGCAGGTTGGCGGCGCCATCATGAGCATGTAATCCAATGAAGGCAAATAATAGGGAGAGCGGAATGGTGAGCGCGACAATGATAGCGGCGCGGATACTCACCAGGAAGAAAACCAGAACAATCAGGACCAGTACCATGCCGCGAAGCAGATTGTCTTCCACCGTATCGGTGGTCAGCTTCACCAGATCGCTGCGGTCATAGTAGGGCCGTATTTTGACGTCCGGGGGCAGTACAGAGCGATTCAACTCCTCGGTTTTGGCTTCGACCCCTTTAAGAACGTTTTGCGTCTGCTCTCCGCGGAGCATGAGAATGACACCTTCGACCGCATCATCGTTCTTCTGAAAGCCAAACTGGCCCAGCCGCGGAGCGTTGCCGATCACCACTTCGCCAATGTCTTTTATTCGAATGGGCACGCCATTGCTGCTGCCGACTACTATGTTCCCGATATCGCTGGTATTGCGCACCAACCCGATGCCACGCACGTAATAGAATTGGCCGCCTTGAGAGTAGAACCCTCCGCCGGCATTCGAGTTATTAGCCCCGAGCGCCGTCATTACCTGGGGAACGGTCAGGTGATAGCCGTAAATCTTTGCGGGATCGAGCAACACCTGATATTGCATGACCGTGCCGCCGAATCCGGAGTCATCAGCCACGCCATGCACCGAACGGTAAGCCCGTTCGACCACCCAATCCTCGATGGTCTTCAGTTCCTGCGGGCTGCGATCCGGACTCTCAAGCACGTAGCGGTACACCAAACCACTGGGACTAAAAAGCGGAGCCATGCTCGGCGCGACACCGGCGGGCAAGCTGGCTTGTGCAATCCGCTCAAAGACAAGCTGCCGGGCAAAGTAATCATTGGTACCATCTTCGAACGTGAGGGTGACATCGGAGAGGCCGTACAGCGAGATGGATCGCATCACCACCATCTGCGGGAGGCCGTTCATCTCCAACTCGATGGGAAGAGTTACCAGGCGTTCGACTTCCTCGGCAGCATGGCCAGGCCACTGAGTGATGAGTTCGACCTGCGGAGGCGACAGATCGGGATACGCGTCTACGGGCATTCGCTGAAACGAAATAATTCCAGCCACCAGCACGAATCCCGTAAGCATCAGCACCAGGAAACGTTGACGAAGCGATGCTTGTACGATGCGATGAATCATTCAGGCAGCGCCATTGTCGTCGTCATGATTCGATAGTTCGGCACAGTGGTGAACGGCTAACGTTGCAGCGAGTTCGCAAACTGCAGGAACAGACTCCCATCTCCAATTACTCGATCCCCCGCTTTTAAGCCGGTAACAATTTGCGTTCGCCCCTGGATACTGTCCCCGAGGGTGACTGTGCGCCGCGCAAACTGATTGCCCGCGACTTCCGTATAGACGAAGGGCTGGTTTTCACTGTCGCGCAGCACAGCGGAGTCCGGCACTGCGATCGTGTTCCTGATCGTCCCGGCATCTACGGTCGCGACCACATACATATCTTTTTTCAGCTTAAGTGAGGGATTGCTGGTTTCAATGCGCGCCTGTAGAGTGCGGGTGTTTGGATCCAGAGAGGCCGCAACGTAAGATATTCGCCCATGGAACACGTCAGGGTAGGCATCGGTCTGAATCGTAACCGGATCGCCAACGTGAACGTAGGGGAGGTCTTTCTGGTAGACGTTAACCAGCACAAACACCGTACTGGTATCGGAGATCACGAAACACTGGGTAGCGGCCGTCTGCAACAACTGGCCGACTGCAACATCCTGCTCTACGACTTCGCCGCTGATGGGGGCCTTCACCACGGCCTGAAAGGAAGGCGGCGCCTTCACCAGAGCATCGGGATCGGTGATACCTAAGACCTTTAGCGCGGCTTCTGCTGCTACCAGGTCCCCTTCCGCCTGCACCCGGGCAGAGTCGGCCTGCTCCAGGTTCTGTTCCGCAATAGCATGGTGCTGATACAAATCTTGAGCCCGCGCGTAGGTTTTCTGCGCCAGTACATAGGCATCCTTGGCCTTAATATAGTTAGTGCGTAACTGCGAGTAGTCAGGACTCGCAACGTATAGCATGGCCTCGCCCTGCTCTACCTTCTGGCCGGGAACTACCAGGATCCGGCTGACCGGACCGCTAACCTGGGTAATCACGGGAGTGGTATGAAAGCTGTTGTAGGCCACGGCTCCCGTCAGTCGCAAACTGCGCGTCAGATCGGTCGGCTGAATGTCAAACACCTGCACGTGAGCCATCTGGTCCGCGGGGATGGTGAACAGCCCAGCCGTGCTTGAGTTGTTCCCATGGCTTCCTTCTGCACTCCCAGCGCCCACCCGACCGCAGCCGATAAGGGCCAGCACAGCTGCCGAGATAACCGTCAGCGCCATTATGCGGAGGAAACCATGGTTGCGCATTCTCATGGGATATTCCTCATTCCTACAGCCTCTTTGAGTTGTTCAAGCGCAGTCATATAGGTTGACAGGGCCTGGCGATAGCCTAGTTGAACCACCCGGTTGCTACGTTCGGCATCGAGGAAGTCCAACAGGCCGGTTGCCCCGCGCTGATAGGCATACTCACTGATGTCGCGCGAGTCCTGTGCTTGTTTCAAGTAGCCGGACGTATAGAGTTGTACCACTTCTTCGCTGCTGCGCAGGCCTTCGTAGGCATCGTTGACGTCCGATATAACGATGTCGCTCGCCGACTCCTGTAGCTCGGACGCCTGCGTCAGGGCGAATTTCGTGCGGGCGATTTCTCCCTGATTACGATCAAAGACGGGCAGCCCAATGCCCAGGAAGAACGAGGCGGTGTTCAGGTCCGCCGTATGGGTGTAGTCGACGGACGCACTCACATCTTGTTTGCCGTTGGCCCGCGCTAATGCGATCTGGCTCTGCGCGGCGGTCACCGTCAAAACAGCAGCTCGATAATCGGGTCGCTCCTGCAGTGCTTTGGCCTGCAACTCTTCCAGCTTCGACGTGACCGGCTGGTACGACAGGTCGCCTACTACATCGTAGTTGGCGGGCACTGCATCGTAGCCCAGCAGTTCCCGCAATGCGATCAGCGCCTGCACCCTTGCCAGCCGGGCGGAAGAGACATCGGTTTGAAACTGCAGCAGTTGCAGTTTGATCTTCAAATAGTCGCCTTCGCTGATGTAGCCTTTCTGGTACTGCAACAGGGCGATGTTGACTGTGTCCTGAAAGCTTTTGAGGTCCAACTCGGCAAAGCGCAACGTCGATTCGGCCAGCAGCACGGCAACAAACTGCTGTGCCACGTTGAACACCAGGGTGCGTTCCATGTCCTCGACTTGGGCGCGCGTAACCGCCGTCTGGTCCTGCGCCGCCTGCAAGCGACGCTGTCGTTTGTGCCCGCGCTCAAACAGATACCCGATCCCGGCATCGAACTGCTGGAGCGAGCTCAGAGCGTCAGCCGAAAAATTGGATGGCGAAAAGATAGGCAGGAACTGCGAATCAAAATTCAGAGTCGGATTCGGTCGAAGGTTCGCCGTGACCTCCTGCGCCTGATTCTGCAGAATGAGCGTGCGTTCCGCCTTGAGCGAGTGATTATGCGACAGGGCTAAATCGACGGCCTCGTCCAGGGTAATCACCGTCTGGGCTTGTGCCATGGCGACGGTGGCGAGCAGCAACACGCAACTGAAGGCTGCCAGACCAGTGATCCCAAATTGCGGCGGACGCATAAACCTCAAATCTAGAATGCCAGGCCCCGCATGAACTCGACTCTGCGTATAGACTTCACCATCGCTCTTCCTGCTCTGAACGTGTGTGCCTGTCGAGACAAGGTGGCCAGGACCTTCCCGCAGCAACGCAGAACCATGCAGAGAGAAAACACATTGTAAATCAGGAAGTTGTAGCTGCCTGTCGGCTTAATGGGTAATCGCCAGAGTTCCGCCCGCCGCGAATGTTTCCGGAGAAGAAGGAGCTCCCTCCCGTGCGGGCCACAGGAGCTCTTACTACCTGGGATCCACCGTACCGGAGGCAATCATGCGCAGCGCTGTCATACTGGGCAGGAAAAAATAATCCCCTCCGCGCAGCTCCACGAAATTCGGCAGACCGCCGCACACAAATGGCGGATTTTTCGGGTCTTCGGTTCCCTGTATCACGTATCGGTCGTGCCCGCTGTGATTGCCCATCAACATGTCTTTGTCATTGCCGAGTCGGGCATCGTTGCCGTATTCAATCCACTGCTGCTGCACAAACTCGAACTGGCGGAATAGGCTGGCGTTGAGCGCCATGAAGATGATTCCGTGCTCGTCGTCATCGCGCACCGGCTGGTCCTGCGGAACATACGGCCCATAGGGCAGTCCTCGCCGTGTAATGCGCCGACGGTTGATCAGCTTGCCATTGAAACCGAACGCGTCGCGCGGATTGGTGCGGCGTACATGCGCTCCTACCGGGCAGCGCGCGCCGTCTAAATCATTGCCGAAGGTGAAGTTCACATTCCTTTGTTTATCTTGCACAATGTCCTGGTTCGGTGCGTCCGGCGAGAGCTCGACCGGAGTGCCGTCAGGCCAGCGGCCGATTATCTTCGCGGCCAGCTTCTCCTTCCCTCCCCCGTAGAGCGATCCTTTCTCTTCCATGTACCGGCGGAACGTGGCCACGTTTTGATGCAGCTTTCGGTACACCATGAACGATCCGTTGCTGGCAAGCAGGTGAGGTACGGGCGCCACCGGGAGTTCACCCGCCTCGTCCGCGTAGCCTAACAACAGTTCACCAGTGGCGAGAGGTGCCCAGCTGCCATCCGGCATCAGTTTGCCTTGGCCCGGTTGGGTGTTGCGTTCCACGCCGAGGAAATCAGGATTACCGAAACCATCGGTGTAGCCGAAGTGCTCTTTGGGGCTCCAATGGCCGTCGATATAGAAAGCGCCGGCGTCTTGGGCGTCGAGCAATCTGACGCCCCCGGTCTCATTCATCAGCCGGATGAGGTCCGCACAGCGCGCGTCCAGCGTCTCCGTGGTTTTCGAATTCACTGCCAGCCAGACATCGACTCGGCCATCCTTCCATACTGCGTCCCATCGTTCGGGCGCGTTCTGGCCCGTGTCACCAAGGACTTCTCCCCGGGCCTTCATGCCTTGTACAAACTCAACCGGAAAGGTCAGCAGGGATGCGTCAGGGAGGTTTAGGTTCACCAGGCCTTTGTGAGTGAAGGCGATGTTGAGCGTCCAGTCGGGCTTGCCCGCGTCCCAGTGCTCCCCGGTAGTGATTTGATCGAGAAGGTTGCCGACGAACTTCCGCCCTCGATCAGCATCAAGGGTTTCAAGAAACATGTAGCGTGCAAACGGAAGTGCGTATCCTCGCAACACAAATCCTTGAATGTCAGTCGCGTCCAATTTGCTCATAGCGCGACCGTCGCCCGGGTTGCCGGTTGAGTCTTACCTTCCCATCTCATGTTCGTCCGGATAGGTGGCGGCCCGCCGGTTCCTGGTCGACCTGCGACGGGTGGCGGCGCACTGCGCAAGGCCTTCACGAAGTGGGCAAAAGCATTTTGCAGCTCGGACGAGGAAAGCCCCTGGGCTTTCTCAACAAATTCGGCTACCGCAGATTGCGTCTGGAGAGCGATCAATGTTTGCTGAACGGTTTTATCGTTCACGTCGGCAAAGTAGAACGTGGTGGTGATCTGGCACTTCTTCATGTAGGCAATGAAAGCGTCGACGTTCTTCACGCCCGGGTAACCCCAGCAATGTTGCCAGACGGCATCCACTTCGTCGGGGATTTCGCGCGCCATACGCGCGAGGTAGGTATCAAGATCACCGTCGAAATTGGTTTCGAAAACCAAATACTGTGATTTCAGGTGCTCCTCGCAAGAAGGCGCGCCGACGTACACCACATCGTCCATCACAACCAGTCTCGCCAGATGGGTGCTCGACACTTTGGCGAATGGGCTGAATTCGTCTCGCGGCAAAGCTGCCAGCCTCATGCGGATAGCGCAATTGTGTGAAGTCTCTGCCGTTTCATCGTGACAAATCGGCGAAAGAATCGTTAGTCCATAAACCGTGCCACTTTGATTCGCCATGCTGTTCTCGCCCGTTCTTTATGTGCCGACCGGCGCTTTGCCAGTCTGTCCGAGATCAGATTGGACCGTTACCAGGAACTTCCGATAGGAACGCGCGAAAGCCTCCGGTGATTGACCGGCACTTTCAGCTTCAAGAGAATCAAGCGCTGATTGGACGCGATGCGCGGCCTTCACATCGTTGGTAGTCGCGTAGGGATATGCCGTGTAGTAGTAGTCCGTATCGAACTGACAGCGCGCAATGTATTGCTTGAACGGCGTTACAGGAACCGAACCGGGGAACTTCTCGCTCCACCGCCATATGCTATTCAGTCCGCGGCTCAAGACGGCCGAGAAGGCGTCGATGTATTGGTTCCAGGTTCCATTGAAGTTGCTGAAGAACAGCAGGTAGTCGTATTTCAATTCCTCTTGCGGCTGCTCCTCGCAGACGTGGGGAAAATGGCGGCGCTTTAGGATGACCCATCGCGCAAAGTGGATGAACGATAATTGCACCAAATCTTTCTGCAAGGGTTTGACCGCCCCGAGAATGACAAAAAAGACGCGAACGATCCAGGTCTTCCACGGCTTCATGGGGGTGATCGCGTTCATCGCGTAAGTTTTGTGGTTGATGTTAGTCATCGCTTGCTGGGTTCCTCGGCCGAAGAGCCGTCATTATCAGTCTGCCGGCCCACAAATGCAAGGTAAACGTAGATAGCTGCCGATCCCATGGAAGCTGCGGGCCACAGTAATTCCGGTCAGTTCGTAGACCCGCCCGTCGCGGCTTTAACGTCGCGGTCGAACTGCACGTGCTCTCGATACGTTGGTCTGTCCTCAAAAAAAGCGTCAGTCAGTGAGGTGATCTTCAGGGCTCGCTGTAGTTGGGCGGGATCGGCGGAGCCGACGACCTTCAGCACGACCGGTTCGCCCGGCAACAAGTCGAAGTAGTTGTCAGAGAGCGTGACGTCGAGATCTCCGAACGAGATATACACGTCGCGCGCCAGCACAGGCGAGCGCAGGGTGACGGTATGTTCCGCCCCGTTGCCGCCGACCTCGCTTTGGATGGCGGGCTTCTGCGGCAGCTTAAGATTGCGCATGTGATCGAAGAAGACTTCGTTACGCGATACGACCTGGCCGCCGACCTTCAGGTTGTAGACGAGGAACCTGTGTTCCTTGTCGTAAGAGTCAGGGAGCTGTTTTTGCGCGCCGGATGAGGGCGCGGCGGTGACCGCGTAGACCGCGCTCGATTGCGGCGGAATGCGTACCACCTGCGTCTGGTCCAGCAAAGTCTTGCCATCAAAGCTGAGCAGCCGGGTGCGAAGTTCGCCCTCAGTCGCCTGCAGTTTGTCGGAGACGATATATGCATCGACGGTGCTGTCGTGCAGATAGGGCGAGACCAGCAGATCGCTGTAGAAGCGCCGCGCATAGTATTGCAGTGCCTTCCACCGGCCGAAGTAGTCGATGCTCGACCACGAGGCCACCGGCCAGCAGTCGTTCAGTTGCCAGAAGAGCGCGCCCATCGTGCGCGGCCGATTGCGCCGCAGATGCTCCGCGCCGACTTTAATGGCTTCGGCCTGCTGCACCTGGCTTAGATAGACGAACGAGGCGAAATCCTTTGGCTCGGGATATTCGCGCAGCATGTAGGTGAGAATGCGCTCGTTACCGCCATGATTTTTCTGGTGCACCATCATCACCGGCGAATCGATGGCGAGCTCGTCGGGCGCGGCGAAGCTGCGAATGGTGCGCATCTCGGGGAAGGACTGGAACCCGAACTCCGACATGAAGCGCGGGTCCTGCAGGTTGTAGTTGCCGATGGGCTCGAGCGCGTGCCACACGCCCCAGAAGTGCATGTCGCCGTTGTCCTGGCTGTTCGCAGGCGCCTCGAAGTTGGCGCTGGGCGAACTCGGCCAGTATGGTGTGGGCGCGCCATACTGCTCGACCACGCTCTTGAGGATGTCGTCGAAGAGCACGACGTAGTCCTGCCAGACGCGCTCGCGCTGCGGCGGAGTAATCGATTCTTTGAAGGTGAGACGGTCGGACCAGGTCTGCCATCCGGCTTCGATCTCGTTGTTGCCGCACCAGAGCACGATGCTGGGATGATCGCGCAGACGCTTCACCTGCTGGATAGCCTCCTCGCGCACGTTCTGCTGAAATGGCAGGTCGCCGGGCACCATGTCGCCGCCGAACATGAATTCCTGCCAGACCATCAGGCCAAGTTCGTCGCAGAGATCGTAGAACTCGTCGCTCTCATAGATGCCGCCGCCCCATTCGCGCACCATGTTCATGTGAGCGTCGCGCGCGGCGGTGAGAATCTGCCGCTGACGAGCCGGCGTCACCCGACTGGGGAAGCTGTCGAATGGGATGACATTCGCACCCTTGGCAAATATCGGGACACCGTTCACGACGAAGGTGAAGCTCTTGCCCCACTGGTCGGGCGCGCGCCGTAGCTCAACCGAGCGCAGGCCGGTCTTCAACCCAGCTCGGGCGACAACCACTTTGTCGATCAGCACCTCGGCTTCGACCGCGTAGCGATCTTGAGCGCCGTAGCCGGCCGGATACCAGAGCCTGGGCGTAGCGATGCGCACGGGAAGCCGAAGGAGATTGGTTCCTTCATCAAGTGCGAACTTCACGTCAGAGGTAAACGCCACCTTGCCGGCTGCATCTGTCATCCGCATCGTGATGGTCGCGGTTTGCGCCGTGCTGGACTGGACTTCGACGTTCGCGACCAGCTCGGCCAAATCGCGCGTCACCTTCGGCTGATCAATGTGCAGGTTCACGATCCGTGCGGCGTCCCAGGCCTCCAGCCGCACCGGTCGCCATACACCGATGGTGATGAAACGCGGGCCCCAATCCCAACCGTACTGATACGCCGCTTTGCGAGTGTAGGGCGCGGTGGCGACGTTCTCCTCGTTGCCTTCGTTGGCGGTGGATACCGACGGCAAAATGTAGGGCAGGGCCTTCACCTTGGGAATCATGGAGGTGACCGGCGAGCGAAAGACGATGCGCAGCGTGTTAGGCCCGGGCTTCAACAGCGGCCGCACCGGAACGCGCCAGCTGCGGAACATGTTGTCAGCGGTGAGGACCTGCCGGTCATTCACGAAAACTTCCGCAAAGGTATCGAGCCCATCGAATAACAGGTCGATGTGCTCGCGCTTCAGCAGGCTGGCATCGGCCTGGAACGTCGTCCGGTATTCCCAATCAGTGAGGCCGATCCATTGCAAGCGCGACTCATTGCCGCCATAGAAGGGATCGGTAATCAGGTGAGCTGCGATGAGATCGGTCTGCACCACACCGGGCACGTTCGCGGCGTGCCAGCCGGCAACCTCGGGATGGCCGGACGCATTTACTGCGCGGAACTCCCATCCCGACCGCAACGGCTGCGAAAACGGTTCGGCGGCCTGCAGAGACACAACCCAAGCCAGAAATAATAAAGATAACCACAATCGCCAGGCACGGTGCACTATGAGTCCATACATTGTCAGCGCACCCCGAGGCAGAGCCGTTCGGCTCCGGAGAGCCTCAGAATCCTAACTCTCTACGCTGTCGCTTGCAATCGGCTGCGAGGCAGTCGGCTCAAATCCGACCGAAGCCTGGGTAATTCGTTATGCCGTGCAGACTGGTCGCTTTACGATCTGGGGACGAGCAACAGGAGAGAAGCGCCGAAGACGATAAGCGAAATAGTGAAGGTGACTACCATGAACCCCATCACGCGCCGCATCGGAATACCGGCAATGGCAAGAATCGGCAGGGCCCAAAAAGGTTGCAGCATGTTGGCCACCGACTCGCCCATGGCAACCGACATGGTGGTAGCCGCGAGCGAGGCGTGCAGGTCGCGGGCGGCAGGAATTGCGAACGGACCTTGTACTGCCCAATGACCGCCTCCGCTGGGAACAAACAAGGTAATGATGAGCGACGTGAGATAGGTGTAGAAGGGCAAAGTATGCGCCGTCGAAAAACGGATAAATGCTTTCGCCAGGACTCCGGCCAGCCCAGTCCCAGTCATGATGCCCATCAATCCCCCGTAAAGCGGGTATTGCAGGATGAGCGAGCCTGTAATGCGTGCCGCGCGCTGAACCGCGGCAACATAGGCTGCCGGTGTCCAGTGCAGCAGCAGCCCAGCCAGCAGCAACGTCATGATGACCGAGTTGAGGTCGAGCGAGAAGCCGTTTTTCAGCCACTCTTCGATGAGTGCAGCGCCGCCGAAGATTACCAGCAGCAATTGAGTATCCAGGCGTGATCCAGGCGTGACCCGATAGTGCCAGTCTTCTCCTTGCCTTTCTGCAACTGGTCTTCAGCTTTGAGACGTTCTGGGTCGGCTATATGCGCATTCGCGGCGGGCGGCCCCAGGTAGCGGAAAACAAATGGAAGCAAAATGAACAGGACCGCGATTGGAATCAGGTTGAACCGGGTGAAGACGGTCTGCGATAAAGGGGTCAACTGGCCGGTCACCTTCTCGACGATGTTCAACGCCGAGCCATGGGTGGCTTGAGAGAGCGCGATCGAGCCTGACAAGCCTTCCGTCGAAATTACAAAGCCGGTATACGCAGCAGCGACGAGCCAGCCGAAATCGATGCGAACCCGTTTGGCAATCTCGCGAGCGAGCAGCGCGGAGACCACCAGGCCGAGGCCCCAATTCAACCAACTCGCCAGCATCGCAACGAAGACGGTCAGCGTTATCGCCGCCTTCGGGCTCTTGGGAATCGATGCAACCTTAGCCAGTCCCGAAGCGACCACAGGGGCACTGGCCAGGGAGTATCCCGTTACCAGCATCAGCACCATCTGGAAGGCAAACGTCAGTATCTGGAATACACCTCCGTACCAGGAGGACAGGATGTTCCTGGGCGCAGCATTCGGCGCTACCAAGAAAGCCAGCAACGCCGCAACAAAAGTGAGGACGACCGCGAAAACGTAAGGATCGGGAATCAACTGCTCAAAGGCGTACACGAAGACAGCAGTCAGGCGGCTGAGTAGAGAAGGCTTTTCCTGTTCGGTCAAGACTGCGGCGTCAGGCAACATCGCTCCCCTTCCTTGTGCACCGCTGCTTCACCGTCACTGCACCTCGAAGGTGAGCACCTTGGCCATAGCCTTGCTGTCGCCGGGCGATACCGCGAGTATCAGCTCCTTCTGTTCGGGAACCAATATGCCGGTCTTTGCGCCCGGCGTGGTTGCCACCTTTGCGACCGTCTTTAGGTGATTGGGATCGCTGGTGTCGTAGATGCCAATGTAACCTTCTCCCCCCGGCGAATATAGGCGATTCGTCGCCCGATCAAACATCATCTGGTCGGACCGCAGCGGCGAGGGCGCGCTGTCGACGACGGCGCCCGTATCAGAGTTCATGACGATCACCATGCCGGGTTTGCGGCAACCGACGTAAAGACGATGCTTCGGCTCGTCGAATGCGACCATCGCGTTCTGCTGGGCAGTGGGCACCGGCCAGGTCGCGATCACCTTCATGGTCTTGCGATCAATCACCGCGATTTTATTCGTCTCCGTCAGGTTGGCGAACAAGCGACCACCCTTCGTGTCCACAGCCATAGCCTCGACGTGGTCGTCTTGCAGAGTGACTCCGTTTTTCTTCTTCCCCGTATCCGGATCTACCGCGGCGATCTCGGAGGTTTTCATGTCAACATCCTTGCCGCCGGTCACAATGTACACGACATTTTGCGTCGCATCGTAAGCGATGGAGTCCGCGCCCGGCACCAGATTGACAATTCCCTTCACCTCGTAGGTTGATGGGTCAAGAAGTTTCGACATTCCTTTACCGCTGTCCGTCACCAGAATGGTGGCTGCTCCGGGCCGAACCAAAATGCTGTGCGGGGCTTCGAAGCCTGAAATCGTCTTCAGGTGGTTGCCGCTCTTCAGGTCGAAAACTTCCAGCGTGCCATGGTCTTCGGCCGCCAGCAGGAGCCGTCCGCGGGCCTCATCCACCGCGAAATGATCGAAATCGCCTGTATACCCCGGTAGCTCAACGGTTTTCACCAACTTCAGCTGAGCGCTCTGCGCTAGCCCGCTCAGCACCGAAGTGGAATAGAGAATCGCTGTCACTGTTGCGAGAAGGATTACTTTGCGTCGCGACATTCAGTAGGTCTCCCGGCTGGATTGGCTGAGATCCATCAGGTACTCGCGTCTGGGGCCAGCCTATCTCCGAAGCATCGACAGACGCCATTACGGAGCTCTGAACCGGGAATTAAATTGCGTTCATCTCGTCGAGCAATCGACCAAGTACTATCGCCACGCCGGACAGTTGCACGCTAACAGTCCATTTGCGGTATGCTGTCCGCCGGTAGAAATTCCCCGGGGGTGGGGGCATGCGCATCTTGCTGGTGGAAGATGAGCCGAAGGTGGCTGGCTTTGTGGAACGCGGCTTAGTTGCTGAACGGTATGCCGTCGATGTGTCAGGCAACGGGCGCGAGGGCTGGGAGCTGGCTGAGGCGTATCCCTACGATCTCATCATTCTCGACCTGATGCTCCCCGGCATGGAAGGCGCAGACGTCCTTCAGCGAATTCGCAAGAAGAATGCTTGCGTGCCGGTCTTAATCCTTACTGCTCGTGATGCTGTCGATGAGAAGGTCCGTCTCTTTGAGATGGGCGCCGACGACTATCTCACCAAGCCCTTTGCGTTCGCCGAGCTGCTGGTCCGAACCAAGGCGCTGCTCAGGCGTGGCCCGGTAAACCGATCCAGCACCTTGCGAGTGGGCGATCTGGAACTCGATCGTCTTACCCAGCAGGTAAAGCGAAAAGGACACCGCATCGATCTCACGACCAAGGAATATCAACTGCTCGAGTACCTGATGCAGAATCCGGGGCGGGTACTTTCACGCAATATGATCATCGAGCACGTATGGGATCAGGCTTTCGACGGATTTACTAACATCGTGGATGTCTACGTACGTCATTTGCGCGGCAAGGTAGACGACGAGCATGAATTCAAAATGATTCGCACGGTGCGAGGCACGGGCTACATGATCCGCGAGAGTGAACTGTAGTGGTTGCCTCCTTACGGTCTCGCGTCACCTCTTGGTACGTAGGACTTCTAACCGTCTCGCTCATCGTATTCGGAGCGAGCATTTATTTGGGCGTTCACCGCTACCTGGAAGCATCGCTTGAGCATTCTCTCGCCAGCGAGGCGCGAAGCATAGCCGATACTTTTGTGAATCAGTCTGAGACTAAGGGAAACTTGTGGTTGACCCAGGAACTTTCGGAGTCTTACCCGCAGGCGCGGAATGCGCAGATTGTTCGGCTCTCCCGGCAGGCTGCCGGAGGCAGCTATCAGGTCTTGTATCCTCCAGTCCCTGGTGGCGACGATGCTTCCGAGGGCCTGACTCTGCCGCCAAGCGTCCAACTGCAGAGCCCTGCCTTCCATCGCGAACTGGGAACCGCCGGCTCTCCCCTGGTGGTTTACAGCCTTCCCTATAAATCGGCATCTGGTGCCACATATCTGATCGAAACAGCCATTTCACACACGTCGGTTTCCAGCCTGCTGCGCGATCTGCTGACATTGCTGTTGATCCTCACGCCCATCCTGGTGGTGGCGGCAGGGATCGGCGGATACATGATGATGGCTCAGCCTCTCAAGCCGGTCGTATCTCTCACAGCTCAAGCCGAACGCATCGGTGTCGGAGAGCCGGGAGAGCGCCTTCCCGTTATCCCAACCGGCGACGAACTCGAGCGCCTCTCTCACTCTTTGAATCGGATGATTGCCCGGCTTGAAGATGCCCTCGATCACAACCGCAGGTTCACCGCCGACGTGTCTCACGAATTGCGCACACCGCTCACCATCCTGCGAGGAGAGCTGGAGCACGTCATTCAATTGCGTGATCTCAAGCCCGAGGTGAGCGAGTCAGTGGGCAGTGCTTTGGAGGAAATAGAACGCCTGGCGAAAATTGTGGAGAGCCTGCTGGCAATCTCCCGTCTGGACTCGGGAAATGCCGGAATCGAATACAACACCTTTGATTTGGACGCCCTGGCGCGCACTACCACCGAGCAGATGCAACTGCTTGCCTGCGAAAAGCGGATCGCCTTGAGTTGTGTTGCGAGCCACCGCGTGCCCACCATCGGCGATGAAACCAGGGTCAAACAGGTTCTAGTTAATCTGCTCGACAACGCGATTAAATATACGACGGCAAACGGGCGCGTTCTGGTCACCACTGGTGTGCAGGGCGATCGCGCAGTCTTAACCGTAGAAGACAATGGAATCGGAATACCGGACGGCTCATTGCCACGGGTTTTTGATCGTTTCTACCGGGCCGAGGAGGCGCGGTCTCGCGGTTCTGCGGGGTTCGGCTTGGGTCTCCCACTGGTTCGCGCGGTCTGCCGTGCGCATGGCGGAGACGTTTCGATCGAGAGTGCCGAAGGCAGGGGAACCACCGTCACGGTTACACTGCCGCTGGGAGAAAGTGTTCCGCTAACAGCTACCAACGGAGGGAGGCTCTCTCCAACTACCGATCCGCAGCACATTCACCATTGATTCCGAAGCAGGCATCGTAAGCTTTGACCTGCTCTGGGGTGGCTGGCCCTGGGCGCGGTGGGCCCGCGCCACAGAGCTTGTGCTTCGAAGAGGTGCCGGATTAGGTCGTCGGTTGGAACAGGGCCGCTTTGTCTGGAGTCTGCGCCTTCCACTCGTCACGAATTTGCTCTGCAGCCTTCTGCATCTGAGCCTTGTCGTCTCCCGGTTTGTAGTTATAGACGATTCCGGCAGCCCCAATAATCTTGCCCGACTGATCTTGCAGCGGGACCTCAACTTCAAAGTGATTCCCGCCCTTATTGACCTCAAGGTTGTCCTTGCCGGTCTTGATGACACGCATATCGTCCTCGTCCGCTTTCTTACCATAGCGGCCGATATTTGACGCAATGATCACGTTCTCCGTCTTGCCCGGAGGAGTGACATGCATGGCGATGATAACTACCTCCGGATGCTTGGTTATGGCTTCGTCAACCAGCTTCTGTGCAAAGATGGCTGGCTTGGTAGCCGGGGCAGTCTGTGCCGCAATAGTTCCGGCGCTTATGGCGAGCATCAGCATGAGGGCTGATAGTGTGGTGAAACGTTTCATCCGAGTGCATCATCCTTCCGCGTGAATTGTAGCCGGCGAGATCCCGGGACTCAGCCAGCATTCCAAGCGGGCCACATGAACCGCACCTGAACCGAACATGAAGAAACGTTCTTAGAGTGCAACCACCCTATAAATAAAGCTTGCCCGGGCGCGCTTGGCGGCGGAAAGTGATGCGCTACACGAGCCTGTTTGGGCTTCGCCGCATGGGTTTGTCGCCAGCGGCGCTGTATCCGGCAGCAGATTGGTGATTACCAAGTAGATACACTGCCTCCCTGCGCACTCAGCGATTTAGAACGATTTTTTATCTTCGGTTCACAGTTGCTTCATTTCGCAAGCTCCTAATGCTCAAGGGTTGAGGCAGGCGCATTCACAGGTTTCTCCGGTCAGCTTACTGGTTCGTGCTGCCCAGCCGGGGTTCCCGGTCCATGATCGATGGACAGAGATCGACTCGCCCGTCAGGAGACTGTATGTTCGCATTTCATCGCAATTCCGCTTTCAGA
The DNA here is from genome assembly GCA_963771535.1 of uncultured Acidobacteriaceae bacterium. GTDB lineage: Bacteria > Acidobacteriota > Terriglobia > Terriglobales > Acidobacteriaceae > CAVVDY01. Next base: position 785,019 of record CAVYTK010000007.1, on the reverse strand, counting down.
CTATCGATGCTCATCGCAGCAATCTGCCTTGGAAGCATAGGAGCGCTGGCCCAGCTTGCCACCGGCTCCATTCAAGGTGTGGTTACGGACAAAAGCGGGGCAGTCATACCGAATGCGACGATCACGGTCACCAACGCGGCAACGGCGCTATCACGCACGGTCCAGAGCAATACTGACGGGTTGTATGCCGTCCCCGCTCTGCCCCCCGGCGACTACAACCTCACAGCTGAGGCCAAGGACTTCGCCAAACAGGTGAGTGAAAACGTCGTGCTCAGGGTTAACGCCAAACAAGTCATCAACTTCGAATTACAGCCGGGCTCCACAACGCAGACGGTAGAGGTTACCGGCGCCGCCCCCGTTGTCGACACGGTCTCGTCGACAGTGGCTCCGGTTGTGAATCAACAGACGATTGTCGCATTACCACTGAACGGACGAGATTGGACGCAATTGGCGGTCCTGCAGCCTGGTGTCGATCCTGCCAGAACCCAGCCCGCCGTCTCCGTCGCTAACCAGCGCGCCAATCGCGGTGTGGGCAATCAGTTGACCATCTCGGGTTCGCGGCCGCAGGAAAACAACTACAGAGTTGATGGTATTAGCATCAACGACTATTCAAATGGCGGGCCGGGAGGCGTCACCGGCACCAACCTGGGAGTTGAGGCCATCCAGGAATTCTCAGTCATCACCAGTAATCCAGCTGCCGACACGGGCAAGACCGCTGGCGGAGTAGTCAACGCCATCACGCGTTCGGGCACGAATCAGTGGCATGGGACAGGTTACGAATTCCTGCGAAACAGCGCCTTTGACGCGCGCAACGAGTTCGACAAGCCGAATCAGATTGCGGAATTTCGCAGGAACCAGTTTGGTGGGGCGACGGGCGGGCCGATCATAAAGGACAAGTGGTTTATCTTCGGCAACTACGAAGGCCTCTATCAATATCAGGGTGCTAACGTTAGTAGCGTCGTCCCCTCGGCGGCGGCCCGCATGGGAAACCTGGTTTCCGGTCCGGTCACCGTCAGTCCCCTGGTTCAGCCGTACTTGAACTTTTATCCCTCTCCCTAACAGCACGGTGACCGGCGACACGGGGATTTTCCTCTTTAATGATCCGTTGACCGCTCACGAAAACTACTTCACCATTCGCACGGATTACAACATTGGTCCCAAAGACACGCTTAGCGGCACCTACTTCTACGACAACGGAAGCCTGATAGCTCCCGATCCGCTCAACGTGAAAGTCACAGGAAACTATGACCGCAGGCAAATGGTCGGCATTAGCGAGACCCATGTATTCAACTCGTCCTTGCTGAATACTGTCCGCATCGGCTATAGCCGGGTAGTATCGATCGCGCCTACGACGGTGAGTCTTACCAATCCCCTCGCCGGCGATACCAGCCTAGGATTCGTTCCAGGCCTGCCGGTAGGATTGATAAACATCGGCGGCATCGCCAACTTCCAGGGGGGCGCCGGAGCCGTCGGGGAGTTTGACTTCCATCTCAACTCATACCAGGTATATGACGACGTTTCGTGGACCAAGGGCAGGCACTCAATTCAGATGGGGTTTTCGTTTGAGCGACTGCAGAATAATCAGCTGGGTACGGCTAATCCGAACGGTCAATATAGTTTCAGCTCTCTCTCGACCTTCCTCACAGATCACCCAAGCACCTTCAACGCTCCTATCTCCAGTGTGATATCGCCCAAGGATCTGCGGCAGTCCGTGTACGGCGTATATATCCAGGACAACTGGAAGTTTCGCCCCAGGCTGACGCTCAATCTTGGACTGCGCTATGAACCTGCCTCCGTGCCGTACGTGGAAGGCAACCAGATCTCGAACCTGCGCACGCTGACTGCGCCCGCACCTATACTGGGCGCACCGTATTTTCAGAATAATACCTTGAAAGACTTCGCACCGCGCGTAGGATTTGCCTACGATATTTTTGGTGACGGGCAAACCGTGCTTCGAGCTGCTTATGGAATCTACGACTCGCTGCCACTGAACTATTTGTTCGAAGGTATCAGTATCTTTGCTGCCCCGTATTTTCAGCAAGGTAGTGTCGCCAACCTTGCGCCGAATACCTTTCCCACGGGCGCCTATCCGCTGCTCACGGGAAACAATGTCCGCTACAGCCTGGTGCAATACAACCCGAGCAGAAGCTACGTGCAGCAATGGAACGTGAATATCCAGCGCCAGCTACCAGGAGAAACTGTCTTCCAGATAGGGTACTTCGGTACACATGGAGTGCATCTTCCCTACCGGGTTGATGACGCCAACACGGTCCAGCCGTCAACCGTCATCGGCGATAACTATTTTTTCCCGAATCCCCGCGGCAGCGGCACTCGTATCAATCCCGCGGTCGGCCAGATTAGCAGCCTGTACTTCACCGGCGGATCCTCTTACAACTCACTGCAGGTAGTATTGACTAAGCACTTGACCAAGAACTTCCAGGGCCAAGTTAACTACACCTGGGGCAAGTCTCTCGACGACGGGTCGTCCTCGACGTTCGGAGACACCTTCTCGAACAGCATCTCCAGCTTACCTATCTGGGCTCCTACGAGACGGCGCGCGCTATCCGACTTCAATATCGCCCACAACTTCGTGGCCAATGCGCTCTACAACTTTCCCAAGTTTGAAGGCGCAAAGAAGTGGATCATCAGCAGCTGGCAGGTTAGCGGTATCGTGCAGCTATCTACCGGACTGCCGTTTTCGCCGCTCATCAGCGGCGATCCTCTTGGACTGAATAGCGCAGACCCATTCGACTTTCCTAACCGCCTGAATACTCCCGGGTGCCAGGGAAATCCAGTTAATCCCGGAAACAAGTCTCATTTTATAAAGACGCAATGCTTCGCCTTCCCGAACCCGGGTACCGAGCTAGGCAATGCGGGACGTAATTCCATCATTGGTCCTGGACTCCATAATGTCGACATGTCGCTTATGAAGAACAACAAGATTACAGAGCGGCTGGATGCGCAGTTTCGAGTCGATCTGTTTAACATCTTCAACTTCGTCAACTATGCCACCCCGTTAAAGGCGAGCACACAGTTGTTCAACCAGGCTGGAGCTCCTATCGCATCGGCTGGCACTCTGACGCAGACATCTACGTCGTCACGGCAGATTCAGTTCGCGATCAAGCTTATCTTTTAAATAAAGTGCTGAGGTGTGTGGGTAGGCACTCTCAGCCACCATTTCTAGGCAAAAGAGTGGTTACAAGGAAGAAAGATTGAAAAACATGTTCCGGATTTTCCCGGAACGACCGACGTACGGAGCCGCACGTGGCCGCCATGCCGATTCAGAGTGCCGAGGCTAAGCCACAACCCCAGACCTGAGCCGCTTGCACCTTTGGTGGTGAAAAAAGCGTCGAAGATTTTGCCGCGCACCTCGCTCGGGATGCCGCTTCCTTTGTCGGCAATCAGAACCTGTACTCCCGGACGCTGACTCCGCCACTCCCTGCCTCGGGAAACCCTCAAGTTGATCTCACCGCCGCTTTGAGAAGCATCGATCGCATTCGTCAAAAAGTTCGCAACCGCCTGCTGCAAGGCTGAGGGATAGCCCACGACTGTGGCTTCTTTGTCGTATTTTCGGCGGACCACGACGTTACGAGACGCCAACTGCGGTCCATATAGCGACACTACTCCGTCCACGATCTCGGCTACGTTGAGCGCAATCGGCGAAGTGGCCTCGCGGTGAAACGACAGTGTCTGTTTCGTAATACGGCTGACTCGCGCAAGCTGGGAGTGGGCCTGAGCGACCCACCTTTTGAGCTCCGCAATATCCGACGAATGTTCCATCAGGTACAGCAGGTTGATCAGCGACTCTAGGGGATTGTTGATCTCATGTGCGATGCTGTGCGCCAGTCGGCCGGTGGCGGCCAGGCGTTCGCTGATTTTCAAAGCTTCCTCCGCACCCTTGCTTGCGGTGACGTCGGAGAGCACGAAGATATTGCCCGAAGGCATTCCGTCTTGATCGAGAACCGGATCGATGGAAATCACGAACCATCGCTTTTCTGGTGTCGAGATCTCAACCCTCATCCGCTGTATCGTGGAATCGAGAGCCGGAACGTTGATGCGAAGCGATTCGGTCAGAACTTCCGAAAATGTCTTTCCCTCGATTTCCGAATACCGTTTCCCGGTGAGCTCTGACATTGCGCGGTTGCAGCGTTGCACGCGTCCATATTCGTCCAATAGTCCGATTCCCTCCGACAGCGAATCGAAGGTCGTCTGCCACTGCCGCGCGGAAAGGCGTGACATGGACTCTGCCTTCCTAAGCCGCAGCAGGGCTTTTACCGTGGCCAGCAGGACGGGAGGTTCCACCGGCTGAGTGAGATATGAATCAGCGCCGCCTTCCAGGGACATGACCCGGCTCTCGCTGGTGATAAAGGACGCCGACAGGTGTACCACCGGAATCCCGCGTGTCCTGGGATTCGCTTTTATACGGCCACACACCTCATAGCCGGTCATGTCGGGTAGCCTGATATCGAGCAGGATCAAATCAGGAAGGTCGGCGGCCCTGGTCAGAGCATCCTGTCCGGTTCCGGCTTCGACGACCGAATACCCGGCACCGCGCAACGTGCGACAGACGACGTAGCGGTTCTCCTCGCGGTCGTCAACCACGAGTATGGTGGCGGCCACCTCATCAGGCATGGCGCTGCACCTGGGCATTCGGCAGAACCATGGCTTTCACCAGGAACTGATGCAACTCCGCCGCTGCAAACTTCTCATTCAGCGCGCGTTTTGGGAACACTCCGAGAGTTTGCTGGCGAATCACCTGTTCTTCTCCGCTGTCCAGCACCTTCGAACTATGGATGACTACAGGGATGGATCGAGAACGGACACCGGACTGCAGCTCCTGCAGAATCTCAAAACCGCCCATGTCAGGCATCAGCAGATCGAGAAATATCAGGTCGGGAGGATCCTGATCGATCAAGTTCAATGCCTCTCGTCCTCCTCGCGCCTCGGCGATCTGGAAGTCCCAGGCTGACAGTTTCTCGCGCAGAACATAGCGCGATACCTCGTTATCGTCAACCAGGAGTACCTTTTTGCGCTGCTGTCGCCCGAGCAATGCGTAGAGCGTTCCACAGAAAGTGTCCTGGTCCACGGGCTTACGCAGGAATCTGTTCGCCCCAAACGACAGCACCTTACGTGCTTCGTCCATCACACTAACGACTACCACCGGAATATCAACAGTCGAAGCCGAAGAGCGCAGCTCGCGAAGATAATCCGAACAGTTCTGGCCACCCAGATACAGGTCAAGAATGATCGCGGACGGCCGAAGGGTGGCAAGGCGTCGCCGCGCCTGATCGACGGAGGAAACCGTTATCGGCTGAAACTCTGTCTTTCTTAAATAGTTCGTGTAGATGAAAGACGTCTCAGGGTTGTCCTCAACGATCAAAACCGGCACGTTGCCCGGCAGCACGGCCACCTCCTCTTTGGGAGGAACCTCCGCCGGACTCGCACCGCGATAGATCATTGGGATTACCGCATAAAACGTGGAGCCTATGCCCACCTGGCTCTCCACTGAGACCGTGCCGCCCAGCAGTTCAGCAAGGTTGCGGCACAGAGGAAGTCCAAGCCCCGTTCCCTTGACTCGGTCTTGAATCACATTTTCGATCTGGGTGAATTCTTTGAAGATAAGCGACTGGTCCGAAGGAGCGATGCCGATTCCCGTATCTCTCACCGCGAAGATCACCGTACCGCTCGGACCCAATGTGGCAGACACCCGCACTTCACCTTCGGGTGTAAATTTCAGCGCATTAGAAATGAAGTTTCGCAGGATTTGCGAAACCTTCCCATCATCGGTGTTCAATGCAGGCAGTTCGGAGCAATCTTCGAAAACCAGTTCCAACGAACTATCAACCAGCAGCGGACGTAGCATGCCGCGTAAAGCCCCGAACAGCTCCTGAACATCGAACTCCTTGGGTTTAACGGTAACCTTGCCGGCTTCAACTTTGGCCAGATCCAACAAATCATTCACCAGCTCGTACAGCTCTTGAGCCGATCGCTGGATAAACCGCACCTGTTTTTCCTGCTCCGATGTGAGGTCGCCATCGGTCTTTTCCTGCAAGATGCGGGTCAAGGAAATGATCGAGTTCAGTGGAGTACGGAACTCGTGCGACATGTTGGAAAGAAAATTGGTCTTCAGCTCCGAGGCCCGGCGAAGATAATCGGCTCTTTCGTCCAGCTCGGCATAGAGTGCGACTACCCCGCGGTTGGTGTCTTCCAGCTCCCGGTTCAACAGCCCGAGCTCGTCCTGGCGGGCGCGCAAGTCAGCCAAAGTTTTTAGCAGTTCCTGATTCTGCCGTTCGATCTCTTCAAATGGATTCTGTGGCTCGCGCCGATTGATCTCGTCAAGCAGCTTTTTAAATGCGTTCTCCGTCAATAGCGGAGCGTGTACCGGAAAGTTCTTGCACAGGGTGACTCGGGTTCCGGTTGCGGCGGTCTCGATGGCGAAGGAGTCCATCAACCGACGGGTGCCGATGATGCCCATACCCAGACCCGTTTCGGATTTGTACCGCCCTTCAAGCACTTCGTCCAGGTTCGAAATTCCAGGACCTTTATCGGCCACCGTAATCCGCAAGGCCCCGTGAGGCTCGGTTTGCACTTCGAATTCCACCCGGCCGTTCTGCGCATAGCGGAAGGCATTGCGAGCGATCTCAGAGGTTGCGGTAGCCAGCCGGATTTGGTCTTGCCGATCGAACCCCAGAAGCGCGGCAATCTCGCGCGCCCGCTGACGGGCCTGAACCACATCCCGATCGTGGCGCAAATCCAGTCGTAAAATGGACCGCTCCTTCATGCGGCTTTACGTCCCCCTCTTTCGCTGACCGCCAGAACGGAGGCGTCGTCCCGCCCTCGTTTGAAGTCACGATAAAGGACGCCGGCGATCACACCCGGGTGTCGGCTCAGAAGGCCAGCATATTTCCCCAGATTCCATTGCGAGCTGAGACCATCGGAATGCAACACCAGTGTTGCGTTCGGTGGAAAGTCATACTCCAGCTCAGCCGCGCGCGCCATCACATGCCCGACCGTTCCATTATGCGAAACCATGCTCTGCGATTTCGACTCGCTGAGGATTGAGCCGGAGATATTGCCAATCCCGCAGTACCTGATCTTGCGCCGCTCAAGGTCGAGTTCCGCCACTGCGAGAACCGCTCCCCGGGTCGGGCGCAGCGCCGAATGTAAGCGATGAACGATGTTCTCAGGCGATTTCTCGCAGTTCTCGTGGAAGACGTGCAGCGCCGCGTCGGTCGCTTCCGCCGCACCTACCCCGTGCCCCAGCCCATCCACCGCAATGCAGATGAAGCGTCTTCCCTGGACGTGGAACGACACCCCATCGCCACAAACGGATTCTCCCGCGATCGGCGCGAGCGCGCAAGCGACCTGGAGTTCAGAATTAACGGAAGGCTCCGAACCTTTGTTCACAATTCGAGTGAAGAATGCAGTGCCTTGCGAAGGAGTGCTGTAGACGTCGAATGCAGACGCCAAGCGCGACACTGCTCCCAAGCCGTTGCCGGCGGTACCGGCAGTCGAATACCCGTCACTGAAACAGCGGCTGAAGTCGCTAAAGCCCGGTCCCTTATCCAGGGCGAAGATATCCACCCCCTTGGTGGCTCCGTGTTGCCAGCCAAGCAGCAACATTTCTCCCGATCCGGCATGGGCCAGAACATTGGTTGCAAGTTCCGTCGCGACGATGCTGAGCTCACCCGCCCGCACCTCCGACAGAGCTAATTTCTCCGCCAGGCGCGCCGCGGATCTTCGTGCCTCTCCCGGATGGCTTGAATCGGTGATTTTGAGCTGGTGCTGGCCAAGTATCAAGATTATTTCCAACGCGTGATGGAGATGGTTGTACCTTGGCCCGGCAAGGAATGGATTTCGAAATCGTTGACCAGCCGTTTGCTGCCGCTCAGCCCCAATCCAAGGCCGCCTCCGGTCGTATATCCGTCCGTCATGGCCAGTTCGAGATCGGCAATTCCGGGGCCGTGATCTTCAAAGACGACCTTCAGTCCTTGTCGTGAACCGTTTTTCACCAACTCCACACGGCAATGCCCTCCCTTGCCATGCTCCAGGGCATTCCGAGCGAGTTCGCTTGCCGCAGTGACCATCTTCGTTTGATCCACCAGCGTGAACTTTAGTTGGATTGAGAGTTCCCGGACCTTTTGCCGAACTGCCACGATGTCAGCCGCAGTAGCAATCCGAAGTTCCTCAACGGCCACTGGTTCCATCCTGCATCCCTCGGTGGAACGATCCTCGGTTAGCTTGCAAAACCTCCATACCCGATTCAACGTTAAGAGCTGTCCTGACACCCGGCAGCGACATCCCCAGCTCCACCAGGGTGATGGCCACCGCGGGCTGCATACCCACCACTACGGTTTCGGCATCGAGCACCCTCGCCATGGCAGCGATGTTGGCCAAGGTTCTTCCGATGAACGAGTCGACGATCTCAAGCGAGGAGATATCGATCAGCACCCCAGTAGCCCCGGTCTTGGAGATCTGTTCGGTGAGATCGTCCTGCAACGTCATGGCCAGGCGATCGTGCATGTCCACCTGAATGGTGACGAGTAAATAATTGCCCATCCGCAAAATCGGGATGCGCTCCATCAGTCCTCCCTGTTCGGCGTACGAGGTGCAGCGTCGGCGACTTTCACCACGGCGCGCCCGCTCTTGCCCAGCGCCAGTGCGAAAGCATCTGCCAGCCGTGCTTTGGTGATGACATCGCTCAGATTGATCCCCAGGTGCACGATTGTCTGCGCAATCTGAGGACGCACGCCACTTATGATGCAATCCGCTCCCATCAGTCGCGCGGCAGTGATGGTCTTGATGAGATGCTGTGCCACCAAGGTGTCGACCGTCGGCACTCCCGTGATGTCGATAATCGCAACTTTAGAATTCGTTTCCACAATCGCCTGGAGCAGCGACTCCATCACCACCTGTGTACGCGCGCTATCCAGCGTGCCAATCATGGGCAGCGCCAGAATCCCGTCCCACAGTTTCACCACCGGAGTCGAAAGCTCGAGCAATTCCTCTTGCTGCCGGGCAATCATCTGCTCCTTGGTTGCGATGAACCCTTCTGTCGTCAGCAACGCCAGCTGGTCGACCAGCGCCGTCGCCGTCCATATCTCCTGATACTGGGCATCCGGATCCTTGGCAAATTCGGTACGAAGAGCAGCAAATATCGGCTGTTTCAAAGACATCACGAACATAGCTGTTTGCGTTGATGTGAAGCCTTGTTTAGCCCGGCTCGACGCGATCTCGTGCAGCATCTCTCGTGTCGACGACCACTCCGGCCCCGAGATATCGTTCACACGGCCGCTTTTGGCGGCAGCGGTAATCGAGGCCAACAATTCAGCAGCCTGCGCCTTCAGTTCCTTATCGCTGATCAGATCTGAACGCTGACCCTTTTCCAGCAAGTTCTTGCTCCACTCTTCCAGCAGGGTGCTTTGGTGTTTCTTGAGAGTTTCGGCGATCTGGCTCATTGTGCCTCGCTAATTGGATTTTCGGCCCTATGGGAGTCGCAGGACCTACGTGCAGGAACCGCGATTTGCGATTATATGCGAAACGAATCGACCGAAGCCCACGCCGCGATCTGTCGCCCAGTAAACTCCCGCAGCATTGAGACTTAAGCACTTTTTCGCTGATAAGCGCACGCCCAGGTTGTGCCCCTTTCTCACCTAACCCATCCCGCAATGCGGGAGTGCGAGCACTGAGATGCAAGCCGTTAACTGACGCAAATCTCGAAACTATCAACAGTTCAAAGCCGGAGCGCGGTCCGGGGACAAGGTCCAGGATGTTCGCGTTGGCCGAATGGCACACCGCAACCTGGGCCGCAAGCTTCGGTTCTTTGTCACATCTTCGATTTCCGAGGACCTGATTCAGAAAGAGCGGATCTTTCCAGGCTTCATGCGGTTTTCGGGATCAAGTGCTGTCTTTAAGGCCTGCATGATTTCCAGGGAGTCGCCATGTTCCTCGCGAAGGTATTTCAATTTGCCGAAACCGATGCCGTGTTCGCCCGTACAAGTTCCGCCCATTCTCAATGCGCGGCGAACCACATCGTCCGCAAATTAATTCACTTCTTCGAGCTGGTACGTATCTCCTTCCCGAAACACGCAAAGAACGTGGAAGCTACGGTCTCCCACGTGTCCGACCGTGGCGGGAAAGCTTACCCGTGACAATTCTTCATTCGGTTCTGAAATGCAATCGGCCAATCGAGAGATAGGCACGCAAACGTCGGGCTGTCGAGAGGTCTGAGCACGCTGACGAGTTCGTTCCGATGGGAGCTAGATGAGTTCGGCGCTGCTACGACTAAGGGAGAAGCCCCTCGAAATCTCGTTCGTGGAAGCATCATTGAGGACACGCAGCAAGAACGCTCCCGCGAGCACAATCACTAGCGTTCGCGATGGCACGCCGAAGTGGGCGGTGAACAGAGTGTGCACCAACAGCAGCACGGCGAGCACGACCAAGTGCAAAACACAGAACGTCGACTCCTGTCGCTTCCAAGCGTCGAGTTCGCCAGTCTCAGTTGCCAAGTGCTGCTTCTGTTGGGTCAACGCGTAACCCTTCTCGGCTAATGACCAGAGCCAATTGCGAGTCTAAGCCGGAATGCGCGATTTCGTAAGCGCGCGGGCTCACACCAGTAGTTGGGTCGTGCTGGCCGAGCGCTGTGACTTCCGAGCCTGAATCGGACCGTACGTCACTCCCACAGTGATTCGGTGCACTGCCTCAGCCCCCGAAGAAGAGGGGCCCCCTACTGCTACGAACGGAAGTGCAGAAGTATGAAACTGCTGATCGCGTATGACGGGTTGAACTGCGCCGACGCCGCGGTCGCTGGGGCCGTTCGGTTCAATCGCGCACTCGATGTCTTCCGCTCGTGTTCAGGCGAGCTGCAATACTCGCCCGCTTCCAAATCGGACGTGTGCTGGGTACAGATTGTTTGGGGAATCTACAAGCTACTAAAACCAGACTGGATGCAGGAATGTAAGTGACTACACTACAACTTAAGTCTTTTGTTTTAAGCAGATTTTGGTGGAGCTAGTCGGGATCGAACCGACGACCTCATCGTTGCGAACGATGCGCTCTCCCAGCTGAGCTATAGCCCCACACGCGCTCGGTCAGCGACCGTCTGGCTGGCCCTCTGATTATACAAGGACAATCTCACCCTGAGAACGGCGGCGCAACCGGAACGCAAACCGCTTCCCTGCAAACATTCTTCGCTTCCCTGCAAACATTCTTCGGCGCGATTAAACTGGTGGTTTATGACAACACTGATCATTGCTGCCGTCCTCGTTCTGGGGCTATCGACTCTGCCGGCGCAGGCTGCCGAAACCGAGTTCGGACCTCAGAACCCGTTTTACGCCCCCAGTACTCTTCCCTTCGAAGCTCCGCCCTTCGACAAGATCAAGGATTCCGACTACCAGCCGGCAATCGAGGCGGGCATGGCCCAGCAGAAAAAGGAGATGCAAGACATCGCCAATAATCCTGCGGCGCCCACCTTTGAGAACACTTTCATTCCGATGGAAAAGTCGGGCCAGCTGCTGCAGCGGTCGGCGACGACATTCTTTGCCGTGAGCTCGGCCGATACCAACGCCACATTGCAGAAGATCCGGTCGGCAATCGCTCCCCAGTTGGCCGCGCACTCGGATGCGATTCATCTCGACCCCAAGCTCTTTCAGCGCGTTGCCACCATTTATAAGGAGCGGCAGTCGCTCAAGCTCGATCCCGAGTCCTTGCGCCTGGTCGAAGTCACCTACGATCAGTTTGTACACGCCGGCGCGAACCTCTCGGACGCGGACAAAGTGCAGTTGAAGAAACTGAACGAACAGATCGCCAGCCTGTCGACCGAGTTCAGCAATAAGCTGCTAGCGGCAACCAAGGCCGGGGCCTACGTCACCCCCGACAAAGCCGCGCTGGCGGGATTCAGCGACGCTCAGATCGCTGCCGCTGCCGAGGCCGCCAAGGGCCGCAAGGTCGATGGCTATGTGATTCCCTTGCAGAACACCACGCAGCAACCAGACTTGGTCAACCTGAGTAACCGCAGCACTCGCCAAGGACTGTTTGAGAATTCGTGGAACCGCGCTGAGAAAGGTGACGCGAACGATACCCGCGAGATTATCTCGAAGATCGCTCAGCTCCGTGCCCAAAAGGCGAAGCTGCTCGGCTATCCCAGCTTTGCCGCCTGGAAGCTGGAAGACCAGATGGCCAAGACTCCGGAAACTGCTCTGAACTTCATGGCGCAACTGGTGCCTCCTTCAACCGCCAAAGCGGCCGTCGAAGCCAAGGACATTCAGGACGTCATCGATGCCCAGAAGGGCGGCTTCAAACTGCAGCCGTGGGATTGGGAGTTCTACGCCGAGCAGGTGCGCAAGGCGAAGTATGACATCGACGAGTCGCAGGTAAAGCCGTATTTCGAACTGAACAATGTGCTGCTCAACGGAGTCTTCTACGCCGCGAACCAGCTGTACGGAATCACTTTCAAGGAGCGTCACGACATTCCGGTCTATGCCGACGGCGTGCGCGTGTTCGAGGTGTTCGACAGCAACGGAAGCTCGATGGCGCTGTTCTACTGCGACTACTTCAAACGCGACAACAAGAACGGCGGCGCGTGGATGAACAGCCTGGTGGAACAATCGAAGCTGATGGGCACCAAGCCGGTGGTCACCAATGTTGGGAACTTCGCTCCGCCGGCTCCTGGCGAGCCGGCGCTGTTGACTGCCGACGACGTGAATACCATGTTCCACGAATTCGGTCATGCTCTGCACGGCATGTTCTCCAACACCGAGTATCCCAGTCTGTCGGGCACTTCAACGGCGCGCGATTTTGTCGAGTTCCCGTCGCAATTCAACGAGCACTGGGCGACCTATCCATCGGTGTTCCAGCACTATGCCAAGCACTACAAAACCGGCGCACCTATGCCCGCCGATTTGCTGGAGAAGATTGAAAAATCGAAGACCTTCAACAAGGGCTACGACACGACCGAGCTGCTGGCTGCTGCCGAGCTCGATATGCAGTGGCACGCATTGCCGGCGGACGCGCCGCTACAGAATCCAGACGCGTTCGAGACCGAGGCGTTGCAAAGGACGCATCTGCTCATCAGCTACGTGCCGCCGCGTTATCGCTCCAGCTACTTCAGCCACATCTGGGGCAGCGGCTACTCGGCCGGCTACTACGCTTACTTGTGGACGCAGATGCTCGACGACGATGCCTACCAGTGGTTCGTCGAACACGGCGGCCTGACGCGCGCCAACGGCGATCGCTTCCGGCAGATGGTGTTGTCGCGCGGCAACACCGAGGATCTGGCGAAGATGTACGCAGCCTGGCGCGGCAAGGCACCCAGCATCGAACCAATGCTGAAGTATCACGGACTCGAGTCCAGCGTCACCAAATAGATAGCGTCAGTACTCGCAGAGGTTAAGCCCATCCGATGCACAACGGGTGGGCTTTTCTTTTGACAGGGGCCGCGAATACAATGAGAGAGACCCTCAGACTCTGCACGTCTGGAGGGTTTTTGTTTTTCAAGAGAAGAGATCGTAGGGCCCCAGCAACATTCTGGAGCCACCGGTGAGTTTGCTGCTCTTCGTGCTAGTTCCCACTCGCCTGGCAATCTGGTGGTCGCGCCTGACGCAAAGGGATCGCCCGCTTCCCTCCGGGCGCGGCTCCTTCATCATCTTCAGGCTCGACGCGCTTGGCGACCTCGTCCTGACCACGCCGCTCTTCCGTGAGCTGAGGCGAAACTATCCGGACACGAAGATCACGGTTGTGGTTCAGCAGGCCTACCGCTCCAGTCTTGACAGCAACCCGTATATCGATGAACTGCTTTCGCTGCCGTCGGTGCGCGGCCCCCGAGTTCTAAAGCCTGCCGCGCTCTTGCTATCGGCGCTACTCTTCTACTGGCGCGAACTTCGCGAGCGCAGATTCGATGTCGCAATTTCGCCGCGCTGGGATACGGACGAGAATCTTGCAACCTTGCTGTGTACGCTTACAACCGCTGGGACTCGCGTCGGCTACAGCGAGCACGCTTCGGTTGGAAAGCGACATTTCAACCGAGGGTTCGACAAGGCATTCGACGTTTGCGTGGATCCCGGGCCGCTGCGTCATGAGGTCGAGCGCAACCTTGCAGTCGTCGAGGCGCTGGGCGGAACGGTGGTTGAGACGCAGACCGAAATCCAACTGATGCCATCAGATCGCGAGTACGCCGACAACGAGCTGCGAGCTGTTCCTGCCGACAGTATTCTGGTGGCCCTCGGCATCGGCGCCCAGTCGCCAGGACGCCGCTGGCCTCTGGATCGCTACTCCGCTGTCATACGTGAATTGTCGAAACAGAACGCTGTGCACGCGGTCATCACCTGCGCTCCGTCGGAGCACAAACAGGCACAGCAACTGGCGCATGCGTTACCGATTTCCTGCACGATCTCCGATAGCGCTGACATACGCGAGACCTGCGCGCTCCTGGAACGCTGCGACCTGTTCATCGGAAACGATACCGGTGCTGCCCACCTGGCGGCAGCCATGCACTGCCCGACCATCGTCATCTCACGCCATCCCAAAAGTGGCGATGCCGCGCACCCCAACAGTCCCCAGCGATTCGCTCCGTGGGGCAACCCGGGTCTTGTACTCCAGCCGGAGCGCGGAATAGAAGGTTGCACTACACGCTGCGTTCAACCGGGCCCGCACTGCATCGAGCAGATTTCGGTTGGCGATGTGATGCTTGCCGCACAAACAATCCTGATGCAGAGCAGCCCAGTGCGCGATAAGCTGAAGGCGAGCCCTGTGTTGTGACCACTCCATCCCCCGGACTGGGTAGCCCCGAATCGATCAACCGTCCTCGAAGCTGGCTCTCAGCCTTCGCTGATCTCCGCTACCGTCGAATTGCGACAGCCGTGGTGTCGGGCGGCGCTGCCCGTGTGCTGTCGTCGTTGCTCACTCTGGTTTCCCTTCCGTTGGCAGTGCGCTACCTCGGCGCCGAGCGCTACGGAGTGTGGGCGACGGTGGTGAGCGTTGCGGTTTGGGTCAACCTTCTCGACCTTGGAATCGCCAATAGCCTGACCAACCGGATATCCCAAGCCTACGCGCGACAGGACCGGACGGAAGCTGCGCGAGCTTTCAGCAACGCGCTGGCTGTGACCCTCGGAGCTGTCGCGTTCGCAGCCTGCATCTTCGGTTTGTTATGGTCTCGCGTGAACTGGATCGCGATTTTCAATGCCAGCCCTTCTCTCCAATCGGAGGTGCGTTCGACGGTCTTCCTGGCCATGGTTCTCACCTTGGCCAGCCTGCCACTGAATCTCGCTGGCAAGGTGTTCGCCGGCTACCAGGAGCTGCATACCTACAACAAGACTTTAGCCGTTCGTACAGTGGGCAGTGTTGTCGGCTTAGCTGCCGGCATTTGGCTTCACGTCTCGATGCCAACGCTGTTCCTGCTGTCGTTCGGGAGCATCACGCTGGTGGCGGCCGCAACCTTTCTCTGGCTGGTACTGTGGCACAAGCCTTGGATCAGACCGCGCCTCGCGTTTGTAGGCCTGCACGAAACCCTTGATCTGCTAAGAACCGGATGGTCGTTCCTGATGATTCACGCTGCGGCACTGGTGGTTTTCAGTAGCGACAACATTATTGTTAGCCACTATCTGGGAGCGGCAGAGGTGACACCTTATAGCGTCACTTGGCGCGTGGTTGGTCTCGGATCGGCGTTGCAGGTGCTCGTGTTCCCGGCGCTGTGGCCGGCCTACGCCGAGGCGCATGCACGCGGCGAGGCTATGTGGATTCGGCGGACCTACTCCGTGGCGATGCGGACCACCATTGCGTTAAACGTAGCGTGGGCGGTTTTCCTTGTTGCCTTCGGCCGCTTCGGCATCCGTCTGTGGGCAGGACAGGCCGCTGTACCTCCGCAATCTCTTCTACTGGCAATGGCCTTCTGGAGCGTCATCGCAGGATTCATGACGGCTCAGTCATGCTTTTTGGGAGCGCTGAATCGCACGCGCGTGCAGGCGGTCGCTTCTGCCTTGGCGGCGGCATTGAATGTCGCTCTGTCCATCGTGTTGGTTGTGCGCATAGGCTCGCTGGGCGTGATACTGGGAACCATCATCTCTTACCTTGTCGTACTTGTCGTTCCTCAGAGTGTCGCGGTAAGAAAGGCCATGGCCAACCTGCAGCGTGACGGGGGCGCTTGCGATACCGTTCCGCAAACAGCCGCCGAAATGCAGCCTATTCTCTAATGAGAAAAGGATTGCTCTCGCGCTCCTCGGCGATCGTAGTCAGTGGCCCGTGTCCTGGAACGACGATGGTGTCGTCCGGCAAGGCGAGTACCGGGCCACGCAGCGACTCCATGATCTTCTTGTAGGATCCACCAGGCAGATCTGTGCGCCCAATCGAGCCGGCAAATAACGTGTCGCCGGCAATCAGTTTCTTCTCGGGCTCGAAGTAAAGGCAGATGCTGCCCTCGGTGTGCCCCGGCGTGTGCAGCACGTCGGCAACAATATTCCCGGCTGCGATCTTGTCTCCCGTGCTGACGGTTCCGTCGATCGTCACCTCGTCCGGAGGCTGCATTCCAATCCATGTCGCCTGCACGTCGAGCATCTTCAATAGCGCGTAGTCATTCTGGTTCAGCAGAATCGGCGCGCCAGTCGCCTGCTTCAGCTTCATCGCGCCTCCAACATGATCGATGTGGGCGTGCGTGATCACGATCTGCTTGACCTTCAACCCATGTTCCGCGACGACGCTGAGGACGTGTTCAATCTCGTCACCGGGATCGATCACCATCGCTTCCCTGCTCTGCTCGTCACCGATCACGGAGCAATTACACTGCAACACGCCGACGGGGAATATCTCGTGAATCATGGCTTCAGATTAGCAAGAATCTCGTCAGCGAAGCACCGGCACGAGAAGGCCCTGAGCTCCCGGTATTGTTCCCATGGATGGTGACGCTCTTCCTGCCAGCCGGCGAACGGCGCTGTGGTAAGGTGGGGCGATACTACCCAACTCTACCGCCCCGGTCATGAATACCAAGAACGCTACGCTATGGTTTCTCGGCAGCCTTATCGTATTGTTTGGCGCCGTTGCGCTTCTCATTGCGTGGCCTTTTCTGCGGTCGCTGGCGGCGGCAGTTATCGTGGCGGTGATTTTCTTCCCGCTCTACAAGCGTGTGTCGCGATGGACGGGAAATCGGCCGACCTGGGCATCGCTCCTGACAACTTTGGGGATCGTTTTCCTGTTTCTCTTCCCGGTGAGCTTGATTCTGCTGAAGGGAACCAATGAGGCCATCACAGCCGCGCAACGAGTGAACCGCTTGAGTGCCGAGCAGGGCGGATTCGGGTTGTTCGTCATGGCACTCGCCGAAAGGCCGCTACACTTCTTCGGACGCTTCGTCGATCTTTCGAAGTACGACATCCACGCCGCCGTCAGCAATGGTCTGCAACGCCTTAGTGTCACCGTATTAAGTTCTGGTGCCGCAGTCTTAGGCAGCCTGGCACGATTCACGGCCGACTTCTTTCTGACGCTTATCGTGCTGTTCTTCCTGTTTCGCGACGGAGAGAACTGGGCTGCAGGATTGGGCAGCATTATGCCGCTTACACCAGCCCAGACCTCGCGTCTGTTTCGCAACATCAACGACACGATCATCGGGAATGTCTACGGTATCCTGGCCGTCGGCTTCATTCAGGGAACCCTCACCGGTCTGGCAACCGCCCTTGTGGGTCTGCCGTCTCCGTTGCTCCTGAGCATTGCCGCGTTCTTCGCCTCCATACTGCCGGTCGTAGGCGCCGCGCTGGTATGGGCCCCTGCCGGACTCTACCTCATCTTCACGGGAGCGCTCTGGAAAGGGATCTTCGTTCTGCTATGGGGAACGGTGGTCATCAGCACGGTGGACAATGTAGTCCGCCCCTGGGTGGTCAGCGGGAAAGTGGAACTTCACCCGCTGGTGCTGATGTTCGTGATCCTTGGCGGCATCCAGGTCTTCGGATTTCTCGGGCTGTTCCTTGGCCCCGTCATCGTGTCCGTCCTCGCGGCTGTCTTCCAGATGCTGCGCGAAGAACTCGCGACCACCCCGAACGGACTGGCGACCAATGTCGAAGCCACTCGCGCGCGATGACACCGTGGGGATGCAGTCCAGCTGACTCAAAGACGATTGCAGAGCCCAGTCGATTCAGGCGAACGCCGCGAGCGCCTCGGCCTCGTCGTCCTTAATGTCAAACACGGTGTACAGCTTGGTGATCTGAAGCAGGTCACGCGTCTTCTTAGTGAGGTTGAGCAGTTTCAGTTCGCCGCCCTCTCTTCGCGTTGAGGTGAAGGCGCTGATCAACTCGCCAATCCCTGCGCTGTCGATGTAAGTGATGTCGCCCAAGTTCAGCAGGATCTTCTTGTGACCTTTGGCGAGCAGGTCTTTAACCGTGTCACGCACGATGGAGCTGCCTTCGCCAAATTTAATTTGCCCGCTCAGATCAACCACCGTTACATCCTGAACCTGCCGGGTCGAAGCTTTCATGCTCACGAGATCCTCCGTAGAAGTGTGCGGCTCAACAAATTCCCTGTCGAACTACAAAGCTTGATTCTGAAGCAGAAATGACCGGCTGTCCATAACTCGTTATCGAACACCCGTTCGGCGACTCCCGTCAAGCGTTGCTTCTGGGCTGGATTCACCGTTCGTCGTTCAACCCAGGTTCAGCGTCCGCTTAAACGAACCGTGGTCGTTCGCGATCTTCTCCTGCAACAGGGTGATGGCGTAGATGAGCTGCTCAGGACGCGGCGGGCAACCGGGAACATAGACGTCCACCGGGATCCACTGGTTCACACCCTGCACCAGCGCGTAGTTGTTGAACACGCCGCCGGAAGTAGCGCAAGCACCCATAGAGATGACCCATTTGGGCTCGGGCATCTGCATGTAGAGCTCGCGAATGACCGGCGCCATCTTCTGTGAAACGCGGCCGGCAATAATCATCAAGTCCGATTGACGAGGCGAGGGACGAAAAACCTCGGCGCCGAAGCGGGCCACGTCGAAGCGCGACGCGCCCATCGACATCATCTCGATGGCACAGCAGGCCAGGCCGAAAGTCATGGGCCAGATGGAGTTCTTGCGCACCCAGTTCACCACGGCGTCGAGCGATGCCAGGACCACGCCTTCGTGCTGCTGCTCTCCGAAGACGGCGCGCAACACGGTGTTGCGGCTGTGCTCGCTGCCAACCAGGTCATCAAAGCGCTCGTGACCCTTCGGACTGCTCTCGTCCATGTCCTGTTTCGTGATGCCGGTCTGAAGATCCATGACTCCTCGATTATACCTATTGGATGTGGGTGATTGGCTCAGAGACGCAGGAAGCGAACGCTCGATCGGCCCACACGAGCGTGGCAAAGGGTAAGCTGATAGACCAAGAATCGAGTCGAATGAAGCCGAACCTCTACATCGTAGCTGGCCCGAATGGAGCAGGCAAAACAACCTTTGCCACTGACTTTCTTCCGAACTATGCCCACTGCGCCCATTTCATCAACGCCGATATGATCGCTCAAGGAGTCGCGCCATTCTCACCAGAGAGCGCGGCCATCCGGGCGGGTCGCATTATGCTTGACGAGATTAAGCGGCTCGCAAAACAACGTGTGGATTTCGGCATTGAAACAACTCTCTCGGGCAAAATCCATTTGAGGCTCATCCGGCAACTTCAAGCTACGGGCTATGCTGCGCATCTGTTTTTCCTCTGGATACCCAACGAAGAACTGGCGATATCCAGGATCAGAACGCGAGTCGCGAGAGGCGGGCACAACATACCCGCTTCGGTTGTGCACCGTCGCTTTTCACGGTCTTTGGTCAATTTCTTCCAGTGCTATTGCGACGTGGTGGACTCTTGGACCTTCATCGACAACGCGGCTGAGACTCCGCGCGTCATTGCATCCAGACGGAACCAAAGCCTGCGTATAATTGATGAGACTAGCTTCCGCAACCTACAGCTACGGTACGCATGAAAATGTCTAATTCCGCTCGCAAGCTGGCTGACTTACCTATGGAGGAACGCGCCATACGCTCAATGCGGTCGGCGGTTCGAAGGGCAATTGCTGACCTCCAAAGCAAGGGCTTACCGGTCTATGTATGGTCGAAGGGTAAAGTCGTTACCCTTCCTCCTAAGAGCCCGGACATCTCGCCGCGCTTTGTCCAACGCAAGCGGGTAGCAAGAGGCACCAGATCCCGTTAGAGCGGCTCGGTCAACTGCAGAAATTCTGTCTCGACCCAAATGTTCTCACCCCTGTTCCCGGTTACTTCTTCCACATCGATCTCGGCCCAGCCGATCTCGTTGAAGCCCGCGATTACAAACTGACGTCCCACACACCTCTTAAACCCCGCTGCGGTGGGTAGAGACTCGTCCCCCGCGGGCAAATCAGGTGGGATACCGAGGAGCCGGACCGTATCACCAATTTTGAACTTCGCCTTCACATCGTCACCACTACCTTTCCGAATTGCTCTCCCTTCGCCAGGTATTCGTGGGCCGCGCGGGTTTCCGCCAGCGGGAAGGTACGATCAACCACCGGCTTCAGCTTGCCGGAGAAAACGTGCTTCAGCACCTCGAGCAGTTCACCCTGCGATCCCATATAGGTGCCGAACATCGTCAGCTGCCGGGCGAACAACACGCGTAGATCGAGCTTCGCGTCGTACCCGGTGGTTGCTCCGCAAGTCACCAGGGTGCCGCCGTACTTCAGTGACTTGATGCTCTCGGGCCAGGTGGCCAGACCCACGTGCTCGAACACGATGTCGACCCCACGGCGGTTGGTAATACGTTTTACTTCCTCCGAGATCTTCTGCTTGTAATGATCGATGGTGTGATCAGCGCCCAGCTCGCGCGCCTTCTCCAGCTTGCGCTCGTCACCGGCGGTGGTGATAACTTGCGCGCCCATCATCTTGCAAATCTGGATGGCCGCTGAACCCACGCCCGATCCCGCTCCCAGCACCAGCACGGTGTCACTCGGTTTCAATCCGGCCTTGCCGACCAGCATGTGCCACGCGGTGAGGAATACCAGCGGCACGCTGGCAGCATCGACGAACTTCATCGCATCGGGAATCGGTATGACATTGGCACGCGGAACAGAAATCAGTTCGCAGTTGCCGCCGTCGGCGTTGTTGCCCAGCACGGCGAACTGCGGACAGAAATTCTGCTGCGCGTTCATGCACTGTTCGCAGTGATTGCAGAACAGCATGGGCGACAACAGCACGCGCGTTCCCAGCTTCAGATCGCTGATGTACTCGCCAACTTCCGCGACTTCTCCGGCGATATCGCTGCCCAGAATATGCGGCAGCTTAACGCCGGGCAATCCTTTGCGCACCCAGAGGTCGAGGTGGTTGAGCGCGCAGGCGCGCACCCGGATCAGAACGTGGTCTTTGTGTAACTCGGGATCGGCCACGTCTTCGTACTTGAGAACTTCGGGCCCACCAAATTCATGAATGCGCACGGCTTTCATGGCAGCTCTTTCTTTAGGAGATGAAATCGCCCGCTAAAAACAGACCACTCTAACACGCGGTAACGGCGCTGTTTCGGAGCGCGACGGCGAAGACCCATCCTGCGTTTTCCGGTGACATAGGTCACGAATATTGTTATTACCCAGCTCTTTGTTTTCAGCATCTTGGACGACATTTATGTTGCAAATAATAGAGCCGCAGCGACTTACACGTACTTAATTGAAACCACACGACTTAATCCGCAGGATTGGCCGGACCTCGTCACCGCCTGGAAACCGATTGCAAGATCAGATCTGGCCTTCAGGATGATCCGAACTCGCCAACCGCTGTGCGCCCGTACACCGCAAATGGGGCTTGTTGGTTGATGCAGTTGTGATTCAGCGCCGGAGGCGCGACTTGCCGCTCCCTTCGACGAACCTAAATCCTTCGTCCACTTGCGAGGTGATGGGCCGCCGGTTTCCGCTCGCAAACTCGGCAAGAAATGTATTCTTGAGGTCGTTTGTTTTCAATGGTTTGACTAAATTTTCCCCGTAAAATCCTGTAAGCAATCGACTTACAGGCAAAAGGTAATTATCCCTTGACAACAAGTAGAACAAATGGCAAACTGTTTCTACCATGAAGCGCAAAGGCAATTCGGTTCCCGGCAATCAGAAGTACAGCATTGCCGACCTTCACACTGAGTTTCCCGATGATGACGCCTGCCTTGATTACATCAAAGAGCAGCGTTGGCCCAATGGCGTAGCGCATTGCGAGAAGTGCAAGGCTGAGCACAAGCATTACCGTGTGTCTGGCCGTACTGCCTACGCTTGCGATCATTGCGGCAATCACATCTACCCGCTTGCGGGAACCATCTTTGAGAAGTCCACTACTCGCCTGAGCATATGGTTTCATGCCATGTTCCTGATGGGCTCGACTCGTTGTGGCGTCTCTGCAAAACAGATACAACGCGAAACTGGCGTTACCTACAAAACCGCATGGCGCATGTTCAAGCAAATCCGAACCCTAATGTCGGAGGACATTAGTCTGGAGGGTTCGACGATAAGAGATGGACGAAATGTATGTCGGCGGCAAGCGCAAGAACAAGCACATAAGCAAGACTCGCCGGGATGCGTGGCCGCGCTGGTGCCGACGATGCTCAGACTCCAGTATTCGGCATGATTGAACGTGGTGGCCGCGTTGTAGCCAAAGTAACTCCCGATGTTCGCAGCGCAACCATCTACCCAATCGTTCGCCAGTACGTGCTGCCTTCCAGCATCATCTACACCGACGATTATCCGATCTATGACAGATTGCACACTCTCCAGAACAGTTACGAGCATCACCGCATCCGTCACAGCGAACGGGTGTACGTGATGGGCGATGTTCACACCAACACTATTCAGGGATTCTGGAGCTTAGTGAAGCGAGGAATCGGCGGCGTGTATCACCAGTCAGCCGCAAGTATCTCCAGACCTACTGGACGAGTACGCCTTCGGTACAACCGGCGCGATGCTAACGTTCCGATGTTTGTTTCTTTGCTGGAGCAGGTGCCTTTGAAGGCTCATAGTAGCCACTTTCTCAGTAAGGTATGGAAGCCTGAGCGCGTAAACGGCTCAGGCTTCTTCTCTATTTCTGTTTGTTTTTTCATAGCCTTTTCCGTCACTGTGGTTGCCATGTCAGGGTCTCTGCGGCTTCCCGCGCCGATTCCATATGCACGGGATATTCCGCCGCTACTCCCCATTCTGCGTCGCCAACTTTGCGAAGTGAAAGCCGCAGATTATACGTCCCATCCGGAAGCACGGGCCAAAAGGTAAAGCTCGCGATTACGGTATGCCTTTGAGCGGGAAGTGCAAATTCCGTGGTCGTTTGGGGTGCGCGACGCGCCACCCCGTCCTCGTCAATCAGTTCTATCTTCTGCTCAAAGCTGACATTCTCTTCGCCGGGGAGACGATACCATTGACTTACCGCAGACCACTTCATGGTTGCTGCCGCGTTTAGCGGAAGTGGGTCTGGGGAATTTTCCCCAATATTGACCTTCATCTGGTTGATTATTACGATCAGCGAAAGAGTATCGTCCTGACCGAGAATCGCTTGAGTACACGGGGCGAAAAATAGGAGTTTAGGCATTTCTCAGGCTTGCACGATTTCTGCGTATTCCCTGATCGTCTCTAACAACAGAAACCCCTCTGGAATTGATGGGTGTTCAACTTGCACGCTCGCGACAGCCGAAACTGGCTTGGGGATGTTGTAGGTGTAACCAGCCAAGTCAAGCTGATCCCACGCACTCCAATTAACGGACGGCACGTAAGGAGCAACATTATTAAACCAGGGAGCACCAGCAGCGAGCCAATTCGTCGCGCAACTGCTCGTGACTCTCGAACGCATCATCCACGCCATACTCGACGCCGCAACAGGGACAAATGTTGTAGTCGCGTGGAGGGTGAGGCATCTGGTCGTAGCCGCAAACTTTCAGTAGTGCATCAAATCCCGTTCCTGCTACATTCCCAACTGAAGTAGCCAAAGGCTATAAATTTTTCGCTCGGCTTGTGAAAGGTCTTTAGCCATCCACTTGGCGCAACCACAGCGAACTCTCCTGTGCGCCTGTTGAATCTAACCCGGTCGCCATTCGATCGGACACATTTCTCTTCACCGGAGGGACAACGAGCACATTAGCAAACGCATCTGCTGCGGCCTCGTACTCGTCCTTCGTTCCGAATGCGAACTCATTCCGGTGTTTACCGAAATGTAACTCAAGGATTAGATTGTCCTCGAAGGGCAAGCGCTTCATACCAAAATTTGGTTTTTGCGGGAGCGCCAAATTGTACGGCATGAAAAACATGCCTGTCCATCGCCAATACGTGCGCTGCGCCCGTTCGCAAATTCCAAAGTAGCCCCAGTCACGGCTGATTCAATCATATCACTTGTTCTGAGGGGATAGTTACCCAGGCAAATTTTTGATTTCAAAGAACTTCCGGGAGCAGCCACCGCAGAGACACGTAGGTGTCCTGGCAGCGAGTTTACGGTTTATTGAGCTAGCGCGCCGCTTAGAACTGCGCTGACGTAGTTTCGAAGGTGGTGGGGATTCCCGAAATGGGAATCAGGCGAGGCTGTCACAGAATGTTGTGTGCGCTCGCGCTCCCTTCCACGACCGCGGGCTTGCCGATTCATTGAGCGGATATCAGCCCCATCTATAATGAGGCAGCCCTCATGGACATCTACGAACAGATCGTCGAGCTTCGCCGCGAAGGACGCCGCGGAGCCGTAGCCACCATCACCAACGTTCGCGGATCGATTCCGTCGTTCCAGACGGCGAAGATGCTGGTGCGCGACGACGGCTCGATTGCCGGCACCATCGGCGGCGGCTGCGTCGAGGCTGAGGTCTGGCAGGCGGCCCGCGAGGTGATGGAAGAAGAGAAGCCGCGCTCGCTGACCTTCAACTTGAACAACGATCCCAAGTACGATACCGGCCTGGTCTGCGGAGGCACGCTGGAAATCTTCATCGAGCCGGTGCTGCCGCCGGCGTTGCTCTACATCTTCGGCGCCGGGCACGTCGCGTACAACCTGTACAAGGTTGCGAAGATCGCCGGATTCGAAGTCGTGGTGGTGGACGATCGCGAGTCTTACGCCAACGCCGAGCGCTTCCCCGACGCACGCGAAGTTATCGCGGACGATTTCGACGCGGTGATCAACCGTGTACGCGTTCCCGAGTCTGCGTACATCGTGATCGTCACCCGGGGACATCGCGACGACATGCGAGTGTTGCGCTGGGCGGTGGACGCCAATGCCCGCTACCTGGGCATGATCGGCTCACGGCGCAAAACCATCTCCATCTACAAAGAGCTGGAGAAGCAAGGCATCGCCGCGGAAAAGTTCCACCAGGTGCATGCTCCAGTCGGGCTTGAGATTGGCGCGGTGACGCCGGAAGAGATCGCGGTGGCGATTGTGGCGGAGATGATTGCGGTGCGCCGCCACGCTATTCCCGATGTTGCCAGCAAGAAATACGAGCACGCGAAGCCCGACGTTGCGGACGCAGCTCAGGATGCCGCTGAAGAAGCCGCGAGGAATCGCTGATGGCGCGTGCCGAGAGCTTTTGCGGAGTGATCCTGGCAGCAGGTTTTTCCACCCGCATGGGCCGCGACAAGGCGTTGCTGCCCTGGCCTCCGGTGGCGGAAGGCGTTCCGGCGGTGAACACGTTTCTTGGCGCGTGGATCGACTTGCTACAACAGCACACTGAGCTGGTCATTGTCGTAGCCGGACACAACCGAACCCAGATTGCGCCCGTCGTGTATGAGCACGCGGCTTTCCTGGTGGAGAACGAGCGACCCGAGCGCGGGCAGTTCAGCTCGCTGCAAACTGGGTTGCGCGATGTGTTGAACCGCGGCCGTGATGGCGCGGTGATTGCGTTGATCGATCGCCCTCCGGTGGTGCCAGGCACGGTGCGCGAACTCAAGCACACGCTGCTGGCGGCGCCTGCCGAGGTATGGGCTGTGGTGCCGGAGACCAGGCGCGGCGAACAGGTTATGCACGGACATCCCGTGGTGATTGCCCGAGACATGATGGAAGTCGTTTCTGCGCGCGCCCGCAGAGTCGACCGCGCGCGACGTGGAACACCAGCATCAGCAGCACATCCGTTATCTGCCGGTTGAGGATCCGCGCGTCGGATTGAATATCGATACGCCTGAAGATTACGAGCGGCTTCGCAGCCTCGATCTGGTAGCTTCGGAGACTGCTTTTTGACCTCCCCAGCGCTTTCGTCACAAGCCCAAGAATTCATCGACTCCGTGCTGGCGCTCAAGCCCGCGCTTGCCGCCTTCGATTGCGACGGCACGCTGTGGAGTGGCGATGCCGGGCGGGACTTCTTCTATTGGGAGATGGACCGGGGATTGATCGCGCCGGAAGTGGCCCGCGTCATGCGTGCTCGTTATGACGATTACCTGACGGGCGAAGTCGACGAAGAACCGATCTGCGCCGAGATGGTCACCATGAATGCGGGCATCGCGTGCGACGTGCTCTATCGAGCGGCGGAGCAGTTCTTCGAAGAAGTCGTCCGCGCGCGAATCTTCACCGAGATGTTGGAGCTGACGACACAAGCTGAAACAGCAGGGATGCGAGCTGTGGGCGGTTTCATCGACCAATAATTGGGTTGATCGAGTATGGTGCGGAACAGTTCGGCATGGAGCGCGATCATGTGCTCGCGGCTTGTGTGCATGTTGAAGATGGCTGCGCCAGCGGACGCATCCTGCGCGTTCCAACGGACGAGTTGAAAGCGGTGGCCATTCGCGAAGTTATCGGACGTCCGGTAGACGCCGTCTTCGGTAATTCGATTCACGACTACGCCATGCTCGAGATGGCGAAGTGGCCGTTCTGCGTCAATCCCAATCCGGATTTGCAGAAAGCTGGCGGAAGAAAAGGGATGGCCGGTGTATCAGCCAGCCGGGTAGTGCGGCGCTTCAGCACCGCGTTCAAACGGCCAAGATGACACACGCGGTTTCATGTTCGGCAGCTCTCGTACGATTCCACCCCTTGCCGCAACAGGTGCACGCCGCTGACTCAGCGCCGGAGGCGCGACTCAGCTTAGCCCAGTGTGGAGCGCAGCGGAACACTGGGTAGGGTGTGGCAGATGAATCGGAGCCCCGGTCGGGGCTCCTGCGCGTTGATGTACCGCTACCCAGCGCTCCGCCTTCGGCTGGGCGCTGGGCTAAACTGAGTCGCGCCTGCGGCGCTTGGTTCGTGTCGCTTGCAAGGCATGCACAAACCACCGGATCTGCGGTCTGGCATTTGCAAACTTCCTCACCTGGGCGAATACGTATACAGGTTGCCTTCCAGCTCCTGCTCTTCCACCGCGTGGAGCTCGATCCATCCCTCGAGCGGCAGCGAATCCAGTGGCAGATCATCGCACCACAGGGCGAAACGCAACCGCAGCTTACTTCCCTGCTCCACTCCAAGTAGCTCGAAGGGCACACGCATCTCGAAGATCTCGCCCAGCGCGACCTCGACTCCGTTGGTGCTGCGATTGCCGTTGTCGGCTGAGTAGGACGCCAGCTTCCTGCGCGCATCGCCGTTGGTCAACGTCCATTTCTGCACTCGCGTTCCGTTGGCATCGACCTGGAGCCGAAAGGAGTCGCAGCCTGCCTGCTTGCTGGCTTCAAGATTCACCACGATGCGGTAGTCGCCTTGCGGAACTCCACCGTCAAAATCCAGCCGTCCGCATACCGAGACTGCATCCACCCCGGCGTATACCGCGTCGAGCAGGAACTGCTTGCCATGCATGGCGCTGGTGCGCTGGTCGGAGGTGTAGCTGGCTGCGCCCATCCACTCGAAGTAGCTGCTGATGCGGCCATCCACCCGCACGCGAACATACGCCGTCTGCGGCGAGTAGCTCGGCCTCGCAACCCCGCTCATGATGGGCACACTCAGCTCTTCCGGCGGAGCGCCTTCGAGCGCGTAATAGACATTCGACAAGTGGCGGCGGTAGAGCTGGTCGAAATCCTTGTCGTTGGCGGAGTGGTGTTCAGGGCCATACCACCAGTTCCAATCACTGCCCTCAGCGATCAGCAGCTCTTCCCATGCCAGCTTTCGCTGCGCCTTGGACACGCGATGCGAATGCCGGTCGTAGTAGTCGCGTGCTTCGGAGAGCAGGTCCCACGACCGGTTGTCCTCGGGCGCGCCAACCCAGACGTTGAAGTTGGCGTTGATCCACGAACCCGGTACCAGTCGATCGAGACGGCCGAACTGTTCGGGATTGTGGCGCGCGATGGCTTCGCTGATGGTGACCGCCTCGATCTGCGGATCGCGTTGCAGCCCGTCGTAGAAGCGGCGCAGGAATTCGCGTCCGGAGTGAGGGTAATACTCCCACGCATTCTCGCCGTCGAGAATGATCGACACCACGGCATCTCGGCCTGTATCGAGAACAGGTTGCGCGGAACTCTTAATGCTGTGAATGAGGTGATTGGCGGCGTCCTGTGCGGGCATGCCCGAATACACGAATCCCACATTGTCGGAGATGCGATGGTCACGGAAAACCAGGTGCATCTCGGCGCCACCCTTTTCGTAGCGGTAGATGTTGTACAGCTTTTGCGCGCCATCGCCGTGCAGAACGCCGGCAGCGTCGCGTGAAAAATTGTGCTCCAGCGAGCGACCCAGCACGCCTTCGTCGGTTGCCATCCAGCGGATACCCTGCTTCGCCGCCAGGGCGATCACTTCTTCCGAGACGCTTCCCTCCGACGGCCACAGGCCTTGCGGGCGAACGCCGAAGTTCTTCTCGTGCGCGTCCAGGGCGCGCTTGATTTGTTCGCTGGCATCTTCCGGACGCTTGAAATGCCGGGTCGGCAGATTCAGCCCCGGCGTCGATTCGCCTCCAACGTTGCTGTCGCAGAGCAGCGGCAGAATCGGGTGATAGTAAGGGGTTGCCGAGAGCTCAACCGAACCGCGAGCAGCCGCCGCGGCGTAGGCGGGCAATACCTGGGCCAGGATCTCCCGCTGCTTGCGCAAGCATGATTTGCTGGTCGTCGTGAGTGAAATCCTGCCCTTTGGCGATGAGCGCCGCCACATCGCGATCGGCCAGGAAGTACTCGTCGAACCACGCCAGTTGCGAGAGCACCTGCAGATCGGCAAAGTCACGGGTGACGAAATAAGAGTCGGGGCCTTCGGGGCGATCGAGCGTCGCGCGGTGGCGTTCCCAGAGTTCGCGATAACGTGGATAGCGGCCAATCACGTTCACCGGATTCGCCTGGAAGAGATACTGCAATGCGAACTGCCGCTCGGAGCGATGAGATCGGCAGCCGGCTTGGCGACCAGGTCGAAGAACGGATCGTGCGCTTCGCCCGAGACGTAATCCTGAATCTGCGCCACCAGCGAGGGCACGAGATTGAAGTTCTGATGGACGTCGGGAAACTCGTCCAGCAGCTTCACCATGCCGTAATAGTCTTTGAGGGCGTGCAGGCGAACCCAGGGAAGACGGTATTCGCCATTGACCATGTCTTTATAAAAGGGCTGGTGCATATGCCACAACAACACCAGCCGGATTTTCGGTCCGTCGTTACTCATAGTTGATGATTAGGATCGGCAAGGAGTGTAACAGGGGATGCGGGCTACTGTAATCACACTAAGTGGTACGAACCACAAGTTCGGTTGGATTTGTTGTGGAAAGCTGCGTGGTGGAGTCGTTCTACATGAAATTCCTTTCAGAATCAGCTTCGGAAGCCACTTGAACGCGAACTCGAAGGTGACTGCCGTCGCAAGGGACACTCGCATCCACTCAGCCCGCTGCACATCTAAAATGGATGTTGTACTGAGCGAAGCCATTGTTCTCGAACCTGAAACCCTTAGTTCCGTATCTGCGAAAGTACCGGAAGACCTTCTGGATCGGTGCGCTGTGCGTGCATCTGCAACAACGGCGTGTGGATCCTGTTTCCGCTGGTCATCCGGCGCGCCATCGACGATCTGAACAAACAGCTCAATGCGCATAAGCTGCTGCTCTACGCCGGAGCGCTGCTCGCCGTCGCCGGAACCAAAGCCATCTTTCAATTTCTGACACGCTGGATTCTGATCGGCGTTTCGCGCGAGATTGAGTTCGATCATGCGCAACGACCTGTTCGCGCATTTGGAGCGGCTTTCGTATAGCTTCTACCAGCGCACGCGGACAGGCGACATCATGGCGCGCGCCACCAACGATTTGAACGCCGTGCGCATGCTGGTGGGGCCGGGCATCATGTACACGGCGAATACGCTGGTGTTCACCGCGGGCGCGCTGGCGTTCATGTTCAGCATCAGCCCCAAGCTGACGCTGTGGGCGTTCCTGCCGCTGCCCGTGGTCAGCATCGCCATCCAGTATTTCGGGCGGCGCATTCATGAGCGCTTCGAGCGCATACAGGCGATGTTCTCCGACATCTCGGCGCGGGCGCAGGAGAACTTTTCCGGCGCGCGCCTGATCCGCGCCTACGTGCAGGAGGAGTGGGAGATCCAGAGCTTCGAGCGCGCCAACGAGGAGTACATCGCGCGCAGCTTGAAGCTGGTCCGGCTGATGGGCATGTTGTGGCCCACGCTGGAAACCATGCTGGGACTGGCCGTCATCATCGTGCTCTTCGTCGGCGGCCGCGAGGTGATTCAGCATCGCATCAGCGTCGGCAGCTTCGTGGCCTTCAACACCTACATGGTGCAGTTGACCTGGCCGATTATCGCGCTGGGTTGGGTGATCAATTTGTTTCAGCGCGGCACGGCGTCGATGGGACGCATACAGAGCGTCTTCGATCGAGCAGCCCGAGATCACCGATGCCGCCGTACCTGCGAGCGATCCGCCACGTGAGATCACCGGCGACATCGAGTTCCGCGACTTGAGCTTCCGTTACGGCAATACGCTGCGTTCGGCGCAAGCGGGCAACGGCACGGGCGGAATGCAGCACGGCGACGAGCTGGTATTGAAGAACGTGAACCTCGTGGTGCCCGCGGGCACGAGCCTGGCCATCGTGGGCCCGACGGGTTCAGGCAAATCGACGCTGGTATCGCTGATCCCTCGCATCTACGACGCGACCGAGGGTTCGGTCCTGATCGATGGCCGGCCGGTGCGGGAATATCCGCTGGAACTTCTGCGCGCGAACATCGGTTTCGTGCCCCAGGAAACGTTTCTCTTCAGCGACAGCATCCGCGACAACATCGCCTTCGGCGCGCAGGACGCGACCGATGAAGATGTGCGACGCGCAGCCGAGGCGGCGAGTATCGCCGAGGACATTGAAGGCTTTCCCGCAGGGTTATCGCACGCTGGTCGGCGAGCGCGGCATCACGCTCTCCGGCGGACAGAAGCAGCGCACGGCGATTGCGCGCGCCATCATTCGCAATCCTCGCATCCTGGTGCTCGACGACGCGCTGGCCAGCGTTGACACCCAGACCGAAGACCGCATCCTGAATCATCTGCGCGAGATCATGCAGGGACGGACAACGATTTTCATCTCGCATCGCGTATCGACCGTGCGCAATGCCGACCGCATTGCCGTGCTGCATGACGGCGAAGTTGTGGAATACGGAACGCACGAAGAGCTGATCGAGCGCAACGGCTACTACACCGAATTGCACAATAAGCAAATGCTGGAAGAAGAGTTGGAGACGGTGTAGGCGCTCACCTGGCGATGTTCTTCAGCAGCGCGCGCAAAGCGTCGATGGCTAGCTGTGCGGCATGACCGGAAGCTGCCGGCAAGCCGCCGATTTGCTGAACGATCTCTTCCCTGCTGATCGCCGAAGCTTCCGCGAGTAACTTCCCTGTTGCCATCTCGGTGATCAGCGAACCGCAAGCCATGGCGGGTACGCAACCCTTGGCCTTGAAACGAATCTCCGTAATTCGGCTATCACTCACCTTCGCGAAAAGTTCGAGGATGTCGCCGCACGCAGGATTCTCGACACGCACGTGAGCGTCGGGGTTTGCGAGCTCGCCGGCGTTGCGTGGGTGTTCAAAGTGATCGAGTAGTTGGGGCGAGTACATCAATCCTTACTGTAACAAGCTGCCGGTTGTTCCATTCTGCACCACGATTTGTCATCACGAGCACAGCGAGGGATCTGCTCTCGTATGCGCCGAAGTGAAACTTCGGTAAAAGAGGCAGGATTCCTGGCGGCACAGTTCTGCAATACTCCCACCCTAGAACAGATCCCTCGCTTCGCTCGTGATGACAAATCGAACTCCTCGCGATGACGAAGCGAATGGACGAGCACAGGCTTCAAGGGATTCGCCCTGCTTATACTCGAAGCATATTGGCCAACACATACACTCCCCGCCGCGTCGTCTCGCTCCAGCCCAGCGCCACGCTCACCTTGCGCGATCTCGGAGTGCTGGATCGGCTCGTGGCCTGCACCAAGTACTGTGCCGACGTTTGTCCCGAGGTGGCCGACGGGGCGCGGGTGATCGTTTCGGATTCATGGTCTGCGCAAGCGGAGCAGATCATCGCGGCGAAGCCTGATCTGGTCATCGCCTCGGTTCCATATCAGCTCGAAGCCGTCGCCGAGATACTCAAAGCCGGCGTGCGCTTTCTGGGGCTTGCTCCGCGAACGCTCGACGACATCTATCGCGACATCGCCATGATTGGCGGGGTCTTCGACGCGAGCGCGCAAGCGCAAGAAGTTGTCGAGCGCATGAAGGACGCTATCGAAGAGGTTCGCTCGTTCACGGTCACGACTGACCGCAGTCCGCTGGTGTTCTGCGAAGAGTGGGGCAAGCCGCTGATTGCTTCTCAACCGTGGGTGGCTGAATTGGTCGAAGCCGCGGGCGGCAGATTTCTCGG
This sequence comes from uncultured Acidobacteriaceae bacterium, assembly GCA_963771535.1. Lineage (GTDB taxonomy): Bacteria > Acidobacteriota > Terriglobia > Terriglobales > Acidobacteriaceae > CAVVDY01. Next base: position 752,379 of record CAVYTK010000007.1, on the reverse strand, counting down.
CGAGCCCGGTAAGACCACTTCGTTCGAAGCAGTCGCTGAGGCGCGGCCCGACGTCGTGATTGCCGCCTGGTGCGGAGCGGGCGATCGCGTGCCGCTGGAGAAAATCATTCAGCAGCGCGAGTGGGAGAGTCTGCCGGCGGTTGGCGACGGTCGCGTCTTCTGCATCAACGACGAACTGCTGAACACGCCTGCCGGCAATCTGATCGATGGACTGCATGCTATTTCGTGGGCGCTACATCCGGAGATGTTTGAGAAGCCGCGGGGGATGACGGAGCATGGGGGAGTGAAGTGTTTGGGGTTTGGGGCACAGGTGTCAGAATCGGCGCCAGCGAATCCAACCCCGCAGGGGCGACTCAGTTTAGCCCCGCGTGGAGCGTAGCGGAACGTGGGGTTCGCGGCGCTGCATCGTGACCGAGCCCGGACCGGGGCTCCTGTGTTGTCGCTCAGCTACCCAGCGCTCCGCCTTCGGCTGCGCACTGGGCTAAGCTGAGTCGCGCCTGCGGCGCTGGCATTGCTGGTGGCTGGTAGCTCGTGGCTGGCGGTTAGAACTTGGCTGAAGGCTGACAGCTGACGGCTCCTAGCGCGCCAAAGTTACAATATCCTTATGCCCACGCAACAGCAGGAACTCGCGAAGGAAATCGATATCCTGGCCGAGGCCGCCGATGCTGTCGACGACCTCATGAGCATCATCGTCGGCCGCTTGCAGGAGCGGCTCAGCCACTTTCACTGGGTCGGCTTTTACATGATCGAGAAGGGACTGCCCGGGGAGGAGCCGATGCTGGTCCTCGGTCCTTATGTCGGCAGCGAGACGCCGCATAAACGCATTCCGCTGAACCAGGGAATCTGCGGCGCCGCAGTGACGCAGGGGCGAACCGTCGTGGTGGACGACGTGAACGCCGATCCCCGCTATCTGGCGTGCTCGATCGAAACCAAGTCGGAGATTGTTTCCCCCATCTTCGTGAATGGCTCGGTGGTGGGCGAACTCGATATCGACAGCCACATTCCGGCGGCATTCACCGCCGATGACCGGCAACTGGTTGAGCACTGCGCGACGCTCGTGGGCCGCTTCCTGGAGAAGACCTCTTGAGTGAAGCTCCAGGTGGCGCGGGCTCCGCGTCCGCTTCCCATACATCACCGAATCGAATGAGTAAGCAGGTGGTCGCCGCCATCATCGTGCGCGGCGACGAGATACTCTGCTGCCAGCGAACGGAGCACCAGGCGCTGCCGCTGAAATGGGAGTTCCCGGGCGGCAAGATCGAGCCCGGCGAGACGCCGCAGCAGGCACTTCGCCGCGAGTTAGACGAAGAGCTCGGCATCGCGGCGGAGATTGGCGCGCAGATTGCCGCAGTCGAGCATACCTACGCAAACGGAAATTCCGTTCAATTGCAGTTCTTCAAAGTCGAGCGATTCGAGCGGGAGCTGGACAATCGCATCTTCCGCGACATCTGCTGGGTTGAGCGCAGAAATCTGCTTGAACTCGATTTCCTGGATGCGGACCGGGAGATCGTTCGCCAACTCGCCGCTGGGCAACTTGCCTAGGCCCACCGGGTTATCCTTAAACACCTGCTGCCGACCCCAAACCAGGCGCGGTAGAACACAGAATTTGGGAACTTTCAGCTCGCGCCCGGCGAACTATGAGTGCAAGTCGAGATAAGGTCAACCACCAACAGGCGATGCTGACCGAACAGACGGACGAACAACTGCTCGCGCTCGCGATGGGCGGGGATGAAGACGCGTTTACCGCGCTCTACCGTAGACGGCAGGGGCCTGTGTACCGCTTTGCGTTGCACATGAGCGGATCGCCGCAGATCGCGGAGGAAGTCACGCAGGACGTGTTCGTCTTTCTGGCGCAACGCGGGCGCGACTTCGATGCTTCTCGGGCTCCGCTGGGAGCGTACCTGTTCGGCGTGGCACGGAATTACGTTCGCCGCGCCATGGAGCGCAGCTATTCCGACGCGCTGCACACCAGCCCGGCGGAAGAGCATGCGGATTCGCTGATTGCCGACGGCGATGCGCTCGAAGATATCGCTAAGGGTCAGCTGTCGAGCGCTATCTGGAAGGCGGTGCTCTCGTTGCCCGAACATTACCGCGAGGTAGTGGTGTTGTGCGACTTGCACGAGTCGAGTTACGCCGAGGCCGCATCGGCCATTGGGTGTGCCATCGGAACCATTCGGTCCCGCTTGCATCGCGCCCATGAGATGTTGGCCAGGAAGTTACAGCACTCGGCTGCCGTCACCACCGACATTTCGGGAATGGCGGCGAGGTGTCCATCATGACGTGCCGTGAATTTAGCAAACAGATCGAAGGCTGCACGCTGACCGGGTTGAACTCTGCCGGCGCGGAACTGCTCGCCCATGGGAGTGGCTGCGCTCCGTGCGCCGCATTGCTGCAGCAGCGGAATGCGCTGGCCGGAGCCATGCAGGGATTGCGGAGCAGCACGCTGACGATGGAAGCTCCGGCCGAGATCGAGCAGAACGTGCTGCTCGCATTTCGCCAGAGTGCCGCCAGCCCGGCCGCCACTGAGCGGAAGGAGAGTCCAGCGCAACCATTCGCGTCCCGGCTTAGCCGCTTCTTCGAGTGGAGGGTGTACGCGGCCGCAGCCGCAGCCTTGGCAGTTTGTCTTGGCTTGGGATTATGGTTCCTGCAGCATTCAGGAAAGACGTCGAACGTTCAATCGCCGAGCGCAACAGCACAACGGCCGAGCGGGCATCGACAGTCGCAGGCGGAGAAGGTGGAGCAGGTGCGAGACGTTGCAGCCCCTTCTTCCACGGCGGGCGCGCCGCGCAGATCGGCCAACCCCGTCGCCAAGTCACAGCCCAAGACCGCTGCTTCGAGCCCATCGTTGATTCAGATGGCACAGGCGCAGGGTTACACGCCGCTGATGTTGTGCGATCCCTTGAGCTGCTCGGGCGATGAGCAGGTGGTGCGCCTGGAACTGCCGGCCACAGGAGCCGATGGATCGACTTCGCAAATGGCAGACGTGATTGTAGGAGATGACGGTCTGGTGCGCGCTATCCGGATCGTTCAGCAGTAAGGTCGATATTTGCGGGTCGGTCGCTGATCGCAATACGGCTGTTGGAAGTTTGTGATGAATTTTTCGAGGCTCAAATCATGACTCGTACCACTTCAACTTTTCTGGCCATTCCGTTGGTCCTGGCGGTGGCCCTGGCGGCCGCTGCGCAAGAGCCTGTTCCGCCTCCGCCTCCCCCGGGTCCGGGGATGGGGATGCATGGCGGCGGCCCCGGTGAACCGGGCGAAGGCAAAACCGTTACCGGCGTTCCGCTGACGGCCCAGATTGTGGTCAGCCACGAGAACACGCTGGCGGACGGCAACCATATTTCGCGTACCACCCAAATCACGGTCTACCGCGACGCGCAAGGTCGAGTGCGGCGCGAGATGACGGTTGATGCCGCAACCCCGGCAACCGCTGCGGTGAAGCATTCGTTCATCATGATTAACGATCCGGTCGCGGGAAAGCGGTACATGCTTGACCCGCAGAACAAAACAGCGCGTGAAATGCCCGGGGGCCATCATGCTCCTGGTGCAGAAGGGCGCCATCCCGCGGTCGACGAGATGAAAAAGATGTTGTCGCAGAACGTTCAGAAGGACCAGCTTGGAACGAAGAGCGTGAATGGGTATCAGGCGACGGGTGAGCGGGTCACCCGCACCATCGCAGCGGGTGAGATCGGGAACGAGAAGCCTATCGAAGTCGTAACCGAGCGGTGGTTCTCCACCGATTTGCAACTGCCGGTGCTGATTGTTCATACCGATCCGATGATGGGAACGGCGACCACGAAGGTCACCAATGTGACCCGCGGCGAGCCCGACGCCTCGCTGTTCCAAGTGCCTTCCGATTACAAACTGGTCAGCGGACGTTCCGACGAACCGTTCTACGTTCCCCTTCACCCCTGATTTGGCGATGCTCCACTTAGGCGGAGGCTTCGGCCTCCGCATTTTTGTTTTTGCACTACTTGTGACGAAACGCCAGAATCCTGCCGCAGTCTGCGGGAATCGAAGTGACATTGCTGGTTGCGAAGAGTCTCACAGGAAACCTCAACTCTGGTTGCGTTTCGAGCCACGACAGTCTTCCTCAACCTCTGATACTGTTCATAAACACGTTGAGCACACAAACCCAGCCCGTCACGCCACGAGTGTCAGCGTTTCGCCGGATATTCAAGGCCTTTTTGTATCGCGACTTCCGGCTGGTATGGCTGGGCGCCTGTACTTCGAGCGTCGGCACCTGGATGCAGATCGTCGCCCAGGGCTGGCTGATCTATCGCCTGAGCCATTCGCCTTTTCTGCTGGCACTCGATCAATTTCTCGGCGGCATCCCCATCTTTCTTTTTTCACTCATTGGAGGCGTTGCCGCCGACCGTATCGAGCGCCGCAAGATTCTCTTAGGCTCGCAATATCTTCAACTGGGAAGTGCCGCGCTATTGACGATCCTGGTGGTAACAGGCGTAGTACATGTTTGGCAGATCCTGTGCCTGTCGTTTGTGTCGGGTTTCGCGCAGGCCTTTGGCGGGCCGGCGTACCAGGCCTTGATCCCGAACCTGGTAGACCGCGAAGACATGCCCAATGCCATCGCGCTCAACTCAATACAGTTCAACCTCGCGGTGACCATCGGGCCTGCCCTTGCGGGCCAGGTGCTGGCGCACATGGGAGAGGCGTGGTGTTTCGGCCTGAACACCGTATCGTTTGTTGCGCCGATCATCGCGCTCTCTCTCATCAAGGCGCGCTTCCTGCCACAGAAGACGACCGACTCGATGCTGCGCAGCCTGAAGGAGGGAATCAAGTTTGTGCGCCGGCAGGATTCCATGGAAGCGCTGATCCTGCTCGCGTTTCTAATGACGTTCCTGAGCATGCCGCTGCGCACCTACATTCCGGTGTTCGTGAAAGACATCTTCCATCGTGGTCCTGAGACCTACGGCAACCTGCTGTCGCTGATGGGAGTGGGTTCGATCTGCGGCTCGCTGACCATCGCTGGGCTGGGCAACATTCGCCGTAAAGGACGGCTGGCGCTGGCCATGCTCATGTTGCTGGGCGCAGGGATTGCCGGCTTTGCCAGTTCGAAGTCACTGCACTTCAGCTTTGCCATGATTGCGCTGGTGGGCTTCTCGATGATGGGAGTCTTCGCCACGGTGAACTCGCTGGTGCAGTTGATCGTCACGGAAGACATGCGCGGCCGGGTGATGAGCGTCTACAACTGCGCCTTTCGCGGGGGGATGCCGTTGGGCAATCTCGTGTCCGGCTGGCTGATACCCGTCTTCAGCGCTCCGCTGATTCTGGCGGTCAACGGAGTGCTGCTGATCGCTATGGCATTGTTCTTCCTGCTGGTAAAACGGCGCGTAGCATCCCTATAAGACATGATTGACCTGTCGAAGCCTCATAGGTGATGCATGAGTTTTATGAGGTCGGGAAAGAATTCGTAGGCCGCGTTGCCGACTGCTTTGCCGCCGATCCCTCCTAGTATGCGAATCACGGCGCTTTGCCAATCGTTCTCGCTGGGGACGCGCCAGGTGTTGGAGAGGAAGTTATTGCCCACGTTCCCTGCCGTTCGAGCATAGGCAAAGTGGCGTTCACCATCGGGCCGGTAGGCGCGAAAGGTGAGGTCGACAACATTAACGACCCGTTTCTTGAATGGCTCTCCTTGCGTGCGGAAGTAGCGCGGATCTTCGCCCCACAGAGCACCGAGGCTAGCCTCCATGGCATTACCGGTGGAGATACCCGTGAGACGCATTCCGTAGCGCTGGCCGAAACCCTCCCAACTGGTGCCATATTCCTTCGGACGGTCGAAGGCGGTTCCCCATCCGGCGCTGAACGGTCCGGCCACCAGCAGGCTCTCCACGCCCGCCGTGGAGCGCAGAAACCAGGTGAAGCGCAGTTTCGGGGTGATGGGCACGTAGTCGGTTTTCGACCGAGGAACGATATGCGCGGGGTCGATCGCCAGGCTGACGTTTTGCGCGACAAGGCTCGCGCTCAGCAGCACACACAGAGATAGCATGGGCACCAGGCGCGCCAGTGCACTCCTGAAAGTCTCGTGACTGCGGATTTTTTCATCTCGCATGCGCGTTACCGTATCTCCAAGCACCTGGCAGCGGTTGCGGCGATTCGATTGTAAAACCAGCAACCGTCTCGTTTATTCGATCGTCCCATTGAGTTTATGGTTCGCCAGCCAGAAGGTCACGGCGACGAAGGCAAAGAAGGCAAACGTTTCAATCCGCAGATGAGGAAGATCGACTGCAGGATAGATGTAGTGACGCAGAAAATCGGTTTGCCAGGTCACCGGATTCGCCCACGCCACCCAGCGAACCGAAGCCGGCAACTGCTCCGTGGGATAGAACAGATTGCTGATGAACATCAGCACCAGATACAGCGCTGAAGTCGTGGTGTGGTACGCATTGAATCCTCGAAGATTCAGCGCCAGCCAGGTGAATAAAAAGTACCAGCCGGCGGTCCCGAGCACCGACCAGAATGCCAGCGGCAGCCACGCCGACGGAGGTACTGCAATCTTGAGAAACGCGAAGCCGGCAGCGACACAGACTGCGACACCTATGATGCTGAATACCGCATTGAACAAAAGCTTGCCGAGCAGCATCTCCCAGCGCGCAAAGGGGTAGGTGAGCATCTCGTGGAAGATGCCGCCTTGCAGGTCTTCAAAAAATGCGTACGACGAGTTGAAGACGATGCCGAAGCTCACCATGGATAGCACGCCGGCAAGAAAGAAGCGGGGATAGTCGATACCCGCTGCGCCCGTCCCAATCCATCGCTCCAGGCTTGAGCCGAACACCAGCAGGTACACCACGGGGACGAGCACGTCCCACAGCGGCAGAACCGGGTTCGACAGGCGAATACGGAAGTCGCGAAACGCAATGGGGAGAACGTATCCCATCAGTCGCCGTGCGCCTCCGCCGCAGCGTGGCCATACAGTTCGAAGAAGATTTCTTCCAGATCGGCGGCGCGAATCTCCAGGTGCTCCAGCGGATGCCGCTCGGAGATGCGAGCCATCTCGCGGATCCACTGATCTTCCGAACCCTCGACCGTGATCTCGTACTCGCCGCGAACCGATTTCACGTTGCGTGCCGCGAGCGATCGAATCAGCGCAGCCGATTCCGTCGTGTCGTGCTGAAAGCGCACGAACAAGCGAAATGCCTTGCGCGCCCGCGCACGCAGTTCGGCCATGGTGCCGGCCGCCAGCACCTTGCCGTCGTTCATCAGCACCATGCGATCGCACAAAGCTTCGGCTTCATCGAGCAGCTGTGTGGTCAGCAGCACGGTGCGTCCGCGATCCGCTTCCTCGCGGATCAACTCAATGACCCGGCGCTTGATCAGCGGATCCATGCCGGTGGTCGCCTCGTCGAGAAAAATCACGGGAGCATCGATCATCAACGCCTTGGCCACTTGCAGGCGCCGCTTGTATCCACCGGAAAGAGTTTGCGCACGGGAGTAGAGATGCTCGCCCAGTTCTAACGCCTCCACCACGCGATCAACCCGCTTGCGAGTCTCAACCCGCGAGTAACCGTGGAGATATCCGTAAAGCAAAAGATTGTCCAGCGTGGAAAGCAGGGTTTCGACGGCGTTCTCCTGGAGCACGGCGACGATGTTGCGCCTCACCGCCAGCGGCTCGCGCGCGACATCGTGTCCCGCGACCGAAGCGCGGCCCGAGGTCGGCCGCAGGATCGTGGTCAGCATGCGAACGGTCGTGGTCTTCCCTGCTCCGTTCGGTCCCAATAGCCCGAAAATTTCGCCGCGACGTACAGCGAAGCTTATGCCGTCGACTGCAACCTTGCCCTTGCGGTAAACGTGACGAAGCTGATCGACGGTGACGATTTCTTGAGACACTCAGGGATGATAGCGGAAGCGAGGCAGAGGAATTTCGGGTTCAATCCGTGAATCTTCAGGCGTTTGTTTAAACTGCACAAAACGTCATCGCGCATGTATCCTCGGTCGCGCTTTCCCGAACCTGCCGCGCTCCTGATTTGGAACTGCCGACGTTTTCCGAGGAGTTTCACCTTTGACGAAAAGACCGAGCGTTACTATACTGAGACCACATCGCGCCTCGCTCCCGAGGCGAGTCGACACTCCTCAGTAGCTCAATGGCAGAGCATCCGGCTGTTAACCGGAGGGTTGTAGGTTCGAGTCCTACCTGAGGAGCCATTCTTTTTCAGTGACTTAACCTCTTTGCTATTGCCACCCCCAGGCGCGCTCTACCATCCCTCCATCGTCTCAGACAGGCCGCGAACCCCATCTCTTCTCGATGCTTCGAGAGGTACTCCCTCGAGGTGCGAAACTTCCGTTTTGAGAAGAATCGGGCCGAGCATTCTCACGCGTGACTAGTCTGTAGGCTCACAGCGGGAACTATCCGCGCCAGCGGCGGAAGGTCTCGCATAGCGCAGCGCGAGCCAAATCAGAGGGATTTGAACCGGCAGGCGAAGCCATTGGAGCCATCGGTTGCCGAGGATCCCATTGAAGGGCACGTGCGCTATCGCCATGTAGATGTTTGCGGGGAATACGGCAATTAGAAGGACCGCCAAGCCATATCCGGCAGGCCGCTCCAGCCGGGGAACCAGGAGACCAATGCCTCCCAGGATTTCCGCGCCGCCGCTGATCAACACCAACAGGTCAGGCCTTGGCAACATCGGAGGAACGATGCGGATGTACGGCTTCGGCATCGCAAGGTGAAGTATTCCGCCGACGACAAATAGTCCGGCGAAGGCCCAGCGCCCCCAGCGCTCAATCATTGCGCAATAGTACCAGCCAATATGGTCAGATTGCTCCGTGAGCGAAGCAGCACATCGAAGGGATTCCATTCTGACGCCAAGTATTCGCCGGTTGCTGCTTTCGTAACTCGAAGCCTAAGCCATCGGCTTTGATAATCTGGAGACGTTGCCCTGGCGCAATCCGGTTTCGAGTGCGGTGACATTTGACCTGAGTTCAAACTGGATCGAAGTTGGTATCATGAGAGTTGCAGCGATCATCGCGCCCAGGTGGGCTTAATGCGCCCACCGCATTGTTAGCGGCCCTGCCCGATGAGGAATACTGAATTTTCTTCACATGTTCACGCCACGGAGTGCCATGAGGATCACTGTTGTCGGATCTGGATACGTAGGTTTAGTTGCAGGAGCGTGTTTTGCTGAACTGGGACACGAAGTAGTCCTGCTGGACAACGATCCGGGGAAGATCGAATTGCTAAAGCGGGGCGGCTGCCCGATTCACGAAGAGCACCTGCCCGAGTTGTTGGCACGGCACGGCGGCCGGAGGCTCACGTTCTCCACCGACCTGCCCAGCGCTATCTCTGACGCCGACGCGATCTTTATAGCGGTTGGTACTCCGCCTACGGTCGGAGGCGAGGCTGACCTTTCGTCGGTAGAAGCTGTCGCTCGCGAGATTGCCGCCAACATAAATGGGTACAAGGTCATCGTCGGCAAAAGCACGGTTCCCGTCTACACCAGCGACTGGGTTCGGAAGGTGATGCTGCTTAATGGAGCTCCGGCAAAGCATTTCGACGTCGCCTCCAATCCCGAGTTTCTGCGCGAAGGCCGTGCGGTGACAGATTTTCTGCGGCCCGAACGTATCGTAATCGGTACTGACGGCGGCAAAGTGGCGGAGTATCTGCGGGCGATTTACCAGCCTCTGCTTGACGGCACGTACTATCAGCAACCAAACGCCATCGGGGGGAGCGAGATGCCATCGCCTCTGCCCACCTTGATAGCGACTTCGCCCAAAAGCGCGGAGCTCATCAAGTATGCGTCCAATGCTTTCCTTGCCATGAAGATCAGCTTCATCAACGCGGTTGCAACTATCTGCGAGTCCGTCGGCGCCGATATCGACCATGTGCGCGAAGGCATCGGGTCCGACTCTCGGATTGGGCGTCAGTTCCTGCATCCGGGGCTAGGCTACGGCGGTTCCTGTTTTCCCAAGGACTTGTCCGCGTATCGTGCGGTGGCGCGCGAGTGTGGTTATGACTTCCGGCTGCTGGAGGAAGTGATGCGTATCAATAGTGAGCAGCGCGATCGCTTCGTACGCAAGGTGCGGCAGGAACTGTGGACGCTTCGCGGCAAACGGCTGGGAGTGCTTGGCTTGGCTTTCAAAGGCGGCACCGACGATGTACGTGAGTCGCCTGCCATCGCGGTGGTGCAAGCCCTGATGCAGGAGGGCTGTAGCATCCAGGCGTATGATCCCGCTGCGATGGAGCATGCAGCCCAGGTCCTGAATGGGCCGCAAATCCAATACGCCACCTCGGCGTTGGAGAGCGCAAGAGATGCAGACGCGCTGTTGATCTTGACCGACTGGGGTGAGTTTCGATCGATTGATTTAACGCAATTGCGTGAGCTGCTTCGATACCCGATCGTCATCGACGGGAGAAATATGTTCAGCCCTGATCTCATGAAGGAGCACGGGCTGAGATACCTCAGCGTGGGCCGGCCCGATACCGCACTGGACTATGCGGAGCGCACGACTACCCCAGTGGAATTGGCGACCAAGCCAAACTGATCGGGGTGTTTCCGCAACCGGTCGCTCTGAATTCTGAGGATTTGGAGTGGACGACCGCGAACCGGCGGAAGCTCCACCGACAGCCGAACGTACTTCCACCGGGAGGAACGGTAGCGGAGCGACTAATGCTGAGAAACGCCGGGTGTTATGAACTTCGCTGCTTGGCGGCACCAGTTCTGAGCGGCAAGTTGTACCGGGTCCCACGGGCTGCTCAGTGGAGGAGTGTAACTGAGATCTAAATCGTTCAAGTGCTCCGCTGACATTCCGTGAAAGAGCGCGGCAGCGAAGATGTCGATACGCTCGGCAACTTCGGAACGCCAGTGTCCCACGATCTGCGCTCCGATTAATTTCCCGGTCTCGGCGTCCCCGGTAACTCGGATTCGCATCTCGCGAGCACCGGGGTAGTAAGCTTTATGATCCCAAGCGATAGTCTCAACCGTGAGCGGATTGAAGCCGTCGTCGATAGCTTCCTCTTCACGAAGGCCAGTTCGAGCCGCGGCCAATTCAAAGACCTTCACGACTTGGGTTCCGACAGAGCCGGCAAATTGCTTGTCCCCTCCAACAGCATTCTCTCCCGCAACCCTTCCCTGCTTGTGCGATGTGGTACCAAGCGGCAGGTATTTGTGCCGCTGCAATAAGCGGTGCCATGTTTCAGCGCAGTCTCCAGCAGCATAGATATCCGGGATATTCGTTCGCATCGATGTATCCACTTGAATTGCGCCCTTCTGTCCGGTGGCGATACCGGCCTGCGCCGCGAGTTCCGAAGCAGGCTTTACACCCGCGGCGACAAGAACCAAGTCCGCCGATCCTTCGAATCCATTCGTTCCTGTCACACGCAAACAGTTCGACGACTCAATTCCTGTCACTTCAACGTAGGTTATGACATTTACACCGTGGCGCCGTAACTCATCACCGAGTACATCTCCCAGCTCGGGATCGATCGTCGGCAGCACCGATTTTGTTTTGCCGACCAAGGTAACTTGCAAGCCGCGATGCACCAATGCGTCCGCCATTTCGATGCCGATATAGCCAGCGCCTACGATGACGGCGGAGCGAGGCCTTTTCTCTGCCAGGTATTTATTGACAGCAAACGAATCGGCCATGGTGTGCAGCGTAAACACACCGGGCAGAGCAATTCCTTGGATTGCGGGAATCAGAGGCAGGGCACCGGTTGCGATCAGCAGCCGATCGTAAGAGAGGCTTTGGCGCTCTTTCTTACGCTCTAGGACTCCAACAGTTTTGTTGGTGGTATCGATGCCGATAGCGGTGTGCCAGGTCAACAGTTCGATCCCTTTGAACTCGGTTCTGTGCGCCAGTTGTTGCCAGTCGGGTGTCTCTCCGCTCAGGAAGAACGGTAGACCGCAGATGCTGAAGTTGGGGAAGCCGTCCGCCAGGACGACAGTTATCAGCGCACTGGAATCGAGCTCACGTGCTCTCAACGCAGCGCTGATTCCCGCGTCACTGCCGCCGATTATCAAGAATCTCAGGTTGTTTCCGACGTCCATTGGCCCTCAAGATCGAGGCGAGTCTTGAGTATTACGGAATCACCAAGAGCGGTGACGAAGGCTCTCGCCGAGCATGTTATCATGTGCCTATACTTGTATGTGAATATATGGTTAAGGTCTACTGTCAGGAAATCGCAAGGAGAACTCGTGATATCAAAGCTTCAGGTGTTTGATCCAGCGATGTGTTGTTCTACAGGCGTTTGCGGCCCCAGCGTGGACCCAGTCCTGCCTCGTATTTCGGCCGATCTGGAGTGGCTAAAGGGGAAAGGCGTTGAAGTCGAGCGCTACAACCTGGCGCAAGATCTCGCAGCATTTGCCGCGAACCTAACCGTCAAAGAAGCGCTCAATTCGCAAGGCACGAAGTGCTTGCCACTGGTAGTCGTCGATGGAAAGGTGGTAGCGGAAGGCGAGTACCCCACGCGCGAACAGCTCGCTAACTTCACCGGCGTCAGCTACGAGCCGGGACCGGTCTTCAAAACGCGTCCGGCTGATCTGGTAGGCATTGGCCTGGGGCAACGTGGAAATGAAGAAATAGATGAAACTGCCAGGAAAGCCGACGCGCACTCTGCTGTTCACGGGCAAGGGTGGGGTGGGTAAGACCTCCATTGCTTGTGCCACCGCCATTTCGCTGGCTGATTCGCAAAAGCGCGTCTTGCTGGTAAGCACCGATCCTGCCTCAAACCTCGACGAAGTGCTGGGCACGACGCTGGGAATTCGGCCGACTCCCGTCGAAGGTGTTCCCGGACTTGCGGCGATGAACGTCGACCCGGAGGAAGCGGCGAAGGAATATCGCGAACGCGTGGTCGGTCCTTACCGCGGATTGCTTCCCGAACCTGCGATCCGGAGCATCGAGGAGCAATTGTCCGGTGCCTGCACCGTCGAAATCGCGGCCTTTGACGAATTTGCAAAGCTGCTGGGCGACGACAATGCCACGGCACAATTTGACCACGTGATCTTCGACACCGCGCCTACAGGACATACGCTGAGATTGCTGCAACTGCCCGCCGCCTGGTCTGGGTTCATCGAGAGCAATGTTGGCGGAACCTCGTGCTTAGGCCCTTTGAGTGGACTGCAGTCACAGCACGAGCTGTATGACAACACTGTGAGCGCACTCTGCGACTCGGAGAAAACTGCGGTCTATCTGGTGACCCGGCCTGAACAGTCTGCCCTGGCGGAGGCTGAGCGCACACGTCAGGAGTTGGAAAACCTCGGGGTCCGCAATCAGCAGCTGATCGTGAATGGCGTGTTCCATGCTCAGGGGAATGATTTAATCGCCGAGGCGCTGGAGAGACGAGGCACGGAAGCGATCTCGGCGATGCCCGATGGCCTCCGTCAATTGCCCAGCCTGGAAATCCCGCTCACCTCGCGCGCTCTGATCGGTGCAGATGCTCTTCGTGCGCTGGAAGCATCGGCTTCGAGCGTTGTCTGCCCGTCATCGCAGTTAGAAGCGACTATTGAACTGCCTGCTGCGATCGCCGACCTCATTCCGGAGCTTGCCGCTCATGGTAAGGGCGTGATCATGACCATGGGCAAAGGTGGAGTTGGGAAGACCACGGTCGCTGCTGCCCTTGCCGTCGGGTTAGCGCGGCTTGGCCATTCGGTTCGCTTGACCACCACCGACCCCGCCGCGCACCTGACCATGGCAGTCGGCGGAGATTTGCGTGGTCTGACGATCAGCCGAATCGATCCTGCAATTGAGACCCGCGCTTACACGGATGAAGTATTACGCGACTCCGGTGACGGATTGGATGAGAAAGGACGTGCGCTGCTGGAAGAGGATCTTCGGTCTCCTTGCACCGAGGAGATTGCTGTCTTCCGTGCTTTCGCGCAAACCGTGGATGAGGGAAACAGCGGGTTCGTGGTGATCGATACCGCTCCTACCGGGCACACGCTTCTGTTGCTGGACGCCGCCAACGCTTATCACCGCGATGTCGAACGCAACCTCAGCTACATCCCTGACAGTGTTCGCCGGTTGTTGCCGCAGCTTCGGGACTGTGAATTTACGAAAGTCCTGATCGTGGCTTTGCCGGAAGCGACACCAGTTCACGAAGCGGCTCGCCTCCAGGACGACCTCGCTCGCGCGGGCATCACTCCATACGCCTGGGTCGTGAACCAGAGTTTCGCTGCAACCGGCACCTTGGATCCTGTTCTCTCGGCGCGTGCAGGCGCTGAATTGCAGTACATCAATGAAGTGAAGAGCCTGTCCAGAAAAGCATTCCTGCTGGCGTGGCAGCCGGAGGCGCCAGTCGGAACTGAGCGCTTGACGCAACTGGTCGAGTCCTTAACCGCGGTGCTCCGATAAAAGTTAAAGAGGTTAAGCAAATGAAAGAGTTGGAACAATACTTCAAGGCGCTGAGTGATAACAATCGGCTGCGGATCATCAATCTGCTGCTGCACGGAGAGCTCTGCGTATGCGATATCCAATATGTATTAGAGAACTCGCAGCCGAACATTTCTCGCCACCTCGCGTACTTGAAGAACTCGGGGATGGTGCTGGACCGGCGTGACGGCTACCGGATTTTTTACCGCCTCGCCGATCCTGCCGAATCAACCCGCCGCTTACTCTTTGATTTCTTACGCCACGCTTTCGGAGACGAGCAACAACTGCAGCGCGATACCGAACGTCTGAAGGACGCCATCGCCGCAGGTTCTTGCACCGTCAGCGAGTGGAAGCCATACTCCGCGCTTCCCAAGCCCAAAACGGCTCGAACCTCATCGCGCGAGACCGCCAGACTTTGAACTGATTTGCAGTTGCGAGGTGCAACCATGCAAGGCCGCTACAACGTACTATTTCTGTGCACGGGCAATTCCGCCCGATCCATCATGGCCGAAGCCATTCTCAAACGTAAGGGGCTTCCCAACTTTATTGCCTACAGCGCAGGTAGCCATCCAGCCGGAATCGTGCACCCGGAAGCTCTAAAGCAGCTCGAAGCATCACGCCTGCCTAGCGAAGGATTGCCCAGCAAAAGTTGGGAGGAGTTCTCAAAACCGGAAGCGCCAGAGCTGCATTTCGTGTTCACGGTTTGTGATAACGCCGCCAAGGAAGTCTGCCCCATATGGCCGGGCCAGCCCTTGACTGCTCACTGGGGTATTCCGGACCCGGCCGCCGTCCAAGGTACTCCAGAGGAAGTGTCGAAGGCGTTTCGCGACGCTTTCTTCATGCTCGACCGTCGCATCAGCCTGTTCATGTGCCTGCCATTGGCAAGCCTCGATAAGCTCGCTATACAAAGAGAGATCGATCGCATCGGCCGGCAATGAGCGTGATCCTCCAGCGACGGGTCGTGGCGGAGTTTCTCGGCACGGCGTTGCTGCTCGCCGCGGTTGTGGGTTCGGGAATCATGGGAGACCGGCTGTCCGGCGGTAACGTTGCAATTGCTTTGCTGGCGAATACGATCGCTACCGGCGCCGCTCTTGTCGCGCTCATTCTTACGTTTGGATCGGTATCAGGCGCGCATTTTAATCCGGCGGTGACACTTGCTGACGCCTCACAGCGCGGCCTGCCCTGGTCCGAGCTGCTCAGATTGCAGGGGCATTTGCCGGCGTTGCTGGAGCTCACCTGATGTTTGGTGAGCCGGAATTCGGCCGGCAGACGTGCCCGGCTTTATCGTGGCTCAGCTGCTGGGAGCGTTCGCCGCCACAGCACTATTTCGCTGGCTGGTACCGTCGCTTCCTGCGGAGGCCTCGCAGGTTTTAGTTCCACATGAGGAGAGAGAAAAAGCAAATTATGGAACGTAAGAAACGGGTGCTGATTCTCTGTACAGGTAATTCAGCCCGCAGCCAGATGGGCGAGGGGCTGCTACGTCATATGGCGGGCGACGACTTTGAGGTGTTCAGTGCAGGAACGAAGCCGGTCGGATTGAATCCAAATGCTGTGAAAGCGATGTCGGAGATCGGTATCGACATCGCGGACCATCGCTCAAAATCGGTAGCAGAGTTTGCCGGGCAACAATTTGATTACGTGATCACCGTGTGCGATAACGCGAAGGAATCTTGTCCCTTCTTCCCCGGCGGAACTACGCGTCTGCATCACAGCTTCGAGGACCCGGCAGCTGTGGGCGACCATCAGCAACTGGAGACTTTCCGCAGGGTCCGAGACCAGATGAGCGACTGGCTCCGTCAGTTCCAAGTGCAATCCAAGGTGCTCCAGGCCGATCCCGCATAGGGCGGCAGGCGGTTGGCGAGATTTTTATATTGCTGTATACGTCCGTGCGTATTGCTTTCATCGGTATCAGTTGATGAAGCCCTCAAGGGCAGGTCAAATGAGCCGGGAGGAAGCAGATGAGAAGAATTGCAGTAGTACCGTTAACCCATCGTCACCTACTCGTGGGTATTGCTTCGCAAGCACTATGACGATCCCAAGACTGCCGCCGCGCTCCGCGAGTTGTTCCAGTGGAGACTGCAGGACGGCCAACGCTATGCTTCGCAAGTTGGCTACGTGCCGGTTCCCTCGTTGGTGGCAGACAAAGCACTGAAAGCGTTGAACACGGTTAACTCCGGGGGCTAAGTTGAGCCCGGGCCAAATGAAAGCGCGAGAAGTTCACGAATTCCAACCATTCATTCTTCTGCAGCTGCGGAGGAAACACAGCAGACCTGCCCAGGGACGGCAGTTTTCAGGGGAGCTGCTCTGACTGCAAAGCGGGCAATATCCGTAGACGCGGATGGGGTATGTTGTCCCTACGTCCGGTGTTTTGCGTTAGGGGAATTGCGGAGTTGATTTGGCGTCCCCGACGGGATTCGAACCCGTGTTATCGCCGTGAAAGGGCGGTGTCCTAGGCCGGGCTAGACGACGGGGACGCTTGCGGGCGGGACTTGCTCAATGTGCGATGGTAGCAGCGCGCTTGTGGCAGTGTCAAAGCGACCGCGGGCGGCGGCCATGCTCAGCACCGTCGCTACCTACGCTCTACTCGGGGCGGCCACACATTTACGGGGCGGCGGTCATGCTTACCACCACAGACCGATTCTTTTCCAAAACCCCAACAGAGTTGACCGGCCTACTCGACTGCGGTGTTGACTTCCTGATATCGTGCATTTTCGCTCATCGTACGTTAACAATGAGCGGCGTATCCCGCGACCAGTGAATCTGTGGAGGTAACCACCTTGCGAGCGACTCTCGTCGCCCTTCTTATCGCACTTTCCGTTGCGCCATCTCTAGCGCAGAAATCCGATTCCAAACCGAGCCAGGAAGCCGAGCAGGTACGCTCGCAAACGCAGAAGCCCGCCCAAGGCAATGCCGCGCAAGCGGCTGAGGCTCAGCAGGACGAAGGCGAGTACAAAGGTCCGTGGAAGGGCCTGCAATACCGACTGGTCGGGCCCCTACCGCGGCGGACGAGTTGAGGCAACGACCGGCGTCGTTGGTCAGCCCGACGTCTACTACTTCGGCTCAGCTGCCGGCGGCGTTTGGAAGACGACCGATGGCGGACTCAACTGGAAGCCGCTGACCGATAAGACGAAAGACATGGCGCCGTCGATCGGCGCGATCGCGGTGTCGGAGTCGGACCCGAACATCATTTATGTGGGAACCGGCGAGGCGTGCATTCGCGGCAACATTGTCAGCGGCAACGGAGTTTACAAATCCACCGACGCCGGCGCGACGTGGAAGCTGGTCGGGCTGCCTGACACGCACTCGATCGGCCGCGTGATCGTCAATCCCAAGAATCCCGACATTGCGTTCGTTGCGGCGCTGGGACACCCGTTTGCCGACAACCAGGAGCGCGGCATCTTCCGCACGCAGGATGGCGGCAAGACGTGGCAGAAGGTCTTGTACAAAGACGCGAAGACTGGCGGCATCGATATCAGCTTCGATCCCTCGAACGCCAGCATTATTTATGCCGCGTTGTGGCAGGCGAGACGCACGCCATGGACGCATGGACAGTGGCGGCCCGGGCAGCGGACTTGTACAAATCGATCGACGGCGGCACGACCTGGAAGCAACTCACCGGCCATGGCCTGCCGGACGGCCCCATCGGTCGCATTGGTGTGACGGTATCGGCGAATCCAAATCGCGTGTGGGCAGTGATCGAAGCCGACAAGGGCGGACATCTACCGCTCCGACGACGGCGGCGAGACGTGGCACCTGATGACGGACGATCATCGTTTCCGGCAGCGTGCCTGGTACTACTCGCACATCTTCGCCGATCCGCAATCCGCGGATACGGTTTACATCCTTAATACAGCGGTTTATCGCTCCAACGACGGCGGCAAGACGTTCACCCGCCTGCGCGTGCCGCATGGCGACAATCACGCGCCTGTGGATCGACCCCACGAATCCGAAGCGCACTGATCAACGGCAACGATGGCGGCGCGACCGTCTCGACCGACCGCGGCGAAAGCTGGACGCAGCATCTACAACCAGCCGACGGCGCAGTTCTATCACGTCACCAGCGACAATCGCATTCCCGTATTACATCTACGGCGCGCAGCAGGACAACTCGACGGTTGCCATCGCCAGCGCAGCGACTCGATGGCACCATCGACCGCTCCGACTGGTACGACGTGGGCGGCGGCGAGAGCGGCTACATCGCTCCCGATCCTGAACGATCCCAACATCGTTTATGCCGGCTCGTACGGCGGCGAGATCACGCGCTACGATCACCGCACGCATGCAGACGCAGGCGGTGAATCCGTGGCCCATCAATCCCATCGGCATGGGGCGCGGCCGATCTCAAGCATCGCTTCCAGTGGACCGAGCCGATCGTCTTTTCGCCGCACGATCCCGAAGACGCTGTACTACGCCGGCGAAGTGTTGTTCAAGACGCACCGACAACGGGATGAGCTGGACCATCATCAGCCCCGACCTGACGCGCAACGACAAGTCCAAGCAGCAGGCATCCGGCGGGCCGATCACCAAGGACAACACCGGCGTCGAGTACTACGACACGATCTTCACCGTGGCCGAATCGCCGGTGCAGAAAGACCTGATCTGGGCCGGGTCGGACGACGGCCTTGTCCATATCACGCGCGACGGCGGCAAGCACTGGGAGAACGTCACGCCCAAAGCCATGCCGGAGTGGGGCACGGTGAGCCTGATCGAAGCCTCGCCTCACGATGCCGGCACCGCCTATGTGGCGGTCGAGCGTCACAAGATGGACGACTTCACGCCCTACATCTTCAAGACCACCGACTTCGGCAAGACCTGGACCAAGCTGGTGAACGGGATTCCCGGAGACGACTTACGTGCACGCGGTGCGCGTCGATCCCAAGCGCCCGGGCCTGCTCTTCGCCGGCACCGAGAAGGGCGTCTACGTCTCGTTCGACGACGGCGGGCAACTGGCAGCCGCTGCAACTGAATCTGCCGATGACGCCGGTCAACGACCTGATCGTGAAGAACGATGATCTGGTGGTTGCGACCCATGGCCGCGCCTTCTGGATCCTCGACGACATCGGCCCGCTGCGGCAGTACAACGATTCCATCCCGCAGCAGCAGGCGCATCTGTTCACCCCGTCGCCGACCAACGAGACCGTCTTCCATTCTTCGTTCTTCGCTGCGCAGGGCAATGTCGGCAAGAACCCTCCGGGTGGAGCTGTCATTTACTACTGGCTTAAGGATTCGTTGAAGAAGCCGGACCACAAAGCCGGTGAGGCCGGCGCGGCAGGGTCGGAGTCGCACGAGACCGAGGGCAAAGTCGAAGGCGACAAGAGCCCGGCAGCCGACAAGGACAAGAAAGAGCCGCCGAAGATTACGCTTGAGCTGCTCGATTCGTCCGGCAAAGTCATCCGCAAGTTCCCCAAGAAAGAAGAGCCGGGCGGCGGCGGTGACGAGGAAGACTTCTTCAGCCGCGGCGGCGGCGGCGAGCTCACGGCCGATGCGGGCCTGAACCGCTTCGTCTGGGACCTGCGCTATGAAGGGGCAACCAAGGTGCCCAAGGCTCCGCTCTGGGGAGGCAGCACCGACGGCCCCGAGGCGCTACCCGGCAGCTACCAGGTGCGGCTGACGGTGCTAGGGCAGTCGTACACTGCGCCGCTGGAGATCGTGCCTGACCCTCGCTTGAGCGTGACGCCCGCCGACATGGCAAAGCGTTTCGACTTGCTGATGAAGATTCGCGACCAGGTCAGCAAGACCGACGACACCATCATCGAGATCCGTGAAGTGCGCGACCAAATCAATGCTCTCAACAAGCGGCTCGGCGACGATCCCAAGCAGAAGCCGGTTGTCGATGCCGGCAAAGCACTCGACAAGAAGATGACGGAAGTTGAAGACGTGCTCATCCAGACCAAGGCCAAGAGTGGTCAGGACGTGCTCAACTTCCCTGTCCGGCTGAACAATGACCTTGTTGCCTTGGGAGGTGTAGTGGGCAGCGCCGACACCGCACCGACCCAGCAGTCATACGAGGTGTTCGACCTGCTCAGCCAGAGGCTCAATGAGCAACTGACGAAGTGGAACCAGATCGTGTCGACCGATATTCCGGCCTACAACAATCTGGTGAAGCAGCAGGATGTGCCTGCGGTGAGGGTGACTCCACCTGACGTTGGGCAATAACTCAACGCCTGCGAACAGAAATGCCCCGACGAAGTCACTCGTGTCGGGGCTTCTCTTTATCTCTCAGTAACGCAGCCGGTCTCTCACAAGAACTCAGTCGGGCAGCGGCCCGCTCCAGCCTCCGGCGAGCAGTCGTTCGCGAATGGAGGTGGGCGAGTTGGCGCAGATGGTGGCTATGCCTAGTTCCTCGGCTGCGCGTGTGTTGCGCGACTTGTCGTCGATGAATAATGTTTCGTTCGCCGGCAGCTTCAGGCAATCGAGGCAGTGTTGAAAGATTTCGGGATCAGGTTTAGCGAAGCCCAACTCGGCGGATAGAGCCAAGCAGCGGAAGTCGCGCATCCAGGCGAACTCCGCGCGTACCGACTCCGCCATATCGGCATGCATGTTCGACAGCACTGCTGTCTGCACTCCCTGGTCCCGCAACTGAGCGGCCCAGGCCAGCATCTGCGGATTGACGTTACTCCACATCGCAACGTCGGTGCGGCGCAGCCATTCGATCTGCTCCGGCGTAAGTTGCATGCCGGCATCACCGGCCACGGCCTGCCAATACTGCTCCGGCGTCAGCTTGCCGCGATCGTAGTCCTGGCGTTCCGCATAGTAGTAGTCACGAAACTGCTCACGCGTGACGTGCAGCAAATCCGCTATGGCAGCGATGGTTTCAGCCGGAGGCGCATAGGACAGTACTTCACCAAAGTCGAAGATGACGCCGCGAATCGTTCGTCCATTCAGTCGCAGTGGGGCAGCAGACATGCCTCGACAGTAGCAGAGCGAAGTTCCTTCCTGCCGATAAACATCGGGTTGTGACGAACATCACAGGGGCGAGTGATGTCTGGTATATGTCCTCAACCCGCGCTGGAGTATTTCTAATTTCGTAGACAAAATCAATTCTGTCGGGAAGCAGAAATGAAAGATCTAAGCAAGAAGTGCTGGCGAGAGAAAGTCACCGCCGAAATCACCCTGGCGCATCTGCAACATTTTGCCGCCGAATCCGGGAGTCGCATGAGTGCCGCGGAAGTTGCAGCATTCCTTAACCAGGACGGCCGGGCGCACGACATGTGGGTCCACATGATGCAGGCCGGCGAAGATTATATGAAGTCCATTCTTGAAAAGAAGGTGGTCGGATTGCACGTCGTGAAACAGGTGCCGACGCACACGGCGCTGGTCCAATGAGCCTAATCCTCCTCTCATAACGCATTGACGAATGCTCCTCCACCTTCTCCCGTCAGGGCTGCGCAAGCAGCCCTTTCGGCTTTCCAAGGCCCGGCAATAATAGCGGCGGACAACAAAAACCAGCTTTTTTCGCCTGACAGGCCAACATATTTCGCGTTTGGTTGCCCGCGTGGGCGAACCCGGGGACGCCATTTGGCGTCATACCAATATCACGGTTGCATGTTTTGCCAAAAATTTGAAAGTCGCCAAGGCGAATAGCCCGGCGAAGAGATGGTTTTGAGGTGCATGTGTCCTCCCCCGCCAGCACGCCGCCTCGGATTCTCTGTGTGGACGATCGCGTTAGCTCGCTCGAAGTCCGGCGGGCCCTGCTAACGGCAGCTGGCTACGATGTACTTATCGCCAGCGATCCCCCAAGCGCCCTCGCCATCATGAGTAAGGTTGAGGTCGACCTGGTCATACTCGACTACAGCTTCCCCGGACACATTTCTGGGGAAGAGTTGGCGCAAAAGTTGCGCGCGGACAAACCCAAGCTGCCGCTCATCATGTTATCGGGAGGTCCTGACTTGCCTGACAGTGCAGCGGCAAGCGTGGACCTCCTGATACTGAAGGGCGCGGGCAGACCAAGCGATCTGCTGCAGGCGATCAACCAACTGGTGCAGCGCACGGGCCCAGGCCAGAGTGCAGAAAAGCAGCAGGCGTGAGGCGCCGCCGCCAAACAAGTGCCGCGGCGCGCAAGCGCCTGGAGATGAGTCAAACTGGTTGTAAAGCAAACGCTAGCGAGTGCTAGCCGGTTTTTTGCAGTGCCGAGGCACCGTTTCCACGACGGGTCGCCTCATCGCGATGACGGCGCGATAGTTCGATGAATTGGTTGCAGCTCTTCATCAACTCACGAGTACCGTCGCGCAACATGCGAGTCTGGCTCATAAGTTCGTTGGAGAGCGCTAAATTCCGTTGAATGGTGAGTGCGCTGGGGATGGGTTGGGATCCATCCTGACGACGCGCCCACCTGTCGAGTTCGGCGGGAAATGCTAGCACCACACCTTTGCTGGACCCGGAAGGACGGTGGACCGGCAGTCCTGAGCAGCGCTCCCACCGCTGCACCGTTCGGACGCCCTTGCCTAGATAGTTTGCGATTTCCTTCCAAGAGCCTAAAACGACCTGCATTGTAAGCTCCCCGATGGCATGAGTGGAATTGAGCGGTGACGCTAGATGACGCATCCGCTCTGTGTTCTTAAGAGTTACTCTCGACCAATATGGGTTGTCAAGTCCCTTAAGGCACCAAGGGAACCAAAAATAGTTTCCTCATGCGCAACCCAGCTATCAGCAGCGCTTTCATGCCCGGAAGCAGGGCTGGCTTGTAGTGCTACCACCATTACGAAAGTCAGCGGCCCCGGAAAATGCTCAGATGGATGTGGAGTGGCTGTGCGACGAGTATTCGAGCTCGGTTCGCGTCACTCGTGGCAAGGACAGCCAGCTACATCTGGCGGCCAGAGCCAAGTCGCCTGACCCGACCGGTGCCACCATGGTTTTCATCCTCAAGACACTGCTCGTGAGCCGATACCGATGAACGCATTCATCCCACGGGTGCAAAAACCTGCAACACTCCTAACCGGCAAAACCAGCATCCAATTGAAGGACATTGGCTGATTGTTGCCCCCGAGGCCGTAAAGTGCCCGACGCAGAAAACTCAACTAACGGTTTCCACCGCGATATTATCGTGATCGGCGCCTCCGCCGGAGGTGTTGAGGCGCTGATGAAGATGACTGACCACCTTCCGGCAATGGATGCGGCTATTTTCATCGTGCTGCACTCCGGTCCGAATCGACCAAGCTATCTATATAACCTGCTGCACAGGCAAAGCCAGGAAATGCATGTGGAACAGGCGGAAAACGATCTGAAGATCGACCGTGGTCACGTCTATGTGAGCGTTCCGGACTATCACCTGGTGCTGGAGGCGAACCGCATGCGACTGGTTCGCGGACCGATGGAAAACCGTCATCGGCCGTCCATCGATGCACTATTCCGTTCGGCTGCCAAGGCGTTCGGGCCAAGGGTGATCGGCGTGGTGCTGTCGGGTTATCTCGATGATGGGAGCGCTGGGCTGCATAGCATCAAGAGTGCGGGCGGCCTGGCGATCGTGCAGGATCCCAGGGACGCCGCGGTGCCAAGCATGCCGGAGAGCGCGATTGCAAACACCACGGTGGATTACATCTGTCCATCGACGGAGATTCCCGCGCTTTTGAGTCGGCTGGTGAAGCAGTCGCTGAAACAGCAACAAATCGTCTCTACGCCACCCTACGGCGGAAATGGCAAGGACGAACTGGTGGATCCCAAAGGCACTCCGTCGGCCTACACCTGCCCGGAATGTCATGGAACGTTGTGGGAGGTGCAGGATGGCAAGCTGTGGCGATACGCCTGCCGTGTCGGCCACTCGTACACCGTGGAATCGATGTTTCAGGACCAGTCGTATGCTGCCGAACGCGCGGTCTGGGCTGCACTTCGTGCCCTGGAAGAGCGCGCTGATCTGTCGCGCCGAATGGAACAGCGGGCGCTCGGCAGTGGTTTGCAAATCGTCGCCAATCGTTACCGCGAGCTGGCACAAGCCGCCGAAAAAAATGCGGCTGTGCTCCGCAGGCTTCTGCTGGAGAACCCGCCTTCGCAGTCCCGAGAGCGGACCGACGAATTAGCGAACTCAGCCTAGCGGGCCTTGCCGACACTAAGAGCCAGCGCGCTACGCCGTCGATTGTTCCGCGGGGGTGGGAATACCTGCTTATAATCAGGTTGGGTGAAACGGTGCGAAATGCTTCCAAAGTTGGCGGAACGAATAGTACCGGGGACGGGCCGGCTGTCCCATCACGTTACGCGATTGTAGTCATCGGCGGCTCGGCAGGCGGCCTGGAATCGGTTCGCACGATACTACACGGCCTGCCGGCAGGTTTTATTTCCCCTATCCTGGTCGTTCTCCATGTTCATCCCAAGTACATCAGCCACATGGCCGAAATCCTGGGCCGGCAAACTGACCTGGAAGTTAAGGACGCCGAGGAGCACGAGACCATTGCCAAAGGCTGCGTCTACATGGCCCCTCCGAACCGGCATCTGCTGATCAACCGGGGAGTGCTGAAGCTTTCCGATACGCCCGCGGTCAACTACAGCCGGCCCGCTATCGATCGAACATTCGAGTCGGTGGTGAAGACTTACGGGTCGCGAGTGATTGGGATTGTGCTGAGCGGGTCCGGTAAAGACGGCTCGGAAGGTTTACGCGCTATCAAAGAGGCGGGCGGATTTGCCATTGTGGAAGATCCACTCACCGCGCGTTTCTCCGCTATGCCTACAGCTGCAGTATCGGCCTCAAGCGTTGATCGCATCCTGCCGTTGAACGACATTGCTCCACTTCTGCTGGAGTTAGCCGGTGCGATGCAGGAATCCGTGGGTTGATGACTGACGACCTGACACTGCAACAATTAGTGAGCGAACTGGCTGTGGAACAAGGTCCTGACCTGAGGGGATACAAGCTCACCAGCCTTGAGCGCCGCGTGCGTAAGCGCATGTCGGAAGTGGGAGTTTCGACGTTCCGCGACTATCTCTCCCTGGCGCGGGCGAACCCGGCTGAGAATATCAGCCTGCTCAACACCATCCTGATCAATGTCACGGAGTTTTTCCGCGATCCCCAGGCTTGGCAGTGCTTGCGTGAGGAGGGCCTGCCGGCGGCGCTGCGTGAACTGCAGCCGGGCGACCCGCTACGGGTATGGAGCCTGGGATGTGCCACGGGCGAAGAGCCCTATTCGATTGCGATCCTGCTCTCTGAGTATCTAGGCACGTCGCAGGCCGATTACAACATCAAGATTTACGCTACCGACATCGACGAAGAAGCCTTGACCATCGCTCGCCGGGGAGAGTATCCGGTGGAGCGATTGCGCCGGGTTCCCGCGACGCTGCGGGAGAAATACTTTACTGGCCGTGGCTCGATCTTGCGCATCAATAGGGATATCCGGCGGTTGACAATTTTCGGCCGCAGCAACATGCTCAGTGACGCACCGATCTCTCATTGCAATCTTGTTGTCTGCCGCAATGTCCTAATATATTTTGATTCGCACACCCAAAATCAGGTGATCTCGCGCATGCAGTATGCGCTGGAACCGGGTGGCGTGTTGTTCCTGGGCAAGGCGGAGTCGCAGCTCGCAAGTTATAGCGTGTTCCGGCCTCTCGATACCCGGTGGCGGGTTTTTCAGAAGTCTCCTGCGGGTCTTGCCGAGGGCGACTCTCAAAATGATGGCCGCGCGCAGACACCTGCGGCGGGAGGTACAGAAGTGGCGCAACACGAAATGGAGTCCCTGCAGCTCTACCAGCGTTACATCCTGGAAACGGTCAAGTCCGGCCTGCTGGTGCTCGGCGACGACGACATCATCCTCAATCACAATGACGCCCTGATACGGGTTTTCGGCTTGAACGATAACAAGCTGATGGGCAAGCGCCTGCAGAATACGGAGCTCGCCTATCGCTGCCCTGAGTTGAGCTCGCGCCTGGAGTCCCTGCGCAACAGCACAGGCGACACCACGCAATTCCAGTGCAGCACCAGCAGCATGGGCGAGGACCGCATCCTCAATGTGGTTCTGCGGCAGGTAGTAGGAGCCGACAAGCGAGCCGGCCTGGTTATCTATGCTGAAGATGTCACCGCCCGCGAGCGCCTGCAAGACACGATTGCGAAGTTGGAAGGCACCGGCGAACGCTTGCAGTCGGCCAACGAGGAACTGGAGACCACCAACGAAGAACTGCAATCGACCAACGAAGAGTTGGAAACGACCAACGAAGAACTGCAATCGACCAACGAAGAGTTAGAAACCACCAACGAGGAGTTGCAGTCCACCAACGAAGAGTTGGCGACTACCAACGAGGAGTTGCAGTCCCTGAACGAAGAGCTCGAGACCATGAACGAGGAGCTGGGACATCGTACCCAGGAGCTGCACCAGCTCAGTCAACGCTACGCCGAAACTCTGAAGAGCATGCCCTGGCCGGTGGCGCTGGTCGACAACGCAGAAACGATCCAGTTATGGAACGCTGCTGCCCAGCGCGTATTTGGCGTCGGCTCAGTATCCGTCGTAGGGGTGGGCATCGATAGTCTGCCGGTGCAGGTCGAGGTCCGCGCTGCACTGATACGCCGTTATCGAAGTGTGTTGCAAAAAGGCAAAGGCAGCATCCTGCATACCGCGTCGCTGAATACCAGGCATGAGCTGGGCGATTTCGATGTGCATTTCACGCCGGTATTTAACAATAACCGCGAGGTAGAGGGTGTACTCATCATGTTCGGCCCGGGCAGCGAAGTCTCTTCGCCCCGCCCCAAGCCGCTAAAGATCGTGAGCGGCAAGCGGACTCCCGCGAAGACGGCTGGCAAGTCCACGAAGAGTGTCCGCAAGGGCAAAAAGTAGCGAGGCTGCCGCCAGTCTCACCCGATCTCCGCCTGCATCATCAGTACCGATCATTACTTTTGAAGCATTTCAGGGTGAGGCATACCTGAGCGCGTGCATGGCGTGACGAACGGCAAAAGTTGGCTCAGCCGCAGGGACAAGCAAGCGAAGCAATTGCCGCAGAGGCTAGAGCCGTCTGTGGTATTTCGTGTACGCCGAAAGGCGTACTCCACCCGGATTCACCCGGCGATTCGGCCCTGCGGGTTTAAGGCGTTGCACGCAGGTGAACATCAAATTCATAAGCGGCGCGTTATGTCGTACCTCCGCTGGCTTTCTTACAACGCATCGGACGACAAAGAAGTTATGGAGGTCCCTTTGTCTACGTTGCAAGATGCGCCAGAACCCGAGCTGATCGCCAGTGCGATGAGCGGCGATTCCAACAGCTTCGGAGAACTCTACAGACGCCACAGCCGCCGCGTGTTCTATCTGTGCTATCGCATGGTGAACGACACAGACCTGGCGGAAGACCTCACCCAGGAAGCCTTCGTTCATGCGTTTCGCCGATTGAGCACGTTCCGGCAAGAGTCCCGCTTTACTACCTGGATGCACCGCATCGCGGTCAACACCGTGCTGATGTTCATCCGCAAGCGCAACAGTTCCATCCGCGAGTGTCCGCTTGATCCCTCGTTCGGCAGCGAAGAAGAGACGCCGTTCGAAGGCCAGGTGTACGGCAGGGCTGATGACACTCTGACCATGACGACCGACCGTGTGGCCCTGCTGCGGGCCATCGAAGATCTCCCCCCCGGTTATCGTTTAATGCTGATCTTGCACGACATCCATGGTTATGAACACCAGGAGATCGCGGAAATCTTCGGTTGCACCACGGGCAATACTAAATCGCAGCTGCACAAAGCACGGCTGCGGCTGCGCGCCGTCATTGACCGTCCCAAAGGCGACGTAGCGCCTGCGCGCAAGAAGTCGCGGCCTGCGGAGGTTAGAGCAACTAAGGTGATCGAGATGCCGTCGCGGGTCAAACACGCCGCCTAGAGCGGGTCACCCAAAGCATTCTCCCCCCAACAACAGGAAGCCGGACCTTTGCGGTCCGGCTTTTCCATTACCTGGTTGATTGCCTCGCTAACAGGAGCTACTTCCCTTCTACGGCGGCTTGCGTTGGAGCTTCGTACTCGTGCGACAGGTTGGCGGCGGCGCGCACTTCGCGCATGGTCGCTTCGGCAGCGGTACGCGCCTTTGCCGATCCGTGTTCCAGAAGCTCCCATGCGAGCTTGGGATTGGCTTCGTATTTTGCGCGACGCTCCTGAATAGGACCAAGCACCTTCCACAAGCTGTCGGCAGCCCACTTCTTGCACTCGATGCAGCCGATGCCGGCGCTGCGGCAACCTTCGTTGACCTTGGCCATGGTTTCGGCGTCACTGAATATTTTGTGCAAGTCGCCTACGGGACAAACATCGGGATTGCCAGGATCAGTGCGGCGAACGCGCGCAGGATCGGTCACCATCGTTTTGAGCTTGGCGCGCAACGAAGCTTCCGGTTCACTCAACAGGATGGTGTTGCCGTACGACTTCGACATCTTGCGGCCATCGGTGCCGGGCAGCTTTGCGGCAGGCGTCAGCAGCGGCTTGGGCTCGGGGAAAACCAAGTCCCGCTGAGGATCTTTGTCACCCTCGCGCAGTTTGCGCGGATAGAACTGGTTGAAGCGGCGTGCGACCTCACGCGTCAGCTCCACGTGCGGGACCTGGTCTTCGCCGACGGGAACGAAATTCGCCTGATAGACCAGAATATCGGCCGACTGCAGGAGCGGATATCCCAGAAATCCGTAGGTGCTGAGGTCCTTGTCTTTGAGGTTCTCGCGCTGCTCTTTGTAGCTTGGCACGCGCTCCAGCCATCCCAGCGGCGTGATCATGCTGAACAGCAAGTGCAGCTCGGCATGTTGCGGCACGTGGGACTGGATGAACAGCACGCTGCGCTCGGGATCGAGACCGGCGGCGAGATAATCGATCATCACCTCCAGCGAGTTCTGCTTGACCATGCGGGTGTCGGCGTAGTCGGTGGTCAGCGCATGCCAGTCGGCGATGAAAAAGAAGCAGTCGTATTCGTCCTGCAGGTTCACCCAGTTCCGCAGGGCGCCAACATAGTTGCCGAGATGCAGTTTTCCGGTAGGACGCATGCCACTCAGGATGCGGCCTTTTTTCATGGAGGAGTCAGCCATTAGAGTCTCAGGAAGAATTGCAGTAGCCCCTGGTAAAAGCCAAGAAAGGGCGAAATCAGCACGCCGATGATGTCCAGGTGCAGCATGGGCAGTACGAACATGATCATCATCAGCCCGAAGTAGCCGAAGCGATCGTAGAACCTCAACGACTCATGCGAGAGGAAGTGGCGGATCACGTGGCTGCCATCGAGCGGCGGCAACGGTATCAGGTTGAAAACCGCCAGCACTACGTTAATCAGGATGGCCAGCTCGAACATCTGCGCCAGCGGCTCAGCCACGTCAGTGCCACGGAACAGCCCGCTCCCACCGCTCATCGGGGCGTGTACCAGAAACGCCAGCACAATTACCGCGATGAAAGCCGTGATGAAGTTGCTGACCGGACCGGCAACCGCGGTCAGGATGTCGTCCCGCACGACGTTCTTGAAATTGCGCGGGTCTACCGGAGTCGGCTTAGCCCAACCGAACGCCGGGAATCCGAAGAGCACTAACAGCGCCGGCACAAGGATGGTTCCGAAAGGATCGATGTGAACGATGGGATTCAGCGAAACCCGGCCCAACATTTTGGCGGTGGGATCGCCTAGGCGGTTGGCCATCCAGGCATGCGCCGACTCATGCACGCTGATAGCGAACAGCAGCACCACAATTTGAAAGAAGATGTTGACAGCATTGAAGTGCATGCGAGCTAAGGTTGATACTACCACGCGCAACCCGCTGCGCTGGGGCAGGTATGATGCTGATAAGAGATGCACTCGCATGTCATAACAGCTCTAGTTGCGGTGGCCGCAGGCGCGGTCGCTTCCATCTCCGGATTCGGTATCGGCAGCATCCTGACCCCTCTTTTAGCCACCTGGCTGGGGACGAAGCTGGCCGTGGCGGTGGTCTCGGTGCCGCATTTCCTGGGAACGGCACTGCGTTATTCGTTGATTCGCAAGCACCTCGACCGGCGAATCCTGTTCAGCTTCGGGATCACCAGCGCGATCGGAGGGCTTACCGGTGCGCTGTTGCACACCTGGCTGCGTAGCGCGTTTATGGGCTACGTGCTGGCTGCCTTGTTGGTCTTCGCCGGCATTACGGGCCTGACCGGACTGGCACAGCGCATGCGCTTTGGCCACAAAACGGCGTGGATAGCCGGCGCACTCTCCGGGGTATTCGGGGGGCTGGTGGGCAACCAGGGAGGAATTCGATCCGCGGCACTGCTGGGCTTCGACATCCGCCGTGACGCCTTCGTGGCCACAGCTACGGCGATCGCGCTGCTGGTGGATGTCTTTCGCATGCCGGTATACGCCGCGACCCAGTGGCACCCCATTCTGTCAGCGTGGCCACTCATGCTCACGGCGACTATCGGCGTGGTCGCCGGAACGCTTCTCGGCAAGAGGATCCTTGGCTGGATTCCGGAGCACACCTTTCGGCTGCTGATTTCCGGCGTCGTGCTTGCGCTGGGAGTGTGGATGTTCATCCACCCTGGAGCCTGAGCCCACCGCCGTCGAGATGCCCTGGTGAGTTTTATCCGTTAGCTGCTGAAAGCTGGCACGTCAATTCGCCGGCAAGCAAATGCCGTGCTGCGCGGCATCTTAAGCTGAAGGACCCGGCCAGACTCCCCGCCAGCTGGAGATTACTTGATCCGTGAAGGCGAACCTCGACTGCTCATTGAAACTGCCGCTTTAGGCGTTGTAGGAGCAGTCGCCGCGCAGATCTTCACCTGGTTATTGCAACTCTGCAACCGGCTTTTCCTTCAAGACCTGGCGGGGTACCGCATGCCCGGACTGGAGCACGGCGGTTCACTGACGCAGGTCATCGGCCCGCACGGGCTGTGGCTGATTCCAGTGGCAACAACTCTCGGTGGTCTGCTCTCGGGATTTCTGGTTTACAGATTTGCTCCCGAAGCCGAGGGACACGGCACTGACACGGCGGTAAATGCCTTCCATCGGCAGGAGGGGCTGATCCGTGGGCGCGTGCCACCGATCAAACTGATCGCCTCGGCTATCACAATTGGATCTGGTGGATCTGCGGGGAGAGAAGGCCCCATTGCGCTGATCGCTGCGGGCTTTGGGTCGCTCTACGCCCGGCTCGCCCACCGCACGGAAGAAGAACGCCGCATTCTGCTGCTGGCCGGCATGGCTGCTGGTCTGTCCGCAATTTTCCGTTCGCCGATGGGCACGGGCGTATTCGCTATCGAAGTCCTGTACAGCCGGATGGAGTTCGAGGTCGAAGCTTTTCTGTACACCATGGTCGCATCGGCGGTTGCGTATACCGTGAGAGGACTGTTCATCGGCTTTCGTCCGCTGTTCGAAATCCCGGCAATTCCCACTCCGCACGTGGCCGACTATTTCGCATATGCGGTGCTCGGCCTCGCCTCCGGACTGATCGCAACCGCCCTGCCGGTCGTGTTCTATCGCTTTCGCGATATGTTCCGCGCTCTTCCCGTCGCGGCCTGGACAAAGCCGGCCATCGGCGGGCTTGCCGTGGGACTCATGGCGCTTCGGCTTCCCCAGGTCCTCGGCGGGGGCTACGGCTGGATCGAACACGCCATACGCGGTGACCTTCCGCTGGAACTGCTGCTGGTGCTGATCATCGCTAAGATGTTGGCCTTCGCGTTCACCGTGTCCTCCGGCGGGTCGGGCGGCGTCTTCGCGCCTTCGTTGTTTGTGGGAGCCATGCTGGGCGGCGCTGCCGCTACCATCCTTCATCAAATGCCTGCGGTGTTCGTGGTGGTGGGAATGGCTGCGGTTTTCGGGGCCGCTGCCCGCGTTCCTGTCGCTACCATGCTCATGGTCACCGAGATGGCAGGAGGCTATCACCTGCTGGTGCCGGCCGGAATGGCGGTGATGCTCAGTTACCTGTTGCAGGTCAGGCTGTCGTCTGGGCTGAAGTACCGCAGCCTGTATGAAGGACAGGTGCCCAGCCGCAGCGACTCGCCCGCTCATTACATGGAAAACATCCAGATCGGACTGAAGATTCTCGGCCGAGGCGACCTCCACCTTGTTGACGAATTGGGCCATCTTGATTTGCTGAAGTTATTGCGCTCGAAAATCCGGTTCGACTTGCCGGGAGGTAAGCAACTCACCATGGGCCTGGTGCGAGGCGACAGTCCTATATCAGGTAAGCCGTTGCGCATCTTGTACGAAAAACTCGGGTTCAACAGCTTTGAGGTAGTGGCGATTCTTCGTCGCGAGCAGGTGTTGTTGCCGCATGGCGAAACGCTATTGCAACCGGAAGACCGCGTCATCTTGATCACCACTCCCCAGGTAAGCGAAGCGCTGAAGAGCTTCATCGCACCCGCGCCTGCGGCGCAGGAAACACCGCTGCAGGTCGCAGCTGGAGACAAAGCCGCCTGACATGCGAAAGACGACGCAGCATCGCCAACGCAGGTCGTGCGCCTTTGGTTGACCGCGACTGAGTGTGGGCCTAACATCAAATCGACGTGATCGGCACCATTGACATGGTCGGCCAAACGGTTTCCCACTATCACGTTGTGGGCAAGCTGGGCGGCGGAGGCATGGGTGTGGTGTACGAGGCGGAAGACACACGCCTCGGCCGCCGCGTCGCGCTCAAGTTCATCCCCGACAACCTGCTGGACGACCACAAGTCCCTGGAGCGCTTCCTGCGTGAGGCGCGCATCGCCTCGCAACTGAATCATCCCAATATCTGCACCATCCACGACATTGGCGACCTGGACGGTAAGCCTTACATCGTGATGGAGAAGCTGGCTGGCCAGAGCCTTCGCGATCTGATGAATGGCCAGCCCATGGATGTCGAGAAGGTACTCGACGTAGGGGTCCAGGTAGCCGACGCCTTGGCGGCCTGCCACGCCAAGGGGATCATTCATCGCGACATCAAGCCGGCTAACATTTTCGTGACCCCCGCTGGTCAGGCGAAGATCCTGGACTTTGGACTGGTCAAGCTCGCACCGGAATTCGAGATCAACGGGCTCGAAGACCTCAGCATTGCAGGCGAAATTTTCGGCACCACGGTCTACATGTCGCCGGAACAGGCGCGCGGTGAAGAACTCGATGCGCGGAGCGATCTGTTCTCCCTCGGGGTTGTGCTGTACGAGATGGCGACGGGCCACAAGCCATTTCGTAAGAACAACTCCGTGACTTCCATGAACGCGCTGCTGAATGAGAAGCCGCCTGCACCACGCAAGTTCAATCCCGCCGTGACCGAGGATTTGGAAGGCATCCTCGGCCGGGCGATGGAGAAAGACCGCGGCACTCGCTATCAAACAGCGCTCGCCATGAAGGGCGATCTGGAGTCGCTCAAAAAAGAGAGCGAGCCGGGCACGACCGCCAGCGCCCGGTCGCGGCCGGCGCTTCCTTACAAGCTACGAACCAGTACCTTCGAGGCTCCTGCGCGCCGCTGGCATTTGTGGGCGCTGTTGGGGATCATCGCCCTACTGCTCACGATTCTGATTCCCGTTGGTGCGTATTACCTGAAGCATCGCCCGGGTGCTCCGGGGGCGAAGAACACCATTGCCGTGCTGCCGCTGCGCAATCTCAATAACGACATCAGCGTCGATTTTCTGCGCTTTGCACTGGCTGACGAACTGAGTAATACGCTGGCGCAGAACCAGTCTCTCGACGTGCGTCCCAGTTCGATGACGCAGAAGTACTCAGGAAATGACGTGGACCCCCGGCAGGCCGCGCGCGCACTGCACGTTGCGAATATCGTGACCGGCCATTTTGTGGAGCGAGGCGATAACCTGGTAGTGACCCTGGAGGCCGTCCAGGCGAGTGATAACCGGCTGATCTGGCAGACCACATTCACCGCTCCTACACAAGACCTGATCGCGTTGCAGTCGGATCTGTCGGCGCAGGTGCGCCAGGGTCTGCTTCCCATTCTCGGGGTTGCTAAAGGCGCGGTAGAGGCAGGGTCTCGTCCGAAAAACCCCGAGGCCTACGATCTGTATCTCCACAGCCTGGCCATACCGCACGATCCGGTGGCGAACAAAGATGCGCTGGCGGTCTTGCAACAAGTCGTGCAAATGGATCCCACATACGCTCCGGCATGGCAGGAATTGGGACTGCGCAGCTACTTCGACGCGACCTATTCCGACGGCGGCGAGAACATGTTGCAGCAATCCAATGACGCGTACGCGCGCGCGTTGCAACTCGATCCCAACTTAACCGTAGCGCTTGGCCAGCAGATCACCAACAGCGTCGAGCGGGGAGAGTTGGGCAAGGCCTACGATGCGGCAAAAGCGCTGCTGAAGAGCCGTCCTCAAAGTGCGCAGGCCCACTTTGCGTTGAGCTACGTCTTCCGCTACGACGGAATGCTTGAGCAATCAGCTCGCGAGTGCAACGTGGCGCTGTCACTCGATCCCGGCAACTACATGTTCCGGTCCTGCGCGTGGACGTTTATGGAGTTGGGCCAGACGCAGCGCGCCATGGATTTCTTGCGCCTCGATGCCGGCTCAGAATGGGCAGCCTACGTATTGCCGTCTCTGCTGATCCGTGAGGGCAAAGTGGCCGAGGCAAAAGAAGCCGTGAAGAAAATGCCTACGGCGCCGCGCTATCATCGCGATCTGCTGGAAGCCTGCCTTGGATTGCGTCCTGCCAGCGAACAGGACCGCATTGCGCACGAGCTTGAGACCAGCCAGGTCAATGAGCTCGACCCCGAACTGCTCTACTATCAGGGCGCGTGGCTAGGCTATTGCGGCAAGAACCAAGCCGCGTTACAGCTGCTGCAGAGCGCAGTGGAGCGCAGCTACTGCGCCTACTCCAACCTGCTTAACGATCCCATACTGGCCAAACTGCGCGCCGACCAGGCATTTAACAAGGTACTGACCGCCGCCGGCCAATGTCAGGACGACAGCGGCGTAGGTCCTTAAGCCGCGTGTTTGTGACTCCACTGCTCGGCATGTTGCCGGGACTTCTCTCCCGCCTTGGAGCTTCCCCCGAACAGCGCCAGCGCGGCACCTCCAATGCCGACCCCCAGCGCGGCAGCGAGCCACTGCCAGTGCGTCTCAGCCCATAACTCTTTGCTGGTGTAAGAGGCCCGGCTGTCAAAGGCGCCATGCGCTCCGTGGTCGCCAGCCACCGGCTCGTAAAGGTTGTTGGGACGGTCCGGGTCTGCGTGTCCGTCATACTGCTGTGCGTCGTAACCCATGCGCGCCAGGTAGTGATCGGCGAAGGAGGGCGCCAGCTTATTGCCGAAGATGGCCTTCACTGACGACCACGCCGGGTAATATTCGCGGCGATCAGCGTGATGCGCAGCGTAATAGATGGCTCGCGCCGCAACTTCAGGCTGATAAATCGGCGGAACCGGCTGGGCCTTGCGGGGCAGGCGGCTCTTGCACCATCCGAATTGCGGCGTGTTCAGCGCCGGCATCTGCACCATGGTGGTCTTCACATTGCTCTTGTCGTGAATGAGTTCGCAGCGCAACGAGGCAAAAAAACCAAGGACCGCATGTTTCGACGCGCAATACGCCGCTTGCAGTGGAATGCTGCGATAGGCCAAAGCCGAGCCGACATGCACGATGGTTCCGCGGTCGCGAGGCAGCATGCGTTTCAAAGCTGCGAGAGTTCCGTACACGTATCCGAGGTAGGTGACTTCCGTCACGCGCTTGAAGTCGTCAGGAGTCATTTCCTTGATCGGCGAGAACACCGAGGTCATCGCATCGTTTACCCAGATGTCAATAGGGCCGAGTTCCCGCTCCACACGCTCGGCCGCGGCCTCAACCTGGCCCGCGTCGGCAACATCGGCCGGAAGCACCAGCGCTTTCCCACCGGCTTGCTCCACCTCACGGCGCGCGCCTTCCAGCCCGTCTTTGCCACGGGCGATGAGCCCGATCCATGCACCATGCCGTGCGAACTCCCGCACCGTAGCGCGTCCAACTCCGGCTGACGCGCCGGTGATAACAACGATCTCCCGACTTTTCTTGCTCAATTCTTGCTCCTGGATGGTGGAGGCGCGCGAGGGCATGCGTCGGAAATTCGAACCGACGCGAACCGCGCACCGTGAATTGTTACTTGCTGCCCTGTAAGGATTGATGCCGCAATCCTCTTGCGCCGTTTGCCCAGCCAGCGAGAAAATGCGCGATTTGACGATGGCTGCGTCCTGCAGCGTTCCAACTCCTGCCGGAGCAATGCCGTCATACGTATAATGCCTGCTCGCATCGAGGACTACGCGCTCATCGGCGACTGTGAAACAGCCGCACTCGTCAGCCACAAGGGATCAATCGACTGGCTCTGCTGGCCCACCTTCGCCTCTCCTGCCTGCATGGCCGCTCTGCTGGGCAATGGAGAGAACGGACATTGGTGCATCGCACCAGCCATTGAGGCTCGCAGCAGCCGCGAATATCGCGACGGAACTCTCATCGTCGAGACCTCGTTTGAAAACGGCGAAGGTTCCGTGTTGCTGATCGACTTCATGCCCATTCGAGGCAAGTATTCTGACCTGGTGCGGATCGTTCGCGGAGTCCGCGGCAAAGTTAAAATGTGCATGGAATTGGCGTTGCGCTTCGACTATGGCCGGTCGGTGCCGTGGGTAAGTCGACTTGAAGACGGAACTCTTCGCGCCATTTCGGGTCCTGACATGGTCGTGTTGCGTACCGACGCAACGTTGCGCGGCGAAAATATGAAGACGGTTAGCGAGTTCACTCTCTCCGAAGGTGAGTCGATGTCTTTCACGCTCACCTACGCGCCTTCGTACGGCGACCTACCCAAGCCGATCAAGCCGGAGCACGAACTCAAGCTGACGACGGACTTCTGGACGGACTGGAGCAGCAGAATCACGTCCGATAAATCGGATAAACAGTATAAAGGCGACTACGTCGAAGCCGTGCGCCGCTCTCTTATTACGCTCAAAGCTCTGACCTACGCTCCCACCGGAGGCATCGTTGCAGCGCCGACCACTTCCCTGCCGGAGAGTATTGGCGGTAAGCGCAACTGGGATTACCGCTTCTGCTGGTTGCGCGATGCGACCTTCACCTTGCTGGCACTGATGAACGCCGGCTACTACGAAGAGGCCAGCGCCTGGCGTGACTGGCTGCTTCGTGCGGCTGCAGGGCGACCCGATCAGGTGCAGATCATGTACGGTATTCGCGGCGAACGCCACCTTTTGGAGTGGGAGGTCGACTGGCTGCCGGGATACGAGAACTCAAAGCCGGTGAGAGTGGGCAACGCAGCTTCTAACCAGCTGCAACTCGATGTTTACGGTGAAGTCGCCGATGCCCTGCTGCACGCCGAGCTGGGCGGCCTGCCGTCACGCAAGACCGATCTCGACCTGCAAGACTGCCTGACTCAGCACCTGGAAAAAATCTGGCACGAACCCGACGAAG
Source organism: uncultured Acidobacteriaceae bacterium (assembly GCA_963771535.1). Taxonomy (GTDB): domain Bacteria; phylum Acidobacteriota; class Terriglobia; order Terriglobales; family Acidobacteriaceae; genus CAVVDY01. The sequence goes on along the minus strand of CAVYTK010000007.1, from coordinate 714,827 downwards.
GCATCTGGGAGATACGCAGCGGGCGCAAGCAGTTCACCTATTCCAAGGTGATGGCCTGGGTCGCCTTCGATCGCGCCATCAAGTATGCCGAGCGATGCGGCAGAAATGGGCACCTGAAGCGCTGGCGGGAGTGCCGCGAAACCATACACCGCGAAGTCTGTAACAAAGGATTCGACTCGCAGCTCAACAGCTTCACTCAGACCTATGGCTCGACGCGTCTGGACGCCTCGCTCCTGCTGATCCCGTTAGTCGGTTTCCTGCCGGTGGACGATCCTCGCGTGCGCGGCACCATCGCAGCCATCGAGAAGAACCTGATGCGCGACGGGCTCGTGCAACGTTACGACACAACAGAACTGGACGACGGCGTCACCGGGAAGGAAGGCTCTTTCCTGGCGTGCAGTTTTTGGCTGGTGAGCACCCTGAACCTCTGCGGACGGCGCGAGGAGGCTCGTGAGTTATTTGAGCGGCTCCTCTCGTTGCGCAATGACGTCGGTCTGCTCTCGGAGGAGTACGACACGGACCAGGGACGGCAGGTCGGCAACTTCCCGCAGGCTTTGTCGCACATTGCCTTGGTGAACGCGGCGCTTGAGTTCACGGCCGACAGCAGTCCTGGCGAGCAGCGCGCCGAGTCAAAGGCGGCTGAGTCGGGGACCGGCGAGCACTAGCGCGAAGGAGAAAGCTTTCGGTCCGCGATCTACGAAATACGCTCGGATGCGCCGCTTTTAATGCTGCGAAAGGCTGCGTCCAACACCAATTGGTTGAAAAGTCCTTCTTCTCCGCTGATCGGGAATTCACCCCGGCCTTCGACGGCGGCAGCGAAGGCGTCCAGTTCCAGAGTGTAGGCGTCGTGGTTGGTCACCTCTGCTTGCTCAACGCGTTCGAAGCCGCGGCGCAGTTCCAGCATCACAGGGTGTTCGACGTTGAGAGCGTTGATGGCAGAAAGGACTCCTGTCTCGCCGATAATTTCGACACCGGTCTGGTATGTACCCCGGCCTGAAACAGAAACGTTCGCCAGCGTTCCGCGTGAAAAGCGTAGCTCGCCAGCAGCGGAGGCTTCCAACACGGAATGTGAATCGTACAGTGCCTGCATTGTCACGCTCTCGACCTGGTCGTCGAGTATGTAGCGCAGCGTATCTATGCAATGAACGCCTAGATCAGCCAGGGGGCCACCGGTCGCCAGCCTTGGATCCTGCACCCAGCTCCTCGGGCTGCTGAGCATGGGGGCAACGAAGGCTGCCCTGGCCAGCAGAGGTTGGCCGATCGCACCTTCGTTCATCTTCTGCCGGAACCACTGCACGCTGTGCTCGAACCGCATGTTGTGTGCAACTCCCAGCAAGACGCCGGCGTTTCGCGCAGCATCGACCATTTCCCTGGCTTCTCCGCCGTTCATCGCCATAGGTTTCTCTACCAGCACAGGTTTGCGGTTGCGCACCGCCTCACGAACATCCGCCCGGTGGATCGCGTCGGGAGAAGCGACGAACACCGCATCCACCTCGGGACAGGCGCAAAGCTCGGCGGTAGAAGTGAAGGCATGCGGAACGCCGAATTCCCGGGCTGAGTCCTGCGCGCGCTGCAAGTCGCGCCGGGAGAGCGCACTTACGCGGCAGCGTTGCGCGCGCGCGAACCCTGGCATCAGGCGTTTCATTGCATGGTGCCCAAATCCGGCAATTCCAAATCGAACCATCAGCACCATCCTGCCATCATCTCTGCGCGCCGTGTAAAGAAATGTACGTAGGGAAACCTTCAGGGCGGCGATGCGTTTCTAAGTTTAGATAGCGTCCCGTGCAGCTAGGAAGCTGAATGGTTGAAGTTCCGTTGTGAGTTGCAGCCGCCGCTGGAAAGGAGGCTTGATGCAGAAGTGCGATATCTGGTGGTTGCTGGTGATCGTAGCCGCCGCCATCATTTTCACCATTTTCGGGCTACCTTACTTCTCCCGATACGGTTATGGGCTCTGGGCCATACTGGTGTACTTCTTCTTATTCGTCTTGTTCCTCTACGGCCGCAGTAATCGCCGGCCAAAGCAGAATTCCTCGCGGCAGCAGATCGGAAACCACCAATTAAGATAGAACTCTGCGTACGCGCAGAGGAGCGACTTTGCCAGCCAGTCACGCAGCGATCCAGTCGCTGTTTCTTGAAGGCCCCAGCGGACGTCTTGAAGCTCTGTTGAATGCAGGTGCACCCAGCGCGAGCCATTCGGCGCTGGTGTGCCACCCGCATCCGCTGTTTGGTGGAACCATGCATAACAAAGTGGTGTTCCACGCCATGAAGGCGCTGCAGTCCTTCGGCTTTCCCGTGCTGCGCTTCAACTTCCGCGGTACGGGGCTCAGTCAGGGAACTCACGACGAAGGACGCGGAGAACAAGACGATGTCCGGACAGCCCTGGCTTGGCTAAAGAGCGCCTTTGGCGTTCCGGTGATCTTTGCCGGCTTCTCTTTTGGAGCGGCGGTAGGTACACGGGTTGCGTGTGCCGACCCTGACGTGCCTGCGATTATTTCGCTGGGTACTCCGGTGGCGGCAGAAGGCCGTACATATCAGTTCTCCTTTCTGAAAGACTGCCGTAAACCCAAGCTCTTCCTGAGCGGCGATCACGATGAGTTCGGGCCTCACACCGAGCTTGAGCGCATCGTCTCTGACGCCGCCGAACCCAAGGAACTCGTCTTCGTCCCAGGTGACCATTACTTCGCCGGGCATCTCGACGAGATGCGGCTGACTATCGAGAGCTGGCTGGCAGAGATCTTGTTGCCCTCCCATTGAATCGCCACCCAGCATTGCGTCGCTTCTAGGTTCAGAATAGAATCGCAAACGATTCGAAACCCGTCTTAGAACTGCCCAGGACAGCCCGAAACGGCAACCCGGGATACTCGTAACTTCCGAGGGTGCGTGAAAGGTATCGTTGCCATTTACCCCGGCTCATTCGATCCGGTGACAAACGGGCACTTGGACCTCATCCAGCGGGGGAGCAAGCTGTTCGACGAGCTGATCGTCGCCATTGCGCGTAATCCCGAGAAGGGCACGGCGCTTTTTAACTTGGAAGAGCGCAAAGAGATGCTGCGGGCAATGACGGTTGAGTGGAGCAATGTCAGCGTTGACACGTTCGAAGGCTTGCTGGTCAGCTACTGTGTGAGCAAGAATGCCAACGTGGTGTTGCGGGGCATTCGCGCGGTAAGCGATTATGAGTTCGAGCTGCAGATGGCGCTCATGAACCGCAAGATCGACGCGCGAGTGGAGACCATCTTCATGTTGCCGGCGGAAAAGTATTCGTACCTGAGCTCGCGGATCGTACGAGAGATCGCACACCTCGGCGGCCCGCTGACTGGGTTCGTGCCCGACATGGTCGAGCAAAAGCTACGTGAAAAAGTGAAAGCCAACGGACCTCGAGGCTGATCCAAAGCCTCGCGGAAGCAGATAACACATACTTCGACAAAGGGACCTCGGATGACTGCCAGCGTGACTCAGCTCTCCTCGCCTCTGACCAATCGTATTCAGCGCATTGAGGTGTCGGCCACCATGGCCGTTTCAGCCGAAGCCGATAAGCTTCGCGCCACCGGCGTCGACCTGGTGGACCTCGGCGCAGGAGAGCCGCACTTTTCCACGCCGCAGCACATCAAAGACGCTGCTATTGCGGCCATCAACAACAACTTCACGAAGTACACCGCCGTGGGCGGCATCGCCGAACTTCGCGATGCCATCGTGAAACGCCATGCCGCGGATTTCGGCTCGGCGTACGTGCGGGAAGACTGCACTACATCGGTTGGCGGCAAGCACGCGCTCTTCAATGCCATTCAGGTGCTGGTGGATCACGGTGACGAAGTCATCCTGCCAGTTCCCTACTGGGTCTCGTTCAAAGACATCGTGCGGTACGCGGGCGGCGAGCCGGTGTACGTCCCCACGGATGAGGCGCACGATTTCCAGCTCACGGCCGAGATGGTGGAACGCGCGATTACCCCGCGCACCAAAATGATCATCCTCAATTCGCCGAACAACCCGTCGGGCTCGGTGATGAGTCCGGAGGACATGACCTCGGTGCTGCGGCTGGCGCATGATCGCGGGATCTATGTCGTTTCCGACGAATGTTACGTCTACTTGAACTTCACCGGTCGCCTGTTCTCGGCTGGGTCGGTGACCGATGTCAAAGAGCGGCTGCTGATTATCGGCTCGCTGTCCAAGACCTACGCCATGACCGGCTGGCGCCTGGGATACACGCTGGGGCCCGCTCCCGTAGTTGCGGCGATGCAGAAGCTGCAGAGCCAGAGCACCTCGAATCCGACTTCTATTGTGCAGAAAGCAGCAGTGGCGGCGCTGACCGGACCGCAGGATTGCCTGCAGGAGATGCGCGCCGAGTACATCAAGCTGCGCGACAAGGTGATCTCCGGGTTGAGGGCCATCCCGGGGCTGACGTGCGCGGCGCCCAATGGCGCGTTCTATGCCTATCCGAATGTCAGCCACTACTTCGGCCGCGGCGGCATGAACTCTGCCTCTGACGCTGCCCGCAAGCTGCTGCATGAGGCGCACGTGGTCGTGGTCCCCGGCGAGGCATTTGGCACTCAGGAGCACGTTCGGATGTCGTATGCAGTTGCGGAGCATCAACTGGAGCGCGGGCTCGAACGCATGAGCAAGTTTTTCGCCGGGCTGTGATCTCGCGGTCTGCCGCGGCAACATCCGGCTCTCATGTAGACTCTAAACCTTTGCTGCCCTTATCGTGTCCAAGATTACTTGGCCCATGCCAGAACTCTACCCACTACTCCTGATTCCCGGCTTCGACGAACGGCCCTGGGGCACGCGCGATTTGCGTCCCGGTGTACACCAAAGTTGTGAAGGAACCCATCGGCGAGAGCTGGCTTACCTGGAGCGAAAACACGTATTGCCAACGGGCCGCTCAGCGGGCGCACCCTGGGCCATGTTCGCACAGGAACATGGCCGCGCATTGGTCGGGCAAGCCGCTCCGTATGCAAGACCGCTTTCCCCTGCTGGTGAAATTCCTCTTCCCTGCCGACAAGCTTTCCGTACAGGTTCATCCCGATGACGAAGGTGCGCGCCGTGTGGGACAGCCCTTCGGCAAGACGGAATGCTGGTATGTGCTCGAGCGCTAAACCCGGCGCCCAGGTCGCGCTCGGTCTGAAGCCGGGAGTGTCCGTCGAAGAACTGCGGCAGGCCATCACCAGCATGCGAGCGGAACAGCTGTTGAACTGGATAGACGTTCAGCCGGGCGACATGCTCTACGTCGGCGCAGGAACGGTACACACCATCGGCGGCGGCATGGTGCTGCTGGAGACCCAGCAATCCTCTGACCTGACGTACCGCCTCTATGATTATGGTCGCCCGCGCGAATTGCATATCGAAGAAGGTCTGGCGGCGGTGAAACTGAACAGTCGCGCCGGCAAGGTGACACGACAGGACACGGGCTACCTGGTACGCTCGCCTTTCTTTCAGGTGGAGAAGCTGCGCTTGCAGAGCGAGCTTCCAGGCGAAGTGACGCCGGATTCGCCGCACGTTATCGTGGCCAGCGACGGCTCAGGCATACTGGAATCGCCAGGTATGGAGCCGGTGAGCTTCGCACGCGGTGAGGCAGTGGTCGTACCCGCCAGCGTGCCGCGCTACACTGTGCGTCCGCAATGGGAGCTTGAAATCATGCGCATGTCGCTTCCGGCCAGCGCGGTAGCGGAGCCAGAGACAACGATGCCCCAAGCGGCCGCGCAGGCGAACATCTGAGCATCGTAAGGACCTCGACAATTGGCCAAATCAGATAAGTTCAATTTCTGTCCAGTTATCCTTGCCGGGGGGCGCGGTACACGCTTCTGGCCCATGAGCCGCAAGCGCCGAGCCAAGCAACTTCTGCCGCTCAACAGCGACAGGAGCATGATCCAGGAAACCTTCGATCGCCTGCTGCCGATGGCCAAAGCGAAGAACTTCTGGGTCATCACCAACGACGACCTGCGGGCCCCGATCCTCGACCAACTTAAGAAGTTGAACAAGAAGCAGGTCCTGGCTGAACCAGCCGGACGCAACACTGCCCCGGCCATCGGCCTCGCCGCTTTTTTGCTGCTACGCCAAGATCCCACGGCGATCCTCGGCCTGTTCCCCTCGGATCACGTCGTCACTGACGAGAGGAAATTTCGCGACGACATCAGCCGGGCGGCGAAGATCGCGGCGGCAGGCGAGAATATCGTGGTCATCGGTATCCGGCCGACGCGTCCTGAAACCGGCTATGGCTACATCGAGGCCGGAGAGAAGGCGAAGAACGGAGCGCTCCAGGTCCGGCGCTTCCGAGAAAAGCCCGACGCCGATGCTGCGGCGAAGTTCGTTAAAGCCGGCAATTACTTCTGGAACGGCGGCATCTTCATTTGGAGCGCGCAAACGCTGGTGAACGCATTACACGAGCATTTGCCGAAAACAGCTCAGCTGCTGGAGGAGATTGCTGCCAGCTACGGTACCCGCAAGTTCGATAAAACGTTCGCCCGGCTCTATCCGCAATGCGAGAACATCAGCGTGGATTACGCGATTGCCGAGCCGCGATCGGCCAAAGGAGAAAGCACTTCGGGCATCTACTGTATTCCGGCGAGCTTTGGATGGAACGACCTGGGCTCGTGGACGGCGCTCTATGAGCACCGCCAAGGCAAGCAGGACGCGGCCGGCAATGTAGTCAGCACCAAGCACAAATTCACCCACAACGCTGGCGGCAACTTTATAGTGTCGGATAAATTTGTTGCCGTCATCGGCGTGGAAGACTTGATCGTGGTCGAGACCGAGGACGCACTGCTAATCACGACGACAAAGCATTCCCAGGACGTGGGGAAAATCGTGAAGTACCTCGACGAGAAGAAGATGAAGAAGCTGGTGTAGGAAGAGCCGTTAGCAGTTGGCAATTAGACGGAATGTCAAGATTGACGAGTACAGTAGGAGCGAGTAGTCAAAACGATTTGTCATCACGACCACGAGTGATTTTTTGTTATCACGAGCGGAGCCAGGGATCTGCTCTCTTCCAACCGTTGCTGTCACACCAGGCCGAGAACAGATCCCTCGCTGCGCTCGTGATCACAAGCTAATAACGTGAAATGGAGATGGTGAGCCGTTCCTAATCGATAGCCGCTAGTTGCTAGCTCCTAGTTGCTCATAACTGCCTTTATGCAAGAAATTAAATTCGGAACCGATGGTTGGCGAGGCGTCATCGCTGACGACTACACATTCGACAATGTTCGCCGGGTCGGGAACGCGATTGCCCACTACGTCCATAAGAACGAGGACGTCAGTAAGGGACTGGTCGTCGGCTATGACACACGCTTTCAGTCGCGCAATTTCGCCGAGACCATTTCGCAGGTGCTCGCCGCCGCCGGCATTGCAATCCGACTGTCCGACGACTATACGCCCACACCGGCGCTGTCCTATGCAGTGAAAACGCTTGGCGCTGCCGGCGGTGTGATGATTACGTCGAGCCATAATCCATTCAACTGGAACGGCGTGAAGTACAAGGCTGGATACGGCGGCTCGGGCACTCCGGCGATCATGAAGTCCATCGAGGCGGAGCTCGATTCTCCGCGGCTCGAGCGCGCTGGAGGCAGTGTCACCGCGGCCGATTTCAAGTCGCCTTATATTGCTGCCATCACTAACTTCGCCGACCTACCTGCGATCAAGCGCGCTGGCTTCAAATTTGCCATCGACTCCATGTATGGCTCGGGACGCGGCGTGCTGAAAGGCATCTTCGCCCGGAACGGCATTGAACACATCGAGATTCGCGGCGAGGTGAACCCGGCATTCCCCGGCATCAATCCCGAACCTATCGCGCCGCACATTGCGCTGTTGCAGGAGACGGTCGTCCGCGAGCACTGCCAAGCCGGGCTTGCCGTCGATGGCGATGCCGACCGCCTGGGCGCTGTTGCTGAGGACGGAAGCTTTGTTGACTCGCATAAGTGCTACTCGGTGATCCTGCAGTGGCTGCTCAAGCGCAAGCAGTGGCCCGGCGAAGTGGTCCGCGCTTTCAACACCACGCGCATGCTTGACCGCATCGCCGCCAAGTATGGGCGCAAGCTGCACGAGTGTGGCATCGGATTTAAGTACATTTGCGATCTCATGCTGGAGCGCGACATCCTTATTGGCGGCGAGGAGTCGGGCGGCATCGGCATTCGGCGGCATCTACCGGAGCGCGACGGCATCCTGAATTGCCTGCTGCTGGCCAACATCATGGCCGAAGAAGGAAAGACGCTGGGGCAACTGGTTAACGACCTCCAGCAGGAATACGGGCGCACATTATTACGGCCGCACCGATCTACATCTTGCGAACAACGTGAAGGAAGACGCCATGCGGCGGGCCAATGAGCGACCAGCTCGCATGGGCAGCTTCAAGGTGCTCGAGACCGGCACGCTTGACGGCGTCAAGTTCTACCTGGACGCTCCCAAGAACGGAAACGGTGCCGAAGCCTGGGTGCTGGTTCGCGCCTCTGGGACTGAGCCGCTGCTCCGCATTTACGCGGAGGCCTCGTCGCCAGAATTAGTGGAGCAAATTCTGAGCGAGACCGAAGAATTTGTGACGGCAGCTCAGCGCAACGGCTGTTTAAGCGCGCGGGCAATTCGGCCGGTCGCGCTGCGTCAGACTGCAACGCTCGCACCGCGTTCTTTCGTCTAATCTGTAGAAGCCCCCATGGCCACGACCGTCCATCCCGCTCCCGCCGATACCGCGGAAGTCCGACGCTACAACCGCATCAAGCGGTGGCTGGGCATCTCCGACGCAGTGATCGGATTCGCGGTACTGGTCGTTTTGCTAACTACCGGCTGGACCGCCGAGCTGCGCGACTGGGCTTACGTCGGCGCGCGCCAGTATTACTTCCTCGCGGTGTTTTTGTATGTGCTGATGTTCTCTTTGCTGCTTAAGCTCATCAGCTCGCCTTTGGATTACTACGGCTTCCGCTTGGAGCACCAGTATCACCTCTCGAACCAGAAGCTGCGCGCGTGGCTGCTGGACGAAGCCAAGGGATGGCTGGTCGGCCTGGTGTTGGGCGCGATCTTTATCGAAATCATCTACGCCATCATTCGTATCGCTCCTGCGCGCTGGTGGATTATAGCCTGGGCCGTGTTCATCGGCCTCACGCTTCTGCTGGCACGGCTCGCCCCGGTGGTGCTCTTCCCCATCTTCTACAAGTTCAAGCCGCTGGAGAACGATGTTCTCCGCGATCGGCTGACCCGGCTTAGCGAGCGCGCGGGAACGCGGGTGCGCGGCGTTTATGAGTGGAACCTGTCGGAGAAATCCAAGAAGGCGAATGCCGCCCTGATGGGCATGGGTGCCACCCGTCGCATCATCGTCGCAGACACCCTGCTCGCCGGCTACAGCGACGACGAGATCGAGGCCATCCTGGCGCACGAGCTCGGTCATCATGTGCACAAGCACATCCTGAAGGGTGTGGTGACACAGGTCGTCGTCACCTTCTTCGGATTTTGGCTGACCAATTTAGTGCTGCACTATGTGCTCGCGCGAAACTGGTTTCCTTCGTTGGAGTCTCGGCTTTACGATTTCGCCAACCTGCCACTCATTCTGATTGTTGCAACCATTCTTAGTCTGCTGCTCATGCCGGCGATGAATGCCATCTCGCGCAAACATGAGCGTGAAGCCGACCTGCTACGCGTGGGAGAACATACCCGGCATCGAGCCGTTTATCACCTCAATGCAGAAGCTGGCCGATCAGAACCTGGCGGAGCGTACGCCCAACAAGTTCGTGGAATGGCTCTTCCATTCGCATCCGTCCATTGGGCGGCGCGTAGCCGCAGCAGAAGCGTGGGCGAACAACAAGCAGCATGCTTACTGAGGCCCGTCTCTACTTCCTTTTTCCCAAGATTCCTTCTACCCGCCGCAAGTCCGCTTCGGTATCAACCCCAACTGTGTCGAACGGCGTCTCGGCGACGTAGATCTGCACCCCATTGTCGAGGAAGCGAAGTTGCTCCAGCCGCTCGCTGCGCTCCAGTTCTGATTCCGGCCACTTCACAAAGGCGTCCAACGCAGGCTTGCGATAGGCGTAGAAACCCAGATGCTTGTAGTAGGCGACTCGCCCGGTAGCGTCGCGATCGAAGGGAATGGTGGCACGTGAGAAGTACATCGCCCGTCCTTCCAGGTCGGTAACCACCTTCACGGCGTTGGGATTCTCGCGGTCTTCCGGCACACATGGCGTCTTGAGCGTGCCAACCTGAATATCGACGTTCTCCATCAGCGAGAGCAGCGTATCCAGTTGTTCCCGCCGTGCCAGCGGCTCGTCACCCTGAAGGTTGATGTAAACGTCAGCGGGGACCTGCTCCGAAACTTCGTGTACGCGATCGGTCCCGCTGCGGTGCAATGATGAAGTCATGCGGAAATGCCAGCTTTCGGCACGGCAGAGCTCGCCAACTTCTTCCGAATCGGTTGCCACGATTACGTCGCGCGAGCAAGTTGCAGCCGCGTGCAGCTTCGTAAACGTGCGCCAGCATGGGACGGCCGTTAATCTCGCGTAGGACCTTGCGCGGCAGCCGGGTCGAAGCCAAACGGGCAGGGATAATCGCAATAGCTCTCACGCGCTTAGTTTGCTTGTCGGGAAGCGTTGCTGGCAAGGCATTAAGACGCGCCTCTTCCCTTTTGTTACCCTGTAAGCTTCCATGCGGCTTCGTCTTTTGATCTTTTTTGCGGGACTCGCAAGCATTATCGGCTGCGCGGCGTGCGGTACGCCGGGCGCGGTGCAACTTCCATCGCTGAACCTGGTGCGTCCGGCTGAGGACCTCACCGCCTATCGTAAGGGCAACACGGTACGTCTTGAGTGGACACTACCCGAAAAGAATTCCGACCGCACACTGGTTCAGCTCAAGCATTTGAGTGACACGCTGGTTTGCCGGCACGTGGGCGCCGTGCTGATGAGTAGTTGTGATCAGGTGGGCGCCGTAACGCCCCCGAAAGGGCCTCAGCGCAAGAAGGGTGAGCCTGAGCAGAAGATCCGAATGACCTACAGCGATACTCTGCCGCTGCAACTTGAAGAAGACGACCCTGCCGGCTTTGCTACTTACGCCGTCGAAATCATGAATGACCGCGGCCGGAGTGCCGGGCTGTCGAACCAGGTGTTTATCCCCTTGGCACCCACCATCGCTCCTCCCGAGCATTTATCTGTCGACGTGAGTGCCGACGGCGTTCAGGTGTCGTGGTCCGGTGGCGTGGTGCCAGCGGCGCCTTCAGGACTCACGTTCCGTTACCGCATTGAACGCCGTCCCGCAGGTGCCGGTGGATATATCGCCCTGAACGACGTGGAGCCAGCGACCGAGGGCTCCTATCTTGACCAGACCTTCGAATGGGAACAGAAATATGAGTACCGTATCACCTCGCTTACTGTGGTGCATGCGAAGGCTCGCGAAGCCTCGGTGGAGGGCGACGATTCGGCTCCGGTTGCTGTATTCGCGAAGGATGTTTATCCGCCGGCGCAGCCTGCCGGATTGCAGGCCGTGTTCTCCAGCGTGGGGCAGAAACCTTTCATCGATCTCACCTGGGCTCCCAACAGCGAGACCGATGTGGCCGGCTACAGCGTCTTCCGTCGCAGCAACGGTGGAGAGTGGCAGAAGCTCAATGCCAAGCCGGTGCAGGTGCCTTCGTTCCGGGATGAGACCGTGCAGCCCGGAACAAAATATCAATACACTGTGTCGGCGGTTGACCTGCGAGGCAACGAGAGCCCGCGCTCCGCAGTCGCATCCGAAGAAGTGCCGAGTAAACAATAAGGGAAGGTGGCGCGATGAAGATCTGCCGGTTTTCAGGAAGCAGGCAATGCCAAGTACGGCCTCGTCGAAGATGTTGCCGGAATCTCAACGATTACTCGAACCTTGGATCGCCTGCCTACCAGGGTTGAGGATTTCGAATCAGCACAAGCGACCAGTGTTCCGTTCGGGGCCGCTCGCCTGCTGGCGCCCACACAGCCATCGAAGATTGTCTGCGTGGGCCGGAACTATCGCGAACATGTCAAAGAACTGAACCACGAGATGCCGACTTCGCCGCTCATTTTCCTGAAACCTCCGTCGGCCGTCATTGCACCGGGCGACCAGATACGCCGCCCCCACAAACTTTCGCAACGGGTCGATTACGAAGGCGAACTGGGCGTGGTCATCGGCAAGCGCTGCTTTGGAGTGCGTGAAGATGAGGACGTACGCTCTTACATCCTGGGGTACACCTGCGTGAACGATGTGACCGCGCGCGATCTGCAGAACCTCGACGGCCAGTGGACGCGGGCCAAGGGCTTCGACACTTTTTGTCCCATCGGCCCGGTTATCGTGGATGGCCTCGATCCCTGGCAGGGTGTGCACGTCGAAACCCGCCTCAACAGCGAGAAAAAACAGTCGGGTACCACGGCAGACTTCATCTTCCCGCTGGACGTTATCCTGCGCTACATTACATCGATCATGACGCTCGAGCCGGGAGACGTAATCGCAACCGGCACTCCTGCCGGGGTCAGCCCTATGCAGCCGGGAGACGTCGTCGAGGTTACGGTCGAGGGCGTGGGTACTCTGACAAACCCGGTAGTGAACGCCTGAATCAGCGCGACTCGAATGTTAGGTTTTCGGACCTAAACCGCGCTATGCTAGCAGCAGTGTCATGAGTTCCCTTCGGTACTATCCGATCCTGGCAGTTGGGGCGAGCGCGGCACTGCTCGGCTACGCTGTTCTCTCGCACCGAAGCAAGAAGTCGGCCAAGCAACTTGAGTATGAGCGCCGCACTGAATTGACGCAGGGGGGACGCATCATCGACGGCACCATCATCGACGTTCACGAGCTTGAAGACGACGTGACGGAAAGACAGATGATCCTGCTGGTCTACAGTTATGACGTTGCCGGAGTCACTTACGAAGCGTCGCAGGACGTCACCCATCTGCGCCAGTTCATCGATCTTTACTCGTGCCGGCTGGGACTTCCCGCATCGGTTCGGTACGACCCACATAATCCCGGCGATTCTATCGTCATATCTGAAACATGGTCGGGTTTGCGGAAACCAGCGATTCGGCTAAAATCGCAAGAACCTGCAGAAAAGTCCGGCACTTTTGTGTAACTTTCGCTGCTTATTCGACTTCTTCATACTAATGGGTGATATCAGGCAAAGTCCTGCGTCCATCATGATGACCCTACTCACGTATGCATAGCCTGCCACTTCCAATTGCCGCGTTCGTCGCCGGGCTCTTGTCGTTCCTTTCGCCCTGCGTTTTGCCGTTGGTACCTGGCTATGTCTCCCTTATCTCCGGGGCAAGTGTCGACGACCTGCAATCCTCGGATCGCCGGATGCTCGGCACCGTAATGCTGCATTCGATCACCTTCATCCTCGGCTTCAGCTTCGTGTTCATCGTGTTGGGAGCGGTGGCGACCGGCTTGGGGCAGTTCTTCAACGAGTATCACCACTTACTCGCTCGCATCGCGGGGATCATCATCATCATCTTCGGCCTGCACCTGACCGGGCTGCTGAAGATTAAGGCGCTCTATGCTGACAAGCGGCTCCACGATGTGAAGGGCAGCTCCAGTGCACTGGGCTCGTTTGTGGTCGGCTTCGCCTTCGCCTTCGGATGGACCCCATGTATTGGGCCGATCCTGGCCGCCATTTTGGCGCTGGCGTCGGAGCAGGACAAAGTCATTAAGGGAGTGCTGCTGCTGGCAATCTATTCGCTGGGGTTGGCCGTACCTTTTCTGCTGACTTCCATTGGCATCGATCGTTTTCTGTCGTTCTACGGTAAGTTCCGCCGGCATCTGCACACCGTTGAAGTGGTGAGCGGCGTATTGCTCATCGCGGTCGGCATCTTGATCTTCATGAACAATCTTCGTCTGCTGTCCGGCTATTTGGCGTTCTTGAATCGGTTCGCTCTATAAAGGCTTGGTTCGTGAAACGTAACGCTTTTGTATTCGCTGTTCTAGCTGTAGCGATCATAGGCATGTTGGCCTTCGGCAAATGGGTCGACCGACAGCGCCAGAAGCATCCTGTAACGTCGCTGGTGGGTGACGTCAAGGGAGTGCAGGCGCCCGATTTTGAGCTCGTTTCGCTCGATGGCCACAAGGTCAAGCTCTCAGACTTCAAAGGGAAGGCCGTCGTTCTCAATTTCTGGGCTACCTGGTGCGCCCCCTGCAAAGTCGAGATGCCGTGGTTCGTCGATTTGCAAAATCATTATGGAAGTGACGGATTAACAATCTTGGGCGTTGCCATGGATGACAGCGAGCCGTCGAAGATCGCCCAGTTCGCCAGTGAGATGGGCGTCAACTACCCGGTCTTGCTGGGCACCAACAAGGTGTCCGAACAGTATGGAGACGTTGAGTACCTTCCGACCACGTTCTACATCGATCGCCAGGGTAAGATCGTGGGCAAGGTGGCGGGGCTGATCGGCAAGGCGGAGATTGAAGACGACGCCAAGAAAGCCCTGGATTCGGGAGCCGGCACGAACGCAGCAAGTTCTTCGGCTTTGCCACCCGCAACAAATCCCAACGCACTGGTTGAACGATGAAAATTCTGGCGTGTATTCTTCTGCTGGCATCCTCTGTGGCAGCACAGGCTCCGGGCACGGCGCAGCCTTCAGTGGTTATGGCCGCTGTACGACCGGTCCAGATGAACCCAGGCGAGACCCGGAGAGTGGAGTTGGATTTCCGGGTGAATTCGCCATTCCACATCAACAGCAACAAGCCCCATTCGAATTTGCTCATTCCCACCACCCTCAAGCTGGTCGCTCCCAAGCCGCTGGAACTCGCAAGCATCGAGTATCCCGCCGGCGAAGACCAGACTTTTCCCTTTTCTCCCGATGAGAAACTGAGCGTCTACTCCGGCGACTTTATCGTTTATGTGATTTTGAAGGCACCCCCATATCTCCATGGCGGTAGCTTCCCTGTTGGTGGTGAACTCTACTACCAGGCTTGCGACAAGAACGCCTGCTATCCCCCGAAAAGACTGGCCGTCGATTTCAACGTTGCGATAAGGTAGTTCGGCTGGCGGGTCGCATTCCCCCAAAAACCGCACGATATTCTCCGACGGGACAAGGCGAGCCGGAGTTCAGCATGGCATTGGCGCAAAGCCAGCTTCGGTGTAGGATTTCGCGGCAGCGGTTATGCTATGAGGAACCTGCTGTCTCATCCCCTGTAAGCAACTGAGGTAGGGCCGAACCCACAGGACTATGTTTCGCCTCATTCGCCAATTGGTTCGTCCGTATCGTTGGCAGCTGTCCGTCATCCTGTTTGCCATGCTGATGGAGACAGCTGCCAGCCTGGCCGGGCCATGGCCGCTAAAAATCATCATTGATAACGTCGTAGGCCACCATCAGCTACCGCAATGGCTCGACCATCTCCTCGGTCCTATGCTCGATGGCGGAGCAAGATTACAGGTCGCGGCCGTGGTGGCGCTGGCGTACGTCGCCATCGCGCTGCTCGGCGCTGTCGCTAGCTACGTGGACAACTACTACACCGAGAGCGTCGGCCAGTGGGTAGCGAACGATCTGCGTCTGCAAACCTACCATCATCTGCAACAGCTCTCGCTCGGCTATTACGACACCCATCAGACCGGCACGCTTCTGAGCACGATGACTACTGACATCCAGACCATTCAGGGTTTTGCCTCGTCATCGACCCTGGATATTCTGGTCGACCTCTTCACCATCGTTGCCATGCTCGGATTGATGTTCTGGCTGAACTGGGACTTCACTCTGATTGCGGTCGCGGTGACACCTTTCCTGCTGTTTTTCGTATCCCGCTTCAAGAAGGCCGTGAAGAAGGCCACCCATCAGGTCCGCCAGGAGCAAGCCGAGATGGTCTCGGTGGTGCAACAGGGGTTGGAATCGATACGAGTCATAGACGCCTTCGGCCGCGAGGAAACCGAACAGGACGCCCTTAGGCAAGTTAGCCAGGCAACGGTGAGTGCTGCCTTAGCGGCTCGCCGGGTAAAATCGTTGCTCTCGCCCATCGTGACCATCACCGTCGCACTTTGCACGGCCGTCGTCTTGTGGCGCGGCGCTTCGCTCATCCTGGCTAAGGCTCTCACCATCGGCGCTCTCACTGTGTACCTGTCCTACCTTACAAAGTTTTTCAAGCCCGTGAAGGACCTGGCGACGACGACCAATGCGATCGCGCAAGCGGCGGTAGGTGTGGATCGGGTTCGCGGCGATCCTCGACACGGATACGATCATTCCCGAGAAACCAGACGCCGTGGAACCTCGGTTCGTGAAGGGAGACATCGTTTTTGACCATGTCGCCTTTGGCTACACCGTGGATAACAAAGTTCTGGGCGACGTCAACTTCCACATTGAGTCAGGCCAGTTCGTGGGCATCGTCGGGCCCACGGGCAGCGGAAAATCCACCATCGTGAGCCTCATTCCGCGTTTCTACGATGCCACCGCAGGGAGTGTGCGGCATCGACGGCCGTGACGTACGCGACTACCAGTTGCGCGGCCTTCGGGAGCAGGTGGGCTACGTCTTGCAGGACACGGTGCTGTTTCGGGGAACTATCCTTGAGAACATCGCTTTCGGGAGACCAGGAGCGACCCGGGCCGAAGTCGTGGAAGCGGCGCGACTGGCTAACGCGGATGAGTTCATTTCGCGGATGCCGAACGGCTACGACACCATGATCGGCGAGCGCGGACTGACACTCTCCGGAGGACAGCGACAGCGTATCGGCATTGCTCGCGTCATGGTACGCAACAGCCCGATCCTGCTGCTGGACGAACCTACAGCGGCGCTCGACAGCGAGTCGGAGAAGCTGGTCATCGACGCTCTCGAGAAGCTGATGAAGGGCCGGACGGTGATCATGATCGCACACCGGCTTAGCACCATTCGTGACGCCGACCAGATCATCGTTATTTCAGGGGGAGTAGTGGCCGAATCAGGTACCCACGACCAGCTGTTGGCACTCGGAAAGATCTACGCGGAACTCTACCGCACCCAATTTGACGAAAGCTCGAAGAAGACGGCGCAAGCGACGCAGCAGGGGTGAATCGGCTTGGTTGGACGCCAGGCCTGAAGGAGAGATATGTCTCGCAATCTACTGGTAATGCCCGATGATTCCGGCCGGCCGATTCTGGAAGTCGTCAATGACGCCGCGAAATCGCTGCGGATCAAAATGTTTACCTTCTCCGACCCGCAGCTGTTGCACGCCGTGATTGCGGCACATCGCCGTGGGGTGAAAGTCCGAGTCATGCTCAATCCCACCCGGCGCGACGGCGAAACAGAAAACACAGAATCGCGCAAGCGACTTACAGACGCCGGAGTTCACGTCATCGACAGCAATCCCGCTTTCGACCTCACCCACGAGAAGTCAATGGTGGTGGATGATGCAACAGCGTTCATCATGTCGCTCAATTGGGCGACAAAGAATTTCACTGAGACGCGCGACTATGCCGTGATCACAGACCATGCCGAAGAAGTGAAGGAAATCAGTGCGTGCTTTGATGCTGATTGGACCCGCGACACATTCACTCCGGCTGAGCACTCGCACTTGATCTGGTGTACGGGGGCCGGCCGTGAACGCATAGGCCAGTTTGTAGATGAAGCAAAGCATTCTCTGTGGGTGCAGAACGAGCGATACCAGGACCAGGTAATCATCGAGCGACTGGTCCGCGCCTCTCAGCGAGGGGTAAAGGTACACGTGCTGGCCCGCCCACCTCACCACCTCAAGAAGGAAAAGCTGGGGGAAGGAGTCGGGGGGCTTCGCCTGCTCGACGACGTTGGCGTGAAGGTGCACAAACTCAGAGGACTGAAACTTCATGCCAAGCTGCTGTTCGCCGATGGAGTGCGGGCGATCATCGGCTCTATCAATCTTGCGCCTGGCAGCTTTGACAGCCGCCGCGAACTAGCCATCGACGTGCACGACGATAATATCGTGGACCGTCTGCACAAGGTCGTGCACCAGGACTGGGAAAACTCGCGTCCCCTCGACCTCACCGATGAGGGATTGCTACAAGAACTGGAAGACAAGGATGATCATGTCGCCGAAGACTTGGCGATCCACGTAAAGAAAACATAACCCTCGGCGCGCATCAGTCGGCACGCTAGAGAGTGGCGGCCCTCTCGACCCTCGGGGCCGGAGATAGTATCTGCAGCGAATCCGTTCGCCAAGCAACATGGTTGCGGAATTAGTGTCCGGAAACGTGGGGGGACCTCGCGGAAACTTCAGCGAGATCCCGCCCAATCGCCATGCGCCAATGAGCTATTGCGCGGTCGAGTGCTTATCAGGCTGCACTTCGATCTCGTCAACGACCTCTTTTACGTTGGGGGTGTTCTTGGCTAGCATGGCGGCTTCCTTTTTCTGCGCCGCTGTCTTTACGCTGCCCTTCAACATCAACGTACCGTTCTTGGCATCATAGTGGATGCTTTGGTCGTCGAGGTCCTTGTGCGCCTTGATCGCAGCCTTGTAATCGTTCTCGATACCATCGTCTAGATTTGAGGCAACCGACTTGGCCTGGCTCTCGGCGCCGATTGGGCGCACGCCGATCTCGTTGGCGACGGTATAGCCCGGTGCAGCCTCTTTCGCCACGCTCTCCGCTTCAGTCTTCTTGTCAGCGGTCTCAACGTCACCCGAAAGCGTCAGCACGCCTTTATCTCGGTCCTGAGAAACCTTCACCACCCCCAGATCGTGGCGAGTCATGGCCGTGTCGACAGCATCTTTCACGTCCGGATGCTGCGCATTGTTGCTGCAGCCAACTAGCAACAGGAACGCGGCAAAAGCCGCCACCACGAAAGCGATCTGTCTGGAACTTCTGGATTGGTTAAGCAAACAACCTCCTTACATGAGCACTCCTCATGTAGGGTTGATAGATGCAAGTAGCAGGTGTGAGTTTGTGTCGGGGGCGAAGAATGCCCAGTGACTGATGCAGTGCCCCGATTCAGGCACCGTGACTTGACGCAGTCAGACGTGCCAGAACTCTACGCGTTGGCGGCGCTCTCGTCCGCCCCCAGGGGCAGGAAGTATTGGGTCCCCCGGATGGGCTCGCTGACCCGGCGGAGCAGCGCTTGCAGGTCTTCGCTGCGCTCCACGAAGTCGATGTCCGACGTATTGACGATCAGCAGGTCGGAAGACGTGTAGTGAAAGAAGAAGTGTTCGTAGGCCTTGATCACTTCTTCAAGATAGTCGTCGCTGATCGCTTTCTCGCTGGGGGCATTCCGCTTCTTCAAGCGTTTCTTGAGGATTTCGGGTGTAGCCTGCAGATAAATTACGAGATCAGGCGTTGGTACATTTTGTCGGAAAAGATCGTAGTAGCGGTTGTAAACACCCAGTTCGGCGTCGTTCAGGTTGAGGCAGGCGAACAGCTTGTCCTTCTCGAATATGTAGTCGGCGACGACGGTTCTGCCGGGACGCTTCAGATCGGTTGCAGCGAGTTGCTCATATCTGGCCATCAGGAACGCCATCTGCGCCTGAAACGCCGCCCCCTTCTCGCCGTTGTAGAACGCGTTGAGAAAAGGATTCTGGTCAGGCTCGCTGATGCGTTGCGCGTGTAGGGTCTCGGCAATCACCTGGCATAACGTGGTCTTGCCGACGCGGATAGGGCCTTCAATTGCGATGTAACGAGGTGGTTCAAACAGGTTCGCCATGAGAGATTGAGAGCAACTATTTGCAGAATATCTCTCCCAGCAGCGCGTGGCAATCAAGAGATTTCCACCGCTAGACTGTAGAGCGTAACCGCGGATTGCGCGGGCACGCGGACGAGCACAAGAGCCGCCAAGCCAATCCCCGAATCCGCGTTGATCCGCGGTTCTCCTGATTTGTCCTAGAATCAGCTCAGATGCGAAACGCCATCATCGCCGGGGCCGGGCTCGCCGCAGCCGCCACGTGGGCGGGATTCCAATGCTATTGGCCGACTTCCCAGGTCTGGGGCAAGACGTTCTTCGGATTGCCTCCCGGCTCGCGCCAGCTGGCGCTCACCTATGATGACGGCCCCAACGATCCCTGGACACTACGGCTGCTCGACGGACTCGATCGCCACTCGGTGAAGGCGACATTCTTCGTACTGGGAAAGTTCGTTGAAGAGAGGCCCGACATCGCACGGGCTGTGATTGCTGCCGGACACGAACTTGGCATTCATACCTGGGACCATCCCAACCTGATCTTTGCCTCGTCATCCGAGGTGCGCTCGCAACTCGAGCGCACGCAGGAAGTGATCTTCGATACGACCGGATACCGATGCACCCTCGTGCGTCCGCCGTTCGGCGCGCGCACTCCGATGACGTTGCGCGTCATTCGCAAGCTTGGCCTCAAGCCTGTCATGTGGGACGTTACCTGTTACGACTGGAAGCCAACGACTCCGCAGCGGATTATGGCTCACGTAGGGCGCCAAGTGCGCGGAGGCGACGTCATCCTGATGCATGATGGCGGGTTCAAAGCCATGGGAGCCGACCGCAGCCATTCGGTCGGAGCGACCGAGCTCGTTATCCAAACCTACCAAGATCAAGGCTACGGCTTCGCAACCATTTCGCAGATGATGGCGGCGATTTGAAAAAAGGCGCGCGTTCAGGCGTGCCACCGCTTTCTTCACGCCGACAATTGCTTCCTCTGTTTCAGCTCCGCCAACAGCGTGTCGATCTTTTCGTCGCGCTCCAGCTTGTGAAGGCGGGCTTCCACGTCCTCGCCAAGAAGCTCGGCCTTGGCCTTGCCGATGGCCTGCTCCCGCTCAACCGTCGATTTCATGCGATCGAACGTTCGGTTCTCGCCCGTCGGACTCTGCTCAGCATCGGCCGCCTTGTGCGCAGCGCGCGAACGACGATGCTGCGCGATCAGCATGTCGGCCTTGCTGCGGGCCTCGGCCAGCTTTAATTCCAAGCGCTTTAGGGCGCCCTTCAGCGACTCGACCTGTACTTCCTGATCGGCAATCTGCTGCTCGAAGTTCTCCGTCATCTGCTGGAAACTCACTGCCCGCTCCAGCGCCGCCCGGGCCAACTCGTCATCCCTTTTCGCGACGGCGAGCTCCGCCTTCCGCATCCACTCGCCGTGTTTCTCGGCATTCTCTTTCTTCTTCTTCTCCAGCAGATGCAGGTCTGCCAACGCGATCGCCACCTGCGTCTTCACCTGCAGGTATTGGTTTTCCATGTCGAGGATGACCTGCTTCAACATCTTCTCGGGATTTTCAGCCTTGTCGATCAGGTCATTCAGATTCGCTCGTACCAATGTTGCTACTCGATCCAGTAATGCCATGACGAACTCCTTTGAGCTGTCGGCTCTCAGCCGTCAGCTTTCAGTGAAACCGTAGCTGCCAGCCGCCAGCTCCCAGCCAAAACCGTTGTCATCCTGAGCGGAGGGAGGGAACGCAGCGACCGAACGCAGTCGAAGGAACTCTACCCCGCCCATGCTCTTCGGGTGCCCCACTCAATCCTCTTTTGGATTGAGTGGGATCTTCATCAACGTGTGTGGCGAAAGCCCATTCGTTGAACCGCCTATATCGGCACGGCTGAAGCCGTGCCCTTTCAAACCGTTAACTCCCTGCGCCCGCAGCCTTGCTCTTCTCGTCCCCCGGCGGCAGTGCATCCGGCTTCGGCGACTTCTCGCCAATCGTCCGGATCTTGCCAAACAACTCACTCATCTGCATGCCCGAGAGCGCCTCGAACAACGCCGGCACTTGCGCGGCTATCTTGGTGATGTCGCCGGTGATCTTGTTCATCCCTGCAGCATCGCCATTTCCCGTTGACACGATGGTGATCTTGTCGACGTTCGCCAGCGGACTGGCCAACGCCCGTACCACCTCGGGCAAGCCGGTAATCAGCTTGTCGACGACCGCGGCCTGGTTGTACTCCTGGTAGGCCTCGGCCTTCACGTTCATGGCGCGTGCTTCGGCATCGCCCTTCTTGAAGATGATCTCGGCTTCGGCTTCGCCCTGGGCGCGAATCGCGCTGGCACGCCCCTCGGCCTCGACTATCGTCTTTTGGCGCTCGGCTTCGGCCAGCGTCTGAATGCGCTGACGCTCGATCTCCGCTCCCTTCAGCACGGTGGCAATCAGCTCCTTCTCGCGGCGCGAGATCTCCGCTTCCTGCACCTTGATTTGCTGCTCCTTCTCGACCTGCTGAATTTTCACCGCCTCCGTCGTGACCTGCTGCTGCATGACGTTGGTCTGGATCTCGTACGCCTTATCAGCCTGCGCCTGCTGCCGCTTCACCAGTTCAGCGTACTCAGCCTTCTTCACTTCCAGATCGCGTTGCGCCTCCGCCTGTTTGGCGAGCGAAGCGGTCTCAGCCGCCACCCGCTCCTGGTCGGCCTGCGCCTTGGCAACTGCCGACTCGCGCAGCGCCAGCGCCCGCCTGATGGCGGTGTCACGCTCGGCTTCGGCGGTGGCCACATCGGCGTCACGCTTAATGCGCGCAACATCGGGCCGCCCCATATTGGTGATGTAATCGTTCTTATCGCGGACCTCCTTGATGGTGAACGAGATCACCTCCAGGCCCATCTTGTTCATGTCGTCGGCACAGGTGGAACGCATGCGATCGGCCACCATCTCCGGCTGCTTCACGATCTCTTCTACCGTCAGCTGGCCGATGATGCCGCGCAGGTGCCCTTCCATGACCAGGCGAATCAACGCCTCGCGCTGCGGAGGCGTCTTGGTGAGGAACTGCTCCGAGGCCGTGAGAATCGACTCGGGATCGCTCTTCACCTTGATCTGCGCCACCGCTTCTACGGTCACCGCAACGCCCTGTTTGGTGTACAGGTCCTGCTGCGGAGCCACGTCGAACGACATCAGCTCCAGTGAGAGCTCGCGACAGCTTTCCACCATGGGTAGGATCATGGTGCCGTGGCCTTTGATGATGCGAGTGCCGCGAATGCCATAAACCACCATGGCTTCATTTGGTCCCGTTTTGCGGTACAACCGCGTGAACACCGCGATGATGAGCACCGTCGCCGCTACTACCGACCACACGATCACCACTACGTCGGTTGGAATGTGTAAACCCATATGCCTCCTTAGAGCTGTCAGCCTTCAGCCGCCAGCTACCAACTAGAACTGAAGCGCTATCAGCCGTCAGCTGTCAGCCATCAGCTAAAACCGTTGTCGAACCGAGCGAACACGCTCCTCTTGCGGTGTCATCCCGAGCGCAGCCGAGGGACCTGCAGTTCTTCCCCATTCGCAACTGCCCCCTGCGTCGTCGACCTAACCATTACTCGCAACGCTCGCAATCAGAGCGACAGCCGCTTCCGGATCGGCCACTTCCACAATCAGCCGATCGTATGACTCATCGCGAAGTTCAATCACAACTGCGCGGTTCGGATTGTGTACGTCCCAAAAGATTTTCTTGCCGTCCTGGTAGTAGGTACCGGCGGTAATCACTCCTGGGACATTCGTTCCCGGAAGTCTCAACCCATGCCACCAGCTCTTCACGACCGTGGAATCGATTCGAATGCCGGCAACGTGCTCCAGCGAAATCGCGAGCGAGCTCTTGAATGACCATATCTTGTCGGCTCCACGTACATTCACCAGCAACTTTCCTTCTGAGACAGCTAAATCAACCATAAAACTCTCCCGTTAACGAAAATGCCTTATATGCCGTTTGGCTTTCGGCTCTTCGCCCTTGGCTGGAACCATCTGGCCTTCAGCTATGGCCATGAAGCTTCACCCGTCACTTGTGCGAAGCGCTAATTGCTGGCTGCTTCCTTCCGCTCCCCCGCCAACTCATCCCAGCGCTGCACGTAGGCAATGCCACGTTCATAGCGCGTCACCACGACTTCAGTTCCCTTGGCCAACGGTTCGCCGGTTTCGCTGCGAGCGCCGCACGTGTGCCGCGTGCCCGCCTGTGAGAAGACGATCTCCCCCGTACCGCCTTCACGTATAGAACTGGTCACCCTTCCCAACACTCCTACTCTGTCGTAGTCCGCCGGATCGAGCTCATGCTCATGCGCCAGCAGCACCTTGGCAACGAACCAGAACACCACGGTGGCGCCCGCCAATCCGGCAAGGAATGACAAAACGGCGATCGCCGTTACAACCAGGGTCGAGTAACGGGTCAGCAGGTATCCGGTACCGCCGAACCACGCGAGGAACGCGCACAATGTACCGAAGTTCACGAAGGATATATCGCTGCCATGGGCGCCGCCTGCATGTGCGCCTCCATGCGCTCCGCCCACGTCTCCGAGGTGCACATGGGGAAGGTGCAGGTGAAAGTGCGGCAGGTGAAAACTTCCGCCCACAAACGACAGAACACTTAACGTAACGCCCACTAGAAAGCACGTCAGGTAGAACATTGCCCATGTCATAGGCTTGCTCCCGCTGAACGCCTGGCACCCGCTTTGCGTGAACTCTCGCGCGGTTTCGTCAAGCCCGATTCCGGCTTCAGAACATCCGCCAGGCGCTCCAGCAATCCCGGAGCCTGAAGAATGGCCCCCAGAAGCATCAGGGCTTTCCGCGTGTCCGAATAGCGCGCGATCTCCAGCAGCGCCTCGCTCAGCTCAGCATCGTTGGAGAACTGCTCGGCGCCGTTGATCAGTATCAGGTCAAGACGGTCCTCGACTGCCCGCAGATCGCTGGTGAGCTCCGTGTGGTAGCCCTCGGGATCATCCACCAGGTATCCGGGATGAACTTTGAAGAATCGCGCCAGCAGCATGCGGGTGTCGTTGGTCAGGTGCGGCCGCAAGCCGCTCTCGATCTGCGACAGATACGACTGGCTCAAGCCGCGGCCAATCTCCTTCTTCATGGCCTTGGCCAAGTCCTGCTGCGTCATCTCGCGATCATGGCCGCGCAGCGTGCCCTCGACCAGCCGCAGGTAGCGAATTTTTTCGCCGAGCTTCATCTCAAGCGCCTTATTACGATTTGCAATTATGATATAGCAATGTGCGATATGTCAAGAACTGTATTTGACGCGGAATCAAGGGATTGCGCGATCGCTAAAGAATGCCCGTGTCCGAACGGCGAAACCGCAACGCTTACCGGCCTGCGACATCCAAAATCCATGGACTTACAACTGCAAGACAAGCTCGCATTGGTTAGTGGATCCACCGCCGGAATAGGCTATGCTATCGCTGAAAGCCTCGCCGCCGAGGGTGCGCACGTCATCGTCAATGGCCGCACCGAAAAGCGTGTCCAGGAGGCCATCGCAACAATCCAAAAACTCGGGAGCTTCCGGCAAGTTGGAAGGAGTAGCTGCCGATCTGGGCTCCGTTGAAGGCGTGCGCACCACCGTGAAGCAGTTCCCTGAGGTCGACATCCTCATCAACAACGTCGGTATCTTCGACTTCAAACCATTCGAGGAAATTTCCGATGCGGAGTGGATGCGCGTGTTCGAAATCAACGTCATGAGCGGCGTGCGACTCAGTCGCCACTATCTCCCGCACATGAAAAAGCAGAACTGGGGCCGCATCGATCTTCATCTCCAGCGAATCGGCCGTCCACATCCCTCCCGATGGCATTCAGTACGGAATGACCAAAACCGCTCAACTCGCAGTGGCCCGTGGGCTTGCGGAGACCACCGCGGGAACCGCCGTGACGGTAAACAGCGTTCTCGTCGGTCCCACAATGTCAGAGGGAGTGGAACGGATGTTGGGCAACCCCACTCCGGAGAAGCGGGCCGAGGCAGAGCGTGAATTCTTCCATACCGCACGGCCCACTTCCCTGCTGCGGCGCTTTGCCGACCCGAGGGAGATTGCTGCGATGGTGGCATTCCTTGCCAGTCCGCTCTCGTCAGCCACCAATGGCGCCGCTATCCGCGCTGAAGGCGGTCTGCTGCAGAGTATCGTCTAACGCTTCAGAGGCGTGCCCCGGGTTCGGCCATCCGTTGGCCTAACCTGGGCTAGATGACCCGGCAGATGATGCACTTCAGGTACGCGGTCTCCGGCACATTCAGTAGCGCAGGATGATCGAGCGCAGCCCCACGCTTCTCCAACACGCGGACGCGACGGCCACTATCAGCCGCGGCGGTGCCCAGCATGTGCAGGAACTCGCCTTCGCTCACGTGGAAAGAGCAGGAGCAGGTCACCAGCGTTCCGCCTGAACGCAGCATCTTCAGGGCACGCAGGTTCAGCTCCTTGTATCCCTTGAGGGCCGTGGGCACCGCACGCTTGGTCTTGGCAAACGCCGGCGGATCGAGCACGATGGTGTCGTACTGCCGCCCGGCGTTGGCGTAGTCCTTCAGCAGGTCGAAGGCGTTGGCCTCAATCCACTCGATGTCGCCGCTGCGATGTTCCGGCTTATTCAGCGCTTCATTTTGCTCGGCAACTTCAAGCGCTGTGCGAGAGCTATCGATTGCCGTAACGCTGCCGCAGACGCGCGCCAGGTGCAGCGCGAACCCGCCTTGATAGGTGAAACAGTCCAGCGCCTCACCGCGTGCCCAACGCGCCGCTGCGGCATAGTTCTCGCGCTGATCGAGAAACGCTCCCGTCTTTTGACCAGTCAATCCGTCGTAGTGGAAGCGAACGCCATTCGCGGTGAAGATAGTGTCTGGCCGTTCGCCTCGAATGAGTTGCGTCTCGCGTGCGGGCAGCTGTTCAAGCTCGCGAATGCGCGCATCCACGCGCTCCAGCATGCTGGCTCCTGGAAAGTGACGGAGCAAGCCGTTAGTGACGGTCTCGCGCAGTTCACGGCGGTCGAATGCCTGAGTGAGAATCTGCATTGAAAGCACGTCGTTGTATTTATCGACGATGAGACCGGGCAGCAGGTCCGCCTCGCTGAAGATGACGCGATAGGAATCCGTGTTGTGAGCGACTTTACGGCGGAAAGCCACGGCGGCATCGATACGTGCTGAGATAAGCGCCGGAAGTTCGGCCTCGTTCACCGCTTCGGAAGAGATCATTCGAATAGCGATTTGCGACGTGTTGCTATAGAGCGCCGAACCGAGCTTGCGCCCGCGATCGTCGTGAACGTGCACCAGCGCTCCGGCGGGAGCGTCGCTTCCCTGCTGCAGATCCGAGCGATAGACCCACACATGGCCTGCGCGCAGCCGGGCAGCGCCGCGCGAGGACACAACGATGATTGGCGAGTCGGCTATGCCGGCGATCACGCCAGTTGGACTTTTGTCGGTCTTCTTACGATTTGTCATCGCGAAATTCTTGTTTGTCATCACGAACGAAGTGAGGGATCTGCTCTATCCCCTCGATCACGAAGATACGACCATACCACCCACGAAGTCGCAGATCCTTCCGCCTAGGAGGGCAAATCTAATAGGTGGTTAGAGGACGGCAGCCACGGATGGAGGAAGAGTATCTATCGCGCGGCGGCTTCGCCCTGTGCGGGCGGCGCTTGCGATGCGGTTTCTGCCGGAGACTCGGCGGAAGCAGAAGCGGACGAGCCGTCGGATCCGCCGTTGCAGCAGCAGCCGCCTCGCTCTTCCCTTCCTTGGTCTCTTCCGGCTTAGGCGGCGGCGGGACGTAATAGAAGATCCGGTGGCAGTAGTCGCAGGTAATGAACTGCTCGTTCGTCATTACCTCCTGGAAGACCTGCGGACGCAACATGACGCGACAAGCGGAACACATCTCGTCCTGATGCACCGCAGACAGTGCCGAACCCCGTCGCTTAAGAACGCGGTCATAGTGATTCAGAACTTCTTCGGAAACCCCGCTGCGTAGCTGCCTGCGGTGCTGATCGAGCTCGGCCAGTTCTTTTTCGTCTTCAGCGGTGCGCAAGCGTGCCGACTCTTTCTCCTTCTCGTTCTCCGACGTGTCGGTCTTTAGAGTGGCTTCCGCCTTTTTCAGCGCCTCTTTGCGAGCGTCGGCGGACACCATGATTTCCAGGATCTTGTCCTCAGAGGCGGCAATCTTCTGCTCCGCGAACTTGATCTCGTCCATCAGCGCCTTGTATTCCTGGTTGGTCTTTACGTTGAGCGACTGGTCGCGATATTTGCTGATCTTCAACTGCTGATCCTGGATGTCGCCTTCGTGCTTGCGTTTCGACGTTTCGTCGGCCTTCATCGCAACCTGCGCGGCCTCAACTTTGGCTTTAGAACCTGCCAGCTTGGCTTCGATCTCGTGAACGTGTTTGGGAAGGGCGGCGACTTCGGTGCGCAATGCAGCAATGCGCGCGTCGACCTGTTGCAGGTCGATCAATTTTTCAAGGTCAGAATTCATTAGCAGGTGGGGACCTGCATGAATTCTAGCACGCACCGGCCTGTCGCTCGGACGTGCGCGTCATCACACCATGGTGGTACGGATCTTCAAGTCCGCGTAGCTTCTATCAAGCGCCGAACTAAGGTTTTTGATGGATTGAGCGCTCCGGAGAACCACGGTTAGCATACTTTCATCATGTCCCTGGAAATCGCCCGGTTATTTTTGGGCTTGCTGATCGCGGCTCTACACCGGCCCATCGCCGATTTCATCTTCGAGCGCGAGCACTCGCTGGTATTGGCCTCTCGCGAGCGCGGCATTCCGTTGCCCGCCGTCCCCAAATCCGAAACTCTGCGGACCATCTACTTCAGCATCGGCATATTCATGGTGGTCATGGAGATGGTGCGAATCTACCAGGTCACACGTTAGCCTCGCGCCACCTTCCCTTCCGAGTAAACAAATCTAGGCTGCTGATATACACTCACGCTTTCCTGATTTCTTACCTGGGAGCACCCGTGAGACTTCGCCTGGCAGCCCTCGTTTTTTCATTACTGTTCGCCATCGTCCTTTCAGCGCAAACCGCAAGTCCTTCTTCTCCAGTCTCAGCGCAAGCTGCACCCCAACTCACTATCGAGGACATCTACGCGGATGGCGGACTGCTGGGCCGTCCTCCTGAGTCGATCAAGTGGGCGCCCGACGGCTCGCGGCTGGCGTTCGTGCAGCGTGATGACAGCGGGGAAAAGGGCGCGCTCTACTACGTCGACGCCGATAATCCCAAGCCCGCGGTGCTGGTCGCCCGCGAGAAGCTGGCCTCGCTCGCGCCTCCGATCAGCGCTATTAAAGACGAGCGCCAGAAAGATGCAATGCAACGCTACTCGGTCGCGGCTTACCACTGGTCTCCTGATTCGAAGAAGCTGCTCTTCGACTCCATGGGCCAGCTTTGGCTCTACAGCCTGGCAAACGGCACCGGCGTGCAGCTGACTTCGAGCAACGACTCCAGTGACGACCCCAAGTTTTCTCCTGACGGCAGCCGCATCGCTTACATTCGCAAACACAACCTGTTTGTTCGCGACGTCAGCGGCGGGCGCGAAGACGCACTGACCCGCGACGACGATCCAAACCTGCTCAATGGCGAAGTCGACTGGGTCTACGAAGAAGAGCTGTATTCGCGCAGCAATTACTTCTGGTCGCCCGACGGCAAACAGATCGCGTTTCTGCAGATGAACGAAAAACCGGTAGCCAACTACCCCATCACCGACTGGATCCCCACGCAAGCCACGATCAGCGATCAGAAGTATCCCCAGCCGGGCGACGCAAATCCCGTGGTGCGCCTGGGCGTCGTCGGTGCGGGTGGCGGCAAGGTGAAGTGGCTCACCGCCGAAAGCGGCAGTAACGGTGTTCCGCTGGGCGGGGATTCCAATGTGTACGTTCCGCGCTTTGGTTGGCTGCGGCCAGGCATTGTCTGGGCGATGGCGCTCAACCGCGCACAGGACCGCCTCGACCTTTACTTCATCGACGTCAAGAGCGGCAAGTCGCAGCTCATCATGAGCGAAAGCAGCGATACCTGGATCGACCTGCACCCGGAGACCGAGTTTAAGCTGCTGCGCTCGGGCGATCGCTATCTCTGGACCAGCTGGCGGGATGGCTACTACCACATCTATCTGTACCAGTTCGACAACCAGAATCCGCTCTCCGGCGAAGCAAAGCTGGTACAGCAGTTGACCCATGGCGAGTGGGACGTCGAGAGTATTGACGGCATCGACGAGCAGCACGGCATCGTCTACTTCACCGCCAACGAAGGCGATTGGCGGCAGGCGAACCTCTACGCCGTTGGCCTGGACGGCAAGAACTTCCACCGCGTTTCCAAGCAGGACGGCGCACACAATACGACCTTCGATCCCGCCAATGCCAAGTATTACGTGGACAACTATTCTTCCCTGAGCATTCCCCCGACCATGTCGTTCTGTACGGTGAATGGGGAGTGCAACGCGTTCTGGAAACCGCGCAGCATCGACCAATACCAACTACCCACTCCGAAGAAGGTCGAGTTCACCGCGACCGACGGCAGCACGAAACTGTTGGGAACCATCCTGCTGCCGACGGGCGGTCCAATGATGGCCAACGGCAAAGCTCCCATGATTGTGAATCCCTATGGTGGCCCCGGCGCTCAGACGGTTCGCGACGCATGGGGAGGCGCGAACTATTATTTCGACACCATCCTGGCGCGCCAAGGATTTGCCGTGCTGCACGTCGACAATCGTGGGATGGCCAACCGCGGTAAAACTTTTGCGGCATCATTGCGCCACAACTTCGGCGAAAACGAACTTGCCGACCAGATCGCCGCAGTAAAACAGGCGTTGCAGCAGTTTCCGCAGATCGACGGCAATCGCCTCGGCTTCTGGGGATGGAGCTATGGCGGCTACTTCACCCTCTACACCATGACCCACAGCGATATGTTCAAGGCCGGGGTCGCCGTCGCCCCAGTGACCGACTGGCGGCTGTACGATTCGATTTATACCGAGCGCTACATGGGGCTGCCCAAAGACAACGTAGCGGGTTATTCCAAGAGCTCGCCGGTCAACGCTGCCGGCGACTTGAAGGGCAGCCTGCTCGAAGTGCATGGCACCAGTGACGACAATGTGCACTTCCAGAACACGGTTCAGATGGTGAATGCGTTCATCAACGCGGGCAAGCAGTTTGAGCTGATGATCTACCCGCGCAAAACCCACAGCATCGCCGGAAAGGCAGCTCGAACTCATCTCTTCCACCTGATTGACAACCACTTTGAGGAGACGCTGGCGCCAGGCAAATAAGCAGCGCCAGTTAACAACACGATGAAGATAATTCTCCGCTTGTTTTCGACCTGCACACTGTTGGCGTGTTGCGCCTTCGCTCAATCCAGCGCGTCTGCGCCACCGCGCACCGTCATCCACGCCGGAAACGTTCTCGACGTTCGCACCGGCAAGCTGTCGCCCAACCAGACGATCGTGGTTGAAAACGGAAAGATTGTCAGCGTGGGCGCCGCAGGAGGTGACGGATCAGCAACCGTAATCGATCTCTCCGGAAAGACCGTGCTGCCCGGCCTGATCGACGCTCATACTCATCTCACGATGAATCCCAGCTTCGGCTACCAGACACTGGGAATTTCCGTTCCTCGTGAAGCACTCATTGGCGCGAAGAATGCGAAGACCACCCTGGAAGCCGGGTTCACCACGGTGCGCAACGTCGGCGCCTCCGGCTACTCCGACGTTGCGTTACGTGACGCCATCAATGCCGGTGACGTCCCCGGTCCACGCATGCTGGTAAGCGGTCCGCCGCTCGGTATCACCGGCGGGCACTGCGACGACAACCTGCTGCCCTACGACTTTCACGCCACGGGTGACGGCGTTGCTGATGGCGTGGAGAACGTGCAGCACAAGACGCGTGAGGTCATCAAGTATGGCGCGGACGTAATCAAGATTTGCGCGACGGGAGGCGTCCTCTCCAAAGGTGACGATCCTAACGCCGCGCAGTTCACCCTGGAGGAGATGAAGGCAATCGTCGCCGACGCACATCGCCTTGGCCGCAAAGTCGCCGCGCACGCCCACGGAGCGCAAGGTGTGATCTGGGCCTCCAACGCCGGAGTCGACTCGGTCGAGCACGGTCATCTGATGAACGACGAAGCCATTGCCACGCTGAAGAAGAACGGCACCTACCTGGTGCCCACGCTGTACCTCATCGACTGGCAGCGCGAGCATGGCAATCTGCCAGACTTCCTGAAGCCGAAGATGGAGATGGTCTCGCAAAGTTCCAAGGCAACGCTGAAGAAGGCGTTCGATGCGGGAGTGAAGATCGGCTTCGGTACCGACGCGGCCGTTTACCCTCATGGCCTCAATGCACACGAGTTCAACGTCTACGTGCAGTTGGGTATGACGCCGCTGCACGCCATCCAGACCGCAACCATCAACGATGCCGACCTGCTCGGCCTGTCAGACAAGATTGGAACGCTCGAAGCAGGCAAATACGCCGACATCATCGCAGTTGACGGCAATCCGCTACAGGACGTCACCACCCTTGAGCGGGTGAAGTTCGTGATGAAGGATGGTGTGGTGTACAAGAACGAGAAGTAAATCAGCCACGGATTCTCGCGGACGAAACGCGAATAGGAGGAAGATCGCATTTCGCTTGGACTCTCCATGGCATCCGTGCGATCCGCGCAAATCCGCGGGTTCCTTTTCTTCAAACTTGCCCCCCAGCCCTGCTTCTGTTTGAATCTTGATTCATCCCGAGTTCCGGAGCACTGACCTGGCGAACCAACTCTTCGCGTGCAAGTCCATTGACAAGCTGATCTCCGAATCGGAGGAGCCTGAGCACCGGCTGAAAAAATCGCTCGGCCCGTGGTCGCTCACCGCGCTGGGAATCGGCGCGGTCATCGGCTCCGGCATCTTCACCGTCATCGGAACCGCCATCGCCGGGCAGAAGTTCGACACCTCTTCCATCCTGAACGCGCCGCTGGCCGACTACATCGTGCATCACTCGGCCACCGCTCGGACGTCCCGGTGCCGGGCCCGCGCTCGCCTTATCTCTCATTCTCGTCGCCATCGTCTGCGGGTTCACCGGCCTGCTGCTACGCCGAGCTGGCGTCAATGATCCCCATCGCGGGCAGCGCCTATACCTACACCTACGCCACCATGGGCGAGCTGATCGCGTGGATCATCGGCTGGGACCTCATCCTCGAGTATGCCGTCAGCAACATGGCGGTCAGCGTCGGGTTCGCCGCGCACCTGGTCGATATGTTCGACTGGTTCGGATGGCATCCTCCGCTTGCGCTGGATTTCGCCGGCTTACCTTCCTGGCGGCCTGACCGACCTCAAGGGCAACGTTCTCTATCCTCCGGGGATACATTTCGGATTCAACATCCCGGCGTTCATCATCGTTATGCTGCTGACCGTCGTTCTGGTGCGGGGCATTCGCGAATCAGCCGAGGCGAACAACGTGATGGTCATCCTGAAGATCGCGGCCATCCTGGCGTTCGTCATTGTGGGCGCGCACTTCATTCACCCGTCGAACTATCATCCCTTCATTCCCGAAGGATGGTCGGGCGTGCTCACCGGCGGCTCCATCATCTTCTTCACCTACATCGGATTCGATTCCGTCTCGACGGCAGCCGAAGAGGCGAAAAACCCGCAGCGCGACTTGCCCATCGGCATCATTGCCACGCTGATTGTCTGCACAGTGCTGTACATCGCCGTTGCGGTGGTGCTCACCGGCATTGTGAAGTGGTCAACCCTGGTCGATGATGCCGCGCCGGTGGTCAACAGCATGAAGCGGCTCACCGTGCTGACCGGCTCGCAGACGCTGCACTGGACGCGGCTGGCCGTGCTGTTCGGCGCCATGATGGGTATGATCTCGTCGCTGCTGGTCTTCCAGCTTGGACAGGCGCGTGTGTGGTTCGCCATGTCGCGCGACGGACTGCTGCCCAAGCTGTTCAGCTTTGTCCACCCAAAGTTCCGCACGCCTTCGACGGCGACGTGGATTGCGGGTTTCCTGGTGGGCATCCCCGGCGGCATCCTTGACATTGGCACGCTTGCCGACCTGTCGAACATCGGAACGCTGTTCGCGTTCGTGCTGGTGTCGATTGGCGTAATCATTCTGCGCTACAAGCAGCCGGAACGGCGTCGCGGGTTCCGCGCTCCCGGCGGACTTACCGCACCGATACTGAGCGTGCTGTTCTGCATCTTGCTGATGGCGGGACTGCCGATCCTGACCTGGCTGCGCTTTTTCGCCTGGCTAATCGTGGGACTCGTGGTGTACTCGCTCTACAGCCGCCACCACAGCGAGTTCTGCCCGGAGGAGCGCAAGCTGCCAACCCTGCCAACGGCATAATGTTGAAGTGGCGCAGGAGCACGTGTTCGAAGTCGTTGGAAAAGAGGGCAATTCAACGCTCCGCGTCAGGGCACGACCCTTGGTCGTGCCGCCCCACATTCATGATTTGTCATCCTGAGCGAAGTGAGTCGAGGCTTGCCGAGACGAACGCAGTCGAAGGACCTGCTTTTCGCCGCACGGCACGAAAGCATCTCCTCGCGGACTTACGTCCGCTCGGCACAGAAGTTTCAAAAGCAGCTTGATAGGCACGACCAAGGTCGTGCCCTGACGCGAATTTTCGCTTTTAAAATTTAGTACCGCGATGTCTGCAATCGACCACGCTCCTACCGATTTCATCCGCTCTCTGCCCAAGGCCGAGTTGCACCTGCATCTCGAAGGCACGGTAGACCCTCCCACATTGTCGGAGTTAAGCCAGCGCCATCCCACGCCACTCACGACCGAGAACAACCGCTACACCAACATCGCCGACAGTGGACGCGTCTTCAGCGAAGAGGAAGCCGCCGCCCTCTACGCGTACACCGACTTCACCGGTTTCCTGCTGGCGTTCAAAGCCGTAACCGAGCGCTTGCGCACCGCTGAGGACTATGAGCTCGTCGCTTATCGCATGATGGAGAAGCTGGCCCAGCAAAATGTACGTCATGCGGAGGTCTATGTCTCGGTCGGCGTGGTGCACTGGCGCGGCGGCGACTTCCCTCCCCTGTTCGAAGGCCTCGAGCGTGGACGCGGGCGGGCCGAGCGCGACTTCGGCGTGTCGGTGTACTGGATCTTCGATGCGGTGCGACACTTCGGCGTGGATGAGGCGAGACGAGTCGTCGAAGAGGCGATCCGCCTGAAAGATCGCAACGTCGTCGGCATCGGTCTCGGCGGCGACGAGCGCCGCGCTGGACCAGAACAGTTCCGCGAGGTTTACCAGCTAGCGCGCGACAACGGCTTGCGACTCACCGTCCACGCAGGCGAGACCGTCGGTCCAGAGTCGATTTGGGGAGCGCTACGCGAGTTGAAAGCCGACCGCATTGGTCACGGACTGCACGCGGTCGACGATCCGGAACTGGTGCGCTATCTCGCCGAGAACCAAAAGCCGGTCGAGATTTGCATGTCGAGCAACGTGCTCACCGGCTGCTGCACTACGCTTGAGCAGCACCCCGTGCGCAAACTCTTCGATGCGGGCGTAATGGTGACGCTGAATACTGATGATCCCGACATGTTCCACACCACGCTGAACCGCGAATACCAGATCGCGCAGCAGGTCTTCGGCTTCAGTGACGATGAACTACGGAAGCTGGCGGAGAACTCGTTTCGCGCGTCGTTCGTCGAAAGAAAAAGCTAGCCGCGGATTTGCGCGGATTCCACGGATCAGAAAAACATCCAGATGCTTGTCCTTAAGAGTTCTGATGAGGTCTTCGTCCGATCTGTGTTCATCTGTGCAGATCCGTGGCTCAGCCTTTAGCCGATCCGCGTTTTTCCGCGTGAATCCGCGTTTCGCTAATCCGTCAGTGGCACGTACAAATCGCCCTGCACCCGATCGCCGATACCCGCCAAGCCCCTCACCGCGTATTCCTGGAAGTGCGCCGAATCGCGATGGGCCTGCAGCGCAGCGTCATCCCGATACTGCTCGTAGATGAAGAATCGGCCCGGCTGATCTTTCTGACGATGTACGACGTACATCAGGCATCCCGGCTCGCGCCGAGAGTCAGTTTCGAGCTTGCGAAACACGTTGGCCACGTCCTCTTCGTGGCCCGGCTTAGCGACCCAAACAACCGCCAGCACGATCACGCGCAGCCTCCTATCGCTTCCCGCTGATATCGTCGAGCATCTGCGCGAACTCGCCGGTAAATGCTGTCTGATCGCGGTCCGGCCCGGTGGAGACGATGCCGATCTTTGCGCTTGTCTCTTTCTCAAGGAACGTCAGGTACTCTTTCGCTTTCTGCGGCAGCCGGTCATAGCTGTCGATGCCAAACGTGCTCGTATTCCATCCCGGCATAGTGGTGTAGACCGGCTCAAGCTTCTCGAACGTCGCAGCCTGCGCAGGTATCTCTTCCGTCGCGCGGCCGTCGATCTTATAGCCGACACATACCGGAATCTCCGCCAACTCATCGAGCACGTCGAGCTTCGTCACCACCAGCCAGCTCGTGCCGTTGATCATGTTGGAGTAGCGCAGCAGCGGCAGGTCGATCCAACCGGTGCGGCGCGGGCGTCCGGTAACGGCGCCGAATTCGTTGCCCTTTTTGCGAATGGCTTCGCCCAGATCGTCGTGCAACTCGGTCGGGAATGGCCCGCCGCCCACCCGTGTGCAATACGCCTTGGTCACGCCAATCACGGTAGTAATCGACGTCGGCGGCACACCTGTCCCGGTCACCGCTCCTCCTGACGTGGCACTCGACGAGGTCACGAAAGGATACGTGCCGTGGTCGATGTCAAGCATGGTTCCCTGCGCACCTTCGAACATCACCGGCTCGCCGTGCGCAATCGCTTTGTTCAGCAACTGGCAGGTGTCGGTAACGAACGGCGCCACCCGGTCCGCAATCGCGGTGTACTCGTTGAACATCTTGTCGGCGTCGAGCGGCTCGCTGTTGAACAACGCGTGCGCGATGGTGTTCTTCTCGTGGCAGGCGTTCTCGATGTGCTTCTTCAGCAGCGGCTTGTCGAGCAGGTCCTGCACCCGCAGGCCGCTGCGGGCCATCTTGTCTTCGTAGGTCGGACCAATGCCGCGCGACGTGGTGCCGATCTTGATGCGGCCGGGCGCGTTCTCCGCCGCCAGCTCGATCATGCGATGGTAAGGCAGGATGACGTGCGCACGGTTGCTGACGAACAGGTTGCCGTCAACGTTCACCCCTTGCGCGCGCAACGCGTCAACTTCGCGCATGAAGGCGAACGGATCGAGCACCACGCCATTGCCGATGACGCCGCGACAACCCTCGCGCAGTACTCCGCAAGGAATCAGTTGAAGAATAAACTTCTTGCCGTGAATGGTAACCGTGTGTCCGGCATTGTGGCCGCCGGAATAACGCGCTACGACCTTGAAGCGCTCGGAAAGCACGTCAACGATTTTGCCTTTGCCTTCATCGCCCCACTGCGCGCCGACGACGACGGCCGTCTTGCCTGGTTTCAAATGGCTACTCCGCGGGCAGCCGAGTGCGCAGATTTGTACGCGCTCGACCGCAGGATTTCGCACACAACTCGCCTCTCAACCTGGATGCGGGCGCTGAAATTCAGGGAATTCAGTAGAGACGGTGTGTAACTATTGATTTTACAAGTTGCTGCACGGCGCGTCCAAGGACATGAATCGCCCCCCGGGTGCCTAGCAGCCAAGGATCGACTCCTACTTCAGGGATCATCACTATGTACGGGCGGTTGCGATCCAGCCGTCCAACTTCCCGGTCGTGCCGCCAGAATTTCTTGCATGCTTCGAAATACGGCAGTACGACATCCTTCTGACCTTACTCGAAGGAGCTCACATCGGCCAATGTCATATCGGGGCCGCAAACTGTCAGATCTGTCGGCGATACCTGGTGTCGCGGCCGACGCCAACAGATACTGGCGGCTCGCGCAGTGTCACCCTGCTGCAGAGCCGATGTCGTCCCTGTTTGATGAAATTGCCGTCGGCATCGAAAATTTGGATACGCTGGTTTTCGCGATCACCGACTTCAACTCGATCTCCGTTATCCGACGCCACGCTTGGGGAGGTCGACTTCGCATACTTGGCCGTACTTTCCCAGGACTTTATGTAGTTGCCATTGTGGTCGAACTTGGCTACCCGCATTAGCATAGCCGTCGGGCAGCGCATACTCACCGTTCTTCACCGCTTAACCCGGCGGTCGCTTTCTCCAGTCGCCGCGAGTCGTTCTGTGCGTAGAATAGCGGGACCTGGCCAGAAGCCGAGAGCTCAGCACGGGTCGTAGTCGGCGGCGTCCCGCAGATTGAACTTTGGCATTGTCGGAGACAGAAAGAGCGGTTTGGAGCTGAGTGCACTTCTCGCCGGCAACCGTGAAGTTATCGTCTGCGTCGAATTCGTCACCCGGCCGTCGATGTTGACCGCGAGCCCCCAGAACCATACGGCTTGCTTGAACCATTGCGTTGCGTAAATTTGAAGAATCGGAATCGTCGAGTTTCTGCTGAGCACCGACATAAGCGGTCAGTCGCCAGAAGTAGACACAAACTCCTATGTGAAACATTGGAATGAGGCAAACCGCTTCGACGCAAAGAAGTTTCCTGCAAGCCGCCTCCAGATGTAGCAAATGAGCGCAACGATTCCAGACTGCACGGGAATGGCCGACGAGCCGGACGGAGGTTCGGCAGCAGAGGCCTAGTCCTACTTTACTCCCAGCACCGATGTCAGATGAGTGATGTTCAGCAGGTCCCTTACCCGTGGATGAACGTTGACCAGCACCAGGTCGCAGCCGTCTCCCTTGGCGGAAACGTAGGTGCCTAGAATGCTCCCCAAGCCGGAGCTGTCAACCGAGTCCACTCCGCTCATGTCCGCGAACAACTTTTGATGGGTGGGCGAAAGGCTCTTTACTTCACTGCGAAACACGTTGGCGCTCTCGAGATTGATTCGTCCTTTACAGACGAGAGTGGGTGTGCCGTCTTCGGCGACATTGTGTTCGATCGTCAACCAGCGCTGCGGACCGGGAGTAGTAGCCAATGGGGTATCCTCAAATGTAGAGATGGAAACCTGCCCTCGCTGGCGCGGTTTCTCGAGAAAGCTAACCAGCGGCATCATACATTGCCCAAGGTCAAGTGAAACTGTGGTGATTTTCGGTTTAAACAACAATTAACAAATGATTGCTGAAGCGGTTCGGTCGGACCCAAGCTCGTTATACAACTACCGCTTCGCTGATCTGGTTCGCTGCCCTTATGCCTGAGCTTCCCGAAGTTGAAACCGTCGCGCGCGGACTCAATAAACGCGTGGCCGGAGACTGGATCGAATCCGTCTGGCTGGGCGAAAAGCCTGAGCCGTTGAAGTCGTCTGCCAAGGAAATCGCAGCCGTGCTTGAGCACTCGCGCATCGCCCAGGTTCGCCGTGTAGGCAAGCACATTGTCTTCGACTTGGAGCGTTCCGTTCCGAGACGAAAACCGCTGACCATCCCGCACGGACAGTGGATCGTGCATCTTGGCATGACCGGGCGCATGCAAGTAGCCGAACCCGGGGACGAGCTTCTAAAGCACACCCACGCCGTACTCAAGCTGAAATCCGGGCGAGAACTCCGCTTCGTCGATCCGCGACGCTTCGGCAGGCTGGCAGTCGTGCGGCTGAAAGAGGGCACGCCGAACGGCTTTGCTGCTCCCGGCGATGAGCCACTCGACTCTCAGGCCGATCGTTTCATGGAGCTTTTTCGCAAGCGCAACACGCCGATCAAGAGCGCCCTGCTGAATCAGAAACTGCTGAGCGGAGTCGGTAACATCTATGCCGATGAGGCGCTGTTTCGCGCCGGCATCCGGCCGCGGCGGCGTGCGTCCTCACTCACGCGCGAGCAATTGCGCAAGCTGCATGCTGCGGTAAAGGAAGTCCTGAACGAAGCTATCGCGCTCGGCGGCTCATCTGTGAGTGATTATGTAAACGCAGACGGAGAGGCGGGATTTTTCCAGCTACAGCACCGTGTCTATGGCCGCGAAGGCGAGCCTTGCCTGGTATGCGAAACCCCCATCAAGCGGATTGTTATTGCCGGCCGGAGCAGTCATTATTGTGCGCAGTGCCAGCGGTGAAGTCTTGGCACGGCCTGCGTTTTGGCATTCGCGTCAGGGCACGACCTTTGGTCGTGCCGGAAGGCCATGCGTCAGCGACTCCCGAAGTCCCTTCAGGGATGACATCAACAGCGGATCCCTCGACGACTGAAGTCGTCTCGGGATGACAATTCAATGCTCGTTTTACGGCACGGCTGAAGCCGTGCCCTGACGCGAGCACTCCCGACGCGCAAGTATCCGGCGTAGGGAGGCTCAACATACGAGGGCACGACATGCAAAAATTCGCCATCGGCGTAGATCTTGGTGGAACTAATCTTCGCATCGCTGCCGTCGACGACACCGGCAAGCTGCTGGAAAAGCTGACGCTCGGCACCGAGGTCAAGCGCGGTCGCGACCTGGTCATCAAAGACATGTGCGACGCCATCGCGCAGGTACGCACCAAGTACAAAGACGCGGGTACGCTCTCCGGCATCGGCATCGGTGTGCCCGGCTTCATCGACATGGCGAGCGGCATGGTCATGCGCTCGCCCAATCTTGCCGACTGGACGAACTTCCCGGTGCGCGATGTTATCCAACAACAGCTCGGCACCCCTGTCATCCTGGAGAACGATGCCAACGTCGCCGCGATGGGCGAGAAGTGGCTGGGCGCCGGACGCGACGTCGAACACATGTGCATGTACACACTGGGAACCGGCGTGGGCGGCGGCATCATCCTCAATGGCAGGCTGTGGCACGGCATGACCGGCATGGCCGGCGAGCTGGGACACTTCAACGTATTCCCCGATGGCCATCCCTGCGGCTGCGGCAGCCGCGGCTGCCTCGAGCAATACGCGTCGGCGACCGCCGTGGTACGCATGGCCCGCGAGACCATCGAGCGCAAGGAAGCCTCCGAGGAACTCGCCCGCCTGCTGCCCGATCCCGTGCAGTTCACTTCGCGCTCGATCTACAACCTCGCCGTACAGGGTGA
Organism: uncultured Acidobacteriaceae bacterium; assembly: GCA_963771535.1. Taxonomy (GTDB): domain Bacteria; phylum Acidobacteriota; class Terriglobia; order Terriglobales; family Acidobacteriaceae; genus CAVVDY01. The sequence goes on along the minus strand of CAVYTK010000007.1, from coordinate 674,379 downwards.
CGCGTCGGCGAAGAAGATCTTCGACACCGTCGGCCGCGCGCTCGGCATCGGCATCGGAGGAATGGTCAACGCGCTGAACCTGCCCATGTACGTCATCGGTGGCGGGGTCGCCAGCTCGTGGGACGCCTTCGCTCCGGCCATGTTCGAGGAGATGAAGTTTCGCTCGTCGATCTACGCTCTCACCTCGCCTGAGCAGAAAGCTTTCTCTCAGAGCACCATCATCACCCGCGCACTACTGGGTAGCGATGCCGGACTCTACGGCGCCGCCCGCTTGCCCATGCTCGAAGACTTCACTCAGATGGAGAAGTCGCGAACCTGAGCGTAGCAACCAGCTCGCTTGTGATCCGCTAGCGATTGAGGTATGGCTTCAAAACTGTAATCGAGCCTGGAAAGCGATCATACGCGGACTGCTGTCGCCTCCCAATCCAACGCCGAGTAATCCGGTGGGTGGCGAGGTGGTATAAGTCAGGGCGCCGAATCCTGTTTGCGTAGATGGTTTTCCCGGAACACCGGCCAGTACGATACTCGGGAGCCCGAAGTTGGGATGGTTGAAGATGTTGAAGAACTGGGCATCGAATCGCAGCTTCACCCGCTCGCTCAGCGGAAACCATTTGGTGATGTAGAAGTCGCTCCAGAAGAAGTGGGGCCCGCGTAGAGCATTACGACCGAGTTTTCCAAACTGACAGCTCTGCGCGGAGTCGCCACCGTTGCAAGTCCCTGTGGCCGGATCGACTGCCGACACAAACGCGTTGGGGTTGAGCCACTGGATTGTCCCCGGCTGCGTGACACCGGCAATGGTGCAATTGCGGCAGTATGGATCGGCGCCTGGTACAAGGCTGGCGAATTGCGGTCCGCTGCCTTGCACAATGCCGTTCCCATTCGCTGCATAAGGCGTACTCAACACCGAGAATGGCACACCGCTGTGCCAGAACACCGTGCCCGATACCTGCCAGCCGTTTACCAGGTAGCCCAAGGATCGGTCCTTCACCTTCACCGGCAGCTCGTACACGTACTGCGCATTGAGGTTGTGGCGGATGTCATAGTCGCAGGGGCCGTAATCGCGACCAAGGGCTCCCGGCAAAGGCGACAGAATGCCTCCGGCGGAGAACTGCAGGAAGCCGCCATTTGAGACGGTGTCGAGGCAGTGACTCCAGGTGTAGTTCACCTGCCCTTGGAAACCGTGGCTCATACGCTTCATCACGGTCAGTTGAAGACCGTTATAGTTGCTGCTGGCTCCGGTGGAAAGCTGTGTCACCGCTCCGAATCTCGGGTCCGTCGCCTGCCCGTAAGGAAATGGAGCGAAACAGCCGGGACACACGCTCTGATACCCGTTCACCTGCGTCAGGTAGGGTTGATCGACGGCGCGGGTACCTACGTATTGCGCCTGGGCGCTGCCCGTGTTTCCGAATTGATGCTCGACTCCCAAACTCCACTCCATGAAATACGGCGCGTGGAGCTTGCCGTCGGGGACAGCCGTGATGGCTACGGGAGGCAGACAGGTTGCTGCGTTCGCGAGGGGCGAAGCGCAGGAAAGCTGGTCCTGCGGGAAGCCAGCATTGAACCGCTGATTCGCTGCGATGGTGGCATCGACTGCGCTGTTGGGCACCCCAGGTGCGATGGCAGTGCCGCCCGCGGTTCCCAGCAGACCACCCTGGAAAGTCTGCACGTAAGGCGGATTCACTCCGATGAGGTCGGCGACACTGCCCGGCAAGATATCGCTGAAGATACCGAACCCCGTCCGCAGAACAGTGTTAGGTTCGAGCTGCAACGCGATGGCAGTTCTGGGTTGCAGAACTGCCAGTGGCGTTGAGGCGAAGAGATTTCCCAGACCAGTTTGGATAGCCTGGCTCAGCGGCTGATTCACGTCATGCGAAATGGAGTAGAACGAGCCTTGCAGTCGCGCAACCTGATTATGCGGATTCAGCGGGTTGGAGTTGTAGGTGTCGCGTAGCCCGAATGTCCAGGTCAGGGTCGGCGTGACTCGCCAGGTGTCCTGGGCATAGAAATCCAGATTGAGGAAATTGAACGGCTCGTTCGGCGATGTGGGGAAAGTCTTGTTGGCTGTCGAGGCAACGCCGTAGATAAATTGCGGCAAGGTGGTGTAGGCCACCGTCGGCACCGTACCCTGCCCGAAATCATAATCATTCAGCCGAAAGATGCGGGAGTTGGTGCCAAACCTCAGTTCGTGCGCGCCATGGCTCCAGGCGAGATTGTCATTGATAAAAAACCGCGAGGCTCGCCTTCCCTGCACCCAGGTGTTATCGAGACCACCGATAGGACTGAACGGTGCGTTCGCACCGCTACCCTGCAGCACGATGGGAAAAGCCGCGAGCGTCTTCTCAAAGTCGCTCGGCGCAAACAGGCTCTCATACCAGGAGAACGCCGGATTGAAGTAATTCACCAGGTTCTGCGAGAACACGTGCGTATATCCCGCGGCAAAGGAATACAGGGGCTGCGACGAAATTGCATTGAACAGCGGATTGATTGGATCGGTGTAGGCAGCCTGTAGCCCTGTGTCCGCCTGAAAGCGAAACCACGTGCTGTCGTTGACGCCGATGTTGTAGTCGATGCGTGCCGTCTGCACCTGTTCGCGGTCATCGCTGGAGTGCGAGACTCCTTTCCGATTCGCGCAGCCATTCCCGTTTGCGGGAGTGCCCGCAGCCTGGCTGCCGTCCGCATTGAACGGACATCCCAGCACCGCCAGCGGCGTTCCATTGGTGTTCCCGTATAGCGAAAACATCTTCTGATAGAACGGGACCATCTGCGGAGCAGGCGCGTAGTGCGAGCCGGTCACCGAGTCAGTCCCACCCAGTGGGAGCTGCTGCAAAACATACTGCTGGAAGGCCGTGCTGGGTACAGTGACGATCGAGAAAATAGGCAACGCAATCCGCACCCACTCGCTGTCGAAGAAAAAGAACAATTTGTCGTGGACGATGGGGCCACCCAGGCTGCCGCCGAAGTGGTTCACCACCGAACCTGGCTTGTGATTCCCTGGGGTAGCGTTGGTAAAGTAATCGGCCGCGTTGAGCGCTGCGCCGTTCCACAGCTCATACAAGTTTCCATGAAACTGGTTGCTACCGGACTTGGTGACGTAGTTGACCTGGGATGCTCCGTAGCGCCCTTGATCGACGGAGTACGACAGCGTATTGACCGTCACCTCGGAGACTGAATTCAGGCCCAGCACAAGATTGGTGGCCAGTCCGCTATTCAGGTTGGTGAGCGGATCGTTCGTCTCCAGCCCGTCGACGATATACCCGTTCGACAACGCGGGCAGCCCATTGAATTCCACATTCCCGTAGCCGTTGGTGCCGCCGACGAAGTCGTTGCCGCTACCCGCGGTGTTGATCAGGGCGCCCGCTGCAAACTGCAATGGGTAAGTCATGTCGCCACCCGGATTGGGCAGGTTTTCCAGGGCAGGCGCATTCAGCGTAGTAGAGGTGTTTGGGTTGCTGGTATTGATAATCGCCGCTTCAGCGCTGACCTCCACAGTCTGACTGGAATGCGCCACTCGCAGCGTGAGATTGACGGTCTGCTTCTGCCCCAGGCCGGAGACGACATTGTCGGCCTGCTGCGGCTCGAAGCCCTGCGCTTCGACCTTGACCATATACACGCCTGGCTTGAGTTGTGGGAAATTGAAGCGGCCTGCTTCGTCCGTTTTGGCGATTCGCTTCAGCCCGGTCTCGCCGCTGATGACGGTCACCGTGGCTCCGGGAATGGCTGCGTTACTCGAGTCTGTGACTTGCCCCAGAATGGCGCTGGTGGTTTCCCCCTGGGACCGGGCAGCCGTGGGCAGGAACGCAACCGCACTCGCGAGCACCAGAGGGCAGATCACCCCTCGGCAAAGATAGCCCGGCGCACACCATGTCACAGTCTGTGTTCCTCCAGGATTTGAGTGGCCAACACAAGGCGGCCCGATCCCCCAACTGGAAATCAGGATACACTAGGGGATGTTAACTATGGTTAACATTTGGATGGAAATTACAGTTTAGTAATCCAAATCTTCTCTGCCGCAGCCGCGCCTAGCCGAATCTGCTGCTTGCCTAAGGTCAGGGAAATAGTGCCATCGTAGTTTCGGGCGTTCACGCCCAGGCGGGCGCCCGGGCGGATGCCTTCTTTCTCGAAGAACTCCAGCAACTTGCGGTCGCGCTCATACACGCTGGCGACCCTGTATTCTGCGCCTATCACGGTCTCGCTCAGCAGGCATTGGCCCTTCTTGCGACGCTCCGACAGGCTGCGAAAAGCCGGACCGTTCCCGTGAGGACAGGTGTCCTTGTGTCCCAACTTTTCGATCAGCTTCTTTTCAAACGCAGGTGAGACTGCGTGTTCCAGGCGTTCTGCTTCATCATGTACTTCGTACCATGGCATGCCGAAAACCTCCGACAGCATGCGTTCAATCAGGTGGTGGCGGAGAATGGTTTTCTCGGCGACTTGCCGACCCATCGAAGTAAGCTGCACCCGCCCATTGCTCTTGACGGTTACCAATGCATCCTTGGTCAGGCGCTTCAGGGCAAAGGTCACAGCGGGGCGCGAGACGGAGAGCCAGTGCGCCAGCGTAGCGGCAATGACGGTTTCACCCTCTGCCTCAGCTTCGGCGATAGCTTTGAGGTAATCCTCTTTCGATACCGTGATCGTTGTCATGAAAGCGCGCACGAACGCGTGCAGTCTACCACCTCGCACACTGCCTAAGGAGCAGCCGTACGGAGAGACTGACGGGGCGGAATAGCTGTCCGTGAGCAGTTGCCCCTTGCAAGCAGCAGGCTAGGCCTACGCTGGCACCTTCGCCAGCACCTTCTTGATTGCCTTGAGGAAGCAATCATTCTGCTCCGGCGTACCCACGCTGACGCGAAACGCATGATGCGCATTCCAGTTCCCCGTCATGTGACGCACGATGACGCCCGCATCCTGCAGTTGCTGACACAGCGTCGCGCACTCATCGCCGACTTCGCAGAACAGGAAGTTCGCCCATGTCGGAACGACCGAGATTCCCAGCGCTGACAACTCGTGCCGCAGCCGCTCGGCTTCTGCCGCATTCGAGCGGACGGACATCGCAATATGATCGGCATCGGCCAGCGCAGCGATCGCCGCCGTCTCAGCCAGAGAAGAGACCATAAACGGGGCCTTCAGCCGGTTGAAATGTCCCAGCAACTCCGCCGGTCCAAAGCCGTAGCCCACCCGCAGCCCCGCCAAACCATGCGCCTTAGAGAACGTGCGCAGCACCACCACGCGTCGCCCGTCGCGCACGTAGTCCAGTCCGTGCGAATAATCCACTCCCCGCTGCGTAGCGAAGTGGTTGGCGTAATCGTAGTAGGCCTCATCGAGCACGGTGATCACGTGCTCCGGCATGCTATCGAGAAAGCGGTCGATCTCCCCGGCTTCCAGCAATGTGCCCGTGGGATTGTTCGGGTTCGCCAGGTACACCACGCGTGTATTGCTGTCGATCGCCTTGGCAATCGCGTCAAGGTCGAAATGATGATTGCGGGTTGGGACTTCGATCAACCGAGCTCCCGTCGCCCGCGTCACCAGCGGATACACGATGAACGAATGCTTGCTGGTGATGGCATTCAGCCCGGGTCCGAGCAGCGTGCGCGCAATCAGATCGAGAAAGGACGTGGACCCGGACGTGACCATCACCTGTTCAGGCTCGAGGTCGTTGATCTCCGCCAGCGCTCCGCGCAACTCGATCAGGTCGTTGTCGGGATAAACGTGCATGTCGGCGGCATAGCGCCGAATCGCTTCGATAGCAAGTGGCGACGGCCCGAATGCATTCTCATTCGAGGCCATCTTGATGCAGCTCACTCCACTCTCCAGTTCTGCCTGCCGGACCGCCTTGCCCGGCTTATAGCTGGGCAGCGTGCTCAAATGAGCCGGCACCAGCGCGTCAAACTTTGTCATTCGTCCCCTTGAACTTCACGTTGCGAGGATGCGAGTCCCGGCCGGGTGTCCCATTCCGCCTGCTTTTGGCGGGGCGGGATTCGTCAGCGACCGCGATTGCTTCGTGCGTCCCGCTTGCGAGCGCCGCTGTCCTGCTTTCTTGGAGGCCTGCTCACCTTCTTATCGCTTCCACTCTTCGCCGTCAACTGCGCTCCACTCCGCTCGGGTTTACGAAACGGCTTCGACACCTTGCCGGTTCCAGTTTGCGCCGCAAACCGCGGCCCGCTCCGCTCGGGTTTACCACCCGGCTTGGACACCCTGTTACCGGCTCCAGCTCTCGCCGTCAACTGCGGCCTACTCCGCTCCGGTTCACGAGCAGGCCTGGACGGCCTATTTCCCGTTCCAGTTCTCGTCGTTAACTGCGGCCTACCCCGCTCGGTTTTGCCAGCCGGCCTGCCCGTCTTCAGTTGCGCAACCTCACTCGAAGTTAGATGCCGAAACTGGCCCACCTCGACGTCGAGTTGCAGCGGCCCATACCGCACCCGCTTGATTTTTTCGACATGATGGTCGATCTGCTCAAACATGCGCCGGATCTGCCGGTTGCGTCCCTCGATCAGCGTGATCTCGTACCACGGATTCTCGGCGTCGCGCAGCAACTCGATCCGCACCGGTCCCGTCCGCACCGCCTGCGAACGCCGACGCTGGTCGGTGCCCTCGCGCGTTTTCAGCGGCTTGGTTTCGGCCGGAAGAAACAAGCCTCCGCGCAGCTTCGCAATCTCATCCTCGGTCGGCTTGCCACTTACCTTTACCAGGTAGGTTTTGGGAACGTGCGAGGAAGCATGCGTGAGTTTCTGTGCCAGCTCGCCATCGTTGGTCAACAGCAGCAGCCCTTCGCTCAGGTAGTCCAACCGGCCCACGGGGTAGATTCGCGCTCCCACGCCGCGCACCAGGTCAATCACAGTCGGCCGATGTTGCGGATCGGTCACCGTGGTGACGTATCCCTTAGGCTTGTGCAGCAGCAGGTAGACGTGGCGTTCGGGTCCTTCCAGGGACTTGCCCGCAACCTTGATGCGGTCGGTCGCCGGGTCGGCCTTGGTCCCCAGTTCGGTCACGACTTGTCCGTTGACCGACACTAATCCGCCGGTAATCAGCTCTTCGGCTTTGCGACGCGAGGCGATTCCGGCAGCGGCAATAATTTTTTGCAGACGTTCGAGAGCCATGGGCAGGGTGACTAGTGAGCGTAGCACAAACGGCGGTGTAGGCTTCCACCGCAGTCCGGCTGCTCTGGTTGTGAAGGATATCGGGATACCCGGGCAATATGGCCCTGGTCGGCGCCTGTATGGGTTTCAGCTACAAACCATTCCAGAGTGGATGTCCCCGTTTCCGCAACCACAAATGTCCCAGGGGCATCGACTCTAATGGCGGAGGCCTTCGCACAGCCTTCGTCTGCACGACGGGCGGACCGATGGAACGCACACCATCCCGCTCGAAAGACACGAAAAAAAGAATCACGTTTCCTCCTAAGCCGGCACGTACCTCCTACTGCCGGCTCTTTTTTTCGGACGCCCGCGATCGGCTCTTCGCTCTGGCTTTTCGGTGCAACGGACGACCGGTTCACTCCTGGGTTTGAAATGAGTCAAACTGCGTGAAGTCTCACCTGTCGCCGACCACATTCACTGCGTTGGAAAATGCCCTCGCTACTGCGCCTTACGCCCGATAGCGCAAATCCAATTCTTCCCGCGTCGATGCGTGGTCGTGACGTCGCTGAATCCTGCGTCATGCAGAAGCTCTCGATGCTCCGTGTCGTTCAGGAAGGCTGCCCCGAGCAGCGGCATGATCATTCCCCAAAGAAGCCCTAACGGCCCGCCACGATAAGCTTCGGCAATCAAGGCGAAGCTCCCGCCCGGCTTCAGCACGCGCAGAATCTCGCGAACATTGGCCGGCAGATCGGGCCAGTAATAGTGCGTTTCCACCGCCGTGACAATGTCGAAGGTTTCATCCGCGAACGGCAACGCGGCGACCGAGCCTTGCTCGATGTGTACTCGCCCGCGCTCGATCGCATGGGCGTTCACCTCTCGCGTAACGGTAACGCTGGTCGCGGAGTAGTCCAGCCCAAAGACATTGCCCTCCGGAGCGAGGGCCGCCAGCTTGCGCACTGTTCCCCCGCCGCCACAGCCGACGTCGAGGATCGTGCCGCGCCTTGGCACCGTCAACTGCGCCAGCGCCCAGTTGGTCATCGCGCCATGGCTCACGTTCATGGCGCGGACGACACAGCGGCCCAGAGGTCCGCTGGGCTTGCGCACCTGGCGGATCAGCCATGCCACAAGAAAGACTCCGACAACCAGCCAGATGATCCAAAGCACGCAGCGTCTCTCCTTGCCGGATTAATAGTGTGCGCGTCGAGCCAGCAACCGAATTTCGCCGGGACCTTGGCCGTCTGACGTCTACACAATGCCAACGTATGCCGCTCACTTACCCAAGATGCGTCACTTTCGACGCACCTCCGCCACGGCCCAGGTCGCGCCTTTCAAGGCTCCTGCACTTCCCCGGAAATCCACGACAGGTAGGCCTCGCTGCCGCCCTCGACTGACAGTTCAACTAGCTCGGGCAACTCATAGGGATGCATTTCGTTAAAGGCTGCTTCCAAGCGGGCAGCTTGCTCTGACGTGGTCTTGATGATGAGCAAGAACTCGTTTTCGCGCTCGAGCTTGCCTTGCCAGCGATAGATCGAGCGAACAGGGCCAACGATATTGACGCAAGCCGCAAGTCTGCGCTCGACGAGTGCCGCGGCGAAGTCGGACGCTTGCTGCTCGTCCGCAAGGCTAGTCAGGACGATTCGGGCTTCGGCCATGGGAGTCTCCTCTTGTGAGTTTGTATCAGGTGCTGGGTTGAGCGACGACCCGCGCGTGCGCGGGCACAACGGGCCGAACTTCAGTTAAGAAACATCGCAACTTAATGGCGAACTTGGTTCCTCTCCAGGAGCTTCGCTTTCCCTTCGCTTGACCGTAATCTCGAACGGACGTTCACTGAGACTGGGGGTTCTAGTTTGAGCTTTACCGTAACAATTGCCGGGAAGTGGTTGCATCGTATGCGTCGAGTGCTGGCGACGCTGGTAATTGCCCTGCTAGCCGCCGCCGCCGGATACAAGGCGATGTACGGGCCGAATGGCACCATCGTGTACAAGGCGAAAAAGGCCGAGTACGAACAGCTCCGGCAGGAGATTGTCGACGAATCCCAACGTCAGCAGCGACTAGAGGCACACGTGAAGGCGCTGCAAAGCGATCCCAAGGCGATCGAGAGAGAAGCCCGCGAACAGCTTGGCTACGTGCGGCCGGGTGAGCGAGTCCTGGTGCAGCGTCCACCACGCGCCGAAGTACGCGCCACCAACGTCGCCCAGAGCATCCAGCCGTAAACACAGTAACGCCAGCGATTCTCTGAACAAGCGCAACCACTGAAAAGCAAGTGGCTGTTCGCTTGGTGTGCAATCTCACCACCGCCCCGCTTCCCTTCCAGACCGAACTCATCACCTATTACCATAGGGCGGTGGGTGCTCGCGCCGACTGCGTGGAATTGAGAGGCACACAGCGTATGAATATCGATAGCTTGCGCGATTTATGCCTGGCGTTCCCTCACACCACCGAGAACGTGCAGTGGGGACACGACCTTTGCTTCAAAGTCGATGGCAAGCTTTTTACCGTGACGGCGCTGGAGCACGGCTCCGGTACGGCTGTCATTCAAGTGCACGCCCGAACGCTTCGCCGAGTTGTGCGAACGCGACGGAGTGATACCCGCTCCTTACATGGCACGGGCGCAGTGGGTGGCGCTGGAGCAACTGAACACGTTGCCCGACATCGAACTGCGGGAGTGTCTAGCGGAGTCGTATCGTCTGGTATGGGAACGGCTTTCGAAAAAACGGCGGGCAGAGTTGGAGGCAAAGATTACGTTGCGTCGGCCGGCAAGAAGCTCGCAGGCGAGCAAAGCCAAGTCGAACTCCACGAAAAAGCGCCGTGCGACACCTGGAAAACGAGGATGAGATTGCGCGCGAGCTTGTTTCTCGGTTGCTTATGCTGCCTCTGGTTGTGCTGCTTCGCAGCAGTGGCGGCCGCGCAAAGTCATTCGCAACCGACAGCGCCTGCGGCAGGCAAGACATCGAGTGGCGAGAAATCGAAGAGCGAGTCTGCCTCCGCGAAACAGCTGGAACAAAACTTTTTCGCGGTGCTGCGTGAAGGGGATGCCATCAAGTTTCTAAGCTACGTGCCAGCCGGAGGAGTGAATGTCGGCACGGACGCACAGCACCTGACGCGGGCCGAAGTTGAGCAGCAGCTAACGCGTCATGAAGGGTTGTATTGCAAGCTGTTCGACTCGGCGTGCCTCACGTCGGAGATCAGGCTCGACCAGAGCAATGTCCGGCCCTGCTCCTACCGCGAGCTGTTGACCAAATCACAGGATCTTCGCACGGCAGCTACCGAGACGACACGCAATGGCGTGCGGCAAGCCATACTGGTCGCGCGAATGAAGAATGACAATTGCGCGGGCCTGGGGCTGGTCGATTTCATCTTCAATCTGCAGGCCGATGGGTGGAAGTTGTTCTCGATCCCGTAAGGCGCGACGTTTATGCGGGGACGCGAACTGCAGGTCCCTCGGCTTCGCTCGGGATGACACGGGCTCGCGTGGCGCAACTCTCTTCGGGATGACACGCGGCTAAATGGGGACGCACGACAAGGGAGCTACGGCGTCGCTTTCATAAGCGTAGCCAGCTGATTCAAGTCATCGCCGCTCACGTCGCCCCGCGACGTAGCAAAGCCCCTCGCTTCGCTCGTAATGACGGTATCAAAGAACGACCGGGGACAGCTCTTGCTCGGGTTAACACTCGTCAAGAAGCTTATGCCGTCTGCTGGAAGCCGACTCGGAGTCTTCTGATTGCGCGTACCCAGCGCTCAAGCGCAGGGCTAAGATATGCCGGCCTTAGCGGGCCGGGTTCATCGTCTATCGCGCCTCAGCAAACAGCCGCGAGCTTCGTCACATTTGCCAAACTCAAAAAAAGGCCGGAGCGTATGGCTCCGGCCGTGAGGTCTTTGGGAATGGATTTAGTTAGATGTCACACTGATGGCGGCGTTGGGAGGCAGCACATCAACTGCTCCGACTGTTTTGCCGTCGCCTCCAGCGTCGAAGAATGCCAGGTTAGTAGGCGCATAGCCCGCCTGCAGATATCCCTCGATGGTTTGCACCATGTTTTCGTTGACCCACGCCGGTGGCGTCACCGAGTTTCCGTTCATGTCAAATCCGTAGAGCTGAACCACGGCTTGGCCCAGGTTCTGCGGAGCGGTGATGAAGGTGAAGGTGTCTCCCTGGGCCAAGCCCGATATGGGAGAGACTGTCATGGTAGTCGCTGTGTGGGATAACACCGTCGACGAGCCAACCGGGGCCCATCCCTGGTTGTAAGCAATCACTACGTCGACGCCATCGCGCACGCCGAGGGTGTTGAAGTTCACCGAACTGTCGGTGATCAAGGTACTGGTGGTGCCGGCACCCGCAGTAAAGTTGTTGCCCGACGGCCAGCTGCAGTTGACGTTGCTGCCGGACTGTTGCTTCCACCAGGTGCAAACGTTGCGGGTGGAGTCCTGGAACATCGGATTGATGTGCTGGTCGTGCGTGCCCCAGTCAACGCCATACAAGCCGTTGTTGGCAAAGTAGGCAGGACGAATGTCGACATGGTCTCCACTTGCCCATCCCGGGATACCGGTATACAGGGTGGCGTGGCTGGCATCGCTGACAGCTTCAATCACACTATAGGTATTGGGGCTGCGCGTGATGTCGACGATGTAGTCCTTGGCGTGTGTATTCACAAAGCAGTTTGAGCACACGACATTGACACCGGTTACGGTGGCTGCCTGGTTGCGAATGATGCTGGATTCCGGCGCGGGCAGCGCTACCCAGCTGGGAGTGCCGTTGAGGTTCACCTGGATGTGAACTGCTTTGGCCGGATTTGCTCCGGGATCACCCGATCCCGGCATCTGCCAGAAGAAGTTGTAATCGGTCGCGGCACTGTTTGAGGTTTGACGGTAGGTATAACCGAACCCGGGGTTGGTGTGCATACCGTCGTTGCCTTGATACTCAGCGCCGAGGATTTCCGTCGGCAATACGAAGAGTGAGTCGCTCCACTTTTTGAACATCGTGCTCGCGCATTTGCCCTCGCAAAGTGCGCCGCCGGCGCTGTAGTAAACGGTTTCATGATCGAGAGAGACGGATTGCGACGTGGTCGCTCCCAGGGTAAATGCGGTGCCGCTGCTGTTGATATGCAGTCCGTAACTGGCGGTGTAGTTGCCGAAGTCCTGATAGTCGTCGCCCAGGTCGAACCCGGAATAACCGTCACCATCGAACATCATGCGCTTGTAGGTGTTGGACGAGCCGCCTCCACTGGAGCCAAGCCCAACGATGTGGTGTTGGTTGGGTGTGTGGTCGTACATCACCCAGTCTTGAAAGGTGGCGTCGCCGTTGTAACTGGCATACAAAGAGGATCCGCTGCTGTTATTGCGATCGACGACGTTGAGCACATTCTGCAGCGTACCGCCATGCAACGATTTCAAAGCGATGCAGTTGTAGCTCACCAGGCCGGGATGGCCGGGATCGCCGAGCTCAATGTTCACTACGTTCAAGTTCAAGAGCGCTTCCTGGCTTGCCGAGTTGGCGCAGGTTGCGCGGAAAGTGCGATCGCCCGAACTGGGCGTCACCGCGCTGGTGAGGTCGATGAACGTATGACCGTTATAGCTTCCGTTGACGTCAACCAGGGTGTCGAACGAAACTCCGTCGAAGGTCAAGCTCAGCGCCGGGCTCTCGTAGTCGATCTGAATGACGCCGTTCTTGTGCAGGCTGAAGCTGTTTCTGAGCACAAAGCCGCCAGTCGGCGGAAACGCGCCGTCCGTAAGTTCGATGGCCGGCAGGCTTGAGGTTCCGAAGTTGCTGATTTGACCGTGGCTGCCAAGAACGTTCATCCCATTGCCCGAATGGGAGGTGTGCCGAAGCTGGCAAGAACCACTGCTGCCGTTGGTGCAGGTCAGGATGCCAAGGTTCCCGGTATTCGAGCTGCAACTGGACTCACTGCAAATCTTCACTGTGTCGGCGCCAGAATCGGAGCCACCGTCGATGTAGTAGGCAGCGCTTCCGGCCGCTCCGGGATCGAGGGCGAAGGTGCCGCCAAACACATCCAACTCGCCGGAGAGGGTTACGTCTCCTCGCATGTCGAGGTGGGCTCCGCTGTCGACGACCAGATCGCCACCCACTTGGATGGTCATGTCGACTGAACCGGGATTGCCCGCCTTACCTGCCGTACATGAGGAGTTGGACTCGCACTGCATGGTGCAGCCGTTGGTAATAACGACCGTGTCGCCTGCAGCGGGGATTCCGTTCGGAGCCCAATCGCTTGCCGTGTGCCAGTTGCGCGCACCCGATCCGCTACAACTGTAATTTGCCGCCCACAATAAACCGGGGCTGGCCATCAGCAGAAGCCCGATCAGCCCATACTTCCTCATTGCACTACCACGTAGGCAGAGCACGACTTCGACACTCCGTCAGCAGCGGGGCTGTCGGTAGTTTCGATGGTGTCACCGTTATTAAGTCCGACGGTACCGATCTTGCTGCATGGAACCGAATTGCCTTCCCAGTTGCGGTTAGCGCCATCCGAACTGGCGCAAGCAATGGTGCCCGTGACGCTACCCACAAGAGTCGGCACCAGGAGCGGAGTCATCACGTGCTGCACACCGGCGCGGCGATAAGCCAGTTGCATGCTCGAAGCACCGCCATCGCACTGCCAGATGACATACTGCACCAGGCTGATTTGCGTGAGTCCGAGCAGGCGGCGCTGGTCTTTCAACTGAAGGTTTACGATGGCAGGGCCATTGTCGTATCCGGCACGGAACACCAGTTCGCGAGGCGCAGGTAGCAGCTGCGCACTGGAAACGGCAGCGGCCAAGAGAACACAGGAAAGCACAAACGACTTCATACAGTCTCCAATTCGTGATGGAATAGCAATTCTTGTTGGGAGATGGCTAAGCCAAGCTTCGGTTTTTTTGTCGGCCAAGAACGAGAAGGCACGACGACTGCTTCACAGCACTGAGATTAATCAAACCCAAAAGTGCTGGTCTGACGGGGAGCTTCACGGCGCTCCGCATGCGCTCACCGTGAACCTGGACGAAGGGACGTACGCAGTATTCTGGTTGGCGAGTTGGCGATTGTCAAGATAGTAGCTGCGATTGCAAAGGTAATTCATCATAATTAACAGCAAAGTCGAAGGCCGCAGTTAGTTCGGACACGCGCCGATCCTATTTCGGGAGCATTTTCCACAGTAACGTTACAGTTGGGCTACTCAGTACTCCGTATGCTGTGACTAAGGGAACATGGAGCCGCAGCTTACGACGTATCAGTAATCTTCTGGTAACTATTGGTTGAGGGATTGAGAGTGATGGTGACTGATCGGCGCGGCCAAAGCACGGATTATGTCAGTGGCCCGAAACCCACACATAATCTCGACGGCGTGACGCTTGCCCGCCTCTACCCGAACGCGGCTGCACGCAAAGGCTGGCTGCGCGCCTCCGGCAGCCTGACGACATCTTACTGCCGACTAAGAGCTTAGAACTGATGACTGGAAATTGGTCGGGACGGGCAGATTTGAACTGCCGACCCCTCGCACCCCAAGCGAGTGCTCTACCAGGCTGAGCCACGTCCCGAAATCCAGAATAGGGGCCGACTGCATCGCAGCCGGAGGGTTTTGGATCTCCAACAGTCTATCACCACACGAGCGCGCACAGGCAGCGGGTGACTGCACGGCTATTTGCAAATGTTGATATGCTTTCGGCATCGTTATCGGCGGAATCGCCTTCGAAGGTACCATGAGCGCAACCCAGCCGCACACCTGTGACACCGTAATCGCCATTGCTGACGAGCCGCACCACCATTTGGAGATCGACAACGAGTGGGTGCGCGGTTACGCAGTGGAAATCGGCCCGCATCAAAGTACGCTTTGCCACCTGCATTCCTTGCCCTACCTGATGTACGTCGCGGGCGAGGCGCAGATTATCAGCGTGCCGCGCAACGGCGGCGCCGAGAAGCATCACTTCGTCCCCGACTACTGCGACTTCGCGGCGGCAGGCCTGGAACACGTTGTGGAGAACACGGGTGACACGCCTTTCCGCAACATCATCTTCGAGATACTGCCCGCGGGAGAAAAGCTTCACCGCGCCGGAGCGAGTTCCGGACAAGTTGGCGGGGTGAGGATGACGACGCTGTATTCGGGCGACTTCATCTGTGCACATCTGGTGGAACTCAACTCCGGATCACAGTCCCAAGTGACGGGCCCCGCGATTATTGCTTCACCCTACGAGCACCCAGTGGAGTTCATCAGCCCGGAGCGGGGCGCGCGCAAACTGGAACGGTTTCGCGAGTTGGAATACCTGGCAAACGGCTCAACCGGACTGCTGCGTTGTGAGTCCGGAGGCCCAGCGCGAGTACTGGTTGTCACACTAGGTTGCGGGTGATGACGAACGCAAAAGCGCAGTTGAGCTCGATTGGCCAGCCAGTGCCGGAACTGCCGGTCGCTGATGTTGAACGCGCGCAACAGCATTACCACGATGTGCTCGGTTTCGAGATTGGATGGCTTTATCCCGGCAAAGAAATTGGGTCTGTGTCGCGTCCGGGTGTGGTGATATTTTTTCGCAAGCGGGAGCCGCCGTTCGAGCCCGCGATTCACTGGGTGTTCGCTGAAGACATCGACGCCACGTATAAGGAACTGCAGTTGTCAGGTGCGAACATTGTGGATCCTCTGGAACTAAAGCCCTGGGGCTTACGCCAGTTCACCGTACAGGACCTCGACGGAAACATCTTCTACTTCCACCACGACTGACCTCGCGCAGCCGCTCGAAAACTGTCACGTTCTTCAATGTCCCGACGGCAACGCAATTGCCACTGACTCGTGCATGGCGGGCCGCAGGATGTGCGGCGTGACCACGATCAGAAGGTCGGCATCGTTCACTGTCGTATCGTGCTGCGAGCCTGCGTAGGTCAGGCCGGGAACGCGACTCAGGAACGGCCAGCCATTCACGCTGCGTGAGTCCGACTCCGAAATGATGCCGCCCACCACGCTTGACTCTCCGCTCTTCAGCGTGATGCTGCCTGAATATTCGCGGTTATTGATAATGGGAATGCCATTCGACGTGCTCGCGCCCAGCGATCGTATCTGCAACTCCAGCTTCATGCTCACGCTTTCGTTGGCGTGGATCACGGGCGTAACTTTCAGCTTCAGCCCCAGGTCTTCGTAATTCACCGACGGCACGGGAGCGATGTAGCTGCCATTGCCGATGACGCCCGCGATGGCTGCCGTGTTGTAAATCGGCGCGAAGGTTGCGTTGACGACGGGATATCGCTCGCCGATCAGCATGGTCGCCGCCTGGTTTTGCGAGGCGCGAAGCTGCGCATTCTCCAGGTTCTGCACCGACGACTCGTTCAGGTTAAAGGTATAGCCGATGCCAGCCGGGCTTGCGTTCAGACCCGACAACGTAAGTCCGCCGCCAAACGTGGCGAACGGTTGCATCTGCAGCAGCGAGTTGGCGCTGGTGTTCTGTGCCAATTGTCCGAGCAGCGCCTGAATCGCCGTCGAGTTCGCCTGGTTGATGCCGCCTGACGCGATCAGCTGGTTGATGAGATTCTGCGCGCCCAGGCCCAATCCGGCGATAAGCGCGGGACTGATGTTGAACAAGGTGAACTGCGTCGGCAGATTCGCTCCCAGCTGTCGCAGCAGGCTCTGGCTGATCTGGTAGACCCTGACGTCCAGCAGCACTTCGGGGCGGGCCTGAACGATGTTGTCCAGCAACTGCGTGGCTGCCTCCAGCACCGGCTGCGGGGCGCGAACCGTCACCGTCTGTTCGGTCGGATTCTGAGTGATGAAACGCAGTTCAAGCACCACGCGCAACAGGTTGGTGAGGTCAGCCAGTTCCTGCGGCGTGGTCAGCTCGGGCAGGTAAAAGGTGCGGATCGACATCCGCTCAAACGTGGTGCGATTCTGCGCGTTGTCGGCGATGACAGCAATCTGCTTGGGCGTGAGCGCGATCCAGAAGGTGCGGGTGACGCTGGTCGCCGCTTCCATCGCGGTAGCGAAGTTCACGTCTTCGATGTCGAAGCGGGTGCGGGTGGTCTTCACCGACTCATCGAACACCACCGTGATGCCGTAGGCTTTGCCCACTTCGGTGAGCAGCGAACGTTCATCGCCGCGGAAGTGGAAATCGTGGTGCGCGGGGCTCGGGTCCAGCTGGATTTCGTTGGAGTTGTCGACGATGCGCAGCGCGGTGCTGCCCGGATTGTTGCGCCAAACCGACTCGTGCAGGCGCTGGGTGGCGAACTCGTTCTGCGGATCGAATTGCAGCGCGCGGCGAAACTCCGCCATGGCCACAACTTCCTTCTGCTCTTCCAGCGCCTTGTTGCCGCGATTGATGGCGTTCATGGCAAGCTCTTCGCGGGTAATCTCGCGCGCCGTCACGTAATCCACGCTGTGCGGGTTGAGCTTGGCCGCCTCCTCGAACTTGTCGTAAGCCTCTTCCAGCTGCCCGGACTTCTTCAGCTTCACCCCTGATTCGAAGGCGTGCTTGGCGTCAGAGAGTTCTTTCGGCGACTCGGGATTGAGGATGACGGTGCCTGCGGGTTTTGCTTCGGGCGGCTGAGTCGCGGCAGGCTGGGCTTCTACAGCGGGAGGAGCGGCTTGTGCGGACGTGCTTTCGGGCTGCTGCGCCGGCAACGAAGCGGCGAACAAACAGAAGATCAGAAGCCCGGAGATCAAGCGCATCGCTGAGGGGATTGTAAGGCACCGGGCGGAAGATTGTCGCATCAGGGACGGCGCTATCGGCGCACAGTGGTTCGACGAGCCTCGATGTGGATTGTTGGCAGTGGATTGCCGGCTTTCAAAGCGGGGTCGTATGCAAACTAGTAACATTCCGACAATTGGGGCTCCGACCACCGGAATCCGCCCTACCCCCTCCCCCCACCCTACAGCTAAAATCTTGATTCCATTGTGTCGGAAAAAACTTTCCCTTGCAAAATCTTGAGTGCGTGAGACTTACAGGCAAAATCTTCCAAAATAAGGAGTTAAGTGCAATTTTGAGAGGGTGGAGGGGTGGGAGTATTTCAGAAGTGGTAAACAGCGGACAACTGGCGTTATGACGATTGCTGCGCGTCACGCCTCCCTATCTAGTGGGCGCGATTAGGAGAGGGACAAATCTCCCTCGTCCTCATGGTTGGCATTTTACGGAACCAGACGCCAATCACCAAGCGAGTTTGTCACAGATATGTGTGATAAGAAGTGAGCCTGCCTGTAGCTGAGATCCCACATTTCCAGAAGAAGGAAATGTGGGCCACCCGGTCCGGTGCGATCTGGCTCACCTGTTGTATTCCTTCCCCAGCTCGTAGAGCGGAACAATCTATAGCCCAGGACGGAAGTCCTGGGTGAGCTACGCCCCTGATATTCCGGAGCCCCTCAGGGGGCGGCAAATCTCGGCGATGTTTTGGGTCGCCGGGGCCTCACTCATTCCTTCAATTGGAATGAGTGGGACGTCACAGGGTCGGACGCGTTTACCTGAGCAATGAAAAGGATCGGTCCAGGTGGACTCTGGTGTGGCGGAGGTTCAATCGTTCGTCGACCCCACACCTCCGAACGCAACGGATGCGTGGGGCACCCGGCGTAGCTGAAATCCCACATTTCCGAAAGAAGGAAATGTGGGCCACCCGTCGGGTTAAACTCACGTTATGCCGTCAGGATCAGAGAAATCTGCGACTAGGAAGCGCATAGGCTTGAGGATTGGTGTTCTAGTTTTTGGTCCCTTATTGGGGGTGGCTCTTGGTGCGGTGCTCGGCCTCCACTTGATGCCCCAGATATCTGAACCATCATTGCGCGGCCCAGGGGACGGCATGCTACCAGTGCTGACGGCGATACTAGGATTCGGATTGTTCCTTTGCGGTTCCCTACTGCTGGCTGCCCGAGCATCGAAACGCTAACCTTACATCGCCATAGCACTCACTTACCGCCCCGGCCGGACAATGAGTGCTAACTCCTGTTATCGACATCTGAGTTCTCACTAGTCTGGCAGGTGGAAGGCATACAGGTTCTGGTCGAAGGAACCGATGTAGACAATTCCGTTAGCTACCGCCGGACCCGAAGCTCCGAATTGCGAAAACGGGGTCTGCCACAGGACCACGCCGGTAGCTGCGTTAAGCGCGTAGAAGTGGCCGTTTGAGGCTGCTACGTACACCACCCCGTTGGCCACAGCCGGAGCGGCGCCATCGCCAAGGTTGCCCGTTGCGAAGCTCCACACGAAGTTGCCCGTACTGGCGCTTACCGCATAGACACCCCCGAACGATCCGTAGTACACCTTGCCGTCAGCCAGAGCGGGTAGCGAGTAGAAGTAGGCGGGGGCATTCCACAGGACTGCTCCGGTATTGGCGTTGAAAGCAGTCGAATTGAAGTAAACAGCATTATTCCCCACGACCGGCGGATTGATGATTGGGGCCACGTCAGTCCACGACATCTGCCAGATGATTTGTTGCGTGGCGATGTTGAAGGCGTAAAGGGCACTCACATACGAGTTGGGGTTGATCTCCTTAATGGAATTGAAATACAGCACACCATTCGCCAGCGCCGGCGTCTGGACCCCGCCGTCGATCGGATAGCTCCACAAAACGTTTCCCGTGCTGGCGTTTAAGGCGACAAGGCCAGGTCCGCCGCCGGCATAGACCACGCCGTCAACGACAGTTGCCCCGCTGGATTCGTTGCCGCCCAGGTACTCCCACTGGAGGTCGCCCGTGGCAGCGTTGAAGGCGTAGAGGCCCCCCTCTCCGATGTAGACCAACCCATTGGCAACTACCGGTGGAGTGCGAGTACCCTGCCCGGCCGTAGACTCCCACACCAGGGCGCCCGTCCTTGCGTTTAAGGCAAAAAGGCCGCTATCGGGATAATTGTGTGAGGTGAAGTAAACCATCCCATTGGCGACTACGGGGTCACCAAACACCGGAGATCCAGTGGGATAAGCCCAATCCACAACCAATCCTCCCACGGTCGCCGTGCTAAGGATTGACTCGTATGGATTACAGCCTGTGTGCCCGGCGTCATAGCGGAACTGCGGCCAGTTCACGAATAACGTCGCGCTCGGAAGCGCCAGCGGATTGCAAGGAATTTGCGCCGTCGCGACCGATGCGATCAGCAACATCAGACTGAGGTACAAAGTGTTCTTGGGGGTCACGTCTCTATCCTCCAGGGCGGCCCTTCGAGCTTTCGGCAACACAGACAACGACGAAGTATGGCGGCGACGATTTCGAGCGGCAAGTTAAATCACGAGTGGCTGGCCAAGAAAGTCGCTAATTTCGACAAGCCAATGTACGAACAATTTTTCGGGAATGAAATTGGATTGGACAGGCTCCCGATGCAGCGGCAAGAGCCGAGTACCCCACTCATTCCTTCATTTGGAATGAATGGGACGTCACAGCGTCGGACGCGTTCACCTGAGCAAGGAAAAGGATCGGTCCAGGTGGCCTCCGGTGTGCGGAAGTTCAATCGTTCGTCGATCCCACTCATCCGAACGGAACGGATGAGTGGGGCACCCGGCGTAACATCCCCATTACACTCATTGAGGTCCCGGGTGCCCCACTCATTCCTTCATTTGGAATGAGTGGGACGTCACAGGGTCGGACGCATTTACCTGAGCAGTGAAAAGGATTGGTCCAGGTGGACTCCGGTGTGGCGGAGGTTCAATCGTTCGTCGATCCCACTCCTCCGAACGGAACGGATGACTCGGCACCCGGCGGCCACTTCGAACTCGTAGAAGTTTGTTTCGACCAAGTGAAAACAATTCCCGTGGTAAGCTTTTGGCCCGTGGGCTCTATGACTGCTCCGTGGCTCTGGAGGTGTTTGTGAAAAAGGCCCTGCTTCTATCTGCTGTCCTGCTGTTCGCCGCGAGCACCTTCGCCGACACGATCATCAACAATTTCAGCGGCTACAATGACGGCTACTATCCGTTCGGTGATCCCCGTGGCGCCACCCAGACCTACGGTGAAATCTTCACCGCGCCAGGCGGCATAAACGATCTGAACGGCTTCTCGTTCTACATGGGCGACTCGTATGCCCCGGGCAACATCATCACCGGAGCCTATGTCGCGACGTGGACGGGAACCCACGCCGGTACGCTGCTATATTCCAGCCCGCAAATTACCTACGACAACGCGGGGAACGAGGAGATAAACATCAATCCTGGCAATGTGTTGGTTACGCCCGGTCAGCAATATGTGATTTTTCTGAGCACCTCCGAATATAACGGGCAGTCAATGGGTGAGGCCTACGTGACCACTGGAGATTCCCATCCAAACCTGAACGGGTTCGCATACTTCAACAATGGAAATGAATTCGGCGTCTCTATTTTCACTCCCTTGGGACGGCTACGGCTTATCCCCCGATTGGGCTGTAAACCTCAATTTCACGACTGTGCCAGAACCGAGCACGCTAACATTTGTCGGCGCTGGAATTGTCGGCGGCCTTGCGGCTCTTCGTAGAAAACGTTTCTAGACGACCGGGTGCCCCATTCATTCCTTCATTTGGAATGAGTGGGACGTCGCCGGGTCGGACGCGTTCACCTGAGCAATGAAAAGGATCGGTCCAGGTGGCCTCCGGTGTGCGGAGGTTCAATCGTTCATCGATCCCACTCATCCGAACGGAACGGATGACTCGGCACCCGGCGAGCTTCAATCGTCCTCGATCCTACTCATTCCAAATTCCGCAATGAGCGGGGCGCCGGCTACTGCTTCTTTCAAAAACCAGCGGTTATTCACCAATAAGAAGCGCGACTTCAGGTGACCTCCGCTACCTCCCGCGATACGATGGGGCGCCCGGCTCTAACTTCACCTCGGAGCACCCCGTATGAAGCTCAAGATGTTCGCACACTTTTGTCTGATTATGTTTCTCGCATTGCTTGCACCGGCGGCTCACGCGCAGACCTTCAGCGTAATTCACACCTTCACCGGAACGGGAGACGGTACTAAGCCAAATGTAGGGGTGACGATAAGAGGCGGCGCTCTATTCGGTACAACTTATGACACCACAGGCCATAGCGGCAGCGGCTCAGTGTACGAGATGACGCGCGTCGGGGATAATTGGACCTTCAATTCCATTTACCACTTCAGCGGACCCGACGGGGCTAATCCCTATGCCCGAGTCGTCTTCGGACCAGACGGCCTTCTTTACGGCACTACTGAGAACGGTGGCGCCCAATACAACCTTGGGACCGTCTTCCGGCTGACGCCGCGATTGAGCATTTGCAAAACAGTATTCTGCCCCTGGACGAGAACGCTACTCACTGACTTTGGAACCGGCCAGGACGGTGTGCACCCGAGCGCCGGTGATCTAGTCTGGGACCAAGGGAGCAATATCTACGGCACAACCACCGGATATGTTGACAGTGGCACAGGCACGGTATACAAGCTAACTCTTTCCGGGGGTGTCTGGACTAAGACGACGCTCA
Organism: uncultured Acidobacteriaceae bacterium; assembly: GCA_963771535.1. Lineage (GTDB taxonomy): Bacteria > Acidobacteriota > Terriglobia > Terriglobales > Acidobacteriaceae > CAVVDY01. Next base: position 651,967 of record CAVYTK010000007.1, on the reverse strand, counting down.
GCACCTCCCAGGTGGGGGCGCTGGTCGGGGGCGTGATCTTCGATAACAACGGGAATCTTTTCGGCACGACTTGCTGTACCGGTTTGGACAACTACAACGGCACTGTTTACGAGCTGAAGAATGTCGGCGGAACTTGGCTGCCGACAACTCTCTACACTTTTTCAGGCGGAGCTGATGGAATCAGCCCCAAGAGCGGTCTGATATTCGATAACGCCGGCAATCTTTACGGATCCACCCAGACCGGCGGCACGGGCGGGGGAGGCACAGTCTTCGAACTGTCGCCCTCCGGCAGTACCTGGACCTTCAGAGTTCTCTACAGTTTCACCGCTGACCCGCTCGACTATTGTGGTCCTGGTCAAAGTCTGACACTCGACGCTGCGGGGAATCTGTACGGCACTACACTATGTGACGGTCCCTATGGAAGAGGCACCGTCTTTAAGCTGACCAACACCGCCAACGGCTGGGTGTACACCCGGCTGCACCTCTTCACCGGATCGGAGGACGGCGGGTGGCCATTCAGCCAGGTAACTATCGACACGGATGGAACTTTGTACGGCACAGCGGCCGTGGGTGGTTACACCGTTTGTGACGAGGGCTACGGTTGCGGCGTGGTGTGGATGATCAAGCCGTAGCGGACAGTTGGCGTGGTATCCCACTGCACTCATTGAGATCCCCGGGTGCCCCACTCATTCCTTCATTTGGAATGAGTGGGACGTCACAGGGTCGGACGCGTTTACCTGAGCAAGGAAAAGGATCGGTCCAGGTGGCCTCCGGTGTGGCGGAGGTTCAATCGTTCGTCGATCCCACTCCTCCGAACGCAACGGATGTGTGGGGCACCCGAAGTGTGCCGAAGCTTCATGAATCTCACTCACTCCAACTGAAGCAATGACTGGGGCACTTGAGGTTACAACAACTCCGCCACCGTTCCCACGCACAGCGGCGGAGCATGCTCCACCAGTTGCTCGCGCGAATAGATTCCTGTAGCCACCGCAATCACCGGCAGCCCAAGCGAGGCGGCGGCACGAATGTCGGCCGGAGTGTCGCCCACAAAGCAGACGCTGGTCTGGGGCCCGCGCAGCCGGCGTGCATGTTCAACCCCGTGACGAAAAATGTCTTCCCGCTTCTCGCTGGTGTCGCTGAAGGAGCCGAAGTCGAAGTACTTGCGGATGCCGGCTTTTTCCAGCTTGCGCCATCCGATGCGCTCGAGATTTCCGGTAACCACGCCCAGTAGCTTGCCCTCTCCGTGCAAGGAGGCCAGAAGGTCAGCGATCGACGGGCATAGCTCAGGAAGGATGCGATCGGCGTTACGCTCGACCTCGGCGCACATCATGTTCAGGGCTTGCGGCAGCTTGGCCTCAAACTCGCCAGCACGCAGGGAACAATGACGCTCCAGCGCAGCGCGCAGGATGCCGATATCGGTGTTGCCGTGTACGGGAACATCATCGATACGGCCGTCGCATCCGTAGACCTCGCGCAGCGCGGTGTGGAACGAGTTGTAATGCACGCCATCGTGTGTGTTCAGCAGCGTGCCATCGATGTCGAAAAGATAGGCGTCGTACCCGCGCCAGTTGAAGCCAGAGGAGGTCATCACGGTCAGTGTAGTTTGTCCTGGAATAGGCAGGTAAGAAACAGGGCACGACCGAAGCCGTGCCCTGGTATCAAACCGTGTATGACGAAACTATTGGCCTTTGATCGATAGCAATTCGATATCGAATACCAGCGTCGAGTTGGGGCCGATTACGCCGCCGGCGCCATTTGGGCCGTAAGCAAGATCGGGAGGGATGACCAACTGCCACTTGGAGCCGACCGGCATCAATTCCAACGCTTCGGTCCATCCTTTGATGACCTGGTTGACGCCCAGCGTCTCCGGCTTGCCCCGCTTGTAGGAGCTGTCGAACTCGTTGCCGTCGATGGTGGTTCCGCGGTAATTCACCTCTACCGTGTCGGTGGCCTTCGGCTTGGGTCCAGTACCCGCCTTCACGATCTTGTACTGCAATCCATCGGGCAGCGTGACCACGCCTTCCTTACTCTTGTTGGCTGCCATGAACTGGTCGCCTGCCTTCTTGTTGGCATCGCCGGCGTGCGCCTGCTCTTCCTGCTTCTTGGCCATCACCTGGGTGCGCAGCTTGCCCATGGCGTCCTGCGCATCGGCCTCGCTGATCTTGCTGGGAGCGCCGCTCATGGCGTCCTTCAGACCTTGCGCTACCACGTTGGCGTCAACTTCCAGCCCGTCATGTTGCAGGCTCTTGCCGATATTCATGCCGATCGCGTAGCTGGCTTTCTCTTTGTCGGTAGTGTATGGCGAGGAGGACGCACTGCTGCTCGCGGATTTAGAACCGGCCGCTGCGCCGGGCTTGGAAGGTGCCGTCGAGGTTTGCTGCGCGGTGGCCATGGTCGAGAACGACAGGGCGAGGCTCAGGCAAGAGATTGGCAACAGGAATTTCTGCATGGTATCGATTGTCGCATTATTGCCCTCAGCCACCAAATCCCAGCCAGTGGGCGGCCGGAATTTAAGGTTAGAAACTTCTGCGGAAGGCTGGCCAGCGGTTTGCACTCAATCCCGCTGTGCAGGCGTGCCGTATCGCCCGTGATTCATCGCGGAAGAGCGCGCCGCGTGGAGGTAGCGTATGTCAATCGCTGGTATCGCGAGCAGTGCTTTGTCGAACTACAGTTTGCATGCCATACAGAGTAATCGCCTGAAATGGCAGCAGGGCCTGGAGCAGCTGGGGCAAGACCTACAATCGGGGAATCTGTCAGCCGCCCAGTCGGATTTTACGGCGCTACAGAAGTTGGCGCCGCAGGCGGCTTCGACTTCTGCGAGCCAGGGCACCAGTCCTGCGGCCCAGGATTTCAGTCAGCTCGGCAAAGACCTGCAAGCCGGAAATACGTCCGCCGCACAGCAGGATTTTCAACAGCTGCAGCAGACGGTTTCACCCACCGCGTCCGGTGCGCTCCACCATCATCATCATGGCGCAAATAATGGCAGCAACCCGATGAGTCAACTGTTGCAGCAGTTAGGGCAGGCACTGCAGGCGGGCAACCTGAGCGGTGCACAGCAGGCCTACACGGTTTTGCAACAGCAATTGCAAACCATGGGACAAGCCGGCAGCACGCAGTCCTCGTCGAAGCTGGCGGTGAATGCCTAGAGCGAAGCGCGCGGCCCGCGCCGACGACGGTTGCCGGCAACGGGCATGCGACAACTTACTTCAAGTCGTAATCGACCATGGCCTTTACCGCTTCGTATGGAGTATTCACGAAGCCGGAGACCTTGCGTCCGTTGATGAAGAACGTGGGTGTGCTGTTGACGTTGAGCTTCTCGCCGAGCGCGAGCGAGTCGCGCACGCGTTTTTCAGTGTCCGGCTTGGCGGCGCAGGCGCCTACGGCCGCAGGGTCGCCGCCTGCGTCCTTCACGTAGCCCTTCAACATCTGGTCGACATTCTGCTCGTTGATCTCGGCTTGATGATCGTAGGTGGTGGCGATGAACTTCCAGACCGCGTCGTTATTTTCGCGGCCAAGGCAGTCAACATATTTTGCCCCGAGCATCGCCCATTTGTGGATCTGCTCCAGCGGAAAGTTCTGGAAGACGAGCTTGGCTTTGGGCTCATCAGTCATCAGCTTGTTGAGGTTCTCCTGCGCCTTCTTGCACGCCGGACACTCCAGGTCGCCAAACTCAACGATGGTAACGGCGGCATCTTTCGGGCCGCGGGAGGGGCCATTGGCGTTTTTCAGCACGGTGCGAGCCTCGGCGAATGGATCGGCGCCGAATGGCACCAGGTCTCCGGAGAAGGCATAGCGCTCGTCAGGCGTAACGTAGATGCGCTGCACCGCTTGTCCTTCCGGCGTGTTGAATATCACGGTGACCTCGGAGATCGCGGGCGCCTCCGAGGGCTTGATGCTGGCCACATGCCAGGCCAGGTTCTGGTTCCAGCCGAACATATGCTTTAGAAACTCATTGACCGTGGCTTCGCTGGGCAGCTTGGTGTTGCTGTCGGTATGGGCCTGGGCAAACAGGTTGAAGCTGCAAAACACCAGCCCGGCTACGAGGAACAAGCGCGATATAAATTTCATGGATGCCTTCCAACTTAGAATGTAGCGGCTAGACGTCGGTCTTGGCCGCGATGGGATAACGCCGGCCGAAACCGAACGCCTTCTCGGAAATCTTGAGCCCGGGCGCGGCTTGCTGACGCTTGTATTCGCTGCGATCCACCATGCGCGCGATGCCGCGCACCAGCTCGAGATCGTAACCATGCTCCTCGGCAATCTGCCGCGGCGACTTGTTGTCCTCTACATAGTCGACCAGCACGGTATCCAGTATCTCGTATGACGGCAAAGAGTCACTGTCTTTCTGATCTGGCCGCAACTCAGCCGACGGAGGCTTCTCGATGGTCGACTCAGGGATACGTTCGCCATTGCGATTGACATAGCGCGACAGGCGATACACCAGGGTCTTCGGCACGTCAGAGATTACCGCCAGGCCTCCACACATGTCGCCGTAGAGGGTACAGTAACCCACGCCCAGCTCTGATTTGTTGCCGGTGGTGAGCACCATCGATCCCAGCTTGTTCGACAAGGCCATCACCAGCGAGCCGCGAATACGAGCCTGGATATTCTCTTCCGCCACGTCGGGCGCGCGGTTCTCGAAAGCCGGCTCCAGTCCCGCAATGTAGGAGTTGAAGATATCGCCGATGCGGATCATTTCGTACTTAATGCCGAGATTCTTCGCCAGCGCAATCGCATCGTCAACGCTTCCCTCCGACGAATAGGGACCTGGCATGGCAATGCCCATCACGTTCTCCGCGCCCAGGGCATCGACCGCGATGCACGCAGTCAGGGCTGAATCGATGCCGCCGCTCAGTCCCAGCACCACGCTCTTGAAGCCGCACTTGCGAACGTAATCGCGCGTGCCCAGTACCAGCGCAGCGTAGGCGCTTCCCTCTTCGCTGTCGTCGCGCTCGCGCATGTCTCCCTTGAGGGTCTCGGAGTCGAAGAAGATGAGGTCTTCTTCGAAGGACTTGGCCTGCGCGATGACGTTGCCGTCGGGGCCGAGCACCAGGCTGGAACCGTCGAACACCAGGCTGTCGTTGCCGCCGACCTGGTTGACCATGGCGACAGGAACGTTGTACTGGCGCGCGATGGCCGCCAGCATGTCGCGGCGCAGCTCGCGCTTGCACAGATAAAAAGGTGACGCGGAGATGTTCAGCACTACCTTACCGCCGGCACGCATCAGGTCCTCGACCGGATCGACGCCATACATACGGCGGTCCCAGAAATTCTTGTCATTCCATGCGTCTTCGCAGATGGTGAGTGCCACCTGCTTGCCATCGAGCGCGAACAACTGCTGCGAATCGGCCGGGGCGAAGTTACGCATCTCATCAAAGACGTCGTAGGTGGGCAGCAGGCGCTTGGATTGAAGGAAAGCAATTTTGCCGTCGCGCAACAGCGCCGCCGAATTCAGGACGGACTTGCCGGTGCCGTTCCTGGTGGGAGTCACCAGTCCGACGATGACCGCAATGCCTTCGGTGTGACGGGCAATTTCTTCAGCGGTCTGGCGGTTGCGCTCGACAAACCAAGGGCGCTCGACCAGGTCGCGCGGAGGATAGCCGCAGATGGAGAGCTCGGGAAACATGACCAACTCGGCCCCGCCGCTGCGGGCCCGTTGCGCGTAATCGATGATTTTTGCGGAGTTCCCAGCGAAATCGGCGATGGTAGTGTTGATCTGCCCGAGTGCAATCCTCACACAATCAGTGTAACGGCCAAGGCGCGGCGACGCCAAATGGCACCGGCGGCGTTGTCCGGATTCAGCTCTGACCAACGTTGCGACAGGAATTCTCATCTAACGGCGTTGGTCTAATTGCCTATGAATCTTTTCCCTGTTCGCACGCGCAGCAATCGCGCGTTGAGTTTCTTTTTTGTTATGGCGGCGCTTCTTGCCACCCTATCGTGCAGCCACCAGCCGGTGCATCAGCCGCTCGCCGCGAACCACTTCGTTGGTGGTGGGCAGGATCCTATGCTGATCGCCGACTATCAGCCATGGTTCGGCCAGCGCAGCCACATTGATGTGGGCTACTCGTCAGTCGATCGCGTCAAGATCGAGCAGCAAATCGATCATGCCAAGCAGCTGGGCATCTCGGCCTTCGTGGTGAATTGGTACGGAGCACGCCACGATTTCGAAGACAAGGCGTACACCCTGATGCAGCAGGCCGCGGGTGAAAAGGACTTCAAGGTCGCGCTGATGTATGACGAGGACGAGAGCAATCCGGGGAACAGCACCGACGCGGTAATCGTCGATTTGCAATACGCCTACGACCGCTACATCGGCCCGCACGCCATGGTGGCTCGCAACTCGTACCTGCGATACGAAGGTAAGCCGATGATCTTCATCTTCCCCAAGGGCGGACACACGGACTGGGGTCGCGTGCGGCAGACGACGAATTCATGGGAAGACCCGCCACTGCTCATCTTCAAAGACATCAATGCGAAGTTCGCGAATGATTTTGACGGGTTTTATGCGTGGGTGAATCCCGGCAAGGCGGGCTGGAGCCCGAACGGCAGCAACTGGGGCGAAGATTATCTGGACAATTTCTACCAGACGATGATCGCGCAGTATCCCAACAAAATCGCCGTAGGTGCGGCATGGCCGGGCTTCGATGACACCCGTGCCAGCTGGAGCCAGAACCGCCACATGAGCGCGCGATGCGGCAAAACTTTCGATGACACGTTACGTTTGTTCCGGCGTTACTACAACGAACAGCGGCCGCTTCCCTTCCTCATGATTGAAACCTGGAACGACTACGAAGAGGGAACGGCAATCGAGAGCGGTGTGGGGACGTGTAAGTAGTACGGCTCTTGGCTTGTAGTCCCCGCATTCTTCAGCTGCGAAGGATGATTGCTTAAGTGGAAGCCAATTCCGCGAAGCGGGGCGAATTAATTTAGCCTAGTGCGCAGTTCGCCGTTGGCGAACTGAGGCTGGAAGACGATGCGTGGGCTTCCCCCCGCTTCTGCATTCTGGCCAACGGCTAAGAGCTAACAGCCAACGGCGGCTTTACTTCAGACGAATCGCCTCTTCACCTAACTGCTCGTTAATCAGCCGGCCGACCAGCGGCTTGATGGTCTCGCCTGTTTTGGTCAATTCAAAGTCGCCCTTCTGCTCTGACCAATCGAGTTTGAAGCTGGTCGACAGAGCAGAAATCCAGATCTGGCGCACCGGAGCGTTCGGCGAAATCACAAACTTCCCTGGCGGCTCTTCAAAGACAACATGCAGCGCGCCCGAGTTCTCTTCCACCTCGAAGTCGGCTTCACCTTCCGCTTCGTAGAGACTGCGCTTCAGAGATTCGAGACTCGCGTCAGCGTGGCGGCGGAAATCCTGTTCGTCCATTCCACGATTATAGCGAGCGCCAAATTCCGCAGATGCTGGATGCCGGCGGGCCATTACGTTCGTAATGATCCGAATGCTGCGGTTACAGAGTTCCTCCCTTATTAAATTAAGCGTCTAAGCAAACTTAGGCCGCCACCTTCCATCTGGTTGCATTAAACTCGTGGAACTGTTTTGGAGGTGAGGCCATGCGTTATCGCGCAGCCGTTCTCTGCACCCTGCTTTTTCCCGTACTCTTCGTCTCCTGCCTGGCAGCGCAAAAGCGTATCGCCGCCGGAGTGTCGCCGATCAATGTGCTGACTTATCACGACGACAACATGCGCACCGGCCAGATGCCGCTGGAAACCGTGCTGACGCAGACGAACGTGAACTCCGCCACCTTCGGCAAGGTCAACTTCCTTGCGACCGATGGAAAGATCGATGCCGAGCCGCTCTACGTCTCGAATGTAACCATCAACGGCGTCGCTCACAATGTGCTATACGCGGTCAGCGAGCACGACAGCATCTATGCCTTCGACGCTGACAGCGGAGCGCAGCTATGGACGACAACTGCGCTGATGCAGGGCGAAACCCCCAGCGAAGCCGTCTTCGGTTGCGGACAGATCAGTCCCGAGATCGGCATCACCGATACCCCGGTGATCGATCGCAACCGCAACGGAAGCGGCGTCATGTATTTTGTTGCCATGTCGAAGTCCGGCAGCACGTACCATCAGCGGCTGCATGCGGTTGATCTCACGACCGGGGCTGAGCTGTTCGGCGGCCCGGTGGAGATTCAGGCGAAGTATCCCGGGCAGTGGCGACAACCACCAGAACGGATTCGTGGTCTTCGATCCGAAGTATTATGCCGAGCGTGCCGGGCTGCTGGAAGTGGCCGGCAGCATCTACCTGGGATTCACCTCGCACTGTGACGCGCGTCCTTACACCGGCTGGATCATGCAGTACAGCGCGGCCGACCTGACACAGACCTCGGTTCTGGATGTCACTCCTAATGGCAACGAAGGCTCCATCTGGCAAGCGGGCGCCGGAATCGCGGCCGACAGCGACGGCTTTCTGTACTTCCTCGATGCCAACGGAACCTTCGACACCACGCTTGACGGCAACGGCTTCCCGATCAACGGCGACTACGGCAACGCCATCATGAAGGTTTCGACCTCGGGCCCGCTCGCGGTAGCCGACTACTTCAACATGTACAACACGGTGCAGGAGTCGAATTCCGATACCGACCTGGGATCGGGCGGAGCGTTGGTGCTGCCCGACGTCTCGGTTTCGGCGAACAAGAAGGTTCACCTGGTAGTCGGCGCGGGAAAAGACGGCAACATCTATGTCGCCAACCGCGACAACATGGGCAAGTGGAACCCGAACAACAATAACAATGTCTACCAGGAGCTCACGGGCGCTCTGCCGGGTGGCGCATGGTCGATGCCGGCATACTTCTCCATTACCGTCTATTTCGGTGGAGTGGGCGATCACATTAAGGCATATCCGTTTGTGAATGGAAAGCTGACGGCCTCGCCCAGCAGCCAGACGAGCAAGACGTTCACCTATCCCGGCGCGACTCCCAGCATCTCCTCGAATCTCAGCCAGAACGGGATTCTGTGGGCGGTCGAGAACTCTTCGCCCGCCGTGCTGCACGCGTACAACGCGCTCAACCTGGCGCAGGAACTCTACAACAGCAGTCAGCAGGGCTCGCGCGACCAGTTCGGCAACGGGAACAAGTTCATCACGCCGATGATCGCCAACGGGCGAGTGTATGTAGGAACGCAGACGGGCGTGGCAGTATTTGGGCTGTTGCAATAGTCACGGTCGAAGAAAGAAAGATAGGCGAGGTGCGCGTCAGGGCACGATTGGATGTGCTGCCCTGACGCGCATCTTCGTCAATGGCAAATTTTCATCAGCCGCACAATCTCACTCCCCCAGCGCTTTTTCGATGTCACGCGCGATGCTTTCAGGGGATGTGAGCGGAGCGTAGCGCTCCACGACGTTGCCTTGCTTATCGATGAGGAACTTGGTGAAGTTCCACTTGATGGCATCGCCCAGCAGACCGCCCTTTTCACTCTTCAGAAACTTGTAAAGCGGATGGGCGTCGTCGCCGTTCACTTCGATCTTTGAGAACAGCGGGAAGTCGACGCCGTACTTGGTTTCGCAGAATGAGGCGATCTCGTCATCGCTGCCCGGCTCCTGGTGTCCGAACTGATCGCAGGGAAAACCGAGGACCGCAAAGCCGCGGTCCTTATATTTGGCATAAAGATCTTGCAGGCCTTTGTACTGCGGCGTGAAGCCGCACTGGCTGGCGGTGTTGACCACCAGCAACACCTTTCCCTTGTACGCGCTCAGCTTCTTGAGCGAGCCATCGTTCAGCTTCGCGCTGTATTCGTAGAAGGACATAGTTTCTCTTATAGCCATTCTTTAGTTGACATAGAGGGTGGAGCACTGCTTCAGCGGTGCAGTTCTGCTCAGGCGAAACGGGCATTAGCCGCTGAAGTAACAGAACACATTACGTCAGACGCTTAACGCCCGTTATGAGCGATACGATATGCGCGCCTGAAGGCGTGACGGTTTGACATCAGCGTTCGGCTGTGGAGGCGGTGCCGCCGGCTAGCCGGCTCGGGGTGATTGAAAATACAGCAACGCTGGCCTGAAGGCCAGCTCTACCCGATCACGCAGCACTCCCCTCAATCAACTTGTTTAGGTAGCCTTCTACTTCGCGGCTCCCTTCTTCTGCGCGATCCAGTCGTTGATCTGGGTCTGCAGCACATCCAGCGGCAGTGCTCCGGAGTCGATGACCTGATCGTGAAATTCCCTGATGTCGAACTTGCTGCCCAATTCTTTCTGGGCATGAGCCCGCAAGTCGAGAATTTCCAGCTGTCCCATTTTGTAGGACAGCGCCTGCCCCGGCCATGAAATATAACGGTTCGTCTCCGACTGTACGTTGGGCTCGTCTTCTGAGGAGTGGTCGTGGAAAAACTGCACCACCTGCTCACGCGTCCAATGCTTGTAGTGCAAGCCGGTATCAACCACCAGGCGGATGGCTCGCAACATTTCATCCTGCAGGCGGCCGTAGTCGTTGTAGGGGTCCTGGTAAAAGCCAACCTCTTTGCCCAGGCGCTCGGAATACAGCGCCCATCCCTCGATGTACGCGCCCCAGAATCCATGCTGGCGGAACGGCGGCAGCGTACCTACTTCCTGCGCCATCGATAGCTGAAGGTGATGCCCGGGGACGCCTTCATGGTAGGCCGTCGACTCCATGTTGATGGTGAGGCGCTTCTCGGGATCGCTGGTGTTCACCATGACGTGACCCGGCCGCGAGCCGTCGGGAGTGCCGGGAACATATTCGGCGGCGGAGGCGTCTTTCTCGCGGAAAGCCTCGTCGGCCATGACCACCAGCTTCGCTTTAGGAAGATGGCCGAATAGCTGCGGGAGTTTGGGCTCCATCTGCCCAATGTATTTGCGGTAGAGGTCGAGTATCTCTTCGCGAGAATGGGCATGCAACTTGGGATCGACCGCAATGGCTGCCGCAAAGCTTTTCAGGTCCTTGTAGCCGAGCTTGTTGGCGATGGCCAACTGCTGCTTCTCAATTTCAGCCACCTGCTTGAGTCCGATCTGGTGAATGGTTTCCGGATCGACATCGGTGGTGGTCGATTCGCGCACCAGGAATCGGTAGATGGCATCGCCATTCGGCAGCGCCCAGACGCCAACCTCGGTGCGACCCTTGGGCGCGTAATCATCTTTCAGGAACTTTGCCAGCTTCTGATAGGCAGGCACCACATCGTGCTGAATGGCGTCGAGCCCTTCTTTCTTCAGGCGTGTCTTGTCAGCGTCAGAAAAATCGGCGGGGAACTTTTCGAAGGGCTGCGCGAAGGGCGACTGCTCCATCGGCGTGGCCGCGATGCCGTTCGTCTGGTCGACTGCCTTCTCCAGCAGGAACTTCGGCGGCATCATGCCGTCGGCCATGCCCAGCCGCATGTTGTCCATGGTCTCGTCGAAGATGCGTGGCAACTGATGCAGGCGCGCAATGTAGTCGGTGTAATCCTTTTCGGTTTTGAACGAGAGGATGGTCACCAGTTGCGGCGCTTCGATGTGAATGCCGCTGATCTGGCTGATCGGCATCTGCCACATCTTCAAATCGTAGAAGCCGAGGTCGCGCTTGATCTCACGCACCTCAAGCTGCTGGTTGAGCTTCTCCTGCTGGGGAAAGCCGGTGGTGTCGATCGCCTCGAAGCGTGCCAGGTAGTCTCGCTCGACGGCGGCTTCCTTCTTCAGAAACTCCGCCGAGGTGCTGCCCAGCTGATCGTTGTAGCGCTTGTCGCCGATGATCGAGGCGAACACCGGATTGACCTTCAGGTTGTGCTCCCAGTATTCGGAGACGAGGTCACTCAGTTTCTTTCGGCGGGCGTCAAGACTATCGGCAGCAAACATATGAGAGGAAAACACGAGGCACAGAGCCAGTGCCAGCAATCGCATGCGAACTCCTTCGGCTGAAAAAATATCAGGTCTGGGCGCGTGAGAGCGAACGCGTCGCCGCTGCCTGGAGCTTGATACGTGACGACGCCAGAGAAAGTTCGCAGCGAGAGCCGATGCACAATTGCAGTCACGCAGAGCTTTTCACCGGGCGACGAAGGATTTCTACAACGCCACCAGCACGTCATCGCCTTCGATGCGCAGCGGGTACACGGGAATGGTCTGCCCGCTTTCGGCGGCGCCGGTCTTGGCTTCGATCTCCCAGCCGTGCCACGGGCAAACGACCTTCGTCCCATCCACGTAGCCCATGCCGAGCGGGCCGCCTTCGTGAGGACAGACGTTGTCGAGGGCACAGTATTCACCTTTCACGTTGGCGACGCAGATGGTGCGGTCTCCCACGGTGAACTCAGCGGCGGCGTCGGGCTCAGGCAGTTCAGACTTGTTGGCGATTTTGATGAATTCAGACATAAGCGTTGCACTAGCGTATCCCAAATCACGCGGAGCAAAAAGAAGGACGGCCTTTGGGACCGTCCAAAATCGATGACGATTCGCCGTCAGTCTTGTACGCTTTGCTACCGCGGCACCACCACGCCATTTTCGACCGGCTGCACCAACTGTTCCGGATTGGCGAAATTGGCTTGGGCGATGCGAATCTGCTGCTTGAAGTTTTCGGCCATGTCTTCCTTCAGCCGCACTTCCGTGGGTTTCTTGGCAATGCTCATCTGGTCAATCTTGTCCTGCAGGCGCAGCAGTCCATAGAAAAGATTTTCGGGACGGGGCGGGCAGCCGACGATGTAGACGTCGACTGGGACGATGCGGTCCACACCCTGCAACACGGCATAGGTGTTGAACGGTCCGCCGACCGACGAGCAGGCGCCCATGGAGATGACCCACTTGGGATCGGGCATCTGGTCGTAGATGCGCTTCACCACCGGCGCCATTTTCAGCGTCACGGTACCGGCGACGATCATGAGGTCGCTCTGGCGGGGGCTGGGGCGAAAGACCTCCGAGCCAAAGCGAGCAATGTCGAACCGCGCTGTAGAGGCGGCAATCATTTCGATGGCGCAGCACGCCAGGCCGAAAGTCATGGGCCAGATGGCCGATTTCCGCGCCCAATTGAAAACGTAATCAACCGTGGTTACCAGAAAATTCTTTTCAAACCGGTTATAAATCCAGCTCATCAGTACCTCGCGACTTGCCTCAATATCAAATACTATCCTCCGGCATGGCTTTCTCCAATGGCTGTGATGCAGGTCACAGATGGGGCTCAACGGGCCTTTTGGATAGACTGCCGGCGGAACCAAGAATCCAGCTTGCCTTGAAATCCCTGGCGTCCTGGCGGTCAATTCGCTTGACAGCGAAGGCCAATGAAAACGAGAATGCCTGCACACAGGTCGGCCCTCGCTTTGGCATCATGAGTCCTCCCCCCGAGCCAGGCAGCCTCCGGCAACGGAGCCGGATTAACCAGCGTCCGTGATGGACGAGACAAGGAAGCGCTACCCATGTATTTGGCAAAGCTGTCAAAGACCCGGATCCTTATGGCTGTTGTTTTGCTGGTCACCTCGGCTGCGGCCCAGCAGATCAGGTTCGAGGATTTTTCTAGCATTCAGAACCTGGCTCTCAACGGCCGTGCTCACCAGGCAACCTATAACGAGCAGCAGGTGTTACGCCTGACCGACGGCCTGCGAATGAGCGCCCGCACTCTGGCCAGCAGCGTGTGGTTCAACGTGCAACAGCCCTTGAACCTGGGATTCACCAACTACTTCGCCTTTCAAATTCACACCCCGGCAGCTTGCTGCGCCCCCGGCGATGGACTGGCCTTCGTAATTCAAAACTCCGCCGGCACCGATTATTGCGCCAGCGGTGCGGGCACGACGGCATTGGGAGCGGCGAGCGGTGGAATCGGCTACACCGGCATCCGCAATAGCCTGGCTGTCGAGCTTGACACCACGCAGGATGCCTGGGACCCCAACGGCAATCACGTCGCCATGCAAAGCTGTGGAACCCAGGCCAACAGTCCGGCCCACGTCATGGGTTCGTTCCCCATCTGTGGCGGACAATACAACGTGAGCAGTTGCCTGGTGGGAAATGGAATTGACTCCGGCGCCGACCTGCCACATCTCGGTGTAACTTGCGGCAACAACGGCTGCCAGGATGGCACGGTGCATCAGGTCGTGGTGGAATACACCGGAGCGCAGGGTAACAACCCCGGCAACATCAAGCTTTACGTCGATCCGCCGTTCATTCCGGGCACGCATACTCCTGCGCCCAACGCTGTGCCCCAGGTCAGCATGCCATTCACCATCGAGAACACGATCTCGTTGAACAACAACGCCGGGTATGTCGGATTTACTGCTTCGCAAGCTAGCGCAAGCCAGACTACTGACTTACTCTCGTGGGAGTTCACGCCTCACCAGTCTACGCAGGTGCAGCAGATGATTCAGAACGGCGGCACGGAAACCCAGTTCGACTACGGCGACCACGTGTATGGCGTAACCTATCCGCCGGGATTCCAGAATACGGGCGGCATCCTGATGACGGTGGATGCGATTCCAATCAGCAAGCAGGCTTTCTACCTGACGCGCCTGGTAGGTACGAATTTCTCCAACGAGCAATGCTTGACCTATCTGTCGACCGGCGGGAACTGCATCATCTATCGAGTAACCTGCCAGGACCCCAACACTCAGATGAACGTTCCATGTCCGAATCCGATGAATAATCAGCTCATCGATACGCGAACCAGTTACAACACAACTGATGGAGTAACCGGGCAGAACGCCGATTACCTGAAGGCGACGATCGCAACCAACGACTGGATTTCGATTTTCACCGGATTCAGTCAAAACGGAGCTGATCCCACAACGTCAGGGTCGGGAAATAACTTCTCCGACTTCGTGGCCACCTTCAAACCGCACGGTGCCAACAGCCACTGAATTAGACTAAAAAGCAGAGCTGCTGAAGAGAGAAGCCCCGGAAACCCGGGGCTTTTTTTTGTAACCACGTTGTAAAAAAGAGATAGCAGCACGGCGACAGAATTTTCCCTCCGCATTCTATATGGTGTAGTCCGGTCACCAAGGAAAGGTGCAGAAGCTAGGAAGCTCTTCCTTGTCCGAGGACAACGTCGACAAGAGCAGCGGAGGAGAAGTCGAATGAGATCTGTAGTTGCGATTCTCGTCTTTCTGAGTGGCAGTCTTCTCAATGCCCAAGTACCTCATTTCAAGCACATCATTATCGTAGTGCAGGAAAATCGCACTCCGGACAACATGTTCCAAGGGCTATGCTCGCCCCCGTATGGTTCTTCCGGTTCGTGCAGCACTAAGCCTGGTCCCGACCAATACAACATCCAAACTTCGGAGTGGCTCGACCAGTCGAACGCGCGGGGCTATACGAACCCCCAGCCGGTAGATTTCGTGGCTCCCTACGATTTGGATCATTCTCACTGGGGATTCCAGTTGATGTGCGACAACATGTTTGCATTGAACTCGCCGTGCAAAATGGACGGGGCCTCGCGAATCGGCTGCTTCGGTACTTGCCCTTCCCAACCGGTGTACCGCTACATCGACAATTCAGCGGGAGTTCTGAATCCCTATCTCGACATTGCCACGCAATATGGGTGGGCAAACTATATGTTCCAGACAAACCAGGGGCCGAGCTTTCCAGCTCACATGTTTCTGTTTGCAGGTACTTCGGCGCCGAGTACCGACGACGATGCTGCGGCTATCTTCGCCTCCGAGAACGCCCCCCATGGCCTGACGGTAGGTTGCGCCGCCGACATGAACACGACGGTGTACTTGATCAAGCCTCCACATAACGAGAACGACACGATTTATCCCTGCTTCGATCTGCAGACGATGGGCGATTTCCAGCAAACCTATTCCTGGAGGTACTACGCCCCGAGCGGCGTCAGCATCTGGAACGCTCCAACCGCTATCGCGCACATCTGCCAGTCGACAGGGTATAACGGGCAGTGTGTGGGCCCCGACTATACGAACAACGTTGACTTACATCCGGCCGACGTTCTGACGGACATCGCCGGGTGTAAGCTGCGTGACGTGAGTTGGGTCAACCCTTCGGGCGAGAATTCAGATCACGCAGGCTTTGGCGCCCCGGGAGGACCTTCCTGGGTTGCTTCCATCGTGAACGCAGTTGGATCCAGCAACAACTGCGACGGCGGCGCGGGGTATTGGAACGACACGGCAATCTTTATTACCTGGGACGATTGGGGTGGGTGGTATGACCACGAGCCGCCGACCCTGCTGAACTATCCGCAGGGTGATTATCAGTATGGCTTCAGGGTTCCACTGCTGGTGGTCTCGGCCTATACCCCAGCCGGCTACATCGACAACCAGAGGTATGATTTTGGAAGCATCCTGCGGTTTGTCCAGCAGAACTTCGGCCTGCAGGAAGGTGTGCTGGGCTTCGCGGACGCGCGCGCAAAGACCGACCTTACCTCGTTCTTCAATTCTGCGGTTGGCCCGAGGCCATTCCAGTTCGTAGTCAGCCCTAAGGACGCAAAGTTCTTTATCAACGACACTTCGCCCCAACGCGACCCGGATGACTACTAGCACAACCGGAGGAAGTATGGAGTGTCCCAAACATTACAACCATAGCTTGGGATGTCTGGAGAAGAGATGCAGGTCCACAATCTCCACTTCAGCGGCAATCTTCATGGATGGGGAGAGTGAACCGATCGACATCACCAGACAGTGATGGCGCGGCGGACAAAACTCCCATCTGCAAAACGAAAACCATCGAGCATGGAGGGTAGTTGCTGCTTCCAAAGCAGTCAAGGGAGCATAGAATCGGACCTAATCCGATGATCTGTTGAATTACCAGCCTATTGAACAGCTAACGCTGTTTACTCATGGCACAGAATGCCGGTTGGACTCCCTGCTGGGCGGCCCACTCCAACACGAGTGGAATTCTGAGACGAAGCCGGTTTTCTTAGTGGTCAGTGGGGTAGATGAAATGCGTAAAGATTACCGTCACGCGAGCCAACATACACTTCTCCGTTAACCACTGTCGGCGACGAGTCAACCTCACCGCCAGTCATGTACTGCCACAGGAGTGCTCCCGTGCTGGCGTTCAGCGCGTATTGGTTACCGTCGGCGGAACCGACGTAGACCACGCCATTGGCCACCAGGGGCGAAGAGAGAATGTATCCCTGCGTCTGGTATTGCCACAGGAATGCTCCCGTGGTGGCATCCAGGGCGTAGAGGTTGCCATCCAGGGATCCGATGTAGAGCACGCCGTTGGCTACCGCAGGCGAAGACCACACCTGATTGCCGGTGGTGAAGCTCCACCGGGCCGCCCCCGTCAGAGCGTCAAAGGCATACAGATTATTGTCATGCCCCCCGACGTAGATCATGCCGCGAGCTACCGTGGGAGAAGAATACAGGGACAGGTTATTGCCGGCAGTCCACCGCATCAGGCCGGTGTGGTTGTCGACGGCGCACAAAGCCTCGGGGCACACGATGTACACGAGGCCGGCATACACGGCCGGTGAAGAGTTAGAAACGATCCCGCCCCCCCAATACTGCCACAGGAGCGATCCCGTGTTGGCATCCAACACGTAGAGAAGTCCGTCGCTGGAGTAGAGGTAGACCACGCCGGCGCTGACCGTGGGCGAAGAGTAAACCTGATTCTTGGTGTGGAACATCCACTTCAGCGCTCCGGTCAAGGCGTCTAAGGCATACAGGTTTTGATCGTCGGAGCCAATGTATACGATTCCATTGGCCACTGCCGGCGACGAATGGATGTATCCGCCCGTGGTGTACTGCCACAGCAATGCTCCGGTCGTGGCGTTCAGAGCGTAGAAGTTCTGGTCGTCGGAACCGGTGTAGACCACGCCGTTAGCTACGACCGGCGACGCGAAAAATATGGGAGCCCCGGTCGTGTACTGCCAATCTTCAACCATGTTCCCAACATTGCCAGTGTTCAGAGTGACCTCGTAAGGATTGAAACCGCTGTGGCAGGAATCAAAGCGATACTGCGACTTCCATCCTATGGGTCCCGATGAGGAAGCGGTACACGCAGCAGGCGGTGGCAGCATTCTCAATTGTGCGGTGCCCGTGCCCACGGTCAGGAACAATGCCAAACAGCAAATGACTGTAATCTTCATATTTTCTTCCTACCGATCTAACTGGGCGCTACTGTGTGGTTGTGAAATTCAGCGTGTCGCCTGACAGATTGTTTGTAGGGTCGACAGAGGAAAAGGCGAAATTGCTGGCAGCATCAGTCCCACCTACTCCGAAATAATATTGCGTGCTGGGATTGAGGCCGGCGATGCTGCAGGTGTTGATCCACAGATTGTCCGTGCCGGTGTAGACACCCGGGCCGCAGTCCGTTTCCATCGTGATGTTGTTTGGACTTGTACCGACTCTGACCACAGTCGATACGGCCTGCTCGTAGCTATACCAGGTGATCGTCGCGCCGTGGTTGGATATGTTGCCGGCAGTCGGCTTAGCCGGATAGGCGCCGGATGGATACGGTCCGATGACGTCCGCATAAGGATCGCCGGGAGGGTTATGCGTGGGAAGAACGTAGGAATCCGTTCCCGGAAATGCGCCGGTGCGCCAACCAACGTAGTTGGAGAAGTCCTGGAAAAGCTGGTTGTAGTTCTTTTCGCTTCCCTCATAACCGTCGAAAAATGCCTTCACGGTTAGACGGTCGGCGGCATCCCAGCATTTGACCCCGCTAGTGGGCAGCTTGCACGTGTCGCCATAGACCGCTCCGAGCCATGCGTAAGCCGGCGATACAAGGTTATTCAGGCCTCCCTGGTTCTTCGAGCAATCGTTGTTCTGGAAGAGCGAACAATTGTAGGGAACCGTCCATGGCGCATATGGAAATTTGTTGTCGTTACCGAGAAGGTTGACCTGAGTGGAATAGAACCAATCCAGAAGCTTCATCAACTCCACAGGAATGCGGGCATCAGGCCGGGCATTCAGGTACGTCTGCACGTCATAGGTATTGATGAGTGTCATCGCCCATAACCCGACGTTGTAGTTAGGGGCGCTATAGCAGCACTTGTAATTATTGGGCCCGTCGAGCGGATTATAGGCGGTCACCTCTGCGATCGTTTGAATCAATAGGTCGAGTCGGGCCTTGAGCTCATTCGTCGGTTGCACGCCGCTCTCTAGCCAGTTCACCAGCAGCGCATTGATGTTGTAGGGCAAAGATCGGATGGTTCCGGTTTGATTGTTGTAGTAGGTGAAAACGAAATTCTCATCTACGAATCCAGGATGCGGATAGGTCACGATATTTGCGCCAAAGCGCCAGTTGGCCGAAGAATTCAGTCCCGAACAGGTTTGGCCTCCATCACAATTTTCGTTGAGTACATCTCCCTGGCGTAAGTAGTCCATGTACATCCCCCAGGGAAATATGTTCCACTCATCCGTCCCTTTCCACTTGGGAACGCTGACCGCCCAGTTGAGATACTGCATCCCGATAACCTCGGAGCACTTCGTCCAATAATCGGTATTGCCGGCATTGATCCAGCTTGTGCCCCAGTCCGCCGTGCTTTGTCCGGGAACGGGATTGAATGACGGCGGATTTGCGCCCGACTTGCCAGGGGAAATGTTTACCTGGGTGTAGCCGCCGGAGATGATAAGGTCGCCAGGAACATAGGAGTGGTTGGGTTGCCATTGACCGCCCGTAACACCGTCAAGCCAATCGCCAATCTGCTTGAAAACCCGGTTGCCATCATACGCATAGGTGTCCCAGGGGTCGTTGTTCGACGACAAAGAGTTAAAGTCGGCGTTGAGAAAGACACCTGCGCTATTGTTGGTTTTTAGATTTTCGCAACTGAGAGGCCCCCACCTCGCAGCGTTGAACACCGCACTGTTCCACTGTGGAATAGGAGGATAGGTTGTGGGCGCCGTCACCGTAAACTGAGCAGGCGGATTTACCGTGAACTGATAGGTCATCGTCACCGGGTCGGTTATGGGCACATTGTTCTGATTTATGTCGAACATTTGGAATATCAGCCGTAGAGTGTGAGCGCTCAGCGATGGGTTTCGGAGTCGTCCTCCACCATTGGCGACGATTCTGGCTTCCATGCCAGGCTCCTGGAAGAAAGTGTTCCAGCAGACATAGTCACCGCTGTAAGGAGGCGGAGAAAGGACAAAGACGGGATAATTATTCGTAGCCGGATTCACCACTTCCTTGTTGCTGTCGCATAGCATGGTCAAAGCGAGACCAGTATTTCCGCAGTTCGCCCCCAGCAAAGTGCCGGGAAGACACGATACCCCGTCGATGCTTGCCTCCGTAACCACCATGATGTAATGCGAGGTCATGACGCCGGATGTCTGGATCAGGCTGATACCGACATTCATCCCGGCACCCTGATAGACGTAGCCAGGACCAAAGGGGAAAGCTGAAAAGGCCATTTGCCCGCTGGTTGACTGCGCCGTAGTAAAGGTCGGGACGTCTGTCGGGTAAGGCGCCGAACTCCAGTTGTTATCGGTCCGGGCACACGGTTGGCCCACCGAATCAGTGCAACTGGCTACCGAGTAAAAGTATTGGTTGTTGGGCTCAAGGTTTTTCACGACTACGCAGTGATTGGTGACTAGCTTGGGATCATAAACCTGGCGGGAGAAGTCCGGGTTGCCCCCCAGCATCACTAGCGAGTCACTTGGATTGTTCGTGTTCCAGCAGACTTGTGCCCAGCTTACGTTATTGGAGTAAGGGGTGGTGACGACGATGTTCGTGGGCTGATCGTTGCCTGCGCCTGCCATGGCGAACTGAGCTGCAAGAACCAAGAAAATAGCTCCGACAATTGTGTGGCGCATATGACCTCCAGTACACTCCTTAGCGGCTAGGTGCGTTGCTCCCATTCAGGCCGACTGGCTGTGTGCGATCAGTAGGCGCACGGTCCAGTCGAGCTTTTACGTTGGAGCGCAATAACTACTTTGTTATGCATCTAGATAATCAGCAGAGGGTTACCGCAGTCAATCAATTCTTGCTTGTCTTCCAATCGAAAGTAACCAGTAGCCTGGGTACTTAGTCGTTACGTTAAGGTATTTCCTCAAGATTCTTCGTCACAGTCATTATCTTCGAACCGGGTTGTTCTCTGGAGTAACCCGCCCGCCTGTTACTCGAATACGCGGAATTCAGCTGCGTCGCGGCACAAAATAGGCCTAGCTTCTACTCGGACTTAAGTGCGGAGACCTTATATAGCAGCTCGCGCCCGGGGCGAGTCTGACGGAGAAAACTATTTGAGCTCTGGATCAAGTTGCGGCGCACTGGCGGATTGCGGCGCACTGGGCGGATAACGGGAAGTTTACTTTACTGTGTGCCCTGATAAGACTTCGCTGCGTCCTGATAGATTCCCTTCAGGTCGGCGCGGTCGAGCAGGTGTCCCACACCCGGCTCTTTGCTGATGGATTCCAGCAGCTTCACGGTATCACGGAACTGGAAGCCGAACTGCTTCTCCTTACCGCTGACGGTGGCCAGTTCGCCGAGCAGGTAATGTGCCTGCGCCTGCTCAACGATCAGCCCCAGTTTGTCTGCGCGATTCAGAGCTGATTCCAGCTCCTGCTGAGCGGGCTCCAGCTTCTTGGCGGCAATCTGCGCCTGCGCAAGATAGATCGAGGCCTGCACGGAGAGCGCCTTCAATCCCATGGAATCGGTTTCGGCCACCAACTTCTGCAGCACCGGCATGGCCGAATTGCCCCGCCCTTGCAGCACGTCCAGACGCGCCAGTCCGAAGCGCGACAATGCAGCCTGTTCACGATCTTTAGCGCGAGCCGCAACCGCCGCAGCTTTGTCGTACTGCTGCTTGGCGTCGCCGAAGGCCCCGGCGTACATGTAGCTGTCGCCCGTCCAGTTCAAGGTTTCCGCGATGTAGGTATCGCTCTTCGCGTCGGTTGCAATCTTCAACGCTTCCTGCAGTTTCTGCTGACCTTCCTCTTCCCTGCCCACCATCGACAGGACGTTGCCATACCCGGCCAGCGCTGCTGCCATGAGGTAGGTCTGATCGTTGACGGATTGGAATCCCTTGACCGCATCGTCGTACGACTTCAGGGCGCGGCTGTATTGGCCCTGGGTGGCAAACAACTCGCCCAGGCTGGTTGACTCCAGCGCCACGCGATGGATGTCGCCCGCTGCCCGAGCCGTATCGATCGCCTTAAGGTATTGCGTGACCGCAACGTCGTACTGGCCAAGCTTGCGGTTGGTGTCGGCAAGATTGTGCAGCGACTGGGAAATCAGATCGGACTGTTTCAGCTTCTCCCCGATGTCAAGCGACTGCTGATAATAGGTCAAAGCAGCCTGCAGGTTGCCAAGTCCAAATTCAGCAGTACCGATGTTGTTCAGGCAAGTTGCCTGGTTGGCCTGGTCTCCCAAGTCGCGGAATTGTGTCAGTGCGTCGTTCAACGCCTTGAGTGCGTCGTCATACTTGGCGTGGTCGTTGTAAAACTTGCCCAGGTTGAGCAGACTGAGGGCCATTCCGCTCTTGTCGCCAATCTTTCGACGGATGTCGAGCGACTCTTTGTAACTGACAAGCGCGGCTGCGCTGTCGCCCATCTGGTCCTGGATTTGGCCAATCTCATTCAAGCTCTTAGCTACCGCCGTCTGCAGGTTGAGCGATCGACCAATGGCCAGCGCCTTCTGGAAATTCTCCAGTGCCTCTTTGGGTTGATTGAGGAGCTTGTAGGCGATTCCTTCGGCCTGCAAAATAGACGCCTTCAGCACTTCATTGCCGGTCTGCGTCGCCAGGTTGTAAGCCGAACTCAGGAAGTCGAGCCCGGCCTTGGGATTGCCCGCTTTGATCTCAACCCGTCCGCTGGCCAGCAGCACATCGGGATTGTTCTTATCGGCAGCTCTTACTTTGGCGAGGTGCTGGCGTGCCGCGTCCCAATTGGCAGCCTTCTCGTACAGCTTGGCTAATTCGAATTGCGCGTCGGTATCGTCCGGCTGGATGCCAGTGAGCTTCTCGTAGGCGTCGATGGCTTTCGTGGTGTCGTTGGTAACGACGGCATTGTCTGCCTGGATCAGGAACTTCTCGCTCTCAGGCAAATTGTCGCTCAGGGTCACGGCCTGGCGCGATGCCAATTCGGCCTTGTCGTCGAAGCCCTGCGCCTTGTAGGCCTGTGCCAGCTCAGAGAAAGCGAGCGCAAAGGTGGAATCGTCCGCGGTGGCTTCTTCGAACTTGGTTGCCGCCTCGCTGAACTTGTTGGCGCGAGCCAGCTGCAATCCTTCGTTGTAAGCGCGCAGCGCAGGCACCGATTGCGTAAGCACGTACGCCTTCCGAGACTGCAACTCTTTCAGCATCTCGGGGCTCGAGGCAAGCTTCTGCCGCACGTCTTGCGCCAGCTTGGAGATCGAACTGAGAAGTTCCTTCTCCGCAGGAACCGTGGTTACGATGTCGAACTGGCGATCGTGCTTGAGATCATCGACGGTTGAGTTGATCTGAATCTGGTCGCCGATCTTCACATACTTGCCGGTCACCACGATATCGGCGTTGGTGAAATCGGCGATACGCTTGAGCGTTGCCAGGTCAAGCTCCTGCTGCGGAGAGATGTTGAGATCGCGCAGCACTTGCTGCAAACGGCTCTGCGAAACTTGCCGCACTGCCGAGGACGGCCCGATGTCGGTGCTCAGCGTCTCCGACAAGCTGGACGACAGCCAGTTCAAGCTGGCATCACCCGACGCGTTGTAGTACGGGATGATCGCCAACGACGTCGACGCCACAGGCTGCGCAACGGCACTTCCCTTGCCGGTCACACTGTGATTGAAGAACGCAAAGTAGCCCCCGACGCCTAAGGCAAGCACCACGACAGCCGCAATGGGAAGCATCCACTTACGGTGCCGCGTAACGCCGGTTTGGACCGCAGGCTGGGGAATAGCAGGCGAGGGCGCGCCCACGGTCAGAGCGTCGCTGCTGACCACGCTGGCCCGCAGTACTGACTGGCCGGTACCGCTGGAACGCGGCCGCTTACCCTGCGCGATATCCAGATCGTCAAGTAGTTCCTGTACTGATGAATACCGGTTCTTAGGATCGCGCTCCAGGCACTTCGCCACGATCTGGCTTACCGCCGTGGGCACTGTCGGATCCACCTCGCTCAACGGGATGGCCCGTTCCTGGGTTCGCTTCACCAGGCTGGCGATGGCGCTTTCCGCGCGGTACGGCATGTTGCCGGTAATGAGTTCGTAGAAGATCAGACCCATGGCGAAAATGTCGGAGCGGGCGTCCAGCTCGGAGCCCATCGCCTGCTCGGGCGACATGTACTCCATGGTGCCGATCATCATTCCGGTCTGGGTCATGCCATCGCCGGCGACGGTCTTGGCCAGTCCGAAATCCATGATGACCACGCGCCCCGAGGTATCGCGCATGATGTTGCTCGGCTTCAGATCGCGATGGATCACGCCTTCGTGGTGCGCTGCCTGCAGTCCGGCGCACGACTGGCGGATGATGCCGATGGCTTCGTCTGGAGTCAGCTTGCCCGCGCGCGTCAGGATGGTGCGCAAGTCCTCACCCTCGATGAACTCCATGGTGATGAACTTCACGCCCTCGGCTTCGCTAAGGTCGTAAATGCGAATGATGTTGCGGTGCGTGACCTGGCGCGCCAGAACCAGCTCCTGCTTGAAGCGCGCGAGAATGGCAGGATTGCCGGCAAGGTCGGGACGAATGACTTTCAATCCGACGCCGCGATCGACCTCCAGATCGTGCGCCTTGTAAACCGCGCCCATGCCTCCCATGCCCAGCAGCATTTGTATTTCGTAGCGGCCGCCCAGCACGCTGCCCACCTCGAAGATGGTTGCGCCGATGGAGGCGAACACCTGTTGCGCTGCGCCTGAACTGGGATCTTTGTGTCTGCGCGGCTCCGCCATGGTCACGTCATTCGACGGATCGCTCTTCAGTTGCGACGGAGGCGGCGCGGGAGGTTTCGCGGCTGCGGGAATGGGTGAAGCGGCACCTTCCGGCAGGGTGGCTTCGAAGTCGGAATCAGTACGAGGCAGTCCTTCGGAATTCAGGGCAGCCGGCTCTTGAGCCGCCGAACTTTCGCCGCTGGAGAGCGCAGTGCCTTCCCGTGCTCGGCGAGCTGCGCCTTCTGGATCCACTTTCATAACTCCCGCAACTATAGAACTACTGGTCGACGGTTGAGAAAGCAGGACTTATGTCAATTTCGCCCTGCCGTTGTTACCCCAAGAGTATACCTTCGTTTGCAAGTTTCTGGATACGGCTGGGGGCGTTGTTTCGCGTCAGAACCATGGGGTTCACTTGTAAACCTCAGCAATAGCGGCAAAAGGCAATTTTGGAGGTCGAGGGTTGTCTATGCAAGTCTGATCGCCTAGCTCCAGGTTACCTGGCTGTCGTCGAGTAACCACGAATCCACAGAGCACTTCAAATCACCTAATATCGTACTGTGTCTCAGACGAACTTCGAACTGAATTTCGCCACTCGGCGCCGGCTCGGCTACGAGTTGATCGACCTCATCAACGACTACTTCGAATCGCTGCCCACGCGCGCGGTGCAGGCTCCGACTCAGGAGCGCTCGTTCCAGGCGCTAAACGACGCTATGCCGGAAACCGGCGTGCTTCAGCGTTGCACCGATCACTCCGGAATGAACGGGAATGCCCATGAGGAGCTGACCGGCTTTTTGCGACAGACCGCGCAGGACCTGATCGACCAGGGTTTCCATCTCACTTCTGCCAACTACTTTGGCCTGATGAATCCCACGCCCACGTATGCCGGTGTACTGGCGGAGGCGACTGGTGGCGGCGTTGAATCCGCAGTTGGCGACTACCGGGCGCTCCCAGCTTGCGATCAAGATTGAGGCCGAAACCATTCGCTGGATCGGCGAGCGCTTTGGATGGCAGCAGCCATTCGACGGCTCCTTTACCAGCGGCGGCAACGAAGCTAACTTCAGCGCGCTGGCCCTGGCGCTGGCCACGCACTTCCCGCAAGCGGTGGAGGACGGTGTCGCATCAATCGGTGCCCAGCCTGTCGTCTACGCCTCGAGCGAAGCGCATCATTCGTTGGACAAATCCGTCGGCCTGCTCGGATTAGGACGCAAGGCGCTGCGCCGTGTACCACTGAACCAGCATTACTCCATGGACGTTGCTGCACTGGAACAGGCCATTGCAGCCGACCGGCGTGCCGGGCGAAAGCCATTCTGTGTTGTGGCAACTGCTGGCACAACCAACTCTGGCATCATCGACGATATTCCGGCGATCGCCGATCTGTGCCAACGCGAGGGGCTGTGGCTTCATCTCGACGGCGCCTACGGTGCTGCGGTGACCTTCAGCGACACTTATCGCCACCTGGTCCAAGGCATTGAGCACTGCGACTCAGTGACGATCGATCCCCACAAGTGGCTGGCGGTGCCGTTTGTCGCGGGGATGATTCTCACCCGCCGTCCGCAGGCGATGCAGGCTGCGTTCGGTGTGACCACGCCGTACATGCCGAAGCCGGTGCCGGGCGTGGCGCTCGACAACTTCAAGGTCTCGATGCAGTGGACGCGCCGCATGAATTCTCTAAAGCTCTGGCTCACGCTGCGAATGCATGGGCGCCTGGGGTACGAGACGCACATCGACAATCAAATGCAGTTGGCGCAGGAGTTCGCGCAGTGGGTGAACGCGAGCGGCGTCTTCGAACTGGCAACGCCACAGATCCTGCCTATCCTGAACCTTCGACTCAAGCACGCGGGCGACGGCGATTCGCTTGCGCAAGCGCACCTGGACCTTGTAGAGCGCGTGACGCGTGATGGCCGGCGCTGGATATCGGAGACCCGCGTTGCAGGCCAGAGCGCTATCCGCATCATGGTGGTCAGCTATCTCACCGGCAACTCGCAGCTCCAGGATTTGCAACAGGCCTTGCTCGAGGCAACAAAAATGCCCCTCTTGCGAGGGGCGGAGGTAGGTTCAGGAGAGAGAGGACGATGAGCGATTACTTTCCGAGAAGTTCACGCATGCGCAAACGGCCCTGATGCAGACCCAGGCGCGACTCGCGCTCGGTGATGCCGAGCAGGCGCGCAACCCGGTCATGATCGTAGCCTTCCACGTCGTGCATCACGAAGATGAGCTTTTCCGTCGCGGGTAACGCAATGACGGCGGCTTCGAGTTCGGTGCGAAGCATGTTGGAGCGCACGTTGCGAACCTGGGTGGAGGGAACACAGTTCAGAGTGAACACCGGCATGTCGAAGGTCTTGTTCAACTCGCTGACCAGCGCCTGGTCAATGTCATTGCCGCTGGGAGTGGAGTTGGTCGTGAAAGCCGCGCAGAATACATCGGACATCAGGTCCTCAGCCGCGAGCTCGTTGCCGGTCATCCAAAAAGCGATGGCGTAAACGCGATGGCGATTGCGCTCGAAAATCTCCCGGCGCTGGGCCGCACCAATCATGGCGTCGAGCGAAAGTCCGGTGAGTTGGGTACCAGTTGCTTCTTGGATTGTGTTCAACATATCTATGTCCTCCTGAGGAATGACTGCAATTTCAGATTTCGGGTATTAGCGCGCCAGAACTGCTGGACCTGCCTGATTTTGGAACTGCTCTCGCGCCGCTCACGCCTGTTACTAATGCAATCGCTGTGCCCAATCCGGGAAACTGCCTGCGGAAATCGGGTGGGGAGTTGTAAGCCTCTGAAAATAAAAGAGAACAAACACTACGCAGAAATTACGAGTGGCCCAAAGGAACTAAGGCGGAAGAACTAGTTACTTGGGAAAGCGACGAAGTTGAGTTACTGCATGCCGTTAGTTGGTATCCTGATACCACTGGCGAGAGTTCGCGTGGTGTAGATTCTGCAGAGACGTGCAAATTCAGCTTCCACGTTAACAACCCCGGCGCTCGGGACGGAATCGGGTCCGACTTTCGAATTAAGTGGAACTAAGGCGATGCCCCCGCCGTATTTAGCCGATGTGAAATTGTGCGCTCGCGAGTAGAATGCAACTCACGCCCGCTCTGAAAACGTGTCCATGGCAGCCGAACCGATACTGATCCTCGACGACGAAGAAGCCATCCGGCAGACGCTTGCGCTTACTTTGGAGTCGGCCGGCTACTCCGTCGGACAGGCATCCTCGGTGGATGCAGCCATCTCTATGCTGTCGGCGAAGACGTGGTCGCTCGTGTTGACCGACCTGCTGATGCCTGGCCCCAACGGACTTGCACTGCTGGAATACGCCAACCGGCATCATCGGCAGCTGCCGGTCGTGATGGTGACAGGAGTCCATGACATTTCCGTGGCCCTGGAAGCGATCCGGTTGGGGGCGTACGACTACCTGCTGAAGCCATTCCAGCGCGAGCAACTGCTGGCGGTGGTGTCGCGGGCGCTGGAGAAGCGGCGCCTCGAGCTGGAAAATATCTCCTATAAAAACGAGTTGGAATCGCTGGTTAAAGCCCGGACCGATTTGCTCGACGGTGCAATGGCAGATTTAAAGCGCGCTTTGAGCGACCGTGAGCGCGCAATGGCAGATCTGGAACGCTCTTACGACATAACCCTGGAGGCGCTGGGCAACGCTCTCGATTTGAAGGACGCTGAGACCGAAGGCCACTCCAAACGGGTGACCGCATTTACCATGGCCATCGCTCATGCGCTGGGCCTGCCCGACGAACGCCGCAAAGTGATCGGGCGTGGCGCGTTCCTGCATGATATTGGCAAGATGGCGATACCGGACGCGATTCTGCGAAAGCCCGGGCGGCTGACTCCCGAGGAGCAGGCCATCATGCGCGAGCATTGCCTGCTGGGCTACCAGATGCTGCGCAAGATACCGTTTTTGCACGAAGCGGCGGAGATCGTCTACTCCCACCAGGAACATTTCAACGGCAGCGGATATCCCCGCGGCCTGCGCGGCGAACAGATCCACATGGGGGCGCGCATTTTCTCCGTGGCCGATGCATTCGATGCCATCACCTCAGACCGCCCCTACCGTGCTGCCCAATCGCTGTCCTCGGCGCGGCGGGAAATCGAAAAGAACGCGGGCACGCAATTCGATCCCGGCGTAGTCACCACCTTTTTGTCGATTCCAAGTGAATTCTGGGTGAAGCTGCGCGACCAGATCAGTGACCGCCATCGCGGCAAGCGCTCGCCCGCCCGCCGTCTTACAACGGTCACCACTTGACCTGCCTCGTCCGCACGCTTGCTGTATGATTCCTCCTCGGAGAAGGGTATGAGCACTGTCCTCAGCGGAGCGGAACTGCACCAGGCTTTAGAAAGTCTGGCGGGCTGGAATGTGCATGGCAACACTATCGAACGCGTCTTCGACTTTCCCAATTTCGTGGAAGCCATGGGATTTGTGAACCGCATTGCCGAGGCCGCAGAGGCGGTGAACCATCATCCCGACATCACCATCAACTACAACAAAGTGAAGATGTCGCTGACTTCGCATGATTCCGGCGGAGTCACGCAGCGCGACCTGCGTATGGCGGGGAAGATTAACGAAATCAGCGCCGGGTGAGGTGGAAGCCCCCGCATTCATGCGGGGGAATACGAGTGCCCAATTCCGGCCTTCGTTGCCGGGGTGGATAACGGATCAGCGGCCCAGTTCTGTCCGTGGCTGCAACGACTCCGCGATCGCAGTTACCGCTTCCTGAAGGCGACCCAGTTCCGCTTCTGCCGCTTCATTCCATTCCAGCAATCCCTGTGAATTCCACCGGACATACTGCCCGGCCCAGCGCAATACTCTGCGTCCGGACTCGCTGAACAGGAACACTCCCAGTCCGCCAATCCCTGCAACCGTCAATGGCACAAACCATTTGCGCACGGCGCACTCCTTGCCGCAACAACCGGCGGCTATGACCAGCAACTTACCTCTTTCATCGTCATATACCAACCATTAGATGATGGCAAGAGGTGACGAATGAGTGTCCTATAGCAATCCGGATAGTCTCAGTCTGGGAAAGTCAACCTGGAGTGACTCGTCTCCATCCGCCGCAAACACACCGGGTCACAGAGACTAACAACCCTCGAACCATGTTTTGAAACACGCCTGTCTCTCTGTCGCGAATCGTTCGGCTCGCTGCGGGAGCTTCTTTGGCAAACTCACTTCCCCTCGGCTATCATTCGTCCGGGCGGACGGCCGAGAGAAACGATCTCTATCGCTCACTCTCACCGTCTGTGACCGTCTGAGAACAACATGCAAGAGAACAAAACGTGGCTGAGGATGTCCCTGGTATTGATGCTGACGCTCGTTGCTGCCGCAGCAATGGCACAAGACCGCGAACGCGGAGTTATGCCGAACACGGTGCTGGTGGGGGCCGACGGAAAGTTCGAAGCCGATCCCGATACCGTGCTGGTACAGTTCAACATCGCGGCCCAGAATGACACACTGGCAGCCGCCAGCGACCGCGCCAAACAAGCGGCCGAGCAGGTCCGGAACCTGTTGCGCAAGAACGGCCTTGATCCCAAATCGGCGGAGATCGGTCAGTTCGTCGTCTCGCCGGTCTACGATTACAAATCGCCAAAACGCAAGATGGTGGGCTATCGCGTGAACAGCAGCATCAGCATCAAGTTCAAGGATTTCGCCAAGGTAGGGCCGCTGACCAACGACCTGTTCAACATCGACGTAACCGACAGCCAATCGGTGAGCTATATCCTGGAAGATCCCGATGCCGCCAAAGTAAAGGCGGTGGAAGACGCTATGCGCAAGACCAGGCAGTTGGCGCAAGCTGTCGCGCAGAGTAGCAGCCACGCCCTGGGAGCGCTCTCCTATGCCTCGGTGGACGTTTCCGAACCGAGCCCGATTATGCGCCCCATGATGATGAAGGCGTCAAACATGGCGTTCGGCGCGGCCGCGCCACCGCCGCCCACCGAAGACTTCACGCCGCAGAAGATCACCGTTACGTCGCACGTGAATGCGCTTTATAACATGCAGTAGGCGCGACTTTAGCGCGCTTCCTGCGTTCTTACAGCAGCGGGACATTAGGGGGAGTTATGAAGCGTAAGGTCACATTGGTCGCGGCGCTGGCCATCAGTTCGCTTCCGGTTTTCGCGCAGGATCAACCGCAGATTACGCCACGCGTGATGCCGACGGCGAAGCAGTCGCGCCTTGACCAGCCGACGGAGCCCGCACCGTCTCAGCCGCTCACGGTGAAGGCGGGAACAAAGATTCCCTTGGCCCTGAAGCAGGGCATCAGCACCCATAGCGCCCGCGTCGGCGATCCGGTATATGCGCAGACAACTTTCCCGATTGTCGATAACAACGTCATCGTGATTCCCGCGGGAACCTTCGTTCAAGGCACCATTCGCAGTATTGTGCGTCCGGGAAAAGTGAAGGGGCGTGCAGAATTGCAGATGACCTTCACTTCCATGATCTTTCCCAGCGGCTACACCGTCGTCCTGCCGGGCGCGGTTGAAGGAGTGCCGGGCTCGAACGATAGCGCCATAAAGGATAGTGAGGGAACCATTCAGCAGTCGGGCTCGAAAGGCAAGGACGCGCAAACCATCGCTGGCTCGACTATCCCGGGCGCTGCGATTGGCGCACTTGCTGACGGCGGCAAGGGTGCCGGAATTGGCGCGGGAGTTGGCGGAGTTGTAGGACTGGCTACGGTTCTGTTGACCCGCGGGCCCGATGTGCAGCTGGGCTCAGGAGCTTCGGTGGAAATGGTGTTGGAGCGCACCATTGAGATCGATCGCTCTCGCGCGCAACGGAGTGCTAATCCGGATCAGTAGAGCAAATACTTTGCCCTGACCTGCATGAACTGATCCACCCCATCGCGCCAGTCGTCGGCGATGCGGCGCGGATCTTCTCCGCCTTGCAACGCCTGGAATGCCGCCTGGTTTCCCAGCAGGTCAGCGAAATGCGTCATCTCGAACTGCTGGGGATACAGCTTGTGCAACGCCGCTGCCAGCTCGATCGCCAGCTCTGCCGTGTCGATGGTTTCGCGATCGACGACCATCATCTGAACCCCACTGCACTGCTGACGCGCATAAGTGCCCGACCCGGGCGTGAACTGCACCGGCATGAAGCGAACCCCTTCAATCTTGCGCCCGTTGAGATACGCGGCGAAATCAGTGGCATGAATCCACGGCGCTCCCAGAACCTGGTACGGGGAATCCGTGCCCTGGCCCAGCGAAATGTTGGCCGTTTCCAGCAGCCCCACGCCGGCGAACAGAAGCGTCTGCTCCAGATTGCGAAGTTCGGCCGCCGGATTCGTCCACAACACCCCAGTGGAATCGAACCAGTCGCCGCGGATCCACCCCTTCATCGGGACCACACTTAACTTTGCATTGATGCTTCGCTCAGTATTGAGGAGCTTGCCAAGTTCAGCAACTGTCATACCATAGCGCACAGGCAGCGGCTGATAGGTCGCGGGGCTGTTATGTCCCGCGTCGGAAACGGGCCCCTGCACATACGCGCCGTTCAGCGGATTCGGACGGTCCAGAACGACAACCGGTTTGCCCGCCTTGGCTGCGGCTTCGAGGAAATATCCCAGTGTCGAGAGCAGCGGTGAAACGCGAGCAGCCGGTCTCCGGCAGATCGACGACCAGCACGTCCGCGTTGCGCAACACGTCGGGCGATGGCCGCCGGCTCGCCTCCGTCTCTCCCGCAAGACTGTAGAGCGCGGCTCCGGTTGGCCCATCTTTGCCAGTCGAACTCCCAGGGGCCGGGCCGCCGTCCGCAGTAAATATCGCCTCCAGATGCAGCCCATTTCCGTGCGCGAGAACGTCGATCGTGCGATGTCCAAGCGTGTCAACCGCCGCTTGACTGGTCAGCAGAGCAATGCGCGGCTTGCTGGTTCCGAACTGACGCAGCGCCTCGAAGTCGCTGGCCTCCAGTTGATCGATTCCGGGCAGCACAGTGCCGTTGCGGGCGACAATGCGCCGGCTCGCCGCTTCCGCCTCGTTGTAGCCGGTGATGCGCGACAGCCGGTATTTCTGCTCCTGCGACAGGCTCAGGTTCAAGACCGATGCCACCGCCGTCGCGACTTCGGTACGCAGCGCGATGACAGTTCCCTCTTTCAGCTGCACCGCGTTCGTCAGCAAGATGATGTAGCTTTTCGTCGTGGGATCGATCCACAGCGAGGTTCCGGTAAAGCCGGTGTGGCCGTACGAGCCAACCGGCAACAAGTCGCCGCGGCTGGATGAAAACGGGCTATCGATGTCCCACCCCAGACCGCGCACCACCGTCAAGTTCGGAGGCTGTTGCGGCGTGGTCATCTTCTCCACGATCTCGCGCGACCACACCGGCGCGCCGCCGTTGAGCATGGCCTGTGCGAACTTCGCCGTATCGTCGGCGGTCGAGAAAAGTCCCGCATGTCCCGCGACTCCGCCCATCGCCCGCGCGGTAGGGTCATGCACCACGGCGCGCAACACCTCGCCGGTCTTTTCGTTGACCTGCGTCGGAGCGGTACGCGCCAGCAGCGACATCGGCGGCAGGAACCGCGTCGTATTCATCCCCAGCGGCCCGTAGATGAACGTTTCGGCGTACTGGTTCAGCGTGATGCCGCTCATTTTTTGCACCAGCTCGCCGAGCACGATGAAGTTGATGTCGCTGTAGAGAAACGTCGAGCCCGGCGGATTGATCAGCTTTTCGGCATTGGCGCGGCGATACCCTTCGTCCATCCCGCTCCATGTCGGACGCAAATCGAGATCGGCGCGCAGCCCGGAATAATGCGTCAGCAACTGGCGCACGGTGACTTCTTCTTTGCCGTTCTGTGCGAAGTCGGGTATGTACTTGGCCACGGGATCGTTCAGCTTGATCTGCCCCAGCTGCACCATACGCATGATCGAGCCGGTAGTCGCCATGACCTTGGTCAGCGACGCCATGTCGAAGACGGTGTCGACCGTCATCGGCTCAAGGATGGGAGTGATCGAGCGGAAGCCGTACGCTTTGCGGTAAATCACCACGCCGTTATGCCCGACAATGCATACCACGCCGGGCGTGAGCTTATTGGCAACCGCGTTTTGCAGGATCAGGTCCAGCGCTGCAAAACGATCGGGAGCGCTCTGCGGCGGCGCGCCACGCTGGCCTGCGCAAGGGAGCACGCCGCCAAGCAGCACCACCAATGCAAGACAATGGAAAGACCAGCTCCGCAGTTTCAAAATGGGCATGGTCCGTCTGACACCGGCGAGATATGCTGACCCACGGGTAAATACCGACTTATCATTAGGATTCGTATTATAAGATTCGGCGCGGCTGTCCTGCCGCCGAGAGTGCCATGCAAACCTTGCCCGAGTCGATGGTGGGTCTCCGCTCCGCGTACGAGAACCAGCAGAAGCAATTCTCGCGCGCTTTTGCCGTCTTGCGGGACGCCATCGAGCAGCAGGCCTTCCCCGGAGCGGCGCTGGCCGTAGCGCATCGTGGAAAGCTGATCGCTTCCCACGGCTTTGGCCGCTTTACGTACGACGACTCTGCGCCGGCGGTCACACGTGACACCGTATTCGACTTGGCCTCGCTCACGAAGGTGGTCGCTACCACCAGCATTGCGATGGTTCTGTTTGAGCGTGGCATACTCAGCCTCGACGCGCCTGTCGCACAATTGCTGCCCGAGTTCGTAGCGCTGAACCCGCCGCATCAGAAGCCGAAGCGCGAAGCGGTTACGGTTCGCATGCTGCTGGCCCACTGCAGCGGACTGCCCGCCTACGAAAAGCTCTTCGAGTTTGCGCAGAACAGAAAAGAGCTGCTGCGCGCCGCTCTAACCACTCCGCTGACGGCCTCGCCCGGCACTCGAGCCGAGTACAGCGACATCGGCTTCATCCTGCTCGGCGAAATTCTCGAACGCATTGCCGCGCAGCCGCTCGACCAATTCGCACAACGCGAAATCTTCGACCGGCTCGCCCTCACCCGAACCTGGTTCGTGCCGCCACTTGAAATGCGTTCGCAAATTCCTCCCACCGAGGATGATCAAACTTTTCGCAAGCGAATCATCCAGGGCGAGGTTAACGACGAAAATGCCTGGGTGATGGGCGGAGTCAGTGGGCACGCTGGAATGTTCGCCTCGGCCACTGACATCGCGACCTTCGCCGAGTGCCTGCTGAAATGCGGCGGCCCTTTGGTTAAGCCTGCGACCCTCGCACTCTTCACCCGCCGTGAAGAGGCGCCACCCGGCACATCACGCGCCCTGGGGTGGGACACTCCATCGCATCCTTCCTCCTCAGGCACGCGCTTTTCCCCAACCTCGTACGGTCACTTAGGCTTCACCGGAACGTCGTTGTGGATCGACCCGAAACGCAATTTATCAATAACCCTGCTAACCAATCGCACCTGGCCCGACCGCAGCTCGCAGCAGATTCGCGTCGTGCGCCCGCTGCTGCATGATGCCATCCTTGAGGCCATCGAAGGCGCATAGAACACTCATGGATCCCTAACCGCCAAACTGGAAAGTTCGGAGGAGAATATGACTCACTGCATTCATTCTCTGATCCGACGCGCGAGCGCGCCGCTGGTTGTTATCTTCCTCATCGCCTCAGCCGGGGCCTGCTTCGCCGGCAGTTACTCCGATGAAGGCACGGTCTACATCACCGGCACCATCACCGACATCGAAAATCCACAGACCTGTGATCGCTATGGCTGCCACCTCGGTTCCACCTGGAGCATGGCCATGACCTTCCTTGCTCACGACTGGAATTCTCCGGATTCGAACTACTCCATCAGCACCGTCTTGCTGAATTGCTTTGGTGGACCACCATGCATCGATGGGTATCAGGCCAGTTCTGATTTTGGCTGGGGTCCGTTTGGCTTCGATATTCTGTCGGTCGATATCCAGGGCGGCAAGATCGAAGACGCGCGGGTGGCTTGTGGCGGCTATTTCATCGAGATGGGAGAGGCTGATCGCTGGTCGTATGTCGATGGCTTCTCCGGCACGACCACCGGATATGCCGCGCCGACTCCCGACCCTGCGACCATCCTGAGCTTGGCTAGCGGGTTGGTCCTGATCCGGCTGAGGCTAACATCTGCGTTGCGTCGCTAACGCTCCGTTGCTGGCTTCAGCGTTTGCAACATCCGGCGACGCTGCTTTCTGGATTCTTCCAAGGTCTGCTGGACTCTTATTGTCAGTTCCCTGGAATGCTCTAGAAGGATTTCAGCTTCTCGGCGCAATCGCTCTGAAGTTCGGAGGGGCGATTCTGGAAAGGGTGACGGACGTGCTGTCATCAACCGAATAATGCCACTTTTACCAGCGACATTACTGGCGTCAATTCACGCCACAGTAATACCGGCACCCAATACGTAAGCTGTACGCTCCGCTCTGCGCTCGGCTTGCGGCGAAGTACCTCCTCACCGCGAGATAATGTAATCTGGCGTTTAAGAGCCTGATTCCCCGGCGTCCAAGCCTTGGTTGCAACGGCGTCCTCGTTGGAGTTTTGCTCCCCCATCAGGAAGGTTCATGGATAAATTAGTCATTCGCGGCGGCAGTCCGCTGCTGGGCACGATTCGCGTGAGCGGCGCAAAAAATGCAGCGCTGCCCGCCATGGCCGCTGCGCTGCTTACAGCCGACGACGTCATCCTGGAGAACATTCCCCAGGTGCGCGACATCGAAACCGAGCGCCGCCTGCTGGCCGCCATGGGCGCCCAAGTCGAGCTCGGCTACGGCCGCGCCCACCATCGCACCACCATCAACTGCGGCCATCTCGCCAATCCCGAAGCTTCCTACGAGCTGGTGAAAACCATGCGCGCCTCAACCCTCGTGCTCGGGCCGTTGCTGGCGCGCTTGGGCCATGCCCGCGTCTCGCTGCCCGGAGGCTGTGCCATCGGCGCCCGTCCCATCGATCTCCACTTGAAGGGACTGGAGAAGCTGGGCGCCACTATCACCCAGGAACACGGCTACATCGAAGCTCGCGCCGAACGGCTGCAAGGCGCGCGTATCGTATTCGAAAAAATTACCGTCACCGGAACTGAAGACTTGCTGATGGCCGCGACCCTCGCCGAAGGTGAGACCGTGCTTGAAAATTGCGCCCGCGAGCCTGAGGTTTCCGACTTGGCTGCTCTGCTCACCAAAATGGGTGCGCACATCGAAGGCGCGGGCACAGACACCATCCGCGTCCGCGGAGTCGCCACGCTGCATGGGGCGCGTCACCGCATCATCCCTGATCGCATCGAGGCCGGCACGTTCATTATTGCCGCTGCCCTCACTGGCGGCGACTTGATGGTGTCAGGCTGCGACCCCACGCATCTCGGAGCTCTGCTTCAGAAGTTGCAGGAATGCGGCGTCACCCTGCACGTCAACGGAGAGGCTGTCCGGGTGATTGGCGACGGGCCGCTGAAGGCCACCGACATTGGCACGGAAGAATTTCCCGGCTTCCCCACCGACATGCAGGCGCAGTTCATGACGTTGGCGACGCAGGCCGAGGGCACCAGCATCGTCACCGAGAATATTTTCGAAAACCGCTTCATGCACGCGCAGGAGTTGGTGCGCATGGGCGCGAACATCAAGATTGACGGCCGCCGCGCCGTGGTCCGCGGCAAGACTCCGTTAAGCGGAGCCGCGGTGCTGGCCAGCGATCTGCGCGCCTCAGCCTCACTCGTGCTCGCTGCCCTGGTCGCCGACGGCGAAACCATCATCGACCGCGTCTACCACATCGATCGCGGCTACGAACGGATTGAGGAGAAGCTGAAAGGCGTGGGAGCCCAGATACGTCGCATCGGTGAGCTGCTGCCCAAGCGATCCCCCTTACCGGCGGCCAGCGCTGCTGGTCAGTGAAACAGTTTCTGAACTTTGCGGCCGAATCCGGGGAACTCGTAGGAGACCCCGAAGCGCAGCATGACCCGATAGCTCGCGTCGGTGAGGCCGAAGGTAGGCGCAATCTTGAACAAAGCGTCATGCACCTGCCACGAGAGTACCGGCGCAATGTACTGCGAAGTTCCGTGCACGGTGAATTTGTTCGCCGTACCCAGCCCGCCATAAAACTCGGCGCCCGCCTGGAAGTTCTCGCGGCAGAGCACACAATCGTCTGCCGACGCCAGGAATGACAGCGGCCGGCTGAAGGCTGCCGCATAGCCGAATTCCCACGGCTCGTTGGAAAGGTTCTTCTCGGCAATGATGTTCTCCGCAATATTCCATCCGCCAACATTGCTCGACAGGATGAGCTTCGTCTCCAGCTCTCGCTGACGGTCTTGCCGCGCGATGCTGTTTGGAACCAGCCCGTCCTCCTGGTCGTCGAACCCTACGACTTCTTTCAGCGTCTTGTCGGCGGCGTTGATGTCTTCGAACTCGACGTAGAACACGGGATTGATGATGTGCTCCTTCATCAGCATGCGAAAGCGATTCTCCCAGCGGTAGCCGGTGAAAATGGTGCTCTGGTTGGTAGTGGTTTGTCCGTCGAGATAGAACTCTGTTGTCCACCAGCCCTTCGCGCCATATTCGAACTCGATGAGCCCCGAAGTGAAAACATCGCCGCCTTGCGGTTGGCCGGTGAGGCCCGAGCTTTCGATCTCGAGATTGCCGGGCTCCTCCATGGTGTGGTCGTAGGTGATGAAATAGGGGCGATCGCCCGCGGAAGCACTGCCCGCCAGAAACAGAAGACCCATAAGCAGTAACCAGCCAAAGCCGCGAAACTTAACCCTCACTTGAGAACCTCGCAGATGATAGAATGAGAACATTATTTAGTTGCAACTGAGTTGCATCTAAAAGCCGCAAGCACACTTGCAACTGGGTTGCAACTAGGCCATATCTATTAGGCACCACCCGCAGGGGCTTGCACAATAGATGGGCCGCGCAAACTCACGATTTCGTTGCACGAGGGTTGCAACTGATTGCAACTTACGTGGGAGACATGGAATGCCATACGCTGAAACTGCCGCTCCTGGCGCTTTGCAAAACGTACTGTTGAGCCGTGGAATTCGCCTGACCCGGCAGCGCCGCATCATCCTGGAGATCATCGAGACGGCGAAGCAGCACCTGGACGCGGCACAGATCCTGCGCAAGGCGGCGAAGGTCGATCCCACGATCAACCGCGTCACTGTCTATCGCACGCTGGCGTTACTCAAACGGCAGGGCCTGGTCGATGAACTCGACCTGCTGCATGTCAAGGGTGAGGGACACTTCTATGAGCGCCGTCCGCAACGCGACCACATGCACATGACGTGCCTGCGCTGCGGCAAGGTGCAGGAGTTCGAGAGCGACTTGTTCGATCGCGTGAAGGGACAGGTGGAACGCGACTGCCACTTCCACATTCTGATCGCGCGCTTCGAGATTGGCGGCTATTGCGCGAGTTGCAGGAAGTAAGCGGTTGGCAATCGGCTACCCAGCCGCGAGCAGGTCGTTGTACTCCGGATGGCGTTGCAGGTAGGACGACACGAATGGGCATCGCGCTACCACTTTCAGATGGTTCTCGCGCGCATAGTTCAGGGCAGCTTTGGCGAGATGGCCGCCGATTCCCTTCCCTTCCATCGCCGCCGGGACCTCGGTATGCACCAGCGTTATGGTGTCGCCCTCTTGTTTGTAGTTGAGCACAGCGGTCGCGCCGTCAAGATGCAGGGCGAAGCGGTGGAAGGTTGGCTCGTGCTGGACTTCTGTCTCCATTGGGCTCCTTGCATTCGAAAGGCGCGCACACGGCGCGCCTCCGATAAACGATCTACCCGACGCTATCGTCCGGCCGCCGCGGGCTCCTGCACCTCGTAGATGCTGTACCAAGGCGTGGCAGCCTTCAGCGCGTTGTTCACGTTCGCGATGTTGGCGACCCCTTCGGTTTCCAGCCACTTGCGAAACGCATCCGCTCCCTGCTCGGCGAAGATCGGAATGCCGTCCTTCCACGTAGCACGTCCGCAGAGCACGCCATTGAACTTCACGCCGGACTCAGCCGCAAACTCCAGGTCCTCGATGAACTCCGGATTGCTCACGCCCGCCGATAGGTAGATGAACGGCTTGCTGGTCGCACCGGCTGCGGCGCGAAAATGATTCAGCGCTTCCGCTTTGGTATAGGCCTTCGTCCCCTTAAACGACTTTGCGCCTTCCACGAACTGCAGATTCACCGGGATCTCAACCTTCAACACGTCGACGTTGTAGCGGTCCTTGGAGAACTCCTCCATCGACTTCGCCACGACTTCAGGCTTCAGCTTGGCGTACTCCGCGCCCTTCTCGTCGAGGCCTTCCTTGTAGCCCACGAGTTCGAGGAAGAACGGAATGTCGTTGGCTTTGCACTCGTCGCCGATGCGCTCTGTCCAGGCGTGCTTGAGATCATTAATCTTCGCATCATCGTAGGGCGTGTAGTAGAGCAGGATCTTCACGCAGTCGGCGCCCGCTTCCTTTAAGCGCTTCGCGGACCAAAGATCGAGCAAGTCAGGCAAGCGACCGGGCAAGGTCTTGTCATAGCCGGTCTTCTCGTAGGCCAGCAGCAGGCCTGAGCCCTTGGCGCGCC
Organism: uncultured Acidobacteriaceae bacterium; assembly: GCA_963771535.1. Lineage (GTDB taxonomy): Bacteria > Acidobacteriota > Terriglobia > Terriglobales > Acidobacteriaceae > CAVVDY01. The sequence goes on along the minus strand of CAVYTK010000007.1, from coordinate 611,907 downwards.
GTTTCGCCGCCGGCAGTCCCCACTCGGGATCGAGCAGGATCGCGCTGGCATGTTTGGTCAGTACTTCAGTTACGTGAATCTTAAACTGTATGAGGCCGTCGTCGGTGGCGTACTGGCCCAGCGCTTTTTTGAGCGACCCACGCTGGTCCATGGCTGCGGCTGCGATAACGCCGCGATCATTTGAAACGTTCTTGATGCCGGTTAATTTTCCAGGGGTAAGCTTCATGGCAAAACCTCCTCGGGCTGAGTTTGCCCACTATGAATATGTAAGTGCGACTACAGAGAATGACTGGTCCGGAAAGCTTAGGACACTCGATTCTAAATGAAGGGCAGTGACGGGGCGAGAAGTTATGTCTGAGCAGCGCCGGCCGCAGACAATGCTAAGATGCCGCACGGCATCATGCTCATGAATGCTTGGCCTGTCTCACGAATGCAGTGTCTCGTCACAAAGCTAACGGCCGGTTGCACGGCTGCTCTGCTTTGCCTGCTGCTCGTTGCCACCACGCCTGCATTAGCGTCGAATACGGCCAAGCAGAAAGTGCTGATCGCCTCTGACCTTCACTTCAATCCCATGGCGGACGCATCGCTGGTGACGCAATTGACGGCCGCCGAACCCGGACAGTGGGAAGCTATTCTCAACCGGAGCGCGCCGCATACCTTCAGCCCTTACGGGCAGGACACGAATTGGTGGCTGCTCCAATCGTCGCTCGACCAGATGCGCAAGACGATGCCGCACCCGGCGGTCTTCTTCGTGTTGGGCGACCTGTTGGCGCACCGCTTCCCCCAGACGTTCCGTAGTATTACGCTACGACGACGATCAGCAACACTACCGCGCGTTCGTGCTGAAGACGGTTCAGTTCATCGCGCTCGAACTGCGACGGCGATGGCCCGATACGCAGATCGTGCTCACGCCGGGCAACAACGACAACGACTGCGGCGACTACACCATCGAGGCCGGCGGAGCCTACCTCAACGACACCGCGACGATCGTCCGCGAACTGGCGAAAGCCGACGGGCATGCCGCCGCCGATTGGAAGTCGCTGGGCAGTTACAGCGTGTTGCCAGCGGCGATCGCGGGCGTGAGGATCGTCTCTGTCAACAGCGTGCTCTTCTCCGAGAAATATGAGCCGGAGAGCTCGCAAGAGTCTTGCCACGAAGTACAGTCCACTGCGCCCAGTCAGGCATTCGCATGGCTCGAGCAGACGATTAGCGACGCCAAGGCAGCGCATCAGAAGGTCTGGCTGACGTTCCACATCCCGCCCGGCATCGATCCGTACGGCAGCACGCACAACCACAACGGATCGTGCGAGGCCGACATCGTCCCCATGTGGATACCGGAGTGGACAATCAAGTTCGACAGCCTGCTGGTCAACTACCAGGACACGGTCTCGGCAAGCTTTGCCGGACACACGCACACCGATGACTTCCGCGTGATCACCGATGGCGACACGACGAAGGCTTTTGTGCTGGTCGATCCGGCCATCTCGCCCATCTATGAGCAGAACCCGGCGTTTCGCGTGCTCGACATGCGCGGCGCCGAGGTGCGCGACCAGACAACGTACTACCTCACGAACCTGACTACCGCGGGACCAAAGAGCGCGCGGTGGAAGCGCGAGTACACCTTCTCGCGCGAGTGGAAGACGCAGCAGCTGGATGCGGCGAGCCTGGGCAAGATCTATAACGAGATCGCAACGACCGATGGGGCGCGGGCTCATTGGCTCAAGCTGTACAACGTTTCGAGCAGCGCGGCCAAGGTCCCGCCCAATACATTGCGCGGACTTTACTGCGCGATTGAGGGGCTCGGTGTCGGGGCATATGGCAATTGCGCGTGCCGTGTCAGTACCTCTCCATAGTCCAGAGCGCGCAGGGAAAAACGTAAGCTCCGCATATTGCCGAGTTCGTGCGGCGACGGTAGATCTGCCGTCGCTACGCGACTCGGAGGTTTCAACAATCCGGTTACCCAGGGTTCCGCTACGCTCCACCCTGGGCTATCATCACACGCCCTTCGGGCTTCAGAACCACATCAGAAGCATCAACACGCCAGAAGCATGCACAGCGCTAGGCCTTGGCGCTGTCGGCCTCCTCCGGAAACAGCAGTCGGTTGTCAACGTCTTCATCGCGCCAATCGGGAGCGTCTAGCTGGCGCGCGCTCTTATCCAGCGGCTCCAGATCAGGAAGCGCCTCCGTCTGCAGCGCCTTATCCAGCTCGGCGAATTTGCGCGCCACCGGAAACACTCGCTTCTGCATCGAGCCGACTGCCGCATTGTAGGAGTTCGTGGCGCTGTCGAGTTTCTTGCCGAGGTCCTCAAGATGGCGCGTCATCGAGCACAGGCGTTCGTAGAGCGTCTTGCCGGTCTCACTGATTTTGCGCGCACTCTCCGCCAGGTTCTTCTGGTTCCATCCGTAGGCCACCGCCTTGAGCAGCGCGATCAGCGTGGTGGGCGATGCGACGATCACCTTCTGGCTGACGCAGTATTCGATCAGCTCCGGATCGGCATCAATCGCGGCGCGGAAGAATACCTCGCCCGGCAAAAACAGGACGACAAACTCGGGCGTGTCCTCAAACTGCGACCAGTACCGCTTGGAGCCGAGGTTCTCGATGTGCGTCTTGACCTGGCGCGCGTGGTCGGCGAGGCAGGCATTGCGTGCCGCCTCATCAGGCGCCTCCAGCGCGGCGAGATAGGCGATCAGCGGCGCCTTGGAGTCGATCACGATACGCTTGTCGCCCGGCAGTTTCACCACCACGTCAGGGACGGATGCGGCGGTCTTCACCGGTGACCGTTACCTGCTCGTCGAAGTCGCAGTACTCCAGCATGCCAGCCATCTCGATGACGCGGCGCAACTGCATCTCGCCCCAGCGTCCACGCGCCTGCGGCTCGCGCAGGGCTTTCACCAGGTTGCCGGTTTCGGTCTGCAGCGCGCGCTGGGTTTCCAGCAGCGATGACACCTGCGTGGACAGCGTGCCGTAAGCGTGAGCGCGCTTCTCTTCCAGCGCGCGGACCTGCTCGTCAACCTGCTTCAGCGTCTCGGCGATGGGCTTGACCAGGGTCTCGACGGCCTTCTCGCGCTTCTCGAGTTCGCCCTTGGCTTCGGACTGTTGGCGCTCAAGCGTGGCCTTGGCCAGGTCGAGGAAGTTGGCGTTATTGCGTTGCAGTGCGCGAGCGGCCAGCGACTCGAACTGGGCGCGCATCTCTTCGCCGGCCTGGGTCAGCAACTGGAGCTTCTCTTCGGCATTGCGGCGTTCGGAGGCGAGGGTTGCGTCGAGGGCAGCTTTGGATTCGAGCACCGTGGCGTGAGAGACGCGCAAGGCCGTGAGTTCCGAGCGAAGGGCGGTCGCTTCATTCTCCAGGGCTGAGCTTCGCTCGGCGAGGGCGGCGGTCTGGGATCGCGCCGACATGGCGGCGAACACAGCGCCGAGCACTACGCCGACGGCAAACAGCAGAATCGGGACAGCGAAACTCATCAGGGCCCTCGCTCGTGGCCGTATTGTAGCGCAGGCGAAGATTTAGCGAAAGTGAAAAACTATGGGCGCACTCTGTGAAGTGTTTTGACCGGCGATTACCGAGTGCCGAGCGTGATATACATCACGAAAAAACAGAAATTCCGGTGCTTTGTTTTCATGATGTTAGGCTACATTTCTCCTCTACATACTTGAGCCCCAAGGACTTACAGGTAAAAACCAGATGTCAAAGGACTTACGGGCGCAACTTACGACGGCACATTTGAGGCCATTCTCAGTCATTGTAGAAAGCGAAGCAGGGGAAGTCAGCAACAAACATCATGGGTGGACGGTACGAAGGTAATCAGCGGAATTGTTCGTTTTGTTGTCAGGGATCCGCCGCCGTCGGGGGTCATAAGACAATCTGTATAGACTCCTGCTAATGGCTCCCCACACCTGAAGGTGTGGGCTCTCACCTTCCGCCGCGATGCGGCTGACACAAAACTTCGGGCGGCCGCATGGCAGCCGCCCGGGTGGTCGACCACAGTTACGTTAGTTGCTGGGGCCTTTGGAAGCAGCTTCCGCCTCGGCCATGCGTTTTCCCATTTCCGCCTTGACTGCGTCGAGGTTGAAGCTCGCGCCCCGCTGCATTGGCGGGTAGTCAAGGAAGGTCTGGAGTTCCTTCCCTACCATTTGCTGGACGAAAACGAAGCGCCAGAACTGGAACTTGAACCAGTCGAAGTATTGCTGGGCTCCGTCTTTGGTCCCGTTGTTGGGCCATCCGGTGCGTTCGAATGGATCGAGACGCAGGTTGGTGATGTAAGGCACGTCGGGGTGAGTCTTTTGACCGAGCCAGCCGTCGGGCTGGTCGATGAAGCGGAACTTGTAATCGTCAATGCGTATCGCTCCCACCGTGCTTTCGCCGAGGTAGAAGATTTCGTGACGCGCCGACGGGCCCTGGCCGGTGATGGCCGCCATCTGGTTGTAGCCATCCAGATGGTTTTTGTAGGTTCGGTCGCCGATAGTTTTACCCTTCAGCAACTCCTGGGTGATGTTGGGATTGCCGGCTGCCGCTACAAACGTCGGGAGCCAGTCCATGCCGGAGAAGATGCCGTTCTGGACGGAGTCGGCGGGCACGTGACCCGGCCAGCGAAGGATTGCGGGCACGCGGAAGCCGCCTTCGAGCACCGTACCTTTGGACTGCGCGAACGGCGTCTGACCGCCATCGGGCCAGGTGAAGACTTCGGTGCCGTTGTCGGTGGTGAAGACAACGATGGTGTTCTGGTCTTCACCGATGTCCTTCAGCTTTTGCATGACCAGTCCTACATCGTCGTCCAGCTGCGCCATGCCGGCCTCTTCTTCGGACCAGCCATTTTCGGCGTTGCGCAACGCCTCGTACTTAGGCGAGAGGTGGGTCACGATGTGCATGCGAGTGGGGTTGAGCCAGACGAAGAAGGGCTTGTTCTCGGCCTTGGATTTGTCGATGAACTTGAGCGACATGTCGCGAATTTCGTCATCAACCGTTTCCATGCGCTTGGGATAGAGCTGGCCGGCGTCCTCAATCTTCTGTTTGCCGACGGGCCCCCATCGCGGCATATCGGTGGTGTCATTGGTGGTGGTGGCCCAGCAATGGACCATGTTGCGCGGTCCAACCACGTTCAATAGATCCTGGGGATAGTTGGGATGTGCCGGGTCTTCCATGGCATCGAGGTGATAGAGGTAGCCAAAGAATTCATCGAAGCCGTGGACGCAGGGGAGAAACTCATTCCTGTCGCCCAGATGATTCTTGCCGAACTGTCCGGTGTTGTAGCCCATCGACTTCAAAATGGTGGCGATGGTAACCGCTTCGGCGGGGAGGCCCAGCTTTGCCCCGGCCTGGCCAACGGTAGTCATGCCGGTGCGGATGGGAAGTTCGCCGGTGATGAAGTTCGCGCGACCCGCCGTGCAACTTGCCTCGGCATAGTAATCGGTGAAGATCATGCCCTCTTTGGCCATCTTGTCGAGGTTCGGGGTGCGCCCGGCCATCATGCCGCGATGGTAGGCGCCGATGTTCCACATACCGATGTCGTCGCCCATGATGACAAGAATGTTAGGTTGCTTCGCGCTGGGCGCCTGCGCATGTAAGGTGGCAATTCCGCCCGAAAGAAAACTCGAGACGGCGACCGCTCCTAGTGCTAACTTCCGGATACCTGCTCCAAGATCCATTTGATCTCCTAATAACGAGTGATTCGGGTCGCTGGATTAGTTCGACGGGCGCAGAGCAGGCGTGCGCCTGCAATTTGTCGAACAGGATCCAGTTAAGAGTCTTTAAAGGTGGGAGAAGTCTAGCCTTGAAACAGGACTAATTCAATCGAATTAAGCCATGCACGACCTGAAGGTTTGGCCCTCTATGTTTTCAATTCAGTTGGCTGGCAGGTCGTGCTGTTGCCCGGAGAATTCCACTCCTCCTGCCACACCGGGGAACCCGAGTCTGCGCTGGGAGGGACTGGGCTCATTGCCGAACGTCCAGAGATACATGGCGGCGTAGGCACGCCAGGGGCGCCAGAGTTCGGCACGCTGCTCGAGTTGGCTCGGGCTACGCAAGTCCATGGCGCGAAGCAATCCAAGGTCACCGGATGGGAAGGCGTCAGGTTCTCCCAGGGCGCGCATGGCGATGTATTGCGCCGTCCAATCGCCGATGCCTGGAATTTCGCGCAACCGGTCCAGCAGCGGTCCGGAATCGACAATGCCTTCGAACGTGATATGTCCGTCCCGAATCGCTGCGGCAAGATCGCGAATGGTTCGGGCGCGGAGTTTTGGTAGACCGATCCCCTGCAAGTCGGCGCCGGCCAGGATCTCGGCGCGAGGGAATAGGTGAGTGACCCGGTTGAATTGCTGGAACGGCTCTCCAAACCGGCTTACCAAGCGCCCGGCGAGTGTACTCGCACCTTTTACCGTTACCTGCTGCCCGAGGATGGCGCGAACGGCCAGTTCGAATCCATCCCAGCAGCCAGGGACCCGCAACCCGGGATGGGCTTCGACTCTGGATGCCAGGACTTGATCGACCGACAGCCGCGTCGCGATGGTTTGTGGATCCGCGCCTAAATCAAACATGCGACGCACCCGCTCGATGATGAGGAACAAGGAACGTGATTCATCGAACTGGATCGACACCCGCAGTGCGTTGTGAGCTGCGTCGAGTTGAATCTCAAGATAGCCGGCGTTGCCCTGAAGATAGATCGAGCGGCGATAGCCATTGGCGTCGATCGACTCCACGCCGGGAATTGCGCGCGCCGCGAGAAACGACAACAGGCTTTGCCATTGATAGGGTGGCCGGAAGCGCAGACTGAACGAATATTGGTTCTGCAGCGGAGCGGTAGCGGGCCGTGCCAGGCGGCGAATCTGGGTAGGGGTTCGCTTATAGGTTCCGAGTATGGCTGCGTTGAAGCGGCGCACGCAACCGAATCCCGCAGACAGAGCCACGTGCCCCATCGGCAAGCTGGTTTCATCAATTAGCTTTTTGGCAAAGTGCAATCTGCGCGTCTTCGCGACGGCGCTGGGAGTAGCTCCCAGATGCTTGAGGAAGAGCCGGCGCAGATGACGGGAACCCACGCCTAAGCGATCCGCCAGACCCTCGACTCCGCCATCTTCAAGGCCGCTCTCGGCAATGAGCCGCAGGGCACGCGAGACGGTGTTGGAAGTTCCCAGCCATGCTGGCGTACCGGGGGAAGACTCAGGCCGGCAGCGCAGACAAGGCCGGAAGCCAGCCTCGGCCGCAGCCGCCGCTGTGGGGAAATAGCGAACGTTTTTTTCCTGCGCAGTCGGAGCCGGACAGATGGAACGGCAATAGACGCCGCTTCCCACCACGCCGATGAAGAACTTGCCATCGAAGCGCGGATCGCGCGACAGCCGGGCTCGCGAACAGATTCGCCAATCCAGAATGATCTGCGGCACGTGGCTAGAGTAATCGATTTGAGCTGCCGGGTTGGACGTTTTCGGACGGGGTTCGGGTCTGCCTTTCTGCGCCGATCGCACGCGCGATGCGAATATGCGACCGAGTTTTATGGATTGGCGAGCATCGATGTCCGGCAACGTCCAATGTGCGCATAGCGGCGTCCGTGAATGTCCAATGTCTCTGCCTGCCTGTCGCTATGGTGCTTCCACAGGCTGCAATGCGATCGCAAGCTGGCACACGATCCTCAGCAAAGAAAGCACAGGGGCGAAATGCGGAACCGCATCGGCCGGCGGTTCTCCAGAAACAAACAAGGAGACAGCATGAAACTCACACGTATCTCTCAAGCACTCGCTATCACCCTGCTTACGTTGCTCGTCGTCCCACAGATGTTGGGGGCGGAGCCGGGTAGCAAGGGAACAACTCACTACCGCGTATTCAGCCTCGGGGTTCCTCTGGGCGGATCCGCCAGCGCTGCATCGGCGATCAATGACTTCAGCTGGATTGCAGGGGCCTCCAACCTGGCGGGCGATCAGTCCGAACAGGCTGAGCTTTGGATCTATGGCCATCCCGTCGACCTCGGCACTCTTGGAGGGCCGAACAGTGCTGTCCTATGGCCGGGCATCAACAATCGCGGGCAAGTTGTCGGAATATCGGACACTGGGAAGCAGGATCCCTACGGAGAGAGCTGGAGCTGCGGCGCATTTTTCCCGGCATCGCATACCGGTCACACTTGCGTCGGGTTCCTGTGGCAATGGGGCAAGATGACGGCGCTTCCTACCCTGGGAGGGAACAACGGATTTGCGACCGGCATCAACGACGATGGACAAGCCGTCGGTTGGGCGGAAACTGCGGTGCACGATCCAACCTGCGCGCCTCCCCAGGTTTTACAGTTCGAGGCGGTAATCTACGGGCCTGCGCCGGGCCAGATCAAACAACTTAAACCGTACCCCGGCGATCCTGACGGCGCTGCGACTGGGATCAACAACAAGGGACAGGTCATCGGCATCTCCGGTATTTGCCAGAATGCGGTGGGCAATCAGACCGCGCTGCACGCGTTGCTCTGGCAGAACGGCATGCCCATCAGCCTGGGCAATCTCGGCGGCTACGCCTGGCATACCCCCATGGCGCTCAACAATCGCGGCCAGGTTGTCGGCTTCTCAGATCTTCCCGGCGATAATGGCGGCGCGGATCCGAATTTCCATGCTTTCTTGTGGACCCAGGGTAGCGGCATGGTCGACCTGAAGACATTGCCCGGAGACGCGCTCAGCGAGGCGTTGGGAATTAACGAACAAGGACAGGTCGTTGGCGTGTCTTACGCTGCGGGATTCAGCAATCCGCGGGCGTTTGTCTACAGAAACGGTCAGATGGTGGACATGAACACCCTGGTCGAGGGCAACTCTCCGCTCTATCTGCAAGTGGCGCAGGAAATCAACGACTTCGGAGTAATCGTCGGGCAAGGCTGCGCACCGGGCCATTGTTCGGGTAGCAGTCCTAGCATCGCATTCGTTGCAATTCCGGACTAGCATATTGCGTCGCGATGAGCCCAAGTGACGCAAAAACTACAGTGAGGGTAGGTGACGCCTACCCTCAATAAATCACAACCTGGCTCGAAGGAGAGGTTCGACAATGAAGTGGCTGCTGACTCGCGTTAGTCTTTGCGCCTGGTTGGTTGCATTCACCGTGGCTAGCGTGAAGCCGGGGACGCAGCCACGGGCGCAAGCTCCTGCCGGCAAGCCGTGCAGCGCGCCGGTGTATCGCCAGTTCGACTTCTGGGCGGGAGACTGGGACGCCTTTGAATTCGGCACCACGACCAAGGATGCACACGTCAAGGTCGAGCGCATTCTCGACGGCTGCGTCTTGCACGAACAATACGACGGCGCAGATGGTCATCGAGGAGAAAGCTTCAGCCTCTACGATTCATCTCGCAAGGTGTGGCACCAGACATGGGTAACGAATCGCGGCGAACTGCTGATCATCGAGGGAAATCTGGAGGATGGCGCCATGGTGTTGCGGGGGAGGAACCTGACAGCAGATGGCAAAGAGCGTCGCGTCCGCGGGATGTGGAAGCCGGTAAAGGACGGAGTCCGCGAAAGTGCGGTGACCTCCGTCGATGGAGGTAAGACATGGCAGCCGTGGTTTGATTTGTTGTTTCGCCCGGCGAAATAACTATCCTGTTCCCCCGCCTGAAGCTACCCAGACCACCGTCAGCACAATCATGATGATGGTAGTTGCCCAGGCGATGGCGTTGAACCAGGTTCCGTTTACATGCTTGCCCATCAGCTCGCTCTTGTTCACCAGCAGCAGCATAAAGATGAGCACAAATGGCAGCACAATGCCGTTGACCACCTGCGACATGATGCTGATCTTCACCAGCGGAATGTTGGGCAGCAGGATCACGCCTCCGCCGGCGATCAGCAGCAGAGTGTAGAGCCAGTAGAAGACCTTGGCGTCAGAGAACTTGTTGTCGAGTCCCGACTCGAAGCCCAGGCCTTCGCACACCGTGTAAGCGGTAGAGAGCGGCAGGATGGAGGCGGCGAACAGCGACGCGTTGAACAATCCGGCGGCAAAAAGGATGTAGGCGTACTCGCCGGCGAGGGGGCGAAGGGCCTGGGCGGCGTCAGCGCCATCGCGGATCTGGTGGATTCCGTGCGCGAACAGGGTGGCAGCGCAGGCCACCACGATGAACCAGGCCACGATGTCGGTGAACAAGCAACCGAGGATCACGTCCCAGCGCGAAGCCTTATACTCGCGGGCGGTGATTCCCTTCTCCACGATGGACGACTGCAGGTAGAACTGCATCCAGGGCGCGATGGTGGTGCCGACCACGCCGATGACCATGTATAAATATGCGGTCTGATGGAAGGCGTGTCCCGGCGGCGGTTTGAAGGTCGCCACGAAGGCCTCGCGCCAGCTGGGCCCAGCCAGCACTCCGGCGATGATGTAGGCAAAGTAGAAAAACGAGGCGGCGAGAAAAACTTTTTCCACGCTCTTGTAGCTGCCCTTGACCACCAATAGCCAGACAACCAGCGCGGCTATGGGCACGCTGATAAAGCGCGAGATGTGAAACAGCTCCAGGCTGCTGGCGATTCCGGCGAACTCGGCCACTACGTTGCCGAAGTTGGTGATGATCAAGCCAAGCATCATGAAGAAGGTGATGCGGAAGCCGTATTCTTCGCGGATGAGGTCGCTCAGGCCTTTACCGGTAACGGCGCCCATGCGGGCGGACATCTCCTGCACTACGACCAGCGCGATGGTCATAGGGATCATGACCCATAGCAGGGTGTAGCCGAACTGCGCGCCCGCCGCCGAATAGGTATAGATACCTCCGGCGTCGTTGTCGACGTTGGCGGTGATGAAGCCGGGGCCGATGACGGCCAGCAGCATCAGCAGACGCATTCGCCAAAGTTTCAACTTGCGCGCTTCAGACATGTGCACCGGGAGAACAGGGGATGGCGAGCCGTCTCAGGATAACGGAGGCAGCGCAATGCGCCAAATAATTGATGTTTTGCAGTGGCGCGGTAGGGTGCCGCGATGGTGTTGTCGGATCCGCTTCAGCCACGGTTAGACCTGCCGGGGATCAGCAGCGAGAGCTGGCGCCGTCATGGCCGGTCGAGAGACGAGAGCAGATCCCTCGCCGCGCTCGTGATGACAAAAGAAAAAAGTCGTGCCGCTTCGAGTAGGGGTCCTTCGACTCCTCCGCCTCGCGTTGCTCGCGTCGTCGCTCAGGATGACAAAACATTAGGGCGTGCGGACGGCGCGGCTAAAACTGCGCCCTTCGAACACCCTATGCTGAGGCGCGCTTGTGGGCCACGCGCTGCTGCAGGTCTTCGCGCCAGCCCTCAGGCAACGCGTCGACCGCGATGGCTCGTTGCAGCAGTTCGTTGTCGTTCTTCTCGCCGGTGTAGAGCGCGATGAGATCGGCGACACTCACGGCGTTGTCATCACGATGTACGATGCCGATGGCAGCGTCGGCCGCAAGCGTTCCTTCACGCGCTACCTTGAGATAAAACCCGAACCGGCGGCTGCGATAGAACACCTTCGTCATCTCCGGACGATTGAAGCGCACCTGCAACTTGTAGCAAGGCAGCCGCGGCTGGGTGACGACGAAGCGGGCTGAGCCGATCTCCAACTCGTCGCCGAGATGGATGTCGGCTTCGAGCAGACCTTCGATGGTCAGGTTCTCGCCGAAGTTTCCCATCGTGAGCGGCTTGATGCCGTGCTCGATCCAGTAAGCGTAGTGCTCGTGAGGATAGACATAGACGGCCTTGTCCACTCCGCCGTGAACGGTGAGGTCTGATTGCTCATCGCCGGCGATATCGAGCCTGGTCACTGCGACCTCGCCCTCCACCGGAGATTTAAAGATGGAAGTGGTGACCGCCTGACCCATCCAGTCGTACTGCTTCGGCGTGCCTACGTTCACGGACAAAACTTTCATGTGCACTCCTGATGGTTCATTGGAGTTTTTCATCGAGCATGTTCGGTTCACAATCGTTATTGGTCAGGAGGAGAGCAGATCCCTCGCTGCGCTCGTGATGACAAAACATAGATCGTGATCACAAGACATAACTCGTGACGACAGAACATAGATCGTAACGACAAAACATAACTCGTGACGACAAACCGAGATCGTGACGACAACGTCGCGGTTTGTAGTTCCGGAAAAGGAACCACAATGTGTAACTGACAATTTACCGGGCCGTCAACAAATCCACACGCGTGTACTGTACAAACAAGAACAGTGCAGCGCCTGCCAGCACGTTGCCGCGTCGCTCAGGGGCTGTCCAACAAAGTTTCGCGAAATAGCTTTCGCGGACATTCGCGATGAACCCTCGCGAAGCAGTTAGCGAGAAACCCTCGCCAATCAGCACGGCTAACCCGCCGTGCTTTTTGCTTTTGCGCCGGCGAGGTTTCTTCCACATCTGTGCAAGAAAGTGCAGCGTGCGCAGCAGGCGTTGCCGACGGTCGCGGCAACGGAAAACATCGTACGCCGGGATTGCGCATCAGATAGGCGAAGGTCATTTCCTGACTGTGAGTGAATGATGAACAACGAAGAAGCTTTGCGACAACAGCTTGCGAACCTGATGGACTGGGGCGAGGCGCACGTCGACTTCAAAACTGCGTTGGCCGGGCTGCCTTTTGCGGACCAGGGACGGATGCCGGCGGCGGTGCCGCACTCGGCATGGCAATTGCTGGAACATATGCGGATCGCACTCTGGGACATCCTGGAGTTTAGTCGCGGCTCCGAGCACAAGTCGCCAAAATGGCCGGAGGGCTACTGGCCTGCCACCGTAGCTCCGCCTGACGACAAAGCCTGGAAGCACAGCGTCGACTCCTTCCTGGGCGATCTTGAGGGGATGCGCAAGCTGATTGCGGACCCGGCGCGCGACCTGTTCCAGCCGCTGGCTCACGGTACTGGACAGACGCTCCTGCGACAAGCGCTGCTGGCTGCCGATCACAACGCGTATCACCTCGGCCAACTGGTGCTGGTGCGCAAGGCACTCGACGCCTGGCCGGAATGACGGGCGCACCGGCTCAGTTGTCAGTTGGCAGTTGGCAGTTGTCAGACGGAGGTTGGCAGTTGACCGTTGTCAGCCGGAGGTTGGCGGTCGGCGGTGTCGATGTTCAGCGACATTCTTCAGTGTCAGCCAGCGTGTGCCACTCGTAAGTTGTGAGTCGTCAGCTGCCAGCAGGCGGTGTGAATGGTTGAAGAAAGTGTTCCGACCAATCGTGACAATGCATCGCCGTTAGATTGACTGCACTGGAATCGTCAGCAGGTCGTCGATCAGGCCTACTTCTTTTTGCACGAAAGGCTCGGCGTACTTCACTCCCGCGAGCAGGCCGTAGAAGCCTGCCATGTTTGCCAGCTTCTCGCGTATCTCCGCCTCACGCGGGAAAAGTCCGCTGCCGGAAGCCTGATCGGAATACTGCGAACGGTACGCGAGCAGCGACTGCAATCGGGCTTCGAACTGATCGGTAATATCCACAACGAAGGTCGGGCGCACGTCGGCATACAAGCTGGCATAAACAATCTTGAATGGACGGTGCGCCGGGAAGCCGAGGTCGAGCTTCGCCAGTCCGGCAACGAAGGCGGCTTCGTAGCCGAGAACGCCGGCGGTGTAGTGGTCGGGATGGCGCGCCTGCCAGTAAGGCAGGATGAGCACACGCGGCCGCAGCTCGCGAATGACGGCAGCGACCTTCTGACGGTTCTCGAAGGTGTTCTCCACCCGACCGTCGGGAATATCGAGTGCCTTGCGCCACGAGACGCGCAGGATGTGTCGCGCATCTTCGGCTTCGCGCGCGCGGTCTTCCATGGTGCCGCGCGTTCCCATCTCGCCGCGTGAAAGATCGAGGATGGCGGTCGTCCTGCCCATCTGCGCCATCTTCAACAAGGTTCCGCCGCAGGTCTGTTCTACGTCGTCGCGATGGGCGGCAATGGCAAGGATGTCCACCGAGTCAGGCATGGCCGGATGATAGCTGATGCGGAACGGATCCATCTATCCGCGATGGTTGGTGCTGTCTGCGAGCTGGCGTGGCTCCCCTAGCAAACTGCAGGTTCCTCGGCTGCGCTGCGCTCCGCTCGGGATGACACTTGCCATCTTCGTGCTGAAAAGCGGGTTCCGAGGTAGGGTGCGCTGCGCTCCGCTCGGCACGACACTAGATTAAGCGCCGTGAACAACGACATCCCGACACCTTAAGGCCAGCTTGAACCTATCGGCAGTGCTACCCACAGGGCACGTTCGTGAGTTGCTCGCTGCACGCCTACTCTGTATATTTCAGTTCGGTTAAACAAGGTCCCAAGACAAGCTAGACAGGAGAAGCTATTGAACAAGGCGAAGCAATTTGTATTGCTGCTGTTTGTATGTGTGTTCGCAGTTGGCCTGTACGCCGCTGTTAACCCCGAGATGGGAACCTGGAAGCTGAACGAGACGAAGTCGAAGATCGCGCCCGGGTCGGCGAAGAACACAACCGTGACCTACGCCCCGGATGGCGACAAGGTTAAGGTGACCGTCGATGGTGTGGACGGCAGCGGGAATCCGGTCCATGGCGAGTGGGTGGGAAAGTTCGATGGCAAACCGTACGCGGTGACAGGTGATCCGCGCATCGATATGCGCGCCGTCAAACTGGTGAACGAACGGACGCTGGACATAACCAACATGAAAGACGGGAAGGTCACGGGAACGGCGAAGGTCGTAGTCGCCAAAGACGGCAAGACGCGCGAATTGACCACCATATCAACAGTGAACGGTAAGAAAGTCGACAATCATTTCATCTACGACAAACAGTAACGACCACAGTGATCTGCAGCGGGTGTAGTTTTTCCCCAAACATTTAACGCGAATAGGAGAATGCTCTTGAAAATCAGAACTCTGTTACTAAGTCTCTTTGTATGCATGTTCGCCATGGCGATGTATGCCGCCGACAATCCGAACATGGGTACCTGGAAATTGAATGAGGCGAAGTCGAAGATGCCGGCTGGCGCCACGAAGAACACCACTGTCGTCTACAGCGCGGATGGGGACAATATTAAGATCACGACCGATGGTGTCGATGGAAAAAACCAGCCAGTTAAGTCCGAGTGGGTCGGAAAGTTCGATGGCAAAGACTATCCCGTGACTGGTGGCGCGAGCGGAGTAACGCGTTCGTACAAGATGATCAACGAGCGAAAGCTGGAGTTGACGGGCAAGATGGGCGACAAAGTGACGAATCACGGAACCATCGAAGTCGCCAAAGACGGAAAGAGCCGCACGGTGGACCTGGAAGGCACGGCTCCCGATGGAAAGAAGATGAAGAGCAAGGCAGTCTACGACAAGGAGTAAAGGGCCCGCTCTGCGCTGTGCCCCCGGTTGGCCACCTGCCATTACAGGCTAACCGGGGAAACAGACCGTCAATATAATTCCACGCGCACTGCATGCCGGCACGCTGCCGCCAGCCCGGCGTCGCGAGTAATCAGAGTGGCATGCAGCGCTTCTGCGAGCACGGCATAAGCCGCATCGTAAGGCGACAAATTGTGACGATAACTCCAGACGCCGGGAAGTAGCGGCAGGTGCGAGTAGCGGGTGATGCGGACTGTCCGCAGGTCCTGAACCGCTTCATCTGCTCGGCTGGCCGAAAGGGCGCCCGCTCGAATCATTTTGCGGAACGACTGCACAACTTCGAGGTCGAACATCTGCGGCGCATGCACCGACTCGCGGTGGGCGAGAATTCGCGTGCCCAGGACTCGCCCAACCGGAGTTGTCAGGAACCAGTCGACTGCCGCCGACGCATCCAGCACGATCATCGAGTGTCGCGATCTTCTCGAACCAGTCGAGCCGTGTCGATGGGCGTCGAAATCGGTTCACGCTTAAGCAAGCGCTGCTGAAATTCCAGCAAGGTCGGCCGTTCTGCGATCTCTTTGATCTCGCCCAGCAAGTAATCGGACAATGACAACCCTGCCATGGCAGCCCGGGCTTTCAGCTTGCGGTGCAGAGTGTCAGGCACGTTTCGCAACTGGATCATCTTGGACATGTGATAAGCATACTTTCATGTGCATAACATGTCTACGCATTTTCAGATCCGGTGCCTACAGAATCACGCGCTCATCCCCTACCCTCCTGGTTACGCGCTCGCGGTCGAGGTACTCCAGCAGCGGGATGGCGTACTTGCGGGTAATGCCGAACAGGTCTTTGAACGAGGCCACGTTGAGCTTGGGCGTCTTGATCTTCTGTGCCGTGATCTGCTGGCGTAGCGATTGCAACGCGCTGTGATGAAACACCAGGTCGTCGGAAATCTTCACCAGCACGCGATCGCGCAGCAGTAGAGTCACGATCTTCTGCGCGCGGACCTGATCAATTCGCACCGACGCCAGCACATCTTTCAGCAGCGGAACTTGCAATCCGGCGGTGGCGAAGGCCTGCTCGATTTTCTGCTTCGATTCCGCTTCGTCATCACGCAACACCACTCCACGTCCGGCTCCGCGTACCAACTCGCCCGCGACTTCGATTTTCTTATCGCTGGCTAGCGAGGTGATCACCGCGCGATATACCTCCGCATGCAAGCCCAACTGCTCGCGTAACTGCTCCTGGTTCAAACCGGCTACCAACGGGTTTGTTTTGTGAAACTGCTCGATGGCGGATAAAGCCGACGCTCGTGCTCGCGCGAATTCCTCTGCCGAGAGCAACACGTCTCCGGCCTGCACAACTTTCTTCTCCTGCTTCAGCGCCGCCGAAAGCTGATCAACGCGGGGGCGCAGCCATCCGGTTTCAGCCACCGCGTCAGCGCTCGTCAGTCCCGCAGCACCGCGCCGCATCACCCGCGCCAGCAACTGCTGCTCGGGAGAAGCGTTCGCAACCTTCTCTACAAATGCCAGCCGCTCGCCGGACTTCATACGGCGCGGCGGCTCGTGCGCGTCCAGTACTTGTCCGCCGCCGATCGTGATGACGGGCGAGAACTGGCGGATGATGAACCGATCTTCAGGCAACAGCAGCAAAGGATCGTCAAGCTTGAGGCGCGCATAGCCTGACTCGCCCGGCTTCACCGACTTTGCCTTGCAGCAGTTTGATCTCGGCAATGGTCTCGGCGGTGAAGGCGTGGAAGTGCACTCGCGCGCCATCGCGCAACGGCTTAGCCGAGGGCAACAGGTCGACGCGAACCGTCAGGCGCTGCGTGGGCTGAAATATGCCTGCGTCGGTGAGCATGGTGCCGCGGGCGAGATCAGCGGTCTCGACACCAGCGAGGTTGAGCGCGGTGCGCTGGCCGGCGACGGCTCGCTTCGCCGGCTCTCCATGGACCTGCACTCCGCGTACCCGCAGACGCCTGCCTCCGGGATGCGCCTCGACCTCCTGCTCGGGCGCAACGCTGCCGGCGATCAGCGTTCCGGTAATCGACCGTGCCGAAGCCTTTCATGCTGAAGACACGGTCGATTGGCAGCCGGAACGCCGCTTTGGAATCTTTGGCGGGAACTTCAAGCGCAAGCCGCACCAACTCGCGTTTCAATTCGTCTAACCCTTCGCCGGTCTTGGCGCTGACGGCGACAATCGGCGAACTCGCGGGATCGAGGAACGATCCCTTCAGGTACTCGGCGACTTCCATGCGAACTACTTCGAGCGTTTCGCGATCGACCAGGTCTGACTTAGTAAGGACGGTCAGGCCACGCCGCACCGACAGCAGGCGAACGATATCGAAGTGCTCGCGAGTTTGCGGCTTGATCGACTCCTCCGCGGAGATCACCAGCAGGACGAGGTCAATGCCACCGACTCCGGCGAGCATATTGCGCACGAAGCGCTCATGCCCGGGAACGTCAACGAAGCCGACGCGCACCGGTTCGCCCGACGGCGATACGAGATCGAGGTTGGCGAATCCGATGTCGATGGTGATGCCGCGGCGCTTCTCTTCTTCCAGGCGATCGGGATCGGTACCGGTGAGCGCGCGTACCAGGGCGCTCTTGCCGTGATCGATGTGCCCGGCGGTGCCAACGATTACGGCCTTCATCGTAGAACCAGTTTATCGAAGCGATTCTGGAACTTTGGTGCTCGTTCCAGAGAACCCTGAATTAGGGACATGTGTGCGAAAATATAAGTAGAACGATTTCCGCTCGCTGCGGGCTAGTATATTCGCGCCATCCTAGTGGACGGGGTCGCCCAGCCACCGGTCTGCTGGGCGTGTTGTAGGTCAGCGCAGTCGACGTTACGGATGGCATCCATTCTTACATCGCCCATCGGAACTCCACCCGAAGAGCCCAAGCCACAACGCTGGGACAGCTCTGCGGATGGCGAATTCCTTACGCCTCACGTCCTGCTGCAACTGGAGGACGAGCTCGAGCGGGTGCGCCGTCGCGAGGCTGCGTGGATCTCCATCATGGTCCACCTGCTGGTGGTGTTGCTGCTCATCAACACGACAAAGCTGTTTCCCAATCTGCGCGGCCCGATCATCGCGTCGGCTGCCGACCTGATGAAGAACCAGCAGCTGACGTATCTTGATTTGCCTCCCGACTTGCAGAAGGCGCCACCGAAGCCGCCGCCTACCAACGTCATCTCCGATAAGAATCGCACGGCCGAAAGCCGTCATCCGCAGCTCGATAAGAAAACGCTGGAAGAGCTGCGCAGGGCGGGTCCGCCGGGAGGAAGACAGGCGCCACAACCGGCACAGCAGGCGCAACAAGCGCCTCCTTCACAGCAGCCGGGACAAGGGCAGGCACAACCGCAGCAAGGTCAGCAGCAGCAGGTAGCCACGAACAGTCCGCCAGTGTTGCAGGATCCGCGGTTGGCGGTTCCGCAGCAAGGCACGCAGAAGCCGACTGTCGACTTTCGCAGCATGATGTCGCCCGGCCAGCAGATCAGCCAGGCAGCCAATAACGTCGCCATGGGACGCACGGCTCCCTCGGTCGGCTTCGGCGGCGCAGTTGGCGGTGGCGGCGATTACGGCGCAGGTAAAGGCGGAGCCGCGCGCGTTCAAGGCAATCTCGAGGTCCTGAGCGACACCCAGGGCGTCGACTTTGGACCGTACTTGGCGCGTGTGCTGCAGGCTGTGCGCATGAACTGGTACGCCATCATTCCGGAATCAGCACGAGCGCCACTGTTGAAGCGTGGCAAGGTGGCCATCCAGTTCGTAATTCTTCCTAATGGCAAGGTGGCCGGGTTGCAATACACCGGTTCCTCAGGGGACGTGGCGCTCGACCGCGCGGCCTGGGGAGGCATTACCGCTTCCGACCCGTTCGCACCGCTGCCCAGCGCGTTCCATGGCCCATACTTGGCTTTGCGCTTCCATTTCTATTACAACCCGCAAAAGGGCGACATGGAATAACGCTCGCCCGCTGCTGCGATAAAATGAAGACACGATGATCCTTCCGTTCGTTCGCGACCTCTTCGCGGACGTGGAAACTTCTCCTATTCTGTCGCGCGCAATAGCCCATACCAAGGGAGGCGCGGGGCGGCTTCGTGTGTCTGGCCTCACCCCCACCGCAAAAGCTCTGTTCTCCGTATTGCTGCAACGCGGCTCATCGCGACCGCTGGTGCTGGTGGTTTGCGACAATCGCGCCATCGACGAGTTGCTGCCGGTACTGCGCTCGTTCGCCGAACTCACCGGATCGCTCGCACCCGAGTCGATCGTCAGCCTTCCGGCTTACGATGTGCTGCCCTTTGAGAGCCAGTCGCCGCATCCCGAGATCCAGGAGCAGCGCGCGGCTTCTCTGTGGAAGATTGCCACCGGATCAGCTTCGATCGTTGTCACCACCCCGAGTGCCGCGTCGATGCGAATGCGTGGCGCTGGATTCTACGCCGGGTTGGCGAAGGTCATGCGACGCGGCG
The DNA here is from genome assembly GCA_963771535.1 of uncultured Acidobacteriaceae bacterium. GTDB lineage: Bacteria > Acidobacteriota > Terriglobia > Terriglobales > Acidobacteriaceae > CAVVDY01. The sequence continues at coordinate 592,253 of CAVYTK010000007.1, read as the reverse complement.
AGATGGTCGACGTGGAAAGGATTGTCGAGCATCTCCGCATGGTGGGCTACAGCCAGACCGATGTGGTCGAGATGCCGGGCGAGTTCGCGCATCGCGGAGGACTGCTCGATGTCTATCCGCCAGAGTCGGACCGGCCGGTGCGCATTGAATTTTTCGGCGACGAGATCGAGTCGATTCGCAAATTTGATCCTGCGACGCAACGCTCGGCGGCCAGCACCGATGACGTTGCGCTGCTGCCTTTGACCGAGACTCCCCTGGACGAAGATACCTTGGCTGCCATCAACGCGCGGCTGTCAGGCGAGCGCCTTGCCGGAAGCGAAGAGTTGATCGAGCAGACCGTGCGCGCTGCCGGCATCACGGTTTTTCCTGGGTGGGAGCTCTACGCGCCCGCCGCCGGATCCGACGGAACGCTGTTGGAACTGCTGCCCAACGCGCAAGTTGTCGTCGACGAACCCGAACAGCTTGCTGACGCTCAGGAAGCCTGGTGGACGAAGGTCGAGGAAGCACACGAGCGCAGCCTGGTCGGGAACCTGGTTCGGCCTGAGGACTTGTACCTGTCGCCTGACGATTGGACGCAGCGGTTGGAATCGCTGCCCGTCATCAGCGTGGAGCAGCTTGGCATCGAGTCGAGCGATGGCGTCGAACACCTCACTTTTCAGTCGCAGCCCACGACGCGCTTTCACGGCTCCATCGCCGCCATGGCAGAGGAGGTCGGACAGCTGGCGAGGGACGGCAAACATGTCATCTTCACCGTCTCGAGTTTGGGAGAAGTCGAACGGCTGGCTGACGTCTTCAACGAATACAACTTGTCGTTCCGCATTGGCAGCCGCACGCCGAAGCCGGGACAGGTGTACGTCGATGAGTCCAGCTACTTCTCGGAAGAGATTGCGACCACCACCATCGTCAAGGCGTACGTGCCGGAAGGCATGGTGCTACCTGAATCGAACCTGGTGCTGTTCGGCTCGCGCGATCTTTTCGATGAAGCCGACGTATCGGCCGGGCGTCCGCAGCAGCGCAAGTCGAAAGTATCGGCGTTTCTTTCAGACTTCCGCGACTTGGCGATCGGCGACTATGTTGTGCACGTCGAACACGGCATCGGGCAGTACCAGGGGCTGAAAGAAGTCCCGCAGGAAGACGGCGCGGCTGCCGAGTTCATGGTGCTGGAATATGCCGAGGGAGCGCGGCTGTATGTTCCGCTGACGCGGCTTGACCTGGTGCAGAAGTATCGCTCTTCTGAGGGCGTGAAACCGGTGCTGAACCGCCTGGGCACGCAGCAGTGGCAGAAGACCAAGGCGCGCGTGAAGAAGGCCATGAAGGACATGGCCGACGAGTTGATCAAGCTCTATGCCGTGCGCCGAAGCGCCGAGGGCCACGCCTTCGCGCCCGACACCGAGTGGCAGCGCGAGTTTGAAGATTCCTTCGAGTTCACGGAGACCGAGGACCAGATCGACGCCATCGCCGACGTCAAGCGCGACATGGAAGCGTCAACTCCGATGGACCGCCTGCTGTGCGGCGACGTCGGATACGGCAAAACCGAAGTCGCAATGCGCGCGGCGTTCAAGGCGGTCAATGACAATCGCCAGGTGGCGGTGCTGGCGCCGACGACGGTGCTCGCCTTCCAGCACTACAACACCTTCCGCAGCCGCTTCGCCGCGTTCCCCATCAAGATCGACATGCTCAGCCGCTTCCGCTCGCCGAAACAGCAGAAGGAAACCATCGCCAAGATCGAGGCGGGACAAGTTGACATGATCATCGGCACCCATCGCGTGCTGTCGAAGGACGTGAAGTTTTCCGATCTCGGATTGGTCATCGTCGACGAAGAGCAGCGTTTTGGTGTGCGCCACAAAGAGCGGCTGAAGCAGTTGCGCAAAGAAGTCGACGTGCTAACCATGTCGGCCACGCCGATTCCACGAACGCTGCACATGTCCCTGCTCGGCCTGCGCGACATGAGCGTGATCGAGACGCCGCCGAAAGATCGCATGGCGATCCAGACGGTCGTCGCCGCATGGGACGAGAAGCTGATTCGCTCGTCCATCGAAAAAGAATTGGAGCGCGGTGGACAGGTCTACTTCGTACATAACCGCGTCGAGAGCATCTACGACATCGCCGACAAGATCCGCGAGATGGTGCCGCAGGCGAAGATACTGGTCGGGCATGGGCAGCTGCCGGAGAACGAGCTGGAGAAAACCATGATGGCCTTCGTGCGCCACGAGGCCGACATCCTGCTGGCGACGACCATCATCGAGAACGGGCTGGATATCCCGCTGTGCAACACCATCATCATCAATCGCGCTGACCGCCACGGTTTGTCGGAGCTCTATCAGTTGCGCGGACGCGTTGGGCGCTCCGACCGCCGCGCCTATGCCTACCTGTTGATTCCGCCGGACCGCGACCTGACCGAACTAGCACGTCGCCGCCTCGCCGCGTTGAAGGAGTTCAGCGACCTCGGCGCAGGCTTCAAGATTGCAGCTTTGGATTTGGAGCTACGCGGGGCAGGCAATTTGCTTGGCGGCGAACAGAGTGGGCACATCGAAGCCGTGGGATTTGAGATGTACACCACGATGCTGGAACGCACGGTGCGCGAGTTGAAGGGCGAGCTCAAGGAAGAGACTCCGGAGACGGCGCTCAATCTCGGGCTCAACATACGCATTCCTGCCGAATACATTCATGAAGAGAACCAGCGGCTGCGCATGTACAAGCGCATCGCGGGAGTCGAATCCGAGGCGCAGCTGGAAGATGTTGCCGGCGAGTTGGGCGATCGCTACGGTACGCCGCCGCCTGCGGTGCGCAACCTGCTGGAGTACGCCGGGCTGCGCTTGTTGTCGCAGCGCATCGGGGTGGCCCAGATCGAGCGCCGCAAAGATGCAGTCAGCATCCGCTTCACCGACAAAGCCGCGGTCGAACCCGACCGGCTGATGCGCTTCGTCGCTTCTGAAGCGGGCGCACAGTTCACACCAGCCGGCATCCTGAAGTTCTCGCTCAAAGAGAAGCAGCCGGAGCAGGTGCTCACGCGCTTGAATACGCTGCTGCAAGAACTGGCCGGACAAGAGCAGGGTGTGTCCTAGAGAGCATAGTGAAAGCGCCAGCGGCCAGCTCCCACATCGTGCCTGCGGAATGCGAGACCTAAACTAGGCGAAAAAACCTTTTCGTTTCCGGCGTGACCAGCTACTCTGGTTTGTACGCGGGTGAGCCCTCACCACGCGAAACGGCAAATTTCTTACTGAATAGAAATTGATCCATCTCTCTCTTAGGAGCTCCTATGGTGTCGCGATCTTCCCTGCTAAGTCGCGTTGGTCGTATCGCAATCTTTTTTGCCTCTTTAATCCTCGGAGTCTCGGCATTGGGGCAAGAGAGCTACCTGGTCTCGACCCAAGACGGAGTCGTGAGCACGTACGACCTGGCAACGAACACGTTCATCACATCCACAAAGCTGGCTGGCGGCTCGTTCAATATGGTGCCGTCTCGAAATCCGAGGCTGGCGTTCGTGTCGATTCGGAGCGCATATTACTCCATGCTGGACATGACACTGAACCGGGAGGTGGCTCGCATCAAGGGAGTCGGGGCGTCCTCTGGGACTTTAACTCCGGACGGTTCCCTGCTCCTCGCCCCCGACTTCTCACTCAATCTGAACATAGTCGATGCCGCTCAACTGAAGCTGATTCGAAAAGTCAGTCTCAAGTCCGTGCAACCATCCGGAGTCCCTGGCCAAATCGTCGCCACCAGCAAATACGCGTATGTGTTTCCGCGGAGTGCCTCGCTCACTCCGCACATCGCTGTGGTAGACCTCACAACCTATGCCGTGTCGGGTATCCAGTTGCCGCAGGGCGCGGTATGCAGGAAGTGCGGAGGAATAACACCCGATGGAAGCACGCTGGTTGCGATTGACCGCGGTTACGACGGCAAAGTCCACGTCGTTCTGATCAGTACTGCGACTAATAAAATCATCGCCGACAATGTACAGCCGACCCTCACCTCTGCTCAGGGATTAGTGGTGACTCCCGACGGCTCAGATCCGTCGAAGATTTACGGCTATGTTGTCGGCAGCAACCTGAATGGAGAAGCTCTTGCGGCCCTTGACCTTGTCGTGAACTCCCCAACCTACGGCATGGTCCTGCCCTCAACCCAATCGCCGGTGGATCTCTCGGTAGAGGAGATGGCCATCAATTCCGACGGAAGCCGAATCGTAGTCGTCGGATTGCCGAACTCGTCCCACAACGTCGAGGTCTTCGACACGAACAAACTTTTCAATGACCCCAGTAATGCACGTATAGCTGAGGTGAATGTCGAGAATGGGACGCAAGCGGAGTCCGTCTGTATAGGTTCTTTCTCGTTCACCATCCCGAACACCGCGCCGGTAGTGAGCAGCGTCAGTGGCGATATAACGAACGATGCCCCGCACAGTATCACGATTACGGGCGGTAACTTTCAGACTGGTGCGCTGGTGCGCATCGGTAGCATGGATCGGCTACCGGCGAATGTGAGCGGAGGCAGTTCTCTTACCGTAACGGTACCTGCGATGGCCGCAGCGGGCAAAGGACTCGACATCGTTGTCACCAATCCTGAAACGAATGCCCCGCCTGTTCAGCAGAACCAGAGCGGTGTACTCGTGGGCAAATTCGATATTCTGCTCGACCCCAAGTTTCAGCCGCAGACCCAGTTTGCGACAGTAAATGCAGATAATTCATTCTCCATCTACGATCCCGTTCAACGAATGATGCTCAACAACCAGGGCACGAGTAATGGTGACTTTCTTATCTATCCTGCGTTCAATGTCGATGGGCAAGAGCTCTATTTTTTGCAGCAAAAATTCAGTTGGCTCAACTATGAGAATTGCTGTGAGGTGCTTCCGGTTAATCTGTCGGACAACAGCATAGGAGCCTCTATTCCGCTCCCGCCTTCGAGTCAAACGATCTCCTATTTTGAGGGAATGGATGCGAGGCTCAACCCGTCGACCGGCAAACCTGTAGTTGACATCATGTGGTCAGGCGACGACTTGTACGTCGGCGTGATCGATACTGACCCGGGTTCCCCCACATTCCACACGATCATCCGAACCTTCGCGGCAGGCGACGAAGCGAACTATCCTTATGCTGAGGTAATGACGGTCAGCCCGGACGGGAAATTCGCTTACCTTTGGTACGACGATGACTCGGGGCCGAACGGTGGTTACACTTCGAATTTGGGCGTCATGGACCTGACAACCGGCGCCTTCGCGAAATTTTCCTGCGCTGCTCTGAGCACTTCCTGCACCCAGCAGCAGGTCTATGTTACGCAGGACGGCAAATCGCTATTGCTGATGAGTTACAGAGGCAATCGAGCAAGGGTCAGGGTTTTCGACATCTCCAAACCCATGCAGCCGAGGCCGCTCGCGGAACTCGCTCCCGTTCCGGTGCCGGGTCATGGATTTCCCTATGTTACGAACTATCAGGTGGTGGGTAATAAGCTGTACGCCATCGATCTCAACGGGATCATCGTCGTCTTCAACTTCGATCGAACGGCAGGCGACTTTCGTGAGCGTGGATACTATCTTCTGGACCCGTCTTCCACTGTGACGGCGTTCGCCTTCTCTGCCGATGGAAGCAATCTATATCTTTCCGACTACGTGAATGATCAGGTCCTGGTATTCGCAACTGAGAAGCTCGCCTCCGGCAAGGACGCAGAAGTTACGGCTCTCCGCTCGCCTTGGGGGCCCGATGTTATCGGAGTAAGCCCTGTTCCGCCGGCGTTTAGGGCGGCGACGCCGGCCAACGCACAAAGCTCGCAACAACGGCAATCGCGAATATCAACCTCGAAGACGCCAAGCGACGGTGTACGTCCGTCGCAGACAGACCAACAGTAGCTCCACGCTCCAGCTCGACTTGCCGAATGCAGCTGGAGCAATCGATAGACGAAACTACCGCCCCACCAGCTTCTGTAGCTCTTCGGGATAGCGTGCGCCCTGCACCGGAATTTTAGATACGGCATTATCGATCTCACGCAGATCTTCAGGCGTGAGTTCGATGTCCACCGCTTTCAGGTTCTCTTCCAACCGGTGAAGCTTGGTCGTGCCTGGGATGGGTACGATCCACGGCTTTTGCGCCAGCACCCAGGCCAAGGCGATTTGTGCGGGCGTGGCTTGCTCGCGTTCAGCGATCCTATGCACTAAATCCACCACGGCCTGTTTCGCCTTGCGATTTTCCGGGCTGAAGCGGGGAACGATATTCCTGAAATCATTAGCAGCGAACTCGGTGTCCGCCGTAATCTTGCCGGTCAGGAAACCTTTGCCGAGAGGACTGAAGGGGACGTAGCCATAAATCGCTGCGCTTACCGAGTTTTACGATTGATGATGTACTGGCGGTTGCAGTTTCGCCGCGGCTCTGATATCTCTTGCCTGCGAATTCGTCTCGCTTATGAGCAACCGCTTTCAATCTCAACAGTGGGTCCCGGCGCCGGTGGATCGCGTGTTCGCCTTCTTCGCAGACCCGCACAATCTGCCGCGCATCATGCCGCCGGCGCTGGGCACCAAGCTGGTGAAACTTAACCTGGTGCCGCCACGCTTCCCTGCCGGACAGGTGCCGCCCGGAACGTTGCGCATGGCCGGAGCCGGCACCGAGATGACGGTGGCCTTTCGCGTCATTCCCTACCTGCCGGTGCATGAGCGCTGGGTGGTCCACATTACCGAATTTGCTATGAACCAGTATTTCCAGGACGTGCAGAAGCAGGGGCCGTTTCGCCGTTGGCAGCACACCCACAGCTTCGAATCCACGATGCAGAGCGGCATCGAGGGCACGCTACTGCGCGACGAAGTGGAATACGAGGTGGGCTTCGGAATCGTCGGCCGCAGCCTCGAGACGGTGGTTTTCCAACAAATGTTCCGCTCGACCTTCAACTACCGCAAGCGAGCCTTGGCAAAGCTGTTCCCCTCAACCGTCGCCGTTCCCGCCTGAAGCGGTCACCGCGACTCCATGACGGGCGTGAAGACTCGCTCTTCGCAATTCGCTGTTCGCTGAATTCGGAAGGCTCACGCTTCAGCAAGCGAAAAGCAAAAAGCAAAGGGGGCCGCGGCGCACGATGCAGCTTGCTATCCTGACCACATGGACTTGTTCGCCCTTACTCGCAAGCTAATCGACATCGAATCCATCACCGGCAATGAAACGGCTGTCGCCGAAACGCTCTCGCAAGAGTTGCAGGGACTCGGCTACGCGGTCGAGCCCATGATGGTCGAGCGGCACCGCTTTAACATCTGGGCCACGAGGCCGGACGAGCCAAATCCACCAGTCGTGTTTTCGACGCACATGGATGTTGTACCGCCGTTCATCGCGTCGTCGGAGACGGACGACCGCATCTATGGCCGCGGCTCATGCGACGCCAAGGGCATTATCGCGGCGCAGATTGGTGCTGCCGAAAAGCTGAAGCACAGCGGCATCAACGTTGGGCTGCTGTTCCTGGTGGGTGAAGAGCGCGATAGCCAGGGAGCGCAGGTTGCGAACCGGCAACCGCGTGGTGCGAAGTTCCTCATCAATGGCGAGCCCACGGAAAACAAGCTGGCGCTGGCATCGAAAGGGACATTGCGGGTTGAGTTGGTGGCGGAAGGAAAGATGGCGCACTCGGCCTATCCCGAGCTGGGCGAGTCGGCGATCGAGAAGCTGCTCGATGCCCTGGAGCGGGTACGCGCGCTGAAGCTGCCCACACATCCCACGGCCGGCCCGTGCACCATGAACATCGGGCTGATCGAAGGCGGACGCGCGCCTAACGTCATTCCCGATCACGCGGTGGCGCATTTGCTGTTTCGCCTGGTCGGTCCGGCGGAAGAGTTGCGCCAGCAGATCACCGACGCAGTTGTCGGCAAAGCGAGCGCGGAGTTCAAACTGGAAATTCCCTACATGGAGATGGCGACCGTCCCGGGTATCGACACCATGATCGCCGCGTTCACTACCGACGTGCCGGCGCTGACCAATTGGGGACGCCCGCTGCTCATCGGCCCGGGCTCGATTCACGTTGCGCACACCGAGGGCGAATACATCGAGAAGAAGCAGTTGCTGGACGCGGTGGAGCTGTATGCGAAGATCGCGAAATGGTTGCTGGAGGAGGCGTAGAGCCACAGGAAATGCGTCACGCTGAGCCTGGCGTCTCGCTCCGCTCAGGATGACAGTTTCTTGGGGTCGCGCTCAAGACAAGTGCTCCGGCACATTCCGCTCGGGATCACGCCGCTATTGTTGACGGGCGAGAACTATCCCCATGATTAAAAGCTCGCGTCCTCACGCATTCCTCTTGTCCGGCCTTCTTCTTTCTGCAACCATACTTACGCCATCCTGTCCGAGGTGCCTATGAGCGCATCCGCAGTGCCATCCACCAGCCAGCCGCAAGCCGGGCCGTACACGGTTCAGCGCGGGTCGCCCGATTCCGCTGGGTGCAACACCGTTTCGTCGCGGCGTGAACTTCGCCATCTTCTCCAAGCCGGCGACCTCCTGCACCCTGGTGCTCATCGATCCTGCAAGCGCCAACATCACTGGCGGAACTCGTGCTCGATCCGCAGCATAATCGTACCGGGCAGGTGTGGCACGCATTCGTGGAGAACGTCGATCCCGGCGTGCATTACGCCTACCGTTTCGATATGCAGCCCAATCCCGATCCCACGTTATATCGTTTCAACCCTTCGCTGCTGCTGCTGGATCCGTGCGCGACAGTCATCTCGGGCGAAGGGGCGTGGGGCTCGCACACGGCAGCCACGGCTCCTCAGCGGGTAGGCGTGGTCAGGGAGTGGGGGCTGGCCGACTGGGAGCACCAGCCGCTCGATACTCCGCTGGTCGACAGCATCATCTACGAGTTGCACGTGCGCGGATTCACGGTGCATGAGACCTCGATGGTGGCCAACCCCGGCACCTTCGCCGGGCTCATCGAAAAAATTCCCTATCTGAAGCAGTTGGGCGTGACCGCGGTTGAGCTGCTGCCGGTGAATGAATTCGAAGAGTCCGACACTGATCGGGTCAATCCTTTCACTGGGCAGCGGCTGCTGAATTTTTGGGGATATCAGCCGCGCGCGTTCTTTGCTCCTAACACGGCATACTCCTCCCAGCGCGCCGATGGCGAGCAGGTCGCCGAGTTCAAAGAGATGGTGCAAGCCTTCCACCAGGCTGGTATCGAAGTGTTTCTGGACATCGTGTTCAACCACACGGCCGAGGGCGACGAGCACGGGCCCACGTTTTCCTTTCGCGGCATCGACAATCCGACTTACTACATCCTGAACCAAGAGGGCGCCTACGAAAACTTCACCGGCTGCGGTAACACCGTCAACGCCAATAATCCCGTGGTGCGGGATTTCATTATCCAGTGCCTGCGCTACTGGGTGATCGCGACCCATGTTGACGGTTTCCGCTTCGACCTGGCTTCGGTGCTTGGCCGCGGACAGGACGGCTCGGTGCTCGCCAATCCTCCGCTGCTGGAGAGCATGGCTTACGATCCGGTGCTGGCCAACACCAAGCTCATCGCCGAAGCATGGGACGCGGGCGGCCTTTACCAGGTGGGGACGTTTCCATCGTGGGGACGCTGGGCGGAATGGAATGGCAAGTTTCGCGATGACGTGCGCAAGTTCGTGAAGGGCGATCCCGGCATGACTTCAGCGTTGGCGACGCGCATGCTCGGCAGCCCTGACTTGTATGAGACCAGCGCGCGCGAGCCTTACCACAGCATCAACTTCATAACCTGCCACGACGGATTCACGCTCAACGATCTGGTCTCTTACAACGACAAGCATAATCTGCCGAACGGCGAGAACAATGCCGACGGCGCCAACGATAACAACAGTTGGAATTGCGGAGCGGAAGGTCCCACCAGCGACGCAGCCGTGCAGGACCTGCGCGATCGCCAGCGCCGAAACTTCGCGGCCATCCTGCTGCTGGCGCATGGGGTGCCGATGATCCTTGCGGGCGACGAATTCGAGCGCACGCAACTGGGCAATAACAATGCCTATTGTCAGGACAACGAAATCAGCTGGGTGAACTGGCACATGGCCGACTCCAACGCCGACCTGGTGCGATTCTTCCGCCTGCTGATCGACTTTCGCAAGCGCTCTCCGCTGCTGCGCCGCTCGACCTTCAACTTCAGCGGCTCCGACGGCTTCCACGTGACGTGGCACGGAGTGAAACGCATGCAGCCTGACTGGAGCTACGACTCCCACACTGTCGCCATGCAGTTGACGCAGTTCGCACCCGACGGCGGACGACAGGACCTGCACTTCATCGCCAACGCGCATTGGGACGATCACGAATTCGAACTGCCGCAGATCGGGGAGTACGAATGGTTCCGGCTGGTGGACACCTCGCAACCGTCGCCGCACGACATTGCGGATGACGGCCAGGAATTCCCCCTGTTGTCGCAGGACAGCTTTACGGTGAAGGCGCGCAGCGTGGTGGTATTCGTGGGCAAGTAAACCGGCAGAATTGCCCTCATCGTGCCAATCCGAACTTATGCCGGTTGGGTAGGCCCGGGCCTTCGCCTCTGCCCAGCGGCGGCCTTCTACTCTCAATTCGCCGCTGTTTGCTTGTTGCTTATCTGGGAACCTGCTCCGTAACCGCATAAAAAGCGGGGTAAAACGACCCCTCCTGTGGAAAACCCGCATAAAATCAGGTTGAAAATGCTTTGCGGTCGCTCGGCGTTGGTATAACATACCCCCAATTGAGCGTCATCATAGGCTCAAGTCTTCAAGGAGGTAGTACTCAATGGCAACAGGTATGACAAAGACTCAGCTGGTCCGGCACATGGCCGAGCAGCATGAGATGAGCAACAAGCAAGTCGCCGCGTTCCTCGATTCGCTGGCGGAAGTGGCAATTAAAGAGACCAAGAAGAACGGCGTATTCGTGGTGCCGGGGCTTGGCCGCCTGGTGAAGTCCGCTCGCAAAGCCCGCATGGGCCGCAACCCGCAGACGGGCGAGGCAATCAAGATTCCTGCCAAGACCGTGGTGAAGTTCCGCGTCGCCAAGGCTGCAAAGGATTCGATCGCACCCAAGAAGTAGCTGATTCTGTTTTCAGGCTTAGGCCGGCCGCGCGCCGGCCTTTTGCTTTGCGGTGAACTTCGGCAGGTGGCAGTCGACTTCTCGACGAGCATCGAGAGCTTGGGAAAAATAAAGGCCGGAACTTTGAGGTTCCGGCCTTGCAAATCGTTAAACGGTGAGGAAATTTACAGCATCAGCTTGCGGCGCAGTGCACCGGCCAAGCCCAGAACGCCCGTGCCAAGCAATACCATGCTGCCCGGCTCAGGAACGCTGCCTTCCGTGAGGCGCAGACCGATTTCAGCACCACCGCTGCCGCTGAAAACTGGGACGCCATACCCGGTGTAGTTGGAGTTACCGCTGGTGACAGCAGTCAAACCGTTGTTGCTGTAATTGATCGGCGGGTAGATGTAGCCGTAATCCGCAGAGGCGTCAGAGATCACACCGAAGTAGTAGGTGTTTCCGGCCTGCAGGTTGAAATTGAAGTTCGGCGACGCGACCCAAGTCATCTGCGCAATGGGATCGACATGCGTGGTGTTCAAGAACAGCAGGTCGTCGTTGGTGCCGTTGTAGATGAAGAATTTGAAGTCACCACCGTTGGGCGAGTCCAGAAAGAACTGCATGCCGGTGATGGTCTGTGTAGTGTCGACCGTAACGCCCTGGCCGGTTCCGCTGCCGGCACTGCGACTGGTGATACCGTTTGTCGGGGAAAGGTCGAAAACAATGTTATCGGCAAAAGCAGCAGTGGACAGGCAGAGAACCGCCAGGACTGCCAGTAAAGAGAGTTTGCGCATGTTACTCCTCCTAAGTTCGGCCAACAGCGCTACTGCAGACAGCGCACTTCTGTCTGCTTGTTTGATTCAAATCCACCCCGTCCGCTAGCTAGGACGTACGGAGCACGAACGAACCCTAAGCCACAAGGGTTACGCCAAGGAAGTGTAGTCTTGACGGATTAGTGATTACAAGGAAAAACATCAGCGGCCACAGATAAAGTAGACCTCACTCATAGGCCATTGAAAACAGGGTAGATCTGGATCACCCACGCGTAGCACTTTCGTGGCCGTGCCTACCGTGAGGGCTCGCCATTCGTCGAGCTTTAACATGCCTTGGATCTCACTCTCACGCAACAATTTCTCTGAAGCCATGGCGGCAAGCGGCGGTCAATCCCAGTCCTTTGCGTGTTTACACGAAGATAAAGGCCGGAGCTTCCTAGCTCCGGCCTTTCGTACGACCCTAACGTGAGGACTACAACATCAACTTGCGGCGTAGCGCGGCGGCCAAGCCCAGGGCGCCTGTGCCCAACAGCACCATGCTGCCAGGCTCTGGCACGGTGGAGAGGCGCAGGGCGATTTGGGCGCTACCATCTCCGCTGTACGTGGGGACGTTGTAACCGTCGTAATTTGAGTTCCCCGTTTTGATGGCAGTCAGCCCGTTACTGCTGTAGTCAATGACCGGGAAAATGTAGCCGATCAATGCATTGCTGTCAGAGATCACGCCGAAATAGTAAGTATCCCCAGCTTGCAAAGTCAGGTCGAAGGGGGAAGAGGAAATCCAGGAAGGAGTCTGCGACGCCGCTATCCCGGTTACCTCGTTCAGATAGAGCAGACTATCGTTGGTGGAATTCCAGACCATGAACTTCAGATCACCACCATTGGGTAAGTTCAGATAGAACGCCATATCGTTGATGGTCTGAGTTGTCTGAACGCTCACGCCCTGACCCACCCCGCTGCCAGCATCACGGTTGGTAAACCACCCGGCCGGCGAAAGATCAAAAACGATGTTGTCGGCAAAAGCCGTGGTAGCCAGACACAGAATCACCAGCACAGCAGACAAAGACAATTTGCGCATGTCACTCCTCCTCAAATTCGTCAAACGGCAGCAATGCAGACGGCGCACATCCGTCTGCCGAACTGTACAGTCGAACGTCTCTCAGGTCAATTAGCAAATTTACTGGACTGCAAAACTTCTGCCCAGGAGCTTTACGGTCGCTGCCTAAGCCTCGCGTCTTAAAGTCGTCTGTGACGCGAATCACAGCCCGTCTTCCGGGCGGTGATGACAATGGAAACAATGATTATTCAGAGCCGCAAGTTCCGTCTGGATGCGTCCGTCTTTCCCCGATTGAGGTTAATCCATGGATAGCGCACTACTTATTCACCGTTTGCAATTTGCCTTTACAGTCACTTACCACTATTTGTTTCCCCAGCTCACCATGGGTCTGGCACTGCTCATTGTGGTGCTGAAGACCATCGCAATCCGCAGGAACGACGACGCCTACGATCGCGCCGCGCGCTTCTGGGCCAAGATCTTCGGGATCAATTTCGTGATGGGAGTCATCACCGGCATCCCCATGGAATTTCAGTTTGGCACCAACTGGTCGCACTTTTCGCGCTACGCGGGAGGCGTTATCGGCCAGACGCTCGCCATGGAAGGCCTGTTCGCCTTCTTCCTTGAGTCCACTTTCCTCGGGCTCTTCCTGTATGGCGAGAAACGCCTGAGCAAGACGATGCACTGGTTCTGCGCCTTCATGGTTTTTGCCGGATCGTGGCTCTCGGGCTACTTCATCGTTGCCACGGATGCGTGGATGCAGAATCCCGTCGGCTACGAAAAGACGGCGGATGGCAACCTGCAACTCACCAGCTTCTGGCAGCTGATACTGAATCCCTGGGCACTGGTGCAGTACGCGCATAACATGAGCGGGGCCGCGATTACCGGGGCGTTTGTGATGGCGGCGATCGGCGCCTTCTACCTGCTTTCAAGGAAGCATGCCGAGCAGGGACGCATCTACGTGCGGGTCGGAGTTATCGCTGGGCTCATCTTCAGCGTTCTGCAAGTCTTTCCCACCGGCGATCACGCCGGCAAGATGGTGGCGCAGAAGCAACCGGTCACGCTGGCTGCGATGGAGATGCTCTTCAATACGCAAGAAGGCGCTCCGCTGGTCATCATCGGACAGCCGAATATGGTGACGCAGACCATCGACAACGGAATTCACGTTCCCAAGATGCTGAGCTTCCTGACCTATCGACGCTGGAATGCCGAGGTGAAGGGGTTGAACGATGTTCCGCAGGCGTACTGGCCGCAGAACATTCCTCTTCTCTATTACGCGTATCACATCATGGTTGGACTGGGCACAATCTTTATCGCGGTCATGCTGCTCGCGAGCTTCCTGCTGTGGCGTGGAACGCTCTACCAGGCACGCTGGATGTTATGGATACTGCTGATGCTGGCGCCGTTCCCCTACATCGCCAACACCGCCGGGTGGATGAGCGCCGAGCTTGGCCGTCAGCCCTGGCTGGTTTATGGCCTGATGCGCACGGCTGAGGGTTACTCGAAGATGGTATCGGCCGGCAACGGATGGTTTACTTTCCTGGGTTTCGCGGGCATGTACACCGTGCTTTCGATCCTGTTCCTATTCCTGGTGCGGCGCGAGATTGAGCACGGGCCCGAGCCCTCGGCAGCCGAACGACCGAAAGTGGTTCGCTTTGAATCCGTGGAGGTGCGATAGCCATGGCAACGCTCTGGTTCATGATTGTCGCGGTCATGGTGGCCGCCTACGTTCTGCTGGACGGCTTCGACCTGGGCGCAGGTGCGATTCACCTGTGCATCGCCAAAACCAACGACGAGCGGCGCACGATTCTGCGCGCCATCGGCCCTGTCTGGGACGGCAACGAAGTCTGGCTGCTCGCCGCCGGCGGCGCGCTGTACTTCGCGTTTCCGCTGCTGTATGCCTCAAGCTTCAGCGGCTTCTATCTTCCGCTGATGATGGTGCTGTGGCTGCTAATGCTGCGCGCGATTGGCATTGAATTCCGCGCTCACATCGATGAACCCCTCTGGCAGGGCTTCTTCGACGTGGTGTTTAACGTCTCGAGCATGCTGCTCTGTATTTTCTTCGGCGCCGCGCTGGGGAACGTGGTGCGCGGCGTGCCGCTGAATGCCGACGGCTACTTCTTCGAGCCGCTGTGGACCAACTGGCTGGTCGGCAAAAACAACGGCATCCTCGACTGGTACACCGTGATCTGCGGGGTGATCGCGTTGGTCACCCTGACAGCGCATGGCTGCCTGTATCTGGCCATCAAAACCGAAGGCGAGTTGCAGGGACGTGCGCGCAAAGTTGCCTTCTGGCTATGGCCGGCGCAGGTGCTGCTTACGGGCATCAGCCTGGTCGCAACCCTGAAGGTGCAACCTGTAGTCCTGACCAACTATTTCAAGTGGCCTGTCGGGTTCCTGATTCCGATGGTCGTTGTCGCCAGCCTGCTGTATACGCTCTTCGCGCTGAAGAAGAAAAACGATCTGGGCGCGTTCCTTGGCTCCTGCGGATACATTGTGGGCATGCTGGTGGGAGCAGCTTTCGCACTCTATCCCATGGTGCTGCCGTCGAGCACCGATCCAGCGTACAGCCTCACCATCGAAAACACCAAGACCGGCGCGCATGGTATGGCGGTGGGCTTCGTGTGGTGGAGTATCGGCATGGTGATCGCCATCGCCTATTTCGTGTTCCTCTTCCGAATGTTCAAGGGAAAGGTGAACTTAGCGGAAGGCGGGGAGCACGGGTACTGAGGAGTGACTAGTAATTAGCAACTAGCAATTAATTAAAAAGAAGACGAAAAAACGGGCGCGGGAATTATTCCGCGCCCGAAGTTTGTTTCGCAAACGCTTGACTATTTCTTACTTGGCGTCGCGACGGTATTTGGTTGCGGGTCCCAGTTGGGCGTGAGCCGAGCCGGATCAGGACGCTGCGGCGGGCTGAACTTCTCCGACACCTGCTGGCCCGGCAGATGAAAGGCGTACACGTTGCCGTCCCAGGCCCCGATGTACACCATGCCGTTGACCACCGTAGGCGGACTGTCGAGTGAACCTCCTGTCGTGTACTTCCACAGGAGCGCTCCCGTGCTCGCATCAAGAGCATAGACGTTATCATCCCCCGAGCCAACGTAGGCCACGCCGTTGGCTACCGTCGGCGAATCGCTCCCGAATGCTCCCTGCCACACGACCAGTTGCGTCGCGCCATCGAAAGCGTACACACTGTTCCCAGCAAAGAAGCTATAGCAACCGATGTAGATCAGGCCGTTGGCTACCGTCGGATTACCACAAGTGTCGCCAGGGTTTCCGTTTGCATAGAACCTCCACAGGAGCGCTCCCGTACTAGCGTTCAAGGCGTAAAATCCAGGCGCAGAATTCCCGATGTATACGACTCCGTTAACCACCGCCGCCGAAGAATCGACGTCACCGTCCGCCTTGTACTTCCAAGTGAGCGCCCCAGTCATGGCATTCAGTGCATAGACACTTTGCTCACCGTCGTCACCGAAGTAGACCGTTCCGTTGGCCACCGCCGGCGCAAAATCGATCCTGCCTCCACCCGTCGCGTACTTCCAAAGGAATGCGCCAGTCACGGCATTCAGAGCGTAGAGGCTCGGTTCATTGGCAGCACCGACGTAGAGCACCCCGTTGGCAACCGTTGGCGAACTTGTGATGTACGCGGTTGTGTACTTCCACAAGAGCGCCCCCGTATTAGCGTTCAAGGCGAACAGTTGGTTTTGAACACCACTGGAGACCACGTATATGATTCCGTTGGCCACAGTGGGCGGAGCATCGACCTCATCCCCCGTCGTGTACTTCCAGATCAGCGCTCCCGTGCTGGCATTCAAGGCGTACACGTTATGGTCCTGGGATCCCACATACATGACGCCGTTGACCACTGCCGGCGAAGACTGAGCGATGCTACCCTGCGTCGTGTATTTCCAATCGAGAGCGAGATTGCCGACTGTAGCTGGGCTCAAAACGTTCTCATACGGGTTCAGTCCCGTGTTGCTGAGATCGAAGTGGAACTTTGCCCAATCGGTACGCACCTGAAAATTGATCTGCGCCGACTGCTGCCCAACGCGTTCCTTTGCGGTGATGGTGTGCTGGCCCGGCAGGGCGGTGGACGGTACCTGCAAGCGGGTGAAGGTAGGCCCTGTAGCTGTGACGACCCCATTGCCGAATGAGCCATTCTTGTCGGTGGTGGTCGAAGCAAGGTGAGTGCTGTCGAAGTAAATGTCGATCGCCGTCAGAGGATCGAAATGAAGGCCCTGAAGATTTACGAAGGTTGTCGGCGGCCCTGCCGCAGGCAGCTCATAAAGCTGAGGCGAGGAAGCACTCTGCTGGCCTGCGGCTGTGCTGGGGAACACACCGGTGAGGAGGAAAGCGAACAATGCGAAGGTTAGGAGTTGCACCGCAACCTTCGCCGGAAAGCGAACGGAGTTCAACCGATGCGACGCACTGAGGAGAAAACGATCCAACCGCATCATGCACCTCCAGGTGCCGAGGTTCCAATGTCGCTGGGCGCTGCCAGGGTGATGATTAAAAAAGCGCCTTCGTCTCATACGTGCGGACGGGGTTGACTAACCAAGCCAAATTCTTGCGGACTGCATCTTACTACTGCTTGAATGCGAACGCGGATTAATTCCAACAACAAATCGTAAGTTCCCGCCGCGAATAGGAGCAGGCAGCGCGGGGTGACGCGCCTTCGATAGTCAGTCAGTTGTCAAACATAGTTCGGAGTAGTCAGTTTCGAACAGGCTAAACCAGTGCGACAACCCATGCTGAGGCGTCTCAGAGTGGATGTGGAGCAGGAACCAGAAGCCAAAGACCGCGACAGGCGCGAACCAGCCCTCGGCACGGGCGTCGGCATTCAGGAAACTGAGTTCGCCGCTAGAGCTTGCTGACGCTCTCACCATGCAGGTTGGCGACCCAGATGTTTGCGCCATCGAACGCCACACCATAGGGACTCGCACCAACGCTGAAACTGCCCTGACCCAGACCGTCCGCAGCCCGCAGTCTGGTAACAGTGTTGTCAGAATAATTTGTCGTCCAGATGTTGACCCCGTCAAAAGCAATACCCATAGGGTCGTGGCCGACGCTGAAGGTTCCCAGGTTGGCGCTGTCGGAGGCGCGTAATTTACTCACGTTGTTACTGCCGCTGTTGACCACCCAAATGTTAGCGCCATCGAATGCTACGCCCTGAGGGTTTGTGCCGACATTATACGTACCCAGGTTTGTTCCATCTGTGGCACGCAGCTTGGTGACCGTGCTGTCGCCAGAGTTGGTTACCCATACGTTGGATCCATCGAAAGCCACAGCGACAGGGCTCGAACCTACTTTGAACGTGCCAAGAGTCGCGCCATCCGCAGCACGTAGCTTAGTAACGGTGCTGTCGAGTTGATTAGCCACCCAGATGTTCGCCCCATCGAAAGCGACGCCCATGGGCCCCTTGCCAACGCCGACTGTGGCCAGTCTGCTGCCATCAGAAGCACGCAGCTTTATGACGCTGTTTGACAAATTATTGGCCACCCATATGCTGGAGCCGTCGTAGGCTAATCCGGCAGGACTTCCTCCGATCGTGAAAGTGCCCAGATTGGCGCCATCCGCCGCGTGAAACTTTGTGACGCTTAACCCGCTGGTCACCCACATGTTGGCTCCGTCAAACGCGACATACAAAGCAAACCCGGACACGGTGAACGTGGCGCCCGTCTGAATGGCGGGATACCACTTGAGCAGCGCAACCTTTTCGTAATTCGTGCTGGGTCCCGGCCCAAGCTGTTGAGCCGTGCCCGGGCTCGTCAAGGCCACTACGAGGGTCAGAGCGACAAGCAAGCCACTGGTAAGCGAGGTCATACGCATGGGATTTCCTCTTCGAAAGATCTGAGAAGCATTTTAGTCTGCTGCCTCGGCGTTACCTTGAGGTTTTCGCGCGCTTGCAGATACGCCGCGCTTGCGTCCCCAGGCGTAGTAAACAATGGTGATCAGCAGCAGCCACGGTATTCCTGACTGAATCGCCACCCGCATTCCCGCCACCCACCAGGTAGAAATCAGGATGCCGATGATCGCCGCCATGCCCAGCATCGTTGTCAACGGAAATAGAGGCAGAAAGTGCCGTAGGTTTTGGCCGCGCGTGTGCCGGCGAAATTGCAGATGCGTCATGAAGATCAGCACCCAGGCGAACAGCGCTCCGAAGAGCGAGATCCCGAACAGATAAACGTAAGCGCCTTTCGGCAACAGGATCGACAGCAGGAGTGCCACCGCCAGCCCGCCTGCCGACGACAGCAGCGCCGGGAAGGGTGTTCCCTTCTGCGAGACGCGGCCCAGCACCGCGGGAGCATAGCCTCCACGCGCCAGCGAGAAAATCATTCGCGTGCACATGTACAGGTTGCAGTTCATGCTGGAGAGCGCTGCCGTCAGCACCACGAAATTGACAATGTGCGCGGCGGCGGGAATGTGCACAATCTCAAACACGCGCACGAACGGGCTGACCGTGATGTCCTTGCCCGGCTGCACCTGGGTCCAGGGAATCACGCCGACCAGGATGGCGATGGCGCCTACGTAGAAGATGATCAGCCGCGCCAGCATGGTCTTCATGGCGCGCGGCACCGCGACTGACGGATCTTTGGCTTCGCCAGCGCTGACCGCAATCACTTCCGATCCCAGAAAGCTGAACATCACGAACACCAGCGCGAACCACACTCCCGCCATGCCGTTGGGGAGGAAGCCTCCGTAAGCGCGAAAGTTTTCCAAGCCGATCGGCCGGTCCTGGTGGTATCCGAAGATAACCGCCGCCCCGAGCAGGATGAATACGACGATCGCGCTCACCTTGATCATGGAGAACCAGTATTCGAATTCGCCGAAGGCGCCGACGCTGAGCGCGTTCACCAGGATCAGCACCGCCGAGTAGAGCACCACCCATCCCCACATGGGCGAGTGGGGAAACCACCACTGGGTGTAGATTGCCGCGGCAACGGCCTCGCTGCCGACGCTGATGGACACTGCAACCCAGTAGGTATAGCGGATGGTGAAGCCCGCCCAGCGCGAAAGGTAAAGCTCGGCGTAGATGCCGAAAGAGCCTGCCGTAGGATGCGCAATCGCCATCTCCGCCAGGCAGCCCATCAGGATCATGGTGATGAGCGACGCGAACAGGTAGCTCAGGATGACGCCGGGGCCGGCAATGCGGATCGACAACGCGCTGCCCAGGAACAGGCCTGTGCCGATGGCGCTGCCGATGGCCATCATGCCGAGCTGGCGCTGCGTGAGTTGGCGCGACAGCCCCTGCTCGTTGGCGAGAAGCTGGTCGGCGTGCCGTGCGCGCTCGGCGTGGAGTGAGTTCATGTGACTGTTGCGGCCGTATGGCTGGCGGATTTCGCTGCTGGCCCGCGGCTGACCACTGTCTGCGATCCAACAAGCAACAGAAGCAGCCCTTGCGAGCTACTTCTTCAAGCCTGCCGTGAAGTTCGTGATAACTGTGATGGGCTGATTTACCTGCTGAGAAACCTGCTCCATCAGGAATCGCTTGCCGTCAGGAGAGACGCTGAAGAACGGGATTGTCAGGATTGTCCACTGGTTGACGATGCTGTGAGGAGCGCCGAATTGCAGCGCGCCTCCGGCCTCCTGCACTGACACGCCGACTACCGACTGAGTGCTGTCGAAGTAAAAGAGTTCTTTGCCATCCGCACTCCACCGCGGGGTCTGGCCCAGGTTGGAAGAGACCTGCCACTTGCCTTCACCGCCGCCATAAGCCTGGACGTAGACTTGGACTCGACCTGACTCTGCCGACTCGTACGCGAGCCACCGTCCATCGGGAGACAAAACCCCGTTGGTTCCATGCTGGAGAATCTGGCGTGGTTTCCTGTCTCCGTCCAGCGACACGGCCCATATGCCATCGTCTTTCTGCATGAAGACGTTGGGGGAGTAAAGCAGCGTCTTGCCATCATGCGACCAGTCGTCGGGCGCAAAGGAAGCCCCCTTCGGGTCGGGAATCAGTAACTCTTCCGAGCCGCTGCCATCGGTCGGCCGCCGATAAATGCCGCTGCCGGAAGCACGCAACGAGCTATAGGCGATCCACTTACCATCGGGTGACCAGACGGGGAACGTGTTTCCGGTCGGCCCGAAGGTGAGGCGAGTGCTGACGCCCCGCGCCAGATCGAGCGACCAGATATCGTTCATGCCCGAATCGATGGTGAGGGCAATACGGTCTCCCTGAGGAGACAGCCGGGCAAACTGCAAGTTCTGCAACTTGTCGGCCGCGACGCTCAGCGGCTTCCCGTTGCGGTCCATCCAAACCAGTTGGACCGCCCCGGAGCTGCCATTACCGAAGATCAGCAGTCCGCTGTTGCTGGCCGAGGCGCTGGTGCGCCAGGTGGACACATCGTTTAAAACATCGGATGACACGGCCTGCAATTCGCCGCTCAAGACAGCTTTATCCGGATTGAAGGCCTGGGCCATCAACTGATCGCCGCGATTGAACAGCAGGAACCCAGCTGCATAAATCGCATTAGTTTGGGCGCGCACCAGTAGGCGGTTTTCACGTCCGTCAAGCGATGCGTAGTAGATGCCATTGTTGGCCATCCTCGACGGGTTGTGATCCATGGCGAAGTACAACAAATGTTTGCCGTCAGGAAGAAAGAAGGGCCAGCGGTGCGACGAGTGCAAGCTGGTGTCTAACTTTGTCAGCGGTATGGGAGTGCCTCCGCCGGCGCTGACCTGTAGCAAGGCGCCGATTGGAGATGGCGAGAACACGATGACGCCGGTGGGACTCCATGCTCCGCCTCGTCCCAGTTGCGCGTCACACACCGTCTGCGCCGTAGTCGCATTCAGATCGATGGTCCGGAGTTTGCCATTGGCGAAGAACCCAAGCGCACGGCCGTCCGGCGACCAGAAGGGAAAAATCGCGTCGTTAGTATCGGGCAGAGTGCGCGCATCGGCGGCGTTCATCGCACGGACCCACAGATTTGTTTTGCCATCACTGCCGACAGCGGTGAACGCCAGGTAGGAACCGTCGGGCGAGAGCACAGGCGGACCCGCAAGATCGGAGGTCAGGCGGAAGTGCTCGTCAGGCGGCGGGTTGATAACCGCACGAATGCTGGTGGGCGAGGGCGCTGTGCGAAGCAAGTATCCGGCAAGGGCGCCCAAAACGATCGCAGCCACAACCGCCGCCAACCAGAGCAGGCGACGAGTTATCGGCGTGGTGGCTGATTCTGCCTCTGCGGGCGTAGCACGCATTGATGCGATCCAGCGCAGTTCCATAGCGACGTCGTGCGCCGACTGGACGCGCTCGCTGGGATCTTTCGCCAGGCATCCGCGAATCAACAGGTCGAGCATCGGCGGAGCAACCGCAGGGTTCGCGGCGATGGGATCCGGCTCCTTCTCCAGAATCGCGGTGAATACGCTGAGCTGCGATTTGCCCTCGAAGGCGCGGTGCCCGGTGACCATCTCGTAGAGCACGCATCCGAAGCTGAAGAGGTCGCTGCGCCCGTCGGCCTCCGCTCCCTGCAAAACCTCTGGAGCCATGTACTGGCAGGTTCCCACCACCGAACCCTTTTGCGTGAGCGCCGGGGCAGCCGCGCTGAGCTGAGCCAGGTTGATCGTCGGGGTGGAAGGAGTGAACGCGCCGACAGCCTGCGCGGCAAACGGAACCGTCGGTTTCGCCAGGCCGAAGTCCATCAACTTGGCGCCGGCTTTGGTCAGCATGATGTTTGCGGGCTTCAGATCGCGATGGACGATGCCTTGCTGATGCGCCTTCTCCAGCGCCTGCGCGATCTCGATTCCAATCTTCAGTACCTGGTCGAGGGGTAGCGGGCCCTTTTCCAGCCGATCCGCCAGCGTCTGCCCTTCCAGATACTCCATCACCAGGAAGTCGGTGCCGTTCTGCGAGCCGATGTCGTGCAGGGTGCAGATGTTCGCATGCTGCAGCGCAGAGATGGCTTTGGCTTCCCGCTCCATGCGTTGCCTGGACTCGGTGTCCGAAGAAAGATGGGGAGGCAGAACCTTGATGGCTACGGTGCGATCGAGCCGTGTGTCCTTCGCGCGGTACACCTCTCCCATGCCGCCCGCGCCCAGCGGAGCCTGAATTTCATACGGCCCAAGCTTCGTCCCAGTAGTGATCGCCATCCGTGCGCGCAATTATAGCCTGCGCTGCCGCCAAGGTAATACGCTGCGTGGACGCCGAATCAGCCGGGAGGTAAAAGCAAGCCTTCAGGCCTGCCAGCTAAGAGTCCCGAGATCAGAGTTTTCACCGCACCAAACAAAAAAGGCCGCTCGTAGGCGGCCCGTGTCACAGTTGCATTCTTCCTAAACCGTCGCCATTGCCGCTCCCGTGTGTTCCAGCTCGTGGGCTACGGCAATCGACAGCCTGCGGACGCCTTCGCGAATCATCTCCGGCGTGGCGTTGGAGAAGTTCAGCCGCATATGGGAACCTTTGTCACCTTCGGCGAAAAACGGATCGCCGGGAACGAATGCCACATCGTGTCGCAAGGCCTCGTCGAGCAGCTTGCGCGCATTGATGCCACTCGGCAGCGTCGCCCACAGGAACAGCCCGCCGTGGGGGTGCGTCCAGGTGACATCTTCGGGGAAGTAGTCGGTCATGGCGCGCAGCATGGCGTCTTTCCGCTGGCTGTAAACGCCGCGGATGAGTTTTACGTGTTCTTCCAGGAAGCCGTCGCGCGCGACCTCGTAGGTCACCATCTGGTTGAAGGTCGAGGTGTGCAGGTCAGAACTCTGCTTGATCTGCACCAGGCGGGCAATCACGTCGGGCGGAGCGACGATCCATCCCAGGCGCATGCCCGGCGCCAGCAGTTTGGAGAACGTGCTCAGGTAGATGACGTTGCCCAGTGTGTAGCCGTTATCGCGCTGCAGGTTGGTGCGGTCGAGCACCACCAGCGGCGTCTTATGCTCGCCCTCGTAGCGCAGCTGCCCGTAGGGATCGTCTTCGATGATGGGGATGCCGTACTTGTCGGAGAGCAACACCAGTTCGCGGCGGCGGTCCTCTGACAATGTGACGCCACCGGGGTTCTGGAAGTTGGGCAGGATGTACATGAACTTCGGCCCGGAGCGCAGTGCTGCCTCAAGATAGTCGGTGTTCAGTCCGTGATCGTCGATGGGCACGGTAACGTATTCAGCGCCCATCAGATCGAAGGCCTGCAAGGCCCCCAGGTAGCTGGGCGACTCCACCAGGATGCGGTCGCCGCGATTGATGAGCAGCTTGGCGATGAGATCGAGCGCCTGCTGCGAGCCCGACGTCATCATCACGTTATCGACGCTGGCTACGACTCCGTAGCGCGCCATCTGCTCGACGATGAACTGGCGCAAGGGCAGGTAGCCCTCGGTAGGGCCATACTGCAATGCGGCTGTCGGGTTATCGGTGAGCACCTTGGCGCAGGCCTCTTTAAACTTCTCGACCGGGAAGACCTGCGGCGCCGGCATGCCTCCGGCAAAGGAAATTACTTCCGGGCGCTGAGTGAGTTTGAGTAGTTCGCGGATGATGGAGCTTTTTGCGCACTTGGTACGTTGGGCGTAGCGGTGCGCCCAGGGTGCTGCCATAGGAGGTCCCCCTTAGCGTTACAGGAGAGCCTAATGCCGCGCTGAACGTTCGTCTGTGACGCCGGACACGGGGCGATGTGCGGCGGCAAACATGCGGGCATCGAAACTGGTTGTCCAGCCGTATGCCCGCGCCAGAGGGCGGCGAAATGCGTCCTAGTCCGACTCGTTGTTATAGGTCGCGTGCGCGGCTACCGGATCGCCGACGCCTCCGGAGACTCCAAACGCCGCCTCGTCCGCAATGGTCTGCAACTCCTGTTCAAATTCCCGACTGCGCCAGCGCACTACCAGCAACTCCTTGTGCTCAACGCCGTGGCCATGACATAGGGGACACAACACCACATTCTGATCCGGCGAATGACTCATGATGACGCCTCCACGCACGAACTGTCTGTGCACCGTCATTAGAAGCCGGAAGAGCCATCTCCGCAGTGAGGGATGTCACGGCCAGATGTGAGAATCCGGCCCGACTGTGAGACGCGGAATTGCACCGAAGCCGGGGCGATGTTTGCCGCCGCCGGGAATGAACGCTACGATTGACCACATGCCCCGGTTTCAGGCTCTTGCCCTTCTTTGCTGTTTTGCGATCGCTTCCCTCTCCGGCTTTGCGCAACAGCCCGCGCCAACCGTAAAGGCTTCCAATACGGCAGCGACTAAGAATGAAGCCCTGATCGATGCGCTTAGAACCTATCCCTTTGGCGAGGTCTACTCCGAGGACATCATGGTCGCGAACAGCATCACTCATCTTGGCAAGAAAGTTTCGGAAACCGATGACGGCGTGGTGCCTGCGCCTCCGGTTCGCGCGATCGCCGACCTGGGACAGGCCGCGATTCCGCTGCTGATCAACCACCTGAATGACCAGCGGCCGACGCTCGCGCTCTATCGCCAGCAGCCGGTGTCAGTTGGCTATCTTGCGCTTGATCTGCTGCTGCACCTGACCGACATGAACGACGAGCGGGTTGTCGCGCCGGGATGCGAGCAGCACGGGCTGGGCGATTGCATGCAGCCGGAGTTTTACTTCTCGCCCGATACCACGGATCCCAACACGCTGACCTCAGTGCAGAAAGATTGGGCGGAGGAGAACAAGAAGCAGCCCATCAAGGTGACGTATCCGAGTTGGTGGCGGCAGGGATAGAGCGGACGACGCATTCCGCCTTAAACCGGGAGTACCGATTTACCGCTGCGGGCGACCAGCCAAGAAACACCAGTCACGACTAAAGGAAGATGGCGATCCCCGATTGTTCGGCTGCCTTGCGCATGGCCGTGTCTAACGTGGCAAGCTTTAATTTCTCCCGCGCAGCGAGATCGAGGTATGCAGCGTCGTAAGCGGTGAGGCCGTAACGCATTGCCGCCGCAACTCCGTCACGAACAACACTCAAGGCACCCACGAGTCGTTCAACATTGATGTTCAAATGTGACAACGCTGTAAGAAACGCTCTCTCCTCGGCGGGCGTGATGCGTTTGCGCAGATAAGCGACGGCTAGGCCGTTGGCAACTTCACGCGCCCAGAGATCGGGAACGAGCAACCCATCCGTCTCGACGACGGCTAATACAGCGTCGGCGTAGGAACTGCTTTCATCGGGCAACGCCCAGGCGAGGGCGACGGAAGCGTCGACGACCAGAGGCATTTAACGGCGGCCGTATCGCACGTAATCGCGCGTTGTCCAACCTTCGGGGTCAGGTTTGACGCGGGCACGCAGTGCACGCATCTCGTCAACTATGCTGCGGCCGGCGACTGCAGGGCTTTCAGCAACCTCTTTCAGCAGACGTAAGGCAGCGTCCTGTACCAACCGCTCAGGCGCGGTGCCGGACTTGGTGGCTATCTGCGCAAGCTGCGCTTCCTGCTCAGGGGTGAAATGTACTTCCATAATTCCTTTACCGCGCACTCGCCGCGTTTATATCTAAATTAATGGGCGAGCCTGTGAGCCGAAACTTCGTGCTTTCAATCCAGTTACCGCTGGAGCAGTCCCAT
Source organism: uncultured Acidobacteriaceae bacterium (assembly GCA_963771535.1). Lineage (GTDB taxonomy): Bacteria > Acidobacteriota > Terriglobia > Terriglobales > Acidobacteriaceae > CAVVDY01. The sequence goes on along the minus strand of CAVYTK010000007.1, from coordinate 565,976 downwards.
CCTGTGCGAGTCTCCGGATTTAGAACCCAGATTCCTCGGATACCCATCTCGCGGTACTCGGTGATCCGCTGATGGTAGCGATCGATGCGGTCCTCGGGGGAGAGAACCTCCACTACAAGCAACGGCGCGGTCGTCACGATTCTGCGGTCGGTGCTCGAGTCGGAGCACACCAATACGTCGGGCACGCGGAAGCGGGTAGGTGCAATCTGCACTCTCACGTCCGGCAAGACTTCGATGCGCCAGTCGCGCCTGTGGCCGCTAAACCACTCCAGCACCGCCATTATCAAGCGTGCGTGTTCGATCTCGCCCACGTTGCGTTCCTGTATTTCGCCGTCAATGTACTCGACGTCTGGGCGATACGAAGTGCTGAGATACTCCGCAACCGGAACTTTGGTTGTAGTTGCCATCGGAACCTTCCGCTTAATTCTACGTTGATCGCCGTCCTTACATAATCGCGGTCGGCGGCGCCGGCTCATCCGGGCTGCCGGCGTTGGCGATAGGCACGCGAATCATGGCCACAATCAGAATTGCCAGAGCGACCAGCGCAACTACGAACGGCGGCGTCCACTTAAACAGGGTCACGTCGTGACCGGAGCCCACCAGTCCGGCAATCACCAGGCCACAGAGCGCTTCGCCCGCGATCAAGCCTGAAGCCGTCAGCACGCCCGCGTTATCCACGCGCGCCTTTTGCGCGTCGTTAAATCCGCGGCGATCGCGCACCTTGTCCGTAATCCAGCGCACCAGTCCGCCAACAAAAATGGCGAACGTAGTGCCCAGCGGCAGATACATTCCCACGGCAAACAGCATCACGCTGCGTACCTCGATCATGATCATGGCAAATCCCATAAGGATGCCCACGATCACCAGCGGCCACGCCATGTCGCCGCCAACGATACCTTTCGCCAGCATGGCCATCAGTCCGGCTTGAGGCGCCGGTAGCGCCGAGCTGCCGAAGTGGTATGCCTTATCCAGAATCGCCAGCGGGAAGAACAACACCAACGACGCCACCACGACTCCCATCAAGTCGCCGATTTCCATCTTCGCCGGAGTGCCGCCGAGGATGTATCCCACCTTGAGATCTTGCAGCATCTCGCCCGCCACGGCCGAGGAGACGCAGACCACTGCCGCCACGCCCAACACAGCCGCCACGCCGCCCGCTCCGGAAACTCCCAGTGCGACCATCAACAGCGCCGCGACCACCAGCGTACACAGCGTAAGTCCGGAAACCGGATTGTTCGATGAGCCAATCATGCCAACCAGGTTTCCCGAGACAGCGGCGAAGAAGAATCCCAGAATCAGCATGACGCCCGCGGCGACCAGTGCTCCGGCGATTACCTTCGACGTCGACAGGTTGCCGGCGCTCGAGATGAACCAGTAGTACAGGGCAATCATGGCCAGGAAAACCACGCCAACCCCGGCAAACACATACTTGGCCGGAAGATCGCGCTGCGTACGGCTGGTGCCGGCGTGGGCTTCGGTTGATTTCTTCAAATCGGAAACCGCGCGCCCCATGCCCAGCATTAACTGCTTGCGCATCTTGAACAGCGTGTAGCAGGCGCCGACCAACATACCGCCGACCGCGATAGGCCGCACGATTGAGTAATAGATAGAATTCGCCACCAGCGCCCATGACAGGGTCGTTCCCGGCGCCTGCTGCGCCTGGATATAAGGACCAATGGTGTAAGTAAGGAGTGGAACGAGCAATCCCCACGCCAGCACGCCGCCGGCAAAGTTCAACGCCGCCAGCCGCGGCCCGATAATGTATCCCACTCCTAGATAGGCCGGGCTCACATCCGGCGCTGTGAGGATGGACATTCCGCCAGTGAGCGTGGTCGCCACACTCGGATTGGTGCTGGTGCGCAGGTTGAGCCGCTTACCCAGATTGGCGATGTTCACCAGGAAGGTGTTGCTGGCGGAGAACACATTGACCGCGCCCAGCAGAAATATCACTCCGCCAAATCCCATGTTGCTGAACAGGATCTTCGCAGCCTTGGAGCCTTGCTGCCCTGCCTTGTGAATCTCCGACGCAGCCACCGACTCGGGATAAGGCAGCTCGGGATCTTCGACCATAACGCGCCGCAGCAGGGTCACCAGCAGGATGCCCAGCGTACCGCCGATCACCATCAGCACCACCGAGTTCCAGTAGCGCTCCTTGGTCAGCCCCGACCACAGACCCGCCATGACGAATGCCGGAATAGTGAAGACCGCGCCCGCCGCCACCGACTCCCCGATGGAGCCGATGGTTCGCGCGATGTTCTCTTCGAGCAAGCTGCCCTTCATCAACTTCAGCAGCGCCATGCCAATCACCGCCGCGGGATAAGTGGCAGCGATGGTCATGCCGGCTTTCAATCCGAGATAGGCGTTGGCTGCTCCAAGGATGCCGGTCAGCACCAGCCCGATCAGCACGGCACGGAAGGTGAACTCCTTCATCTCCATGGTTTCGGGGACGTAGGGGCGATGGACCCGGCTCTCCGGCCGGGCTTCAGTAACGCTGGGAGTGCTCATTTAGGTCCTCGGACACAGCCGCGAGTTCGCGGATATAGCAAGCGCGCAAGGTAACACGCGGCAAGTGCTGTGTACAAGTGTAGCGCTGGGCACCTGGAGCCGGGCGGCTCCAGTGCAAGTGTTACCGAAGGCCTTGGGCGAGGGCACCCGGTTTTCCGATCGCTCCGCCGATCGCGGTCTCATGCCGCGGCTCGTAGATTCGCAGCACATCATCGCCGGGGATTTTGATGGTGGCCAGCCGTCCCCATGCCTGATCGCTGATCGGCCCTGCCTGTTCGACGCCTTTCGTCTTCAGCTCGGCGAGCGTCGCCTCCAGGTCGTCGCACATCACGTACATTTCGTGCGAGCTCTCGTCGCGAGTGGGGTGAATGCCAAGTTCGGCGGGCGGCAAGGCAAAGATCAACCAGTCGTGCCCCGCATCCACAAAAGGAAAGGCCAGCACATCACGGAAGAAAGCGCGCAGCTTCTCTGCCTGTTTGTTGTAGACGATGCAGTGAACCCCCGTAATCATGGTCGGCTCTCTTTCCCCTACCCGCCTGAGAGTACGCATGGTAAGGCTCTGCAAGGGCGCTAACAAGCGCAAGCTTACGCCACATTTCATGAAAAAACAGTGAACCTGCCGGCACGAACCATGGCCGACATTGCAGCCCGGCATCAAACTTCATATACTGATGGCATTGGTCTCGCCAACCAGCCAAATCATGTGTGCGGATTTGTTACCCGCCCACCTGAAAGCGGAGGTCGGTCTTCAGCAGTTGTGAAACCTTAGCGAGAAAACGACGAATCAAGCGCGTGGAGCCGCGTACCAGCTTTGTCGCGCCCCTTAAGTCGGTTGTAAGCTGTCTTTCTGCAATCCTCTTCCCCTCGGATTGCCGGCTCTGTAACACTCCTCTGGTTTCCGTCTCCCGTCTGCCTGTCTGTCCCCAATGCCTGGAGTCTATCTCGCCTATCCGCTTGGCGCAGTGTGTGCTTTGCGGCGAGCGCCTCGCTCCTGCTCAACTACTAATCGGCAGCGGACGATGCCCGGCATGCTGTGAGTATCCTCCGAACTTCGATCGAGCAGTTTCTTACGGAGAGTACGAGGCCGGCTTACGGCAACTGATCCACGTGCTCAAGTACGACAGAGTGCTCCCGGCGGCAAAGCCTTTAGGAAGGCTGCTGGCGTATAGCATCGATGAACTGCACCTTCCGACGGAACACCCCCGTCCCCTGCTGATTCCGGTTCCACTGCACTCGTCCAAGCGACGCGAGCGGCGATTCAACCAGGCGGAGTTGATTGCGCGTGCCGCGCTGAAATGTCTGCCAAGTGATTTCAAAGTGGATTCCCGCGTCCTCGTCCGCAAGCGAGAGACGCGTTCGCAGGTAGGTCTCGATCGCGAGGCGCGTATTCAGAACATGCGTGGCGCATTCCGCGTAGCTGCGCCGGAGCGCATCGCCGGACGAACGGTGATCGTGGTCGATGACGTGATGACGACGGGCAGCACGGTTTCCGAATGCGCGCGAGTTCTAAAGCGCGCCGGGGCAGAAAAGGTTTTCGCGGCGACCGTGGCTCGCACCCTGAAGCTCGCGGGCGCACAAGGTTTCAGTCAGGAATTACAGGGGGAGGCAGTCGAGGCCGGGCAGTTGGCCTCGGTGTAAACGCTATGTCGATGGCCCAGAGCTCAAGTTCGCGGTACGGCAAGTCGTTGGCCGGCTGCATGCACCACGCTCGCGTTGCGCCTGAAGAACGCGTTCAGCGCTCGCCAATGCACGCTCCCGTGCTGGTGCTGAACGCCTCCTACGAACCCATCAACGTTTGCGCTGCGCGCCGTGCCATCATCCTGGTACTGAAGGGCGTCGCCATGATGGAAGAAGAAAATGGCCATCGCATGCATGCCGCCAGGCTGGCGATGAACATTCCCTCCGTCATCCGCCTGCTGGAGTATCGCCGCATTCCGCACCAGACGCGCGCCCTCTCGCGCAAGAACATCCTGTTGCGCGATCGGAATACCTGCCAATACTGCGGCAGATCCTCGCTACCGGCGAGCTGACGCTCGACCACGTCATTCCCCGTTCACGTAACGGCGCCTCCAGCTGGGAAAACCTGGTCGCCTGCTGTCACTCCTGCAATCGCGCGCAAAGGCAACATGCTGCCGCACGAGGCCAGACATGAAACTGATGCGCGAGCCGCGCCCGTTCAATCTGCACACCAGCCGCCACATCATGCGCATGATGGGCCGCTCCGATGCCAAGTGGCAGAAGTATCTCTTCTACTGAGGGAAGCCGCTCTTCAGCTGTTGGCTCTCCGCTGTAGCCTATTAGGTTTCGCTTTTCGCATCTTATTTGGCCGTGTCATCCCGAGCGGAGCGCAGCGTAGCCGAGGGACCTGCAGTTGCTTCGCGCCACCGACACGTTGTCCTGAGCCTGCTCCTCCTGCCTTAGAATTCGCGACAGACACCCCGCACGTGCTAAGCGATTCCCACTTTCGCCCCCTGCTCAGCCAACTGAACCTCCTTTTTTGGCAACTCACTATCAGGGCCTTGGTTGCGTCCTGCGGTGGTATCTAAGAAAGGGCTGGGTTATTCATGTCAGACGCTGTTCTGGATCAGATTGTCGATGGTTTACGGAATTCCGGAGCTGACTTTTTTCCCGATCATTCCGAACTGAAAACGGTGCGAGTGGTAGGTCATACGCCGAAAACCGACCATTACACCTATGAGATCGTTCTGGACTTCGCTGACGGCAGCGAGCGCGTGAGTGCAAAGGTCTACCGGGGAGGCAAAGGCGGCGTGCAGGCGGCGCGCGACTTGGCTCGACGCGAACTGGATAACCTGCAGCGTATTTCTCAGGCCTGCGCCGATCATCAACTCGACGGACTTCCCCGCGCAGTGGGAGACTTCGCTGTCCTGGGTGCCGTAGTCTGCACCAAGGTCAATGGTCTGCCCTTACAAAGCATCGTGATGAAGGCTGCGCTACTGCCCGACTTCGGAAACGACGGCATGCTCGACCATGCTGCCCGTAACACGGGAGAATGGTTGCGCCGCTTCCATGACGCCACGGCCACCGATCCTCAACCCTTGGATAGCAAGGCCCTGATCGCTGACATTGAAAAGCTCTGCACCAAGGCGCAGAAAGATGGACTTTCGAAGGATTCGATCGAATCGATTCTTGACTACGTGGGCACGTCGCTTGCCAAGGTAAAAAAGCCGCTTCCTTCGTCAGCCGTTCTGAACGATTTCGTGCCGCTGAACGTGATGATCTCCGACCATGGCATCGGCTTTAGCGAATTCGCCAACTTCAGTCCGCAGGGAAACTCGCTGCAAGACGCGGCCACGTTTCTGGCGGCAGTCGAAGCGCTGGAGAAATATCCTTTTTGTGATCGCAGCCTGACTTCGCTGGTGCAGGATTCCTTTATCCGTGCCTATGGCGTCGGCCCGCAGGAACAGCAGTTGCTGATCGTACTCAAGCTCAGAGTTCTGTTGCAGATGTTCGCCCAGGGGCGCGCAGTGAAAGAGAGCGCACTGCGCAAGAAGGTGATGTGGGCGAATGTGATGAAGCGGTTCATCCAAACTGCTGCAGAACGCTCCATGGCTCCGGCCGCCTAGAGGCTCTACGAGCCTCCTTCGGCCGAATGACATTCTGCCCCCCCGTGACGAAAGGCCAGCAGCTGCGAGCGACTGGCCTTTTGATTTGTTAGACAAAGCTTCAGTACGTCGGCAGCGCGGTTCCCGTGTCGCCGAAGCTGTAGGAGCCCAGCATCTTCAGGTAATTGCCGCGCAGGAACGCCGACGGATCTTCGACGTTCACCAGGCTCATGCTGCCGCGCATCTGCTTGATCGAAGTGTACTCGTGCTCTTCCATCCAGGCTTCCATACCCGCCAGCACCACCCCGATGTGCTCGATGCCGTACTTGAGCAGCGCCGAGGTCATCATGGCAACGTTGGCGCCCGCCATCATGCATTTCAGCACGTCAGTGGCATCATGAACGCCGCCTGTAATCGCGACATAGGTTTCCACCTGGTGATAGAGAATGGCGGCCCAGTGCAGCCGGAGCCGCAGCTCGTGCGGGCTGCTCAACACCAGGTTGGGCGTGACCTCCAGCTCTTCCAAGTCGAAGTCGGGCTGATAGAAACGGTTGAAAATGACGACGCCGTCGGCGCCGGCTCCGCTGAGCCGCTTGGCGAAGTGCGCCAACGAAGTGAAGTACGGCCCCAGCTTAACCGCGATGGGAATCTTGATCTGCTTGCGGATCGCCCGTACCAGTTCCACGTAGCCGTCTTCCAGTTGTTGCGCTGAGATCGACGGATCGGTGGGAACGTTGAAGATATTCAGCTCCAACGCGTCTGCCCCCGCCTCCTCCATGTACTGCGCGTACTGCGACCAGCCGCCGCGCGACTTGCCATTGAGGCTGGCGATGACCGGGATGTCCACCGACTTCTTCGCCTTCTGCAACAGGTCGAGATAGCGGTCGGGCCCGACGTGATACTTCGGCATGTCCGGCAGGTAGCTGGTGGCCTCGCTGTAGCTGTTGGCGCCGTACTCCAAAGCTGCGTCGAAATTTTCGCTTTCGGCTTCGATCTGTTCTTCGAACAGCGAGTACATCACGATGGCGCCGGCGCCAGCATCGCGCATGCGGGGAAAGTTCTCCAGCTTCTCGCTGAGCGGCGAGGCAGAGACCACGATGGGATTCTTCAGGCGCAGCCCCAGATAATTTGTGGATAGGTCAATCATGGTTTTTGTCTCCTCGCCTAAGCCTTTTCAAAATTCATATTCGCCATGTGCTGATACAGCTTCCAGCGCTCGTTCACGTTCTCCTGCGCCTGCTGCAACAGCTTCTTGGCCTCATCCGGATCGCTCTGCACCAGCATGGTGTAACGCGTCTCGTTGTAGATGTATTTCTCCAGCGGAATGCTGGGTGCGCGCGAGTCGAGTTGGAAGGGGTTCTTCCCTTCCGCTGCCAGCGACGGGTTGTAACGGAACAGCGGCCAATGTCCGGAGATCACCGCGTTCTTCTGCTGCTCGATGCCGTACACCATGTCATAGCCGTGCGCGATGCAGTGGCTGTAAGCGATGATCAGCGACGGCCCGTCATACGCCTCAGCTTCCATGAACGCCTTCATGGTCTGGGCATCGCTGCCGCCCATGGCGATATGCGCGACATAGGCACGACCGTAGTTGATGGCCGCCATCGCGATGTCCTTCTTCGGCGTGTGCTTGCCTCCGGCCGCGAACTTCGCCACCGCTCCAATCGGCGTAGCCTTCGACATCTGGCCGCCGGTGTTGGAGTAGACCTCGGTGTCGAGCAGCAGGATGTTAACGTTCGCCGTCGAGGCCAGCACGTGGTCCAGTCCGCCGAAGCCGATGTCGTAACCCCAGCCATCGCCGCCGATGATCCACACGCTCTTCTTGACCAGCGCGTCGGCCACAGCCAGCAGATCGCGAGCTTCCGACGATTTCGCGTTCGCCAGCTTCTTCTTCAGCTCGGCTACGCGCTCGCGCTGTGCGAAGATGCCGGGCTCGGTCGACTGGTCGGCATCGAGGATGGCAACCGCCAGCTCATCGCCGATGTCCGATGCCAGCCGCCGCACCAACTCCTTCGCGTAGTCGTTCTGCTTATCGACCGCCAGGCGCATGCCCATGCCGAACTCGGCGTTGTCTTCAAACAGCGAGTTCGACCAGGCGGGGCCGCGGCCTTCCGCGTTGGTCGTGTACGGAGTCGTCGGCAGATTGCCGCCGTAGATGGACGAGCAGCCGGTCGCGTTCGCGATCAGCGCACGATCGCCGAACAACTGCGTCATCACCTTGATGTACGGAGTCTCGCCGCAACCCGCGCAGGCGCCGGAGAACTCGAACAGCGGCTCCAGCAGTTGCGAGTCTTTCACCTGTCCATGCGCAATCTGCTCGCGGTCGAGCTCGGGGATCGACAGGAAATAATCCCAGTACTGGTTGTACTTCTCGCGCAGCGGCGGCTGCGCCTCCATGTTGATGGCCTTGTGCTTGGCTTCGCTCTTGCTCTTCGCCGGACACACAGCAACGCACAATCCGCACCCGGTACAGTCTTCAGGTGCTACTTGAAGGGTGTACTTCAGGTTGCTGAACTCGCGCCACTTGGGCATTGCCGTCTGGAAGCCGTCCGGGGCATGATTGAACGCCGGATCGTAAACTTTGGCGCGAATCACCGCGTGTGGGCAAACCATGACGCACTTGCCGCACTGAATACAAAGCTGCTCATCCCACACCGGAATTTCCAGCGCGATGTTTCGCTTCTCCCACTTTGTGGTACCCGTGGGGAAGGTGCCGTCGACGGGGATAGCGCTCACCGGCAGCAGGTCGCCGTCGCCGGAGATCATCGGCCCTTCGACACGCTTCACGAAGTCAGGCGCATTGTGCGGCACCGCCGGCCGCAACTCGAAGTGCGAGGTGATGGTCTCGGGGACCTTCACTTCATACAGATGTTCGAGCGCCGAATCGACAGCGGCAAAGTTCTTGCGGACGATGCTCTCGCCACGTTTACCGTAGGTCTTCTCGATAGCGTGCTTGATGCTGGCGATAGCCTCTTCGCGTGGCAGCACTCCGCTGATGGCGAAGAAGCAGGTCTGCATCACGGTGTTGATGCGGCCGCCCATACCGGCCGCGCGAGCCACCTCGACCGCGTCGATGATGTAGAACTTCAGCTTCTTATCGACGATGGCCTTCTGCGCTGAGCGCGGCAAGTTGTCCCAAACCTCGTCCTTGCCGAACGGGCTGTTCAGCAGGAAAACCGCGCCGGGTTCGGCGGAGCGCAGAACATCCAGCCGCTCCATAAAGCCGAACTGATGACAGGCGACGAAGTTGGCCCGCGAGATGAGATAGGTGGAGCGAATCGGCTTCTTGCTGAAGCGCAAATGCGAGGTCGTGACCGCTCCCGATTTCTTCGAGTCGTAAACGAAGTAGCCCTGCACGAAGTCGTTCGTGTCTTCGCCGATGATCTTGATGGTGTTCTTGTTCGCGCCCACGGTACCGTCGGCGCCCAGGCCGAAGAACATGGCGCGCACCGTGCTTGGATCTTCAGTCGAGAACTCGGGATCGTATTCCAGCGAGGTCTTGGTGACGTCGTCGCGAATGCCGATGGTGAAGTGATTCAGCGGCGCCGGCTTGGTCAGCTCCTGGAAAACGCGCGCCACCATCGCAGGTGTGAATTCCTTGGACGACAGTCCGTAGCGGCCGCCGATAACTTTGGGGAACGCTCGCCATCGGAGCCTTGCCCGCAGTGAAGCCTTCGGTCAGCGCCGTGATCACGTCGAGATACAGCGGCTCGCCGATGGAGCCTGGCTCCTTGGTGCGATCGAGAACGGCGATGCTCTTGACTGTCTTGCGGCAGCGCCTTCAGGAAGTGCTCAATCGAGAACGGACGATACAGGCGAACCTTGAGCAGTCCAACCTTCTTGCCCTGTGCGGTCAAGTAATCAACCGTCTCGTGCGCGGCCTCTGCGCCGGAGCCCATCATGATGACGACGTGCTCGGCATCAGGCGCGCCAACGTAATCGAACAGGTTGTACTTGCGGCCTACGATCTCGGCGAACTTGTCCATCACGTTCTGCACGATCGTCGGGCACGCGAGGTAGAAGGGATTCACCGCTTCCCTGCCCTGGAAATAAACATCGGGATTCTGTGCTGAGCCGCGCAGTACCGGATGATCCGGCGACAAGGCGCGGCGGCGATGCGCGCGCACCAGTTCGTCGTCGATCATGGCGCGCATATCGTCTTCGGTGAGCTGCTCGATCTTCGAAACCTCGTGCGACGTACGGAAGCCGTCGAAGAAATGCAGGAACGGAATGCGCGACTCCAGCGTAGCGGCGTGGGCGATCAGCGCCAGGTCCATCGCCTCCTGCACCGAGTTCGACGACAGCAGCGCGAAGCCGGTCTGGCGCGTGGCCATGGCGTCCTGGTGATCGCCGAAAATCGATAGCGCCTGCGCCGCAATAGCCCGCGCGGCGACGTGGATCACGGCCGGCGTCAACTCGCCCGCGATCTTGTACATGTTGGGGATCATCAGCAGCAGGCCCTGCGACGAGGTGAACGTCGTGGCCAGCGCTCCAGCCTGCAAGCGCGCCGTGCAGCGCGCCGGCGGCTCCGCCTTCGCTCTGCATCTCGATCACCTTCGGCACCGCGCCCCAGATGTTCTTCTCGCCGATGGCCGACCACGCGTCCGACGACTCGCCCATGGGCGAAGACGGCGTGATGGGATAAATGGCAGCCACCTCGCTCACGCGATAGGCGACGTAAGCCACGGCTTCGTTTCCATCCAGGGTAACTTTCTTTCGTGGCATTTTGCCTGCAGTTGGCGCTTCGCCTTCCGGCGACGGACGGGTCGATTTGTCAGCACCGTTGACAGGCACGCCGGTGGCGGTTGGCGCAGAAGGGTAATCAGTAATTTTCACTTCGGTATTTCCCCCCAAAATTCGCATCGGGCGACATTCCCCAATGCGCAATGAAGACGATCTCTAATGCTGAAGATATAGACCGTACGGGCAGGAGGGCTGTGATGGGCGAAGCTACTGGTCTGTGACGTGCGTCACATACTTAGGGTCGGGGAAACAACCGCTATTCGCGGTTCGCTGTTCGGAGGGAGCCTCCTATCTCCCCGCGGCGTTTGGATGGAGCACCGCTTCAGCGGTGCAATGCGCCGGCGCCCTTGATGTCTCTTCCCGAGTCGCCTCGGCGGCCGAAGGACCTGCTTTGCCCCCCGCCGGCAGAAGTTAAACTGTTTGCATGGGAAAGGGAGCAGCGCTCCGCTGGGTTGAGAACCGCGTCATCGCTCGTCACCTCCGTGGACACGGCATCGAAATTGGCGCTCTCTGGAAGAAGTTTCCCGTGCCTGCGCACGCCACTGTCTGGTACGTCGATCGCGTTGACCCTGACGCCCTTCACCAGGAGTATTCAGAGGTAGGCGAAAAAATCATCGCGCCTGACGTTGTCGCCGATGCCCAGTCGCTGCCGTTTGCCGATGGTTCACTCGACTTCGTCATCGCCAGCCATGTGCTCGAGCACATGCCGCTCACGCTGGCGACGTTACGGGAGTGGTATCGCGTACTGGCGCCGGGTGGCGCTTTGGTTTTGAAGATTCCCGACAAGCGTTATACCTTCGATGTTCGCCGTCCGCGGACCCTGCTGCAACACCTGGTTCACGAAGACGCGAATCCCGCGGCCTTTGACCGCCGCGCCCATTTCACCGAGTGGGTCGAGTATGTCGCCGGACTTGAGCCCGGCAGCCAACCCTGTGCGGCTGAAATCGACCGCCTGATGGCGATGGACTACAGCATCCACTACCACGCGTGGATCGATGACGAGGTGCGCGAGCTGCTGGAGCACACTCGTGCCGCCATGCAGTTGAACTGGGAACTCGTCCTGTTCTTGCCTGCCCGCTTTTATCGCAAAGAATGTGCAGCGGTGATGAGGAAAGCTATGGGTCGATGATGTGCAACGTAAAGCTATAAGCGGCCGTGCGCCGCGACAGGTGGAAGTCCTCAGGATCTGTTACGAAATTGCCCGCGGAGCGGAACATTGGGAGAAGCCCTAAACCCGTCCCACAGGGACGGCATATCTAAGCCAGCGTTTCAACGCTGGGAAGGCGTAGGGGAGGAAACCCCGAGTCCGCTTCAGCGGACGGCAGATGTTACGTTACCAACCCTTGACTTCGGACGAAATCACACCTGTCGTGCCTACCGCACCACATACGCGCTCGCCGCGGCGATGATGCCCAGCGTGCCGAAGGCCATGCCTAGCTTCCAGTAGAAGCGCCTGCCCGTGAGCAGCGTGATCGACGTAATCACCAGGCCGATCTCCAGCAACACCTCGCTTATATCGAAGCGGTCGGCGCGCCGTGCGGTCTGCTTCAGCTCGGACTCCAGGTTGCGCGCTTCCTGCTGAATTTCTTTTTGATCGTCGCCATACTTCTCGATGGAAGCGTCGAACTTCTTCTGTACCGCCTCGGCCTTCTCGGGATCTTTGCCCTGGAGCGCTCCCATCATGTCGCGCAGCGCTTCGAGGTTATTGCGGCGCAGGTTCTTCGCCTGGTAGTAGGCCCACTCGTCGGTGGTTTTGTTTTGCAGCAGGATCTCTTCGGTGTGCGAGCGGTGTCCGAGCAGCGTCACCACGGCAACCAGCACTGCCAGCAGCGCCATGGTGAAGCTGACCGGGGCCATGCCCGGCTCACGCCCATGCTCCGCATGTTCGTGGAGTTCGTGTACCTCGTTGCTCTCCATGCCTGACCTGCCTGATCGAATTTCCTGTTGCGTTTTCAGACGTCGTGTTTTGAGACGAAGATATCACGCGCATCGGCACGGCAGGTCTTGCAAGGGCAGACTCTTACCCGGCGGGCGTCGATTGTGTCGCAGGTTCCGCGCGCGGAGCACTGTCCTCCGGCGTTACGTGGCCGGGTAGCACTTCGCGCAGCGCCCACTCAATCCGCTCCATCGAGCTACGGATCATCTCAACCGATTGCGCGCTGTCAGCGGTGACGCTGGCGTAAGCGATAATTTGCAGCGCGTTGCGGATGTGGTGGTTCATCTCCGCAATAGTGCGCAACCGCCGCTGGACTTCAGCCCGGCGCTCGCGTTCAACCCGGGAGAGCTGAACGTACAACAGGCCCACCGCCAGACCGGTGAGGCCGTTGGAGAGCGCCAGCACATCCAGACGTTTGACGCCCTCTCTCACCAGCAGCCAATCAAAGCCCAATCCGAGAGCGCCCACCACGAGCACTACCAGGAAGAAAAGCAACAACTCGTGCGAACGAGAGTCCTCAGATTGCGCCATTGGAGTATCAGTCTATTTGTACTAATTGAGACGATTGGGGTTTGTCGCTGTCACCATGAAAATGTCGCAGAATGGCATCAGCCTGCGACCGGTTTACGACGGCGGAGAGTGCTGCCGCGTCCGCCTGCTTGATGGCTTGCAAGCTGCCAAAATGTTGCAGCAGTCGCCGGGTGGTGAGCGCACCGACTCCGGGTATGTCGAGCAGCTCGGTCTTGCGATCGCGTATCTCGCGCCGCTTGCGATGGAAGGTCACGGCGAAACGGTGCGCTTCATCGCGAACCAGCTGCACCAGGTGCAACACCGGTGAGTGCCGATCGAGAATGACGGGGTCGTCTTCCTGTCCCAGCACGTAGATGATTTCTTCTCGCTTGGCAATCGACGCCAGCGGCTGGTTGATGATGCCGAGCGACTCCAGCGCCTGCGCAGCAGCGTGCAACTGTCCAATGCCGCCGTCGATCAGTATCAGGCTGGGCATCGGCTGATTATCGGCCTGTATGCGGCGATAGCGCCGCGTCACTACCTCGCGCATTGACGCGAAATCGTCAACCCCCTCCACGCTGCGGATGATGAACTTGCGATAGTCCGACTTCTTCATCTTGCCGTCTTCCCACACCACCATGGAAGCGACCGTCTCGGCGCCCTGGATATGCGAGATGTCGAAGCACTCGATGCGCTTCGGCGGCTCGGGCAGCATGAGCGCGTCCTGCAACGCTTCCTGCACCGCCTTGGTCGTGGGCTTCAGCACCCGGAAGCGCTGATCGTAGGACTGCTTTGCGTTCTGCCCGACCAGGTCGACCAGCGAACGCTTGTCGCCCGCGCTGCGGCACGGTAATGTGCACGTTCCGCTTCTGTCCCTCGGAGAGGATTTGCTCCAGCGGCTCGCGATCCTCGAAGTCGACCGGGACGTAGATGGCGCGCGGTACGTACTGCGCGTCGAGGTACACCTGCTTCAGCAAGGCGGAGAAGAACTCGCCCGGCTCGAAGCCGTCCTCACCGACGATCTCGCTCATCTCTTCCCAGAAGAACTCGCGCTTGTCGACGATCTTGCCGCCGCGCAGGTGGAAGAGATTCACCGCCAGCATCTGGTTTTCAAAGTGATAGCCGAAGACGTCGGCATCATCGCCATCGAGCGTCGCCATGCGCTGCTTCTGGTCGAGCAACTCAACCGTCGAGATCAGGTCGCGATACTTGGCGGCCAGCTCGTACTGCTCGCCTTCGGCGGCGGCGGTCATGCGCTTCTGCAATGAACGCTTCAGGTCCTGGCCGCGTCCTTCGAGAAACAGTCGCACGTCGTGGACAGCTTCGGTGTAACGCTCGGGCGTCGTCAGCCCTTCAACACATGGGCCAAGGCATCGCCCGATGTAGTACTGCAGGCAGGGCCGCGGATAGGTGCGGTTGAGATCGAGCTTGCACGAGGGAATCAGGAAGTGCCGGTGGATGAGGTCGACGATGCGGTACGCCAGGCTGGTCGGAAAATACGGACCGAAGTAGAGCGAGCCATCTTTGCGCAAACGCCGCGTTGGGAACACCCGCGGATAGCGCTCGCCGATCGTCAGCTTGATATAAGGATAGGTTTTGTCGTCGCGAAGAAGAATGTTGTAGCGCGGCTTCTTCTTCTTGATCAGGTTGTTCTCAAGCGCCAGCGCTTCCTTCTCGTTGTCGACAACCACGTAATCGATGTCGACCGCCTCGCGCAGCAGAGTTCCGGTCTTGGCATTCTCCGAGGCTCCTTCCAGAAAATACGACCGCACCCGCGAGCGCAGGTTCTTGGCCTTGCCCACGTAGATGACCTGTCCCTCGGCGTTCTTGTACAGGTACACGCCGGGCGAGGTCGGGATGGTCTTGATTTTCTGGTGAAGGTCCATGGAATCAGGTGTCAATTGTCAGGTATTAGTTCTCAGTTTAGACCCGCCGACGCACATCTTCTGTCAGCGAACGGGGAATTCCGGCGTGCTCTGCTTTCCGCGAAATGCGAGGTGAACCCGGTAAAAATTCCACGTTTCTCGTCAGATTCTTCCCTGGTCGATCCAGAGTTGCTGGTCTTATTCCGGCTTGGCCCTGAAAACAAGCCCGAAGGGCCAGGGCCACTATGGCAACGTGCTTGCAATGATTAATGGTTGGCAAACTTTCATTGCCGAGAGTACAAGGAGCTAAGCTCGATGACCCGTTTCAGCCTTGCCGCCGTGGTGGTCGCCGCCATCCTGCCGATGACGGTGGGCTGCGCCAGCAAAAAGTACGTGCGCAACGAAGTTACCCCGACCGTTAACAAGGTCAATGAATTAGATGATCTAACGGCGAAAAATACTCGCGACATTCGCGATGTGGATAGCCGCTCGCAACAGGGGATCCAGCAGGCGACCTCGGCCGCCGATCAGGCCAACCAGAAGGCAATGGCCGCGGGCCAGGCTGCCAACCAGGCGAACCAGAACGCTGCTCAGGCCTCCAATCGCGTGACCAGTCTGGCGGGAACAGTTGAGAACCTGGACAACTACAGGCCGGTAGGCAACGCGACCACGGTAAACTTTGGCTTCGATAAAGCCGACCTCACCCGCAAGGACAAGCAGGTACTCGACGAACTGGGCCAGCAACTCGCGAGCCAGCGGCACTTCCTGATCGAGGTTCACGGCTACACCGACTCGACCGGGCCGGCCAGCTACAACTACCAGCTGAGCCAACGCCGCGCTGACGCCGTGATTCAGTACTTGGCGTCGAAGTACAACGTTCCAGCGCACCAGATCTATGTCATCGGACTCGGCGAGGATAATCCGGTGGCACAGAACACTTCGGCCAAGGGCCGCGCGGAAAATCGCCGCGTCGATATTCGCCTGATGAGCAATGCGGTTGAGGCTCCAGCATCGGCGCAGAACAGCAGCCCATCGCAGCAATCGGCTTCCAGCCAGCCGCAATAGACAAGGTACGTTTCCTCCTGCAAGACTGAAGGCCGCCGACGCACCGGCGGCCCTCGTTTTTTAGTTCTCAGTTGGCAGTGGTCCGCTGTCAGCCCGAGGTTTAGAGTCGGTGACATCAATGATCCGGGTGTCATCCCGAGCGAAGCGGAGCCGAGGGACCTGTAGTTCGTGTCCCCGGCACAACGCTTAGTGATCCAACCTCCGTCTGAAAACAACTGCCCCCCTAAGTTCGCAGGTCGTCCTCACAGGCCACTCTGGGCTTCAAATCGCGAGAGTTCGCAGATCTTTCTGAAATTGCGTCAACACCTCTGCTCCTTTTTCCCCAACGGCAACCACGTCGCAGTGGCGGATGCCGCCGTAGCCGTCGAAATAGACCGCCGGCTCCACGTTGAAGACCATCCCGACCTCGAGCACGTCGTCCGATGCAGGATGCAGCCGAGGCAAGGCATTGGCCGAGATGGCGGAAAAGCCGACGCCGTGCCCGGTGGAATGCTTGAACTCCTGCGCGTATCCCGAGTGCGCCAGGCTGTCGCGCGCCGCAGCATCCACATCGCGGCCGCTAGCGCCCGGGCAGATCGCGTTCAGGGCAGCTTCGCGCGCCTGGAAGATTGCCGAGTATAGCTGCTGCTTACGATCGTCCCGTTCGCCCACGGTGTAAGTTCGCGTGATGTCGGTCCAGTATCCGTTGGCGCAGGAGTTGGCGTGCATCAGCACCAGGTCTCCGGTTGCGAGATGCCGGTGGCGGGAGCGCGCGTAGGCATGAGCGGCTTCGGCGGAGTTGGGGCCTGACATACACCAGGCGAAGCCCTCGGGGCGCGCGACTCCGAACTGAGGAGCGCAAACCGAGAAGCCGCTGCGCAGCAAAGCTGCAGCTTCAAACTCCGACATTCCCGGCAACAACTGGCGGCTACATTCCTCGAAGGCGCGTTCGGCAACTTGGCATGCCAGGCGAATGCACTCGACCTCACGTGGCGTTTTCACCGATGCCAATCGGTCTAACATTTCGTCGGCGGGATCGAGCAGCAGTTCGGAGCGGCTTCCTGCAACATCGTCCGAATGCTGCCGCCGAAAAAGTTCATAGCCGAGTAGCTGGCCGGCTCCGACGATGGTCCATGTTCAAAACCGATGCGGCTCTGCTCCAAGCGCAGCCGTCGAAGCGCGTCGTGCAACGGAGGTACCGCGGCATGCTCGACCTTCTCAAGCCGATCCAGGCGGCTGGGTTTGTAGGTAATCACCTCGTCAGCAAAGCCGGCGCGCGCCAGTTGCTCCTCGTCTTCAGGGGCGATGGTGAGAACCTGCTGTTCTTTGGTGGCGATAGCCAGGCTTGTGCCCACGACGGGATAGTATCCGGTGAGCAGCAGCACGCGGCTGGGCAGCGCACAGACAACCGCGTCGAGTTGATGCTGCTGCAAAGCGTCGGCA
The DNA here is from genome assembly GCA_963771535.1 of uncultured Acidobacteriaceae bacterium. Classification (GTDB taxonomy): domain Bacteria; phylum Acidobacteriota; class Terriglobia; order Terriglobales; family Acidobacteriaceae; genus CAVVDY01. The sequence continues at coordinate 548,367 of CAVYTK010000007.1, read as the reverse complement.
ATTCGCTGGCGGCGTTCTGGATCGTGATGTGAGGTGTTGTGCGCCATTGTTGTTCCGTGGCGGCGAACCCGTCTCGAGCGCCTTCAGGGTGACGGGAGCAGGAGCCGTCTGAAGCCAGGCTGTCACGATTATGTGTCGCCAACTACCCAGTGCTTCCGCACTGGGCTGGAATTGTTAAGACAACGCCTTCCGCGTCGGGTTGAGTTTGACTAACTGTGAGAACTCGCCTGTGCGCGTGAGCTATTGCTGCGCGCGGACACTACCCTCCGCTGTTACTCGCGACAAAACTCTTCGGCTGTTACAGAGATGCCGCGGCCTCGCCGCGCGTTTCTATCGAGAAACGATAGTCATGCATCGCAAGCCGGTTTTGAGGCCACGCCGTTGTTCGTTCGGGTCATCACACTGGGAGGTTACGTCACACGCAGAATGCCGCTCTCGTCCAAGATCGCCATAAACCGCATCCAGGTTCACGCCCACACCATTCCCACGGACTTTCCTGAGTCCGACGGCACCATCGAGTGGGACAAGACGACCATCGTCATCGTCGAGGCATTCGCCGGCGGTAAGACCGGCCTGGGTTACACCTACGCTGATGCGGCAACTGCAGATCTCATCCGCAAAAAGCTGGCTGAGGTGGTGAACGGCGTCGACGCGCTCTCACCGCAAGCGGCATATATGAAGATGTGGCGCAGCATCCGCAACCTGGGACGACCGGGCATTTGCTCGATGGCCATCTCCGCCGTGGACTGCGCGCTGTGGGACCTGAAAGCGCGGCTGCTCGACGTTCCGCTGGTGACGCTGCTTGGCCAGCAACGCCCCGGCGCGCTCATTTACGGCAGCGGCGGATTCACCTCCTACTCCGACCGGCAGCTTGCCGATCAGCTGGGCGGCTGGGCATCGCAGGGTATCAAGCAAGTGAAGATGAAGATCGGGCGCGAGCCGCACAACGATACCCACCGCGTCGAGGTGGCGCGCGACGCCATCGGCCCGAGCACTGAATTGTTTGTTGACGCCAACGGTGCGTTCTCTGCCAAGCAGGCAATCGATTACGCCGAGCTGTTCAGCGAGTACGACGTACGCTGGTTTGAGGAGCCCGTCAGCTCCGACGATCTTGCGGGCATGAAGCTGGTTCGCGAGCGCGCGCCCGCTCCCATGCAGATCGCCGCCGGCGAGTACGGCTACGACATCTTCTACTTCCAGCGCATGTTGCAGTCGGGCGCAGTTGACGTGCAGCAGGCCGATGTCACGCGCTGCGGCGGCATAACGGCGTTCCTGCAGATCGATGCGCTGTGCCAGGCGCACAATCTTCCGCTCTCCGGACACACCGCTCCCTCGCTGCATGCGCATGTGGCATGCGCAGCCGTGCAGTTCAAGAACCTCGAGTACTTTCACGACCACGTCCGCATTGAACACATGCTCTTCGACGGCTTGCCGGCTCTGGTGAACGGAGAGCTGCAACCCGACCTTTCCGCGCCCGGGCAATGGGCTTGAACTTAAACGCTGCAGCGGCCGAGAAATTTGCTGCCTGAACCACAAGGAGCGCCATGTCTGCCAGCAAGAACTTGCTGATTCCCCCTGATGAACTCACCCGCGCACTGGACTCGCGTCCGCAGAACTGGCTTACCGCCGGCGACCGCGTCGACGTCGCAGGCCTGGAAGCGGAGCTGCGCGCGAATGTCGAAGGCGAGGTGCGCTTCGACGCAGGCAGCAAGGCGATGTATGCCGTGGACGCTTCGAACTACCGGCAGGTTCCGATCGGCGTGGTCATTCCCAAGTCGAAGGAAGATGTCGTCCAGACAGTGGCAGCCTGCCGCAAGTTTCGCGCGCCCGTGCTGTCGCGCGGTGGCGGCACCAGCCTGGCTGGCGAGTGTTGCAACGTCGCCATCGTCATCGACTGGTCGAAGTACATGCATGGCGTGCTGGAGATGAATCTGGATGAGCGCTGGGCGCGAGTGCTTCCCGGGACGGTTTGCGATGAGTTGCGCAACGAAGCGTTAAAGCGGTCTAATCGCAAACTCAACTGGGGGCCCGATCCGGCGACGCACAATCACAACTGCTTCGGCGGCATGATCGGCAACAACTCGTGCGGCGCTCACGCGCAGATGTCGGGCAAGACGGATAACAACATCGAAGAGATGGAAGTGCTGCTGTACGACGGCACGCGCATGACAGTTGGCTGGATGACCGATGCCGACTGGGACACGTACATCAGGAAGGGTGGACGCGAGGGCGACGTCTACCGTTACTTGCGCTCGCTGCGCGATCACTACGCCGACCTCATTCGCAAAAATTACCCGCCCATTCCGCGGCGCGTCTCGGGCTACAACCTCGACCAACTCATCCCGGGAAAAGACGGACGGTTCAACGTGGCGCGTGCGCTGGTAGGCAGCGAGGGAACGCTGGTCACCGTTCTCGAAGCCAAGTGCAGGCTGATCGACGCGCGGGCTGAGCGCGTGATCCTGATGCTGGGTTATCCCGACGTGTACGAAGCTGCCGACCACGTTATGGAATTGAACGCCCTCAACCCTACGGCGCTGGAAGGTATTGACCATCGTCTGCGCGACAACATGGAGAAGAAAGGTGGGCCGCACCGCAAGTACATTCGCATGCTGCCCGAGGGTAATGGATGGCTGCTGGTGGAGTTTGGCGCCGATTCCAAGCAAGAGGCGCTCGACACCGCACATCGTGCGATGGAGCAGATGAAGAACAAGCCGGGCGCGCCTCATATGCAGCTCTATACCGACGAAAAAGATATGGAGCATCTGTGGGCGGTGCGCGAGTCGGCGCTGGGAGCGACGGCTTTCGTTCCCGGTGAGCCCGATACCTGGCCGGGATGGGAAGACTCGGCGGTGCCTCCGGAGAAGCTCGGCGGCTACCTGCGTGATCTGCGCGCCCTCTACAACAAGTACCAGTACAATCCCGCGCTCTACGGACACTTCGGGCAGGCCTGCGTGCATTGCCGCGTGGACTTCGACCTGACGAGCCAGCCCGGCATTAACAAGTGGCGCTCCTTCATGGAAGAGGCGACCGACCTGTGCGTGAGATACGGCGGCAGCCTCAGCGGCGAGCATGGCGACGGGCAGGCCCGCGGTGAGTTCCTCTATAAGATGTTCGGCGAAGACCTGATCCAGGCCTTCCGCGAATACAAATCCATCTGGGACCCGGACTGGAAGATGAATCCCGGCAAGGTCATTGATCCCTATCGCATCGACCAGAACCTGCGATTGGGGGCGGATTACAAACCATGGGAGCCGGAGACTCATTTCCAATTTCCCGAGAACGGCGGCAGCTTCGCCCACGCCACCCTGCGCTGCGTCGGCATCGGCAAATGCCGGCGTAAAGACGGCAAGAATCCTGAAGACGACACCATGTGTCCCAGCTTCATGGTGACGCACGAAGAGCGGCACACCACGCGCGGACGCGCCCATCATCTGCATGAGATGTTGAGCGGCAATGTCATCAACAATGGGTGGCGAGACGACAGCGTGAAAGAAGCGCTCGACCTTTGCCTGGCCTGCAAAGGCTGCAAAGGCGATTGCCCGGTCAACGTGGACATGGCAACGTATAAGGCCGAGTTCCTGTCGCACTACTGGGAGGGCCGGCTGCGTCCGCGCTACGCGTACGCGTTTGGATTGATTGATAAGTGGTCGCGGCTGGCGTCGATTGCTCCCGGCTTTGTGAATCTGTTCACGCAGCTTCCCGGGTTGCGAACGCTGGCGAAGAAGGCGGCCGGGATGCCAATGCAGCGGCGGATTCCAGCGTTTGCGCACCAGACGTTTCGCGACTGGTTCAAGAATCGCGAGCCGCGTAACCAGCGCGGGCCGAAGGTCACGCTTTGGGCAGATACCTTCAACAACTACTTCTTCCCTGAGACGGCGCAGGCTGCGGTGGAAGTGCTCGAACACTACGGCTATCAGGTGCAAGTCCCGATGCAGCATCTGTGCTGCGGGCGTCCGCTGTACGATTACGGATTCCTTGACCTAGCCCGCAAGTATCTCGAGAACGTGCTGCGCGTGATGGCCGACGACATCGAAGCCGGAACGCCGATGGTTGTGCTGGAGCCTAGTTGCGCCTCGGTCTTTCGCGACGAATTGAATGGCATGATGCCGGAATCAAAGGAAGCGCATCGACTGATGGAGAACACCTTTCTGTTGTCGGAGTTCCTGGAGAAGAAGGTGAAGGACTACCAGGCTCCGCAGTGGCAGGGCAAAGCCATCGTGCAGGGCCACTGTCATCACAAGGCCATCATGCGGCTCTACGACGAAGAGGCCGTAATGAAGAAGATGGGGCTCGACTACGACGCGCTCGACTCCGGCTGCTGTGGCATGGCGGGCTCGTTCGGATATGAGAAGGAGAAGTACGACGTTTCCATTGCGTGCGGCGAGCGCAAGCTGTTGCCAAAGGTACGAGACGCCGAGACCACGACCTTGATCATGGCCGACGGCTTCAGTTGCAAGGAGCAGATTGAGCAGGACACGCCGCGTCACGCGCTCCATTTGGCCGAAGTGATGGCGATGGCCATCCGCAACGACGGCAAGGTGTCGAGGGAGGATTACCCGGAGCGTGCGTTCGTGACGCCGCGCATCAAGGCGCAGCGACGTTCCATGCGCCGGGCAGCGATCCTAACCGGAGTGACTGCGGCAGGAGTGGTGGCGGGATTCGCCTTCGCCCGCCAATTCCGTCCCCGGGCCTGATTTCCTGAACTGAGAAATATTGGTTAATTCTGGATAACAAAAATCCGGACACATTGACTCCTGTGCTCCGAAGGGGGAGGCTTAGAGGATAGCGGCATTCATCCATGCCTGTTGATGCAGGATGTCGCAAGGAGTTCTCCCGATGGCTACTATCGCTCCTCCCGATGTTGTTCCCGACCAGGATTCTCTCAGCGCTTACGGTAAGGCGCGCTCGACCGTCACCGGCACCCCTCTGAGCGCCGACGAATTGCGCAAGACGGACGCCTACTGGCGAGCCTGCAATTACCTGAGCCTGGGCATGATTTATCTGCTCGACAATCCCCTGCTGATGGAGCCGCTGCGTCCTGAGCACATCAAGAACCGGCTGCTGGGACATTGGGGAACCAGTCCCGGACTGTCGTTCATCTACGTCCATCTCAATCGCATGATCAAGAAGTACGACCTTGACATGATCTTCCTCGCCGGCCCCGGTCATGGAGCGCCTGGCGTGCTTGGCCCTTGCTACCTGGAAGGCACGTACTCGGACGTTTATCCCGAGAAGAGCGAAGACTACGAAGGCCTGCGCGAGTTCTTCAAGCAGTTCTCCTTCCCTGGCGGCATTGGCAGCCACTGCACACCGGAGACGCCGGGCTCGATCCACGAAGGCGGTGAGCTGGGCTACGTGCTCTCGCACGCCTGCGGTGCGGCTTTCGATAATCCTGAGCTGATCGTGGCAGCGGTCGTGGGTGACGGCGAATCAGAGACGGGACCGCTGGCGACGTCGTGGCATATCAACAAGTTTCTAAACCCCGCACGTGATGGGGCGGTGCTGCCGATCTTCCATCTCAACGGATACAAGATCAACAATCCGACATTGCTGGCGCGCATTCCGCATGAGGAGTTGGAGAGCCTGCTGCGCGGCTATGGCTGGACGCCGTACTTCGTGGAGGGCTCCGATCACGAGAGCATGCACCAGGCGATGGCAGCAACGGTGGAGCATTGCGTGAACGAGATTCGCGACATTCAGAAGTCGCGCCGCGTAGCGGTTCCCATATCGAGCGGCCGCACTGGCCGATGATCGTGCTGCGCTCTCCCAAGGGTTGGACGGCCCCGCAGGAAGTGGAGGGGCACCGGCTGGAAGGCTTCTGGCGCGCGCACCAGGTGCCGCTGCCCAATGTGAAGAAAGATCCCGAGCAGCTCACCATCTTGGAAAACTGGATGCGCTCGCAGCAGGCCGGAAGAGCTGTTTGATGGTCATGGGCGGTTCGTAGCGGAGTTCCGCGAACTGGCGCCCACAGGTGTGCGCCGCATGAGCGCCAACCCGCACGCCAACGGCGGCCGGGTGAAGAAGGCGCTTCGCCTGCCTGACTTCCGCGACTACGGACTTGCGCTGGAAAAGCCGGGGCAGATCCAGGCCGAGAACACGCGGCCTCTAGGCGTCCTTCTGCGTGACGTGATGAAGTTGAACATGACCAACTTCCGCGTCTTTGGGCCGGACGAGACGACCTCCAACAAACTGGACGCGATCTACGAAGTGAGCAAGAAGCTTTGGCTCGAGGAGTACTTTCCAAGGACGACCTCGACGGCGGAGAACTCTCGAGCGATGGCCGGGTGATCGAGATGCTAAGCGAGCACACCATGGAAGGCATGCTCGAAGGCTATCTGCTCACCGGGCGGCACGGCTTCTTCTCCACCTACGAGGCGTTCGTTCACGTCATCGACTCCATGTTCAACCAGCACGCCAAGTGGCTGGAGATTTGCAATCACCTGTCGTGGCGCGAATCGATCGCTTCGCTCAACCTGCTGATCACCTCCACGGTCTGGCGGCAGGACCATAACGGCTTCACCCACCAGGATCCGGGCTTCCTCGACGTGGTGGTGAACAAGAGCGCGAATGTCACACGCATCTATCTGCCGCCCGATGTGAACTCGCTGCTATCGGTGTGCTGACCACTGCCTGCGCAGCCAGAACTACATCAACGTCATCGTCTGCGACAAACAGAAGCACCTGCAGTTCATGGACATGGACGCCGCCATCACGCACTGCACCAAGGGCATCGGCATCTGGGACTGGGCGAGCAACGATCAGAACGGCGAGCCGGACGTGGTAATGGCGTCGGCAGGCGACATCCCAACGCAGGAGGCGCTGGCGGCGACGGCGATGATTCGCAAAGAATTTCCCGACGTGAAGATTCGCTTCATCAACGTCGTGGACTTGTTCAAGCTGCAACCCAGCACCGAGCATCCGCACGGATTGCCGGACCGCGACTTCGATTCCCTGTTCACGCTGGATAAGCCGGTGATCTTCAACTTCCACGGATATCCCTGGCTGATTCATCGGCTGGCGTATCGCCGGCACAACCACGACAACATGCACGTGCGCGGCTACAAGGAGAAGGGCAACATCAATACTCCGCTGGAGCTGGCGATCAACAACAACATCGACCGCTTCAGTCTGGCCATGGACGTGATCGACCGCGTGCCCCGCCTGCAGCGCATCGGTGGCCACGCGAAAGAACACTTTCTGAACCAGCAGATCGAGTGCAAGAACTATGCGCATCAGTACGGCGTCGATCAACCGGAGGCGGCGGGCTGGGTCTGGCCATTTTAGAACCTGGTAGTGCGGAGTTTCAGCACGGCGTATAGCAGAGTTTGTCTGCCATCCTGAGCGGAGCGAGACGTCAGTCGGCGCAGACGAAGGAGCCCTGTGGTCGCGAAAACTCTTCGTTTGAATAGGAGCTCTTCGACTCGTCCACCTCGCGTTGTTCGACGCCCTCGCTCAGGATGACAGCAGAAGAAAAGGCTCGGCCGTTTCGCGGCGCTGAAGCGCGGCACCACCCGTGCTCTCGCGCGGCGCTGAAGCGGCACGAGCTAAATTCCTCACAGCGAAAATGCGACGAAATAGGATTTGAGTGGAAGTTGCGCACTTTTTGCATCAGAATTGCCGGCGCGAGAGACAAAGCGCCTACCGGCGGGTTTCCCTTGTAGGATCCAACCCCGCAGCTCAGGCCATTACTTTTTCCGTACTTGGGAGAGCCGACATGAAACCTAAAACCGTTTTCTATGTAAGCGTGGTCATGCTGTTGGCGTTTTTTCTGAGGGTGCAAGAAGCAGCGGCGCAAATTCCTTGCGGCGCAACCATAATCCCCAAAGCAACGCTGTTCGTGAACTGGCAGCAATATCGCTATGACCTGAGCCACAGCGGCTGCAATCCGTATGAGTCGATGCTGAGTACTAGCACGGTTGGCAACCTTGCGCTGGACTGGAAGTATGCTGTAGGAAATTCTCACTATGCTTCCTACTCTGCACCGGCCGTTGCCAATGGCATCCTCTACAGCGCGGGATTTTCATCTCTGTACGCGCTGAACGCCTCGAACGGTGCACTCCTCTGGAGCTACTTCACGCGTAACCTGCGTGGCAGTTCTTCGCCGGCGGTGGTCAATGGGGTGGTCTACGTCGGCTCTGACGATTTTTCTGTTTACGCGGTGAGCGCCAGTACCGGGGCGCTGCTTTGGCGGTTCGTAACCGGAATGGGCGCAGTCGACTCTTCTCCGGCAGTAGCTAATGGGATGGTGTATATCGGTTCGGCCGACAATAACATTTACGCTCTAGACGCCGGCAGCGGTGCGCTGGTTTGGAAGTACGCGACGGGTGGCGCTGTTGAGTCTTCGCCGGCGGTGGTGAACGGTGTAGTGTATGTCGGTTCTTACGACAACAACGTTTACGCTCTGAACGCGGCCACCGGGGCGCTGCTCTGGAAATACGCAACCGAAGGTTATGTCGCGTCGTCACCAGCAGTGATAAACGGCGCTGCGTACATCGGTTCAGGTGACAACAATGTTTATGCTCTCAACGCTAAGACCGGCGCGCTAGTTTGGAAGTATGCTACCGGGAATGTGGTGGTTTCCTCTCCAGCAGTGGCCAGAGGAGTGGTATATATAGCGTCCTTTGACAACAATGTTTACGCTCTCGACGGTGCCACGGGTGCACTGGTTTGGAAGTACCTGACGGGGAATGTGATCGAATCGGATCCGGCAGTAGCTGATGGCGTGGTGTACATCGGCGCCGGCGATGGCAACCTGTACGCCCTCGACGCGAAGACTGGCACACCGCTTTGGAACTTTGCAACCGGGGCGATTCTGGGTTCGCCTACCGTGGCCAATGGATTTGTGTACGTTCAGGGTGGAGCAGACGGCGGTCTATATACGTTTCGCCTTCCAGCCCACTAAGGCGGGTTACGGGGCCCACGCGGCAATGGCGGTTGGCCAGTGTCTCGCCCTGCAGCGATTCGCCAGAGGACCTTTGACTGCTTTCGCCGCCCTTCAGGTGACAAGCAGAAACATGCATCCTCCGATTGCTGCTGAAGCCCTCGCCGGGGATCACAAACCTGGAGAGCAGCGTTGTCCCGCGGCGCTAAAGCGCCGCACTACCCGCCCCTCCCGCTGCTATAATCCGCCCATCCTGACTCTCTGCTGTGCGCGATGACCGAGCCTTCCACGCCGCTGATGCGGCAATACGCAGCCATCAAGAAAGAGCATCCCAGCGCGCTGCTGTTCTTTCGCCTGGGCGATTTCTACGAGCTGTTTTTTGAAGACGCGGTGGTTGCGGCCAAGGAACTGCAGATCACGCTGACCTCGCGCAACAAGGAAAAAGGCATCGCCATCCCGATGTGCGGCGTGCCCTATCACGCGGCCGAGAACTACATCGCCAAGCTGATTCGCAAGGGATTCAAGGTTGCCATCTGCGAACAGATGGAAGACCCGCGGGCGACGAAAAAGATTGTAAAGCGCGAAGTGACGCGCGTGGTCACGCCGGGAACGGCGGCTGACTCGCAGCTTCAGTCGGAAGAAAACAATTTCCTGGCGTGCGTTGCCAAGCACGGCGATGACGTCGGTTTCGCGGCGCTCGATCTTTCCACCGGCGAGTTTCGCGCCACCGAGTTTCATGGAGCGGATGCCGAGCGGCGGGTGCGCGAAGAGCTGATTGTGCTGCGTCCACGCGAAGTGTTATTCGCCTCTTCTTTGCCGCTGTTTGAGCAGAAGTCCACCCACATTAACGTCCAAAAGATGGACGTGAATATGGGTCACCCGACGTCCACCCACCCGTCGCCTTCTGCGGCTGCCGCTCCACGCATGACGTCAATCGAGAACGCGTCATGGGCGGAGACGCCGCTGGACGACTGGGCGTTCTCGCCCGACTACGCCATTCCGCTGGTGGAGAATCATTTCGGCGTGTTGTCGCTGGAGGGTTTCGGTCTGACGAACCGTTCGGCCGCGGCCAGTGCGGCGGGCGCGATCCTGCATTATGTGCGAACCACGCAACGCGGCTCGCTAGACCACATCGACCGTATCGGCTACTACGAACGGCAGAATTGCCTGGTACTCGATGCGGTCACGGTGCGCAACCTCGAGTTAATCGAGCCGCTGTTCTCGGGGACCGCCGACAATGTCACATTGTTTCGCTGTCTGGATTGCACGGCCACTCCGATGGGCAAGCGTCTGCTGCGTTCGTGGATTCTGCGCCCCTCCATCGACTTGAGCCAAATCGAGCAGCGGCTGACGGCGGTCGAAGGCATGGTCGGCGACCTGATCCGTCGGGAAGAGTTGCGGCGCGCCATGGAAGGCATCCTCGACTTGGAGCGCCTGCTCAGCCGCGTCACGCTCGAATCGGCCAATCCCCGTGATCTGCTGGCGCTGGCGATTTCGTTTGCGCGGCTGCCGGGAATTCGCGCCGCTGTGGCGGCCTTCCCTGCTGAACGATTGCAGAAATTGCACGCTCAGTGCGACGAGTTGGCGGACCTGCGCTCGCGCATTCTCACGACGCTGGAAGACGAGCCGCCGCTCACGGTCAATGATGGCGGCGTGATTCGCGGCGGAGTGGATGTGGCGCTCGACGAGTTGCGCGACCTGAGCCGCAACAGCAAGCAGTACATCGCGCAGCTCGAACAGCGCGAGCGGCAGCGCACCGGTATCGCTTCACTAAAGGTGAAGTTCAACTCGGTCTTCGGTTACTACCTTGAAATTTCTAAATCCAACCTGCACCATGCACCACCCGATTACGAACGCAAGCAGACGCTGGTCAATGCCGAGCGTTTCACCACTCCGGAGCTGAAGGAATACGAAGCGAAGGTGCTGGACGCGCAGGAAAAGATGGTCGAGATTGAGCGGCGCCTGCTGGTCGAGCTTCGAGTCGCCATTGCCGCCGAGGCGCGGCGCATTCGGCAGACTGCGCTGGCGCTGGCCGAGATTGACGTGCTCGCGTCATTTTCGACACTTGCAGCGAATCGCAACTATTGCCGGCCGCAATTTGTTGACAGCGGCGACCTGCAAATCGTTGCCGGGCGTCATCCGGTGATCGAGCAGCAGGAGATCGCCGGCGTCTCCGACCGCTTCGTACCCAATGATCTCTACCTGAACGGCACGACGCACGCGGTGCTGGTCATCACCGGGCCGAATATGGGAGGCAAGTCGACCTACCTGCGGCAGGCCGCGCTGATTGCATTGATGGCGCAGATGGGCTCGTATGTTCCGGCGCGCTCGGCGCGACTGGGATTGGTCGATCGCATCTTCACTCGCATTGGCGCCAGCGACAACCTGGCACGTGGCCGCTCGACGTTTATGGTCGAGATGACCGAGACGGCGGCGATCCTGAATACGGCGACTCCACGCTCGCTGATCCTGCTGGACGAAGTCGGGCGCGGCACTTCGACCTACGACGGACTGGCGATTGCGTGGGCGGCGATTGAATACCTCCACGCCAACACCCGCGCCAAGACGCTCTTCGCCACCCACTATCACGAGCTGACAGAACTGGCCGACCGGTTGAGCGGGGTGAAGAACTACCACGTGTCGGTAAAGGAGAGCCGCGGCGGAATCGTCTTCCTGCGCAAGGTGGAGGAAGGCTCGGCAGACAAGAGCTATGGTATCGAAGTTGCGAAACTGGCTGGGCTACCTAACGACGTCATCACGCGTGCGCGCGAGGTGCTGGCGGAACACGAAAGCGCCGAACGAAATGCTGTCAAACATTTGGCGAAGCAATCGGCAAGCCGAGCCCAGCTCGATGCAGCTAACCATCTTCACTCCTCTATCGCAGAAGGTGGTTGACCGCTTGAAGGAGACCGACCTCGACCGCATCAGCCCGCTGGACGCGCTCACTCTGCTGCATGAATTAAAGAAGCAGATCGACTGATCCGCGAAACGAGTACAACTGCATTATCGGCGATCAATCCGCCGTCAGGATGCTGTAGTGAGATCAGCCGAGCAACAGCTTGAGCACCTCGGAGGTAGTGGTGGTCTCACCGAGACGGGGGAATATTTTCTCGATACTCAGCCGATGCGCTTCCGCGTCTCGATCGGTCATGGCGTCCACGACGAATACCACGTTGTAGCCGAGATCGAAGGCGCTGCGCGCAGTCGATTCCACGCCCACGCTGGTAGAGATGCCAGCAAGGAATATCTGGGTGACGCCACGCTGTCGTAGCGTTTCGTCCAGCGACGTGCCGATGAACGCGCCCGGCCGATGCTTCGTGACGCGAAGGTCGCCGGGCTGTTGCTCCAGTTCGGGGACAACCTCGGTCCAGTCCGGCGGAAACGCCATCTTGGGAACTCCAGCCTCGGTGCGGCCCGGAGGCCTGCCCGCGACATTGACCAGGACGACCGGCAGATTGCGATTGCGGAAGGCGTGGGCCAGTTCCGCAGCTTTGCTGACGATGTCGGCGGGCGGGTGCGCGGTCGCCGCAGCGACGATTCCTTTTTGCAGATCAATCACAACCAGGCAAGCGTTTTCGTCGAGCTGTGTGAGAGGCATAGTTTCCTTTCGAGGGTCGGCCGATGTTGAGCTGCGGGCTTCTATTAAGGTAGATGACAACGGCGCTGAGTGTGTCGCAGTTTGACAGGCGCTGAATCAACAGACAGCGGGGGGTACGGCGCCTTCTCTTGAGCCGCAGCACGCGTCCGCGTATGCTTTCAGTACTGCTTAATCAACTGGAGGAAAGACGTGGATTTATCCCGGCGCTGCAAGCATGCGCTGCTCACCCTGGCTGTGGTTTTCACCTGCTCCCAGCTTCTGTTCGCACACGCCGTCCTGATGAGTTCGACGCCCGACAAGAACGCAACCGTCAAAGGTCCCGAGGTGGAGATTACGCTGCGCTACAACGTGCGCATCGACGGCGGCCGCTCGCGCGTGCAGTTGTTAGCTCCGGACGGAACGACCTCAGACTTGAAGCTCGATACGCAGTCGAAGCCCGACATCCTGCAATGTAAGGCCAGCGAGCTTAAGCCGGGGACGTACAAAATTGAATGGCACGTGCTGGCCTCGGATGGCCATATCAGCAAGGGCGAGGTTCCCTTCAAGGTGCAGTAGCGCCAGCCCATGCAGCAGCTCGTCGACCTCTTCGGATTCTTATCGGTAATCATGCGGGCGGGCACGCTCGTATTCCAGTCTTTGTTGCTTGGTGGCGTGGTGTTCGTCATCTGGACGTCGCGCGACACGCCCGGCGATCCCGTCCAGAATTCACGCATGCAGGCGAGCTCGTGGACGCTGCTGCGCGTCAGCATCGTCGGGCTCATCCTGTTCCAGATCGGCTATTTGTACCTGAACTCGGCCGTCCTAATGGTCACAGCTGAGCTCCCGTTCAGCGGCGTCGTAGGCGCGAATTTCTTCGTTTCGGGGAGCGTCGTTCTATGTGCCGCGCTTGCGGCTCTGGCCGCGTCGTTCTTCCGTGGCCGGCTGGTGTCCTGGGGACTGCTGGTGCCCGCTATCATCGTGCTCGGCGCGTCGCTGATGACCAATCACGCGGCTTCACGCATGGAGGGTCGCCTGCTGCTGGTGGCGCTCACCGCAACCCACGAAATCGCGACGGGCTTCTGGGTTGGCGGCCTGCCGTTTCTGGTGCTGGCGCTGTTTCGTGACAAAGATTCAGAAGCGCGCTGGTACATCACCGAGCGATTCTCCCGGCTGGCGTTACTGAGTGTCATCCTCATCGTCATCAGCGGGCTGGGCATGAGCCTGGTGTACATCGGATCGTGGCAGGCGGTGCTGGGCACGGCTTACGGCGTGATGGTGCTGGCGAAGGCCGTCATGCTGGGAGTGCTCGCGCTGCTGGGCGGCATCAACTTCCTCATGTTGCGGAACATGAGCCATGACCAGGTGATGCCACGGCTGCGCCGGCTGATCGAAGCCGAGGTCGGCATCGGGATCACCGTAATCCTGACCGCTGCGTCCTTGACATCCCAACCTCCGGCAGTCGATCAGCCCAACGAGATCGTATCGTTCCACCAGATCGTTCAGCGCTTCCGTCCAGCACTTCCCCGTCTGACGTACGCTTCGGTCGCGGCTGCGAGTTCCGCGGCGCCGGGCCAGAGCGACGCCGCTGCCAAAGCACCCGCCGCCTATAACGCCGACGGTGAGCCGATTTCGGCGCAGCAAGTCTCTTGGGCCATGGAGTCGGAAGCCAACCACCACTGGATGGGCGTGATCGTGCTCGGTATGGGGTTGCTGGCTTTGCTGGCGCGAACCGGCAAGGCTCCCTGGGCAGAATATTGGCCGCTGCTGCTCATCGGCATTGCCATCTTCATCGTGCTGCAGGCCGACAGCGAATGTTGGCCGGTGGGATGGAAGAGTATCGGCGCATGCATGGCCGACCCCGAGGTGTTTCAACATCGCATGGCGGCGCTGGTGTGTGTCGGCTTTGCCGTCTTTGAGCTGCGGGTACGCAGGCGACAGAAGGATAACGATGGGATGGCGCTGGTGTTCCCGCTGATGTGCGCCGCCGGAGGCGCCGTATTGCTCACCCATCAGCATGCCATCAGCAACGTGAAGGAAAACCTGCTGGTAGAACTGAGCCACGTCCCGATGGGAGTGCTGGCTGTGTTCGCCGGATGGTCACGTTGGCTGGAACTGCGCCTGCCTGCCAACAATCGGAAGATCCCTTCGTGGGTGTGGCCGGTTTGTTTCGTTTTGATTGGCGCCGGACTGCTGAACTATCGCGAAATGTAGAGTTTTGAGGGCTGACAGCGCTCGGGTTGGGGCTGCTGATGCTCAAACTCGTGTCCCACTTCGGGAAGAATTCCCAGAATATTTCACCGATTGCGACCAAAGTAACTTGTTGCCGAATTACCTTGACCGACAGAATCATGCTAAGCGTCTAGGAGCGCCTTCGCATGAGGACTGCCGTAATCGCTGCAATCTTGCTGGCCGCAATCAATGTTTGTGGAGAATCCACCGACTGCTCCAACCCCAGCCTCACCGAAGCAGACGGCCGGATTGTCACGTCGCGTTTCGCCGGAAGCGTAAACGGAAATAACCCTACGTACTGGTACGGGTTCTATGGGCAGGCGGGGCATTCCTATGCGGTGGAGTTCGTTCCTACAACCGACAACGAGAACACAAGCACGTCAATCGAGTTCGGCAACCTGTTTGTATGGGGACCCAACGACATTTCTGGCCTGCAGCAAAACGGTTGCTTCGGGAGTTCCAGTGTGACGTTTTACGCAGCGCAAGCCTATTCGCCGGCAATCGCGAAGGGAAAGTACGGTGCCGGCCAGCGAATTACTTTTATCGCCACGGCTGCCGGACTCAACATCGTTTCCATCACCAACTTTCAGGCGCCGGGGACGTACTCCTACCGGGTCACGGATACCACGCTGTTCAACCCCCGCTGGAGCACGTGGTCAGGGTTTGACACCTCGTGGGGTTTCACAAATATGTCGGATATGCCGATCACCGGGACGTTGTATGTGTATGGTTCCAACAGTCAGCTCTTGAGCGCAGCGCCAGTCACACTTCCGGCCAATCAGGAAGTGTTTCGAACCACGTATCCCTCCGATTTGAACCTGCCTCGGAACCGAGATGGGTATGCTGTCTTCGCGCACAATGCGCCACCCGGAGCCATACTGTCGGACGCAATCCTGCAAAACTCCAATCTTACGGTAGCTATTCCTTCGAAATTCGAGAGCCGTTACCAGCAGTAACGCGGGCGCGCGGTGCCACCGCGGTGTGTAGAATCGCGTTAATCGCGCGTGAAGACCGTCACCATCATCATTCCAGCACTCCATCGCCCGGATTTAACGCGGCGCTGCATCGAGTTTCTTGAGCTGCAGACGCTGGCTCGCTCCGAATGGGAAATCGTGGTGGTGGAGAACGACGCGCAACCGGACAGCATCCTGTCTGAGCCCTTGCCTGCGAACACCACTCGCTTGGAACTGCCCACCAATGAAGGAACGACCGGCTCGATCAATCGGGCGGCGGCTGCGACCTCTTCGAAGTACCTGCTATTGCTGAACAACGATATTGAACTGCAGCCGAATTATTTGGAAGTCCTGGTGCGCACACTGCAAAACGATTCGCATCTGGGCTTCGCTGCGGGCAAGCTTCTGCGCGCCACCCAGCGCACCCATCTTGATGGGGCCGGTGATGCAATGTTGATCGCCGGCGGCTCCTATCGGCTCGGCAGCATGGATGAAGACCGGCGACAGTTCGACAAGTCAATGCCGATCCTGGCAGGATGCGGCGCGGCCGTGCTCTATCGGCGCGACGCCTTCGAGCGGTGTGGCGGGCTCGACGCCGATTTCTTCGCTTATCTCGACGACGTTGACCTGGGTCTGCGGGCGCAGATCGTCGGCTACGGTGGAATCTATGTTCCAGAAGCCGTCGCCTATCACATCGGGAGCGCGACCCTGGGTGCCGTTGTGCATCCCCGAATCCTGGAATACGTGACGCGCAACCAGCTGTGGATCCTGGCCAAGGATTACCCACCCGCGATCGTGCAGCGCTATCTGTCACGGATCCTTCTCTTTCAAGCGCTATGGTTTGCGTACGTCATTCGCAACCGTGGCTGGGGCGCGTATTATCGCGGGATTCGCGCCGCCATTGGAAAGCGTTCCATCATGCACGCAAAACGCGACCTGCTCATGAAAAACCGGGTGATCAGCGACAAGGGCTTCGAGCGGTTGCTCATAGAATCCGAGCGCCAAGTTTGGGAGTGGCACTCGTTGCGTCCCCCGGAAGCACAGTCGACGCTGCTAAAGGCCTATTTCCGCATCTTCGGCGCCCCCTGAGCGCGTAGCAGAATCCCCTGCCGCGGTGACGTAGCTCACAGACTGTTGCACGGTCGTGACCCTATGGTTAATTCTTCCGGAATTCTTCCTCGCTTCGAAAGGTCCTCCTATGGCGACTGCTACTCCCACGACCACCAGCCGGGTTCTGAATAGCGAACTGGCCAAAAAGATCATGAGTGCCGACGAGGCCGCAGCCTTGATCCGTTCCGGCGATCAGGTCGGCATGAGCGGCTTTACCGGTTCGGGCTATCCCAAGGCAGTGCCAATCGAATTGGCCCGACACATTGCCGAGGCAAACTTTCGCGGCCAAAAATTTCAGGTCAGCGTATTCACTGGCGCTTCCACCGGCCCGGAACTGGACGGAGCGCTCGCCATGGCGGGCGGCATTAATCTGCGGCTTCCTTACCAGTCCGACCCGGAAACCCGGAAGCGCATCAACGCCGGCGAGATGGACTACATGGACGTCCACCTCAGCCATGTGGCGCAGATTGTGGAGTACGGATTCCTTGGCAAGCTTAATGTCGCGCTGATCGAGGTTGCGGCTGTGCTGGAGAACGGCCAGCTGCTGCCCAGTTCGTCCATCGGCAACAACCGCACGTGGATTGACTGTGCCGAGCGGGTCATCCTGGAAGTAAACGCCTGGCAACCTGCGGCGCTCGAAGGCATGCACGACATCTATTACGGGTTGCAGCCCCCTCCGAATCGCGGGCCTATTCCACTCGTCCATCCCGGCCAGCGCATCGGATCTCCCTACCTGGAAGTTGATCCCGCGAAGGTCGTTGCCGTCGTGCTCACCGACTCGCCCGACCGCAACAGCGCCTTCAAAGCACCGGACCAAGCGTCGAAACGCATCGCCGACCACATCCTGGAATTTCTCAGCTGGGAGGTGCAGAAGGGACGTATGCCCGCCAACCTGCTGCCCCTGCAGTCCGGCGTGGGCAATATCGCCAACGCCGTGCTGTTCGGCCTTGAGCAAGGGCCGTTCGAGAATCTCACGTCCTACACGGAAGTTATTCAGGACGGCATGATTGGGCTGCTTAAGTCCGGCAAGCTGACGTCCGCTTCGGCAACGGCATTTTCGCTTAGTCCCGACATGCTGAACGAAGTGAATGCCGATATGGCCAGCTATCGCGATCGCATCGTGCTGCGTCCCCAGGAAATTTCCAATCATCCAGAAATCATTCGTCGGCTAGGCGTCGTCGCCATGAACGCCATGATCGAAGCCGATATGTACGGTAACGTGAATTCCACGCACGTGATGGGATCGCGCATCCAGAACGGCATTGGCGGCTCGGGCGACTTCGCGCGCAATGGCTACCTGTCGATATTCATGGCGCCGTCGCTGGCTCAGAAGGGATCGATCTCGACCATTGTGCCGATGGTTTCGCATGTCGATCATACCGAGCACGATGTTCAGGTGATCGTTACCGAGCAGGGACTGGCCGACCTGCGCGGGCTATCACCACGGCAACGCGCTCACCTGATGATCGAGAAATGCGCGCACGCAGATTACAAGTCCGAGCTGCTCGATTACCTAAACCGCGCAGAGCGCTTGTCCTACGGCAAACATACGCCGCACCTGCTGACGGAATCACTGGGCTGGCACAGCCGGTATTTGAGAAGCGGGAGCATGAGGGTGAGAAAAGAAAACTAGAAGCGCGCTTGCCTAGTTCTTACACGGGGCTTGCCGGCATGACCTGCGGATCCCCTGTAGTTCGATCTGCCGCGTCAACCCTGCGATAGGCTCCGCACGTGGATGTGCAAGTTGCTTCGGTTCGTCAGTTGGCCGTAGTTCCATTTACGGTGGCTAAAGACCGGACTACTTGAAGAGGGACAGTATCTCCTCATAATCGTCGTAGTTAGCTCCCACGAACCGAAAATCAACGAGCTTTCCACTAACATAAGAGACCGACCGAACATAAGAATCACCGTCTTCACTGCGTCCATGTTCTTCCTGAGTTTTGTCCACTGAAGTGACGAGCGCAACAACGGCCCACCTGTTTGTGTCGCCTCGTGGCTTTGACAACAGCAGCCGCGCCTGCTCCGCATCACAAGACAAATCGAGCGACAGCTCACTTCTCAGGTTGATTTTGCTTTTGAAGATCACCTTCACCCTGTCACCAACACTCGACATGTCGTTAAGGGCTGCGATTGTCAGGATTGGCCTTTGTTCAGCATTCACAAGCACAGGCTTAAGCTCCAGGCTGAACACCGGGTCTAGGGCGTCCTTACCGCTGCTGAGAGAATGCCTCCAATCGGTGATGGCGTGGTTGCGATTCGCGAGCGTCGTAATTGCATTCCTTTGTTGCTCCTCCCGTTTCTCCGAAGATGCTTGCTCCCAGTTCTTTTTCTCTTGGTCAGCAGTCTTGCGTCCGACGTAACGCCACACTCCGGCACAAACCACAGCTAAAATCAGAGTCAAACAACCTAGCTGATAGATTAAAGGCGTTCCTTTCTTCTGAAACGCCGAAGTCATCTCGGCTGGGGACGATGGTTGTTGGAGTCTGTCCAGCCGTCCTTTGTAATCATCGAAATCAGGTGCGTTGCTCATTCGGAAGAACGGACTTGCCCTGGACAGCTCCGCGGTACCTCAATTCACAACGTCTCGTAATACTGCGCCATCGTGCGGAACTTCTGATAGCGCGCTTCGAGTAGTTCCGGTAGAGGCTTCTTCTCAAGCTCGGCGAGATTCTTCTCGAGAGCCGCACTGAGCGAGGCCGCCGCGGCGTCGTAGTCGTGATGAGCGCCGCCCGGTGGCTCAGCAATGATCTCGTCACAGAATCCCATCTCCAGATTGTCCTTGGCGGTGATGCGCATGGCCTGGGCTGCGATCTCGCGTTTGCTGGAGTCGCGCCACATGATCGACGCGCAGCCTTCGGGAGAAATCACCGAGTAGACGCTGTTCTCCATCATCAACACGCGATCGGCTACGGCAATGGCCAGCGCGCCCGCCGCTGCCGCCTTCTCCCGTGATGGCCGCAATGAAAGGAACCTTCAGCCGCGCCATCTCTCGCAAGTTGTGTGCGATAGCTTCGGCCTGTCCCCGCTCTTCCGCTCCCAAGCCGGGATAAGCGCCGGGAACATCGATCAGGGTAATGACAGGCCGGCGCCACTTTTCAGCAAAACGCATAACGCGGAGGGCTTTGCGATAGCCTTCGGGATTCGGCTGTCCGAAATTGCGATAGATGCGCTGCTTGGTTTCGCGGCCCTTCTGGGTTCCGATGACTACCACTTCCCTGCCATTGAAGCGCGCCATACCGGTGATGATGGCCGGGTCGTCGCCGAAGCCACGATCTCCGTGGAGTTCGCTGAAATCGGTGAAGATGCGTTCGACGTAGTCGAGCAAGTAAGGCCGCATGGGATGGCGAGCCAGCTCGGTTCGTTCCCAGGCGCTCAGTTTGCCTGAAACCTGGCGGCGCAAAGAATCGATGCGTTGATGCATCTCCTGCAACTGCCGCCGCGCCTCATCGTTCTCGCCGGCAGCGGCCTGCAAATGCTCAATCTGTTTCTCGATGCGCTCCAGCTCGGTCTGGGCTTTCGAAGCAGCTTCCATTATTTCAGGGTTCTCACTATGGGTTATGAAATTGACGAACAGACTTGTGTCAGGGCACGACTTCAGTCGTGCCGAAGAACTCCATGTAGAAACTATGAGTCCCTTCAGGGACGGCACAAAGAACAGCTCCCTCGACGGCTGAAGCCGTCTTGGGAAGACAACAAGTAACCTAGGTTTCGGCACGACTGAGTCTTCTAGCCTGCCCCGAGCGTAGTCGAAGGGCGCCCTGACGCGAACCCTTCACCACTGTGCCGGTTAGTAGCCCGCACTCCCCGTTCCACCTAGTCGATCACGCGCACACTGCCGCGTCCACAAAGCTCTTCCACGCGGCTAATGAAATTGCGGTCCGGCAACACATTATAGCCTTCCGCCTCCATCACTACGGTGAAGTCGCCCTTGCGTTCGAGGTCGAACAGCACCTTGGCCTCGCCACGGCGCTCCTGGCACAGAGCGTGAAGGCCGGTAACGGTGGTCTCGGAAACGCTCTCCAACGGAATCTTGATACGCAGGCTGCGCGGCAACCTGGGCGTTGCCTGCTCCAACGGCGTGATGTCTCCGACCATGATCTTGGGGTTCGAACCTTCCTCGACTCTGACCCCGCCCTTCACCAGCACGGGAACATCAAGCTTCAGCTTCTCGCTGAGCCTCCGGTAAGCGTCGGCGAAGCAGAGGATGTCGACCGATCCGTTCATGTCCTCCAGCTGTCCAGTCGCGTACAGATCGCCCTTCTTCGACTTGGCTACGCGAATGCCTTTCAGAACGCCGCCGACCAACGTGTCGTCTTTGCCGGTCGAAGACTTCAAGTCGCAAACTTCTGTGGTCGTGAGCGCGTGGAAGTCGAGCAGCTTGTCGCGATACTTTTCCAGCGGATGGCCGGTGATGAAGAAGCCCAAGTATTTCTTTTTCGCAGGCCAGCCGCTGATGCTCATCCCAATCGGGGATGTTCGGCAGAGGCTTCTCCTTCGTCTGCGGCTGATCATCGGCAAAGACACCGAACAAGCCATGCTGACCCATCGCTGAATCGCGCTGCGCTTTGGCTGCACTTTCCATGGCGTTATCGACCACCGCCATCAGTTGCGCGCGCCGGCCAAGACCATCCATAGCGCCGCTCTTGATAAGTGACTCCAGCACCCGCCTATTCAGCAGACGCAAATCGACCTTTTCGCAGAATTGAAAGATCGACGAGAACTGCCCAATCTCCTTGCGAGCCGCGACGATTGATTCGATCGCGTTCTGGCCAACATTCTTCACCGCGCCTAAACCGAAGCGGATCGCCTCGTCGTGCGGAGTGAAGGACCAGGCGCTGACGTTTACATCCGGCGGCTCGACCGCGATCCCCATCTCGCGACATTCGTTGATGTACTTCACCACGTCGTCGGTGCTCGAAGACACCGAGGTCAGCAGCGCCGCCATGAATTCGATCGGGTAGTGCGTCTTGAGATAGGCAGTCTGATAAGCCAGCAGCGCGTACGCCGCGGAGTGCGACTTGTTGAAACCGTATCCCGCGAATTGCTCCATCAGGTCGAAGATCTTTTCGATCTTCTTGGGCGGAAAGTTGCGCTCGGCCGCGCCCTGCACGAAGCGTTCACGCTGCTTCGCCATCTTCTCCGGATCCTTCTTGCCCATGGCGCGGCGCAGCAGGTCGGCTTCGCCGAGGGAGTATCCGGCGAGCAGGTTGGCGATCTGCATCACCTGCTCCTGGTAGACGATGACGCCCAGCGTCTCTTTCAGCACGGTTTCCAGTTGCGGCAGCTCGTAATCAATCTTCTTGCGGCCATGCTTGCGGTCGATAAAGTCGTCGATCATGCCGCCCTGGATCGGTCCCGGCCGATACAGCGCGTTCAAGGCCGTGAGATCTTCGACGCTGGTGGGCTTGTAGCGGCGCAGCACATCGCGCATGCCGTGCGATTCAAACTGGAACACGCCCGAAGTGAGTCCGGTATGGAACACGCGCTCGTAGGTCGGCTGATCGTCAAGCGCAAGCCGCTCCAGGTTGAGGCGCTCGCCGCGCGTCTGCTCGATCAGCCGCAAGGCGTCGTCGATGATGGTGAGCGTGGTGAGCCCGAGGAAGTCCATCTTCAGCAGGCCCAGCTTCTCCACCGCCTTCATGTCATAGGCGGTCACGATTTCGTCGTTCTTGGTCCGATGCAGCGGAACCAGGTCGGTGAGCGGCTGCGGCGAGATCACCACACCTGCGGCGTGTACGCCCGAGTTGCGTACCAGGCCTTCCAGCTTCTTCGCGGTGTCGATCAGCTCTTTGGTCTGCGGCTCGGTCTGATAGGCGGTGGCCAGCGGCGGCGAATCTTTCAGCGCGTCGTCAATCGTGATGTTCAGCGTCGCCGGAATCATCTTGGTGATGCGCTCAACTTCGGCGTAGGGCACGTCCATCGCGCGGCCGGAGTCTTTAATTGCCGCCTTGGCCGCCATGGTGCCGAAGGTGATGATCTGCGCCACCTGGTCGCGCCCGTACTTTTGCGTCACGTAGTTGATGACCTCGCCGCGACGGTTCATGCAGAAGTCGATATCGATGTCGGGCATGGTGACGCGCTCGGGATTGAGGAAGCGCTCGAACAGCAACTCGTTCTGTAGCGGATCGATATCGGTAATGCCGAGCGAGTAGGCGACCAGCGCGCCCGCGGCCGAACCGCGCCCCGGGCCAACCGGGATGTTGTTCTCCTTGGCGTAACGGATGAAGTCCCACACGATGAGGAAGTAGCCGGCAAACTGCATCTGGCGAATGATGCCGAGTTCGCTCGTCAGCCTCGCTTCGTAATCTTCCAGTGGATGCTTCAGCCGGCCCATGGTCTGCAATTCACGCAGCAGATTCAAGCCGGCGCGCGAAACCTTCGCGGGTGACGTGCTCGAAGTAATCGTCGAGCGAATATCCGGCGGGAACGTCGAATTTGGGAAACGGTTCGCGAACTTTCTTCGAGCTCGAGATTGCAGCGCTCGGCGATCTCCATGGTGCGCGCCAGCACGCGCTCGTAGCCGGAGAAAATCTTCGCCATCTCAGCCGGGCTCTTCACGAAGAACTGGTTGTTGGCGAACTTCAGCCGGTTGGTGTCGTTGATCGACTTGCCGGTCTGAATGCAGACCATCACGTCCTGCGCGTGAGCATCGTCTTCGCACAGGTAGTGGCTGTCATTGGTCGCGACCAGCGGAATGCCGAGTTCCTGCTCCAGCTTCACCAGGTTCGCCTGGATAAGTTTCTCCTCCGGCAGGCCCTGGTCCTGGATTTCGAGATAGAAATTTCCTTTACCGAAGATGTCGTTGAAGGTGACGGCTGCCTGCCGCGCTTTCTCGTACTTGCCTTCGACCAGTTCCTCGGCCACTTCGCCCTTGAGGCAGGCGGACATGCCGATCAGTCCCTTGGAGTGCTCGGCGAGAAACTTCTTGCTCACGCGCGGCTTGTAGTAGAAGCCGTGCAGCGATGCCTCGGAGACGATCTTCACCAGGTTGCGATAACCTTCATCGTTTTCCGCGAGCACGATGAGGTGGTTGTAGCTATCGCTTTCGTGAGGGCCGCGGTGGTCGTCCTTCTTGCAGATGTACAACTCGCAACCGACGATCGGCTTCACGCCCGCTTCTTTAGCCGCGTCAACAAATTCGACGGCGCCAAAGATGTTGCCGTGATCGGTCATGGCCACGGCCGGCATCTCGAGTTCCTTGACGCGCTTGACCAGGTTCTTGGTCTAGCATGCTCCGTCGAGCATGGAGTAATCGGTGTGCAGATGAAGATGAACGAATTCAGGCATGGAGTTGATACTTCTATTCTATTGGGCGGAGCAGGTGCTTGCAGCCGGTGAAGAGTGTGGAAAACGGGGAGAGAATCGTCGCACCGATTCTAGGAAGCCTTCAGACCAACTGCCCGGGCAAGCTTGAATTGACGGGTGTCAAAGCTCCAGAATTCGTCGGCTCCCAGTTCGATGGCCGAGGCCACATGAAGAGTATCAAGCGTCCGGCAGCCCAGCCGCGGAACGTGCTTCCGCGCCAAATCTATAGCTTTTTCGAAGGTCGTGTCGGGCATCTCGATTTCCAACCAGAGGCCGCTTTGCAGATCGGCTTCGAAATCCGCGTAGAACTGCAGGGCCTCTTGATCGGAGATCAATCCGCGAAATACGTGTTGAGCGATCGCGTGATTCCACTCCACTCGATGGAGGGGGGAAAGCCATAGAGGTGTTCCCGGACGCATGCGAGCCTTCGCGTCGGCAAAGTGCGCATCCCTCAGATAGAGCGAAACAAAGACACTGGAATCGGCATAGATGCTCAATAGCGTGAACGCTCCCGCTCCTCGATAAGCAGGTCTGCACCTGGCAGGATTCGGTCGCCCAGTATCTTCTTGGCTCGGGCCTCGAAATCGGGCCATTCGACAGGCTTATCCGCGGAACGCTCAGGTACGATTCGGCCGATTACGCGGTCACGCTCGCGCAACTCCACCGTCTTGCCGGCCTTGAGCCAGTTTTTGAGCTGGCGGGTATCGCGCAGTTGCCGAAGATTCATGGAAGGCATGATTTGAATGTGACACATTTTGTGTCACATTGTCAAGAACTCCACGCACGCTTCACTCCTGCCCAGGCAGCGGTCTCTGTGGCTCGCCCGCCGAGATCAGCACGCCGCCAGTAATGGCTTGTCCGGGCGGCGTCTGTTGCGGCGGACCTTGCTTCATGCGGCTCTTGGCCATGCCCCGATAGGCGAAGGCCACGGCGAGCAGAGGAGCGGCCAGCAGCAGTCCCCAGAAGCCCAGCAACAAGCTGAGCAAGATGGGAACGATCAGCGATGCCCAAATGGGCACGCGGGTCTGGCGGCGCATGATGATCGGCTGGAGCACGAGGCCGTCGGTTATGACAATCACGCCGTACAGGATGAGCACGTAAAGCGCGGTGTCCCACCCGACAAAGGCCGCGGCGATCAATGGGCCAATCACGCCGAGTACCCCGCCGAACTGCGGCACGAATTGAAAGAATGCGGCCAGCAGCGCCCAGAAGAACGCAAACGGCACGTGCAAAAACAGCAGCCCGATCCACCACAACAATCCCACACAAAGGGAGTCGTAGCACTGGCCGATGAACCACTGCTTGAGCGCCCCTCCCGTAATGTGGATGTGCCGGGAAACCTGCATGTTTGCTTGTTAACTTCGTTAGATGTATTCGCCCCGCTCGAGCTACAGGCCAATGCTAAACTGAAACTATCCCCTCGGAGAACGCTCTCGCTATGAAATTCGGCGTCATCATCTTTCCCGGATCCAATTGCGATCACGATGCCTACTGGACGGTCGAGACCGTCGAAAAGCAGCAGGCGACATTCCTCTGGCACGACTCCCCCGACCTGAAGGGCGTGGACGCTGTCATCGTCCCCGGAGGTTTCGCCTATGGCGACTACCTGCGCACCGGAGCCATCGCCAAGTTCTCTCCGGTGATGGAGTCGGTACGAAAGTTTGCTGCCGACGGCGGATTGGTTTTCGGCATCTGCAACGGTTTCCAGATTCTCTGCGAGTCGGGCCTGCTGCCGGGAGCGCTCATGCGCAACGCCGCCCTGAAATACGTCTGCAAGCCGGTGCACGTGCGCGTGGAGACTACCAATACGCCCTACACCCATCAGCTCACCAAGGGCGAAGTGCTGAAGATTCCGATCGGACACATGGAAGGCAACTACGTGTGTGACGAACACACTCTGTCCGAACTAAAAGCGCAGGACCGCATCGTGTTTCGCTACGTCACCGCCCAGGGAGAAGTCACCGCCGAGGCAAATCCCAATGGCTCGCTGGAGAACATTGCCGGCATCTGCAACCAGGGCCGCAACGTGCTGGGCATGATGCCGCATCCTGAACGCGCGGCCGAACCCGAACTGGGCATGACCGACGGTGTGAAGATCTTCCATTCGCTGGTTGCTGCGATGGTTACGAAGTAAGAACGGCTTTTAGGAATGCAAAGCGGCTGGAGCTCCCAGCCGCTTTTCTGTTTCTACGTACTTGCAGTCGAGCCAGGTCCGCTAGGGGTGGACTGTCCAGGTGCCCCCAATACGGGAGATTGACTTCAGCTCCGGAGCTGCACCAAAATCATCCGGCTTGGCTGCGAAGCATTCGACCTTCGCCGGAACCAGATGCCTTCGTGGCTCGTAAACGGTGAGCAGCAGCCCAGCTCAAATCAACAATTCTCAGGAGAACCTTTGTGAAACCAACGTTTCTTGCAAGTGCGGTTGTCGCGCTGGTGTGCGCGATATCCATTAGCAGCCACGCCGGTTCCGGTAAGACGTCTGGAGACAAGAGCGCCATGGTCGCCCACGGCGAGTACCTGGTGAAAGCAGATCGGCCAGTGCGGCGACTGCCACACGCCCTTCAATGAAAAGGGCGAATATGTGCAGGACAAGTGGCTGCAGGGAGCGAAGCTCACATTCGCACCGACGGTTCCCATGCCGGTGTGGGCCGACACTTCGGCGAACATCGCGGGGCTGCCCGGCTGGGACCACGCTCAGGCGGTGAAGTTCTTCATGACCGGCCTTGCGCCGAATGGCCAGCCCGCGCGGCCTCCCATGCCGCAGTACCACATGACCAAGGCCGACGCCCAGTCGGTGGTGGCGTATTTGGAATCGCTGAAGAAGTAGTATGAACAACTGATTCACCACAGAGGCACAGGGGCACAGAGGAGGATTTTGGGTGTCATCCTGAGCAGAGTGAGTCTGCCGAAGGCGGACGAACGAAGTCGAAGGACCGCTACAACCCGGAATGCTCTTCAGGATAGGGGTCCTTCGACTCGTCGCTGCGCTCCTCGCTCAGGATGACAGCAGGAATGAGCGTAACCGAGACTAGAACCTGAATTCTCCGCGTCCTCTGTGTCTCCGTGGTGAATCTGCTTCTGTGTTCTCCGTCCTTGCCGCATCGCCCACCCTTCTTTATCCTCGACGCTTATGCCTGCACTCGTCGAATGCGTTCCTAACTTTTCCGAAGGCCGCGACAAAGCTAAAGTCGACGCCATTCTCGAAGCTATGAAGATGGACGGCGTCTACCTTCTCGACCGCGAGATGGACGCCGACCACAATCGCTGTGTCATCACCCTGGTCGGCGATCCCGTGAGGGTGGAAGAAGCTGTGATTCGTGGCGTCGGGAAAGCTGCCGAGCTCATCGACCTGACGAAGCACACCGGCGCGCATCCCCGGCTGGGCGCGGCGGACGTCATTCCGTTCATTCCCATCGAGGGCCTGGCGCTGGAGGATTGTGTCGCCATGGCGCGTCGTGTCGGCGAGCAGATTTGGAAGCGCTTCGGCGTGCCTGTGTATTTGTACGAGGCCGCAGCGCAGATGCCCGAGCGGCAAAACCTGGAGAACGTTCGCCGTGGACAGTTCGAAGGTATTCGCGACGACATAAAGACGAATCCCGCGCGCAAGCCGGACTTCGGCAATGCTGAGCTTCATCCCACGGCCGGAGCGACCATCGTAGGCGCGCGCAAATTTCTCGTCGCCTACAACGTGTACCTCAACACCCCTGACGTTGACATCGCAAAGAAGATCGGCAAGGCGGTGCGCTTCTCCAACGGCGGCCTGCGTTACGTGAAGGGCATGGGGGTGAGCGTGCGCGGGCTGGCGCAGGTTTCCATGAACCTGACCGACACCGACCAGACGCCCATTGCGCGCGTCTACGAGTACGTGAAGCGTGAGGCAGCGCGCTATGGCGTGATGCCGCTGTCCAGCGAAATTGTTGGCCTCATTCCCAAGAAGGCACTGGAAGATGCCGCCGAATGGTTTCTGCAGATCGAGAACTTCGATTCGTCACTGATCCTGGAGAACCGCCTGGCAGCGGTGATGAGCGGCAAGATGGCGGTGGGCGGATTGCGCGCCGGAGTCGAGCCGTTTGTCGAGCAACTGGCCGCTCCAACCGCAGCGCCTGGTGGAGGCAGTGCCTCTGCCGCTACGGGAGCGATGGCCGCGGCGCTGGGCTGCATGGTTGCAGGCATGTCGCGCGGCAAGAAAGCGTATCTGCAATACGAGGCGCCGTTGAGCAATGCCATCGCCCGCCTGAGCGAATTGCGCGAGGCGTTCAAAGCGGCGATCGACGCTGATGCGGAGTCGTTCAATGATGTGATGGCGGCGTTCAAGAAGCTGAAAGACCATCCCGAAGCCCAGGCGGAAGTCGACGCTGCGCTGAAGGGTGCGACCGAAATTCCGCTTCGAGTCGCCGAGCAGGCACGCGAGACTCGCGACATTCTCGAGTCGCTGCGGCCGATCACCAATCCCAAGATGGCGTCAGATGTTACGGTGGGAATCGGCCTGGCGAATGCAGCCTCCGAAGGTGCGCTGGCCAACGTCGAGATCAACCTGGGCGATATCAGCGACGCGGAGTATGTGTCGCGGGTGCGGGAGCGCGTGGCGAAGGTGCGCGGGTAGGGCAGCCCTAGGGGCTAAAGCCGATATTGTTGATGACGCTGTACGGCACGGTTTTCAGCCGTGCCCATTCAAAACGCGATATGGAGATTCGCCTACACGCGGGCCTGAAGGCCCGCTCTACCTACCTAGAACTGCTTCTTCGAATCCAGCAGGATGGTCACGGGACCGGAGTTCACCAACTCGACCTCCATCGTTGCCTGAAAAACACCGGTCTCGCAGCGCACGCCTGCCGAGCGAATCCGATTCACGAAGTATTCATACAGCTCACGCGCTTGCTCCGGCCGGGCCGCGGCGTCGAAGGACGGCCGCTTGCCTCGGCGGGCATCGCCGTACAGCGTGAACTGCGAAACCGCCAGCACCGCGCCACCCGCGTCAATCACACTGCGGTTCATCTTCTCCTCTGCATCCTCGAAGATGCGCAGACCCACGACTTTGTCGGCCAGATATTCCGCGTCTGCGGGCTGATCGTCTACTCCCACCCCCAGCAGCACCAGCAAGCCGGTCGCGACTTCTCCGGTGATCGCACCTGCAACCCTGACCGAAGCTCGACTGACACGCTGCACCACGGCACGCATGATGAAGTTTGTACCATGCGAACCGGCCCGCGCGCCGTCCAACTCCGGGCATCACAGTCTTTGCGTTGACCGTTCCAAAGTTGACGTTTAGGATGAGTCGAGTCTTATGCGCCGGGCATCTTAAGTTTCCAGAGACTCGCGATTTCCAACAAAACCTCGTCATTCTTTACAAGATTTCACGACGACATTTAAACTGATAAGTTTCCGCGTAACGCGGCAGGAGAAGCAATAGATGGCATCGACTGAAGAACGGGTCAAACAGATCATTGTGGAGCAACTCGGAGTAGATGAAGGCGAAGTGACCGCAAACGCCTCGTTCGTAGACGACCTGGGCGCCGACTCGCTGGACACCGTCGAGCTGGTCATGGCTTTCGAAGAGGCGTTCGACATCGAAATCCCTGACGAGGACGCGGAGAAAATCCGCACGGTGCACGATGCCGTCTCGTACATCGAACAACACGCCAAAGCCAGCAAGTAAACCTGTTTCATCAACATCTGTCTGAAGCCGGCACATTCCAGGAAGGAGCCTTCGAAATGGCATCCGTAGACGAGCGGGTAAAGCAAATCATTGTTGAGCAATTGGGAGTGGATGAGGGCGAGGTCACGCCCAACGCATCTTTTGTCGACGACCTGGGCGCCGATTCCCTGGACACGGTCGAGCTCGTGATGGCCTTCGAAGAAGCCTTCGACATCGAGATCCCCGACGAGGATGCGGAGAAGATCCGCACCGTGAAGGACGCCGTCGACTACATCAACGCGCACGCGAAAGGATCGAAGTAGTTTGGCGCGTCGCGTCGTAGTCACGGGAATCGGAATGATCTGCGGCGTCGGCAATAGCACCCCCGAAGTTTGGCAGGGGCTGCTGGCCGGCAAGAGCGGGGTTGAGCGCATTCAGGCTTTCGATGTCTCCGCCTTCGCTTGCCAGATCGGCGCCGAAGTCAAGAACTTCGATCCCCTGCAATTTATCGAGAAGAAGGAAGCGCGTAAGATGGCGCGCTTCATTCATCTTGCCATTGCCGCCGCCGACGAAGCGCTGCTGTCGGCCAACTACAAAGTTGAAAATGAAGAGATGGCCGAGCGCACCGGCGTTTCCATCGGCTCGGGCATCGGCGGGTTCGACGTTATCGAGCGCGAGCACAACAACCTGCTGAACGGCGGCCCGCGCAAGATCTCGCCCTTCTTCATTCCCTCCGCCATCGTGAACCTGGCAGCCGGCCAGGTCAGCATGCGCCACAATGCCAAAGGTCCTAACGAGGCGACGTGCACGGCATGCACCACCAGCGCGCATTCCATCGGCGATGCTTCACGCATCATCAAGTACGGCGATGCGGACGTGATGATTGCCGGCGGTTCCGAGGCGGCCATCACGCCCATGGGCGTAGGTGGATTCGCAGCTATGCGCGCGCTGTCCACGCGTAACGACGATCCGCACCATGCCAGCCGTCCCTGGGACCGCGACCGTGACGGATTCGTCATCGGGGAAGGCGCCGGCATTCTCATTCTGGAAGAGCTGGAGCACGCCAAAAAGCGGGGCGCGACCATCCTGGCCGAGTTGGTGGGATACGGCATGAGTGCCGACGCTTACCACATCACGCAGCCTGCGGAGAACGGCGAGGGCGGCTTCCGGGTAATGCGGAATGCGCTGCGGGATGCCGGCCTCCAGCCGGAGCAAGTCGGTTACGTGAACGCCCACGGCACGTCAACTCCGCTGGGCGACGAACTGGAAGCGACGGCCATCAAGCGGGCCTTCGGCGACCATGCCTACAAGTTGCTGGTCAGCTCGACGAAGTCGATGACTGGACATCTGCTGGGCGGCGCCGGCGGACTGGAGGCGGGAATCACAGTGCTGGCCATGCGCAATAACATCGTTCCGCCCACCGCCAACCTCGATAACCCCGGCGAAGGTTGCGATCTCGACTTCGTTCCTCATAAACCGCGCGAAGCCCATCTTGAGTACGCCATGTCGAACTCCTTCGGCTTCGGCGGTACCAATGGCTGCCTGGTGTTCAAGAGGTGGGAAGAGTAAATCTGCGAACCGGAACGCCAGGGTTCGGCGCGCAGCGGAATGATTCGCGTCAAGGCACGTCTTAAGACGTGCCGTCCCACCGTGAGAAACAGTATTGGGCTTTAGCCCCTGCGAATCGTGGCAGGGGCTAAAGCCCTTCATTTATTGTTCGCTGCATAAAAAGGCCGCTGATTGCTCAGCGGCCTGCGTGCTTCTGTTCTAACTCCTAGTCGTTGTCGGGCCCGCTCGGCACCGGAACCGTTCCCGGATGGATCGGGTACTTGTGCTCGAGGTCGTAGTATTCCCAAACGCGAGTGCCCTTCACGCCCGGAATCAGCTTGTCTTTCGCTGCGCTGAAACGCAGCCCAGTGTCCGTCGATTCGTTGGCGTAGCGCCTGGTGAAGATTGCCTCCCGAAAGGGATTACCCAGATTGATCTGCGGATAGGCAAGCGCGAAGATCGGATATCCCTTGCCATTCGCAAATACGGTGGCCGTGTAATCCGCCACCATTACTCCGGAGAAGGTATTGGGCAGCCAGCTGAGCTGCATAGGTGAACCGAGCTGCCTCGGCGACGTCCAGGTCTGACCGCCGTCTGTCGATTCGACGTATCCTTCGCGCAAGCTGCAACTGTTGCCGCAGTTCCCGTTCGGATAGAAGTAATACGACAATCCCAGGTGTGCTGTGCTTCCCGCTGTGTTGGGATCGATGCCCAGCCCGTGGATGAAGTGATCGACCGTACTGGTCACCGGATCGATAGGAACTCGTTGCTTGGCGCTCCAGTGCGTGCCATCCGTGGTCGTGCTGTAGACGATATCGTTCTCCGAGCATCCGCTGCGGAAGCCGCAATCAGGCCACGACATGTAGATAACGCCGCCGCCATCCATTGCTGCCGAAGGCAGACCGGCGCTGCGCAGGTTGCCGTCTTCGCCGCGGCTCGGCGCGTTGGCGATACTCACCGAAGGCCCCCAGCTCACGCCACCGTTGGTCGAGGAGAACGCGCTCATGCCGCCGCCGAAGTCGGCGTAGCTGACCACGACAGTGCCGTTCGGCAGGACCAAAGGCTGTCCACCGATGCCGGAGTCCTGGGTGGAATTTCTCTTCGCCGTTCCCCAAGTCAGTCCGCCATCGCTGGACGTGCTCATGTAAAGCACATCACCGAAGCTCGGGCTGTCCCACTCGGTGTAGCAGTTGCCGTAATAGGGGCTCATCGGCCAGTTGTCGCAGGTGATCCAGTTCTTGTCGGAGTCAATGTTGGAGGTGACCAGTATGGGATTGCCCCAGGTCAGGCCGCCATCGGTCGACCGGCTGGTAGCCACCAGGTCGTTGTTGCCAATGGGCAGGGTGGAGATCATCCAGACGCCGTGCTTCGCATCGTAGGCGACCGCTGCATCGCTGGCTGCCGAATTGCTGCCGCCCTGGTACCACTGCGTCAGGCCGGGAAGATAGCCGTTGGTCCAGGTCAGGCCACCATCGTGGGAGGTCGCAAAGCCGATATCGGCGCCGCCTCCGCTATAAATCCGGGCCACCTGGAAAGCGGCGACGATGGTGTTGCCGTAAGCGAATGCGCCGGGCTCGACTTCCGTCTGGTGCTGGCTCGAGCTATTTACAAACGTATCCTGGCTAATCTGGGTCAGGTTCGCGCTCTGCGCAAATCCGGCACTAACGCTTGCCAAAGCGAAGGCAATGACTAGGAGAAAACTGCCGGTTGAGAGCAGACGTGGTGACACCTTGGCCTTATTCATAGAAACACTTTTCCTTTGCTGTAGAACGTATCGGGTTGACAGCACCGAGCAGCCGAAGCTCGGACGCTGTTGGAGCTTTCTCAAATTGGGGGACCTGCACGAGCAGAGTAGTAGAGACGAAAGAACTGTATCGCGCGCCGGCGTAGCACGTCAACTATCGGCGATAGTACATGCCGATCGATCCATCCAACGTCAATATTTAAGGCAGCGGCTTCCGCTCGGTTGGCGGTTCCCACAGCTCGATGCGATTGCCTTCCGGGTCCATGATCCAACCAAACTTGCCGAACTCGTAGCTCTCAACCTTGTCGTCCACCTGTACGCCCTCGGCTCGCAGGGCCTGTAGCACCTCATCAAGGTTCTCGACGCGATAGTTCATCATGAAGCGCGAGGAACTGGGATTGAAGTAACTGCTGTCCTCCGGGAAGAGCGACCAGACGGTCATGCCGGTCTTCTCCGGCTCTTCGGAATCGCGCCAGGGAAACGTTACCGCCTGGCTCTCATCGCGCTTGATCCCCAGGTGCTGCTCATACCACGCATACATAGCCTGTGGATCTTTGCACTTCATGAATACCCCACCGACACCAGTCACTCGTTTCATGTCGCTCTCCAGTAAGTTGGCAGGATTTTATCAGGCGGCCTTGCCAATCCCGTGTGCCGGGCATAAGTTATTTGGCAGCTGGGGTGAAGCGTGTCTGACCTGAGTTTTGTGTTGGTGGTGGCGGGGCTTGCCTTTGGCGGGCTGACCGCCCTGATCGGCTTCGGCGGATTCCTCACCGCCTGGTTCCATCGCTCGCTGGGAACGCCGCTTCCCTTGCCCACGCTGCACAACAATCACGAGCGAAATCTCTACCTGGGCGTGGCGGCCGCGGGCTTCGTGGTGTGGGGAGTAGCGCTGCTGGTCAGCCTGCGCATTGCGCCGTAGCTCGATCCACTACATCCCTCCAGCGTTGTCATCCTGAGCGAAGTGAGAGAGCGCCAGCGAACGAACGGAGTCGAAGGACCCCTACCTTCCCAAATCACCCGAACAGTGTCGCCTGCTCTTCATCCTTCCCCGCCAACTGCGACATTTGCGCGATATAGCTGTCGGCATCGAACTTCTTGCGCGCCGCGTCACCCGACATGTAGCGAATCGTTCCATAAATAGGGCGGTCGAACCACGGCCGATCGAACTTCCCCGCCATCGACCACGCCACTCCCGAATAACCGTTGGGATCGCGGCCGTCGAGGAAGTACTTGTCGTTGAGGTAGACCGCCGTCTGGTAAGCCACCTGCGGAGACGGGCTCCACTCCAGGATCTTCTTCGCCCACAGCATGCGCATGTAGTTGTGCATCCAGCCCGCATGCAGCATCTGCTGCTGGGCCGCGTTCCATAGCTCGTCGTGAGTTTCGGCTGCCTCCAGTTGCTCGCGAGTGTAGAGCACGGGTCGCTTGTCGGTGGCATGATCGGCCAGGGTGCGATGGGCCCAATCTGGCGCGCTCTCGATGGAATCGTAAAGCTTGTTGAAATGCGCGAAGTTGATGGCCAGCTCGCGCCAGGTAATGAGCTCGTTCAGGTAGGCGTCCTTGGCTGCGCCGGGCGCGTCGGCGTTGTTCACCGCCAGTGCGACCGTGATTGGACTGATATGCCCAAAGTGCAGATAGGGCGACAGCCGGCTGGTACCGTCCACCTCGGGTTTGCCATGCTGCGCGGGATAACGCCCGAGCTTATGCGTGACAAATTCGCGCAGCAGCTTCAGCGCTTCCCCGGTTCCACCACGGAAGGAATCGACCGGCTCGACCGAGCGGTCGAGTATCTTCCAGCCATGGGTGATATCGAACGAGCCATCGTCCGGCAGCGCTGCCAATCCCTTCGGCTTTTCCCATTCGACTTTGGCCTTAGGATTTTTCTGCGGCTGAAGAAACTCATCAAACCGGGCCTGCAATCTCGGCCGAATGGTTCGCGCGGCGTATTGCTCTTTCTCCAGCAGCTTCGAGGGCACAACGACATCAGCATCCACCGTCCATAACGGGATGCTGAGTTTCTTCGTCGCCAGCTCGCGCCAGTGATCGGGCTCGCGCAGCGGATTTTCATCGCCGATAACCATCGACGCGTTCACCTCTTCGCAGAACTTCGTCAGCCGATGCTCGGGATAGTGCCGCAGGACGAAGCCGATGCCGCGCTTGCGGGCGCGTTCCGCAATATCAGGGATTCCCTGCGCCAGAAACGCGTAGTGCCGCAGGTTGGCATGGGGATAGAACGGCACCGGCGCGAAGAAGATCACCACCGGCTGATGCAGCGCGTTCGCCACCTCAACGGCGATGTCCAGTGCAGGATTGTCGAGCGCGCGCTGTGCACGCTGCATCCAGTAGACGACCGTCTTGCCTGCTGGATCGGGCGCGCCGCTACGACGCACAGTCACGCGAGGGTTTAGAGCTATCTGCTCGAGCTTGTCCATATAAGTTTTTGGCTGAAACCCAGGTGGGCGCTGGGAAAATCTCAGGCGTGGGGGAACGCCTCTTCGTTTAGATGCAAAGCCTGCGGCTTCGCACCGCGTTGCTGACAAGCGCTGCTCAGCAGCTCTCTTCCGCCACTTCTGACACTCCCAGAATCGCATCTGCCACCGCCGCGGCTTCGACCGATGCCCGTACGTCATGCACCCGCACAATGTGTGCTCCCTGCAAAATGCAGGCGACCATAGCCGCCAACGAACCATTCAACCTGTCGGTTACGTTCACCTCGCGTCCGGTGCGCTGGGCAATCGCTTTGCCGATGAACGATTTCCTTGACGCTCCCGCCAGCAGGGGAAAGCCCATTCGATGAAGCTGCCGAAACTTCGCCAGCAGCGGGTAGTTGTCTTCGTAGTTCTTTCCGAAGCCGAACCCGGGATCGAGCACGATGCGCTCCCGTTGCACACCTTCCTCGAAAGCCACTTGGACGCGATTCGCAAGCTCGTGCTCGACCTCGGAGACGATGTCGTCAGCCTTCCCCAAAGCTCGCCACTCGGCTGGGCCGTCCTCGGGTGTGCATCATCACCACACCGCAATCAAGCTCCGCGCAAGTTGGTGCCATCTCCCGGTCCCATTGAAACGCGCTGACGTCGTTCACAATCTCCGCACCGGCGCTCACCGCCTCGCGGGCAACCGCCGCTTTGTAGGTGTCAACCGAAAGCAGGGCGTCCGGCCGCTCGCGATGGACAGCCTCCAGCACCGGCAGAACGCGGTCGAGTTCCTCCTGCGGGCTGACGGATGGCTTCGGCCCGGTCTCGCCGTACAGCACCGTGCCCGGCCGGGTGGACTCACCGCCAATGTCGAGGATCTCCGCGCCTTCCTCCAGCAGCCGCAAGGCATGTTCGATGGCCAGTTCAGGCCGCACGAAGCGCCCGCCATCGGAGAAGGAATCCGGGGTGACGTTCACCACGCCCATAATGACGGTACGGGTTCCGAGTTCCAGGCTTCTGTGTCGCAGTTGCCAGGAATAGACGTGGCGCATGTGGGTGATTCTAATCGCAGCGGGAGAATGGCCGAAATGCTATCGCGGTTTGCTGTCCTGCGGTTCGCAGCGATGCTCGCGCTGCCATTGTGACAATGTGTCGTCAAAAGCTGAGACCAGCCGGGCGGCTCCGCAGTGGTTACAAACGGAATAGATCAATATGCGCGGCCCGTGGTCCGCCGGACTGTTAGTAAACATTGGCACACCGTTCCCAGATTGCGTCATTGAGAGCTAAACAGCCTTTCGCCGTGTTTAGTCGTGCGCTTGCTGGTTATGTAGTTCTTGGTTTTCCCGGATCACGGAGAGCGGTGAAAAGGGTCGTGGGAGCTATGGGCAACTTAACCTCGAAATGATCGTGAGTGCAATGCCTACAAAGTGATAGTCCTTTCTCCTTAGTACCTGGCTGGCAAGCTTCGGCCATGTTGCGGCTTTTCTGTGCAGGGATTGCGGGACAGCCCGGAAGAAATGCGACCCGGGCTTGGCAAAAAGCAGGTGTAGAATCCGAGTAGAAGATGTATGTATCCGGCCCGGCATTTCGCTAAGATCCTCGTTATCCTGCTGCTGACGCAAACCCTTGCGTTCGCCGGGAAGAAGCCGCAGCCGTCCAAAGCCGCAAGCTCAAAGCTCGAGCACGATATCGAGCAGATTCTGGCCGAGCCCGAGGCCGCACGCGGGTCGTGGGGAATCGACGTTGTTTCCCTCGACACCGGCAAGCAGCTCTACGCGCTGAACCCCGACAAGCTCTTCACTCCCGCATCCAATGCCAAGCTCTTCACTACCGCTGCTGTGCTGGGACTGATCGGACCCAGCTATCGCTTCAAGACCACGGTGGAAAGCACGGGCTCCTTCGACAAATATGGCCGGCTTGATTCGGACCTGGTGCTGGTCGGCCGCGGCGATCCCAACCTCTCCGGTCGCAGCTTGCCTTACAACCTGAAGACCGAGCGCAAGGTACCGCCGATCCAGGTGCTGCAGGACCTGGCCGACCAACTTGTACAGAAAGGTCTCAAGTTCGTCGATGGCGATGTGGTTGCCGACGATTCGTACTTCGTCTTTGAGCGCTACGGCGAAGGCTGGTCGCAGGACGACCTGGTATGGGAGTGGGGCGCTCCCGTCTCGGCCCTGACCATCAACGACAATGTGATGTTCGTCAACATCCTGCCGGCCGACCACGCCGGCGAGCACGCATTTCTCAACGTCACGCCCTTCCCGGAGTACTACCGTATTGAGAACCGCGTGCTGACCACGCCGCAAGGAACCGGGCCGCGCAAGATCTATATCAACCGCGAGCCCGGCTCCAACCAGCTCACCATTTGGGGCAACATCCCGCAAGACGATCCCGGTGCGGGAGAGGCGTTGGCTATCGACGATCCCGCCGATTTCGCGGCCAAGCTATTTCGCGAACTGCTGGAGCAGCGCGGCGTCGTCATTTACGGGCGTCCTCGCACGCGCCACACCGAGCTCGCTTCGCTTCAGACCTTCTCGGTCACCACGGTGGCTTCAGGTGGAGGCGGGGCTGAAAGAGCCCAGATCAATCCTGCGCCGCTGGTGCTTGCCTCATACGAATCGCGTCCCGTACTCGACGACCTGCGCGTCATCAACAAGGTGAGCCAGAACCTTCACGCCGAACTCATGCTGCGGCTTCTCGGGAAAGAGAAAGGCATGTCCGGATCTATCGAGGGCGGTCTGGAAGTGATGCGAGGATTTCTGACCACTGCCGGTCTGACGCCCGATGAGTTCGTTTTCTTCGATGGCTCCGGCCTGTCGCGCGAAGACCTGGTCACCCCATCGGCGATCGTGCAGTTGCTCGTCTATGCGCACAAGCAGAGTTGGGGCGAACTCTACGAAGACACCCTGCCCGTCGCCGGCGTGGATGGCTCGCTCACCGAGCGCTTCAAGAACACGCCGCTGCAAGGCGTGGTTCGCGCCAAGACTGGCTCACTGACCCACGTCAATGCCCTCTCCGGTTACGCCACTACCCAGAGCGGCGATCACGTGGCTTTCTCCATCATTGCCAACAATCACACCATGCCCACCAAGAAGGCACTCGACACCGTCGATCGCATCCTGCTGAAGATTGTTGAGGCCGGGAAGTAAGTCACGAAGGCAACCGCTGGGTAACGCGAATTAGAGTTGTTCTTCAGCAGCTACCCAGCACTGCGCTTGGCTCCGTGCTGGGCCAAACTGAGTCGCTCTTCGGGCTCGGCTTCGACGTGAGCTACTGCGACGTTTACACCCTCACCGCGCCACAGAGCCTACTCCGATTGCGGTGCGCGTTTGAGGGTCGGGCGGTCGGGATCTTCCGGCGTTGACGTCGAGCTGCCGTCTGCATTCGCATCGGCTGCTCCGGCCTTTCCCGTCCGGTTGAGCAGCACTGGCCGGTTGCTGTAGGAACTGGCAACCTGATGCGTCATCTCCTGCCCTATCAATCGTGCCTTCACCTGCTCGAACTCGCTGGTGTCGACGATGTAGCTGTCGCGATCAGGAAGATATTGACGAATTTCATTCTGCGCAGCAGTTACGCGGTCGGCGTTCATGGGATGGGTAGAAAACATCTTCGCCAACCGGCTGTGCTTGGTCTTTTCCTCGGCGTTCAGCTTTTCAAAGAACTGCACGAATGCCTGGGGATCGTATCCCGCAGCGTAGTCATACTCCAGTCCTAACAGGTCGGCCTCGCGCTCGGCATCACGTGAAAATTTCAGGAAGCTGAGAGGCACGGCGATGCTTGCAATTTCGGCAATCGCGTATCCTGCCGGACCGCCGACAAACATCAGCGGGATGGAGGCCAGGTTCCAGATTTCCGACTTCGTCATGTTCTTGGTCGCATGTCGCGCTGCGACGTGCGCGATCTCGTGCGCCATAACCGCCGCCAGTTCGGATTCATTGTCGGCGGCAAGAATCAGTCCGCTGTCGACATAGAAGAAGCCACCGGGCAGAGCGAAGGCGTTCACCTCTTCGTTGTCGAGCACCTTGATGGTGAAGGGTACGCGCGCGTCGGAGTTGCGCACCAGGTTCTGACCGATGCGATTGACATACTCGATGACCACCGGATCGGTGACCAGCTTGGAGGTGGCTTCCACCTGTTTGGAAAGATCACGGCCCAGCGCCATTTCCCGGTCGAGCGAGTAGAAGTTCACGCCTCCTGCGACTTCGCGGCGGCCAATCAGAGTCACGTCGTACTTCGGCTTCAGCGGCTCTGACGGCGCGACACTCGTAGGCGTGACAATGGATTTAGCCGGAATAGACGGGCTCGACGCTCTGGCTGCCGGTGCGCTGCTGACGGCACTGGCGATCTGGGTGACTGGCTGCGATGGCAAGACATCGGCTGGCGGCAGCGGATCGTCGGATATCGCTGCCACCGGCGCGAGCTTCAGTGAGTTCACCTGGTCGGCAATCGATGGAGCAGTTGTCGCTGGGGTTGAACTCTGGGCGGAAACCATGCAGGGCAGAGTTAGCCCGAGCAGCACAAAAACATTCAGCCAAGGCTTGGAGCCGGGTCGATGCGTGAACCGAGTGCTGCGGAGGAGCTGCACAGTAGCACCTTGATAACGTGTTGCAATTATCCTGCGAAACAGCTTAGCCGAAAAGCGAAAGTTTTGCTGTGCTCTACAACCCTTGAGCGCCCGTCAAACCTACACCATCAGCGGCTCGCATTTCGTGAAAATAGATGCTGGCAATCGGCGCGTCGGTAGCCTCTGCCGAGTGAGGTTCAGGTTTCAGGTTTCAGGTCGGATCTTAGTGCCCACCTTCGTTCAATGCGCCCAGTGGCTGCTATCGGTCGGTAGCATGCGGCCCCAGGAGCGGTCGGGCTGAAGGCAACGGCAACCTTAAGCTGAATCTGAAACCTGATACCTGACG
Organism: uncultured Acidobacteriaceae bacterium; assembly: GCA_963771535.1. Classification (GTDB taxonomy): domain Bacteria; phylum Acidobacteriota; class Terriglobia; order Terriglobales; family Acidobacteriaceae; genus CAVVDY01. Next base: position 508,058 of record CAVYTK010000007.1, on the reverse strand, counting down.
CCTGACTCCCTCTTCCCGCCTGCCCTCAAAACTTGACAATGGGAGTGTCACCCTTTATGATTAGCACTCGTTGGGAGTGAGTGCTAACACTCCGGCCAGCAAGCCCCCAACATGGGATCTTCCCAAACTTCTTATAGGAATTGCCGGTTAACGCAAGGGTAGATATAGACGCTCCAGCCGGCGGTTCTTTGTTGCAAACAAACTGACCTAACGCATTGAAAGGAGTTCCAAGAATGGCTACCAAGCTAACTCCCCTGCATGACCGGATCGTAATTCGTCGTGTGGAAGAGGCTGAAACCTCCCGTGGCGGCATCATCATTCCTGACTCGGCGAAAGACAAGCCGCAGGAAGGCGAAGTGATTTCTGTTGGCCGCGGCAAGAGCAACGACAAAGGCGAGACCTTTCCGCTGGATGTAAAGGCAGGCGATCGCGTGCTGTTCGGCAAGTATGCCGGCACCGAGATCAAGATTGACGGCGAAGATTTCCTGATCATGCGCGAGGAAGAAGTCCTCGGCATCCTGGAAGGCGCCACCAAGCCCGCCATGGCCCACAAGTAAGTCTGTCGCCCGATCTAGCGGCGGCTAAGTTTTGAAGTGCACTGGTAGCTGGCGGCTGGTAGCTGGCAGCTAAACACACAGAGAGCTGACGGCTAATGGCTGACAGCTGATTTCAAGGAGATTGAAAGCAATGGCAAAACAGATTCTGCATGGCGAAGAATCGCGGCAGGCGATTCTGCACGGCGTGAACATCCTGGCCGACGCAGTGAAAGTCACGCTCGGCCCCAAGGGCCGCAACGTGGTTATCGAAAAGAAATTCGGCTCGCCGCTCATCACCAAAGACGGCGTGACCGTAGCCAAAGAGATTGAGCTGAAAGATCCGCTGGAGAACATGGGCGCGCAGATGGTGCGTGAAGTCGCTTCCAAGACTTCCGATGTTGCCGGCGACGGCACCACCACCGCGACCGTTCTGGCGCAGTCTATCTATCGCGAAGGCGTAAAGACAGTTGCCGCGGGTGCGAATCCGATGGCCCTGAAGCGCGGCATCGAGAAGGCCGTGACTGCGGTTTGCGGCAGCGTTGACAAAGACGGCAATCGCACCGGCAGCGCGCTCGACAAGTTCTCGCAGAAGGTTTCCGGCGAAATGATCGCGCAGGTCGGCACCATCTCCGCCAACAATGACGAGACCATCGGCCGCATCATCGCCGAGGCCATGAAGAAGGTTGGCAAAGACGGCGTCATCACCGTGGAAGAAGCCAAGACGATGGAGACCCAGCTCGACGTCGTCGAAGGCATGCAGTTCGACCGCGGCTACCTGTCCCCATACTTCGTCACCGATCCCGAGCGCATGGAAGCCGTGCTCGAGAATCCCTACATCCTGATCCACGAGAAGAAGATCTCCTCGATGAAGGACCTGCTCCCGCTGCTGGAGCAGATCGCCAAGGGCGGACGCCCGCTGGTGATCATCGCTGAAGACGTGGAAGGCGAAGCGCTCGCGACCCTGGTCGTCAACAAGCTGCGTGGCACGCTGAACGTTGCTGCCGTCAAGGCTCCTGGCTTTGGCGATCGCCGCAAGGCCATGTTGCAGGACATCGCAATCCTGACCGGCGGCAAGGCCATCACCGAAGACCTCGGCGTCAAGCTGGAGAACGTCCAGATGACCGACCTCGGCCAGGCCAAGAAGGTCACCATCGACAAGGACAACACCACCATCGTCGAAGGCAAGGGCAAGGCGGGCGAGATCGAAGGCCGGGTGAAGGAAATCCGCAGCCAGGTTGAGAAGACCACCAGCGACTACGACCGCGAGAAGTTGCAGGAGCGGTTGGCGAAGCTGGTCGGCGGCGTTGCCATCATCAAGGTGGGCGCGGCTACCGAAACCGAAATGAAGGAGAAGAAGGCCCGCGTTGAAGACGCGATGCATGCCACCCGCGCTGCGGTGGAGGAAGGCATCGTCCCCGGAGGCGGCGTGGCCCTGATGCGCTGTGCCGATGCCATCGATGCTCTCAAGCTGGAAGGCGACGAGAAGATCGGCGGCAACATCGTTCGGCGCGCACTCGAAGAGCCCCTGCGCCAGATCGTCGGCAATGCCGGCGAAGAGGGAGCCATCGTGGTCGGCCGCATCCGTGAGTCGAAGGAAAACAACTTCGGCTACAACGCGCAGACCAACAAGTTCGAAGACCTGGTCAAGGCCGGCGTCATCGATCCAACCAAGGTTGCTCGTACGGCTCTGCAGAATGCGGGCTCCATCGCCTCGCTGATGCTGACCACTGAAGCCCTGGTCTCCGAGATTCCGGAAGACAAGAAGGAACCGGCGATGCCTCACGGCGGCGGCGGTATGGGCGGAATGTACTAAACCAAGCTCTCAGCTGTCAGCCGTCGGCTGTCAGCTCAAGCTTGCAACACGAAAGGCCTCGCAGAAATGCGGGGCCTTTTCTCTTGCGGCCTCGTTGATTCAGTGTCATCCCGTAGGCTCAGAGCCGAGGAGCCTGCGGTTGTTCTTAGCTGGCAGCCGGTGGCTGGCAGCTCGCGGCCTATTCTGAAATTGGACGCCTGAGACTCCACTGACAGCTGACGGCTGATAGCTGACAGCTTGCATTTCGCGGTACAATCCTCCAGCCGCCACTAACGTACTTCCCTTCTGGAGCGCCCCATGAGTCCGATCAGTACCAGCGTCATCATCGCCTCCGCCGGAAACCTTACTATGGCAAGCAACAGCACGGTTGTTGTTTCCGTGACTTGGCCCGGCTTCATCAGCTCACTTCGCTGGTCGCGAATATGGCCGGCAATCCAGAGCGCAGGCGATAGCGACTTCCATCAGACGGTGACCATCTCGGACGAAGGCTCCGAGTGGGACCTTTCCAATCCCGCTACCAGTGTTCTGTTCGCCACGCTTCATACCACTGGCTCGGGTGCGCCGGTCATCGCCAACATCCAGGTCATGGCGTCGCAGAATGACGCATTCTAACGTCGCCAGCAACGCAAGGTTGAGGAGGCAAGTATGAAAGTCGTCGCATTATTCGAAGCCAACGGCAAGCTGCACGCCTTGTTTCACCCATCCACCCACCCCGATGCGCCCAGGCTGAACTTTCGCTGCGCGAAGGGCCAGCGCACAGAGCTTCTCGAGGTGCCGGTAGAACTCGAGTCGCTTACGCCGTCGCAATTGCACGCGGCAATCTATGTGGACCTCAGCAGCGGTGCGCCGGTGCTGGCGCGGCGAATTGAATAGAACCGCCTGAAAACCTCCTCGGCGTTCTTACAAGGATAATTTTCCAAATTCTTTTAACTTGCATCCGATTGTCTGCCTCGCAGTTTTCTATATCAGCGTAGACTGTGTGCCAACGGTGAGGAGGCAAGCGTGCACGGTCGATTCCTATCAACATTCCATTTGGTCTGCGTGTTACTCGCATTGGCCGGCGCTGCGGAAGCCCAGACATTCCAGGTACTGCATACCTTTGAAGGTCCGGACGGAATCAACCCCGGTGCCTTGGTCGTGGATTCTGGTGGAAATCTCTACGGCACTGCCGCTCACGGTGGAATCGACACCTGCTCCAACACCGGATGTGGAACCGTGTTCGAGCTGTCGCCGTCGCAGGCTGGCTGGTCATTCGCAACCCTCTACTCGTTTCAGAGTATGACGGACGGTTGGAATCCGGCAGCGCCTTTGACCATCGCACCTGGCGGCTTTCTCTATGGCGCTACCACCGACGCGGGAGTGGAAGGGGGCGGCGGTACCGTATTTCGCCTGCTGCCCACTTGTGGCGATCCCGCGTGCAAGCAGAGCCGCTGGATCAAAACCACTCTCTACAGCTACGGCGAATGCGACGGCGCGGGAACCAACGGCGGACTCGTTCTGGATAACGCAGGGAACCTCTACGGGACAACCATCACCATGTGCGGCTTCACCGGGCAGGTATATAAGCTGTCGCCCGCACAAGGATTGCAGGGCGGCTGGCGTAGGACCTTGGTGCATGCGTTCGCCGGGCCGCCGACCGATGGCCGCTGGGAGTTGGGTACGCTGCTCATCGATCGCTCCGGAACCCTCTACGGGCCCACCTTCCTGGGTGGCAGCGATGACGCCGGAGTCATCTACCGCCTGACTCCACAAGGAAGCAGCTGGAAAGAGGACCTGCTGCACGTCTTTACTGGGTTAAACGTTCTCCATCCCGTGGGGAATTTAATCTCTGATTCCTCCGGCGCTTTCTATGGCGTTACTTATGGCGACCAGCATCCTAGTATCGCGTTTAAGCTTGCGAATGTAGGTGGTTCCTGGGTGTTCACCCAACTCTATGCTTTCCTTCCCGGAGAGGCGCAAGGACTTACCAGCGGACTAGTCATGGATGCAGCCGGCAACCTATACGGAGTGGGTGATCGTGGGGCCTATAACTATGGCGCAGTCTACAAATTGACTGCTACCGCCAATGGCTGGTCTTACTCGACACTCTACGACTTCACCGGGGGTGCAGATGGATCAGGGCCATCCGGTCCGTTGGCAATCGATGCCAAGGGAAACCTGTACGGGTCAACCACTGCCGCCGGAGATCCGAATTGCAATAACCACAATGGATGCGGGACGGTGTGGACCATCAAAGTAAACTGATGGCAACAACACGTCGCCGTCGCTTACTTCAGGCTTCCAGCTGGGAGGGTAGACGCGAAAGGCAAAACTCCTGCCGTCTCGTGCTCTACCTTATGCTTGGCCTGCTGATAGGATTTGATGTCAGCCTGGGTGAGTTGGCGTCCGCACACACCGCATAACCACACCAGTCCCGAACCTGAGGCCGGATCGTCGGCGCTTTTAGGCTGCCACTTCTTCGACATTTCGCTCTTACAATCTGGACAATTCATCATCATGGCCTCATACGAACGTTCTTCTTTGGCTATCGGCAGGAGAAGAGGAAGGCGGCCTGCAGCGCTCTAAGGAGAGGAAGACTTCAGATAGGCTGACTTAGTTCAGGGGACCTGAAAGAGGAGAGAAATACACTCGCTCACCTTCAAGGTTAGTCTCTGGCCGGACCGGCGTCAAACTGAAGGCTTTGGACGCGTGCGGTGTTGATCCATACGTCCGATAACGGTGCAGAGTCGCGAAAAACCTTCTGGAGTAGGTCCCTGTTTTCATAAGCTTAGCGATGTTTTCCCCGCAAAATCTTGACAGCTAAAGACTTGCAGGTAAATTCCTCATTCTAAACAACTTGGCTGAACAAAACCCCGTAGACGTACCTCATGCCACATAACAGAAAACGACACCCGACCTGATACCCGATACCTCCTACAGCTTCACTCTTCTCAACCTAAGTGCGTTGGTAATCACCGACACGCTGCTGAAGCTCATAGCCGCGGCGGCGATGATGGGTGATAAGAGCAGGCCGAACTTGGGATACAGGACCCCGGCGGCGATGGGAACTCCGACCGCGTTATAGATAAACGCGAAGAACAGGTTCTGCTTGATGTTGCGCATGACGGCGTGGCTGAGCCGCCGAGCCCGCACCAGGGCGCGCAAGTCGCCCTTGAGCAGCGTGATGCCGGCGCTCTCCATCGCGACGTCGGTGCCGGTCGCCATGGCGATGCCCACGTTGGCCTGCGCCAGCGCCGGAGCGTCGTTGATGCCGTCACCCGCCATCGCCACCATGCTTCCCTGCTGTTGCAGCTTCTTAATCACCTCGGCCTTGTGCTCGGGCAGCACGCCGGCTTCGAAGTCGCGAATGCCCAGCTTGCGCGCGACCGACGCGGCGGTGGTCTGGTTGTCTCCGGTGAGCATGACGACGCGCAGACCCGCGCGCTGCAGCTCGCGTACTGCTTCAGGCGCCTCGGGCTTAATGGGATCGGCAATGCCCAGCAGTCCGGAGGGGCGTCCGTCGATGACGGCGTAAACGACGGTCTGGCCGTCGCGGCGGAGCGAGTCGGCGCGTTCGCGCACCCAGGTTAGCCCAGAAGATGGGCGAACCTGGGGCACAGAATTGTGAGAAAGGTTCTGACTCGACCTTTCGTCATATTCGTCCAGAGAAATTCCGAGCTCTTCCAGCAGGCTGTCATTCCCCACTGCGACTTCGTGGCCGCCAACGGTGCCGATGACGCCTTTGCCAGTGAGTGAGCGGAAGCCGTCGGGCGGAATCAGCCGCATGCCGCTGGCAAGGGCCGCGTCAACAATGGCTGCGCCCAGCGGATGCTCGCTGCCCCGCTCCAGGCTGGCGACCAGCTTGACGATGCTCTCTTCGGTTTCGCCGCTGAAGGCGACGACCTCCTGCAGCTCGGGCTTGCCTTGCGTCAGCGTGCCGGTTTTGTCGAGCGCAATGATCGTGACCTTGTCGAAGGTCTCAAGCGCCTCGGCGTTCTTGATGAGGATTCCGGCGCGTGCGGCACGGCCCGTGCCGACCATGATTGCCATGGGCGTGGCGAGTCCCAGCGCGCAGGGACAGGCGATGATGAGCACCGCTACGGCGTTGACGACAGCGTTGGCCAGTCGCGGCTCGGGCCCGCGCAGCAGCCAGATGAAGAAGGTCGCAACCGAAATCGCCAGCACCGCGGGAACGAAGAACGCGGCAACACGATCGGCCAATCGCTGGATGGGCGCGCGGCTGCGTTGCGCGGCGCTCACCATCTGCACAATCTGGGCCAGCACGGTATCGCTGCCAACGCGCTCGGCGCGTAGTAATAGCCATCCTGTGCCGTTGACGGTTGCACCGATCACCCGGTCGCCCATACGCTTCTCGATGGGCATGGCCTCGCCCGTAATCATCGACTCATCGACCGCGCTCAGGCCATCGAGTACCGCGCCGTCGGTCGGAATTTTTTCGCCCGGACGCACACGTAACTTGTCGCCCACTTTCACCTGGTCGAGGGGAACGTCGTACTCGCTGCCATCATCGCGCATGATGCGGGCCAGCTTCGGCGAAAGATCGAGCAGGGCACGAATGGCCGAGCCGGTGCGACTGCGGGCTTTCAGTTCGAGCACCTGACCAAGCAGCACAAGCGCGATGATCGCGGCCGCGGCTTCGAAGTAGACTTCTGGCTGGCCGCCGTGCGCGCGCATGGTGTCGGGAAAGATCTGCGGGAAGATGGTTGCGATTGCGCTGTAGATGTAGGCCACGCCCACGCCTATCGCGATCAGGGTGAACATGTTCGGACTGCGGTGCTTCACCGAGGCCCAGCCGCGCTGGAAGAACGGCCATCCGGCCCAAAGCACGACGGGCGTGGCGAGCGCGAATTCAATCCACGTACCCAAACGCGGCGACACCAGGTGCGCCAACGGCCCCATCCCCGGCACCATCCGAAACATGGCGAGCGCGACCAGCGGCACGCCCAAAAGCACGCTTCCCCAGAAGCGGCGGGTCATGTCGCGCAGCTCGGGACTTTCTTCCTCGGCGGCGGTAACGGTCCGCGGCTCGAGCGCCATGCCGCAGATGGGGCAGAACCCCGGCTGCGCGCGCACCACCTCGGGATGCATCGGGCAGGTCCACTCGGTCTTGGTGGCGGCGACGGGCGTCTCGGGTTCAAGCGCCATGCCGCACTTGGGACAGGGCACGGGCTTCGACTCGCGCACCTCGGGACACATGGGGCAGACCCAGACCGCGCCGGCCGGAGTCGCGGTCGATGGCTTGGGCGCGGTCGCCGGAGGAGTCGGCTGACGCGCAATACCGGTCGCTCCGCCGATTGTTACTACCGTGCTCGCCCCCATGCCGCCTGGCTTGTAGTTGGGCGAGAGATATTTCTGCGGATCGGCTTTGAACTTTTCGGCGCAGCCCTTGCAGCAGAAGTGATAGAGCTTGCGGTCATGCTGGACGGAGGCTGCTGCCTTGGCCGGATCGACACTCATCCCGCAAACTGGGTCGCGATCAATCTTGCAAGTGGCGCCCATCTGGGTCGGAGCTTCGGTCGTCATGGCTCCGGCGGTATAGGAGACGGCCAGATATTTACCGGGGTCGGACACGAACTTGTGCATGCATCCCGGCGAACAGAAGTAATAGGATTCGCCCTGATGCTGGGCCCGGCCACGCGCCTGCGCCGGATCGACAGCCATCCCGCATACAGGATCGCGAACAGTGGCAGGCGCAGAGGTCGGCTGATTTGTTTCGGTGTCGCTCATGCGCTCCTGATAATCTGCTCCTTACTTCATTCTTACACCTAATCGGAGATTGTGATGACGAGTGTGGAAGTGCTGTTCCGCTATGGAATGCCGCCAGGTGAGACCGAGATGACGGCCATGGCGCAGTTCAATGATGTCTATGGCATTCGCCGGGTGCGGATGAATGAGAAGGAGAAGACTATTCTCATCGAATACGACGCCACCCGGTTGAACGAAACCGCGGTAGAGAAGCTGCTGCGGAGTGCGGGAATCGATGTTCGCGAAAAGCTGGCGCTGGCGTGATTTAGGCGTTGGCGCGGGCTGAATGGCGCGCCATCACGAGTAGGACAATCGCCAGCACCGGGCAAAGAATGTCCGTGTAAAACGGAACACCCGCGTTGCCTGGCGCGAAGTTGCCGGCGGTCATCATCTGCCGCACGTGTCCGATGGCGTCCCCCAAGAGGAAGATAGATGCCGCACACACAATTGCTGCCTTGAAATTCAGGTCGCGGCAGAAGGCCCAGCAGGCGGTCACTCCCAAAGCCAAATCCGCCATGCCGACCTCGAATTGGAATGGACTGACCTGCCAGCCTATATACGAGGCGGCCATGGCCGGAAAGAAGAGATGGTAGAGGGCAGCCCACAGGCAGGTAATTCCAATCGGCAACAGTAAAATCCATGCCAGGAAACGCTCTGCCGCTTGCGGAGGATTTCGCCGGGACCACGCCAAAGCCAGAGCGAGGATTAAAAGAATTGCGGGAAGATTTCGCAGGGTAAAGCTGATCGCCTCACCAATCACGGGCCGTCCTCCTGGCGACTCGAACAATTGCACAGGCTGTGATTATGACAGTAGCAATAAAAAGGGCCACCCGCTGTGAGAGCTCTGGCCGATACTCTCATGCGGATGGCCCTTATGCGCCACTTCGTCTGTCCCGTACTAATGCACTAAGCGTGCCAAAGTTTCGGTAACGCAAACAAACAAGTTACATCAACCCAGGCAGAGACCACTGAGCAAGTATTTCCCGGTTACCTGTAGAATTTACGGCACGCCCCTTTAGTGCCGCCCAGAAATAATGACTCTACTGTTTCTCTGACGTCCTCCGCCTGTCTAATCGCGCGGACGCGCATGTATGTGCGCATCCCTCGGGTGAAACCAAGTCGCCCGAAACAGGAGGATTCCAGCCATGAAGTGGAACAGAACGCTGTTCTTAGGTGTCTGCGCAGTATTGATTACGAGCTGTGCAGCTCTGTGGGCGTCTGACGCTGATAATCGTCAGGCGACCGTCTGGACCATGTCAAATGATCCCGCGAGCAATGTGGTTCTGGCCTTCGGACTAACCGATGGCCGGCTCACCGCGATGGGATCCTTCCCTACCGGCGGAACCGGGTCAGGCGGCCGCGAACCGGATTTCGGTCTGGGCAATGCTCACGCAATTGCGCTCAGCGATGACGGCAGGTTGATGTTCGTGGTGAATCCCGGCAGCAACGACGTCTCAGTTTTCGCCGTCCGCAACGAGGGCCTCACACTGCTCGATCGTGAACCCTCCGGCGGAATGCAGCCTTTGAGCATCACCGTAAACGGAGATCTGGTGTACGTGTTGAACGGCGGCGGTAATGTAAACGCCGTCGATAACATCACCGGGTTCAGGGTGGGCCGCAATGGCAAACTGGTGCAGATCAGTAACTCCACCCGACCGCTCAGCGCCGACGTGACGGCTCCAGCACAAATCCAGTTCACCCCTGACGGCTCGATTCTGGTGGTGACAGAAAAGCTCACCAGCAACATCGACACTTACCTGGTCGGCCGCGATGGTCGCGCCAGCGCACCGATCGTTACTGCGGCGGATGCCGAAACGCCCTTCGGTTTCGATATCGCCAACCGTAATCAGCTTTTCGTGTCGGACGATTTCAACGATGCACCCGGGGCGGGCGCCATGTCTTCGTACACCATCGGCCGCAACGGGTCGCTTCACCTGGTGAGTTCAAAAGTGCCGGCCTTCCAAAGCGGAGCGTGCTGGGTTGTGGTTACGCAAGACGGCCGCTTCGCCTTTATGGCCGACACCGTCGCCAGCACAACCTCTACCTACACCATCAACAAACAGGAAGGCAGCGTGAGCCTGCTTAGAACGTTCCCCAGCTTCTCTCACGCGACTGACCTGGCGTTTAGCCACGACGGCCGGTTCCTGTTCGCCCTGGCCCCGGATCAGACTTTCGAGTCGAGTCCCGGAGTTCTAGTGTGGCGATTCAATCCCAGCGACGGAGGCGTGACGCCGCTGCAGGGGATAACCGGACTGCCGCGAAGCGTTGATGGATTGGTGGCGCGTTAGACCGAAGAAAAGGCTCGGCTAACGGAACAAATTTCAGCATTGTCATCACGAGCGAAGCGAGGGATCCGTTCTCTGTGAGCGGTTGCAGGCTGCGGCGCGTGGCTCCTCTACCGGCAGCAAGAACAGATCCCTCGCGCAAGACAGGTGCTCGTGATGACAAACCCTAGCTGGCGCTCATGCCTTCGACTTGCATCAGGGTCTGACAAAACAACCGACCACTGACGGCTTCTCACTTCGCTACCGCGAACCTCTCGAAAGAAGCTGTCGCTGTTCCATGCCGGAGGCTTGGGTGCATCGGCCACTCGCAATGCAATATCGGCCATGATGGTTTCAAACTTTCCCGCGGCGGCGAGATCCACCGGCTGCTGCAAGTCATCCGACGGGGCATGATAGCGCTCGTGCAGCCACTTCATCGCGGTCGCCTCTTCCGGACTACCCTTGGTATATCCCAACTTCATCGCCAACGCAGGCACTCCCTGCTTGATGAAGCTGTACTGGTCGCTGCGTATGAATAGGTTGCGCAGCGGCTCGGGATCGGGCTGCACCTCGACGTCGTTCTTCTTTGCCGCCCAGCGCGCATCTTCACCGAGCGACGACTCGTCGAGCCCGTACACGGTGACGATCTTCAGCGGGAAGATGGGCAGAAACATATCCGTGTTTAGGTCGGCAACGATGTCCTTCTTCGGCACCGTCGGCTTGCTGGCAAAGTAGCGCGAGCCGAGCAGGCCTTTCTCTTCCGCCGTCACGAACAGAAACAGCAACGAGCGTTTGGGCTTCACTCCGCTGGAGTGCAACTGGTTGGCGATATCGAGCACCAGCGCCGAACCGGAAGCGTTGTCCATCGCCCCGTTGTAGATCTTGTCGCCGTTGATGGGCTCGCCGATGCCGAGGTGATCGAGATGTGCCGACAGCACGACGTACTGCGAAGCCAGTTGCGGATCGGAGCCCGGCAGCTTGGCGACGATATTCGCCGACTCTACCTGTTTGGTGATCTGCTTGGCCTTCGCCTTGATACTCATGGTCAAGGGAAAGCGCGGCAGCGGCTTGCGATCTTTGCCTAGCGCGGCGATCTCGGCGAAGGTGTGGCCGGAGCCTTCGAAGAGCTCTTCCGCAGATTCGGGATTCCACGTCACGGCCAGGCCGATTCCCTTCCAGTCGTTGAACATCGGGTCGGCCAGCGACATGCTCGGGCGCTTGCGGGCCAGCGTCATGCGGCTCCAGGGAATGTCCATCGCCGCAGGATTGGGAATGGTGATGAAGCCGATGGCTCCGGCCTTGCGCAACTCTTTCGCGCGCTCCGCCGACGACTGGTAGTGCGAGGCCAGCGCCGCAGGCATGTCTTCCGGCGAGCCGCTGAAGATGACCGCGACCTTGCCCTTCACGTTTATCCCGGCGTAGTCGTCGTAATTCTTTTCCGGCACGTTCAGCCCGTAGCCGACGAAGACCAGCGGCGCATCGGTTTCAGGAGCCAGATCGACGCGCGTGCTGAACATGGCGTCTTCGCCAAGCTTGACGAACTGCGTGTTGCTATCGCGCACCAGTTCCATGCTCGAGGCGGACTCGTCGATTTGGCGGCTGATGAGCTTCACCGGCTGGTAGTAGCCTTTGTTGCCGGCAGGCTGCAATCCATCTTTCTTCAACTGATCGACTACGTATGCAGACGCGCGCTGTAAGTCCGGGGCTACCGGTTTCGCGGCCTTCCATGTTGTCGTCGGCGAGGACTTTGACGTAGTCCCACCAGCGCTTGCCGTCGAAGGTAGGAGTGGATTGGGCGAAAGCAACTTGTGAGCAGAAGAAAGAGGCGGAGAGCGCGACTAATGGGACAAGTTTCAAGGCGCGACGATTGAACAAGTCAAAGCTCCACGGAGAGAATGCGGCTATTGTCGCGCATGGATGACGCGACAGACAAATGATAGTGCGGGAATGGCACATCTCTAACAGGCGAACGCGGCGATGAAGCGCCGCTCTACCCGGGCGTTACAGACGCAACACCTCCTCCTTGAACCACCCAACTTCCCGCATCGCCCATGCTATTCTGAGTTTTCCGGACATTACTGCTGTTGAAGTTCCTACAGATGGCATCGAAAATCCCCGTCGGAATACTGGGCGCGACTGGAGTTGTCGGTCAGCGCTTCATTCAATTACTCGAGGCCCATCCCTGGTTTGAAGTCGCATGGCTGGCGGCCTCCGATCGCTCCGAGGGCAAGCCTTATGGCGAAGCCACGCGCTGGCGGCTGAAGACGCCGATGCCTGCGCGTGTGCGCGACATGGTGGTCTCGCCCGCTTCACCGAACGGCGCGCCCAAGGTGATCTTCGCGGCACTCGATGCCGGCATCGCGCGCGAGTTGGAGCCGCAATTCGCCGCCGCCGGATGCGCCGTGGTCAGCAACTCCAGCGCATTTCGCATGGACGCGACCGTGCCGCTGGTGATTCCGGAAGTGAATGCCGACCATCTCGCTTTGCTCGAACAGCAATCCTGGCGCAAGCAGTCGGGCGGATACATCGTGACCAATCCCAACTGCTCGGTCATCGGGCTGGTGCTCGCGCTGGCGCCGCTGCATCGCCAGTTCGGCATCGAATCCATCTTCGTCACCACCATGCAGGCAGTCAGCGGCGCGGGATATCCCGGCGTGGCTTCGCTCGACATTCTGGGCAACGTCATCCCCTACATCGCAAAAGAAGAAGAGAAGATGGAGGAGGAAGCGCGCAAGCTGCTGGGCAAGCTGAACGGCGCGGGCGTGGAAGATCCCGGCTTCCGCATGACGGCGCATTGCAATCGCGTGGCGGTAGAAGACGGGCACACCGAATCAGTTTCGATAAAGCTAAACCAATCGGCGGATGCCGCGCCATCATCGCCGCGCTTAATGGATTCAAGTCCCAGCCGCACCAGTTGGGCTGCCCGTCGGCCCCGGCGCAGGCGATAGTCTATGACGCCGCTCCCGATCGTCCCCAGCCGCGCTTTGATGTCGATCGCGGCAATGGCATGACGGTCAGCGTTGGACGCCTTCGCCCCTGTGGCGTGCTCGACTGGAAGTTCACCGTGCTGTCGCACAACACCATTCGCGGCGCGGCCGGTGCAGCGCTGTTGAACGCCGAACTCCTCAAGGTGCAGGGCTACCTCTCGTGATCGACCTGCCTGCGGCGGTGCGCTCGTGATAGTCATGAAATTCGGCGGCACCTCGGTCGAGGACGCCGCCGCCATCGACCGTGTCGCCAGCATTGTCAAGCAGCGCGTCCCGCAGCGGCCTTTCGTCGTGGTCAGCGCGATGGCGAAGGTTACCGACCAGCTGCTCGCCATGGCGACAGCAGCGGGCGCGGGCGATCTCGACAAGTCGCTCGAACTTTGCCTGAAGCTGCGCGAGCGCCACTACACCACCGCCGGCGAACTGCTCGGCACCGGGCTGCATACCGAGCTTCACAGCGAACTGGCGTCGGTCTTCGATTCTCTTGAACAATTGCTGCGCGGCATCTGCGCAGTCGGCGAGCTCACTCCGCGCACCTCCGACCACGTCGCGTCGTTCGGCGAGCGCTTGTCGAGCATCATCATCACGCCGGCCTTTGTCGCGCGCGGTATTAATGCCGCGCTGCTCGATGCCCGGCAGATCATCGTCACTGACGAGCAGCACATGCGTGCCGTGCCGCAAGTTGACGAAATCAATCACCGCCTGGGAGTGAAGGCGCAGCCATTGATCGCCGCCGGTCGCGTGCCGGTGATGGGCGGATTCATTGGCTCGACCCGCGAAGGCAAGACCACGACCATCGGGCGCGGCGGCTCCGATTTTTCCGCGGCGCTGGTCGGCGCAGGATTGAATGCCGAGCGCATCGAGATCTGGACCGACGTCGATGGCATGAAGACCACCGATCCGCGTATCTGTCCGGATGCGCATCGCATCAAGCTCATCAGCTTTGAAGAGGCCGCCGAGCTCGCGTATTTCGGAGCGAAGGTGCTGCATCCGGCGACGGTGCTGCCAGCGGTCGAGAAGAACATCCCGGTGCTGGTGCTGAATTCGCGCAACCCGGCGAATGAGGGCACGCGCATCCTGTCACAGACCGAGCCGACGAAGTCGTTGTTCAAGGCCATCGCCGTGAAGAGCCGCATCACGATCATCGATATCGTGTCGGCGCGCATGCTGATGGCGCACGGCTTCCTGAACAAGGTGTTTGAAGTGTTCGCGCGCCATCGCTGTGCGGTTGACGTGGTTTCCACCTCCGAGGTCAGCGTCTCGCTCACCGTTGATTCCAACGAAGCGATTCCGCAGATTGCCGCCGATCTCGAAGACCTGGGACAGGTGAAGTATTCGGGACGGCAGGCGATTGTGTGCCTGGTAGGCGAAGGCATTCGCGAGCGTCCGGGAGTGGCGGCGCAGGTGTTCGACGCGATCAAAGATATCAACGTGCGCATGATTTCTCAGGGCGCCTCGGAGATCAACCTGACGTTCGTTATCGACGAAACCCGCGTGCCCGAGGTGGTGCAAAGGCTGCACGCGCGCTTCTTTGCGGAAGTCGATCCCGAGGTATTCGATTGACGCCGCTGCACATCGTGGTCCTCGGCCGCGGCAAGACCGGCGCGCTGGTCGCCGAAGTCGCCACGGAACGGGGTCACCAAGTGCTGACCATCACCAGCGCGGAAAACACGAGACGCAGGCTGGCTCACGCCGGACAACCTCGCTGCAATTGATGTCGTCATCGACTTCACTACCCCGCACGCGGTGCTGGCGAATATCGAAGAGGTCTTGCGCAGCGGCAAGGCGATGGTGGTCGGCACTACTGGGTGGTACGGCGAGATGGACCGGGTGAGAACTCTGGTCGAAGCCGCGGGGACAGGCCTGGTTTTTGGCGCAAACTTCTCTTACGGCGTGAACCTGTTTTTTCAGATCCTGAAAGCCGCCGCTCCTGCGTTGGCGCATGGATACCAAGGCCACATCACCGAACGCCATCATGTGCACAAGAAGGACGCGCCATCGGGCACGGCGGTGGCGATGGCCAAGATTTTGCAAAGCGAGCAGGTCGGCATCAGCTCCGAACGCGAAGGCGACGTCACCGGCATGCACACGCTGGAGCTCACATCGCCGGGCGACCGTATCTTGCTTACGCATGAGGCGAAGTCGCGCCGCACCTTCGCCGAGGGCGCCGTTTTGGCTGCCGAATGGATCGTTGGGAGGCAGGGCTGCTACGACTTCAAGGACATTTTCGCGGAGCTGTAGGCGTCGGATCGGCAGCTACCAGCCGCCAGCCGGAACTCTGAACAGCTGTCATCCTGAGGGAGGAGCGGAGGCGACGAGTCGAAGGAACTCTATCCTCACCGCTGCCGCCGATAACCGCTCGCGCCGATACGCGTCACACCAAAGTAGCACGGGTAACTGCATTGTTTTGGTGCATCTGCTGTGTTAGGGTAAGTCCAAGTTTCTAACCCAGACAATCAGATTACGCGCCGCAGACTCTGCCCTGAAGACACCTTGTTTAGAATTTCCCCCGGCTCGTCGCGCGGAGCTTTAGGAGCAAACACCATGAAAGATTCGACCGATTCCGCGGCCGTGGGACGCGCCGTCGACACCGAGGTGTTTGCCAACCGAAAACTGATTCGTCCCAGCTTCAATCGTGCGGAGCCCCGCCCCGCCGAGCAGCGTGCCGGCGATAACGGTGAAATGCGGGAACGCCGCGAGCGTCCCGATCGTCCGCGCGCGGAACGTCCCAGCAACGGCAAGAAAACGCTGCCTCCTGAACAGACCCACGCAGAGAATTTCTACTATCAGAAGCAGATGCAATCCAAGACTCCCATGGTCCTGGTGCTGCAGGATGGCGAAGAGATTCACGGCGTCATCGAGTGGTATGACAAGTACTGCCTCAAGCTAAACCGCACCGGCGCAGCCAACCTGCTTATCTACAAGCCCAGCATCAAGTACATGTACAAAGAGAGCGAGATCACCGCACACAAGTAGTTGGCGGTTGTCAGTTGTCAGCCGGAAGTTGGTAGTTGCCGGTTGTCAGGCCGGAGTTGTCGGTTTTTCAGTTTTCGGCTGGCGATCGTCAGAATTATCCGCTGGCGGCCCGTTCTGTCTCGCGCTCCGGATCTCCCGACCAAGATCCAGCAAACCAAGACTTAGAAAGCAAAGCTGTACCGCTGCGGCATCTGTTGGCGCTGGTGGCGACGGAGCAGCCGAGCGACAGGTTTTCAAAAGCGTGGGCAACTGAACGGCGGCAGCGCAAAGCTGAAGAGTCAAGACTCTGGTCGCCAGTCCGATCTGACAACCGGAAACTGACATCCGACAACTGCTCTAAAAAGGGGGCGGTGGGCGCCCGTTTGGGGTTGCTGTCGGGGTTGCGGCGCCCACCTTGGATTTGGGTTACAAGTATAGACGCAATTCCCTCAGAAAAGTCTCTTAAAACAACATGACCAAAATTCTTTTTAACGATTCTTCACAAAACTGCAAAGCGGGTCCCCTCCGGTCATAGAGCCTCCGGTGGTAGAAAAGAGAGCTTCAGAAGGCTTCTGCCGCATCGCCGAAGAATCACGTACCCAAAGCAAGTAAGAGCTGACGGCGGCCTCAATAGGGCGAAAAGCTCAGCGTCTTGTCTGACTTCTCAACCCAGATGTGGGCCTTGTCGGCGACGCGCTCGTTCACTGTTACCACCACCACCACGCCACTCGGGCTGACAAACCCTCCCGCGTTGCCGCCTTGCGGGACCGCCACTCCGTCGATGCTGTGGCTCTTGATGATGCCCCACTCTCCGCCCGGTCCCCAATCCTTGACGAAGTCGGAGAAGGTGTAACGCGAGTATTTGTCAGGATGCTGCTTCCAATCAGGATCGTTCATCCAGACGCCGTAGGCTGTTTCGAAGCTTTGAGTTTGAAGCGCGTCGAAGAAGCGGTTGACCTGCTGCTCCTCGCGCCAATAGCGGAAGTGCCATGCCACCGCGCCAAGCACAATCAGCACCACGATGACGGCGATGATGGTGTTCCGGCGTTTGCGCGCGCGTGCCGGATCGTAAGGCTGAGCTTCGAACAGTGTCATACGTGAATTAGTCTACTCGTCGCCAAGTGCGAACGGCGAGTACCGCGGCAGGCCCTTCCGAAAACCAGCTCTCGCCCCTACAATCTTGTCAGGAGATTTCACTACATGCGCAAGTTTTCGATTTTCGCCGTGGCGCTGTGCCTGGCAGGTACCGCGGTCGCCGCGCAGAAAGAATCAGGCACCACCAAGCTGGTCAACGTAGAGCCTGCCGGGACCACAGATAAAAAACACAAACATCAGCAATACGATTTCACCTTCGATGCGCAGACCCACGAGTACACCTGCCGGTCGAAAGAGGGCGACAAGATCAACGCCACCGATTTCGTCGTGGGCAGCAACGTGGATTATCAGGTGAAGGGCAACAAGGGCAAAGTGAAAGGCCCAACCGGCAAACAGGTGAGCTGCACCGTGGTGCGTGTCGCGCAATTGCCGGCAAACCAAGACATGCCAGTCCTCAAGTAGGCAGTTGCGTGGGGCAGCTATCCGGAGTTCGCGCGCTTTTAAACCCTGGTATGTCGGGGCCCCCGCACTGCGGGACAACTTCGACTTAGCCCAGCGGCCTCGGTGCTGGCAAGCAATGGCCGCGACACTCCGCATCCGGTAGAGACTCTCGGTTCAAAATCCTGATGTAGACTCAAACCCCAAGAAACCCGTTTTGCTCCTGGAACAGGAGGTCCTGTGAACACCACCCGCCGGATTGAGTCTGAAACCGCCTATTCCACGGAACGTCCTTTTGGCAACGAGGCCGCGTTGGACGCGCTCTTCCGTCCTAAGTCCGTCGCCATCATCGGAGCGAACGAGCAGCCGAACAGTGTCGGACACGCAACTCTGTCGGCCTTGACGCAGGGCGAGTTCGGCGGCTCCACGTTCGTCGTCCATCCTGAACGGTCTTCCCTGCTCGGCCACGCTACCTACCCGAGCCTGAGCGCCATCTCCGCAAAAGTGGACCTTGCCATCGTGGTGGCTGCGGCGGAATCGGCTCCCGACCTTGTGACCGAGTGCGTTGCGAACAAGGTGAAAGGCGTCATCCTCCTCTCCAGTGGCTTCGGCCCAAAAGGAGAGGAAGCTAGCGCGGGTGAGCGCATGCGCGCTGTTCTCGCCGGCAGCCGGACGCGCGTGATTGGTCCGAAAGCACTGGGAGTGATGAATCCGCAGTTCGGCCTCAACGCCACACCCGGACTTCCGATGCTGATTGGTGGGACGGTCGCATTTGTCAGCGAAAGCGCAACCCTGGGCAGACTGGTGCTCGACTGGAGCCTGAAGAATATTGTCGGCTTCAGCGCGTTCGCTTCTATCGGCAACATGCTCGACGTCAGCTGGGCCAACCTCATCGACTACTTCGGGCGCGATCCCAATACACGAACCATCATGCTGCAGATCAGTTCTATCGGCGATGCGCGTTCGTTCATCTCGGCGGCACGCGAGGTCGCGCTCGATAAGCCCATCCTTGTGATCAAGGCGGGGCGCGGCGGCGCTTCCGTCGGCGCCGTGGGATGGAGGTCGCGATGTGTCGCCAGTGACAGCGATGTGCTGACCGCGGCGTTTCACCGGGTCGGAGTGCTCGAAGTCGATACCCTGGAAGACCTGTTCTATACCGCCGAAGCGTTGTCGAAACAGCCGCGCCCAGCTGGGCCACGGCTGATGATCGTCAGCAACGCTGATGGCGCCGCGGTCCTGGCCGCCGATAGCGTCATCGAGGCTGGAGTTGAAGTCGCCCAGCCTTCGGCGGAAACCCGCCGGCAGCTGGAGCAACTGCTGCCCGCCGAGCACCGGATCGACGATGTGATGGGGGATGGAAGCGCCGAAAACTTTATGCAAGCCGTCGAGGTTGCGGCCGGCGATCCTAACTGCGACGGCCTGCTATTGCTGATGATCTCTTGGACACTGGCCGATCCGCAGGGCATGGCTCATCGCTTGCTTGAGTTGCAAAAGCAGGACAAGCCCATCCTGATCAGCTACATGGGAAGTGCGGAGATGGCGGCGGCCCAGGAAAACCTGATCCGCGCCTGCATCCCGACGTTCACCTCGCCGGCAGCGGCGGCGCGGGTATTCCGCTACATGTGGCGCTATGGCTACGACCTTCAAGGCTTGTACGAAACGCCGACGCTCCACGCCGAGCTCGGGAATACCGAATCGCTGGCGTCCGTCAATGCTCTTATCGATGCTGCACGGGCGGATGGACGAACTTCGCTTTCGGTCTTGGAAGCCAACAAGATTCTTGCGGCTTACGGAATCGCCGACGGCGGCTGGCGCTCCGGCGATATGCCTGGTGGCGGGCCATGGGCCAAGCTGGGCTCGCGCATCGATGAGCAGTTCGGTCCGGTGCTGATGTTCGGCTCAGCCGATGGCGGGCCTGGGGTCTATGGCGCCATGGTCGTAGGCTTGCCGCCGCTGAATGCCACGCTCGCCCGCCTTATGTTGCAACAGAGTGAGTTCTACCGCGCGCTGTTGCGCGAGCACAAGCTCCCATCGATGCCTGCACTGGAAACGGTGTTGATGCGTTTCAGCCAGCTGGTGGCCGAACAGCCATGGATCAAGGAATTCGAAATTGATCGCTTGCTGATCACACGTGGGCAGGTGTTGGCGGTGAGAAGCCGCTGCGAACTTCACAGCCCGCAAACTAAGCAAAACGAATTACCCATGGTGGCAATCCGGCCTTACCCGGTGCAGTACGTTTCTTC
Organism: uncultured Acidobacteriaceae bacterium; assembly: GCA_963771535.1. Lineage (GTDB taxonomy): Bacteria > Acidobacteriota > Terriglobia > Terriglobales > Acidobacteriaceae > CAVVDY01. Next base: position 487,982 of record CAVYTK010000007.1, on the reverse strand, counting down.
GTGGACGATGAAAAACGGCCAGACCGTCACCATTCGCCCGATTCTCGCCGAAGACGAACCGTCCATGGTGAAGTTCCACGAAGGACTGTCCGACCACAGCGTTTATCTTCGCTACTTCCAGCGGGTAAAGCTCAGCACGCGGACCTCGCATCAGCGGCTCTCGCGAGTCTGCTTCCTCGACTATGACCGCGAACTGGCGCTGTTGGCTGAGCATTGCGATTCCGCAACCGGGGAGCGCCGAATCATCGCGGTTGCCACGCTAGTGAAGATCCCTCACAAGAGCGAAGGAGAACTGGCCGTGCTGGTCAGTGACGACTACCACCGGCAGGGCTTGGGCAAGGAACTCATCGGCCGCATGGTGCACGTCGCCCGCGAAGAGGGACTGGCGAAGCTGACGGCCTCAACCATGATCGAGAACGCGGGCATGACTACAGTGTTCAAGAAGCTGGGCTTCCAGGTTTCTCTCAACCCGGAAGAAGAGCTGGTTGAGGTCGTACTCGCGCTACGCTAAGAGCTTGGGAATCGCCGCAAACGGTCATAGTGGAACCGTTTTCGCCCGCAATGGAGCAACTTAGCATCGCCATTCGGGTATAAACGACTGAAAGCCATCCATGAGAGTTCCTGACTTCCGCTCGACCGAAAGCGTTGGCCGCTACTGCGCGCAGGCGCTGGCCATTTGCCTGGTGTCGGCTTCGCTCTGCGTTGCGCCTGTGTCCGCCCAGAATGCGCAGTCTACATCTGGCGATTCCGCCGACACCACTCCGACCTTCAAGAAGGACGTGAAGGTAGTGAACGTCTTCGCCACGGTGCGCGACAAGCACGGGCAAATCGTTCCCAGCCTGGCCAAAGACGACTTCCTGTTGCAGGTGGATGGGCATCCGCAAAGCATCCGCTACTTTGCGCGTGAAACCGACCTGCCACTTACCCTCGGGCTGCTGGTTGATACCAGCCTGAGCCAGAGCCGCGTACTGGAAGAGGAGCGCACTGCCAGTTATGCATTCTTGAATGACGTGATGCGCGAAGACCGCGATCACGCATTCGTCATCAACTTCGATTCCGAAAGCGTACTGCTGCAGGACCTGACCAACTCCAAGCCCAAGCTGGAAGCGGCGCTTGATCGCGTGCATGTGGCGGAGCCGGATCAAAACGGCGGCAATGGCGGCCGTCGAGGTGGTGGCGGCGGCGGTGGCTATCCCGGAGGCAGCGGTTATCCCAGCGGCGGAAGCGGTGGCGGCGGGAGCATGCACCGCCCGGCAGGTACCACATTGTATGACGCCGTGTTTCTGGCTTCCGACGAACTGATGCACAAGCAGCAAGGGCGCAAAGCGCTTATCCTGCTGACCGACGGGGTTGACCAGGGTAGTAGGTATTCGCTCGACCGCGCCATCGAAGCAGCGCAGCGCTCCGATACCATGGTGTACTCCATCCTGTTCGCCGACCCTGAGGCTTACAACCGCGGCATGGGCGGATATCCCGGTGGCGGCGGCGGCCATCACGGCGGATGGGGCGGACCGTGGGGCGGCCCCTCGGGACCGCCGATGGGAGGCTCGCGCTATCCCGCACCAATGGAGTCGCACGCCGACGGCAAGAAGGTCCTGCAACGCCTGTCGCAGGAAACCGGCGGGCACTTCTTCGAAGTCACGAAAAAGGAGTCAGTCGAGGCCATCTACAAACAAGTGCAGGACGAGCTACGCAACCAGTACAGCCTGGGATTTAGCCCGGAGCAGGCGCAGGAAAGCACCGGCTACCACAAGATACTGCTGGCAGCAAAGCCGAAAGACCTGGTGGTGCAGACTAGACAGGGATATTACGAAACCAGGTAGCGCTTACGCCGCCTGGGTATTGCCGTTCATGCGCGCGCCCAGGCGTGGCAGGAAGATGCTGAACACGGTTCCACGAGCGGGCTGTTCGATTCGGCTGCGCACCCGAATTGAGCCGCCGTGTTGCGTCACGATTCCGTATGAGACCCACAGCCCCAGTCCGGTTCCCTCTTCATGCTTGGTTGAGAAGAACGGCTGAAACAGGCGCTTAAGATTTTCCGGCCGGATACCGCAACCGTTATCGCTGACGGTGATGCGCACGCCTTCCACCTGCGTCGCAGGATGGTGCAGGTCCGTGATGTGGACGGTGATCTTTCCGTTCTGGGCCGCAGGAATGGCGTCCATGGCATTGCTGATGAGGTTGACCAGCACCTGCCGCAACGGTCCGGGATAACCGATCACCTCGCCCGCGGAGGCGAACTTTCGCGCGACTTCGATTCCCTTCAGCGTCAGGTTCTTGCCTTGCAGCGCAAACACCTCATCCACAATGCCAGCCAGCGCTATTCGCGAAGCCGCGTCTCCCGGCCGCGCGAAGGCCAGGGTGCGGCAGCAAATCTCGCCCATGTGGTTGAGTTGGCTCTCCAGCAAGGCCAACAACTCCTGAGCGGAGGGATCAAGATCTGCTCTCTGTTGCAGCAGATAAGTGATGTTTTTGGCTGCATCCAGGGGATTGCGTATCTCGTGCGCGATGGAAGCCGCCATGCGTCCCATGGCGACAAGCTTCTCCGAGGCACGCAGCGCTTCCTCTGCCAGTCGTCGCGACGTCATATCGCGCGCGATGGTCGATGCCCCGACGACTTCGCCCTTTCGATTCCGAATGGGTGAAATCGTGAGCATCACATAAAGCAGGGTGCCGTCCTTATGACGGCGCACCGTTTCGTAATGGTCCAGGCTCTCGCCCGCCCGGATACGGCGCATGATTTTATCTACGTCATTGGACTTGTCGGCCGGAACCAGGATCGATATCGGCTCGCCGACGATTTCCTCGGCGGTGTACCCATACATGCGCTCCGCACCACGATTCCAACTGGTGACCACGGCGTCAAGTGTTTTGCTGAATATGGCGTCGTCGCTACCGGAGATAATGGCGGCAAGCAGTGCTCTTTCTTCTTCTGCTTTCGACATGGGCGCTTGAAAATGTTGCGGGCCAAAGAAGCGCGCAGGGATTCGCAGCTGCTTCATAGCCGGCAAGTCATTTTAGTGTGGTGGAAGTATAGCAATACAATGGCCCGATTAGTAAGATGCCAAAACTTGCGCTCACGTTCAGGCTATAGCCTACTTATGCACCATGGTTGGGGTTTGCACCTTCGCACCTCGCTCGCGTACTCTCGGGTGAGCTGATTATGCATTCAAATCATGGGTTTATGACGGGGAGGACGGTTTCGCAATGATTGAACGATTAAAGGAAAGCGGCGGCTGGGCCTACGGATTTAAAGTGGTAGGCCGCGTTACGGAAGAGGACGTTAAGGCTTTCGAGCCGCAGATCCAGTTTGCGATTCGCGACCGCGGCAAGCGTCCGCTGGGGATTGTTGTCGACGCCACCGAATTGCAGGGTGTGGACTGGAGTGCGCGCTGGGAAGAGCTGCGCTTCCTGCACAAGTACTCCGACCACATCGCTCGTGTCGCGCTCGTGGGCGCTTCAAAGTGGGCCGAGGTCGAAAACATGGTTCTCGGCGCAACCGTGCTGGCAGAAGCCGATGTGCGCTATTTCGAGGCCGAAGAGATGCAACAGGCTTGGATGTGGGCAAAGGGCGCCAAGCACGCCGAAGATGTTCCGGTGCGCCAGATTTATCGCGGCGGCATTTGGCGTGACTACCAGGAAGAATTCAATCTGCCGTAATGGTGGGAAATCGGCTGGCCGTACCGTAACGGATGCCAGGAAGAGCCACCCGCCGCTCCGGAGTGGGGCGGCCAGTTTCGTTTAAGGGTTCAGAGATCTTACGAGTCGCCGCGCATATTTCGGTAGCCAAAGCATTCCGAGGCGCGGCCAAACTGCAGGTCCCTCGACTACGCTTCGCTCCGCTCGGGATGACACGATCGATGGGTTCAGCTCATCACTTGTTGCTAGTTGCTAGTTGCTAGTTACTAGTTGCTGCCTTACTCCCAGATTTTCGTCACGCCCTCTTCCATCACGCACACCTGCTTCTCGATGCCTTGGCGCCGCGCATCTTCACGCAGGCGCGCCAGCGGCTCGTCGATGGGTTCGTGACCGAGTTGGAAGCTGCCATAGTGCATGGGAACCATCCAACGCGCGCCGAGATCGCGGAAGGCCTGCACCGCATCCTCAGGCGAGGTGTGCACGTTGCGAAACGATGCCGGGTAATAGGCGCCGATCGGCAGTAATGCGACCTCGGGCTTAAGCCGCTCGCCAATTTCCTCGAAGCCCTCGAAGTACGCCGTATCACCGGAGTGATAGAGCGAGTGACGGCCGGCCCGCAACACGTAGCCGCCGTATCCGCGATGCGTGTCGCGAATCACCCGGGCTCCCCAATGCTTCGCCGGAGTGTGCGTGATCTCGACCGCACCCAATTGCAACGTCTGCCACCACTCCATGTCGATGACACGCGCATAGCCAAGATCGCTGACCAGGTCGCGAACCTGTCGCGGCACAATGATCAGCGGCCGCTTGCCCGACTTGATCCGAGTAAGACGAGCAATGGTGCGCAACGACGGGCGATGCAGATGGTCGAAGTGCGCGTGCGTGACCAGCACCGCATCAATCGGGGGCAGGTCGCGCAGGCTGAGTCCCGGTCGGCGCAGACGCTTCAACACAAAAATCCAGCGCGCGAAGTTGGGATCGATCAGCAGGTTCTTGCCGCCGATCTGGACGAAGAAGCTGGAGTGGCCGATGAACGTCACGCCCATCTCGCCGCGTTTCGCAAGCACAGGTTTGCGCGTGAGGCCGGTTCGCGGAGTCATGGCCGAATGGCGTGCCAGCTTGGCGAATTGCCGGGCCTTGCGGCGAATAGCAGTGCTGATCATGTGCTAAGTTATTAGACGCGGATTGCAGCGACCAGCGATGCGTGGCCCTTACAACGCACCTGCCACCGGATCCAGCACCAGGTCGGTCACATTCGCTTTCGGCGAGAGTACAACCGCCTCCAGCACAAGTGTGGCGATGGAATCAACGTCGATCATCTTGTCGCGCGGAGCGTTCGGCGCTACCGTTTGCCAGATGTCGGTAGAAGTTGCGCCCGGCACCACCGCTGTGACACGAATACCGGTCGACTTCAGCTCTTCGCGCACGGTGCGCGACAGGCTCAGCGCTCCGGCCTTCGACGCGTTGTAGGCCGTGTAACCGGCGAAGGAGTCGCGCGCCGCCACCGAAGAGATGTTCACGATAGTAGCGCCACGCTTCATCAGCGGCACCGCTGATGCGTATGCAGAGAAATGTTCCAGTGAGATTGGTGTCGATGATGTCGCGCCACAACTCAACGCTGGTCTTCTGCACCGGCGCAGCTGATTGCGAAATGCCGGCGTTGTTCACCAGGATGTCGAGGCGGCCAAAGTCGCGCGTGACCGTGTCGAACATCTGCTGCACCTGCTCGGGATGGCGCACGTCGCAGAGCACCGGCACAACACGCGCGTCACCGGAAACGTCGTTGCGCAACTCGGCCGCCGCCTGCTCCAGTGTCTGCTGGTTGCGTCCGCTGATGATCAGGCTGCAGCCCTCGGATGCGAAGGCGCTGGCAATCGCCAAACCGATGCCACGGCTGCCACCGGTTACGACAGCCACTTTTCCCAGCCAGGCGCGAGCCCGGAGCGGGCTTCGAAGAAGCGTTCTCCGTCGCCATGGCTAAAACCCGTTCGTGTTCTTGTTGTGGATGAGCGACAGAAATTCCTGCCGCGTCTGCTGCGCGCGGAAAGCTCCGAGCATCGAGGACGTCACCGTCGCCGAGTGTTGCTTCTCGACCCCGCGCATCATCATGCAAAGATGGCGCGCTTCGATTACCACGCCGACGCCCATGGGCTTGATGGCCTGCTCGATGGTCTCGGCAATCTGCACCGTAAGGCGCTCCTGCACTTGCAGGCGGCGGGCGAAGACTTCCACCAGGCGTGGCAGCTTGCTTAGTCCCAGTACCTTGCCCTTGGGGATATAGGCGATGTGGACCTTGCCGAAAAACGGCAGCATGTGATGTTCGCAGAGGCTGAACATCTCGATGTCCTTGACGATGACCATCTCGTCGTAGTCGACGTTGAACAACGCGTCTTTCAATACCTGCTCAGGATCTTCGTTGTAGCCCTTCGTCAGATATTGGAATGCCTTGGCGAAGCGCTGCGGCGTGCGCAGCAGGCCTTCGCGGTCCGGATCTTCACCGAGACGCACGATGAACTCACGTGTCAGCTCTTCAAAGGTCGCGCTGGTCAGGGTAGGTGTTTCGACAGTGTTCTTCATGGTTCTCCCAGTCGTGTCGGGGGAAACGCTGTTCTCAGGATAGTTGGGCTTCACCGCAATATTCGAAGCTATTGTTCTGTGTCTCTTCGATCCTTACCTTTTCTAGATGTGCGGCATGGAACTCTCGTTTCAAAATCTGGTAGATCACCATCGCGAGATTCTCGGTTGTGGGTACCAGGTCGCTGAACTCGGGCCGGGTATTCAGGTTCTGATGGTCGAAGGGTCCACCACCTCACGTCGGAAACACTCATCGAGATCAACCAGGTTGCAGACCATCCCGGTACTCGGGCTCACTTGCCCACTTACGGTCACTTCCACTGCATAGTTGTGGCCATGGCCGAACGGATTGTTGCACTTGCCATAGACGTTGCGGTTCTCCGCCTCGGAGAGTTGATCGCTGTGCAGGCGATGCGAAGCAGCTATGACGTAACGGCGCGTAAGGTGGGCCTTCATTGCTCTCCGTAGTAGTCGACAAATAAGTCAGGCATTTCGTAGACTCGCACGCGATGAAGCTCCGCTGCATTCAGCTTGCTGTGAAGACGATTCCAGATAGCAATAGCCACATTCTCCGTCGTAGGAATTTGGTTGGCGAACTCCGGGACCTCTTTATTCAGGTGCCGATGATCCATAGCTTCGACTACTTCGTCGTTCAAAATATCTTTGAGCTGCTTAAGGTCAACTACAAAGCCTGTAGTCGAATCGACGTCACCCTTTACAGTCACTTCCAGCGTGTAGTTATGACCATGACCGTTGAGGTTGGCGCATTTGCCAAACACGCGCTGGTTTTCTTCCGGAGTGAACTCTGGATTGTGGTAGTAGTGAGACGCCGAAAATTCGCACTTGCGAGTTAAATAGACCATAGTTATTAACTAGCAACTAGCGCTTAGCTGAGAACCTCAAGCGCCCGCAGCATATCGTCTTCCCTTCCACTCGACCGTACCAGTCTTATGAGAGATGTACGAGCGCAGCAAAAGAAGCGTGAAAAGCGGCAAGCCGAAAACTGCGAGTACATTTGAAAGCCAGTCAAAATGCGCCCGCCGAATGCGCCGATAGAACAAAATCAACAAACCGCCACCGACGAAAATTCCACCAGCCGCCCATCTCGGGTCTCGCGTCACGAAGCCATACGCAATCGCGGCAACGCCCGCAGCGATCAACGCGAACTCCGCACTCCGCCATATCGCCAGCCGTCGCGCATTGGGAAACAGCAGCGCCAGGTTCTTCGTCCAGCCCTCCCACATCTGCGGAAAGCTGCGGTACATTCGCGTGCTGACCATATCCGACAGGCGAAACTGCAAACGATAGCCCGCGCGCTTCACCCGTCGCGCCAGTTCCACGTCTTCCAGAATGGTTCTGGCCACGGCTGCGTGTCCACCGACAGCGTCATAGGCATCGCGCCGAATCAGCAGGTACTGTCCATTGGCAGCCGCCGCCGGCGAAGCCGGATCGCTGACTTCCCGGGGACGAAAGCTCGTCGCCAATTCGGCAAAAATCACCGGCATGAGCGCGCGTTCGGCCAGGCTATGCACTTCCTGCTTCGGCGAGTACGACAGCAGCGCCGCTCCGCACTGCTCGGCCTCGCGCCATCCGCTGGCAATCGACTCAGGGGTATGCCGGGTGTCGGCATCGGTAAACAGCAGCCACTTGCCGGTCGCGACCTTCGCCCCAGTCCAGCAGGCATTACACTTGCCGCTCCAGCCCGCGGGAAGCGCGTCGGCCTCGATCACCTGTGCCGGGAAGCTCCGGGCGATGTCGCGCGTCGCGTCGGTCGAGTGGTCATCCACCACAATCAGCTCATAGCTGACGCCCTGCTGGCCGACAAGTGAGCTCAGGCATCTGGCGAGATTCGCCTCCTCGTTGCGTGCAGGAACGATGACCGAAACCTCGACTGCGCCTTTCGTGGCATCCATGCAGGTCGAACCCTTCGTTATTATAGGGTTGTGAAGCGCTTTGCATCGTCTACCGTTCTCGTATGCCTGTTTCTGCTTGTCGCTTGCAATAGCAATCGTCCTCCGAAAATCGGCGAGCCCGCGCCCAATTTCACTCTCACCGACTCAGAGCGCACCGTCTCGCTGGCGCAGCTTCACGGCAAGCCCGTGGTATTGAATTTCTGGGCGACCTGGTGCCCGCCGTGCGTGGAAGAGATGCCCTCGCTGGTGCAGCTACAGAAAGCCATGGGAGACAAGGTCACGATTCTCGCGGTGAGCGAGGACGCCGACGACGCCGCCTACAAGCAGTTCGTACGCGATCACAACATCGACCTGCTGACCGTGCGCGATCCGAAGAACATGGCCAACACTCTTTACGGTACCTTCAAGTTCCCTGAAACTTATGTGATCGACAAGGACGGCGTGATTCGGCGCAAGTTCATTGGCGCCGCGGACTGGACCAGCCCGGAGATGGTGGACTACCTGAACAAACTGGAGAAGGGCACGCAGTAGCTGTTCCGCCTGCCTGGCTTCAAGAATCTCAGACCCAGCCCGAGCGGACTGAGCCACGCTACTTTTTAGGAGCAGCCGCGTTCCCCGCCGCCTCAGTTCCCTTTACCGCCACCAGATACTCGACGATCAGTGCCTGATCGGCTTCGGGAATGGTAGCGCCATAGGCATCGACCATCTTCTTGACTTCCGACTGCCATACGGTTTTTGGGAAGCGCGGCTGGGTGAGGACGTAGCGCGCCGAATGACAGATCAAGCAGTTCTTCTCGTACACCTGCAGGTTCGGACCAGGCGGTATCTCGGTCGGAACCTTCGGGAAGCGTAATCCGCTGGATTGAGGCTGAGTCTGAGGCAGACGCTGGCTTCGACGTAGCAGCAGATGTTGACTGCGATTGGGCAATGGCTGCTCCCGTAATCAAAGCTGCCACACCCAGGGTGCGCGCGATGTTATAAATCGTCGTTTTGATCATGGCTCAGGCCACCACCACGTCCTGCTGCTCGATAACGTCACGCTGATAGCCGCTGCGGTTCCACTGCGAGGTGACCTGGCTCTCGCCGCCGTTGCTGGTCGCACGCACCATCAGCTTGTAGCTCCCCTTTGCCGCCGGAGTCCAGTCCGCCTTCCACTGCCGCCAGGAATACTTCCCCAAGTCGGGGCCGAGTATGGCGTCGCTCCAACTCTGGCCGCCATCCTTCGAAACCTCAACCCGGCGAATGCCCGAGTCGCCATCACTCGCGATTCCAGCCAACTGACAAGGCTTCCCTGCCCGAAGCTGCTCACCTGGGGCGGGTTTGACGAAGATCGAATGTACCGACATCTTATTAATCGGCACTGTCGCGGTCGCCAGATGTTGCGGGTCTTCGTTGGCCTGCGGATTGTCGGGGATGCGATAAGCCTTATCCATCCAGAAGGTCTTCAGCGGCTGATCGAGCACAGTCAGCGTCGCCAGGGACTTCACCCAGTAGGTCGCGTACCAGCCGGGCACAATCAAGCGAATGGGATACCCGTTCAGCATGGGCAGCGGCTCGCCATTCATCTCGTAGGCGATCATCACCTCGCCATCGCGTGCGTGGTCGATCTGCAGCGACTTCTGGAAGACTGGCGTCTTCTCCAGCACGGGAACGTCAAGCCCGCGCAATCCGACCTGGACTGCTCCCGCCTGCACCCCTGCGGCGTCGAGCACATCTTTCAGGCGAACGCCTTTCCAGCGGGCGTTCCCCATGGCGCCGCTGCCCCACTGCCCGCCGGGGACTCGCGGCTCGAACAGGCTGCGGAAATTTCCGGCACATTGCGCGAACGCCACCATGGAAACCGCTTCGAACTTCGAGCGCAAATCGCTCAGCGAGAGGCTCATCAGCTTGCTGACGTGTCCGGCAACTTCCAGGCGAAAGCTTTGCGGATCAACCGTGGTAGGAATTCCCGCGAGGTGCCAGCGAACAAAGAACGCGTCGTTGGGCGTCAGGTCAGTTGCGAAATATCGCAACGGTGTTTCCAGCTGCGGAGGCCGGTCGGTCAGCAGGATGAGGTCGGTCTTTTGCGGATAGCGCACCAGCGTGGGCGCACCCGCCTGCGACGCCGGGGTACTGCCGGCCCAGGCAAAATCCGGATTCCATCCGAACATGCTGCCGGCGGCGGCAACTCCACCCAGGGTGACCAGTGATGAAAGAAACCTTCTGCGCGCAATCGTTCGCGCCTCGTCGCTCAAGGTGTCGGACCTTGCCTGCATAATAGCCTCGTTACAAAGTCAGCAGTCTGCGCTTGCGACGCCGTCGCCACCCCGGCGACTGCGGGAGCAGAACGTTATCACAGCTGCCAAATCAAACGCAAAAAGGGAGCTGCAATCGCACACTTGTCATTCCACCACGCTCAATTAACGAATCTCTGAGGAGGTACCCCCGAATTCACTCCAGCTCATGATGTGCGCCTAAGCCGGGCTAAACGCTGCAATTGAGACTTGCGTTTGCTCTCCGGGTCAGGTTCGGTATAATTCCGGCTTCTCGGCAACTTAACCATTGGACCCCATTCCGTTTCTGAACGAATCCGTTATGTGGTCAGTGCTGAAAAGACTCGCCCTTGGGCTCGGTCTGATCGCGCTACTCTCGGCAATACTGCTGCTCTCCGACTTGGGGAATCGCCACAACGCCGCAGCTTCCGCGACACACGCTACTCCCTCCGCAGCGAACGGCAAAGTGTTCAAAGCTGCCATCGTGTACTACGCCCGCGACCTCGGAACAGATATGTGTGTGCAGGGACTGATTGACGGCCTGAAGGCGAGTGGCTTCGAGGAGGGCCACAACCTGGAGGTGCATCGTGCCGATGCTCAGGGCGAGATGATGAACATCCCGGCCATCCTTCAGAACTACGACAGTTCCGACGTTGATCTCATCATGACGATCACCACCCCTTGCCTGGCAGGAGCCTGCAATACGGTCAAGCACAAGCCTGTGGTCTTCACCTGCGTTACCGATCCCATTGCTGCCGGAGCAGGCAAAACGCGGACCGACCACACACCATTCGTCACCGGTGTCGGCAGCTTTCCCCCGGTGGCCCACACCCTCGCGCTGATGCAGAATCTGGTGCCGCGATTGGCCGCGGTGGGGACCATGTATAACCCGGCGGAGGCAAACTCGGTGAAAGAGATGTCAGTAGCACGCGAGGTCTTCCGCGCACGGGGCGTGCGGCTCGAAGAGGTGGCGATCGCCGGGTCCAACGAGGTTTTACAGGCGGTGCAGATTTTGGCCGGGCGAAACATTCAGGCGGTCTGGGTTCCGGGGGACAACACCGCCATCAATGGCTATGAAGGCGCGGTAAAAGGCGCACACGATGCCCACTTGCCGCTGTTCACCGACGAATGTTCGGCTATTCAACGCGGTGGCCTGGCGTGCCTCGGTGTCACTATTCACGCTGCCGCTTTCGCTTCCGGGAAGCTGGCTGGGCGCGTCCTGCGTGGCGCCGATCCCAAAGACCTGCCATTCGAGGAAGTGGCGGTCGAGCAAACATATATCAGCCGCGGCAACGCTGAGCAGTTAGGCATTACGATTCCAGCAGAGTACTCACAGCACCTGCGTCCTTAACCACACTCATGGAGATCGTCACCCACCAAGCCGGAGATGCTCTCGAAGTCAAGGTGAGAGGACGTCTCGACAACTATTGGACCGAGCATTTGCGGAGCAACCTCGAGGAGCTGATTCGGGGCGGTGCGCACAGTCTTCGACTGAATCTGTCGGAGGTCCCGTATCTCAGTTCCGCCGGCGTCGGCTTGCTGATGCAGGTCTACAACCAGCTCAAGGCAATCGGCGGCAGCCTGGTCGTGACCAGCCCTTCTGAACGCGCCAAGCTGATTCTGGATTTATGCAAGCTCTCGCCCATCCTACTGGCAGAGGTGGCTCCGGTGGCGCCGCTTCATCCTAAGGCAGAGATACGCCGCTTCTCGTCACTATTAGCGGCTTACGAGGTGGTCGAATACGAGGTGGAGAAACCGCTGGTGTGCCGCCGCATCGGCGACCCCAGCTTGCTGCAAGGCTGTCGCTTCGGCCCCGACGATTGCAGGACGATCGACTTTCCCGCAGGATCTTTTGGCCTCGGCCTGGGTGCTTTCGGCCACGACTTTGAAGACTCGCGAGCGCGCTTTGGAGAATTTGTGGCCGTCGGCGGCTCGGCCGCTTACCTGCCGACCGATGGAACTAATGTGCCCGACTTCATGGTGGCGAGCGGCGAGTTAGTGCCGCAGGTCAACGTCCTCTACGGAATGCGCTGCGAGGGAGAATTCAGCCATCTGGTGCGTTTTGAATCCGCCATGCTCGAAACTCCTGTTCCGCTGGAGGAACTTGTTGGTGCGGCTTTGCAGGTCTGCGAGTGCGCGCCGGCAATTGGACTGGTGATGGTCGCCGAATCGGCAGGACTGGTAGGGGCTGCGCTTCGACGATCGCCCGCTGCGTCGGACGGGGTACACCATTCGCCGTTTGTCTTTCCCGAGGTTCGGGGCTGGCTGTCATTCAGTACAGAGCGTCTCTATTCGCGATCTCTCGTGCTGCTCTCGGGGATTGCGACGGCCTCTGATTGTGCGGCACTCACCTCGCTGTTGCGGCCAGTCGGAGCCGGCAACGGGAGCCATCCAGGGACACTTCCACGCGGCGGCATTCTCCTACCGGCCGTTGAAGAAGGGGGAGATCGATCTGAACGCCACCGTCAGGACATTGTTTGAGACCGAGAGCCTACAGGGCGTGCTTCACCTTTTAGGTGACGACCGCGAGGCTGCAGGGCCGCACCAGAGCGAGTTTGTCCGTGGCGCTTGCTGGATCGCTGCCCTGTCGGATATTCAATGAGAGCCCAACCGGCATGACTCTTCTCATCGGCACCTTCACCATCGGCCTGATTCTGTCGCTGCTGGCATTGGGAGTGTTCATCAGCTTCCGCATCTTCGCCTTTCCGGACATCACGGCTGATGGCTCAATCACTCTCGGCGCGTCGGTCGCTGCGATTCTGCTGGTACACAACGTGAGCCCGGCACTGGCTTCACTCGCCGGTTTCCTGGCCGGAATGCTCGCCGGCGCCTGCACCGGAATACTGCATACGCGCTTCAAGATCAACTCGCTGCTCTCCGGCATCCTGGTGATGACCGCGCTTTACTCGGTCAACCTCCACGTCATGGGCAGGGCCAACATTCCGCTGCTTTCGGTGAACACCCTGGTCACGCAGTCCGAGCGGATCGGGGTTGCGCTAATGCGCGGCGCCACGACCTTCGACATCGCCGGATGGGAGGTCAGCGTACGAGATGTCTCGGTATTGGCCGCCATTCTTCTCGCAGTTGCGGCAACCGGTGTGTTGCTCTACTGGTTCTTCCGCACGGACCTGGGCATGGCGATGCGGGCGACGGGCGACAACGTGCAAATGGTGCGCGCGCTGGGAGTGAACGACGCCAACATGATCGTCTTTGGACTAGCGCTTTCCAACGGCCTGGTCGCGCTTTCGGGAGCATTGCTGGCGCAGTATCAGGGATTCGCCGATGTGGGCATGGGCATTGGCATGGTGGTCTGGGGATTGGCCAGCGTGATCATCGGCGAAGCGCTGACCGGCACCAATCGTGTCGGCCTGACCATTGTCGGGCCGTCATGGGCTCGGTGCTCTTCCGCCTGCTGGTGGCCGTGGCGTTGCGCTGGGGCCTCAATCCCAACGACCTCAAGCTGATCACCGCCGCCTTCGTTTTCTGCGCGCTTATCGTGCCGCAGTTCCTTCACAAGGGAAAAGTGCAGGCCGCGCATGCTTGACTTGCATGCAGTTTCGAAGACGTTCCATCCCGATACGCCTAATGAGGTGCGCTCGCTGCGTGGCGTTGATCTCAGACTCGAGGCCGGATCCTGGGTGATCGTCATCGGCACCAACGGCTCGGGAAAATCGACTCTGCTTAACGCTGTCGCGGGGACGTTTCTGGTGGACCAGGGAAGTATCCGGCTCGCCGGACGCGAGGTGACGAAGTGGCCTGAACATGCGCGCGCCGAGTTGATCGGGCGTGTGTTTCAGAATCCCTTTACCGGCACCTGTCCCAGTCTCACCATCGAAGAAAATCTCAGCCTGGCTTCGCACCGTGGCCGCAGCCGTGGCCTGGGCTGGGGACTCAAGGCGTCGCTCGTCACACGGATGCACGATGAGGTCAGCCGGCTGAATATGGGCCTGGAAAACCGGTTGGGTAATGCCATCGGCAGTCTCTCCGGAGGACAGCGCCAGGCGCTCACCTTGCTGATGGCGACTTGGTTGCGTCCTGAGCTGCTTCTGTTGGACGAGCACACCGCAGCGCTTGATCCGAAGAGCGCCGACCTGGTTATCGCGCTCACCGAGCAGGTGATTGCGCGCGACCAGCTCACCACTTTGATGGTTACGCACTCCATGCAACAGGCGGCCAGCCTGGGCGACCGCCTCATCATGATGCACCGCGGGCAAATCATCCACGACTTTCAGGGCGCTGAGAAACGGCGGCTGCGCCCCGATGATTTGCTGGCCCGCTTCGAGGAAGTCCGACGCGCCGAACAACTCGATGAAAGCGCCGCCCTGATGCTCGCAGAGAGGTACGTTTGACAATGGATTTGCGTACTCTGCTTCTACCTGATACTTTCGACGTTCATTTCCAGCAAAATATGAAGATTGCGGTTCGACTTCTGTGCGCCATCACTCTGCTCTGCGCTCCGCTCGTAGCGCAACTGCCAACCGACAGCCCGGTTGACGTCATTCGGCACCCGGTCTGGGTGAAGGGAGTGTTCCTCGGCGGCAGCACGTCTTTCGCCAACACCCCTAGCGCGCAGACGTTTCTTGCCGGCGTGCGCTTCGGCCGCGTGCTGACCAACGAGCATGGCAGCAATTTTCTGCGCGGCTCGTTTGAGATGGACATCGATGTCATCCCCATCAACGAGTTCTGGTACAACGGCAACGCGCAGTATGCGGCCGCGATCAATCCCTTCATCGCCAAGTGGAACTTCACGAACAATTGCAAATATGCGCCGTGGATGGCAGCGGTGGGCGGGATTGTGTTCAGTACCAAGAACCTGCCTCCGGGCGACACCTCGGTGGTGAACTTCACCAGCGGCGCCGAGCTGGGCACGCACATCTTCCGCGGCGACAGCAAGGCGCTCGATCTCGCAGTGAAGGTCTACCACCTCTCCAACGCTTCTATCGGAAACAAGAATCCGGGTATCAACGGCGCTGTGCAATTTACGGTCGGCTATAGCTGGTTCTAGCTTCTTCTCCGAATCGCAACATATTTACTTGCGGCTGCCGCATCTAAGGCGGAATGCACGTTCGGTACGCCGGGCTTTGCTCACGACTGTTGCTGCTATGGCTCTGTGTCAGCGCCATGGCACTCGCGGCCTCGGCGCAAGAAACAGCCGACGGAGCATTGAACGCCCTGCGTCACCCGTCGTGGAATTACGGCTTCCAAGTCTACGGCGGCACAGCGACTATGGCGACGCCTCCTATTCCCGGCGCGCCGGGGCGTTATCCCAGCAGTTGGGGCGCGGAGTTCCATCTCGCACGCGTGCTTACCAACGAGCACGTTGATGGCTGGGGGCGCGGCACGCTGGAGTGGGACCTCAACCTCATTCCCGTGGTGAACTACTACGCCGCCGGCCGCACCTACTACATGGGCGGATTGGAAGCGGTAACCGCGCGCTGGAATTTCACCCGCATCAATCGGCGCTTTGTTCCCTTCTTCGGGTTTGATGGCGGCATGTTTATGGGGCCCGACCAATTTCCGCCGGGCAATACCTCGCGGTTCAACTTCACCGTGGCGCTCGATCTTGGAGCGCACATCTTTACGCGAAAACGTCAGTCGTTCGACACCACCGTCCGCCTGCACCACCTCTCGAACGCCGAGACCGGCCATTACAACCCCGGCGTGCCGCTATCGATCCAGCTTATGCTGGGGTATACGTGGTTTTAAGCGCTGCGAGGAAGGGGTCAGGGCACGAGCGCGCCATCTGTTGAGAGCTAACTAACAGTTGCGAAGATCGCGTCAGGGCACGACCTTGGTCGTGCCGACACAGCTTGTCTTTGAACACCCTAAGCCGACTCCAGCCGGCGAGACAACGACTCTGGCCTCCGTGGTCGCTGTGAAGGTGTCGCGGACTAAAGCCCGCTCGAGAAATAACTAGAAACGTCTATTGGCACGACCAAGGTCGTGCCCTGACGCGGTGCATTCCAGAGGCGGACTCTCCGCAACCGTGTCGAGCAGTGGCTCGGCAAGCCGGACTCGCAAGAGCGATCACTCCGCCGCGTCGCCAGGATGCAGGCCCGGGCGTTTTAGAAAGCTCATCGAGATATAGGCGCCGATCCACGAGCCCACAGCGGCGAAGCACACATACACCCAATTGCGCGTATAGCTGATGACGGCGAAGGCCGACAGCAGATACCACATGCTGCTCCAGGTGGCGGCGGAAACGCGCTTGCGCGACGAAACCGCAGCATTGAACATCACATAGACAGCGTCGGTTGCTGCGGTGGAGGCGGCGACGCCGAGCGCGAGCAAGGGTTCGATGTGGGGCAAGTGAGCACCTCGTGCAATCTGTAATCGTGCGGTGGAGGCTAAGTGTAGCCGAGCCGCGGCGGTGAGGGTGGGTTGCACGAGCCAGGTTCTGTTCCAAGGCCGCGTTCCTCTCGCTGCGCTCAAAACCGCGTAGCCGATATAATCAGAAGTTTGCAGTCAGTTCCCGCAGTCCAGCTATCAAATCTTCCGGAAGGACAACATGCCGACAGATGTAGTCATGCCCCAGATGGGCGAATCGATTTTTGAAGGAACCATCACCAAGTGGCTGAAGCAGCCCGGCGAGAAAGTGCAGCGCGACGAGCCGCTGTTTGAGATCTCCACCGACAAGGTGGACGCCGAAATCCCCGCGCCCGCCTCCGGCACGCTGTCGGAGATCAAGGTGCAGGCCGGTAATACCGTGCAGGTAAATACCATCGTCGGCGTCATTGCCGCCGAGGGCGACGGAGCAGGCGCAGCGGCACCCGCGCAGAAAGCCGCGGCACCCGCACCCCCGGCGCAGGCCGCTCCGCAAGCCACCTCGCAAGCGACCTCGCAAGCATCCCAGGCCCAGGCCGCACAGCCACCGTCAGGCGAAGAGCCCATCCCCGCTGACTTGGCCGAAGACGAGAAGGAAGGCCTGGAGCGCCAGGAGCAAGGCGCCGTCAGCGAGACCGGCGAGCAGGGACGCGTTCGCTCCAGTCCGCTGGTGCGGAAGATCGCGAAAGACAACAACGTCAACCTGGCGCAGGTTTCCGGCACCGGGCTCGGCGGACGCATTACCAAGGAAGACATCGAGGGCTTCATCGCCAAGCACGGTAAGGGCGGAGCAGCGGCTCCGGCGCAGCCCGCGGCGGCACAACCTCCTGCTCAGCAGCCGGCGTATGCGCCTCCCGCGAGCGCTCCTGCAGCGGCAGCCCCGTCGATGCCGGCGCCTACCGGGCCGATGCAGCCCGTGGGCGGCGTCACCCCGGGCGAAGTTGTGCCCATGTCGGTGATGCGCAAGAAGATTGCCGAGCACATGATTATGTCGAAGCGCACCAGCGCGCATGTGCATGGCATCTTCGAAGTGGATGTCACCCGTATCGTGAAGATTCGCGAGCGGCGACGTCATGAATACGAAAAGGCGACTGGTCTGAAGCTGACCTTCACGCCTTTCTTCGCACGCGCGGCGGTGCACGGCATCCGCAAGTGGCCGATCATCAACTCGTCGGTCGAAGGCGACAACATTCACTATCACTCCTCGATCAACCTGGGCATTGCCGTTGCACTGGATTGGGGATTGATCGTCCCTGTCGTGAAGAACGCCGAGGAGCGCAGCTTCGTCGGACTGCAAAAGGCGATTACCGATCTGGGCGAGCGCGCCCGCAGCAAGAAGCTGAAGCCGGAAGAGGTGCAGGGCGGCACGTTCACCATCACCAATCCCGGCATCTTCGGCGCCAAGTTCGGCTTGCCGATCATCAATCAGCCGCAAGTGGCAATCCTGGGCGTGGGCGGCATCGTCAAGAAGCCCGTGGTGGTGACCGACGCCGATGGTCTGGACTCGATTGCCATCCGCTCCATGATGCACCTCAGCATCGGCTACGATCACCGCATCATCGATGGTGCGGTGGCCGATCAATTCATGCTGGATGTGAAGAAGTACCTGGAGAACTGGAACGAGGAAATTTTGTAGGAAGCTGTCAGCCGTCAGCTATCAGCTTTCAGTAAGAGCTTTACCACCGAGGCACGGAGGCACGGAGAAAATCGCAAGATTTCTTCTTTGTCCTTCGTGCCTCAGGTCTTTTGAGCGGTCATTCTGACGTTTGATCTGTCATTCTGAAGTTTGATTTGTCATTCTGAGCGCAGCGAAGAACCTGCTTTCGTTTGCCTCGCACAAGTCCTTCGCTTGACGGCTGACAGCTCTCTTCACCACGACTTTTTTCCCTATGCCTGTAAAATCACATTAACCGATCATGAGTGCCTTCTCCGACCTGCCGGACCAAGCTAACGACGCGCCGAAAGCTGGCCCGGTGCTGGTCATGCCCCCGCCCCCCAAGCCCGCCGGCTCGCAAATCTGGATGCACCGGGTGTGGCTGATCGTCTTCGTCCTCTTCTGTCTGGAAGTGGGCATCGTCCTCATGGTGGGCCCCTGGACGCGCGCCTGGACGGAGAACTCTCTGAGCACCAGTTTCCCCGCCTTTCACGATTTCCTGATGAACGGCTTCGTGCGCGGCGCGGTCAGCGGCCTGGGACTGGTGGATTTCTGGATCGGCATCAGCCGGGCGATCTCCTATCGCGAGACGGTTTCATGAACTCGCAATCTCCGCAACCTCATCGGCTGCATCGAAACCAGCAGTGATCGAATTCCCGGCATGACAGACAAAGACGAAAGCAACAGCAATCCCCCTCGAAAAGCCCAGCGCTCTTCCCTGGCCTACGAAAACAAGAAGTTTCTCGACAGCCCCGATGGACGCATCCTGCGCATTCTGTCCGAATACCAGGAGCCGCTGTCGCGTTTCCGGCGCGAGCGCATTCAAGACACCATCGTGTTCTTCGGCTCGGCGCGATTTCACAGCCGCTCCGACGCCGAAGAATCGCTCATGCTGCTGGAGAAGCCGGGTTCGGCAAATCCGGCGCCACCGGATGAGCAGCAACTGGTAAGCCGGGCCAAGGCCGACGTCGAAATGGCCCGCTATTACGAAGACGCGCGCGAACTGGCTTTCATGCTGACCAAGTGGACCAAGACCATCAACCAGCCCCGCCATCGTTTCGTGGTCTGCACCGGCGGCGGTCCCGGCATTATGGAAGCCGCCAACCGCGGGGCCTTCGAAGCCGGTGGCAAGTCGATCGGCATGAACATCAATCTGCCTTTCGAGCAGATGCCGAACAGCTACATCACCCCAGAGCTGAATTTCGAGTTCCACTACTTCTTCATGCGAAAGTTGTGGTTCGCCTACCTGGCCAAGGCGCTGGTAGTTTTCCCCGGAGGATTCGGTACCTTCGACGAACTGTTTGAACTGCTGACGCTGGTGCAAACCGAGAAGCTGGCGAAGCCCATTTGCATCGTGCTTTACGGAAGCGACTACTGGAATCGCGTCGTAAATTTCCAGGCGCTGGTCGAATCGGGAACGATTTCTCCCCGCGACCTTGACCTCTTTCAATTCGCCGACTCGCCGCAAGATGCCTTCGATTACCTGCGCAGCCATCTCGAACTGCATCATCTTGAGCAGTACAGTCACCGCGATAAAGAACCGGAGATCGCGAAGACCAGACCGTAGCAGCAGCTGGTAATAGTGGTTAGATTCGCCGCTGCTTCGTGAAGTGGTGACCGCTAAAGCCCTGGACGTTCTGTTCCGGTCAGCTTACTTCGCACCTTCCCTCCCGAAACCTCTCTGTTTCGATCATCCACCGAACAACTTTTCTTCTTTGCAGTTGGTACTCTGGTAGGCGACAATCCTTGCAGCCCCAGAAACATAAGCTAGCTGCTCGCCTTCCTTAAGAGTGGGATGCGCGGTAGTGTGCGGCCTTTCCCCCTCAAAGGTCCGCCGTTCTTTGCCAATCTCAGTAGACCATTCGCGAGCCGTAGCTCGCTGACCGGAGTTAACGCGATGCATAGTTTCAGGCAGGTTTGGGCAGTCGTACTGTGCGCTGCCTTTTTTCTGAGCTCCACCTATTCCGTCGCTGCACCGCAACAGGGGGGCGAAGACCCTAACAGCGCAAACCTGAGCGCCAAGGAGATCGAGAACCTCGTCGCTCCCATCGCGCTTTATCCCGATGCGCTGGTAGCGCAGGTGCTTGCCGGCGCAACGTTTCCTGACGAGATCACCGCGGCCAATAACTGGGTTAAATCGAATGCCAGCTTGAAGGGCGATGCCCTGCTTGAGGCCGCCAACAAACAGTCTTGGGATCCCAGCGTGAAAGCGCTGACCCAGTTCCCTTCCGTTCTCGACAATATGGCCAACAACCTGTCGTGGACGTCCGCCCTGGGCGAGGCCTATTACTACCAGCAGGCCGACGTGATGAAGGCCGTACAGGTATTGCGCAAGCAGGCGAAGGCGGCAGGAAATCTTAAGTCCAGCGAGCAGCTTAAGGTGGTGCAGCAGGACCCGCAGACCATCATCATTCAGCCCGCGCAGCCTACGGTGGTATACGTACCGACCTACAACCCAACGGTCGTGTACGGAACGCCGTACTATCCACCGGGATACAGTACCGCTGCCCTGGTCACCACCGGCCTTATTTCGTTCGGCGTGGGCATGGCGATCGGCGCTTCGATGAACAACAACTGTTGCGGCTGGGGTTGGAATTCATGGAACACCAACTGGCATGGCGGCAGCGTGACCTACAACCGCAACGTCTACGTTTCCAACAGCAACGTTTATCGCAACGGCGGTGGCTACAACGGTAATAGACCCACTACCTACAACGGAAACAACCGCTACAACCAGAACAGCAACAACGGAAACCGTAACGTGAGCGGCAACAACGGAAATCGTAACGTCAGCGGCAACACCATCAACAAGGGCGGCAATACGGTGAACGTGAACACCGGCGGCAACACCAACGTCGGCTCCAATAACCGTACCCGGCAAAACACCGATGCCAGCTTCGGGGCTAACAAGCAACGCCCGGGCAGCGCGGGTAACGCAGGCTCAAATGCAAATCGTCCCAATGCTGGCAACGCAGGTGCAAATGCAAACCGCCCTAACGCTGGTAACCGGCCCGCCGCAGGCAATACTGCGCAGGCCCGGCCGGCCGCTGACCGCGGTTACGGTAAGCAGCCGCAGACGGGAACCAAGTCCGGAGCATTCAGCGGCTACGACAAGGGCGGCAACACACGCGCCCAAGCCGATCGTGGCAGGTCCAGCATGCAGTCTGGCGGCGCCCGGCAGGGCGGAGGCGGCGCTCGGCAGGGCGGTGGTGGAGGAGGTCGCAAGAGATAACCATGATCAACAACTATTCCCCTCTCTTGATGTCTGGTTCCCGACTTCCCGCTGTGGAGATTGCCAAGATGATTCGTAAAGTAAGAGTTGCCGCTGTTCTGTTCCTGGTCGTAATGTCTGCCCTGGCTGGGCTGTCGCAGGAGGCAGGCCAGAAAACCTTCGCCTCACCACAAGACGCTGCCAAGGCGCTCTACGCGGCTGCCAAAGCTGGTGATACGCAGACCGTCATCGCCGTCCTGGGATCATCCTCGGAGAGCGTCATCCATTCCGGAGACGCCGTACAGGACAAGAAGAACCTGGACGACTTCCTGGCTCGCTACGAACAGATGAACCGCGTCAGCAAGCAGACGGACGGCAGCCGTGTTCTGTATCTCGGTGCCGATAACTGGCCGTTTCCCATTCCGCTGAAGCAGACCGCCGCTCACCAGTGGTACTTCGACTCCGCCGCCGGCAAGCAGGAAATCCTCTTCCGCCGCATCGGCAGAAATGAGTTGGCTGCCATTCGCGTACTCAACGCGCTGGTCGATGCCCAAGATGAGTACTACAAAGGAACGCACGATGGGGCCACCCATCAGTACGCCGCTCGAATCATGAGCAGCGAGGGCAAGCAGGACGGTCTCTACTGGAAGGCTGGCGAAGGCGAGCCAGAGAGTCCCATTGGCCCGGTTGTCGCCTACGCTACTAACGAAGGCTACGCCAAGAAAGATGAATCTGGCCCCTTCCATGGCTACTTCTATCGGACACTGAAGGGCCAGGGCGCAAACGTACAGGGCGGTGCGAAGTCGTATGCAGCCGACGGCAAGGTCACAGGCTTTGCCTTCATCGCCTATCCGGCGGAGTATCGCAACTCAGGGGTGATGACCTTCCTGGTTGACGCGAATGGCGTGATCTACGAGCGCGACCTGGGCAGCAATACCACAACTCTCGCTCCTCACATCACGGTGTTCAATCCTGACAAGACTTGGACCGCGATGCCCAGCGACGATGATCAGCAGGACGAGGTCAGCGACTAGCTGCTTTTTTCAACGCTTCTGACGGACTCGGCTTGCGCAGCGGGTCCGTTTTTTCTTGAGCTGCTCTTGATATGTGGCCGATGGCAAATGAAGCGTTGTGGTAAGTGTCTGGTCTGCTGTCTAATACAAACTTTGGTCGGGGCTGCTGTCACCTGTCCTCAATTCCGTTCGACTAATCCCTGCTCCGACGCGGAGAATCATGAAAATTCTGTCCACGCTTCTTTTATGCATCGCCCTCACTTGTTCTGTTCTGGCGCAAACCACCACTGACACTCCGCCGCCGCAAGCTTCAGTGTCGGCCCAAACCTCTCCGGCCATGCCTGAGGCACCGGCTCCGCCGTCTACGTCCGGTTCCTCGAGCCGCGACAACCGACTCTTCTTCCCCACTGGCTGGATCTACGGCTACGGGCAATTCGATCTCGCTCCCCCGCATAACGAGCCCGATCCCGGCCTGTGCGCGCCGAACGCCGGACAGCCGCAGTACGGCGGGGTCAACGCACCCTGCACCAAGTTCGCGCGCTATCTGTTGAGCGGCAACTTCGTGGTTCATCCTTTTGGCCGCACCATCTTGCACGTGATCAAGTTCGAGTGGAATCCCACCATGGCCTTCGGCAAGAACCTGCCGCACACCCTTTACACCTGGGACTGGAACTGGATCGGCATGGAAAATTCGTGGGTCGCAGCCGTGGATTTGCCCAAGCGGTTCGACATCCGCATGACCCAGCACTTCCTGTGGACGCCGCAGTACAGCAACCTTGGCCCGGCATACATCGGCGGCAACGGCCCATGGGGACGCTACCTGACCTTCGGGGTACGCAAGTCTTTCGGCACCTATCGCGATTACGAGGGCCCGCAGCCGATCAAGTAGTGCCTGAATCAGTTCTGCTGAGACGGTTTTAGGGGTTGTGGAGTGCAGCCGGGGGGACTAAAATCCTGTGCTCGCTCCTTTGCGGCTCCGGGAGAGTCTTCCCGATGCGCCTCTGCTGATCGGGTGCAGAACATCCCTCCCCAAGCCGATTAGAACAAGGAGTGGACAGGGTGTCGCGGGCTGCATCTTTTACAACCCATGGCACATCTATAACTTGAGTGTAATTGACTCAAGGAGTCATATGTCGATAGAAAATAAAGAGTTAGAGGTTACCGACCCGGAACTGAGAGACGACGCGACGGGCGCCCGGACGCTGCCGCTGCTGCCAGTACGCGACACCGTGCTATTTCCGCACGCGGTTCTTCCTCTCACCGTAGGCCGGGAAAGCTCGGTTCAACTCATCAATTCCTTGGGTGAAGACAAGACGATTGTGGTGGTGGCCCAGCGCGAGGCGCGGGTCGATTCGCCGCAACCGACGGACCTGTTCTCCGTCGGCACGTTGGCCGTGGTGCACAAGGTTGTGCGCATGCCCAACCAGAGCCTGTTTGTTTTTGCCGAAGGCCTGGAGCGAGTGAAGGTCACGGAGTATACCCAGCTGCAGCCGTTCATGCGCGCTACGGTGGAAACCGTCCCCGAGATCATCGCCCCCAAAAACGCACAAATCGAGGCGTTGCAGCGCAATGTGCTCACGCTGTTCCAGCAGATTGTTGCCGGTTCGCCGACGCTGTCGGACGAGCTGTCGACGGTCGCTTCCAACATCGATGATGCCGGCCGCATGGTCGACTTCATCGGCTCCTCGCTGCCGTCGCTCTCTACCCGCGACAAGCAGGACGTGCTGGAGACGCCCGACGTCAATGTCCGCCTGGAGAAGGTCAACCAGCACCTGGCCAAGGAACTGGAAGTTCAGCAACTTCGCAACAAGATCCAGAGCGAAGTGCAGGACCGCGTGCAGCAGACGCAGCGCGAATACTACCTGCGCGAGCAGATGAAGGCCATCCAGAAAGAACTGGGTGAGCAGGACGAGACCACCCGCGACGCCGAAGAGCTGCGGCAGAAGATCGAGTCCGCCGGAATGCCCGACGACGTGAAGAAAGAGGCGCTGAAAGAACTTGGCCGCCTGGCTCGCATGTCGCCCATGGCCGCCGATTACGGCCTTACCCGCAACTACATCGAGTGGCTGGCGGTGCTGCCGTGGCAGAAATCGTCAGGCGTCGAAGTCGACATCCCGAAGGCTAAGGAGATTCTCGACTCCGATCACTACGATCTGGAGAAGGTGAAGAACCGCATTCTGGATTACCTCTCTGTGCGTCGGCTGAAGCCGAGCATGAAAGGGCCGATCCTGTGCTTCGTTGGACCTCCGGGCGTGGGCAAAACCTCGCTGGGCAAGTCCATCGCGCGTTCTCTGGGACGCAAGTTCGTTCGCCTGTCGTTAGGCGGCGTGCACGACGAAGCGGAGATCCGCGGACATCGCCGCACCTACATCGGCGCATTGCCGGGCCAGATCATGCAGGGCATTCGCCGCGCTGAAACCAACGACCCGGTGTTTATGCTCGACGAAATCGATAAGGTCGGGCGCGACTTCCGGGGCGACCCGGGTGCGGCGCTGCTCGAGGCGCTCGATCCGGAGCAGAACTTCAGCTTCCGCGACAACTACCTCGACGTACCGTTCGATTTGTCGAAGGTGCTGTTCATCACCACGGCGAACATGCTCGATCCGATTCCGGAGCCGCTGCGTGATCGCATGGAGATCATCGAACTGCAGGGCTATACCGAGGAAGAGAAGGTGCATATCGCTTTCCAGTACCTCATCCCGCGGCAGATCGAGGAGAACGGCATTACAGCGGAGCAGATCGAGTTTCCCGAGGAAACCGTCAGCTTCATCATTCGGCACTACACGCGCGAAGCCGGCGTTCGCAACCTCGAACGCACCATCGGCACCATCTGCCGCAAGCAGGCGCGCCGCATTGCCGAAGGACACACCGATAAACTCGTGGTGACGCCGGAACTGGTGCAGCACCACGATATGCTGGGCGGCATCAAGATCCGCGTGGAAGGCGAAATTGCCGAGCGCACCAAGCGTGCCGGCGTGGCTGTCGGACTGGCATGGACACCGACCGGTGGCGACGTGCTCTTCGTCGAGGCCACGAAGATGAAGGGCAAGGGTGGCGCTCCCACCATAACCGGGCAGCTCGGCCAGGTCATGCAGGAATCGATCCAGGCCGCCTATAGCTGGGTGCGGTCACACGCGAGAGAACTCGGGATCGACGAGGGCTTCTTCGCCGATCACGACATTCACCTCCACGTGCCCGCGGGAGCGATCCCTAAGGATGGCCCCTCGGCTGGCGTGACCATGGTGACAACTTTGGTTTCGCTGCTGACCGACAAACCGGTGCGTCCGCTGACCGCGATGACTGGCGAAATCACGCTGAGCGGCAACGTGCTCCCCATCGGCGGCATTAAGGAGAAGACGCTGGCCGCCAAACGCGCAGGTGTGAAGGACATCATTCTTCCAGAAGATAACCGGCAGAATGTGCTGGAAGACCTTACGCCCGAGCAGCTACAGGGATTGACCATGCACTACGTGAAGTCGATTCCTGAAGTGCTGGAAATTGCCTTGCCAACTTCGCGCGCTGAAGTGCAACACGACGCGGAAATCCGCGAGCAGGTGCTCACCGGCGCGCCAGTCGCGTAACCTCCGGTGCCCCAGGTTCGGCAACGGTGCCCCAGAGCCTGCCCTGAGCTTGCCGAAGGGTTCGGCCTTCCTTTGGCCTAACCTGGGCATGCGAAACTCACGGCCATCCTTACGGGTGGCCTTTCTTTTTCCTGTAACAATCCCCCGCCCGTCACAACCTGTGCTCGAATTTCTGCAACCGGCAACTCACCATGCAGACTGCAAGGCATCGTAGTAAGTGCTGACGTTGACCGCGGCAGCGATCCCCAATCCAACACACACGGAGAGCCTCCCTCTATGAGTACAACCTCTGACACTAATGTCGTCGCCGCATACTTTGACAAACAGTCTGACGCGGAAAACGCAGTTCGCGAGTTGCAGTCCGCGGGCTTCCGGGCCGACCAGATCGGCTCTTCTTTCGACGATTTCGATCAGGAAGATTACGGCGATACCACGAAAGCTTCCAACCGCAGTCTCACTTCCGATGCGTACTCTCCGAACTCGGCAACCTCCACCTCCTCGGCTTATCACGAGTCGTTCTGGGACAAGGTAAAAGATTTCTTCTCGGGCGAGACTGCCGACAGCGACATCAACGATCACACCATTACCAACCGCGAGCACACCGACATCAGCGATCGCCCCTACACCGCGAGCAGCACGGGTTGGCAGAGCAGCGTCCTTCGCGTTCCCGACACCTACCATTCCCGCATGAACAGCGGCGGTGGCCTGGTGACGGTGCATGCCAACGATCTGGTGGATGAAGCGGAACAAATCCTCCGCCGCAACCATGGCGAGATCGACCGCAACTTCTCCGATAACTTCGGGCAATATCAATTGGGGAGCGAGGGCCAGTACGCCGGCACACCAACTCTCGGCAGTGGCATGGGCCAGGGCACCCGGGCGGACATCACTGGGCGCGCCCCCGAGCAACTGGGGCAGCCCGAGCCCAGCGGCGTTGATAAGGGCGTGCTCTCCTCGGTGAACACCACCCCCATGCCGGAACGATTCAACAACGCCTCCAACACCGAATCCGATTACGTGGAGAGCGAGGCGGCGAGCACCTCCTTCAAGAATCAGTCGCCTGGAATGGGCCAGAACGACTTGGATCTTGACCAGCAAACCCCTGAGCGCCGGATCCAGCTGATCAGCGAAGTGCTGCGCGTCCGCAAAGAGCGTGTCGCGCGCGGAGAAGTTCGCCTGCGGAAAGAAGTGCGCACCGAAACCCAGAACATCCAGGTACCGGTCACTCGGGAAGAGATCGTGATCGAACGCACTCCGGTTGACGATCAGCGCCAGGCCACGGGACAGATTGGCGCCGACAAAGAAATCCGCGTTCCGCTCAGCGAGGAGCGGGTGCAGGTCGACAAAGTTCCGGTCGTGACGGAAGAAGTCAAGGTCGGCAAGCGTACGGTGAGCAACACGCAAAACGTCAGCGACCAGGTTCGCCGCGAGGAACTGGACGTGGAAGGCGCAGATGAGAACCTTCGCAAGGACCAGAGCCTGACGGACCAGAACCTCAAGGACAAGAAGGATCCTAAGCGGAAGATCGCCTAGGCTGACCGTTGCCTTGAATTAGAATTGCACCCCATGCCCTCGCGAAAGCGGGGGCATTTCTATGCAGCTCGCTTCGCGCCTGCGTCTTTCCCGCTACTTGCAGAGTCCAATAGACAGATGCGCTGGTCTGGCTGTTTTTCCACTTCAGATTGTGAGTTACCCTATAATGTTGGGCACCCACCCTATGACCCAGACAAGAGCGGGGCTCCACGCAAGGGGTATTGATGGCAACAACAGAAATTGCGGTACACGGCACCGAATCCGGCGCCGGCCGCCAACCCGTAGTTAACGATTTCAGCATACAAGTCGCCACCGTCAACGGCTCCGGATCGCAGAGCGCTAACACCGTTCTGCTGCGCACCATCTTCCAGATGGGCGTGCCGGTCTCGGGCAAGAACCTGTTCCCTTCGAACATCGCGGGACTGCCGACGTGGTACACCATCCGCGCCAGCAAGAAGGGCTACATCGCGCGCAAAAAGGAAATCGATTTCCTGGTCGCGATGAATCCCGAGACGGCCAAGGAAGACGTGCTCTCGCTCGCGCCAGGAGCGGTTGCGCTCTACGACGAGCCGCTCAAGCTCAACGAGCTGCGCAGCGACCTGACGTTCTACGCCGTGCCTTACGACAAGATCACCGCCGCAGTTTGTCCTGAGTCAAAGCTGCGCAAGCTGGTGCGGAACATGGTGTACGTCGGCGTGGTGGCCCAGATCCTCAACCTCGATATGGTCGAGGTGGAGAAAGCCCTGCGCAAACAGTTTGCCACCAAGAAGAAAGCTGCCGAGTTGAACTGGAACGCAGCGAAAGCCGGCTATGACTACGCCGCCGCATCGCTCACCAAGGCCGATCCGTTCAGCGTCGAGCGCATGGACAAGACCGCCGGCATGATCATCATCGACGGCAATGCCGCCGCGGCGCTGGGCTGCATGTTCGCCGGCGTCACCGTAGTCACGTGGTATCCCATCACTCCGTCGTCGTCGCTGGTTGAGTCGCTGATCGACTACATGAAGGAGCATCGCATCGGGCCGGACGGCAAGGCGACATTCGCCATCGTTCAGGCAGAAGATGAACTCGCCGCCATCGGCATGGTGCTGGGCGCGGGCTGGAGCGGAGCACGCTCCATGACCGCCACCGCCGGCCCGGGCATCTCGCTCATGGCCGAGTTCGCCGGGCTTGGCTACTACGTCGAGATTCCCGGCGTCATCTGGGACATCCAGCGCGTGGGACCGTCCACCGGTCTGCCGACGCGCACCTCGCAAGGCGACATCGGCTTCGTCGCGTCGCTCTCGCACGGCGACACACAGCACCCAATGCTGATTCCGTCGAGCGTCAGCGAGTGCTTCTCGATGGCCAGCGAGGCCTTCAATCTCACCGAGCAGTTGCAGACACCCGTGTTCGTAATGAGCGATCTCGACCTCGGCATGAACAACTGGATGTCGGAACCGTTCGAATATCCCACGACGCCAATCAATCGAGGCAAGGTGCTGTCGAAGGAAGACCTCGATCGGCTCGGAACCTTCGCGCGCTATAAAGACGTTGACGGCGATGGCGTTGGCTATCGCACGCTGCCGGGCACCGATCATCCCGCAGCGGCGTGGTTCGCGCGTGGCAGCGGACACAACGAGAAGGCGCAGTACAGCGAGCGGCCCTGACGATTACGCCAACAATCTCGATCGCCTGGCGCACAAGTTCGAGTATGCACGCACCCTGGTGCCGCGGCCCGAGCTCTTCCGCAACGATGGCAACGAAATCGGCATCATCGCTTACGGCACTTCGCACCACGCGCTGACCGAGTCGCTTGATCAATTACAGGATGAGTACGGCGTAAAGGCTGATTATCTGCGGCTGCGGGCGTACCCCTTCACCCGCGAGATGCACGACTTCATCGCCTCGCACCAGCGCGTCTACATCGTCGACCAGAACCGCGACGGCGCAGATGCATCAGCTCATTAAACTAGACGTCGCCATCAACGAGATTCCCAAGCTGCGCAGTGTGCGCCACTACAACGGCCTGCCCATCGATGCGCGCTCCATCACCGACGAAATTCTCTCGCAGGAGGGCAAGTAATGGCGACCACGCCGACATCCCAACCCAAGCCCAAAGTTAACCGACTCGGCTTGACCGTCCTCGACTATCGCGGCGGCAAGACGACGCTGTGCGCCGGCTGCGGCCACAACGCCATCTCCGAGCGCATCATCGACGCCTTCTACGAAATGGGAATCGGGCCCGAGCGCGTCATCAAGATGTCGGGCATCGGCTGCTCGTCCAAGAGCCCCGCGTATTTCATGAGCCGCTCGCACAGCTTCAACACCGTCCACGGACGCATGCCGTCGGTGACCACCGGCGCGGTGCTGGCGAATTCGAAGATCGTCGCGCTCGGCGTGAGCGGCGACGGCGATACTGCTTCTATCGGCATCGGGCAATTCGTTCACCTGATGCGCCGCAATATCCCGATGATCTACATCATCGAAGATAACGGCGTGTACGGCCTCACCAAGGGACAGTTCTCCGCCACCGCCGACGTCGGCGCCAGGCTGAAGACCGGCGTGATCAACGATCTTCCGCCCATCGATACCTGCGCGCTCGCCATCATGCTGGGAGCGACGTTTGTCGGACGTTCGTTCTCGGGCGACAAGAAGCAGTTGCACTCCATGCTGAAGGCGGCGCTGGCCCATCGCGGAACCGTCATGCTCGACGTGGTGTCGCCCTGCGTAACTTTCAACGATCACGAAGGCTCGACTAAGTCGTACAAGTTCCTCATCGACCACGAGGAACCGCTGCACGACATCAACTTCGTTCCCCACTTCGAGGACATCTCGGTCGAGTACGATCCCGGCACGACCGTAAACGTCGCCATGCACGACGGCTCATCGCTGCGCCTGCGCAAGCTGGAAGAAGATTACGACCCCACCGACAAAGCGCACGCGATTAAACGGCTGGTCGACTCTTCGGCCAAAGAAGAAGTGCTGACCGGCGTGCTCTACATCAACAACACCGCACCCAACTTCATCGAGATGCTCAACATGACCGACGCGCCGCTCGCGACGTTGCCGGAAGAAGTCACCCGCCCCTCCCGCGAAGTGCTGGAAGCGTGCATGGAAGAGCTGCGGTAGGACGCAGTTGTCGGTTGTCAGGTGTCGGTTGTCAGAAAGAAGCTAAGAGTTACCGGTTGTCAGGAAGCTCTTAGCGGCCGGTTGTCAGTTTGAGCGGGAAAAGATCCGCGTCAGGGCACGACCTTGGTCGTGCCGATAGGCGCTTCCTTTCAGCCTGTCATCCTGAGGAGGCCTTCAGGCCGACGAAGGACCTGCATTTCTGTCGCTTTGCGCGATGCCAATACCGTATATACAAGCAGGACCACCAGCGGCCTTAGGCCGCGAAAGGTGAAAGCCCCGCCCTTCAGGACGGGGTAGCGCGCCGCCAAAATCGCGCCGAGTGCCGTAGGCACGACAGGGGTGCACGGTAAGCAGCGTACATGTGACGGCGTTCTTGGGATCACCCACGGCAACGCTGCTTACAAAAGTGATCGCAGACGCGGTGCTATTGTGAGGTTGTAGTGGAACTTTATCCAGTCAGCTCGGCCATTGGTTTGCCGGAACTGGCTTGGTCTCTACGACAAAGGGTAAGGAGACGACGCTCCAATCGGTGGGTTCGCGTCAGTGCAACAGTAGAAGGATACGAGCTATTGCTGGCGAGGGAAAATGGCTGGTTCGCTGTGTGGTACAGCTATGAGTTTGACGGACAGCGATACTCGGGAGAGTTCAGAAAGTGGCTGTTGTTCAGCTTCTCATCACAAGAAGCACAGACCGGGAAGGTAATTAGTCAATTTCCCCGGGGAGCGCCGATCGCGGTTTGGGTTGACCCCCAGAACCCCAATGAGTCGGTCGCGAAGCCCTGACAATCATCCTCATCGGCCTTCAGCTAGCGCAATAGCACGTGCTCATCCGACCTGCCGTGCCTACGGCACTCTGCCTTGAATTCACGCTAGCTCTCCCCGCCCTGAAGGACGGGGCTTTCACCTTTCGCGGCCGCAGGCCGCTGGTTTATCGCGACGCGATCCGCGCGTCACAAATTCCGCGCGTGAACGAGTGGCCCACCTGCGCCCGCCCCGACGCCTGCGGCGGCTCCCCGCTCGCGACACCGGCTCGCCTTATAATGAAGAGATGCCCAGCCGCCGAAATCGCGATCCTGTACGCGTGCGGAACGAATCTTCGTCTTACTGACCACCGACAACTGACCACTGACAACTAGCTCATGGACTTCAAACTAGTCAGCTCGTACAAACCGCAGGGCGATCAAGGTCCCGCCATCGAGGCGCTCACCCGTGGTGCCTACGATGGCGAGAAGCACCAGGTGCTGCTCGGCGTCACCGGATCGGGCAAGACCTTCTCGATGGCCAAGGTCATCGAGAACCTGAACCGCCCCGCGCTCGTCATGGCGCACAACAAGACGCTGGCCGCGCAGCTCTATCACGAGTTCAAGTCGTTCTTCCCGCATAATGCGGTCGAGTATTTCGTCTCCTATTACGACTACTACCAGCCCGAGGCGTACATTCCCGCCGGCGACGTTTACATCGAGAAGGAAGCCACCATCAACGATGAGCTCGACAAGTTGCGGCTGGCTGCAACCAAGTCGCTCTTCGAGCGCCGCGACTGCATCATCGTCGCCTCGGTCAGCTGCATCTACGGCCTGGGCTCGCCCGAAGCCTATTACGGCATGCTGCTGTTCCTGGAGAAGGGACAGAAGATCAAGCGCCAGGAGATCGTCAGCAAGCTGGTCGAGATTCTCTATGAACGAACCGAGGGCGACTTCCGACGCGGAACCTTTCGCGTGCGCGGCGACATCATCGAGATCTTCCCGACCTACGAAGACTTCGCCTACCGCATCGAGTTGTGGGGCGATGAGATCGAGTCGCTGTCGCAGATCGATCCGCTATTCGGCACGGTGAAGCAGAAGTACTCGCGGCTGCCGATCTATCCCAAGACGCACTACGTAATGAAGCCCGAGCGCAAAACCGCGGCTGTCGAGACCATTCTCGAAGAGCTGGCGTGGTGGGAAGCCGAACTCGAGAAGCAGGGACGCATGGTCGAGTCGCAACGCATCCATCAGCGCACGCGCTTCGATCTCGAGATGATCAAGGAGATGGGCTACTGCCACGGCATCGAGAACTATTCGCGGCACTTCACCGGCCGACTGCCGGGCGAGCCTCCGCCAACGCTGCTCGATTACGTGCCGCGCGACTACCTGCTGTTCATGGACGAGTCGCACCAGACGGTTCCGCAAGTACATGGCATGTGGCATGGCGACCGCTCGCGCAAGCAGAACCTCATCGAGTATGGATTTCGCCTGCCCAGCGCGCTCGACAATCGGCCGCTCACGTTCGAAGAGTTCGAGAACCGTGTCAATCAGGCGATCTACGTTTCGGCGACGCCGGGACCGTACGAGCTGACGAAATCAGCGGGCGTCGTGGTCGAGCAGATTATTCGGCCGACGGGACTGGTCGATCCTCCGGTCGAAGTGCGTCCGGTGAAGGGGCAGATCGACGATCTGCTGCATGAGATTCGCGACCGCGTCAGCAAAGGCGAGCGCGTGCTGGTCACCACGCTCACCAAGCGCATGGCCGAAGACCTGGCCGAGTACTACAGCGAGGTCGGCGTGCGCTGCCGCTACATGCACTCGGAGATCGAGACGCTGGAGCGCATCAAGATCCTGCGAGATCTGCGCAAGGGCGAGTTCGATGTGCTCATCGGCATCAACCTGCTGCGCGAAGGACTGGATCTGCCGGAAGTTTCGCTGGTCGCAATTCTCGACGCCGACAAAGAAGGCTTCCTGCGTTCGGCCGGTTCGCTGATCCAGACCATCGGACGCTGCGCGCGCAACCTGAACGGCCGCGCCGTGCTCTACGCCGACAAGATGACCGACTCGATGAAGCGGGCCATCGACGAAACCGATCGCCGCCGCGCCATCCAGCAGGCGTACAACGAAGAGCATGGCATCACGCCGGAGAGCATCGTACGTTCGCTGGATATGTCGCTGGTCGCAGTTGCCGAAGCCGACTACACCGACCTGATCTCGCAGTCCGACGGCCTGCCCGAGTTCAAGTCGCAGGAAGAGCTGGATACCTACATCGCCAAGCTGGAGTCCGACATGCGCGAGGCCGCCAAGCGCTTCGAGTTCGAGCAGGCGGCGAAGTTGCGCGATCGCGTGCGCGAGTTGAAGACCAAAGAGTTTATGTTTACGTAGAGCATCCGGCTCTATGGTCTTGGTGCAACCGCACCAACCTTATTGAATTGTCGTTCCGATTTTTTGAATTGTCATTCCGAGCGCAGCGAGGAACCTGCTTTCACGTCTCGGCCACCGGCTTATCGCTGCGCCACCAAAAGCAGGTCCTTCGCTTCGCTCAGGATGACAACTCTGATGGGTCGCACGTCAACGAGACGTAGCGCCTGAAGTGCGCTTAGTCCAGATCAAAATCCCGATTGGCTTGCCGGTATCGGGAGCTTCTTTCGCCCGCTTGAGGGCTTCCTGAAATTTTTTCTCCAAAAGGTCGCCCGCATTCTTCTGCGCCTCGACCGACTGGCGGAAGATCGACTCCTTGCGGCTCTCCTGCTCTCGCATGGCCCGTGCCGCCGCGTCCATGTCTTCAAAGGTCTTGGGCACAGCCTTGGGAGTGTGGGCGATCACCGCCTTGGTTGCAACGTCGATCTTCAGTGCCGCTCCGCAACACGGGCAGGCAACTTCGAATTGGCCGTGATTCTTCCCCATGCCGCAATGTTAACCCACCACCAACATTGCTGCTAGTTGGGTGCTTCAGAGCCGGATTTCGCAATTCCTGCATCTGGCTGCTGCGTCTTCGCCACCTGTAGAGCATCCATAACGTATCTGAGATTCACACGCATCTCTTCCGTAATCACCACTTCCGGGCTTCGAGCCCTTCATACAAAGGCAAGGATCATGGCACAAACTACGATTGAACCGGCAATTTCATCTTCCACTTCCAGCACCATTGCAACCAAAGGTTTCGCGACCCAATCAGCGACTTCTCCGCTGGGCCCGTTCTCGTTCGAGCGGCGCGAACCCGGCCCGCACGATGTACAAATCGAAATTCTGTTCTGCGGCGTCTGTCACTCTGACCTGCACACCGCCCGCAACGAATGGACAAACACGATCTATCCCTGCGTGCCCGGTCACGAGATCGTCGGCCGCGTCACCAAAGTCGGCTCCGAGGTCAGCAAGTTTAAGGAAGGCGATGTGGCCGGCGTAGGCTGCATCGTAGACTCGTGCCGCCGTTGCAGCGCCTGCAAAGAAGGCCTGGAGCAGTATTGCGAAGTCGGCATGACAGGAACCTACAACAGCCCTGACCCGCATCTCGGCGGAATGACCTACGGCGGCTACTCCGAGCGCATTGTGGTCGACGAAAACTACGTGCTGCACATCCCGAAGAATCTCGACCTGGCGGCAGCGGCGCCGCTGCTGTGCGCCGGCATCACGACCTACTCTCCGCTGCATCACTGGGGCGTCGGCAAGGGGCAGAAGGTCGGCATCGTCGGACTCGGCGGACTGGGCCACATGGGCGTGAAACTCGCAGCCGCCATGGGAGCGGAGGTCACGCTGTTCACCACCTCGCCGGGCAAGAGTGAAGATGCCAAGCGGCTGGGCGCGAAGCACGTGGTCGTGTCCAAGGATCCGGACGCGATGGCGAAGCACGCCAACACCTTCGACTTCATCCTCGACACCGTCTCGGCCGATCACGACATCAACGCCTACCTTAACCTGCTAAAGCGCGATGGAACGTTGGTGCTGGTGGGCGCTCCGGAGAAGCCGCTTGCAGTCGCCGCATTCAGCCTCATCCCGCAGCGTAAAGAGCTTTCCGGATCGATGATCGGTGGCATCGAGGAAACGCAGGAGATGCTGGATTTCTGTGGCGAGCACGGCATCACCTCCGACATCGAGGTAATTCCTATCCAGAAAATCAACGAAGCCTACGAACGCATGCTGCGCAGCGACGTGAAGTATCGCTTCGTGATTGATCTGGCGTCGCTGAAATAGGACTCCAGGGGACTCGCGTCAGGGCACGACTTCGAGTCGTGCCGAACACGCTCTGATACCCTATCCATCATCCCGAGGCGGCTCAGCCGCCGAGGGATATTGTTTTATGTCGTCCCTGAAGAAACTTGGGCGATTTAAGTAGCGTATATCGGCACGACCAAGGTCGTGCCCTGACGCGTAGTATTCGTCAGGGCCTACTCAGGTTTCGGTGTCGCCGGCGTGAAGTGGTTGAGCGTCTTCTCCAGGCTGCTTTCGTCTTCCACGTTGTGGCACTTGAGCGAGCGATCGATCTGTCGCAAAAGTCCGCAGAGCACTTTGCCCGGACCAACCTCGAT
This sequence comes from uncultured Acidobacteriaceae bacterium, assembly GCA_963771535.1. Taxonomy (GTDB): domain Bacteria; phylum Acidobacteriota; class Terriglobia; order Terriglobales; family Acidobacteriaceae; genus CAVVDY01. The sequence goes on along the minus strand of CAVYTK010000007.1, from coordinate 451,909 downwards.
GAAGTCCTGCACGCCCAGGCTGGCAAGCTGCCGCATCGAGCGGTCCCACTGCACGGCGCCGGTCACCTGGCGGACGAGCGCATCCTGACTCTGTATGCCCGTCAGCACCAGCGCGGCATCGACGTTGCACATCACCGAAACTTGCGGATCGTGAAACGGAAGCTGCCGCAGATCATGCTCCAGTCGGTCCTGCGCCGGACGCATCAATGCGCAATGGAAGGGTGCGCTGACCGGCAGCATCACCGCCCGCTTGGCGCCGCGCTGCTTGGCCAATTCGGCGGCGCGCTCGACTGCTCCCTTGTTTCCTGAAATCACCGTCTGCTCGGGCGAGTTGAGATTCGCGGGTTGGCAGACTTCGCCCTGCGAAGCTTCGTCGCAGATCTGCCGGATGTGATCGATCTGCATGCCGAGGATCGCAGCCATTGCGCCTACGCCTACCGGCACAGCTTCCTGCATGTACTTGCCGCGATTACGCACGGTGCGCACGGCGTCGGCAAACGAAAACGTCCCCGCCGCGACGTGTGCCGAATACTCCCCCAGGCTATGGCCGGCGACGTAGGTTGGCGTGATTCCCTGCGACTGCAACACGCGCCAAGCCGCAACTGAAACCGTGAGAATGGCCGGCTGCGTGATCTCGGTCAACTTGAGCTGATCTTCCGGGCCTTCGAAGCACAACTCCGACAACTTGTAGCCAAGCGCGGCGTCGGCTTCGTCGAAAGTCTCTTTCGCGACGGGAAAAAGGTTGGCCAGCTCGCGGCCCATGCCCACCGATTGCGAGCCTTGGCCAGGAAAAAGAAATGCGATAGGAGATGTGTGAAGGGTCATCGTGTCTTGTGGAAGCCTCGCGTCAGGGCACGACTTCAGTCGTGCCGAAGCGGCTCCTATTTGTTTTTGTCATCCCGAGGAGGCCTTCAAAACCGACGAGGGACCTTTTTGCCAGCCATTTCGCCGCGTAAGGGAGAACAGATCCCTCGCACCGAGAGGCGGCGCTTTGTGATGACAAATCAGAAATGCTTATACGGCGTCGCTCGCCGCCGAACCCGCCGCCCCGGCCGCGTGCTTCCCGTTATTGTCGATCTCCAACTGTCTTCCGGCAGCCGCGATTCTTTCTTCGATCACGCGGTTCAGCTTCTTATTGGCGAACTCGGCCGCCACTCGCACAGCATTTTTGATCGCGTTAGCGTTCGACGAGCCGTGACTCACAATGCACACGCCCTTAATACCCAGCAGCGGCGCGCCGCCGTATTCGGAGTAGTCCAGCCGCTTCTTGAAATCGACAAACGCCTGGCGCGACAGCAGGAATCCCACCTGCCGCGTGATCGTCGCCTGCAACGACTGCTTCAGCAGGAAGCGCACGGCTTCTGCCAGCCCCTCGGAAATCTTTCAATGCAACGTTGCCGACAAATCCGTCGCACACCAGCACGTCGGCCTCGCCGTTGAACAGGTCGCGCCCCTCAACGTTGCCCACGAAATTCAGTGGCAGGTCTTTGATCAGCTTGTAGGCTTCGCGCGTAAGATCGTTGCCCTTGCTCTCCTCTTCTCCGATGGAAAGCAAGCCGACACGCGGGTGGTCGGCCCTGGGAAAGCGTCCGGCAAAGATGGTGCGGAAATAGACGTCGCCCATGATGGCGAACTGCTGAAGATTTTGTGCCTTGGAATCGACGTTGGCGCCTACATCGATGAGGATGGTTGCGGTGCCTTCAGTGTTAGGAAACGCCGTGGCCAGCGCCGGCCGATCAACTCCCGGCAGCGCGCCCAGCACCATCTTGGCCGTGGCCATCGCCGCGCCCGTGTTGCCGGCGCTGACAAAGCCGTCGGCCTTGCCGTCGCGTACCAGCCGCAATCCCACGCGCATCGAAGAATCGCGCTTGGAGCGTACCGCCTGGGCAGCTTTTTCCTGCATGCCAATGACTTCGCTGGCATGCACAATTTCAATCGGAAGCTTGCGCCACACCGGATGGAGTTCGAGCTCAGCGTTGATAACGCTTTCTTGCCCGACCAACAGAATGCGCACGCCATAGTGGCGAGCGGCGAGGATCGCACCCTCGATTTCAGGCTTAGGAGCCCGGTCGGCCCCCATCGCGTCAAGGGCAATCGTAGTTGGCATCGTTCAGTCTTAGTGGTCCGTGCAAAAGTACAAAGACCGCCGACGGGAACCGCCCAGAATGTCTGGTGCAGACGGCGATCTAGATTGGCGTCAGCCGGTTAGCTGGCGCTCTCTTCGACTTCGATGACTTCGCGGCCTTTGTAATAGCCGCACTTGGCGCACGCACGATGGGGCAATTTGCGCTCGTGGCAGTTAGGACATTCGGAGAGCGACTGCGCCGTCAGATGATCGTGCGCCCGCCGCTTGGATGTACGCGCCTGGGAATGGCGCCGTTTTGGATTCGGCATTGAAAACCTCTCGCAATTCGACCGCAGCTTGCCGCGGTCTGAGTCTAGCTTTGCAGCTTGTTTCTAATCTCGCCCAGCGCCGCCCAACGAGGATCGCCGGCGCGCTGTTCACAACCACATGTTTCCTGGTTCAGGTTGCCCCCGCAACTCGGGCACAAACCTTTGCAATCTTCGCGACACAAGGTTTTGACCGGTGTCGACAGCAGAACCTGCTCGCGCAGCACATCTTCCAGCAGCAGACCTTCGCCCTGATAATAGCCGATTTCAGTCTCCGCTTCGCTGATTGAGACCTCTTCGCCCCGGCGATCTACGCCTTGCGGACGGTAAATCAGGTCAAACTCTCGCGCCACCTTGTGGACCACCGGATCAAGGCAGCGGGCGCACAGAGCTTCAATCTCCGTGCTCAGCTTGCCCACCAGCCGGATGTCTTCCACATCCTGATGATGGCCGCGATGCTCGACGATCAGCTCCGCCCGGCCATTGGCATTTAAGTCACCGACCTGGCGGAAGTCCGGACCAAAATCCACCGCTCCGGGAGGAAGATGCTCGTTGAACTCCAGCTTACGGAGTTCCAGTTCCCGCACCCGAATCAGCATTTCACCACCCTGAATGCCTCACGCGGAGGCGCGTTCAATTGCTGTCAGACGCAAACCTCCCGCATGGTCAGAGACCGCCGGACAAAACCGGGTCTGGCAGGCCAAGCTCCTGAGGGAAACTCTGGCAGGTACAGACGGGCGGGAGCGCGCAACTACGACAAACTACAAGGATAAAGTGCTGGAAAGGGAGTGTCAAGGAACGGTGGGACGAGAGATCGCGATTCCGGGTGTTCAGTTCCGGAGGAACGCAACATCTGCGGGGACGCCACATCGCCACACGTGGGTGCCGCTCACTGTAGTGGCGAGAGTCCGACCTGCACCACCAGGTTGCGAAAGGAGGGCTCGCTGTGAAGCTCTTCGAAAGCCGGACTATTGCGAATAGCAATTAGTCCCGCCTCGTGGTTTCGGTACGCGGTTTGGAGATACGTCAGAGCTTCCGGCTTATTTCCTACCCAGGCGTAGGCTTCAGCCATCTCATAAGCGGGTAGATGTCGCTCGACATAGAATCTTTTCTGTACTGCAAGCATGCTTGCGAACATAGCTTGCCGCTCACCGTGGGAAAATCCCTTTTCTCCGGCTTCGACGATGGCTAGTTTCTGGCTGTCATGCGAAACTCGCGCCTCTTTTTCCGCCTCGTCCAGATACGCTCGATAGTCTTTATTCAGGAGTGAAGCGATTTGTAGATAGCGACAGGTTAAGGGAAATCCAGGGTCGGTGCTCTCCAGTTGTTTGAGTAAGGCGACTCCCTGTTCTCTTGGGCCGGCGTAGAGCAGAATCAAGCCCTTGTCTGCAACAATCGCAGTCGATGCCGGATCGAGTTGTTGAGCGATCTCAATTTCGCTCAGCGCCTCCGGGTATTTTCCCTCCGCCAGCAGGAACGTTCCATACCAGTGATGGGATCTGGCGTCATTGGGGCTCAAGGTAAGCGCACGGCGAAATTCACGCTCCGCGACCGGCCTGTCGAAGCTTCCGTAAAACGTGGCAAACGCCAGCGAGGTGTGCGCGTCGGCAGATGAATCGTCGAGTTCGACCGCCTTCCTGGCTGCCGCTGACGCGCGAGAGTAGGCTTCGGCGGATGGCATCACACTGTATTCGCGAAGCAGGTTATAGCAGTCCGCCAGTCCCACGTACGCTGGCGCGTAGTTAGGATCGTGGACGATCGCCTGGGTGAAGTAATCGACTGCCTCGGTCAGACTCTCGGGGGTGCGTTTGTCCCACTCATATCGTCCCTTGAGATAGAACTCCCGCGCCTCAGGATTGGTAGTGCGGATTTCGGTGAGTGGCTTCTGCGGGCGAGCATCCCTTCGGGCAGCGCGCAAAGGCGCCAATTCAACATGCAAAAAAAGGGCCGCGACAATCAGCAGTGAGGCCCCCACGAAAGCTCCAAGTAGCCACCCTCTTCGTGTTGCTTGGGGTTTGTCTGAAGCTCTACGCCCTAAGTTAAACCCATCTTGCTCGGGTACCGGCTGGGGATGAGTTACACCCTGTGAAACCACTTCGGCCGGCGAGTCGGCGTGGGTTTCCGATGGCTCTATGGTCGAAGCTGCCGCCTCAAGCGAGACGGGCGACTTCATCCACCGCACAAGTTCATCGGTAAAGGCGTGGACGGGTCCTCTCGTGCCTTCTTGCAGGCGGTGTACTGGTAGTCCTCGCTCCTTCTCCCAACGCTTGACGGTGCGTTCATCTTTGGAAAAGAACGAAGCGATCTCTTTCCATGAATCCAGCCGCCGATTCGGGGTCTTCGCCTCGCGCAAGTCCACCATAAGTCACGATGTCCCGGAATGTCCTGGAATGTCCCGAAATACCAGTTGCTCAGATTTTGGCAATAGCCTGAAGCTGAATATACGACGGGGCAACCCAAGCTGCCAGTCGAGAGTTGAATCGCCCAGGAGGCTCCATGTATCGCACGTGTCTCAAAATTGTGCTGGCAGTGGGGATGCTTTCCATCGCGTTACACGCCGACACGATCAGCCTGCAAAACGACTTCAGCATTACCAACGGCAATCCCAACGGAAACTGGAGCTACAGCGAAGGAATGACGCCCTCCAGTGCGACGCTGCTTTCGCTGCAGGTGCCTATGAACAACAACCCGCTGTATCCCGCACTGAGCACAGGATACTGGGGCACGGGCAACGACCTGAATGTTAATACGCCATTTCTGTTCAAGGCGCTGGTAGACGGCAGTCAGGCGGGCGAAACCAACAACGACTTTCTTGCCGGAAATATCGTGGGACACTCACCCAACGCGGGTGACTACTTGTTTGCGACCTGGACGGCTCCCTCGGCAGGAATGGTTGGTACTCAAACTGGCATGGTCTGGTATGCGCATTCGTCGGTGAGCCGCTCCAATGACTGGGCGTTGTTTTTTGATAACACGACGCTGGCATCGGGTACGGTGGCTAACGGCCAGGGCTTGAACAATCCGGACATCTTCAGCGACGGTGGCTTCGCGGTGCAGGCGGGCGATACGATCTCACTGGGCATTCGGAGAAGCGCCGGCCAGCAGTTCGGTTCTCTCGCTGGTATGGATTTGGGCTTCTCATTCACTGCGACGCCGGAACCCGGCAGCCTGATCCTGATGGGCACGGGCGTCGTCGGCTTGGCTGGGCTTTTGCGCCGAAAGCTCCCCCTGTAATCGTTACTACATGTCGGAATGGTCCGTCCGGTGGCCCACATTTCCCATTGTTTGCGAAATGTGGGTCGCAAGGAATCAAAGCAGCCCAGGCTCTGAGCCAACGTGCTTGGACCGCTACGGCTTCACCGGCTCGTTGAATCCCGGATAGCTGCAGTTCGGCGTGATGTCCCTGACCTTGTCCGCGGAAACGGTCGAGAACGTAACTCCGGTCGTTGCGTCCACCAGGCCGTTGCTTACCACGCTCTGTTCCCATGTGCTGTTCCCGGTGGGGCCAGTGATCCGTACCGTGTGTCCCACCATTCGCTTCAGCGGAGCGATATCTCCCCCGATGACGCGATATTGCTTCGGGCTGTGATCGACAACTGCAAGCACGTAGCTCGCGCCTGTGTACGCGAGGCATCCCTCCAGCACTCGTGTCTCACCCTCCGCCGTCGGGACGCCGACTTGACTGAAACCAGCCGTTGCCCAGCCAATGACCATCGCCGCGCAAATGATCGCTCTCTTCATAAATCCCTCCACTTCCACCCATTGGATAAACCGGCATGCCCTCGCGCTCCCTTGTAACCGGCACGGGTTTTACCGTCCGGAGAATTCATGAGCGAATTTCGCGGGATGGGAAACTTCAGGAGTTAAAACGCGGGTGGCTCACATTTCCTCGTTTTGAAACGAGTGGGATTCATGGACGTCGATCGGGCGGTGTCCCACCTTCCGCTCTAGTCCGAAGGACGCAACAATCTTTAGCCCGGCACGGCAGTGCCGGGAATCGATGCCCCAGAATGCCGAGTCCATTCAGGGACGGCACAGGTTCCCATTCTCGGCAAACCAGCGGCGATGAAACTGCGCCTCATTGCGCGTCGCCCAACGCCTGCAGGATCTGGTACGCCAATGCCACCCTCTCTTCGATGGGATAACTCTTGTTCGCCAGAATCACGATTCCCAACTGCTTCTCCGGGATGAACGCAACGTAAGCTGCGAAGCCGTTGGTCGAACCGGTCTTGTTGATCCAGACATCCTGCCGCGGCGGCAAGCGAGGCGTAATTGCCGTGACCGGAGTCGCGTTGTAGATCATTGCCGGCGAGTTCCCTTCCAGCAGTGTCTTCAACGCGACGGGATAGGGGTATTGCTCCCAAATCAAGTCCTGCGTCATCACTCCCGCTTGGAAGTAGCCGGTGTGGGTATCGGTGACGGCCCGCTGGAGCTTCGCGCCCAGCTTCACCTCATTCATGTTTGCTTCGAGAAAACGCACCATGTCCGCCGCGGTTGACTTGATGCCGTAGGCTTCGGCGAACAACACTCCGTTCGACAAGCGAATTGGGCTGCCTTCGTGCGTGTAACCCTGGGCGTAATCGGGCACTCGCGCTGCGGGAACTTCGATGAACGTGTTCTTCATCCCCAGCCCGGCAAGCAAGCGCTGTTGCATCAGCGCCGTGAAGTCCTGCCCCATGGCCTTTGCCGTGATCAGGCCGAGCGTGCCGATGCCCGGGTTGGAATACGTCCGATACGTTCCCGGCTCGTACGCGGGACGCCACGCCTTGAGGTACCGCATAAGCTGCCCTTCGTTGTGAATGTCATCCGGCACCTGCAACGGCAGGCCTCCCGGAGTATGCGTGCCGAGGTTGAGCAGAGCGAGGTTTCCGAATGGCGTATTTCGCAGCGATGGCAGGTACTTCTCCACTTTCTCAGACAGCGACAGGCTGTCATCAACTTCCGCCCATGAAGTGAGAGTTGCAGTGAAGGTCTTGCTGATCGACCCAAGTTCAAACAGCGTAGCGTCCGTAACCGGCTTGCTCTTCTCAGTCGAGGCCACTCCGTAATTGAAGATCCACGACTTTCCGGCGATGGTGATTCCCACCGCCATGCCGGGAATGTGCTCTTTCGCCATCCTCGGGCGCACGGCCTCGTCGACGGCACTGCGAATGCGATCGCCGGACTGGTCAGCCGCCAGACACCTGAGTGGATTGGCGCACACGATGACGAGAACCGTCATCATAAGGTTCATGGCAGCGAGCTTCATTACTCGAGCTTGCTCCAATTTACGGTTGGCGGCTATTTCTTTTCTGGTTCCGGCAGGACGTACATCAGCAGGGCCGTGAGGCCTAATGTGACGAAGAAAAGCGCCCACATGGGATGGGCCGGCCAGATCTTACCCATCATGCCGAACATGCAGGCTGCGGTTCCGATCAGGCTGGCCAACAGCGACGCTTTGAGCGTTTTCATGCAACCTCCTAAGGCGTGGCGTGTTCGCGACTCACTTGGGAAAAGTGAAGAGCTCGACAAGTTCCCTCACGCGCCGTTTCTGACGGACGGGTGGAAATCGCCTGGTCCTTGTGAGCTCGGTGATACCGTGCAGCGCCGCCCAAAATAATTCCGCAAGAACCTCCGACTTCGAGCCCTTAGTTTAGGTGCATCTACGGAACGATCCCAGCGCCGCAGGCGCGACTCAGCTTAGCCCAGCATGCAGCGAAGCGGGCGGAGTCTAGTCGCATTCGCGGAACGATCCGAGCGCCGCAGGCGCGACTCAGCTTAGCCCAGCATGCAGCGGCTCGGGCGGAGTCTAGTCGCATTCGCGGAACAGTCCCAGCGCCGCAGGCGCGACTTAGCTTAGCCCACCATGCAGCGGCTCGGGCGGAGTCTAGTCGCATTCGCGGAACAGTCCCAGCGCCGCAGGCGCGACTTAGCTTAGCCCACCATGCAGCGAAGCGGAGTGCTGGGTACGCCCACCCGTAATTCCCGAGTCCCTTCAGGGACGACAGATCGCTACTGCATCAAGGCCCTGGTGGGAGCCCACGCCTTCAGGCGTGGGGCATGCGATTGCGCCCAAAGGCTCCGAGCCCCTTCAGGGACGACATGTCACCGAGATCATCCGCATGAATCTCGGAACCGCGGCTATTCAGTTCCGAAGGAACGCAACAACCTGTAGCCCGGCACGGCAGTGCCGGGTAACGACCAGATCACGCCCCCGAGTCCCTTCAGGGACGGGTGGGAGCCCACGCCTTCAGGCGCGGGAAATGCGATCCCGCCCAACGACTCCTCAGCCCTTTCAGGGGCGACACACGAAAGTAACTTTCCCCAACCCGCTCTCCATGTTGTAATCCCATCAACACACAAACCATGGCCAAACCCTCTGCGGTTGTGGATACCCGCGTCATCTACTGCGGCGACAATCTGGAACAGCTCGCCAAGCTGCCCGATGCCTGCGTCGATCTGATTTACATCGATCCGCCATTCAACTCCAACCGCAATTACGAGGTCTTCTGGGGCGAGACGAAGGAGAAGCGCTCCTTCGAAGACCGCCACGAATCCACGCAGGCCTACATCGATTCATGCGCCCGCGCTGCGTTGAGTTGGCGCGCGTGCTAAAGAAGACCGGCAGCTTCTATTATCACTGCGACTGGCACGCCAGCCACTATGTCAAGGTCATGCTCGACCAGATTTTCGGGGAGAATAACTTCATTAACGAATTAGTTTGGAAACGACAGACCTCGCACAATGACGCGAAGCAGGGCAGCAAACATTACGGGCGGTTGCATGATGTGCTCTTGTTCTATGTACGGTGGTGATCGAGCAATACACTTGGACTCAGCAATATGTGCCGCTCGACAATTCATATATTGAATCGCATTACTCGCAAATCGATGATAACATGGACGCCGGTTCCAATGGGGCGACCTGCGCGCCCCTGGAGGTGCTGCCCCGTCGAAAGGGCAATCCTCACTACAAAATCTTCGGCATAGATGGATTCTGGCGTTATAGCCAGGAAAACATGAAGCAACTCATACAGCGAGGGACGAGTCGCAATACCAGCCCGGCGGCAAAGTTCCTCGGTACAAAAGATACTTGGACGAATCCAAAGGTCTGCCGGTTGGAAGCGTTTGGGACGACATCAACCCGATCAACTCGCAAGCCAAGGAATCGTTAGGCTACCCAACCCAGAAGCCCTTGCCTCTTCTTGAACGGATCATCAAAACCTCTTCCAACGAGAACGACATCGTCCTCGATGCCTTCTGCGGATGCGGTACCGCGTTGGTCGCTGCACAAAATCTGAACCGGCAATGGATCGGCATTGACGTCTCGCCCACCGCCTGCCGCGTCATGGCCAAACGTCTGCGCGACGTCTGCAAACTTCGCGAGAACGAGACGCTCTGGCAGGCACGGTACAGCGGATTTGTCGTCCGCGACCTGCCGTGGACCGAAGACAAGCTTCGCAGCAATGCCGCCTTTTGATTCGAAAATTGGGCGGTTATCGCACTGGGCGGCATTCCCAACAAAACGCAGTGGTGATATGGCATCGATGGCCGATCTATCCCGTCGGTACCACAGCCGACGCCGGTCATTCCAGACGCCGCCGAGCTCAGCTTCATGGACGATTGGTTCCCCATTCAGGTGAAGCAGATGGATAAGGTCGGCCGCCCCGACATTGATAAGTTCGAAGCGGCCATGATGCGTACCAGGCGCAAAAAGGGCTTTTTCGTCGGCTTCGATTACTCGCAAGACTCATTGACCGAAATCGACGGCTTCTTCCGCCGCGAGCACGCTGTCATAATCCCCCTCACTGTCCGCGACATCCTCGATGAACAGATCGCAAGAAAGTTGGGGTGATTGCCATGACAGGTGAAGGATTGAGGCGACTCGCCCTTTAGTCCCGGCGAGGTCGGCCCCACTGCCAATACCAGGAGTATTTATGGAAATTTTCATAGTGTGGATAGTGTGCGGCGTGATCTCGGCGGTAATTGCGAGCAATAAGGGTAGAAGTGGTTGCGGCTGGTTCATTGTTGGGGTGTTCCTTGGACCGCTCACCTTAATTTTGGCTCTGGTCGTGGGTAGGGACGAGCCACAAGTGGAAAGGCAAGTCCTTGAGTCGGGCAGCATGAAGAAATGTCCTTATTGTGCCGAGCTGATAAAACTCGAAGCGATCAAATGTCGTTTTTGCGCGAGCGACCTTCGGGCCTAGTTGGGACGGCGATTCCTCCTTTCACAAGACCGCGCCCGGAACCTGCGTTACCATCCCACCCGAACGGACGCCAGTAACTCGGGCTTGACAAGCGATGGAGTACGCCTCACACTGGCCGCGCACTGTGTACCCTCGCCCCTGAAACCTGATCGCGACCGCTTGAATCATGGTTTTCAATTGTTCATTCGGATCCCTTTATCACGCTTCTCCAGAACACTCCGGCGCGTTCATTCTCTGTTCTAGATGCGGCAAGAGGATATCGGTACTGCCAACAGCCGTGACCGACCATCCCTGATGCGAGCTCTGTGTTTTGCGAGGGAGAGTCCCGTGATCAAGCCGACCCTGTCAATCGTGGCAGCTCGGTAGCCAAGACAAGAAGCTCGTCTCTGCGATATGTCCGCATCACCAGTTTGGCAGGCACGGTCTTCAGCTTGATCCTGCTTGTACTCAACGTGGCGCTATATCGCTGGTACTACGTTCGGGGGGTGTATCAAAGCACCCGTGAAGTTGGATATTTCCTGCTTTTGATGAGCTTGGCCGCACTCGGCACCGTCACCGCGACCGAGGTGACCATCGCTAGCATCAGCAAGTTGCGTTCAGGTGGCAGCATCGCAGCAAACTTGCGCAACACCTTGTTACAGATGCTGTCGTTCTCGAATAAACAAATAAGAAAACGTGCCTTGGTCGTCGTGACCGTGACTCTCATCCTAGCGGCAGTGGGACTCATTGCTTATCGCTACTCCCCCGAAAGCGATTTCGGTCACACGGCCACGCTGGGCTCCAATAACCTTGTTGGGTCCACAAGCTCAGCTTCCGAAGCAACACCCGCACCGCCAAGTGAGTCGCAGCCCGAGCCTTCTCCGCCGTCAGGATTCGCCGAGGACGTTACGCAACCCGAAACGAGGCAAAACCCTCCGCCTGCGGGCCTACGGAGGGTTCCCGCTCCGCCCGACCTCTCAACGTACAACCGCAAGGATAACGGAGCGAGGATTGCCGACGATAACGGGACAACAGGATTGGGCAAGCTGACCGTGGAAAACGGCACAGCTTCAGACGCAGTAGTTCGACTAGTGGACACAAACAACAACTCGACGGTACGTTGGTTCTATGTACAGTCGAAAGCCGCAGCTACTGTGGGTGGAATAGAGCCAGGAATTTACGCACTCATGTATACGTCAGGTGCGGATTGGGACGAAGCAGCGGACGAGTTTCGAGTCGAACCGAATTACTCCGCTTTCGAACGCCAGTTTACGTATTCCGAAACGCCAGACGGAGAAAATATTACGAAGTACAAGACCATAAGTGTCACCCTTCATGCGGTCCCGTCGGGGAATGTTCGGACACGACATATTTCGCGCCAAGAATTCCTGAAGGGTCACCGTCAGCAAGCTTCTCGCTAACTCGGCGCCGAATGGTGGTCTGATACCCCCCCGATTCCCGTTTCGGGAATGCTCTACCACCTTGGTAATGTCCGTTTTCGACTTTCCCCGTGCGGGCGGCTTCCGCGAACCATAAACTCGCCTTGAGTGCGCCAACGAGTGCACCGGATACGCGCTCCCGGCTTTCGCCTTTCATCCGGCGAAACCGGCCCGCATAAGTTCTTTGAAATCTGGAATTTGCCTGTAAGTCCCACGGGCTCAAGAATTTGCGGCGAAATCTTGCCTAAAGTGTTGAAAACAAGGAATCGTGCATAACGTTTTTTCGCGATTTTCGATGACACTTTGGCGGCCAAGCGAGGTGCATGGATGTCGGACGGGCATCAAGTTAGTTCGACTCCTGGTCCGGTGGCACGTACATCAGCAGCACGGTGCTTCCGATGGTCACGAAGAAGACGAACCACCAGGGATGCGCCGGCCATATCTCCTCCGCTATCCCCAGAAGCCACGCCCCGGTTCCAATAACGCCGGCTAACAGCGATGCTTTCAAGGTTTTCATGGTCGTCAGCTTCCCGTCTGACCTTCGTCGTCCGAATAGTGAAAGACGCTTTCCAGCGGTTTCCCGAAAACCGCAGCAATGCGGAACGCCGCTTCCAGCGATGGCGAGTACTTCCCCAGTTCGATGGCGTTGACCGTCTGGCGAGTGAGCTTGATCTTCTCCGCCAGCTCCTGCTGCGTCATCTCGCCGTGCTCGAAGCGCAGGCGACGAATCTCGTTGCGAATGGTCGCCATGTTATGCGCTCCGCCGGTACTGAACGATCTGGCAGCTGGAGCGCATGATTTCGGTCACCACCAGGATGAACAGCAACGAGTTCGCGCCGAAGATGATGGGAGTGGGCAAGGCGGCAAAGAACACAGCAAACGCCACGGCCGTAGCCAGTCCAGAGTAGGCGAAGCGCGACGCCCGCAACTCGATCAGCTTCTCCCGTTCGTCACGCGGCGCCTGCGCATTCTTGGGATCGAAGATGGCCACAACGATCGTCAGCACCGTCTGCACGATCACCAGGGCGATGATGGTTCCCAGCAGGCCAGTGGTGCGCTGGCGGTCACCCGGTCCCGAACGGATCAGAGACCAAAAGTACGCGCCGTAAATGCCGGCCATTGAAACAAGCGAGATCCAAGCGGACTTTTCACGAAAGGACATGTTTACGTCTCCTGTCTAGTTTACAAGACGTAAAGTAACGTTTACTTGTCACTGTGTCAAGTATATTTGACTTACTAAGTCCTTTGAAGGGGTCGCGGCATGGACGGCAAAAAAGGCGAAGCCCGTTCGCAGCGCTACGGCTGGAACGGGCCCATCTTCTCGAGGATTTTGACGACAACTCTCGCTAACGCCCCTCGGCGGTGACGGTTACGATCTGGATCTCCGGCAGATTGTGGTTCCAGGATGCGGGAACGTTATCCAGGCCGAGCCGGACAGGACGGGTGCCGTTGGGTTTGATAGGGTCTTTGGTCAGCGGGTCTGAAACCAAGCCGTGGTTCTGCGTCGTCATGCCCTCCAGGGGGCGCTGAACGTCAAGCACCACGTTGTTCTGTCCATCGCGCAGCTTCACCTCGGCCATGATTCCGGTGATAGCATGCGGCCCGGTGTTGGTGACATTGCCGTCGAAGTAGTAAGCACCGTCGGTGGGGCCGGCGATTACCTGCATGCCTTGCAGTTGTAGTTCTCCCGGAACCGGCTGCGCGGGAACCTGGGCTGCACTCGGAGGCGGTGTGTTCTTAGGCGTGCGCGGGAGAAAATAAATGACGGCCGCCAGAAGTGCCAGCGCCACCAGGATTCCGACGAGCAGGCCGGGCATGCCTCCCCCAGGACGCTTCGGCTGGAGCGGGTCCCGGTTGGGAACGAGCTGAGGCTCTTTGCGGTCTTCGTAAGGGACACGTGGATTGGTCGCCATTAGCTACCTCGATTGAGTGATGGAATGAGAGCCGGCCAGTGGTCGACGCCTTGATATCTACGATGCCGCTATGGCGGACGAGTTTGCAGAATTCGAGAGTAGGTATCGATTGCGCGGAAGGAGTGTAGATGCTGCGAGGCAAGGCTGGGCTGAAGGCTGGCCCTTTCCGAAATTTTCCGGAGGTCGCTGCTCGCAAGGTTCTTTACTGGCGTTGTAACATCTAATCCGCATGGACCTTCTGGTTTACTCGGCCCCCTGGTGCTGCGACTGCCGCACGGCAAAACGATTCCTTGAGCAGCACGGAATTCCCTACACCGAAGTAAATATCGAGTCGACGCCGGGCGCGGCTGAGGAAGTCATCCGCAATACCGGCAAGCGCGCCATCCCGCAGTTCGTCATCAATGGCCAGTGGGTACAGCCTTATCGTCCCGGCGAAGGCTTCCTCTTCGAAGAAATGCGTGCCCTGCTGGGAATTGAAGGTTCGTAAGCGCGCACGGCTCAACGACCGATCGACATTCAGTAAACCAGTTCAGCAACTTAGTTCCCAGCCCGACCCGACGACTCGTCAGTCCGGAAGTTGCGGCCGTTACGCGCTCATGATCGGGAGCGTAGCTTTTTCCTGGCCAGCCGCGACGGGTCAGGCGTGTCGCGTACGTGGCCGGCTTCAACCTCGGCAAGCACGGTCTCGAGCCAGCGTACGTCGAGGCGGCACTGCTTGGTCATATGCTCCATCAGATAACGGCTTCCGGTAGGTAAGGTCCCGGCCCATTCCCGCTGCAATTTACGGATCTCGGCCAGTCGCGCGCTCTGCCGCTCGATTTGCATGCGCAGAGCCTTGGCAACCAGCTTGGGATCGGCAAGATGGAGGAACAACATCGGGCCGTAAAGCGTCTCGCTGACGCTACCTTCGGCAGCGAACTGAGCGTGCAGCAGTTCACGAAAGCGCTGGCGGCCGCGCGGCGTGATGCGGTAAATGGTACGCATTCCGCCGCGGGCCACGCGCTGATGCGCCACGGCGGTCAACATACCGCTCTCGGCCAGTTGGCGCACGGCATAGTAGAGCGTTCCGACATCAACGTCGGTGAAGCACTCGATCATTGCCTGGGTAAGCCGCCGCTTGATTTCGTAGGGGTGAAAGTCTCCGCGGTGCAGGACCCCCAGGATGTATAATTCGGCTTTCATTAGTCTAATTTTACTATACGATTCAGACTAAGAGAGGGACCGATGAAACGTTCTATCCTCGCCGGCATTGCCGGACTCGTTACCTGGCTGGTCGTCGTCAGCGTCATCAACCGCGTCCTTCGCGTGACGATGCCCGGCTATACCGCTGCCGAACACACCCTTCAGTTCACGATGGCGATCAAAGTCGCACGGCTGCTGATGGCGGCAGCCACATCGGTCATAGCCGGGGCGGTGACAGGCTGGATATCCGGTTCCAATCGTTGGGTGCCGGTGATCGTCGGCGCCGTCGTGCTGGCAATGTTTGTGCCGGCACACATTGCGATCTGGAGCAAACTTCCGGTGTGGTACCACCTGACCTTCCTGCTCACGATCGTTCCGCTGGTGGTACTGGGCGCGCAACTCACGCTGTCCCGCAAGCAACGAGGTTAAGCGCGGCTTCATGGCAAACTCGTCTCAGGATGCGGGCCGATGGTTTGCGGCAGGGCTGAAGTCGTGCCCTTTCAAAACCGATTTCTAAGGAATGGCTATTGTCGAAGCGTCATGCGGCGCCCGCAGCCGAGACCTTGAGCGAAGCCAAAGGCGCCCGATCCGCGAACCGCATCGGCGCGAATAGGGGGCCTTCGAGTCCTCGCTGCGCTCCTCGCTCAGGATGACGAGGTAAAAGCGATTACGATGCAGTTCTTCTCCTGATCCATCCCGGATCGCGCACGTACTCTTCTTCCAACCGCCGCATGCGAGCCGACATAATTGCGGAGCGCCCTAGATATCCCACTGGCTTGCCCGGCTCTTTTCTGTCCACCACCGGCATACGACCAACATTAGCCCGCAACATGCGCCCGGCAGCATCGTAGAGCACTTCGTCGGGATAGGCTGCGACCAGATTGCGCGAGCCGGCATCCAGTACCGTCATCTTCCCCGAAGCATCTTGTTGAAACGCGCGCATCAGGTCGGAGCGTGTAATGATGCCCGCCAGGCGTCCATCTTCGCCCATCACGAAGACTCCCTGGTGCCGTGTAACCGTGGGATCGTGGTGGCCTATTCGATTCGCCAGTTCGGCCACGGTTATGTTTGCCGGTACGGTATCGAAGTCGCGCGACATGACCTCACCCACCGTCACCTGCTGGAAGACATCGGGCTCGTAGTCCTGATGGATGTGCAAGCCGCGACGCGCCAGCTTCTCGGTCATGATGGAATTCTTGGCATAGCGCACGGCGATGAGATCGGCGATAACGGTAACCATCATCAGCGGCAGCACGGAGTTGTAATCGCGCGTGATCTCGAAAGCAAAGATGATGAAGGTGAAGGCCGCGCGTGACGCTGCGCCAAAGACTGCTCCCATGGCAACCAGGGCGAAGGCTCCCGGCGAAAGATTTGCCGCGGGCCAGAGCTTGTCGATGATCATGGCGTAGGCCGATCCCATCGCTGCACTGGCCATGAACATCGGAGCCAGCAGACCGCCGGAGGTCCCCGATCCAAGCGAGATGACCAGCGCTGCCGACTTGAATACCATGACGGCGAGCAGACCGCCGAGCAGCATCCTGGTGTTCAGGATGTCGGAGATGGTGTCGTAGCCCACGCCCAAGACGCGCGGCACGAAGTAGCCGATGATGCCCAGGCCGAGTGCGCCAATGGCGGGCCACCACATGTCGTGGATGGGCAGCTTCTCGAATTGATCTTCGACCCAGTACAGCGCGCGGCTGAACCCAAGCGCCGCGAATCCGCAGATCACTCCCAGCACCAGGTAAAACGGCAAGGCATGTGGCAGCCCGAAATCGACCGCTCCGACGGAGAACATAGGGCCGCGGCCCATCAGCCAGAAATGCACGCTGGTGGCGATGCTGCTGGCAATCACCAGGGGAATGAAGGAGCGCGATTTGAATTCGAACAGCAGCAGTTCGATCGCGAGGATTACGCCCGCAATGGGCGTGCTGAAAGTAGCCGCCATGCCCGCAGCAGCTCCGCAGGCCAGCAGAACTTTGCGCTCCGCGCCGGTGGTGTGCAGCAACTGGCCAACCAGCGACCCCATGGCGCCGCCGGTTTGAATGATGGGTCCCTCAGCGCCGAACGGGCCGCCGGTACCAATGGCGATGGCTGCCGAGATGGGCTTGAGGATCGCTACCTTGGGCTCGATGCGACTGCGATTCACCAGCACCGCTTCCATGGCTTCGGGAATGCCGTGGCCGCGAATCTTGTCGCTGCCGTAGCGCGCCATGATGCCAACGATCACGCCGCCGATGACAGGAGTGACGATCACCCACAGGCCGAGATGGTTGTTGCGCGCGCTGCTGAAGGCGAACGACAGGCTATGGAAGAAGAAGATGTTGGTGAAGAGTCCGATGAGGTTATAGAGCAGGAACGCAATAATGCCTGCGAGGAACCCGATGAAAACGGCGAGCAGCGAGATCAGGGCCGTTCGGAAACGCGCGTCGTTATCCAGGGGGGATGCGTTTGGCAGCAGCGGGTTCACGCCATCAACGCCCAAGGTGGCAACGCGTTCGCTCATCGCCTGGCCTCCGCAGCGCGTTTGGCGGCAGCACGTTTTAGCGGCGGACGGCTCGTCTTGCCGGTTATGCCACGCAGCGCGGAAATCAATGCCGGGGCGGCTGAGCGAAGCTCCTCGCGGTGATGCAAGGTGAGTTCACGCAGCACCTGCTCGCCGTGCGGAGTAAGGCTAACGTAGACCTCGCGCCGGTCTTCTGCGCCGCGGTTGCGCTGAATGAGGTCCTTCTCCTCCAGGCGGCCGACTAGTTCCACCGCGCTGTGATGCTGGATCTGCAAACGCTCCGCCAGGTCGGCGATGCGGCAGCATTCGCCGTTGCCCGCGCCTCGTATGGCCAGCATGAGCTGGTGGTGCTGGGGCTCGACGCCCGCCCGGCGCGCCGCCTGCTCGCTGAAATGGAGGAAGCGCCGGATCTGGTAACGGAAGTCCGCCAGCGCGGTGTAGTCGGAAGCTTTGAGGTCGTTGGAGGCCATGGGTCTGAATGCAATTATATCGTCTAACGATATATCTGGAGTAGATGCAAAGCCCGGCGCAGCAGTTTGGCGCGTTCGGCACATCGGCCCAACCGCTGTACAATGAACAGTTCAGAACACCTCGATTCCTCAAGGACAAATCTTTGATCGCACGTTATACACGGCCTGAGATGGGCCGCATCTGGAGTGACGAAAACCGCTTTCTTACCTGGCTCGAAGTGGAAGTCGCAGCCACCGAAACGTTGGCCGAGGCCGGCATTGTGCCGCAGTCGGCGGCCAAGGCGATCCGCGAAAAAGGTGGCATCGACGTAGCCCGCATCCACCAGATCGAAGCCGAGGTCAAACACGACGTCATTGCTTTCACCACGGTGGTCGCCGAGAAGGTGGGCCCCGAGTCGCGCTGGCTGCACTACGGCCTGACCTCCAACGACGTCGTCGATACGGCGCAGGCGCTGCTGGTGAAGCAGGCGTCGGCCATCATTCGCCAGGACCTGACGAAGCTCGCCGAGGTTCTCAAGCGGCGCGCGTTCGAATTCAAAGACACGCCGCAGATCGGCCGCACCCACGGCATCCATGCCGAACCCATCACCTTCGGGCTGAAGCTGGCGAACTGGTACTCCGAAGTGCAGCGCGATATCGCGCGCTTTGAGATGGCGGCCGAGCAGATGCGCGTCGGCAAGCTCTCGGGCGCAGTGGGCAACGGAGCGCACCTTGATCCCGAGCACGAAGAGCAGATTTGCAAGCGGCTTGGGTTGGAAGTTGCGTCGGTTTCAAGCCAGGTGATCCAGCGCGACCGGCATGCCTTCTACGTTGCCACGCTGGCGGTGATTGCCTCGACGCTGGATAAAATTGCGACGGAAATTCGGCACCTGCAAAGAACGGAAGTACGCGAGACGGAAGAGTACTTCAGCGAGAAGCAAAAGGGTTCGTCGGCAATGCCGCACAAGCGGAATCCGGTCACCTGCGAACAGATCAGCGGACTGGCACGCGTCGTGCGCGCCAATTCGCAGGCGGCGCTGGAGAATGTCGCGCTGTGGCACGAGCGCGATATCTCGCACTCATCGGTGGAGCGCGTCATACTTCCCGACTCGACGATCCTCGTCGACTACCTGTTGAGCAAAACCACGAACCTGATCGACACGTTGCTGGTCTATCCCAAGCGCATGATGAAGAATCTGGAATCGACCGGAGGCCTGGTCTTCAGCGGACAGTTACTGCTTGATCTGGTTGAAGCCGGGATGTTGCGGGAAGACGCATATCGCCTGGTACAAGGAAACGCGATGAAGGCGTGGAAGGAAGATTTGAACTTCCACGACCTGGTCATCAGCGATCCGGAGATCAACTCGAAGGTGAAGCGCGAAACCCTGGAGCAGGCATTCGACCTGCAACGGCCGCTGCGCAATATCGACAAAATTTACAAGCGGGTGTTCGGGTGAGGAACAACTTCGCCGGAAACAGATAAATGCTCTAGTGTGTGGGTGGAGCGCCGCTTCAGCGGTGCAGTTCAGACGCTGACTTGCCCTCCCGGCTTTAGCCGCTGAGGTAACGCTTCGACTTGAAACTTCGAATTGGCTGAGCTGTAGGGGAATTCCGCAACGCATCGCGCTAAACCGCTGTTTACGGGGTTTCGGTGGATATATTTCTGGAAAAACTCGAATTCATTCCGGTCCCTCACCCGCCTGTCAACGAAACTCTTTTGCCAAAAGGGGTGGTTTAGGACCAGCATCTTGCCGGCTTCTCTTGAAAAACCTCCGTTGAGCACTTGCATCGCACGCTCGAGAGTCAACCCTTCACGAACCGTTAATCAGCAAATGAACATGGTTCGGCATCACAACGAAAGCGTGGACCAGAAACTCTCGCTTCGCCCTGTACTCGTAGAGCTTGTCGCAGCTGAAGCGGAGCTCCACCAATCCTGACAATCTTTAGCGTCTATGATGGCTGCGCTCGGCGTCTGTGACCGCCGCACCGAGCGAGCGTGATGAAATGATGCTCGTTCAGCTGGCCGAAACAGACATCAAGCGGCGCTGCAGAATACAATCTAGCCTTGGTTCAGCAGCACAGATTCACAAATGAACTCATCCAACTACACCACCCTCACCCTCGACTACGAAGGCCCGCTGGCCTTCGTGACGCTCAATCGCCCGGAGAAACGCAACGCCATCAGCTACGAGCTGATCGGCGAGCTGTTGCGTGTGCTGGCCGAGGTCAACGACTCGAATGCAGCCATCCTGATTCTTACGGGTGCCGGCAAGGCCTTTTGTTCCGGAATGGACCTCGACAATCTGCGGGCAATCACATCGCGAAGCCACCAGGAGAACGTTGTCGATTCCCAGCAGATGGCGAGAATGTTTCGCTCGCTCTATGACTTTCCTAAGGTCACGATCGCGGCGGTCAACGGCCCTGCCATCGCCGGCGGCTGCGGATTGGCAACGCTGTGCGACTTCACACTGGCGTCCAGCGAGGCGAAATTTGGCTATAGCGAAGTACGCATCGGGTTCATACCCGCGATTGTCTCAGCCTTCTTAATCCGCCAAGTAGGGGAAAAACAGGCTCGCGACCTGCTGCTCACTGGGCGTATCATTGGCGCGGACGAGGCCTATCGCCTGGGACTGGCGAACGAAATCGTCGCGCCGGAGGGGTTGCTCAAAAGAGCACGTGAATTAGCCGGCGATTTGTTGCAAAATAGTCCTGCTTCTCTGCTTGCGACCAAGCGCCTCCTGAGTCATTATTCGGTAGCGCAACTGGACGACCAGATAACAGCGGCCGTCGAGGAAAATGCACGCATTCGTACGACCGACGACTTCCGCGAAGGCGTTAGCTCGTTTCTTGAGAAGCGCAAACCAAATTGGGCGAGGTGAACCGTGAAGACCTTTGCAAGGCTGGCAGTCTTAATTCTTTTGGCCCCCGCGCTGCTCCTTGCGCAAACGTCAACGGGTCAGTCCACAGCAGGATCCAAGACCAACGACAACAAACCGGCCTATGCGCAAACCGCGCCGGATGGGCAGGACTCAGCTGCTCCCGCGGCGGCTCCGCAGGCGGCTGATAAAGCGGCAGCGACCGCCGAGCCGGCCAAGCCGAACGTACCTTTTCCTTATCCGATCATGAGCGACAAGACCAAGCAGCGCGCGCGCCAGCTATACGAATATTTCGCGCATGGCCAGGACGGCCTGCTGTATGCGTCGTTCACGCCGGGAATGAAAAAGCAGACAACCGAGTCGAAGATCAGCACCATTTCCAAGCAGGTGAGCGAGAAATTAGGCACCCCGGGAGAGACCCTGAGCGAGAGCTTCCTGCCGGGTCTGGGCGCTCCGGTGACGATCTACAATCGCACCACCCGCTACAGCAAAGTCAAGGTGCCGGTGATGCTCACCATGGTGTTAAACGGCGCCGGCGAGTTGGCTGACTTTCAGATCCAACCGGTACAGTATCCGCAGCGCGATGAATATTCCGACTACCAGGACAGCACCAAGCTGCGACTGCCATTCAACGGCTCCTGGATCGTTATGCAGGGCGGTCGAGCAGTCTACGACAACAACTTTGCCGCCTCCGACGATAACCGTTACACCGTGAGCTTCATGAACGTGAAGGACGGGATGGCGTACGAAAATACCGGCCGCAAGAACACCGACTACTTCTGTTACGGGCAGCCGGTGTTGGCTCCCGCCGGAGGCGTGGTTGTGCAGGCGGCAGGAAACTCGGGCGACCATCCGCCGGGCAAAGGACCCGAGATCCAGTCTCGCGGCAACTATGTGGTGATTGGGCATGGCAACAGCGAGTACTCGCTCATTCCCTATCTCAAAGCCGGCAGCCTGAAGGTCAGGCCCGGGCAACGCGTGAAGCAGGGCGAGGTCATCGGAGAGTGCGGCAACAGCGGCAGTTCGTTTGCCCCACATGTGGAATACAGTTTGCAGAACACGCGCGGCTTCCCCTTGCCCAAGACCATGCCGGCGCAGTTTGTGAACTACACAGCTGACGGCAAAGCAGTGCCCATCGGTGAACCGCTGCGCGGGCAGATGGTCGCCAACGAGCCGGCGCCGCCACCGGTCGAAACCGCCGCCAAACCGTGACGGACGACGACTCGAGCGCTTCTTCGCAGCCGGTACACCAGCTTTACGAGACGCGATTCCGCGTCCGCTACGCCGAAACCGACCAGATGGGGGTGGTGTATCACGCCAACTACCTCGTGTGGTTTGAAGTGGGCCGGGTCGAGATGTTGCGCGACCTGGGCTTCAACTACCGCGAGATGGAGAAGCAGGATGACACTCACATCGTGGTCGTCGACGCGCGCTGTCGCTACAAAATGCCGGCGCGCTACGACGATTTGATCTGCGTGCGCACTTCTCTGCTCCACGTGCGTGAATCACTGCTGCGCTTCGGATACGAGATCGTGCGCGACAGCGATGGGGCGCTGCTGGCTGAGGGTGAAACCGTCCACCTGGTGGTCGCCTCGGACATGAAACGTATGCCGATGCCGGAGAAATATCTGAGCACATTCCTACGGGCGGCGGGATAGTTGTCAGTTGGCAGTGGCCAGTTGTCAGAAAGAAGTTGGCCGTTGTCCGTTGTCAGGAAGAGGTTGTGAGTTGTCAGGAAGTACTTGAAGTCTGATAGATGATGCCTGAAGGCTGTTTCCTGAAGGCTGTTTCCTGAAGGCTGTTTCCTGAAGGCTGTTTCCTGAAGGCTGTTTCCTGAAGGCTGGTTTCTGATACCTGATACATGAAGCCTGATACCTGGAACCCAGACTTGACGTGAACGTGAGCGCCGCCCGAAATGGACACCTGATAACCTCATTACTGACCACGGAAAACCGACAACTGCTTTCTGACAACTGACGACCGACAACTGACAACTGCTTTGAAAGCCCTTCACATTGACGGCAACAGTCTGACCCTCGCAGATGTGCGCGAGGTGGTCTACGAGAACCGGCCCGTGCTGCTCGCTCCCGAAGCACGCCAGGCTGTCGATCGCGCTCGCGCCGTGGTCGAGGACCTGCTTGAACGCGACCAGGTGGCTTACGCGGTGAATACCGGCGTGGGCAAGCTCAGTGACGTGCGCATCTCGGCGCCCGACATCCGCCAGTTGCAGCTCAATCTCATGCGCTCCCACGCTGTAGGACTTGGCGATCCACTGCCGGAAACCGTGACGCGAGCCATGATCCTGCTGCGTGCGAACTCACTGGCCAAAGGATTTTCCGGCGTGCGCGACGTGGTGATCGACACGCTGTGTTCGATGCTCAACCGCGGGGTGCATCCGGTGATTCCATCGCAGGGCTCGGTAGGAGCGAGCGGCGACCTGGCTCCCCTGGCCCATCTCGGACTGGTGCTGATCGGCGAAGGAGAAGCCATCTACCAGGGCAAGCGTCTCTCGGGCGCCGAAGCCATGGCGGCAGCAGATGTTCCCCGGCTGGTGCTCGAAGCCAAGGAAGCGATTTCGCTGATCAACGGGACCCAAGCCATGCTCGCGGTGGGCCTGCTGGCCATCCTGCAGGCGGAGAATCTTACCGACACCGCCGATGTCGTGTCAGCCCTCAGCGTCGACGCGCTACGCGGCACCGACGTAGCTTTCGATGAGCGCATCCACGCGGCGCGGCCGCACGCCGGACAGTTCGTCACCGCCTACAACCTGCGCCGTGTCATGGAAGGCAGTCAGATTCGCGAATCGCACCGGGAGTGCGCCAAAGTGCAGGATGCCTATTCGTTGCGCTGTATCCCGCAAGTACATGGGGCCGTGCGCGACACCATCGTGCATTGCCGCAACGTTTTCGAAGTGGAGATGAATTCGGCGGTCGACAATCCGCTGGTCTTCCCTGCGGCGAAAAAGGTAGGAGCCCCCAAGCCGCAGATTGGTGCACCGGTCGAAGGCGAGATTCTCTCCGGAGGAAATTTCCATGGCGAGCCCATCGCCTTCGCTCTCGATTTTCTGGGCATCGCTCTGAGCGCGCTGGCGGGCATCTCGGAGCGGCGACTGGAGCGGCTGGTGAATCCTTCGCTCAATGAAGATCTGCCCCCGTTCCTCGCCCCGGGTGCGGGCTTGAACTCGGGCTTCATGATGGCGCAGGTTACAGCGGCTGCGCTGGTGAATGAAAACAAGGTGTTGTCGCATCCTGCCTCGTCCGACTCGATTACCACCTCGGGCAATAAAGAAGACTTTGTATCGATGGGGATGACTGCCGCGAACAAGTTGCAGCGCATCCTGGTCAATACCCGCAACGTCCTGGCGATCGAAGCCATGGCAGTTGCGCAAGCGATTGACTTTCTGGCTCCGCTGAAACTCGGCAAGCGTGGACAGGCGGCACACGCGGCGATTCGAGCCGTAAGCCCACCTATTGTTGAGGACCGCATTTTGTCGCACGACTTCATGCGCGTCTCCGATCTGATAGCCGGCGGAACAATCGCGAAAGTGCTGCAGTAGACGAGCGTCATCGGCCGAGCCCCGACCGTTCATGATGACGCCTGTTTCTCTCAATCTTAAGAATTTGACTACACTCTGCTGCAGGACAATCTTATGACCGGGGACTCTTGGCGTGTGTCGCAGGACTGAGCGATGCGCGAGGGTAATCAGGCTCAACGCGCAAGGCTCTTGGCTTCTCTGTCGTGCTCGTGCTAAGGTTCCGTTTTCAAAATCAAGAACGCAAATTCCGCCTGATAACTTAAAGGGGCTATATGGTTGCACCTTCCCGGTTCCACGTTTTCTTGCTCGTGCTGTTCGTCAGTTTTCTACCTATCATTTGCTCGGCGCAGACCAATCCGACATTCACCGGCGCAACCCCGTTTCAGACCGGGGGCACACAGCCATTCGCTGTCGCTGTTGGCGACTTGAATGGAGACGGCAAGCCGGACCTTGTAGTCGTTAACGCGGACCAGGAGAATGTCGCCGTGATGCTGGGTAACGGCGATGGCACATTCCGGCAGCCTGTCACTTATAGTCTGAGCAGCGATGGGTCTGGACCCGAGATAGCGCTCGCCGACTTCAACAATGATGGCAAGCTCGATGTCGCCGTAGCCGTGCCTTCTTCGCCGCAGCACCAATCTGGCGACATCATTATTCTCCTGGGAAACGGGGATGGAACGCTCGGCCCGCCGACGCATCTGCCCGGATATACCAGCCCATGGCAGTTGATTGCTGTAGATCTGAACGGAGATAAAAAGGCCGACTTGCTTATTTCCGGAAACGGACCGGCCACGATCTTCTATGGCAAGGGCGACGGCACCTTCCAGCCTCCCGTACAACTGCAGGGACAGGGCAACGGGAATGTGACAGCGGCATCGGCCGTGGCCGATGTGAATGGGGACGGCCGGCTTGACATCGTTTCGGTCACTGCGACTTTCAATCCCGAGGCCATGCTGGTGTATCTGCAAAACCCCGACCAAAGTTTTGCAACACCCACCATTTACACCCTGAGTGCCGCCTATCAAGGTACCGGGTCAATTACAGCGGGCGACATCAACGGTAACGGTAAAGCGGACGTTGTGCTCGGCGCCAACGGTTCGGGACAAGGCGCAATCTTCTATGGCAATGGTGATGGTACCTTCCAGAGCCCGGTTAAGTTCACGGTGTTCAGCGGGATCAACACGATGTTGCTGGCCGACTTCAACAATGATAAGAAACCGGAACTGGAGGCCGCTAACTATCAGGAGTCAAACATCGGCGTGCTGGTGTTCACCAATCCGGGTAACGGCATGTTCAATTGGCGGCAGGGAGCCCAGTTGCAAACCGGCGGAGGCACGACGCAGGCAGCCTATGGCGACTTCAATGGCGATGGCTTGCTCGATGTGGTGAGTTCCGACTCCACTGCCAACGTGGTTTCGGTGTTTCTCAATACTCTGGTTCCCACGTCAGCGACGTTATGGGTCGGTAAATCGGGCGCGGGCATTGTTGCCAGCGTTGACGGCCATATCTATTGCGGCAGCACGTGTTATTACCTGTACAGCAAGGAAACAGTCGTTTCGCTAAGTGCCGTACCCGCTCCGGGATACACGTTCGCCGGTTGGACAGGCTGTGACAACGCGAACGGCATTTACTGCTCGGAAACAATGACGAGCCCGAAGAATGTAACTGCGAGTTTCACCGCTGCGAATGTAACCCTCACCTCGCTGACGTTCAAGCCAACGTACGTGAAAGGCGGCCGGTTGTCGGCGGGGACGTTGACTCTGAAGCGCCAAGCGCCGCCCGGAGGCGTAACGGTAGCTCTCGGCAGCGATCATCCCGGCGTAGCGCATCCGCCATCGTTCGTGTTTGTTCCCGGAGGGCAAAGCTCGCTCGGCTTCGCCGTGAATACGTTACCAGTCAAGAGCAGCACGACGGTGACGATCACGGCCACTGCAGGCAGCTCCCAAGTCAGCGGAACATTAACGGTGGGCACAACGTCTCTCCCGCCGTCGGTCAAATGAACCACCCAACTCGGCTCAGACCTTGGCGAGAGTGGGAGAATGCGTTGTCACAGTTGGGAGCATTGTCCCAGTTCGGGAATCGTCTACCCTCTTCGTAACCTCTGGCTCACTATTTTCCGCTGCAGTACACTTGAGCAACCCATAAACTTCAACCGAGGCGCCAAAAGTGCTTGCGGGAAGAATCCTGCTAAATCCTTTGAAATCTCTTGAGTACCTGCAAGTCCTAGAGAATCAATTATTTAGATATGAAATCTTGCCTAAGCTGTTGAAAACACAGTATCGCAAACAAGAATTTGTTGTGACGTGCTTCATGTGTTTGCTCTTCAGCTCTCGCTGAGGGTTAGCGTCGGGCTGCCGGCGAGGAAGACCACGAACACGGTTCCGCGCGACTCTCCACTGGCCCGGCTGCGCACCCGAATGGAGCCGCCGTGCTTCTGGATAATTTCCCGACTCACCCACAAGCCCAGTCCGGTGCCGGTCATTCCTTTGCTAGTCACGAATGGTTCAAAGATGCGACCGCGCATCTCCCGCGCAATTCCCTGCCCGGTATCCGCGACCGTCACTTGAACTCCGCGCACTCCATTACGAACCATCGGCCTGGTTCGCAGGAGCATCCTTCCACCGCCAGGCATGGCATCGAGAGCGTTGGCAATCAGGTTGGCAAAGAGCTGGCGTAATTCGCCCTCAAAGGCCTGTATGGGATCAGTGTGGCCGTAACGATGCTCCAGCGTCACACCCAGTCGGTCGAAGCGCCCGCGGTAAAGCGCGTACATGGAATCCAGCAGCTCTTCCAGCCGCACCGCCCCGGCTTTGGTGGATTGCCGATGGAAGCGCAAGGTCTGGGTTGCGATCTGGGAAACGCGGGTTAGCTCTTGCTCCGCGAGATTAAGGTACTCGCGGCCGGCAGTGGAAAGATCCGATTCCTGGTTCAGCAGATAGAGAAGGTTGGTGACTGACTCGAGCGGATTATTGATTTCGTGAGCGATGCTCGCCGCCAGACGCCCCGCGGCAGCCAGCTTCTCCGTCTTGCGCAAGGCATCCTCCGCTTTGCGACGCTCGGTGACGTCGATAATAAGGGCGACGACTCCGCATACCTTGCCTTCGTCATCAACGTCGGGAGTGTAGGTAATCAGCACGTGGCGAATGGCGTCAGGATACGTGTTGGTGACTTCGAACTGAACCTCTTCTCCGGCCAGTGCCTGAGCAATCCGGGGAGCGATGCGGGCGTAATTCTCCTCGCCCACCACCTCGCGGACCGGGCGTCCAAGAAAATCTCTTATCGGCTGCTGAAACCATTCTTCGAAGGTGCGATTGACACGCCGGAATCGCTCCTCAGCGTCGATGTAGGCCACGAGCCCGGGCACACTGTCGATGATCAGCCGCAGTTGCGTCTGGCTGGACTTCAACTGCTGCACGGTGTTGCGCTGCTCGGTGATATCACGGCTGAAGGTCACTACCGATTCGACTACACCGTCGCGGGCAATCTCGGGAACGCCGGTCGCGATGAAGTGGCGGGTTTGCCCGTCAGGAGTTTCAACGCTGAAGTCGATGCTGTGCGCGGCTGCTTCGGCAAAGATTCGCCGCAGTGCATCATTCCACAGTTCGCATACAGGCGCAGGATATCCGATTTCCTCGAAGGTTTTACCGAGCGATGCCGCAGCCGGTCTTCCCGTCAGTCGTTCGACCTGAGGGCTAACGTAGAGGTGGCGAAGATTGCGGTCAAAGCGTGAAATCACATCGGGAAGATTATCGATGAGAGTGCGCGTCTCCTGTTCGCGGCGCTGCATCTGCTCAACCGCGAATCGACGTTCGGTCACGTCGAAAGCAGTGGCGAGGATACAGCTCGCACCGGCATATTCAACGGTTGTGGCGGTGAGATCCAGCCACACGACAGCGCCGTCGGGCCGTATGATGCGGAACTCGTAGCGCGCAGGCGGATCTTCGCCGCGCAAGCGCGCGGTTGCTCGCGACTTCACCATCTCGCGATCCTGAGGATGCACCCGCTCCCACATCTCACGGGCTTCGCCCTGCTGCATCCCAATCATCTCGGCGGCGATGCGGTTGCGATATACCACCTGCGTCCCGTTGTGGATGAAGATGGCGCAGGCTGCCGTCTCCGATACGGCGCGGAAGTTGCGCTCACTGCGTTCCAGGGCGGTAAATAGCCTGGCATTCTCGATGGCAACGGCAGCGCGGCTGGCTAAGGCCTCGGCCAGCGCGCGATCCTGTTCGGTGAACCTGCGCTCCGACTCGGAGTTGACGAAGCTGATCGCGCCTAGAACTTCTTCGCGGTGGAGCAGCGGCACTCCCAAGACAGAACGTATTTGCAGCTGGCGCAACGCAGCGAGGTGATCGGGACTGCGCGCACCGCGCTCCAGCATGGCATCCTCGACGACGGGCACCAGCTCCGACCGCCGCGACGCAATCACTCTAGCAACACCGCTTCCGGAGTCCAGGGTCTGGGGAAAACGAGTACCTGCCTCGCGCACCCATTGCACCTTCTTCTCATCTTTGTGCGCTACCGCCACGCGCTTGAGGTCGTTCCCGTCAATCAAGTCGATGGCGCACCAGTCGGCCACTTGCGGTACAGCCAGCCTGGCCACGGTTGCGAGGGTCTCTTCATAGTTGAGCGAAGAGGCCAGGACGGCGCTGGCCTCGGCGAGAAAATCAGAGCGGGCTTTCGCCAGGCTCTGCTCGCGATAGAGTTCTGACGCGGCGAAGGCAGAGCTGCTAAGCCGCGCCAGCGACTTGCCGATCTGAACGTCGTTCTTGCTGAAGGAGTGTACCGCCCGAAAGTAAAAAACCAGTGTGCCGCGACGTTGGCCCTGGATGAAGATCGGAACGGCCATTAAGGAACGAACGCCTTCCTGCCGGTAAGTCAGGGCACGCTGGCTCAGCAGTCCGACGTTCTCGACATCCTCAGCACAGATCGGAGTAGCGGGCATGGCATCAACCCCGCCTCGCATTTCGGCGGTGAAGGCGCGCGATAGCCCGCGGCTGGCGGCGACCCGCCATTCCTCGCGGCCGCTTTCGAATAACCAGACGGCGTAAGCATCCGCCGGAATGAGCGCCCGTGCGGTATCGAGAACGGAGTCGAGAATGGTGGCGAGCTCGTAGGCATCGTCGAGCGGCCAATATGCGGCGGATTGCGTAACGGGTTCGACCTTCGTCGCGTTCGCAGACATGAGGCCCCATTTGTGCGAGCCGTCTTACGCCAAACAGCGGAAAACAACGGCTTGCAACCAGTAGGGGGCGCGGACAGACCCGTCCCCATCCGGTCACGTGGTTTCGGATGCGGAGCGAAGTCGCCGGAGTTGCCCAATCTTGAGCTAGCCCAACCGGGCTAAACCATCTGTGTGCCCCAGAGGTCGTGGAGGTGAACCACGCCCAGCAGGCGTCGCTCGGAGTCGACTACGGGGAGTGCGGTAATCTTGCGCCGTTCCATAACCTCAAGCGCGGCAATGGCAAACTCGTTGGGCGCGATGGTCTGCGGGTTTGGCGTCATGCACTCAGCCGCGGACAGGTCGAGGGCCTGCTTGCCATGTTTTTCCAAAAGACGGCGCAGATCTCCATCGCTGATCAGGCCTGCCAGTTTGCCACCGACAATCACGGTGGTCATGCCCAGCGCCTTGCGCGACATTTCGTAGATGACTTCGCTCATGGTTGCGGATGGCCCGACGCAGGGCAGCGCGTCGCCCACATGCATCAACGACTGGACATGTGCCAGCCGCTTTCCCAGCTTGCCGCCGGGATGAAGATTGGCGAAATCTTCTTCCTTGAACCCCCGCTTGTGGGACAGAGCCATTGCGAGTGCGTCTCCCAAGGCCAGCATGGTAGTGGTAGAGGCAGTCGGAGCCAGACCCAGCGAACAGGCCTCGCGCGTGACCGAGCAATCCAGCGCAATGGTGGCTGCCTGGGCAAGGGTGGAAGCGCGCGAGTTCTGCGGGGAAGAATAAAGATCGTCGCCAGTCAAGGTAATCAGCGGAATTGCGAGTCTCTTGATGGTGGCGAGCAATTGCAGAATTTCGGCGGTCTCGCCGCTGGACGAAAGCGCCATCACCACATCGCCGCGAACCACGTTTCCCAGGTCGCCATGCAGCGCTTCGGCGGGATGCAGATACAGCGCCGGGGTTCCGGTCGAGCTGAGGGTTGCTGCAACCTTACGGGCAATGATGCCGCTTTTGCCCATGCCGGTTACCACCACCCGGCCGGCACAGCAGTAAAGCAACTCCACCGCGCGATCGAAATCGTCGCCCATGGCCCCGGCGATGCGGTCTGCCAAGGCGCGCAACGCTTCAGCCTCGACGCGTACTACGTGCTCGCCATGATTTTTCACGATGCGGAGCCTGGAAGGTTCATTGCTGGGATGGGGTCGTCCCCGTGGGCTGCGCAGGCGATGGGAGGGCTGACGGTGGATTAGGCTGCAATCCGTTGGCTTTGAATACCAGCACCCTGGCTTCGTTCACGCCACCCTCCACGGTTACCGGCTTTCCCTCGAATGAAACCTTCGTAGCCCCGGCATTGCCGGTCCAGACCACGATCTCGTGATCGGCGCGAAGAGTCTTCACCTGGCCTGCATCGAGGACACCTCGAACTAATATCTTACCGTCTGCCTTTAACGAAACCCAGGCTCGACCGCTGGTCGTAAGCGTCACTTCGAATGCGGCTCCCTGCGCAAGGGTGGTGCTACCCAGCGGCTCCGACGGCGGCGCTGCAGCCGGCTCTATCGGCTTCGCCAGGCTGGCATCGGAAGCCGGCTGAGGGTTAGAACTGGTTGCCGGGATATCGCCTGGAGTGACTTGAGTTGCAGCGCCGGGCGATTGACTCGCAGCCGACTCTTCCCTTTCTGTCGGCATAGCCTCGCGTTTATGGATGTGTTGCTGGTAGAGCTTCCATCCCCCGAAGCCCGCAGCTACTACCACCAGTAGTACGAAGACCGGGATAAAGGGAAATCCCCGTCCCCCAGAGCTCGGCAGGTCGCTGTACCGGGATTCGATCCTGTCATTTTGTTGGGCAAGAAGCTGAACGTCGGGTTCGCCATCGCCGGCGGCCTGCAGGTAGTCGGCCACCGCCTGCTCCTCGTCCATGCCCAGGTATTTAGCATAGGCGCGAACGAAACCCTTGTTGAAAATGCCGCCGGGCAGCAGATCGAACTGCTCGTCCTCGAGGGCTTTCAGAAGCCGCGTGCCGATCTTGGTGGTTTCTGCAATCTCATCGAGGGAGACGCCCCTCATCTCACGTTCGCGGCGTAGCCGTTCCCCGAACAATCGCGCGGACTGTTGCTTCGTATCCAGAAATCACCAAGAATCCAGATGAAAGCTGATCCTGCGCGAATGATAGAAAGAGAGTAACTGACTGTCAAACATAACTGTGGGTGCGTCATTGGCGGAAAGGTTTCGCCCCGTTGAATTTTGGGTGTATTACTATGCGGCTATTTCTAGTACGATGGAATCCAGTTTTTATCCTTCCTCCGGAGTCGATTTCCAGGCTGAGGATGTAGTGCTTGGGGTCCCCCATGAAGATTGCCTCTGCGGCCACAGAGTCCAGACTCTACGATCTCAGCATCTTTCACGATGTGGCCAAGGCCCTTACTTCGTCGCTTGACCTCGACATCATTCTTGAAACCTTAATGCAAAAAATGGCGGCTTACTTTGAGCCGGCCACCTGGGCGCTCATCATGCTGGACGAGCAAAGTGGTGAGCCGCAATATGCTGCGCCCGTCGAACCCGACTTTCAAAAGCTCAATCAGATTCGGCTGAAAACCAGGCAAACTCTGGCCGCGCGGGTGATCGAGAGCGGGGAGCCGATCGTCATTTCCGACCTCCACCTTGACCCCAGCATCGACAAAGATACGGTCGATCCGATGATAGCGAATTCGTCCGCGGTGGTCTGTCTCCCGGTTCGCACGGTGAATGGCATATTCGGGGTCATCCAGTTGCTGGGAATTGACTTCCAGATGTACGAGCAGAACGAACTCTTCCTGCGCACCATCGCCGATTATGCTGCGATCGCCATCGAGAACGCGCGCGCGGTGCGCCGCATTCAGGAACTCAGCATCACCGACGACTGCACCAAGCTCTACAATCAGCGCCACCTTTTCACCGTGCTGGATGAGGAGGTGCATCGCTCGTCGCGCTTCGGATATGAATTCTCGCTGCTGTTTCTCGATCTCGACTACTTCAAGAGCGTCAATGACAAGTACGGGCACCTGGTCGGCAGCAAGCTGATCGGAATGGTCGGGCAATGCTTGCGGGAAAATCTGCGGCTGATCGACGCGGCGTTCCGCTATGGCGGGGATGAGTTCGCCATCCTGTTACCCCAGACCTCACGCGACTCTGCGCTGTTTGTTGCCCGCCGCATTGCGCGCGCATTTCATACCCGGGACTGGTGCCCGGAAGAAAATATCTCCCTTCAACTGCGAGCCAGCATTGGGGTGGCGGGATACCCTCAAGACGCCACGACACCGCAGGAGATCGTACAGCGCGCGGATGAATTGATGTACCAGGTGAAACAATCCGGCCGCGACAACATCGCGGTTACGGGCGAAGGCTTGGTCGGTATAGGCGACCTTTCCCAGGTCGAAAAGCAAGTGCCGGTTGACAAGGAGCATTTGTGCCGCGCCCCCGAGAGCCCCAGTTAACAGCCGCCTGCCGCACGGCAGCGGTCTGGGAAGTACAACTTACGTACTGAGTCTCGGCAACACTGTTGTGATAGCGACAGCTCGGCTTGAGATGCGCTACGGCGTCGCTGGCCGCCATACGTTGGGGTTCGCCGCCGCCTGAGGATTCACTCCGAAGTCCCAGACATACAGGTTCATCTCCTGCGATCCCAGCATCTCGACCAGCGCATATTCCCCGGGAGCGAGTTCTTTCGCCGGAATCACTTTAAGCCACTGGCCCTTCCCTACCTTTTCTACAGTGGTCGCAATGACCGTGCTTTGCTGGCTCGTCTTGCCACTCAAAGAGACCTTCAGGTTTCCAATCACGCGCATGTCGTTCTTCACCTCGGCGCGGACGATACGAAAACGATCACCAGGAGCGATGTCGGAAGGTCCTTCGTCGATGTCTACGTAGAGCACGGGCTGGGTGGAATGCGACTGGACTTGCGCGTGCGCGCCCTTCACCTCGAATGACTGTTTGGCGCCGGCCGCAGGATTGATGGCTGCGCGCAGCACATTCTTTTTCTTGCTCTGGTTAATCTCACTGCCGTTTTGCAGGATTTCCGCCGCTTCCGGCTTGTCCTTATAGGTTTCGAAAAGAAACACTCCACCGGACCCGGGCAGCTTCAGGCCAGGAGCAATCTCCGGCGAGTTCGCCTCTTCCGCTTCTCTTTCCTCGCGCTCCTCCGGAGTTTCGACGTGCACCCGCGCCTTACCCGTGGCGAGATCGGCGGCATACTTCTTGGTGGCGTCCCAATCCACCAGCGAGCTGGGAATCTCCTCCCACTCGTAGCGCTCGGCGCTGAAATAGCGGACGCGGTCGCCCTCAACCTCATACTTAACCACCGATTGGTAGGAGCCGTCTTTCAGGATCAGACGATTGGTGGGTTGTTGAGCGCGCGCCGGCCATGCACAGAGCAGCGGAATCATCGCGCTAAGTAACAAAACGCACAGGCGCAAACGATTCAAAAATCGGAACATACCCCTAGTTTAGTCCTGAAATTCGAAGCGGGTGCCAGCCTCAGATCGGGGAACCTAATCGCGATTTGGCGGGAAATCCATCAGGATAGGCCCGCTTGCGGGTTCTCGCGTTGCCAGCCCAAGAATGTTCAATAAACGCTGCGCCACGTAAAATAGTGCTTCTCTCCTACGACGTCGATGTCCGCGCCAGGTTCTGAAAAGAAGCGGATTTCCGGGGAAAGCATCTGATGGTTTGTAGCCCATGCATCGCGCAACTGCGAAGGAGATACTGCCAGAGATGTATCTGCTCCGGCCAATAACAAGTGTGGCCTGCCGAGGACGCTTACTGCTTTGTAGCCTGCTGTTTCTGGGTTTCGCGTTTCCTCCGGCTACGCTCGCTCAGAGCAAGCGGCCCTCCAGCGGACAGGCGAAAAACTCAAGCAGTTCCACGCCTCCAGCCACCCCGTCTGCTGCCGCTGCGACGACTCAGAATCCCGCTCTGGGCAGCATCTCCGGCACGGTTGTCGACCAGCAAGGATCGGTGGCTGAGGGAGCGCTGATCGAACTGGCCAGCGGCAACCTGCCCAGCACACAAGTGTTTTCGGGACAGAACGGCGAGTACGCTTTCGCCAATGTCGCTCCCGGCCCGTTCCATCTGACGGTTACCGCACCGGGCTTCGATACGAAAATCTTCTCGGGTGAGGTACATGCCGGGCAACCGTTCCTGGTTCCGGCGATCGCGCTGACCATCACGAGCGTCTCGGCCGAGGTCACCGTTGAGCTGACCCCCATCGAAGTCGCCGAAGAAGAAGTCAAGATAGAGGAAAAGCAGCGCGTTCTCGGCATTTTCCCCAACTTCTACGTTACCTATGAGGCCGATCCGGCGCCGCTGATACCGCGCCAGAAATATCGCCTGGCGTGGAAGTCGGTCAGCGATCCTATGACAATCATCGGAGCCGGCGCGCTGGCAGGCATTTATCAGGCGGCGGACGAGTTTCCTGGATACGGAGAAGGCGCTGAGGGATACGCCAAGCGCTTCGGTGCGGCCTACGCTGATGTTGTGATCGGCACTTTTGTCGGCGGGGCAATTTTGCCCTCGCTGCTGAAGCAGGATCCCCGCTACTTTTACCAGGGCACGGGAAGCAATCGTTCACGATTTTTGCACGCGATCAGCAGCGCGGTCATCTGCCGCGGCGACAACAAGAAGTTACAGCCCAACTACTCTTCGGTCCTGGGCAGCTTCACTTCCGGCGCAGCCTCGTATCTCTATTACCCCGCGAGCGATCGCAGCACCAGCCTGTTCCTTCAGAATTCCCTGGTGCGGGTGGCTGAAGACAGTCTTTCGGGAGTGATCCAGGAATTTATCCTGCGAAGGTTCACCACGGTACGCGGCAAGAAACAGACCTCCACCACCACCCGGCCTTAATTCGACTGCTCCTGGGATGGCAGCTATAGCGAAACCTGAAGTCTCTCCAGCGAGGCCCGTGCGTCGCTGTGGCTGATGTCGGGCGTGATCTTCAGTTCAAGCGCTGCCGCCGATGTAAGTGCGGGATGATATTCCTCGCATTCTTCAGTTGCGTCCGGCGGGCTGAAATTCCACTGCTGCCGAACGATGTCTTTCCACGCGTCGGTTCCGTGTGGCAGCCATCGCAGCACGAACTCCTGGGTGCGGGGAGACTGCTCCTCCCTGAACACCAGGCGAACGGTGTGAATTGCGAGTGGCTGGTCGAAGGTCAGACGAATAGTTTGTGGGCCTGACTCGCCGGCCCTCCAGCCACGCGGACTACCGTCCAATAGCGCTCCTTCAACCGGGTAGCCTTCGGCTTCTGACGTGACCTCGACTGAGGCTGCTTTCTCCAAGTCGAGCCAGTTACGATTCGCGTCGGGAGAGCCGGGCCGATCGTGAGCGATGATCCGTTTTCGCATGCTAGGTTGGATGCTACTCCTCATAGGGCCCGCAGGTAACGGGGATGTGTCGAGTTTCCTGTGGCAGTGTCGGGAAGCAGGATGTCTGAACCGTTCGAGGCGCTCACGCGAAACTAATGAGCGTATGATGAAATGCACTGGCGTGCTTCAAGGGCACGGCATTGGGCTGAAGGAAGCGCAGGGGGAAGCAATCACGGACAAGAGACGCACAA
The DNA here is from genome assembly GCA_963771535.1 of uncultured Acidobacteriaceae bacterium. Lineage (GTDB taxonomy): Bacteria > Acidobacteriota > Terriglobia > Terriglobales > Acidobacteriaceae > CAVVDY01. The sequence goes on along the minus strand of CAVYTK010000007.1, from coordinate 415,701 downwards.
AAGAGAAGGTCGAGGACAGCTACGTGGTGTCGTTTGATGTGGAACCCTATCACCAGGGAACGCGCCATCACTGGACCATATGCCGATCGCAGAATCCCGACGAACTGGTCTCCTGGGGCCACGCCCCCACCCGCGAGTTAGCACAAACCGCGGCGGACAAAGAGCTCGAAGACCTGTCGGCCGGACGCACCGAGGGCGGCCAGTCAGCTGCGGTGAAGCCTTACACCCACCGCGTCGCCAACCGGAATTACTGATCGCAAAACACAAGCCGGTAGAAAATCTACCGGCCAGCGAGATTTTGCTTCGGGAACGTAGCCGGACTAGCGGCGATCGTCCGAGCTGGTACGGGCCTTTTTGCGCGCGCGCTTGCGTGCCAGAGCCTGCTTCACCCGTTTCTTCTCGCCCGGCTTCAGATAAAAGGAATGCCGCTTAACATCTTTGATGATGTCTTCGGTCTGAACTTTACGTTTAAAGCGACGCAGGGCATTTTCCAGCGACTCGCCCTCTTGTAACCTAACCTCTGCCAAATAAGCCTCCCAAAATGTGCCGTTATCGGCCTGCGTTTGAGTTTATAACATTCGCCGCCCGTGTGTCTCTGGTCCCGCTTTGTCAGCGTCAAGCTTTCTCATCGCCTGTATACCCTGGCTGCGATAGGCAGGATCACGTCGAATCCATTGGTCCGCAGTAGCGCGGGAATTGGCGCCAACTCCCTCTTAGCCGACGAGATGCCCTCAATTGGATATTGAATCCGTGAAGTGCAAATCGAATCTACATAAGTGTTACTCTGAATACCTATGGCAGGAAGCTCTCGAACAACCTTTACCAAGCGGATGAAAGAACGGGCCCGTCAAGAAAAACGGGTCGAAAAGGCCGAGCGGAAGGCGCAACGCAAACAAACCGGTGATGTTCAGCCCGGTGCGACAGAGACTCAACCCGTTGCAGATCTGGTAGTTACACTCGATGAAGACGGCCAGCCGCAGGGTTTCGATTTTCACGATTTCGGCAAATAGTTCGAAGTCGAATGTGGTGGATACGCAACATTGCGCGTCCGCTGTGATACAGTCCTAAGTAGACGCTTTTGGCTACGGCCGCTTGCAAGCGATATCTGGTCCGCACTTTGATCCGATTTCCCGCCTTTCCTGCTTCCGTCGGTTTCAGCGCCGAATCACTTTAGAGCGGCCTCAGTTGTATCTTCGCGACTCGCCCGTCATTTACTGGCATCCTCGCGAGACGCCTCTCCAAGAAAGAAAATAATCGTTTGACACAATTTACAGAAATGCCTCTATCTGCTGCACTCCAGCAGAAGTTGGCACAGTTCCATTTCACTAACCCGACGCCGGTACAGGCGTCAGCGATACCTCCCGCTCTGGAAGGTAAAGACGTTCTGGCTACGGCCCAGACCGGCACCGGTAAGACGCTGGCTTTTCTGATTCCGATCTTCGAGCGCCTGGCGGCTGAACCTGCCCAGCGGCAGATCTCGGCGTTGATCCTGGTCCCGACACGCGAGCTGGCCATGCAGGTCCACGAGCAGTATGAAAACCTGCGCTCCAAGAAAGCCAAGCCGGCCGCGCTGGTCATGGGCGGCACCAGCGAGCAGCGCCAGATTCAATCCATTCGCAACGGAGCCACGGTTGTCATCGCGACTCCCGGGCGGCTGGAAGACTATCTTCGTCGCAAGCTGGTTGACCTGCGCAAGGTCAAGATACTGGTTCTCGATGAATCCGACCGTATGCTCGACATGGGATTCCTGCCGGCCATTCGTCGCATCGTCACTGAGCTGCCGCGCGAGCGTCAGACTCTGTGCTTCTCTGCGACATTGGAAGCTTCGGTTGCGAACCTGGTGAACGATTACATGAACCATCCGGTTCGCGTTGCCCTGGGTTCCACCTCAAAGCCGGCGGACACCGTCGAGCTGCAGGCCTTCGAAGTGCCGCAGGCGGAAAAATCCGAGGTGCTGCGTCATCTGCTCAATGCGGAGAAAGGTCAGACCCTGATCTTCGCACGCACCAAGCACGGCACCGAGCGCCTGGCCAAGAACCTGATGCGCGACGGCTTCACTGCGGCCATGATTCACGGCGACCGCAGCCAGTCACAGCGTACCGGCGCATTGAACGGATTCGAGGAAGGCAAGTTCCAGGTGCTGGTGGCGACCGACGTTGCCTCGCGCGGGATCCACGTCAACAACGTGGCGCACGTGATCAACTACGACCTGCCGCAGATTCCTGAGGACTTCATTCACCGTGTCGGACGTACCGGACGCATGGGCTCTGCGGGTCGCGCGTCGACCCTGGTGTCGGGCGCCGAGATTGGCGAGCTGCGCTCGATGGAGCGCTCCCTCAAACTTAAGATCGCCCGCAAGCAAGTCGATGTCTCGGGACGAACTGTCGCGCGATCGGTTGAGAACACCTTGCCCAAGCGTTCGCTTTCCCGCATGCCGGGAGAAGTATTCTCGTAAGAAGAATTTCTTCCAGCGTATAATCAAGCCATCTCGAAACAATCTCGAGATGGCTCTCTGCCCTTCCTTCTCATGCTGGAATAGGCACAATCTTCAGCCCGACTCACCCGCGCTCTCGCAGACGGCGAGAATTTTTCTTGTGAACAGCTGATGGTCTGCTCTTCACCGAGGTCACCCTGATGAACCTGGGACGCGAGCAATCGGCAGCAAGGCTCCCCGCCAAACTCACCATTCTGTTGGTCGATGCCAATTCCGAAAGGCGTGCACTGCGAAAAAGAATTATGGCGCTGCACGGGGTCGACATGGTGGGCGCAGGAGATCTGGCAGAAGCTCGATCGATATGGCATCCTGATCGTTACGACATGGTGCTCATCGATATTCGCCGCGACCGCCGAGGTTCCCTGGCGTGGCGCGACGAGGTCAAGAAAGAAAAGCCGAAGCAGGTTGTCGCATTCCTCGTCGGCAGACCGCGCTTCGTCGACTTCGACCCTCTCGTCGATTCCTATGACATTGAGGAGCGGGGCGCCCAGTGGGGCGATGCCTTGCGGCAGGCCGTCAGAAAGAGCTGCGAGTCGTTACCCCAGCGCAACGGCTTCGCCGAAGCCGGATGGCGTATCACCGCCGCGAAAAAGATTGGCCGAACGCCCAACACGGTTTCGCAAGTGTTGGAACCAGCGGAAGCCGTTCCGGCTATGAAGTTGGATATTTCTCAGGATTGGGGCGAGGCTTTCGCCGGCGCTCCGGAGTCGTCAGAGATCGAGTGATTTCGCGATGCACGAGCATCCATAGTACCCACCAGAACGCACAAGGGAGAACGCATGACCAACGAAGTACCGGTAAAGCCGTCCGTCACCGCGCTGGAAAACATTTTGAGCAGCGCCGTCGTTCTGAACTGGGATGCTGTGGCCTGTCAGTCTCAGGCCGCCATGATCCGCATCGAATATCACATCGGGATCGATGGCGCGGTTGAATCACTAACCATGTGGGCCCGCGCTCGGGAATACTGGAGCTTGGTCTGTGACTACTCGCCGCATATGGCATGGTCCGACGGACCTCGCTTTTCGAATGGCTATCACTCTCGCCCGCTTGGCCGCTTGTTGCAGTCCATCTTCATGAACCAGAACATGTTTCAGCATGGCCGCAAACCGAATTCGAGCGCCACGCTGGAGATCGTTGCTCCCACTTTGGAAGATACCGACTGCGCCACGCAGCGCATCAATGAAGCTTTCCAGCGCCCTTCGTAACCTATGCTGAAATCACACAAACAGGCGATGTCCGATATCAAGTCGGCCCATCAACGGGTGAAAAAAGCGACCGAGGAGCGCGATAAACTTCGCGAGAAACTTAAGAAGGCGCAAGCCCGCCTCGCGCTCGAAAAAGACCGCCTCAAGAAGAGCCAGGAAAAGCTGGAAAGCTAGCCTGGCTCGCCGCATGCGAGCGCGCACATCGTCATCAGGAGTGGCCCGCAGCTTCACAACCTTGGGGCGTTCGCTCCAACCTCAGAAATTCTCCCCCTTTCGAATCACCGCCTAAAAGCAGACGCCCGCTCAAGCGGGCATTTACCATGTCTATGACACTTCTTCTTCATTCATGGAGCCAGCCATGCCGTACGAACTCTCTCAGCTCGAACCTAAACAACTTTGGAAGCACTTCGAAGTTTTGACCACGATCCCGCGTCCGTCAGGCAAAGAGGCGAAAGCACGCGAGTACGTAATCGCGCAGGCGAAGAAACAGAATCTCGAAGTGGTCGAGGACAAGGTTGGCAATCTCGTGGTTCGCAAGCCCGCGCATCCGGGACGCGAACAGGCCCCGATGGCTCTGCTGCAAGGACACTTGGACATGGTCTGCGAAAAGAACGAGGGCACGGCACACGACTTCGACACCGACCCGATTCAAGTGGCGCGCGACGGTGACTGGATCAAGGCGATCGGGACCACACTCGGCGCCGACAACGGTATTGGTGTGGCCGCAGCGTTGGCAGTGATGGAGAGCACCGACATCGCGCATGGGCCAATGGAGTTTGTGTTTACGGTGGACGAAGAGAGCGGCTTAACCGGGGCGAGTGAGTTTCCCGGCGGTCTGCTGAAGTCCAGCTACTTCCTCAATCTCGACAGCGAAGAGATTGGGACGCTGTGCATTGGCTGTGCCGGCGGGGTAAAGACGGTTGCGCGTCGCAAGATTACGCGACAGCCGTCACGGGGCAATGCTGCGTATCGCATCAAAGTTTTCGGCTTGAAAGGCGGCCACTCCGGCGTGGACATTCACCAAGGCCGTGGAAACGCGATTCGCATCCTGGGGAACCTGCTGCAGAGTGCGATGGATCAGCTTCCACTGGAGATCGCGGATATCAAGGGCGGAAGCGCACAGAATGCTATCCCGCGCGAAGCCTTCGCGGTCGTAGTTCTCGATCGCGAATCCGAGGCCAAGCTTAAGAGCCTGGTTTCACAGATAGAGGCCGAGCATAAGGGGGACGTCGGCAACTTCGATCCCGGCATGCAGATCAGCGTTGAACCGGTGAAGCGTCCGGACGAAACGATCAATCCCGATGACGCTCGCAGTGCCGTGGCCTTGATGGTCACCATACCTCACGGTGTGCTGGCCATGAGTCCTGACATCCCCGGCCTGGTGCAGAACTCGACCAACCTTGCCACAGTTGCGGTTGACGGCGATGCCATCGAGATCGTCACCAGCCAGCGCAGCGCCATCAACGCAAGCCGCCGTGCCGCCGCAAACATGGTCGCCACCGTGTGCCGGCTGAGCGGATTCGAGGCGCAGCACGCGGGAGAGTATCCCGGCTGGAAACCGCAACCAGACGGCGAAATCGTGCGCAAAGCGCAGGACGTCCACGAAAAGCTGTTCGGCAAGCCGGCCGGTCTAATCGCGATGCACGCGGGTCTGGAATGCGGAGTGATAGGCGAGAAGTATCCCGGAATGCAGATGATCTCGTTCGGCCCGACCATCATTGATGTGCACAGCCCGAACGAAAAGGTCCAGATCTCGACCGTCGCAACCTTTTGGGCGTTCCTTCGTGATCTGCTGGAGAAGATTTAGAAATTTCGGGCTGGGAGTTTGCTCGAATAGCGGTTCCCGAACCGAGCGAAATATCCCTGTGAACTTTCGTGTTTCGACGTCGGGATGAACCCGTCAGTCGGAACTCTCGCAGGGGCATGATTCCGGGTGCGCGTGATATTCTTGTGTATACAGCTGCGTCCCTCCTTGTAGGCAATTTTCCCGCAGTTCCTGAAGAAAATAATCATGATCTCTGTTAGTAACGTATCCATGCGCTACGGCGCCAAAGTTCTGTTCGACGAAGTCTCCACTGCGTTTACTCCCGGCAAGCGCTACGGACTCACCGGCCCTAACGGCGCGGGCAAATCGACTTTTATGAACCTGCTGTCCGGTGAATTGGCGCCGCAGAAAGGTACTGTCGTCCGCCCGCGGAAACTGGGTGTATTGCGCCAGGACCAGTTCGCCTTCGACACCTATCGCGTGCTCGATACCGTCATGATGGGCAACAAGCGGCTGTGGGAAGCGATGGAAGAGCGTGATCGCATCTATGAGAAAGCCGAGATCACCAACGAAGATGGCATGAGGCTGGGCGAACTGGAAGGCATTGTCGGCGAAGAGGACGGCTACTCGGCCGAGGCCGACGCCGCGATTCTGCTGCAAGGTCTGGACATCGCCGACGAAGTGCATCAGCGTCCGATGAGCGAATTACAGGGCGGCCAGAAGGTGCGCGTGCTGCTGGCGCAGGCGCTGTTTGGACATCCGCAGGCGTTGCTGCTGGACGAGCCGACGAACCACCTTGATCTCGACTCGATCCATTGGTTGCAGGGTTTCCTGCAGAAGTATGACGGAGTGGTGATCGTCATCTCGCATGATCGTCACTTCCTGAACAGCGTTTGCACCCACATCGCCGACATCGATTACGAAACTATCATCACCTACACCGGCGGGTACGATGAGATGGTCATGGCCAAGACGCAGGTTCGCTCGCAGATCGAAGGCCAGAACGCCCAGCGAGAAAAGAAGATTGCGCAACTGAACGACTTCATCGCGCGTTTCTCGGCCGGCACTCGCTCCAGCCAGGTGCAGTCGCGGCGCAAAGAAGTGGAGCGCCTGCAGTTGACCGAACTTGCCAAGTCGAACATACAGCGGCCATACCTCAAGTTCGAACAGAAGCGTCCCTCGGGCAAACATATCCTGGAACTGGAAAAGATTAACAAGTCGTATGGAGACAGCGAGGTCATCCGCAGCTTCACCGCCAGCGTGACTCGTGGCGAGAAGATTGCGTTGATGGGACGCAACGGCACCGGAAAGACAACGCTCCTGAATGCGTTGCTGGCGAACTCGCCCACTGTGCCGGAAGCTGAGCTGCGCCAGACCAGCGGTTATGACGGCCCGTTCTTAAGTGACGGCAAAGTCATCTGGGGACACGAAGCGTCGGTCGGATATTTCGCGCAGGACCACCGTGCGTTGATCGAAAAAGGGATGACAGCGTTCGAATGGCTGCATCGCTGGGACCCCGGTGCGGCGAACGAAGAGATTCGCGGCTTGTTGGGACAGATGCTGTTTGCGCGCGACGACGGCAACAAGCGCACCGATGTACTCTCCGGTGGCGAAGCCGCGCGCCTGCTGTTCTGCAAACTGATGCTGCAAAAACCGAATGTTCTGGTGCTCGACGAACCTACCAACCACTTGGACCTGGAATCGATCAACGCGCTCAACATCGCGCTGCAAAAATATCCCGGGACGGTGCTGCTGGTGACGCATGATCACGATCTCATCGACGAAGTGGCGACGCGGATCTGGCACTTCGAGGGCGATCACCAGGTCACCGACTTCAAAGGCGCCTACGAGGAATACCAGGGAGCCCTGGTCGCGTAAACGTTGGCCGCGTGGGATCAGAACAAGATGTGTATTGGTGGAGGCGGCGGGAGTTGAACCCGCGTCCGAAAATGCTGCCAGCAAAGAGCCTACATACTTAGTCAGTTCACGCGCCGGGTGTTACCCGGCACTCTCGCCTACCACGCTCAGAACGGACAAGAAACGCGGTCGACCAGCCTGATAGTCTCGCCTCGAATCCTCAGACGTGGGATTCGACGCCAGCTCACTGTATGACGCCCGCTCTCAGCCCATGAGCAAAGCCGAGGAAGGCGGCAACTTAACTAATTAAGCTGCGTATGCCAGCTGTTGATTGGCAATTCTGTTTTTGCACACGATTACGGATGCATGCACTCCGGTATGCCTCTTTGCCGCAATCACTTCCGTCGAAGCCGTGACGCCCCCACGTGTGGTTGGAACGGTCAACTTCACTGTACCATCGCATAGCAGCGAAGCCAAACCGCTACATATATAGATGCCGCCGGGCGCGCGGCGAAGCAAGCGGGACAAATCGCTGCATCATTGGGCTTTACGGGACATCAAAGGTTTGCGCGCCTGTTAGTCTGAGGGTGAATGCGGATGATCGAGAGACTCGCATATTGTCGTTGCTGTCGCCAGGAGCACCTGTCGTGACTCCTGAGTGCATCCCCTTCAGCGCCATCCCCCATACCACCAAGCTATTTTCGGATTTCCTTTCACAATCCCCTGAGGTTCGCCGTTTCTTCCCTCATTCTTCGGACGCCTCCGGCATTGCTGCTTTGGCCCGCGTGGTGCCTCACGGAACCGAGATTCACCGCCGTGTAGCCGACGTGCTTGAGCGGCAGAACCGCGCATGGGGAGCATCCGACTCGGTGCTCCGCAACATTCAGCGCTTGCGCGAAGGAGCTCACGCGGTGGTCACCGGCCAGCAGGTCGGATTGTTTGGCGGCACGCTGTTGGCGTTCCTGAAAGCCGCATCGGCGCTTGCCTTAGCGCAGCACATGGAGGCGTCCGGCGTACCCTGCGTTCCCGTATTCTGGATGGCCACAGAGGATCACGACCTGGCCGAAATCAACCAGGCGTTGCTCCTCACCCAGGACCTCAGCCTTGCTCCCTTCCAGGCGCCAACCAACGGAGTGGCCGGAGCGCCGGTCGCGAACATCCGTTTCGCCGAAGGAACGAACGAGTTGGTTGCGCGAGCCGCCGAGCTGCTGGGAGACTCGTTCGCTTCCGACTACCTGCGAGACAGCTACCGCGAGGGCGAGACTCTCTCGAACGCATACGCACGGTTATATGCCCGCATCTTCGGCGCACATGGCTTGGTGCTTCTCGACCCCGCCGATGACGAACTGCACCGCATCGCCGCGCCGCTCTTCGTGGAAGCCGTAACACGCGCCCATGAACTGGACGATGCACTTATGGCGCGCAATCGCGAATTGCGCGACGCCGGCTATCACGAGCAGGTGAAGGTCACCCAGCTTTCCACTCCGCTGTTCGCAATGGTGGATGGGGTGCGGGTCCCGGTGCATCGTGCGAATGGCGAATTCTCTATCGGCAAAGAGCGGGTTTCGTCGGACGAACTGATTCGCCGCATCAACGAGCACCCAGAGAACTTCAATGCCAACGTCCTGCTTCGCCCGGTGCTGCAGGACTACTGGCTGCCTACGCTGGCCTACTTTGGCGGCCCGGCTGAGATTGCATACTTCGCGCAACTCGGCGTCGTGTACGAGAGGCTGCTCGGCAGGATCACGCCGGTTTTGCCGCGACTCAGCGCCACCTTGATTGGTCCAAGGATCGAGCGATTGCTGGAAAAGTATGAGGTCGAACTTCCCGAGTTGTTTCACGGCGAGTACGAACTGCGCGATCGCATAGCAGCGCGTTCCCTGCCCTCGCAGCTGAAAGACGACTTCCTCAAAGGGAAGCTGGCGGTCGAAGAAGTTACGCAACGCATCTCCGAATCGCTGGCACGCCTCGATCCCACATTGGTGCGCGCCTCCGATCGGGCTGCCAACAAAATGCTCTACCAGGTGAATCGGCTGCAACGTCGCGCCGCTGCTGCCGAACTGCGGCGCAACGAGATCATCGCGCGGCATGCGGCGCAGATTGAGAACTCCCTTTACCCGCACAAGACGCTTCAGGAGCGCGAAATCAGCGGCGTGTATTTCTTCGCGAAGTATGGGCCGAAGCTGATCGACACCCTCATCGAAGCTGCGCAGGCGCGCTGCCCCGAGCACCGCGTAATACGCCTGGGCTGAACCTCGGCAGTTAAGCCGCTCCCGCCAAAACTCTCGCCCTGCTCAGCCCATTCCGTGTAAGCTCAGGGCGCTGAAACAGGGTTGGCCTTTTTGCTTACAGATACCCTCATCATCGTTGCTTGTATTCTCGGCGCACTCGCGTTCCTATTCGTCGTAACCAGAACCTATGCTGCTCCGGCTCGCAAAGAGTCCAACGATTTCACCGGGGCGGTGGTAGCGGTTATCGGTACGACGTACGCCGTGATCCTGGCCTTCATGCTCTCCGGCGTGTGGAACCAGTTTCAGCAGGCGCAAAGCAATGAGGAGCAGGAAGCAAATGCCCTGGTAAACGTCTGGCGCATCGCGTCACAGCTCAGAGTTCCCGGCGTGGAAGGCGCACGCGCCGCCTGCCTCAAGTACGCCGACAATGCGGTGCAAAAAGAATGGCCTGCGATGTTGGCCGGACAGACTATCCCCTTGGACAATACCGAGATCGTCAACCAGCTTTGGACCTTTGCCGGCGCGGTCCAGGAGCACTCGGGGAACGACTCTATCGGCGCTTACCAGATGATGGAAGAGCTTCGGTTGCTGACCGAGTACCGTCGCATCCGCATCATGGAAGCCCGCGAGGGATTACCCGCGATCCTCTGGGCGGTGCTGATTATCGGCGGAATCATTACCGTTGCCGCCGCATGTTTCTTCGGAGTGCCCAGCTTTCGCTTCCATGTCCTGCAAGTCGGAGTTCTCAGCTTCCTGCTTTCGCTGGTTCTGGTGGCGATCGCAGACATCGATCGGCCATATCAGGGCGCCGTCACCGTGCAGCCTCAAGGCTTCTCGTTTTCGCGGGAGATGATCACCGGGCAACACACACCCTGATCGACCGCCGCCTTCCTGGCTCCGGTTTCTGATTTCCTTCCGGCAAAATTCTAAGCCTTCGACTTCCCTTCCTGATAGCACCCGCTGTCTTTCGCCAGTTGATTCTTTCCTTGCGGCTCGCCGCTGTGCTCTTCGTTCTGGCCGGGCTCGGGATAATCGCTGTCGCTCGACTTCAGCAGCGGATCCTGATCGCGATGGCCTTTCTGTCCGGTTATCGATACGTTGGTCGGCTGGCCAGGGCTGTCCGATTCGACTGCGCCCTTGCCGGAATCTTCATCGCGTGTTTCGTGGTGTATGCGTGCAATTAGGTTGGCCTCGTATGACTTGGGCGTAGATGCGACCAGAGTAGTCAGTTGGCAGCTAGTAGTCCGTCGCGCCATTCAGAACCTTGTGTCTCACGTCGACCTTGGTACGAGCCTGGTCCATCTTGCGGCGCAGTTCGTCGCTGGGTCGACTGCCGTGATCCCACGTCAGAGTAGTCCAATCGTCGGAGACGAAAGCAAGGAGCCTCAGAGTTGGCGCACCCCACGATTGCTGTACCGCAATCTCACGTCTTCAGTCCCACAGAGAAATTTCTCAGACTGATCCCGGGCATGTTGCTGCTGGCGGCAGTCGGTTTTCTTCGGCAAGTTCATTGAGCAATCTTTAACTCCTACGCAAAAGCGCATCACCTTCTCCTCCCGAACATTGAGTACGTGCTGTGGGCGATCCTGATCGGCCTGCTCATCACGAACACGTTCGGCCTGCCGCGCATCTTTCGCGCGGGCGTGGCGACCTACGAGTTCTGGCTGAAGGTCGGCATCGTGCTGCTGGGCGCGCGGTTCCTGCTCGGCGATATCGTTGAAGCTCGGCGGCGTCAGCTGGCACTGGTCATGCTGGAGCTCGGCGCTCGCGCTCGCCTTCATGACGTGCCTGGGCCGCGGGTTCAAGCTGCACGCCGAAGCTGATCACGCTGCTGGCGGTTGGTTCGTCGGTGTGCGGCGTGTCGGCGATCATTGCGACGCAGGGCGCGATCGAGGCCGACGAAGAAGATTCCTCCTACGCCATCGCGGCCATCCTGGCGCTTGGCGCGATCTCGCTGTTCATGTTTCCGCTCGATCGGACACGCGCTGCACCTGAGCGACCAGGCTACGGCGTTGTGGACGGGCCTCGCCGTCGACAACACCGCGGAGGCGACGGCGGCCGGCGCGCTGTACTCCGATGCCGCGGGCAAGATTGCCGTGCTGACCAAGACCACGCCGCAACGCGATGATCGGCTTTGTGGTGCTGGGCTATGCGCTGTATTGGGCTCGCGCGGCGAGGCGCAGGCATCGGCAACAAGGCGCGTTCCTGTGGCAAGAAGTTTCCCAAGTTCGTGCTGGGCTTCCTGCTGATCTCGGTGCTGGCCACCGTGGCGTCTTTGACCAAGCCGCAGCTTGCCGGCGCTCGGCAACCTGTCGCGCTGGGCGTTCCTGCTGACCTTCGCCGTAGCGCAGAGCCTGGCCCGTTGCCCTATTCATTCGCGGTTTGCGGATGAGCGACCCTCAGCCCACTCCCTTCGCTGCTCTGCCTCGATTCTTCGTGAATACGCCTGCGATGCGTGTGCCGCAATTTGCGCAGCAGCCGTTCCTCAACCGGTTCGAGGTCACCGAGTGCCATGAGCGCGTGATGACCACTTGCTTGCATCCCGGGCAGATGGTGTTCGCGGCCTCGGAAAAGATGTTGCCCTCGTAAACGTACTTCAGTCCCATCTGCATGGCCAGTCGCCGCGCCCGGTGCAATGTCTCCGGCGGAGTCGCGGGCTTGTCCGTTAGCTTGAAGTCGGGATGAAACGCAGTGAAGTGCAGCGGAACATCGTCGCCGAGGTTGTTCAGCACCCAGTCGCACAGTTGCTTAAATTCTCGAATCGTCGTCGTTGAGCGTAGGAATGATGAGGTTCGTCAGCTCGAACCACACGCCCGTCTCATGCCGCAGCCACTTCAGCGTATCGAGCACGGGCTGCAGATGCGTAAGAGTGATCTTGGCGTAGAAATTTTCCGTGAAAGCTTTGAGATCGATATTGGCCGCATCGATATGGCGGTACACATCGAAGAAGGCCTCGCGCGTGATGTAGCCATTCGACACCATCACCGTATTCAGGCCCGCGTCGTGCGCCTCGCGGGCGATGTCGATGACGTATTCGCCCCAGATGGTCGGCTCGTTGTAGGTGAACGCGATATGCGGCGCACGATGCTCAATTGCAAGCTCGACGACATCTTCGGGACCGAGATCGTGCGCGTTCACCTGGTCGGATTTGGCCTTCGAGATGTCCCAGTTCTGGCAGAAGAAGCAGCCCATATTACAGCCGGCGGTTCCCATCGACAGGATTTTGGTTCCGGGAAAGAAATGGTTCAGCGGCTTCTTCTCGATAGGATCCATGGCGAGCGCCGCGGGCTTTCCGTAGCCAAGCTGCACCAGCCGTCCATGCTCGTTCTTGCGGATGAAGCAGAAGCCGTGCTGCCCTTCTCCGATGTGGCAGTGCCGCGGGCAGAGATAGCAATGGAGTCGGCCATCGGCCATCGGCTCCCACCAACGGGCTTCGTGCGCATTGCGGATTTCGGGCGCTAATACTGTTAACTGCATAGTAATCCTACCTGACATTCTAACGCTGGATGAGAGCCATCAACACGCACCCTTTTTTATGGGTGTCATCCTGAGCGAAGGTGCGCGTCTTCTTGCGCGCCGAAGTCGAAGGACCTGCAGTTCGCCGCGAGCAGCCTATGCCGTCCCTGCGGGACTCGGGTCCCTGTCGCTCCGTTTCCCCGTCCTAAAGGACGGGGCTTTCACCTTTCGCGGCCTACGGCCGCTTATTCCTCCGCTTTCGGCAGCGTCAGTTGCAGAGTTTGATGATCGTGCTCGCCAAGCGTGATGATCTGCGGCTCCGAACTCACGGCCGGAACTTCCGCAGTTCCCGACGGCAACTTGGCGACGACTTTGTATTTGCCGGGCGGAACGGTTGGAATGGTGAACTGCCCATTCTGATCGGTCACCCCGCCGGTGCCACGCATTTCGTTGTAAGGTGTCTGCGGTTCAGGCCGAGCACGAATCTGGGCACCTACGACAGGCTTGCCGTCCTGCGTCACGCTTCCGTCGAGTTGCGCCGCCGCGGAACTGACAACGATCTCAAGCGTTCCCGGCACGGCTCCGCGTTCCACCTGCAGGCCTTTCTGCAAAACGTCAGTCGCACCCACTCGCGCCGACTTCACGTACCAGCCTTTCTGCGAAACACCGGCCTCGCAAGATGTATGAGCCGTCAGCGACATTGGTCAGTTCGAACGATCCATCGGGCTTGACTTCAGCCCAGCCGGCCGGGCCGGCATCTTCGTCCAGCGAGTGAGAAACACGTGCGCACGATCAAGCGCCACGCCTGAGCCGACGGCGGTAATCCGCCCCGCGATGGTGACTCCACTGCCAAACGAGAGCACGACGTTATCGAGATTCGAATCGCCGACATCGAGCTTCTGGTGGGCGAACGTGGGGTGACCATCGACCCGCTGCTGCGCGCTCATAACGTAAGTGCCCGGCGACACGCCCTTGATGATGAACTCGCCCTTTTCGTCGGTGCTTCCCCCAAGATCTGAGCCAAAGTCGTCCACGTCCGGCACTCGCATTGCGACATAGGCGTGAGTTGCGGGCTTGCCGTCGGCAGCCACTACGTGTCCCGAGACCTGAACGGTCTTGATATGCCGCATCGCGAAGTCGGCCTGCACCTCTTCGCCCGCGCCGCACTTGCACCGGCTGGGCTTCGCTCGGCTGAAGCACGCCCGGATAATAGAGGGGCGCGTACTGGGCAGCCATCTCGCGTACGAGTTCATAGTCTCTGAATTGAACGTCCATGCCCTGGAAACGTCGAGAGCTTCATCGGGCGATTCCGACGGCCTTGAGGTAATATCCTCCTGGCTTCAGACCAAACACGCGATATTCACCTCGGTCATCGGTCACCGCGCTAGCTGACTGCAATAAGTGTTCCCGCTTCGAACGATGACTCGACTCCTCTGTCTCCTCTTCCGTGGGCTTGCGAAGTGCGCTAACGTAGACGCCCATCATGGGCTGGCCCGCTTCGTCGAGCACGCGTCCACTGACTACCGCGGCTCGCGTCAAGCGGAACATCGCATCGTCCAGCGTCTGCCCGGGCACCAGCGTCAGCATTGCACCTCCCTTGAGTGCGACAGCCTTGTACTCCTGGCTGATGAACCCGGCTCGCGAGGCGACGAACCGATAACGCCCGGCAGGAACGTTCTTGATTTCGAAGTGTCCCTGATCGTTGGTGGTGGTGCCGTAGACTGCGGGATGCTGCCTGACGTCTTCTTCTATCAAACCCACGCGGGCCGACTGAATGGGCGTTCCTTCCGCAGCCGAGATCACGCGGCCGGAGATGGTGCAGGGCTCGGGCGGCTTTTGCTGTTGCCACGGCGACGCAGGCTGGCCATTCGGCGGCTGGGCCTCACTACTCGGGCCGGTGGCCTGGGCCACGGACAGCGTGGAACAGGCAATCATCGCGGCAAGAACGGCAGTCCGCTTGGCATTCATGCGCACCTCGGAAGAGATCGAGGGTAGGACGAATTTCAGGGCGCTATTGTAAGCCGGATTCTTGGCTGTGGGCTTGTCGCTTTTGCTTTTCCGCTTCGCTATTCGACGTGGCCCCCGGCCTCCTTGAGCGCTCGCTGCTCGGGCACTGATGCTGGCATATATGAGGTCCGAGGCGCGAAAAAGTCGTGAAAAAACGCTTTTTCGTACTCTTGTTTTCAACGATTTAGCCCACATTTCACTCCCAAATTCTTGAGCGCGTGAGACTTACAGGCAAAAACCTGATATCAAAGAACTTAGCTCGCATCACCAACGAAGGACACTCCGTGTCCTCGCCGCCAAGTTTAGAAGCTGCTGGATGGCGAAGCACCAGAAAACTTCGGAAGTGAGGTTACGAAGGTTGTAGACAGAACCAAACACGGAAATCGCGTGACCGACACCCAACGCCCACTTCGAAGAGATTGCGCTTCGAGCACGCGCGGCCGCGAAACCCGAATGGTTCGAGTGCACGGAGGCACCGTCATCTTAGCGACGGCGGAGAAAACGTCGTGCCGACAGTGAACGTCCCGCTGACGTGGGAGACGCCGGCGGTGGCCGTGATCATCACCGTGGTGTTGCTCTTGACTGGGAAAGTTTGCACCGCGAATTGCACCGAGCTTTTGCCTCCGGGAACGAACACGAACGACGGCGGATGGGCCGCGGCGGGATGATCGCTGCTGAGGGCGACTGATACTCCGCCGGGAGGTGCGGGAGCATTGAGGGTGAGCGTTCCCGCTGAGAGCTGGCCGCCTCGTACGTAGCTCGGTTTGAAAGTTAAGGAAGTGAGAGTGACGTTGGCAGGGGTGAAAGTGGCGGTTACGTTCTTCGCTGCCGGTCATTGTCACCGTAGCAGTAGCTGCCATTCGCGTTGTCGCAACCCGTCCAGCCGGTGAAGGTGTAGCCGGGAGCGGGAAGCGCACTGAGGCTGACTTGGGTTCCGTCGATATACAAAAACGAGCAGAGGTTTCCGCAATAGATGTGGCCATCGAGGCTGGAAACCGTTCCATTGCCAATTTTGTCAACGGAAAGCGGCTGTAACACTTTGAAGGTTGCGCTCACATTGTGCGGTTTAGTCATGGTTACGGTGCAAACACCGCCTTGGCTGTTGTCGCAACCGTTCCAGCCGGTGAACGCCCAACCCTGGTCCGCAGTTGCCGTCAGGGTCACAAGCGTTCCAGGCTTGTAGGAGTAAGAGCAGGTCGAGCCGCAATCGATGTGACCATCGTTGCTCGTGACTGTGCCGTTACCCATCGTCGTAACGGAGAGAAGCACTCCGGGCCCGTTCTCGACGAAGACGGTGCCGAAGGCGTTGGCCCCGCCGTTGGTGGTTGTGCCGTAGAAGTTGCCGTCAGAGGCCTGCACCAACCCGGCATAAGGGTATCGGCCGTTGGCGTAGTCGAACGTGTGCAGCGTGGTCAGCGCGCCCTGCGGGGTGATTTTGAAGATCGTGCCAGCGCCGTAGGCACCATAGGTTGTTCCGTAGAAGTTGCCATCGCTTGCCTGCACCAGCGCGTCATAGGGGTTAGCGCCATCAGAGCCGCTGAAGCCGTACAGCGTCGTCAGTACACCCTGGGGGGTGAGCTTGAAGATCGTGCCCGTGGAAAGTCCAGGCCCGCCAAGATAATTTGTCCCATAGAAGTTGCCATCGGTGGCTTGTATCAGTGCGGCATAAGGCGCGTTGCCATCAGAGCAGAGAAATGCAGCACAGAAGTTGTACAGCGTGGTGAGCGTGCCACCTGGCGTGAGCTTGAAGGCCGTGCCACCTCCATGGGAGCCACCATTCGTGGTTGTCCCGTAGAAGTTCCCGTCGGTAGCTTGGATCACGCCGCCGTGCGGGTTGGCTCCGTCAGAGCCACTGAAGCTATACAGGGTGGTCAGTACACCCTGCGGAGTGACCTTGAACACGGTGCCGCAGCCGCTGGGATTATTTGCGCAACTGTTGCTCTGCCCGCCATAGACCGTTGTTCCGTAGAAACTCCCGTCGGTGGCTTGCACCAAACCGGCGTACGGTTCGGAGCCGTCGGTCGGATATCCGGTGAAAACGTGCAGTGTGGTCAGGGCGCCGCTTGGCGTGATTTTGAAGATGGTGCCATTAATGTCACTGTCGAAGCTGGTCGTTCCGTAGAAGTTCCCGTCCGCGGCTTGCACCAGACCCGCATACGGCTCGGAGCCGTCACTACAGTTGGGTTGAGAGCAGAAGTTGTAAAGCGTGCTCAGCGTACCGCCCGGAGTGATCTTGAAGACCGTACCGCCGTTCCGTGACCCGCCAAACTGGGTTGTACCGTACAGGTTCCCGTCGGTGCCTTGCACCAGACCGCCATAAGGGGCGGCACCATCGGGAGATCCGGCGAAGTCATGCAGAGTGGTGAAGGTCTGCGCAGACGAGGCGATGGATAGAACACTGGCGATAAGCGACATTAAGATCAGGGTGAAGCGACGCATGGAAACTCCGACAATGAGTCAGGCGCAGATGAATTCCAAGCAGGACTATTCCTTAAGGTCCAGCGCAGAGTCAAGAATTTTTCTAGAGCAGACCCGACCTGCAACGCGGCTGACACTCTCGCGATTGCTATCTGAGCGCCGGCGGAGCGAACATCGTTCCGACCGTCAATGTTCCGCTGACGTGGGAGGCGCCGGCAGTAGCCGTGATCATGACCGTCGTTTTGCTCTTGACGGGGAAGGTGGTCACGGCAAATTGCACCGAACTCTTCCCTCCTGGAACGAATACAAATGACGGCGGATGTGCCGCGGCCGGATGATCGCTGCTGAGGGCGACTGATACTCCGCCGGGAGGTGCGGGAGCATTGAGGGTGAGCGTTCCCGCTGAGAGCTGGCCGCCTCGCACATAGCTCGGTTTAAAAGTTAAGGAAGTGAGAATGATGTTGGCAGTGGTGAAGGTAGCAGATACATTCTTGGCTGCGGACATCGTGACATAGCAATAGCTGCCGTTCGCGTTGTCGCAACCCGTCCAGGCGGTGAAGGTGTAGCCGGGAGCGGGAACGGCGCTCAGCGTGAGCTGATCACCAATGCCGTAGGTCGAAGAGCACATCGTGCCGCAGTAGATCTTCCCATGTCCGCCGCTGACCGTGCCCATACCAGACTTGGTGACAGCTAAGGCAGCATACGCGACTAGATTGAATACTGTGCCGCAACCATAATAGCCACAGTTGCTCCCACCACTCCCGGTTGTGCCGTAGAAGCTTCCGTCCTTGGCTAGCGCCAGCCCTGCCTGAGGGGAAGCTCCGTCCTGACCAGTGAAGTTGTACAGCGTTGTGAAGGCGCCCTCAGGAGTGATCCTGAAGATGGTGCCACACCCTTGGCTGCCTCGGCTGCAAGACGGCCCACCCATGGTCGTTGTCCCGTAAAAATTGCCGTCGGCCCCCTGCACCAGACCTGCAGCTGGCCCGTTACCATCTGGGCCGCTGAAGGAATGAAGTGTGGTTAGCACACCCAGCGGTGTGACTTTGTAAACAGTTCCGCAACCGCCGAACGGGGTGCAGTAAGCGCCACCTTGATAGGTTGCTCCATAAAAATTCCCGTCAATGCCCTGAACCAGCCCGGCATAAGGCTCGTTACCGTCAGCCCCATTGAAGCTGTGGAGGGTAGTCAGCGAACCTTGGGGAGTGATTTTGAAGATCGTTCCACAACCGCCGCTAGCGATGCAGAAGGCACCGCCGCCGCCGGTAGTGCCATAGAAGTTGCCGTCGTTTGCTTGTACTAAAGCCGAGGCAGGGGAGGCGCCGTCGGAGCAGCCGTTGGCACAAAAGCTGTGAAGAACGGCCAGACTGCCCTGTAGCGTCATTCTAAAGATGGTGCCGCCGCGACCATTGGCTCCCGCCATTGGAGTCGTACCGTAGAGGTCGCCGTCAGTACCTTGTATCAGAGTGGCACCCGGGCTATCGCCGTCGAAAAAGGAGAAGCTGTGCAGGGTTGTCAATACACCTCCAGGCGTGACTTGGAAAGCCGTGCCGACGCTGGATGTGCCACCTTCGATAGTAGTGCCATAGAAGTTCCCATCGGTGGCTTGCACCAGTCCTGCAAAAGAGACCTGTCCGTCAGTGCAGTATTGTTCGGAGCAGAAACTGTGCAATGTCGTCAGGACACCCTGAGGGGTGATCTTGAACACGGTGCCTTGGTGCTGGGTTCCCCCACCGGCAGTGGTTCCATAAAAGTTTCCGTCAGTGCCTTCGACAACAGTTGCATCGGGATTGGCGCCATCCGGACAGTCGTTTAATGAGCAAAAGCTGTAGACGGTGGTGAAAATCTGTGCAGGCGAGGCAATCCCTGTGGCGATCATGAAGCAGCACAAGAAGAGTAGTGTGGCGCGCATCCGTATCTCCAGGTGACAAAGTCAGAACAGGTCGTGGACTCGCGGGAACAGAAAGCTAGAGACGCTTCCCAACGAAGTTTCGCAGTCGCGTAGTTCCGGCGTCAACGAGATTCATCAACCGTCACCGTTAGTGGTGGTGCGAACGAACTGCGGGTCCCTCGGCTCAGGGCGGAATTGTTACAGAAGCCTCGAGGGAGTGGATCAAACGTGTCAGGTATTGTCGAAGACCCACTCAAGCCGAACGATGGCTTGAACAGGGCACCCGCAGCCGAAAGCTGATACGGGGGACGAAGCAGGTCCTTCGCTGCGCTCAGGATGACAACTCTAGCTTATGATCACAACTCTACAGGTCAGCTGAGAGCCCGAAGTTATTCGCTACTCCGCGCGCTGTCCGAACCTATTCGCTGCTCGCGCCCTTCTCCGCGCGCTTCCTTCTCTGCGTGGGGTGGACGAACCAGGCGATGCCGATGCTTACCAGGTAGAGCACGATCATCGGTGCGGCGAAGATGCACATGTTCATGATGTCGGTGGTCGGAGTAATGACCGCCGCAATGATGAAAATGACGAGGATGGAGTAGCGCAGGTTGCGCCACATCCAGCCGGCGGTAAGTATGCCCATCAGTGACAGGAAGAAGACGAGGATAGGCATCTCGAAGACGATGCCCAGTCCGGCAATGATGGTGAGAAACAGGTCGGTGTATTCGCTGATGGTCACCATCGGCTTGAACTGCGAGCTCCAGCCGATGAGGAAGTCCAGCGCCGCGGGGAACACCATCCGGTAGCCGAAGTAGCCTCCGGCGAGAAACAGGCCTACGGTGCTGAACATGAACGGCAGCACGTAGCGGCGTTCGTTGCGATACAGTCCGGGCGAGATGAAGGCCCAAACCTGGTACAGCACGAAGGGCGACGCGACGAAGATTCCCGCGAGAAACGAAACCTTCAAGTACATGTTGAAGGCGTCGGTGGGATTGAGGTAGACCAGCTTCTGCTCGAGCCCGTGATTGGCCAGCGCCTGGATGATGGGCTTCTGCATCAGGCCGAAAATCTGCTCGTGGAACCACCAGCAGACGCAGAATCCGCCAACAATATAAAGGAAGCTATGAATGATGCGACGGCGCAGCTCCTCGAGGTGTTCGAGGAAGCTCATACCGGTCATGTCCGACGAAGCGCGTTCCTGGGCTTTCTCCAGGACTGGGTTAGGCATCGGGAACGGCACGCGCGTTGCCGTTGACAGGAGTTTCAACCGGCGGCAGCGCCGCTTCGGCGGCGGGCGGCTCGTCAGGAACAGGCTCAAAGTCGCGGCTCACCGCGCCCGGAGCGGGGACGATTAGCGTCTCGTAGGGCTTCTCCGGCGGCAGGATGTTCTGCGACTCAGGAGCTGCGGGCTCCACCTCCTGCTTCTTGGCCCGCTCCTCCAACTCGATGTTCATCATTTCGACCTCGAGCTGGTTCTTGAACTCGTTGCTGGCCTTTTTGAACTCGGCGAGGGCTTTGCCCAGTTGCCGTCCCAGTTCGGGCATCTTCTTGGGCCCGAAAATCACCAGGGCCAATAGAAAGATGAAAATCATCTCTGGCATACCGAGATTCATAACCTCAATGATAACCGGGGTTCGCCGGGGCAGCAATTCGAAGGCTGTGCCACCTGGGTGGGACCTCCGCTTACCAAGCCGGCCCCACTACGTCTTACGAAGAAGGTTGACGATTGGATTTCGCACCCTGAACGGCAGCTCAGCATCCAACGTTCTAGGGCGTTTAGCGAATTGGCTGCGTAGTCGAAAGTGCTATACTTTGCTCAATTGTCGCTGCGATTTGCGCGCTTAATGCTGCACTTCCCGCCAGTCGAAGGAAAACATAATGGCAAGTAGTTCCCGCCGCTCCGCTGTACTTGTGCTCGTGATCGTGATCGCCTGCGGTTGTGCAGGTATGCTGTTTGGCCAGCGTTTGACGTCCACGGCCATCCCCAGTGATGGCGACATTCGCGACAGCCTTCGCGAGTTCACGCAGGTCTACGAGGTGGTGCAGCAGAACTACGCCGAGCCGGTCAGTCCCGATAAGGCGATCTATAACGGCGCGATTCCGGGCATGCTGCGGGAGCTGGATCCGCACTCTAACTTCTTCGATCCCAAGGCCTACTCGGCCCTGCGCGAAGAGCAGCGCGGCAAGTACTACGGCGTGGGCATGCAGGTAGGCCCGCGTAACAATAAGGTTATCGTCATCGCTCCCTTCACCGGAGCTCCGGCCTACCGCGCCGGCATTCGCCCGGGCGACGTGATCGTCGCCGTCGATGGCAAGCCGACCGACAACATGAGCACCAGCGACGTGGCTGAGCTGCTGAAAGGGCCCAAGAACACCACGGTCAAGATCACGGTGCTGCGCGAAGGTACCGACAAGCCGCTCGACTTCAGCGTGGTGCGCGACGAGATTCCCCGCTACAGCGTTGATGTTCACTTCATGATCCGAGCCGGGCATCGGCTACATGCACGTCTCCGGTTTCCAGGAGACGACTGAGCACGAAGTCGCAGAAGCGCTGGATGAGATGGGACCGAATCTTCAAGGTTTGATCCTTGACCTGCGCCAGAACCCCGGCGGGCTGCTAAGCGAAGGCGTAGGAGTGGCAGACAAGTTCCTGAAGAAGGGACAGGTCATCGTCTCGCATCACGGGCGTGCCTCGGCCGAGAAGGTTTATAAGGCTGCGCACGGCAACGGCGGCAAAGATTATCCGCTGGTGGTGCTGGTCAATCGGGGGACGGCTTCGGCGGCTGAGATTGTGGCCGGCGCGATCCAGGACCATGATCGCGGACTCATCGTTGGCGAATCCACGTTCGGCAAAGGCCTGGTGCAGACGGTGTATCCGCTGTCGGAAAACACCGGCCTGGCGCTGACCACCGCAAAGTACTACACGCCCAGCGGGCGCCTGATTCAGCGCGACTATAACGGCATCTCGCTTTACGACTACTACTACAACAACCGCGACGCCAGCGGCGACGACGAGATGTCTACCGCCAACCGCGAGGTCAAGATGACCGATAGCGGCCGTACGGTGTATGGCGGCGGCGGCATCAACCCCGATATCAAGATTCCGCCGATCAAGACCAACAGCTTCCAGGACGAACTGCTGCAGAAGTACACCTTCTTCAACTTCGCCAAGCACTACGTCATCAACCACAAGGTGACCAAGCAGTTCGAAGTGGACGACCAGGTGATGCAGGAGTTCCGCAAGTTCCTCGATGAGCAGAAGACTCCTTACAATGAAGCCGAGCTGGCGCAGAACAACGACTGGGTGCGCTCGAATATCAAGGCCGAGCTGTTCATCAACGAGTTCGGGCAGCAGGAAGGCATGAAGGTGCACACCGAAAATGATCCCGCAGTGGCGAAGGCGCTAGATCTTTTGCCCAAGGCGAAGGAACTGGCCGACAACGCCAAGAAGACCATCGCGGCGCGTAACAGTGCGCACGTCACGCCGGGACAGGAAACGGCCAAGGCTGCCAGCACCAACCGCTAGTTCTTCTCAGTTGCGAAACATCGAAAGCCCGCCCAGAGCGGGCTTTTGTTCTGCGTTGAAGATGGGTTTAACGGAAGCGATAGGAGAAGCTGAGACTGACGTAAGACTTCAGCGGAACGCCGACCACGCGTTCGAATGGGGCGGCTTCGTTGGGCAGTGCAACCGTTTCCGTAGTCTGGCCGGTGTAGCCGTTGGCGATCAGAAAGTTGGCAGCCGTCGAGATCTTCCCTTCGCTGAACGTGCGCAACACCGCGCCGCGAATTTCGGTCACCGGCACGCCGTTGAAGCCGTCGCCCAGCGGCTTGGCCCTTACATATTCAAACTCACCACGCGCCTGCAACTGCCAAGGCAGACGATTGATGCTGGCCACCGCGTCCCAAATCTGGCGCGGCGCTTCGGGAATCGGCTGCCCCGTATATAGGTCGCGCGCATCGGCCTGGGCGTAGGACAGGAAGAGGCTGCCGCGGGAGAAGTTTCTTTGTATGGAAGCGCTCAGCACGCGATTGCGCGAGGGGCCAACGGCCTCCTGCAGGCCGTTGTCGGGATCGATCTTCGCCAGCTCGAGCGAGTTGGAAACCCGGCGTAGCGTCAGGTAAAACTGCGTGTTCTTCAGCGTCTTGGACAGCACAAGCTGATAAGCACGTGACGGTGCGAGCAGCGTCGGCAGCTCGGTGCCGGTGCCGATCCGCGGATCGTTGGTGTGAAAGGACTCGCCGTAGCTGAGAGCCAGCGTTGGCAGGTACCAGCGGTCGGGCGGCAGGATCGTGAGCGTCCCCTTGGGCAGGGTGAGGTTGGAAAAGCGGTTGAACCCATTCTGCGGGATGAGCAGGTCCTGGTTGTTCATCCAGACCTCTTCCTGGCGAACGCCAAGATTGAAGTGCAGGTAGCGGGTGGCGCTTCCATCGAACGCAACGAATGGCTCAACGAACGACAGGGTCAGGTTATTGCTCGTGACCGGCTGAAAGTTGCCGCTGTCATCCATGCGGTTTAAGTTGAGATTGCGTGGAGCATCACGGCGCAGGTCAAGTCCGGTTTGCAACGACAGCCATGACCGCACACTCTGGACGTACATCACTTCCCCGCCGATCGACGTTGCGGTTTTCACTCTGCTGGATCAGACCGTCGCCGAAGTTGGAGCGCAGCGTAAGCGCATAGTTGCGAAAGAATCCTGAAAACACCAGCTGGCGCTGCTCGCTGAGCTTCCAGGTATCGCTGGCGACCGCCAGAAAGTTGTAAGTATTATCAAGCTGGCGATTGTCGATGGTATCGCCCGGAACCGGACACGCCGATCGGGATCGAGCCCGGGTAGATACGAGAAGCCGTAATAGCCCGCACCAAACATCGTGAGGTCGTGATTGCCTAGCTTGAACTCGCGGCTGCCGTTCAGCTTGAACTGCGTGCCGATGCTCGGGACGAGCCAAGAAATCCGTTGCCGAATGAAAACTCTCCGGCAAGCCAGGCGTTGGTCTGCGGATTCTTGGGCGCCCATCCTGCCAGCACATCGCCGTCGCGATAGTCACCTGCGAATTCGACAAAGTTCGGAATGCGGGGTTGCGGGATGTATGTCGCGGCCAGGTCGACCGAGTTGTTCCCCTGTCGCACGTTGAAGGCGCCCCCATCGACCGTCACCGCTTCGAGGGTCGGCGTGATCATGAAGTTCGGATCGGAGTATCCGTTGCCGTGCGCGTTCGCCGGCAGGTTGTTCGGAACCAGAAAATCTCCTACCTGAAAGTACTGCGCGATGGGCTCGCCGTGATCGCCGGCGACGCCCGGCGCGAAATATTGCGGCGCCTTGATGCCACCTGAGGCGGTTTCAATCGGCAGACCGGGAATCGAGATAGGAGCGCCCGGGCGGCCCGGATTCGCATCGAGCACCTGGTCGTGCAAGACGACGCTGCGCCCCGGGTCGGGACTCAGGATGGACTGCGCGGTAGCGACTACGGCAACCGTCTGCTGGTCGGAGATGATCTGCAGGAATTGCAGTGTCACCTCGGTTGGCCGCCCAGCTCCGATGGGAACCGAGATCGTCGCAGTAACGAACGAAGGCGACTGCGCCGACAGCTGATACTGTCCGGCAGGGATGCTCCTGAACGCGAACTGGCCATTCGCATCGGTGGTCGCTTGGTTGATCTGCTGTCCGCCGGCATTCTGCAATTGCACCTTCGCCTCGGTCACCGCGCCACCCTGCGGATCAAGGACACGTCCGGTGAGAGGGAAAGTCCCAGCAAAGGCCACGCTCGAAAACAAGCAGGCGATCGCGAGCAAAAATTGAGTGCGCTTTGCCATAGGACTTCCCTCCTTTCCGCGAAAGTTTAATGCTTGGTGGGGACGTGCGAGCTGCGCCAGGGTTTCGCGCGCCTGCTGCGAACCCAAGGTATTCAATTGTACGGACTGCTGAAGGTAGCGTTTCGCCGCCGCCTGATCGCCGGCTTTCAGCGCGATCTCGCCAGCGTGGCGAAACATGACGGCATCGCGCACTCCAACCGCGAGCGCCGCCTGCATCTGCTTTTGGGCCTCCGTGTACTGCCCGTTCTTGTAGAGTGCCCAGGCATAGCAATCGAGCGTGTGGATGTCGTGGCGGCGTGCCATTTCACGCTGGGCTACGCTTAGAGCGTCGGCCGGACGGTTGGCGTAATCCGCGTAGTACATGATGAGCTCATGGTTGGAGTTGTCGCCAATATTCGTTTCCTTCAGCGACTTCTGTTCGAACTCGCCAAACGCCTTCTTCGCGTCGTCGTTACGGCCTGCTAGTTGCAAAGCTACCGCTAGCTCATACAAGTTCTCCGCATGCGGGCCCGCATTATAGCGCTGTTGAAGCAGCGCGACAGCTTCGGGATAGCGTTTCTGCTGGATGCGCACTTTGGCGAGGTTGCCCAGCGCATAGTGGTATCCGGGAAACATCGCAAGTGCCTGCTGCAGCTCCTTCTCTGCCTCCGAGGTATCGCCAGTGGCGAGGTGAAGATGTGCCATCTGCGTCAGGATCCATGCGCCGTCTTCGACCTGCGCGGGAGGGTTCGACTGGTAGGCCGCATTCATCAACTCCAGTGCGCCGTCGATGTCGCCAAACAGCTCTCGTAGATAGGAAGCCCGTGTCAGTGCGGGCTGGTTGGCGCCGCGAAGTTTCATCATCCAGTTGGCGGAGTCCTCGGCGGCAGCATAGTTTCCCAACTCTACATTGGCATCGGTGAGGAATCCGTAGAGCATCACGTCGTCAGGCATGCGCTTGTTGAGCTGCGTGGCCGCTTGCAAGGCCGCGGCAAACTCGTGCTTGCCCAGGAGCAGCCACACCTGGATTCGCTTGCCATCGAAATTGTCAGGCGAAATCTCAAACGACTTCTGTAGCGCTGCTTCACCCTGCTTGTAGAAGTTCACGATCGGAGGTCTCGCGCGCACGTTGCGAAAGTGCCAGGGCCTGCGCGTTATAGGCTTCGTAGTTTTTGGGATTGGCGGCAAGCATCCGATTCGCCGCCGCTAGATGCTGCTCGGCGGGCGAGAGCTTTGCCGTAGCCGCGCTGTTGCTCTGCCCTGATGCGGTCAACGTAGCCAGTACGATCATCAGTAAAGTCGCTACTCGTTTCATCGCACACTCCTCGTAGGAAAACGGTGGCCGCCCGTTTTTGCGAACGGCCACACAGTGGTTAATTGACAGGGCAAACGCCGCCAGGCTGGCCGGAGCAACCTTGCTGACCGGGGCCGATGTGAACGCTTTGGCGTCCGCTGTTGGCAGGCTGGGTGAAGGGGAACGTGTTGTTGTATCCCGTTTCGTTGAGCTGCACGCCGTCGCCGATAGGAGCGTTGTACTTGTTGGGATCGGCGAGGATGCCCTCGACCGCGCGAGCGGCGATGTCTACCACATCGTCAACCGGACGGCGTCCGTTGGGGAACCCTGCGTTGTCGCCCACCAGGAAGCCAAGTCGCTTCTGCTGGTCGACGGGCGTCGGAGGAATTCCGGTGTTGAGGCGGAGCAGGTCAGCGATCGGGCCCGCATCGTTGGCGCCGCAACCGGGGCAGATCGGCGGAGCATAGGTTACCAGCGGCAGCAGGTCGACACGCGGTGGCGCAGGGATCGGCACGCCAAGTACGCTGTTGAACAAATGCGCCAGCAGCGGATCGAGGAAGAAGCTGGCAAACTGCGAATCGTGTGCCGGCACATCGGTGCTGAACTTGTCCTTAGAGCCAGTGCCGATGATCAATTCGTTGATGAGCGAGTTACCTTCGCGATTGACTTGCGCAATCTGCGGAGTGGGGGTCGTGACATTTTGGCCGCGGCGGACGGTGATCACCGGCCGGAAGGTAGCGCCGTAGGTACCGAGGACGGCTCGTTTGTCGCCGGCGCCATGTATCTGACCGTCCTGCGTCAGCATGGTGATCGGGACCTCGATGGCGATTGTGTTCACGTTAAAACCCGCGACGGAGTTCGGGGCGTAGTTGTTCTTATCGTCGGAATCAACCGACTTGGAGAGAATTCCGCCGACTCCCATGCGGAAGTTTAAGGAGTCGAAAGCCGCGCCCAGATCGATGTAGAACGGATCATCGGCCGTTCCCGCCCAGGTGTGAATGTTGTTTCCCAGGTCGTAAATGCCCTGGTTGAACAAAGACTGGTAACTGGGCATGGTCAGCGGGCCGACGTTCGACGGAACCGCGAAGAGCGTCTTACCTCCCGTGAGGTCGGTCGGAACGCCATTCTTAATCATGGTGACCGTATAGTGCTGGCGCAGGCTCAAGCCTTCAGAGCCGGGGCCGTCAAGCGCCGTAATCTGGGGGATACCGGCAATTCCACCCACGAATCCGGTGAATACATCGGGCAGCCGGATTTCTGTCCAGAAGCGGAAGCGAAACTCGATTTCGGGGATGCCGTCGCGATTGTTATCGACGAACATGCTGTAGGTAACGTTGGGATCGAAGGGGAAATAGTTGGGACCATTGGAAGGTTCCAGCAGGGGATCGACGTTGAGAATCATGGTTACGCGATCGGGGTGGTCGTAGCTTACGAACGCATACCAGTCGGTAACGTCCGCACCGTGGTCGAGAGCGGTAATGGGAGCTTCGCGGTGACTGGACGCGAATGCAAGCACTGGCACCAGCAGCAGGGTCGCGATTGCGCACACCACGACGGCCTTGAGTTTCCTCATAGAATTTACCTCGTATTTTGGGGTTTGGTAGACGCGCGGCTATTTGTGTTTCGAGTGAAGGGGCCTCACCCGCGTCAGTCCATACCTCACTTACGAGGTAGCTTGGGGAACAGATTTCCAGACGTGCGGATTTTATTCTTGGCGCAGTTCGTCAACGGCATATAGGAATTAAGTGGTGCCTGATTCCGTCGAAAGGATATGCCTTTGCGACGACAACATTTCAATCGTGCAAATTACGGCGCCCTGTAGTGCGAGATGCAATTCAGCCGACGATCCTTAGAGTAGGCACGATAAACGGGAAGATGCCGTAGAGCGTATCGCTGACCGAATGGGAATGACGGTCAACAGCAAGGAAGCCGTGTGCACAAAATATTGTCGCGACGATGACTACGATCCAGCCAGACAGCGAAACTGGACGGTAAAGCCAGCCCCAGCGGCGAAACCATGGTCGCTCCTAACTACCCTCGCTCTTGCTTGCGGTAACTTGCCCTGAGCTCTTCCACAATTTCCCCGGCAGCTTGACGGGCCTCGTCAAACTTGCCCGGCGCGAAGGAAATCGCACCTACGCGCGCGTGGCCGCCGCCGCCGTAGCGCTCACAGATTTTGGCAAGATTTTCGATGGGCTCCAGCGGCGCCCACGGATTTGAGCCGACAGAAACCTTGGTGCGGAAGGAACTCTTGCTCAGTCCCACACTGTAGGTGCAGTTGGGATGCAGGTAGTAGGGAATGAACTTGTTGTATCCCTCGAGCTCATGGTCGGTGACATCGAAGAAAATGGTGCCATCTTTGCAGGTCGCCCGCTCGCGGAGAATTTCCACCGACTGCTTGTGCCGCTCCAGCAATGCGGGCAGACGGTCGGCGATGAAGGGCTCGGCCACGATTGCGGCCAGCGGTTTGTAGGCAAGCATCGGGATGAGCTTCGGCGCCAACTCTGAATCCTGGTTCGATTCAATCACCATGGTCAGCTTCATTGCAGGATCGCGCATGGCGACAGCGGTGTCGGCGTCGGGATAAAGCGCGCCGTCAATAATGTCGGCCCATTCGACGACTTCAGCGACAGGCTCTTTCTTGAAGCCGAAACGGTTCTCTGTCACATCAGCAATGAACTTGGTGCAAGATCGGTAGTCGGGATCGTAGAACTTGGTGTTGCTGAGAGTGCTCTCGTAGTGCTCGGCATCCGCTGGCGTGAGAAACGCGCTCTGGTGATGATCGAACCACCAGGTAATCTGCGGCGAGGGAGAATACTTGAAGTCGACGATGGCATTTTCGTCACCGGTAAAATCGGCTTCATTGAAGAGAGCTCCGGCACGATGCAACAGGCCGGAGTACTCGAATTCCGCGTGCTCGCGAATGCGTTCGCGATAAAAGCGGCTGAACACTGCCGCCGAGCACGCTCCATCAAAACAACGATCGTGGTAGAACACCTTGACCCGCACCGCTTCGCACCGCTCCCTTCGGGCCGTCGTCTTGTAAAACGCCCGGCCCAACCCGCTCATCGTTTGGCCTAAATCGATAAACGGAAAGTATATAGAAATGACAGTAAGGGCGGGTGCTGTCAAGCGGAGGGGCTCCGAGACGGCATGAATCAGAGATCTTCGGCTAGTACTTCTCGGCCCACAGTTCTGCAAGGTTGCCGATCACCGGCAGCTTAAACAGTTCGTGCTGATACGCCTTGAACAGCAGCAACAGCCACAAAGCGAAGTCCGCTAGCAACAGCAGGCCGTAAAGGGACAGCACTAACAAAGGGAGAAGCTTCCCAAACAGCGCGAGCCCCAACTGCAGAACAACCAGGACTGCCACGGTAAGCAGGCATTGAAAGCTGTGGAAGCGCACAAAGCGGTTGCGATTGAACGGTCGCACAAACAGGAACACGATGGCAGGCACGATGAAATACGCCAGCATGCCCGCGAGATTCTCGGGAAGCTGAGTGCTCACATTCGAAATGGTTGGAGTGCTCTCCTGCGCCGGGGGAGCGGCGATTGCGGCGGCCTGGGGAGCAACCGGTGATGGACTCGGCGCCTCATGGGGAATCATGGTCCCGCAGGTAGGGCAAAAGCGCATCGCATCCGATAGCTGACGGTCGCAACTGGGGCAGACAGGCACCCGGATCAGGCCTTGGCGCTCGTCGCCATTTCGGGCGCAACCGGCAGCCCGGCTGCCTCCCAGGCGTCAAAGCCGCCAACCACGTTGACCACGTTCGTATGTCCCGCGCGTTGTAAGAAGCTGCAGGCGATCATGCTGCGATAGCCGCCTTTGCAATGCACCGCTACGGTCGCGCCGGAATTGAGTTCAGGCAGCGTGCGCTTGAAGTTGTCGAGCGCATGCCAGCTCGCGCCTTCAATGTGTCCTGCGTTCCACTCACCTTCGCGGCGCACGTCGAGCACGCGCGTGCTGGTTTTATCCAGCTGCCTCTTCAGTTCCTCGGCTGTCACCTGTGGGACCTCGGCCAGCGGCAAGGCAGCAGTTTTCCATGCCGGGATGCCGCCCTCAAGATAACCGGCAACATCTTCGATGCCGACGCGAGCGAGCCGCAGTCGGGCTTCGGAAATCTGCTCCATGCTCTCGCCAATCAGCACCGGGGCGGCTGAAAGCCCCAGCACCGCTCCTGCCCATGACGCGAACTGACCACCCAGCGGAATGCTGATCGAGTTAGGCACGTGTCCGGCAGCGAACTCGTCCTGGTGGCGCACGTCGACCGCGGTGACGCCTTGCGCAATCTGGTACTGCAGATCGGCGGGCGCAATCGGCGTGAGAGCGGGAAGGTCGTTGAGTGCGGGCGCCCCTTCGCGATTGATGGCCGCATCCTGGGCGAAGTATTCCGGACGCGCCGGCAGGTTCGACGTCATCTGCAAGATGAAGTCTTCACGCGTCTTGATCTGCAATGCCCAGTTGGTCAGCCGCTCGGTGCCGATGGTCGACGAACTCTCGGCGCGCATCTTGCGCCCACATAGCGAGCCTGCGCCATGCGCGGGATAGACCAGCGTTTTATCGGGCAGCGTCATCAGCTTGTGGTGCAGCGAGTCATACATCATGTCAGCAAGCTGTGCCGGAGTGTGGGAGGGGGAAAGATCCGGCCGTCCGACATCACCGATGAAGAGCGTGTCGCCGGTGAATACGGCCCATGGCTCATCGCCATGCTCGCAGTCAGTCAACACCAGGCAGACGCTCTCGGGCGTGTGGCCGGGCGTTTCCAGCGCGGTTACACAAACATTGCCAACCTGGAGCGTGAATCCGTCGTGGAGACCAACGTGGTCGAACTTCGCGCCGGCGGCAGCGCCAACGTAAATCGTCGCGCCGGCACGTTGCGCCAACTCGCGGTGGCCGGAGACGAAGTCGGCGTGTAGATGCGTTTCGAAAACGTGGCGGATAGACAGGCCGTTCTTCTGCGCGGCTTCCAGGTAGATCTCGACATCGCGCTGCGGGTCAACCACCACCGCCTCGCCGTTCGAGCCGAACATATAGGACGCGTGTGCCAGGCAGCCAAGGTAGAACTGTTGAAAGAACATGCGATTCCCCCGTGCGCAAGGAATCATAACCTCTTGGCAGCAATCACGCGAGGGGCAGCTATCAGGGAGGCGTTCGACGGATGGACGGATGCTTGAGCGTGGACAGTAAACTCGCCCTTCTGGTGCTACGCTGTTTTCCCCGGTGAGTCTTTGGTCTCCAGCTCGGGAATCACTTCTGGACGTCCCACACTGAAGTAGATGAAGCCCGCCTTCTCCATCTGCTCCGGTGAAAAGAGATTTCTCCCGTCGAGCAGTATGGGCTGCTTCATGCGGTTGCGAAGACGCTCAAGATCGAGCGCGGCGAACTCTTCCCATTCGGTGAGCACGAGCAGCGCATCGGCATCGGTTGCAGCGGCGTAGGCGGTTTTAGCAAGGATAATGTCGGCACCCGCGGGGAACTCCGATCGCGCGCGACCGGCGGCCGCAGGATCATACGCGCTTATGCGGCACCCCTCCTTCAGCAACTTTTGAATGACGGCGATCGCTGGTGATTCGCGCACATCATCGGTCCCGCCTTTGAAAGCGAGGCCTAGCACGCCAAGCCGCTTCCCTTTCAGCGTCCACAGTGCCTGGCGTACTTTGCGGACGAAGTGCGTTCGCTGGTCCTCGTTGATCTGCATCACCTCGTCGAGCAGGCGGAAGTCGTAACCACTCTCGCGGGCGACGGCGCGCAGGGCCTTGAGGTCTTTGGGAAAGCACGAGCCGCCGTAGCCGATGCCCGGTTTCAGGAATTGGCCGCCAATACGCTGGTCGCTGCCGATGCCTTCCACGACCTCTTCGACATCCGCATCATTGGCCTCGCAGATGTTCGACACCGCATTGATAAAGGAAATCTTCATCGCGAGGTATGCATTGGAGGCATGCTTGATCAACTCGGCGCTGGCGGAACTGGTCACGACTAAACGCGCCGGCATGCGCGCGTTGTCGGGAGCAGGGATGGCGCCGCTTGAAGCTGCATAACTCCCGTCGAGCAGTGGCTCATAAGCCTTGGTTAACAGATCGGAGCTTCGCCCGCAGTTGCAACCCAGCACAATTCGGTCGGGGTAGAGAAAATCCGTTACTGCCGAGCCTTCGCGCAGAAACTCAGGGTTCGACGCCACGCGGAAGCACGAGGGATGCGCGCCATAGCGCTGCAAAATGCGGGCGATCCACTTGTTGGTGCCCGCGGGAACAGTACTTTTCACAACCACCAGCTTGAAGCCATCGACCGCACTGGCGATCTCGCGGCATACCGCGTCCAGCACCGAGACGTCGGCTTCGCCGCTTTCGCACGGAGGAGTGCCAACCGCAATGAATACGATGGCAGATTCCTGCAGGCCTTCGGCAAGCGAGGTGGTGAATCGCAGCCGGTCGCCCTTGTGGCGGGCGATCAGTTCAGGAAGAAACTCCTCATGGATGATCGTCTCGCCCCGGTTGAGGGCGGCAATCTTCGCCTCGTCATTGTCAATGCAGACGACCTTGTGCCCGATTTCTGCCAGGCATGCCGCTGCCACCAGACCAACATAGCCCGAACCGACAATCGCAATCCGCATCACGATGTGATCCCCAAAGCCATGTGATGAATGTTGTTGAATGAAAGCGGGTGCGCCAAGTCACGCCGCGGTTTCAAGCTCCTCGATGGAGAGCGGCCGCTGGTCCTGGATGTCGCTGAAACCCTTTTCGGCAAAGAGCGAGAGGTAGTGACGATGCGCGCGCTCCCACGCCTCGTCATCCGGTAGCTTGCCGAAGATCTCGACATAGCTCGGACTGCCGGGGAATGGGAACATCGGTACCGGCTCGCTCACCCAGACGCCGCGCGCCTTCAAATTCTCCTGCCAGCGGTGGATCTCATCCTTATCATCTTTATCAGTCAGGATCAGGTTCGCCTGCACCCAGGGAATTCGCTGGCGCGCGTAAATGAGCAACTCGGTGATGCGCGCGGTCGACATGCGGCAGTTCTTGTTCAGCTCGTCGCGGCCTTCATCGGTGATGGACTCGATGCCGCATTCCATGGAAATGCAACCGGCGCGGCCGAGCAGGTCGAGGGTCTCTTCCGTCCATAAATCGATGCGCGTCTGGAAGCCGATTTTGACCTCGCGCTCGGCCAGACCCTCTAAGAGCGTGAGCACATTCTTGCCCACGCCGAAGATCTCATCGATGAAGTAGAAGTAATCGACGCCACGGGCGACCAGGCGATCGACCTCGGTCAAGACCGCGTCTACACTGCGCTCACGAAATTTATTGCGGAACAAAGTTTTGTTGCAGAAGCTGCACGACCACGGACACCCGCGAGCGAATTCGAGTTCCGCGCCGCGCCCTTCCCCGCTGAACACATGGTGGCGATGCTGATGGCGCTCGACGTTGTAATTTTGGAAGTCGAGCGGCGCCAGCGCTTTCATATCGGTGACGCCCAAACCCGGGCTCAGGTGCAGAGTACCGTCGGGCCGGCGATGGCAGCACCCCAGAATGTCGTCCCACGGCCTGCTGGCAAGTTCAGCCATCGTCTGGTCAGGCTCGCCGCGCAGCACTACGTCGCAATTCAGTTTGCGCAGCGTCGGCCCGGGAGTCGCCGAGCCATGCGGCCCGATAGCAACTTTCACAGCGCCGTCTGCCAAGGCGGCAAACCACTGCATTGGAACGCGCAGCTCCGGTTGCGGACAGCGCCAGAACAGATAGGACGGAGCCGTCGGAATCACCAGGAAATCAGGTCTGAAGCTCTGCAGCTGCTCGCGCACCTGATCGAGTGAGAGATCGTCGACCTGGGCGTCGACCAGCAGCGCCTCGTGGCCGGCGGCACGGATCTGGTCGAAGGCGAAGAGCAGTTCCAGGGGATAGTGAGGATCGCGGCAGCCGAAGTAGGTGGAACCTTCGAACGTCCAGTTGGGATTGACCAGCGCAAATTTCGTCATGCGGTCCGTGCCATTGGAAGCGGAGCTGCCAGCCCCGGCATGGCAGTCACGCGCTCCGGAGCGAAGAGCTCACGATTCTGCTTCCACCATTGATGAATCCTGCTCAGCGTCTGCGGAACTGCAATCGTCGGCTTCCATCCGGTTTCGCTTTGCAGCTTTTGCGTGTTGCTGATGTAGACCGCCTGATCGCCCGGGCGTACGACATCGAAGGTGGTCTCGAGCCGGCGGCCGGTGAGTTCCTCGACCATGGCAATCAGCTCGAGTAGAGAAACCGAATTCCCCGGGCCACCGCCGACATTGTACACACGGCCCTCCTCGTACGGCTCAAGGTTGCGTACCGCTTCGAAAGCGCTCACCAGATCGCCGACGTCCAAAACATCGCGGACCTGCAGGCCGTCGCCATAGATGGTCACCGGCTTACGGGTTAGGGCCGAGTACAGGAAGTGTGCCACCCATCCCTGGTCCTCGTTACCAAACTGTCGCGGGCCGGCGATACAAGACATGCGGAACACGGCCGTGTTAAGGCCGTAGATGCGGGCGTAGTCGCGCACATACTGGTCAGCAGCGCCCTTCGAGCATCCATAAGGGGAGTGGAAGTCGAGGGGCTGTGCCTCCGAAGTGCCTGCGCTGTTGGAGCACCCGTAACGCATCTTCTCCGGCCACACCTCGCCGCTGCTGGCGCTGCCATAAACCTTGTTGGTGGACGTAAACAGTAGAAACGGCTGATTGCCTGATTTCCGTGCTGCCTCCAAGACGTTGAAGGTTCCCAGCAAGTTGATGTCGAAGTCGAGTCGCGGCTCCAGCACCGAGGTGGTGACAGCAACCTGCGCGGCAAAGTGATAGACCTCGGTGGCGTGCCGCATGGCGCGCTCCACCATCTCTGCATCGCGGATGTCGCCAACCGTGACTTGGAAGCGGCGCGAGCGTCCACTCAGGGCTTCAAGCGCACGCAGATTATGTCGGACCCCGTTGCGCGCGAGATTGTCGAAGATATGGACCTTGGCCTCGGTGTTCCGCAAGAGCCATTCCGCCCAATTAGAGCCGATGAAGCCAGCCCCGCCAAAGATGAGAACGGATCGAAAGGGGTTTTTCTTACTTGTCATCGACCTACCTGTCGCTGCAAAACTTATTCACCTCGATTACTTACAAAGGTAAGTAGATGCGCTGCGCAACCTGTGTAGTTTGCTGAGGAAAGCGTTCTAAAGATTTAATCGAGAGCTGAGCAGAGCAGTTTCTGAACAACGGCAAAGCGGGGAGCGAAGCGCGCATGATTTTGAAATTCACGGAACAGCGCAAGAGCCGCTTCGCTCTTGCGCTGTTTTCACAACCCCCTACAGACGTCGACCTGCCGATCGCAACCGAAGTTACTGCGTCGTCGTGAAGTTGAGAGTGTCGCCCTGCAGGTTGTTCGTAGGATCGACCGATGAGAACGCGAAGTTGCTGGCAGCGTCCGTCCCACCTACTCCGAAATAGTAGAGCGTGCTCGGACTGAGTCCAGAGATGGGGCAAGTATTGATCCAGAGATTATCCGTTCCGGTGTAGACGCTCGGTCCGCAGTTCGTTTTCACGCTGATGTTATTCGGATCAGTACCGACTTTAACAACTGTAGTCAGGGCCTGCTCGTAGGTGTACCAGGTCAGGGTAGCGGTGCTGTTGGTAATGTTACCGGCGGTGGGCTTCGCCGGATAGGCACCGGATGGGTACGGCCCGATGACATCCGGATAGGGATTGCCTAGAGGATTGTGCGTAGGCAGAACGTAGGAGTCGGTTCCGGGGAATGATCCGGTGCGCCATCCGACGTAGTTCGGAAAATCCTGGAAGAGCTGGTTGTAGTTCTTCGCGGTGTACTGATATCCGTCGAAGAACGCCTTCGTAACCAAGTGGTCGGCGGCGTCCCAGCATTTGACACCGCTGGTGGGCAGCTTGCATGTGTCGCCATAGACAGCGCCGAGCCACGCATAAGCCGGGGAGACCAGGTTATTCAACCCACCCTGATCCCATTTACAGTCGCCATTCTGGAAAACCGAACAATTGAAGGGGACGGTCCATGGCGCATATGGAAAGGTATAGTCATTTCCGAGAAGGTTGACCTGAGTGGAGTAAAACCAGTCCAGCAGCTTCATTAACTCGACGGGAATTCGCGAGTCAGGTTGCGCATTCATATAGACCTGCACGTCGTAAGCGTGGATCAGAGTCATGGCCCAGAGTCCGACGTTGTAGTTCGGCGCACTATAGCAGCATTTATAGTCATCGGTGCTACCGAGCGGATTGTACGCGGTGGCTTGCGCGATGGTCTGGATCAACAGATCAAGTCTTGCCTTGAGTTCGTTAGTCGGCTTTACGCCCGTCTCGAGCCAGTTCACCAGTAACACGTTGATGTTATACGGCAAGGCTCTGATCGTAGCTTTCTGGTTCTGATAGTAGGTAAAAACAAAATTCTCATCGACAAATCCGGGAGCTGGATAGGTTAAGACATTAGCGCCGAAGCGCCAGTCGGCTTGAGCATTGAGCCCCGAGCAGGTCGGACCGCCATCGCAATTTTCGTTGAGCACGTCGCCCTGCCGCAGAAAGTCCATGTACGTTCCCCAGGGGAAGACATTCCATTCGCCGGTTCCAATCCACTTCGGCGCGCTCATCGCCCAGTTCAGATACTGCATTCCGACCGCCTCCGAGCACTTGTTCCAATAGTCCGTATTACCAGCGTTGGTCCAAGTTGTGTGCCCGTCTGTCGTAGTCTGTCCGACGACAGGATTAAATGAAGGCAGATTTGGACCCGAATTGCCAGAGGAAATACTGACTTGAGTGAAGCCATTGGCGACGATAAGATCGCCCACGGAATAGGCATGATTAGCCTGCCATTGGGCACCCGTAACACCGTCAAGCCAATCCCCGATCTGTTTAAACACCCGGTTACCGTCATAGGTGTAGGTATCCCAGGGATCAAGGTTTGATCCCGATCCACTAAAGTCTGCATTCAGATAGGTGCCTGCACTATTAGCATCCGTCAGTTGCTTGCAGCTGGGCGGACCATATTTCCCCGCATTCAAGACTGCTGCATTCCAACTGGGAATAGGAGGAAAGCTTGTAGGGGCTGTCACCTTGAACTGGGGTGACGATAGTACCGAGAAGCGATACGTCACCTTGACAGGATCGCCGACGGGCGTGTTCTTGGTGTAATCGACGATCTGGAATGTCAGCTGCAGCGTGTGGCTTAGGACCGGGTCGTGGAGCCGGGCTCCGACCGCAACAATTCTGGCGTCCATCGCTGGCTCTCTAAAGAACCCATTCCAGCACACATAGTCACCTACGTAAGGCCCCCACGAATAAAGCACGACACCTGGATAATTATTCGTCGGCGGATTGACTCTTTCCAAATCGCCGTCGCACAACATCGTAAGAGAAATACCAGTGTTGCCACAGTAACTTCCCAACAGCGTTCCCGGAAGACACGACATACCGTCGATGCGCGCGTCCGCAATCATCATCACGTAATGCTCGTTCATGACGCCGGAGGCCTGCAGCAGGCTGATGCCGACGTTGATCCCAGCGCCCTCATAGACGTAGCTGGGGCCGAACGCAAAAGCTGAAAAGGCCATCGGTCCGCTGGTTGAATCCACCGTGGTGAAGCTCGGAATCTGACTAGGCCAAGGCGCTGAACTCCAGTTGGTATCGGTCCTGGCGCATGGCTTGCCACCGATGGGATCTGTACAACTCGCTACCGAATAATAGTATTGGGTCTTGGGCTCAAGATTCTTGACCACGACGCAATGATTGGTTGTCAGCGTAGCGTCATAAACCTGGCGCGAGAAGTCGGGGTTTGACCCAAGCATGACCAGCGAATCGCTCTGGTTATTTGTTTTCCAGCAGACTTGCGCCCAACCTACATTATTCGAGTAAGGGTTGGTGACGACAATGTTCGTGGGCTGATCGTTACCTGCACCAGCGAAGGCAAGTTGAGCCGTAAACATCAAGACAGCGACTACGACAAATTTTTTTTGCATGCGAGTCCGCCCTCATCCTTAGAAGGTGAATGCCGACGAGCTCCGGCCACACGCAGCACGACCACGCCGTGCTGAGCCACGGGCTGCCAGTTCTCTCGGCTTGAGGTAACGCTTGACGGGGCGCCGGGAGTTCTTTCTTGACCATCTCCCGCAGACGCGGTGCAAGTTTTGCAACTAATTCGGACGTCGGCTCGCGGTTGGTATCTACAGCCTCACTCACCCTGTCCAGTCGTCGATGACCGGGTGGTCCCTGTGCCTACAATCAGGGAGCAGGTTTCTTTCGTCAACAAATTTCTGTGCAGTGAGCTCTCGACGCTCAGAAACTACTTTAGCTGCTTAGCGCCGCCCTCAGGCAATTACCTCACGTTTGCGATGCCGCCTGCTACTCTCGCCGGCTATCCGGATCAGGGCTTGGCCAGGGCGGCCCCGTTTTCGAAGTTCGGGTAACGTCCGGCAGTCATCAGCTAAGGTGTCTGATGTAGGCTGCAAAGTCTTCTCCCTGAGTACCAGGAGCGAACGACTGCGAGACTGTCGTGGCGGTCTGAGAGGGGCAGAGTAGAAGCGCGGATCTGCCGCTTTAAGAAGTGAGTAGCCCAACCTCAGGCGGGGGATTCGGCAGGAGCACCCAATCTGACTCCGCCGGGGAAACATCCGACGTTACGACGCGGGCTTAGTTCAAGGAACAGCCACCACTCCCCATACAGCAGTTC
The DNA here is from genome assembly GCA_963771535.1 of uncultured Acidobacteriaceae bacterium. Classification (GTDB taxonomy): domain Bacteria; phylum Acidobacteriota; class Terriglobia; order Terriglobales; family Acidobacteriaceae; genus CAVVDY01. The sequence continues at coordinate 376,620 of CAVYTK010000007.1, read as the reverse complement.
TGTGACCCGCAGCCTGCCGCCGAGCTACTTGATTTCGTATTCACGGCGAATGTTGACAACTGCTGCTGCAGATGCTGCTGGTGACACTTTGGGCACTCAGCCTTCTGTTCTCCGAACAGAATGGCTTCAAACTTGTTTCCACAATCCTCGCAACGATATTCAAAAATTGGCACACGCCCTCCGAAAGCCCGGTGCTGATCGCCAGCCCGTCCGCTGCTCAATTATACGGACGCAGTCTAGCCGCGCGGCCGGGGCGTGACGGAAATTGTCAGCAAATCGGTTCCTCTCACCACAACCACAACACAGCGTTTTCCATTCTGCTCGTCGGTGAGCAGGCGATGCAGGTCATCTACGCCAGAGACATTGTGTCCGGCGAAGCGGACGAGAACGTCGCGTTCCCGCAGCCCGGCCTGCTGCGCCGGCGAGCCTTCGACCACGTTCAGCAGGAGCATTCCCGATGGCGACGGCAGATCGTAGTAGCGCACGATGCGCCGATGCAGCGGAACTCCTTGCCCCATGACGCCGATGTAGCTGCGCTTCACCTGTCCATCGCGAATCAGCCGCGAGGCCACGAACTCAGCCGTATCGGCGCCGATGGCGAAGCAAATTCCTTGCGCGCCCATGATGGTCGCGGTATTGACGCCGATGACTTGCCCTTGCGAGTCCACCAGAGGACCGCCCGAGTTGCCGGGGTTCAACGCCGCGTCGGTCTGGATAACACCATCAATCAGCCGGCCGGAGCGTGATCTCATGGTGCGTCCCAGTGCGCTCACCACGCCTGCAGTAACGGTGTGCTGAAAGCCAAGCGGATTGCCGATCGCAATCACCAACTGCCCCACCGTCAGCTTGCGCGAACTACCCAGCGGAGTAGACGGTGCACCGCCGCTGCCCCGCACAACCGCCAGGTCTGTGTCGGGATCGTCGCCCACCAGTTCGGCGGGATAGCGATCGCCGGCTTCGGTGGTGACCAGCAGCTGCGAGGCTCCCTGCACCACGTGGCTGTTGGTGAGGATGAAACCGTCCGGGGTGAAGAGAAAACCGGAACCGGAGCCTTCCGTCTCGCGTCCCCGGGCTTTGTGCGTCACCTGGATGTGCACCACCGCCGGGCTGACGCGCTGCACGGCGCTGACAACTGCCCGCGAATAGGCATCCAGCAGGGTGCTATCGGAATGTGGCGTTAAGTTATTTTGCGAAAAGTTTTCGGCAGCAGCCTCCTGCGCCAACCAGTGAACCGAATCCATGACCACCTCGAAGCATGTGGATGCTGAAGCGGTCGCCTGGGATTCGGCGCGGGCATGGCGTCAAGGAAGGCTGCAAGGATGGCGAACGTGGACGCGGTTCTGCGCGGGGAGATATTTGCCTAGCCGCGCTCTCGGCTCAAGCGGGTCATTGACTCTTGGCTTGCAGTTGCAGGCATTGATCATGCAACTTGGCATCGTGGGTCATGCCGTCAGCGATCAGGCATTCCTCCAGCGCCGACTTGGGATCGGAGTCCTTGAAGATTTGTAGCAACACAAGATGAGGAGTTGGCCAGCTTGGCGCCAGCCGCGCCGCCTCTTTCAACTGCGCGACGGCCGAAGTCAGGTCGTGCTTATTTCTGTATGCCAGGCCAAGGTTGTAATGAGCGTTGGCATTTCCCGGCTGCAACTTGATGGCCTGAGAATACTCGGTGATGGCTTCCTCGACGCGGCCCGTTACGTCGAGAACTGTGCCCAGGTTCATGTGGATATCGGCATTATTCGGTTGCAGCGTCAGGGCGCCACGATATTCCACTATGGCGCCGGCGTAGTCGCGACGTGCGTACAGCAGGTTGCCTAGATTGCTGTAGGCCGAAGCCAGCTTCGGATTCAGTCGAATGGCTTGCCGGTACTCGGCTTCCGCGGCTTTCCGGTCACCCAATTTCTTGTAGGCGAATCCCAGGTTGTTGTGCAGGTCGGCGTCGTTCGGCTTGTAGCTCAACGCTTCTTTGTATTGCGAGATGGCCTCGCCATAGCCACCCTTGTCGAGCAGCAGGTTGGCTAATCGATAGCGAGCATCGGCATACGCGGGATACTCTTTGATGGCGTCGCGATACTCGGCGATCGCCTCCTCGATCAGCTTGTCCTTTTCGTCGAGTATGCCCTGATGGTAGTGGCGCTCGGCGGCCGCAGGAACAATTGCCACCGCTGCTGTTGCGGGTGACGGCGCGACCGGCTCGCCGCCGCTATTGCCCGAAGGTGCGGTTTTGGTTGGGCTCTCGATTTTTAACGGGGCAGATGGTTCGGCGGGCGTACTTCCCGATTTCACAGTGCCCGGGCTGTCGGGAGCAGCCTGCGACGGCGTCTGCTGCGCCATAAGGCCGGTAGAACACGCAATCAACGCGAACCAGACGAGTGCGAAGGGAATACGCATGATGACACTACGAGTATATCGGTGAGTGGTCCTGTTTCTGCCGCGCTGGGTCGATTGCGACTGTCTACTTCTTGGCTTCTTCCGCCACCACTCGCAAATCGTGGCCGGTCATCTCCTGCGGTTGCGCAACGCCCAACATGCCCAGCATCGTCGGAGCTATGTCTTGCAGCGCGCCGTCGGCCCTCAAGGTGAAGCGGCGCCCATCGCCTTTGAAACCCGCCGGCGAGACCGCATGTTCTGCCACGATGAGGAACGGAACAGGATTGGTGGTGTGTGCCGTCTGCGGGCCTCCGCTTGCCGGATCGATCATCTGCTCGGCGTTGCCATGGTCGGCCGTGACGATCATCGCGCCACCGGCTCGCTTCAGTGCAGCATATATCTGTCCCAGGCAGGCATCGACGGTCTCGACCGCAGTGATGGTCGGCGGGATCTTCCCCGAGTGTCCTACCATGTCGGCGTTGGCGAAGTTCACCACCATCACGTCGAAGGTCTTGTCCTCGATCGCCTTTATGACGGCGTCGGCAATTCCTTGCGCGCTCATCTCCGGCTTCAGGTCGTAAGTGGCGACCTTCGGTGATTGCACCAGCACACGATCTTCGCCGGGAAACGGCTTCTCCACTCCGCCATTAAAGAAATAGGTCACATGCGCATACTTCTCGGTCTCGGCCACGCGCAGGTTGCGCATGTTGAGGTTCGCCATGACGTTCGCCAGGATGTTGCCCAGCGACTCCGGCGGCGATACGACGGGCAGCGTGAAGTGCTTGTCGTATTGCGTCATGCAGATGTAGGTCAGGTCTTTCGGCACGCGGTCGCGCGGGATGGCGATGTCGAGATCTTCTGCGCCTTCCAGTTCGCTACCGTTTTGCGCCGTGAAGTGGCTGTTGCGCGCCAGGCAACGGGTGATCTGGCGAGCGCGATCGGCGCGATAGTTGAAGTTGATGCAGACATCGCCGTCACGAATCATGCCAATCGGCTCGCCCCGTTCGTCAACCACCACAAACGGGATGATGAACTCGTCGGTGACGTCGCGGTTGTACGATTCGCGCACGCCCTGCACCGGGTCATGATAGCGGCCGCCTTCGCCGACGCCGTCGACCATGGCGTCGAAGGCTTTCTTCTCGCGTTCCCATCGCCGGTCACGGTCCATCGCGTAATAGCGCCCGCTGACGCTGGCTATCTTGCCGACGCCGTACTCGCGCATCTTCTGCTGCAACTGCTCGATGTAACCCGCGCCGTTCGTCGGCAGCGTGTCGCGGCCATCCATGAAGGCGTGAACGAAGACGCGCTCGACGCCATTCTGCTTAGCCATTCGCAAAAGCGCATAGAGATGGTTCTGGTGCGAGTGCACGCCGCCATCCGACAACAGGCCGAACAAATGCAGCCGCCGCTGGCCGGTGCGCGCCTTCGCCATGGCATCGAGCAGCACCGGGTTCTTGGCGAACTCGCCATTCTCGATCATGAGATCGATCTTGGTGATGTCCATGTAAACCACACGCCCGGCTCCGATGTTCAGATGGCCGACTTCGCTGTTGCCCATCTGCCCGGTGGGCAGACCAACGTAACGGCCGCTGGTATGAATCAGCGTGTTGGGAAATTCGGCGAGCAGCTTGTCGTAGTTCGGCTTGCGCGCCAGCGAAATGGCATTCGCCGGCCCCGGCGGAGCATAGCCCCAGCCATCAAGAATAATGAGAACGAGCGGTTTCGGTTTCATGGGTAACTGTGAATTATCAGATAGTAAGTATAAGCGCGCGGCTGGCGATAAGAACGCAGGGATTAATCGCCCGAAAGGGCCGTCAGAGCTTAGCCCGCTGGAGCGGAGCGCTGGCACCCACATCATCCCTACCGTAGGCGCGAGCCGAATCCCTCATTCGATTCGAAAGTCGGACTAAAGTCGTACGGTCCATTGGTTTATTACTGATACCCTGACCTCGACTCCACATCCGACCTCTTGAGGAAACCATGAAAAGGTGCCGTGCACTCAGTTGCATCCTTGCTATATCTACATCGATTATCTTCAGCTTGATTTCTCCATTCGAAGCTCTAGGCTGCACCCGAGTTCTGTTTACAGGCTCCGACAACGTGGTCATCACCGGCCGTAATATGGATTGGCAGGAAGACATGGGCTCGAACCTTTGGGTGCTTCCCGCTGGAATGCAGCGTGACGGGGCCTCCGGTCCTCAGTCGTTGCGCTGGAGTTCGCGTTATGGCAGCGTCATGGTCTCTGGCTATGAAGCGGGCACGAGCGATGGCATGAACGAAAAAGGCGTGGTCGCCAATCTGCTGTACCTTGCTGAGTCCGAATATCCCAAACCCGCCAAAAACGGTAAGCCGTACCTCTCCATATCGCTTTGGGCACAGTACGTGCTCGACAGCTACGCTTCGGTTGACGAAGCGGTTGGCGCATTGCAGGCTGAGCCGTTTCAACTCCTGGCGCCAACGCTGCCGAACGGCGCGCCCGCTGCGCTGCATCTCTCCATCTCCGACGCCAGCGGAGACTCCGCGATCTTCGAATATGTAAAAGGCAAGCTGGAGATTCATCACAATAAGAAGTACAGAGTCATGACGAACTCTCCCATCTACTCTATGCAGCTTGCCAACGACGCCTACTGGCAATCCGTCGGGGGATTGAATTTCTTGCCCGGAACGAATCGCGCCGCCGATCGCTTCGCCCGTGCCTCTTTCTTTCTCGAGGCCGTTCCCACCAAGACTGCTCCGGCGTACATCAAGGGAGTGCCACAACAGAAGTTCGAATATCAAGCTGTCGCCGAGGTCATCGGCATCATGCGCGGAGTGAGTGTCCCGCTGGGCATCACCACGCCCGACCAGCCCAACATCTCGTCCACCATCTGGCGGACCGCATCCGATCAGAAAGGCCTTATCTACTACTTCGATTCGGCTACCCGGCCTAACACATTCTGGGTTTCACTCAGCAAGGTCAATCTGAAGGCGGGCGCGCCGGTGATGAAGTTGACCATCGCTAATGGTGAAGTCTTTGCCGGCGAGGCGTCTGGACAATTCCAGCCGGCCACCCTCTTTCACTTCCTGCCGGCTGATCCCGCGAAGGACTAGATTTTCAAGGACCGTGCCTCCGTTGCCAAATGTTTTGCCCGGGGGTGAAGACCAGCTTTTCATCAGAGCACGGCTTAAGTTGGGCCGGGCGGCGCCCTAAATAAGTCGTGGGCTTCAGTCCGTGTGTTCGAGAACATCACAGGGGGCTGAAGCCCACACGCTTGCATTACCGTCTGGTCTGACTGAAGCCAGGCCCTGATACAGAACCTTCTACAACTCCTTAATCGTCTCGGATCATAGCCTCCGCCGACTCTACGCTTCCGCCTTGCTCACCAGTTCCCCGCGATAGTTCAGCGCCTTCAAACCATTGAAGCGAGCCGCGTCGCCCAGCTCTTCTTCAATGCGCAGCAACTGGTTGTACTTGGCGATACGATCGGTACGCGAAGCCGAGCCGGTTTTGATCTGGCCGGCACCGGTGGCAACCGCCAGGTCGGCAATGAACGTGTCTTCCGTCTCGCCCGAGCGATGCGAAATGACGGCGGTGTAGCGGTTCTCGCGCGCCAGGTTGATGGCGTCGATGGTCTCGCTTACCGTGCCAATCTGGTTGACTTTGATCAGAATCGAATTTGCGATGCCCCCGTCGATGCCGCGCTGCAGCCGCTCAACGTTGGTCACGAAGAGGTCGTCGCCCACCAGCTGAATCTTGCCGCCGAGCTCGTCGGTGATCATCTTCCACCCATCCCAGTCGTCTTCGGCCAAGCCGTCTTCAATCGACACGATCGGATATTGCTTTGCCCAGTCAGCCCAGTACTTCACCATCTGCTCGCTGGTGTGCTCGCTCTTGTCCGACTTCTTGAAAACATACTTCTTCTTGCCGGCGTCGTAGAACTCGCTGGCCGCCGGATCGAGTGCGATGGCAATCTGCTCGCCCGGCTTATATCCGGCCTGGGTGATGGCCTCGAGTACGAGATCGATCGCTTCGGTGTTCGACTTCAGCGACGGCGCGAATCCGCCCTCGTCGCCCACGGCCGTGTTGTAGCCCTTTTTCTTTAAAACGCCCTTGAGTGTGTGAAATGTCTCGACACCCCAGCGCAGCGCCTCGCTGAATGACTCGGCGCCCACCGGCATCACCATGAATTCCTGGAAATCAACATTGCTGTCGGCATGCGCTCCACCGTTAAGGATATTCATCATCGGCGTGGGCAGCAGGCTGGCGGTGAATCCTCCGAGATACTGATAGAGCTCGATGCCCAAGTGATCGGCCACGGCGCGCGATGCCGCCATTGACACCGCGAGGATGGCGTTCGCTCCCAGCTTGCTTTTATTGGGCGTGCCGTCGAGCTCGATCATGATGTTGTCGAGGTCGCGCTGCTCACTGGCATCGAGACCTTCCAACTCGGGAGCGATCACCTCATTAATATTGTCGACGGCCTTCAGCACCCCTTTGCCCAGATAGCGACCCTTATCGCCATCGCGCAACTCAACCGCTTCGTGCTCGCCGGTGGAGGCTCCACTGGGAACGGCAGCGCGGCCGCGTGCGCCGCTTTCCAGAATGACATCCGCTTCAACGGTAGGATTGCCGCGCGAGTCGAGCACCTCGCGGGCCAGAATCAGCTCTATTCCTGTCATGGTATGAGTCCGAAAGCTTCGCCTTTGAATTGGCTTGCGCGCTGACGAAGTAGGTGGAACCCCCAATTATACGAGAGCGATGATTACTAGAAGTTTCAGACCGGAGACACGCAGGAACGGCACGCTGGAGCTTATGGCAGGGACTTTCGGGAACTACATCATGGGTGGCATGGGAACCTTTGAGGCATTCTCCCCGGGGCGCGAAAGCAACAAGTGCGGCTCAGCCGGGTTCTACAAACATCTAGCAAGAAATGTAGTCAACTAAGGCGCTTCTCTGGTTGGAGGAACGCGAGTTTAGGCTTATGCTGTGATGACTGCCAGCCCATCAACAGCACAAATATATGTTTCCCATCGGTCGAGTCTCGGAGTGAATATGAACGGGATTTTTCGCAGCGCCCTGTGCCTTCTTCTCGCCCTGGTAGTCGGCACTTTCTGCTTTGCTCAAAGCGGCCCGGCCCAGCGCATCACCCGGCCCGTCAATGATGCTGACGTCGCTCTGCTGCCGGGTGGCGTCCACCCACACGTGGCGCAAGCGCTGGACCAGGGCAGGCTGCCGGCGAACCGGCCCCTGAACCGGATGGCTATGTTCTTCAAGCCCAGTGCTGCGCAACAGAGCGACCTCGATCGGCTGTTGCAGCAGCAACAGAACCCGTCGTCGCCCAACTATCACAAGTGGCTCACGCCGGAGCAATATGGCGCGCGTTTTGGTATGAGTTCGAGCGACCTCACGAAGGTGAGCACCTGGTTGCAGGCGCACGGCTTCAGCAATATTTCCGTCTCGCGCAGTCGTGCCTCGCTTGAGTTCGATGGCAACGCCGGACAAGTCGCCGCGGCTTTCCATGCTCCCATTCATCAATTCGTGTTGAACGGCGAAACCCACTACGCGAACACGACCTCTCCGCAGTTGCCGGCGGCCTTTGCCGCAGCAGTATCCGGCATCACGTCGCTAAACAACTTCCGCCCACGGCCGATGTCTCAAGCCCATTTCACCTCCAGCATTTCCGGCAACCACTTCCTGGTGCCGGGCGATGTCGGGACGATTTACAACATCAACAGCCTGTACACCTCGGGGGTCGATGGAACCGGCGAGGCGATCGCTGTGGTCGGCCAAACTCCGCTGACCAACCCGGATGACGGGACCCACGCTGACGTCGACAGATTTCGCTCACTGGCTGGACTGCCCGCAACCAACCTGCAGCTGATCAAGACTGGAACGCCCACGTACAGCAAGGGCGACGTTGATGAGGCCAACCTGGATATCGAGTGGTCAGGAGCAATCGCACCCAAGGCGCAGGTCATCTTTGTCTATTCCGAGAACGCTCTCTTCACCTCTTTGCCATACATCGTCAACAACAATCTGGCTCCGGTGATCAGCATCAGTTACGGCAACTGCGAAGCCAGCTTCGACGCCGGGTCGGTCACCGTGCTCACCCAGATCCTGGCGCCAGGCAAACACCCAGGGACAAACCATCACGGCGGCCTCGGGCGATAGCGGCGCCGCCGATTGCGACGATCCTTCGGGCAACATCGCGAGCAAAGGACTGGCCGTCGATGTACCCGCCTCAACCGTGTACGTTACCGGCATGGGAGGCAGCGAGTTCAATGGCGATACCGCAGGAACGGTTACCTGTAATTCGCAGGGGCAGGGCTGTGTCGCGGCTGCGGACCCACCGTATTGGAACGGTTCAAGCAGTATCTACGGATACGAGTGCCACCGCGCTCGCTTACATCCCCGAGGTGGTATGGAACGATACCGGCTCGAATGGACTGGCGGCGGGAGGCGGAGGCGTGAGCACACTCTTCACCAAGCCGACATGGCAGACCGGTCCCGGAGTGCCCGCAGACGGCAAGCGTGATGTGCCTGACATCTCGCTGAGTTCGTCGCCCAACCACGATGGCTATCTCATCTGCTCCCAGGGAAGTTGCGTGACCGGCTTCCGCCAGGGTAGTTGCGTGATCGGCACAGATCCGGGCTGCACTCTAGACGTCATCGGCGGGACATCCGTCGCCTCACCGGTGTTCGCAGGCGTGGTTGCGCTGCTGGACCAGAAGTTCAGCACCAGGCTGGGAAACGTTAACCCAACTCTGTACTCGCTTGCCGCCGGCACACCGAACGTGTTTCACGATATTACGTCGGGCAACAACATGGTTCCCTGCCAGGCAGGCTCGAAGGACTGTGGCGCGAGCGGAATGATCGGCTACACCGCCACCGCGGCATACGATCTGGCCAGCGGTCTGGGGTCCATGGATATCGGCGCACTTGCCGGCGCGTGGAACGGAACTGGGGCTGCGGACTTTACTTTGTCCGCCACCCCGACTTCGCTGGCATTGGTTCGCGGCGGCACCGGTACCTCAGCCATTGCGGTTACTGGAACCGGCACGCCGCTGGGGGGCAGCGTCAGTATGACGTGCAGCGTCTCGTCTTCCCTTGGCGCGAGCACCTGCTCGGTCAGTCCTGGTAGCGTCAACGCAGGCCAGAGTGCGACTTTAACCGTGACGGCGACCACCAGCGCTGCGCTCCACCGCTACCCATGGGGCGCTGGCTTGGAGTTTGGACTGGCCGCGTTGTGCTTGCTTCCTGCTGTCGGTGCGAACCGCCCCGGGAAACGATTGCTGCGGAGTTTGTTCCTCAGCATTCTGGGACTGGTGTTCGTACTCGGCATGATGTCTTGTGGCGGGGGCGGTTCCAACAATTCGAACAACAATTCTGTCAGCCCGCTGAGCGGGACTGTCACCGTGCAGGCAGTAAGTGGGAGCCTCAGTCACAGCATTATCGTGCCCGTGACCATCAACTAGTGCGGATTACAGGCATACACCAGGCGCGCTGACCCGAGTTCTAAGCGCGCCACCTTAACCCGGTTGGCATTTACCAAAAAATAACATTAGGTTTGTCGGTCCTCACCCCACACCGATCAACGACCGTTTGATACTCTTGCAACAACAACCGAATCTATACCCTTAACAATGGAAGAAATCGCAAACGATTTCCTCGCGCAGCAGGACCTTCGCGTGCTCCTGGATAACGCCCCTGATGCCATCGGGCGCTTTGACCGCCGGCTCCGGCACGTCTACGTAAACGAGGCCACGGCGCGCGCCAACGGCCGGCCAGCTGCAGACTTTTACGGCAAAACCATGGAAGACCTGGGCCATGCTCCAGAGATTTGCGAACTAATTAACGGCGGACTGCGAAACGTCTTTGCCACCGGACGTGAACACACAGTCGAGCTGTTGTTCCATGGGCCGAATGGCGCGATTGCTTACCAGAGCCGCATGGCGCCGGAGTTCTCGGTGGATCGTAACGTCCAGTTTGTTCTGGTGATGAGCCGCGACATTTCAGAACTGAAACGCGCGGAAACCCAGGCTCGTGAGGCCAGACATGCTGCCGCCCTGGCGCAGATCTCTGCCAAGCTGGCGCACGAGATCCATAACCCGCTCACCGCCGCGGTGAATGCCTTGTATCTCCTGCGAAACAGCTCCCAAGTCGAAACATCGGATCGAGTGTGGGTGGATCTTGCCAGCGAACAGCTTGATCGGCTGGCTATCATCTCGAAGAAGTTGTTGCAATTGAGCAATCGTGGCCAGCTGGTGTCCACTGCCGAAAAGGTCGCCGACCCGCACCAGCAGACTCCGCGCACGTCGGCTTCGAAATGTGGTAGCTGAGAGTTCGCGGGTAGGTCTTTAAGCAGATTTGGAGGCAGACAAGAGATGCTGCTCCACCCACGGCACTACCCACTCCGCTGCCACTTCCTCCGGCAGCGTGCCTGAGCTGGCATCGTGTTGCAGGATTTCCCCCGCCCGCTTGGCGCCGAGTTGCGTCAGCAATGCGTCGAAGCGCATTCCCCCCTGGCAGTATGTGTCTTTGTAAGTGCGATCGCCAAGCGCGATGATGCCGTAGGTGACCGACGAGAGGTCGGGTTTCTCGCTTTCCAGACTGTTAAACAGTGCCTGCGCATTATCGGGGACATCGCCCTGTCCGTAGGTCGAGGTGCACACCAGGTAGGGGCTGCTGCCGGAGAAGGCGCTGGCATCAAGGCCGTCCATCATCTGGATGCTGGCCTGGTGACCCGCTGCTTCGAGCGCAGTCTGCACCTCTTGCGCCACCATTTCGGCGGTGCCGGTCATGGTTCCTACCAGGATGGTGATGTTCAGTGACACGGCATTTGCCCGGTGGTAAGACTCATGTTCGATTCCCTAATTGAAACTCCCAAGCGGAAGTATAATGCATACGCTGCCTTGCTTCGTTGTACCAAGTAGAGGGGAGCAAGCAGCCGGCGAATTTGCGAATGCCTCAACAGCTTGCCACGTCTACCCTACCCGGCGCTACGGATCCCGGCTTCCTGAAGCTGTTGGGAGACCGCGTTCGCGAGGCGCGGGCCCGTCGCGGCATGACGCGCAAAATCCTTGCCCGCGACTCGGGAGTTTCGGAGCGCTATCTGGCGCAGCTTGAAACTGGGCAGGGCAACATCTCCATCCTGTTACTGCGTGATATCGCACACGCTTTAGATGTGCCCGTAGAGGCGCTGGTCTACGATGGCCCAGAACCTCCCATTGACCTGGTGCATACCACGGAGTTCCTGCGGCGCTTGCCGATAGACGAACTGGCGCAAGCCCGCAACTTGCTCGTCGAACATTTCGGTGGCGTCGATCTGGCGGCAAGGCGTGGTCGGGTCGCGCTCATTGGGCTGCGCGGAGCAGGAAAATCAAGCCTTGGCGCAACTCTGGCCGAGCGACTGGAGGTGCCGTTCCTCGAACTTGACCGGTTGATCGAGCAGGAGAGCGGAGTCTCGCTGAGCGCTATCTTTGACTTGTATGGGCAGAGCGGCTTTCGCCGCTTCGAGCGTCGCTGCCTGGACGACGTTATAGAACGTTATCCGCGCTTCGTGCTGGCCACCGGCGGCAGCCTGGTTTCTGAACCTGCGACCTTTGAGCGTCTGCTCACCATGTGCTTCACGGTGTGGTTGCGCGCTTCTCCGGAAGATCACATGCAGCGCGTAATTGCCCAGGGAGATATGCGGCCGATGGCTGACAATCGCGAATCGATGTCGGACTTGCAACGCATTTTAGCGGTGCGCGAGCCGCTGTATCGCAAAGCCGACCTGACCATCGACACCGGCCGGCGGTCGCTGGCACAGGCAGCCGAGCTCATTCTCGAAGCATTGCGAGCCCCTGCCTCGAGCGGATGACTTGCACAATATTTCCACCGCGGGATTAGCTGTAATGCACTATAATGCATCTCATGGATGTAGGGGCACGTGGGGTGCCCCGGCCCGCCGCAATTTAGCGACGCCCTTTTGTTTCCAGGTTTTCGTTCCTTAAGACGAGGAGAGCTTTATGCCTGAAGTGCTTGAAGCACAGCAGATGATTACCTTCGACGTGCCCGGCGACTATCGCCATTGGCGGCTGTCCGTGGACGGCCGCATCGCGACCATTGCTATGGACGTAAATGAAGATTGTCCGTTGAAGCCAGGCTACAAGCTGAAGCTCAACTCCTATGATTTGGGCGTCGACATCGAGCTTTACCATGTGCTGCAGCGCATTCGCTTCGAGCATCCCGAGGTCGCATGTGTGGTACTGACCAGCGCCAAGGAACGCATGTTTTGCGCGGGGGCAAACATCTACATGTTGGGCACGTCGTCGCACGCCTGGAAGGTGAATTTTTGCAAGTTCACCAACGAGACGCGCAACGGCATGGAAGATTCCAGCCAGCATGACGGACTGCGCTTCGTCGCGGCATTGAACGGTACGACCGCAGGCGGCGGCTATGAACTGGCGCTCGCATGCGACGAAATCATCCTGGTTGACGATCGCTCCAGCGCGGTGAGTCTGCCTGAGGTTCCCTTGCTCGGCGTATTGCCTGGAACTGGCGGCCTCACCCGCGTGGTCGATAAGCGCCACGTGCGCCGCGATCTGGCTGACGCGTTCTGCACCAATCCTGACGGCGTAAAAGGCGAACGCGCCAAGCAGTGGGGACTGGTAGACGACGTTGCGCCGCCGGCGAAATTTCAGGCCGCTGTACGCGAGCGAGCCGAAGCGTTGGCCACCGACTCGATGCGCCCCGCCAAGGCGAAGGGCATCAAGCTGACCGCGTTCGACCGCCGCATCGATCATCTCGGCTATCACTACAAATACGTCGACGTGGAGTTCGATCGCCCCGGCCGCACGGTGACCCTGACAGTTCGCGGTCCGGAAGGCTTGCAGCCGCTGGAAGCCGACGCGATCCACGCCGAGGGCGATCAGTGGTGGCCGTTGCGCATGGCGCGTGAACTCGATGACGCCATCCTGATGTTGCGCGTCAACGAGGCGGAACTGGGATTGCTTCTGATTCGCACCGCGGGCAGCATTGATGCCGTTCTCGCCTGCGACAAGGTCATGCTCGACAACCGCACCGATTGGCTGGTGCGCGAAACGATCGGCATGTTGCGCCGCACCTTTGCCCGCCTGGATGTCTCTTCGCGCAGCATGTATGCGCTGATTGAGCCCGGCTCGTGCTTTGCCGGCATGTTATTTGAATTGGTGCTGGCGGCGGACCGCAGCTACATGCTGTCGATGGCGGAAGAGGATGGCGACGCACCCAAGATCGCGCTTGACGAGTTCAACTTCGGATTGCTTCCTGCCGTCAATCAGATTCATCGCCTCAAAACGCGCTGCACCGGCAAGGCCCAAATCCGCGCAGCCATTATGGAGAGCGTGGGCAAGCAGCTAAGCACGGAGCAGGCGCTCGAACTTGGGCTGGTAACCTTTGCGCCCGATGAACTCGACTGGCAAGACGAAGTGCGCATCGCGATTGAAGAGCGCGTGAGCCTTTCTCCCGACGCGCTCACCGGCATGGAAGCCAGCCTGCGCTTCCCCGGGCCGGAGACGCTGGAGACAAAAGTTTTCGGGCGGCTGTCGGCGTGGCAGAACTGGGTGTTTATCCGTCCCAATTCGACCGGCGAGCACGGCGCGCTGAAACTGTTCGGGTCAGGATCAAAGGCGAAGTTTACGTGGGAGCGGGTTTAGAGCGGGTTTTGGCTTTTGGCTTTTGGCTTTTGGCTTTGGTTTGGCTTTAGCCCTTGCTTCTTCGCTGTTTTGAAAGGGCACGGCTTCAGCCGTGCCGTAGCGGGATTTGAGATGAGGGCTTTAGCCCCTGAGGGACTTCGATCAGCAGCGAATCTCATCAGCGGCTAAAGCCGTGTTTTCGGAAGGACTATCGGCACGGCTGAAGCTGTGCCCTTTCAAAGCATCCGTCTCAGGATGACAGTTCTATTTCAGGGGCACCGACGCTGGCCTGAAGGCCAGCTCTACCCAAACAGGACACACACAATGTCGATCAATTACACCGAACGCATTCCTAATAACGTAGACCTTGGCTCCAACCGCATTCTGCAACGCGCGCTGGAACATTGGCAGCCGGAGTTTCTGAACTGGTGGAAGGAACTGGGGCCGCGCGACTTCCAGGTCGCGGACGTGTACCTGCGCACCGCGACTTCCGTCGATGCCAAAGGGTGGGCGACCTATGGCTTCGTGCGCATGCCCGACTATCGCTGGGGGATTTTCCTCGCCGAACGCGATCCCAATCGCAAGATCGGTTTTGGCGACAGCTTTGGGCAGGATGTCTGGCAGCAAATTCCGGGCGAATATCGCGCGATATTGCGCCGCCTGATCGTTACCCAGGGCGATACCGAACCAGCTTCGGTGGAACAGCAGCGCATGCTCGGCCACACCGCTCCGTCACTTTATGACTTGCGCAACGTCTTTCAGGTGAACGTCGAGGAGGGCCGCCACCTCTGGGCGATGGTCTATCTGCTGCATGCGTATTTCGGCCGCGATGGCCGCGAAGAGGCGGAGGAGTTGCTCGAGCGCCACTCCGGCGACGCCGACAAGCCGCGCATTCTCGGCACCTTCAACGAGCCGATCCGCGACTGGCTGAGCTTCTTCATGTTCACCTACTTCACCGATCGCGACGGCAAGTTCCAGTTGAAGTCGCTGGCCGAATCGAGCTTCGATCCGCTGGCGCGCACCTGCTCGTTCATGCTGACCGAAGAGGCGCACCACATGTTCGTCGGCGACACCGGCATCAATCGCGTCATCAAGCGGACGCTGGAAGTGATGAAGGAGTTGAATACCGACGATCCGGTGGCGATTCGTCACGCCGGCGCTATCGATCTTCCGACCGTGCAGCGCTATCTGAATTTCTGGTTCAGCTCGTCGCTCGATCTGTTTGGCTCGGAGCAGTCGTCGAACGCGGCGTCATACTTCGCCAACGGACTCAAAGGCCGTCCCGATGAGGCGCAGTATGAAGACCATGTCGCGCGCGAGACTTCGTTCGTGTTGGAGATGCCTGACGGCCAGGGCGGCACCAAGAGCGAAGACATTCCCATGCGCAATGCTATGAACGAGGTCACGCGCAGCTCGTACGTACGCGACTGCGAACTGGGCGTGAAGCGCTGGAATCGCCTGATTGAAAAGGCCGGCCACAGCTTCCGGCTGTCGCTGCCCTCGACGCGATTCCGCCGCAACATCGGAGCGTGGGCGGGCGTGCCGACCGACACGCAGGGCACTCCGATTTCGCAGCAGGAGTTCGACGCCCGCAAGGCTGGTTGGCTGCCCAGCGAAAACGATCAGGCTTACATCCTGAGCCTGATGCACGGCGTCTACGAGCCCGGGAAGATGGCGGCGTGGATTGCGCCTCCCGATCGCGGGATCAATAACAACCCGGTCGATTACGAGTATGTGAGGATGGCGTAAAAAGCTGTCAGCCGTCAGCTATCAGCTGTCAGCTTGGAATGCGCAGTGCCGAATGTCTGGCAAATACCGACATAGAGCAGCTGCTAACGTCTGAGATTGAGCTGAGAGCTGATAGCTGACAGCTAATGGTTTCCATCGCCATCATCGGTTCCGGACCCGCCGGATGCTACGTCGCCGAGCATCTACTCAAGCTGCTGCCAGAGGCGCGTATCGACGTGCTGGAAAAGCTGCCGGTGCCCTTCGGGCTCATTCGCTATGGCGTAGCTCCCGACCACCAAAGCACCAAGGGAGCAGCGCGCGTCATGGAGCGGACGCTCGCCCGCGACAGGTGCGTTTCTTCGGCAACGTCGAGGTCGGCCGCGATATCACGCTGCATGAATTACGATCAGATGTACCACGTTGTGGTACTTGCAACCGGAGCGACTCGCGACCGCAAGCTCGGCGTCCCCGGCGAGGAACTGCCGGGCGTCATCGGTTCAGGAGCTTTTGTCAGCTGGTACAACGGGCACCCCTCCCGCGTCACGCCCGAGTTGCGCGAGGTACGCTCGGCCGTCATCATCGGCAACGGTAACGTCGCGCTGGATGTCGCGCGAATTCTGGCCAAGCATGGCGACGAGCTGAAGGGCTCCGACTTGCCTCCCGATGTGCTGGAGACCCTGCGTTCGCAGAAGATCGAGGACATTCATATCGTCGGCCGCCGCAGCGCAGCTGAGGCCAAGTTCAACGAACATGAACTGGAAGAGTTGGGCGGCTTGCAGCGGGCAAGGCCGGTGATCGAGAACTTGGAAGGGCTCCGCGGCGAAACTCCGGTGCAGAAGGTTTTGCAGAAGTTTGCCCGCGACGAACGCACCGGGCTGCCGCTTACGATTCACTTCCACTTCGGAATGACGCCGGTTGCGTTCACTGGCTCCAATATAAGTCGCGAAGAGGGACGAGAAATGGATGCCTCATCGGCCCGACCAAGGTCGGGCCCTGACGCGGAGTTTCGCGAAACGGGCCAGCACAGAGGGTTCAACCAAGACTCACGTCTGCGATCGGTCTGCTTTCGTACGAACTCAGGAGAGGAAGTCGAAATCCCTGCACAATTGGCCGTGACCTGTATCGGATACGAGGCGGTTCCCTGCTGCACCGCAACTCCGGCGAACGGAGTGTTCGCCAATGACGCGGGCAAAATCGCCGATGGCATTCTACGTAGTAGGCTGGGCGAAGCGCGGCCCATCAGGTACGATTCCGACCAACCGCGCCGAGGCATTGCAGGTGGCGCAGAAAATTGCGTCTGAAATTGCCGACGCGCCAGAGCAAAATGTCGCTGATCTCGCGGATCGTTTGCGGTTACGCGGCGTCACCTGGGTGGACTTTGCCGGCTGGAAGCGCATCGAAGCAGCAGAGCGCGCTGGGGCGTGTGACGAGCGCTGTCGCCTGAAACTGCTGCAAGTTGAAGAAATGATTCAGGCGGCGCGGCCGTCCGACCTGCAACCGAAGGAGAATTGACTTACGCGCCGTGCTCACGAAGAATTAACCTGGATTTGTCGAAAAACCTCATTGACACTCTACGCTTCCAATCGACAATAGACCGTTCAGGTTTGAGGATGGCTTTTCGGCATTGGTTCACAATAGCAACATAGTCGCATTGAAAGACCTACCCCGAAACCGGTGCGAGGCGGTGGCCCACAGTTCAGGCCACAAGAAGGGCCTGCGCGCCGTGGCGGTGCTGGAGTGCGTCAAAGGCCTGCTGGCAATCGCCGCCAGTTTCGTCTTCCTGGAGATCATCCATAAGAACGTCGACCTGGAAGACGCCGCCCAGAACCTGTTGTACTACCTGCACATCGATCCCGACCGCCGCTTGTCGCAGGCTTTCGTCGAGGTGGCCGGCAAAGTGATGGACGCCAACCTCACGCTGGTGTTGACCATCGCCTTCATCTACGCAGCCGGCCGATTCGTCGAGGGATACGGGTTGTGGAGGCAGCGTGTCTGGGGCGAATGGATGGCCATTATCTCGGGCGCAATCTACATTCCTTTTGAGCTATATAAGCTGGCCCGCAGACCGAATATGGTGCATTTAGTAATCCTGCTGGTGAACCTGGTAGTCGTGTTCTACATCGGCTGGGTGCGCTGGGAAGAAATCAGCAGGAGACGCAGTCACCGAGTGCTCTACGCCGAAGAGGGTGACTGAGGTCTCGCATCTCGGATCTTCGAGCCTGATTCGGATCCCCGTCCGTGCCCACCAGGATGAAATCGCCCCATTCCCGCCCAAGCATCTTCTGAACTGCGAGCAGTACGTTGCTAGAATGAGTTCATGGCGGAAGCTACTGCACCACGTCTGACGGAGATGGTCAAAGCTGCGGGTTGAGCGAGCAAACTAAGTCCGGCGGTGCTGGACTCGGTGCTTGGGAAATTAGCCCGGCAACATGACCCGAACGTGCTCATCGGCTTCGACACCGCCGACGACGCCGGAGTGTATCAACTCACGCCCGAGCTGGCTATCGTGCAGACCGCAGATTTCTTCACACCGATGGTTGACGATCCCTACGTGTTCGGCCAGGTCGCCGCAACCAACGCGCTGAGCGACGTCTACGCGATGGGCGGCAAGCCGGTGAGCGCGCTGGCGCTGGTGTGCTTCCCTGAAGACGGCAATCCAACGATCCTGGAGCAGATGCTGTCGGGCGGTCTGTCGAAGATGGTCGAGGCCAACTGCACCGTCATTGGCGGCCACAGTGTCCGCGATCCCGAGATCAAGCTGGGCTATTCGGTGACCGGGACAGTGCATCCGAAGAAGATCATCGCCAACAGCGGAGCTCGCGCAGGAGATCGCTTGATCATCACCAAGGCGATTGGGACGGGCGTAATTTCGACGGCGATCAAGCGTCAGAAGGCCGACATTGCGTGGATACGCGGCGCCATACGCTCCATGATCACGCTCAACAAGGTTGCGGCCGAGGTCATCGCCGAGGGTTTCGAAGTTCATGGCATGACCGACGTCACCGGCTTCGGCTTGATCGGCCATGCGCGCGAGCTGGCGCGCGGCTCGGGCGTGAGTCTACGTATTCTCGCCTCGAAGGTACCATTGCTCGAAGGCGCGCTGGAGTGCGTCCGGAAGAGTTATATTCCCGGAGGCCTGAAAGCCAATCGCGGCTTTGCCGAAGGTTGCGTTGAGTACGCTGCCGATGTGCCGGAGGATTTGCGGACTGTGCTTTACGATCCGCAGACGGCGGGCGGTCTGTTGATCTCAATTGATGCCGCTGATGCTGATCGCCTGTTGAACAGACTCACTGAAGCCGGAGTTTCCGCCGCGGAGATCGGCGAGGTGCTAGAGAAACAGGCGCCGCTGATTGCCGTCGAAGCGTAGCGACGGGCGTACTGCCAACCGGCATACAGCTCTGCATCACACAATAGGCGAAGGGTATGCAGGAACAGGCGCACGGCTTGCGGGAACAGGCGCACAGTTCGTGTCAGGGCACGACTTCAGTCGTGCCGAAAGCAACCGCTCCACTCCTGGGCTTCAGCCCCTGCGGTTTCGTTAAAGAGCCGCAGCAACTTAAGCCGTTCCCATTTCGTTTTCTTGGCGGCACGATTGAAGTCGTGCCCTGATACAAAGCCGAATGCCGCTTGCACGCGTCCGACTTAGAACGCGGCTAACGTGCCTGAACGCCAACCTGTCTAGCTATTTGGCTTCTTTGGCTTTGGTCGTCTTCACGGCAGGCGCCGCGCTTAACTCGCGAGTCTTGATGCGCAGCCTGTCTCTTTGCTTACGCAGCCGATTAGCGCGCGAGCGATCACCATTTTTTATTGACATGATTTCTCCCTAGTCTGGATTGTACCGTGCGACGCGACTTCGGCCCGCTCTACAGTTCCACTTCCACCGGCTCCGGCGTGGGAGCAGGAATGACACGCAGCGCCTCAACCATGGCGTCGGTGAACTCGGTCGTGCTCGCCGTGCCGCCGACATCACGCGTCAGGTGCTTCTTTTCGGTAAATACTTTCGCAATCGCCGCGCGGATGTGGTTCGCGGCATTCTCTTCCCCGAGGTGGCGCAACATCAGGATGCCGGAGCGCAGTACCGCCGTCGGGTTCGCCATGTCCTTGCCCGCAATGTCAGGCGCCGAGCCATGCACGGCTTCGAAGATGGCGCAATCGTGGCCAAAGTTTGCGCCCGGCACCAGTCCGAGTCCGCCAACCAATCCGGCGCACAGATCGGAGACGATATCTCCGTAGAGATTTTCCAGCAGCAGAATGTCGTACTGATAAGGGTTCATCACCAACTGCATGCAGGTGTTGTCGACGATGTGCTCGCCGTAGGTGATCTCCGGGTATTCCTTAGACACGTTGCGCGAGCAGCGGATGAAGAGCCCGTCCGACATCTTCATGATGTTGGCTTTGTGGATGGAATTGATCTTCTTGCGCTTCACCCGGCGGGCATACTCGAAGGCAAACCGCGCGATGCGGGTGGAAGCCTTCTCGGTGATGATCTTCAGGCTCTCCACCACCCCGGGCACCACTTCGTGCTCGATGCCGGAGTACAGTCCCTCGGTGTTTTCGCGCACCACGACGAGATCGATGCCCTGATAACGGGAGAGAACGCCCGGCAAGCTGCGAATCGGACGGAAGTTGGCAAACAGCTCGAACTTCTTGCGCAACGCAACGTTGATGCTGGAAATCCGCCGCCGATCGGAGTCGTGACCGGTCCCTTAAGTCCGACCTTCGTGCGTTCGATCGAGTCAATAAGGTCTTGCGGAATGTATTCGTGGTACTTCTCGAAGGCCTCAGCGCCGGCGGCGTAGCGCTCCCAATTGAACTTCACGCCAGTAGCTTCCAGAATGCGTACAGTGGCGTTCACCACTTCGGGGCCGATGCCGTCTCCGGGAATCAGGGTAACTGTATGTGTCATTGTTTTTAAGGTATCAGGTATCCGTTCAGATATCATTTAGCGGGGGGAGATCAGGCGTCAACGACCCTAGAGATTGTCATTCGTCAGCGATCAGTCGCAGCTAGAGCTCTTGATTTCAATATCATCGTTCTAATGCTAACTGAAGCCTGAACCCTCGAACTACTTCCCCTTCACCGGCGCGTGTTCTTTCGTATCCAGCAAGTCTTTCAGCTCCGACATGAACTCGCCGACGTCCTTGAAGTCGAGGTAGACCGATGCGAAGCGCACATAGGCGACCTTATCGATGCGCTTCAGCCGGTTCATGATGAGCTCGCCAATCTCGCTGGTCTTGCGCTCGCGGTCGGAGGCGTCCACAACGAAACCTTCGGCGTCATTGACGATCTGCTCCAGCTTGCCCATGGAGACGGGGCGCTTCTCGCAGGCGCGGAGCAGTCCCGCAAGCACCTTCTGGCGCTCAAATTTTTCCCGCCGCCCATCCTTCTTCACCACCATGTAAGGGATCTCGTCGATGCGCTCGTAGGTAGTGAAGCGCCTCTCGCACTTCAAACACTCGCGGCGGCGGCGAATCGATTCGCCCTCTTTGCTTTCGCGCGAGTCGACCACCTTGTCATTTTCGAATCCGCAGAACGGACATTTCATGGATGAGAGAGAGCGGGCCTAGCCCGAACTTCGATTCTAGCAGGGGAGAACGTCGGTGCTGTTTTGCTTGCTCCCCGATGAGAGAGAAAGTACATTCAATCTGGCAGCGCAGCGGCCTGGGCGCAAGCATCTGCAGCCCCAGTCGCCATTGTCATGAGACAGCTGTCACAGTCGCACCTGTATAAACCTAATACACGATTCGGAGGCGTGATGCCTCGCCTGGCCATTCGCAGTTCCCGTGTGTGCCATTCTGTGTTGTGTCTGCTGCTTGCTTTCGTTCTGCTCGCCTCGCCTGCATCTTCGTCGGCGCAGGAGAGCATTCTGCTGACCACCACGGACGGCAGCTTCAGCGTCTACGACCTGGGCACCTACACGCTTCAGAAGAGTTTCCCCTCGGTTTCCTCGAACACCGCCATCACGGTCGGGGTGAATCCTCGACTTGCCTTTCTGCTTGGCAGCCCCGATTTCATGACGGTGGTCGATCTCACGATTGGCAAGGAGATCAAACGCATTTACAACGTCGGGAGCAATGGCACCCCGGCGCTCACGGCTGACGGAAAAACTTTGGTGGTTTGGGATGACTTCAACGCCTCGTTGGACATGGTTGACATCGCATCGTTGACGGTCACGAAGAGGATCAACCTCGTCCCTTCGATGGGGGTGAACAATGCTGGCTACGCCGGCAGCGTTGTACTGGCCGGAAATCGGGCTTTCCTGATGCCGGTGTATACCGATACGGTTCGCCCGATGGCTGCCGTCGTGGACTTGACCACCTCTAAAGTCACGGCGATCCCTTATAAACGGTCAGACTACTTCAGTGGTTGGACAGGGAATGCCGCGCTCACACCCGACGGCAAATACGTCGCCGTAATCGGCGACTTCTATGAGCAGAACTACAGTTCTTATCCTGAATTGCTGCTGGTGAATACCTCTACCTATGCGATCACGACGCAGATGCTTTCCATTGATCCGGACGCAATGGTAGTAACGCCCAACCGCTCGGACCCGGCAAAGTATTTTGGCTATCTCACCTTCACTGATTACAACAGCTTTTATCCGGCGGTCGCCGCTGTAGATTTCCGGCCCGGATCACCGTCCTATGGCCAGGTCCTTCCTGCAACGGAAGTGCAAATGGCTAACCTCAGCCGTCTTGATCTCTATGGCAGCGGTCTGGCCATCAGTTCCGACGGAAGCAAGTTGTCAATCGGAGGCGACAACGTAGGTCCTCCGTATTTCAACCTGATGGCGGTAGATACAGGACTCATGTTCAGCGATCCAACGCATGCGATTGTCGCCAGCTTACTCGTGGCGAACGGTGCGGCAACCCAAGGCGTGACGATCGCCAGCGTTAGCATCACGCCGCCGAACAGTGCTCCAACGGTAACCGGAGAACAAGGCAGCATCAGCAACGAGAAGGCAACCGAGATCACGGTGACCGGCACGAACTTCATGGACGGAGCACTGGTTCGCATCGGAAAGTTCTCGCCTCTGAGTACTACCTTCACGAACGGGAATACGCTCCAGGTGACGGTCCCGGCAAACGTGCCGTCAGATACTGCCGCAGATCTCGTGGTCACCAATCCCGAATCGAACAGCGGATTAGATCAGCAGTATCAGAGCGGGGCGCTGGCGGGAGGAGTAGCGGTCGAATTGAATCCGGCGTTCCAACCACACGAGCAGTTTGCGGTTTTAAGTGAAGACGATTTTGGCAGCATCGGCTTGTTCAATCTCAACCAACGCAGCACGACCACCCTGTCGACCTCGCCTGGTCAAGACTTGTGGGGAACAGCGTTCAGCGCTGACGGCGCCGAGTTGTTTGGTGCCAACACCGGGACCGTAACCGCGTGGGATGCTTCCACGGGGCTGGTGCACGGGACTCAGTTGATTCTTACTGGATACAGCCTGTCATTGCGCAAACCTATCTTTTCCTCGAACAGTCCATTCACTGGCAAGCCAATTCTGTATGCGGCAGCCGGCAAGACCCAGCACCCACCTGACATCGAATTCTTGATCATTGATGCCGACCACAATTCACCAACTTTCAATACTGTGATCGGGCGGATTCCCGGAGGCTTGCAATTGCAGCAGCGAGTAACCCCCAGATCTCAGGTCGCAACGCCTAATGGGAAGTATGTCTATGTCCCGTACGCGCCTCTGGGAGAAGGGAGTAACCTGCTGATTTTTGACGTTGTCAACAGCACAGCAACGACGTTTGCCCTGGATAAGTTCAACATCAACGCGCTTACTGAACAACAGCCGATGATCAGCCCGGATGGCGAATACCTGGTGTTACACGGATTTCAGTTCAACTATCCTTTCGCCGCACAGCTCGAGGTCTTCGACATTTTCACCAATCCGAATCAGCCCCGACTGGTTGGCGCGATCACGGTCCCGCGGGAGTGGCAAAACACCGGACCATACCCGCCGGATATGTTCAGTTGCCAGATTTTCGCAAATCACCTGTTGGTGGTGAGTCACTTCAGCAACAGCTTGATGACTTTCAACTTCAACCCGGCCAATAATGATTTCCGGGCGTTCTCGCTTTACAGGCTTCCTGGTAACACAAGTTACGTTGGGGGCAGAATTGCACTCTCTCCGGATGGAGCTTACCTTTACGTGCCGAGCAACGCCGGCAATATGATCATGGTGCTGGGTACTGACAAGATCCTGAAACTCCAGGATCCCCTCGTCACTACCATCGCCGCCACCGACAGCACACGCGAGATCGTCGTCAGCCCTGTACCGCCACCGCCTTTCAGCTTTAAGACTGCGAAACGTCCGCAGCCAATGGTTCGGCACTAGATCTCTGGAAAACCGTTTCAATGACGGAGTTCTAAGACCAAAGATTCTCGGTGTTCTCGGTGACCTCCGTGGTGAAAACGAGTTTTGTCACTGCGGCCGGGATCCCACCTTCTCCACCATCGCCTGAATCTCCGGATTCGACATGAACGACTTCCAGATGACGCCTGAGCGATAGTTCTCGATCATCACCGCCATGGGCGCCTGGTTCAGCCCCATGTAGATGCCCGAGACCCAGTCCTGCGACTGGTTGAAGGCGTCGGTGAAGCCGTACACTCCCCAGAGCTGAGAGCCGAGATCGCGATAGAAATGTTTGATGGCCGCGATCGACTGTTCGGGCGTATACACGATCGACGACACGGCACCGGTGGGCGCGATGGTACCGTCGTCGAGCTTTGGATTGGGTGCGTAGTCAACGTATCCGTGCGGACCATCGACCGCAGTGATGCCCCAGTCGTCGTCCGAATACCCTTTGTAGCCTCCGGGATTGGCCACGCAATAGCGCAGGTTGATCAACGCCATGTTGCGGTTGTTTTCGAAGTAGTTGGTAAACCGATCGCGGAAGTCATGGGGATCGAACCCCATGTACGAGTAATGCGTGAAGAACAGCGGACTGCCCTGCTTGAATCCAACCGCCAGCTTGATGCCGTAGTAAGTCTGGCCATTCCCGTAGGGATTGTGGATTGCCTCGCCCACCCATCCCGAGTAGTAAAGCGAAGCCGGCACGCCATGCGTCGGGGAGGCGATGGCTTCGAGGTAAGTGATCATCACCTCGTTGAAACCGGTCAGGCGGTTGTTGATGACGAAGGCGTACTCCGGCGACCAGTGCCAATAAAGCGCATCGCCACTGGGAAAGCGGCGAAACCAAACCCACTCCACGCCTTGCCACAGCTGCGTAATGCGTTCGTGCAGCTGCTTCTCTTTTGCGCCATTCGCGTTGAAGTACCCTCGTGCGGCGAGCAGGCCTTCCATCAGAAAAGAAGTTTCCACCAGGTCGGCACCGTTGTCGAAGACACCAAACACCGGCAGGCGATGACCAGTGTTGTCGTCCAGGAAGTGCGGCCAGGCGCCGTGAAAGCGGTCGGCGCGCGCGAGAAAAGACGTGATCTGCAGCAGGCGATCGACTGCCTGCTTCGCGGGTGATGAAGCCGCGCTCCACGCCGACGATCAGCGCCATTACGCCAAAGCCGCTCGCACCCAGCGCGATGATGCGATCGTTGCCCGGCAGGTTCTCGCGGGTCATGCCCGAGTTCGGCCCAGCGCCTTCCCAGTAATAACGGAACGACGCCTCCTGCACCATGGTGAGCAACTCGTCATCCCTCATCGCGCGCGTTGCAGCCGTGACCGCCTCGGACGGCCCGGACTCTTGCCCGCCGCGATCGACCGCCGTCACTTTATACGACGCCTGCTCGCCCGCTTTGCCCAGGTAATCGGCATAGCGATGAATGCCGGGCACCTGCATTCCGATCTTCTGATACGTGCCGCCACTCGTCGAGCGATACACGTTGTAATAGTCGAGTTGCGAGCTAGCGGCCTCGTCCCATGCGAGGTCGATGTGCCGCTCATAGCCTTTCGCTCGCAGATTGCGAATCGCAGCCGGGCTAGGTTCATCGGTCGCGAAAGAATCGACCTTGATCTGATCGATCAGCAGAACGTGGTCTCTCGTGTCGGTCGCGCCCTGCACGAACAAGACGCGATTCAGCAGATGGGGTTCGAACTTCGCCACCGACGCCGTTTCGAATCGCTGCATCGGGATCTGCACTTGCACCCACCTGTTGGCAGGCAGGTCTTTGGCGAATGCGCCGAGTTCCAGCGGCTGGGTGAAGTTCTTGTTGGAATCTTTCAGCACCAGGCGTGGCAGGTCAGCCGCCGCGAGCGGCTGCGGCGAATACATCCAAAAGGAGAGCGTGTCGCCAGGAAAATAGAGCACGCGATTTCTGAACTCATACAGATGCAACTCCGCCAACCAGAAACCTTTCGGCTGCGAGTTCCATTCGAGTCGCAAGGCATTCGGGCCGGTATAGAAGGTCTTGCTATCGACCGGAACCCGCTTGCCGACCAGCTTCAGCATGCTGGGAGCGGAAGCTTCGCCTCGACTGTAGAAGTCCGAATCAGGCGTGGTGCTGTTATCGAAAAAGACTCGTTGGTCGTAGGCGGTGTCGGCGCTGAGTGTAGCGGCGAACGCGATGAGAAAGAAGTAGACCAGACGTCGTTTCACAGCGAGCCGAAAAAGCATGAACCTTCAGAGCGGATTTTGTGCAGAGTAGTTGTATGGTGGAAGGTTTCAGGCGTCAGGTTTCAGGTCTCAGAAAAACCACCCA
Source organism: uncultured Acidobacteriaceae bacterium (assembly GCA_963771535.1). Taxonomy (GTDB): domain Bacteria; phylum Acidobacteriota; class Terriglobia; order Terriglobales; family Acidobacteriaceae; genus CAVVDY01. The sequence goes on along the minus strand of CAVYTK010000007.1, from coordinate 350,220 downwards.
TCCGCCAGCCACCATGCCACCAACTCTTTCTGAAACCCGAGACCTGACACCTGACGCCCAGAGCCGGCCCCTACGCCGCCATTTTCTTCTCGCCGACCATGGCAACGAAAGCGTCCACAATGTTCGAATCCCATAACCCGCGCTCGGCTTCCTCCTGCATCACCTCGATTGCCGCTTCGTGCGACAGCGCCGCCTTGTACGGCCTTGCCGTGCGCAAAGCGTCGTAGACATCCACCACCTGCAGCACGCGCGCGAGCAACGGAATGTCCGCGCCCGCAAGTCCGTCAGGATAGCCGCTGCCATTCCAGTGCTCGTGATGATGGCGAATGATGGGCAGCACCTTCCGCAGCGACTTCAGCGGCTTACAAATCTTCTCGCCGATCGCCGGATGTTGCTGCATGACCTTCCGCTCGGCGGGCGTAAGGTTCGATCCCTTCTTCAACACTTCGTCAGGAATCGCCACCTTTCCCAGGTCGTGAAGGAAACCGCCGCGCTTCAGCGCCACGATCGACTCTTCATCCAGTCCCAGGTATCTGCCCAACTCGCAGGCATATTGCGCCAGCCGCTCACAATGGCCTTCGGTGTAAGGGTCGCGTGACTCGACACTCAGGCCGAGCGAGCACAGTACGTCTCCGGCGTGGTCGAGCTCATCGGTGAAGTGCTTCAGCCGCACCAGCGAATTTACCCGGGCAAAGAGCTCTTCCGGATAGGTCGGCTTATTCAAAAAATCGTCGGCGCCAGCATTGATGCCGCGCAACCGGCTATCACGGTCACTCAGGCCGGTGATGATGATCACGGGAATCAGCCGCGTCGCCGGATTCGACTTCAGCTCCTGGCACAACTCGTAGCCCGACTTGCCGGGCAGCATCACGTCCAGCAAGATCACGTCCGGCGGATGCTGCCGAATCTGTCGCTCGGCTTCCTCAGCACTGCCCACGGTGCAGGCGTGGTACCCCCGTGACTCCAGTAGCTCGCGCATGGCCAGCAAGTTGTCACGGTTGTCATCGACCACCAGCACCCGCGGCCGCTGTTTCTCGCTTAGGATTTGCGCCATCTCGAAGTGGGAGGTGCTGGTTTTTCCAAGGGTTGCATGTAAGTAGCTCAAGCTTGGGAACAGTAGCCCGGCAGGTTACTAAAGAAACTTGCGGCCAGCTTATCCCGGTTGTAGCGTTGCTTTGATGGGCAGTGTTTGCGGGTTCAGGGGGTTGGCGGGTTTCGCATTGGCAATCGCGATGGCCGTGCCCGCCTTCGGCGTTCCCAAACCTCACGTTGTCTTTCTGGGCAAACCGCAGCCGGTCAAAATTTTTGCTGGACACGACGAGACTCACTCGATCGCCATCAATGTCCGTCCGCTGTACGTCGATACCAAGCTGAAGGATTACACTACCGGCGACGCCCACGACATAACCGATCGTCAGTTCGTGGTGCAGCGGGCGTACCGCCTGAACGACTCGCTTCCCGGTGATCCTCCAAAACAGAATAAATGGATATGGCAGCGCGGAGACTGGCTGCTGGTGGACCGCATCAGCGGGCACGTGGCGCAGCTCAAGCTTCCCGACTTCGACACCACCAATTCGCGCGTCAGCTGGTACCGCGATTACGCGGCCTATTGCGGCGTCTCCGACAACGGCGCCCGCTGGAGCGCCCTGGTTGCCCAGGCCGGTGTTCGCAAGGCGCTCTTCCGCAAAGAGCTGGCAAAACCTGCGGTGGACCCGGATGCTCCCGCCGCGGACTGCTCCCCCGCGAAGTGGGAGCGGCATCCGGCACGTGTAACTTTTTCGCCGGCCAGCGGGCAGCCATTCACAGTGAACGTCGTGGCTCGTCGTGCAGAAGAGTTAGCTGCCGACAACGAGCCTGAACAGTAGGAACCACACCTGAGTATCTGGTTGCGAAAGTTCGAAATCGTTAGCGGCTTCATCAGCGGGACCCCACAAAGATTGCGCCCCAACTTCGCCACATTCGAGGCAAACCTGAGGCGCGCAATCCAACTACTTCGATTGGGACGGCAGCTTTTAGTTCGAGGTGTCCAGCCCCGGATTGTACGAAGCGGAATTGATCAGATCGCCGCCCAGCGAACATTGCGCATTCTTTCCCGTCAGCTGGAACGGGCCATAAAACACCGGACACTTGCAGTTCGCGGTGCCGTCGCCGTTATCGCGGCACGGTGCTGTCATGCATCCTGCGTACGCTCCCTTGTCGCACTTGAGAAAGTCCTTGCCCGCAGTCGCGAGGGCCTTCACGATCTCCTGCTTCGACTCGGGATCAAAGGTCGAGATAACGTCGGCGCCCGGAATGAGTTCTCCATTGGTCAGGAGCTTACAAACCGGTGCATCATCCGTCTTCGGGCACAGCACGCCGTAAGGGCCGCATTTCTTCACCGTGGCCAAGTAGACGGGGTAGTTCAGGATCGAGGTCTCCAACACGTAGTTCGTGGTGGTCTGAACCGTGCAAAGGCAATTGGCCGAGCGCCCGTCCGGAGCGAGATGACACGGATAACGGATCCGGGACCGGAGTGGAAGCACAGCGCATACTGGGCTGAGCACGCCAGGAACTGCGTAGGCTTTTCCACGGTGTCGCGGTACGAGGCTCCGTAATTCGTAGGCCAGTTCTTTGAGTTGTCCCAGAACAACTGGTTGTCGGGAACAAACTGCTCTAACCAGTTTGCAGGGTCCGACCAGTAGCCCGATCCCGGCGCAGCTTGCGAATGAGAATTGAAGGATTGCGCCATCATCGGGGTAGCCATCGCACAACACGCCACGACCATGAGGACGCCGGCCAGCATCCATTTCATTTGTTTCAAAGTTCCTCCTCGAACCGCGCGACTTTAGCACATCGTTCGTACTGGAGGAAGTCACTTAGGTCGGGCATTCGCCTGGTCTAAAATGGAATTCACAAGTGACCAATCATCAACATTCGACACCGATTGACGACCTGCTGCGCGAAGCAGAAGTTGCCCATGGTCATCTCTGCGCCGGACAGGTGCTGGGCGTGCGCATGGCCATGCTCGGCCTCGAGTTGCTGGCGATCGAAGATCCCAAAGGCCGCGATCGCAAGCGCCTCATTACCTTTGTAGAGATCGACCGCTGTATGACCGACGCCATCGGTGTAGTCACCGGATGCCGCCTCGGCAAGCGCGCGCTGAAGTTTCGCGACTGGGGCAAGGTGGCGGCGACGTTCGTGGATTTGCAAAACGATCGCGCCGTGCGCATCGCCGCTCGCGAAAGCTCCAAGGCGCTAGCGCGCCAGATGCATCCTGAGATCGAGAGCAAGAACCAGCAGCAGATGCTTGCCTATCGCGAGATGCCCACCGATGCGCTCTTCGATGTGCAATGGGTGAAGGTGCATCTTCCGCCGCAAGAGCTGCCCGGCTACAAAGGCGAGCGCATCGTCTGTGCGAAGTGCGGCGAAGGCATCAACTTTCAGCGTGAGGTGCGCACGGCCGGCGAGATCCTATGCCGCGCCTGCGCCGACGGAAAGTACTACGAGCCGGTGTAATCCGCCTTTTTGAAAGGGCACGCCTTCAGGCGTGACGTCGCGCGCCCATTTATTGAATTGTCATCCCGAGGTCCTTGACCGAGGGACCTGCTTTGGTTTTAGCTCCGGCTCGCAGCTGGAGGCTCTTGCTAAGACCTGAAACCCTCTTCCATCACTGACCGGCTCGCGCGTCCATTGCTATACTTTTCCCTCCATGCTCAATGACACACTCGAACAAGGACGTCTCGCGACTGACGACGCACTGGAGCGGCTTCTGCCCGCTGCGACCCAGTACCCGTCTTCCATCCACCAGGCCATGCGCCACAGCGTTTTCGCCGGAGGCAAGCGCCTGCGGCCCATCCTGTGCATGGAAACCGCGCGCATGGTTTTGGGACGCATTCCGCCGGGCGTCGAAGAACTCGGTGCCGCGCTCGAGATGCTGCACACCTATTCGCTCATTCATGACGACCTGCCCGCGCTCGATAACGATGACCTGCGCCGCGGCCGGCCCACCTGTCACAAGGTCTACGGCGAAGCCATCGCTATCCTCGCCGGCGACGCTCTGCAGACGCGAGCTTACGAAGTGCTGGCCAATCTGCTCTGCCCCGCGGTCTCACGAGCAGCCATCATCGCTGAAGTCGCGCACGCGACCGGTACCATCGACGGCATGATCGGCGGACAGGTGATGGACCTCGAAGCCGAACACACGCCTCCAGACGCGAAGACGCTGGAATACATTCACCGCTCCAAGACCGGAGCGCTGCTCACCGCCAGCGTTGTCACTGGCGGCATGTACGCCAACGCCGACGAGGAACAGGTTGCAACAGTTGCGCGACTTTGGCATGAACATCGGGCTGGCATTTCAGATCGTCGATGATGTGCTCGACGTTACGCAGACCTCGGAGCAACTGGGCAAGACCGCCGGCAAGGATACCGCCAGCGAGAAGGTGACCTACCCCGCGCTCTTCGGCATCGACGCGTCCCTGAAGAAAGCCGACGAGCTGGTGGTCAAGGCCAACGCCGCCCTCGACAGCTTCGGCGACGGCGCCGCGACGCTGCGCGAGATCGCCGCCTTCCTCGTGCAGAGAAAGAAGTAGGCCGCGAGGCCGCCAGCCGCGACCCTGCTGCTACACCGTTCTCCGCACCAGCACATTACGCTTGCCAAACGGAGCCACCACTTTAAATCCTTGCTTGCGGAACATTGAGACTGTCCCGTGGGTCGAGGAATTGCCAAACGCCACGTTCGACCAATCGTTGACCGGATAGCCCTCAACCAGGCCGCCTCCCTGCTGTTTGATTGAGGCCATGGCCGCGCCCAATGCCGCGCTCCCGATTCCCTGCCGCCGATAACGCTTATCCACCACGAAGCAGGGGATTCTCCACAGTGTGACGCCTTGTTTCGGCGCGAGCCCGCGATAGTTCGCGTCAAAATCAATACGCGGCAATTCCTCGGCGCGGCCATATTGGCACCACCCGACCGCTTCGCCCTCGCGGTACACCAGGATGCCGTGCGAGCGCCCTTCGCAAACCAGCTTCTTCTTGTCGGGATAATTTGCCCGGCTCCTATCCTCGCGGCGAAGCTTCTCGCTTTTCGGCAGCGGCCTTCCGCGCTGGTAGTGCATGCACCAGCAGAAGTCCCATCCATTGCCGCGTGAGAAGAGAGCTTCAAAGTCAGGCCACGTCGCGGGAGAGAGTTCCTTGGTGGTGTAGTTGGTCACGTTCTTTTGTGCAAGGCCGACACTGCAAGTCGCTCGAGTGCTCTACCGTCTGCGGCAAATCGCTCTGCTCAGCCGATCCGTAGCTAATTGCTAGTTGCTAATTGCTAGTTGCTGTCTTCCTCACAACATACTCAGAGCATCCACATCCACCACCAGGTTTCCTCGCGGAATTTTCTGCGCCATTGCATGCTCGATCATGGCGCGCAACGCGGTATTCATCTTCTCGCGGCTCTTCGACTTGATCAGGAAGTGATAGCGATATTCGGTCTTCAGGCGCACGATGGCCGCGGCCGCCGGCCCGAGCACGCGAATCTCCGGCAGCCGCGTCTCCTGGAACCACTTGCCCAGGATTCCCGACCACGCCAACGCCTCATCCAGCTTGGTGCTGCGCACCAGCACGTTGCTCACGACCGCGAACGGCGGATAGTGCATCCAGCTGCGAAAGCGCGCCTCTTTTTCGTAGAAGCCTTTGTAATCGTGCGCCGCGGCAAACTGTATCGCGTAGTGGTCGGGAAAGAACGTCTGCAACACAACGCGTCCCGGCGTCTCGCCACGGCCGGCCCGACCGGCAACCTGCGTAAGCAACTGGAAGGTTCTCTCGGCGGCGCGGAAGTCGGGAAAGCTCAGCGCGGTGTCCGATGCGACCACGCCGACCAGCGTTACGTTGGGAATGTCGTGGCCCTTGGCGATCATCTGCGTGCCCACCAGTAGATCGATGTCGCCGCCCTGCAAGCGGCTGAGCACGCGCTCCAGATCATCGCGCCCCCGCACAGTGTCCCGATCGAGCCGCGCAATACGCGCCTGCGGGAACAGCGAATGCAGCATGTCTTCCAGCTTCTCCGAGCCGGTGCCGAGATATTGCACGTACTCGCTGCCGCACTTAGGACAGTTCTTGGGCGCCGGACGCATGAATCCGCAGTAATGACAGATGAGCCGGTGCTCGCGCTTGTGATACGTCATGGCGATGGCGCAATTCTTGCACTGCACCGTCTCGCCGCAACTGCGACACAGCACAAACGACGAGAAGCCGCGCCGGTTGAGCAGCACCATCACCTGCTCGGCCAATTCCATGCGCTCGCCGATTTCTTCCAGCAGACGCCGCGAGAGGATTGCGTCCTTGTGCGTGCGCTGAAACTCGTCGCGCATGTCGATGACTTCGACCTCGGGCAGCGGACGCTTCTCGATACGCTCAGGCAGCTCAATCAGCCGGTACTTCTTGTTCAGCGCGTTGTAATACGTCTCCAGCGACGGCGTAGCCGAGCCTAGCACCACGGCGGCATTCGCCATCTTGGCCCGCATCACCGCCACATCGCGCGCGTGATAACGCGGCGTTTCCTCCTGCTTGTACGACTGATCGTGTTCCTCGTCGACGATGATCAGCGCCAGGTCGGGAACCGGCGCAAACACCGCGGAGCGCGTGCCTACCACAATGTGGCACTCCCCGCTGCGGATACGCTTCCACTGCTCGGCGCGCTCATCATCGCTCAGTGCCGAGTGCAGGATGGCGACCTCGTCGGCAAAAATCTGTTGCAGGTCGGCCGCCATGGCCGGGGTGAGACCGATCTCGGGCACCAGCAGGATCGCCGAGCGTCCTTTCGCTAACATCGCCTGCATCGCCGAAAGATAGACAGCGGTCTTTCCTGATCCCGTCACGCCGTGCAGCAGCATGGGCAGGAAGCGGTGCTCGTCCACCGCAGCGCTGATGGTCTCGAGCGCCGCCTTCTGCGCGGGCGTGAAGAGAAATTCCAGCTTGCGCGGCTTCATGCCCGACATGCGGAATCCGGCCGGCTCTTCCCGCAGCTCGATCACGCCGCGCTTTATCAGCGTTTGCAGCGTGGTGCGCGGAACCGCTAGCGCGCGCAGGCCTTCGATCGTCGCGGTCTTTTCCGGCTGTACGTTCAGGTAATCGACGATGGTCTGCTGGTTCGCGTTCAGCTTGCCTGCAACCTCTTTCAGTTTCGCGATCTGCACCGTGCGGCTGGCGTCGCGCACGTCGCTTAGGTCTTCGCGCGCAATCCATTTTTTGCGCAGCAAGGTTTGCAATACCGCGCGCGGTGCTCCGGTGTTGCTTCGCAGCGTAGCTTCGCGTATGACCTCGCCATCGCTGAGCCGGTTGAGCACGCGGTACTCCTGCATCTGGTGCTCAGGCTCTTTCTGCGAGCGCAGTGACGAGCCAACCGTCGCAGCCTGATGTAGCGCCTCGATACCTTTCTCGGTGATGCTGTATCCGATGACGCGACGAAACTCGGCCGCCAATGGCAGCATGGTGCGCAGCACTTCGCCGATGGGTGCGATGTAGTATTGCGCGATCCAGCGTCCCAGTTGCATCAGGTCAGGCGTGAGCGCAGGCGCGGTGTCGAGCACTTGCAGGATGGGCTTGGCGGCGAAGCTGGGCTTGCGGTCGTGCAGCTCGGTGACGATGCCGGACAGTCGCTTCTCGCGAAAAGGCACGATGACGCGTCCGCCGACGCACGCGTCAGTCAGGTTCTCGGGGATCGAATAGGTAAACGTGGCATCGAGCGGAACCGGCACAGCCACATCGCAATAGGCGGGCATGAGTTAGGACGACATCACTCGTATGAGCCCGGAGGGCGTGTGATGATAGCCCAGGACGCAGTGCAGCGGAGTCCTGGGTATCGCCGTAAAAGACATCCGAGTCCCTCGGGGACCGTAAATGTCGGGGACACGCAGTGTTGTGCCCGGGGCACTTGCGTCCTCAAGAGACGGCACCCACCCAGCATTCCGCTTCGCTCCATGCTGGGCTGTCATCACACGCCCTGCGGGCTCCGGACACATCTTCCTTGCTACTTGCAAGCCAATGTGCTCAGGATGCACTCCGCGATAAACCCGCACTTACTCTGCTTCCTTGCGCGCAGGCGGTTCGAGGCCGAGATACTTCATCACCATCTGCAGATCCTTCCAGGTTTCTTTCTTCTGCCGCGGATCGCGCAGCAAAAACGCCGGGTGATAAGTCACTGCCAGTTTGCAGACCAGTGGCTCGCCGTCCTCGTCGACCTGTCCTGGCGGCGAGAAGTCATAGAAACGGCCGCGCAGCGCCGCCATCGAGTCCTGCACGCCGAGCAGGTTCTTCGCTGCGGTCGCGCCCAGGGCGACAATGACCTTCGGCCTGATCACGCCGATCTGCCGCATCAGGAATGGCGAGCAGGTATCGCACTCGTCGCGCTCGGGCGTGCGGTTCTGCGGCGGGCGGCACTTCACGATGTTGGCGATGTAAACCTGCTCGCGCTTGAGCCCCATGGCGGTGATCATGTTGTTCAGCAACTGTCCCGCGCGCCCGACGAAGGGCAAGCCTTGCTGGTCTTCGTCCGCACCCGGGCCTTCTCCAATGAACATCAGCTCGGCATGAGGATCGCCGGTGCCGAAGACGATCTGCTTGCGGCCCTGGCGCGACAGCTTGCAGCGATCACAGTCGGGGCCGATGTCGTCGAGGATCACGCGCAGGAGCGATTCGCGATCGCCCGCCACATTCATGGGTTGAGAAATTTCGGTTGGCAAAGGAGCGAGTTCATCTCCGAGCGACGCCGCTGACTCTACCGGTTCAAGACCGTCATCCTGCGCGCCGGCATCGGCCACGCCGCGACGGTAAAGGGGCCCGATGCCCAGTTCGCGGTAGAACTGCATGCGGTTACGAAGTTCGGTCTTGGTTTGAGGAGTAAGCGTCATCAGCCACGAGCGGGTGAAGCCATCAGTGTAGCTTCTTTCTGCCGCAACCCGATCGCCGCTTGCAGAATTTTCTGTGCAACGTCCAGCTTGTCCGCTTCGGGCACGGCGATCGTTTCGCTGGCAGTCACGATCGTGACTTCGTTCTTGTCCGAGTTGAAGCCGATGTCTGCGCGCGAAACGTCGTTGAGCACGATAGCGTCGGCACCCTTCGCGCTCAGTTTCTTGCGCGCGTTCTCCAGCAGGTTCTCCGTCTCGGCGGCGAAGCCGATGAGCAGCGGCGTGCGTTTGCCGCTGGCCTGGCGCAGGCTGCCGAGGTCGGCAAGGATATCGGCGTTGGGTTCGAGCTGCAGCTCCATCGCGCCGTTGCGTTTGATCTTCTCTAAGGCGACGCTCTTCACGTGATAGTCGGCGACGGCGGCGGCCATGATGATGATGCTCGCCTGTTCCCAACGGTCAAGCACGGCGCTGCGCATCTGCTGCGCGGTTTCGACGTAGATGGTCTGCGCCGCTGACGGTGGCTTCAGCGCAGTCGGCCCGCTGACCAGGACGACCTTCGCGCCGCGGCGCAGCGCGGCTTCGGCCAGCGCGTATCCCATCTTGCCGCTCGAACGATTGCCGATGAAGCGTACCGGATCGATTGGCTCATAGGTCGGGCCGGCCGTGACCAGCACGGTTTCACCGGCGAGGTCCTGCGAGACGCCAAGCCGCTCCAGCGTGGCGGCGACGATCGATTCCGGATCGGCAAGCCTTCCGGCGCCCACCATGCCGCATGCGAGATACCCGCTGCCCGGCTCAACGATGTGCACGCCGCGACCGCGCAAGATATCGAGGTTCGCGCGCGTCGCCGGGTGCTCCCACATATTGACGTTCATCGCCGGCGCAACGATCACCGGAGCCTTGGTCGCGAGATAAAGCGTGCTCAGGAAGTCGCTCGATATGCCCTGGGCAAATTTGGCGAGCGTGTCGGCCGTGGCGGGCGCGACCAGCAGCGCGTCAATCGATTGCGCAACTGCGATGTGCTCGACCGCTGAATCCAGGTTGGGCTGCTCGGCGTCGGAGCCGAACATGCCGGTGATCACCTTCTCGCCGGAGAGTGCAGCGAAGGTCAGGGGGCGCACGAACTCCTGCGCAGCGGCGGTCATCACGACCTGTACCTGCACGCCGCGGTCCTGCAACAGGCGAACGATCTCAGCGGCTTTGTAGGCGGCGATCCCGCCCGAAACTCCTAGTGCGATTTTCATATGCTTACGTCGGAAATACGGGTCCCTCGCTCCGCTCGGGATTTCGGCTGCGGGCTCCCGTTCCGCTCACGCCCGCAAAGCGCCTCAACTTTATAGGCGGCGATGCCGCCGGAAACACCTAACGCGATTTTCATATGCTTACGTCGGAAACACGGGTGTGATTTTCATACTCTCGAGCCGAAGTTACACCTGCATCGATGCTACTGCAAGCAAAGTAGATTCACCACGGGGAACCGAGGGCGTGGAGGAAAACGACTTCACCACAGAGACGCGGAGGCACAGAGAAAGTATGGCTGAAAGAACGACGCGAGGCGCAACTGTCTTGGCCATATTTCTCTGCGTCTCTGTGCCTCTGTGGTTATTCCAACCTGTCTCCGTGTTCTCCGTGCCCTCAGTGGTGAATCTCTCTCAACCATTACCCGCGAACTCGTGTAACGTAAACAGCGATGGGCCGCATCCACGTTCTCTCGGAAAATGTAGCTAACAAAATCGCCGCTGGCGAGGTAGTCGAGCGCCCCGCATCGGTGGTGAAAGAACTGCTGGAGAATTCGCTGGACGCAGGTGCGCGCCGCATTCGCGTCAACATCGAGGCAGGCGGCAAGAAGCTCATCCAGGTGATCGATGACGGCTGCGGCATGGTGCGCGACGATGCCATGCTGGCGTTTGAGCGTCACGCCACTTCGAAGATCCGCAATGCCGACGACCTGGTCAGCATCGCGACCCTCGGCTTTCGCGGAGAGGCCCTGCCCTCCATCGCTTCGGTCAGCCGCTTGCGGCTTGAAACTCGCGCGGAAGAAGATGTCGCAGGCGCTGTCATCGAGATTGCCGGAGGCAAGCTGCTCACCGTCGAAGAAGCTGGCCTGCCGCTGGGAACGTCGATCACCATTCGCGATCTGTTCTTCAACATCCCGGCGCGCCGCAAATTTCTGAAAGCCGAGTCGACCGAGCTGTCGCACATCGCTTCGCTGGTCACGCATTACGCGCTGGCGCATCCTGAGATGCATTGGGAGCTGCACGCCGCCACGAACGCCATGCTGATCGCGCCGCCGGTGAGCGACCATTCGCAGCGCATCTACCAGGTGTTTGGCCGCGAGACGCTGGACCAGTTGCTGCCATTGAGCGCCATCCTGCCGCTGGAACGCATTGGCCTGCCGCAGCCTCCACCATGGCGGCGGCCCGAACCTGACGAAGATCAACCCGAGCCGGTGAAGGGCGACTTCAAGTTGCATGGCTTCGTTTCGCGGCCGGAGATCCAGAAGCTCAATCGCAACTCCATCTTCATCTTTGTGAATGGCCGGCTGATACGTGATCGCCTGGTGCAGCACGCGCTCACCGAGGCTTACCGCAACATCATTCCGCCAACGGTCTATCCCGTGGTGCTGCTGTTTCTCGAGATGCCGTTCACCGAGGTCGATGTCAACGTGCATCCGTCGAAGACCGAGGTTCGCTTCCGGCAATCGTCGTTGCTGCACGACTTCATCCGCGACTCGGTGCGAGCCGCGTTGATGAAGGCGCGTCCGGTGCCGGCGTTCATGACAGAGATGCACGCGCAGCCTACCGCCTCGCCGTCATTCTCGCCACACGCGTCCGCCTTGGGCGTTGACGAAGGCGCACCGGCGGCGAACGAAGGCGAAGGTGCCAGCGGGTTTGCACTGCAAGCCCCTGAGCTTCCACTGATCACCAGCCGACTGCAGTTTGAAGGCAGCGGCATCGCCATCGCGGCCAATGCTGCGATTCCGGTAGCGCGCTTCGGGCCGCAAACTTTCGGCGGAGCCGCGCAAACCGCGCCTGCCGTCATCGCCCCCATCATCAACGGCTGCTCGGTGTCGCTGCCTGATGATGACGCTCTCGAGGGACTCGAGTCGCTCTCATCGCTGAAGCCGCTGGGGCAGATTCGCGATTCGTTCATCCTCGCCGTCAATCCGCAAGGGCTGTGGATCATCGACCAGCACGTGGCGCATGAGCGCGTTCTGTTCGAGCGCATCCTCAAGCAGCGGCTGGCGGCCACGCCAGAGAAGCAGCAGTTGCTGATGCCACTCATCATCGAGCTCACGCCCAGCCAGATGGCGGTGTTCGCCGAGATCTCCGACGAGTTGCTGCTCAACGGTTTCGAGGCCGAACCGTTCGGCACGCGCACGATTGCGGTGAAGAGCACCACCGCCGGCGTGCGTCCGGGAGACGTCGAGCACATGCTGCACGAGATCCTCGACCAGTTCGAGCGCGAAGAGCAATCGCTCAACCTGGAGAAGATTCGCACCGGCATTGCCGCCACCATCGCGTGTCACGCGGCCATCAAGGTGAACATGCCGCTGGAGCAGAACAAAATGGAGTGGCTGCTCGCCGAGCTGGCAAAAACCGACTGTCCCATGAGCTGCCCGCATGGACGTCCCATCGTCTTGCGGTATTCTGTGAAGGATATTCAGCGGGCCTTTAAGCGCATCTGAGTTCGTCACCCGTAGACATTCGACATGCAGGAACAGCAACTCCAGGAACTTCGCCGGGAGAAGTGGCACTTGAACGGCCACCCTATCCGCACCCTCGATGAGGCACGTGCCTTCATCGACTCGGTGGGATTCTGCTTGCTATATCCGCATCGTCCGGCAGTGCTGGCGCCGACGTTCGTAGGAGCTTACTGCGGCAGTGACGAGAAGCTGCCCACGGCGCAGACCGCCTTCACCGATAAGCGCGCGCGCGAAGCCAAGCAGTTGATGGTTCGCCTGCTTCGCGACAAATCGGCTTACGAAGCGAACGTTTTTCCGGACAACAATTTCCTGGTCTCCGCCTCGGTGTTCCCTTACTTCTATGGCATGGTGGGCGATCGCAATCCTAAGCAGGCGCCGAAGGCGACGACGCGCTCCGGCTACTCGCCGCTGGCGGTGGATGCGTTCCATATCATTAACAAGCACGGGCCTATTCCTAAGAACCGGCTGCGCGAAATGCTGGGTAAAGAAATCACCGAGACAGCGCTCGACCGTTCGCTCGATGAGTTGTGGGCCAAGATGCGCATCACGCGGGTGGATTACAAGCAGGATGAAGGCGTGTTCTGGGATGTGCTGTTTCGCTGGGCTCCGGAAGCGGTGAAAGAGGGCATGCACGTCTCCCTGGCCGAATCGCTGACCGCGCTGGTCTCGAAGTATCTAGATGGAGTGCTGGCAGCGCAGCAGGAAGAGATCGAGACCTTTTTCTCCTCGCTGATCGGCCGCGCGCGGGTGCGCGACGCGATCAATGCGTTGCAGGCGGCGCGCGAGTTGAGCTTTGTGCACGTCGGCGGCCGCGTGCTGATGCAGGTGTCGTCGCTGCAGGATGCGCAACATCAGGATGCGCAGCTTTCGCCCGCAAGCAATGCGGCGTTCAAACCCTACCAGGTCGAGACGGCGGAGATGCGGCGCAAGCTGCCGCTGGTGCGCCGTGGTTCGCGGAGGGCTCCAGCAAAAAGCGACAAGCGAAAGGCGGACAGCGGACCGCGATGAGCGCACGCAAGCTGGTGATCGCCATCGATGGTCCGGCAGGCTCCGGCAAAAGCACCATTGCTTCGCGGCTGGCAAAGAAATTTGGCTACATCAACCTTGAGAGCGGAGCGATGTACCGCGCTCTCGCCCTCAAGGCGATCGAGCGCGGCGCTGATCTCGACGACGAAGCTGCCATGCGGGCGTTGGCTGAGGCGTCGCGCATCGAGCTTATTCCGCGCGAGGACGGCAACTCCGTGCTGTTGGACGGGCGCGATGTCTCGCAGCGCATTCGCGAGGCAGACGTGACTGCCGCGGCTTCGCGTGTCTCGGTGCATCCTTCGGTGCGTCGCATCATGGTCGAGCGCCAGCGCGCCATGGGCGAGCAGGGCGGCGTAGTGATGGAAGGCCGCGACATCGGGACGGTCGTCTTCCCTAACGCCGAAGTGAAAGTCTTTCTCGACGCAGATGCCGAGGTGCGCGCCGAACGCCGTCTGGCGCAGAACGCCGCTGCTGCCGACAACGCGCAGCAGGTCAGGGCCGAACTCGCCGACCGCGATCGCCGCGACCAGACGCGCGCCGCTTCTCCGCTGCTTGCCGCTGCCGACGCGGTACACATCGACTCGACCCATAAGTCGATTGATCAGGTGGTCGCCGACATCGAATCTATCCTGCGAAACAAGTTGGCCTCGCTCGGGTAGCACGTCCGAATGGAACCGACGAGTGCTGGCAACCGGCTTCACTGCTTGCATAGCTCATCATTTCGAAACTCCCTGGCTTTCGAAGGCAATTCACCTTGCAGCTTGGCGATAGGTCTACAATTGGCACCTCAAATCAGGCCCGTTTCCACTTTGTACCCAGGAGCACCTCATGAAGTCGAAGTCCACCTCCGCCTGCTTGCGTGTTGTTGCGATCCTCTTTGTCACCTTGCTGTTTTTGGTCAGTGCGTGGGCGACTGACCGCGAAATCGTGTTGCACAACTTCGGCAACGGCAACGATGTCAGCAGCAGCAGTCTGATAAGGGACGCCGCCGGTAATCTCTATGGGGTTGAGCCTGTTGGCGGCCCTTATCGGTGCGGTATCTATGGCTGCGGGGCGGTCTTCGAGTTGTCGCCCATGGAAGGGGGCGGTTGGACGGAAACCATCTTGTACACCTTCGGCAATGGTTCTGACGGAACCTGGCCGAGCGGCCTGGTTATGGACAATGCCGGTAATCTCTATGGCTTGACTCAGACGGGCGGCAGCAACGGCGCCGGAATCGCATACGAGTTGTCGCCCAGTCAGGGAGGAGGCTGGACGGAAACCGTTCTGTACAATTTTCCTGGCCGGGGCCACGAATTCGGCAGCGGGGATATCAGCCTAATAAGGGACGCTGCCGGCAACCTGTATGGCACGACCTTCTACGGCGTCTTCGAGCTTTCTCCCAATGGGGGCGGAGAGTGGACGGAAACCGTGTTGCACACCTTAAACAACAGCACCGACGGCCAAGTCGCCGAGTCAGGGGTCATCATGGATGCCGCCGGAAATCTCTATGGCACGACTAACGAGGGAGGCGCTTACTGCCCCGGCGAACTCGGTTGCGGGACGGTGTACGAACTGTCACCCAGCGTGGGCGGCGGCTGGATCGAAACCGTATTGCACAGTTTTAACGGCAACGACGGAGATGGACCCTGGGCGAAGCCGCTTTTGGACGCTGCTGGCAATCTTTATGGCACGACTTCCCAGGGAGGCGCTTACTGCCCTCCCTTCGGCTGCGGAACAGTATTTAAGCTATCGCCCAGCGAGGGTGGCTGGACTGAGACCGTGCTCCATAGCTTCAACCAAGATGACCAAGGCTGGCAGCCTTTAGCCGGGTTAATTCAGGACTCTGTCGGAAATCTTTACGGCACGACGTACGCCTACGGTCTCGATGGTAGCGGGTTAGTTTTCGAGTTATCACCTCGGGAGGGTGGCGGCTGGGCGGAGACCGTGCTGTACAGCTTCGGCCACGTTCAAAGCGATCTCAGCGAAGGTGTGCTCATGGATAGAGTAGGAAATCTATATGGCCTGGGAGGCAGAGGCCTTTACGGGGGTGGTACGGCGTATGAGTTGACGCCACCCACTATTCGCGCGGGAGCGTCTGTTCAGCACTAGGGAATGGACTTCGGGTGCCTCCACTCATTGAGGTTTCGAGCTCCCTTCCAACCATGCGTTTCATGACATGGCAAGCTGCCACCGCGAGACGTAAGACCCGCGCCTCGGGCGTGGCACAGGAAAGCCCACCGCTTCAGCGGTGGGTGAGCTTGCACGATTACGCCCCGCGTCGCCCGGGAGACGGCACATATCTCAACCCGATGGGCTCCTAAAATTCTGCCGCGCCCGAGGCGCTCGGCTTGCCTGGACCCGTGTTCCCACCGCTGAAGCGGTGGGCTCTCTTATGTTGCGCCCCAGGCGCACCGGATGGGACCTCTCACCCACACCACACAGGAGGCAAGCCCTCGCTGCCGCTGAGGCGAAGGTCGGTTCTAACTCTCGTCTGGAACATACCTGCTATGGTCTGCGTATGCCGCTGCATAGTCCGCAACAGATTCCTTAACCGGGAGAACCTACCTTGCTCCAACGCTGGAAAGAAGTAGGACTGGGATTCGTGACGCTGTTGATCGTGGTGCTCGCAGTGGTGGGTTTGCAACAGCCAACGGTTCGCAAGTTTATGCCCGCGGAGTTCGGTCCGCTGGTGGTGATCGCGGTCGTGTTGCTTGTGTATCTCGCCTCCGTGCGTTGGATCGAGCGCCGCCCCATCACGGAGTTCTCTCTGCAAGGCGCGTGGCGCGAGATGCTCGCCGGGCTGTTCACCGGCTTCGCACTCTTCGCCTCGGTCATGGGCATTCTGTGGGCCTTTGGTGTCTATCATCCCGCAGGCATGGGCACTGGCAAAACACTCGGCGCCGGACTCGCGCTCGCCGTGATGGCAGGCGTGTTCGAGGAGATGCTCTTCCGCGGCATCCTGTTTCGCATCAGCGCAAGAATCGTTGGCACCTGGGGAGCGTTGTTGTTCACTGCCGCGATCTTCGGAGCGGCACACCTGGCGAACAAGGGAGCCACGCTCTTCAGCGGAGTGGCGATCATGCTCGAAGCCGGGATACTGCTGGGGGCCGCCTATGCGATGACTGGCCGCCTGTGGCTGCCCATCGGTTTGCACATCGCATGGAACTTCACCGAAGGCTCCATCTTCAGCATGTCGGTGTCGGGCAATTCGCTGGCAGGCACCGCGGCGGATTCTGCGCTGTTGCGGGGCAGTCTGAGCGGTCCTCCGCTTCTGACCGGAGGCGCCTTCGGCCCGGAAGCGTCGGTCGTGGCCGTTGTGGTGTGCTTGATCGTCGCGGTCTACTTTCTGTACCGGACGGTGAAGCTGGGACGGGTAGAGGCTCCGGCGTGGATTCGGCCGCGCCGTCCGGTAGCGACCGCGGGAGCAAACGAGCAATTAGCAGCCAGCAATTAGAAATTGCATAACACCGGAAGCAAGCCGGCAACAGAAAGAACTCCTTGCTGACGCCATCGAGAGCAGATCCCTCGCTGCGCTCGTGATGACAAGGCTTGACGGTGCAGCTAGTTGCTAATTACTAGTTGCTAGTTACTAGTTCCCCTCGCTACTGCTTACACACCGGGCACGTCGGGCCTGCGATCGGCGATGGGCTGTTGTTCTGCTCGAAACACCACTTCACCTGCGCGGGTGTGAATTCGTTGACCGTGGCAGCCGGCACGTCGGACTGCATGACCTGCTGGAAGTCGAACTTGATGCTGCCATCTTCGGAAACGGTCGCCAACAGGTATCCGTAAACGCCGGTCCTGGCGATAGTAGCGGACGCGTGCTCGACCGGAAGCTGATAGTGCACGGCACCGGCGGTCCCGATGATCCATCCCGGCAGCACATCGTCGCCGGTGTGACAGGCGTCGGCATAGATATTGTCCATTACAAAGTGGGAATGGCTGGCGAGCACATATACGTTCTTGTGGGTCTGCTTGCGGAAGCTCACCAGCGCAGCATAGGCTTGGCGTCCACTGACGGTCTGCTGGGCTGAGTCGTTCATGCCGTGGCCGGCGCTCAAGCTGTCGGGCAGAGCAGCGTGCATGCCCAACACCACAGTGCGAATCTCGTGATTGGCTGCGTCCCGGTTTAGCACGTTCTTAAACCACGCCAATTGCGTGGCGTCGAACTCATCGGGCGAAGCGTTGTCGAGATTGACGAAATCTATGCCGCGTTCGATCCAGTGATAGAAGCTTTTGAGCTGGTGGTCAGCGGGATTGTCCGCCAGTCGCTGCTTTTGCAGCACGGGCTTGTCCAACCAGTCGGCAAACTGCGCGATGTAGTCTGGCCGGCCCTTTGGCGGGATCAGTTCATGATTTCCGATACCGAGGAACACGGGCAGGTCGCCGAATGGAACGATCTGGTGTTGAAGGAAGTCGGGCCAGGCGTTGGTTTCGTAATCGAGCACGTAGGTCTTGGGATGCGCCGCGAGGTAGTCCTCATCGATCATGTAAATTGCGCGGTAGTCGCCCAGGTGCCAGTAGAACTCGGCTCCGCTGCGCTTCACCCCGGCGGCAATGGCGGGCATCACAATGTCGCCGCAGTTTCGCGAATCGCCTGAGACGGCGAAGGTCCAGGTAGCGTGAGTTTTCTCGGCCTGCGTTTGCGCCTGAAGTGCCGATGCAACTGTAAGCGTGAGGACAAGTATTGCCACGGCCGAAAACGAACAGAAGCGGCGAATTCGCATGTGGAACTCCCTGAACACCGGGGGTGATCGGTCTGAGTGCCACATCATATGGACGCGGAAGCCCATTGCCAAGCCGTCGATTCGCAAGAAGGCTCCCGCACCTGCGAAGTAACGCCCTCTCACGTTCGTTTTTTCGGCTGGTAGTGCGTCCGTCCGAGTCGCGCTGGCTACGCGCAGACACTCGTTTTTCGGATTGCCCGGTAACCGGATTGCCCGGAATAAGTCCTGAGATAAAACATCAGTAGAAGTAACCACGCGGCGCTACACTCACCGTGGACCTTGGGCGAAGGAGGATCGCTGTCCATGACGACCAGCAAACCAGCTTCGCAAGCCCATGCGACAAGCGAGCAGCAACTTGCCGGCTTTATCGAGAAATTTGACTCGAAAAATGCAACATTGATTCGTGCGCTGCGCAAAGCTCTGCGCAAGCGCCTGCCGACCGCCAATGAGCTGGTGTACGACAACTACAATTTTTTCGTCATTGGATACTGCTCGACCGAGCGGCCGTCCGATTGCATCCTTTCCATCGCTGCGGCGGCAAACGGAGTTGGTCTCTCGTTTTATTACGGAGCCACGCTACCCGATCCGCATGGGTTGCTCCTCGGCAGCGGCAGCCAAAACCGCTTTATCAGGCTCGAATCGGCTGCGACGCTGACCCGTCCTGAGGTTGAGGAACTTATCGCCGCCGCCAGCGGACAGGCTAAAGTGCCCTTGCGTGAAAGCGGCAAGGGCAAATTGATCATTCGATCAATCTCGAAGAAACAGAAGCCACGCCGTAAGGACTCGGAGTAGCGCGATTTTCGGCGAGTCGTGGGCTACCAGGAAGCTAGATTGTCGAGCGAAGTCTGCGGCGAATAGCAATCCTTAAAGCGCCTTCTCACCCGCTATTCGCGAACATTGAGTCAGCCCTTTCCGCAGCACGGTTTCGATTGACTCCCGCAGCCCCAGCTCGGCAATCTCGTCCTCGGCGACCCACCGCACGTCGCTGACGTCGCTGCCTGCGCAGGCCTCACCGGACGTAACCCTGCACAGATAATCGATCAGGACATAGTGATACTGGGTGCTCCCTTGATCGTCGCGGAAGATGCTGTCGAAGACTTCAAGTACTCCATGAGGTTCCACCGCCAACCCCGTCTCTTCCAATACTTCGCGGCGCAAGCCATCGTGCAGAGTCTCGCCCAATTCCAACGCTCCCCCGGGAACCGACCACTCGCCCTTCAACGGCTCGGTCGCGCGTCGCACCAGCAGCACCCGGCCCTGGCTCACGATCACGGCTCCCACTCCGATGATGGGACGGTCGGGATAGTCGCGTTTCATGGCAGGTCCATCGTAGGAACACTATGGGGCGAGGAAGTCACTGGGGGTGAGGCCTACAATTCGCCAACCTTTGGGCGTCTGCTTCAGTTGCAGGCGGAGTTGGGTGCTGCGCCGTAGCGGCACCTGGCCCTCATCCAGTGGAGTGGCATCCAAATCGGCTTCGCAGGTGACCGACGCGTGGCTACCTTCGGATGTGAGTTGCAGGATTTTGTAACGGAAGAGCAAAACTGCGTTGGAATCGAGCAGGGCCTTCATGCGATCGCGAAACTGCGAAAAGTCGGGAAACGTCTCGGCGTCAAACGCCGAGAGCACCGACTTGAGATTCTGGGTCTGGACACCGGTTTGCAAGGGCTCTAGTACGTCGCGTGCCACCGACTCCGAAAGGTCAAGAGCCTGGGGAGCGTCGCTTTGCGCTTGGGCGGTATCCCCCGTCGCTGCGGTGTCAGGCTGCTGGGCCCACGCGGGCAGCGCGACCAACAAGATAGCCAACGAGATGACCCGGGCCCAACGGCCTAAGGTGTTCGCCACAATTGTCCTCTGGGTGCATAATACTGATTCGCGATGCTGTGCGCGTAGCGCAATGGTGTGCAGTGGATTCAGAAAAGCGGTATGTGGCTCCGGAGGGGCGCCGAAGGCTCTCGGGCGAGGCGGAGCGAAGGCCTCGGGCGTGGCCTGAGGCGACACAACTTTCGGCATCCAACGGGGTTACAGGCGATGTGGGCAGCATCGCATTAAATCGTGTGGTTCCAGGGGCGAGATCCCCGCAGGGCGGTGTTCCACGGCCGGTCAGCGCGGATCAGGGACAATTGACCGACACAGGCATGCTGGGAGTGCTGACCGACGCTGAGGTCATGCTGCGCGTAGCGGCCGGTGACGACTCCGCCTTCGATTATCTCGTCGAGAAGTACCGCCGCCCGATGATCAGCTTCATGTACCGCATGACGCGCAATCAGTCGGTGGCGGAGGAGCTGGCTCAGGAAGTTTTCCTGCGGGTGTATCGTTCGCGCCAGACCTACGCCGCGAGTGCGAAGTTCACTACCTGGCTATATCGCATCGCGACAAACCTGGCGGTGAATCACGCGCGCGACAACAAGTACGAGCGTCCGGAAAACATCGTCTGTATCGATGAGCCCGACACCGAGACCGGCATGACCGTCGACGTCCCTGATCAGGGACTTAACGCCGAGCAGGCGATCCTGCGGCGGGAGCGGCTGGAAGCGATTCGCAAACACGTGGAGGCCCTGCCCGAGCGGCAGCGCCTTGCCGTGATCATGCACAAGTATCAGGGACTGGATTACAAACAGATTGCCGCCGTTCTGAAGTTAAGCGAGTCGGCAACTAAATCATTACTGTTTCGGGCTTATGAAACCTTGCGCGAAACCTTGAAGGCTTTTATATAGCTCTTTGCAGGAAGTAGGAATTATGAATTGCGAAAAGATTCGCCCGGATTTGATGGAAGCGGCGCTGAGTGGGCCGGAGAAACTGAGCCCGGGATTGCGCGAGCACTTGCACGGTTGCACGGCATGCTCGGACGAACTGGCGTCATTCCAGCAGACCATGAACTTGCTGGACGAGTGGCAAGCGCCGGAACCGTCGCCATACTTCTCCTCCCGCCTCCGCGCCAGGGTGCGCGAAGAGGCGGTGAAAGCGCCGTCGCCGTGGTTTGGCTGGATGCGCCGCCCCATGGTGGCGACCGCAGCCGCTGCTCTGCTTGCCCTGGGAGCCGGCTTGCTGGAGTCCGGCCACTTCAGCCTGGGAAAGGTTACGATGGCGGGAAACGATGGCGTGGTACGTACCAGCGCCCCGGCCAATGCCGTTGGAGATCTACAATATCTCGACGGTCATGCCGATTTGTTTTCAGAATTCGACGCTCTTGATGGACAATCACAGACGGAGTAGTGGGACAGAGTAAAGGAAATTAGCTGTGCGCATTTGTAGAATCATTCTGGTCGGCCTGATGGTTAGCTCAGGCGCCGTGTCGTGCTTTGCCTATCCTGCCTGGCAGGATCGCCAGAACGATTCTCATCCCTCGCACTCCAATTCTCAAAATCAGGGCCAGTTTCACTTGCAGGGGCCGGGTCCGCATAACGGTGACTGGCTGCGCCAGAATTGGAACAAGCCTGCGCCACAGCAGGAGCAGCAGCTTCGCCAGGATCCCCGCTTCCGCAGTCTGGCGCCCGAACAGCAGCAGAAGCTGATTGACCGGCTGCACCATTTCGACAATCTGCCGCCGACGGAGAAGGCAAAGATTCTCAATCGCATGGAGATGTTTGAGCACCTGTCGCCCACCCAACAACAGGCGGCGCAAGGCCTTTTCCAGCGCTACAAAGCCATGCCCCCAGATCGCCAGAGCAGGGTCAACCAGGCCTACCGTCAGCTACGCGATCTGCCACCCGACCAGCGCAACCAGCTGCTCAACTCCGACGAGTACCGCAATAACTTCAACAATGACGAGCTCAACCTGTTGCGCGGCATGAGCGACCTGACCGCCCAGAACCGCTGAGCCGCGGCCGGCTTTCGCTCCGCAAACCAGCTTCATCATTTAGCATTCATTCCTGATGCACGCCGTCTTCGTTGTGCCGCGCTTCCATCCTTACCGGGGCGGCTACGAAAACTCGATGCTGTCGATCGCGCGTTGCCTGGTGCAGCGCGGCCATCGCGTCACCGTTTTCACCACCACTGCGCAGGACCTGGAATCGCTGTGGCTGCCGGGATTCAAGACCTATCCATCCGGTACGGAGACAGTGGATGGCGTGACCATTCGCCGCTTCGCGATCTCCTACAACAAGTGGGCCCGGCGCGCGACGCGCCTGCTGGGACTGGTTTCCTACTGGCGTTGGAAGGCGCAATTCTGGCGGCCGGGATTTCACGTCCCTGGACTTCGGGCGGCGTTGCATAGTACCGACGCCGATATCTTTCATGTGGGCCCACTGCCATATAACAATCTGATCTATGCCGGAATCGAAGCGGCGGAACATCATGGCGTTCCGGTGATCGCGACGCCGTGTACTCATCTCGGCGAAGAGGCCAATGCCGACGTCGCGCAGCATTACGTACAGCCCTACCAGATCGCTCTCTTGCAGCAGTGTGGGCGCGTGCTCTGCATGACCGAGGCGGAGAAAACGAAGCTGGCGCAGCTGGGAGTGGCGCCCGGGAAGCTCGCAGTTTACGGGCTGGGCTTCGACATGAAACTCGCCACCGGCGGCGATGGCGAACGCATTCGTGCGCAGCATGGAATCACCGGGCCGATCATTCTGCACCTGGGTATGAAAGCCTACGAGAAAGGAAGTGTCACGCTGCTCGAAGCCATGAAGCAGCTGTGGCACGCGGGCTTGCAGGCATCGCTGGTAATGGCCGGTCCAAGCCTGCGCGCCTTCGACGACTACGTTGCGGAGAATGCGATGGGGCTGCCGCGCTTCATCAATCTGCCTTCCTTTGCCGACGAGCAGAAGCGCGATCTGCTGGCCGCCGCCGACATCGTGGCGCAGCCCTCACGCGTGGAATCTTTAGGGTTGGTGCTGCTCGAAGCATGGGCGAATGCGAAACCGGTGATCGCGGCTGACATCGCCGTCTCGCGTGAGCTGGTGACGAGCTGCGATGGCGGAGCGCTGGTTCCCTTCGGAGATGCGACGGCATTGGCGCAACAGATCGCAAGCCTGTTAAACGATGACGAATTGCGCCGCACGATGGGTCAGCGGGGACAGGCGTTCGCGCGCGCCTACGATGGCGACCAGCTTTGGCCTAAGTATGCACAGGAGTTCGAGCGAGTGGCGCAACAATAGAGGTAGAGCCAGTGCAGGTCCTGCGCGCGGGTAGAGCGGCGCTTCAGCGGCTGTTACAAAACTGGTTGCTGACAGGAGATGGTGGGACAACCTATGAATCCGTCCCGCAGGGACAGCAGATCTTAGCCCAGCATTTCAATGCTGGGTAAGCGGAAGTGGGAGACTGTGAGTCCGCTTCAGCGGACGGCACAGGTTTCGCAACTGCGATTTTGAGAACCGCCCGGACGCCGTCCTGAAAGCCGACTCTACCCGGGGTTTTATCCGCGCACGAATAAATATCCCGTGAGCATGCGCTTCATCTCCGCGAGCACCAGGCCCCGCGCTTCGCTGGTGTTCTGTTCATACGCGAAACCAATCAGCCGCTCAACCGTCTCGGTGAGCACCTGCAAGCGCAACTCCAGCTCCGGAGTGCTGGGTACTCGCATCCGCTCCACCAGGAAGCTCTTCATCACCCAAGACAGCCCCGAAATGGGCGACGCACGCCTTGGCATTCCCCCGGCAATGCTCAATTGCCCCAGCGCCAGAACGCGAAAAGCGACATTCGCGTCCAGGTAAGCGATATAGGTGTCAATCACGTTTTCCAGAAACTCGATCGGATTGAACCTCGGGACACTCCCCTCCCTATCGCGCTCCAGGGGCGCTACCACATGTGTTTCCAGCAACTCTCGAATCCGTCTGACATGCTCCATCGCTACCGCATCGAGGACCGCTTGCTTGTTCGGGAAAAAACGATACAGTGCAGCTACCGACATCCCGGCTTCCCTGGCGATTCGGGTCGAAGTCACGTACTCCAGCGGAATTCGCGCCAACGCCGATTCTGCGCCATCCAGAATTCGCTGTACCGTATCCTGGCTGCGCCTCTGCGTCGGGACCCTGCGCGGTGACGTAATGACGTAACTCATTTCAGCAAACAACCTCCCAATCCATAGGATCGAAAACCGCCAAACCCCTTGTCAAGTTACGAAGGTGGGATACCGTCTTTGGTAGCCACATAACGCCGGGTGCCCCACTCAATCCATCGGTTGGATTGAGTGGGATTCACGAAGCTGGGATCGCCACGGACAAGGATCAACCTCTACCAGTCCGTTCTCACCGTTGAGATAAAACCGGAAACTACTCCAATCCCATTCTTCCGGACTCCGCACCAATTTACGTTTCACCGGATTACGATGCATGTATCGCAACTTCTCAACCCTTTTCTTTTCGGTACAGACGTTGAAGTCGTAAAAGCGCTTCTGCCAGACCCGATCACTCAGCGCTTCGCGCTTGCGCAGCAGTCGACTGAAGCGCTCTTTCACAACTTTCATAACCACGGATGGGTCGCCCACCGTGGGCATGGTCATCAGCAGATGAACGTGTTCCGGCATGACGACATATCCCAGGAGCGCGAAACCGTACCGTCGCCGCGCCTGTTCGAGAACGCGAAGGAACAGGTCGCGTCGCGCTGGGGTTCCCAGTTGAGGCTGTCGCCGATAACAACTGAAGGTGATGAAGTGCAGAGAATCTTCGAGATAATACCGCTTGAGACCTGCCGTCACAGCGTGAGATTATGCGACTGCATCAGGTGAGGTCTGTGATCTGGCGCTGTCAACAGTGTGATATCCCACTCAATCCAAACGATGGATTGAGTGGGGCACCCGGCATATGGGATCAATTCCGGTGGACAGACTCGCCCAGGGAATGTGGGGAGAGGTAATCTCAAGTCAGGTATCGATTTCGTGACCAGCTGACGGCGGACCTTACCAGTGAAATGATGCGGCTCTTGGAGCGCTCGAAGACTGGTGTGCCTGGAGATGTCATGCCTGAACGTGCCTGGGAGCGAGAAGGTCACGCTGGTCTGCATTCATGCCTCAGGCATCGTTTAGATACGCATGAAGACCCTGTCCCGGTAGCGTCCTGATGAAGGACGCGAAGACATCGGCATGGCGGTGCTTTACTGCAAATGCGCTATTCTGATCGCATAGGAATTGCGGAATCGCGGTAAGTGCGATCTAGGTCGACCGTGAAAGAGGCTGGTGACAGCCGCTGCACAGTGGTGTGGAGCACTCGCCATTTGCTTTTCGTCGATGTGATGGAGATGCGGAATGGCCAAGAGACCGCAGTGAAGGCTAGGATTCCGTGCGCATCTTTCTTGCCCGGTCACGTGGCCCAGAGTACTCGCGCTCGAACCTAGGGTACCAACTGTCATATGGCCTTGGCATTGAGCTCTCGAAGTCGCTCGTCGGGAGGCAGGCCTGTAGCTGCGTCTGGGGCCGTTGCAGTCTGAGGAGCTGTCTCTGCTCGTCGGTGGCAGGATGATCGGATGGGTCTTCGTAGCTACGGGCACGATAAGGGTTTAGGCAGTGTAGTTCCGTAGTGATTTCCGCATTTGAAGACATTGCAGAGGATGAGAGAGCGATAGGTCACCCGGGTGCCCCACTCAATCCATCGGTTGGATTGAGTGGGATTCACTAAGCTGGGATCGCCACGGACGAGGATCAACCTCTACCAGTCCGTTCTCACCGTTGAGATAAAACCGAAAACTACTCCAATCCCATTCTTGCGGACTCTGGCTGGTGGCCCAGGTATCAGAATTAAATCTGGGTGCCCCAGGTTCGGCCATCGGTTGGCCTAACCTGGGGATCACTGACACGGCGACAAACCATGGTGTAGGTTGAGTTCATGCCACGGGGACTGCGGCGATATCACCAGTCTGGTCACTCGCACTTCGTCACTTTCAGTTGTTATCGTCGGCAACCCAACTTCAGCAGCGGCGAGATCTACGACCTGTTCCCGGAGTGCCTGGAGCGCATGCGCCGGGTGCCCCACTCAATCCTTCGGTTGGATTGAGTGGGATTCGCGAACGTTGAACCTCTACCGACAGATGGTGCGATCTACTAGGGCCCTCCCCTCCGTTCAGGTATATCCGAGAACTGAATGTGATGAAGTGAAGAGAATCCCTGAGAGAGTAGCGTTTCAGACCTACGGTCAGCCCGTGAGAGTAATCGTCTGCGTGGTAGAACGTCTATGATTTCGCACCGTCAACCTTATGTTTCCCACTCATTCCAAACGAAGGAATGAATGGGGCACCCGGCCCAGGTTAGCCCAACGGATGGGCGAACCTGGGGCACCCAGAATTCATACCTGGGCCACCAGCCGAGCTATTCCAACTCTTCCGGTTGGATTCCGATGTTCTTTTCGCCGGCAGCTTTGCGCTCCCAATAGTTCTTGAGCCATGCTTCCCAGCTTTTGCCGGCGGCCATGTCGCGTCCGCTGAAGACCAGTGCCGCGATATCGGAGTAGGCGATCGAAGCTTTTTCGGATGACCCTTTGGGGATGAGCCGTACGACGGAGTCGGCCAACGTCTTCCCATTGCGCCGGTCGAAGATGTAGCCCTCGAGCTTCGATCCGTCCTTACGCGTGATAGTCACGTCGCCGCGGTAGTCGAAGGCTTTCTCCAGCGCCGCACGAACGTCCTCTTCCGACGCCAGCTGGGGAATCGAGCCTTCAACCTGCTCGCGGCCGGAGCCGGATTCTTCGTTCATTTCGTTGTGCATGTGTTGCGGTTCAGACATTCCCGTATTTCATCACATCTACTCAAGTAAAAGGCATATGGACATACTGCCATCTGCTAGAATATGGCTAGCCATATGAAGACGACCATCCAGATTGCCGACAGTCTGCTGCAAGAGGCGCGCCGGGTAGCCGAGCGAGAGAATACGACCCTGAGGGCCCTAGTGGAACAGGGGTTACGGCGAACTCTAGCCGAACGCAAGACGCCAACCGGATTTCGTTTGCGCAAGGCGAGTTTCAGAGGCAACGGCCTTCAACCTGAGTTTGCCGCTCGGTCGTGGGAGGAAATCCGCAACGCCAGTTACGAGGGTCACGGCGGATGATTGCGGTGGATACGAATATCCTCGTCTACGCCCACCGCGAGGACTCGGCCTGGCACGATGCTGCGGGCCGTTGTATCGCCCGGCTTGCCGAGGAGCGCGGTGCCTGGGCAATACCTTGGCCCTGCATCCATGAGTTTCTGGCGGTCGTCACGCATCCGCGCATCTATGCCCCGCCAACTCCGATGATGGCTGCTCTTGAACAGGTGCAAGCGTGGATCGAATCGCCTAGCGTGCTCTTTCTGTCGGAGACAGACAACTATTGGAAAAATCTGGCTCCGCTACTTAGCTCGGCACGCCTTGTCGGCCCGAAAGTTCACGACGCACGTATCGCGGCGCTGTGTGTGGATCATGGAATTACCGAGTTCTGGAGCGCGGATCGAGACTTCTCAAGTTTCCCGGCGCTAAGAGTACGAAATCCGCTGCTGGGATAGGCGCAGAAGCGAGTTCGGCCGGAACTCTGACATTAGTTTCTCCGTGTCCTCTGTGCCTCTGTGGTGAATCCTCTTCGGCTAATCAGCAGTACCAATCTGCACCAGCGGATTCACCGCGTGCACCGGCTTGAACTCCTGCTGCAACATCTCGTCGGCTTCGGGATCGCGATATTTGCTTGAGAACGTGGCCTTCACGGTGCCGATGAAGCCCTTCCACGAGCCGAACGTGTCGTTCACTGCCGAGGCCTCATAGCCGCTGTGCACCATGCAATTGGCGCACTTGGGATTGCCGGACTCATAGCCGTACTTTTCCCACTCCGTCGCCTGCATCAGCTCCTGGAAGGTATCGGCGTAGCCGTCCTGCAGCAGGTAGCAGGGCTTCTGCCAGCCGAAGAGATTGAAGGTCGGCATGCCCCAGGGAGTACACGGATAGTCGCGCTTGCCCATGAGGAACTCGAGAAACAGCGGCGACTGGTTGAATACCCACTTGGCTTTGCGGTTCGACAGCATGGCGCGGAAGAGCCGCCGGGTGCGATCGCGTCCCAGGAAGTGCCCCTGGTCGGGAGCCTTGTCATACGAGTAGCCGGGCGAGAGCATCATGCCCTCGACGCCCAGGTCCATCATTTCGTCGAAGAACTCGCGCACACTGTTGGGGTCGGCTCCGTCGAAGAGCGTGGTGTTGGTAGTCACGCGGAAGCCGCGCTCGACCGCCTCGCGCATGCCTTCGAGCGCCTTGTCGTATCCGCCTTCGAGGCAGACGGAGAAATCGTGGTGCTCGCGCTGTCCGTCAACGTGTACCGAAAAAGTCAGGTACTTGCTGGGCTTGAACAGATGGATCTTCTGCTTCAGCATGAGCGCGTTGGTGCACAGGTAGATGTACTTTTTGCGGGCGACCAGGCCTTCGACGATCTTGTCGATCTCGGGATGCAGCAGCGGTTCGCCGCCGGGGATCGACACCATGGGCGCGCCGCATTCGTCGACCGCACGCATGCACTCGTCCACCGAGAGGTGCTGCTTCAGCACGTGGCCGGGATACTGGATCTTGCCGCATCCGGCGCAAGCCAGGTTGCAGCGAAACAGCGGCTCCAACATGAGCACCAGCGGATACCGCTTGCGACCCTTGATGCGCTGCTCCAGCACATACGAAGCAACCGTCCACATCTGCGAAATCGGTACACCCATAGTTTTCCGCCTACCTTGCAAATCACTTCGAGCTTCGCCTTCGTTCGGCTACCCGCTTTTCGCTCTTCGCCAGATTCTCACCGGCGACTACACGGTGGAACGAAAGGCGGCATTCCCGCAACGCCTTCCTGTTTTCCCGGAAAATTTTTTTTAAACGAGAAAGCGAATTCCTTTTCGTATTTTCTCGCAAACACCGGCTTCGGTCAAGAAGCTCTGGCAGCTGAAGCTTGGATGCTCCGTCGGCAGGTTCCTTGAGCAGCATGGATTACCCCAGCTTTCATGCGAATTTAACCACGCCGGGCTGTCAGCGCGTCCAAACTGAAGTTAGACGTTTTGCTGGCTGGGAGGCACGGGTGAGCACGAATTCGCAAGCTTCGGGAACGACTCTGCTGGACGAACAAACCAGCGGCCCGAACACCCGGCCCGCCTCCCTGCATTGCGAGTTCACTTTTGCTGGCGATCTGGATTCGGTGACAGCCGCTCGTGAGCAATTGATGGAGATCGTCCGTGAGCAGGGTTGTGACGAGCCTGAGGAGTACGACCTGACCGTCGCGCTTCAGGAGGCCTTGATAAACGCTGCCCTACACGGCTGTGGCAACGACGGCACGAAGTGCATCACCTGTTCTCTCGAAATGGATCCCGCAAGTGTTTGCGTGGTCATACGCGATCCCGGACCCGGTTTCGATTTTCAGACAGCCGCTGATCCCGATCGCTTTCCTGCCACCACGCTGACCCATGGGCGCGGCATCGCCCTAATGCGGAGCCTGGTCGACGAAGTGACATTTGCCCGTGGTGGCACCGAGGTTCGTCTATTCAAGCGGATGCGTTGGCACCCAAGGCGCTCGGAGCAACCGTAAAGTCTCGCAGCGAGGTTTCCCTTCTCGCTTTTTCGCTGCATTGCGACTCTTTTCGGGTGAAGGCCCCCGGGTGTCGTAATGGCCCATTCTGGTTGCCGCAATAGCATAATTTCGCAACACATTTGGGGCAGGAACAATTTACACAGCACCAGCCTTTCTACTGAAAATACACGATTTTGGCCTTGCATCAGAGCTGTCCCAAGCACAAACTTATTTCCTCGATAACTTGGCCCTCGCTACCGCCTGGTAGGGTGGCCGGTTTTTGTATCGTCGAGCGGCCCCTGTGCGTATCCACGTGCGTTTCAGTTGAGAATTTCAGGAGGAAACACAATGAAGAAGGCGATTTTCTGCCTGGTGCTCTGCCTGGTCGCCCTGCCGGTTTTGGCCGATACCATCATCATCGGTAACCCGCCGGATCCAGGTTCAGGCAACTCGTTCCCGTTCGGCAGCGCTTACAACGCCGAATATCAGCAGGTCTATGCCAATTCGGCTTTCGGTAGCGGTGCAATCTCGATCACTGATATCTACCTCTACAACACGCAGTATGACAGCGGCGCCAGCTCGACCCCGACTGGCACCTACACTGTGAGCCTATCTTCCACCACAGCCGGTGTGGGAAGCCTCAGTGGCAGCTTCTCTGCCAACAAAGGTGCTGACAACACGCAGGTGTTCAACGGCAGCATCTCGCAGTCGTGGGCTTTCGGCGATACGCTGGACATTCACCTGAGCACGGCCTTCACTTATGATCCGAGCTCCGGCAAGAATCTGCTGATGGACGTCGTCGGCAACGGCATCAGCACGCCCGCCAACATCTATTTTGATGTGAACAGCAACGGGCCGTTCCAGCGCGTGTATTGCTCGAGCGGCATCGCCTGCGGCGACAACGGCGTCGCTGATAACCCGGGCTACGGTCTGGTCACCGGCTTTGGCTACAACACGGTTCCCGAGCCCGGCACCCTGGTCATGATGGGCACCGGCCTGCTCGGCGCGGTTGGCATGATCCGCCGCCGCATCCTGTAATCGCACTTCCGCCTCACGGCAAAGGCACGGTTCATGACCGTGCCTTTTTTGTCGGCCAAAAAAACACTTCACCACAGAGACACCGAGGCACAGAGGAAGACCAGAAATAAATTCTCCGTGTCTCTGTGCCTCTGTGGTGAACCTTCTCTTCTTAAAGCCCGAACAATTCCCTGAGGCGTTTGGTCTGCGCGCGGCTGACGGGAATCTCGGCCTGCTTCTTGTCGTCCATGCGGATCTGGTACGAGCTTTTGAACCAGGGAACAACTTCCTTGATGCGGTTGATGTTGACCAGGTAGGACCGGTGCGCCCGCCAGAACATATTGGGATCGAGCGAGTCGAGCAACTCTTCCAGGGTGCGGCAGTTGGACTGCCCCTCCATGTTGCTGGCCACGACAGTGATGATTCCGTCCTGGATCGAGGCATAGCAGATATCTTTCTGATCGACCAGGAACAGCCTGCCCGCTGCCTTGAGTAAGACCTTG
The DNA here is from genome assembly GCA_963771535.1 of uncultured Acidobacteriaceae bacterium. GTDB lineage: Bacteria > Acidobacteriota > Terriglobia > Terriglobales > Acidobacteriaceae > CAVVDY01. The sequence goes on along the minus strand of CAVYTK010000007.1, from coordinate 318,960 downwards.
GCCGTCTGCGTCCGTTGTTGCTGCTGCTCGAGCAACTTGACGATCGTACCAATCTGGTCGGTCGCCGGAGAGGTCTCCAGTTTTTCGCGCGCCTTGTTCACTGCCTGGGCGACGCGTTTTTTATCGAATGGCTTCAGCAGGTAGTCGACGGCATTCACTTCGAACGCCCTTACCGCGTACTGATCGTAGGCCGTAGCGAAGACGATTTGCGGCAGCGCTACTTTCTTGTCCAACAACTTTTTGATGACGCCGAAGCCGTCGAGCCCCGGCATCTGCACATCGAGGAAGACCAGATCGGGCGACAGCTCCTTGATGAGATTGACCGCCTCGACTCCGTTCCTGGCCTGCCCAACGACATCGACGTCGACATCTTTCAGCAGGTAGGCGAGTTCGTCCCGCGCCAGCTGCTCGTCATCGACTACGAGTGCAGAGATTGCCATCCAAGCTCCATTCAGAATTCCTGACCGAGTATAACGCGGGGCCGCTAAACCTCACGTACGCCGGTGGCACGAAGACTGGGTTCACCACGGAGAACGCGGAGGAGGCAGCTCTTGCTCTCGGCTCTTGCTCTTGGCTCTTGGCTCTTAGCTCTTAGCTCCTAGCTCTTAGCTCTTAGCTAGTTGGCTAGCTGCTAGTTGCTAATTGCTAATTCCCGATTGACATTCCAGCCACGGAGAGTAGAAGCTTTCTTCATCATGCGCACCCTACTTGCCCTGCTGATACTGTGCTCTGCTTTGACTCTGACTGCCTCGGCGCAGTTCATGACGCCCGGACAGGCCGATCAGGCCACCCCAGTCGACATACCCAACAAGGCCCCCGACATGGTGTGCTTCGGCGACAGCCCCAACTGGAGCGTGCAGATGCAGCAGGGACGCGCGCGCAACGTCGGCATCAACGAGCCCGATTCCTACTTCTCCGGCAAATTCGTCTGGGTGCCGAACGAGAACCTGTGGACATGGCAGGGCTCGAACACCAATGGCAACGGCCAGACGCTCGCGGTCAACGTGCAGAAGGCGACCTGTATCGACAAGCAGCGCAAGCAGGAGTTTCCCTACAAAGCGCAAGCCACGCTGCCCGCCGGCGACTTCGTGTCCGGCTGCTGCCGCAAGCTGAAACCGGGCGAAGCCGCCGTAGGCGCGAATGGCGTAACCCCCAGCCAGCAGTAGGCGTGTTTCCAGCGAAGGCTTTCGAGCATCTACCACTCGAGAGCGATGGAGAGAACTCATAGCGACCCGGGTCTGGCTGTACGGCGCGGCGATGTTGCGATCGCCTACGCGCTGCTGCGTGTCACTCTCGGAATCAACATTGCCCTGCACGGCATAACCCGCATCGTTGCGGGCCTGGGCGCATTTGCCGCAACCCTGACTAAAGAATTCGCAGCAACCCCCTTGCCGTACTTCGCGGTGGTGGGCTTTGGATACGCATTGCCTTGGGCCGAAGCCGTCATCGGCTTGCTGCTGTTGTTCGGAGCGTGGACGCGAGGTGCGCTGATCGCGGGAGCGCTGGTCATGGCCGCGCTGACCTTTGGCACATGCCTGCGCCAGGATTGGAATGTCGCCGGCGTGCAGCTCATCTATTCCGCGGTGTACTTCATCCTGATCGCGACGGCGCGGTATAACCGCTTTGCGGTGGATGATCTGCTGGCACGACGGGCGGGCAAGTGAGCTTATGCCGTCCGCTAAAGCGGACTCGCGATCTGCACCTACGGCTTCCCAGCGTTGAAACGCTGGGCTAAGATATGTTGTCCCTGCGGGACGGACTTGTGGTTTGTCTGGCGTCTCCGCTCGCAGCAAGTTTGGTCATACATGTGCGTCAGCCGGAAGGCAACACCCCCACTGTCGTAAACTTAACAGCACATGGTCGTCCTCTACGGTATTCATCCGGTCAGCGAAGCACTGAAGTCGGGCGCGCGCAGCTTCGAGTACGTCGGCATCGCGCGCGAGCGGCACGATGAACGAGTTCAGCGCCTGATTGACGATTGCCGTGCCAGCGGAGTGCAAGTACGCTTCCTGCCGCGCGAGCAGCTTGATCGCATTGCCAACACCAACCTGCATCAAGGCGTTGTCGCGGTCACTACCGGCAAGCAATACTCCGACGTGGATACCTTGCTCGAGCAGCACCGCGGCGAGTTCAGCTTCATCGTTGTGCTCGATGGCATCGAAGATCCGCACAACCTTGGCGCCCTCATTCGCACTGCCGATGGCGCAGGTGCAGACGGCATCATCATCCCCGACCGCCGGGCCGCCGGCCTTACTGGCACTGCCGTGAAGGCTTCGGCCGGGGCCTCGGAACATTTGCCTATCGCTCGCGTGACCAACATCTCGCGCACTCTGGAAGAACTAAAAGACCGCAACGTGTGGACCGTCGGCCTCGATGAGCGCGCCACCCAGAGCTACGACCAGGTGGATTACAAAATGCACTGCGCCATCGTGCTGGGCGCCGAAGGCAAGGGATTGCACGAGCACGTGCGCCAGCGCTGCGACTTTCTGGTTTCCATCCCCATGCTGGGCGAAGTGTCGTCGCTGAATGTCTCCGTCGCAGGCGGAGTGGTGATGTACGAACTCGCGCGTCAACGGCGGGCCGCAGAAGCTGCCGCCAAGCCCGTGAAGAAAGCCGCCAAGAGCAAAGCTCGCAAATGAAACGAAGTGCTCTGCTCGCCCTGCTGTTGCTGGCGGGCGCCCTCAATCTGTACTCGCTCGATCGCAACGCCTTCACCGTCACCAGCTATCGTCTCAATGTGCAGGTTGATCGGCCCTCGCAGGTATTCGCTGTCACCTACGGGCGGCTGGTGTTGCGCAACGATTCGAAGCTGCCGCAGAAGAACGTGTCGCTGCAGATTTCGTCATCGCTGCAATGGAGCGATATCGGCACCGATGATGAGCCGCTTGATTGCAATTGCTTTGCGCAGGCTAAACGTAAGCTGCAATGGCTGGGCGAGCCCTACACCTCAGACATCGACCACACCGGCGTCCTCTCGGAAGCCATCGTCTCGCTGGAAAAGCCCGTGCCGGCCGGAGCCAGCGTCGCCCTCGACGTGCAGTACGGGGGCAAGATCACGGCGGACGCCACCCGCCTGACCCGCATGGGCCTGCCGCAGGACGTCGCTCTGCGTAGCGACTGGGACCAGGTCAGCGAGCCGTTTACTGCGGTGCGCGGGCTGGGATACGTGGTGTGGTATCCGGTGTCGATCGAGGCCGTGAGCCTGAGCGAGGGCAATGCGGTTTCCGATTCCATCGCGCGCTGGCAGGACCGGCAACGCAACACCGACTTCTTCGCCTACCTCGGTGTTGTAACGTCGCCCAAGCCTCCGCTGCCGTGCATCGCGTCCAATGCGTCGAACGGTAAGGGATACTTTTCGGTTGGCGGCGGAGCCGATGCCAATCCTGCACCGGCCGGCGCGGCGCCGGAACCGCAGCAGGAAGTCCGCGGGATCACGCTGGAGACGCACGGCTTGCAGAAAACCACGCCCGCATTCGCTTTGTATTCAAGTTGCGATACTCTTTCACGCCCGGCGGCTGAGATCACTTTCACCCCCGACCACTCTCTGATAGCGAAAGACTATTCGGCCGCCGCTGAGGCGAACGAAACCTTGCTCGACGCTTGGCTGCCGCAGGTCGAGAACCGTCCCATCCACGTAATCGAGTTGGCCGAAGCTGACGCCAGTCCTTACCAGGACGGAGCAACCCTGTTCACGCCGCTGGTTTCGGCCACGCAGGCCAACACCCAACTGCTCTTCCTGCCCACGCAGGTGGCGGCGCGTTTTGCCACTCCGCGTCCGTGGATGCAGACCGGGTTGGGATTGTTCTTGCAAGCTGTATTCAACCGCGAGCGCGGTGGCCGCGAGGCAGCGTTGAAGTTTCTCGATCAGTACGAGGCACCTCTGGCGAAAACCGAAGAACTGGCCCGCTCGGCAAATTCTGGCGACAAAGCTTCGTCCAAAAGCGATTCCGACGACACTTTGCTCAACACCACGGACCAGATTTACCTGCGAGTGAAGGGCGGCTTCGTTTTCTGGATGCTGCACGACATGGTGGGAGAGGCGGCGCTGCAACACGCGCTCGCCGCGTATCGCGCGTCCGCAGATCGAGAGCCGACCTACTTCCAGAAGATTCTTGAGGCGCAAACCAAGCGCGACCTGGAATGGTTCTTCGACGATTGGGTGTATCGCGATCGCGGTCTGCCCGATTTCCACATTGTGACGGCATTCTCGCGCAAGCTGCTCAGCAGCAGCGGCGAGGGCAACGAATACCAGGTGACGGTAACCGTCGAGAACCTGGGCAGCGCAGGGGCTGAAGTTCCGGTCACGGTACAGACTGCGAAGGGCGACAAGCAGGTACGCGTGCTGGTGCGCGCCCATGATAAAGGTTATGCCCGGGTGGAAGTTCCCGTTGCGCCCACGCGGGTCGTGGTCAACGACGGCAGCGCTCCCGAGGGCAAGACCGGAAACAATGTTTACGTCTTCGAGAACAAGCCGCAGTCGTGAACGGCATTCACCACAGAGGCACCGAGACACAGAGGGGTTCCAATTCATAAAATCTCTGTGTCCCTGTGGCTCTGTGGCTAACAAGCAGTGAGAAAGGTTCCTTTGGCTTACATCCAGTTTCTAGGTGCGGCCGGTGTGGTCACCGGGTCGAAGCACCTCATCAACACCAGCGACGAAAGCGGCAAGCAAGGCATTCAGGTGCTGGTTGACTGCGGCCTTTTCCAGGGCCAGAAAGAATGGCGAGAGCGTAACTGGGCTGACCTGCCGATACCGGCGCGCGAGATCGACGCCGTGATCCTCACGCACGCTCACCTCGACCACTCTGGCTGGATTCCTCGCCTGGTAAAACAAGGGTTCCACGGGCCCGTGTACGCCACGCCTGCAACCATCGACCTGTGCGGCATCCTGCTGCCCGACTCCGGACACCTGCAGGAAGAAGACGCGGAATTCGCCAACAAACATCACTACTCGAAGCACCATCCTGCGTTGCCGCTTTACACCATGCAAGAGGCCCAGCAGTGCCTCACGCTGTTTCAGCCGGTGCAATTCGACGAAGTCAAGCAACTCAGCAACGATCTGTCGTTCCGCTTCGTGCGCGCGGCGCACATACTGGGCTCGGGGATGGCCGAAGTTACCCTGACGACGGACGGAAGCAAGCGGCAGCTTCTCTTCACCGGCGATATCGGACGGGTGCGCAACAGCAACATCGCACCCGGGCGCGTTGTCCATTCGGGACCAACCGAAGGCGAAAGCTGCGACCTGCTGGTGATGGAGAGCACCTACGGCAATCGAGTGCATCCTCATGACGATCCCGGCCCGAAATGGCGGCGTTGATTCGCACCACCATCCAGCGTGGCGGCACTGTGGTGGTGCCGGCATTCGCCGTGGAGCGCACGCAGAAGTTTCTTTTCGTGTTGAAGGACCTGATGGAAAGCGGCCAGATTCCGCGGGTCCCGGTACACACCGACAGCCCAATGGCCATCAAGGCGGTGCAGGTCTTCCTGAAACATGAGGAAGAGTTCAGCGACGAGGTCAAGGTGATGATTGAGAAGTACGGCTCGCCGCTGCACTGGTCCAACTTCTACTTCGATACTACGCAGGAGGATTCGAAGAAAATTAACGAGTCGCGATACCCTGCAATCATCGTTTCAGCCAGCGGCATGGTTGCCGGCGGCCGCGTGCTGCATCACCTGGTACAGCGCCTGCCCGACCCGCGCAACCTGGTATTGTTCATCGGATTCCAGGCGCCGGGCACACGCGGCTACAGCATCAAGAACGGTGATCCCGAAGTGAAGATGCTGGGGCAGGTGGTTCCGGTCAAGGCGCAGGTGGCCGCGTTGGAGCAGTTCAGCGATCACGCCGACACGCCCGAGTTGCTGGAGTGGCTGCACACCTTTCAGCATCCGCCGAAACAGACGTTCCTGGTGCACGGTGAGCCGGCAGCAGCTGCAGAGTTACGCGACACGATGATCGAAGACCTGCATTGGAATGTGCAGGTCGCAGTTTATAAGCAGAAGGCGGAAGTGGAGTAGAGGCGTGTGCAGTTTCACCTCGTGCGGTTCCAGCTTGTGCGGTATGGTCCGCGGGCTGAGTACGCCTTCAGGCGTACCGTCGCAGGCTCTTTCCCCACCTGTCCCGAGCGACGAAGCCGAGCTTGCGAGGCGGAGAAATCGAGGGGCCCGCAGTTGGTGTGCGCTGGCTGAGAAGACGACAGCCGATCCCTCGTCTGCAAGGGACTGGTGATAACAACCATAGCGCTGAAGCCTCGCACCAAGCTCGATTTCGATCGTCATGGTCGCAATTGATTACAATGAATTCAGCGTGGCCGCCGAGCAACGTCCGCAGGAGCTTCAGTTTGACCTCTCCGGAGGCCATCTCGCGCTGGATTTCGCCAATAGCATCAGCCGCCGCGACTCGCCCGAGAAAAGCGTCGAGCACGTCCACAGCTATCACGACCTGATCTCCTTCGCTCTACAGTCCAACATTGTTGCTGCTAAAGAAGCTGGCGCTCTCGTGCATCAGGCCGACGCGCAGCCGCGAAGCGTAGCCCAAACTCTACGCAAAGCGCTCGCGCTCAGGGAAACGCTATTTCGCGTATTCGCCCAGGCGGCGGGCGGCAACCCGGCCGCAGCGGAAGACCTTGCTCTGCTAGAGCAGGCCGCGACCGAGGCGCTGTCGCGCCGCCACCTGGTTCGCATCTCGGGCGCTTACCGGTGGGAGTGGGATACAGGGCCGACGCTGGAGAGAATCCTTTGGCCTATCGTCACCTCGGCAGCCGAACTACTCGTGTCTGACAATGTGGGAAAGATTCGCGAGTGCGAAGCTGGCGATTGCTACTGGCTGTTCCTGGATAACAGCCGAAACCGCAGCCGCCGCTGGTGCTCGATGAGTTCGTGCGGCAATCGCGAAAAGGCGAGGCGGCACTATCACAAACAGCGTCAGCACTAGTTGTCTGCCGCGACGCCAGGCGATAGGCCGCCGGTAAAGCTATTCCGCACCTGCCTCAATATCCCACCCAATTGTCATTGACAGAGTAGTTACTCAGTGTCAGAGTTCTTTCCATTGGAGGTTCCTATGGGAATCTGGAAGGGCATAGTAGGAAAGGGCTTCACCCCGGACGCCTTCGCTCAATACATCACCACGGTCTCATTTCCATTGTGGCGTCCGCAGTTTGTGGTCCTGCACAACACCGCAGCCCCTAAGCTTTCGCAGTGGCACTCCGTCACTGGTCAACAGCGCATGGCGAATCTCGAAAATTTTTACAAGAATCAACAGCACTGGTCGGCTGGGCCGCACCTGTTCGTGGCCGACGACCTGATCTGGGTGTTCACGCCACTCAATACTCCTGGCGTGCATTCGCCGTCCTGGAACGCAATCTCGTGGGGAGTTGAGATGGTGGGAGACTACGATGCCGAGCCATTTAGTTCGCAGGTGAGGGAGAACACGGTCAGCGCGTTAGCATCGATGTACTCTGCTTTGGGGCGCGATCCGGAAAGTTTGCGCTTACACAAAGAAGACCCGCTGACGACCCACGCTTGTCCCGGCCATGAACGTTCAGAAGGCTGACGTGATTCAGGCTGTCGCAGCTAGGATTGCCAGCATGCACCCCGGAGAGCACGCTATGGGAGCGAGTGGATAATTGCTGTGCCACGCGTAAGCCTACGCGAAGGCGCTCTCCTCATAGGTGCCATAAACCTCGCGCAGCGCGTCGCAAATTTCGCCGACCGTCGCGTAGGCCTTCACCGCGTCGATGATGAACGGCATGGTGTTCGCCGGAGAAATCTGCCCGTTCTCCGCCGGCCTTTGGTTCCTGCGCGGCAGCCTTCTTCAGCGCATCCAGTGTGCGGCGGACTTCGTCATTCGAGCGGCGCGCCTTCAGCGCATTCAGCTTCGCCGACTGGTGCAGCGCTACCTCCTCGCCAATATAGAGAATATGCGGCGAATCCTCTTGCACGACAAACTCGTTAGCGCCGACCGTGATCTTCTCCTTGGCTTCGGTGGCGCGCTGGAACTGGTAGCTGGCCTCGGCGATCTCCTTCTGCGGATATCCCTTCTCGATGGCCTTCACCATGCCACCCATGGCGTCGAGCTTTTCGAAGTAGTCGAAGGCACCGTTCTCCATGTCGAGCGTCATGCGCTCGACAAAGTACGAACCGCCCAGCGGATCTACTGTCTGCGCCACACCTGACTCGTAGGCAATAATCTGCTGAGTACGCAGCGCGATGCGAACCGCTTCTTCGGTCGGCAAGCGCCAGCGCCTCGTCGTAGCTGTCGGTGTGCAGCGACTGGGTTCCGCCGAGCACGGCCGCAAGCGCCTGGAGAGCCACGCGCGCGATGTTGTTCATGGGCTGTTGCGCGGTTAGCGAAACTCCGGCGGTCTGGGTGTGGAAGCGCATCAGCCAGGTACGCTGGTTCTTCGCGCCCCAGCGCTCGGTCATCAGGCGATACCAGATTTTGCGCGCCGCACGATACTTCCCGATCTCCTCGAAGAAGTCGTTATGCGCGTTGAAAAAGAAGCTCAGGCGCGGACCGAACTCATCGACGTCCAGTCCACGACGGATCGCCCATTCCACGTACTCCACGCCGTCGTAAATGGTGAATGCCAGCTCCTGCAGCGCGGTCGAGCCGGCCTCGCGGATGTGGTAGCCGCTGATGGAAACGGTGTTGAACCGGGGCGTGAACTTCGAGCCGAACTCGAAGGTATCGATTACCAGCCGCATCGACGGCGCCGGCGGATAGATATATTCCTTCTGCGCAATGTATTCCTTGAGGATGTCGTTCTGGAGAGTGCCGGAAACCTTCTTCCAGTCGGCGCCCTGCTTCTCGGCTACGGCCAGATACATGGCCCACAGCACCGAGGCAGGAGAGTTAATGGTCATCGAAACCGTGGTCTTCTCCAGGTCGATGCCGTCGAACAGGATCTCCATGTCCTCGAGCGAGTCGATGGCAACGCCGCACTTGCCGACCTCGCCTTCGCTCATCATGTGGTCGCTGTCGTAGCCCATCAGCGTGGGCAGATCGAAAGCAACCGACAGCCCCTGGCCGCCGTGCGCCAGCAGATACTTGTAGCGCTCATTTGTCTCCTCAGGCGTAGCGAAGCCCGAGAACTGGCGCATGGTCCACATCTTGCCGCGATAGCCGGAGGAGTGAATGCCGCGGGTGTAGGGCGGCTGTCCGGGATAATTCAGATACTGGTCGTAGTTCCAGTCGTCGGGAAGATCGGCGGGAGTATACAGCCGCCGGATGGGCATGCCCGAAATGGTGGTGAAGCGCGCATTGCCGTGCTCGTCGAGGTTGACGCCCGTAGGCTCGCCAATCGGCTTCTCCGGACCTTTCTCCAGCGAAGGCGCAAGCGTTTTCTCTGCCCACTGCTTCTCCGATTCGGAAGGATGGCGGCCGTTTTCCAACAAATCAGCAACCGGCGATTCGGCGACAGTTTTCCCGCCATGTTTCAAGTCAGACATAGACACTCCCCACTTTAGGCAAACCCTGAAGTTTAGTAGATGCCCGGTAGGGGAGCAAGGAGTCGACGGAAAATGCAAGGAATCCAACAACATCCCCGGCAACTGCTGCTTACAATGTGGATTCGAACTTACGACCCAAGTTCGTGGTTAGCTTCTGTGGAGGAAACATGCATTCCAGGCAGAATGTTATTAGAATTTGCGCTTTGCTCGCCGCGCTCTTCGCGCTTTCGAGCATGGCAATGGCCGGTTCGTCCTTCAACGGACTGGTCGTGTACGGCGACAGCCTTTCCGATAACGGCAATCTCTATGGCGCAATCGGTTACCCACCGCCACCGTATTACATGGGCCGCTTCTCCAACGGGCCCGTAGCTGCGGAATACATGGCGCAAGATTTCAACGTGCCGCTGACCGACTTTGCCTGGGGTGGCGCCACCACCGGCATCGGCAACATTGCCGATGGGGGCAACCAGACCCAACTCGGCTTCCTGGGACTGCCTGGCATGACGACCAGCTTTCTCGCCACCAAAGGCAGCATCACCCAGCAGATGGCGCAAGGCTCACTGTTTATGGTTTGGGGAGGACCGGACGATTTCACCGCCAACGGCCTCACCACGCAGACGGCGGATGTTGCGGTTAACGACATCCTCGGCATCGTCGGAGGACTGAAGTCGCTTGGCGTTCAGCACATTCTGGTTCCCGGAATGCCTGACTTGGGCGTTACGCCGGAGTACAAAGCCAACGGCAACAGCCAGCTGGGCTCGCAACTCTCGGCTTACTTCAACGCCAAGCTGCTGGCCGGACTGCAAGGCACCGGCGTAACCTACTTCGACACCTACTCGCTGCTGGACGCGATCGTAGCCGACCCACAGAAGTATGGTTTCTCTAATGCGACCGATCCGTGCTTCGACGGCGTGAACGTTTGCAGCAATCCGAATAGCTATCTGTTCTGGGACAGCCTCCATCCCACGACCTACGCGGACCAACTGCTGGCGGCTGATTTCGAGCAGGTGGTCGTGCCCGAACCGGCAAGTCTGATCATGTTCGGAAGCGGCATGGTAGGCGTGTTCGGACTGCTGCGGAGAAGAGTGTCGTAGCAACTGCGCGCCGTAGTGAAAAGGCCGCTCGCGGGAGCGGCCCTTTCTCCTTTCGTTCCCACTGTTCGCCTACAACTGTGGCGCATGTCCTTATCGATTCACCATCGCCATCATCTGTGGCGTGTAGCGTTCACCTGCAATGGCACCCGGCGGGAAAATCTCATCCAACTCCTGCAACTGTGCGGGCGAGAGCTGAATGTCGACCGCAGCGGCGTTTTCCTCGAGGTACTTGCGGCGCTTTGTCCCCGGTATCGGCACAATGTCTTCCCCTTTCGACAGCACCCACGCCAGCGCCAGTTGGCTGGGAGTCGCGCCGATCTCCCTCGCGAACTCCTTCACGCGGTCGACCAGTTGCAGATTACGCGCGAAGTTCTCGCCCTGAAAGCGCGGGCTGTGCCGCCGATAATCGTCTTCCTCGAAATCGTCCGGACTTTTGATCGCGCCGGCCAGAAATCCTCGGCCTAGCGGGCTATAGGGCACAAAGCCGATGCCCAGCTTGCGGCACAGTCGGCAGCACCTCGGGCTCAGGATCGCGCGTCCACAGCGAGTACTCCGACTGCACGGCTGTGATCGGGTGCACCGCATGCGCACGCTCGATGGTCTTTGCCGACGCCTCCGACAATCCGAGGAAGCGAACCTTGCCGGCACTCACCAGGTCAGCCATGGCGCCCACGGTGTCTTCGATCGGCACGCTGGAATCGACGCGGTGCTGATAGTAGAGGTCGACGTGATCGACTCCCAGGCGTTTGAGGCTGGCATCGATGGCCTTGCGGATGTACGCAGGGCTGCCGTTCACTCCACGAACGTTGGGATTCGCGGGATCGCGCACGATGCCGAACTTGGTGGCGAGAAAGACCTGGTCGCGCCTGCCTTTGATGGCACGGCCTACCAGCTCTTCGTTGGTATGCGGGCCGTAGATGTCGGCAGTGTCGAGGAAATTGATTTCAAGTTCCAGCGCGCGATGAATGGTCGCAATCGACTCGTCGTCGTTGCGCCCGGAATAGAACTCGCTCATGCCCATGCATCCCAGGCCAATGGCCGAAACTGTCGGCCCGTTCTTGCCAAGATTCCGCGTTTTCATCTGCTCTCCTTACTGTTGGAAGACGACCGAATTCAAATGAGGATTCCTCTTCGATGCTCTACCAACGCTTTGCGATTGGCAACCGCGCCCAGCGACTGACTAGAATTGAGCAGGGAGAACGCACCACCGGATATGACGCTCACCCGCAGAGCATTCGTTCTGACGCTCGTTTCGTTGGTTCTGCTGTTGATTTCCTGCTCGCAAGCGCCGGTCGCGGCGAACAACAGCGCCCCATCGGCGAAGCTGTCGCCCATCGATCCCGCAACCACGGCGACCATCAGCGGCGTGGTGACATTCGCAGGCGCGGCACCCGCAGCGGAGAAGATCGATATGTCGGCCGATCCTGCCTGCAAGGGAGACAACTCGTGGCAGCCAATCATCGTCGATCATGGCCGCCTGGCGAACGTGCTGGTGTATGTGAAGAGCGGATTGGGCGAGCGGACCTTCGATGCGCCGGCGATCCCGGTGAAAATCGAGCAAAAGGGATGCAGGTATCTGCCGCAGGTTGCGGCGGCCATGGCAGGGCAGCCGGTGGAGTTCGACGACAACGACGCGACCATGCACAACATTCATCCCATGCCGAAGAACAACAAACAATGGAACGAAGCTGAGTTGCCCGGCGGCAAGCCGATCACGCGCAAGTTCGACAATCCCGAGCTCATGATTCCCATCAAGTGCAATCAGCACCCGTGGATGAAGATGTACCTGAACGTGCTGGCAAACCCGTTCTACGCCGTCACCGGACCCGACGGCAGCTTCACGCTAAAGGGCCTGCCTCCGGGGACCTATACCATCGCCGCGGTGCAGGAGAAGCTGGGCGAGAAAACGCAGAGCATCACGGTAGGGGCTAAAGAGGAGAAGCAGGGCGTCAGGTTTGCGTATTAGGGATGAACTAACACCTCTGTCATCCTGAGCGAAGAGCGCAGCATCTTGTTTGTCATCCTGAGCGAGGAGCGCAGCGGCGAGTCGAAGAACCTCTATACCCGACTGGGCTTTGTGCCGACGATAGGGGTCCTTCGCTTCGCTCAGGATGACAAGACTGATCGCGATCTCTACGCCTGAAGGCGTACTCCACCCGTTGCCTCGCTATTCGCCTCCGCTCAGTACTCCACCCACGACCCAAACTGCGCGATGTTCAATACCCGACCGCGCGACCATCGTTCCTTCCGTCGCTGGCACCCAGGCGCTCGCCGGTTTTGGGATCGACCTCAATGCATTCGGCGTCACCCCAGAACGATTTCTCCAGCTTGATCTTGTGTCCCATGCCTTCGAGGATGCCGATGGTATCGGGTGAGAAGCCGACGTGCTCCATCATGATCTCGTCAGGCAGCCACTGATGGTGGAAGCGCGGCGCGTTCACCGACTCTTGAATGTTGAGCCCGTAATCGACCACGCCCATCAGGATGTTCGCCACCGTCGTGGTAATCGTTGGACCGCCGGGCGTGCCGAGCACCATGAAGAGTTTGCCGTCCTTCAAAATGATCGTCGGCGTCATCGCCGACAGCGGCCGCTTGCCCGGGCCGATGGCATTCGCCGGGCCTTGAATCAGTCCGTACATGTTCGGCACACCGGGCTTGGAAGCGAAGTCGTCCATCTCGTTGTTCATCAGGAAGCCCAGCCCTTCGGCGGTCACCTTTGACCCGAAACTGCCGTTGAGGGTAGTCGTGACCGAGACGGCGTCGCCGTCCGCATCGACCACTGAGTAGTGGGTGGTGTTTTCGGGTTCTTTGATCGGCTGCGGTGGATGATTTTTCGCGTACCTATCGAGCTGGGTGAATACCGCCGGACGCTTCAAATCTCCGCTGGGAGTGGCGCGGCGAATCACGATACTCTCGCGCCAGGCATCGGCGTAGCGTTTATCAATCAATTGCGAAACCGGAATCTTCGAAAAATCCGGGTCGCCCATGAACTCGGCGCGATCGAAATACGCCCGGTCAAATGCTTCCGACGTCAGGTGAATGCTCTCCGCCGAACGGTTCCCTTCCTTGGCGAGATCGTAGCCTTCCAGAATGTTCAGGCTCTCGACCAACACCACGCCGCCCGAGGATGGCGGAGGCGCACTGATGATCTCGTATCCGCGATAGGTGCCGCGAACCGGCTGGCGCTCTTTCACTTCGTAGCTGGCAAGGTCCTCGGCGGTAATGAGTCCCCCACCCTTCTGCATGGCAGCGGCAAGCTCGCGAGCCAGGGCGTCCGTGATAGAAGTCATCAGGATTCGCCGCGATGCGCTCCAGCGTTTTCGCCAGTTCAGGCTGCTTGAAAACCTCGCCGGGTTGGTAGTAGTCGCCATCGCGCTGGAAGATGCGGTGCGATTCCGGAAACTTGGCCAGCCCGGAATTGTGCAACAGCATGGCATCGTCGTAGTCGAGCTCGAATCCATCCCGCGCCAGCCGAATCGCCGGCGCCATCACCTGTTGCAGCGTCAGCTTGCCCCAGTGCTTCTCGGCGTAAACCATGCCGGCCACTGACCCGGGAACACCTATCGCCTTATATCCCAGCGTGCTCATGCCCTTGATCACGTCGCCGTTCTGGTCGAGATACATGTCGGCGGTGGCTTTGGCCGGAGCCTTCTCGCGGTAATCCACGAAGTGCGTCTCGCCGTCGGCACGGCGAAAGAGCATGAAGCCGCCGCCACCGATGTTGCCGGCGTCGGGATAAACCACCTCCAACGCGAATCCGATGGCGACAGCGGCATCGACCGCATTGCCGCCCTGCTTCATAATCTCTACCCCAACCTGCGACGCCTCGCGATGTACGCTTGCCACCATCGCCTTGGGCGCGTGCGTCGGCTCGACCATGTTGCCGGCGTGGGCATCGACTATGACAATGTTTAGAAACAGTGAGAACGAAAGGAATGATCGGCAGAGAGTATTCATGGCGATTTCACATCCAATGGCTTAGTATCCACCACGGATGAGACAGAGATCGCGGAGAGTAGCACACAAGTCTCCGGTGTTCTCCGTGGTGAATCATACTCGAGGATCCCACCCCTTTGCTTCACCCGAGAAGCTGCTTTACCATGGGCGGAATGGCTTCCCGCTTCCCCAACGACATCGTGAACGCCTTCTGCATTGATCTGGAAGAGTGGTTTCACATCTGCGAGGTCAGCACGCCCTACGACGATCCCAAAACCTGGGAGACGGCGCAGACCTGCATCGTCAAAGATACCGAAGTCATTCTTCGCCTGCTCGACGAAGCTAAAACCAAGGCCACGTTTCTCGCCGTAGGATGGCTGGCCGAGCACCGTCGCGACCTCATCAAACGAATCAGCGATGCGGGACACGAGATCGGCTGCCACACCCATTTTCACCGTCTGGTCTACGAACTCACGCCGGAAGAATATGAGGCCGACCTCACTCGCGCGCTGGGAGCGTTGCGCGAAGTCAGCGGCCAGCCGGTCGGCGTGTTTCGCGCTCCAGGATTCTCCATCAAGCCTTCCTGCTTCTGGGCTTACCCGATCATGCGTCGCCATGGCGTGATTGTCGACGTCTCGATCGTTCCCGCGACGCGCGACCATGGCGGTATCGACGAGTTCGCCCGCGACCCCTTCATCCTGCACACCAGTGAAGGCACGATGAAGGTGTTTCCCATGTCGATCATGACGGCCCTCGGGCGGCGCATCCAATTTTCCGGCGGCGGCTATCTTCGTCTGTTCACCATGCCGATCATCCATCACGGATTCCGCCAGAACCATCGCGCCGGGCGGCCGGTGATGACCTACATCCATCCGCGTGAGGTCAACCCACAACAGCCGCGTTTGCAACTACCCCGCATGAAAAGCTTCAAGTATTACGTGAACATGGAGAGTACCGAAGACAAGCTGCGTGCCATGCTGAAAAGCTATCGCTTCGGCACCGTGGCCGACGCGCTGGCGCACGTCAAGCACTACGACGAATACCAGATGGTGGACGGCGATATCGTGCCAATGCGGGACGTGGTTCCGCGGAGCTCCCGGGGCTTTGCCGAAGGCGTTCGCTGATCGCGTTTCCGTCACTCTGCTGTGGTACATTCAACTTGAAATGTCCTGGGGCGTCATTGCATTCGTAGCCAGCGCGGCTTTTGTTTTCTACGTGATGGCCGGATATCCCCTGCTGGTCGCCCTGCTCGCCCTTTTCCCCGCCCCGGAAGTGCAAATCCGCAAACAATATCGCTCGGTCAGCGTCCTGATTCCCGTGCACAACGGCGAGCCATGGATCCGCCGCAAGCTGCAATCGCTGTTCGCCATGGACTACCCGCGCGAACTGCTGGAGATCATCATCATCTCCGACGGCTCGACCGACGGCACTGAGGCGATCGTCTCCGAGTACGCCGCACAGAACGTCATCCTGGTAAAGGTGCCGAAGGGCGGCAAGCCGGCTGCGCTGAATGCGGGCATGACGCGCGCTACCGGCGAGGTCATCTTCTTTACCGATGTGCGCCAGGACGTCGACCCGATCTGCCTGCGCTGCCTGGTGGAGTGCCTGGAAGATCCAAAAGTGGGCGCCGTCTCCGGCCAGCACGTCATCCTCGACGGCGAGACCAACGAGGAAGCCAGCGTCGGTCTCTACTGGCGCTTCGAATGGTGGGTGCGCGGCAAGTTGAATCGCGCGACCTCGATGCTGGTGGTCACCGGCTGCGTTTACGCCATGCGCCGCAGTATGGTGAAGCCGATCCCGACCGACCTGCTCATCGACGACTGCTATCTTCCGGTTGGCGCGCTGTTGCAGGGCTACCGCATTTTCTGGGACGAGCGCGCCAAGGTCTACGACTTCCCTACGGCGCTCGACGCCGAGTTCAGCCGCAAGGCTCGCAGCCTCGCCGGCCTGATTCAGCTCGTCGGCTATTACCCGCGACTGCTGCTGCCGGTGTACAAGCAGTGGGCGCACTTCCTGTCGTACAAGCTTTCGCGGCTGCTGCTGCCTTATGCGCTGATCGCCGTATTCCTGAGCAGCTTCGCCTTACCCAATCCGTGGAAGTGGATCGCCGTCGCTCCGCAGATTTTGTTCTATGCTCTGGCGGCGCTCGATCCGCTGGTGCCTGAGCGTTTTGTCGTTGAAGCGGGCTTCGGCGCTCGCCCGTACCTTTGTCGTGCTGATGCTCGCGACCATCGCCGCCGGGCGCATCTTCTTTGTTCCTGCTGCCGAGATTTGGAAGCCGACTACCAAAGTCCGCCGAGCTGTCTCCTCTCCAAGGAAAATGTCCGCTTGATCAAATACGTCTTCATTCAGGATGAGCCTTATTTCTTGCCCAAGGTGCTGGACAAGTACCTGCGCGAGTTTCACGACTCCACCGCCGGCATCAACATTCAATCGGTTGCGCAAGGCAAGCGCACGGTCTTCGAGACAGCGAAGGACCTCTACAAGCTTTACGGCTTCCGCTATTTCCAGTGGAAGCTGCGGCAGGTCGCCAGCTATAAGATCAAAGCGAAAGTTTTTAACGACATCCTGGGCTCGACGCGCATCTGCTACTCAGTCAAGGCGGTCGCCCGCAAGTACGGCGTGCCTGTGACGGAGCAGGTAAACGTCAACACAGAAGAGTTTCGCAAGTCTCTGCGCGACGCCGGAGTGGAGTTCATCGTTTCCATCTCAGGCACGCAGATGTATCGCAAAGACCTGCTGGCCCAGACGCCGAAGGGGATCGTGAATTGTCACGGAGCGCTGCTGCCCAGGTATCGTGGACTGATGCCCAGCTTCTGGACGCTCGCGAATGGCGAGAAGGAAGGCGGCGTCAGCGTTCACTTCGTCGACGCCAAGCTCGACAACGGGCCTATCCTGGTGCAGAAGAAGTACCGCATCAATCCGCAGGACACGCTGGAAGACATCATGGCGCGCTCCAAAGATCTCGCAGCAGAGGCGATTGTCGAAGCCGTGCGGCTGGTCGAGCGCGGTGACTACGAACTAATCCCCAACGATGCTTCGCAGGCCACGCACTTCAGCTTGCCGACAAAAGAGGACTTCAAGAAGTTCGTGGCGCAGGGACGAAGACTGCGCTAGATCCAAGGTCCATCGAGAGCACCCTATGGCGAGAATCGGCGTTAAGTTGATTTGCCTAACGATGCTGGTGGCACCAGCACTTTACGCTCAAAAGCCGCTCTCGATTAATGTCTGCCATCCCACCGTAATCGCATTTTTCAAGCCAGCCTCCAATGCTCAAGAGGAAAACGAAGCGGGGTACAACGAATCACTGAGTGATTTTCGATTTTATTCCGATGCTTTCCAGCAGCGATTGAAAGATAAAGGCATCGATGCGAAGGTGGTCTACGCCGCGGAATTCCGGACGGAATGTGGTAAACACGTCAGCACGTTTATTGCGAAGGAAACCATGGTCGGCTATTACTTCATCGCACCTGGCAAGAGTCAGCGGGTCGAATATGGCGTTATGACCGACTTGGACCTACTGAAAGTTGCGGACGAATACTTCGGCCGTTAGTCCTTCCGCTCCGTGTATTCCTTGTTCAGCTTCTTTTCCGCAGCCAGCTTGTTTTGCTCTTCCAGGGCTTCGCGAGTGCTTTTTGCACTGTCGTTGACGCCTTCTTTAGCGTTGGTCAACACAAACGAATACTGTTGCAGCTCTTCCGGCGGAGACTGCTCCTGCAACTGTCGCAGCTGGAGTTGCCATTCGCTGTCCGCCTCGATCAGCAGCTTCAAGCCTTTGCGCATGTCGGTCTTATGCTCGCCGTACATCTCGATGTTGTCGTCGATCTCGTCGAGCAGCGTCAGATAGTCCTGCAGCAGATCATGAATTTTCTCCGGCCGATCGGGCGGAATCTTCGTCGCCGCGCGAAGGTCGGCAATGCTCTTCATGCGCGCGCGCGCAAAACCAATCATGAGTTCCAGCCGCTTATTGGGAAAATCGGCAGTCTCGCGCATCTGGTCGACTTCCTGTTCGGTCAGCGGATCGCGATTCCTCACCTGCGCCCCGCACAGCGACGTCAACATCACCAGCAGCGCAACCGCTACAATCCCCAGTCTCAGCATTTTCATGATTTGCCTTTGGGTTCGGCTTGCGGACCGAACATCGCGGCCAGCAATCCGGCACGCAACTGCTCGATCTCGTCGACGGATTTCAGCACCGGCGGGCGGTCATCAAGATTCAGGCTGTCGCCGATGTCTTTCATGCGCTTCTGCAGTTTGCGCAACTCGATTTCGGTTTGCTTCAGACGCTTGCCTGAGGACCGCGCCGCCTCGCTCCCCTTGCGCACATATTCCATCACACTTTTTACTGCGGCCTGCGCCTCATCCACATTGCCCTTGGTGAAAAGCTCGTTGGCGTATTCCAGTTCGGCGTGCGCGTACTCGATGCACAGCTTGGCTTCGTCGGCGCCGTGAGCGTTATCGGCACGCGTCTTGAGCTCGGCCGCGCTCTCGGTTTTGCCCATCGCAAAGCAGCAGAGCAGCAACACCACCATCGGAATGTGCCAACGCATCGGCATATCACTTCGCAGGCTCGTACTTCTTCGAGTTCGCAGGATCAAGTGCAATCAGCCGATGCCGCGCCTGCCATTCCATGTCGGGCTGCTGTCCCGCATCGGCCTGAAGAAATTGCTTATAGGAAGCAATCGCCTGCTGCGGCGCCTTCAGATTGTCATACGAAGTCGCTCGCAGAAAATAGGTGGCAGGAGTTTCGGGCAGCAGCTTGGCGCGCGCATCCAGCGCACGGACAGCGAGCTGATAGTTTTTATTTTCCGAAGCCACCACCGCGAGGTTACCGTAGGCTTCGCCGAGATCGGGTTTGAGCTTCACCGCCATCAGCAGCTCCTGCTGCGCCTCAGGATACTTCTTTTCCTGCATCAGCGCCGAGCCCAGCGCGTAGTGAGCTTCCGCATCCTGCGGCAGCTTTGCGACGGCGGCCCGGAAGAGCGGCTCCGCCTGCGCATACCTTCCGGCCTTAACGTAAAGCGTGCCCAACTCAAGCGCGACATGCGGATCAGCCGGGATCTTCCCTTCCCCCGCGCCCAACTCGGTGGCGGCTTCGTCGCTCTTGCCCTCCGCGGCCAGGATGTGCGCCAACTGCGCGCGCACGATTTGGTTCTGAGGGTCTGCCGCCAGCAGCTTGCGCAGCATCGTCTCCGCCTGTGGATACTTCTGCTGTTTGGTATAGACCACCGAAAGCGCGACGACCGGCTCTATCGATTTAGGATCGAGTGCCGCCGCCGTCTCGTACTCCTTGGCAGCCCCGTCGAGATGGTTTTGCTTCTCCAGAATCTGCCCGGACGCAAAGTGTATCTCGAAATTATTGGGATCGAGTTTCTCTGCCTCTCCAAATGCGGCCAGCGCCTGCTGCGGATCGCTGTCTCCGAGCACCATACCCAGCGACTGCCACGCGCGTGCCAATCCTTCGGAGGCGTGGGCGGTTGGCTTCAGCTGCGTCGCGGCTTTCAGGTACTTCGCAGCTTCCGATTTGGCGCCCTGCTGCGCCAGCGTGATTCCGAGATTGAGATTCGATTCAAACACATCGGGCTTTGCCGTGACCGACTTGCGATACGCTTCGATGGCCTTGTCGGGCTGCTGGGTGGCCTTGTAAACATAGCCCAGGTCGAACCACGCGAGGTAGTCGTCGGGATTGGCGGCAACGGCTTTCTGCAACAACGGCTCGGCCGCAGCGTAGTCATGTTTCTGGATGGCCGCCTCAGCCTGTTCGATCTCGGGAGAGCTGTCGGTCGTGCTTTCCTCGACGGTGTGATGGCGAACCGTGGGCTTGCTCTGTTGGGAGATTGCGCTGAGCGGCGAAAGAACTAGCGCAATCATAAAAAGCTTGAACCACCGAGAACACAGAGGACGCGGAGAATACCAAGTTCTAAAGAGAGAAAAGAAATACAGGAATTCTTTCTTCTGAGCTGCGTGGTGAAGACACTCGCTACGCCGCGTCATTGCTTTCCGAGTTCCCGTCGCGCGCCAGGATGCGCGAGAGCCATTGGCCGGTGTAAGAGTTCGGTGTCTCGGCAATCTTTTCCGGCGGCCCCACCGCCACGACGTGTCCGCCGCGCTCGCCACCCTCAGGGCCAAGATCGATCACCCAGTCCGCCGTCTTGATCACGTCAAGATTGTGTTCAATCACCACGATGGAACCGCCCGCCTCGATCAACCGGCGAAACGCCGCCAGCAGTTTGCTGACATCGTCGAAGTGCAGGCCGGTCGTCGGCTCGTCAAAAATGTACAGCATGCGCGGCAGCCGCTGGTCGCGCTCCTTGCGAGGCTTCCCCAAATCGCGCAGCCGCGGTTGCAGATGGGCCGCCAGCTTCATGCGCTGCGCCTCTCCACCCGAGAGCGTGGTCGCCGATTGTCCCAGCCGGAGATAGCCGAGGCCGACTTCTTCCAGAACCCGCAGCTTCTCCACAATCTTCGGGACACCCGAGAAAAAGTGCAGCGACTCCTTCACCGTCAGGTCAAGCACCTCGTGGATGTTCTTGCCGTGATAGCGAATCTCCAACACCTCTGGCTTGTAGCGCGTGCCCTTGCACTCCTCGCAAACCAGCTCGACATCGGCGAGGAACTGCATCTCGACGGTGACGGTGCCATCGCCCTGGCAGGTCTCGCAGCGTCCGCCGGGAATGTTGAACGAAAAATGGCCGGCACTAAAGCCGCGCTTCTGGCTTTCTGCCAGGCTGGCAAACAGTTCGCGAATCGCGTCGAAGGCCTTGATGTAGGTCACCGGATTCGAGCGCGGCGTCCGGCCAATCGGCGACTGATCGACCAGCACGACTTCGTCGATCCACTCTTCGCCTTCGATGCAATCGACTTCAGCCGTGGGGGCGCCGGTGACTTGCCCCTTGGCAGCTGTCAGCGCGTTGTAGAGCACGTCGTGCACCAGCGTGGACTTGCCCGAGCCGGAGACGCCAGTGATCGCCACCAGCATGCCGAGCGGAATCGTCACGTCAACCTTCTTCAAGTTGTGCGCCCGCGCGCCGAACGATCTGAATCTTCCTGCCGCTGCCGCTGCGATGAGCGTGCGGCGACTGAATGCGCAACTCGCCATTGAGATAACGTCCGGTAAGCGACGCCGGATTGTGCATAATCTCGTCGTAGGTGCCCTCGGCGATCAGGCGGCCACCATTCTCTCCCGCCCCAGGGCCGAGGTCGAGCAGGTGATCGGAGGCGCGCATGATCTCCGCATCATGCTCGACCACCAGGATGGTGTTCCCCAGATCGCGCAAGTCGTGCAGGATGTTAATCAGTCTGTCGGTATCGCGACTGTGCAATCCGATGGAAGGCTCGTCGAGCACGTAGAGTGTTCCCACCAGCCGCGAACCCAGCGACGTCGCCAGCTGAATGCGCTGCGCTTCGCCGCCCGACAACGTCGACGCCAGCCGGCTCAGCGTGAGGTATTCCAGTCCAACATCGTTGAGGAAGCGCAGGCGGTCGCGGATTTCCTTCAGCAGCAGGTCGGCGATGTCGGCCTCTTCGCGCGTGAGTTGCAGCTCGGCGAAGAAGCGCGTGGCCTGCTCGACGGTCAACGCCGAAACCTGGCAGATGTCGCGGCCTCCGACCTTTACCTGGCGCGCCTCGGTGCGCAGGCGAAGCCCGTTGCAATCGGAACACACGGCATATCCGCGATATCGGCTGAGGAACACGCGCACGTGCAGCTTGTATTTCTTGCGCTCCAGGTGCTCGAAGAAGCCGCGCACCCCCCAGAACTTTTCGTCGCCCTGAACCACCCAGCTCTGCTGCTCGGGCGTGAGGTCGGCCCAGGGCACGTCGAGCGGAACGCCCGCGGCTCGCGCGTGGCGCCTCATCTCCGTGGCCAGCGGCTTGTACTTGGGCTTGGTCCAGGGCTCGACTGCGCCCTCGGCGAGAGTGAGCGACTTGTTGGGAATGACAAGGTTCAGGTCGAAATCGATGGTGTTGCCGAAGCCCTGGCATTTCGCACACGCGCCATAAGGGTTGTTAAACGAAAACAGCCGCGGCTCGGGCTCGTCGTACCTGATGCCGCAGTTCTTGCATTCAAAGCGCTGCGAGAAGCGCAGACGCTGGGGCGACTCTCCTGCGCCAGGTGCGGTTTCGAAGATCACTTCACCCGCCTCGCGATAGCCCTGCTCGACGGCGTCCACAATGCGCGCGCGCACGTCCGGCGAAACAGCAATGCGATCGATAAGCAGGTAGACGGGCTCATCAAAGTTCAGATCGAGCAACGATTCCGGGGTCGAGAACTCGACCACCTGCCCGTCTTGATACAGGCGATTGAAGCCGCGTTTGCGTAGTTCGAACAGCCGCTCCTTGAGCAGCGTGTCTTCGGCGGCTTTAGCAGCTTTCTTCTTCGACTTTGCTGGCCGGCGGCCCTTTACTTTCTCCGGCTCGCTCGGCTTCGGCGGCGGCTGCAACGGGAAGAGCACCTGCACGCGCGTGCCTTCGCCCAACGCGAGAACACGATCAGCCACCTCATCGACCGTGTCCTTCTTCACTTCCTGCCCGCAGTTAATGCAGAACGTGCGGCCCACACGTGCGTAGAGCAGGCGCAGGTAGTCGTAAATCTCTGTCGCGGTGGCGACGGTTGAGCGCGGATTGCGCGTGGTGTTCTTCTGCTTGATGGCGACGGCCGGCGCGATGCCGTCAATCACGTCCACGTCGGGCTTCTCGATGCGCTCCAGAAATTGCCGCGCGTAGGCCGAGAGCGACTCGACGTAGCGGCGCTGGCCCTCGGCGTAGATCGTGTCGAAGGCGAGCGACGACTTGCCTGATCCCGAAACCCCCGTCACCACCGTGAGCTGGTTGTGGGGAATATCGAAATCGATGTTCTTCAAATTGTGGACGCGCGCGCCCCGTACAACAATGCTGTCGTTTGACATTAGTCCAATGTTCAGCGCCTACGCCCAGGTTAGCCCCAAAACAAGGGCGAACCTGGAACCCGGTCCGCTGCGCACACCATGCGCGCACCCCTACAGAACGGCTCAAAAGCGACTGCTGAAACTTCTGATTATAAATGGTGGCGAGCGGGTACTCTGGCACGGCCGTCGATTAGTTAAACCCCACGACGTCGCGGGAGAGCGGCATCGCGCGGCTGAGCGGCTTGGCGTCCTTCTTATTCACAGGCAAGGCGATCTTCTTGTCAGTATCACTATCCAGAGTCGCCAGGTCGAGTTCCACCCGGCCCTCAAGCTCCATTTGATCGATAACGAACGGGAGCGACGTGTCATCCAGGCTGGATGGGTGGTCCATCACTTGGAAGTGCAGATGAGGCGCGCTGGAGTTGCCCGTGTTTCCCAGCAGTCCAATCTTCTGGCCTTGCTGCACGCGGTCACCGACCTTCACCGGAATACTGCCAGGCGCAAGATGCGCGTACATCGCGTATCGTCCGTTGCCCATATCGATGATTACCCGGTTGCCGGCGATTTGCGCGATGGTGAGGCCTTCAGGGTTCTTTCCGGGCGCCACGTTCGGCAGGTCGCGCATCACCTCAACCACGGTGCCCGGCGCGACCGCCAGGATTTCGGCGCCATAGCACAGCCAGTCTTCCGGCTTTTTTCCATCGGTTCTGTACGCCTGTCCGTTTGCGTCGATTTGCACCCAGTCGATGGCGAACTGCTCACTGGGATCGAGCGTGCCGTTCATGGCGTTGGTGACGAAGCGATGCGGACCAATCTCCTCGCAACAGCCATTGCCGTTAACCCAGCCACTGCCTTTGAAGGGCGCGTGGATTACCATCGCTTCGCCTGCAAGTGGGAAGGAGCGTCCGATCACCGTGTGCTCCGTGCCAACAGGAGTTGGAGGTGTGGTCACAACCACGCGATGGGCAATCGCCTTCGGTAGCTGGCTGGTATCACTGTAGGTCACGTCGAAGAACATGATCGCCGACTGTCCCGCCGGAACCTCAGTGGAGTAGCTGGATTTGTCCCCGTTGCCCGGCAGTGTAAAAAGCTTCACCTGACCAGTAACGTTTTCGTTTTTGATGTCGAGCACCCGGCTCTTGCCGCTGATCTGATTGCCGCGCTCCGGGTCTACTGTCTCAACCGATTTGATGGTCGCCGGCATGTTCCAGGAATTGGTGAACTGCAAGGCGTAAGCGACATGGATCAGGCCATCAGAGCCTTTGACCGGATAGATACCGCTGCCGAGAACCTTCCAGGTCAGCGGAGCGATGTCCAGCGGATAGCGCAAGCCGTCGCCGCTGGTGAGCGGCGCGTACCAACTGTGCTGCGATGACTCCTGTGCCGTGAGTGGCGGTAAGCACGCGAAAAAGGAAATGCTTGCGATCGCAAGCCAGCGGTACAGGGGATTCTTCATGACAGCGGTCCCTTTTCTTATTGAGATCAGCGGCTTACTGGAGGATGCGGCGAATGGCAAAGGGTACCACGACGTTGCCGGCGTCGCCTATCGCGCGAAGTACAGCAGCCCGAACACGTAGACCCACAGCAGCGCCATGAAGTGCCAATACCAGGCGGTGACGTCGATGACGATGCGCCGCGTTTCCGGCGGGCGGTGCAGCCATGTGGTCGCGCCCGCATACAGCAGCGCCAGGATGCCACCTATCAGGTGAACCGCGTGCACTCCGGTCAGGACGAAGAAGAAGCCGCTGCTGACGCTGGTGCTTAGATTTGCATTGATCTGCGTGATACGCTGCCACGCGTAATACTGGCCGCCAAGGAAAGTCATGCCGAGCAGCGCCGTCAGATAAACCCAGGGCAACGATGCGCGGGTGCTTACGCGGATGCCGGGCATGTCGGCGATAGGAGCCAGCGCAACGTCGGACTGCGCGCGGCGCCGGGCGACCTCCAAGGTAAGGCCGCTGAGCAGCAGAATGAACGTATTCAGCAACAGGATGCGCACCGGTAGCGTAATTGGTACCCAGTTGCTGATGTAGTCGTTGTGCGCAGGATCCCAGACGTCTCCGGCTTTGCGCACGATGTACGCCGTGGTGAAAGTGACGAACACCATGAGCACCGAGGTCAGGCCCAGCAGCACGCCCAGGCGATAGCGTCGCAAGCGTTCGCGGTAAGGAATGTCATCGCCGCCACCACGGCCACCCGAACCTCCGCCGCCGCCCGGCCAGAAATCGACCGGCGGACGCCCACCGCCTCCGATGGAGGTGTTCGGCTCGCGAATGCCGCTTCTCGAACTCATCGATTCACCCGGGCACACACTGAAAATCGGAATGAGGGCAGCCGGTTCCCCACGTCACAAAGCTCTGTGACATATGATGCCCCGGGCTTGCGGATAACTCAACCTTTCGTTTGAGGCAGCTTTCGTGCCGCGATAAGCGGGAACCTCGGTTTTTCGAGCGCCGATTTGCCGGGCAGCCTCTCGCGGCGGTACTCTCGGTCGAGATGATGAAACGCGGGCTCATCGCCGTCGGGGTACTGCTGGCCGTGATTTACCTGGGAGATTATGGCTGGCTGGCGGTGCGCGCGCGCAGAAATCAGAACGCCTTCGGTAGCGTGACGCTCGATACCTATTACACCGTGAAGCTGAAAAACGGCAAGACGGAATTCGACTACGCCGGCCCGCAAACGCTGGAGTGCGTTCGCTCGCTGCTGCCCCACATGGGCGACAAGCCGTGCTGGCTGGCGAGCCGCAAGAAGGAGCAGCAAATCAACATCGACTCCGGCGATCCCAACAATCCGCACGTCTTCTGAGCGGCGATCCTGATCCGTAAAGAGCTACCCAGCGCTGCCGCGCTGGGCTGGAATTGGCTATGGAGCGGACTGCAGGCATTTGATCCGATCACTAGTATTTCAAGCCCAGCGCCTTGGTCGTGAACGCCACCAGCGGAGCCATCTTGCGGCAGGCGGCGGCGTAGTCGCGCAGAAACTTGCCGGCACAGATGCGATCTTCTTCCAGCGGAACCGACGCGATGAAACTCTTCATCTTCAGATCTTCGATGAACGGGTGCTCGGGATCGAATCCACGTGGAGGTTTCTTCAGCTTGTCTCCCTCGAGCGACATCTTCCCGCGCACCCGCTTCCACTCTTCCGGCTGAGTCACGATAGCGGTGCGGATCATGGTCAGCGCGCGATTGTCAGGATGCCAGATTCCCGCCGCGGCGAAACATCCGCCAGGCTCCAGGTGCAGGTAGAACACGGGGGCATGCGCGTCTTTGCCCTTGGCGTGCGAGAAGTGAATCCCGATATGCGTCTTGAACGGCTTCTTGTCATGCGAGAAACGCGTGTCGCGATAAATGCGAAACAGCGAACCGCGCGTGGGACGCGCATCGGCGAGGAAGTGAGGACTCATCTCCTGCAGGTGAGGCGCAAAGGCATCAATGAAAGCCAGGGCCGGAGTCACCGTGCATTCCTGGAATCGCTCTTTGTTCTTGGCAAACCATTCGCGATCGTTGTTGCGCTTTAATTGCTTGAGGAACACGAAGATTTCGGGCGTGAAGAAAGCTGTATCGGTCATGATAATTTCCTCGGGAAACCTAAGAGTAACCCAAGTGGTGAGTAAAGACGGTCTGAGGTGGGAGCCTCCGCATTCATGCGGATGACCAGGCAAAATTTCTCATATTGCGCTTTAGGGTGTTCTCTACTTCATCCGCGGCTAAAGCCGCCGATCGGGAAGCACCGCTTTTCCCTCGCCTGAAGGCGAGGGCTCCCACCCTGCTTCGCTCGACTGAAGGCAAGGGGTTCCCGCCAGAGGACCGCCCTAGTGCGGAGGCGTGACGGGCGGTGCGCTTTGTGAGCTTGGCGTCGCAGGCGGCACAACCGGCGGTGGCGACGGCGGCAGTTGCGCTCGTATAGCGTCGTCAAGCTGAATGCCGGAGTCTTCCAGCAGCGTGCCCAGCGCGCGTTGCAGTGCAACCTTCGCTTTGATGTACGTACTGCGCGCGACCACCTCGGTCGAACGCGCCTGCGCCAGGTAGCTTTCGTCCTGCACGATGAAGAAATTTGTGGACGCACCCACCGACAGTTTTTCCTTCTCCGCCTGCAGCAACTGCTCCTGGTAAACGCGGCTGCGCACTGCCGCGCCATACGCCGTACGCGCGACATCCACGGCAATACTTGCGTTTTCGATTTCGTCGCGAACCTGGTTCTCCAGTTGCTGCACCCGCGCCTGCATCTGGCGCAGCTGCATTTCATCGCGTGCGGCATCGGCCTGGGCGATGCGGTTGCGGAACGGCAGACTAAGCTGCACGCCGCCTTCGTAGACGCTGGCCTGGCTTATGCCCGTCGTGGTGGGCGGCAGCGGCACGCCGCCGATGGGAGTAAATCCGGTGTACCCGATGGCGCCATGCGACTGGATGGCGCCGATAGCATCGATCTCCGGCCGCACATTGTTGCGCGATGCCTTAACTGTAATCTCGCCGTTCTCCACCTGCAGACCGGCCTGCGCCAGGTCAGCACGATTCGACAGACCCTGCTCGATGAGCTGAGGCGTGTTGACGATCTCCTCGCGCCCAGGGACGACGATCGTGTCGGTGGGAAAAATTCTTGCCGCCTGCAGCAGTGCGTCGGCGCTGCCGGTGCGCGAGATCATGCTCTTGACCACGGCTTCCTGCTGGCGCACGAGGCCCTGCGAGCGGGTGAGGTCGAGCTCTGCCGAAGCTACCAGCGCTTCCACGCGCGTCAGTTCCAGCGGAGCTAAGGTCCCGACTTCAACCTGCGCTTTGTCGTCGTTGTAAAGCTGCTGCGCGGCGGCCAGCGTCTCCTTGCGTACGCCAACGTCTTCGTTCAGGCTCACCAAATCGTAATAAAGACGGCTCACGCCGTAGATGAGGTCGATCAACTGTTGCCGAAAGACCAGGCGCGAGACCTTAAGGTTGTTCTCCGAAATGCGAATGTAGCGCCGGTTGACATTGAAACCCGCGCCACGCAGTAGCGGCTGCGTCGCTTGAAATATCACGTTCGGATGGCGAAACGGATCGGCATACGACAGGTTCGACAGGTTGATGTCGTTGGTGTCCGACACTCCTGCCTGCGCCTGCAAACCGGTGCTGAAGCCCTGATACAGAAAAAGATTGGCCAGCGTGTTGTCGGTGGGAACCAGAGCGCCGTTGGTGACACTGTTCATCGATCCGGGAGACGGATCGCGCCGCACCCACGCCAGGGTCCCGATTGCCGTCGGATCGTATCCCGGCACTGCCGGGCCGGTGCTGAACGGAATCGTGCCCTGCACCGAGAGGTTGGTCTGAGCCTCGGCAAGTTGATTCACGTCGAACACGTTGCTGATGGTCGACGGCGTCGGACTGACCGCTCCGGAAGCGGCTGCCTGGTTCAGCAGCGTTCCACCTGGCCCGCCAATTCCGACGGGAGCTTCCTGGATGGTAAGCGGCAGGCCGCGCGTAATGCCGCCGCCTTTCGCGCGCAAAACATCTGTGCCTGCGATCGACAGCTGATACCGCTGCACCTCGACATCAAGGTTGTTCTCAACCGCGAGCTGGATCATGTCGTGCAGCGAAAGATAGAGCGTGCCATTCACGGTAAGCGAGCGCAGCCGTTCGCTGTTTTGCAGGCTCAGCGGCTCCACGTTGTGCGCGCCCCAAGTCTGCCAGAATGTCGGCTCGCCCAGTCCTTTGGCGCGCTGCGTTGTCGGAAGCGTGGTGGTCTTCTCCGTGTTTTGCAGGTTCACCGAGGGATTCTGTGGCAAATATCCCTGGCTGGTCGGAGACGCGGGCGGAGTACCGTTCGCGGAACTCGGTTGCTGGGCGACAAGAGAAATGGAGAGTAGCAGCACGCCGGCGCTTGCTGCCGTCATGCATCGCTGGGCGAAGTTCATCGGGTTCGTTCAGTTCCTCTATGACGTCAGTGCGGCCCGGGATTCGACTTGGTAGTCCCAGCGGAGCCACTGCTGGGTCCGGCAGCTCCCGGCGTTCTCGATTGACTGGCGGCCGAGGTCCCGGCGGTAGCTGACGGATTGCCCGAGCCGACCGACTGATCCTGCTGAGGCATGTGATACGGCCCGTAATCGGCGGTAGGATGTACCACCGGACCCGGCCCCTGCAACTCCCCGGGCGCGCCCGGCTCAGGCCCTTTGGACAGCGGCACGTTCTTCTCGGGATTCGACGGTTGCTGGTTTTGTTGATTGTTCTTCTGCTGGTTTTTTGCCGGCTGACTGCCCTGTTGATTCTGGGCTGCCGCACCTTGCTGCCCCGGCGTCGCGGCGGCAGGCTGCGCGTTCTTCAGCTCGTGCGTCTTCACCTTGGCGCCGTCCTGCGCCGCATCCGTCGGGTTAACGATCACCATGTCTCCCGGATTAACGCCGCTAAGCACCTCGGTTTGCGCTCCGTAGTCTCGCCCGATGTTGAGCTTGCGAATATGGACCACGCCGTTTTCTACCACTGCGATGGTGAGTCCGTTGGCGCGCGCGATCACGCTATCCGATGGTACGATGACGGGCGGTTCGGCACGGAGATGCGCGAATACCGCGCGCGTAAACATGCCCGGCAGCAGCGCGCCATCGGAATTCGGGACCTGCACTTCGGTCAGCAAAGTGCGCGTCGAGGGATCCACACTGTTAGCGGTCCGTGTGACTTTTCCTTCGAAAGGCTTCTGGCTCACCGCGTCGAAATAGCAGTTCACCGATTCGCCTACCGTGACATACGGCGCATAAACCTCAGGAACGTTGACGAACAGGCGCAAGCGATCGATCTGCGCCACGCGAAACATTTCGCCGCCTTGCGAGCTGCCGGTCGAGGGCAACGCCGCACCGGTGGCGCCGGAACCCAGCCCACCACCGCTGGCCGAGATCAGCGATCCGACATCGATGTTGCGGGCAGTGACGATGCCGTTGAACGGAGCCGTGACCCGCTCATAACTTTGCAGATGCAACAGGCGGTCGAGGGCGGCCTTGCTGGCGGAGACGCTATTCTGTGCCGCTTTCACGTTTGCCCCTGCGACCTGGTAGTTCGCGTATTGGGTATCACCTTCCTGTTTCGAAAGCACGCCGCGCTGCACCAGCACATTCCAGCGGTCCCAGGTAACTTTCGCAAGATTCAGCTGGGCTTCGGTTTGCCCCAGGACGGATTGGCTCTGCAGCAGCGTGGAGCGTGCCTGATCCACCTGCTGATCGAGATCGGGAGCGTCGATGGTCGCCATCAACTGCCCAGCTCGCACGCGATCGCCGATGTCAACATACCGCTTCGAAACGTAGCCGCTGGCGCGCGCGTAGATGGGAGCTTCCACCAGTCCGGTTGTCGTGCCAGGCAACTCCAGGTCCGACTGGCTATTGGAGCGCCTTGCCGCGACCACATCCACCTCGGGCAACGCGGTCTCCTCCCGATGCGCCTGCGCCTGAGTGATGCGCTGGTCGCGCAAGCGCGGCAAAAAACCGAGCACGAAGATGATGCCGAACACAACCAGCAGGATGAGCCCGAGCAGCAACACCTTGCGGGGCGAGAGCTTTACATGGGGATCGTGCGTGCCACGCTCCGCCTCGTGGGCTTCGTGAGTCGCCACGCCACCATGTTCGTCGGCGACAGCAACTCCGCCATCGTCATAACGCTCACGCCGACGGAGCTCGTCACGCTTCTCCCGGTCTTCGCTCAATTGCTGCTCTTCAGTGTCTCTCACGCCGGCTGCGCCCCTTCTTCGGGTATTTCTTCTTCGTACTCAAGCTGGATTTCCTTGTCATAGTCCACCGGAGGCTTCTTGCGGAAGATCGTATAGAAGATCGGCACGATGAACAGCGTTCCAAAGGTGGCGAAGAGCAGGCCGCCGATCACCGCGCGTCCCAGCGGCGCGTTCTGCTCGCCGCCTTCGCCCAGCGCCAGCGACATGGGCAACATGCCAATGATCATGGCCAGTGCCGTCATGCATACCGGACGCAGCCGGGTGTAGCCGGCCGACAGCGCTGCCTCGAATGGACCCTTGCCGGTCGCGCGCTCGTCGTTGGCAAACGTTACGACCAGGATGCTGTTGGCCGTCGCCACGCCAATCGCCATAATGATTCCCATCAGGGACGGCACGTTGAACGTGGTGCGGGTAATGTACAACATCCACAAAATTCCGCTGGCCCCCAGGGGCAGCGCCATCAGGATGATGAACGGATCCAGCCACGACTGGAAGTTCACCACCATGAGCAGGTAGACGAAAATCACGGCGAAAGCGATGCCGATGCCCAGCCGCAGGAACGACTCCTGCATGGTCTTCACCTGGCCTCGTATTACCGACCACGAGCCCTTCGGCAGTCCCTTACTCTCTTCGTCGACTACTTTCTGAATGGCGCGCGCGACGCTTCCCAGGTCGCGCAAGTCGGCGTCGCAGAAGATGTCGTACACCGGCTGCACATTGTAGTGATCGACGATCGCCGTGGAGATCCCCCGGTTTACCGTGGCCATGCTGGAGAGCAGTTGCGTGTTGCCGGCTCCAGACGCTGCCGTCACCGGGGTGCGTTGCATGGCGTCGATGCTGTCGATTTTGTACTGCGGCGTCTGCACTGTGACGCTGTAGTTGACCCCGTTCTGCAAGTTCAGCCACTGGTTGGGAGCGGTCTGGTAGCTTCCGCTCAGCGAGATCAGCATGCTGCTGGCTACATCGCGCTGGGTCATCCCGAACTGCTGCGCCTTATCGCGATCGACGTTCACGTTCAGCGTAGGATAGGCAATCTCTTCGTGGATGCGAGCGTCCACCACGCCGGGGATGCTCTGGATGCGCTTCAGCATTTTTTGCGTGACTGCGTAGTTGTGCACCGTGTCACGGCCCACGACTTGCACGTCGATCGGCGACGGCAAGCCGAAGTTGAGGATCTGGTTAGTCATGTTGGCAGCCGCGAAGAAGAACGTCTCCTGCGGGAACTTGGCGTTCAATGCGGCACGCAGCTTGCGCATGTACTCGCGGGTGTCGCCATGGTCCGATTTCAACGAGATCAGGATGTCGCCGTCCGCCGAGCCAATGGTTGACGCATCGCTGAATACCAGGTTGATGCCGCTCGCCGGCAGGCCAATGTTATCCAGAATCAGGTCGACCTCGCCCGGCGGGAGAGTGCGGCGAATCTCGTCCTCCACCTGGGCGAACAGCTGCTCGGTTTCCTCGATTCGCGTTCCTTCGGGAGCGCGCACGTGCAATCGCATCTGCCCGGAATCCACATAGGGGAAGAAGTCTTCACCGATGAAGAACACCAGGAATCCGGAGCACACCACCATCAGCACGAACAGGATCATGACGTACTTGCGGTGGTGCAGCGACCACTCCAGCACGTCGCGATAGCGCTCGCGGAAGCGCTCGAAGTGGTGATTGAAGCGGAAGTGCGTCCGCCAGATCCAGTTCAGTCCCTCGACCTGCGCCGCGTGGCCGCCTTCGCCGGCGGCATAGATCGGAACCTCGGGCCCAAGCATGTAGTGCACCATGGTCGGCACCAATGTTCGGGAAAGGAAGTAGGACGCCAGCATGGCAAACACAACCGCCATCGCCAGCGGCACGAACAAATATTTGGCAGCGCCCGTCAACAAAGTTACGGGAACGAACACGATGCAGATGGAGAGCGTCGATACCAGGGTGGGCAGGGCGATCTGCGACGCGCCGTCGAGAATTGCGCGCGTCAGCGGCTTCTTCATGCCCATGTTGCGGTGGACGTTTTCCAACTCCACCGTGGCATCGTCAACCAGGATGCCGACGGCCAAGGCCATGCCTCCCAGGGTCATCACGTTGATGCTCTCGCCCAGCGCGCTGAGAATAATTTGCGAGGTGAGAATCGCCAGCGGGATCGAGGTGCAAACGATCAGCGTACTCCGCCAGCTGCCCAGGAACAGCAGGATCATCAGCCCTGTCAGTACGGCGGCGATAACGGCCTCGCGCAGCACACCGTAGATGGACGCCCTAACAAACAACGACTGATCGAACAGCGGCGTAATCTTCAGGTTCGAGTTCAGGCCCGCCGAAATGCGCGGCAGGGCAGCCTTGACCTGTGCCACGATATCGAGAGTTGAAGCCTGACCATTCTTGAGCACCGTGAGCATCGCCGACCGCGAGCCATTGTTGCGCACGATGTTGGTCTGCGGAACATAGCCGTCCCGCACTTGCCCGATGTCCTTCAAGGTGACGATCGCGCCGTTCTCAGCCCTGATGGGCAGGAAGTTCATGGCCTCGACCGTTGTCGGACTGCTATTGAGCGCGACCTGGTACTCGCGATTGCCAATCTTCGCCGTGCCGGTAGGCAGGATCAGGTTCTGCTGATTCAGCGCTGCGGAAACGTCTTGCGGCGACAGGTGGCGCGCGTAGAGCTGATTGGGATCGAGATCGACCATGATCTGCCGCTGCTTGCCGCCGAAGGGCAGCGGGATGGAAGCTCCTTGCACGGTCGCCAGCTGCGTGCGCACGAAATTTAGCCCCAGATCGTAAAGCTGCTGCTCACTCAATCCCTGTCCCGAAAGTCCAAGCTGCAGCACCGGCACAGAAGATGCGTCGTACTTGATCAGGAAGGGCGGCGTGGTTCCGGGAGGCAGGGCGCGCAGCAGCGTCTGGGCAATGGAGTTGATCTGCGCCAGCGCCATCTCCGGCTTGACGTTGGGCTGGAAGAACACCTTGATGACCGCCACTCCGCTGTACGACTGCGACTCGATGTGCTCGATGTCATTGACGGTCGTCGTCATGGCGCGCTCGGTGACCGTCACCATGCGCTTTTCCATGTCTTCCGGAGTCAGTCCCGTATACGACCACACCAGGCTGATTACCGGAATATTGATGTTAGGAAAAATGTCTTTGGGAGTGGTAATGACGGCAGCGACACCCAAAATAGCGATCAGCACCGACACCACTACAAACGTATACGGGCGGCGCAGCGCTAAACGAACAATCCACATGACTACTCAGCCTTCAGAATCCCACAGGGGCAGCGGTGTTATAGGAACGATAAATGAGGCGTTCCCCGTAGTTCCAGTGTTTGGAGCCAACGCAACAATTCTTAACTTCGGACAAAGAATAGGGATATCGCTGCTCGCCGGTTCCGCAAGGATTGCTATACAGATATCTTTTCTCCTCCTGAGGGTTCAACCGCAACAGAGTTTTTCGTCAAATCCGCAGATGATTGGCGCTTTAGAATACGGGCCGGACATGTGGAGGCGTGCGGCACTTCCGCATCATAAGATCAACCAGTAATGCTTAAACTTGACAGCCGTGACCCTCGGCACAAAACCCCGGCGCACGTGAGCGCCATCCAACGAGAGTTGCACGGCCAAACCAGCTTCCTCTTTTCTCCGGGAATAATTCAGTGAATTCAACGCAGCAGGAAAGCAGCAGCCAAATCGCTTCGCAGCCCACCACCGCTTCGGCCACTTCCACCGCGACCTGGTACAAGGACGCGATCATCTACGAGGTCCACGTCCGCGCGTTTTACGACAGCGTGATGGATGGCATGGGAGACTTCGGCGGCCTCAGCCAGAAGCTCGACTATCTCCAGAACCTTGGGGTCACGGCCCTATGGCTCTTGCCCTTCTGCCCATCGCCCTGGCGTGACGACGGCTACGATATCTCCGACTACACCGATGTGCACCCCGCCTACGGCACGCTGAAGGACTTCCAGAAATTTCTGCGCGAGGCGCACCGTCGGGGCTTAAAGGTGATTACCGAACTGGTGCTCAATCACTCTTCGGATCAGCATGTCTGGTTTCAGCGCTCGCGGCGCGCGGCCCCGGGATCGCGCTGGCGCAATTTCTATGTCTGGAGCGACACGCCCGAGAAGTACAAGGATGCGCGCATCATCTTCAAGGACTTTGAAAACTCCAACTGGACCTGGGACCCGGTCGCCAAGGCCTACTACTGGCATCGCTTCTACTCGCACCAGCCGGACCTCAACTGGGACAACCCCGAAGTGAAGGAAGCCATGTTCGCGGCCATGGACTTCTGGCTCGACATGGGCGTCGACGGCCTGCGGCTTGACGCCGTGCCCTACCTGTATGAACGCGAGGGCACCAACTGCGAGAACCTTCCCGAAACCCACGAGGCGTCTGCGCGAGCTGCGCAAGCATGTCGACGAGAAATATCGCGACCGCATGCTGCTCGCCGAAGCCAACCAGTGGCCCGAGGACGCGGTCGCTTACTTCGGCAATGGCGACGAATGCCACATGGCGTTTCACTTTCCCGTCATGCCGCGGCTGTTCATGTCGCTACGCATGGAAGATCGCTATCCGGTTACCGACATCCTGAAGATCACGCCCCCGATTCCGGAGAGCTGCCAGTGGGCGATGTTCCTGCGCAATCACGACGAGCTCACGCTGGAGATGGTGACCGACGAAGAACGCGACTACATGTACCGCAGCTACGCCCGTGAGCGCGAGATGCGCATCAACCTGGGCATTCGCCGCCGCCTGGCTCCGCTGCTGGAGAACGATCGCCGCCGCATCGAACTGCTGAACGCGCTGCTGTTCTCTCTTCCCGGGACGCCTGTGATTTATTACGGCGACGAGATCGGCATGGGCGACAACGTCTTCCTCGGCGATCGCAACGGGGTGCGCACTCCCATGCAGTGGAGCGCCGACCGCAACGCCGGCTTCTCCCGCGCCAATCCGCAGAAGCTGTATCTGCCGGTAAACATCGATCCCGAATACCACTACGAAGCGGTCAACGTCGAGACCCAGCAGAACAACTCGCACTCGCTGCTGTGGTTCACCAAGCGGCTCATCCTGCAGCGCAAACAGTTTCGCGTCTTCGGACGCGGCTCGCTGCAGTTTCTCTATCCCAGCAATCGCAAGGTGCTGGCCTTCGTTCGCCAGTATGAAGACGAGCGCGTGCTGGTGGTCGCCAACCTCTCACGCTTTGCGCAGAGCTGTGAGCTCGATCTGTCGCAGTTCAACGGCAGCGTTCCGGTGGAAGTTTTCGGGCACAGCCGTTTCCCCAACATCACCGATCAGCTTTATCCGTTGTCGCTCGGTCCGCACGCGTATTACTGGTTCCACCTGCAGCCACGTGAGGCGCCGGAATCGCTGAACATCGGCACGACCTCGGAGACGCCTATGACTCTCTCCGTGGCATCGCTGCAGGAAGTTTTCTCGGAAGCGACCCTGCGAACGGTGAAGCGGGTGGCGCCGCGCCTGCTGCCGCAGCGTCCCTGGTTTCTCGGCAAAGGCCGGACTATTACCGCCGTCAACGTGCACGACATCGTCGCCTTACCCGAGACGACGGCGCACCTGTTGTTTGTCGATGTTGACTACGCCGACGCCGATACCGAGACCTACCTGGTCCCATTAAGCGTGGCCAGCGGTGAAACCGCCGAGACCATTCTTCGCGAGCGGCCGGAATCGATCCTGGCACGCCTGGACGGTCTGTCCGAGCCTAACGCCCTGTTGTTTGGAGCCGTCGCCGACCGCGCTTTCAGTGATGCCCTGCTGCGCGCCATCGTTCGCCGCAAACGCATTCGCGGTATCGGCGGCGAAGTCGTCGGCTCGCACACTCGCGCCTTCCGCAGCGCCTGGACATCGGTCCGCTCCAACCTCGAACCCTGTCCTGCCACCACCGACCAGCCGTTCACCGAGATCGACTACGGAGACGACTTCCTGCTCAAGCTCTACCGCAAGCTGGAAGAAGGCCCCAACCCCGGCTGCGAGGTGCCGGAATTTCTTACCGAGCAGACGAGTTTCGCGGCCACACCGCGCGCCCTGGGCTCACTTGAATTTCGCTGGAACGATGCTGAAGGAGACGTTCACGCCGCGACTATCGGTACCCTGACCAGCTTCATTCGCAACGGAACTCGCGGCTGGGACTACACTCTCGATCATCTCGGCCTGTATTTCGAACACGCCTTGGCCGTTCCGGAAGATGACCCGCGACTGCGTGAGGTGGGTGTCCCCGACCCGCTGGCGGAAAACTACCCGACGCTTCCGCCGCTGATGACGACTCTGCTGGGCAGCTTCGTGGATGTGATCAAAGCGCTCGGCAGGCGCACCGCCGAAATGCATGCCGCCCTGGCCAGCCGTCCCGACGTGCCATCCTTCGCTCCCGAGCCCTTCACCGAGTTCTACCGTCACAGCGTTTATCACGGGATACTGGGGCAACTGAACCATACCTTCGACGCGCTGCGTTCGCGTGTGTCCTCTCTCTCCGGAGAAAGCAAGCAGGATGCGGAACAGATCCTGGCGCGCGAGACCGAAATCCGCCAGCAGCTTCTCAAATTGCGCGACCAGCGCGTCGGCGGCTTGCGTATCCGACAGCACGGAGATTTTCAGCTTTCCAACCTTCTCCACTCGGGCAATGACTGGGTGATTACTAACTTCGAGGGCGATCCTTACCGTTCCATCAGTGAACGCCGCATCAAGCGATCAGCATTGCGCGACGTCGCCTGCATGCTGCGCTCCCTGCACTACGTTTCGCATGCTGCATTGTTCGGCGATGTTCCGGGAATCATTCCCAGCCGCGAAGGTCATCCCACAATCGAAAAATGGGCCCGCACCTGGTACCGCTGGGCCAGCTGCATCTTCCTGAAGCAATACCTCGAGTCGACCGTCGGGCGTTGACTTCCTTCCGTCGCCGCCACTCGAGGTGCGGACCCTGTTGAGTTCGTATCTGCTGGAACGTGCGCTGCTCGAAATCGAGCACGAGCTGCAGTATCGCCCGCAGTGGATTCGTATCCCGCTGCACGGCATCCTGGAGCATCTGCCCGAAGAGTGACGTGACTGAAGCCGCGGGATAGGGCCGCCGATAAGCAAGACAACGAGCCGTGGCATGCCTGTGCCGGAACCGGAGCCCAATCGTCGGTCCCAGTGGCATTCGCTACGCCGGCCCGTCCAACTACCTGGAAGGAGCAACCGTGAGCTTTGCCGCATGGAATGATTCGTACAGCGTCAAGGTGCTGCAGATCGACGACCGAACACAAGAAACTGTTTGCCATCATCAGCGATTTATACGACGGAATGAAAGCTGGGCGAGGCAAGGATGTTCTAGGTAACGTGCTTAATCAGTTGGTCAATTACACCGAGCAGCATTTTTCCGGAGAAGAGGAGCTGATGCGAAAGGCCGGATACGCCGACCTCGAGAAACACATCTCTGTGCATCGCGAGTTCACGACCAAGATCAAAGGGTTCGCCAACGATGTCCGGTCGGGTGCGGCTGGAGTATCCGTCGAATTACTGAACTTCCTCAACGATTGGCTTACTCAGCACATCAAAGGCACGGACCAGCAGTACAGCGCGACGCTGAATGGCGCAGGGATCCGCTGAATCAGTGGAGCGCCGATGCATGCCTTCGAGCCGATTCGATGACGGCTCGTCTGCCATGGTTATTGCAATGCCTGGGCGATCGCTGCCATCCTTCAGAGGCTTAGGCTAATCTGAACCATAGCGGCTGTCGCCTAAGGATTGCACGTGAACCAACGTAAGCTTGGCAACTCGGACCTGAACGTCTCAGAAATCGGTCTCGGCTGTAACAACTTCGGATACGTCAAAGCCCTGGATGTGAACGAAACCCGCCGCATCGTTCATCGCGCCCTCGACTGCGGCATCAACTTCCTCGATACTTCCGACAGTTACGGCCACTCGGAGGAGTTCCTCGGCGCAATCCTGGGCAGCCACCGCTCGCGCGTCGTACTGGCGACAAAGTTCGGCTCGCAGCTGGATACCGAGGGCAAGAAGAAAGGCGCTTCGCAGCGATACATCTTTTCCGCTGTCGAGGCCAGCCTCTCGCGGCTGAAGACCGAGTGGATCGATCTTTACCAGTTACACCGTCCTGATCCCGACACGCCAATCGAGGAGACATTGCGCGCGCTGACCACCCTGGTGCAGCAGGGAAAGGTGCGCTACATCGGATGTTCCAACTTGTCGGCTGAACAACTGGTCGAAGCTCACGAGACGGCGCAACGACTTGGGCTCGAGCAATTTGTTACCAGCCAGGATGAGTACAGTCTGCTGGTCCGCGACATTGAAACTAGCCTGCTGCCCGCGATCGAGAAGTTCGGGATGAGTGAGCTCCCGTATTTTCCCCTGGCTAGCGGCTTACTAACAGGAAAGTACAAGCGGGAGGAAGAGCGTCCGGCAGA
Organism: uncultured Acidobacteriaceae bacterium; assembly: GCA_963771535.1. Classification (GTDB taxonomy): domain Bacteria; phylum Acidobacteriota; class Terriglobia; order Terriglobales; family Acidobacteriaceae; genus CAVVDY01. The sequence goes on along the minus strand of CAVYTK010000007.1, from coordinate 279,535 downwards.
CAGTCGCCTGGCGCAGAAGCCCGCACTGGGTCAGCGCTATGCGACTCCTGAGAACTGGGACAAGGTGGAAAAGCTCTCCGCCTTTGCCGCTCGCCACGGTCACTCTCTGCTCGAGCTAGCCTTCTCATGGCTGCTGTCGCACAAGGTAGTAGGAAGCGTTATCGCAGGGGCAACAAAACCCGAGCAGGTGGAAGCTAATTCCAAGGCAGGTAGCTGGAAGCTGAGCGCCGAGGAACTCGCCGAGATCGACCACATCGCCAATCAGCACGCGCAACAAAAAACGCCGGAGCATTTCGCCCCGGCGTGATTCTTGTTCAGGTATAGGTTAGACGTTGAACTTGCGGCGAAGGCCTGCGGCCGCAGCCACAATGCCGCTGCCCAGCATGACCAGGGTGCCCGGCTCAGGAACTGCACCGTCAACCCGGAAGCCACTGATGGTGCTGTTGAACTGGTTCCACGGGCCGTTGTGCTGCCCAACTGATTGAAAGCAGCACTGCCCTGCTGGTCCTGGTAAGCAAACATCCAGGCCTGCTCGGTGTTGGGATCGCCTTCCAGGGCCACGATCCAGTACTGGGTACCGGCGCTTACCTGTCCGCAGCCCGCACAGTTGAACTGAACCAGTCCGCCGCCGGAGCTGAAAGGTGGAATCGTTCCCTGCTGGGTCAGCGTAGCCAGACACGCTCCCCGGGACGCCACCGTTATCGCTCTCGAGATAAAGGTTTACCGGAGAGTTGCTGCCGGCATAGTTGCCCAGCGCCAGAACTGCGTCGGACAAGTTCTCGCTCTGGCTCGGTGTGAACGGCATCGCCAGAACCTGGTTGAAGTAATTCGAGCCGTCAACGAAATAGCCGCTAGCGGTATCGTACTCGCCGTTGGGGCCGAGGGTCGTGTACAGCACGTCCGTTGCGCCAGCGCTCGCAAACGCCACGAGCATAATGCGACGCAACAAACATCAAAAGGGTGATCTTGCGCATCAAGTTTCCTCCTACAAGCTTCAAATCGCTTCGCACTTCAGCGTGGCGAAAGCTTACATCCAGAGTGGCCGCCTGGCAACAATTCTTTACGTATTCACGGTAGGTTTTATGGTCACAGACTCATTTGGGTTACTCGGTAACCAGCCTCGAGTCATGTCACCTAGGTGCTGTTGCTGAAAAAGTACTCGCTAGGAATTGCGAGACTACCTCTGCCGCATCCTGCTTTCTCCCATCCACGGCATAATTCATCTTGCGCATCTGGTCGGCCGTGATTCGCCCGGCTAGTTCGCTAAAAGCCCGCTGACTAGCCGGAAAATGTTGCAGCAGTTGGGGCCTCACTATCGGCACGGCGTCATACGGAGGGAAATAATGCTTGTCATCCTCCAGCACTACCAGCCCCAGCGCCTCGATCAGTCCATCGGTATTGTTGCCGGCGACTATGTCAACCGACCGATTTTCCAGGGCCCGGTAAAGTAACCCCAAGTCCATTACTCTGGGCGCCTCGGCAAATTTCAGGCCGTAGGTACGCACCAGTCCCTGGTAACCGTCTTTGCGCTCGAGAAATTCGTAGCCCACCCCTAGCTTCATCTGCCGAGCGTACGGCGCCAGCTGCGACAGCTTGCTGATTCCCATGCGTCTCGCATCGTCACCGCGGACGACCATCGCAAAGGTATTGTTGAAACCCAGGGGCGCCATGACATCGAGATTGAAGCGCTGCTGATAAGCGCTCTTCACCTGCTCATAGACTAACTGCGGATCGCCGGAATAGTTTTCCTTCAACACCGCTGACAGTGCGGTACCGGTGTACTCGACGTAGGTATCGATGCGACCGGACAACATCGCCTGCTGGCATATGTAGGTTCCCGCCAGGTAGAACCTCCGTTCCACTGGCACGGAGCAGGCGCGACTTAAGACCTGGGCCAGTAGTTCGCCGAGGATGAGTTGCTCGGTGAAATTCTTCGATCCCACAACAATCTCTTTGCCACGAGGCGTACACGCCGTCGTGGCCAGCAGTGCCATGCTTGCAGAAAGGAAGAGTCGGCGGTCCATGCTAGTGCTGCCGCCGGGCGAGAAACTTCTCCAGTGCTCCCAGGGCCAGGTCGGCAGCCAGCGCCATTGCTGCCGCAGGAAGCGCTCCTGCCAGGATCACTCCGTTGTCGACCATGGCGATGCCGCGGAAGATGAATTCGCCCAATCCGCCAGCTCCGATGGCTGCCGCAATGGTAGCCACTCCGATGGTGATCACCACCGCTGTACGAACTCCGGCAAGGATCACAGGCGCAGCCAGCGGCAATTCCACCATGGTCAGCACCTGTCGCGAATTTAAGCCCATGGCCAGTGCGGCTTCGCGTACTGGCGCATTGACCCCGGTGATCCCAACAAATGTATTGCGCACGATTGGCAGAAGCGCATACAGCGCGAGCGCGACGATGGCCAGCCGGTCCGCCCGCGCTCCCAACCATGGAAGGGGCAGCAGGAGTCCGAACAGCGCGAGACTGGGAATCGTCTGGATGACGTTCGTGCTGCCCAGCACCAATGCCTTCAGCTTTGGACGGCGCGTGAGCAATATCCCCAGCGGAACTCCGATGGCCACCGCAATCAGGGTAGAAATCGCGACCAGCCACAGGTGCTCGCCGGTAAGCGTCAAGACCTCTCGCGGATGTGTGAAGATGAAGTTCATTGAAAGCTTCGGGCCCTGTCGCGCGTTCAGTGGCACGACTGAAGTCGCGCCCTGATACAAACCTCACTTCCCCAATCGCTGCTGCGCCGCCTCTACCACCTGCCGGTACGCCTTCGCCAAATCGTCTTCGGCCTCCCAAAACTCCTGCGCCGTGTACATGCCGCGCAACCGTCCTGCGTCCATCAGCCCGATGTGGTCTCCCAGCATCAAGGCTTCTCCCACATCATGGGTCACGAATACGATTGTCTTCTTCAGCCTCTGCTGCAACTTCTGGAATTCTGTCTGCACTTCCGCGCGCGTTATAGGATCGAGCGCGCCAAAGGGTTCGTCCATCAGCAATATCGGAGGGTCGGCAGCCAGCGCACGTGCCAACCCAACCCGCTGACGCTGCCCTCCTGAGAGTTGATGAGGATAACGGTCGCCAAATTCCTTGAGCGGCAAGCCCACCAGCGCGAGAACTTCCTCCACACGAGCATCAAGGCGCGAGCGCTCCCATCCTTCGAGCTTCGGAATCAGCGCAACATTTTCGCGCACCGTGTAGTGCGGAAACAAGCCGACATCCTGAATGGCATACCCGATCGAGCGTCGCAGCCGGATGACGTCCCACTGCGCCAGCGCTTTGCCATCCACCAGAACTTCGCCGGACGTAGGCTCAAGCAGGCGATTGATCATCTTCAGGCAAGTGGTCTTGCCCGAGCCGCTGCGCCCCAGCAACATCAACGTCTCGCCCCGTTGCACTTCGAGGCTGATGTCATCCAGCAACAACCGGCCCGGGGCGATCCGGTAGGCAACATTGCGGAACTCGATCGAAGTGGCTGCTGGCTGCGTCATGCGCGCTTTGTTACAGATCGGAGACTCAGCGTATCAGAGTTCATCCGGCATTTTACCGGCCCGCAACTTGATGAACGGCAACCGCAAGATTGGAATACGGAAGCGGTTATACTCAAAAGATTCCCATGCCTAGCAAGCTGGATGAAATTATCGCGGCCACACGCGCGCGCTTGTCGGAAACCAAGTCGCACACCGACCTGCATGCGCTTGAGCAGCGCGCCGCCGCTCACCAGCCACGTGGCTTTCGCCACCGCCTAAAAACGGTCGGCAAGTCTGGTCCGGCAATTATCGCCGAGCTGAAAAAGGCGTCTCCCTCGAAGGGACTGATCCGGGCGCACTTTCCCGTGGCTGAACTGGCCCGCGAGTTGGAACATGCCGGCGCGGCCGCGCTTTCCATACTTACCGATGAGCCATACTTCCAGGGCTCGCTTCACAATCTGGAAGCCGCATCGGAATCCACCGCGCTTCCCTGCCTGCGCAAGGATTTCATTGTCGACGAATTTCAGCTGTTAGAAGCTCGCGCGCATCGCGCTGACGCCGTGCTGCTCATTGTTGCGGCTCTTTCGCAAAACCAGCTGACCGATTTGTCGCAGCGAGCGAAGGCTCTCGACCTGGACGTGTTGTGCGAGGTCCACGATGCTGACGAGTTGCAACGCGCGCTCGATGCCGGGTTCGACACCATCGGCGTCAACAATCGCAACCTGCATACCTTTCGGCGTCGACCTGAACACCTCGCTGCAACTGGCGGAGCGAATGCCGGCAGACATTCTGAAAGTCGCCGAGAGCGGCATCGAAACCGCTGACGACATTGCCCGCCTTCGCGCCGCTGGCTTCACCGCATTTCTCATTGGCGAATCGCTGATGCGCGCCGCACATCCCGGCGATGCGCTCGCTGCCCTGCTTTCGCAAACGGCGGCTGCCGTATGACGTGGACCAAAATCTGCGCGACCACGAATCTGGCCGACGCAAGGCTTGCGGTGGATGCCGGGGCCGATGCTCTGGGATTCATCTTCGCCTCCAGCCCACGGACAAATTCAGCAGGAGGCGGCTGCCGAAATCGTCGCCGCGCTTCCGCCTCAGATCGGCAAGGTCGGCGTTACCGTAAACCAGTCGCCCGACGCGGTTGCCGCGCTCGCGCAGAACGTGGGCCTGACGGGAATCCAGTTGCAGGGAGACGAACCCGCCGACCAGATGCGGGCCTATCGCTCGGCACTCCCTTCGCGCATGATCATCAAGACCTTGCAGGCGCAGCAAGTGCTGGCCGCCGGCGAAGATTATCTTGCACAATATTTGCGCGTCGCCCAGTTCTTCGACGCCATCCTGCTCGACTCCGGAGTGCCCGGGCAGCGAGGTGGAACCGGCGTTCCTTTTGACTGGAACGCACTTGCGCCATTGGTGTCGCGCATCAAACGGTGGAGTCCGGTGATTATCGCCGGCGGCCTCACCCCGGAAAACGTGCCCGAAGCCTTGCGCCTGTTCGACCCTTGGGGCGTGGACGTGGCCTCGGGCGTCGAAAGCGAACCCGGTCGCAAGCATGAAGCCAAGGTGCGGGCATTTGTGAACGCCGTGCGCACAGCCTCGGTTTCGCAACCTCTAAACTATTAAACGAAGCGCCGGAACTGCGGCGCTGCCAAGGACAACGATCGGCCCCGAGATTTCTCATGGACCCTGTTTCACATAACGAATCCACCGTGCCCTCACCTCCAGCGCACAAGCAACGTCGTCCGCGCGTCGTTCCCGGCCGCTTCGGCTCTTACGGCGGACGCTTCGTTCCGGAGACGCTCATGGCGGCGCTCCAGGAATTGGAGGCGGCCTACGAGTCGGCTCGCAAAGATAAAGAGTTTCGCAACGAATATCACCGCCTGCTGCAGGAGTATGCCGGCCGGCCTACACCGTTGTTCCTGGCGGAGCGCCTCACACGTGACCTGGGCGGCCCGAAGATCTACCTGAAGCGCGAAGACCTGCTCCACACCGGAGCGCACAAGATCAACAACTGCATTGGGCAGGGATTGCTGGCGCGTCGGATGGGTAAGCATCGCATCATCGCCGAGACGGGCGCCGGCCAGCACGGTGTTGCCACGGCGACCGTCTGCGCCCTGTTCGGCATGGAGTGCGTTGTCTACATGGGCGCAGAAGACATGCGCCGCCAGGAGCTGAACGTCTTCCGCATGCGCCTGCTGGGCGCCGAGGTGCGTTCGGTCGAGTCCGGCTCGAAGACATTGAAGGACGCCATCAACGAAGCGATGCGCGACTGGGTCACCAATGTTCGCACCACGCACTACCTGCTGGGCAGCGTTCTGGGAGCGCATCCCTACCCCACGATGGTTCGCGACTTTCACCGCGTTATAAGCCAGGAAGCGCGGCGCCAGATACTGCGCGCCGAAGGCCGCCTGCCCAACGCCATCATTGCTTGTGTCGGAGGAGGCTCGAACGCCATCGGCGCATTTTACGAGTTCATCCCGGACCGCAGTGTCCAGCTGATTGGCGTTGAAGCCGGAGGCCGCGGCCGCACGCTCGGCGATCACGCGGCACGTTTCGAGGGCGGAGGTCCCGGCGTCTTGCAGGGCACGTACTCCTGGGTGCTACAGGATCAGGCGGGGCAGATCGCGTCGACTCATTCTGTCTCCGCAGGCCTGGATTATCCGGCGATCGGGCCCGAGCACGCCTGGCTGCATGACCAGGGTCGTGCGGAATATGTTTCCGCAACCGACACCGAGGCGCTCGATGCCCTGAAGCTGCTGGCGCGGACGGAAGGAATCATTGCGGCGCTGGAGTCATCCCACGCTGTGGCAGAAGTGATAAAGCGTGCGCCACAGATGCCGAAAGACAATATCGTTATCGTGAACATCTCCGGACGCGGCGATAAAGACATCGGAATCTTGCGCGAGAATCTGGCGTTTTGAAAGGATTGTCGATTCCGTTTTGAAAGGGCACGGCTTCAGCCGTACCGTACAAGCAACTAAGCGAGAGGCCTGGGCACGGGGTCGTCGGATGTGATTAGCGACACGACTTCTATTAACCAGCAATTGATGCAAATCTCTCGAAGCTGAAACTGGAGACTGGAAACCCGAGACTGAATTGCTGATAACCGACAACTGACCGCTGACAACTTTTTTCAAATGCCAATCACGTTCAAGCGCAAACCCGGTCTCGTTGCCTACATCACCTGCGGTGACCCATCGCTTGAGGTGTCGCGCGACGTCGCGTTCGCGGCCATTGCCGCCGGCGCCGAAGTGATTGAGTTGGGAGTGCCGTTCAGCGATCCGGTGGCCGACGGCCCGGTGATTCAACGGGCCAGCGAGCGGGCGTTGCGCCAGGGCACGAATGTCGACAGCGTGCTGCAGGCGGCGCGCGAAATTCGTGAGCAGTCGAATGTCAGCATCATCCTTTTCTCGTACATGAACCCGATTCTGCAGTTTGGCATTGACCGCTTCTGCGCCTCGGTAGCCGCCGCCGGCGCCGACGGTGCTCTGGTCACCGACCTCCCGGTAGAAGAGGCGGGCGACTATCTGCGCGCCATGCGGCAGCGCCGCCTCGCGCCGGTTTTTCTGGCGGCGCCTACCAGCACCGACGAACGCTTGCGCAGCATTGCCCGGCATTCACGAGGGTTCATTTACGCTATCTCACGCCTTGGCATCACCGGAGCTCGCAGCGAAGTGGCCGGCGACGCTCGCAGTCTGGTGGCGCGCATTCGCAGCTTTTCTCACCTGCCGGTCGCGGTAGGATTTGGTATCTCCAACGCTGCGCAGTTCGCCGAAGTCGGAGAATTTGCCGACGCTGCCGTCATGGGAAGCGCTATCGTACAAAGAGTTGAAGAAAATCCCGGACGCGAAGCCGAAGCAGTTGCGGAATTTCTATCCTCTATTACCGGCGCGAAGCAGCAGGCAGGAGTGCCGGGTTGAGGCGTCTCTGACGTTCAGGCGAGCGCATTGGGCGAGCACCTATGGATATCGCAGACTGGCGTAGCCAAATCGACGAAGTAGACCGTCAACTGGTAAAGCTGATTAATCAGCGCGCTGAGTGTGCGCTCCAGATCGGGCGACTCAAGCGCAACTCCGATCTGCCGGTGTATGAACCGGACCGCGAGCGCATTATCTTCGACAATATCGCTCGCAATAATGCCGGCCCGCTATCCACGATGCAGCTGCGCCAGGTCTTCGAGAGACTGGTCGACGTGATGCGCCAGATTCAGCGGGAAGAGATGGCCGCGGAGAACGCGAAGAGTGCGAGTGGATTGCAACAGCAGGAATGAAGCTGCCAGCCGCCAGCTTCCAGCTACCAGCCAGATGGTATTCGGGGGAGCGATTCTGAGGCCTCGGCTACAACTTCAGACCCTCACGGCATATTTCTGGTATTTGATAACTGATAACCCGTTAGTAGCTGGCGGCTGTAGCTGGCGGCTTTCGTACCCACTGACACCCGACACCTATAACCCAGGAGCCCCAACCACCCATGATTGTCGCGATGCTTGAACACGCCAGCGAAGACCAGATCCAGGACGTGACCGACCACCTGATGCGCATGGGATTTGCGGTACACCGCACCACGGGCGCGCGTCAGTCGGTGCTGGCCGCCGTCGGTAAGCGCATCGACTTCGACACCCGCGACCTCGAAGTGTTGCCCGGAGTCGAGAAGGTACATCGCATCAGCGCGCCCTACAAGCTGGTGGGACGGCAATTCCGCGGACACGATAGCGTCATCAAGTTGGCCAACGGCACCGAGATCGGCGGCAAGGAAGTTGTCGTCATGGCCGGCCCGTGCTCGGTGGAATCGCGCGAGCAAATCTTCCTCGCTGCGGAACAGGTCGCAAAGGCGGGCGCCAAGGTACTGCGCGGCGGAGCCTTCAAACCTCGCAGCTCGCCGTACTCGTTCCAGGGTATGGGTCTCGACGGACTGGAACTTCTGCGGGAAGCCGCCGATGCGCATGGCCTGATGGTGATCAGCGAAGTCATGGAGATTTCGCAGATCGAACCGATGATGCGCTACGTCGACATCTTCCAGGTCGGCGCGCGCAACATGCAGAACTTCAACCTGCTGCGCGAGCTGGGCAAGATCCGCAAGCCGGTGCTGATGAAGCGCGGCATCGCCGCTACCATTGAAGAGATGCTGCTCTCGGCGGAATACATCATGTCGGGCGGCAACTACGACGTGGTGCTGTGCGAGCGCGGCATTCGAACTTTCGAAACTTATACCCGCAACACGCTCGACATCTCCGCCATCCCGATCGTGCACAAGCTGTCGCACTTGCCCATCACCTCCGATCCGTCGCACGGTACCGGATTGCGCGACAAGGTTGCGCCTATGGCCTGCGCGTCGCTCGCGGCGGGCGCCGATGCGCTGCTGATCGAGGTGCATCCCGATCCCGATCACGCGTTGTCGGATGGCGCACAGTCGATGTTTCCGCAGCAGTTTGCGGAGTTGATGAACCAGCTGCGCATGATCGCCCCAGCCGTGGGACGGACCATGGGGTAGCGTAATCAAGTTAAGTTTGTCATCCTGAGCGAGGAGCGGAGCGAAGAGTCGAAGGACCTCTATACGGCCAGAGAAGCCTCCTGCTGACAGGCGCCTTCGACTACTCTAGGCCGCTTGCGAACCGCGCTCCTCACTATGGGATAACAGCGGCAAGTTCTCAATGCCCATCCACCAAATCACGATTGTCGGCACCGGCCTGATTGGCGGCTCGGTTGGCTTAGCGTTGCGCGCCAATGGCTTCACCGGCAGCATCGTCGGCTGCGACCGGCCGGCCGTCTTGGAGATCGCGCAGCGCCGGGCCGCCATCGATCGTGGTGAGGCCGACCTGGAACGCGCCATCGCGGGCAGCGACGTGATCCTGTTTGCCACGCCCGTCGGTTGCATTCTTTCGCAATTTGAAACCATTGCGCCCATCGTTCCTGCCGAAACGCTCATCACCGATGCGGGTAGCACGAAGCAACAGTTTGTCGAACGCGCGCGCCTGATCTATGGAGCCGAAGCGCCCGCCCGCGTACTGCCCGGCCATCCCATGGCCGGCAAGGAACATGGCGGGATCGAGAACGCCGACGCCAACCTGTTCCGCGATGCCGCGTGGCTCATCACGCCTCTCGATCTCGACGCCGGTTTCACGCCTCGCCAGCAGGAGTGGCTCGATCTGCTCGCGACCATCGGCGCACGTCTGATCACGCTTGACGCCGAGCGCCACGACCGCCTATGTGCCTGGGTCAGTCATTTGCCGCAGATGATTTCTACCGCCTTCGCTAGTGTGCTTCGCGATGAACTGGGTGATGACGAGGCGGTCGTGCAGGTCGGCGGACGTGCCTTGCGCGAGATGACGCGCATTGCCCACAGTCCTTATTCCATGTGGCGCGACATCGCGCTGACCAACAGCTGTGAATATCGAAGAGGTTATGCTGCGCTTCGAGCAGCAGCTGACTTACCTGCGCGAAAACCTGCGCGGGCCCGCCTTGCGCGAGCTGTTTGAAAGCGCCAACAAGTTTGGAAGAGAGTAGGAACCGCACGAAGGAATACGTGCGCCAGTTACCGGCGCCCCTCTGATGCTGTCATCCTGAGCGAAGCGAAGGACCTGCTGTTGCCTGGACGGCAACGCGCTATTGCGAAAGTAACCATGGTTGCCGCCAGCGCCCATCTGCTCTCACCGCTTCCCCACCTGTGCCACTTCCGTCTCCGCGTAGAGCGCTTCGATTTCCAGCCGATAACGCTCTTCGACTTTGCGGCGGCGCAACTTCATACTGGGCGTGAGTGTCCCATCGGCGACGCTGAGGTCGTGCGGAACCAGCAACACCTTCTTCAGCTTCTCGAACTGCGCCAGGTTGCCGTTCAACTCGTCCACGATCTGCTGATACAGCGCGCGCACCTTGTCGGCGTTAATCAACTCTTCGCGGGAGACGGTATGCATGCCGTGACCGCGCGCCCAGTCTTCCAGCACGGTGAAGTTCGGCACAATCAGCACCGCCGGGAAGCGCCGGCGGTCACCCAGCACCGCGACTTCTCCGATGAACACATTCACTTTCAGCGCGCTCTCGATGGGCTGCGGCGCAATGAACTTCCCACCGGAAGTCTTGATCAAGTCCTTCTTGCGATCGACGATCGATAGAAATCCTTCATCGTCCAGTGTCGCAATGTCACCCGTCTTGAACCAGCCGTCCTCAAAAGCGGCGGCGGTTTCTTCCGGCATCTCCCAATAACCTTTGAAGATGGACGGCCCGCGCACCAGCAGCTCGCCATCGTTGGCCAGGCGCAGCTCGAGGTTCTTCACTGGTCGTCCAACCGTACCCATCTTGTGGCTTCCCGGAACGTTGATGGCGATCACCGGCGAAGTTTCGGTCAGCCCGTAGCCCTCGTAAATCACAATGCCGATATCGGCGAACCACGATGCCAAGTCGATTCCCAGCGGCGCTCCGCCGGAGAGAAACAGGCGCACCCGCCCGCCCATCTTCTCGATGACCTTGGAAAACACCAACCGCTCGGCCAGCTTCCAATCCATCGCAGTCGGACGCTTGCCGGCCAGCACTGTCTGGCGATGCTTGCGGCCAACGCTCAAGCACCAGCGAAGGATTTTGCTCTTCACGCCTTGGGCTTTGAGCCGCACCTGGTTGCACATTTTCTCGTAGACCCTCGGCACGCCCACAAAAATCGTCGGCCGAGTTTCGAGCATGACGTTGGGAAGCTCGTCGATCACCGGACAATAGGCAATGGTGACGCCGCGATAAAACAGCAGGTAATCCAGGTGGCGCGCCGTAATGTGTGACAACGGCAAGAACGAAATGCATACGTCGTCCGGACCGACTTCCACCAGGTGCCGCGTCATGCTGAGATTCGACGCGATGTTGCCGTGCGTCAGGACAACGCCCTTCGGCGTACCCGTGGTGCCCGAGGTATAGATCAGCGTCGCGACGTCGTCGGGCTGCACGCTGCGCGCGATGCTCTCCAAGCTCGGCATCAGGACCGGGCTGCGCGTCGTACAGCATCTCCGCCATGGGAATGACATTATGCAAACCGCTGCCATCATCCATGATCACGATTCGCTCCAGGCGAGTCAGCGAGGTAATGGCGGCAATCTTCTCGTACTGCTTGCGCGACGAAACAAACAGCACGCGCGCATCCGAGTGCTGCAAAATATGCAGACACTGCTCGGGAGTTTGCGTCGCATAGATCGGTACATCCACCGCTCCCAGCAGCAGCGCGGCGAAATCGGCGATGGCCCACTCCGGGCGGTTCTCACTGAGAATGGCAACGCGATCGCCTTTGCCGATTCCCCAACTGCGCATGTGCCGCGCCGTGGCATATACCCGTGCCTGCAATTGCGCCGCGGTGATGGGCTGCCAGCCTCCTGGCTGTTTGGTGAGCGCGACTCGATGGCTGCCCCGCTCCGCAACCGCAAAGAAAATGTCGTTCAGGGTCTCGAGATTCATAACGGCCTTCGCTGTTCTGCGCCTGGCAAGCCGGGCGCGCTGGGAGACGACCGCATTCCGTTCAGCAGGATATCGACTACCGCATCCGCCGCATTGGCCAGGGGAAATTCATGTTCGCTCAACACCCACGAAGTCACCATCTCATCCAGCGCGCCGAAGAAACAGTTGGCGGCGATCTTGTCCGGCATGTCGGGCCGAAACACTCCGAGCTGCTGGCCCTTGCTGAATCGCAGTGCGAACCAGGTCGAAGTACTCGATCAGGTGTTGATGCGAAAACTCGGACAAGCGCGTGCTCTGCCGCAACTCCATTTGAAAAACAATTGCGGCGTTGCGGTTCCCGCCCAGCGCTTGCAGATGCAGCCGCGCCAGGGTGCGCAGGCGTTCCGCGGGATCGGCAATCTTCTCCAGCTCGGTGCGCGCGTTGTTCATGAAGGTGTCGAACGCGGTGCTGATGGCCGTCGCCAGAATCTCGTCCTTATTCTTGAAGTAGAGATACACGGTGCCATCGGCAACATTGGCACGATCGGCGATGTCGGAGACGCGCGATACGAAGAAGCCCTTTTCAGCAAACACCGCGAGCGCAGCTTCAAGAATGCGGTCGTACTTCTCGGGATTGCGCGCCACGGGCCCGCTGGCTTCCGGCGATGTTGTTTCGCGCTTCGACAAAATCAGAGACCTCGTTTGCCGGCTCCAACGCAAGCACAGGGCGGGCAATCACTTACGCTGGATTGGCTGGTCCGAATGAATCCTCATTCACTGTAGAACCACTGCGGCAAATCTGCAACGAAAGCGACTGGCGTTTTGCGCTGTTTCCCGAATTGCAACCGACCCGAACCGCCAGTTTGCGGCAGGCACGAACCACGTTTCGGAGCGGCGCGATCGATAAAGTGCGCGTAAAGCGGAAGGCTCGTTCGATGTGTCACAATACGTCACCACGCATCAAGATGTGAGGAGAGCCTATGAAGCAATTCTTCCTGGCAGCGCTGCTGGCGGCGAACATGATTCCCGCCCTGCACGCGGCTGATCAACCCGCACCGCCGCCCACACCCAAAGTGAAAGTCGGCGAGATGGCGCCCGACTTCACGCTGCAAGATCAGAACGGCAACAAGGTTTCGCTGGAGCAGTTCAAGGGCAAGAAGAACGTTGCCCTGGCGTTTTATGTTTTTGCCTTCACCGGTGGTTGAAGCAAGGAGATGCAGGCTTTCCAGCAGGACCTATCCAAGCTGGAAGCTGCCGACACCCAGGTTCTGGGTGTGAGCATGGATTCTCCTTTCTCCAACAAAGCGTGGGCTGAAAAGATCGGCGTAACCTTTCCGCTGCTGAGCGACTGGGGCGGCGACGTCACCAAGGAGTACGGGCTCTACAATCCGAAATACAAGGCGGCGCGGCGCGCGACGTTTGTGATCGACAAAGATGGCAAAATCGCCGACATCAAGCTCGATGCCGAAGCCATCGATCCTACGAAAACCGTCGAGGCCTGCCAGGCGAAGAAGCTGAACCGATAGCCGATCAGGTTGGTTCTGACCGGAAGCGCATCACCGCCAGCGTAATGTCGTCGGCTTGATGCGCTTCTCCGCTGAACTCATGCACCGTGTTCAAGACGGACTTCACCAATGCTGACTGCACTGCTCTCCGGCGCCGCGGCCAGGCAAGAAATGAGCCGCTCCTCGCCAAACTCGTCTCCATCGCGGTTGATCGCCTCCGTCACCCCGTCCGTGAACAAGACAACAGTTTCTTGATTCTGCAACTGTAATGTCTCTTCCTCGAAGACTACCTCGCCGAACGCGCCGACAATCGGACCTCCCGTGGTCAAGCGCCGGGTGTGTCCCTTGCAAATCGCGACTGGCGGATTGTGTCCCGCATTGCAATAGGTAAAGCGGCCGTCCGGGGAGAGCACTCCGTAGACCAGCGTCGCGAATTGCGCGCCCAGGCCACGCGCCAGCAGAGCGCGATTGAGCCGGGCCATCAGGGCGGCTGGATTCGTCTGCGCCAGCGCTTCGACCGCCAGCATTCCCTGAATCATGGCCGCAAGCAGCGCCGCTGGTGGACCTTTGCCCGCAACATCGCCCAGCACAACTGCCAGCTGGCCCGACGGCTGTTCCATAAACTCGAAAAAATCGCCACCGATGGTACGGCAGGGAGTGGAGTCGCCGACCGCCTCATAGAAAGTTCCCCGTCGCACGCTGCGCGACAATAGTGCGGCTTGTACTTCCCCGGCGGTCCTCAGTTCCTGCTCGAGCCGCGTCTTCTCCAGCAGTTCGGCCACCGCGCTGACATCGTAGAGCCGCTCGTCACGTACGATCTTCGATCCCGCCAGCGTAAACATCGCTGCCGCGCGATAGCCCATCAATCTTCCCGTAGGAGACAGTCCGAACCATCCCGTCTTATCCGTAAACGAATTGGTCCCGAAGGCGAGCACGCGGTCTCCGTCGACGAAACAGTCGGAAACGGTCACCTTCCAATCGGGAAAGCGATTGAACATTTCCACCCACGAGTCCGCGATCGCCTGCCGGCCATGTCGCTCACCCAGCGCCGGACTGATGAGGGTCGCGTCCTCGGCATAGAGATTCAGCAAGCTTGGGATGTCACCGCGGTTGATCGCAGCCGTGATATCACCGATCAGCGCAATCGCGTTTTCGCGTGAGGTAGACATTCGAGCACCTTGGCCGGAACTCACTTCAATTCCCTGGCGAAGAAATCCGCCGTTGCACCGTAGGCTTTCACCCAAGTCTTATACATCAGAAAGTCATGGATCTCGTCGGGGAAGACCAGCACCTCAACGTGAACGTGTTCTTGCCGCAGGCGCTGCGCCAGGTCAACGGTTTGGCTGAATGGTACGTTGCGATCATCGTCGCCCTGAATCAAGAGCACGGGAGACTTCCAGGTTTGCACTGACGCATTGGGTGAAGATTCGTACGCCAGCTTCTTCGCCTGTTCCAAATCAGGCGCCGCCGGAGTGTTGGCATCCCAGCGCGGCAGAAACACCGACCAGTCATGCACGCCGTGAAAGTCGACGCCCGCGGCGAAAAGATCGGAGTTGCGCGCCAATCCCATAGCCGTCAGGTAGCCGCCATAGGAGCCGCCCCATAAGCCAACCCTCTTTGCATCGACGGTCGGCAGCCCGCGCAAGTACTTTGCCGCTGCCGTAATGTCCTTATATTCGGAGGCGCCGCGCCAGCTGCCATCGGCGACCTCACGAAAAGCGCGGCCGTACATGATGCCCAGCCGATAGTTTACTGATAAAATAACATATCCTTGGCTTGCTAGATACTGATTCATTGCATAAGCATTGTGGTAGTAATCCATGTAATGGAAGCCCAGCATCATCTGGCGAATCGGGCCGCCATGCATAAACACCAGCGCCGGGCCGGATTGCGTGCGTCCTGCGGGAACGAAGAGCTGCCCGTGGATCTTCAGCCCGTCTTCGCTGTTGAAGATCACCTGCTTCGGAACCACCAGCTGGGCGGAAGGAAAGTCGGCCGGGAGCGCCGAAGCCGCAATCATCTCGCGACCCTTCGCAATGATGCGATACGGCATGGCAGGCGATGTCGCAGTCGAACCTAAGCAGGCAAGATAGTTCCCCACCCCGGTCTCCACTGGAGACCATTCCATCGTCTCGCCATGCGTCACGGCTACCGGCTTCCCATCGGGCAATGTGACACGCCAGATATGACGGCGATCAATGTCGTTTTCGTTCGAGGTGTAGAGCAGCGACCTGTTGTCCGGCGCGAGCGTCACATCTTCCACGTCGTAGTCGCCGGGCGTCAGCAACACCGCTGCGCCTCCGCTAACCGCGACGGAGTAGAGATGGTTGCGACCATCCTGTTCTGAAGCGAAGACCAAGCTGATTGTTGGCGGCAAACTTGAACGAGACATCCGCTGTCAGCTCGGGATAAGAATCCTCGAGCTTCGTCCCGCTCTGCCATACCTGATGGCCATTGCCGGTCGCCGCATCGGCCACCCAGATCGACCACGGCAGCGGATGCTGCGGAATGAGTGTCTGCTTCTGCTCTGCGCCAACAATCCGCTCGAAGGCTACCTGCTTGCCATCGGAAGACCAGCGCGGCGAGACATCGCGATCGACACCGGCGGCAAGATAGCGGACTGCATCGTGACCGAAATCGTAGACGCCGATGAAACTGTGATCGCCGCGATCACTGACAAAGGCGATCTCATGCCCATCGGGCGACCACTGCGGAGTGACCGTGCTTCCCGGCAGGTCCGTAAGCTGATGCGACGGCGTTGCGCCTGACACCGGCGCGATCCATAACTGCTTGCGCGCGGCCCACACGGCAAACTGGCCGTCGGGAGAAAGCTCGACATCTTCGCATCCTTCTTCGCCGCAGCCCATCTCGCCCAGCGCGCGCGGTGAGTCGCCGTCCACGTCCATGGCGAAGACCATCTGCTTGCGCGGGGTGACATCGTTCGTCGGTGCGGCAACTCTGCCCGCCTCGTTGGTCTCAGAGCCGCGAACGAACACGACGGTGCGGCCGTCTGGGCGTGATGCGCAGGCTGGCAATTGGTATGCCGTCATCGCCGGTGAAATGTGTAACCTGGCGCGCGGTGAAGTTCGGGCCATCGGCGATCCAGACATTGCGCGCGCCCTTGGCATCGAAGACCCACGCGATACGCGTCGCGTGCTGCGCTGCGACTAGCCCCGTGGGGAACGGCGAACTCAAGACCTGCTCCAGGGTGAAGCTGGCCGCGTGACCGGCGATAGCAGCCGAAAGCAGCAGAAGAATGGCGATAGAGCGTGGAGTGAAGCTCATGGAGCCACAGCTTACCACTCGGCGTTGCCCGCCGTTTTGACAGGCAGGAAAGTAAAGGTGTTGCTATACAATGCTGCGGTGCCCAAGCCAACGTCCTTTCTGCGCATTGTCTTGCTCGTCCTGGTAGCTGTCACAACATCCCTTGCGAAAGACCACTTCACCCCGGTCGTAGTCTCCGCCCTGACCTCCAGCGCAAGCCCGGTGCTCGGCACCGATGGACGGCAGCACATCGTTTACGAGCTGGTCATCACCAACACCAACGGCGCGCCGGCTACGCTGAACAAGATCAGCGTGCTCGATGCATCCGACCCTGCCAAAGTCATCGTCAGCTTCGAAGGCAAAGACTTGCTCAACCGACTGCGGTTAGCCATTGGAGGCCCGGCGAAGAACGCAATCCTCGACCAGAGCACCACACGTCTGTTCCTTATCGACATCTCTCTTGCTGGGGATGCGGCGATACCCTCCCGGCTGCTGCATCGACTCGATCTGCTGGCGGGTGCGGGCCCGGGCCAAACTTCCGATGTTGCGATGAGCTATGACGTGGCGCCGATCACCATCTCTCGCAGAGTGCGCGTCATCGGACCGCCGCTGAAGGGTCAACACTGGGTAGCCGTCAATGGATGCTGTGTGCCCGGGAGTGTGCACCGCGCGGCCGGCGTTCCGGTCAACGGCAGCATCTTCTTCGGACAGCGGTTCGCCATCGACTGGATGCAGTTGGATGAGGGCGGCCGTTTCGTGAATGGCGATTCGGCCAACGTGCACAACTTTACTTGCTACGGCGCCGATATCCTGGCCGTTGCTGATGGAACGGTCATCGAGACTGAGAACGATCTCGAAGACCAGAAGCCCGGCGTGCTACCTGATCCCAAGACCATCAACATCGACAACGTCGACGGCAACCACGTGATTCTAGACTTAGGCGGAGGCGTGTACGCCTTCTACGCCCACATGCAGAAGAATGGGGTTGCGGTTCACGCCGGAGACCACGTTACGCGGGGACAGGTGCTGGGCAAGCTGGGTAATACCGGCAACACCTCTGGCCCACATCTGCATTTTCAGTTGATGGATAGTCCGTCGGCGTTAGGTTCGCAGGGTCTGCCGTACGTGATCGACTCGTTTCAACTCGCCGGCGAAGTGCCGGCGGCGCAGTGGGAGGCCGCGACAAATCTTGACGGCAACTGGAGCAAAGGTCTTTTGTCCACTCCCAGACCGCGTACGAAAGAGTTTCCAATGGATTTGAATGTGGTGAATTTCTGATAGCGAGAGGGATTCCCCTCTCATTGCGCAACAGGACACGCTTTGTGGTCTTGTGGTTTGCAGTTCGCTTTTTGCAACTCGCTCGCTCGTTTCGAATCCTTAAGTTTCAGATGTTGACGGTTACGGTGTCGGCCAGCGCGACCGAGGATATGCCCGCAGGATGCAGAGAACAGCAGATGTTCTATTGGATAGCCCAAGCCCACGTTCCATGCTTGTGCCCCTCACAGCGGCCCATCATAAACTCGGGTGCTGCATAGGAAAAACAGAAACTTAGGTCAGCGGTGAATGAACATCGAAGACCCAGTCAAGCCAAAGGATGGTTTGAACGGGGCACCCGGCGGAATTGAGACCTTGAGGAGACTTCAGTAGTGATGATCCGTTGCTTCTCACTTTTTCCGACACATCTATAGATGTCATCTCATCTGAATCACCACACGAAAAGCGCCCGCGTCAGCGGCGTATTACTTCTGCAACAGTGCGACCCTCAGAACCTCCCGTAGGAACTTCTCGCTTGTGCGGCCAATTCCACGGGACGAACTTTCACTCGGCCCCGCTACGTTTAGGGTTTTGATTGATTTTTCTTCAAGCCACTCTTGCACCTTGGAAATGTTGGTAAGGTCTCCGGGATCACAAACCATCGTCGGCCTCCCATACCGAGCGGCGCATTCTGCTGTCCATCGAGTACCTGGGTCTTCTCGATTCAGGTCACTAGGCCACAGCAAGAGCGTTCCGTCGGAGTCGCGGACGTTCCACTCAGTTCTCTGGGACCTGGGGATATGAGGCGCGTTTTCGCTGCGTTCCTGGAGGGTTTCCTTGAGCGGTAAACCATCAGGAATCCGTTCGTCCTCTGACATGCGCCCGGGAGGGCACCAGCCTCCGACGGCGAAACCCATTGCGGCTGCGGCGCGAAGCGCCCCCTGATCAACGCCGGTCTGTCCGCCTGAAATTACTTTGCTAAGAACAAACATGGGTGGCGCTCACGCGGAAGCGCAGATTATGGTCTGCGGCGACTGAGAATAGCATCAACGTGCAGTCGCCGTAGACAAGAATCAGCCGCTCCCTCGTTAGCGCGATTCCAGTCTGTTACACGGCGACCTTCATCGGCGTGTTCTGATCGGCGCGAAAGCGCAGAAGGGCGGCGATGCGACCGATACCATCAAACTCCTCAGTGTTGTCGATCCACAAAATCTCGATGTGATTGCGGATGGCCTCGCCTACGATGGCATCACCGATATCTTCCAGCTGAGTGTTCGGCTTCCCACAGACCGCGCACATAGGAGCATCGTGCAGATCCATGTGGCCGCAGTTGTAGCACTTCACGCCTGGCGCCTGGAAATTGGAGCCGAGCAGTAAAGTCTGCACCTCGCCCACCTCGAGTGAGCGCAACACACGGCGCAGCCCGATAGCGCCATTGCCATTGCGATGAGCCTCGCCGATTACTTCCTCAATCAACCGATGCTTCTCTTCGTTCTCGTGCTCGGCGATCCTCTGTAGGGCCATCTCTTTCACCTGCTCGGGTGAGGCAGCTTTGGGATCAATGCGGAAATGGCCGATCAACTTCTGTTTCGAATAAGTATGCAGATGCGACTCGATTTCTGGCCACTGCTCGTCGTGACAGCCGATGAGCAGCTGGTCAAAAGCTTCGCGCTCGTAGCGTTCCTTCAAGTAGTCGGCAATAGCTTTGAAGTGGTGCGCCGCCTCATTCATCACCCGGCGCTCGGCGTGTCCGGCATCGTATCCGCTCCAGCCATCACTCTTACCACGGCGGGTCAGTTCGTTGAAGAAGTCCTGCAGCTCGGTGATCTCATCGTTGGAAAGCTCGAACACGCGGGCCTTAGTGCGGTCGGCTAGAACAATGAGTGTCTTGCGGCCTTCGCGCAACAGCGCGGCCAGCGGCTTCAGATGGAAGCGCTGATTGAAAATCACCTGCGTCTTCGGCAGCTGCGGCGGCAAATCGTATTCGCGCCAGAAGTTCTGCCCGGCACAGGCGAATATTGCCTTGGCCTTGCCCCCGTTGCCGTGCAGCGCCTCGATTATCCCGCTGATGCGTTCCAGGTCGGCGCGCGCGCAGGCGTTTTTCCCGCCTTTCTCCGCGTCGCGCATGGCATCGCGCACCAGGTCTTTGACCATGATGGACTCGCCGCGGTGCGACAGGTCCTGCGGCGTGCTGGGCTGATAGTAAAAGGTGAGGGCGCAGGTTTCCGGAGAGTGAAAGTTAGCTAGTTCGCGGATTTCATCACGCGTTATCATTCGTTTCTCCTGATGTGAATTCTTGCTGGAAAGGCAAGTCGGCCCGGCGCCCCGGCGTCAGGCCGTTTTGGCATATTCGACGAGCTTGTCCTTGAGCGGATCTCGCAGCGGCAAGGTTTTCTGCAGGTGCTCACGCGCGCTTCGAATGTCGGCACGAACCTTTTCCACCGGGTGATTCGCTATATCAGCGATCTCCTCGACCGTGAAGCCCTCAATGGTGTACAGGATGAAAGCTTCGCGTTGATCGCGACCGGCATCGCGCAGCGAACGCTCGACCAATTCGATGAGTTCATTGCGCGCGGCAATGTCTTCGGGGCTCTGCGCCTCGCTGTCCACGATCGCGTTCTCCACGTAAAGACGGCCTTCGGGTTCGCTGAACTGCGCCAGAGGTTCAACTGTGTCGTGGGCTTCTCCCGTGTCTGACGATCGCTCGAGCGGGATACGGCCTTCGTCACCGTCGGACGAAGCTAATCGATCGATCGCGTCCGAGGCGAGCCGGTACAACCAGGGTTCCAGACGCATGCGCTCCGGTTTGTCGCGGTGTTCGTCCAGTGCGTTAGCGATCGCCTCCGACACTACGTCGTCTACCTGCACCTGGTCCTGCGCAAGCTGGCCTTCGCTTTGGCGGTGCTGCAACTCACGCTCGACGAAGCGCCGCAAGCGGGGAAGATTCGCGTCAATGTAGCTGGAAATGTCTCCCGAGGAAACCGCGTCGGGCTTGATTGCGGCAATCGTATCCTCGAAGGGTACGGTATCGACAACCGAGCGACCGGGCCCGCGACGCCGGGGCCAGTTGTGCTCGTTGCGCAGCAGCTGCTTGTGCTTTTTAAGTTGACTCGACAGCTCAGCGAAGGCAGCTTTAACCGCGCCGGTCAGCGTGTCACTGGTTTCCTGCGAGGCCATCTGCCCTGAGGGGAGCCGCAGGTTGAGCGAGACAACATAACCTTCGTGCGGCGAATTTTCGACAAGACTTCCTTTCAGGTGCACCAACTCGGGGCGGAACACCTGTAGAAGCCGGTTTAGTTTGTCGGTTTGTTGTTGAAGCAGATTTTCGAGATCGGAAGTCTTATCGATTTTGTAGCTGAAGTGGATATTCATCGAGATCCTTCTCCGGGCAGCGCGTACCTGCCCGCAGCTACAGTCCTTGTCAGTTAGATTTTAACTCCTTTAGTAAAGAGGGGCGTTAGAAACAGGGAGTTGTACTGGCAAGGCGCTTCTTTGCGCCCAATTGCGGGCAGCCGAATTTCGTCGAGGGATGGCCAAGGCTTGTGACTTGATGGCAATATGACTCGCAGGAGATAACGAGATGTTGCAGCGACCAGGAAGCGCAGCTGAAGATCAGTTTGGCGGACGGCATCCTACCAGCCATGAACGCATGACCGGGCTGCCTTGGGACGCGTCGTATCACCACGGCCCTGCGCCCTGGGATATCGGCCAGCCGCAGCCTGCAATCGCGAGCTTGGCCTCCGAAGGCGCATTCGCTGGACCGGTGCTGGACGCGGGCTGCGGAAGCGGCGAGAACGCGCTTCACCTCGCCTCGCTGGGATTGTCGGTGGTGGGCTTTGACGTTGCCGAAACCGCACTGGCGATGGCGCGCGAGAAAGCCCGGGAGCGTGGGCTCGATATTGAGTTCGTCGTGGCAGACGCGTTGCAGCTCGAGCGTTTGTGTCGCAAGTTCAAAACCATACTGGACTCCGGATTGTTCCACACCTTCGACCGCGACGAGCAACCGCGATACGCCGCAAGTCTGGCGTCGGTTACCGAACACGATGGAGCGCTGTACCTGTTGTGCTTCAGCGACCATGGTCCCGACACCGGCCCGCACCCGGTCAGTAAGGAAGATCTGCGGGCGGCGTTCAATTCGAACACCGGCTGGAATATCGCAGCCATCGAGCCTGACCGGATTAGCACGCGATTCCACCAACACGGCGCGCCGGCCTGGCTCGCGACCATCAAGCGGGTCTAGAAGCAATACTTGTGCGGGCGCATTCTCCGAAGACAACGAAAGACCGCGTCGTCCTGGTTACGCTCCGGATGACCCGAAACCTTTGCTCCCTCTTGCTGCTTCGCCGAGCTCGGCTTCAACCACATCGCCCGCGAGGAACGGGTGCTCCAGGAGCTGGGCAATCTTGTCGCCCTTGGCAATCGCGTAGGGCTGGTCGCCGAGGTTCTCCATCAGGACGATAATCTCGCCGCGATAGCCGGCGTCGATCACGCCCGCGTTGCACATCAGCCGCTTCTTCGCCAAGCCCGAGCGGGTTTTCACAATGCCACCGGCGGTGGGCGAGAACTCGATAGCGATTCCGGTATGAACCCCTGCTGCGCTACGAGCTGCGATGGTGACGTCCTCGACGGAGTACAGGTCGTAACCGATGTCTTCTCCGGGATGCGCAACCGTGGGCAGTGTCGCTTCGGGCGAGAGGCGCTTGACTTTGAGCATGGAACGATTGTGACACGAGACTTCAGCAGATCGGCTCGGCTGGAAAGCACGTGCGATGTTCGAACCAGCCGCGATGCGATGTGAGTCTAATCGCCAATTCTCAACAACTAGTTTGCTGTGTACCCACTCCTGCAATGGGACAACGCCCGTTATGGCCTGATAACAATGGTCGGCTAAAATCGTCGGCGTGCTCGGGCAGGGCTAAGACTTGCGCGATACTCACAGCCCTTGCCGCTGGCTGATTTTCAAGATTTCGGTGGTACACTTCGTTCGGAAAAAAGGCGATTCTATGAAACCACCATCGAACGTCAAGACGCCGGCGCAATACGTCGCCTCACTCCCCGCCGATCGTGCGAAGACCATCGCAACGGTGCGCGCAATGGTGAACAAGCACATTCCGCGCGGCTACGAAGAGTGCCTCGTCTGGGGCACCATCGGCTGGACGATCCCCCTGTCTCGCTATCCCGACACTTACAACCAGCAGCCCATCTGCTACGTCGCGCTCTCGTCGCAGAAGAACTACTGCTCGCTCTACCTGATGGGCGCGTTTTGGAGCGCGAATCAGCTCGAGCAACTAAAGGCAGCGTTCAAGGCGGCGGGGAAGAAGCTCGACATGGGAAAGTGTTGCGTTCATTTCAAGTCACCACAGGATTTACCGCTCGCAGCGATTGGCAAGCTGATCTCGGCGATTTCGTGCGAGAAGTGGATTGCGATGTACGAACAATCGCGCTTGATGACCAAGGCGGGGCAGGCGCAGATGGCGAAGCAAGGCGCCCGCCGCTGACGGTACTCTCTATTTATTTGGTACAGCCCTGGTTGTTCGCAGTCTTGACGCAGGTCTTACCATCCGGGCCTTTTGCTACACCCTTCCCATTTTTGCTCTTAACTTCGCCGCCATTGCTGGTTTTAGTTGTCGTTACCCCGTTCGAGTTCTTCTGGGCAACGGCAGCATTGCCAGTATTTGGGTTGACCCTGGCGGCACTCGTTCCGTTGCCGCAAACCGTCTCACCACGCCTGTTCTTGACGCAATCTCCGGCAAACAAACTCGAAGCAAATAGTAGACACGTGATCAGCACAACATTTTTCATGTCCATCTCCGGGATGACAGTAGCACATCCCGCCGACGAGAAGGAGGCAGGTGTGATCCTCCCTCGTAAACAAAGCCTTGCACCGCCTCCTCAACCAGCGTGGATGCGCTGGAGTCTGGCACTCCCTGATTTTGCTTTGATCGCTGTTATCCACTCATTTCTTCTTCGCATCGAGTGCCGGCAGAAGAAGTTTCAGAACGCGCTTCATCGGAGAACGGGTTCTGCCCTGAGATCAGCTCGCGATCTTGCAGGACATAGCTCTGCCATGGAGCGACCACACTTACGTCACCGCCCGCCGTACGCAAGGCGAAGTCCGGATAGAACAGAACCTTACCGCCAATCTCAAGCGGCTCCCGCTGCTGCTCTTCCGCCGTAGAAAAAATAGTCATCTTATAGCCGGTAATATATCCAACCTTGAGCCTTTTCATGCGCTCCAGCGGCATCGCCCGCCGCCAGCGCGGCGACGAACTCCTTCGAATTCGGAAGCGCCGAGAGCAGTGAAATCGGGCCGTGGCACAGCACTGCCGTAGGCTTGGATGTTTCATGAAAGTGTCTCATCACGGTGCCGGCGTCCGGATCATCGAGAAGATCCATCATCGGGCCATGGCCGCCGGGCACGAAAACAGCGTCATATTGATCCAGGCCCGATGCGATGACATCCGAGATACGCGTTGGATTTTTGAGCCCGGTCAGGCTGTCCTTGAACTTTAGATAATCCTGAAGCTTAGCTTCGTCCCCACCAAAGAACTGTGCGATAGCTGAATTGACATCCAGTTGCGGCGTGTTGCCTTTGGGATTGGCGAAGGTGATTTCGTAGCCCTCCTTCATCAGAGCGCGAACCGGAACCGTCAGTTCGTTGAGGTAGTAGCCGGCGCCGGCATAAACCTTGCCATCTTTCAAGGGCAGGCCGCGACCGCTCGAGACTAGTACCAGGACTTTTCCTTTTGCTGCCATTTGTTCTCCTTCTTGAAATCCATGCGACCATCCCGAATCAACCATGGGGCTGGCCGCGCAGGGTTATAAGGGATGAGAAGCTTTCGTCCCGTGCGAGGGCAAAGGGAAGTGTGGGATGTAATTTATCGGGCTTTACTATACTTGAGGCCTGAATTCTGGACCACTGGAGGAAACAATAGTGAAGAGGAAATTCCTTGTCGCGCTGGCTTGCCTTACGCTCGCAGCTACAGCCGTTGCCAATGCGCAAACCGTCGTTAACTTAAAAAACCAGGCGCCGGATGGCGCTATTGTAGAAATGCTCCTGACCGACGGGCGGGTGCTGGTTCAAGGGTATGGCTCTTCTGATTGGTGGACCCTTACCCCCGACATCACTGGCAGCTATGTAAACGGCACCTGGAAACAGGTCGCCAGCCTGCCGTCCGGTTACTCGCCTTTGTACATGGCCGAGGCGGTGATGATCGACGGACGCGTCGTCATCGAAGGCGGCGAATACAACTTTGGCAATTTTGCCTTTACCAATCAGGGCGCGGGCTACGATCCCGTTGCCAACACCTGGACCATGATCAGCCCGCCCGCCGGATGGGGGTTCATCGGCGATTCACCATCAGCGGTGCTTGCCAACGGCCAGTTCCTGGTCGGTGAAAAAATGATGATGAACGTGGCCGAACTCGATCCCCACACCTGGACCTGGACCGAGTTGGCCTCGACCGGCAAGAGCGACTTTAACGCCGAAGAGGGCTGGACGCTGATGCCCAATGGAACAGTGCTGACAGCCGATGTGAAAAACAGTCCGAACTCTGAGCACTACGACGCCGCCATCCAGACCTGGATCCAGGATGGCAGCACCGTCGCCAACCTGATGGGGCCGTGCGAAGTAGACTGCGGCACCGGCATCAGGGGTGCATGGGGCACCTACTACCCGCCGGGAGAGATCGGCCCCGCCATCCTGCGTCCTGACGGAACCGTCTTCGCGACCGGCGCCTTGCACCTTGGCGCCAACACCGGACACACCGCGATCTATACGCCGGGCTCATCTCCCGATGTACCGGGAACGTGGGTTGCCGGCCCTGACTTTCCCAATGGCGACGATGCCGGCGACAACTTCGCCGCTCTGCTGACCAGCGGAAACGTCCTGGTAGCAGGAAATTCCGGTTCCTTGTACGAGTTCAACGGAACTACGATGACGCGCACCGCCTCTGGCGGCGGGCCCCTGCTTGTGCTGCCGACGGGTGAAGTCCTGATCGGTGGAAGCGCGGTATACAGATCTGCGGGAACCTACCAGCAGTTCTGGGCACCTATGCTCTTACAGCTTTCCGTAGTTGCACTAAAACGCGGATCAACCTACAGTGCGTACGGCTCGAACTTCAATGGGATGTCGCAGGCCAACGCCTACGGCGACGAGAACAATACCGCGACGAATTACCCGCTGGTGCGGCTGACCAACATGTCGACCGGCCATGTGTTTTACGCCCGCACTCACGATCACAGCTCGATGGGCGTACGCCGACTTGGATCTCTTGCCAGCACACGCTTCGATGTACCGGCAGGGGCTGAAACCGGAACCTCCACGATGGTCGTCGTAACCAACGGCATTCCGTCGAACCCGATTACGGTCATGGTGTTCTAGGGATCGTAAGCAGCTACCTTGATGCACTTAGGGCGGGAATTAATCCCCGCCCTTTTGTTTGCTGGCGACAGCCAAGATTGCGGGTCACGGCAACCCAAGAGTTGCTTGTTTACCGGGCTTTGAGTTTGGCAGCGAGCTGCAGCGCATTCTGCATGGCAGCTCCCGCAGCGGTATTGTCGAACACGCACCAGACCCGCGCCTCCGGTGGCAGACTCAATATCTGGACCGCAATTTCTTCCAGGAATGCCTCGGTATACGCAGAGTAATAGCGGCGAGGCGAACCGTGAAGGCGGAAGTAAGCGAAGCCGGCCCAGCCACCAGGCTGCGCGGCAGCAGGAACGCATGCCGGGTCGGCAGCCGCTCGAGCTACCTGAAACTCTCGCAACAGCGCGTCCGCGATCTCACGAAACCAGCTGCTATGACGTGGTTCACAAACCACGTCCCCGTCGAAGAGATCGCGAAGCTGCAATAGAAACTCCCGCGCACGTTCGTACTCAAATTCGAGGCTCGGCGGCAGTTGAACCAGCAACGCGCCAAGTTTGTCGCCAAGCAGGCGTGCTTGCCGAATGAACGCAGTCAGGACCTCGGGATCACAATTCAGCGCTGCATCGTGAGTGATTGCCTTCGGCACCTTTACGGCGAACTTGAATCCAGCAGGTACCGAGTCGGCCCATCGCTCCCAGGTCGTGGGGCGGTGAGGGCGATAGAACGATGTGTTGATCTCGCAACACTGCAACACCCGGGCATAACGCTGTAAGTGCGTTCCTTCCGTCTCGAAGAAGCGAGTTGCATCGCGAGGAATATTCCAGCCGGCGCATCCGACGCGAATGGCGTGGCTCCGGTCTGGACCAACGTTCGCGGCTCCAGTTTCGTTGTCCACATCTCTTCGGTGGTCTGGCGTTCTATTTCGCGACTTGCCCTTGGTGCTCATTGGCTCCTCATAGGATTCCGGCGCGATACAATCCCGCCGCCCAGTTCGAACATGCGGCTCAACTGATTGGGTCGAAGCCGGGTGGCGAACCTACGACCTTCGTAACCTCAGCCGCGCAGTTTCAAGGTGTACGTTGACTTAGCAACCTATAAACTATTCGCCAGGCATCGAAGCTGCCGAGGGCAAAATGAGCGCCGCTAAGTTCTTTGAAATCAGGTTTTTGCCTGTAACTCCTTGGGGCTCAGGTATCTAGAGCACAAATGTATCCTAAACCGTTGAAAACAATGGCTCGAAAAATGTGTTTTTACGCTATTTTCCTAGGGTTACATCCCTGACGCCCGTACCTGAGGAGCGGAGAACCCGAGCTCTATCCGACATGACCGCAAGGCGATCGAAACTGCCGCTTAACCAATTACGCCATGCATTGCTGCCCTGGTATGACGCGCATCGCCGTGATCTGCCGTGGCGCGACAACACCGATCCCTACCGCGTATGGGTCTCGGAGATCATGCTGCAACAAACGCGTGTTGCCGCCGTGCTTGAGCACTACGCGCGATTCATGAAACGATTCCCGACGGTGACCGTGCTGGCCGCCGCGCGTGAGCAGTCGGTGCTCGCCATCTGGAGCGGCCTGGGCTACTACCACCGCGCGCGCAGAATGCATCAGGCGGCGCGGGTAATTGTGCGCGAGCGCAACGGGCAGTTCCCTTCCCGCTTCGAAGACTGGCTTCAGCTGCCCGGCATTGGACGCTACACAGCCGCGGCCATCGCCAGCATCGCATTCGGCGAGCCGGTAGCGGTGGTCGACGGAAATGTCGAGCGCGTGATGGCGCGGTTGCGAGGCGCTGCGCTGCCGAACGGCTCGGCGTGGGAGCGGGCCCAGGCGCTGCTTGATCCCATGCGACCCGGCGACTTCAACCAGGCCATGATGGAACTGGGTGCGACGGTGTGCACTCCGAAGGCGCCGCAGTGCCTGCTGTGTCCGATCAGCGAGTTCTGCCGCACACGAGGCGAGCTGGCAGCGGCCGCGCAAGCACCGCGAAAGCGCAGGCAGCTGAATTACGCGCTGGTGGAAAAAGCTGGAAAGGTGCTGTTGGTGCGGCGTCCGCGGGATGCGCGGTTAATGGCCAGCATGTGGGAGCTGCCGCAGCTCGATCACGCGCCCGAGACCGAGCCGATCGCTCACCTGCGCCACTCCATCACCGACACCGATTACCGGGTTGCCGTATTTCGCGTGCTGCGCCTGAGCGTTCCCGACTCCGCGTGGTTCAGACCCGAGCAGTGGAAACGCACAGCATTAACCGGCCTGGCGCGAAAGATTCTGAAGAAGCTGAACCCGTATGGGGCCTGAGTCGCAGGCGGCGCATGAGGAATCAAATTACAACGGAGGTAATGAATGCCCGCGCTCGACACCGGAGTTATGGCTCCAGATTTCACCTTGCCCACCGTTGACGGCAAGCAGGTCTCTCTACGTGATGCGTTGAAGAAAGGGCCTGTGCTGCTGGCATTTTTCAAAGTCAGTTGCCCGGTTTGCCAGTATGCGTTTCCCTTCTTCGAGAGAGTGTTTCAGGCGAACCGCAGCGAAGACGTCAGGGTTATCGGAGTCTCTCAGGACAACGTCAAGAACACTCAGCTGTTCATGAAGCAGTTCGGCATTACTTTTCCGGTCGCACTCGATGATGCTTCGAATGGCTACCCTGTCTCGAGCGCTTACGGACTGACCAATGTTCCTACCGCATTTCTTATCGCTCCCGGTGGCGAGATCGAGGTGTCGTGCGTCGGCTGGTCGAAGGGCGATCTCGAAGCCATCAACCAGCGCCTCGCTGACTACCGTCAGCAGCAGCCTGCGCCCATCTGGCGCGCCGGCGAGAGCGTGCAGGAATTCCGCGGCGGTTGAAGCTCGAAAAACTGATCTGCGGTTCGCAGATCGAAAACCCTTGAGCCACGGATTTACGCGGAGGAACACGGATCGGATTTAAGGAGTCGAATTTCGCCGCCGGTCGCTTTTTCTGATCCGCGAGATCCTTGCAAATCCGCGGTTGGCTTTTGTCTTCCAGATGTCGCGCGCCGACTCAGGACTGCTTGTAACTGCCTCAGGCCTCGTTTACTCTCCGAATGCGTGTCTACCTCTGACGAGTTGTTCATGGAAGAAGCGTTGCGCGAGGCGCAGCGTGCGCTCGCGCTGGGCGAGGTTCCGGTTGGAGCATTGGTGGTGCGCGACGGTGCGATCGTCGGGCGCGGCTCTAACCGTCCGATCACTTCGCACGATCCTACCGCCCATGCCGAGATCATCGCGCTACGCGAGGCCGGTTCAGCAGTGAGCAATTACCGCCTGGTCGATTGCGATATCTATGTAACGGTCGAGCCTTGCGCCATGTGCGCCGGAGCCATCACCCATGCGCGCATTCGCCGCCTGATCTATGGCGCGGAAGATTCCAAGGCCGGAGCGGTACATTCCGTGACCCAGGTACTCAATCACGCGCGGCTGAATCATCGCGTTGAAGTGACGTGCGGCGTGCTGGCAGCGCGTTGCATGGAGTTGATGCAAAGCTTCTTCCGGGAGAAGCGTGCGTCACAAGCGACTTAGCTTATGCCAGCAAGTGAGAATACGTTCGACACGCTCACGATCCGTCCCGTGATTTGGGCCGACGCCGCCGAATGGCTGAGACTGCGTATGTTGTTGTGGCCGGATGGCGCCGACGAGCATGCGCCGGAGATTGAGGCATTCTTCTTAGGCAAGCGTGACGAGCCCGACGCCGTATTCTTCGTTCAGGATGGCGGTGGTCGGGTGCTCGGACTGCTAGAACTGGCGATAGGCTCCGAGTTACTGGAGATGCACAACGAACGCATTGGCTATATAGAGGGATTGTTCGTGGAACCCGAGGCACGAGGAAGCAACGTCGCGCGCAAGCTGTTGGA
Source organism: uncultured Acidobacteriaceae bacterium (assembly GCA_963771535.1). GTDB lineage: Bacteria > Acidobacteriota > Terriglobia > Terriglobales > Acidobacteriaceae > CAVVDY01. The sequence goes on along the minus strand of CAVYTK010000007.1, from coordinate 249,406 downwards.
GTTCTCACGCGAGTGGGCGCGAGAACAGCGCTGCACAGTTCTCGCCAGCGATCGTGCAGAGCGGGTGATCGTGCATCAGCGATTCGCGGCAAACTCGGGCGCCCAGTAGTTTGTTAAACTAACACTGCTGTCAACGCCTGCCAGATGCAGTGCGCGCGGAGAGGTGGCCGAGTGGTTGAAGGCACCCGCCTCGAAAGCGGACGTACCTGAAAGGGTACCGCGAGTTCGAATCTCGCCCTCTCCGCCATATTTCTAAGAAGCCCCTTCTGAGCTGAGATCCCTCTCTGCGCTCGGGATTTCGCCTGCGGGCTCTGACGCCCGCAAAGCGGCTCAAGTTCGAATCTCGCCCTCTCCGCCATATTTTCCTGGGTTCATCGCCACTTGAGATCCTTCTCTCTAAGCTGGTTTTTCAGGACTCTCGTGCCACGAACGACGGCGTCCGTCCGTTCAGTTCCCCTGCAACCACTAACGAAAAAGGATACGGGCGAGCAGTAGCGTGCCGGCGGCAGCCGGGATTCGGGTTATCATGCCTGCTAACCTTCTGTTCGCAAGAGCTGAGCCCACATGAAGCTTCTCACCAAGTTCAACATCGTCCTGATCATCTTCTTCGGCGCGGGCAGCCTTCTGATTGCCAAGCTCGCCAAGGATTTTCTTCTCACTAACGCGCGCGACCAAGTGGTGCAGCAGGCCGAACTGATGATGGCGGGGGCTAAGGCGACGCGCGATTACACCAACGATCAAATCAAGCCGCTGCTGCTGAAGAACCCGGACCACGACATCAACTTCCTGCCGCAGACGGTACCGGCTTTTTCGGCCATCACCGTTTTTTCAGCGCTCAGGAAGAATTACAGCGACTACTCGTATCGCGAAGCGACCCTGAATCCCACCAACCTGGCCGACCGGGCGGAGGATTGGGAAGCCGATATCATCCGCTATTTTGAGGACCACCCGAACGAGAAGCAGTTAGTCAACGAACGCGAGACTCCAACCGGCACCCAGCTATATCTGGCTAAGCCCATGCGCGCGGGCGCCAGTTGTCTGGAGTGCCACAGCGAACCGTCGGTAGCTCCTGCGGCGATGCTTCGCAAATATGGTTCGAACAATGGATTCGGTTGGAAGCTGAACCAGGTCATCGCGGCGCAGGTGGTTTCGGTGCCAATGACTGTGCCGAATGGCATCGCGGAAAAGGCCTACCACAACCTCATCATCTTTCTACTAGGCATATTCGTCGTCACCATTCTGGCACTCGACGGAGCACTGTATTTTCTCGTCATCCGTCCATTGCACGCGGTGTCCGTAGCCGCCGACCGGGTAAGCCGGGGAGAAACCGACGTTAATCCTCCACAGGCAAAAGGTAACGATGAGATCGCCGACGTCACAGCGTCATTCAACCGGATGCGAGTGAGCCTGGTGAAGGCGCTGAAGATGCTGGAGTAGGTTGGGAAGAATTGCCTGAGGCTTTCCAACGCGTGAGAGAAGAGACGATTACTCCGTCTGCATGCGTTGTAGTCCATTGACTACGAGCGCCATTGAAGCACCGAGCAGCACGACATCTTTCACCAGGAACTGCCCGACGCCGCCGAGGGCCGGGAAGCCGTGCGCCCACATGATTGCTCCCGGGGTGGAGAACATAAAGCTCACGGTGGTGAAAAATATCGCAACACAAGCCAGCGCACCGATGAGCGACGCCCGTGCCGACCAGACTCCGGCGATCAGCAAGGCTGCCGTGGTAAGTTCCGTCACTCCGATGATGTTCGAAACCGTCTGCAAGCTCCACAGGGAGTACATCCAGCTCATAAAGGGGCTATGCGCGACCAGCGGTTCTATGCCTTTGGCTTCTTCGGGCGTAAACTTCGCCAATCCGATGAACAGAAAACAAGCGACGAATCCAGCGCGGGCAATCTGTAGCCCGACATGTAGTACGCGTTCAGCGTTGATCCGCCGAGCGGATGGAATTGCGGCAGCGGCTGTGGTCGCCATGACTCACTCCTGAATTAAACGTTCAGGCAGTGAGAATCATGTGGGGCGGAAAAGTTACAAGTGGCACGAGGTGTTGTTTAAGTGCACAAACTGCAAGTCCCTCAGCTCCTCGCTTGGGATGACACAAGTGAGGAGGCCTATGACGGCGCAGTAAAGCTGCGCCCTTCCAATGCGATGAGCGGCGGGCGGAGCTTCGGCCTCGCAACCTCAGCCTGTAACCGACAACGCGAGGATTGACTGATTCGACTCCGTTGCACCTTCCCGAAACTCTGCGCCTTCGAGCTTTAGTAGAAGGGCTTTGACGGAGAGTCCGCCGCCGTAGCCGCCCAGACGTTTGCCGGCCGCTAACACACGGTGACAAGGGACAATGATTGCGATGGGATTGAAATGGTTCGCCTGGCCAACAGCACGGAAGGCTTCCGGTGATCCCACGGCGCGCGCGATCTCGCCATAGGTGCGGGTCTCTCCATAGGCAATGCGCAGCAGCTCCTGCCAGCATCTCTTGCGAAATCCCGTACCGCGAAGATCCAGCGGCATGGTGAACTGCTTTCGCTTCCCCGCAAAATACTCTTCCAGTTGGGTCTGCGTTTCGGCCGTCCGGGAACGCGACTCCTCCCAGCGAACCGGTTCTGCCGCGATGCGCTCCGGCAAGCCACGATCGAACTCGAGGATGACGAGCGCAGTTTCGCTGGTGCCAATCAATAACGGTCCGGCGGGAGAAGGCATGCGCGAATAGAAAAGAGTTTCCATGGCTGCAACCTAAGTTAACACCTAAGCCAGAGCGCAAAAAAAACCCTCGCTTGCGCGAGGGGGCTCTAGAGAGTAGGAGGGTGCTTTGTGTCTTACTGCTGTTGCGATTGATTGTTGTTTGTCGAAGCGGGCTGCTGATTGCCACTCGATGCGAGCTGGTCAAGGTTGTTCTTCATCAAGCTGACCTCAACCCGGTTCGGTGCCGGCCGGCCGGTGCGCTGACCGTTGCTGCTGCTCTCGGCAGCGGCGCTCTGCACCTTGGCATTGCCCATACCCATCACAAAAACGCGATAGACAGGAACGTTGTGCTGTTCCACGAGATAACGGACCACCGCATTGGCCATTGCCTGTGAGCTCTGAATGCCTGCCTGCCCGCGGCTGGGCGAGAATCCCTGTACCTCGATCACGTAACCCTTCTGGTTGCCCAAGTTGGCGGCCATGTCGTCGAGCGCAGCTTTGGCCTTCGGACCAAGCGTCGTGTGACCCGCCGGGAAACGGATTTCCGTCTGTGACGCAGTCTGGTACTGGTCCAGATTGCCGACCACCTGCTCAACCGTGTTCAGCCGATTGCTGGCCTGCTGCGCGGTCTGGTTCGCCTGCTGAGCCGTGTTGCCGGCCGCTATTGCGTGCTGGTCGGCTTCGTTGGCCTTGGCCGATGCCTGCTGAATGCCTGCCTGGGCGCGAGCGTCAACGTCTTTGATCGACTTCGAATTGTCAGCCGTGAGCTCATCCAGCTCGTTCACGCGATTCCGAATCGGACTCATCTGCCGCTGCACGTATTTCTTGCGGGCAAACGGGTTGAGGTGGCCCCAGAAACCTTCGCGCGTCTCCGGCTGCAAGGGCTGATGCGCCGACATGTTCTGATCGGAAGCGGCGTTGTTGGAGCTGCTGTCCGACATCTGGCTGTTCGAGGATGATGTGGCAGCAGGCTGCTGACTGTCGGGTGCTGTCTGCTGCGCGACTACCGGCATCGCCAAGGTGGCAGCCAAGGGCAGCGCGTAGAGCATTGGAATCTTCATCGCAAGTTCCTCCGAAAAGCATCCGGGAGCTCAAGCTCAACCGGTTCCACGAAACGATTGTGGTTCTCCGTATTTCATTACAGTTTGATTGCCAAATCAGCGAAGTGGCGATGGCCCTGATAACAAGCATGTTGCGGGTCGGATTGGCTTAAGTCGAGCTTGCAAACTGAGCAGGAAAAGACGCAAGCAGGTAATTTTTGCAGGCTTCGCGAGCTATACGCTTTGCACGGAGAGCCCCGGGACAACGATTCCGTTGTACAGCAGCGGCTCTATTGCACTCTCTACTTCAGCTTTAGCGGCGGAAAGAGGCAGCGGCGGAATAACCGTCAGCGATCGCAACAGTTCGTCCAGGCGGAAGTACGCAGTGCGGCACTCGCGCATGAAGTCCACCGGATACTCCGGCTTGCGAGCTCGCGCCGCTTCCGGGTCGGCGTCGAGCAGGTAAGCCACATCGGGACGAGGAACGATGGAGGCGACTACGCGGATGAATAACTTTGTGAGCGGATTCGATAGCGGCAGGTTTGCCAACTCATCGTAAATGTAACGGTCCATGATGATGGCTTGCGCGGATGAGCGGCGTGCCTTGCCAATCACAGCTCGCAGGTGGATTGCGTCAGCCAAGTATAGAAAGTGGCGCGCGATGCTGAGATACCATTTGCGAACGTTCTTGTCGCGCCGGTTCACCGGCCGGTCGGGTGCGCCGATGCCCTTCTCGCTTCCGTACACCTTGTGGACGAAGCCTTCGCGATAACGAGTGCCAACGACAACGTCATCCCAGAAAGCGAGATTGCGCACCACAAGGCCTCGCTCTTGCAGGTACGAAGTGAGGTTCGCAATCTGCGTGCTCTTGCCCGAGCCGTCAAGACCTGAGAACGATACCAGCAGCTGTTTTCGATCCACCGGATTACTCAACACTGCGGATTACGGCTTCGCCGAGGTGCCCTTCGACAGGGCATAGATGGTTCCACCAGCAACTCCCACGGCGGCGATGGCGCCCAATTTCAACAGTAACGAACGGCGCTGGTTTTGCTTAGCAGGTGCAATGGCTGCGCCGGCCGGACGCGATGCGCCGCCACCCACAGTGGCGACTCCCTCGGCGGTAGCTGCGCCCAGTGGTTCCTGCTGCGGCTCAGCAATGGTTTGCGGAGGCGGGGTCGCAGGCTGCGGTGTCGGCGTAATGTTTTCCTGCCCGGGGTAGACGGTGTGCGGCTCCTCAGGAGCGGCCTGGGTCGGAATCGGCTGCAACGGACCTTTCGAAGGATCGATGGTCGTGCCATTTGGTTGCGACTGCTGGGGAGCCGGGTCGGCTTGCTGCGCTTGCACCAACTCGGGCATTCCACACAGCGCAAACGCCAATATCGGCACCATGGACCTAATCAAGATTTCATAACGAGCTTTCATAAGAGCTCCCCATCTTCGAAATTTCTGGCCGGCGAATTCATTTTGAATTCGCCACTGTGTTGCTGGCGCTAACCGACGCCGGGGTTGCTGCCGATGCCGCCACCGTATTGCGTTCGCGGGTGGCAGGATTCATCAGGCGCTCCACATCGGCGTCGCGGTCGTAGAACAAGTTGCGAGCACGGTTCTTCGCGTAGCGCCAAAGATTGCTGACATTGGTCTGGTACCAACAAGACTCCGACATGCGCGGCGAAAGACCACAGAAGACCCGGAAGCGCGATCTCAGAACCTGGGGCGAAGCCAGCAAAGCGGCGGTGAGGCGGTGATTGCCTTCCAGGATCGTAACCGGATGGGTGTCGTCGAGGCCGATCAACAACACCGCGCTCTGGTCGTCCCCGGAGCGGAGCTTGTAGCTCAGAGCCTGCACGCGAGTAACAAAGTCGCGAGTCTTTCCATAAAAGCGCTGATTCTTCACCCGCTGGGCGATATCTTTCAGAAGGAAGCTTCCGTTGGCGACTTTGCGCCACTGGGCGCGCGGAAAAACGCGTACGCGATCGAGGTCTTCCGGTTCAATCTGTACTTCCCACCACGCCGTATCCTCTGGAATTTCGCGCCACATGTGCCCGCGGCGGCGGAACAGCAATGCCCTCCGCAAAGAATTGGCGTCGTCGTCAGACAGGTCTGCATTCAAAACCAGGTGTTCGAACTGCTCGCGGTCGTGGTGAAACTCTTCCTGATAGAACTCGTTCCGCAAGAACTCCGAGATAACCTCGGCCTCAGTGACTCGGCGCAACTTCTTCATGCAGCCTCCTGCCAGCTGTCACCCACGACCTCACGAACGGGTATGAGACCGCGCACAACAGTAAGATCCGAAGTACCTCCTGGACGACGATGACCTCCATCAGCGTCGAATGAAACCAGGTAATTCCGAGCACAATGAGTCCGCTTACCACGAGTTGCAACCAGCCAGTGTTGGCAATTCGCCTGGACATCTCATACGTGATAAGAACCACGCTGATGGCATAGATTCCGGTCGCCGCTGCATTCATGCTCAACAGCCAGTTCAGTCCTTGAACTCCAGCTGTAACGAAGTGCGCCCCGAACAGCGAACGGAATACCAGTTGTGGGAATGCCGCCAGCAGCAGCACGAAGGCCGCAGACATGCCGGTGACCATTAGCAGTGGCAGGGCCAGGAGAACGGGAGCCTGACGCTCCTCGCTGGTACCTGCCGCTACCGGAAACATGGCGCTGACGATCGACCATGCTCCGAAGTACAGAAGCCTTCCGACCAGGGCGATGGCGGCATACAATCCCGCGAGGTCAGGCGGGAAGTAGTGTTTCACCATCAAAATGTCGATGTTGCTGATGATGACCTGGCCGACAAAAAAAACGATGGCCTGCACCGTCTCACCGAGATGAAGCGCGTCGCCGCTGCTCACCGCTTTACGGCGCAACTCCCGGGCGCTATCGGGCAGGAAGTAGGCGAAAATGACTGAGCCTGAAATCGCCGCGACGGCCCCAAGAACGCCGAAGCCCATCTCGATCAGAACGATGGCGCCGACAAACTTGACCATCGCTTCGGCCGCCATGTTCCAGCTCAAGCCGCGGAAACGGCATGTTCCCTGCAAGCCGCCGCGTTTGACGCCCAGCGGGATGTAAATCGTGAGTCCGATGGCCAGCAGGATGATGATCCAGGGACTGGAGAGTCGAAGATAGGTGGACAGGACACCGCTAGCCAGGAGCATGGTCGCTCCCAGGCCTGCGCCCACCCACCACGATTTCTTATGCAGGTGCTGGTAGACCGCCGCCTGGGCTTCGACCGATCCGCTCTTCGCTACCAGTTTGGTGCACACCAGCTGAAAAGCCAGGGTGATCGCCGAGATCAGCATGAGGATGGTCACGGCCGCCGCTGCATGGCTGAAATCAGCCGGGCCCAGCATTCGCGCCACCCCGATGTTGTAGCCGAAGTTCGCCAGGCTGACGAACACCGAGCCGATTAACATGATGAGGCTGCCGCCCAGGAGCTTTTTGACGTGGGCGGAGCGGCTTACACTCAGCCCGGCCAAACGCTCACGCCAGCTGCTTGCACTGGGCACACAAACAGCCACCATGTCTTCGCCCACACTCATGCTGCGGCGTCGGCTCCATCACTGCTTCCCACGAATGCTTCGGGGGTAATCATCGGCGTCACCTGGTGAGCCGGATGGGGGTAGTAGTGCTTCAGGGCGTTCGGTAGGAAGCTACTAAAGCTCTTCACCGCCTGGGTTGAGTTCTCGTAGATCTCGAAAAGACGGCCAGTGCGGGTCAGCTCAAGCACGACTGCTGCCTGGGGGGAGACCGACGCCAACTTCAAGTCGCCGTCGTGCTTCACCACATCGCGCATGCACTGCAACAACACGTCGATTCCGCCGGCATCGATGTGCCGCACCTGTGACATATCGAAAACCAGCTGGGGCCGGTCGGATACCAGAAAAGGCTCAACTTCCTTGAGGAAGCTGCGCGCCTGTTTAAGGTTCATCTTTTCCGGCATTCTCTTCACAACAACGGGACGGCTAATGTTCTCCATATCTCCTCACGACCGCAAAGCTGGAGGGGAACTCTCCTGCTTCTTGGTTGGATGCGGGTTTGTTCACATCCGGGGTTGCTAAATTTGCTGCCGGCGCTCCCAGCGATTCCGGCAACCGCGCGGGCTTGATCTTGCGTGCCCTTCCTAAAAATCCGCGGTAGATCTGTTTAGGTAAGACGGCAAAAAAGGCAGCAGCGCTGCCTACGGTTCGAAAAACAGCACTGGCGGGGGTGATTCCCACCAGCCGGGTGTCGGGGATTTCCACTTCGACCTTGCGCAACAGGTGCCATATCCGCTGAAAGCCCACCACAGAGTGCATCACGTCGAGACCGGCCCCCAGATATGTGTACGGCAGAACAGTCGAGTCCTCGACCACGGTTCCGCAGTCGACTTCCGCATGATGTTCGATCACGCTGTTGCGCGTGACCAGCGAGGCGGCGCGAACCTTGCTGTAGGCCCCGATAAACGCAGGAGCCAGCACGCGGGCCTTGCGATGAACATTGGCGCCATGCCCGACCCAAACTCCGGGACGCAGCTGTTTCCCGATGGGGCGAATGGCGTTCTTTTGAAGCAAGCCATCCAGCGCCAGACAGCGAAAATCGGCCACCGTTTGTATGAGATTTACGTAGCCTTTAGCCACGAAGCGCTCACAGTCATCCCGCACCTTCTGCAACCCGCTGCGGAAGAGCGTCGAAGCATCGCCGCGACGGGTGGAGTCCAGAACGAAAATGCCCAGCGAAGCGCCGTCGACGCCTACCACCGACGTCATGCGGCAGCGCTTATTGATGTGGTGCAGTATGACTTCTTCGTAGTCCACCTCCACATAGGGGCCAAGCTTCAAGACCAGGACCAAGTCGGCACCGTTCTGCCGAAATTCCTCGAAAGTTTGCTCAGAGGCTTGCCAAAAGTCCTCTTTGCCCGCCGATATGGCTTCGAGTCGGGCCTTATGGATGGCGCGCTCCATGTGCGTCTGGGCATCCGGGCCGGCTGCGCTGATGAGCGTAACCTGCGAGATGCCGGCAATCTTCAAGCGCTGCGCCAGGCGTTCCAGCACAGTTGCGCCCAGCACCTCCAGGTAGGCGAATGGAACTCCCGCCATCGACTCCGTTTGCGGAGCCTTACTGTCCGTCGCAGGACTTCCAACCAGAATCAGGGCCTTCAATTCCATGGTTGCCACCTCGGAGCGGCGGCGCGGAAAATAGCCGATCGCGACGGGACCCACGAGGGGATTCGCCGGAACCTCGAGATCGGTTCGAGAGCGCGTGCACGCTGGTGGAGATCAAAAGAACGCAGGTACTGCCGAATAATCTGGGGCATCGTCATCCGTAATGCAGCCGAAAAATTTTGCTCCGACATTTCGCGCATCTTCTGGTCATCATTCAGCAGAGCGTGCATCCGATCCGCGAGGTCGTGGGCATTGCCAGTCTCATAGAAATCAATAGCAATACCCTCGTTCCACGCCATCTCGCGAAAGTCCTGGATTCCGGCTGAAACTATTGGGACGCCATATTCGCACGCAAGGTGGGCTACACCACTGGCTCCAGTTGCAGAAGAGTACGGCAGGACTAAGAAACTGGAGGTACGAAACAGCTTGGGAATATCTTCTTCAGCGACGTATCCGGTGAACTCCACTCGCGGATCGTCTTTCATTTCTTCCGCCACTGACTCGACGTAGCCCGGCGTCATGGGGTGATTTGACCCAGCCACGATGAGCTTCACGTTGGGCATTTTTTCGGCAAGTTCGCGGAAAGCCGCCATCAACAGATCGAGTCGCTTGTAGGTTCCCCATTTACCGAAGGCCAGAATGCGATGCTCCGGGTTGCCGCGATGGCTGTAATCGGGTGGTTCGGGCCGCGCCGACAAGATGCCATGAGCGCGGAAATGAACGTTCTCGCCGCGGTACTTGTCGATGAGCGTGCGGCGGTAAGCCGGCAGCAGAACCGAGATGGAATTTGCCATTAGCAACATGCGCGTCGCCGTATAGCCCGCGGCTCTATACAGCTGGGGAAAACGAACACCCGCGTCCTTTAGATCGATGTTGTCCATCAAATGGTGCAACGTCACGTGCGTGTAGCGTCCATTGAGCCGCGAAAGCAGCGGGACGGTGAGCCCGCTGAACGCCGCCACCGGATTGTTGCCAAAGGTTGAAAACAGCAGGTTGAACCAGACAACGTCGGGCTTGATGTCGTGGATTGCCCTGGCCAGCCTCACGGGATTGCCAATCGAGTCGAAGCGCCAGCACCGAATCACTTCAAAGGCGTCATCTTCGTCTTTGGCGCCGTCCTCGAGCTCGTCCCCTAAAATAGTGAGACTGAGCAGCGGATCGCGGCTCAACTCCCTTGCAATGTGATACCCGTATTCGTTCAGCCCGCGCCGGCTTGGCGGAAAGGCTGTTACCAGACAAATTTTCATGACTGCGGGGCCCTAGAAAACACTCAGCCGAAAGATCGGGCGCACCAACTGCGTGCTCTTGGTCGCGCCGGTGAAGTTGGGAAACTGCTCGGTCATGATGCCAACCGAAAAGCGCAGCGGATAATCCACTGCGAAGCTGCCCGCGGAGTCAGTTACTGTGCGCCGCAGCGGCCGTTGGTACGACACGTAGGCGGCTGTATAGAAGTTGTTGTATTCCTGCAGGATTTCTCCCCTGTCGTAGGCAAACTCTCCATCGACGCTCCAGGAGTTGTTGGGCCTGTACTCGATAGTGCCTCCAGGACGCAGGGCTTGCGCGGTTGCGCTCAGCGCGCCTTGTATCCGATACGATCTGATGTATTCGCCGAGTGCCGTGACGCTCAGCTTCTCACCGAATTTGCGCTGGATTCCCGCATAGGTTGAAGTGGTGAAGTACTGGTTCGGCTGCGGACTGAACGTAAGTTTGCGCCGAGTGTATCCGGTGACGAAAGCGGTTTTACCCCAGGGCCGGCCCACCTTAAATTCCAACCTTGCACCGACATCGTTGGAACTGAGGTTCTGTTCGGTGAACGGACCCGCCTCGTGATAGAGCGATCCATTCACCGAGATCCAGTTGTAGAACGAACTGCTGGAGCCATACAGGAACTCGCGGAAGAGGTTCTGATCGAGCAGGACTGGATTGTTTTTGTCGCGCCGGATGGTGAACTGGATACCGGTGTTAAACGACACGGTGGCGTTCCCCACATGCAGCACAGGGTTAATCGCGCTGTTGAAGTTGTAGTCGAACGTATTCCGATTGATGATCAGCGCTTCCTGCGGCAGCGAGTAAGGTCCGTTGGCGTTACGCAGCTGGAAGAAGCCGCTGACCAGCGGGAAATTCCCGAAGTGCAGCCGGTAGGCCAGCGTTGCCAGCGACTCCAGTTGGGAGCGCGGCGGCGGCAACAGCGAACTGTTGTTGCTGAGTCCAAAAATCTGCTGGTCGAGCATGTATACGGTTGAGTCGTCGTACAGGCCACCCATGGTGAAATTGCCCAACAGACTCAGGTGATCGTTGATGCGATAACCTTCGTCTCCGGCGACCTGTTGCATTACCTTCTCGGCGTCTTCCGTCTCGGTGCTTAAAGCGTTAGCACGCGAGAGCACTTCGAGGGCATTTACGTTTTCATGCCGTTGCTGGTAGATCGAGCTCTGGGCGAGAAGGTAGTCGTAGTTGTCGTTGCTTGCCGGGTCGCTGCCCAACGACGCGAGCTCAACCTGGGCCTGCTTGGTCTTGCCTTGCGCCAGATAGGTATTGGCGAGGCCAATGGCTACAACCTCGTCGGCCGCTCCCGCTTCCCTTGCCTTCTCGTAATAGCGGGTGGCAAGGTCGAAGTCGTGCATCGATAGCAGCAGGTTCGCCGCCTCAAGCAGGTTGTCGGCTGAGACCGGCGGCGCTTCGCCGATACGGCTCTCGGCAAAACCAAGAGCGATTTGCTGCTTCGCATCATCATCGTGGCCATCGCGTGTCATGACTTGCGCGATGGCAAGACGGACGTTGACGCGATTGGCATCCGGCGCAGCCAGCGCCATGGCGAAGCGGTCCATCGCCGCCTTCTGATCACCTAGCGTCAGCAGGGCGTCTCCGGTGTCGAGCAGCGTTGCCGAGCTGTCGCTGCCATTTTGCTCGGCCGCCTGCACGTACTTCAAAGTCTCTTCGCGATTGTGGAGTTGCGCGTAAGCGTGCGCCATCTGGCCGTAGATCGCGGGATCGTCTGGCGACAACCGCAGCGCCTGGTTCAGCGCGTTGATTGAATCCTGGTAGCGCCGCATACGGTAGAGCGTGTCGGCACGCGCCAATTGCAGCGAGAGATCGTCGGGCGCGTACTTCAGTGCGGCGGTGTACTCCTGCTCAGCGCTGCCCAGCAGCCGCTGCTGACGATAGGCGGTCGCCTTCACCAGATGCGTGGCCCCGGACTCACCCATGAGCTTCTGGGCCTCGTCCACCTGGTTCAGCGCGTCTTTCGGACGGCGCAATTGCAGGTCGCTGAACGCCAACCCAAGATGGGCAATGCCGTTGTTCGGACTCAGTTGCAGCGCGGTGTCGAAGTCTTTCGAAGCCTGCTGCGCGTCCTGCATGTCATTTCGGACGTAGCCGCGGTTGACATAGGCTTCCACCATCTTCGGATCGCGCTGGATCGCGTCGGTATAGTCGTTCACCGACTCGAACAACAGTTGCGACTGCTTGTGGACGTGACCGGCCAGCAACGGGAAGTTGGGTTCGTTCGGCAGCACGCCCTGATACTTGTTGGCGACGCGCAGCACTTCGTCATAACGGCCCAGGTTGTAAAGGTCATACGCGAGATAGACTGCGGCGTTGCGATCTTTAGGCAGCTCCTGCAACACCTTGTAGCCCAGGGCTGCCGACTGCTCATACTTGCCTTCATGGAAGAGGTACCGCTCGCGCTCGCGCATCACGCGGGGATCGTCAGCCGTCTTGCCTTGCGCGCGGTTTACCCACAGCCCGGCAAGTTTGATCTGCTGGTTCTCAATGGCCGCATTAGCCGCGTTGGAAATAACCACCGCATTCTGCGGCGCCAGCTTGTAGGCCTTCTCGTAAGCCGCGTTCGCCTTGTCAAACTGCTTTACCTGAACATACAGATCGCCCAGCGCGAGATAAGGCACGTAATCGTCGGGATAGGCAGCAGCCAACTTGTTAAAAAACTTCTCCGCCATCTGCGGATTGTTGTCCTCGCGATACAGGTATCCCATCGCCTCGAGCGCGTAGCGGTTGTTGGGATCGCCACTGAGAATCTGCTCGTAGGCTTTACGCGCCTCGTCCTTGCGTTTCTCTTTCCACAGCAGGTTGGCGTACTGCAGCGTAATGTTGGTGTTCTGCGGATCGAGTTGCCTGGCCTCCAGCAGGTCGGCCTCGGCTCCCTTCAGATCGCCATCCGAGGTCTTCAGCCCAGCACGAATTCGCAGGAACTCCGCTTTGGCGGGGCCTTCGACGTGCAGCTTGTTGATCTCCTCTTCGGCCTGCGCGATGGTTTCGTGCGCGGCTCGCTCGTCGCCGTTCTCGTGGTAAAGGTCGGCCAGGTTCAACCGCAGCTGCACGGGATACAACTGGCCTTCCGGGACTTGCCCCTGGGGCAGCGCGGCGATGGCCGCTTTGTATTCCGAGATGGCAAGCTCGCTGTTGTTTTCCGTCTTGGCCAGCAGGGCTTTGGTTGCGTGCAGGCGATAGTTGTTGGCATCGATCGCAGTCGCCCGGCTGAGATATTCCTTGGTCTTGCCAAGGTCGCCAACCCGTAACTGCGCCTGCGCCGCGCTCAACTGATAGCCGATATTCTTCGGATCGGCATTGGCCGCCTTCGAGTACGCATTCGCCGCTTCCTGCTTATCGCCGGCCAGCTCGTAGCTGTAACCCAAGTCGCCCAGCACCGACGGCGTCATTCTCGGCGCGCGCTTCAACATGTCGATGGCGGCTTGGTAATCGTGCTCTTCGCGATAGAACGTCGCTGCCGCCTGATAGATCTCAACGCTGCCCGGCGCATGCTTACGCGCGAGCTCGAGCATCTGCTTCGCTTTTTCAGGCTGCTTCAGCTTGAGATAGGCCATACCGAGCATGAGCTCGACATGAGCATTCGGCTCTTGCGCTTCCGCACGCTGCAGCAGGTTCGCCGCCTGTTGCGTGTCGCCGGTCTTCATGTACAACTGACCGGCGACCAGCAAATCATTGGTGCGATGCGGATTGGCGTTAACCACCTGCATCAGCAGGCGCTTGGCTTCGTCGGTGTGTCCCATCGCGGCGTAAGTCTGGGCCAGCCCGCTCATGCCGTCGGCGTTGCCGGGCGCGTTCTTCAACCCATGCTGATAAGCGTCGAGCGACTGCTGATAGCGGCCCGCCATGCGCGACGTATAGCCCAGCAGGAACCACAGCTTGTTGTCGCCAGGCGCAGCCGTGACCGCACGCTGGGCGAAATCCGCCGCCTGTCCGGGCTGTCCCCGGCGCAGTGCATCTTCCGCGGCGCGCGCCAGGCGTCCGACTTCGATGCTGCTGCCCCATCCGATGCCGGTGTCGTTCGTCGCTCCGGCTGAGGGTGCAGTCTTGTTCGCTCGCGGTTGCGCGCCATTCGGAGAACTCGCTGAGGGCTGGCTCTGCTGACCGTTGACCTCAAACGTCTGCGTCAACGCCATAGGCGCACACAGCACAACGGAGCAGAACAGTACGAAAGCTGGATTCTTCTTCACTAGAAATGACTCGCAACCGAAATGTGCAGGAACTTAGCTTGTAAGCTGCTTCCTTCTGCTCCGATGCGAATACCCGAAGATTGGCTGTTCGCAGCTCTGCTTATCGGTAAAGACTGCCCTCAAGTGGGACCGCAATTCTCTTTTTGCATCCAACGATTCTCATCTGTGCAAAACCAGACCGCAGGACCAGCAGCAGCCCCGAAGCAGCCCTAAGAGGATTTTTGGAATCAAAACAGCTCTGAACACCCTCCGGAGGCGATCCCCGTGATCTTGAAGTCCTCGACCCTGAACTCACGAGCCCTGCCGCTGTCGCTGATCCTGCTGATCACGCTGGCGGTACATGGGCCTCTGCTGCTGATGCAGTTGCCGGCCGGGTCGTACGACGCGAACGTGCACATCTTTTTTGCCAGCCATTACGCCCAACACTGGTTCAATCCATGGAACGTGAAATGGTTTGGCGGCTTCTCGGAAACCACCTACCCACCCCTGGTACACCAGTGGATCGCGCTGTTCTCGCACATCATGGGATTGCAGATGGCCTACATGTTCGTGCAGCTCATCGCCATCCTGCTGTTGCCCGTGGGCATGTATCGCTACGCGAGAATCTGGGTGGATGAAGTCTCGGCCAGCTACGCTGCCCTCGGTACGGTGTTCCTGGGCTCGCTGGGCATGCTGGTGTATCAGTCAGGTCAGATCAACACGATTGCAGCCGCAGCCCTGGTGCTCAACGCACTGCCCTACTTCTATCGCTGGCTGCGCTTCGCCGGAGTCAGCGACCTTCTGAAGGGAGTTGTCATCGCCTGGGCGGCAGCGGCGGCACACCACGTAACCATGATTTTCGGATCCGTGCTGTTTGCCATCCCGATACTTTGGGTTGCGTTCGTCGACCGCAGCGACGCGATCGAGGACGATGAGCGGGCTTCCGTCGGCGGCATTGTCGGCCGGGCGGTGGTATTCGCCGTACTTGCCATCGGCGGCGTGGTACTCGTGCTTCTGCCTTATTGGTTATCGCTGTTGCGAAACCCGATCAACCAGATGCCGATTCCCCACGGCTCGCGCGACAACTTCCTGCTGAAGCCGATGAGCGGGGTGAACTTTTTCCTGATTCCCATGGGAGCGATGATCCTGGCGCTGCCCTACATCATCTTCCGCGGCTCGGCCGAGCGGCGGCTTCGCCCGTTGCTCTACTTCTGGTATCTGACGGCGATCCTGGGACTCGGGGGCACGACTCCGGTTGGCAAACTGCTGCTAGGGCGCGCCTACGAGGTGCTCACCTTCGAGCGCTTCACCTTCTGGGCCACGCTGATGGCCATGCCGTTCGTCGGCCTGCTTGCCTTCGAAATGATCGCCCGCTGGAGCCGCAAGGCCGTGGTCGCACTGGCAGTCCTGGCGGTGTTTACCTTCTCCATGTCGGTGGCGTGGATCACCTTCCACCCGATCTATACTTCGCCATTCTCAGTTGACCCGGTGATCGCGTTCCTGAACAACGACGATCACGCCAAGTTCCGTTACATCACCCTGGGCTTTGGAAACCAGTTCGCCAAGGTATCTACCTATGCCCAAGCGGGCAGCGTGGACGGCGATTACAACTCCGCCCGTCTGTTGCCTGAAATGACGGCTTACGGTGCCGGTCAGCTCTACAATTCGAAGTTCTACGGTACCTCGGGTATGGAAGCGCTGCGCGCTGTGCTGAAGCACGCGAACCGTTATGGGCTGAAATACATTTTCGTCCGCGATCGCTATTACGAGCCTCTGCTGGCCTTCGCCGGATGGCGGCAGGCGGAAACCTATGACGGCGGCAACGTGACGCTCTGGACGAAAGAAGATGTGCCTCCGGCGCGCAAGATCGACTGGGGCCCGACGGTAATGCCTGCGCCGTGGGAGGGAATCCTGTGGGGCACGCTGCCAATGTTGAGCAGCATCCTGGCCATCCTGCTGGTTGTTCTTATGCCCGAGCGACGGCGTGTGGCGCAGACCGTCGAATTTCCTGCCCCGGTTGCCAGTGAGCCCGTGGTACTGCGGGAGGCGAAGTAAATGAAACGCATCCTTCCCATTGTTCTGATTGTTCTCACCGTGGTTCTGATCGCTGCCGCCACTATCCGGCCCAGCGAGGGACCATCCTCGAAGTCGCCTGAGGGCGCAGTCCAAGCGATGTTCAACCGGGTGAAGGCGCACGATTATGCCGCCGCCTACGACTATGTTGCGAAATCGGGCAACGGTGACGAGAAAGATTTCGCCAGCGATTTAGCGGGCCGCGACGGCAGCTTGCGCACCTACTCGGGGCTGCAGACGGTGGATACGAAGGTCCTGCATGAGAGCGACGATCAGGCGCTGGTGCGGGCGACCTTGCAGTACGCCACCGCTGTCGGCGCCATCTACGATACCCGCGACCTGAAGGTAGTGAAGGAAGGCAGCGCGTGGAAAGTCGAGTGGCCGATACAAAAGGAACCCAATGTTCCGCCGCAAGTGATTCCCGTCAACTTCCTGCGTTGGGACATCATCACCCGCGGCTCGAACGATGACTGGGGAGCGCAGAACGTTGAAGCTCCGCGGGTGCGCATTGTGTCCATGAACGCTGTCGATCACGAAAACACCACCACCATCATCGGCGAAATCGCGAACGAAGATACGGTACCCGGATTCGTCTCGGTGGGCGCAACCCTCACCGGCAAGAACGGCCAGGTGATCGGAGAAGAAACCAGCTTCGACAAGATCTCGCACACCTTGCTGCCGAAGGAAATTTCTCCCTTCCGTATTGATTTTCCCGGGGTGAAGCTGGCCGATGTGAAGAGCGTGCGCATGCAGCCGAACTCCATGCTGGTGCCGGCCTCCGCCGACCCGGTCATCGGCGTCATGCAGCAGCAGATCGTGACCGATGCGCGGGGACGCCACGTGCTCCAGGGACAACTGCTGAATGAAAGCGGCGAGACGGTGAACATCCCGCACGTGCTGGCAACCTACTACGACAACTCGGGCAAGGTCATCTGGGTTTCGGACGGCTACGTTGACAAAGCGCTGCTGCCACAGGTTCCGGTGCCGTTTACCGTGGCTCTGCGTGATGACATCGCCTCCAACGTACACAACACCCGCGTCACCGTGAACCAGTATTCACGGGACCGCCAGCAATAGGCCATATGCACGTAACCAAGCGAACCCGCGCCGCAGGCGCAGCATATCTAAGCCCAGCGCTTCAGCGCTGGGCGAACTCGCCAAAGGGATCGAGTCCCCTAGGGACGACAGAACTCGCCAATATGCGGCACTCTAGGCTGAAGGCCGGCGCTTTCCTCGTCGTACTGTTTTTCCTCTGCTGTGCGACTGCCACATTCGCCGCGGACCTCAACCTCCCGGCAACCGTCGCCGCCGGCAACGCCGTCACCTTTACTGCTGCCGGTAACGGAGACGCCACGTTGTACGTCTCCGGCCCGGGGACGGCGATCAAGCGCAAAGTTCAACTCGGGCAAATCAACATTTCGGCTGACGAACTGAAGAATGCGGGCCGCTATCTCGTCGCGGTCGAAGGCGTGGGACAGGGCTCGTTCTTCGTCACCGCCAACCAGGTTGGCACCATTGCATTCCTGGCTCGACCCTCCCGCGTACCGGCCGACACGCATGACGTCATCAGCGGAACCGCTTTCCTGTTCGACGAGCACCAGAACCTTGTAACCGCGCCGCAGCCGGTCAAATTCGATCTCGCCGTCAATGGGCAGAACATCACCCGCACCGAGACCTCAAAAGCGGGCGTGGCCTACATCAAGCTTGATTCCGCGAAAAAAGAAGGCCCCGCCCAGTTCGTCGCCTCCAGCGGCAACGCTTCGGTACGGCGCGTGGTGCAGGAGGTCGCTTCTGATCCATGCAGCATTCGCATGAACGCCAAGCCGGCCAAAGACGGTATCCTGGTAAGCACCGATCCCATCCGCGACTGTTCCGGAAATCCTGTGCCCGACGGCACCATCGTCACCTTCACCTCGACCGACGCCCAGGGCCGCAGCACGGTCGATGCCCGCATTAAGCGCGGTACGGCGCAAGCCATCCTGCCGGCCAGCAGCGAGGCGACCATATCGGTCGCATCCGGCGTGGTGGTGGGAAACGAAATTCATTGGCGAGGTGGAATGTGAAGCGGGCCTTGATCCTTACTTTCAGCGCAGTATTCGCACTCGCTCTACTTTGCTCGCTTTCCGGCCCGATCGCTTCGAAAGTCCTGGCGGCGAATGAGCCGGCCGTCACCCTGGATATCCAAAGCGTAGCTCCGCGCCAGGTCGAAGAAGCGACCCAGAAGGCAGTCGCCAGGGACTATGCCGCGGCCTGGCAGTCCATGGCGGAAGCTCTCGACCAGAACCGGGCCGACCTGCTGGGCGCAAATTTTATTGGAACCGCCGACGACAAACTGACGGAAACCATCCAGCAGCAGAAGCAGGCCGGACTCCACCGCCGTTACGTTGACCGGGGCCACAAGGTGCAGGCAATGTTCTATTCCACCGAGGGCTCGGCCATGGAACTGCACGATACCGCCCAATTGCAGGTTCAGCTGCTTGATGGCGACAAGGTAGTCGCATCGCAGGACGTCACGGCACAATATGTGGTTCTGATGACGGCGGCGGAGAATTCATGGAAGGTGCGGGTGTTGCAGCAAGTTCCCGGCACTTTAACCTTTGCTTTCCCGCTACGTCCAATCACTTCCTGTGTTTCAATAGAGGTGGGTGAGAGGGCAATTTCCCCGCAGTTCCCGTCTTGACCACAAACCACTAAAATAGAAAGACCTTTGCGGTTAGGCTTCGCATCCAATGGCGTGAAAGTCGCTGGTCCCATCGATGAATTCAAATTGGTTACGTAGATTTTCGATTGCTTTGTTGCTGGCTGCTCCTGCCAGTGGATTCGCTCAACAGCCATCTCAGGCGGAACCAGCCTCCGGCGTGGAAACACCCGCGCCTGCTCCCAGCGAAAAGCCAGGGACCAAGACGCAAGATGCTGCTTCGCCTGCGACCGCCCCGGCCAGCGACAGTCAGGCAGCAAGCAAGCCTCCGGCCCAGCCGGACAAAGCGGCGGCCTACTATCACTTCATGATGGCGCACATGTACGAGGAAATGGTTTCCACGTACGGGCGGGCTGACTACGCCACCAAGGCCATCGAAGAGTACCGCACCGCGATCGAAAACGATCCCAACTCCGACTACCTGAATGCAGGTTTGGCGGAGCTGTATGCCAAGACCGGCCGCATCCGCGACGCCGTGCTCGAAGCCCAGGACATCCTAAAGCGGGACGGCAATAACCTGGAAGCACGCCGCTTGCTGGGCCGCATCTATCTGCGCTCGCTCGGCGACATGCAGGCCAACAACCAGTCGCAGGAAGTGCTGAAACTGGCCATCGAGCAGTATGAGCAGATCGTGAAGCTTGATCCCAAGAGCGTGGAAGACCACCTGCTCCTGGGCCGCTTGTACCGCATTAATAATGAGCTGCTGAAGGCGGAAAGCGAATTCAAGATTGCGGTCGGCCTCCAGCCGCAGTCGGAAGACGCCGTCACTACGCTGGCAATTCTCTATAACGAAGAAGGCGATACCTCGCGCGCGCTTCAGGTGCTGAACGCCATTCCTGATCAGTCGCGGACCGCCAAGCTGTATTCGACGCTCGGCTACACCTACGAGCAGAGTAAGGATTACAAGCAGGCGGTCGACGCCTATCGTCACGCCGTCGATCAGGACAAGGATAATCTCGACTACGTTCGCGGGCTGGCGCAGAACCTGCTGAACGATGGCCAGACCGACGCAGCGCTGGAGCAGTACAAGGTCATCGCCGAGTCCGACCCATCGGACGCGCAGACCTACATGCGCATCGCCGAGATCTATCGCCGCAACGGCAAATTCGACCAGGCGCAGGATGCGTTGAAGAAGGCGACGGCGATCGTTCCTGACTCGCTTGAGCTGCAATACAACATCGCGGTGATCGATGATGCCCAGGGCAAGTACGACGATGCCATCCAGATTCTGACCGGGCTGCTGGCCAAGACCGATCACCCCGACGGCCAGTACGACGCTTCCGACAAGAACAATCGTTCCGTATTCCTGGAACGGCTGGGTACCGTGTACCGCGAGGCCAATAAGCCTCAGCTCGCCATCGAGACCTTCCGCAAGATGGTCGCTATGGGCGACGAGAACGCCATTCGCGGCTACCAGGAGATCATCGAGACCTATCGCGACAATAAGAACTGGCAAATGGCGACCGAGACTGCGGATGAAGCCGCCAAGAAGTTCCCCAGCGACCGTGGACTTCAGCTCATCGCCGCCTCGCAGCAGGCCGACATGGGCAATCCCGCGCCAGCCATCGAGCGCGTCCGCGGGATGCTCAAGAACAACTACGACGATCGCGAGGTCTACATCGCGCTTGCCCAGATGTACAGCCGCACCAAGCAGTGGAATGAAGCGGAAAAGAACATCGACAAGGCGATGGCGCTCTCGACCAAGCAGGAAGACAAAGATTACGTCAGTTTTGTAGCCGGATCGATCTACGAGCGGCAGAAGAAGTATGACCTGGCGGAAGAATCGTTCCGCAAGGTGATCGCCAACGATCCCAAGAACGCGATGGCGCTCAACTATCTCGGCTACATGCTGGCTGATCGCGGCACTCGCCTGGATGAGTCGCTGGGGTACATCCGGCGCGCGGTTGCGCTCGACCCCAACAACGGCGCGTATCTCGACTCGCTGGGCTGGGCCTACTACAAGATGGGCAATTACGACTTGGCGGAAGAGAACCTGCGCCGGGCCTCCGAGCGCATCGGCAACGATCCGACGGTCCATGACCATCTGGGAGAGCTGTACTTGAAAACCGGCCGGTTGAAACTTGCCGCCGCCAATTGGGAGCGCGCGTTGCAAGAGTGGAACAAGACGATTCCAGCCGAAGTCGACAGCGACGACGTCGCCAAGGTGCAGAAGGAACTCGAGTCGGCTAAGGTCAGGCTTGCCCAACAGAACGCCGGCGCGGCGACCAAGCACTAAATCGCGGCGGGGTGAACCGCGTTATCCGGGCCTGCATAATACGCTGATGTTTAGCGGTGTCATCCCGAGCGAAGTCGAGGGACCTGCAGTTTGCTCGCAGCGGCAACGCCCCTTTAAAGGCCTCGGTCACCGCTTCCCGAAGACCCCTTCCGTCATCCGGCGCATGAAGTGTCCGCCATACGATCCTGCATTCGCCGCCAGTAGTTGCAGAAACGCTCCCCATACCTGACCGCGGTCGTGTGGCCACTTCACGACGTACTGGTAATAGGCGAGCACCAGCGGCACGCCTGCCCAAACTATCAATCCCCAGCGCCATGGCCGCTCGGGCTTCCACACCCCCAGCAGCATGGTGAACGCGAGCACGCACAACGCGGTCAGCAACGCGTCGTCCACCTTCTGATTGACCCAGCCCGTGGCTAGTCCAGCGACAATGGCGATGAGATAGGGGACCATTTCAGCCCGACTTTGCTCGTTCTACTTTGACCATCTTGTGAAGGGAGGGATCGAATCCAGTTGGGAATCTCGTTTGATCGTCGTATTCTGCAGAATGAAATATGGCGCCCATCACATCTGCCCCGCTCAGGTCAGCTCCCTGCAATTCCGTTCTGCCCATGAGGTTGTCGGGGGAGAGATCCGCATTCCGCAGATTGGCCCCCCGCAGATTCACATTTCGAAGAATGGCACCGCGAAAGCTGGCGCCCTGCAAAGTCGCATCCTGCAGGTTGGCTCCTGGAAGATAGCCCCAGTACAAATCGGCACCGCTCAGGTCTGATCCGGCCAGATCGGAATTCTCCAGAATGACGCCTTCCAAGTTCATGCCGGCCAGAACGGCTCCCCGAAGAGACATTCTTCCAAGTTGCAGCCGTTGCTCGCCAGGAACCGCAATCAGGAGATGGCCCCCTCTGTCTCTTATCTCCATTCCCGTTCGCCCCTCTCAATACGTGTAAAAGCCTCGACCCGACTTCCGTCCCAGCCAGCCCGCATCGACCATCTTGATCAGCAGGGGGCATGGCCGATACTTGGGATCGCCCAAGCCGGCGAGCATGACCCGCATGATGTCGAGGCAGACGTCGAGGCCGATGAAGTCCGCCAACGTGAGCGGGCCCATGGGATGCGCCATGCCGAGCTTGAACACCTCGTCCACCGCTTCCGGCGTGGCCACGCCCTCCATCACCGTATAGATCGCTTCGTTGATCAGCGGCATCAGCACGCGGTTGGAGACGAAGCCCGGAGCATCGTTTACTTCGACCGGCGTCTTCTCCAGCTTCTCGGCCAGCTCCTTCACCGTGGCATAGGTCTCGTTCGACGTTGCCAGCCCGCGAATGACCTCGACCAGTTTCATCACCGGAACCGGATTGAAGAAGTGCATCCCGATAACTTTGTCAGGGCGCTTCGTCACCGCCGCCAGCTTGGTGATCGAAATCGAAGACGTATTCGATGCCAGGATCACCTCCGGGCGACACATTGCGTCGAGGTCGCGAAACAGTTCCGCCTTGATCTCGAAGCGCTCGCTCGCCGCCTCGATGATGAAGTCGCAGGCCGCGAGCTGCTTCCGGTCGACGCTCGCCTGGATACGCTTGAATGCCTCATCGCGCTGCTCGGCCGTGAGCTTGGCTTTGCTTACCTCGCGCTCAAGATTCTTGCTGATGGTCTGCAATCCGCGGTCGAGAAAACGCTGCTCGACGTCGACCAGCGTTACGTTGTACCCGCCCTTGGCGAAGACATGAGCGATACCGTTGCCCATGGTCCCCGCGCCAATCACACCTACGTTCTTGATCTGCATGAGTAGTGCCTCAGAAATTTATGAATGATGCTGGAAAAACATTCGAGTGTAGCAGAGGAGACGGATAGCGCGAGTCTTCAGGGCACGTCAAGCATCGCAGACAGACTTCAAACCTGACGTTCCGAACTCAGCGCCTACTTCTGCGGACCGGTGCCGTTAGAGTTTCTCACCCGCAGCAGCATGCACGTCGCATTGTCTTCGCCGCCGCCGTCGAGAGCGGCGTCCACCAGCATGTCGCACGCACTCTGTAGCGAGGGAATTTGCGAAAGGATGGTCTGGATCTCGCTGTCTTCGACATGCCGCAGAATACCGTCGGTAGTCAGTAGAAGCAGGTCGCCTTCCTGGGCGGGAAACTCGGCGAGATCGGGTGGACTGTCGTCGCCTGTGCCCAAGGCTCGCGTGATGATGTGCTGCGCCGAAGACTGTTTCGCTTCCTCGATGGTCAGCACACCGCGCCTTACCTGCTCCATGACAAACGAGTGGTCTTCGGTCAGCTGCACCAGCTGGCCGTCGCGCAGCAGGTAAATGCGGCTATCGCCAACGTGAGCAATGGTGAACTTCCCATCGCAGAAGCGGGCTGCCACCAGCGTGGTACCCATTCCTGCCGTGGCTTCATGCTTGTCGGCGTATTGCAGGATGGACTCGTTGGCTTTGTTGACCGCATCGGCTAACAGGCGGGCGCCGATCGGAGCGTCAATCAAGCGTCGCGTCCGCCGCCATGGGCTCTTTATCGCGGAAGTAAGCGAGTACGCTGTCGACCGCGATGCGGCTGGCAATCTCGCCGGCTGCGTGCCCACCCATGCCGTCGCA
This sequence comes from uncultured Acidobacteriaceae bacterium, assembly GCA_963771535.1. Taxonomy (GTDB): domain Bacteria; phylum Acidobacteriota; class Terriglobia; order Terriglobales; family Acidobacteriaceae; genus CAVVDY01. Next base: position 225,475 of record CAVYTK010000007.1, on the reverse strand, counting down.
GACCACGTAGACCCCGAGTCGCGGGTCGTATCCGTAGCTGTCTTCGTTAGACGCGCGCACCTTGCCGACGTCGCTGCGTCCGGCGACTTCAAGACCCATAGCCATCAGGGGACAGTTTACGACGGGATTACAAAACGTGCGAGTCAACCAAAGTGGGGGGCGGCCCACCGGTCGCCGATGGCGCGAATTTCCACCATCTTTCGCGCATGTAATTGGGAGACAAAGCAGCCATACTGCCGCCCGGAGGCTCTAACCATTGTGCCTCTATCGCATCAGGTTATCTGGCTGTTCCTGCTGGCCATCCCCATCGCCTGCATCTCGTGGACCGTGACCCACGAAGAAGTCTTTCGTGAGCCGCGTGAATTTTGCGTTCGCCAGAGCAGTGGGAACCCCAGCCCGCTGTGCCGCAAGTTCTTCTACCTGTTCACCTGCGAATACTGTTTCAGCCACTACGTGACCGCTTTCTTCTTGCTCATCACGCGCTACAAGCTTTTGTACGACGACTGGCGGGGATACCTGGTGTCGCTGTTCTCGCTGGTGTTCGTCGCCAACTTCTATATCGGCGCTTTCGGGCAGGTGAAGCTCGGGGTGAAGAAGGAGCGCGTTGAGATCAAGGCGATCGAGGACGAAGTCAAAGCCAAGCAGGAGTCCAGCGGACCCAAGCTGCACACTCCTGCCGCGTAAGACTTATTGCTTCGGCGGCGGCTGGGTTTGGGGCTGCTGCTGCGTTCCCTTCTGCTGCCCGTCCTTGGAGATTTCCTGCCCGTCGTAGGTAATCTTCACGTTTGAGCCGAACCGCTTGTAATCGGTGTACTTCACAATTTGCCGGATGTGAATGTCGCCAGTCGAAAAGTGCAGCGTGTCATCCACCTTGGTATAGACGGGGAACCAGTACTTGCCGTCGATCTGCTGCCGCCAGGTGGTGAAGCTGGGGAAAAGGTTCTCCTGGCCGCCGCGCTTTTTCGTTCCTAAGTCGGGTACGTTCTTACCGTAGGTCTTCACGATCTGAAAGTCGTGATCGTCAACCCAGATGCGTCCCTGGAAATACCGGCGGTTCTTTTCGATTTGCTTGGGCGCCACGTCGAAGACATACGTTCCCAGCTCGTCTTCTTTCTGCTTGCCGACATAAAGAATGTTGTAGTCGTTGATCTCGTCGCTGGTAAGCACGAACGGCATACGTCGGCGGATGTCGTCGTAGTCTTCTTTGGTCATCAGGATGCCGACCAGTGTGGACTGCGGGGCGAACACCACGTGCTCAACGCGGTTGCCGTTGTTGTCGAACAGCACGTCTTCCACTTCGCGGAACTCGCCGTTGGGGGTATCGCCGTCCAGCGTCTGCACCAGCAGGTCCTGTCGATAGGCGTACTGCTCGCGTGCGATCTTGAACTGCTTCTCTTTCGCCGCAAAGCGCTGGATGATTTCGTCGGTCGTGATGCCGGTGGGCTGTGACGGATCGAGCTGTCCTTCGCCGCGATCGGAAGCCGCGAACAGCGGAGTAGCGGCCAGCAACAAGGTGAGTGCAATCTGGAGGAAGCGGCGATAACCGAACAGTTTGGAATACATCAGGAGTCCTGTAGGGATTCTAGTCGAAAGCGGCCCTCCGGGTTAGACGACGCGAAGAGGCCAAAAGGTAGGAACGGAGTTTGCCGGGCAGAGTTGCGGAAATCAGCGTTTTCGTCCAGCTTTAGCTGGCCTCGATCTTCTTCACGCGATCATTCGGCGCTTCCATCTCGGTGTCGATGGCGCGCAGGGCGGCGGCATGAGTTCTCTGCCGCATTTCGACCGGCGATGCCCACTTGTGGAACTCGGTCAGCAAGGCCGTTTCCGTCCGTTCGATGCGTGCGTCTAGACGGGCTTCGGTTGCTTCGAGCCGCACGATAATTCTTTGTTCACTGGCGGTTATCTGATTCGCGATTTGGTTTGCGATCCACTGCTTATCTTCTTCGGTGAACATAGCAAGATTTTACTCTGTCGGGGCCGCCGAACTGAACACCTTCTGCCCAATTGCCTTTATTTGCTGCCCTCAGCAGTTCCGGAACGGCACTTCAGCAACTCGTGATTTACACTAGCGAGTCTTTAAAACCTTGCCACCTCGGGCGAGCGAAACTCGCCGAGTCGGAGGCTTATGCTTCGTCGCATCTTGGTAGCTCTCGTCCTGTTCTCTCTCTCGATTCCAGCTCTCGCCCAGGCCAAGCGCCCCTTCAGCTTCGATGACATGATGCAGCTCAAGCGCATCGGTGAGCCGATCGTTTCTCCCGACAGTAATTGGGTCGCCTTCAGCGCGGTCGATGTGAGCCTTGAAGCGAACACCCGTACCCCGCACCTCTGGATCGTGCCACTTGCCGGAGGCGAAGCGCGCCGACTCACTCCCACTACGGGTCCCGGCGAAGATCGCCCGCGCTTCTCGCCCGACGGCAAGAGCCTCATCTTTGAATCATCGAAAGATGGCAGCTCACAAATCTGGTTGCAGAGTTTCGATACTACGACCGGATCGCTGACCGGCGATGCCCGCAAGATCACTACCATCTCGACTGAAGCCTCGGGCGCGCTCTGGTCGCCGGACGGTAAGAGCATCCTCTTTGTCTCTGACGTCTACCCCGATTGCAAAGATGACGCCTGCAACAAGCAGCGTGACGAGGAGAAAGCCAAGTCGAAGGTGAAGGCGCAGCTCTTCACCTCGCTCCTGTACCGTCACTGGACGAAATACTCCAACGGCAAGCGCAGCCACCTCTTCATTCAGGCAGTCGAAGGTGGCACACCGCTCGACCTTACTCCCGGCGATCACGATGTACCTCCCTTCTCTCTCGGAGGCCAAGACCAGTACGGCTTCTCGCCCGACAGTAAAGAAGTTGCTTACACCAGCAATCTCGACAAGGTCGGAGCCACCAGCACCAACACCGATGTGTTCGTGGTTCCGGTCACCGGAGGCGAGCCCAAGAAGCTCACCACCAATCCCGGCAGCGACGGCACTCCGCTCTATTCGCCTGACGGCAAGTACATCGCCTATCGCTCGCAGTTGCGTGGAGGTTATGAGAGCGACCGCTTTCGCCTGATGCTCTACGAGCGCGCGACCGGCAAGATCACCGACATGACGCCCAAGTTCGATCGCTGGGTCGATTCCATCGCGTGGTCGCCCGATTCCAAGTCGATCTACCTCACCGCCGGTAATCAAGGCGAGAACCCGATTTACGTCCTCAACGTTGGTCAGCCGAATCCGTGGCCGCAGGAGTTAGTCGACGGCTATAACGACAGTCCCACTCCGACTCCCGATGGCAAGACGCTGGTCTTCGATCAGATGTCGATCTCTGCGCCTAACGAAATCTACGCCGCGCCGCTGAACTTCCCGCAATGCCGCATGGCGGCGCCGCCGAACTCTTATTCCGTTCCCGATTGCCTGCTGTCGAAGGCGAAGCCCGTCACCATGCTCAACCAGCCGGTGCTGTCGCAAGTCGACATGCAGCCGATGGAATCGTTCTGGTTCCAGGGCGCCAATAAAGAGAAGGTGCAGGGCTTCATCATTCGGCCGCCGGGATTCGACGCGAAGAAGACATATCCGCTGAAGTTCCTTATCCACGGCGGACCGGAAGGCGCGTGGGGCGATGACTGGTCGTATCGCTGGAACCCCGAGCTATTTGCGGCCAACGGATATGTCGTCGTGATGGTCAACTTCCATGGCTCTACCGGCTACGGCCAGAGCTTCATCGACGCCATCAATGGCAACTGGGGTGGCGCGCCCTACGACGATCTGATGATGGGTCTGGATTACGCCGAGAAGAATTACGCCTTCATCGACAAGAACCGCGAGTGCGCGCTGGGCGCGAGCTACGGCGGCTACGCCATCAACTGGATCGAGGGCCACACCGATCGCTTCAAGTGCCTGGTCTCGCATGATGGCATGTTCAACACCGAGTCGGCCTACGGCACCACGGAAGAGCTGTGGTTCAACGAGTGGGAGTTCAAAGGAACCCCGTGGACCAATCGCGAAATGTATCGCAAGTGGTCGCCACACCTGTTCGCCAAGAACTTCAAGACGCCGTTGCTGGTTGTGCACGGCCAACTCGACTACCGGCTCGATGTGTCGGAAGGCTTCCAGCTCTTCACCACCTTGCAGAGGCTGGGTGTTCCGTCGGAGATGCTCTACTTCCCCGACGAAGGCCACTGGGTGCTGAAGCCGCAAAACTCAGAGCTCTGGTACAAAACGGTGAATGGCTGGGTGGACCGGTGGACGAAGACGAACCAGTAGGGTTCTGGGGGTGGGGCACGCCTTCAGGCGTGCAGACGCGCAATTTTGTCTTGTCATCACGAGCGCAGCGAGGGATCTGCTCTTTTGCTGAGTGAAGATGATGACGAGAGGCTCAGTGCATCGCCGTCGCAGCCGGCGTTCCATCCGACCATTTGCCAACCACGACCATGAAGATCGTCGCCCGCTCTTCGGGATCATCCGTCGAAATTACCGGTGAGCCCGGCAGATCGGCTCCCCAGCTTTTGGCTGCATCGCCCGAAACAAAGAACATCAGATGCGGATGCCATGCCTTGCCATCGTCGGCCAGATACTGCTCCTTCGACAGCATGTAGCACATCGCTCCCGGCTCCAGCGCGGGCAGTTCCTTGTTGTCCAGTGCCGATGTGACAGCGTCGACGATCTCTGCCTTTGATTTTCCCGCCAGCACCAATTTCGTCTTCATCAGGTAAATGGGCAGGAAGGTTCTGGCAGCTGCAGGATTGAAGCAGATGGGTCCGCGAATCTTGGGGTTCCAGAATCCCGGTTCATCCGTGGCGGCGCCCCAGGAACGTTCCACGACGCACAGAAATCCGTTCGTGCCCTTCACCGCCATCGTGTAGCCCTTGGGTCCCAGCACCATCACTTCGGCAGCGTCCGAGATGGATTTTGGCGCCGCGCTGCGAGCCAGCGCGATTTCAGAATTCTCGTCGGAGATCAAATACTGGTCGAGAGAAGCCATTGCGGGATAGGGGATCTTCTCAGCGGGCGCTTGTGCCTGGCAGGTCGCGCCGATTAAGAGAACCTGTACAACGGACGCCAATGCGCCGAACTGGATGGTCTTCAGCTGCACAAAACGCTCCTTTGAGCAATCTCTCCGTCGAGGGTATTTACCGTCAGGTGTGCGATCTGCAGATAGATTTTCCAACAACAAATCGATAGAAAGCACCGACTGACGCGGATAGCGCGCACCTGTTCGCTTTTGGTGTGCACGCTTCGTGCCTTATCCGCGGCTTGCACTTTTCTGGTTTACACCCACTACATGCAACAGGTGAGTCGTTGAGTCCAATAGGTCGCGAATGCGGAAATGAGTGGGCCTCGGCCGATCCCAAGAATCCCTCTCCTAAAAAGCGAAGGAGGCTTTACGAGAAATCCCGAATTGCGTAGCCCCGATCCGATCCGTCAACGATTACCTATGTGTGTTGTGAGCTTAGGGGCAAAGGCCTTTGGCTGAGCAAGTGCTCTGAAAGTTGCGAGTGAGCGCCAGTTCAGTGAATTCGTGTGCCTTGATCGCCGTCGCGATTCCCAGCGAAGTGATCTGGTCGTATCTCGCGTTCACGGCGGTCTTTGTCGTCGGAATGGTGGCGATCTTCGCTCGCGGCGACTGGCAACCGGCGCAAGGCTTCGACAAGCTAATTCTCCTCGGGCCGATCTTCTACGCGGCCCCACTCGCCGCATTCGCCACCGAACACTTCACGCAGACGAAAGAGATCGCGTCGATCATCCCCAAGTCGATTCCCTGGCATTTGTTCTGGGCTTACTTCGTCGGCAGCTGCTTCATCGCTGCCGCACTCAGCCTGGTCACGCGGATCCAGGCACGCCTCGCGGCAAGTCTAGTCGCCCTGACAATGTTTCTGTTCGTCACGCTGATGTACATCCCGGCTACCTTACGTCATCCGGATAACCGAATTTTTCTGACCATCGCGCTACGGGAAACATCCTTCAGCGGGGGCGCGCTGGCATTTGCGGCCAGCCTCAGCGACACCTGGCGTAAGCGCGGCGCGCACGTCATGGCTATGATCGCGCGATACTTCGTCGCCATCCCTGTGCTGTTCTTCAGCTATCAGCAATTCCGGCACGGCAGCAATGTTCCTGGGGTTCCGCTGGAGCCGTTGACTCCCACGTACGTCATCGGCCACGCCATCTGGACGTACCTTGCAGCCGCTGTCTACGCAGTCGCAGGCTTCATGCTGCTGATTGGCAAGAAGACGCGTACAGCCGCAATCTGGCTAGGCTTGACTGTTCTATTTATCGAGTTGGTGGTTTACGTTCCGATCGCAGTCGTCGAACGCGCCAGCCTCGACAACGGCCTCAACTATATGGCCGACACCTTGATGTTTTGCGGCGCAGTTCTTCTACTCGCAGGCGCTATGCCGCGCGCAAACGAAGCGTGACACACACCCGAGTCAGGTCACGACGAAAAGAAAAAAGCGAGCCACGGATGAACACAGATAGCACGGATATCTTGTCTTTCAGATCCAATGATCCGTGCTATCCGTGAAATCCGTGGCTAGGTTTTTAGCTCCCTACCAGACCACGCATTGCTTATCCGCCGGGCGCACCATCGCTGACCCCGCCTTGCAGGAGAACGCCTGCGCAAATGGCGTGAAGTTCGACAGCGGACCAATCACGCGAAACTTTGCGATAGGATGCGGGTCGCCCTGCACCATCTTGCGCTGCGTCTCCGGTCGCGTCTCATCGCCGCGGAACTGTCCCCAGGCTATAAAGAACTGCTGATCAGGAGTAAAGCCATCGAGAGTCGGCTGCGGCTTTGCCTTTTGATCTTTCTGGAACGCCAGGTACGCGATCTTCACGCCTCCCAGATCGCCAATCGACTCGCCCAGCACCAGCTTGCCGTTGTGGTGGATATTGGGCTCGATGTAGTAGCTGTCGAACTGATCGACCACGCATTGCGTCTTGGCTTCGAAACGCTTCTGGTCTTCCGGCGTCCACCAGTTATTCAGGCGACCTTGCGCATCGAACTGCGAACCCTCGTCGTCGAAGCCGTGGCTGATCTCGTGACCCATGACCACGCCGATGGCGCCGTAGTTCACGGCGTCAACAAAGTTCACGCTGAAAGCGGGGGGCTGCAGGATGCCTGCCGGAAACGAGATGGTGTTCAGCAGCGGATTGTAGTCGGCGTCTGACGTGGGCGCTGTCAGTTCCCAGCGCGTGCGGTCGGTCGGCTTGCCGATGCGCGCGAGATCATCCGTCACCTCGAACTTCGCTGCATTCATCACGTCGCTAAAGAACGAGCCGCGAGTGATGTCAACCGTGCTGTAGTCCCGCCATTTGTCGGGATAGCCAACCCTCACTTCGAAGGTCGAGAGCTTCTCCAGCGCACGCTTCTTGGTGTCTGGCGTCATCCAGTCGAGGTTCTGTACCGTGTCGGTCATGGCCGCGAGGATGTTCTTTACCATCTCGTTCGCGCGGGCCTTGGCCTCAGGCGGGAAATAGCGCGCCACATACTCTTTGCCCAGTGGGTCGGGCAGCAGGTTGTCGGCGGCCTCAGAACACTGCTTCCAGCGCGGTTTCAACTCCGTCCGGCCCTCCAGGTCTTTCTGGAAGAAGGCGAAATTCTCATCGACGAACGGCTGCGACAGGTACGGCGCTGATCCGTGCAACAACTGCCATGTGAGATAGATCTTCCAGTCGGCGACTGACGTGCCAGTGAGCTGTTTGTCGAACTCCTGCAGGAATGCCGGCTGTTCGACATTAAGCTGGCCGCGCGGAATCTTCGCTGAATCGAAGTAGGCAGTCCAGTCGAAGTGCGGAGCCAGTTTGGTCATCGCATCGAAGCTCATCGGATGGTCGAGCTGCTGGGGATCGCGCTTGGCCACGTTGTCAAGCGAGGCCTTGGCCAGCGATGTCTCAAACTGCACGACGGTGTTGGCCGCCTTCTTCGCGTCAGCCTCGCTGTAGCCCGCGAGCTTGAAGATGTTGGCGACATGCACGACATACTTCTCGCGCGCGTCTTTGAAGCGCTGCTCCGGCTTCAGGTAGTAATCGCGGTCCGGCATTCCCAGACCAGCCGCGTCGATATCCGCGACCGTCATCTTAGGGTTGTGCGGATCGGGATACGAGCCAAGAGCAAACGGTGCCTCCACCGCCAGTGCGTGCAAGTGCACAATCGCCTTCTGTACGCCTGCGGCGTCTTGGATGGAGTCGATGTGACTCAACATCGGTTTGACAGGATTCACCCCGGCCGCATTAATGGCCGACATGTCGGTGCACGCCGCGTAGAAGTCGCCGGTCAACTGCGCCGACGAGCCCTTCGACTGGTCGCGCTTTGCCGCTGCTTCTTCCAGAATCGTCTTGAGCTGCGCTTTGTTGGCTTCGCCCGCCTGCCAACGGCGGCTCCAGCGATCCATCGAGGCGGGAATCGGATTCTGCGCCCGCCACGTACCGTTGGCGAAGTCATAGAAGTTGTTGCACGGATCGGCCTTGCGATCGAGATCGCTGACCTCGATGCCGCGCTCGGTTTGGGGTTGCGTTTGCGCAACCAGTGGAACTGCTAGCGCAAAGGCGCAGAAGAAGAGTAAGGTTTTTCTCATCATGGCTCGCTTTCGAATATTCGAAACAAACAGTATGCGCGGGGCGCGAGGGTTGCCGCAAACTATCTGGTGCCAGAGGGAGGCAAATTGAGATGAGTAACACTGGGGTGCCCGATATCGGCGCGCTTTATCTGGACGAAGCTTTTCGGTCACTGCGCGGACTTAAGCGGCTGGCCGACGGCGCCATCGCGCAGCTCAGCGACGAGCAGTTCTTCGCCATGCCCAGCGCCGAGTCGAACAGCGTCGCCGTCATCGTGAAGCACATGGCGGGCAACATGCGCTCGCGCTTCACCGACTTCCTTACTACCGATGGCGAAAAGCCCGACCGCAAGCGCGACCAGGAATTCATCAGCGACTCCGACACTCGCGCAGAGCTGATGCGCGCTTGGGAAGACGGCTTTCAGCTCGTGCTCGATACTGTGAACTCGCTCAGCCCCGGCGATCTCACGCGCACCGTGACCATTCGCGCCGAGCCACATTCCGTCCTGCAAGCCATCAACCGGCAGATCGGACACACCGCGCAACACGTCGGACAAATCATCTTCCTCGCCAAGCACTGGAAGGGCGCCGACTGGCAAACGCTCAGCGTCCCTAAAGGCCAGAGCGAAGAGTTCAACGCCAAGATGCTGAAGAAGGCACCTCAGTAGAGCCGCCATTACAAGTGCTTTTATCAGCGGCAGGCAAGTGCTTTGTATCAGGGCACGGCTTCACCCGTGCCGTAAGCGCTCCGTGGATGACTTGGGCTTTAGCCCCTGCCGTATGGGCACTCTAAATGACTTGGGCTTCCCCTGAGGACGCAAATTCGCCGGCCTCGGCAACATCTCGCAACAGGCTTCAGAGCCCGAAGGGCGTGTGATGACAGCCCAGGACGGAGCGAAGCGGAGTCCTGGGTATGGGTGCTTATAAACCTCCGAGTCCCGTAGGGACGACACAGGGGTTTCGGATTCTTTGCGTCATGGCCTGTTAGCAACAGCCAAATTCTCAGTGGTCCGACAGATGGAAGGCGTACAGGTTTCCGTCATCGGAACTCGCATAGACCATCCCATTCACCACAGCGGGCGAGGACTGCATGCCTCTACCGGTGGTGTAGCTCCACAGCTTGGTGCCGGTCGCGGCGTTTAACGCATAGATTCGATCGTCCTCCTCGGAGCTGATATAGACTACGCCGTTCGCTATCGCTGGCGAGGAGAACGATGTATCCACAGGATAGCTCCACACTTTAGCGCCGGTCATCGCGTCCAACGCATAGAACATGCCGGCCTCGGCGCCCACATAGACGATACCATTGGCCACAGCGGGCGAGGCAATGACAATGTTGTCGGTGGTGTAGCTCCATACCTTTGCGCCAGTCAAGGCATTTAGAGCATAGACATTCTTGTCGCCAGAGCCTATATAGACGATTCCATTAGACACTGCGGGCGAGGAATATGCGCCGATGGGGTAACTCCACAACTTGGCGCCGGTCGCGGCGTTCAGCGCATAGATGTTGTAACTGGAGCCGACATAGACGATCCCATCCACCACAGCAGGCGAGGAGTCGAAATCGCCGTCTGTGAAACTCCACAGCTTGGCGCCCGTTGTGGCGTCCAGCGCATAAAGGTTGTAGTCGTCGGAGCCGACGTAGACTACTCCATGCACCACTGCCGGCGAGGAGTTCACAGGATAGCCTGTGGCGTAGCTCCATAGCTTAGCTCCGGTCGCAGCGTCCAGCGCATAGACGTTGAAGTCGGAGGAGCCGATGTAAGCCACTCCATTGGACACGGCTGCCGACGAAAATACAGAGCCGCGGGTGTGGTAGATCCACAGCTTAGCTCCGGTCGCGGCATTCAGCGCATAGACGTTCGAATCGTCCGAGCCGATGTAGACCACCCCATTGGCGACTACGGGCGACGACCAGCCATCATCCTCCGTCGTGTACGTCCAATCTATAACCAAGTTTCCGACCGTAGAAGGGCTGAGAAAAAACTCGCTCGCGTTGTAACCCGTGTGGCAGAGGTCGGAATGAAACTGCGGCCAGTTTACGTATGTCGTTTTCGAGACTCCGAGGCACGGCCCGACCTGTTGGGCCAAGAGCGTCGCGCCGAATATCAGGATCAGGCCCAAACAGAACAGAGCTGTGGTCTTCATTTCAATCTCCTAGCGCGGGCACTCGCCAAAGGTCTTGCGCGGAAGAGTTTACAACGACTTGCGATAAGTTGCCTGCATCGTCATCGCCATAGCGCAATTAGTTCAACAGGCTAGAAACCCTGTCGTCCCCACGGGACTGGAAATTGCTACACCGGCTCACCCAGGGTTCCGCTTCGCTCCGTCCTGGGCTGTCATCGCACGCCCTCCGGGCTTAGACTTCACGGACCCACGCTCAACGCCACGACCAGGTAGGTTCACCCTGTCGACGAAGCACGTTCCTCAATGGCCGCGACGCCCCCATGCTAGAATCGCCTGTTTGCCCGACGCATCCACATCCTTGCTAGGCCATCATCCGCCGCGCGTCTTAGCGGCCTGCGAGTCATTCTTATGTCAAATACCATGCTTGCTGTCGTAAAGGCGGAGCCCGCTCCCGGCACAGAGATCCGTGAAGTTCCCCGCCCCACATTCGGGCCTACCGACGTATACGTCAAGGTCAAGGTCGCCTCGATCTGCGGTACCGACCTGCACATCTATAACTGGGACCAGTGGGCTCAGCGCCGCATTCATCCGCCGCTCATCCCTGGCCACGAGTTCTGCGGCGTGGTTGAGGCCGTGGGCAAAGATGTCACCGCCGTCAAGGAAGGCGACTTCGTCTCTGCCGAGATGCACGTTGCGTGCGGTAAGTGCCTGCAATGCCGCATCGGCGAAGCGCACATCTGCCAGAACGTGAAGATTATCGGCGTCGACGCTAACGGCGCGTTTGCCGATTACGTGGTCATCCCCGAGAGCAACATCTGGAAGCTCGACCCGTCGATTCCCGAGGAGTACGCCTCGATTCTCGATCCGCTGGGCAATGCCGTGCACACCGTGCTGGCGGGCGAGATCGCCGCCAAGAGCGTTGCCATCACCGGATGCGGCCCCATTGGCCTCTTCTGTATTGCGGTGGCGCGCGCCTGCGGAGCGACCCAGATTTTCGCCATCGAACCCAATGAGCATCGCCAGAAAATCGCGAAGCAGATGAAGCCTGACTTCGTGCTCGATCCCACGAAAGACGACATCTACAGCGTAGTGATGGACAACACCGGCGGCACGGGGGTCGACGTTGTGCTGGAGATGGCCGGCCGCAGCGATGCCATCCGCACCGGCTTCAAGATCCTGCGCTCGGGCGGACGTATGTCGCTGCTGGGCATTCCCTCTAAACCGGTGGAGTTGAATCTGGCCGAGGAAGTCATCTTTAAAGGCGCAACCGTGCAGGGCATCAATGGACGCCGCATGTACCAGACGTGGTATCAGATGACCGCGCTGCTCAAGGCCAACAGGCTCGACCTGCATCCGGTCATCACGCATCGCATCGCGATGAAAGATTTCGCCAGCGGCATGGAACGCCTGCAAACCGGCGAGGCCAGCAAGATCCTGATGTATCCCAACGGGACGCGGTAACACGGCTTTGTTTTGGCTTGGCTTTTGTTTCGGTTTGGCTCTTCGCTCTTGGCTCGTGGCTTTTGAGAAAACTTGCGTCTGCGCGCGACTTCGGACGATGCTACCAACCCGCATTTTGCGAGGGGTCCGCGTCAGGGCACGACTTCAGTCGTGCCGATAGACCTTTATTTAAAGGATGATCCGAGCCGGCTTCAGCCGGCGGCACATCGGGCTCCGACCTATTCGGCACTGAGCCCATCCAAATGCGCTGAGCCCTGCTCTCCCCGTTTCTCATTGATATTATGATGTAGCGCTTTTGAGAACATCTATGACAACGTCCGTTCAAGCTATTCCTTCGCCCTCCCAGCAGAAAAAGTTGGCCCACGATCCGCTGCTCGACGATATCGGGTACATGACCTGCATGACCCTGGTGCTGCTCGGCAACTACGCGCAGACCGGTCATCTCGGCGGACCACTGGCCTACACGCCCTACAATGTTGCCGCGCATCTGGTCGGTCCTGAGAACGGCGGCCTCCGCTACGATTACCGCCGCCCGAAGCATCCTTACTGCGACAAATTCATGCTGGCGGCGGGCCACTCGATCCCCACCTGCTACGCGCTGTGGATGATCATGGGCCAGGCGCTGTATCGCAAGTATCAGCAGACCGGCGATAAGCGTTATCACGTCGATCCGCATGTCGCCATGCTGCCCGTCGACGCCCTGGGATTCCGCCGCGGCGCGGGCGCGCTGAAGACGCTGCTGCAGGAAACCGGTTTGGAAGACAATCCGCTTTTTGCGCAGGCCAAGGGACGCGGCATTCGTGCGCTCTCCGGACACGCCGAAAGTATTGACGTTACCAATGACGTGAACGGTGGACCGTCGGGCATCGGCATTGCGACGGCCGCGGGCAAAGCGGCGTTCTGGGACATCGTGGGCGCGCCAGCCTCGCCGAAAGTGATCGCCCTCGAAGGCGAATTCGCGCTGACCGAAGGCCACGCGCAGGAGTTGAAGACGCAGGCCCTCGCGCTGCAAGTAGGCAAGCGTTTGCGCGTCATGATTTCCGACAACAACGCCGGCATCGACGATTGCCTGATCGGTGGCAAAATCGGCGGCGTCATCGCGTCGCGGTTTTGCGACGTCTACGATCTCGTGAGTCAGTGGACGTCCTACGGATGGAACGTCTTCACCCTTGCGAACGGCAACGACTACGGCGAAGTTGCCGCGGCGCTGAAGACCATGGACGAAGTCGACCCCGACGACCGCCGCCCTGATCGTTGCCATCGGCAAGACCATCAAGGGTTAGTGGCCTGCGCGCTGTCGAGGGAAAAATCCCCGGCTACAACGGCGATCAACTGGTGAGCTACCCCAGCCATCCTTATGCGCTGAAGATGAACTCCGAGTATTTCGTCGCGCTGGCGCAAACCTTCGAGAAGCAGTACGGCGTGGAGTTCGAAGGCATTCGCAACGGCGCGGTCAGCGATAATCGCGAGCGGCTGATCCAGTTCAAGACCAACATCGACGTGGTGATGTCGCTGCTCGACCGCAACGGATCTGGGCGACTGGCTCGCCGAGCGCCTGGTGGAAATCGGCGACACCGTGCGCGACGACGTGAAGCTGCGCATCTCCGACCGCAGACCGATCCCTTCCTCGACGATCGCCTGCGCGTCGCGAAGCTGCCGGAAGAGCCGCAGAAGCTCTCGATCCGCAATCGCGATTTCCGGCGCCGAGAAGCAGGTCAGCATCGCGCTCTTCAAGCAAGCCCGGCGAGAATAGCCGGAGCCCGCCGCGGCATCTCCGAAATCATCAAGTGGATGAACTACGTCACCGACGGCCGTTTCTTCACCGTCGCCGCCGACCTTTCCGAGTCCATTAACGTGGAGCACGGCAGCTTGTGGGGACACTACAGTCCCACGGAACAACCCGCTGGGTACGCGTTTGAAAGCGCCCATCCAGGAAGCGGGCAATGTTTCCACCGCCATCGGGCTGGTGAGCCAAAGCGCTTCTGTCGATCCCGAAGAAGTTCGCCGGCGTGTGGGCCCTGAGCGGCACCTACGGAGCGTTCACCCCGCTGATGTACACTCCCGCGCGCGTCTGGAGTCAGCAAAATCAGGACAGCAAGTTCCGCGTCGGCGTGCTGCATATTCTCACCGCGCACTCCGGTCCTGAAACCGCCGCCGACGCGCGCACCCACTTCGGCATCTTCGCGCCGCAGGTGTGGAAGCTGTTCCCGCGCGGCCAGGTCATCAACCTGAGCTTCTGGGATTACAACGATGTCGCGCCCGGCTATTTCGCGGCGGCGGAAATCGCGGCGCGCGATCCGCACGTGGGCATCATCACGCTTGGAAGTGGCGCGTCCCGACTTCCCGGTCGCGGACCGCAGCCAGTTCGCCGACACCGACCTGCGCGCTGCGGCCAAAGGCTCTCTACGTGATTCGCGACTTCGCGCCCGGAAAGCCGCGCCACGGTTATGTGATCGCGCAAGGCTCGAGTTCCACGGTGAACCTGGTGAAGGTGCTGCCGAAACTCGAAGCGGCCGGCGTAAACGTGAAGGTGATCGCCGCCATCAGCGAGGAGCTGTTCGATCGCCAGCCGCAAGCCTATCGCGATTCTGTGCTGCCGCCCGAAGCTCGCTACGATCTGATGGTGGTGTCCACCGGCACGCGGCGCATGTGGCCGCTGCGCAATCTTGGTCCGCTGACCGATGAGTATTCGCTCACCTCCGACTTCGACAACTACTGGCGAACCGGCGGCCTGGAAGCGGAAGTGATCGCGGAAGCGCATCTCGATCCCGACACGATTCTTGCCGGCGTCGAGCGCTTCGCCAACGAGCGCGAGCGCCGCATCGGCGACCAACGCAAGATGATCGGCTAGTTGGAAATCAGAGCCCGCAGGGCGTGTGATGAAAGCCCAGCCTGCAGCGCAGCGAAAGGCTGGGTACGCGCCCCTATCAATTGTCCTCAGAGCCCCGGAAGGGGCGGCAGATACCGCGAGCCAGCCAGGCACGCTGAGCCGCCAACCCACCCGTCCACCTTATAGTTACAATGTTCGACACAAGGAGAACCATGACTGGGCGAGAACGTACCAACCTACCGAACCAGAGTGCTTCTTCGAAACTGTCATCCGCGCCCTCCACAGAAAAGTGGCTGGTAGCCGCAGTGTTGGCTGTGGTGTGGGGAATTGTTGCCAGCGCAGCGTGGGCGCTGCTGGCCGTGGGCTTCGGACGCAGCAAATCGAACGAGCGGCTCATCACCACGCTGATTCTGTGCGCCCTCCTGGTCGCACTCTTGTGTGCCTACGCTTACCGCGAGGGATGGAAGGCCAGGCACAACGCCAGCGGCCCCTCGCAGTCGTGACGTTCGTTGAACTGGTCAGGAAGTCGACTGACCAGGTTCAGATTTTCGAAACTTCTTCACGATAATTGCCGCAGGACTATTTAACCCGTGCATATTCTCTCCCTGTGACATATAGTTCGGCCCACTTCACTGCTTCTGGCAGTTCCAAGGGCCCAGCCGTCAGGAGAAAACTCGATGAGGAAACTTGCACTGCTGTCCCTGTTCGCCCTGCTGTTCGTCGCGACATTCGCCGACGCGCAGTGCCCTGTCGGCTGCTTGTTCTACGGTGGCGATCTCAACGTTAACAGCCCGAATGCCGATGGCTTGGCGAACGAGAACGATGCCATCATCGGCGGCAGCCCCTACGGCGCGGCCACCTACCAGAACTTCACCATGCAGCAAAGCTTGACTGGACACTTCGACCTGTTCACCAACAACCTGAGTGGCCTGAATCCTACGAACGGCTACTGGGAACTCCGCACCGGACTCTCCGAAGGAAACGGCGGAACCCTGGTTGCTTCTGGCACCGGCGCGATGACGCATACGGCCACGGGCCGCAGCGCTTTCGGCTACAACGAGTATCGTGACCAAGTTGACTTGGTCATGACACTGACCCCAGGCAACTACTGGTTTGCGGTTGTTCCGAACGATCCGTCTAATGCGAACCGCTCCTTCAACAGCAACAGTACGGATGGCATCAACGCCATCGGCAATCAAACCAGCAACCTGCAGTTCTTCAACGCTCCGGCTTTCGGCGCGAACTTCACCAACGCGAACAACGAAGGGCCCTTCCCGACGTTCTCCTCCGGCGTACTGTATTTTTTCGAGCCGGAACCGTCCAGCTTCATCTTGCTGGGTACGGGGCTGGTCGGCGCAGTCGGCGTTGTCCGTCGTCGTTTGTTGCGGTCAAGCGTCAACACTCGGGAGGAAACTCGATGAGGAAATTGACACTGCTGTCCCTATTCGCCCTGCTGTTCGTCGCGACATTCGCCAACGCGCAGTGGTGCGGTAGTAATTGCGTGTTCTATGGTGGCGATCTCAACGTCAACAGCCCGAACGCCGACGGCCTGGCAAACGAGAGCGATGTGATCGTTAACGGCAGCCCTTACGGCGCGGCCACCTACCAGAACTTCACGATTTCGAGCGACACGACTATCGGCGGCCTGTTCACCAACAACCTGAGCGGCCTGAACCCGAGGACTGGCTACTGGGAACTCCGCACCGGCATCAGTGAAGGCAACGGCGGAACCCTGGTTGCTTCCGGCACCGGCGCTGTCACGCAAACCGCCACGGGCCGTAGCGCTTTCGACTACACCGAGTATCGTGACGAAGTTGACGGCTTGTACCTCTCCCTTCGCGGCGGCACCCAGTACTGGTTCGCCATTGTTCCAAACGAACCGATCAATGCGACTGCGAAAACCCGCTCGTTCAACAGCAACAGCACCGACGGCATCAACGCTGTCGGCACGCAGACTAGGAATCAGCAGTACTTCAACAGCGCCACTCTCGGTGCGAACTTCACCAATGCGAACAACGAAGGGCCGTTCCCGACGTTCTCGTCTGGCGTTGTCGGCGGCCCAATTCCTGAGCCGTCTAGCTTCATCTTGCTGGGTACGGGCCTGGTCGGCGCAGTCGGCGTTGTCCGTCGTCGTTTGTTGCGGTCAAGCGCCAACACTCGGGAGGAAACTCAATGAGGAAATTTGCTCTGCTGTCCCTGTTTGCGATGCTGTTCGTCGCGACCTTCGCCAACGCGCAGTGTGGTTCCCAGTGCTTGTTCTACGGTGGCGATTTCAACACCAACAACCCGAACGCTGATGGCCTGGCAAACGAGACCGACGCGATCGTCGGCGGCAGCCCTTACGGCGCGGCCACCTACCAGAACTTCACCCCATCTACAAGCGTGGTCGTTTACGGCCTGTTCACCGATAACCTGAGCGGACTGAATCCTTCGAGTGGCTACTGGGAAATCCGCAGCGGCATCTCCGAAGGCAATGGCGGAACCCTGGTTGCTTCCGGCACCGCCGCGATGACGCACACGGCCACGGGCCGCAGCGCTTTCGGCTACAACGAGTATCGTGACGAAGTTGACACCGTATACGTTAATCTGACCGGCGGCACGCAGTATTGGATGGCAGTTGTTCCGAACGATCCGAATAATGCGAACCGCTCCTTCAACAGCAACAGCACCGATGGCATCAACGCTGTCGGCACGCAGCAATCCAACAATCAGTACTTCAACGCTCCCGCTTTCGGCGCAAACTTCACCAACGCGAACAACGAAGGTCCGTTCCCGGCGTTCTCCGACGGAGTGCGGTATATCGAGCCGGAACCGTCCAGCCTCCTCTTGCTGGGTACGGGGCTGGTCGGCGCAATCCGCGTTGTCCGCCGTCGTCTGACGCGGTGAAATGATGCAATTCAGTAGAGAGGCGTTGGTTTCCTGTGACGCTTCTCTAAGAGCCAGCACGCCATGACGATGAGTTCGCCAAGCACAAATAGCGACCCAAAGATCAGCTTGTTGTATTGGGCGAGCCACGCTGGCAGGTAAATATCAAAATTCGCTGCGCGATCGGCGGTGAAGCGTGCGGCCCAATCGGTAAGCGGGCATCTACCCCGGTTCACGGCGAGAACAGCACATTCCACAAGCACAATCGCACTCACGATGATGGCTCGACGGAACCAATGCAGGAGTCCGAGAACAGGCAATGCAAGGATGCAGGTCGCCAGCGCGGCCCAAATCCCTGTATGAACTATTTTGATTGTGATCAACACCTGACACGGAACTGTAACGGGCTTATCAGCCCATGTCAGTGGCGGGCGTCACTACAGAGCGGTTGCTGGCAGAGATCGCCTGGCGCGAAATCACTAACGAAATATCCTCGTACCGTCAGAACCACGATGTTCCCATTTCGGAACCGCTCGTGTTTTGTCGAGACGATTTTGATTGCCACGCACAGTCCAAGGGGTAGAATTCTGGCAACGAGGAGAGCGGAGAGTTGCGTCTCTCCGAGCTTCCTCTCTAGTAGGGAGGCGTGACGCTGAAAAGCCGTCATTGCACCTGTTGGCCGCTGTTAACTACTTCTGAAATACTCCCACTGCTCCATCCCGAGAAAATCGCACTTAACTCCTTATTCTGGAAGATTTTGCCTGTAAGTCTCACGCGCTCAAGATTTTGCAAGGAAAAGTTTTTTCTGACCCAATGGATTCAAGATTTTACCGGGAGGTGGGGGGAGGGGGGTACCCCTTGCTGTGCACCCAATTCAGTGCAATCAGAAATGGCGTCTACGTTTTACCCTTGGGTAAACACCTGCCGAGCCGACCGCAGGGAGCAAATCGCAAGCGCTCGCCCACAGTGTCCCGGCCGCAATGCTCCCGCTGGTCACCTGCACCATCGGATTTGTGAGATAAATGACAGAACATCACTGCCGCTCAGGAGCCCGTCTTTGTTCCGTATAGCCTTCCGTACATCGCTTTGCTTCACTCTCTTCGTCCTATTTGCATTCACCATGTCTGCCCAGAACCAACCTCCAAAACATGCCGCTGCTCCGCAGGCCGGATCGCAGGCGCAGCCTGAATCCAAAGCCCAGCCCGAATCAAAGGCGCAGCCCGAGTGGGTCTCGATCAGCAACGGCTATGCCCGCCAACTCATCGAGGTCACGTTTAAGTACCATCCCGAGTTCGGCTCGCAGCAGGGACTGGCGCAGTACGACGACAAGGTCTCGCAGCCCACGCTGGCCAATGAAGACGCCGAGCGCAAAGACAACGAAGCAGTGGTTGCCAAGCTGAAGGCCGCGGCTGCCGAGAAGCAGCTTCCCGAAGTTCAGGAAGACCTGACCATCATGATGCGCAAGATGGACCTCAACTTCCGCCGCCAGGATTTTGAGCGCGCCCATGAGGTGCCGTTCCTCAACGCCAGCCAGATGGTCTTCGGCGGCGTGCGCCTGCTGCTCGATGACCAGACTCCCAAGGAGCGCTGGCCGTCCGCAGTGACTCGCGTGCGCGCCTACGCCGGCATGGAGCCCGGCTACACGGCGATCACCGAAATATTAAAGCAGCGCGTTGAACAGCAGATGGCCAAGCCCGGTGTGGTCTATCCCGCGAGGGTCGAGATCGAAACCGAGATGGCGCGGAACTCGAACTACATCGAAGGCATCGCCGCGCTGATGCAGAAGCACAACCTCACCGGTTGGCAGGAGCCGATCGCCAAGCTCAAGCAGGAGCTCACCGACTACGACGCGTGGGTCCGCTCCGCCGTGCTGCCCAAGGCGCGCAACGACTTCCGCCTGCCGCCCGAGCATTACGCGCTCAACATGGAAGACTTCGGCGTGGATATTCCGCCTGCCCAGCTGACCGCCATGGCGCATCAGTCTTTCATCGAGATCCAGGGCAACATGAAGTCGCTGGCGGCGCAGATTGCGAAACAACGCAACTTACCCTCGAACGATTATCGCGACGTCATCCGCGAGCTAAAGAAGCAGCAGCTGGTGGGAGACGCGATTCTTCCCTTCTACGAAAACCGGCTGAAGCAGATTGAGGGCATCATCACCGAGCACCAGATCGTGAGCTTGCCCGATCGCCCGGCGCGCATTCGCATTGCCAGCGCCGCCGAGACGGCGCAGCAGCCCGCGCCCCACATGGTGCCTCCGCCGTTCATTCACAACACGGGACAGCGCGGCGAGTTCGTTCTGCCGCTCAACATTCCCGGCGCTGCAGGACAGCCGTCTACGGAAAAATATGACGACTTTACCTTCGACGCTGCCGCCTGGACGTTGACCGCTCACGAAGCTCGTCCCGGGCACGAGTTGCAATTCGACTCCATGCTGGAGCACGGCGTCTCACTGGCGCGCGTGCGCTATGCCTTCAACAGCACCAATGCCGAGGGTTGGGGACTTTATTCCGAGTACCTCATTCTGCCGTACATGCCGCCGGAAGGTCAGTTGGTCTCGCTGCAGCTTCGCTTGCAGCGTGCCGCTCGCGCGTTCCTCGATCCTGAGTTGCAGGCCGGCAAGATCAAGCCCGAAGATGCGTACCGTGTGCTGGAGCACGATGTTTGCCTGTCGCACGCCTTCGCTACCGAAGAGGTCGAGCGCTTCACCTATCGCGCGCCCGGCCAGGCGACCAGCTATTTCTACGGTTACGCCCGTCTGATCTCGCTTCGTGAAGAAACGGAGAAAGCGCTCTCGGCCAAGCATGTGAAATTCGATCAGAAAAAGTTTCACGACTTCATCCTGGCGCAGGGACTGCTACCGCCCGACATGATGCGCAAGGCCGTGCTGCAGGAGTTCATTCCGGCACAAAGGTAAAGTGATGCTTTTGCTTAACGATGATGATTGGGTGCCGGAGCGGTTTCCGGCGCCCGTTTACTCTGCGGTTTCCTGCCCAATCAGGTACTTCCCTCGCTGCCCAAGGACGGACTAGCTTTGGTGAAGAGTATTCCATGGCCAACCAAGACCCATTCGAACCGGTCCTGTCGTCGGTTCCACTTCTGGAAGCTGTGCTTTGTGCCGATTGCGAAATCATCAGCAACAGCGGAGGTGAAAGTTGCGAGGTGTGTGGCAGCCGCTCGCTGCTCAGCCTGGGAAGGGTTCTTGGTGGATGTATCGGCCACAACCGCGCCGTTCTGCTGGATGCCGAGGCGGTCCGGCTTCGCAATAGCTTCACACTGCTGGTGAATCCCAATGCATCGACTGTTCTCTATCGGCCGCGCCGCAACAAAACAGCACAACTTAACCAGAAGTAACCACGTCTCGCACGCCCAGCTACGTTCATTTTCACGAGATCCTCATGAGTTCGGGTTCTCGCAAATGATGTGGTGCATGAAGGATAGCCCTTGCAGCGTCAGCGAAAACAGTAAGCTCTCGTTCTTTGGAGGCGCCGCGTGTCCCCGAGCGAATGCGGAGCGTACAATTCGATGCGAGGCGACACATGCAAAACGATGGACATGTAAATCCATTCGATGACGTTCGGAAGAAGGTTCAGGCTCTCAAGGACCGCATCCGAGAAGACAACCGGAAGGCGGCTGACGTTCAGGACGAAAAGATTTTGCGAGAGCAGAAGATTTTACGGGAGAGCGCGGAGTAAATATTCGACGGTATGGACTCCCGTGTTTGCGTTTTTAGCCCCCGCGAAGTAGACCGTGTCAGGCGGTACTTTAAAGACGTACGATTTTGTGCGACTCCATGCCTTTCAGTGCATTGCGGGTGTCGACCACGAGGTCGGACGATGCGAGCAACTCGTCATAATCGAAGCTGGAATGGTCGGTGATGATTACCACGCAATCGGCAGCAGAGGCCGAGGAAACAAGTTCTTGCGATTCCAGTCTCAGGCCGTCTAGTTTCAATTTCGGTACATACGGATCGGAGTATGTGACCTTGGCTCCGCGCTTCCGCAGAAGCAGAAGAACATCGAGTGCGGGACTCTCTCGCATATCGTCGATATTGCGCTTGTAGGCCACACCTGCGATGTGTACGTGCGAGCCCTTCACCGCTTTGCCCCGGTCATTCAGCGCATTCTGAATCTTGTCGACGACGAAGTGCGGCATATTGCCGTTGATGTAGCCTGCCAGTTCGATAAACCGCGCCTCAATCCCTGACTGTTTGGTCTTCCACGAAAGGTAAAAGGGATCGATGGGAATACAGTGGCCACCAAGTCCAGGTCCGGGATAAAACGGCATGAACCCGAAAGGCTTGGTAGCAGCCGCGTCGATGACTTCCCAGACGTTAATACCCATGCCATCGCACATGATCGCCATTTCGTTTACCAGCCCGATGTTGATCATGCGGAAGGTGTTCTCCAGCAGCTTCACCATTTCGGCCACGCGGGTGTTGCTTACGGGAACGACGTGATCGAGTGCCTGGGAAAAGAATACCCGTCCCATCTCGGTGCAGGCCGGCGTAACTCCCCCAACTACCTTCGGCGTGTTCGAAGTCTGGTAAACCGGATTACCGGGATCGACCCGCTCGGGGGAGAAACACAGGAAGAAATCTTCTCCGACCTTCAGTCCTGTTTTTTCGAAAGTGGGCAGCAGAAGCTCGTCGGTCGTGCCCGGATAAGTTGTCGATTCCAGAATCACCAGTAGCCCGGGATGGAAATACTCGGCAATCTGTTCAACCGCAGACACGATGTAGCTCATGTCCGGATCTTTGGTTTTGCGCAAAGGCGTGGGAACGCAGATGTTGATGGTGTCGAGCTCGCGCACAACTGAGAAGTCAGTGGTTGCGCGAAAACGCTTTGCCGCTATGAGCCTTGCGACTTCAGAATCAGGGACGTCCTGCACATGCGACTCGCCGCGATTCAGACCGTCCACCTTCGGCTGAAGAACATCGATACCGGTAACGGAGAACCCTGCCTTGGCATACTCCACGGCCAGCGGCAATCCAACGTAGCCGAGACCAACAATTCCGACTCGTGCAGTCTTGCTTTCAATTTTGCTCTTCAGATCTGCAGAAATTTCAATGCTCTTCACAGCGGTAGGCATTCAGCGCTCCAGGCCTCGGATATTCACTTCGCGGAATCCAGAACCCCCTCTACGAGCGTAACCATAGGGCACGCCTGTCAGGTTCGCGGCACTCCGACGTACATGACAAGGGAGCAATTCTGATTCCATACTGGCAAAGGGTCGATCTCGAGCCTTATGTTGTTTACATTTGCAACACATGCGCGCCCAGCGGGCAAGATCGAGACAAAATTTTCTTCAGGTGCAAACAATGGCTTAGTCGGCGCATTGCGGTGCTGTTATAGCTCGAGGATACCCGCCTGGGCCACCTGAACGGATGATTCCCGCCCTTGGTACTACTAGCAAAGCTAGTAGCATCGGCCTGAGGTGCTATACAGGCGTGAGTTGACCTTCCTAAAGGTGCTGGTACATTTCCTCACCTACTTCCTATAGGAAAAGATGCCGATGATGTGATTAAGTATTGAGTAACTTATGAAGGAACGAGTACGGTCCGCAAGGTTTAGCGCCAGAACCGCAGACCGCCAGCCCATACGAGTGGTAGTGTTCGAGGCTACACGGATGGGGGCTGAGCTGTTGTCTCGCGCCCTGGAGAGTTCACGACTTGGCATTACGGTGGTTCCACCGCCTGCCACGTTGACGACATCCGAGGAACCCCAGAAAGTCGCCGCAGACGTTGCCCTCATAAGCGCCAATTTGAGGGAACGGCCGCTGGCGGGATTTGCGCTGCTCAAACAACTACTGAAAGGCAACCCGCTCCTGCGATGCATCATGTTGCTGGATTCGGGTGAAAAGGACCTCATCGTAGAGGCCTTCCGGTCAGGAGCGCTCGGTGTCTGTGAGCGTGAGCAGCCTTACAAACAGCTCTGCAAGTGTGTCTACAGCGTTCATCGTGGCCAGATCTGGGCGAACAGCCAGCAGTTGCGCTACGTTCTCCAAGCCCTGGTGGCAGGCATGCCGGCTCGCGTCACTGACGCCCAAGGAAAGGTGCTACTGACGCGGCGAGAAGAACAGATCGCGTCCCTGGTGGCCGAAGGACTTAAGAATCGTGAGGTCGCCGACCAGCTGAAACTGAGTGAACACACGGTTAAGAATCACCTATTCCACATCTTTGAGCGGCTAGGCATCTCAAGCCGGGCCGAGCTGATTCTTTACCTGTTCAGCCATAAAAACTCTGCCGCTCAGTTCGACGAAACAGCGCTGGAATCCAAGGCGTCCTGAGCTTCCGTCTCCGACTACCCGCTGCATCGTATTCTGTCAGGCTTGCGACTACAGGCTCGTGGGGATGCTCCCGAGCCTGGGAACGCGAGCGGCCGCACAGCGCCAGTCCGCTGCGCGAATTAGATCCTCAGGTCAGTGTGGGAAATTTGTTTCCGATTCTGTTCTGATTTCCCAACTTGATTACTCATGAATGGTCACTGAGCTACTCAGGAATAAGATATTCCGCCAAACCTGCGGGTGAGGAAGAGCGGGTTTCTCTCTATACCCGCTCCTCCTCGCTGTTCGCGCCGGTTTCGGAAAATTCCAGACTGTTATCTGCGAGTGGCCATTTCCTTGCTCTCTCTCCATAAGGGAACTCAAGCCCCGATACCAACTAGCGTTAAAACCATGAAACTGTTGCATGTCGTTGGCGCAAGACCGAATTTCATGAAGGCCGCCCCGGTTTTACGGGCCCTGGAGCAAATTGGCGGCGTTCGGCAGATCCTGGTGCACACCGGGCAGCACTACGACTTCAACATGTCGGACGTATTCTTCCGCGAGTTGGATTTACGCTCTCCGGATGTGAATCTGGGCGTTGGATCGGGGAGTCACGCCGAACAGACGGCGCAGATTATCTCTCGCTTTGAGCCAGTCGTTCTGGAGCAAAAACCCGATCTCGTAGTGGTCTATGGCGACGTTAATTCAACCGTTGCCGCCGCACTGGTATGTGCCAAATTGATGGTCCAGGTGGCGCACGTCGAGGCCGGATTGCGTTCCTTCGATCGCTCGATGCCGGAGGAAATCAACCGCATCCTGACGGATGACCTGTCCGACTTCCTATTTACTCCATCGGTCGACGGCAACCGAAATCTCGAACGCGAAGGCGTGGAGGCGTCCAAGATCCATCTCGTGGGCAACGTGATGATCGATACGCTGGTACGCATGCTGCCGAAGGCCTTGCTCAAGGAGCCAAAGGAAACTCCTGAGCGGTATGCGCTGGTCACAATGCACCGACCCTCTAACGTCGATGACATTTCCTGGTTTTCGTCGCTGTTAAAAGTGCTGGAGGACGTAGGTCATCAGATACCAGTCCTCTTTCCCGTACATCCACGAACCCGGCAGCGGATTGAAGAATTGGGCTTCGGAGCGGGCAACAATCATCACGGCCTGCGCCTGCTTGAGCCGGCGCCCTACCTTGAATTTTTGGCATTGCAGGCTCGGGCGCAGCTCGTAATCACTGATTCGGGAGGCATTCAGGAAGAAACTACGTATCTTGGGGTGCCGTGCCTGACCGTCCGGGACAATACTGAGCGTCCAGTGACGGTTGAGATAGGCACCAACGTGCTAGTCGGTTGCGATCCCCAGAAATTGCGGTCTGAGGTCGAATCCGTGCTCGCCGGACGAGCCAAAAGCGGAACGATCCCGCCACTGTGGGACGGCCATGCATCGGAACGGATTGCGGCTGTGATCAGCGCCGGCGCGTTCGCATCTGATGCTCACAGCCAGTGCGCCGCGACAGCCTGATAACGCCAACCGAGCCGCTCGTGAGATAGCGTGTATGCGGGATAGGGAAAATTCAACCGGTGCGAAGCGCGGGCAGGGCGGTGCGCATGGTGTGCTTCTTGGGTAGAGAACGAAAGACATGAACGGATACGGCGATCGACTTTGCGGTTCTGTAGAAAGGCAATGGCAGCTATTCCAGGATTCCGTCTCTTCTCCGTCATCTTGATGTTGCTCCCGGCGGGTGTCAATCACGTCGCCGGCCAGGCTCCCACCACAAGCTCGGCTCAATCCGCCCGGTCGAATACGGCGCTACCCGCTCCCGCTGCTCAGAGGACCGCCTTCTTCCCAACAGTCGCAGACTGCCGACGGAGACTTTCGCAAGCGAGCGGAAGCGCGCTGGAATGCAGCGAGAAAAGGTGAGATTGAGGTATATATCGTGCCTGACCGCACGAAGCCGGAGACGTTCACTGTCCACGTGGTGGTGACTCGAGCTCCGGCCGGCTCCGATGGATTGACGGCGGTGTCATCCTCCGGAGCTTCGTGGAGCGCTCTGCTTAAGCTGGATGACGAGGTGCTTGTACGGTTATCGCCCGAGGCGGTTGGCAATCTCCAGGTCGAACCCCATGAGCCGAGCCCTGAAAGCTTGATTCGGCATCTCGATCCGGGCGGGCACGCGGAGTGGACCTGGACCGTTCACAGAACCAGCCCCGGCGAGAACCAGCTCCTCCTCGAAGCCGACGTCGTCTACCGTCGCAAGTTCTCCCCGGGTGGCAAGCCGGTGGTGACCTATCCCAGTGCAAAGACTTCCGCTTCCCTTAGACGCGGCGCCCAAAGCAGAGAAATAAATTGTTTGTGTACCGTAATTCCATTCCATTCGAGATTTCAATGGACTTTCCATTTGACCCGGGCAGGAACTGCCCTGAGTTCCTTTATTTGCAACAGGCCCGTTCGGCATTGAACATGCTATTTCCCTAACGTAGTTCGTGTGCAAGAGGAGTAGAGCATTAGCGTTCGGACTATCGAACCCTGCTCAATGCCTAAGCTTCTCCTCCTGCTGATGCGGCAGCTAGTACGACTAAGTCCTCCTGATAACGAGTAGCTCCTCTTGGGGCGCCCTCTTGCAGCCTCGCGAGAGGGCGTTTCAATTGCCCGCAAAGACCCGGCAGAGTTTTCTGCGCGCTTACTACGGCTCTAAAGCTGCCATTCCAATTACCGATGAATCTGGAAAAGGTTTTCACACCGCGGGCAGCGAATAAACATAGTTCCCCTTATTGTTCGGCCTTGGGAACGTGTTTAGGATGTGCAGCCTCACGCTGGGCTGTTGGCACTGCAAGTGCAGCAAACAGTAGCCAGTGATGCTAACTAACGCAATTTCAGTCGACGTAGAGGATTACTTCCAGACTGAAGCCATGTCTTCGGTCGCACCTCGCAAGAACTGGGGCAGTTTTCCCTCGCGGGTTGAATCCAGCACGCGCGCGCTGCTTGACCTCTTCGCAGAATTTGATGTCAAAGCTACGTTCTTCTTCCTGGGTTGGGTGGCTGAGCGTTTTCCTGCGATCGTTCGTGAAACCCGCGATCTCGGTCATGAGATTGGCTGCCATAGCTACTGGCATCATCCTGTGTTCAGGATGACCTCAAAGGAGTTCTGGGAGGATACTTACCGGGCAAAAGAAACTATCGAGGATGCCACGGGAGAAGCGGTCGTCGGCTACCGGGCTCCCAACTTCTCGATTAACAGTTCCGTTCCCTGGGCCTACTCCGTTCTTGAGGAACTCGGGTTTGAGTATGACTCCAGTGTTTATCCGGTCCGTCACGATCTGTACGGGAACCCCGACGCGCAACGGTCTCCACACCGGGTCGGTACCCGTTTGATGGAATTGCCGTTGGCAACCTGGCGAGTGTTCAATCATAATCTGCCGGTGGGTGGAGGGGCCTACCTTCGGATACTGCCGTACGCCCTGATGCGGAACGGTATTGAGGCCTCCAACAACAAAGAACATCGGCCGGCCGTACTCTACCTTCATCCCTGGGAAATTGACGCATTCCAACCTCGTTTGCAGGCACCCTGGAAATCTCGCATGCGTCAGTACACTGGCCTGGCTGGTATGAAATCGAGATTAGAACGTCTTCTCTCGCAATTTAGACTTGGCCGGATCTATGACTCTGTCTACCTTCCTGCTCTAATGCGTGAACCCTTCTACGCGACTCCGGCTTCCGCGTTGCCGCAGCTACCGCGAGCTATAGCCTAGACTGGTGCGCAATACCTATTTGTCAACGGAACGAGATAGCAGTTGGCAGTAAGCATTTTGACCATCTCTGGCAGTAGAATTTGACGATGATGCGGGTACTGACCTTCACGAGCTTGTTCCCCAACAGCAATGCCCCGAACTATTCGATTTTCTTGCTGCAGCGGATCTCACATCTTGCCAGGCGAGGAAATGAGATCGAGGTGGTCGCTCCGCTCCCGTATGTTCCAAAATTGCTGAGCACGACCTCTGCGGGGCGCGTTGCTTCGCTGCCGTCACAGGAGACGATTGGGGGACTGCGGGTTCATCATCCCCGCTATCCGTTACTTCCAAAAATATCAATGCCTTTGCATGGGCTTTTAATGTACCTGGGATGTTATAGTCTGGCGGCGCGACTACATCGGCAGAATCCATTCGACTGCATTGATGCTCATTACATCTATCCTGACGGATTGGCCGCTATTCTTATCGGCAAGTCGCTAGGTATTCCCGTCACGCTGACCGCTCGAGGATCGGACATTCACACCTTCACTCGATTCGCCACCATCCGGCCGCAGATTCGATGGGCACTCAGAAATGCCGATGGACGCGCTGCCGTCTCGACATCGCTGGCAAAGATCATGGACGAGTTAGAGCCGTCGGTTGAGAGAACAACAGTCATCGGAAACGGTGTCGATACGCAGCGTTTTTTTGCGGAAGACCGCCGAGCTGCCCGGAGCAGACTAGGCTTGAGTGAAACGGAGGAGATCGTGGTGAGCGTCGCCGCACTTCGCCCGGTAAAAGGGCCGGACCTGCTGCTGCGCGCTGCGGCTCTTCTGCGGAAGAGCGGCCGTCGTTGCCGAGTGCTATTCGTGGGGGCTGGCTCCGAGTTGGCATCGCTGCAGAAGCTGGCTCACCAACTCGAATGCGCCGATCTGGTGACCTTTGCCGGTCCGGTCAACAATGACGAATTGCGGCACTATTACAGCGCTGCTGACGTCAGCTGCATCCCCAGCCGCAACGAAGGATGGCCGAACGTTCTGCTGGAGTCTCTGGCATGTGGCACTCCGGTGGTCGCCACCCGGGTCGGCGCAACGCCGGAAATTCTACAGGACACGGATCTCGGGATCCTGGTGGACCCCACACCGGAATCGATTTGTGACGGTTTGCGGCAGGCTCTCGATCGAACCTGGAACCATGGCCGGCTCGTCGACTATGCCGCTACTCAAACTTGGGAAAGCGTTGCGGCCACTATGGAAGACTTCCTTGAAAATTCAATTCAGACCGAACCTTCGAATGCTCATTGTCACGCCGCTGCACAGCTTTAACGCCTTTCACACTGGTTGCGAGTCCAGTCGACTCCGATGGCTTTGGTAGACTGAGGCGTAGTGAATCAGGGCAGCTCAAGTTTTCATACCGCGCCGGTCCTCTCCGATACTACCGAGGCCGCAGCTTCCGCTGACCCCATCCTTCCTTCCGCTCACAACGCCTCGTTGCAACGTCCCGTGGTCACCTACGCCCTAGTAGCTCTGAGCATAGCCGCTTTTGTGGCCATGGTACTCTCACAGCTTTCTCCTGCTCACCCATCCACCGAACAATTGCTAATACGCTGGGGAGCAAACCTGGGCCCGCTGACAATCGGCGGACAATGGTGGCGCCTGCTGACTTCGGTTTTTCTCCACATAGGACTGGTTCACCTGGCGGTGAACATGTGGTGCCTTTGGGACCTGGGATCTTTCGCTGAGCGCATTTATGGACACGCTTCCTACCTGGCGATCTATCTCGTTACAGGTATTGCCGGCGCAATCTTCAGCCTGATGTGGCGTCCCTTCGCGCTGGAAGCCGGAGCCTCAGGCGCTATCTTCGGCATAGCCGGAGCCTTGATAGCTTCCTTTTGGCTTGGGCGCTTGCCTTATTCTGGACGAGCGGCGAAGGCCGCCGTTCTCAGCGTCATCGCGTTCGCCGGATATAACCTGTTTGTCGGCTTGTTCGGGAGCGCCGCCGGTATCGCGGCGCACATTGGTGGACTGCTTTCCGGTTTCGTTTTGGGATTGATACTTGCCCGTACCTCCTTCCCCAAGACATTAGCACTAGCGTCTGTATCACTCTTATTAGCGTGTACGCTGGTCGCGCGCACCAAAGCCTATGTCATCCCGGCAGAACAAGGCCGAAAAGCTTTGGCCGCCGGGCGGACCGATCAAGCGATCGAGGCTTTGTCACAGAGCGTTAAGAAGGACCCGAATTTTGCTGAAGGATATTCGTTGCTTGGTCAAGCCTATATGCAAAAGCAACAGCCTGTAGCTGCGGAGGATGCCTACCGGCACGCCCTGGCGCTGCAGCCGAAATCCAGTGGTGTGCGCTATGACCTTGGCATGGCCCTGCTGGCGCAAGGCCAGACTACTCGCGCTTTAGCTACTGTTTAACGAATTAGCCAAGAGCGATCCGAAGAATCCTGCTGCTCAAACCGGAATCGGCACGGCCGCCGAAATGACAGGCGATTTTCAAGTCGCTTTCGAAGCGTTTCACCGGGCTGCGCAGCTCGATCCACGAAACCCTCAGGCGTACCTCAACCTGGGCTCTGTAGCTCTCCAGGCTCACCATCCCGACGAGGCTATCGCCGCCCTTTCAAAAGCAGCCGAGCTGCAACCGGACAATCCCAAGACGCTGTTGGCCTTGTCGGTCGCCTATAACGCGGCTGGCAGACAGAAGGACGCACAAGATACTTATAATCGGGCGCTCGATCTGGCTCGTAAGCAACAACACAAATGAAACCGGTCCCTTGAGATTTTTGTTTCCACGGCCCAGACCATGACCGGGAATTCAGGTCACGGCCGTCTCGATTACGTGACCCCAGTTGTGATCGGCCCTCAGGTCACCACCCCTCGCACCTGGCGGCAATCCCTGTTCAAACCGACACATCAGCGGCCTTTTGGGAAATATTTTTCCGCTGCATGGGAAATCCTCCCCCGTATCCCGGACCAGGATTCGACGGTTAAGCGTTTCGTCGGAGCAGAAATTGGGTGCTCTAAAGCTACGCGCCAGGGCAAAATCGCTCCTGAGACCCCTCTCGGGAAGTAAGTGCTATTGGCTCTGCTCTATTTGTGTTGTCAGCGGATGAAATGCCCACTTCCACGCTGATTATGGCGGTTGTCGTGCTTTAGTTGAGGTGGACAGCGACTTCAGCTCTTGGGAGCCGCATACGTCGAGTTCCGTCCCTCAATCGAGGCGAAATGCCGCAGCTTGTAATCGGCGCTGATTTACCTAGAACACCTGTCACGGCTCGAAGAAAAGCAACACTTATGCGTTTCATTGAAGGGCAATCTGCTATGCGACGACACCACGCGGAACGGTTGAGGCTGATTTGACTCAGGGGCGGTCTGGCATTTCTCGGGTTGGCGCTAATGTATTGAGCAACTGGGGCAGCTTCGTCTTCAGTGCCTTGGTGAGCTTTTTCCTCTCCCCTTTCATCGTTAGACACCTGGGGGCTTCCAGCTACGGCGTTTGGACCCTGGTCGTCTCGCTAACCGGATATCTGGGTTTGCTCGACATGGGTGTACGCGGGGCGGTAACCCGCTACGTCGCAAAATTTCATACCACCGGCGAGCAGGAACAAGTTAACGGTATTGTCTCTTCTGCTTTCACGATTTTCTTAGCCGCGGGAACGATAGCCATTCTCGTAGCTATCGGACTGTCGCTGTTCGCTGTTCCTCACTTTTCAATCTCCGCAGCCTACTTGCGGTCGACCCACATCGTGCTTGTGATTGCAGGCGTTACGGTTGCCACATCCCTGATCTCAGGAGTGTTCGGCGGCGTCGTAATTGGTTTGCAGCGCTTCGATCTTTCGAACTTGGTTGAAGTGCTGAGCACGGCAATTCGGGCTCCCCTCATAGTATTGGCACTCATGCGTGGGGGAGGCATCGTTGCCCTCTCCGAAATTCAGCTAGCCTTCTCGTTCGTCGCTCTGGTGGTGTATTGGGGACTAGCTAAGAGTCTTTATCCACAACTAAAGATTCAATTCAGCCAGACTGACCGGCAGCGCCTGAAGCTGATCCTCTCCTTCAGCGGATTTTCGTTCGTGCTGCAGATGTCAGACTACCTGGTCTACTACACCGACTCGGTTGTGATCGGCGCATTTTTGCCGGTAAGCGCAATCACCTTCTTTGCCATCGCGTCGAACCTGATGAACTACGCGCGTGCGCCGATCAGTTCGATCTCGGTGATCATGACTCCCCTGGCAAGTTCTGTCGAGGCGCGAAACGATTATGGCCAGCTCCGACGCGTTACCCTGAAGGCCTCCCGCTACGCTACCGCGATCATGTTGCCGGTTGCCATCACATTCCTGGTGCGGGGGCAGTCATTCATCGGACTGTGGATGGGGCCAGCGTATGCCGGCCTGTCGGGGAAGGTGCTTTCAATCCTTACCATCCCGTGGCTATTCAGCGCGGGAAATGGAACGCTGTGCGCCGTCATGATGGGACTCAACAAACACAAGGGAGTCGTGCCGGCCCAGTTAGCCGAGGCCCTGTGCAATCTGGCACTGAGCATAGTGTTGGTCCGACACATGGGTGTCGTAGGCGTTGCGTGGGGCACCACAATACCTAACTTAGGCTTTCACCTCCTATTCTGGCCCTGGTATCTCCGAAAGGTGCTGGATATTCCGATCACAACCCATGTGTCTTCCACCTGGATTCGTCCGGTTGCGGCATCGATTCCATTTGTCATTTGCACCTGGGCCATGGAACGCTGGCTACCAGCGGCCAATCTAGCTGTATTCTTCTTGCAAGTGGCGGCAGTCCTTCCCATCTGGGTGGTCTCAGCCTGGTTCTTTGTGGTTGACGACGCCGACCGTAAGCACCTGATTTCCCTGTGCTCCTCCAGGCAAGGTATCCCGTCAGCGATCGGAGTGCCACTGGGCGACTAAACACTCGTCGTCTAGATGCCCACCGCAACCACGCATTACACGTCCGTCTGCAATCCTTCCTACTTCAAAGGCACATTCCGATTTAGTGGGACAGGAGCTGAATGTACCGCCGGAGGGCCGCCGTCCATGTGAAGTCCGCCGCCACCCGGGTCTTCAACCTATCTCCCATGGCTTTTGCCTGTTCAGGATTATCCAATAGCCCTTGCAGAGCATTCGCTAGTGCAACGGGGTTATCCGCCGGCACTAAGCAGCCCGTATCGCCATCCTTTATGATTTCGGGAATTCCCCCGACGTTGGACGCAACCACCGGAAGCGATACACTCCCGGCTTCAAGAAGAACGATTCCGAATGGCTCTTGCCTTGAGGGCAACGCAAATACAGTAGCCCTCCCGAAGAAGCGAGCGACCTCATTATGTGCTACGTCCGTGTGGAAATATGTCCTTTCCGTTACGCTTTTTTCTGTACATAGCTCCTTAAGCCCTGGCAAGGTTGGGCCAGTCGCGCCTGCCAACACAAGGTCAATGTCGTCATATTCGCCCACAAGTTCCGCGAATGCTCGAATCAGAACATCCTGTCCCTTCTTCTCTTCGAACTTACCCACGCTCAGGATGACTCGCCTGGGCTCTAGTTCAGAGCCAGCAAGGGAAGCGAATGCGGCAGAATCGATTCCGTTATGAATGATCGCAGGACTCACAGCCGTGCCGAATGTTCTCACGATCCTACGGCCCAGATCATCCGAACAAGCGACAACTGCTCTAACTTGCACCAGCAGCTGCTTCCATTTTTCAATCCCGTCTGGATCGCCAGCCGCGATTGTACTTAGGTCGGCGCCATGAAACGAGATGATGAACGGAATATCCAGACCAAGTGACTCTATAGCCCCCTGCAGGGTAAATGCAGTCGAACTCGCATAATGCTGGTTAACTACTGTTACGTGTTCTTGTGCACACAATCGCCGAAAAGCCGGCACAAACGAGGTCTTCCATATCTCAAATGCAATTCTATGCTTCATAGAAGCATGGGAATCGCACGCCCTCACGCGCCAGCGCACCGTCTCGATACCGTGTGCGGTTTCCCACACCGGCTTCGTGGCGCTCCAGTCCGTAATCAATACAATCGGCCGAAAGCTGCCACCTTTGATCATCTCGCGTGCCAGATTAATCACTACCTGGTTCACGCCGCCGGCGTAGTCCAAAGACCATGGCAGAACGAACAGATACGCAGGCCGCGTTGAAGCATCAGACATGTCCAACTCCCGAGACCATCACTTGGATAATCTTTCCCAGGCATATACTTAGGCTTGGTTGCCTCTGCCGTTTGGGTACAGCATCAACCTCGAATCTGTGCCGGCCGCGCCTCATGATTGCAGTTAATGTAGTGCAACTGAAATTTTCAAGCAAGGATCCAGTGCAATGAAGAACCGCGATAACTGGCGACCAAGTAAATATGTCTACGAAAAGGGAAAACTACGGGCCTCGCGAGATTCAAAAGAAGTTGGCGTCGCCTCACGATTGATAGCCGACCTGGTGGCCGGATGTTACGATGCGAACCTTTGTAAGCATGCAACTGGGAGATTGCTGGATCTAGGTTGCGGAAAGGTACCTCTCTTCGCTACATACAAGGACCATGTGAGAGAAGTTATTTGTGTGGATTGGGGTAACAGCTTGCATGAAAGTCAACATCTTGACCTTGAATGCGACCTAACAAAGCCATTGCCGTTCAGGGACGGAGAGTTTGACACCATTATCCTGTCGGATGTGCTTGAGCACATACCGGAGCCAGAATTGCTCTGGAAGGAGATGTCCAGGATGCTTTCAACGGGCGGGCACATCATGATGAATGTCCCATTCTACTATTGGATCCATGAAAGCCCGCATGATTACTATCGGTATACGGAATACGCATTGCGACGGTTTGTCGGGGGGGGAGGCTTGAGCTTGGTCGAGCTTGTCTCCATTGGCGGGGCACCGGAGATCATGACCGACATCTTCGCGAAAAATGTTCGGCGGCTGCCGTTGGTGGGAGACTTGTTCGCAGGAGTTGCGCAGGCGCTGACGTTCCGCTTCGTCAAAACACGTTTTGGGAAGAGGATATCAGCAGCGACTAGTGATGCGTTTCCGCTCGGGTATTTCCTGATTGCAGCCAAGACTTCCTGAACATTGAATGGCCCAGCCGTGGGTTCGGCTTACGTTGTCACCCCACCGGATGTAAGGTCGCCATCATGGCTTCCAAACGTGCTACAAGGCCAGCCCTTCCCGGAGCTGGCCTTGCAGGTTCCCGAACATTACCGGAACTTCGGCCGAACTATAGCCTGGATCCAGCCTGCTTCCGTGTTTTGATGTTCCATACAGCCACGAACGCCATCAGCCCCATGCCGAAGTCAAGTATTACGCCTGGCTCCGGGATCTGGAAAAAGTATTCCTGGGGAGAAAGCGGATTGTTGGGCGTCAATATCTCCCAGTTAGCAAAGCTCATCCCGCCGTAGTTTTGGGTCGACGCATGTTGCGCCTTGGCAATCCAGGCGTCTTCGGTTCCGACGTCCGGCGTGCCAGGCGTTAGGAGCTTCCAGATTGCGAACTGCACACCAGCAATGTCCGTCAGCGAAGAGCTGGCAGTAATCTGGGTAGCAAGCCAAACAGCCTCGTGGTACTGCGTAGTGGCCGCCGTGCCAAACCGGGTGGCGCTGAGATCGGCGAAAGTGCTGACCGTGGCGCTCCACTGGTCACCAACGCTTACGGTGTGGAGAAAATCGTCACAGACTACGGCGACCGGATTCGAGTGATTGATGGTCAAGTAGTAGGGCATCAAATACTCGCCGTAGGCATAGTTTGAGCCCAACCCATATTCGGCTCCCCCAGCGCCAGTAAGCTGCACATCGACGTTAGGAAGGGCATAGCAAGCGACGGCGCCTGCCAGGCAAAAAGCCAGTAATCCCAAACGAATACCAAATCGCATTCGCCTATTCAACCCCATGGTGCCTCCAATTGATCGTGTTCATGCCTTCGATCTCGCGAAGGCCGATACGCTAAGGAGTTGCATGTGAATAGCCGTATGCTGCGGAAATCCGGCGGCGCCGCCTTTTTCTTGGCAGTGGAAGCCAAGGTGGCGGGGCAAGTCGAGTGAGCCTGGTGGACAGCTCTAAAGTACGGTGCGGACTGAAGTTATACCCCATGCCGATGGTCGCGTGCTTCTACACCAATCCTGCGTGACGCTAGAGACTCACCGGATTGGCGGTACTCGAGCCTTCTCAGGACTGTAGAGCCGCCCGCGAAAAGTAAGCATGCAAGATTTTCCCACAGCAAATTGGCAGAATCCTTCCGTTCCACAGGATGGTCTCCGGCCGGAGGGCGGCACATCCAGCGCCTCGACGGAAGTCCATCGGCACAGTTAAGCTCTAGACGGGTTGCTCGATGCGTTCATTGAGTGCTCGCCGATAGGCATTCCGATTGCGACTATCATAGTGCTATGTACGCTTAAGAGGCCTGAGTTTTCATTGGCTCGCAGGAGGAGCTTGGTCGGTCAGGACAGTAAGGCTGGGCAGTTCCAATGGTCGGTGGCGATCGTGTCGGCACGCGAAACGATTACCACGCTGGCAGCATCGGTTGATGCCGCTATCCGGGCCTCCTCGGGTGTATCCACTAAGATTGACGTAATCGTAAACGGCAACCGGCGATTGGCAGAGGAGGCCGCGGATTACGCGCAGTCACTCACCGCCGTGAGTTCACCTGTAACCTTGTGCGTTTGGTCTATAAAAACCGGCGACAAGGCCAACGCTCTCAATCGTTATATTCACGAAATTTTTTCAGGTTCAGAGATTGCTTTTTTTGTGGACGGCTACGCCCAGGTCGCGCCGGATGCTTTCCGACTCATGGCGGCGGGCCTGGCTGCGTGTCCGGAAGCGCTTGCAGTCTCGGGTGTTCCTACTGTCGGCCGCAGTGCCAGGGCCCAGGCACAACAGATGGTCCGCGAGGGCGGAGGCCATGGGACCCTAAATGCCTTGCGAGGCACCGTCTGTCTCCGGTTGCGGGAAATAAATTTCCTTCTACCCCTCGGTCTCTACCGAGTGGATGGGCTGCTGTTCGCCGTCCTTGCCTTCAACCTCGATCCAGCATGCAATAGCTGGGACCTGAGTCGATTGCTGGTAGACCCTTTAGCCACCTGGTCTTTTCGCCCACTTAGTTTTTGGCGGTTGTCGGATTTGCGAGCACATGTCAAGCGCTTGCTTCGCCAGTCACAAGGTATTCTGGAAAATCAAGCGGTCCGACAACTTCTGGCAATCCAGCGAAAGCCAGTCGCCGCTCTGCCACACAGTGCTTCTGAACTGGTCAACTCCTGGTTGGCAGACTCGCCGGCTGGTGCGCGCTCAACTCTCCTGCGCCATCCGCTTTGCCTGGTTGCCGCACGCCGGCTGCGGCAACCGCAAAACTGGTCGCAGGATAGCTTGTCTCCAGTAATGCTCACGCAGGTTATTCTCGGCGATGGTAACCGGACTTCCATGTCGAACCGGGTTTCTTGTTGTTCCCCCTGAAACAGGTAGATCAAGCCCTTCGGGCCCGGGGACTACGAGAAATTCGCAGCTCTGCGTTGTCGCACCTGCGAGGCTTGTTCGGGCTTCCGAGTTTGCAACAGGCTCAAAAGCCATCCGGAGCCCCAGCCCAATACCGCCAGTATCGGGGTTGTAATGTCGCCATATCTGCCGGGAATTTGCTGCTGCGACCACTCCAACCCAAATACAGCGATCAGAAGGATCGCACCTCCGTACAGCATCGGTTTCCTTCTTACTCCAAAGCCGAACATGGTCAGCGCCGTCAGCGCGACGAAGGGCCACACGCCTTCCAGGATGCTTGCGAAACCAGGTACCGTGTTGTCGATCTGTCCCGCAAAAGGTATCCAGTTGAAGCGGTGCATCGCGTCACCCAAGGGCGTCAGTTCCTGGACGATAAATCCCGACACGATGCAGATAATCGCCAGCAACGCACGAAGCGCCTTCCCGCGAGGCGCTAAGCCCAGTAGAATTCCGGCGACTACCAGTCCAGTTATCGCCTCCAGCGAAAGCTGCCGGTCAACAATGAAGGGCTTGAGGCACAACACAATGCCTGCGAACAGCAGAAAATAAGACACAACCCTTTTTTGTTCGCGAGCCATGATCGTCGTAAGCAGCCCCAGACCGGCGATATCCAAGGCATAGGCGGCCAACTTGAGCGCAGACAGCGACGCAGGAGAATTCAACCCGGACCAAAGGGGTGAGAGGCCTTGGCGAACGCTTGAAACGTCCATCGAAGGGACGAAGGGGCTCAACTGAGATGAAGCCCACAGCAGCACGGCGCCGAGCCCCACATCTACTGCTTGATCGCCCGTGAACCATCGATTCCGGAGCGCTGTTACCCGCTGCATAGTTTCGGAGCCCGGACGAAAAATACAGCCGATCGCGGCTCCGACAAGGACTCCCGCTATATTGGTCAGCAAATCGACGTTGGACGAGGTACGGCTGGGTAAAAATACCTGAACCGACTCCATGGCAAAGCTCAACCCTGCTCCTGCCACGCCTGCGGCTAGTAGCACGACCGCATTACCTTCGGAAATAACCATCCAGGCTATTAGTGCGCCCAGGGGAACATAAGCCAGTACGTTCGTCAGCAGGTCGGCCTTGGAGAAATGGTCGGGGAACGAAGCCAGTAGGAACGAGAAAATAGGGGTCGAGGGAACTCTCCATCCGCTTAACGGATAAAGGCTGCCATATACGATTAAGGCAGCATAGAGCAAAGTTCCTGGCAGATAGATTTTTCGATTGCGCGCGCGCGCCAACAGGACGGATGCCCTCTTCTGCCGTACCCCATTGCCGTATAGCCGACCGTCGCCTTGAGGCGGGGTAGGCGCGGAACGTCCCAAAGCAGTGTCAGACGGAAAAACTTTTCCCATATTCAGGAGAGCGATCGCACCGGAAGAATAAATTTATTTCTAAGTTCCGCCAAAAACAAGGAAGGGCCTTCCCTTCCTTGGGTAATTCGGAATCTGTTACTAAGTCCCGCTTCACTTACGCTCGAAGCAGTCTCTTCCGAAGTCCAGTACCCAGCGCGAGTAAGCCAGTGCCAAGTACTGACAGCGTGGCCGGCTCAGGAATCATATCGAGTGAGCTGTCAAAGCTCCCATGTCCGCTGGTGGCGGAGCTCAATGTGATTACTAGCGTGAGCGAGTAGGGATTCACAGTGGCGCCGCTGCCTGAAGTACCGCCGCTGAACGCCTGATTCGCCCCTTTGGTAAACGACATCAAGCTGGTTAACGAACTGCAGCCGGTTACGCAGAAGGCAGAGTTCGTGTTTGAGATCCAGGCCTGCGACGTAATGGTGGAAGTCCCGCCGAAATTCAGGGTTCCACCGATGTTTTGAAGCGCTGCAAGGTTAGGGAGTGGTACGGTCAAACCGGTAAGCGTCAGCTCCAGCTTCAAAGCATTGCTTCCGGTTCCGCCGCCCGCGCCAGTAGCGTTAAATGAGCTGAGATCGAGTAGATGAGGAAGCATCAACCCGCTCGCCCCGTCCGATCCAAACGCGTTGCCCGAGTTGACGTTCCACACGCCTACTGACACGGCGGTGAAATTGATCGTTCCCGATCCGCCGTCATTGAGGTTGACAGTGTTCGTGCCGCAAGCACCCGCGTTGGTGTTGCCACTGTTGCAAAGGTCAAGCTGCATGTTTGTGCCGTCAAACGATCCGGCTTTCGCTGCAATCGGCGCAATTAGCAAAGTGCATGCCAACAGAGCCGGCAAGATTAAGATCCGTTTCTTTCTCATTCGTACACCTCTCCAGTCCTAGGTTTCTGGATTGGGTGGCTCCTCTTGGAAGCACCCTGGCATTGACTCTGCATTCTCATCTCCAAAGCGTCTGCTAGCACAAGAGCAACAGAATGAGCCAGTAACGCCGTACACGAGAGTCGTAGACGGAACCCGCGCAATAAATTGCCGAAGAAAACTGAACCAGAATCGCTAGCCAGAGCTTCACGCACCCGGCAGACTACTTGCCGCCATAGAATAGAAATAATTTATTTCAAAAAGCTACGGAGAGCGCTGGAGGCTTCTGACGGATCGGATTGATATGGTGATGAGATCGCGTATAGAGCTGTGGTCTGCGGTCGCCCGAGCAGACGGTTCTTCGCTTGAAGCAGTCTTAGACGATAGGGATCAGACGTGACCTCAGCACCCATCGAATACCACAACCATACCAGGCGGTGATCTCGGCCGTGCATGATCTGGTGCTCCGCTACCACCGCTGGTCTGCCGCTGATCACGACTTTTTCGGTTCCCCGGCCGAGCACCGTCCACACTCCTGAGTCGCCGACAAGATTGCTTGTGTTGACCAGCTCTACTCCGCCCCGGCCTACGGGATACCAGCCGAAACATGTGGATACTTGATTCGATCCCGAGGAGAAGGATTCCACGGTGCGCTGCCGTAAGGCGGCTGGCTCAGGCGCCCATTCGCCGTCTAAATCCGTGACGGTGGTCCAGCCTGGAGGCGCAGCAAAGGCGGCGACATGAGGGGCAGTTGGCGCACGCGACCACAGAACTTCGCTTACCACTACCGCCGAGGCTACAGCCAAGGCTACACACGCTAGACTCCCAACCAGGAATGCGGAATTCCGCGGATTTGCAGCGCGGCTTGCGCTTACTTGAGCAGAATCCGTGTATGGCTCCGACCATCGAATAGCCACCACAACCAATACGGCAGTGATGAGGGAGAAAAATATGAACCCATAGATGACATGGTCGATGCCGGTCGCAATGGCATTGCCGGTAAGATATGCCACTACGACGATTCCATAAGCTCGAAGAGCATTTGCAACAATCGGCAGGATTATCGAAAGCAGCAGGAAGATAATTCGCCGCTTCCAGCTTTGGTAGGCTACGCCAGCTACCAGGACGCCGATAACGATCGATGCAATCAGATAACGTATTCCGCTACAAGCTTCGGCAACCTGCCAGTTGCCATTTGGGGTCAGCAAAACAAATCCATCCTGGAACGCCGGAATTCCCGAGAAGCGCAGCGCAACTACCACAAAAGAAGCGGTCCATTGCTGAAGCACCGGAACCATGCCGTCTCCAAAGGGCACCGCAAACCACAGGAAGACCATGGGAAATCGCAGAATTCTGGCAGCTGTCGTTCCCAGCATCGCCCAAACCAGCGACTCCAGCATTGCAACCAAAGCTATCTGTTGAACGATCTGAACGTCGGCGATGTTCCCGGCAACCCAAAGCAACACCGAACCAACAAAAGCCGCAATACCCGCAAGCGAACCTGCGGGATAGACATTTCTGAACCGTTCGCGGAGTCGCCATACCAACACGCCGACTATAGGAATGACCAGTAAACCATAGGAGTACGTGCTACTCCCAACCCAGATTTGCGTTATCGATACGACCGTCTGGCGAAATCCAATGAGCGTGATCGCATAACCCAGAGCCAGCGCGACCGATGCCCGCCGCCACGTCAGTGTCCCCGCGACCCCCACACTCATGGTAGTCGGCGCTAGCACGATCGGCGTCGCAGAGCCGGATGACATTTTCGCCATTTCCTTAGTCTGAGATTGACAAGCATTTCGAACGCCAGTCGTTGTAATTCACCTGACGACCATTTGCCACCAGTACTGCACTACCTCCGATTTCCCATCAAGTGGGCTCCTGCCGGGCGAGAAGAACGGGGTAGAGCACTAACTTTGCCAATTCCAAGAGCACTAACTTGCGGGAGACTGTATTCCGCCACCACTGGCTTCTGTTAAAGCTGGGAGACTCGGATGGGACCGCGAGAAATCTCGCGATAATTCGCCCAGGAAGAAGCCTTCGGCAGCACCACCGCACGCGCCTCAAGTGAAAACCGCTGCTGACAACAGTCAGGGTCTGTACGGCCTGGTGTTTGCTCAACCATCCCGCCAGAGCGCAAATCTCCCGCCACGTGCCGAACCGCCGCCATGGAATCAGCTCTGCTCTGACGCCGGTTCCCTGTACGACCACAAAAAAGTGCCGCCGCTGTGGTGAGATAGATGAGGCCAGCGCAACCAGATCTATCGCTGCCGCCAACTTGTATTCCGCGAAACCACGGATCTCAAAGCGCCCTACACTGAGCAGCAAGGTCGAAGCTTGCCTTTCAGTGAACATCTGCAGCCCAAAGTACTTACGGCACTCCCGTCCTGCGAGCACGAAGATAAGGTCCGCTGTATGCGGAGCATCGGATACCGCCAGCCAGTCGTACAGTCTAGACAGAATCCGCATAGATGGCCGTCTCACGTGCGCGCGGATTCAGGCTGGAGCTGGCCTGTGCTCAATTTATTCCGCCTGACAAATGCATATATCCGTTGATACTCCTGTGCCACTATCTTCCAATCTCTCTCTCTCAGGATGTACTCTCTGGCGCTATCGCCCAATTGCTCTCGCAGCGCGCGGCTGGCGATCAGGCGCTCCGCCTGAAGGCAGAAGTCTCCCACATCTTCCGGCCGAAATAATAATCCTGTGACTTCCTGCTGCACCAATTCGCGGTGCCCTCCCACACTGCTTGCCAGGACAGCTTTCTTTAGCGACATCGCCTCAAGAGGTTTGAGCGGAGTCACCAGCTCCGTGAGCCGTATACTAAGCCGCGGAAATACCATAATGTCTACGGCAGAGTAATAGCGCTGAATTTGTTCAAACGGCACCTTACCGATAAACCGAACTATGTCGGACAGATCATGATCGTGGATTGCAGTACGAATTGCTGCCTCTTCCTCGCCATGCCCAACTATGATCATGCTAAATTGGTTTCCGCGGGCCCGTAGCTGTGCCAGTGCACCTATCAGCCAGCGAATTCCCTCGTATCGGTAGAGAGAACCGAAGAAGCCAAATACCGGGCCCTCCGGCAGGCCTAACTTCTTCGCCGCGGCAGGATCGGCGGCGGCAGGCGTAAAACGATCAGCGTTTACACCATTGGAGACATGAAACAACTTCTCGGGGGCAACGCCGCGTGAGCGCAGCTCCTGCAATATGTGTTGCGCAATGCCCGACACTGCGTCAGCCCTGCGCACAACATAGGTTTCCAGCCACCGGGTCAGGCGGTACCGCATTGAGGTTGTGCGGGTGCGTTCCTGATCGACAGCGGCATCCTCCCAGAACGCCCGAACTTCATAAACGAACGGCAGTCGCCGCCGTCGCGCAGCCTGAAGAGCAGCCAGTCCGCATAGGGCAGGAGAGTGAGCGCACACTATCTCGATACCATGCTCATCGATAATTTCGAGGATGCGGTTGCGAAGCAGACGAACAATTTGCCATTCTCGTAACCCAGGCCACCGTCTACGAAGAGCTGAACCAGCTATCATTCCGCTTATCGGCGTTCGGAAATAGAGAGTGTCATCCAGCGTCAGATCTCTGGGCT
Organism: uncultured Acidobacteriaceae bacterium; assembly: GCA_963771535.1. GTDB lineage: Bacteria > Acidobacteriota > Terriglobia > Terriglobales > Acidobacteriaceae > CAVVDY01. Next base: position 182,356 of record CAVYTK010000007.1, on the reverse strand, counting down.
CCGGATCATCAATCTGCTGAAGCGGTCCCGTAAGTACCATTATGTTTTGGCCCAGTTGACGCTGTCCGGCGATGAGGTCGCGGCTGCGGACACTATAGCCGCTCACAATCGGCCATGAATGATCCAGTACGTGCAGTATCGCTCTCGATGGTGTGCCCTTAATGTTCGTCATATGCCATTCAGCGTGACCACTCTTGTAGCTACTTCTGCGGGTCGCCCGCCCCTTCCACGTTTTTTTCACCTTCAGTAAGCTTAACAATTGCGACCTTCACATAGCCATCCTGAGGATCGGGATAGCTCACGTAGAGTGTGTCATCGGTGCCCATTACTGCGTCCACGCTCGCATACTGCTGGATACCGCCGCTGACGATGGTCTCGATTTGCCATTTATCAGACCGCTTGAATGCATGTCTTACTTCGCCGACATCGCTATAAATAATGTGGGGGTTGCCGCGTCCGTCAAGCAACATAGTCGTGCTTCCGGCATAGTGATTGTAGCCCGGCGAGATAGCGCCGATGGCTTCTGTGCTCCACTTTCCCTTACTTCTATGTGCATACTTAAGGCTCTTCTCGTCGAAGTAGCTGATATTTTCTGACCCGTCTGCCCCGAGCGCCAGGTCGTTGTCAAATCCCGCAACCGCAACCGTCCCGTGGGATGAGTCAACGTCGCTAATGTCCCATTCCTTGCCGTTCCAACTGGCATACCGGAGGGCTCCGCCGTATGAGATCTGACTATAGGAAATATGGGGATAACCATTCGCATCCAGAGACCATAGAATTCCACTTGCCGGCGATCCCCCCATCAATCGATCGGACGATCCAGGCGCCGCCCTCCATATCGGCGTGTCTAAGATGTGTGAACTGCCTACCGTCAGGTAGATACTCGTGGTACCAACTCAAATGAGGAGTTCCATCGGCTGCGATAGCGACTGAACAATGATATGAAAGCGTCCCAGATCCAGGATCGACAACTTGCGTCACCCATTTGCCATCCAGCAGCGCGACATATTTCAGCTCCCCAGTAGCAACGCAGATGTGCGGCTGACCGCTCGAATCCACCGCCACCTTGGGAAAAATGTTCTGCACGGAATGTGTAGATTCCACCACTTCGATATTGAACCATCTTCCAGAGTCGTGAGGCCGAAATGCGTACCAGACCTTGCCGTTCTGGGCCAGATAGACCACGTGAAGATTTCCAGCGACATCGATTGCCACCGAACTGGTCATGCCTCTGCCTACCTTCTCTACAGTCGTGGTCTGCCCGGGAGACTGGAGGCTAAGAAGCGACACGAACAAAAGAATCATCGCCGACGTGCGCGATCCGATGACCAATATCTTTAATGAGATGGGTTGCGTAGTCATAATAAATGCCTTTAAAAAAGCCTTTTCGGAAGCGCCTCTATACGGCAACTGCCTCCATCTCCGGTTCTTCCGCCATGACAGGGCTACCCACTAGCACCTGTATCTCTCGACGCCATAAAATCTTTAGAATGACGATGCATGCCACAATTTGATAGAAGAGATCGAAATAGGCGCGGCCAAGAGTCGCTCCATTTGCCATAAACACCAGAATACTGACTTCGAACATGTGGGTATACGGAACGACCCATCTCAGATCCGGCACTTGCTGCGCACGACGGCGCAATCTCCGCATGCTCATGTAGCAGGAACCGAGTAGCAACAGAAACAGCAGTAACCCCACAAAGCCCTGCTCCTCCAGCATTTGAACATAGATGCTATGGGGGCCGTGCTGTCCATATCTGTAGCGATATCCCTCTTCTATGTATGGTAAAAAGGCGGCATTGTCTTCGTAGAGATAGAAGCCTCCGCCGGTTAGCGGGTAGTCTTTGGCAAATTTCCACCCGGCGCGCCACGCGATCAGCCGCGATTCTGCAGATTCATCCAGAGTACCTTGAGTGAATGAAGTCATGCGATTCTTCCACTCTGTACTGGTCAGCAGAATGCCACCATAGAAGCTGACGGCAACCAGCACAAGTGCAAGAGCTTTGTGACGCGACTTGAGTAGCACCATCATAGTCACGATCGCCAATCCGACCAGGCCGCCGCGCGAAAATGTTCCGATGATCGAAATCACCACGCCAATCATCAGAATTCGAATAGTTATCCTCATCCACTTCTTCGACTCGGCGCCAGCCATAAAGAAGAAAGCAGGAAGCACCATGTTCAGCCCGAGGGCGAAGTCGTTGTTATCGCCAAGGAAAGTTCCGTCCGGACCCCAGATCCTGTATTGACCGCCAGTTTTGAGAAAAAACACCGCAGCAATCAGTGCTCTGAAACCAAAGCTCGCAATGATAACTAAAATGAGGGAGCGCAGCTTCTCTCTAGAGTTGACCAGTAGGATTGTGACAACCGTCATCAGCAGAATCTTGCTGATGTCCTCCAGATGACCCTTCGCACTCTGCGCATGACCGGACAACAGGGGAAGGGTAGATATGTAGTAAGTGGTGAAAGCGAACCACGACCAAAGGCCCAGTAGAAGGACGGTCTCGCGCACGAAGATGCGGTGGTTCTTGGGAGCGAAAGGAGTCGCTATGAGGGTGGGAATAGCAACAATGATCGCGACCGGGAATGTACGCGCGATGCCCCAGGCATAACGATGCGGATTAAAATAAGCCAGCCACGACCACGCAAGGATTCCGTAATATGGGCTGAGGATCGCCAGCGCGGCTGACAAGAACACGACAATGAGAACTATGTAGTCGCGCACGGTTAGTCTAGTGTCTGGTTCTCAGCGCCCAAGGGCACCGAAGCAGACACCTCCTCGTCAGTCGGCATTAAGAGTAGCCGGTGTAGTTGTAGGGCGAAATATGCTATGGAACAGCTGTCTCCCACGCCCAGGCGGCGCAAGCGAAACGGGTCCGCACCGTGTTCGTTTACGCCGGCAATTGAAGTCATCGCACTTCGGTAGCCAAGACTCGCCAGTACTTCACTGCTCTGGACGCCGCATTCGCCTGGCTTCCCGAACGGGAAAGCAAAGTGCTCTACTGCGCACTCGAGCTTCTCTTCAATCAGTAACTTTGCGCCTTTCAGTTCGTCTCTAAGAGGAGCAGAGCTTAGCCGACTGACGACCGGGTGAGTCATGGTATGGGCGCCGAAGCTAATACCGCTTCGCTGCATCACGCGCGCGTGCTCCCAGGTCATCATTGCGCCGCGTAGCTCGTGCTCCGGCAAAGGAATGGTTGCTTCGAACTCCTCGCACCAGCGCTGCCGTCTGTCATCCGGCAGTGTACGCAAGTAACCAACCACCTCCGCGGCCGCACCAATTCGATCTTGATAACCGGTCAGGCGAAACGTGCGCGGTGTGTCCAAGGTCAGATAGAGATCGGTATCAGCCTTTTGAAATCGCAGAAATATCCGGTCATACCACAATGTTTCCCCACTCTCCACTGCTCCGGCGGTGAGATATACGGTTGCAGGGAGCCCAAATCGTTGAAGCACAGGGAAAGCTTCCGTGTAGGTGCCCAGGTATCCATCGTCGAAGCTTATCGCCAAAGCCTGTCCGGTGCGATCCGGGTCCTTTAGTTCTTCAGCCATTTGCTGAATTGAGATAACCCGGAAATGCCGTGCCAGGTAAGCCATCTGTTCAGCAAAGACGTGGCGAGGCAGGGTGCAATATAACGGAACACCCTCCGTCCCAACTCGGTGGTACGTCAACACCACATATTTCGCTCGCGATACCGGGCGGAGCCGCACGCGTCGGCCTGCATCGGATCGCAATTCATACTTCTTCGAAAGCCCGTGAACCGCACGCAAAACACCAGTCCGATACAAGCCCTCCGTTATAGTCTGCTTCCAGCTACGCCGCGCCGGGTTTGCCTGTACTTCACGACGCATGCGCGGCCTCCACTTCAACATGGTCCGCCGCCGAAACTCTATAGTGCCGACGATGCCACATTTCCAGAGTAATCAACGCCCATAATACGTCACCGTAATAAGCCGGATAAATCTCATTAAGCTGTTTAATCTTCGTCAGGAATTCCGGCCGAAAGTACCCACGTTGCCGGGTGAGAGGCTCATCCAGAATGGCGGCTAGCGACTTCATTTCAGGATCGTGCATGGCCCAGTAGCCAACGGGAACTCCAAATCCGTGCTTCTTCTTGCGAAGAATTTCCGGTGGCAGAATGCCTCTCATTGCCTGCTTAAAGATGTATCGTTTGTCGAAGCCCTTCAGCTTCAAGGCGGTTGGCATTTGCCCTGAAAACTCTGCTAGCCTTTTGTCCAGGAGCGGGAATCTTACTCTCACACCAGCGATTTCCGCCGTTCCTCTGACCTTTCGGATGTCATTGTCGGCTAGAGTTATCTTTGTATCCAGGTACAAAAGACGGTTAAGCTCCGAAGTCGCCTCTGGCGCGCTGGCAAAGTGGGATGTAGCAATATCCAGAAAGCTGTCGGGCGATATTTGATCTAGGAAAGATGGCTCAAATACCTGGTCGATCGGATGCGACAGGAAAAAGGAATAGGAAAAGATCCGCAGAGGATTCGGGAGCTCTGCTCTTCGTATAAACCGCGCAGGTAGCGACAACACGCCACTTGCCGGCAGCATACGAGCAACCGGCTTGATTATTCCCAGGCGTAAGACCTTGGGGAGTGACTGATAAAGCGAAAACCTTTTATCGCTGGCATACCGCTCGTTGCCCGCGAAGAGTTCGTCGCCACCATCCCCCGCCAGTAGAACGTTCACGCCATGCTGCTGAGCAAGCCGAGCACAGTGGTACGATCCAATCGCCGATGGATTTCCAAAAGGCTCGTCATAATAGTCTATGATCGCCGGGATGGCCTGCATGGCGTCGCGCGCCGTAAGACAAGCCTCGTGAAGGTTAGCGTGGAAACGCTCGGCCGCGATGCGGGCGAATGCGAGCTCGTCGTAGCGCGGGTTTTCGGAATAGATCGAAAAAGCATTGAAGCCACTGTGCAGTTCGCTGGCAAAGGCAACAACACTGCTGCTATCGGTTCCTCCACTCAGATAGGCGCCGGTCTGCTCCGGCCGGCAGTCGTCGAGATGGGAATGTACTGCCTGCCGTAACTTCCCGCCTAGCTGCTCTGCCCACTGCGCAGCGTTCTGATCAAGCGACTCCTTGTAACGTAAGTCCCAGTATCTTTTCTTGCTGGCTACCCCCTGCCTCCACACCAGCGCCGTCCCGGGCTCGAGCCGTTCCACTCCGCGATAGATGGACATGGGCGCGGGAACGACGGTGAACAGCAAGAACTGCATCATGGCTGCTGGGTCGAGCTGGCAGTCAGTTTTAGATTGAGCAATGCCACCGATCCGTGAGCTAAACAACAACCGCTCCCGCTCCTCCGCCCAGTACAATGTCTCCAGCCCTAGATGGTCGACCGCCAATATGAGTTCCTGCCGCCCTATGTCCCACAGCGCAAGAGCAAAGCTACCTTGCAGTTTTCCTAGTGCTCCTAATCCATAGATGCCGTATAGCTCAGCAACCAGTTCTGCTACCGACGTAGGCACATAGCTACTCTTCTCAGCCAATTCAGCACTTAGGTTGCCAAGATTGCATAGGTCAGCAGAAACCGCGGTCACGACATTGTTCCTGCGGCCTACGCTCTGTCCATGCCAGCTCGCTGACACACCAAGCGCCACCCCCTTCGCTGAAAGCAGCGCAGACGAGTTTTCGCCCGGCAGTCGATTGCCTCGAATGAGGGCATCGAGGTCCGTTGACCTGAACTGCTCGCCGGTTCCACACATACCGCAGATGCCGCTCATGCGTTTCCTCTCGCCCCAAATGTCTGCTGCCACTTACGAAACATCATCACCGACCACAGGTAGGCTGAACGATCGAATGTTCCTGCCTGGTGCTGCTTCCATAGCTTTTGCAGATAGCTTCTATCCAGAATGCCATCTTCGTCCTGGATGATTGCCTTATGCGCAACCTCTTTCAGCTCACGACGCAACCACTGGGCCAGCGGGATGGCGAAGCCCTGCTTGGGTCGATAGAGAATGTTGTTCGGCAACATCGATTCGAAGGACTTCTTGAAGATATATTTCCCCGTGCTGCCATGAAGCTTCAGTCGCGACGGAATCGCAGCGACCATCTCCATGAATTCGTGATCGAGAAGCGGCGCACGCAGCTCCAGGGATACAGCCATGCTCGCGCGGTCCACTTTGGTCAGAATGTCGTCCGGAAGATATGTTTTGATATCGAGATACTGGATCCGCGAAAGGAGATCCGTAGTATCAGCTTCGTCGTAATACTTTCGGCAGACATCCATGGAGTCATAGCTGCCGAGTTGATGGCGGAAATCGTCGGTAAAGAGTGCGGCTTTCTCATCCGGTCGAAACACCGAGACTGAGTTGAAGTAGCCCTCCAGCGGAGATCGTGACAACGATTGAAATGTCGCCTTGGCGCGAAACATTCTCGGAGCCCAGGCTAGTCCGGGGTAGTACCGCCCAAGCGGCTCAAACATCGCTCCGCGTATTCCTGCCGGTAGCATTTTGCGGAGCTGGTTCTCCCGGTGATCGAATAAATAGCGCCGATATCCGGCAAAGTTTTCGTCCCCGCCATCGCCCCCCAAAGCTACCGTGACATGCTGGCGCGCAATCTGGGAAACATAATAGGTAGGAATTGCGCTGGAATCAGCAAACGGCTCGTCATAGTGCCACGCTAGTTTGTCCACCACCGCCAGCGCATCCGGCATGACCATGTGTTCGTGGTGCTCAGTATGGAATTGGTCAGCAACCTGCCGGGCATAGGGCGCCTCGTTATAGGCCTCCTCCGCAAATCCGATCGAACAAGTCGTCACGGGGCGATCCATGACCTTGCTCATCAACGCCACCACGGTGGAGGAATCTACACCTCCACTCAGGAAAGCGCCCAGCGGAACTTCGCTCATCAGGCGAATGCGTGTCGCCTCGCAGAGCTTGTCGCGGAGCATCGCCCCCCATTCCTGCTCCGGACGGTCCTCAACCTTAGAGAACGATAGTTGCCAGTAAGGTGTCTCTACTATGCCTTTTTCGGAGACTACGAGATAGTGGGCCGGCAGTACCTTGCGGATTCCCCGATAAATCGTTTTGGGCGCCGGTATATAGCCAAATGAAAAATAATCGCTTACCGCCTGAGAATCCATCTGCAGAGAGGCTTGGCCAGCCGCAACAATCGCCTTCAGTTCAGAACCAAAAATAGCCTTCTCGTTATCGGCATAGTAATAGAGAGGCTTCTTGCCCACTCGATCTCGCGCCAGCAGCAGGCGATTCCGCCTGCCATCCCAGATGGCGATCGCGAACATCCCGCGCAGACGCATAAAACAATCGTCCCCGTATTCTTCATACAGGTGGACGATAGCTTCGGTATCCGATCTCGTGCGGAACTTATGACCGCGAGACTGCAGGTCTTCGCTCAGGGAAGGATAGTTGTAAATTTCCCCGTTCAGCAGAACCCAGATTGTGCCATCTTCGTTACTGATCGGCTGGTGACCTCCGGCGACATCGATAATGCTTAGACGGCGATGCCCCAGACCGATTCCACGCTCAACGTAGATTCCCTCGTCATCGGGTCCGCGATGGCGAATGGACTCGTTCATGCGATGCACCATTTCGACCGGTATGGTTCGCGAACGATCGAACTCGAATATTCCGCTAATTCCACACATAGTTTTCCGTTTGCCTGGCCGCGGCGGCTTTTAGGGCAAGCTCGCAATAAAATTGGCGGTATCGGCTGAGCATAGCTTCTAAACTGAACAGCTTATTCACCCTTTGCCGAGCCTCTTGACCAAACCGCTGACGCATTTCCTCATTGCGCAGCAGGCCCGATAGCTTGTCGATTAGTCCTGGCAGATCTCCCGGCTGGAACAAATATCCACATTGAGAGTCGGCCAGTATCTCGGGATTTCCCCCGACGTTCGTTATAATTACGGGCAGCCCCGTGGCCATCGCCTCAAGCATAGTGTTCGACATACCTTCCATCAGCGATGGAAGCACGAATATATCCATAGCCTTCAGCAGGTCGGCCACATCTTCCCTGGCTCCCGTAAAACACACGCGGCCCTTGAGTACCGGCGAGTTCTCCACCAGATTTTGCAAGCTGGCGAGTTCTGGTCCCGAACCTACAACAACTACATGTACTTCAGTTAGGTCCAGCACAAGATTCTCCGCCGCCCGCAATAAGGTGGGCACATCTTTGAGAGCAATTAGCCGGCCAACAAAGCCAACGACCAAGGCATCGCGTGAGATACCCAACTGCTGCCGAATCCGGCTTGATATTTCTTTCGATGGGCTGAACTTGTCTCCGTCGACTCCATTGTGCAGAACGCCAATGCGATTAGCTCCCCACCAGGCCTGCGCAGCATGGTAGTCGCGTAATTCTTTACTTACGGTGAAGATTGCATTCGAACATCGATAAGCCGCGTGTCGTACCAGGCGCTGCCTTAGTGGGAGGCCATTTGCCATATCCATCTGATAACCGTGTTCGCTGTGCACCACGACCGGAACTCCGGCAAGTCGTGCCGCGAACGTCCCTTCGATACCGCCCCAGTTGCGGGAGTGAACGATGGTAGGACGAACAACTCTCATAATCCTTGCCAGGCGCAGCACGTTAAATTGAAAGCCTGCTGTTGCGGTGCCGGCGTCCTTGATGTCGGCGCCCAGCATCCAGGATCGTGCAACCGGCGCGCTGCCCCGAAGTGTGCAGATCGAATGCTGAAATATGTCGGGGTCAAGTCCTTGGATCAGCTTTGCAATTCCCTTTTCCGTTCCTCCAACATCCAGCCTGTCGAGTACGTGCAAAATACGAATGGGATAGCCGAATTGTGAGCGCGGCCCTTCGCGGAGGGCGGTGGTAGTTGCAACCGACACTAAGCCTGCGTCAGCATTATCGGATCGGATCACGGCGGATGACCTCATGAGAACACTTCGTCGCATACTGTATGGGGCATCGGCTCGCCACCTCCTCCGACCGTCCGAGTTATCTGCTCTTCCAACCTTCGCAACTGGATTTCCCAGCTGAGACGGTTGCGGACAGCCGCTGCGGAGTTGCGTAGCCTATTCCGTAGCCCGGCATTCCTCAGAAGGTAGTCGAGTTTTTCTACATGCTGGTCCGGAGTCTCCGCCGTGAACAGACCTTCTTGCTCGGAGAGGCCGACGCCGGCGGCTGCGCGCCCGCTAGTCACGACCGGTGTGCCCACGGCCAGCGACTCCGCAATCTTGTTGTGAAACCCCTGGGAAATTCGAAATGGTGCCACGGAAACATCTGCATTTCGAAGATAGACGAATACATCAGGGACACGCCCCGTGACCGTGACACCAGGAAGTTCCGCCAGGCGGCGCACAATGCGAGTGGGATCCCGTCCTACGACAATAAATTTCAATTGCGGATATATGCGGCGAATCAGGGGAAATATCTCTCGAGCGAAAAACGCCGCGGCGTCAGCATTCGGCCGATAGCTCATAGTGCCAACGAAAACCACGAACGGCTTCAACTCCGCAATCGGCGAAAGGTCGCTGGCGCTCGAATTCTCAGGGACTTCCACGCCATTCGGCATAATATGGACCGGAAAAGCGCCGGCTTGCGGTCCGCACAGCTCTTCCGCGTCGTGTGCGGTCGTCGTCAAAGAGAGAGCGGCTCTGCTGCCAAGTTCTAACTCGGATGCGGCCACGGCCCGAGCTTCTCGCTTATATAGCCACGAACGCGGTGCCCTGCAGGCTTGCGCATACTGCAGCCACTTCGCCGAATCAGCATCAACAAAGTCGGCCACGATAGGAGCAGGAGCGGAGTGCGGAATGAAGCGGCCCATCGAGCTGCAATAGACGAAAACGAGGTCGTAGCTTCGCCGCTGCAACGCATCCCGCACGTCGCGCGCAAACTTAGGAGAATAAAAGAACGCCGACGACATGGACGCTCCCCGAATTGCGGCCCAGGCTGCTCGCAACAATCTGGTTGTGGGGCTCAGCACTTCAACCGTGACGCTCCTGCACATAGCTCGGCAGGCGCTCTCGTATTGGCGATCCTCCCGCGAGTCGGCAAAGCACATCAGGTCGACTTCATGCCGCTCCGCCATGTATCTGAGCTCGTGAAACGCACGGATTCTCTCGCCCTTGTCAGGCGGGTAGGGGAGCCGGTGGCTGAGGAACAATATCTTCATAGTCTTCCAGTAGGCAACAGCCGCTTTCTATGGGAACCAGCGGACGATTTTCGGTCCAATCAGCATCGTAGTTCCCAGCGGGATGCGGCTCCACAATCGCGTAGCTATGCGAAATTTAGGGTTCATCGGGGAAATATCCGGTACTGCTTTTCGCCCAACCAACAAGGTCTGATAGTCGAGTGTGTTGACCTGCATGTTCCATGAGGACTTAAATTGGAATGCTCCGGTATTGCGCTTGCTGCGGCCGAAATCAAAGCCTCGCATTCCCCCGCCTATCGCGTCTTTTATCAGCTGCCAATACATGAAGTTGTTCGCAGCCACCGGGTTCGCTTCCTCGGAAGCGCCGGCGTAGTGAGGAAATAACGTGTCGCCACAGGACAACGACAGTACTCCTGCTATAGCGCGTCCTTCGTGATAGACCAACTTCAGATCGGCGGAATTCCGAAACTCGTCGACCAGGACCTGTAGCCAGTTCCTGGACAACACGGGGGTTCCAAGACGGCGCCAGCTATTCGCAAACAGCGAGTAAAACAAGTCCATCTGGCCGGCAATTCCCGATTGCATCTCGAGGCCGGCTTTTTCGCCCTTGCGAATCATGTAGCGAGTATCGCGAGGAAGCTTCCTGAATTCCGCTTCCGGATCGTCACCTAACTCACAGCTGAACGCCACATAAAGGCTTTTAGGGATAAACCCGGCCTGCAGCTCGTAACTGCGATGGCGTAGTTCGAGATAGTCTACCTTTTCGTACTGGGCTATCTGCTTGGCACATTCCAGCAAAGCATCCGACGATTCTTCGTCCCCGGCGCAAATACCGCCGTAGTCTGCAAAGGGGCTGGACAGCAAACAGCGGCCGAGTATCCAATTCGAAATCAGGAACAGCGGCAGAACGCCCGTGATCTCTCCATTGCGCTCGGAGTAGATGCAGCGCGGCGTATAGCCGAACCCTCTTTCCAGGGCCCTGATCCACGCAGTTGTATGGAAGGGAGTTCCACCAGGAAACGAACTCAGCCAGCGATCCCATGCGACAGCACGGGACGGATCATATTCCTTTACCGTGACGGGTAGAGGAGTTGACCGCGTAAGAATGTGCGCTGGGCTAGGTGCGATCATTGTTGGTTCCGCGCATATTTGAAAGTAAGATAGACTGCGGCGTGAGAACATTTTCGTGCTGTTCGAAGAGCCAGCGCTCTTCCACCGCCAGATACTGCGATAGCAATGCTTTCTCCGCTTCAGAAGGCTCACGATAGCCGTTGATGATCTTGCTGAGCTGGCTTTCGCAGATCTTCAGCTCTCTTGCCATTTGATTCTGGCGAATACCTAGCGTGAAGATTCGTAATTTCAGATTGGGATACATAGGTTGTTTTCCGGGCCGATGACGTAATGCAGCGCCGGTCTTCTTCTCCTCGCTGAATTCTGTTGCCTTTATGGCCGCGGTCTTCTGGTGCTCCGCCCATAGTAGTAATTGCCGTAGCGACGCGATCGTTGCTTGTGACCGTTTAGAATCACGCCCAGGACCGCTTTACCATCGAGGTGCGGACTAATTTCGGTAAGGATGTCGCGCTTTGTCTTGCGGGCGCGAACCACGATCAGGATGCCGTCACATCCGCTGCTCATTAACTCGAAGTCGGCGAGACCCAGGATAGGCGGAGAATCCACGACTACCATGTCAAATAATTCGTTGCCGCTGCCCACGAAGTCAGCCCATTTCGTTCCGGCGAACAGGTCTGCCGCCGCTTCTTCAAGCTGCCCCGCGCCGACAACATGGAGCCTGGGAATGTTGGTGGAATAGATCACATCCATAAACTTGGCACGACCACTCAGGACATCCGCCAAGCCTGCCTGATCTGCAACTCCAAGCACTCCGCTGAGGCCCGCCGTTCGAATGTCGCCATCGACCAGTAACACTCGCTGGGTTTGAAGCTGAGCCAGCGACAGAGCGAGGTTGAGGGCAGAGACAGTTTTTCCCTCTCCCGGGACAGCGCTGCTGACCATGACAGAATGGACTCCCTGCGTCGACTGGCAGTGCATCAGCTTGGTGCGCAGCGAGCGATAAGACTCGAATGCCGAGTGGGTGGTAGTATCCTCATCCTCCGCCAGCAAAACGGGACGATGCAGGGGTGCGAGTTGGACGCTTTCGCACTTCGCCAGCGGGGCGGAGCTTGCCCGACGGCCGACTTCGACTTCAGCACCGATTTCGCTAAGCAGCTCCGCCACCGCTGCGCTGCTCGCCGGCCGGTCGACGGAATGCTTCTCCGCCTCTTGCATGTTACGAAATAGCTTGCTCATAGTTGGCCCTGGGTTGTCGTACCGGTTGGGTCGAAGGTATTCATCGTAGTCAGAGATAGCTCTGCTTTCCCGTCGCAGACCGCGACTAGTTCGAGATCGTTCCTTGTAGCAGCCTCTTCAACCAAATCGACCGCGATCTCCTTCCGCCTTGTCTCCCATCCGAGACTGAGACAGGTATCGGCCACAACGTTGATCAATCTAGGCACCCCTCCGGCGTACTCGTGAAGCTTCTGGATAGCAGCCGTCGTGAACGGTACCGCGCCTTCCAACCCGGCGATCCGAAGCCGTTCCGTCAGGTAGATCCGCGTTTCGCTGGCGCTAAGTTCACGCAATGCGGCCCGTACCGCGATGCGTTGTTGAAGGGCTTGCAATTCCGGGAGCCGCAGCCGTTCCGCCAGTTCCGGCTGCCCGCACAGGATCACCTGCAGTAGCTTCTCGTGGTAGCTGTCTGTATTCATTAGCAGCCTGATCTCTTCCAGCGCCTCGGCCGCCATGAGGTGCGCTTCATCTACTATCAGCAGGCACGTTCCACCCTCTCTGGCCGTCGCGAAGAGTAATGACTGTAGCGCCGCCAAACGTGATGGCTTGGAATTGAAGCTTCGTGGTATTTCAAATTCAAACAGCAAGGTCTCTAGTAATTCTTCGGAGGTGAGACGGGGATTAACGATGAACGCCGTAGGCAGCGACTGCTGCGAGAAGCTACGCCCCAACATGCTCAACAGCCCATTGAGCAGAGTGGTCTTCCCTGTTCCCACGGGCCCGCTGAATAGCACCAGTCCCTTGCGACCAATCACCGCCTGGGCGAGTGATGTAAGAGCGTTTCGATGCGGTTCCGCCAGTTGTAAAAACTTCGGATCGGGCGTCAGTCGAAAAGGTTCTTCGGTTAATTTGTAGAAATCTAAATACATAATTTGACCGTCGTTCTAGAAAAAGGCAACAGTGTAGCGCGCGATACCAAACCCAACGACTACGGCTATAGCTAAAGTCGTAACACTTACTGCACACAGGCGAACCCGGCTGCTCCACCGCTGCTGGGCAGTCAATATCTCAGGAACACCGCTCAGTACCGGCAGTCCAAGGATCTTTTCCACCTCACGCCCTTCGCGGATCGAATCATCGGTAAGCTCTACCAGCGCGACCAGCGCCAGGCCCGTAAATACTCCGCCAATCAGTCCCGCCAACAGCAGCAGCGGGCGATTCGGGGAATAAGGTTTCTCGGGGACCTGGGCGGGATCGAGAATGACGAAGCGCTCGCTCTTTTGGCGGCTCTCCATGGCGCTGGCCGTGTCCGCCGACAGCTTCTTTTCCAGCAGTTGTGAGTAGCGCGCGCGCAGGGCATCGTAGTCACGCGTAATGCCTGCAGTCTTTTCCCAATAGATTGGGCTTTGCTGGATTTTCGAGACATGAAAATCTATATCTTTGCGAAGCTTTGCTTCTTGGTCTTTCTGGTCCGCAATGTCCTGATCCAACCGTTCGATCTGCGACTCCACCACCGGATTGTGTACCTTCTGAACTTTGCTCCCATCTCGCGGAGCAGCCGGAGCAACATGGTCTGGCTCTTTGGCTTTCAGCTGCGCCAACTCCGCCTGCACGCGCCGAACATCCGGATGGTCTGGACCGTAACGGTTGAGAAGCGAGTTCAACTTGGTTTGCAGAATTTCCCGCTGCGACTGATAGGCGGAACTATCCGAGCCGAGATCAAGGTCGACCGTTGGGGCGCTGGCTGCCATCAGTGACTGCAGAGATATCTTTTCCTGCTGGTCGCGGCTGATGCGATCATCGATCCCACGCATTTCCATGCGCAGGTTCTCAGCCTGCTGAATGTGAAATTGCTCGGACTCTGGCAGCTCCTGTAGATAGCGCGAACGCGTCGCCGCCAATTCGCTCTCTTTCTGTTGCAGGTCCTGAGAGGTCTTCTGCAATTCGCTGTCGAGAAAGTCGGCCGTGCCGTAGGACTGCTGCTCGCGGACCTTGAGGTTCTGTTCGATGAACAGGGCTGCGATCTGGTTTGTCACCTGCGCCGCTTCCACCGGATTGCGTCCTCGAAAACTAATGCGGAACGCGCTGAGCTGAGCTCCCATCGACGTAACCGGCTCGACCGCGATCGAGGTTTGCATGAGGTGGATGACGTCTTGTTCTCCCATCCGCTTTCTCAGGTCCGGATATAGCCCCATCGAGTCGATCAGCTTCTTCAATGCCGCGGGCGACGTGACCTGCTCCTGGATGGTCGACAGCCGGTCCGCGATGTTCTGCGTCACCGTCGCCTTGATGTAGTTGTCGGGCACCTTTTGCGGGTCGATGAGGATGGTGGTTTCGCATCGGTAAATGTCGGGCAAACGCCAAACCACAATTGCCGTGGTCACGAGCACGGCGAGCGCCGGCAGGACCACCCATAGGACGCGCCGCTTGAGGATCGCCAGGTAGTCGCTGACATTGAGCTCTCCGAAAAGAGCGTTGTCGTTGGCCGTCGCTGGTTTATTAGGCATAAGAGGTTCCTGATCTGTGCATCAATCGAACTGGAAACAAATGTTTTCCTTCTTCTATTCCAAGCAGGTACACTGCCAAAGTCTCGGGGCCCTGCAATCCTCGGCAGGCTGCTACATAGCGAGCCATGTCATCCGCTGCGCACCCGGGGATGCTGGTTTTGGAAATTATTTTCTTAAAGATTGGGACAGGGCTTTCCTGTGCAGGAGGACTGTACTTTGGGAACTTAACGGCTTACCGGGTGTCCCAGCGTCCACGTCAAGCCGGCCCTTAAGTAGCTTGTTTTGCCGGAGTACAGCGTTAGCTGGTTGCTTACCTGGTCGGTATAGGAATATGCGAAGAACCATGCCATATTCGGACGCCAGCCATAGGAGACTGAGGCGGACGCTCGCTTTCCATGATTATGATTGCCCGTGTCGATACCTCGATATGCCGCCACATCGATATTTGCGCTTATTTTTCTGCCGAACTGGCGGGAATAAGCGACGTCAGCCTGGTCGAAGTATCCACTCGACAATAGAGTTTGGGTGGCAGTACTCCGGCTGTATGCGGCCGATAGCGTGTTCTTGTGAAATGTCTTCAGCAAACTGGCGCCTCCCGTCATCATCAGGCCGCTCTGATCGCTGACGCCGAGCGATCCGGCAAAAAACCAGCTATTCCCTAACTTCTGGTTGAATCCCCCACCTACGCTGAACGTGTTCCAGCCACTAGTCCCGTTGGCTTGGGCCTCCAGACTGGACGCGCGGTTCATATTGGCATAGACGTATCCCGAGCGGTTCGGCGAAAAAGTTCGAGTCAGGGTCGCGCCACCCCCGAGCTGGGTTGTGAGGTAGGTAGTTCCATTGGTATCGCTCAGCGATAGGTTGACCGAGGGCGACAACGAAAGCTGGGTACGTCCACTGATCTGGTAGTTAACGGCGAAGCCGTCCGACAGATACATGGTTGAGCCGTTTCGCTGTGCATATACCGACTGCACAACAATGCCCCCGGCTGCATAGGCCAGCAAGTATTCCGGACTCTGCAGCAGGTACTCGTTCTGAAAGAACGTCCACTGAGCATTGGCGGTCATGCTCCAGCGGGGCGTCAGCTGTTTCGTGAAATTGAACGCAGTTTCGACATTGACGAAGGCTGAGCCGTTGGAAAGGTAGAGGTCCGGCGACGCTTGAAAAGCCATCAGCCCATTTCGTACTGGGTGGGTGTATACGATTTCGGTATCGAAGGAGCTTCCCACATACGACTGAGAACTCTCCCCCGGCGGTGTTGCGACGCCATAAAATCCCGAGCTCGATATTTGGATGACGTGAAGAGGGCCGATGCGATATCCCCCGGGATCCATCTTCAAAGGAAACGCGGAACCTAGCTTAGTGAAAGGGGTATCCGTTTTTTGCGCGTCGTTTGCAGTGCTGTCAACCACACTGTCCGAGGACGGAGTCGCTGCCGAGGGAGAACTGTAGTCGATCGGGGCGCCGTTTGCGTCCGGAAGCGAGGAAGTTGAATCCTGAGCGGCCGCGGTTCCCAGACAAAGCGCGCCCAGTACAGTTGCGCTCCACAACACACCCAGAATATGCCTCGCTGCCATATATCTTCCTCGGGACTACTTTATGGAACAACAATTACGTCGCCGGTGTTGAGTGGGATATCCGCAGCAGGGTCGCCGCCCTTTACCGCCTTTTTGTAGTTGAAGGTGAGCTTTTCCTGGTGATCGCCTACTTTGCGCAGGATATAAATCTTGTCGGACTTGGCATAAGGTCCCGGGCCGCCAGACTCCGCCAGCACCTGCAAGACAGTCTCATGCCCGTTCAACATCACAGCACCAGGATGCCCTACCTGCCCCACCAGAAAGACCTTGCGACTGCGAATATTGCGAACGATGACTGTTACCTGCGGTTCAGAAACCACGTTCTTCAGCTTTTCCGTCAGTACGTCCTGCACCTGTTTGGTGGTCAGACCGACAACCTTGACGTCGTCGATGACCGGCAGGGTAATCATGCCGTCGGGACGTACCACCACCGGCATGGAAAGATCGGGCTCCTTCCACACCGAAATCTGCAACTCGTCCGCGATCCCGACGATGTAAGAGGGATCTAACGGCTGCTTGAGGCTCGCGTCGGAGGGAGGATTAACCGCCAGCTGATCCTTGGGCTTCGCTCTCTCGGGTACCGGGATATCGGTTGTCTTGGTGGACGCAGCCATTTCCGGTACGCCGCTCTTATTGCCCGCCGCCACCAGCGCTGAGGCTGCGGCACTGGGGCCGTGCGTCACATCCGCCGCAGCTTGCGCTTGCACGGACGGGCCACTTTGGCCAAAAAGTAAGAATCCCAAAAGGCCGGTGGCCAGGGAGCGAATTCCAGGTTTGAACGGCATAGCGCCTCCGAAGCCAAACTTAGGCAAATCTAAGAGGCACGTCGGCTGCCAGACCGCTGCAGCCCCCTATGTAGAGCAAGAGGGCGTCTTGCGGGCGAAAACGGCGGGAATCAATCAGCGGATAGGAAATGTATTTCCAACAAACTCCAAATCTAGTTCACAACCCGGGAAAGTGGGCTGGATTCGCCGGAAGTCGAGTGTCGTGGCGGGGCCGACATCGACGTCCGGCCCCATGGCGCCGTTTGGGAGAGAGACAGGAGCCAATTGCTCAGAAGCAGCGAACTGGCGCACCCGCTTTCCCGAGTGCACCAGTTCACCTTCGAAGCCTGCGTGCGGCGGAGTATTTACTTATAGGGCGTGATGCTCCACCGCGGATCCGAGGTTTGGAACTCCGACTGGTTCGGCTTGTTGGCTTTGAACCAGGTCCAGACGTCCTGCCCCTTGATGCTGTCCACCGTGATGTCGGTCATGAAGCTTACACCGCTCAACTGCTGGAAGCC
This sequence comes from uncultured Acidobacteriaceae bacterium, assembly GCA_963771535.1. Lineage (GTDB taxonomy): Bacteria > Acidobacteriota > Terriglobia > Terriglobales > Acidobacteriaceae > CAVVDY01. The sequence continues at coordinate 164,612 of CAVYTK010000007.1, read as the reverse complement.
GCGCAAGTCGTCAGTCGTCTGGGCCTGCCCCCACTGTGACGGCAGAACAATGTAATTAGCCTGGAAGTTCGGCCAGTCCGCCACCCAGCTGCCGTCCGTGTACTGCGACGGATAGCAGTACTGCCCGATCAGGTAATGGTTCACACCTGGATCCAGCAGCACATGGAAAGGACGTTTTGCCGCAAACGTCAGCAGTTCCTTCGTGTTCGCAATCCCAAGCTGCCGCGTCATTCCCAGGGTGACATTCATGAACGCCTCCTGGAACATAGAACCGGCCGCTTTCAACGTGTTCGGATTGACGTTGTTCTGAGTGCCGTTCTGGGCATAAGAGTAGGCAGCGGCATCAACGTCCCAGGCCCCCAGCGGTGACGGATTGCTGGCCTGGCTTGCACCCGCTGTACTGTAACCCCACTGATAAGCCGTATTGCGATCGCTGGTGTCGTTAATGTCCAGCGTCAAGCCGTGTTCGCCTTCCATGCGGGCGACGTTGTTCAACACTTTGTCCTTGAAGTATGGACCCTCGGGATCTCCGTCGGGCGCGAGGAACGAACCATAGTCCAGGGCGCGCAATGCCCACGCCTGATCGCGCACCAGCAGTTCGAGCATTCCCAGGTAGCCCTGCCGCCACCAGTTGTTGGAGAGCCCATAACAGCCGGTTCTGAAGCCCGCCGCGTAGGCGGCTTCCATCTCTTCCTGCTCCAGGTAATAGTACTTACCGGTGAGCGAGTAGGGCACGAAGCCGAAGTCAGGCAAGTGACTGGTATCCAGCGCCGGCCATCCGCCGTAACTGAGCGGAGCCCCAGCATTGATATTGTCCGCGGCCCCTCCCGAACACCAAATCTGCCAGTTAAACAATGCCAGTGTGACCTGCTGGCGGGCGTTGATGGATACCACGTGGCCGTACGTGTCCACCGTGCCGGTGTGAGGATAATCGAAATACCCGCCGGAGCCGGCATTATGGTCCGCCTCGCGGAACCACATGGGGAACCGTCCCGCAAGGTCGGCGTTATCCGTCATCTGTTTCTGCAGCCGGGCATCGCCGGTCAACAGATAATCGATGTCCCAGGTTGGGAACAGGCCGATCCAGCTGCCATTCGGCGGATCACCGGTGGCGTCCATCGCCTGGTCGTAATTAACAATCCCGCCATTGTTGGGATCGTCGAAACCGGGGATGGTGAGGCGATCGGGAAACTTCGTCACCAGGTTGTTGTACGTCGCATATTCCGCGTTTACCACGGATGCGTTCGGCAGATAATTCACGTCGTACACGGGATACGCCGCCGTCGTGACCATGTACTGCGGGTTCCAGTTGAACTGCACTGGCGCTGGATCGGAACCGATCCAGAACGCCCGGCGCCAACGGGTAAATGCCCACTCTGTGAATGCCGGCTGGGTGAGCCGGACGGCGGGTGAAGCGTATCCCGTGCTCAGAGACAGCCCGAAAGTTTGGTTGCGCGCGCTCTGCGACGCGTCCGACGAAGACCACGTGTTCTCCAGCGTGAACCCCACCTCGACCTTCTTGCCTTGCGGATAAAACCACGATTCGAAGATAGGGTGTAAAGGGTTGCCGCTCTGCCCGTCGGTATTCACATCATCCGTGCGACCGTTGCGGTCTTCCACGATGACTGCTGTAACGATTGGACCTTGCAGCCAGTAGCGGAACTGCCCAGCCTGTATCATCGACCGCGCGCTGATCGACGGACTCACCGTGCCCGACAGCTGCATTACCGCGTCGTAGTCGTAGGAGGGGTCCAGCATATCGCCTTGTTGCAGATAGCCTGTGTTATTGCCGGTCGATTGATTCTGGAAGGTTACTGCTGTTCCGCCAGTGGATACGCTGGGCAACACGAAGCTGATAATGGCGAACTTCAGCGAACCGTCAGGCCAGCGATTTTTCACATCGCATTGCGTCAGCAGAGGCGTGCTCCCCACCACGGCCTGCGCAAACTGAGGGATGTCTCCTGCCCGGAAGAAACGGCCAACCGAGATCGGACGATTGCTTTGTCCGTAGCCCGAGAGATCGGAAACGGTGATCCCATTTCCAACGCCACCGCCCGACGGAGTTACCGTCAGGCTGACCGTGGTTGTCGCGGTTCGACCGACCCCCGTGCTCAGCGCGGAAACGGTCAGCGGATAAGCCCCGGTCGCGGTTTTTGCTCCAACGATGACGGTCATGGTAGATCTGCCCGCGCCAGGCGCCGGCAGATTCGGGGGATTGAAGCTGACGGTTGTACCTGCTGGCATGCCCGCGGCCGCGAACGCGACCCCGCTTTTGAACATGCCTTGGATCGTCGTGCTGATCGTTGATACCCCTTGCGCCCCCTGCTGGATGCTCAACGACGCGGGGTTCGCACTGACTGCCAGTCCAGACTGAGCGACGGACACGGTGAGCGCTACCGTCATACTCTGCTGAATGCCCCCTCCCGTAGCCGTCACCGTAATGGGATACGTGCCGGGCTGGGTATTCGCGCCCACAGAGACTGTCATGGCCGAGGTGCCCGCTCCCGGAGCTGCGATAGCATTCGGGGCGAAGCCTATAGTTGTACCGCCAGGAACACCCGTAGCCGTCAAAGCCACATTGCTGTTGAAGCTGCCTTGGATGGTAGTTGTGATGGTCGATGACGCTTGCGTTCCCGGCTGCATGCTCAACGACGCGGGGTTGGCACTCACTGTCAGTCCCGACTGCGAGCTTGTCACCGTCAGCGAAACTGCGGTCGTCTGCGTGATTCCCCCTCCGGTGGCTGTAACCGTAATGGGATACGTGCCAGGTGCAGTGTTCGCGCCTACAGCTATCGTCAAAGCCGAGGTGCCGGCCCCCGGGGCTGCGATGGTGCCGGGATTAAGGGTCGCGGTAGTGCCGCTGGGTGCGCCAGTCGCCGACAAACTGATGGCATTGTTGAAGCCACCGCTTACTGCCGTCGTGATCGTGGAACTTCCCTGACTTCCTTGTGCGAGGGTGAGCGCTGCCGGTGCGGCCGCCACCGAGAAGTTGGGTCCGTTGCCAATGTTGTTAAGCCGCAGAATCCAGGCATTGCCGCTGACCCCGTTGGCCAGAAGGAAAACGTCCAGCGACGGAAAGTAGGCAAAGCGCTGATTAACTCCGGTAAAGTATGCCCCGTTGGGCATGTCCGGATCTTGCGGATAGTCGACGCCCTTTTGCGAACCTATGGGAACCGTCAGACACTTTTGCGACGGCACTGTCCCGTACGCGGTGTTCACCGCGGATGGTCCCGCGTTAAAGAAATAAATCTGGTTTCCGCCGCCGGGGTATCCGACCAGCAATCCAAGGGCAGGGTCCCACTGCAGTCCGCCGTATCCATTGATGATGTTGCAGCTGGGATCGTCCCAGACATGGGTCGCGTAGTTGTCCGCTCCCGACAGATCGAAGCCGCGAACCACCTTGGTGGTAGCGACTCCGGGATAGTAATCGCCCGCCGGAGGAGCACCTCCATCGCTGGAAACGATAACCAGGAAGTTGTGTATCGGATCTACTGCAGCGGAAGAATGATAAGTATTCCCCAAATTGGCATTGGAGCTGAGTTTGATGTATTTGCCGGTGGCAGGATCGAAATCGTAGAGCCCAAGATTGTTGTCGGTCATAACGATGTGACCGTTACTCGGGTTATAGGCGGTGGTAGGCGATCCGCCGGGAACGCTGCTGTAGGGAGACGTGAGGCTCCAAGTGGCCGTTCCGAGATCCAGGGTCCAAAGCTCGGTAGAAAAATATCCTCCGTTCGCCACCGAACCGCCGAACGCAAACACTTTGTTCTGCGACGGAACATACTGCAGCGCGCCATAGGTATGCCGAGCCGACGGCTTGGCTCCGGGAAGATATTTTCCGCCTTGTCCGGCTAAAACAAAGTATGGAGCGAGACCTTCCCAATTCTGGGCATCAGGGCTGGGCACCGGAACTGTCGGGCTTCGCAAGAGGTTCCACTTTGCGGTTCCGTTCAAGCTCAGCGCCAGAACCATATCGTTCGACGAATCGGTATGCCCGCCACCAAAAAGAACCAGCTGCTGGTGGGCATCGTCTACGGCGGCTCCACTCCAATCATCAAACCAGTATTTGCAGTTTTGCGAGAAGTTGTACCATGTTGTAGACGTCATGGTGCCGTCGGTATACATGCCGTGAGGATCGTCCGCCGGGCAAGCCACCTGAATCGATGTGTTTGGAAGTGCTTGCCAGCCGAAACCTGAGGGTAACTCACGAGCGATTACTTCGCTGGAACTGAACAGAAGAACGGTTATTATTGCCAGCAGGCCGATTCTAAGAAATAAGGCAGATCTTGTAACTGAACTCATTTCAATGAGTTCCCCGGATTTTGAATGCCCAGCCCGCTATCAATTTGCACAACTCTGCCTCTTCCGAGAGAAATGACTACACTCTTGTTGGATACAGAAGTTAGTCTTCAGTGTCAAGTTACGTAGGTAATACAATCTAGATTACTAATGTAATAGACCTTAAAACGAAACTCGCGGATTCTATTGGCGTGAACGCTGGTTCCAGCAGGGCGCCTGCACCCAGGCACGAGGCCAATTGACCTGTGTCTGCGACTCCTTACCGGACCAGGGCCTGATATCGAAGAGGGTCTGAAGAAAACTGGGCGCGCCTACACAACGCCCATGAGTGCGACTTGGCCAAGCTCGCTTATTTAATCGAAATCTGTTCCAGGATTTGTTTGGCCCCGTCGGCATCGCTGAAATTCGGCATCTTGAGGGCCGCTTCCAACTCTTTCCGGGCTTCAGCGTTGCGTCCCATTTTGTAGTACGCCATGCCAAGGTGGTAAAGATACGCTGGGTTGTTCGGATCTTTCGCGGCTGAGTCTTTAAGGTTTTCCACCGCCGCCTCGTAAGACCCTTTCTTAACGTAGATCCATCCCAGGGTGTCTCCGATACCGGCATCGTTCGGCACTTTTTCGCGAGCTTCTTCAGCCAGCTTGAGCGCTACATCCACGTTGCCGCCGTGTTCGGCGTAAAGCCACGCCAGGTTGTTTTTGGCCATGGCATTCTCCGGGTCGGCGGAGATCGAGTTTTCATAGGAGAGCCGGGCGTTGCTGAAGTCTCCCTTCCGCTCGTAGATCTGGCCAATGCGAAACAGCGCGTAAGAGCGGCTGGAGTCCTGCATGGCCGCGGCCTTCTCATATTGTGGTTGCGCCTGGTCGAACTTCTGGCCTATGAAATAAGTATCGCCCAGCCCGACAAGAGCAGTTGCACTCTTGGGATTGAGGCTCAGGGCCTTGTTAAATGCCGCTTCCGCCACCGGGAACCGGCCGGTCCGCTGCGCCAACCGGGCCAGGATTTCGTAGCCCTCGCTCCAGTCAGGAGTGGAATTCAACCTGGCTTGAATCGCCTGGATGGCTTCATCCGGTTGCTTCTGGGTGACGTAGCTTGCTCCCAGCGTCGACAATGCCACCGCCGACTGCGGGCGGGCATCCAGCGCTTCACCCGCGAGTTTAATCGCCTGGGGATACTGTTTCTCCAGGAACTTGAGCTGCGCATCGGACTGCAAGACAGCACTCTTGGCGGCCGTCGTGGTAGCCAGGGGGAGCGCAATCTTCAAGTCTGCCTCCGCCGCAGTGAAATCGCCTTTGGCGATATGCGCCTGGGCAAGGAGCAATCGCGTACCCAGCGCCTGCGGCCTGGCAGCCGCTTCCTTGCTTAGCTGTTCGACCGCGACATCCGCGTGTGACTGGCTGAGCTGGATCGAAGCCAGTGTATTGATGGCCTCCGAGTCATCAGGACTGACTTTCAAAACGTCCTGCAGTGCGGTTTGGGCCTCTTGCAGCTTCCCCGCTGCTATGTAGGCATTCGCCAGGTCAAGGCTGATCTCAGCGGAATTGGGATTGGCTTTATGACTTTTCTGCAACTCGGCAATCGCGTCGGCGGCCTGTCCGCGGGCCAGCAGCAGCTTGCCCTTGAGTGCCATGGTCTGCCAGTCCTTAGGGTTGTTCTTGAGCAGACGCCCGATCGCGTCGTTGGCCTGATCGTACTGGCCATCGGAGAGATAGGCAGCCGCCAGCCCCCGCCAACTTTCCCAATCCTTGCTATCGCTTTCAATCAGCCGCTTGTATTCGGCTTCCGCGTCCTTGGGACGGTTCGAAGCCATATAAAAGGTAGCCAGGATGTCGCGATACTCGGCCTGCGATTTGCCTTTCTGCGCAATCTGCTGGAACAGCGGCTCCGCATCGCTGAACCGGTGGTGCCGCACGTAGAAGTTTGCCAGCAGCAACTCGAACGGAATCTCCCCCTGGTTCTGGCGCACCGCTTCTTGCAATACGGACTCAGCGTTTTGCGTGTCGCCGGTTATCTCGTACACATTGCTCAACGCCAGCACCGCCGAGGTCTCCTTGGGACTCAACTCCCAAGCCCGACGAAACGTAGCTTCGCCCTCGGCCACTTTCTTCTGCTGCAACTGCAGGTAGGCCAGATCAGACAAGGCGCGGGTGTTGTTAGGATCGGCGGCGAGCACCTCATCGATGAGCTCTTGCGCCTCCTTATAGTCTTGCAAGCCAAAACTACTCTCAGCCAGCAGCAGCGTGCCAACCTTCTCGTCCGGCCAATTGCTGAGAATGAGCTGCGCCTGGCCTTTGGCTTCGCTGAAATTTCCCGCCCGTGCGAGCAACTCCCCTACCATGATCTGCGCCTGGCGATGCTTGCCGTCGGCCTTGGTGGTGGCAACGTATTCCTGGAAGGCAATCTGCGGCGCCCCGCGCTGCAACTCGATGTTGGCAAGCTCGAAGTGCGCCTTCGCCAGCCGGGGATTCAGCTGAATGGCGGAGCGCAACTCGATGATGGCAGCATCCGGATTGTTCTCCTTCAGAAATTTCTCAGCCCGCGCGTAGTGCTTTTCAGCTTTCACTTTAGGGATCGCGCGAGCACCCGTTAGACGCCAGAAGCGCCAGCCCGGCGAGGAGCACCAGCATTGCCTTGCGCGCATGGGAAACCGTTCTGTTTCCCTGAGCGGTATGGCCGGAAGATCTATGGTTCACAATCGTTGTCATCAAAATTCCTTCTGCAAAGCGCATTCACTTCGCTCCGCGTCCTGAGAGGAGAACCTTCACCGTTTCGAAGATGATGGCGAGATCCAGTGGTATCGAAAGGTGCTTGATATAGAAAAGGTCGTGCTCCAACTTGACCTTGTTTTCTGTGACCGTTCCGCCGTAGCCGTACTTCACCTGCGCCCATCCGGTTAATCCAGGACGCAGAAAGTGGCGCTGCTCATAGTAGGGAATCCGTTGTCCCAGCATCTCGGCGAGATTGGGCTGCTCGGGGCGAGGACCTACCAGGCTCATGTCGCCCCGCAAAACGTTGATGAGTTGCGGCAGTTCGTCCAGGCGGAACTTGCGGATAAAACGTCCGACACGCGTGATTCGCGGGTCCCCGTCGGTAGTCCAGGAGCCCGCCGTGCCAACCGGTTCCGTCCGCATTGAGCGGAATTTCAAGATTTGGAAGTGTCGGCCGTTCAGTCCTACTCGAGTTTGCAGGAACAGGACAGGAGCGCCGCTCTCCAGGTAAACCGCGGCGGCCACCAATCCCATCAGAGGCAGGGCTAACACGAGGCCCACGATCGACAAGACGATATCGAGGGTGCGTTTACAGGCCAGGGTCAGACGCGACTGGCGGAATCCATCGGCCAGGATGAGCCAACTGGGCGCCAAGTGATCCACCAGGATGCGCCCCATGATCCGCTCGTACATGTTGACCGCTTCCTCGATCGCCATGCCGGCAAATTTCAAACTCAACAATTGCTGGATCGGCATGCTGCCGCGCCGTTCCGACAACGACAACACAATGCGGTCAACGCGGTTCGCCGAGGCACATTCCTTTACCTCATCGGGCGTGCCAATCACCGCGGGGAAGATGCTTTTGCTCTCCGTATAGGAATCGATGGCTGGTGCCGGAGTTTCAAGGACCCCGGTCGTCATCGCCGCGCCTGCCATGCCGACAGCAGCGGCAGCAGCCGACCGGAAGCTGGTCACTGGGACGTAACGCACCGAATATCGCAGCCGGACCGGCACAACTCCGGGATCGTATTCCTCATGCTCGGCAGTCGCCTCGAAGTCGCGGCCGTTGCCGGCATCGCTGAGAATGCCGACCACCTCGACGCTAAGTTCTGGTCTTCTCAGGATTTCCGCTATCAGCGATCTTCCTACGAGCCCATCGCCCACCACCAGGATCCGCTCGTTGCGACGCAGAAAAGGAGCGCAGGCATCCACCAGCAGCCTCCAGCCGGAGACGCAAATGAAGATTAGCGGGGCGGCGATCGCGGTTATTCCGCGACCTAGACTGAGATTAGGATCCCAGTAGTAGATGAAGGCCAGAAGCAGGCAAGCGGTGCCCAGCGCCTGTAGCAGGTGTACAAACAGAACTGCGCGCCGGCTTACGACCTGCAAGTCATAAAGGTCGTAATAATAGAGTGCCAGTTCGCAAACCAGGATCACCAGCGCATAGGGAATTAGCGATCCGGGATCGCGCAATTGGGACCGTAGTGCGCCGAAATCCCTGAATCGCAAAGCCGTAGCAAAAAGCAGCCCGCAACCGATCAGCGCCGATTCCGACGCGATCAGCACCAGGGTCTTGCCCGGTATTCTTTGGCCGCCGAGTTTCATGTAGATCTGGTAGGCGGAGCCGGCTTCGAACCAGCGACCTCCCCGGTGTAATCGGGGCGCTCTTCAACTGAGCTATCCGCCTAGAAAATAGAGTTAGTCGCAAATTGCCTTCCAAAGCCGGAATGGCGTCGTAACCGTAACAAACCACCACAAAAAGCCGAATTCGAGGCACTCCCCCTCCCTGTCGCCAGAATCTGACGAACGAATAGTGACTGATTCGGGCAATTGCAGGCGCAAACGTGCCATTCTGGCCAAAGTTTGGGAATAACTTTACCTACCAAGACGAAAACTAGTCGCCGGAACAATCTGGTTGCTGGATTTTCGCACCCGGTCCTACAACGGGCATCTGGCATCTCGCTTGCTTCTAATGCTTCCGACAGACCGACACCAGGAATTGGACTGAAATAAGACCTACATGGACATCTATCTCCGCGCAGCTGATGTTGTCCAGGACGAGGATGTGCTCGTCACCCTGGGCCAGAAGTACTTGCCGCTGATGGATTCCCGGCGTTTTCGCTGGCTATACCGGGAAAATCCGTTTGGGTCGGCTCGCGTGTGGCTGGCTATGGACGACGCTGGTAATAATCCGGTGGGCATGGCCGCGGTTTTTCCGCGGCGCGCCTATGTTGCCGGAACCGAAGTGTTGGGCTGCGTCCTGGGAGACTTCTGTATCAGTGAAAACTATCGCAGCCTGGGCCCGGCACTACAGCTTCAGCGTGCTTGTTTGTCATTGGTCAAGAGTGGGGAGTTCGCCTTTTGTTACGACTTCCCCAGTAGTCGAATGCTTTCGATATATCGATACTTAGGGCTTACGCCCGCCGAGAGCTCCGTGAGGATGATCAAGCTACTTAGAACGGATGCGGCGGTACGGCGGCTTATCCCGGTAAAGAGTGTTTCTGGAGTGATCTCTCGCGGCGCAAACCGGGCCCTGGCGCTACGCGATCGCGTGCGTTCCACCAGCGATTGCGTCGATTACCGGCTGAACCACGAGCCATCTTCCGAGGAATACTCGGAGCTTGCGGCACAAGTTGGATCTTCGCTGGGCGACTGTACCTTGCGCAGCCTCGAATATCTGAATTGGCGCTATCGGCAGCACCCGACCCAGCGTTATGAATCACTGGCTACTTATCGAAATGGGAAGCTGCGAGGCTTCTGTTTTTTCTCAATCGCGGAGAACGAAGCGTTTATATCCGACCTCTTCGGAATACCTGGCAAAGAGACTATCGAGGATTTGCTGAACGGGTTAGTGAAGTTATTTCGCAGCCGGGGAGTATCGGCCATCAATATTTCTGTTCTTGCCAGCGATCCGCGTCTGCAATCGTTGAAGAATCTCGGATTTTACAGTCGTGAGTCAGTGCCGGTCGTCAGTTGCGGTGCAAACCGATTCCTACTGATGCATGGTGATCGAGAAAGCTGAGGGTAATGAGTGGCAAACAATTGGGAAGATACGAACTTGGTTGAGATGGTGCGGAAGTTCATCGTGCAGAAGTTTCCTCTGGCGCGCCGGCGGAACATCTCCGACGCTGACAATCTGCTTGAGACGGGTGTGATCGATTCTTTGGGAGTTCTTGAGATCGTCACCTTCCTGCAGGAACAGTTCTCGCTGCAAGTTGAAGATGACGAGCTGACTCCGGAAAACTTCCAGAGCATCAGCTCGATCGCAGAGTTTGTTGGCCAGCGTTTACGCCTGCAACAGGAAGTTGGGAAGTGAACCTGCGCACCAGACCGGTGGACCTATTCGTGGATCGCGAGGAATTGCTCAGCGTACTGCAGAGGAATCTTCGCGACGTTTCGCACGAAGCACGGTTCTCCTGGCTGTATCTGGATAATCCGGCGGGGCCGGCGCATAGCTGGTTTCTATGCGACGAGCACGGGGCCGCGGTAGGAATCGCGTCGCTGGTTCGACGCATGACGTGGATAGGAGAAAACAGTGCCGCCTGCGGGCAGGTCGCAGACTTTGGCGTTGACCCGCCCTTTCGCAGCCTGGGCCCGGCCATCAAGTTACAGCGCTGTACCTTCGAGCCGGTGCTTCAGGGAGAGCTGGCGTTCTGTTACGACTGCCCTCCTCACGATCTTGGAATGGCCATGTTCGAACGACTGGGAGTGAAAGAAACTTGCCGCATGCAGGGCTACGTTAAGTTGCTGCGGGCCGATCGACAACTCGAGCGACTGCTGGGCAATTCGGCGGGCAGGATGGCTTCGGCCATCACCAATCCACTGTTGCGTATGCGATCTTCCGGCTCGACGGTTTCGGACAAGCTCGACTTCACTTCCTACACCGATGAGTTCACCGATGAGTTCTCCCTCCTTGACCTGGCATTGAGAACTAGCGACACCATCCGCAACCGTCGAAGTTGCGAAGACTTGAACTGGCGCTTTCGCCATAATCCGTCGCAGCGTTTTGAGATTCTCACCGCGCGCGAGCAAGGCGAGTTGCTGGGATATTTGATTTACGCGGTGCTGGAAGAAGACGCTTACATCTTCGATCTATTCGGCCGCAGGCTGAGCGAGATTGGACCGGGACTGCTGAACGCTCTGACCGCAATACTCCAGCAGCGCTCGATTCAAACCCTCAGGGCGCAGCTGCCGGAGGGTAGTCCCTCGGTTCCGATTTTTGTGAAGGCAGGGTTCTCTTTGCGAAGCAAGGGCGCGCGCATTGTCGCGTTTGGCGGAGCGATGGCACCGGCGTTGCACGATGCTCAGTGGCAATTTCAACAAGCGGACGTTATGGCCTAGATAGTCGCCGTCCTGTTCACGTCGGAACTTTTTTGGGGAAGAGATTAATGGACTACTTAATTCATCACATGTTACAGAGCAGCGCTCGCCGCTATCCTGACAAAGAAGCTTTAGTTCATGGCGAGCGGCGCCTGTCGTACCAGGAAGTAGCGACGCAATGCGCCTCAATCGCGGCTGGCCTGCGCAACTCCGGCATGCGCCGGGGAGAGCGTGTCGGCATCTATCTCGACCCCAGCGTCGACCAGGTGCTGTCAATTTTCGCCATCTCACAGGCGGGCGGCGTTTATGTACCGATCAATACCGTTCTGTTTCCAGATCAGGTTGCGCACATCGTTCGCGATTGTGGAATGAAGGCCCTGATTACCACTCCAGAAAAGTTAGAAGCTTTGGCTGCTGTTCTGGGCGATGCACCTTCGCTGGAGTTCTACGTTGTCACCGGAGAGGCCAACGGCTTCGGCCACGATGGCGCCGCGTTGAACGGCAAGCCGGTCCATAGCATGGAAACCATGCTGCGCGCCGGGGCGCCTGCCCCGTTGCCCGACTGGGGTATTTCCAAGGACCTCGCTGCCATCCTCTATACCTCGGGTTCCACCGGCAAGCCCAAAGGCGTGATGCTGAGTCACGCCAACATCATGGCGGGAAGTTCCATCGTCTCCGACTACCTCGGCATAACCGAGCGCGAACGAATCCTTGCGGTGCTGCCGTTCAGCTTCGACGCCGGCATGAATCAGTTGATGACCGCCTTCCAGCAAGGCGGCGACCATCGTCCTGCTCAAGTTCGTCTTCGCCAAAGAGATCATTATCGCCCTGCTCCATGAGCGGATCACCGCCCTGGCCGGCGTTCCTACCGTATGGACGCTGCTGACCAACGGTGGCTTGTCGAAGCATCAGTTTCCCGATCTGCGCTACATCACCAACACCGGCGGCGCCATGCCTCAGGCCGTATTGAAGATTTTGCGCCAGGCGTTGCCAACCACCAGCATCTTCCTCATGTACGGATTGACGGAAGCTTTCCGCTCCACCTACTTGCCGCCCGCGGAACTCGATCGCCGGCCCACGTCGATGGGGAGAGCGATTCCCGACAACGAAATCCTGGTGCTCAACGAAAAGGGCGAGCCCTGCGCGGCGGGCGAAGTGGGCGAACTGGTGCATCGCGGATCCACGGTTTCGATGGGCTACTGGGGTAATCCTGAAGCCACCGCTCGCGTGTTGAAGCCGAATCCTCTGCTTCCTCCCGAGCTAGGCGATTGCGAACGCGTCTGCTATTCCGGCGACCTGGTGAAGATGGATGAGGATGGCTTCCTTTATTACGTAGGCCGGCGCGACACCATGATCAAGTCCTCGGGATACCGGATCAGCCCGACCGAAGTTGAAGAAGTTCTTTTCCAGACGGGCAAGGTGCGGCAGGCCGCTGTCATTGGCGTACCTGACGACGTGCTGGGCCAATCGATCAAAGCCTTCCTGGTGGCGAAGGAAGGCGAGCCTCTGGATGGCGACGCCGTGCTGCAACACTGCGCCGAAAAAATGCCGCGGCACATGGTCCCGAAGTGCCTGGAGTTTTTATCCGAACTGCCAAAAACTTCGAGCGGAAAAATCGATTATCCGGCGCTGCGTCGCCGCGAGGGTTTGTAAACACATGCAGGTACGCGAACTCATCGACGACATATTCCCCGGCTCCGGCGAGAAGCTGCACGTAGGCGGCGTTGACGTTGAAGAGATCGCCCACCAATTCGGCACGCCGCTCTTCATCTACGATCAGGCGGTCTTGCTGCGCAAGTGGAAGCTGCTGCGCTCCACCTTCCCCGGCCGATTCGATATCCACTACTCGGTGAAGGCCAATCCTAACCTCAACCTGCTGGCATTCTTTCTCGCGCAAGGCGCAGGGCTGGAGATTGCGTCTTCCGGCGAGCTTCATCTGGCGCTGCAAGCCGGTTGTGCCCCACAGCGCATTTTGTTTGCCGGGCCGGGCAAGACGCCGGCAGAAATCGAGATGGCGCTCAAGGCGGGCGTGGGCGAGATTCACGCCGAATCCTTGATCGAACTGGAACGCATCGGCTTCATCGCGGAACGGCTCAACCAGGTTGCCTCCGTCGCCATCAGGGTCAATCCGGATAGTGGCGCGCAAGGCGGGGCCATGCGCATGGGCGGCAAAGCTACGCCCTTCGGAATTGATGAAGAGCGGCTCCCTGACGCCTTGAACTTTGCGCTCTCGTTTCCTTGCATCGCGCTCACCGGCATTCACTTGTTCAGCGGTACACAGTTGCTTGACTTCGAAACTATTCTGGCCCAGTACCGCAAGGGACTGCAGATCGCACGGCAGGTGGTCGCGCGCCTGAATCGGCCACTGCGCCGCATCGACTTCGGCGGCGGTCTTGGCGTTCCCTACTTCGCCAACGAACATCCGCTGGACATGGCGCTGCTCAAAACCGGGCTTGCAGATCTGCTAAGCGAAGTCGACTCTGACCGGGCCTTCGAAGGCACGCGCTTCATCATTGAGCCCGGACGTTACCTCACCGCCGAAGCTGGCGTTTATCTCACTCGCGTGCTTGACCGGAAGGTCTCTCGCGGAAAGCACTTCGTGATCGTCGACGGAGGAATGAACCACCACCTCGCCGCATCCGGCAATCTCGGGCAAACCATCAAGCGAAACTTCCCTGTCGTTGTAGCCAACCGTCTCCTCGAACCGGAAGAAGACGCGGTCGACATCGTTGGACCGCTGTGTACTCCGCTGGACGTGCTGGCGAGGTCGTACCCCGCGCCGAATATCCAGATCGGTGACCTGATCGCGGTCCTTCAGTCGGGCGCTTACGCCCGCTCGGCCAGCCCAATGGGTTTTCTCAGCCATCCTGCGCCGCCCGAAGTGCTGGTCGCCGATGGAGAAGCCCTGCTCATTCGCCGGCGTGGCAGCGTGTACGACTATCTTCGTGACGTTGAGCTGGTTTACCATCCCTCGCTCGCGAAAGACCAACGGCGGGCCGGGTGACATCCGGCTCCCAGGTTGGAGAAGAGCAAGCCACGCGCGAAGCTAACGCATTTTCTATAGCCGCCGCCGGGATGCTCGAACGCGTCGTATCGGCGCCGGTTCAAGGCCGGATCCTCATCGTGGCGTTCCATTTTCCGCCGCAGGCCGGCAGCAGTGGGATGCTGCGCTCGCTCAAGTTCTGCCGCTATCTTCCCGAGTTCGGATGGACGCCAACCGTTCTCACCGTTCAGCCACGCGCCTACGAGCGCGTCGACAACACTCAACTCGCCGACGTCCCCAGCGAAGCGAGAGTGATTCGCACCTTCGGCCTGGATACCCGCAAGCACTTGTCGATCCGCGGCGCTTATCCTCGGATGCTTGCCCTGCCCGACCGCTGGAGCACCTGGCTGGCGAGTGCGGTACCGGCCGGGCTGCACGCCATTAGGAAGCACGACATCGACGTGATCTTCACCACCTTCCCTATAGCGACGGCGGTGTTGATCGGCTACCTGCTGCATCAGTTGACGGGCAAGCCGTGGATCGTGGATCTCCGCGATTCCATGACCGAAGACAACTACCCTGTCGATCCGGCGACGCGGCGACTCTATCGCTGGATTGAAGGCAAGGCAGTGCGGCATGCAGCGAAGATTCTCTTCACTGCGCCCAGCGCCATCCGCATGTACCGCGAACGCTATCCTGAACTGGAATCTGAAAGGTGTGTGCTGCTTCCGAATGGCTATGACGAGGCAGATTTTTCAGGGATTGCTCCGCGACGAGCGCCGCAGCGGCAACTACGACTGCTGCACTCCGGACTTATCTACCCATGGGAACGCGACCCTCGCCCATTCTTTCGGGCGCTGGCCAGGTTGAAGGCGGAAGGGAAAATTTCTGCGGCAGACCTTTCGGTCGAGTTGCGGGCGTGTGGAGCAGAGGCTGAATTTCAGAAGGACGTGGCGGCGCTAGGCATCGACGACCTGGTGCATTTTCTGCCGCCGCTTCCCTACCGGGATTCGCTGCAAGACGGCGCTGATGCCGATGCTCTATTGCTGCTGCAAGCTGAGTGCTGCGACCATCAGGTGCCGGCTAAGGCCTATGAATATCTTCGATTGAACAAGCCGGTATTGGCTCTTACCACCATGTCTGGCGACACGGCGGCATTGCTGCAGCAGGCCGGAGGCGCGACCATCGTGGACTTGGCCGATGAAGACGCCATCTACCATGCCCTGCCCAGGTTTCTCCGGCAAGTTAGCGACGGGACTCATCCGCTGCCATGCTCCAAACTCGTCAGCTCATTCAGCCGGCGTAGTCAGGCGGAGCAGCTGGCGAGCGCGCTACGCCCGATTGTCCACACCTAAGCCACCACAATAATCAACAATAGAGATGCACCGGAAAGGTCCTTCTATACCTGCGGCGGATGCAGGTCGTAGTGCTTGATCTTGTACAAAAGCGCCTTGTAACTGATCTTCAACAGGATTGCTGCTTTCTGGCGGTGCCAGTTGGTTTGTTCCAGGGCATGCGCGATCGCTGCCGCTTCGGCTTCTTTCTTGACCGACCGGGCCAGAGACTTCAATCCGGTAAGGTCATGCGAGGCACGTACCATCTGCCCCAGGTCGCCCTCTGATTTCTGCGTCCGGTGCAGCTCGGAGAGGGCCAGCTCTTCATCTCCCAAAACCAGGTAGCGACGAACGAAGTTTTCCAACTGTCGCAAGTTTCCCGGCCAGCTGTAGCCGAGGCATGCCTGCAGCAGGTTCTGGCTAAAAGGGCGTTCGGGGCTGGAAAACTGTACCGCGCTGCGCTTCATAAAATGATTCAGCAGTGACGGAATCTCCTGTTTCCGGTCGCGCAGTGACGGGATTCTCATGGTGAAGCCGCTTAGCCGGTAGTACAGATCTTCGCGCAAAGTCTTGGCGGCCAAAGCTTCTTCCACGTTGATATTGGTGGCCGCGAGGATGCGAACATCCGCCTGGATCGCATTCCGCCCGCCGAGGCGCGAGAAGCGGTGGTCCTGCAGAAAGTGGAGAAGCTTGGCCTGCAGCGCTGGAGGCATTTCGCCAATCTCGTCCAGCAGGATGGTGCCCTTCTCACACAGCTCAAACAGTCCCGGCTTGGCTTTGGTGGCTCCGGTGAAAGCGCCGGCCTCGTGACCGAACAGCTCGCTTTCCAGCAGGTCGGCAGGGACCGCCGCACAATTGACTTTGAGGAAGCGATGCTGGGCCCGGGGCGACAGGTGATGAATCAGCAGCGAGACCACTTCTTTTCCCGTGCCGCTTTGCCCCAGCATCAGCACCGGGATATCAAACTTGGCAATGACCTGCGCCTGGTTGTAGATCTGCTTCATGGCGGGGCTGGCGTAGACAAAGGTGTTGCCATTGCCCAGGTCCACGATTTCGGAATCGCTGCGCACAATCGGCTTGTCTTCCGCCGGTGCCGGCACTTCCTGCAGGTGCTGTTGCAGCACGGCTTGCAATTCCGATTGCTCCACCGGCTCAGACAGATAGTCGAGCGCGCCCATGCGGACTGCCATAGCAGCGCTGCGGGCGTCGCTGCTGGGTCCAAACATAATCACTTTCAGCTTCGGATACAGCTCGCGGGCCTGCTGCAGAGTCTGCAAGCCGTCTCCACCGGGCACTTCCAGGTTCATCAGTACGAGTTCGGGCAGAGGTCTCCGCTGAAGCCGTTCGAGGGCGTCATGGGCCGACGCGACGCTCTCGACATGGTAGTCGTGCAGCGGCAGCGTTAACGAATGGTCATTAACAACCAGTACAACTGGGCCAGAGATAGCAGACACCGCAACGGTAGCCATAAATCTTCTCCTGCGACGAAGCGCAAACCTACATTGGTACGAAGTTAAGGCCTGGGATGCGGACTGCGGGGTATCCGCACCGTTCAGACCGGGCAAGTGACGTGGGTTACGAAAGTAAACAGAAAAGCAGAATTTTCGTCCGAAATTAATTTCCGGCCTTGAAAATGACCCGGGCAAGATTTGAAAAACAGCGGCAACTACACCGTTTTCTTTATTTTTGGGACTTTTTGACTTTGGCTCTTGTTTTGCAATAAAAGAATTGCCCAGTGTCTAATTCCCAACAAATTGCATGAGCACAAACCTGTTAGAACCCGGCGGCGCAGGCAGGCCCTACAAACTTCCGCCGACTGACCTCATCTTCGGTCAGTCGCTCGTAATGTCTCAATTGCGTGAAGTCGTGGATCGCATCAGCCGCGTTCCCATGCCGGTTTTGATTTATGGACCAACCGGTACAGGAAAAGAGGTCCTGGCTAACTTCATTCATCAGAATTCCCCCTGGGCCGCCGGCCCCTTCGCAAAAGTGAGTTGTGCCGCCATTCCCGGAAACCTGCTGGAAGCCGAATTGTTCGGTTTCGAGCGTGGCGCCTTCAGCGGAGCCTACAACGCCAAACCCGGACTGGTGGAAGCTTCCCACCTGGGCACGTTGCTGCTCGACGACATCTCTGAGCTCGATCCCACCCTCCAGGCGAAGCTGCTGCAATTTCTTCAGGACGGCACCTTTACCCCCATCGGCAGCCAGACTCAGCGGCACGTTTCCACTCGCGTCATCTGTACTGCAAATGGTTCGCTGGAGCAAAGTGTCGAGCAAGGCCGCTTTCGCCAGGACTTACTGCACCGAATCAGCGGTATCAGTCTTCGTATGCCGGTATTGACCGAACGCATACAGGACCTGCCCGGCATCGCCGACTATCTGCTCGAAGAGTTCACCAGGACCTTTGGTACCAGCGTCCCCGCTTTAACTTCTGCGCTGATGCGGCGACTGCTTCGTCACGACTGGCCGGGAAACATTCGGGAACTCGAGAATGTTCTGCGCCGTTATGCTCTGCTCGGCACCCCGGGATCGATTCTGGAAGAACTCAACCTGCGTTCCCGGGCACTGGCTCCGGTCTACCTGATGCCCGATCCCGCCGATTCTTCCCTGAAGACCCGCACCCGGCAACTGATCCAGCAGGCGGAAGCTGAAGCCATTCTTCAGGTGCTACAGGAACATGACTGGAACCGCTCTAAGTCAGCGCGTTCACTGAACATCAGCTTGCGCGGCTTGCTTTATAAAATGCGCACGGCCGGCATTACCAACGGTGCACCTCGCGGAAAAGATCGCTTCATCCCGCCCAAATCCTGATAACCGCCCCCGGGCAAATCCGGGCAAGCCTCATGTCTCCGCCGCGGCCCTCATCCTGGGAGCTTGCTGTCGGAACGCCTGGCCCGCAGCATTCGAAGGTTGACCTGCGCCGCGAATCCGCCCTGGGCATTGACTCGAGTTACCACGCCTTTCCCGAAAAGGCAGCCTCGCCCCATCTCCAGGTTTGCCGTCGAGACCGCAACTCTCATTTCGACCGGCGCACCCGGCGGCGGGCTGGAGGAGGTCAAAACGTAAAGTCCAGCGACACTGATGTTGAGCGTCATGCCGCTATCGGAGAACCACTCCCCGTTCGCGTCTTGCCAGCGGTAGCGCGCGTGCGCCCAAACCGGATAGCGTTTCTTGCGTCGCCGCTCCTCGCGTTCCTGATCTGGCACGGCATCCCCTTCTTGCTGGAGTGTTGCTCAAACCGAAGATCATTGATCGGCGACGCGAGCCGCGGATCGTAATCGCTGACTGAATTCGGGTTCCTTAAGCTCGCCCTGTCAAACCTTGCAGCAACTTCAGCTCCTGAGGGAGGAGCCTCAGCGCGCCTCAGGCGACGCTCAAGATGGCGGTCGTCGGCAGAATGGGTTCGAGACACTCGCGATCCAACTCCAAAGCTATCGATTGGTGGATCGCGGTGACTGAAACAACGACTTTGTACTTTCCGTTATCGTGAGTAACGATGCCTTCCAGTTCGGAAAATGGGCCGCTTCGCACTCGTACCCGCATGCCGCTGGCTAGAAAAGGATGCGCTTCCAGTTTCGCCCCTTCGCCAATGCAACGCCGGACCGTATCGATTTCAGAATCCGGAATCGCAAGCGGGGCTCCATTCGCCGAAAGTATACGAATCACACCCGGAACGGTGAGGACCGCGACTCTTCTGGCTAGCTCCACCCGGGCAAATACATAGGACGGAAACAGTGGAAGTTCAATCCGTGCCGTGCGGTCCTTCCATCGGCTCGCGATGGTTGAGGTCGGCAGAAACGACTCTACGCCTTTACTCTCCAGCTGTTCCGCGACTACCCTCTCGTGACGCGGATAGGTATAGGCCGCGTACCAGCGTGGCAGATCGGGTGAAGACGATAAGGGCGCGTGCTGGCTGATCATGAGAAGAAGTCACTTTTGGCCAGCGCTCCGCGATGGTGACTCACAAAGCTGTGGCCAGATCAAAACTCGTATGTATTCCCACCCCGTGCGAAAGGAGAACTACCGAGATCAAAGGGAGGTCGCCCCGAATGGTAGCGACTAGAAGTCGGCCAGTTTTCGATGCACTCTAGGTTAGCGCCACAATAGCTGAGTTCCTGGACGCAAACAATGAGCACAAAGTCGCTGCAAGTTGTAGTCAGGAAAGACTAGGAGATAGTGCAACACAGCCAATCAAACGTACTTGTACTTTACCGGGGAGTTCATCTCTCACCCATATAGGAAAATATTCTCATATTCGCAGGAAAAACTTTCGCAATTCCCGGCAATTCGGCATTTGACCGCGTTGCCGGCACCCTGTTTCGACTGGTTCTCCGACTCGCCTGTTGAGACGCATACTGCTTGTCTCCTGATTGTCAAAAGCCAGTTCCGGGCACCAAATCCGTGCTCCGGAGGGCAATTGACGCCGGGTTTTCGCCTGGAAACATCGGGCAGATAGCAAAGCCGAACCAATACGGCGTTTTTGGCGTCCACTCTGACTGCGGATAGCGTTTGTGCAACAGTTCGAACGCCTGCTTGCTATACGGTCCGATGGATTTGTCGACACATCCATAGCGGCTGGCGCGCACAAAGTAGTGGAGCGCTTCCGGCACGCGCGCATCCTCCGGATGCTGCTTCGCCCAGCTCAGCACAACCGGCGCGAAGTACAACGGAGCCGTGCCCATCTGCGAGAGCTTCTTCCACTCCTCGGCGCCACGGGTGCGGTCGCCCGCCGCTAGCCATGATGGCGCGGGGATAGAAGGCGTTGGCGAAGCGACCAGCTCCGTCGTCGATTGCGAATACATCGGGCTCTGGTAGGCGCGCGATGTCTGCTGTTGTCCTATGTCGTAACACCACCAGGCTTCCGTGGTGTGAATGCCCGGCGCGATCACCGAACCCATGGGGCCAGCATTGACGAACGGTTGCATGCCGGCGAAATGCAGCAGCATGAATACCAGCGCAAAGCGCCGTGCCTCGGCTGATCCAGCCTGCTCGAACTGCTCAAGGTAGCGGCGAAACTCCGGATACTTGCCCGCGACCAGCGGCTGCAATTCGCGCGCGACGGCAACATCATCGAGCATCGCCGCGCGCAGCCACGTCCGCGCCGCCAGTTTGATTGCGCAGGTTCTCCGGCAATGTCGTGCCCTTGGCTGCCTGCGCCAGCAGGTTGAGCGGCAGCCATTGGTTGAAGATGTCGACCGAATCAATTTCCAGCCGTGGAGGCGGAGGAGAGATGGCAGGCTGCTGCCCGTAGCTGCTGCAACTGCCATCCATGCAGACGTAGGAAGTCGCGCCAATCAAGTCGGCGAGTTCCACCGGAGTGCGCGGCGCGAAGCGCAAGAAATCCTCATAGCCGGTAGAGACCGCAAGCCGCTGCGCGAAGAAAGCGTTGTGCATCGACGGCGAGCCTCGCTCGATGCGCTCCAGGTTCGCGTTGAGCAGCTTGCGACTGCTAACCCTGGCGTTGGGCTAACCGCGGAGACCGGCTGATCCGTTTTGGCCGGCTGCGCCTCCAGGTAAACCGAGCCGGCCAGGTACGCGACTCCTACATTGTCAGATACGAATCGGCAGGTCTTCCGGCCGCTGCCAAGCCCAGAGTGTCAGTCGCGGAGCCGGCGCTGCGTGCGCCGTGGGAAGGCGGTCACCCGCACTGCCAAGCAATAGCAGAGCGGCCACCGGCAGAAGCAGCGCGACGCGTTGAAACCGAAGCATAGTAGGAGCGGCCCACAAGTCTACCGCCGCGCGCGGCAAAGTCAATGCCATATGCCGGCAAGAAATAAATCCAGCAACAGGAAAGCTACTGCTAGTCCCCACCCGAAAGCTACTGCTAGTCGCCACCCCGTGGTAAGGTGGCTGACCGTTCCGAAAAAACAACATGGCAAGCTCGCGCAGGAAGGTCGAGTTCTTCAATTTAAGTACTCTTCTGGCCAACGCGACTGGTGAGATATCTAGCCGTAAATTGTCTGCCCGCTGGTACCATAAACCACGACGATCCACCTGCTGCACCGCGCAACCGACTTCCCCCCGTGGTCGGTGCCATGGGCCCAACAATGACGAGAATCACAAGCGAGGAGAAAGAAGTATGCACTCGATGAAGCGCCTGCTCAGGCTGCTACCAGGAGGTACTGACCATTTGTCTGGCACTGACAGGAGCAGCCGTCGCGGCTGACGTTAAAGGTCAGGTACTCGGTGGTGGCGCACCGATCGCCCAATCCACCGTGACTTTGTGGGAAGCCAGTGCAAATGCTCCCAGGCAAGTGGGTCAGACCAAGACAGACGACCAGGGACGGTTTGAGGTCCGCGGCGCTGACGTCTCAGCGGACTCCAGTTTGTACCTAGTCGCCACCGGTGGCGTTCCCGCAGCCAGCAAGGCGGCAGGCAATAATCCAGCTATCGCGCTCCTCACCGTTGTCGGCAGCCAGCCTCCAGCGAACGTGGTCATGAACGAACTCACCACTATCGCGTCGGTGGTGACGCACGCCCAGTTTGTTGACAACACCACCATCAAGGGCTCGCCGCTGCAGTTGCGGATTGCGGCCAACAACGTCCCTAACTTCGTCGATCTGGAAACCGGTAGCTGGGGACCGACGATTCTGGACGGCCTCAATAGCGCCCAGACCCCGACGATGGCCAACTTAGGCACACTCGCCGACGTGATGGCTGGATGTATCACGCGAGTGAGAGCGGATGCGTGCAGCCAATTCTTCGCAGCTGCCGCGCCTCCCGCCGGAGGAGCTCCGCCGGATACCTTGCTGGCGACCGAGGTAGTCGCCTTCTTCCCCTGGCACAATCCCGACAAGATCTTCGCGCTGCTCAATGAGTTCTATCCGCTGCCCAAGCCGGGAACTCCCGGCAAGCTGATGCGCGATGCGCCGTACCTGCCTTATCTAACGTTTGCTCCCAGCGCCTTCGTCTTTCCGCTGAAATTCAGCGGTGGTGGCGTCAGCGGAGGTGGCAAGCTGATGATCGACAGCGAGGGTAACGCCTGGGTCGCCGACAACTTCACGGTCGGCGCGCAAAATCAGGACGCGTCCTGGACCGGCGGTCTAAGCAAGTTCGCCCCCAACGGTAAACCGCTTTCGCCCAGCCCTTTGGGCTTCAGGGGCGGAGGCATCGCGGGCCCCGGTTTCGGGTTGACGCTCGACGCCCAGGACAACGCGTGGCCCACCAGCTTCACCGGCCAGAACATCACGAAGTTCGACAAGAACGGCAAGCCGCTGTCGCCGCCGGAAGGCTGGAACTTCAACCGCCAGATCAGCCAGATGCAAGGCATCATCGCAACCCCGAGCGGAGATATATGGGCCCTCGATCTCATCAAAGGCCAGGTGGTGAAGCTTCCGCAAGGCGACCCATCGAAGGTCGAGTTCTACTGCCAGAACAAGACGAATGATCCGCTGAAGAATCCTTGCAAACTGGTCGGGCCGTTCGCGCTGGCCATCGACCAGCAGGATCGCATCTGGGTTACCAACGCCGTCACCGACCACGTGGTTCGTTTCCCTGCTTCCGACCCCAGCAAATTTGAAACCTTCAAGGTCGGATACTCCGCCAGCGGTCTCGCCGTCGACAGTCTGGGCAACGTCTGGGTAACCAACAAACTGGGTAGTTCTCCCAAGGGAGCCTTGAAGTTTGGGGAAATGCTGGCCGCATTCAAATTCGATTTCGATGGCATAAGCGATGCCGGAGCACGAGCGACCAAAGTGCTGGTGCCTGCGATGGCTGCGGAGAAGTCGGGCTACGAAGGCGGCAGCATTACCGTGTTGCGGCCCGACGGGACTGAGGCGCCTTTCTCACCGGTGTACGGTAAGGGAATCGTCGGCCCGTGGGCGGCCTCCGTGGATGGCAACGACAACATCTGGATCTCCAACTTCAGCACCGCGTCGGCCGGGATCGTCGAGCTGTGTGGCTTCCGCACAGAGCATTGTCCGCCCGGCGTGAAGACGGGAGACGCCATTTCCCCTCCCAGCGGTTATGTCGGCGGCGGATTGCAGTTGATGGTTGACGTGGGCATCGGCCCCGCCGGAGATGTCTGGGTCACCAACAACTGGCAGCATTTCCAGGATGCCCTGGGCAAGGTGGATGAAGCACTACAAACTCAAGGCGCAGGCCAGGGCGTGGTGGTCTTCTATGGCATGGCGAAGCCGGTGAAGACGCCGCTGATCGGCCCGCCGCGTCCGTACTAACTTTCTTCTGCACTAACGAGGTCTTATCGGATTAGACATTCTTACCGGGAAGGCAGCAATTTGCCTTCCTGGTTAACTTCAGGATGCTTCTAACGCTTTCCTGTCCCCAAGTTTGCTAAGGCGCAGGAGCAAGCAATGCGTGAAGAAAAGCTGAAGCAGAGGGATCAGCCAACTCCTGGGCCGAAGAAGTGAGTCGAAGTTCTTTCGAGCGGCTGAGACCCGCGAGCACGTCGCTTGGTTCGTGAGGTGAGATGACGCAAACGGAAGGCGTACGGCCGCAGCCTGAGACTGACGTCGATGGCCCAACCGACCCGGGTTTCTCCCTGGTTCGCAGAGGACCGTTTTATCGGGCGCAACGCGCTCTGGGACTGATCGGGCCGGATCGCTGGAACCCCGGCAGAACTGTGGTGGTCGCACTGTTCATCGCCTGGGTGCCGCTGGTTCTGCTCACCACGCTATTCCATCCCCGCGCTTTGATGAGCCTGCTCAGAAACTACCAGGTCTGCGCTCGTCTCATACTTGCCATCCCCGTCCTGCTCATCGGACAGACGGTTATGGAATCGCGGTTCCGCATGATCGCGCGGCACGTGCGCGAGGCGAACCTGATGGGAAGTGATGATCATGCTTACATGAACCGGGTGGTCGCACGGCTGGTGCGATGGAGCGACTCCTGGGTGCCGGAGTTGGTGATTATCGTGCTCGCCTACGCCAACACAGTAGCCGTGTGGGGAGATCGCGTCGCCGAGCACTTGCCGTGGGCAGTCGTCGTCAACGGGACCAGCGTTCACCTCACACCTGCCGCGTGGTACTACGGGCTGGTCAGCCAGATGATTTATCGCGTGCTGGTGGGAGTGTGCTTGTGGCATTGGTTACTCTGGACGGTTTACCTGTTCGAGCTGTCACGTCGCGACCTGAAGCTGATGGCCACCCATCCTGATCATCATGGCGGCATCGGTTTCCTGGGCCTCTCCTCCATGGCATTCGCTCCTATCGCCTTCGCCATCTCCGCCGCTATCGGCTCCAACTGGCGATACCAGATTCTTCAGACTGGAGCCCACTTAGCGTCATTCAAGATCCAGGCAGCTGTCCTGCTGGCGGTGATTCTCATCATGGCCTTGGGGCCCCTGGTTTTCTTTGTTCCCAAGCTGGCTAAGTTGCGGCGATCGGGAATCATGCAGTACGGGGTACTGGCACAAATCCACAGCACGGACTTCCACCAGAAGTGGATCTTGCATCGCGCCGGACACGAAGAGGAGTTCCTGGCCACGCCCGAAGCCAGTACGCTTACCGACTACGGAACCAGCTACGAGAACATTGAGAAGATGCAGCCGTTTCCTTATGACAAGGGCGCCCTGGTTTCGCTCGCAGTGGCCGTAGCCATTCCAATGATTCCAGCTATCCTGGCCCAAATACCTTTGACCGTTGTCTTGGAAGACCTGCTGAAGGCCGCACGATAAGCCCCAGCGGTTGCCACAATTTTAGACACGCCAGGAGCCTGCTTTAGTTAACTGTTATAACCGCAGAAAGCAGACGCGATTTTCTGCGACGGCGAACTGTCGAGAAAAATTGGCGGAAGCGTGTGCGAGTCGAACTTGAGCCGTCTTGCGGGCGCGAGCGAGGCCGTGCCGAGCGGGAGTCCGCAGGCGAAATCCCGAGCGAGGCCGCCGAGCCGAGGGAGCGCAGGCTCGCTTCGACTTCAGATCGTTTCCATTGGTAAGCAGTAATTTGGCGGAAGCGTGTGCGAGTCGAACGCACCATTGACATCGAAGATGCCAATCGCCGGTTTTGAAGACCGGGAGAGTCACCGGACCCCCTTCGCTTCCGCAAGCCCGAACTTCTACTTGGGCTGTGGCACCATACGCAGATAAGGACGCAGCGTCTTCCAGCCTCCCGGATAAGTCTTCTTCGCGTCTTCGTCGGAAACGGCAGGCGAGATAATGACGTCTTCTCCGTGCTTCCAGTTCACCGGGGTTGCGACCTTGTGCTTATCGGTCAACTGCATGGAGTCGATGACGCGCAGGATCTCGTCGAAGTTGCGTCCCGTACTCATAGGATAGACGAGAATCAGCCTGATCTTCTTGTCGGGCCCGATCACGAACACATTCCGTACTGTCATATTGTCGGCAGCGGTGCGGCCATCGCATCCGCCTTCAAGGTCTGCCGGCAGCATTCCATAGAGCTTGGCCACCTTGAGGTCGGTATCGCCAATCATGGGATAGTTGGGCTCGTGTCCCTGCGTCTCGCGAATGTCCTCGGACCAGCGCTTGTGATTGTCGACCGGATCGACGCTGAGACCGATGATCTTCACGTTGCGCCGCTCGAAATCCGGCTTCAGCTTCGCCATGTATCCCAGCTCAGTGGTGCATACCGGGGTGAAATCTTTGGGATGGGAAAACAGGATTCCCCATGAGTCGCCGAGCCACTCATGAAAACGTATCGGCCCCTGAGTAGTCTCCGCCTGAAAATCCGGGGCAATATTTCCGATCTGTAGTGACATGAACTCTCCTTTCAAACCTGTCGATTTAAGCAGCTACCTGCAAGAACAGCAATGCAAATGTTCTCCATCGCCGGCAGCGCTTCGCGGACGCAGCTCCAGGATCGATCACGCCACACTGCGGCTTGCCCCAGAATTGAATCGGCGACACGCGCGCCTTCATCCTATTTCACGCACCATCCATCCCGGGAGCCAAGACGCCGATGCCTGCACGCCAATTCCCTTTCGTTCACGTTGATGTGTTCACCTCTGTGCCGCTGGAAGGTAATCAACTGGCCGTGATACCTGACGCGCGCGGCCTGAGCGACGCCGAAATGCAGAAGCTTGCCAAGGAGATGAACCTCTCCGAAACCACCTTCATCCTCCCGCGCGATGCTGGGACCGAAGCGCGCGAGGGAGTGCGGGTGCGAATCTACACCGTGCAGGAAGAGCTGCCCTTCGCCGGACATCCGACGCTGGGCACCGCCTGGTATTTGAAGCAGCAGCGCCCCGAGCAATCTGAAATCGTTCTTCATTTGAATGCCGGACGTGTGCCGGTGCGCTTCGAAACCCGCGCTGACGGCCTGTTCGGCGAGATGCGTCAGCCGGAACCGCAATTTGGTCATCTTCATCAGCACTCGGATGTAGCCCGCGCGCTCGGAGTTCCACTGGCCGACCTCGACGAGGACCTTCCCATACAAACCGTTTCCACCGGCATGCCGTTCACCATCGTCGCCTTTCGCGAGAGCTCCACCTTGAGCCGGCTGCGCGTGAGCTGGCAGCAGATCGCCGCCTACATCGACAGCACGCAGCAGGGCTCAGGCTTTCTCTACTTCGTAGCCCGCGATGGCGAGCGCCGCCTGCGGGCGCGCATGATCTTCTACAACGGCGAGGACCCGGCCACGGGCTCGGCCGCAGGCTGCTGTGTGGCGTGGGCGGTAAAGCATGGCGTGCTTGCCTCCGATGAGCAGGGACTGATCGAGCAAGGCCGCGAAGCGTTGCGCCCGAGTTCGATTTTTGTGCGGGCGACGAGGGCTGCCGATGGCGTCACCAATGTACGTGTCGGCGGTCACGTAGTGCCGGTCATTGATGGCAAAGTAACCTTGTGAATTCTTTGCGGATATCCTGTGCACGCCCGGAGACCGCATGAACAGCGGCTCGCAACGTCACACGATTTCTTGACTGTCGAATTGACGCACCATCCCACGCCGTTTCCTCGCCGTCAAAAATGCCGCCGGCATTGATGAGCGCGGTACTTGTACAGCGTGATTCGTCCGCGTACCATCCGTCTACGCTGTTGTTCCGGCCTGGCACCGGATAAGCCCGAAGCACCACAACTTGAACGGACCTGATCAATGAAGCCGAAGCGCACCATACTCTGCGTCGATGACGATGAACGCTCTCTTTCCATTCGAAAAGTGATGCTCGAGACCCGCGGCTACCGCGTCATCACCTGTCCCGATCCTGTCGACGCGCTGGAGCTGGTACGCGGCGGAGGCATTGACCTCATCATCGCCGATCTCATGATGCCGAAGATGACCGGCGCCGAGCTCATTGCACAGACCAAGCAGATTGCCCCCGATCTTCCCGCCATTCTTTTCTCCGGGTCCGTCAGCCAGTACGCCGAACAGAGCCAGGCCGACGTGTGGTTGCCCAAGGGCAGCTTCGCGCCTGCCGAACTACTGGAACGCGTACGCATCGCGCTGATTCGCAGGCGCGGCCCCAAGCGCTCCTCTTCTGCGGTTAACGCGTCTAAACGAATAGCATCGTAGGCTAAAGACAGTTGTAAGCTGCTGCTTAGCCTCGAATCGCGAATTCAGAGTTGCTGACAGTTAATTTTTATTATTTTTTCCAGCAACATAGTTTCTTTGTTGCCGAATCCAGAAAACCGCGATATATTCCTTGTAATGCGCCGCTTGCGCTGGTACTAATCCAGCGCTGTAATCCCGTTTGTAAGTTCTTCGCCCGGGACGTCTAGGGCAAATCCCTTCAGGAAACTAAGCCCAAGCCTCATATCTCCTGAGTAGATGCGTCCGTAATCTGACCATCGTTGAACAGCGACTTAGTCATCGCGTTCAACCCAGTCCTCATACTTAGGAGTTAATAGTGAAAATTTTCCGGCTTGCAGTTTTAGTTTGCGGATTCACCACCCTGTCTTTTGCTGGCGTCAATGTGGCGTCCCCTACCGCCAACAGTCAGAACTCGTCCTCGGTTCACTTCGTGGCATCGGCATCGGCCAACTATCCCATCGTCGCCATGATGATCTACTCCGACAACCAGAGCGTCTACTCCATCAACAAGGCGAACCTCGATACCAGCGTCAACCTTGCCAACGGCACCCATTACATTGTGGTGCAGGCGTGGGACAGCAAAGACAATGTCTACAAAGCGGCCGGCTTCAACATTTCCGTCAGCGGCGGCAACAATAACGCGCAATACCAGATGATCCAGTCCATGTCGGGCTGGCAAAGCTGCGGCTCCTGCGCCGGTCCCGGAGGTCATGGTCCGGACACCCCGCGCTACATGCATCAATTTATCCAGACGCCTTCACTTACCGGCAAATCGAGCGAGTACTGGATCGGACCGAAAGTCCCGTATTCGGGAGCCTTGTGGTGGAAGCAGCTGGGGGCCAATCCAAATGCCGCGCATTTTACCTACGACCTTTATTTCTATGTGAAAGATCCCAACGCGCCCCAGGCGCTTGAGTTCGACATGAACCAGTCGGTCGGAAACCGCAAGTTTATCTTCGGCACGGAGTGCGACATCAAAGGTCGACACGATTGGGATGTGTGGGACACCGCGAACAGCCGCTGGATTGCAACCGGAATCGCTTGTTCCGCCCCGCCCGCCTACACCTGGAACCACCTGGTACTGGAATATTCCCGCAATGGCAGCCAAGCCACGTTTGTCTCCGTGACCCTCAACGGTAAAAAGAGCTACATCAATCGGACATTCAATACCTTCGGAGTGAATGCGTCCGAGTTGAATACCGCGGTACAGCTGGATGGCAATAGCAGCGATTCCGCCTACTCGCTGTGGGTCGACAAGATGCAGGTCACAGCTTACTAACACAGATTAGACAGAGCAGTAGAGCAGCGAAAAGGGAGGCATGAGAGTGCCTCCCTTTTGCTTGCGTATCAGACAGTTCTTGTGGTCTTGTGTCGCTTACGGGGGCCCGTTCACCGACTTTCAAAAACGGGGAGAAATGGGAGATAAATACAAAGGTATCTCGGGCCAAATCATGCCACGCTTGTCGGCATGCAATCTGTCCGTCAGGCTGAGTCGGTTTACTTCGCCGACTTCTTACGCTCTGCCCAACGTTTCTTCATCATCTCAGAAATACGCTTGCGAGCTGCAGGGCTCATATGACGGCGACCGCTTGCAGCCTTGGTTTTGCCCGATCCGGCGGGACGTCCCGGTCCACGCTTCGTACTCGAGCCGAGTCCCTGCAAAGCTGCGATGGCTTCATCGAGCCGGGCCCGTTCTCGCTTCAATTCCGCTAACACGTTCTGCAGATCCATAATCACCTATCCTTTTGATTTATTTAGGGAGGGCTCTCTAGAAACGGTAACAGATGCAGTCAATTCAATCCAGCAGCTTTTTACCTCCACCTCTTCCGCCCACACTCGCTGAGCGTTACAACCCGGAGTCAGCTTGCTTGTCTCGGCCACCCTGACGCCAAGTTCTTCTAAACTGGAAGTACCGTCCACTTAGCGATTGGGGAGGCACAGAGTGTCAGAACGCTCCAACTATCACATGACTAGCCAGCAGTTCCGCGAATATGGTTACGCGATGATCGACTGGATCAGCCGCTACTACGACTCGGTGGAGAACTTCCCGGTACTCTCGAAACTAGAGCCCGGCGCGGTCAGACGTGCATTGCCCGCCACTGCTCCCCAGCAGCCCGAGTCATTTGAAGAGATGCTTCGTGATGTCGAGCAGATAGTCCTGCCGGGAATAACTCACTGGCAATCGCCCAATTTTTTTGCTTATTTCCCAGCAAATTCCTCCGGCCCAGCTATCCTCGGAGACTTGCTCTCGTCCGCCCTGGGCGTGCAGGGGATGTTATGGGCCACCAGTCCTGCCTGCACCGAACTAGAGACTCACGTGCTCGACTGGCTGGTTCCGCTGATGGGATTACCCGAAAAGTTTCTATCCACCTCGAGCGGTGGCGGGGTAATCCAGGACACAGCTTCCAGCGCAACCTTATGTGCCCTGCTTGCCGCCCGCGAAAGGGCCACAAGTTATCAGAGTAACCGCACCGGATGTGACGGTAAGTTGGTAGCCTATACCTCGACCCAGGCGCACTCGTCCATCGAGAAGGCAGCCATGATCGCCGGTATTGGCCGTGAGAACGTCAGGCTGATTGCCGTCGACGACCAGTTCGCCATGGATCCGGGTGCCCTCGCCCAAGCTATCCGTGACGATCAACAAGCAGGACGGACGCCGTTCTTTGTCTGCGCCACGGTGGGAACCACCTCGTCCCACGCCATGGATCCGCTCGAGCCCATCGCCTCGTTGTGCCGGCAGCACGGACTATGGTTTCACGTGGATGCCGCTATGGCCGGAACTGCCGCGCTGTGTCCCGAATTTCGCTATTTGCAGGCAGGAGTGGAGCACGCCGATAGTTATTGCTTCAACCCGCATAAGTGGATGTTCACCAATTTCGATTGCGACTGCTTCTTTGTCGCCGATCGCGCAGCTCTCATCCGCAGCTTGAGTATCCTTCCTGAGTACCTGCGCAACCAGGCTACCGAATCGGGCGCAGTGTTCGACTATCGCGACTGGCAGGTGCCGCTGGGAAGACGCTTTCGCTCGCTGAAACTATGGTTTGTTATCCGCCATTACGGAGTGGAAGGACTGCAACATCACCTTCGCTACCATGTGCAACTCGCGCAGCAGTTCCGGCAATGGCTCGATGCCGATGCTCGCTTCGAACTGGTGGTACCTCCACCGTTGAACCTTGTCTGCTTCCGATACCGCGGTAGCGACGAACAGAATCACAAGCTGATGGACGACTTGAACGCAAGCGGCGGTTTATACCTGACCCATACCCGGCTTGCCGACCGCTTTGTGCTGCGCTTTTGTGTAGGACAAACCAATACCGAGGCGCGCCATGTGGAGCGTGCCTGGCAACGTATCCAGCAGGAAGCTGAAAAACTCTAGTTGCCTTTCATCTTCTATCTACCAATTTAAGCTAAACTACGGCACACAGGAGTTCTGCTTGCATCCCAGGGTAGTTGCGCTTACCGGAAATAGCAAAGGCGAGATCTATCGCGTCGCCGACGCCAAGCTCACGCTGGGCCGCGACAACTCCAACAAAATACAAATTGGCGATGCCACGGTTTCCAAAAAGCACTGCGTTATCGAGCCCGTCAATGGCGGATTCGAACTGGTCGACCTCGAAAGCCACAACGGCACCTTCGTCAATAGCATTCCTGTGACTCGCCGTGCGCTGGTACACGGCGACGTGATCCGCGTAGGAAACAGCGAGCTGCTGTTCCTGACTCATGATGAAGCGAAAGACGCAGTCGAAGTAAAGTACAGCGAAGACGTTACCCAGGACGCGCTGAAGACGGTACAGATCTCAGTAGACCATCAGTCGCAATCGCCATCCGACGTTGGTCGTATGGCCCGCGACCTGAATGCTCTGTTCAAGATTGCGAATACTATTAACTCCATTCGCGATCCCGGCCACTTGCAGACCAAGCTACTGGAGCTCATCTTCGAAGTTATACCTGCCGAAACTGGAGCTATTTTGCTGATGAGCCAGGTGGATGAGGAACCCAGGATAGCGCATATTCATAAGCGCACCCCGGGGGCTGGTCCCGACCTGACGATTCGCAAGAACATCATTCATCGCGCGCTGTGGGAGCGAGCTTCGGTCTTCACTGATTCCTCTTCCGACATCGACGGCTCCGAGAACATCATGTGTGTGCCGCTGGTCGGTGTGCAAAGCGCCATCGGGGTTATCTATCTCACCTCGCGCGGCCGCAACGCTCAGTTCGCCGAGAACCACGTGCAGTTCCTGAACTCCGCCGCCGGCATCGCCGCCGTGACCCTGGAAAATGTTTTCAGCTTCGAATCGTTGAAGGCGGAGAATCGCCGCTTGCGCGAAGTGCTCAAGCCGTCCGACTCTATCATCGGCGAAAGCAAGACCATGCGCCGTCTCAGCGCCTTCATCGAGAAGGTCGCCAAGGGAGACTCCACCGTCCTCATCCGCGGCGAGAGCGGCACCGGCAAGGAACTGGTCGCCCGCGCCATTCATGCCGGCAGCTCGCGGGCCGAGAAACCTTTCGTCGCGATCAACTGCGCAGCCATCCCCGAAACCCTGCTGGAGAGCGAACTGTTCGGCAGCGAAAAAGGCGCGTTCACCGGCGCGGTCTTCAAAAAAGGCAAGCTGGAGGCAGCCGAAGATGGCACCGTGTTTCTCGACGAGATCGGAGAGCTGGCGCCGCTGCTGCAGGCCAAGCTGCTCCGCGTATTGCAGCAGCGCGAATTCGACCGCCTCGGCGGAACCCGCCCGGTGAAGTTCCAGGCGCGCATCATCACGGCCACTAATAAAAATCTTGAGCAGGCGATCAAAGACAGCGAGTTTCGCCAGGACCTCTTCTATCGCCTCAACGTGGTTTCCACTACGCTGGCGCCGTTGCGCGAACATCGCGAAGATATTCCATTGCTCGCTATTTATTTCGCCAACAAGTATGCCGAAAAATCGGAGCGCCCCTTCAAAGGTATCTCCCCGGAAGCTCGCGCAATTCTCATGGGCTACGATTGGCCGGGAAATGTCCGCGAACTCGAGAACGCCATCGAGCACGCCATCGTGATGGGAAGCGTTGAGGAGATCCTTCCCGAAGACCTGCCCGAAACGTTGCTGGAGAAGCAGTCGGTGCAGGTGAGCTCAGGGAAGTATCACCAGGAAATTGATGAGCTCAAGAAGCGCCTCATCATCGACGCCGTCACCCAGTCGCAAGGAAGCTATGTTGAGGCTGCCAAGCTGCTGGGCGTGCATCCTAACTATCTCCATCGGCTCATCCGCAACCTCGATATCAAGGACCTGGTGCGCGCCGCCGAGAACGACAACTAAGCACACTCGTTCATCCGCCATCCCGAGCGACTTCTTTTCCGTGTCATCCCGAGATATGTTTCTCCGTGTCACCCCGGGATCTTTCGCTATGTCATCCCGAGCTCTTTCTCCGTGTCATCCCGAGCGAAGCCGAGGGACCTGCAGTTCGCTTGCGCCGCAACATTACCCCAGCAGCCGCCCTACTTCTGTTCGAACGGCACCCACGCGCGGGTATCTGCAATGTCGATGCGCATGGTGCATTCCTTCGGCCCGGTATGCGCGAAGTACACGCTGAACTGCGGCTCCGGCGCAGGCAGCTGTCCAATCTGCATGGGCGCGCGCACCAGATCTTTCGACTCGTCGTACCCGGCGGACTTATTAGTATTCTTCGATACCACCAGCGTCCAGTCTTTCTGATTGGGTATCAGGTATACCGTGTAGGCGCCGACGGGAACGTTCTTCCCGGCAATCGTCACCGGAGAATTGGTGAACAACGTAAGCGGTTGTTTGCCGGGCTCCCACACCTTGCCGTAAGGAACATCGTGCCCAAGAAACTTCTTGTCCTGCTTCTTGTCGAGTGTCACTTGTTGATATTGCACGGCGAGTTGCTGTTGATCGCTGAAGTTGCATGTGGCAGTGGCGGGTCCAGGAGTAGTCGATGTTGAATTCTGCCCCACGGCATAGCCGCTCAGAATGCACGACAGTGCCAGAACGAAAGCGTAGCGCATACTTTTAACCTCCCAATGTGACGCTGGCATTTAACCACTTATTGGGATGTACTCACTAGCTCCACGGGATGACCGTCCTATATCGCACGAGCTGAAATCCGCTACTTTGATAACGTAGAGGTATGGCAGATTCCGACGGTTTTGCTTTTCGTCCTCGAAAGCTGGGATATGTAATTGTCGGTTTTGTTCTGCTTTATATCGGATTCAACAGCATCCGCACCGCTCGCATTGATGCCCTGGCCCGCGCCGCGATGGACAGGACGGCGGACCCGGCGATTGTGCAGAAGCTGGCCAGCTACCGCGGCGACCACGCGGCAGACCTGCTATTGCTGGTCGCCGGCGGCGCGCCCACACAGGAGAATCGCCTCGTCGCCATTCACGCCCTGGTCGAGCGGAAAGCTGCCCCCCTGGTTTCGCGCC
This sequence comes from uncultured Acidobacteriaceae bacterium, assembly GCA_963771535.1. Classification (GTDB taxonomy): domain Bacteria; phylum Acidobacteriota; class Terriglobia; order Terriglobales; family Acidobacteriaceae; genus CAVVDY01. The sequence continues at coordinate 130,107 of CAVYTK010000007.1, read as the reverse complement.
TGTCCGAGCTGCTGGTGCCGCAGGAATCCTTCGCCATCCGCATGGCAGTCGCCCAGGCACTTTACCAAACTGCGTGCTCGACCGAGTGCATCAAGAACGTGCTCTACTTCGAAGAGCGCATGTCGAACGGTGCCCGCCCTTCCGAAGACGTGGTCTCCGATCCGCCGCGCGGCCTTTCGAAGCCGGAACGACAGTTGCAAAACGTGCTCGACGAAGTGCTGAAGAAAAACAAGCCTGCTCTCGGACTGGTGCTCGCCAAAGTTTACGGGCTGACTAGCGAGTTCCCTTCTTCTTTCGCCATCCAGGTCATTGAGCGCCTAGAAATTAAGGAAGCCTGCCCCGCATTGATTCACACTTACCTCAGCGTCGATGACCAGGTGAAGAACTCGCCCGAGTACCAGGAAGTCACGCAAGCCGTCAAAATCCTCGAGTGCTCTACTTTCGGCATGACCTATTGACATGAGTGCCGAACGAGGTTTTTTGTTGTTGTCATCCTGATCGAAGCGCGGGACCTGCTTTTCGCGTCCGTGCCCAACAAATTCAGCGGTTTTGAAGGGGCACGGCTTCAGCCGTGCCGTACCGCCCCTTCCCTGAATCCCGAGTCCCTTCAGGGACAACTCCCCCCACTGCCGAACGTGACCTCCGTCACAGACCTCATGTTCTTCGTCCGCGACAATGAAGACGATCATGAAGCTCAAACTTTTCTTCGCAATCCTCGCCCTTACCCTGTCCTCCCTCGCGCAAACCACGACGCCTGCTCCGGACACGAAATCCTGCGCCTGCTGCAGCCATGACAAGGCCGCGGCCGATTCAAAGCCGGCCTGCAAAGACGGAAAATGTCCCATGATGTCGGACAGCCACGAGGCGATGAAATGCCCCATGATGGCCAAAGACGAAAAAATGGCTGACGGAAAAACCTGCTGCTCGTCTAACAAATGCCCCATGCATGGCAAAGATGGCAAAGGCTGCTGCGGCAACATGGGTGAACATCAGCCGTCTGGAATTTAACAACCCGGCCCCGGTTTAGGTTGTAGACTTGAACAAGATGAACTCACGCGGCATATCACCGTTACGCTTCGCCATCATTCTGGCGTTGTCGGTGCTTGTGTGGTCTGACGCCGCGTTCGCCAGCTTCCTGTGCCCGCACTCTGCCGGCTGCCAAGACGAGATGGCGGGCATGACGGAACCCGGCACCTCGGACGCCGCCGCCGAAGAAACCTCCTCCGCTGCGCACGCCATGCCGTGCTGCCCGATCAACTCGGAAAGCACATTCAGTTGCGATGCGAGTGCGATGAACTGCTGTCTCTGGCATCATCGCGATACGGATCCCTCGGCCATCCTGTTCGCGTCCGACCAGCCTCGTCCGAAACAACTTGTTGCCGTGTTACCCGCAGTCGCACCGGCTGTAGCCGCCACTGCGGCACACGGGCCAGTTCCCTTCTGCACCATCGATCTCGCATACACCCAACCTGTCAGTCAAAAAAAGACAGACCTCAGGATTTAGAGCGCGCTCTTGCTGAACGTTGCGGCGGCTCATCACCGCTGCTTGCGCAAGCTCGCGGAGCCTCGCTCCGCATCGACAAAATCTTTGAGGAAACTGAAATGAAATCCAAATTGCAAGCCGTATTCTGCATGGCCGCCCTGGCGCTGACCGTTGCCGCCTCCACCTTCACCTTCGCTGCTGCTCCGAACCAGGGCGTCTGCTCGTCGTGCGCGCAATGTGCGGGCGCGGCCGACTGCTGTGACGGAGCCCAGAGCTGCTGCAACGATTGCTCGTCGTGCTGCGACGGCGCGGGCTGTTGCTGATCACCGGCTGAAACCAGCCCACAAATCCCCGGATCCGCGAGGGTCCGGGGATTTTATTTCAGCTCTCATCGCGAGCCCAGGGATGGCTGCGCGCAAGTAACGCATCGCTATTCCATCCCGAGCTGCTTCCTTATTCAGAAGGGGCAACATCTCCGTGACACCCCGCCTCAAATGGGTGTTCGCGAAAGCGGCCACCGTCTACAAAGGCCAAAGGGAGACTCCTCGTTATGAAGAAGTTGTTAGTAGCAGCGACCGCATTGTTGTTCACCGCTTCCATGGCAGCCTGGGCTCAGTCCGGCAGCTCAGGCAGCGCCAGTTCGTCCGGCAGCGCAGTCGCAGCACCGCCGGGCAGAGCAGCGGCTCGATGGGCAGCGGATCCGGCAGCGGATCCACCATGGGTAGCGGATCGTCCAGCGACCAGAGCATGAGCGGCCAGTCCGGCACTTCAGGATCAACCGACCAGAACGGCCAGACCACCAGCAAGCACAAGAAGCACAACGAAGAGCACCAATAGCAATAGCACTAGCGGCAGCAATAGCGGCACCACCAACCCCTATGGTGCGACCGGCAGCAACAACACTACCAACACGACGAGCAATCCGGACCCGCATCTCTAATTGCGGGTGTCCGAGTTCATTCGCCGTAGACTGCGGGTTAGCGTAGCTTTAGCTGAGCGTGACTCGTAGGTTTATCGTCGGCGTTACGTTGTGTCAGCGTTACCAAAGACAAGAGCGATGTTCGATATCGAGCATCGCTCTTCGTTTTGCTTCACAAGCTTCGTCACCGACGCGTCACCGGCGCGGGACGTCACTCACTGACAATTCTGAGGTGGGTATGAAACCAGAATTGCGCGCGGGTTTCACATTTTTTGGAACAAAAGTCGCGGCCATCCTGCGCCCGGCTCGTTCCCTTCAGGAACTGGGAGTTACACCACAGGCATACCGCTGTGGAAGTGGCAGCATTGTTGTTTTGTTGCATCATGGTTCTCCCGTTGGAGAGCGAGGATAGGCCAAGTCGCGGCGGAAAACAACTTCCAAAACCTGGGGTTGCGAAGAAGTTATTGCGGTTTGCGCTACAGCCTGCAATCCCGGTGCAGTTTAGGTCTTCGACGAATCGCGAGAAGCGTGGACGACCACAGACGTCCGTCCCGCAGGGACAACATATCTGAGCCCAGCGTTTCAACGCTGGATAAATGCGCCGGCGACACCGAGTCCGCTTCAGCGGACGGCACAAATTTGCCGAGGTCACACCCGCTCCGCCGCCAGCAAATCCTCAACCGTCTCTCTCCGCCGGACCAGCCGCGCACGCCGGCCCTCGACCAGCACCTCGGCCGCTCGCGGGCGCGTGTTGTAGTTCGAAGCCAGCGCCATTCCATATGCCCCGGTATCGAGCACCGCCAGCAGGTCGCCCTCCGCTACTTCGGGCAACTCGCGATCGCGCGCGAAGAAGTCGGAGCTCTCGCAGATAGGACCAACCACATCCGCCTTCATGCGCCCGCTAGTCTGCACAACCGGCACTATTTCATGGTAAGCATCGTAGAGTGCCGGACGCATCAAATCGTTCATAGCAGCATCGGTAATTATGAATGATTTATCATTGTTGATTTTGTTGTATACAACACGAGTTACCAGTATTCCCGCTGGCCCTACGATAGACCGGCCAGGCTCCAGCAGAAGGTGAATTCCAAGTTTCTTTAAAGGGGACATGACCTCTCGCGCATAGGCTTTTACTTCGCTGGTAAAGTCCCGCTTCTCCTCCGAGCGATAGCTGATGCCCAGGCCCCCACCGGCATCGATGTAGCGGATATCTTCACCACCGGCTCGCAACGCAACCGCGAACTCGGCAACCTTCTCCATGCTCTCGCGAAAGGTTGATAGGTCGGTGATCTGCGAGCCGATGTGCGCGCTGATCCCGGCAGCCTTCAAGTACTTGTTGCCCGCCACCAGCCGGTACAACTCGCGTGCGTCCCCCAGCGGCACTCCAAATTTATGCTCGTGCAGTCCAGTAGAGATATAAGGATGGGTCTGCGCATTCACGTCAGGATTGACCCGCACGGCGAACGACGCGCTCTTGCGCAGATGGGTCGCCCGTGCCGCCAGCAATTGCAACTCGCTTGCACTCTCGACGTTGAACAGCAAGATGCCCGAGCGCAGCGCCAGGTCAATTTCATACGCCTGCTTGCCTACTCCGGAGAACACAACCTTCTTCGCCGCCTTGCGATCGGCTGCCATCACCCGCTCTAACTCGCCGCCCGAGACTACGTCGAACCCCGCGCCCAGCTTGGCCAGAAGCTTCAGCACCGACAAATTCGAATTCGCTTTTACTGAGTAGCAGACCGTGTGTTCCTGTTTCGCGAACGCGCGATCGAACTCTCGGTAGCGCGAACCAATCGCCTCGCCGGAATAGATATAAACCGGCGTCCTAAACTTCTTCGCGATGGCCGCGACCGCCACCTCTTCGGCAAACAACTCGCGACGTCGCAGCAACCCTGCCGGCTTATAGATAAACCCCGGAGGGCGGTCGGGCAGAGGGCGAGCTCTCACTTTGCGGGGGACGCCTCTTTGACTTTGAGCACCACGATGGTCTGGTCGTCGAAGGCATCGACGCCCGCGGCATGACTGCTCGCCGCGTTGAACAACTTGTCGACCAGCGCCTCGGCGCCAAGCTGCCAATTTTGGTCGGTCACCTTTTCCAGACGCGTGCGGCCAAACATCTCACCTTTAGAACTGGTCGCATCGAGAATGCCGTCGCTGAAAAAGATGAAGGCGTCGCCGGGCTCCGCCTGCAATGTCACGGCGTCGTACTCCGCGTGAGGGAACAGGCCAATGGGCAGCCCAATCACGTTCACCAGAGTAGAGTGCCCGGCGCGGCAATGAATGGGGCGTGGCAGTCCCGAGTTGGCAATCTGTAGTGAGCGCTGCTGATCGTCCCAGATGGCGTAGATCATCGACACGTACTGTCCGTCGATCGGCCGCTCGGCGAGCGACAGGTTAACAGCTTCCAGCATCCCGGCGGCTCCCGGCTCTTCCAGAGCGTGTGAACGCAGGATGCCCGAGACCAGCCCCGCGTAGAGTGCGGCCGGCGCACCTTTGCCGCTCACATCGCCAACGGCGATGCCGACCATCCCGTGGCCGGAGTACTTCAGAAAATCGTAAAGGTCGCCGCCAATCTGCCGCGCCGGCGCAAATCGCGTTGCTACTTCTGCATTCTTAAACACCGGCAGCTTCTGCGGCAGCAGGCGGAACTGCAACTCGCGGGCGAGCGCCAGGTCCTGCTCCAGCCGCTTCTCCTGGCTGGCGATGCGTTCGTACAGCGTTGCGTTTTCAATGGCGATGGCCACCTGCGCCGCCATCGTCGTCATCGTCCGCACATGGTCTTCGTTGAAATAATTGCGCCGGGTATGCTCGATGTCGAGCACGCCGATGACCTTGTCTTTGTAGATGAGCGGGATGGCCAGCTCCGAGCGCGTTTCCGGATTAGCTTCGATATATCGCGGATCTTTTGCAACATCGGGCGCCAGCACGGCCTGCTTGTGCTGTGCCGCGTAACCCACCAGTCCGCGCCCCAGCGGGATCTCGTGCTTCAGTTGCACATTTTCTTTAAATCGCAACGAAAAGCGATGGGTCAGCACCTTGCCCGCAGGATCCAGCAGCAGGATGGAAAACATCTGGTAGTCGATGATGCGGGTTACCAGGTCGGCAATACGTTTCAGCAACTCATCAACATTAAGGATCGACGTCAGCTCGCGGCTGATCTCGGTAAGCAGCGTCAGCTGGCGCGCCTGGCGCGACACCTTGGTATAAAGCCGCGCGTTTTCGATGCCGATCGCGATGCGCGATCCAAACAGCGTCAGCAGCCGGACATGTTCTTCGTTGAACGCCCCGGGCTGCGCCGCTTCCACATCGAGCACGCCGATGACTTTGTTTTTCGCAATCAGTGGAACTGCCAGCTCAGAGCGAACGCCGGGAGCCGAGTTGATGAAATTCTCTTCCGCGCGAACGTCGTTCACCAGCACCGGCTCGCGCAGTTGCACGGCCTTGCCGGTAACGCCCTGCCCCACCTTGATCTGTATGCGCTCGGCCACATCCGGCGGATGCCCTACCTGGAAACGAATGCGCAGCTCCTGCGTTTTCTCGTTGAGCAGCAGGATGGCGAAGACCTCGTAGTCCATCACCCGCTTCAACATCTCGGCCACGCGTTGCAGCAGCGTGTTCAGATCAAGCGTGGTGTTGACCGCATCGGCAACTTCCAGCAGGTAGTTGTCAAGGCCGTTCGCCAGCGGATTGGGTGCAACAGAACTCATGAGCGCCTGTCCATGATAGCAGCGGAAAGAAGGCTCTTCGCCTCAATCCGTCATGCCTTTCGCGGTACGCGCTTGGCTCTCCGCTGTTCGCAGGACGCTCGTCACTTGTGTTGCGTCTAGTCCAGCAGCCGAAGGCTGCGAAAGCTGAGAGCAGCTTTCCCCGTCGTACAATGCGAGGTTGTCATCCCGCATCTCATTCCCGAGGACGCAATGAATCTCGCAGGAAACAAGCTCACGTGGCTGGGTCATGCCAGCTTCCGCATCGAGACCACCGAAGGCGCTACCGTGTATGTCGATCCCTGGGTGATGGGCAATCCCATGTGCCCCGACGGGCTAAAGGACGTGCAGAAGGCCGACGCGCTCTTCTGTACTCACGGCCACATGGACCACATCGGCGACGCGGTGAAGATCGTCAAGCAGCATCAGCCGCACGTGGTCGGCATCTTCGAGCTCTGCATGTGGATGCAGAAGAAAGGTGCGCACAACATTCATCCCATGAACAAGGGCGGCACGCAGACGGTCGCCGGAATCAAGGCGACCATGGTCAACGCCGTACACTCCTGCGGAATCATGGAGGATGACGGCTCAATTGTTTATGGCGGCGAGGCTTGCGGCTATGTGCTCGAGCTGCCCGGCGGCGTGAAGCTCTATCACGCCGGCGACACCGCGGTGTTCAGCGACATGAAGATCATCCACGAGCTGTATGCGCCCGAGATCGCCATGCTGCCCATCGGCGATCACTACACCATGGGTCCGCGCGAGGCCGCCTACGCTTGCGGATTATTGCAACCGAAGTTCGTCATCCCAATGCACTTCGGGACTTTCCCTCCGCTGGTCGGCCGGCCTTCGCAATTGCGCGACCTTCTCGGCGCCGGCGGTCCCGAGGTCGTCGAAATGCAACCGGGACAGACGCTGTAGTGAGCAACCTCATGAGCCAGCCACTCCACATCACCGACCCTCGCGTCGAGAATTATCTCTACGCCGTGCTGCCCGAACGCAGCGCCGTACTGCAGGAGATGGAGCGCCAGGCCAAGCAGCGCGACATCCCAATCGTCGGCCCGGCCGTTGCCCGGCTGCTCTATCAGTACGCGCGGCTGATCAACGCGCGCACTGTATTTGAGATGGGCTCGGCCATTGGCTACTCGACCATATGGTGGGCGATGGCCGTCGGCGACGGCGGCAAGGTGCACTACACCGACGGCAGCGAAAAAAACGCGAAGGAAGCGCGCGGCTACTTCGAGCAGGCCGGGCTGGCCGACCGCATCGAGGTCCATGTTGGCGATGCGCTCGAGTTGCTCTCGGAACGCAAGGAGCAATTCGACGTTCTCTTCTGCGACGTTGATAAGCCCGACTATCCGCGCGCTGGCCGCATGGCCCCGGCCCGCGTACGCAAGGGCGGCATGTTCATCACCGACAACACACTATGGAAGGGCAAGCTGGCGCACATGGCGGGAAATCCCGAGTTGAAGCCCGACCCGGCGGACGCGCCAACCAACGCTATCGCCGAGCTGAACCGCATGCTCTACAACTCGCCTGACTGGTTCACCACCATCACTCCCTTGCGCGATGGAGTGACCGTAGCTATGAGAACTTAGCGTCTACTGTGGCAGCTCCCTCATTGATGCGGGAGAAAAGCCACGGCGTAGCGGGAGCGCTTTCGCGCTGGCTTCCGCACTGGCCATAGCTAATTCCGTGCCGCGTTATTACAACTGTCATACAATCGTGAGCGTCTAAGTTGCTGACGATGGAAACCAGCTACAGCTTTATTCTTCCCGCTTATAACGAAAGCGAGCGGCTCGCCAGCTCTCTCCCCAAGGTGCTCGACTACGTGCGTCAGCGGCGGCTTACGGCCGAGATCATCGTAGTCAACGACGGCTCGAAGGACGACACCGCCGAGGTGGTGCGCAAGTTTGCCGCCGTCGATGACTGTGTCCGGCTGCTGGAAAATCCCGGCAATCGCGGCAAAGGCTACAGCGTGCGCAACGGCATGCTGCACGCCCGCGGCGACGTGATGCTGTTCACCGACACCGATCTGTCCTCGCCGATCTATGAGGCCGACAAGTTGTTCGCCGCCATTCGCGACGGCGCCGATGTCGCCATCGGATCGCGTTGGCTGCAACGCGAACTGCAAACCGAGCGGCAGCCACTCTTGCGCCAGCTCTATGGCCGACTCTTCAACCTGGGCCTGCGAATCGTGCTGGGACTCCGCTATCGCGACACGCAATGCGGCTTCAAGGCGTTTACCCGCGAGGCGGCCCACATCATCTTTCCGCGACAGCATATTGAGCGCTGGGGATTCGATCCCGAGATCCTGTTCCTGGCCGACAAGTTCAAGCTGAAGACGGTCGAGGTTCCGGTGGAGTGGGCGCACGACCATCGTTCCAAGATCAGCCCGTTGCGCGATGGCATCCGCATGGTTGGCGAATTTTTCCAGGTGCGCATGAACGACATCCAGGGAAAATACGAACAACCCGCGTTGGCGATAGACGAAAGCCCGGCCACCGAGCCGGCAGCGGCTCGATTGGCTCAATGAGTTTCACTCTTCAGCGGTTTGAAAGGCACGGCTTTAGCAATTTTGAAGGGGCACGGCTTTAGCGGTTTTGAAAGGGCACCGCTTTAGCCGTGCCGCAAAGATCCCGGCAAGAAATCAGGGCTTCAGCCCCTGGGGTGATTCGCTCTTAATTTGGACGGAGAAACTTACCTCAGCGGCTGAAGCCGCACCTTTCAGAGCACTTTTTCGGTACGTCTGAAGGCGCGCTTTTCAAACCCTGATTTCGACAAAGCGGCACCTTTTATTCTCTTTTTTCTGCATTCTTTGTGACTTTAGTTCCGGAGTACGCATCTTGTTGAAGGCGTCTCAGAAACCCGAGGCTGCTGCGGGTCCGCAAGGCTTGCGAGGGAGTTGAAAAAAGATGCACGTAACCAGCACGATTCACGATGGGGCGTCGTCGCCGGCGCGCGAACCTAGCCTGTTCGAGCAGTTTGTTGCCGTGCGGCAAACCTCGATGCGACTTTGTTCTCCGCTGAGCGTCGAGGACCATAGCCTGCAATCCATGCCCGATGCCAGCCCGGCAAAGTGGCACCTGGCCCACACCACCTGGTTTTTCGAGACCTTTCTTCTCACCCCTAATCTGCCGGGATACAAACCCGCTCATCCAGAGTTTCGCAACTTCTTTAATTCGTATTACGAGGCCATTGGCGACCGCCCGCTGCGCACCCTGCAGGCATACGCTATCGCGGCCTTCGCTGGCGGAAGTTCACTCGTATCGCAGCGCCGTGGATAATGCCATGGCTGAGTTTCTCGACCGGGACCTGGATCCGGCTGTCGCGGAGCTGGTGCTGCTCGGACTTAACCATGAGCAGCAACATCAGGAGCTTCTGGTCACCGATGTAAAACACGGGCTGTGGACGAATCCGCTGCGTCCGGCGTATCGGGATCGCCCCCAGGTTAGCCCAAAAGATGGGCGAACCTGGGGCACGGGGTTGGTCAATGAAACCCACGTGAGCCCAACGGATCGGCGAACTTGGAGCACCGACGCGCTGAGCTGGCAGAACTTCGACGCTGGCTTGTACCTGGTGGGCTCTGACAATGTGGGATTCTCGTTCGACAACGAAGGTCCGCAGCACCAGGTTTATCTCGCGCCGTTCCGGCTGGCTTCGCGGCTGGTCACCAATCGCGAGTACCTCGAGTTCATGGATGACGGCAGCTATCGCAAAGCGGAGCTGTGGCTGTCGGAAGGTTGGGACACAGTTCGCACGAACAACTGGTCTGCTCCTCTGTATTGGGAGAAGCGTAACGGCGACTGGTGGAACTACACGTTCGAGGGCATGCAGCCGATTGACCTCGATGCTCCGGTTTGCCATGTGAGCTACTTCGAAGCCGACGCCTTCTCGCGCTGGGCAGGAGCCCGGCTCGCGACCGAGTTCGAATGGGAAGTCGCCGCCCAGGATCGTGAAGTCGAGGGCAATCTGCTGGACACGAATGCATTGCGGCCTGTGCCCGCTGAGCCATCGGCCGGTTTGCAACAGATGTTTGGCGATGTTTGGGAGTGGACGGGCAGCGCGTATCTCGGGTATCCCGGATTTAAACCGGCCGCAGGCGCGGTCGGTGAATACAACGGCAAGTTTATGTGCAACCAGATGGTGCTGCGCGGCGGTTCGTGCGCGACGCCGCTCTCGCATATTCGGGCCACCTACAGAAACTTCTTCCCGCCCCACGCCCGCTGGCAGTTTATGGGGATCAGGTTGGCCAATGGCAACTAGCAAGCAACTGCAATACGTCGTCGATCCGGCGATGGCCCGCGAAGTTCGCGACGGCCTGAGCGCAACTCCCAAGCGGCTGCCCTGCAAGCTCTTGTACGACAATGTGGGATCAGCATTGTTCGAGCAGATCACCGATTTGCCTGAGTATTACCTCACCCGCACGGAACGCGCCATCTTCGAAGATTATGCGGGCGAAATACTCGCAGCCGCCGGACCTTCGCTCACTTTGGTCGAGCTTGGGCGCCGGGACGGCGAACAAGACCCGCGTCCTGATCGAGGAACTCCTACAACGTCAGACACGCGCGCTTTTCTATCCCATCGATGTGTCGCCTGCCGCACTCAATGAAGCGGTGACGCAAATGGCGGTGCAGTTTCCCCAGCTGCGGGTGAATCCCATTGTCGCCGATTACAGCGGCGGAGTTCCTGCGCTGTCTCGGATTAGCGGCCGCAAGCTGGTGCTGTTTATCGGATCAAGCATCGGCAACTACGATCCGCCTGACGCGATTGCAATGTTGCGCCGTATACGGCGCTCCCTGCGGGCAGGCGACGCCCTGCTGCTCGGCACCGACTTGGCGAAGAGTTCCAAGATCCTGGTGCCGGCGTACGACGATGCCCAGGGCGTGACCGCTGAATTCAACAAGAACATGCTGGCCCGCTTAAATCGCGAACTCGACGCCGACTTTGATCTCGACGCCTTCCGCCACCTGGCGCTATGGAACCGGCGCTGCTCGCGCATGGAGATTTACCTGGAGAGCATGAAGGCGCAGAGTGTGTTCATCGACGCGATCGACCTGGACGTCAACTTCGCTGCCGGCGAGCGCATTCATACCGAGAATAGTTACAAGTACACCGGCGAGATGGTGAACACCATTTTGAACGAAGCCGGTTTCAAACTGGAGAAAACCTGGTCCGACCCCAAGGGATGGTTCGGGGTGCATCTGGCGCGGGTGTAGGACCTCCCGTGCCTACGGCACTCGTTGTCTTAGCGACCGTCGACCCCGCCCTGAAGGGCGGGGCTCTCGCCTGCCGCGGCCTCTGGCCGCTGAATCATCATGACCTGCGCTCTGTGTCATCGCGACCTGCTGTGCGTCATCGCGACCTGCTCTGTATCCATTGGGATGCTGTTCTGCGTGACGAGGGCCGAGCCTCCGCAGGAGGCGCAAGGTGAAAGCCCCGTCCTTTAGGGCGGGGTACGCCGAAGATGATCTTCCCTCGTGTCATCCCGAGACGGCTTCAGCCGTCGAGGGACCTGCAGTTCGCGTGCGCAACCAACATCTTTGGCTCGGCGGCGAAAAGCATATCCCTCGCTTCGCTGGTGATGACAAACTAAGAGGAGGGCACGAACGGCACGTCTGAAGCCGTGCCCTGACGCCGCTCGTCGCCACGCCATTCGCGGTGCTTCCAGCCAACCCTGCAACTCCGCGAGCGCCCGTTCACACACCATTGCGTGCCGCTGCTTCTTGTCGCGAATGCGGCGACGGGTGGCCTCGTCGAGGGGCAACAGTAAATCGAAGGTGATGTTTGCCGGCTGGAAATTCTTAGGGTCGGCGTGGCAGATGTAGTTCACCAGCGCGCCGAAGGCCGTCGCTCGCGGCGGCGGAACCGGCTCGGCCCCGGCGGCCAGAGCCGCAGCATGCATTCCCGCCAGCAGGCCGGTAGCAATCGATTCGACGTAACCTTCCACCCCAGAAATCTGTCCGGCAAAGATCACGTTGGGATGCTGCTTCATCTGCAGAGTTTCGCAAAGGAGTGTGGGTCCGTTGATGTAGGTATTGCGATGAATCTGGCCGTAGCGCAGAAACTTCGCGTTCTCCAGGCCAGGGATGAGGCGCAGAATGCGCGCCTGCTCACCGAACTTCAGGTGGTTCTGAAAGCCGACCAGGTTGTAGGAATCGGCGCGCAGGTTCTCCTGCCGCAGCTGTACCACAGCGTAAGGCATGTGCCCGGTCTTGGGATCGCGCAGGCCGACCGGCTTCATCGGCCCGAAGCGCAAGGTGTCGCGGCCGCGGCGTGCGATCTCTTCGATGGGCAGGCAGCCTTCGAAGTAGTTGAGGTTCTCCCATTCCTTGGCGTCGACCGACTGGGCCTCGAGCAGCGCATCGATAAAGCGGTCGTACTCGTCCCGCGTCATCGGGCAGTTGATGTAGTCGGCGCTGCCCTTGTCGTAGCGCGCGGCCATGTAGACGCGTGACATGTCGATGGAATCGGCTTCAACGATGGGGCTGATGGAATCGTAAAAGTACAGCTGCGTAATCGGTGCCCCAGCTTCGCCCTTCCCTTGGGCTAAGCTGGGATCGGTGCTCAGCCGCAGAATCTCGCGGGAGAGCGAGTCCGACGTCAGCGGCCCGGTGGCGACGACGGTGATGCCGTCGTTCTCGTCAATACGCGTGACCTCTTCGCGAATAACGTTGATCAGCGGCTCGCGCTCGATGGCCTCGGTGACAGCTTCGGCAAAGCGATCGCGATCGACGGCCAGCGCGTGTCCGGCGGGCACAGCGGTCTGCTGCGCAATCTGCATCAGCAGCGAGCCGGCGCGCCGCATCTCTTCTTTCAGCAGCCAGGGCGCGGAGTTCTCGCTATCGGACTTCAGCGAGTTGGAGCAGACGAGCTCGGCAAAGTTCGCAGTCTGGTGCGCGGGCGTCGAGCGCACGGGGCGCATTTCGTACAGGTCAACGTGAAGACCGCGGCGGGCGCACTGCCACGCGGCTTCCGATCCGGCGAGACCGGCTCCGATGATGCGAATGGGCTTTTGCATGAGGAAGCTTCGAGTGTAAACGGAATTGCGGGCGCATGCGTTGCGGATCCCACACATTCGAAAACCGCGAATGTATGGGGCACCCGGCCGACCCATCCCACACATTCGAAAACCGCGAATGTGTGGGGCACCCGTCATATCAGAGATGGTTATGTCGACTGGTTAGTACCCGGATCGGAGTTGGCCGGATCCGCAGTTGTGGTCGAGGCAGTTCCGGTCGAGGCGGCTGTGGTCGAGGAACCGGTGCCCGTGGCGGCTAAATTTGCCGGAGGCGGCGTGATGGAGAGCGATTGCGAAGCGCCGGCCGGCGTCGCAGGGGCGACCGGTTCCTCGGAGAAAATCTCGACGCGCACCGGGGTGAGGGTCACGGCCTTGAACTCGTTGAGGCTCTTGATGCGGTCGATCTCGGCCATGGCATCGTCACGCGAGGAGAACGGCCCGCGGGCCAACACATCGGGACGTAGACCCTCGGCCAGCCTGGGATCGGGCGGCGCATAGCTGATGAACCACTCGCGGACGGCGTCGGCCTGCATGGTCTCGGCGCGGCGGATGACAAACACCGTCGCCATAGCGGCCAGGCAGCAGGCGGAGCCGGCCATCAAGCGAAACGGTATGCCGGGACGGTTAAGGAAAGCCTTAACATCCACGACCGACAGGTCCTTGAGATAACCCAGCACGTAGCCGGTGAGAAAGGTGGAAACGGCCTTGGTCAGCAGCGAAAACTCGCTGGCCTCGTCGGTGCTGCTAGGGGAAATTACGACGCCGAGCACCCAGCCGAGCGAAGTGCCGAAGGTAGCCGAAGCTATGCAGTAGGCGAAGTCGCGGCTGCTGGTGGCGATCTGGGCCGAGATGGTCAGCACGATCAGAAGCAAGCCGCCGCAGACTAAACCGGCGGCAATGGCCGGAGGGGTGCTTGTCCGGAGAAAGGCCTTGGCGTACGCGGTCCGCGCGCCCAGGAAATAGGCGATGGCCAGCAGCAGAACATAGGCGGCGAGTACTCCCAGCGCCGGGCCGAGCAGACTCCAGATGGGAACCGCCTCATTCATGGCTTACCTCGTCAGGCATCACGATCGTCAGGATTAATGGCTGCGAAACAAAATACACCGAAAGCACGGCAATGCACATGACTATTTCGCGACGCTCTGCAGTCCCTGAGCCGCAACGCCCCACCCGGGCAACAGCTCGAGTGGGGCGCCCTGGCCAAATGGAGACCGGACTTTAACAGTTAATTGCGCACGGGTGGCAGCTTGGTCTGGTCGCCGGTGTTGATGCACGTGGGATGACCGAAGCCGCCAGCACTGATACCGGTGCCGCCGTTCGGATTCGGTGTGATGTCGTAGATGATGTTGTCAGGCCGCTGCGAATCGCCCGATACGCCACCCACGCCCAACAGATGGTCGAGCTTCAGGTTGTTGCGAACCCGCCAGGCAATGTCGTGGTCGGCGCACGAGGTGTCACCGCTAACCCCGACGGCGCCGATGATCACGTGTCCCGGGCCATACAGCGCCAGTCCGCCGCCGAAGACGTTCACTCCGCCGATCTTATGTCCGACCATGGGATCGTTATCGGTGCCATAGGCCGACGAGGGTTGATCGTAGGCGACTTCGGGATCGACAGGATTGCTGTGCTGCAAACCGTAGAGGCTGCCTCCGGGCTGCACCGCGGAGTAGAGGTTCGCGGTGGAAAGCGATAGTCCGTTGGGCTGCCCGGATCCGTTGCTGGAGGACGAGGCGTCGAGGCTGAAAGCGTTGGCGGTGTTCGCCTTCTGGGCCGAGATGGCGCGGCTGCCCGGCCATTGCGCTCCGCGATTCACGCCGGAAAACGCCACCGCGCAGACATTACCGTCACGATCGACGATGGTGCCCCACATCTGATTGTTCAGGCCGCTGGTTTCGCTGGCGGTTGCCGCTCGCAGCGCAGTCAGCAGGGCGGCGTGGTCCGGCAGGTTGCTGCATCCGTTGTTGTCGTTGTTGTTTTTATCGCCGGCCACCGCGGGAACGCACATACTGGCGGCGAGGAACAAAAGTAAAGTGTTGCGAAACCCATTGAGAATGGTCTTCATCGTAGCTCTCTCCTTGTGAATTAGAGTTCGGCCGGGCGGGGGAGATCACTCTACAACGATTTGGCGGAAAACGAGAACGGCACCTTGGTGCAGATGCGAGTTACCTTGCGCAGCAGATGCGGCCAGGATGGCTCGCGCGGGGGGGAGAGCCTAGTGAAGTTAGCACCCTGAATTGCTGCTGCGCCAGCGCATGAACGCTCCAGGTGAATGAGGGTTTTGCCACGTCCGCAATTTTCGCGGTTGGCGAAAGCAGGTCCCTCGCTTCGCTCAGGATGACAGGCGAAATGTAGTAGTTAACTGCTAACTGCTAGTTGCTGATTGCTAGGTGCTGATTGCTAGGTGCTAGGTGCTGATTGCTAGTTGCTAACTGCTAGTTGCTAGTTGCTAATTGCTAGTTGCTGCTTCACCCCAGCGCGATGACATCGATTTCGACCAGCACGTCGCGGGGGAGTCCGGCGGCGGCGACGGTCGAGCGGGCTGGCGGCACCTCGCCAAAATGACGGGCGTAGACCTCGTTCATGGCGGCGAAGTCAGACATGCTCTTCAGGAAGACCGACGTCTTCACCACCTGCGCCAGCGAACTCCCGGCGGCGGTGAGGATGGCGGCGAGGTTTTGCAGCACGCGCTCGGTTTGGGCGGCGACGTCGCCGTCGATGATCTGCTGGGTCGCCGGGTCAAAGGCGATCTGGCCGGAGACGAAGATGAATCCATTGGCCTTGATGGCTTGCGAGTAAGGGCCGATGGCCTTGGGAGCGTTATCGGTAGCAATGACTTGGCGCATGATCGGGAGTGCCTCCTGGGGCGGCTTTTGGCTGTTCGCTCTTAGCTTTTGGCCAGAAGAGCTATGCATGTGTCGGGAATCACTGCAACCGATTGTCGCATGCTGGGTAAGAAGAAATCACCACCGAGTACACGGAGGCCACGGAGTGAAAAGGCTTTTGGCTTTTGGCCAGACGAACTAAATTCTCTGTGTCTCTGTGGTGAAATGGCTTTCTCCGTGACCTCCGTGTCCTCGGTGGTGAAACCCTATCGTGGCGAGGTCCGTTCCCGAATTGGGAAGAACACTAGAAGCATTGCTACTGACCTAAAGCCAGCACTGTAGTTTTTACGTGTCAACTAGGAGAAATGCAACAATCGTTCGTAAAGTATAGTAGTTAATGGAATTATAAACTTTGCAATTAGTAAAGATTTCCCACTGGTTGTGCTATATTGAAACTAGAGTTGCAGATTGGGAAGGCGGACCGTACAGCTTCCCTTCATTGAACCCAGCCAAGAGCTGGGTTTTCGCATTTATACGACGTTCGCGAGCCCGGCCATAGCGCCGGGCATTTTTATTTCTGCGAAAAAGTAGAGTAGGGAGCGGAATATGACACCGAAAAAAACATGCGGAAAGGAAGCGCGAGCGGCAAGCAGCCAGGCCATCACGACCAAGCAAGACAAGAAGGTCCGGCGTCGGCCCTGGAATGGCAGAAACGGCTCGAGGGGCAGTACTCAAAGTACAGGGCACTGCAACATCGTGAGAGCGTCGTAGAGCAGGCCCGGCGCGCGGGTGAACGCTTATCATCGCCCTGGAGATTACCCACGAAAACATCGAATTGGCAAAGCAGGGCAATTGCTCGGCAGCCAAATTCCTGACGAAATTGGCGGGGATCGACGAGATGCCGGCGCGCGTAGGCGGCAATGTCGAAAGGCAAGAAACAGGCAGACGGCGACGACGATCCCAATAAAGCCGTGGCAGCTTTTTACCACAAGCTGGGCATCACGCCTCCGCGGTTGAAGCCTCCGGTGCCGGTAATGGCAGCGGCGGAAGAGGCGGGTACGCTGGTCTAGCCTCACGGAACTGGCAGGTGCTTCGAGCCCGCATTGGCTGAGTATGAGTCACGACGAATTGCAGCACTTTCGAGGCTGAGGGACAACGTCCATCATGGCACCTCTAACGTTTTTTCATGTCGAGCCGCGGCGGCTGCGAGCACGAGGTTCACGGCTCCGGAAAGCTCACACGGTAGAATCGAAAGTCAGGGCCGCACGTGGCCGAGGAGCGATTCGCCGAATGGACATGACCTGGGTGACCGACCGCGTTGCGGTTGGAGGCGGCATCTGGAATGACGAGAAGATGATCGAGGTGGTTCGCGCCGGGGTCACCCACATCGTGGACATGCAGATCGAGTTCGACGATACGGAGCTGGCTGAGCCCTACGGCGTGAAGGTGTTGTGGAACCCGACGGATGACGATTTCCGTCCTAAGCCGCCGGAGTTGTTGCAGCGCGGGGTTGACTTTGCGCTGGCGGCGCTGGATGAGCCGGAGGCAAAGGTTTTCATTCACTGTGCGGCCGGAGTGCATCGCGCGCCCATGATGACGCTGGCGGTGTTACGCGCCCTGGGATGGCCGCTGGCGGACGCAGTCGAGATCATCGAAACCCAGCGGCCGGTCGCCGACTTCGCGCAGGTATACGTCGAGAGCGTGGAAAAGTTTATGAAGAGTTATGAAGCGGCAGGAAAATAGCTGTCAGATATCAGCCGTCAGATATCGGTTGGGTATCAGGTTTCAAGCGTCAGGTAGCCAGGCGTCGCGTAAGAACAAGTAGGTAGCAAGTGGGAGCCGGGGCGAGTAGTTTGAGCTGATGGCTGATAGCGAATTGCTAGTTGCTAGTTGCTAAAAAAAAGAGGCAGACATTATGCATACGATCAGCCGCCCTTATGGGCGGTTTTTTTCTGTCCTGATAGTGGGGCTCGCGTGTGTAGCGCCGCGGGCGGTCGTGGCGGGCGGAGTGGGATTTGGGCCTCCGGGCGCTCCGTCCGCCGGGGGATCTCAGCAGTTGTCGGTTGTCAGTGGGCGGTTAGAACACCGTGGTGGTAGCGATAGGGGTCCTTCGACTGCGCTCAGGATGACAGGCGCTGCGCCCGGAATCACAGGCACATCGCTCAGGGTGACAGGCGCATTTAGTGCGGCCCTGCCCCATACCCATGCGTTTTTCGGCGACATCTCACTGACGCAGATCACCGACACGGTGTATGACGCCGACGGGTCAAAGGCGCAGGGATCGTTGCTGATTTCGTGGCCGGCGTTCACCACTGCCACCCAGAATGTGGTGGCGGCAGGATCGCTCACCGTACAACTGGGGGCGAACGGGCTGTTCAACGCCAGCTTGGCACCGACCACCGGCAGTACTCCCACAGGCGTGTACTACAGAGTGGTATACCAGCTGAGCAGCGGCACGAGCAAAGAAGAATATTGGGCGGTGCCGGCGACCAGCAACACGACCATATCGGCGGTGCGGGCAAAGCTGGTGCCAACGACGACAGCGGTGCAGTTCATGACGCGCGATGTGGCGGACTCGAGCTACGTCCATGTCAACGACAATCAGACGGTTGGAGGAGTCAAGGCGTTCTCCAGGTCTCCCACAGTGCCGGATCCACAGAAACCGACGGACGTGGCCAACAAAGAATATGTCGACGCGAATGGCGGGAGCGGGGCGAACCTGGAATCTCCGCCGCCGATCGGCACGGTCAAGCCGAATACGATCATCGGCAGCTCGCTTGCCGTCTCGGGCGGTTCCGGGGCAGACGATACGTTCAATGCGTTACGTCTCTCCATGCAGTCCTCCGGCCAGTTACTATGCGATCTGCTGAAGAAGGACGGCAGCATGGCCGACATGCTGCATTCGTGCTACGTGACGCCATGGTTTACGCCCGCGCCTGCTAATGGAGTGTTCGGACAGGGCGTGCTGGGAATTTCCATTCCACTGCAGGCATGGCTAATTACCGGCGGTCCGGCGCTGGCGGGGAGCGGCAACACCTATGAGATGCCCGACCCGGTAGGTCCCATTTGCAGCGTCACACCTGCGGTGGCCAATGGGACGCCGAACGGCTGCTCCTACTGGATCACCGATATTGATGCGAACAGCGGCGTGGCCAACCCGGTTGCGTGCGGCAGCTCAAGCTGCTGGGCTCCAGAGCAACTCGACGCGACCCATTACAACAACGTCGCCTGGTGGCAGGACCAGGGGGCCGGGCATTACGGCGGCAGCTACAGTAACGCGGCCATCGCGCGCGGCCACTGGCCGTCACGCTTCGCAGACTCGCAAAACCTGGTGATCGACAACTCGGGCTCTGGCGTACTTTCGAAGTTCAGCGGATGTAACGCACGGGGCAGCGCGGTGAGCCCTCCCACGGACCCGGCCTGCAACTATAAAGATGACGGCACACTGCCAACTACCACAATGTCAGACTTGATGGGATTGTTTTATCCCAGCCCGTATCGCAATACCACATCCGACTTCCGCTTTTCCGGCCGGCAGTGGGTGCTGGGAGCCGGGAGTTACCTGGCCGGCGGCATGAACATTGCCGGGCGGGTGACGACGCAGGCGATTGCCGACCCGGCAGCGCCCAGTGGATCCTGCAACAGCTGTGGGGCGGTCCAGTGGCAGTACGTCACTGTGGTACATGATTTCGGGCTGGGGACAACCAAGCCCTCGGCACCGCTTACCATTTCCAACGGTGCAGCGACTGCCAATAACAATATCTCCTGGTCGTACGCATTCTGCAGCTCAGTCGACGTGCTGGGCTACAGCGGGGGGCAGTATTATGCGCTGACCGGCGGCTCTAACCTGCCGTGCCGGGGAACGAATACCTTCGGCGGGTTCGGCGCTCCGAACCTGTACACGTTCAGGGACAACAACGCCGGTCGCACTCCGGCCAGCCCGTCGCTGAAGAACACGACGGGGGACGTGAACATTGTGGGAGACGAGACCGTCGCCGGAACCAGCACGGTTGGTTATGGGTACGCGACGAAGAACTACTCCAGCCCCTTTGTTTTCGGGTCTGATGCGCTACCCGGCCACGGGGTCATCGCGCTTTCAGCCGGCGACAGCGGTCACACCGGAACCTTGAACACCTACAGCCCGGGAGGGACACGGACCTTCGCATGTGGAGGTGACGGCGATAACAGTTTCACCTGTAGTGCGTTCGCCGGAGGATCCTTCAACATAAGTGCACCGCTGAATGCCGGCAGCGTGTCGGTGAGTGGCGATCTGACAATGAGGGACATTCCGGGGCACGAATACTTTGTCAGCAAATACGGCAGCATTCAGAACGCAATCAACGCCGCTTACGGAACGGGCACGGTATCCGGCAAGGTCATCGACGACCGTATATCTGCCTATAGCGGGCCGGGCTTCTATATTCCGGACTCGGTAACAGTCGAGTTGGCGCCGGTTCCTTACGACTTCACCTCAGCCGTCACGCACAACAATGGTCACAATAACGTGACCGCCGCAATCGTGATTGAGCAAGGCGGACACCTGGCGGCCGGCGGCACGTCGTCGAATCATGGCAGCACGATCACGGTCGCCGCCGGATGGGCCAATGACATCATCGCCACCACCAGCGTGGGCACGGGAACAGCCCCGGCGACGGTGCAGTGGTGGCATTGGGGCTCGATCGCGAACCTCAATGTCGACGGGGCCAACCAGACGGCCGGCGAGTGCGTTCACATCGAGAACATGGGCGAGACGTCGAAGGTCCGCGACCTGCTGGTAAAGAACTGCTTCGGCAACAATATCGAGTTTGTGGGAGCGTCGGCCACGCAGTCCGATGTCGAGCAATATCACCAGCACTCGCTCGCGCGGTGGCAGCGGCGTGCGCTTCACCAACCTCACGGGACTGGCCAAAATCAATGGTTTGAGCGGCGACTGCAACTCCGGATCGCTGATTTCGGCGCAGGGGAATGCGGCTGGAACGGTAACGATCCTTGGCCTGAAATCGGAGGCGGAGTCGACGATTTGCGCCGGGAGCCCTCACGATCCGGTGATTCTGCTGGACACGATGGCCGGGCTCAACACACATGTACACATCTCCGGCGGGTACGCCTTCGGAACATCGCAGAATGCCCTGGTGAAAGTGATCGGAAGCGGCGGCGGCATCTTTGAGATGGAGGGCTTCTACGTCACGGGTTATACCAACCTGATGAACGACACGATTCGCTCGGCGGTGATTCCCGCTAGCGGAACGAATAACAAGCAACCCTTCTACTACGAGCCAAACGGGATACTGTTCGGCAACCAGGCGCTGACCCTGGCGCCGGGAACCGGGTTTATGGGTGGCGGAGCGAATATCACTCCCATCTTCTATGCGACCACCGGCAATTCGACCATGGTTGCGCCCGTCGGTAATGGAGACGGGCAGTCGATCATGACGGGCGGGGTGGTGCTGGCGGGACAGAATCGCACGAATTACGGAGCTACTCCTGAGACCATGGCACGCGCGGGCTACCGTTTTACGGGTAGCGCGTACGATACCACAAAGTGGGACTTCGTTCCTGCCTGGAACAGCGGCGACACTACGGAGAAGAACATCGGCAACCCGCTGGCTGTCTGTCAAAAAGGTGGAGCGGTTGCTTGTCGCTGGTCTCATATCTACGGCGCGAATGTCGATTCCCTGGTGTTCACACTGGGGACGTACACGGTTGCGGCGTTGCCGGCCGGATATGGCGCGGGTTCGTTGGCGTGGGTGAGCGATGGCGCGAGCGCGTCCGACTGCAGGCGGGCGGCGGGTCGAATCGTGTGCTGTGTTATTTCACGGGAAGCGCGTGGTCGCAGCTGACGACAGGCGGATCGCAGGCACAGGCCGACTGGAATGAAGCGAACAGTGCACAACCCGATTACATAAAGAATAAGCCGGCGATTCCGGCGGCGGGGGACCATCTGGTATCGGGAACGATGGTCGGCCCTAAAAGCGGCATCGTGGGAAATGGCGCCGATCAGAACCTGTTCAGCGTGACGATTCCTGCGGGGACGATGGCGGTCGGTAGCGGGTTGAAATGCTATGCGCGCTGGGCCAAGTCGTCGAACAGCAATGCTGTGACCTATAAGTGGACGCTGGGAGCTACCACGCTGGTAACGCAGACTGCCGCCGCATCGACCAGCGTCAACTGGTTGATCGATATCGAGATTTTCACCGTGACTTCGTTGTCGAGCCAGGTTGCCAACGCCAGCCCGGTGATCGCCGGGACCAGCATCCTGGCCGGTCCCCAGGTTGGTCTGACAGCGTCAGAGAACCTGGCAAGCGCCGCTACGCTGAGGCTGACGTTCAACGCAGCGAATACTGAAACGGTGACGCCGAAGACGCTCTACTGCACGACGATTCAGTGAAGAAGAAGTAATTGGTGACCAGTAAGTAGTAGTTAGCAATCGGTAAGAACAAGCGGCGCATCCGGATGCCGACCCTCGTATGCCACATTGTGGCATAACGGGCAGAAGGATGCGCTATACAGGCTGGCGATGAACAATCGCCGGCCTTTTACTTTTTCCCAGGGGGTGAGAGGCGTGTGTACAACCAGCATCCTTGATTTCGAAGAAGCGGATAACCAGGCACTCAGAGAAGCGCTGGAGGAACACAAAGACGCGGTAGAGAAGGTTCATGAGTTGGGAGAGGACCCCAGCAAAGGGTTCACGTGGCTGATGGAAGCCGGGCTGTTCCTGGACCGGCTGGTGAAAGACGAATACCGGATCGTGCAACTCGCCAAGGAGCACGGCGAGGTCGACACCTTGCGGGAGTTGCTGATGGCCCGCTGTCTGCGCGTGCGCGATAAGCGTGGCAAGCTGCGGCCGTTTTTCCTGAATCGCGCGCAGAAGCATTACGCGCAGCGCTGCGGCCGACGCAACATTGTGCTGAAGGCGCGCCAGTTGGGAGTTACGACGTATGTGGCGGCGCGATTTTTCATTCACACCATCACGCATCCAGGAACGCTGAGCGTGCAAGTGGCGCACGACCAGCAATCAGCAGAAGAGATTTTTCGTATCGTGCACCGGTTCGTGGAGAACCTGCCCGCACCGTTGCGCAAGGGCGCGCTGCGCACATCGCGCGCCAACGTCCGACAAATCGTCTTTCCATGTCTCGATAGCGAGTATCGCGTGGAGACGGCTGCGGACCCGAACGCCGGCCGCGGGCTCACCATCCAGAACCTGCATTGTTCGGAGGTGGCCCGCTGGCCCCGGGATGCGGCGGCGACGCTGGCTTCACTGCGGGCAGCGGTGCCGCCGGATGGCGAGATCGTGCTGGAGTCGACGCCGAACGGCGCGTGTGGCTCTTTCTACGACGAGTGGTTGCGCGCGCACGAAACCGGTTACACCCGGCATTTCTTTCCCTGGTGGTGGGAGCCGACGTATCGCCGCAATGTGAAGGTCGCGAACCTGACCGAAAGCGAACACAAGCTGATGCGCGAGCACGGCGTGGATGCCGGGCAGATCGCGTTCCGCCGCGAGATGCGGGCGAACTTTGGTTCACGGATGGCTGAGGAATATGCCGAGGACCCGGAGAGCTGTTTCATGGCGTCAGGCGATTGCGTGTTCGACATTGAGGTCATCGACCGGCGCATGCGTGAGCCGCGGCCCGTGGTCGAGCAGAGGGAGAACGCGAAGCTGCTGGTGTTCTTTCCGGCGATCAACGGGGATGACGGCACGACTCCAAAGGAGTACATCATCGGAGTCGATCCGGCGGGAGGCGGTAGCGACGGCGACTTCGCCTGCGCGCAGGTGATCGAGAAGTCGAGCGGGGTGCAGTGTGCCGAGTTGCAAGGACACTTTGCCCCGCCGGAGTTAGCGGCGCGGGTCGCCCTGATCGCACGCGAGTACAACCACGCATTAGTTGCGGTGGAGCGCAACAATCACGGACACGCGGTGCTGGCGCAGCTGACCCT
The DNA here is from genome assembly GCA_963771535.1 of uncultured Acidobacteriaceae bacterium. Lineage (GTDB taxonomy): Bacteria > Acidobacteriota > Terriglobia > Terriglobales > Acidobacteriaceae > CAVVDY01. Next base: position 106,223 of record CAVYTK010000007.1, on the reverse strand, counting down.
GCACGAGGGGTACAACAACGTGTTCTACCAGGGCAACCAGGCGGGATGGTTGACCTCGGCGGCGAGCCGCCCGCGCATGCTGGAAACGTTTGCGGCGACGTTGACCAATGCGCCGTTCCTGTTCAGCAGCACGCGGCTGCTGGAAGAGTGCCGAACCTTTGTGCGGCATCCGGATGGCAGCGCGTCGGCGGCCAATGGAACGCATGACGACCTGGTGATGGCGATGGCAGTCGCACTGGCGGTACGGTCGGAGTCGGCTCCAAGTGTGTCTCGGAAGGCGTCGAGCGTGAGCGTGAGTTCGCTGGGGTGAAGAGTAACTAGCAATTAGCAACTAGCAATTAGTTGAAAGCACAGAGTCAAGAACGAAGAGCCAAGAGCCAAGGGCCAGGAGCTGTTCGCGTGTGTTGATGGCGGCTCGACGCTTTCACCACACATGTCACAGCGCTCTGTGACGTCTGCCGATGATTGCGGGATGGCGAACTGGTTAGCATCGAGGTTCATCATCTCGCAACGGCGGGCGGCGCAGGCAGTAAATAACGCTGAGGTCAGCTACACCGGCGACGCGGAGGTGATGGCCGTGATGTACGGCCGCGATGGCCGTTGCGGGCGGATTCTGCAATCAGTTTCCCAGGTTAGTTCGACAGAAGGGCGAACCTGGGGCACGGTGCACGGTGCACAGCGAGAGCGGGTCCCAATAGGGGACCGTATCGCGACCCAGGGATCCCCAGCGGGGCGTACCTGGGGCACAGCAGTCATCCGCCCAGTCGCCGAGTAGCAGCACAAGGAGAACGATTGGCAGTACGGGCCGTACAACACGTTCGCAGGATGGGCGGCGGGGCACAGAGCCACATGATGCGCTGCGACGATGGCAACTATTACGTCGTGAAATTTCAGAACAACCCGCAGCACACGCGGGTGCTGGCCAATGACTGGCTGGGCACGCGACTGGGCCGGCTGATCGGGTTGCCGATGCCAGAGACGGAAGTTGTGGATGTCGACCGCTGGCTGGTGGAGCACACGCCGGAATTGCGCATCGAGTTGTGCGGGCACAAAACGCTGTTTACCCCGGGGCTGTCGTTTGGATCGCAATATGTGATCTCGCCCATGGAAGGACGGGTCTACGACTATCTGCCGGAGACGATGATTGCGACCGTACGCAACCTTCGCGATTTTGCCGGGGCGCTGGCGCTGGATAAATGGACATGCAACGCCAATGGCCGTCAGGCAGCGTTCTGGAAGAAGGCGCGGGAACGCAAGTTCACGGCGTCGTTCATCGACCAGGGGTATTGTTTCAACGCCGGCGAGTGGAATTTTCCGGATGCGCCGTTGCGAGGCGTCTTCGGGCGCAACGACGTGTACGCATGTATCACAGGGTGGGATAGCTTCGAACCGTGGCTGGGGAAGATCGAAAACTTTCCTGAGAGCTCACTGTGGCCGCTGGCGGAAGAGATTCCACCGGAGTGGTACGGCTCGGATGTCGATGGGATACAGCGGCTGTTTACCAAGCTGCTGGAGCGACGGGGGCGCGTACGCGAGCTGATTTTGTCGTTCAAGAATTCAAGTAGGAATCCGTTCCCGAATTGGAGTGAAGTGGTGAATTAAGGGGAAAACCACAGGGACACAGAGGCACAGAGAAGAAAAGAATTGAACCACGGAGAACACCGAGATCACGGAGTGCAACGGGAATTCTGATATCTAGTACCGAATACCGAAGCTGAGAGCTGACGGCTGATGGCGAATTTGAAACAATGCGAGCTCTACGTTTTGCGCTACTTCCCAGACTTGGTCAAAGGAGAGTGCGTCAACGTTGGGGTGGTGTTGCTGGAAGCTGGTGAAGACCAGGCCGCCTTTACGGATGTGCGGCTAACGCGCGACTGGCGGCGGGTGCGCTGCATGGATCCCGACGTAGACGTTGGACTGCTCGAAGCTCTGGCGCAGGAATTGCGCAGCAATCTTCAGTCCAGAGTGCCGGAGATCATCAACTACAAGGGTCCGATGTCGCGGCGTGAGTGGTTGCTCGATCAAATCGAGACCAGCTGGTCAGGCACGGTGCAAATGGCTCCCGTCAGGGGAGTGGTGACCGAGTCTCCGGAAGTGGAGATTGGTATTCTGGCGAAGGCATTTCTGGAGTCGCCGGCGCGCGGCAAGCAGGAACGAGCGGCGAGCGGCCGGGTGGCGATCTACAACGCCATGCGCGGCGCCTTCGAAGAAGCGGCGGTATGGGATCTGATGTTAAAAGACATTGCGGCGGCGGAGTTCACGCGGGCGGGTGATCCCTTCAAGGTGGATTGCGGGTATCAGCCAAACGGGGTACTGCATATGTTTCACGCCCTGTCGTTGGCGGAGCAGGCAGGCTCCGCGCAGGTGAATGCCGCTAAAGCGCTCGCGTTCAGCTATCAGGCGATGAAGGAAGGGCTGAGTCAGAAGCGGCATCTGGAGAGCGATCTGACGGCGATTGTCGAAGATGGGCTGGATGTGAACGACTTGTCTGTGAGCTTTGCCCTGGCGACGCTGGCGGAAAGCAACGTTCAGGTTGCGAGAGCGGCGGAGATGCCGGCGATTGCGGAGCGGGTAAGAGTGGAGATGGGGTTGTAACAGCAAGCTGATTGCCGAGCAGCGGCGAACAGCAGGTCCTTCGGCGGCTGATGCCACCTCAGGATGACAACAGCTACGGAAGGCTTCCAAGGCGCGTCTGAAGGCGTGCGGCTTCAAAGACACAACTCGCGCTCGTAAAGTGCGCTTTTCTGTTTTGCATATGCGCTCCTTTGGGGGCGCTTTTCTATTTCGGCATCGCTCCTTCGGGAGCGCTTTTCTATTTCAAGGCAAAAACCTATGAACATGCGAGAGAGTTTTCGCGGCGCGCTGCGCCGCCTGGGAGAGGTACGTTTGATGAGTACCGCAATGTGGCAGTCGGCCCAGCAGGGGCTGAAGCCCCTTTCGTTTCTGGCCGGCAGTGACGCGGGCCTGAAGGCCCGCTCTACCGAACCCGGTTTCATTGACGGACACGCGGCGCTGAAGCGCCGGAATACCCAATCTCCCGGCGCCGATGCCGGCCTGAAGGCCAGCTCTACCACCTCAACCGAATCCGCGCGACGGACGGTGCCGTTGCCATCCATCATGACTCCGGGGGCACCCACGCTTTTGCGTGCCGGGGTCATGCCCAAACCTTCGCCGCCCAATCTGCGGCGGTTTGCCGAGACGCCGATTGCGCGCAAGGCGATCAACACCATCAAGGACCGCATCGCCGGGATGCATTGGCGTATCCAGCCGCGGCATGGCAAGTCGCTCGACGATATGCCGGGCGCGGCGGAGCGGGTGGCGCTCCTGGTGGAGAACTTCGAGCAGCCAAACCCTGAAGATTCGTTTCGCTCCCTCATAGAGCAGGTGCTGGAGGACGTGCTGGTGGGCGGGTTCGGCGCCATCGAACTCGATCTCACGGGAGACGCCGAGCGACCTCTGACATTGTGGCCAGTCGATGGCGGCAGTATTCGAATCCGCACCGACTGGGACGGCAATCCGGCTTCACCGCGCTATGTGCAATCGACCGGCAGGTTCATGGCGAATGACGAGATCACGCTGGCGGATGAGGAGCTGTCGTACATACGACTGAATCCGCGCACCCACACACCGTTCGGCCTGGGCAAGTTGGAGGTGGCATTCGAGACCATTCACGAATTTCTGAGCGCGCACAGGTATGCGGCGCGCATGGCGAGCAACACGGTAGTGCAATACGCACTTTGGGTGCAGAACCTGAGCCCGCAACATCACGAGCGGCTGATTCGCTGGTGGCAGGACGAGATCGAGGGCACAGGCAAAGTTCCCATCGTGTCGGTGGAGAGCAAGCCCGAGGTGCTGCGTTTCGGAGCAGGCACCGATGCGGACCTGAGGCTGCAATGGCAGGAGTTCCTGATCCGCATCATTGCCAATGCGTTCGACCTGCCCCCAATGCTGCTGGGGCTGGAGCGCGACGTCAACCGCAACACGGCTACCACGCAGTATGACGACGCGTTTCGCACCGCCGTCGTCCCGGTCGCGCGACTGCTGGCCGAGCATCTGACGCGCGACGTTATCGGCAAGCGGTTGGGTTGGGGCGACCTGGAGTTTGTGTTCACCGATGTGGATGCTCCGAACGAGTTGGAGCAGGCACAGATTCAGCAGACGCTGCTTGGTTGCGGGGTGCTGACGGTGAACGAAGTGCGCCGCATGCGTGGGCTGGCTCCGCTACCGGAAAAGGCGGGTGGGGTGAGCGATGCGCCAACGTTGCAGTAGACAGTCGGTTCGATAGGGGTCCTTCGACTCGTCGCTGCGCTCCTCGCTCAGGATGACAAACAAGAGCAGATCCCTCGCTGCGCTCGTGATGACAAAAAAACAGGTCGGTCATCGCAAAAGCGCTGGTGATGACAGATATGAAATGAGGTCGTGTATGAGATTGCGATTAAAAGCCATGGCGCTGGCCATGCCGGAGGTAGCGGAGCATCCCAATCGTCTGCCGTTTCGCGGAGTGCTGACGCTGGTGGGAGTGCCGTCGCAGCACGCCCCGGCTGGGGCCAGCGGACACCGCGTCACGCTCAACTACAAGGCGACGGAGATGGCGCTGCCGTCGCTGCTGGGGATGGCGCTCGACTACTCGCCGGCCATGGACGGGCATGATGCGAAGCGCAAGATCGGCATCATCACCGAGGCGGAGATTCAGTCGATGACGGGCGGCAACTCCACCGGGCAGCTTTCTGTCAGTGGATTTTTATATGCACAGGACTTTCCGGAGGTGACAAACGAAATTCGGGCGGGAAACGGCGTGCTGGGTATGTCCTACGAGATTGCGAATGCCTGGGTGCCGGACATCGAAGCGGCGATTTGGACGGTAACGAAGTTCCTGTTTACCGGCGCGGCGGTGTTGCGGCGCGACAAGGCGGCGTATCCGCAGACGTGGCTGAGTCTGGATGATGCAGCTCGGCCGCCGCGGTTTGCGCCGCTCGCCGCGCGAGCAAGTTAACAGCAAGAAGTTATTACAACTCTGACAATGTAGGAGACGATAAGATGGATCCGGAAACAAACGACGCAACCACTGCCGACACGGCAGCGAACCAGGAGCAGACCACCACCGACCGGCTGGCCCAAGCCACGCAATCGCTGGCCGATGCGCTGGTCAACATCAACGGGCAGTTCGAATCGCTGCATGCCAAGGTCGATCGCATTGTGGCTGCAATCGATGACGGCGGTACACAACTGAACGCGGAGGCCGGCAAGGTCGCCGAATTGCAAAAGGCAAATCATGATCTACAGGCGCAGGCCACGCGCGCCCGGCGGAAGACGCTTTCTCCGCTGCTGACAACTTTGCTTGCCAAGGAGGGCATTGAAGGTGACGCCCTGATTGAAGCTCCGGTGGTGGAAAAAGCGCTGGCGGGGCTGAGCATCGAGCAGCGCATCGCGGTAAAGGCAGAACTGGCCAGGGCGGGTGTGCTGAGCTAGTTGTCAGTGAAACTGCAGAGTTCCCGGTGAGGGTAGGGGTCCTTCGACTCGTCACTGCGCTCCTCGCTCAGGATGACAAGCAACTGCGGGGGGGCGCTTCTCGCTCAGGATGATACGCGAAAGCAGGTCCTTCGCTTTGCTCAGGATGACAGTTTAGACGTTTTGCAACTCACGAATTTTCGCAATTCACAATTCAACTTTAGTGATGGCGGTCCTCAGGGCCGCCATTCTCTTTTGAAAGGACAATATGAGAGCACAATTTGTTAACTTGCAGTCTGCCGCCGATTTCATGGGACCGGGAGCGATCGAGATCGACCGTTACCAGACCGAAATCACCGACATTTGCCAGCGCCGCGGCGTATTCGGGCAGCGGGTCAAGCAGGTCCCAGCCACCGGACACCCCTCACGCTTTTTCGAAGAGACGGGGATTCCGGCACCGGACGCAACTCATGGATTTGTCGATCCACGCAATATCCTGCCGACTTCGGTGACTCCCACTCGGTCAGAGCGCAGCGTTCCGCTGAAGTGCCTGGTGTCACAGATCAACTACAACCTGTTCGACATGGAAGTGGGCACGCAGCAGAGCCAGTTTGCCTATCTGCAGGCGAAGGACCTGGCGGACTCTGTGGAAGGTCTGATGCGCACCCATGACGTCAACCTGTGGCAGGGCAACGATACGTCGCTGTCGAATCCGACCACGCCGCAGTACTACGGCGTGATGGGCCAGATCAACGATGGCGGCAACGTCACGACGATTCACACCAGCGACCCGATCGTGGACAACCTCAAGTCAACGATTGCGCAGATGGTGGCGAACTCCAACTACGAGGTGCGGCCCACCGCGATTTATGCGAATCCTGTGCTGCTTGACCTGATCGACCGTGAGTTGAAGGCGCAGTTCAACGTCGTGCTGTCCACTACGGAAGTCGCGGGCGGGGTGCGAGTGAAAGCGCTCTCGACGCAGGCGGGCGAGCTGCCGCTGATTCCGGACTGGTCGATTCCGTATACCGGAACACCGGGCAGCGGGACTGCGGTCTTGCCGTGCTTCGTCGTCAGCGAAGACATGATCGAGTATCACTGGCTCACCGATCCCAAGCCGCGCGTCTTCCAGTTGGGAACGCCCAGCTCGCTGGCGTCGCAGATGGTGGTCGTGAAGTTTGGCGGCGTCGTGGTGAAAGGCGCCAGCTACGCGCACTACAAGGTGGTCGTCAACCGATAGGTGACGAAGCGCCGCGCTGCCGAACCAGGTTGCTAACGATCCCTGTATCTCGGCGGCGCGGTCTCTGTCCTGGTGCGATGGGGCGGCGAACTCCGCCCCAACTCTGCTGCTTTGAAGAAATCCGAGGAATGGAAGCCATGAACTATCTAGATCCTTCCGAATACGAAAACTACGGGCTGGAGGCGTCTACTCCGGCATCGTGGGTAGGAGCGGCTTCGTCGCTGATCGACGCCTTCTGCCGCCGCGCAACGCTGGGCATTTCGACTTTTACGGAACGTATGCGGCTGGTTCCCGGGCGGAACTGCGTTCGCCTGACGTATCTGCCGCTGGCCATCGACGGACAAAATCAATCGCCGCTGACTTCCGCCCGCGGCCGCTATGCTCCGCCGCGACGCGGAGAAGATACCTCATTGTGGGATATCGCCAGCGATGTGTCTCTGGCGTTTGCTCTGCCGGGTACATGGGTCGATATCGACGTAACCAGCATGGACTACTTCAGCGACACCGGAGAAATCTCCTGGCTGCCGAATCCGCTGGGACTGGCTTTTCAAGAGCTGGAGATAAGCTACACGGCAGGATTTGTGACCATACCCGACACGGTAAAGTTCGCGTGCGCGCAGATCGTCCGTAACGCACAAGCGACGCCAGCGTTGAACGTGCACACCAGCACCTTGAGCAATATGCATCTGGAATACTTCGCCGACACGCTGCTGGACCAGACGGTGAAGAGTTATCTTGGGCCGTATCTGGCACAGAAGGCGGCGTGACATGGAAAATCCTCATTTTTCTTCGCCACAAATCGATGGACAGCAGCACCTGGCGCAACGCACGGCAGACTGCATGATGCGATCACTCGGTGCAACGCAGGTTTCCCTGCGAGTCGCCGACCCGAGCAGCGGCGACACCAACAGCCAGACTCGGGATTACGACTCCCACAGTGGTGGACATCCCGCTGTCTCCCGCAGTTGTGCTGGCGGTTTCGGCGGCACATGAGCCAGCGGCCCGTTACGAGGTGAGATTGTCGTACGCCTCGGTACAGCAAGCCGCGAGCATGTACGGCATCGATGACGTTGCGAGCTGGCTGCTCACAGCCGCTGCTTTGGTCTACGGCGACAAAGTACTGCACATCGACAGCGTAGTGGCCGACGAGTATGCCAGCGCGAAGTATCTCTACCGCGTGTTCGTTTCGGAGTAGACAATGCAAGCAACCAAAGACACGTTCTACATCGCACTGCGCGATCGGCTGACGGAGGTCGATCCTAACCTCACCATCGCCATAGATGGCGCGACCCGGCCGGCAATTGTGGTGCTCGAAAATGAGCCGCCCAGTTCGCAGCCCCGTCAGGACCAGGCGTTCTATCTGGAATGGGGCGGCGCACGCCCCATGCAACCGGCAACCAGCACCCTCACCGCGATGGACTGCACGATTAGCTATAGCAGTTCCGGCCAGTCTGACAGTGGGGGAGTAGATCGTGGACGCGATCTTGCGGCGCTTGATGCTGATTTGTTGGCGATCTGTACCCCGGCACAGGCGCACAAGAACGATTACGCAAGCGGCTCACCTGTCGACGTTGGGTCATACATCTTCTGGTCGGCACCCAAGCTCGATTCCGGCAAAGTAGGGCCGAAGCAGGTGGGGAGACAAGCACAGGTGACGGTGTTTTTTTATCCTGAGGTGAACCAGCAATGAGTGTAAACATGTTTGCGAAACGCTCGCAGATGACGCCTTTGAGCCATGGCGTCCGAGCGTACGCGGCGCCGATTGACCGCAACAGCGGCTTTTCTGTAGCCTTCGATCCGGCCGCGCAGGGGCAGTTCGATCTGGACACTCCGCCTATTCCGTTTATTGATTTGGGCTGGGTACAAAATTTCTCGCGTAAGTCGACCACGAAGTACGACGGCCTGCGCAATGGTCCGCACGGCACCTTGACCATGCAATATCGTTCGCAGCCTGAAGCGCTGGTGGACTTCGATTTACAGTCCTGGGGAAAAATCCAGATGGCAATGGCGGGCGGGACGCAAGAGATGAACGTCCTGGCCACACCGCAAACCAGCCTGCCTCGAGGTTCCGGCGGCGACGCGATTGCCGCTTCCTACGCGCTCGACGGTTCGGCGGATTACAGGGTTGTGCTGGATCCAGGCGAACTGAGCAAGTACAAAATCGGGGACATGGTTGCGGTTGACTTCGACTATACCGGCACTGTTGGATATCTCGGCAGCGGAGCGCCGGCCGCATACCTGACAACGGCGCTCGATCCAGCGATCCACAAGGACTACACCCGACGGGTGACGTTTAATCTGTCGCGGGTGACGAGTAAAGGGAGCAATCAGCTGAATCTGGCGCAGCGGTTGATCGGCAGTGCCGAAAGCGGCATGGGCGTGCAGAAGGTGGTTGCTTTCGTGGACCGCGAGGGCGGGAGCTTCTTCCAGGAGTGGTCGGCGCTATTCGTGATACCGAGCGATGCCGGCGGCCGGATCTGCATTTACTACCCGCGCCTGCAGCCAAGTGCAAGCACCAGCGAAGATCGCCGTGAATGGGCGGCGCCGGTGTTCAATACCATGTTGCACGTCAGTCTGCGAGCGCTGCCCACGACGGACACGAATGATGGCGAAGCCGTGCTGTGCTACCGCAGCTACTTCCCTACCGAGTACGCGGCGGTTTATTAGGCGTCATCCTGCCGACTCTTTTTCCTGTTGCAGAAGATGATCGAACAACGCCTGTAGGGCGGGCTGAGTGTCGGTAATCGAGTCCTGGATAGCGTCAAGGTCGGCCTTGATTTCCATCAGCAATTGCGCGAACGAGCGGCGATGCTCAGGAGCCAGTTCATTGAACAGCGGCATGGACTGCTGCTCGAAGGTACGGCAGCGGGCCGCAATCTCGGCGAGATGATGCACCAACTCGCGCGCACGCGGGTCGGCGCCGAATCCCAGCGCCTGAAGTTTTTCGGTCAGGCGCATCTGCAGTTCGATCACGTACTCGGTTTCAGAGTCGCTCATTAGCGTGAGCGTGCGAGTGGCACACACAGTGAGATGCAATTCCCATGAAACTTACCATTGATAACAACGACAGTCGAGGGCCGCAAGACTACACCTCTTATCTGGATGCAACAGTGCTGCCAAAGATCGCCCGCAAACTGAATCGGGCGTGGCAGATGACAGCAGGGCTGGTGGCAGCCGATCCGAGCTTTGTGGCGCCGGCTACCGGCGGGCGCGTGGTGCTGCAACGCAATGACGGGTACAAGCTGTTCACTGGCTATCTGGTCGCGGCTCCGCAGCAGGAACTCGCCGGGTACGGACAGAAAGGCCGGGCGTGGCGCTACCTGCTTCTGGCGCAAGACGACTCGTGGCTGTTGGATCGTAACGCGCTGGCGATCCGTCCTCCATTTGCGTGGCGCACGGCGGGGGATGCGCTGCGTACGATCACGAACGATGTTCTTCCCGGCGGGATGGACACCACGGGCGTGCAGGACTTTGCGGCGGTGTACCAGTACGCCACGAATGCGCAGAAGACGTGGAGCGACCATGCGCAAGAGCTGGCGCTGATGGTGGGCGGCAGCTACACGGTGCAGGATGGCAAGCTGACGTTGCAACCACTGGGCCAGCAGAGTCTCAGCATCAACGAGGGTGATGCGAACTTCCTGGCGGAAGGCTTTGCGGTCGTCACCCCTGATCTGTTGCGCAATGACGTAACGATCTTCGGGGAGTTGGAACCCCAACTCTATGTACGCAATTATTTCCTGGGCGATGGCCTCTCGCTGAGTTACTCCCTATCAACTAAGCCGTACGGAGCCACGTCGAGCACCTTGTTACAGGAGAACTACCTGGGGCCGGGGCTCACTCCTACATTGTGGGCGGTCAACGACCCTGACCATGCGGTGACGGTGCAATCGGGAACTCTACATCTGAATGGGCTAGCCGCACTGACCTTCGTAGAGCAGGTCGAGTTAGGCGGAGGTCTGCGTTTGCAGCATGGGGAGGTCTCGTTCAATGCGGCTTCGCAAGGGACCATCGGGGCCATCTACAGCGGAGGTTTTGCCGATACCAACTGCCTCGCGGGCTTTCGAATCGTGCCGAATGGGTCCAACTGCAATATTCAAGCCTTGGTGAACGGAGCACCGGCAGGCGCCGTGATCACCACCGTGCCAGGTCATTTGTACGCATTTGCGACCGAGGTGCTGGCGAACGAAGCGCATCGAGTTCATCAGGCTTATTACTCATCGACGCACGGCCCCTACAACCAGCACGGTCTAGATGCTTTGGGGGCGGGCGTCCGTTTCGTGTTGTCGGTGCATGATGTGGACCCCAACAATCCTGGGACGCTTGGCGCTCCGGCTACGGTGCTTTATGACGATGTCCAGTGGAGCACTCCGGGTTTCGGCGTATATACGGTGGTGAACGGCAGCAGCCTGCATTTTGACTTGTCGTTCACGCGGATAACGCGGACAGCAGCGGCAGAGGTCCGCAGTATGAAGCCGGGCGGGACATTTCGTACGCGACTGACGGGAGCGCTTGCGGAGGGTGGAGAATGCTACCTAACTTCGGCGGGGACTCTGCACTTTTATCCGCCGTATCCCCCTGATCCCAGCGAGCAGATTGTAATTGCCTATCGGAGCAGCGCGAGAGCTATCGCCCGAGTGCAGGACACGAACAGCATCAACAGTCACCGAAAGGGCGCCGACAACGGCCAGCGAAGCTGCATCAAGCGACTGAAGCTGCCGGCAGCCCCGAGCTCCGTGGACTGCGAGAACGCAGCCCTGGCCACGCTTGACGACAGCACGCAGGCTGCATGGCAGGGGTCCTACATTGTGGTAAGCGATCTGCTGCCGGCGAGTGATGTGACGCCCAGCATGCAGGTGCAGGTCTCGGCGCCATCGTGGCAGGCACAATTCAATGCATGGGTACGCGAAGTCGAAGTGCAGGTACTCGGGATTGACGAGGACCGCTCGCAGTATTCCATCCGGTTCGCCAATGATGCTGCAGCGTCCGCAACCCTGGAGTTCAACTCCGTGTTGCTGCAGGAGCCGCTGACGACCGTGTTCACCGTGACCGGCCCATCGTCATCGCTCTACCTGCCATCGTTAACCGCAGCGAGTGTGACGAACATCATCGCAACACAGATCACGATTGATGCGGGCACCGCGCCGCCTCCCGGCGGAGGAATCGAGGTACGAAGGTCAGACGGCGGATGGGGCGCGGGCCGCAACGGCAACCTGGCTGGGCGTTTTGCAACGCAGAACTTCGTCGTGCCGCGTCTGTCACGGGTTCAGGATTATTACCTGCGGCAGTATGACGGCTCGAACCCGCCGAAATATTCGCGTTATTCCATGCTGCTGCATATCGATTACCCCTACGAATGATCGCGGGGTACGAGCATTCAAAACTTAAAACACCAAGGAGCAATTAAGATGAACTTTCTTGCAAGATTACTTCAGGGAATTTCCCTGGCGCCGGCAGTTATCAATGGTGTCGAGGGGCTGTTCGGTTCCAAGACCGGAACGGACAAGAAGAGCGCCGCGCTTACTTTTGTACAATCGGCGATCTCGGTGACGGATGCCGTGGCCAATAAGCAGATCGTAGATCAGGCAAAGTTCTCCGACGGACTGGGCAAAGTGATCGACGGCGTAGTGGCCTGCCTCAACGCTTCCGTATGGGCGAAGAAGGCAAGCTAACAAATCAGCGGCGCTGGACAACCGGCGCCGCACACCGCTTTTCAGAGCCGGGCTTCAGGCGATAAACAGGCATCTAAGGTTTGTTATGAACAGAGTGTCGAGATTAACTGGACTGACGATGATTGCTTTGTTGCTGAGCCTAGCGGCTTCGGCGCAAAACACTTCCCCGAATACAAATCCTGCAACTCCTCCCGCTGCGAGCCAGGCAGACAAACAGAGCAATGCGGCGAGCGCCACTCAGGACAACAGCGCGATCAGCGGCGACCAGGTCACTAAACCGGCCGGGGCCAAGAGTTCGACTGTCATCGGGTGTCTTAGCGGCCCAGATGCCGGGGGACACTTCATGCTGAACAGTATGCAGTATCGATATGGGTTGGAAGTTCTGGGCCCGAACGACCTGGGCACGGCTGCGGGCCGAAAAGTGAAGCTCACCGGAGAATGGATTGCGGGCGTGGATTCGCCAGACGTCAACAATAAGAAAGACCGTCGATTCCAGGCGACCAGCTTTGAGTTGCTCGCCGACAAATGCCCACCGCCGGCAGTGACAACTCCCGTCAGCAAGAAAAAGCAGCAGCAGCAAAAGGCCGACCCCAGCCAGAACAATCCCCAGTGAGAGGGGTTTCATCGGAAGCTACTCTTACAGGTATTTAGAGGAAGGAAAGCGCTAGCACCTGCTCTGAAGCAACCAGAGCTGATTTGCGGCGCATCACTCCTGACATTCTCGGCTAGAATGAGTCTAATGAGCAGTATGAGATATTGTGTTTTCGCCTTGGCAGCCGCCTCCCTTTTGGCAGGAACCGCATTGGGAGCCCCCCTTAGCAGCAGCGCGCGCACGGTTATACCGTCGGCGATTCAGCAGATCATCTCGGTGGACTATCGCGAGCTGCGGAATTCTCCCAGCGCTCGTGCCTTGAAGGACCGGGTGATGCCCGACCAGTTGAAGCAGTTTGAGCAAGCCTTGCGGTCCACGGGGATTGATCCGGACAAGGACGCCGAGCAACTGACGTTCGTCAGCTACCGCGTCCCCAAGGGCGGTCTTCGCAGCATCGGTATCGCGCAAGGGCCGTTCAAGCAGAAAGAATTTTTGCAGAAGGCCCGGTTGAAGAAAATCAAGCCGGAGAAGTACCTGCTTACCTACATTTACCCTATGGGCTCGGGCATGCAGATGGCGTTCCTCGATCCGTCGACCATCGTGTTCGGCGACACCACGGCGCTGCACGGAGCGATTGATGTTCGCGACAGCGGAGCGGACTCCATCGAGAAAAACGGCGTCATCAACGACCTGGTTACCAGTGTGGATAGCGCTGCGGTTTGGAGCGCACTCGACCAGCTCGGCACCCAGTACATGATGAAGTCGGCGTTGGGACAGGCGTCGTCGATCGCCGATTACGACGTCCTGAAGAAGCGGCTGTTGGCCTCGGACTACATGATGAACTTCGACAACGGCGTCACCTTCGATCTGAACGTCAAGACGTCGGACAGCATGACGGCTGCGAGCATGGCGTCGTTGCTCAAGGCCGGCGTGGTGGTTCGCAAGATGCAGGCGAATGACACGGAAAAGCTGGCGCTAGACAGTATGTCGGTCGACAGCAGCCACGACCTGCTGCAGATGCACTTCAAAACCGACGACCAGCGCTTCCAGGCGCTCCTGAAGTCAGACCTTTTCGCTGCGGTCTCGAAATAGCAGACGGTAACCCCGATATCTTTTGGGCCCGGCGCTCTCGCGTTGGGCCCGGTTCTTTTTGGCTGAGACTGTCTCCGCAGCAACTCCGTTCCAACCTTCGCGCTTCTCCATCCCTGTGAGGACATCGCCGCTTAGCATGTGAGTGTCAGGTTTTCAACACCTTTGAAAGACCGTGCTAGTAGATCTGGGATTGGCTAAGTGTAGACAAAAGCACGCCCCCCGACTGTGCGCCGGGGGGACTTGGGCTGGGCGCGAACGAGAGATCAAACGTGGGACTTCTCTTGAGGGTCTGAATCTCGATAGCAGTTCGACTGAATTCCCGAGAATATTGCTTCAGTTCGCTGCACGGAGCAAGCGCCACTATGCGCCAGAGTCATTAACGAAAACAGTAGAGGTACGTAGTGCTTAGGCTGCCACTCCTATCGCTGGCCCCACTTGAGCTTGTTGCGCAGCACATCGAAGAAGGTACGACGCACACGCATCAGCTTCACCGTGTGGCTGGCGCGGCGGCAGACGATGCGGTCCCCCTGCAACACCGGCATGCCCACCTGGCCGTCGATGGAAAGAAAGGCTTCTTCGTGACCGCTTTCGACCAGCAATTCGACCTCGGCCTTATCGGTGACGACAAGCGGACGGTGCGTGAGCGAGTGTGGGCAGACTGGGGTAACGACGAACGCACCCACGGACGGCATCATGATTGGCCCGCCTGCTGCGAGCGAGTACGCGGTCGATCCGGTTGGGGTGGCGATGATGACCCCGTCGGCCTTGTAGCTGAAGACGAAGTTTCCGTCGATGAGCAGATCAAAATCTACCAGCCGCGAGATCGCACTCTTGTTCACCACCACATCATTCAATGCGAAATGCTGCGCGACACATTCCTCGGCCCGGATCAACTGGCACTGTAGGACCGAGCGCTCTTCCGTCGGGCAGTGCCCCTGGTCGACGGCATCGAGCGTTGAGTACATTTCGGACAATGGCACCTCGGTCAAAAAGCCAAGCGAGCCGAGGTTCACGGCAAGGATAGGAACGTCCGCGTGGGCCACCGCGCGTGCTGCCGAAAGCAGCGTACCGTCGCCGCCCAGCACCAGAACAAAGTCAGGATGCTTGTCACCCACCTCGCTGCGCGCGACCACCTCTGCGTCATCGGTGATATAGCCGGCGGTTTCCTGGTCCAGATAAAGACGGTAGTCGTGCTTGCGAAACCAGCCGAGAAGATCAGGCAGGATGGTGGCAAGCTCCGGCTTCGATGGCTTGGAGATGATGGCGGCGGATTTCATTGTGCGAAGCAATCAGTGTACGCCAGCAGATTTCTCCACGCCCGCGAACACAGCATGCAGAAGGAATTCACGATTCCCCTGCCCGCCCAGAATCGGCGACTCAATAGACTTGATCTCCGCACCTCCAAGTTGTTGCACCGTGGCAGCGACCTTGCGCACCGATGCTTGCTGCGCCTCCGCGTCGCGAACAATTCCGCCTTTGCCCACCTGCTCGCGCCCGGCTTCAAACTGCGGTTTCACTAACGTGACGAGATCAAAGTTTGCAGCGCCAGAGGCGCGCATGCATTCGATGACCGAGGGCAGGACCAGCGTCGCCGAAATGAAGGACACGTCCATGGCAACCAACGCGATAGGCTCGCGTACTGAACCGGTTGGCCACAGCTGCGCGGGAGTCAGGTAACGCGCGTTGGTTTTCTCCAGCAAGCGCACGCGTGCGTCCGAACGCAGCTTCAAATCCATCTGCCCGTAGCCTGTGTCCACAGCAATGACTTGTCGCGCGCCGTGCTGGAGCAGGCAATCCGTGAAGCCGCCAGTTGACGCGCCTACATCCACGCAAACCCGTCCCCGCACATCGATCTGCCAGTGAGCGAGCGCCGCTGCCAGTTTCAGGCCGCCACGACTGACATACGGAGGGTCGTCGCCGAGCACGCGAATGGCAGCGTCACTGGCGACGGTGGATCCCGCCTTCTCTATCTTTTGCTCGTCGACCAGCACGCGGCCCGCAAGAATCAGCGCTTGTGCGCGCTCCCGCGATGGGACCAGCGCACGCTCCACCAGCAGGCGATCGAGTCGCATCTTCACCGCGTCAGCCTACCATGCCCGCTCTGCACCGCAGGTGAGTCAGTCTGCTACGGCGTTTGTGGAATCTGCACTTAAAGAGAACGCCTCGGCCCTTTTCCACAACCTATTCACATTTGCGTTGGAAAACCTGCGATACCATTCGGAACGCGAACCAAAATCTTGGCTGCCGCATGCGTGTGAGGTCAGCACATCACGCGCTGGCAATGCTTCCCTTACAATACGAGGACGATCCAACACACTTCGCATGTCAACCACCCTCAATACTTTCGATGCCCCCGCCGTGATGCCCAGCTCTAACCTCGAGCCAGCAACGGGAATCGTTCCCGGCCCAGAGGTAGCGGCGTCACCTTCGGATCCGACGATGCTGCGCAGTCTGTACTCCGCAATGCTGCGGTGCCGGATGGTGGAAGAACACGCAGGGCAGCTGCCACAATCGCGCAATGGAACGCCGGCAAGATTGGCGCGCGCGCTGGAAGCCACTGAGATTGGTAGCCTGATGGAGTTGCGCGCCGGAGATGCGATCGCTTCCGAGTTCAGCTTTCCCGCTCGCATGTTCGCCGGCCAGCCGATGGGTATGTACTTCGCCGAGCTTTGTGGCGTTCGCTCGGGACATCAGGCGTTGGTTCGGCAGAATGCCAACACTTCCATCCATCTTCTTCCACGCGCGCAGACCTTGGGAGCGCAGTTGAACCTTGCCGCGGGATTCGCGCTGGCATTGAAGAAGGCGCAACATCGCAATGTTGTGCTGGTGTTATTGCCGGACGGCGCGAATGCTCTGGGATACTGGCATGAAGCGGCGACAATTGCCGCCGCCGAACGCCTGCCGATTATCTTCGTCGCCGTCAGCAGCCCCGGCAGCGCAAACAGTTTTGGAACGAGCGATGCGCGCCAGCATGCCGCGGCGTACGGTATTCCCGGAATCACAGTCGATGGTGGCGATGTCGTTGGCGTTTGGCGTGTGGCGCAGGAATCGATTTATCGCGCGCGCGGCGGCGCCGGCCCAACCTTGATCGATAGCCAGCTTCCGGCAACGGAGTCGAATTCGCGTGCCGCATGCCGGTAGTGATCCTCTGGCTCGCATGCAACACTATCTGGAGAAACGCAAACTTTGGAAGCAGTCCTGGAAAGGCGAGCTGACGCGGAAGTTTGGCGCTGAAATCGACAACGCGCAAGCGCTATTTCCGCGCGCCTCTGAAACGCAGTAGAGGGGGTTAGATTCCCACCGCTTCGTATCCTCCCGCGTCCCTCACCGCGTGCTGGAACTTACGCGATTCATACGGATTGTGGTAAGTCGATAGGCTTTTGCGTCGCAGCGCCAGGCCTCCCCACACGCCGGCACCAAGAACAAGCGCGGCCGCAACTACTCCGGCAAGAGTCTTGCCAGGATTGTCGACGATCGGCCCCGCGACTCGACTGCTGAGCAGGATAACGCGGCCGGGCAATCCCATCTCCCGCCGGAAATTGGCGATGCTGCGCCGTCCGCCGCGTTCTAACGCCCGGTGCGCCCGCCATAGCAACTGCGCCGATGGCAGCGACAGGTCTTCGCCGTCGCACACAATCGCATGCTCCTTGCCCTGTTCGCGCTGAACCTCGAGCAGTTCGTCCAAAGCTGCCGCAATCACCGACGAGCGCGTGCCCAGGGAGCGAAAGGCAACTCTCCCACTCTTGTCGATGATGAATGTCGGGTTCGGCATCTTTCCGTACTTGCGATGTATTTTGCCGTCCAGCTCATCCACGATGATGGGAATCTCGACGCTCTCCGACTCGCGAAGCAGTTCGGCTGCCTTTACCTTGTCCTGGTAGCTGTCATGCGCCCCCAGCTTGTCACCGGGATGGGCCTCGCGGGTGTAGACAAAGAAGAACTCGACGTTGGGATCGCGTTCCTGGTAGAGCTCATTCAACCCGGGCAACGAGCCGGCGGTTTGGGGACAAGTGGCCGAGCCGAAGCTCAGCACCACGTTCTTTCGGCCACGAAAATCCTTTAGGCGGATGGGCTCGCCCTGCAAAGTTTGGCCGACAAAATCGGGCGCACGATCGCCGGGACGAGGTGCGCCGCCGAGCTGGCTGGTGGCCAAGTCGCGAAAGAGCCGGTTTCGTTGAAAGGTTTCGTAATTATATTTGCTGCCAAACATTTGGAACCGCCTGCCAGGCGAGATTTAACCCTTCATATTATTACGCTTAGACGAACGCCGTAGGCCACGCAGTTTACGATGCCGTGAGCCACGCGCCTGTTTCCCTTCATTACAGACTCGTAACAACTTGGCGGGTGCGCTTGCCGCCATCTAGCGCCGCCCGTAGAATCGAAGTTTCAGATTGAGGAGGCGAAATGGCACCTTTGAACGTAGGGGATGATGCGCCGGATTTCGATCTCCCAGCCGTAGTCGGAAACATTCGGCAGCGCGTCAAGCTGAGCGATTACCGCGGCAAGAACGTCGTCCTGGTGTTCTATCCCGCCGACTGGACGCCGGTCTGTACTGCGGAGCTGCCGTCGTTTAACGCCGAACTGGAGAAGTTTGCCGGCTACAACGCCGACGTCATCGGCATCAGCGTCGATTCCATTCCCAGTCACACCGCCTGGCAGAAGAAAGAGATCGGAATGCTGAACCTGCCTTTGGCCAGCGACTTCTTTCCTCACGGCGACGTGGCTGCGAAATACGGAATTCTGCGTGAAGGCGATCCGTTGCCGGGAGTGAGCGAGCGCGCCATCTACCTGGTCGACAAAGAAGGCAAAATCGCGTTCGCCAAGATTTATCCCCTGAACCGCGCTCCCGAACCGCAAGAAATTATCGACGCGCTCAAAAAGTTATAGGCATATGCGCGGCGGAGCCGCACCTTCTATCGACCGGCCTGCCGAATCTGTGATGCAAGCCGAAGGACCGCTT
Source organism: uncultured Acidobacteriaceae bacterium (assembly GCA_963771535.1). Classification (GTDB taxonomy): domain Bacteria; phylum Acidobacteriota; class Terriglobia; order Terriglobales; family Acidobacteriaceae; genus CAVVDY01. The sequence goes on along the minus strand of CAVYTK010000007.1, from coordinate 87,222 downwards.
ACCCACGACTGCGTGGATACAGCGGTCCTTGTCTTGCAGCCTCTTCGAGCGAAGTGAGCGGCTTCGGCGCGTTTCACTTAGCGATGGAATCCACCACCGTGGAATCCGCCGCCGCCTGGAACCCGCCGCCCATGACGCCGAAGTGCCCCGCGGAAGCACCGCCTGCCCGGAAACCGCCCATCGGTCGCGGACCTGAAACGCGCGGCATGCCTGCGTGCTGCACGCCTGGCTGCCCGGTCGGGTGCGGATAACGGCCGCCCGCATGATACGACCCATAGTATCCCCGCGAGCCATAGTATCCGCGGTAGCCATAGTATCCGCGGTAGTAGATCGGCGCCGCGTACACGAAGCCAGGGGAGTAAAATCCCCAGCCGAACGGGCTGTACAGAATGCCGTCCCCCGGAATCCAGGTATACGACGTGAAAAACGGATCCCAATACCAACCTGGTCCGTACCATCCCGGGCCGCCCGCGTAGTAAGTACGCGCCGCGTTCACGTTAGCTTCTGACAGATACTGCGCGCGCAGATTGCTGAAGCGGTACAGATCGCTTTGCTCATACGGCTTTTCGTCAAACTTGTGCGCCTTCAGCTTACCTTCGGCGTTGACGTCGAGCTCGCGCCCACCTTTGACCTTCACACTCTGGTCGCCATCCTGCACCAGCGCTTCGCCTTTGAACACCCGCACCGCGCCATTGTCGGCGTCAAAACCGTACACGCCATCTTTCTTCAGCTGTGTGGTGGCGCCATCGCTGACGATGCGCAGCAGATTGTCCTTGTGAATCTCGTCGACTTCAATCAGCGCCTGGCCCTTATCGATGCGAGCTTCGGTGTTTGTCAGGTTAGACGAAACCAGCTGCGCCGCACTGTTGGCTCCTACGCGCAGGAAAACGCCCGGGGTGAGCAGTATCTCCGCCTTGCCGTTCTGGGTATCGACCTTCTGGCCGGGCTGAAGTTCCACCGACCCTATCTGTTTGGCATTCAGCGATTGACCGCCGACGTTTGCCTGTCCTTCGACATAATTCAAAGTTCCCGGCAGCGCTGCATTCGCGGCCCACGCGGGCACGCTCAACATTGCTGCCAGGACGAATCCACCTATGGTTTTCAACCATGACAGCTTCATATTCTTTCTCCTTAACCTCTACGTAATTAGATGGGATTAGAGGGCGTTGGACGCTGCTGGCCGGCTACTCGGCTCGCTCGTAAAGCGTACAGTTGCAGAGGGTTGCAACTGAGCAGAGAAGCTTAACTATTCTTAACTGGCGCGGGAGCGCTATCAGTTATCGCAGGCAAGCACAGCTCAGCGCACCCACCGTGCCATGATGATCCCGATCACCAGCGCCAGATCGGCAGCAAAGGTTGTGCTGACGAAGTTCACGGCATCGTTGCCCATCCGGCCCGCGTTCTCCAGAGTGGCCCCAAGCAGGCTGTCGAACAGCATTCCCACGATCCCAGCGCACGCGATCACCGGAACCCAATTCCAATCCACCACGCCCGCCGCCCCGCTCACCCAGCCTACGAGGCACGCTGCGGCGATGCCTGCCAGAGTTCCCGGCATACTCACGGCGCCGTTGGTACCGGCAGGAACTTTTCTGAATCCCACGATGAGGTAGGCGCCGCGCGCAGACGCCTGGCCGATTTCGCTGGACACCGTATCCGCCGCCGCCTCGGCCAGCGCTGCCATAGCGCCGGCGAACAGCAACTCACTGAACTCGGGAAACCACAAGTACCGGAAGCGCGCAGCACGCAGCCGCTCCCAGGTTCGCCAGCACTTGCGTCCCTTTGCGCCCGCCGGAGCGCTCCGACAATCCGAGCCGTTCTTTGCGTCGTCGCCCCCAGCGCGTGGCCAGCACCGTCAGCGCGAACAAGGTGAGCAGGGGAAGAAATCCGGAGAAGCCCGCGGTGATCATCAGAATGAAAGCCACCGCGATTCCCGCGATCGCGCCGCCGTCGGTGACCGAACCCATGACGCGCGCCACCACGGCAAAGAGGAGCGCTATTAACCCGGCAGGTACTCCCCTGGTATGGAAGAGATTCATTCGATGTCACTTACAGTAGTACAATGGCCGCCCCGGACTTCCTGGCACTCACCGGTGCCTCAGGGTAGACGACGAACATCGCTTTGCAGCGCATCCTAACAGATTTGCTGCCTCGCGCGTCCGAAAGCACCATTGTCGGTGCACTTGCTTCGGGGTATGATTCGCGTGCGCAGTTCTAAAGCCACGCAAGGTGAGAAAACAGAATGGCTTCTTCAGTCTGGTCAGGCTACCTGACGTTTGGATTGATTTCCATGCCGGTGCGCTTGTTCTCCGGCGCACGCGGAAACTCCATCTCCTTTCATATGCTGCACCGTACCGACAACACGCGCATCAAGCAGCAGCTTTGGTGTCCGCACGATGAGCGCGTGGTCGAGCGCAGCGAGATCGTGAAGGGATACGAGTATCGCAAAGGCGAGTACGTCATCATCGAGCCGGAAGAGATCAAGAAGATTGAGCCCAAGACCGCCAAGGCGATGGAGATCCTCGAGTTCGTGAAAGCTTCCGAGGTTGATCCCATCTACTTCGAGTCTTCTTATTACCTGGTCCCGGAAGAAGCCGGCCGTCGTCCTTACGCCCTGCTCTCCCAGGCACTGGAGGAGACCGACTACGTCGCCATTGCCAAGCTCACCATGCACAATCGCGAATACACCGTGTTCCTGCGTCCGTATTCCGGCGGCATGATGCTGCACACCATGTATTACAGCGACGAGGTGCGGCAGCTTGAAAGCTTCGGCAAGCCCGATGTCGAACTAAAAGAGGCTGAAGTAAAAGTCGCGCACCAGCTCATCGAAGCCTTGGCCGGTAAGTTCGAGCCCGAGAAGTATCACGACACCTTCGAAGAGAACCTCAAGACGCTCATTAAGGCCCGCTTGGAAGGCAACGAGGTCGCTGAAGTCGAGAAGCCTCGCAAGCCCGCTCCAGTGGTCGACCTGATGGCCGCACTCAAGGAAAGCCTGGCGAATCTACCCAAGAAGCCGCCGCAACGCGTGGTGGAAGCGCAAAAAGCCTCCGAGACTCACGTTGCCAAGAAGGCCAAAGCGCCTCGTCGAAAGAGTGCCTGAAGCCGCCAAAGCCCGCTGATTCAGAGTCGCGATCACGTCGCTTGCTCCTCGTGCTAAGTGACCCGCAAATCTTTTTTAAGCAAATCCCACCTTAGTGCCAAGCTACTTAGCCGGTGGGTGCTTTACAGTAACTTGTGAGGATTACTCTCCATTGCCGCCAGCCGCCTCCGTCTCCACTTCGCGCATTGATGTCGCTGTTTTAGGTTATGACCCGCTACGCCTCGTAGGACTACGCGCCGTTCTCGAGTCTGAGGGGGAGTTTGCCGTTCACCAAGTCGAAGCCGAAAATCTAGGCCGACCTCTCCCCGGAGAAATCGTGCTCATCGGATCGCACGGTCTGAGTTCGGTTTTCGATGCGGTCGCCGCAATTCGCACCCTGCGACCTGAAGTGAAGATGATTCTCACCAGCACCTCCAGTTCTGAGGAGGTACTGCTGCGCGCTATCTTTGCCGGCGTAAAAGGCTACCTCGACGAAGCTGCTCCGGCAGAAGACTACATGCGCGCCTTACGAGTTGTGCAGTGCGGGCTCCATCTGGCTTCCCCGCCCAATCCTGGCAAAATTCGTCGACCGGGTCATCACCAATCCGCGAAAATTGGCCGCGGCCCGACGAAATTAGCGACCGCGAAAGGCAGGTATTGGAGCTGCTGGTAGCAGGTCGCACCAACAAAGAGATTGGACACGAACTTGGGATCGAGGAGCGGACGGTTAAACTTCACGTCAGCCGCCTCATGCACAAGGCGGGCGTCGGCAACCGCATCGCGCTTTCGGTTCACGCCGTCACCAAGTTGCTGTTCAACGGCGCTTAACAAATTACCGACTAGATGTACAGGAAAAAGTAAGCATGACAGGTTACTAAAGGGAAGTGAGGACAGTGTCCATTAGGACATATGCAAACTTCCCTTTCGTTACCTTGCCAGAAATTACTGTTGCCCTCACACTGTACTCACCTACCACAGAACCTGGGAGACAGGGCCGGAAGCGGGTACGAGGGTCCCCGAATCCGGCCCTTCGTATTTCCTGGCACTCGCCGAACTCGCACTGACTGACGGCGCATTGCTCGCTTCGAATGAACTCCCTGACCTCCAGGTCACTAAACAGTAACCCACCGCATTGCGCTTCCTCAGCGTCTGACACCACGAACCAACATAAGATGAACACGGTCCCAGAATGTCTCGAATCGGGAGTGTGGCTATGAAGACGCTTGTACTGCTTATGACTTTGCTGATCGCCGGCGCGGTTTATGCTTCCGACCAACGGGAAGCCGACATCGATCGCCTGCAAACTTCCGGAGTCATCCTGACCCAGATCATGTCAGCGCCCGATCACGGCATTCCCGACAGCATCATGGACGGCGCCAAATGTATCGCCGTGGTGCCTTCGATGCTGAAGGCCGGCTTCATCTTCGGCGCCAACTACGGCAAAGGCGTGGCTACCTGTCGCACCGGCACCGGATGGAGCGCGCCGGTGTTCTTCAAGATGGAAGGCGGCAGCTTCGGGTTTCAGGCGGGCGGCCAGGCCAGCGACCTGGTGCTGATCATCCGCACTGAGGACGGTATGCAGTATCTGTTGGCCAGCAAGTTTAAGCTGGGCGGCGACGCTTCCGCCGCGGCCGGCCCGGTGGGACGCGACGCGCAGGCCATGACCGACCTCACCATGCGCGCACAGATTCTTGACCTACTCGCGGGCTCGAGGACTTTTTCTCGGAGTATCAGTAAGTGGCGCGGTGGTTCATCAGGCCGACGGCGACACCCAAGCCTTCTATCGCGCGCCCCTCACCTTCCGCACGATTCTCAGCGGCAAGACGCCGGCTCCTGAAGAGGCTCAATCGTTCCTGAATACCGTCGAGAAATATGCGCCGACACCGCGTTCGCATGTAGCGGCTACGGCATCGGCCACCCCAGCGGCAGACCCGGCCGCGCCTGCGAGCGCCGATTCTGCGACCACAGCTTCCGCTGCCAGCGCAGCTGCGGCGAATACCTCTGCGGAGACAACCGCTCCGGCCGAGACCGCTGCCCCGGTTGCGAGCGCAACTCCAGCCGCGAACACTGACGACATGAGCGGAATGATGATGGCTCCAAACACCGAGCCCGCCCCGGCACAGCCGGCGGCGACTGCTCCGGCGCCGTCGCCAACCCAGGCTCCTTACTCATCCAGCAAACCGACCGTGAACGAAGCCCCCGCACCGATCCCGCCGACCGGCAAGGGTGGGCAGTAGACTCCGCTGGTTTGACACTGATTTTCTGCGGGTGCTACCGTCAACGTGCCCGCGATGCTTGATCGATTGCAATACGCACCGTTGGCCGTTCTGGTCAGGCTTGTCGGTGTGTTGCCACGCCCAGTGGCACGCGGCTTCGGCGTTCTGCTGGGACAGCTAACATATTACGTCTATCCCCGGCTGCGACGTGTCGGTCATCGCAACCTGCGCATCGCCTTCCCCGAAAAAACTGCCGCCGAACGCCGCAAGATCCTGAAGGGCGTCTACACCTCGCTCGGTCGCCTGCTCGCCGAGTTCTGCCTCTTCCCCTATTACACGCAACGCAACTCTTCGCAGATTGCGGTGTATCAGGGTTTCGAAAATTTCGAAGCGGCCGAGCGCCGCGGCCAGGGAGTCCTGCTGCTCACTGCGCACTTTGGCGGATGGGAGGTGGGCTCATTCTTTCATTCGCTGCAGGGACATCCCATTCGGATCGTGGTACGCCCGCTCGACAATCCGTACGTCGACCACCTGGTGACCAACTTCCGCACCTTGCACGGCAACACCGTCGTCAACAAGCAGGAGTTCGCTCGCGGATTGCTGCACGCCATGCGCAGCAACGAAACTGTCGGCGTTCTGATGGACACCAACATGACTCCGCCGCAAGGTGTCTTCGTCCCGTTCTTCGGAATCCCTGCATGTACCGCCAGCGGCGTTGCCCGTGTCGCGCTGCACACCGGAGCAGCCGTGGTTCCCGCCTTCACCATCTGGGACCCGGAGCTGCGCAAGTACCGCGTGCAGTTTGATCCCGCACTCGACCTCGCCGATACCGGCGACAGCGAAGCCGACGCCACCGCCAACACCGCGCTGTTCAACCGTGTGCTCGAGAGCTACATCCGCAAATATCCCGACCAGTGGCTGTGGGTGCATCGCCGCTGGAAGACCCGCCCTCCGGGTGAGCCGCCGCTGTACTAGCGGCTCTTGGCTGTTGGTTGTTGGCTCCCTTTTGCTTTCTCGGCACGTTTTTGATTTGTCATCACGAGCGATGCGAGGGACCTGCTCTTCGCGGACGGCCGCTACGTTTTGCCTAGCCCATGAAAAGCAGGTCCTTCGCTGCGCTCAGGATGACAAGTCATAAGGAAGCGAAAGGCGAAGCACGACGTCACCCGCCCGCCTACTCGCCGTCTTTCCGCTTCTTCCCCGGCATGCTTGCGGGATTCTCATGCGTCTTCTCGCGGAAGCGCGCCTTCATCCCCGCGGCCAGCGAAATACTATTCTCGCCAAACCTTTCGCGCATGCGATCGGCGGCCGACAACGCCTGGTTCCACTTGTCGTGCGTGCCCGCGCCTTGCAAACTCATCTGCCCGCTCTCGCCGTCGAAGTGCGAAGCATGAACGCCCAGCAGACGCACCGCCTCGCCCTTCCAGTTTTCGCGAAACAGCGCTCGGATGATGGCGAACACTTCCGAGTCCACCGTCGTCGGCTGCGGAACCGTATGTGCCCGCGTGATGGTGTGGAAGTCCGACGTGCGCAGCTTCAGTTGCAGCGTGCGCGCCGGCATCTGCTGTTCGCGCAAGCGGCGACACACCATCTCCGACAATCGCGCCAGCATCGACTCCAGCACCTGCGCGTCGGCCGTGTCGTGCGAGAACGTGTGCTCATGGCTGATCGACTTCGGCCCCTCGTCCTCGCCGATATCGGCATCGAACCAGCCGCCCGCGTCGATCCCCCGCGACTTGCCCCCCAGCGCTAATCCGATGGCACCAAAATTCTGCTTGAGCCAGCTTTCGTCGCGCGATGCCAAGTCTCCTACTTTGCGGATTCCCTGCTCTTCCAGCCGCTTCTCCATCACCTTGCCGACGCCGGGAATCTTGCGCACCTCGAGTGGCGCTAAGAAACTGGCCTCGCACCCCGGCGGAATCCACAGCACGCCATTCGGCTTGGCCTGATCGGAGCAGACCTTCGCAACCAGCCGCGATGCGCCAATCCCAATCGAGCAGTTCAACTGGGTATCGCTTTTCATCGCCACGTGCAGCAGGTGTGCCGCACGCAACGGAGGCCCGTACAGCCGCTCCGTGCCCGACATATCGACGTAAGCCTCGTCGATCGAAACCATCTCCAGCTTGGGCGAGAAACGGTTTAGAACGTTGTAAACTTTCTCCGAGCATTCGCGATAGCGTGCCGGATGTCCCGGCACGAAGATGGCCTGGGGACACAGCTTGGCCGCGGTGCGCAACGGCATGGCCGAATGCACTCCGAACTTACGCGCCTCGTATGACGCAGCCGCCACCACGCCACGCTCGTTGGCCGCGCCGCCCACCACCACCGCCTTGTTCTTCAGCGACGGATCGAACAGCTCTTCCACGGAGACGAAGAAGGCGTCCATATCGACGTGAAAGATGGTTCTCGGCGGCGCGTTCATGTTGCAAGAAGTTTATCGATCTGAGGTAACATTCTGCCACCCCCATCCAGGCGTGAGGTTCACCATGATCCGCTTCGGTTTCGTTCTCGTGGCATTTTCCTTTTGGACCGCGGCGCTGATGGCCCAGCAGGCATCGCCATCCCCTACCGACATGCAGCAGTTGCAGCAGCAGGTCGAGAAACTGACCTCGTCGCTGGAGTCGATGCGCTCCGAAGTGGAGGCCTGTCGCGACGAGATCCATAGCCTCCGTTCGGAACTCCAGGCGGCCAAGTCGGCGGCGCCCATGGACAGTTCCGATACCGCGCACGCCATCGCCGACTTGCGGGAAGATGAGTCGGTCACCGACTCGCGCGTGGCGACGCTCGCCCAGAGCAAGGTGGAGAGCGGGTCGAAATATCGCGTGCGATTGTCGGGCCTGGCGTTGTTTAATACGTTTGTAAACCGTGGAACTGTGAACACGACCAGCGTTCCCAATCTCGCTGTGCCCACGCCCGATGGACAACCCGGCGGGAGTATCGGCGCGACCTTCCGGCAGACGCTGTTTACGTTACAGGCCTTCGGGCCGGAAGTGGGCGGAGCACGCACCAGCGCCGCAGTGCAATTCGATTTCTACGGAGGCTTCACCCGCACTCTCGATGGCTACGTACTGGGACTGGCGCGTCTTCGGACCGCCGACATTTCCTTCGAGTGGAGCAAGTGGTCGCTGCACTTCATGCAGGACAAGCCATTCATCTCGCCCCTCTCGCCTACTACGCTTGCCGCCATCGGCACGCCTGAGTTTGCCTACTCGGGTGACCTCTGGACCTGGACGCCCCAGATCGTTGCCGAACGCACCTGGCAGCTGTCCGAGCGGGTGAAGCCGCATTTGCAGTTTGGCGTTCTCGATCCATTCAATGGAGAAGTGCCCGCCAGCGCTTACCTGCGGCAACCTGAGGCGGGCGAATTGTCGCGCACTCCTGCCATCGCCGCCCGGCAGAGTTGGGACTTCCCGATTGCTTCCCAAATCGCCACGCCTCGGGTATGGTGGCTACTTCGCGCGCCAGGATTATGGTTACAGCCGCGTGATCGACGCCTGGGCCGCCACCCTCGACTGGACCCTCCCCTTTGGCGAGCGTTGGGCCTTGTCCGGCGAATTGCACCGCGGTCTCGGGCTGGGCGGGATGTGGGGAGCCATTGGCACCAGCGTGGTTTACAACGGTCCCGATAGTAACCAGTATGCTAGCGTTATCGGCGTGAATACCGTCGGCGGATGGTCGCAACTGAAGTTCAAGCCGGCGGAAAAGTGGGAACTCAACACGGCGTTCGGCGAAGAAAGTCCGTTCGCTGCCGACCTTCTGCAAAACGCCGATCCCACCTATCAGCCGGTACTGCGCAATTGGACGACCATGGTCAATGTCATCGACCACCCGCGCTCCAACCTGCTGCTTTCGCTCGAATACCGGCACCTCAACACTGTGCTCTTTGGGGGACAGACGCGCACCGCCGAGCACATCAATCTGGGAGTGGGAGTAGCGTTTTGACGAAGTTCCGCCTGGCGTTTCTGCTGTTGCTGGCCAGTTGCCTCTCGTGGGCGCAGCCGGCGACTGTATCGGGCAAGGTGAGCATTCAGCAGAATGGTAAGCTCGTGCGCTCGGCAGCAGGAGCCGTGGTGTGGCTCACACCCACCAAGGGCGAAGCTCCCAGGCCCGCGGAAAAAACCTTCCGCCTGGTGCAAAAGAACAAACATTTTTCCCCGCACCTGCTGGTCGTGCCCATCGGATCAGCCGTGCTCTTCCCCAATCAAGATCCGTTTTTTCACAACGTGTTTTCGGTATACGAGGGCACGCGCTTCGACTTGGGATTGTACGAGAGCGGCTCGTCCAAAGAGGTGCACTTTAACCGGCCGGGACCCTCTTATATCTTCTGCAACATTCATCCCGAAATGAGCGCCGTGATCATGGTGATGGCGACGCCCTACTACGCCACAACCGACGCAGCCGGCGAGTATTCAATGCCAGGCGTCCCCCCGGGAGAGTATGAGTTTTCAGTGTGGTATGAGAGTGCGCAGCCCGAGCAGTTGAAACAGTTGCAGCATCGGGTAACTGTTTCAGCAACCAGCGCGCAGCTTGATGCGGTGACTGTGCTCGCCGCTCCCAGCGTGGCGGTGAACCACAAAAATAAGTATGGCCAGGACTACGAGAAAGCGCCGCCCTATCCCTTTCCCTAGATCGAATTAGGAGATCGTCTCCAACTCGTCGGCATTCACCTCGACCGAGAAGCTCTTCATAATCGCCTCAACCGTCAACACGACGCGCAGGCCGGTCAGCTCCTTGATCAGGATTCCGGTCTTCCCGGCGAATGCTCCGCTCATGATGCGTGCCTTTTGTCCCACTCCCAGGAAGGGATGCGGGCGGCTGTTGCGTTCCGCCAACCCAGTACGCAACGCGGCGATCTCTTCATCGTCAAGCACCGACGGCAAGCGGCCAGGACCGACAACGGATACCACGCCGGGCACGCTGAGCACCTTGAAGTACGACTTCGGCTCCAGGCGCGCGAAGACGTAGCCGGGAAACAGCGGCTGTTCCACCTGTGCGCGCACGCCGTTCTTCCAGCGGCGCGACTGGCGAACCAGCGGCAAGAAGCAATCGACCGAGCGGTATTCGAACTGTCTGGCTACCGCCTTCTCATGGCGAGGGCTGGTGTAGTACGCAAGCCAGCGAGCCGACTGGCCTGCTGCGAAGTTCGGAGCCTGCGCTCCATCCTGCTGCGGGGTTTCTGTAAACATGTAGTGCACTCCTGTTAACGGCGCACTGCGGCCAGCAACACGCGCCCGCCTCTCGACCAGAGGCCGCGTTCTCAACCGTGTCCAGGCACGATCAAGACACCGACCCTGATGCAAGTGGTTGCTTGCTCTATCTACAACTTGATTGCGGGAGGAATCTATCCGAGAAGGAGGGTAAGCTGCGTTTCGGCGGCAAGTCAAGTGAAATGCTGCGCAGAACATCGGATGGTGACCGAAGTTGCAAGATTAGTGGAAGCGGGACGTGCATACAGGCACTTACTGACAAATGCGCCGGGCAGCAAGTTTTCATGGCGCGCCTGGCTGTGCCGCTTTGCAATGATCCGCGTTTGCGGCAAGAAAAAAGCCGACCAGGGCCGGCTTTCTCCCAATCTGATACCGAACTACTTCAGGCTCTTTACGTAAGCCGCAACCGCATTCGCCTGGTCGGCGGTCAGGCCTGAGATGCCTTTGGTGTGCGGAGCTTTCTTGCCGGCTGCGCCCTTCTGCAGTTCGTCAGAAATCTGCGCCTCGGTCAGTGAAGTTCCCTTCACCGCGGGGCCGATCTTGCCGGCTCCATCCGCACCATGACAGGCGGCGCACTTGGACTTGTAAATGGCAGCGCCATCCTCGGCGGCAAAGGCAACACAGGACATCGAGAGCAGTGCGATTACGGTAAGTACGACAACGATGCTACGCTTCATGAAAATTGGTCTCCTTATAAAAGTTTTCTGCTGCGTTAATTCATTACGGCTTCTATGGTTTCGTTTTTTGTCATTCGGGTCTGTGACTTCGGTCATAGAGGGCAGTGATAAGCGTTTTCGCCCGGAAACCGCGGGGCTGGGCAGCTGATCGCAAGGAGTTCACCACAGAGACACAGGGGCGCAGAGGTCCTAAATATCCTGATGTCTTCTCTTGTGCCTCTGTGCCTCTGTCTCTGTGTATAACAACTACGCCAGAATCGTAATGCCGCCGGTGTAGAATTACGCGCGTCTTCTTATCTCCCTGCGAGGTTCGCCATGTCAGAGCACACACCCTCTCATGCCCCCGGAATGTTTTGCTGGATTGAGTTAGCCACCAGCGACCAGGCCGGCGCCAAGTCTTTCTACACATCTCTCTTCGGATGGACGACCGCCGACAATCCCATGAGCCCGGGCGGCACCTACACCATGTTTCGCCTCAACGACAAAGATGTCGGCGGAGGCTACACCCTGATGCCCGACCAGGTCGCCATGCACGTTCCCCCGAACTGGCTGGTCTACGTAGCCGTCGAAAACACCGACGCTACCACCGCAAAAGCGCAGGAGCTCGGCGCCAAAGCATTGGCCGGTCCCATGGACGTGAACGACTACGGCCGCATGGCTGTGTTGCAAGATCCCACAGGAGCCGTCTTCGCCGTCTGGCAGGCCAAGCAGATGACCGGCATGGGAGTAGTCGGCGCCGAGGGCAGCTTCTCCTGGGCCGATCTCAACACCGACGATCCGAAAGCCGCTGCGGACTTCTACTCCAAGCTGTTCGGCTGGCATGCGGAAAAAGGCGAGAACGATCCCGATGGCGGCTACCTGCACATCAAGAACGGCGAGCATTTCATTGGAGGCATTCCGCCCGCCCGCCCGCGTCAGCCCGGAGTTCCGCCGCACTGGCTCATCTATTTCCACACCACCGACTGCGATAAGGACACCAACAAGGCCAAGTCGCTGGGCGCGAATGTCGTACTTTGGTCCCACGACCATGGAAAATGTCGGCCGGCTTCTCCATCGTCGCCGACCCGCAAGGAGCCGTGTTCTCGCTCTTCCAGCCCATGCGCCGCGGATAACGTCTTAGACATCCTGGTTTGAAGGGGCACGGCTTCAGCCGTGCCGCTCCAGGCGTCTTCAATTTCGGCTTTAGCCTCTGAGGGAACTCTCTTCCGCGTCTAAAGCCGAAACACCTCTTGCTGACTTAAACCTGTCAGCGAAGCCCCTCATCTCCGCGAACCAATCGCTCTCCCCAGCCGTATAACTCTTCGTGCCCAACACCGGCAAATCCGGACGCCGGGCACTTTCGCCATCATCCTTATGGTCCTGCGCGATCTCATTCGCGACGTCTTTCACACCCTTTGGGCGCATAAGCTGCGCACTGCGCTGACCATGTTCGGCATTGCCTGGGGCGTGATCTCCATCGTGCTGATGGTCGCCGCGGGCGAGGGACTCCGTGAGGGACAGGCCAAGGTCGCGCAAAATTTTGGCAAGGACGTGATGATCGTCTTCGCCGGCCGCACCAGCTTGCAAGCCGGAGGCGCGCGCGCCGGCCGTCGCATTGAGTTCGAGGACAGCGACCTCGATCAGCTTGCCAAACAGTCGCCCGATTGCCAGTGGATCCTGCCTGAGCTGAGCCAGAGCAGCGTTCGCCTGCACAGCAACTACAACGCCAGCGCCCAGATGGTCGCCGGCTCATGGCCGCCCTTCGCCGATATACGCTCTATCGATGTCGGCCAGGGACGCTTCTATAACTGGGACGACCTGGCCGAGAATCGTCGTGTCGCCTTCCTCGGCACCGAGGTGCGCAAGCAGCTCTTTCCCGGCCGTAACGCCATCGGCGAGAACGTCTATCTCGACGACATCCCTTACAAGGTGATCGGTGTGATGAAGGCCAAGGACCAGGACTCCAGCTACGACGGCTTCGACGTCAACAAAATCTTCATCCCCTACACCGCCATCCGCAACGACTTTCCCAACAAGCCTCCTGCTAAGCCGCATTCGCTCGACCGCCTGCTGGTGACGCCCAAATCGGTCGGCCAGCACACCGAATGCAAGGACGAGGTCATTGCCGCGCTGGCCCAGATCTACAACTTCGACCGCCATGACACCGAGGCCGCCAACGTGTGGGACACCATCGAAGAGGCCCAGGCCTTCGAGACCATGACCAATGGCATGAAGACCTTTCTCGGCGCCGTCGGCTTCACCACCTTGTTTCTCGGCGGACTCGGCGTGATGAACGTCATGCTGGTTGCGGTCCGCGAACGCACGCGTGAGATCGGCGTGCGCAAAGCCGTGGGCGCAAAATCGCGCAGCATCATGATGCAGTTCTTCGTCGAGACCATCGTGGTTGTGCTGGCCAGCGGTGCGCTCGGCATGGCCATCTCCTTCGGCTTCTGTGCCCTGTTCAACCTGCTGCCCATGCCGCAGTACTTCGCCGGCCTGATGCCCACCTGGCAATCGGCCTTGCTGTCACTCGGGCTGCTGGGAACCGTCGCGGTCTTAGCCGCAATGTATCCCGCTCGACAAGCGGCGCGCATCGATCCCATCGAAGCCCTGCGCTACGAGGCCGGGGGATAGCATGCGCGTCCTCTCCATCACCGGCGAAATTTTGCAGGAAGCCTGGGTCGCTCTGCGCCGCGGACGCACCCGCAGCCTACTCACCATGCTCGGAATCGTGTGGGGCATCGTCGCCGTCACCCTGCTGATTGCCTACGGCAGCGGATTCCGTCATGTGCTGGTGCACGCCTTCAACGCCTTCGGCAAGAGCGCCGTCATCTGCTGGCCCGAACAAACCAGCGAGCAGCCCGGAGGCCAGCGCGCCGGCAAGAAAGTTCGCTTTGAACTCGCCGACCTTGAGGCGGTGAAGGCCGAAGCCAGCCTGGTGAAACACGCCTGCCTCGAAACGGTGAAAACTTTGCCAATCGCTTACGGAGATCGCGTGGCCAACACGGCCATCCGCGGCGTCTGCCCTGAGTACGGCGAGATGCGCAACGAAGTGCCCGCCGAGGGCCGCTGGATCAGCCCCACCGACGAAGTCGAACGCCGTCGCGTGGCCTTCATCGGCGGCCGCGTGAAGCAGCAGCTCTTCAGCGGACGCAACGCCGTTGGCGAAACCGTGCAGATTGCCGGCGTGCGCTTCATCGTCATCGGCATCATGGACCGCAAGCTGCAAATGTCGAACTACTTCACCAGCGACGATCGCTCGGTGTTCATTCCGTTCTCCGCAGCGGGCGATATCTGGAACACGCGCTATCCCCAGGTGATGGTCTTCGAACCCGTAGCGCCGCAGTTCGAAAAGAAAGCCGAAGCCCAGGTACTGGCCGCGGTCGCCGAACGTCAGCAGTTCTCGCCCACCGACAAGAAAGCCATACAGATGTTCGGACGCGAAGAATTTCGCCCGGTGATCGACGGATTGACCATCGGATTGCAGGTGCTACTGCTCTTCATCGGAGCACTCACCCTCGGCATCGGCGGTGTTGGCGTGATGAATATCATGCTGGTTTCAGTCGATGAACGCATCCGCGAGATCGGTTTGCGACGCGCTTTAGGCGCGCGCAAGTGGCATATCCGCCTGCAATTCCTGGCCGAGACCATGATGCTGATGCTGATTGGCGGCGCCATCGGCATTGGTGTGTCGTATCTGCTCTCCATCGTGCTGCCCACCCTGCCGCTACTCGGCCCGCTGTTTGAAGATACTTCCGGAGCCGGAGACATTCACCTGCGCATCTCTGCCATGGCGGTCCTGGGCTCGACCGTGGTGCTGTTGTTCGTCGGCGTCATCAGCGGCATGGTTCCCGCCCTGCGCGCCTCGCGCCTCGATCCCGTCGAAGCCCTGCGCTACGAGTAACAGCCGTCAGCTCTCAGTCACTCTTTCCGATCTGTCATCACTCTGGAGATTTGTGCTCTCTTTTTGAATTGTCATCCTGAGCGCAGCGAAGGACCTGCTTTTCCCACGCAGCGGCAAGAACTTCTTTCATACCGACCCTATATGCCAACCCTATATGCCAACACTCCGCGATCGGCCTTGAAAGGGCACGGCTTCAGCCGTGCCGAACGCGCTCCCCCCTGCATCCCCGTCCTGTCTGTCATCCTGAGCGACGCGGGATGAGCGTATTTCGCGGGCCGGGATTGTATTTTTGTCTGTCATCCTGAGCGACGAGCGTAGCGAGGTGTCGAAGGACCCCTATCATCGCCACTATCGCCGCCGCCGGTACAACCCGCGCCCCCGCCCCCCAGGGCACATGAAACCCCGCACGCCCATGATGTACCCTGTCATTCACCGGAGCACGCCCATGAAACTGATTTGCCTCTTCGCTCTGATCGTCACCACCACCATCGTCGCCGCCGCACAGCTTCCTTCGCCCGCGCTGCTGGTGCTTAATAAAGACGACAACACCCTCGTCATCATCGACCCCGCAACCAACAAAATCGTCGGCACTGCCCCCACCGGCGACGCTCCGCACGAGGTCACAACCGACGGCCATTTCGCCTACGTCAGCAATTACGGGCCCTACCAGCAGGACAAGCCAGGCACCAGCCTGTCGGTGATCGACCTCAACACGCGCAAAGAGACGCGCGTCGACATCAGCCCGCTGCGCCGTCCGCACGGCATCGAGTTCGGCGACGGCAAAGTTTATTTCACCGCCGAGTTGAATAAAGCCATCGCCCGGATCGACCCACAGACTCTCAAAGTCGACTGGCTGCTCGGCACTGGCCAGAACCGCACCCACATGCTGGTGCTCGCCAAAGGACTGAACACCATCTTCACCGCCAGCACCGAGTCCGGCACCGTCAACATCATCGAGCGAGCCTCTGGGCCGGAGCAGTGGACGGAGACGGTCGTGCCCGTGGGCAAGGGCTCCGAGGGCTGCGACCTTTCGCCGGACGGCAAACAGTTTTGGGTGGCCAATGCGGCGGAGGGAACCGTGAGCGTGATCGACGTTGCGGCGAAGAAGGTCGTGCACACCATTGACGGCGTCGCCAAGCGCGCCAACCGCCTGAAGTTCACCCCTGACGGCAAGCAGGTGCTGGTTTCCGATCTCGCCACGGGAGACCTGCTCTCAATCGATACCGCCTCGCGCAAGGTCACCAAGCGCGTCAACCTGGGCAAGTCGGCTGCCGGTATCCTCATTGTGCCTGACGGCTCGCGCGCTTACGTCGCCCTGACCTCCGACGGCAAGGTCGCGATCGTAGACCTGAACACGCTAACCAAGACCGGCGACATTGCTACCGGGCGTGGTCCCGACGGAATGGCATGGGCCGCCCACTAATATAGATTATAACTTTATAAGCTATGTTAACTAATTAAATAGCTTTGCTTATATCCAGGTAAACTATCTCACAAGCTATCGTGTCGTGGTCGATTTTTAAATCGAAGCTATCGCTCTAGATGTAAGCTGTTCCCAAGGCCGCGTAATCGGCGCGATTCCATCTACCTTCAGCTATTGCGCGCGTATACCCATCGCGGGATATAGTTCCGCAGGATACATGATTGCGCCGCCCTTGATCACCGTGTCGATCTTTCGAATATCGCTGATGTTCGCCGCCGGATCGCCATTGACCAATATCAGGTCCGCCATCTTTCCCGGAGCGATCGCCCCGAACTCGCCATCTTTCTTCATCACCTTGGCCGCGGTGTAGGTCGCCATGCGCAGCACCTCGGGTGCGGGAATCCCCGCCTGGGTATAAATCTCCAGCTCACGATGCAGCGAATAGCCCATGCCTAAGTCTGTCCCGGCCACGACGGTGATGTTGTTGTCGTAGAGCTTCTTCACCATGCGCACCATGTTGGCATACGACGCGCGATAGAGCTTGTCGGTAGCGGCGTCGGGAGTGGGTAGCGCCTCGCCCGCCATCTTCGCCCCACGTTGCGCCTGCAGCGGCAGCCGCTCGAACATGTACGCATCCTCTTCCGAGATGTTTCCCGGGCGATCGGTATAGGTCGCTTCCCAGACCGTCATCGTCGGATCGATCACCGTGTGATGTTCTTTCAGCAGCGCAATAAACTGGTTCACCTGTGCCGAGTTCAAATCAATGCCCGCGGCACGCTTGCCTGGCTCGATGAAGCGCGCCGGGGTGCGCGTCTCCTTCACATCGCCCATGAAGTTGAGGAAGATGAAATTCATGTGCTGAATCTCGTCGGCCCCCTCCTCCACAAACTGCGACGCGACCATGCCTGCAGGCACGTGGCCGCTGACCCGCAGCCCGCGTTTGTGCGCCTCTTCGATGATGACCGGCACCAGCTCAGGCTTCACCGAGCTGTAAATCTTGATCTGCACGTAGCCGAGATCGGCGTAGTGATCGACGGCCTTCCGCGCCTCGTCCGGCGTGGAAGCCAGCACGTTGATCGGTCCCTGGTAGGGGCCCGGGGCCGTCGATCAATCCCGCGAGAACGATGCGTGGCCCAATTTGCTCGCCCTGTTCGATGTGGGTCTTGAGCTTGGCCAACTGCTCGATGGGATTGCCCAGGTCGCGAATGGTGGTGATGCCGGCGGCTATGTCGAGAAACGCGTTGTCGGCCGAAAGATGCTGGTGCATGTCCCACAGCCCCGGAAGCAGCATCTTGCCGCCGCCGTTGATCACCTGCGCGCCCGTCGGCACCGGCTGTCCATGCTCCGCCTCAACGCTGACGATGCGATCTCCGTGCACCGTCACGCGCTGTGCCGGCACCGTCTTCGCATTCGGCGAATCGAAGACGCTTACATTGGTGATGACGATGTCCCCGGCGGGATGATGGACCAACTGCTTCGCCAGGCTGGTCGCGCGCGCCGAGTCGATGTCATCCTGCACCTTGAGCAGCGCCGCGTAGCTGCCTTCAAATCCCGGAGGAATCAGGCCCGACCATGACGACACTGCGGCGAACGGGTTCTGCTGCTCGTCGAGCCACAAGTACACCGGAGTGAAGCTCACCCCCTCGATGGCATAGAGCGTCGCCTTCACCTTCTTGCCGCCGGCCTCGAGCGGCACCGTCTGCAACTGCTTAATGGTGGCCTCGCCTCCCGGCAGCAGCGGCAGCTTGCCGCCATTCTTCAGCAGCGCCTGCGCCAGCTGATACGTACTGGCCGGACCCGCATCGAGTCCAACAAAGAAGCGGTTCGCAGCGTTGTTCTCGTGCGCGTCCTCGGCCTGGTTCTTCCATGAAGCGACGCCGTCTTTCAAGGTGAACGTCTCGCCCACCGGATTCTTCATGTAGTCGTTGCCGTGGGTCTCTTCCGAGATCACGATGCCGTGACTATCGAAGCGATACGTCGAGTAAGTCTTCGGTCCACGTCCGCGATCGTTGAACTGAAAGAACTCGTGGACCATGCCATCGGGAGTCGTCCACAGCGCGTCCTGGCCGATGGGATTGTGGTCGCCCAGCAGCATCCAGATGCTCGCATCCTTGGGAACGTCGGGCGGCAACGCGGGCAAAGGCGACTGCCCCTGCTGAGCCAAGACCATGGAGGTGAGAACCGCGGAACATACGACGGAGCTGAGCAGGCGCAGAAATGGTTTCATAGTTGGACCAAGCTTAGATACGAGAGAGTAGGCGAATCCGTTCCCTGCCCTCAGTGCAGCGAATCTGCCAGGCTCAGCAGGTTCTGCGGCACCACCCGGATGATGCCACCGCGTGGGCTGTCGAGATCAGCCAGCAAAAGAAAGGCGACTGCCAGCACCACCGGCAAGACCAGGAACATCTTTCTGGCTCTGGTATTGCGCGCCGCAAGACCCAGCAGCAGATTCGAAGAAAATGCCATCAGCACCAGCAGCGTCCACGCGGCTACCGGAATCCGGTTCCACCATGCCGCCTGGGTGTAGCCCTGCCGGTTCAGCACATCGTTCATGCCGGCAACCGCGAGCCCGGTGACCGCCGAGGGCTGAGCCTTGGCGGCATCGGCTACCACCGTCCACATCTGCGCCTGCAGCGCGGCCGTTTGATCATTCAGGTGTTGCAGTTCATCCCAGTTGCGGGTCTGGTAAAACTCAATGCGTTCCTGCAGATATTGCTTCAACAGCGCGCGTACCTTGTCGCCGTCGGCGGCGGGCAACAGGTCGGCGCGAACGTACTCCGTACCAATCGCGTTGGCTTCTTCTTCCTCGTAGTTCTTGCGCTGGTCATAGCGCCCCACCGCCATGGAAAAGGCGAACCCGACGATCAGGCCGAGCAGCGTGAGGGTCGCGCCCAGCACCAGGTTGAATTCCTCTTTCCCCTCTTCCACCGCGTGCTGGGCACGGGCGAGCCGAGCAGCGATCTGGGCCGCAACCCACATGACCAGGAAGGTCACGATGGCGAAGATGATTGGGTGGTTGAGCAAAGGTCGGTTCATAGCAAGCTAACAAGATACAGCCAAGCTGCATCATTCCCCAAAGACGATCCCTACCGGACTTCCCACACTGGCGCTGAGCTTCTCGGCTGCCGAGGCCTGCCGGGCGGCAATCTCCAGGTATCCCGAGCTGCCGATGATGGCGAAGTACTCGCCGTCGGCCGCTTCGGCGTACGACCGGCACAGGCGCGTTATGGTTTCGCCCGAGATCAGGATGCTGACCTGCGGCACCGTCGCGGCGAACAACTGGGGCGCCTCCTGCTCTCCGATGTTAGTTATCAAGTTTCCAAACTTATCAACTTTTAAAACCACCCCGCGCAGGCTGTTATCGCCGATGCGCTCGACCGCGGGCAGCGACAGGCGAACGTAGTCGGTGATCTCCGGGCCGAACTCCGCCGGCTCGATCCCCTTGCTCAGCCAGCCCGCAACCGCGGCGAAGATGTCACGCCCGTGAAACGTCTGGCTGATGGGATTGAGGAAGTAGCGGTCGGCCGTGATGTGCCGCACCGTGAACTTCGCTTCGCGGCTTTCGATCATCGATAGCACGCCATTATCGGGTGCAACGAAAACGTAGTTTTCGGTTTCGGCCAGGATCGGCCGGCGCTCGCTGCCCACGCCCGGATCGACCACGATCACATGCGCCGTACGCGGAGGAAAGTAACGATACGCCTGGGCAATCGTCCATGCGCCGTCGAGCAAATCATAGGAGGCGACAGAGTGGCAGATGTCGACGATACGCGTCTCGGGATGGATGTTGAGCACCACTCCATGCATGATGCCGACAAACGCGTCGTTCAGTCCGAAGTCGGTGGTGAAGGTTACAATGCGCGGCTCAGCCATGCTGGCAAGCTAGCGGGTACCGGCAAGCAGAGTCAAGCCGTAGGCCCCTGCTATGCCGGTCTCCACGGCAACTTCCTCACGCCAACCTTGCAACGCGGGTAGCCTGCTCGTACTCGCGCTCGGACTCCGCCGGGAACAACACCCACAGGCTGTAGATGCCCAGCGCGGTTCCAAACGGAATGTTGAACAGCGCCAGGAAAGACAGCACGAGCGTCAGCGTGCGCGCCCACGGCTCGCGTTGCAGCAGCCCATAGCCGGCGGCAAACCCGGCAGCAGCTTTGATCAGCACGGCGACCCCGATCACTCCCAGAAACGTGGTCAGGAACTCGCCGGGAAACTCGCGACCAGCCCGTCCCGACTGTTGAATATGCGGAATCAGTTCAGTGGCAAAAATCAGCAGAACCAGCCCTGCTAGCACGCTGAGAGCCGACAAAGCCAGCCACAGAATACCTACCAGGCGAACGTGCTCCTGCACGCGGCTGGGTGAAGTGCGTGCCATTACCAGCGCGTCGGAGAACTGCCTGCCGCAGTGATTGCAAAATCGCTCGTTCGGCTGCACCGCAGTACCACATCGATCGCAGAACATAAAACCTCCTCGACGCCGATAGTCGCTGCTGGTGATACGTAGCGGGGGGGTCGGTTTGTTTCAAGAGAAGCTGTGAGTAACCCGCTATCAGCTTTCAGCTCTCAGCTAAAGCTCTCTCTGGGAACGTTGCCGTGGTGACACCCGTGCTCTTAGCGGCGGTTTTGGCGACTCAGGCTGACAACTGCCGACCTGCAGGACCGGGCTTTCACCTTTCGTCCCTGCGGGACGGAGGTAGGATTTGTCCTTGGGTGGTGGCATAGCGGGGATTTTCGTTATGGAAAGACGTTGTTGCCGCGGCGTGGCAAGAGCAGATCCCTCGCTGCGCTCGTGATGACAAATCGAAAGAGATGACAATCGACAGCCGACAACTGCTTGCTGACAACTGCCGACCGACAACCCCGCCCTGAAGGACGGGGCTTTCGCCTTTCGTCCCTGCGGGACGGGGGCATCCTAACTGACCACCGAAACTGACAACGCCTTGCTAGCAAGTGACAACCAACAACTGCATTGCTGACAACTGGCAACGGACAACTACCTTGCTGACAACTGCCAACTGACAACCGACAACTTGCTACTACGGCTCGACGCCGCCAGTCGTCGTGCGATCCACCATAGGTTCAGGAGTAGTGAGGCTGGGCGTGGCAGGAGCGCCCCTGCGCCGCAGTTCCCGCGGCAGAGTCGAGCGCGTGATCCAAAGTCCAACCAGGGTGGCAGCCAGCCAGGTGATTCCGATCAGGCTGATGGCCAGCAGGTCAGCGCTGCGATGCCCGGTGATATGCACTGAGCGCGAAACGCCATACGCGGCGGCACCCGCGAAAATCGCGGTCGCGAAGGCCTTTGCTAATTCCAACCATGGCAGCCCTCGCAGGCGCACCAGATCGGCGCGCTGCAACAACCAGGCAAGCGTTACAGTGTGCATCAGGATGCCGATGTCGGACGCCACCACCAGGCCGGTTACTCCATAGTTTCGAAACATTGCAGCATAGACGGGCAGCGACGCGACAGTGATGACGGTGCTCGCGACCATGGGCGTAACGGTGTTTCCGGCAGCATAGAATCCGCGCGCGTACAGCGCCTGCGCCGACCAAAGCGTCAGCGACAACGAGAACCAGGCAAAGTACACCGAAGTGGAGAGCGAGTCGGCGAAAGTGAAGCGGCCGCGGCGGAATGCCAGGTCGACAAACGGCAGCGCCGCCGGAATCATCAGCGCCGTCACCAGCATGGACGCGGAGGCGATGCGATAGACCGACTTGTTCACGCTGTCGCCAAAGTCGGCGCGGCGGCCCTCACCGAACAGCTTGGCAAAAAACGGCATCGAGGCCTGCCCGGCAGCCTGCCCCAGGATCGAGATGGGCAGCGCAAACAGCCGCTTGGCGTAGTTGAGCCGCGTGATATCGCCGGTCACGCCGGAGGCGAAGAAGCGCAGGATCCAGTCGTCGGCCGAGACCAGCGACACGCCCAGCATCAGGGGAATGCTGAGCCGCACCCATTCGCGGAACTGCGGATTATGCCAGTCAAAGTTCCAGCGATAGCGCAAACCTGCATTGGCAGCGCCGATGGCGTTGATCAGGAATGGACCGACGAACGATCCAACCAGCGCACCATACGCCAGCGCGGCGATGCCGAAGCGATGCGCCCCGATCAGTCCGCCAAGGATGATGAAGGACCCGTAGAACACCGGGCTCAGCGCGGGATAGAGAAACAACTGTCGCGAAAACAACACGGCTGAGACCACGCCGCCGGCGTAGAAAAAGATTTGTCCCGGCAGCAGTATCCGCGTGAGATAGACGCACAGCTCCAGTTGCTCGGCGCTGAAGTGCGGAAACAGCACGCGTTCAAATTGCGGGGTGAAGATCTCAACCAGGATGGTGCCGAAAATCATCACCACGGTCATGATGGTGATGGTGGAGTTGAAGGCCTCTTGCGCTTCGGCGTTACGCTTTTGCGAAATCTGCCGCGTGTAGATCGAAATGAAGGTGATGGAGGCGGTGCCGCCGGCCAACACGTAGAACAGGAAGTCGGGCAGGGTGAAGGCAGCGACGTAGGCATCGGTCTTCGGCCCGGCCCCAAATGCCCACGCCACGTACATCTCGCGCAGATAGCCGATGATGCGGCCGAGCATGACCGAGCTCATCAGCAGCAGCGTGGCGGAAAACGCGCTGTGCTGATGCGACGGGCTCAGGTTGCGCAGCAATCGCGACGATAGCCGCTCGGGCCTCGCGCCGGGAGAAGTGGGATCCATGAATCTGCGATTCTACGGTAGCGGCAGCGGCGGCGTGATTACGAATCAGGTGCCATGGGCTAGGCCGCCACGCAGCCGTAAAAAACCCGGAGCGGGGTGGCTCCGGGTTTCTCTGGGGCAAGAGGCTGGTTTATCGGAGGGCGACAACCACCTCTTGCAGCGCGGCAAGCCCACCATCGGCCAGCGATTGCTCCTTCTCCAACTCGGATTTGCGCACCTGGATGCCTTCTCCGTCGACGCTCCAGGCCTGATAGAGGAAATAGCGATCGCCGTATTTGTGAAACACCAGCTTGGCGTGCATCACTTGCTTACCGCTGGCGGGCCGGAATTGGACCATCATTGCGTTCCCGCTCTTGTATTCGCGAATAAACATCGCGTGCGCCGCCACTTCAGTGATGTCGTACATGCCTGCCGGCAGTGCTCGGTCAGCGGCCACGAATTCGAATGGAACATTGGCGCGCACCCTTTCCTGCGCATTGACATTCACCACCAGGGCCGCGGCCAACAGGACGAGCACCCCTAACACTTTGCGATTCATAACGTCTCCTTGTGGCTCCTGGAAGGAGCCCGGCTGAAAATCGCCGCCCGCCCTTGGGATCTTTTTCGACTTTGCCCTAGGCGGCTAACGCAGGGAAGAAGAGCACTCGCCGTGCCAATCGACAGTTGCCTTGGCGGACCACTGGTGGAACGCTCGTTTTGATTGAGGATGAACGGTTTGCAAGCCCCTGCCGAGGAAACACTCCGAGGAGCCGTCGCTAGCGCTCTGCTGCGGACTATCGGAACGGTTAGATGCACTATCTCTTCGGGTACAAGCGCTAAGAAACCTGCGGTACGGTTACGCCGCGCGCTCCTGGAGCCGTTGCCCGTGCTGCCGCAGGATGCGCGCAATGCCGATCAGCGGGATATGGACCCATGTCGGGCGATTGTTGATCTCGTATCCCAGCTCGTAGACCGCCTTGTCGAGGCGGAAGGCATCGAGCAATGCCGCCGTTTGTGACCGGTCGGTCGGTAGAAACGGGGCTTGGCCACAGGTCTCGAGATAGGACTTGGCGAAGAGGGCGGCCGTCCACACAGTCCATGATTCAATGAACTTTGCAAGTGTGTGAGAGGGTTCCGGCAGACTTGTAAGCGCCGTCTGTCCGGCATAGTCGAACGAACGCATCATGCCGGCGACATCGCGCAACGGCGACCGCTTGATGCGGCGATCGCTCAGGCTGCGCAGCGGCTCGCCCTCGAAGTCAATGATGACGAAATCTTCGCCGGTGTAGAGCACCTGCCCCAGGTGATAGTCGCCATGAATGCGGATGCGCTCGGCATCGAGGTCGGCGTTCAGGATCGGGCGGAAGAGTTCCAGCAGGTCGGACTCGCGGCTCACCAACTCGGCGGCGAGGTCGCGCTCGGCATCCTGCAAGCGATCGACCTGCGAGCGCAACAGCGCCAGCACCGCCGTCGCCATGCGTCGCATCCCGCGATGCACCGCATCCTGGTAGGGCCGCGAGAATGGTTCCGGCGCAAAACCCGGGTCCTCGGGATCGGAGTCGAGTGTGAGGTGCAGCTCCGCCGTACGCTGACCGAGCAGCCGCACGGATTCGAAATAGCCGGCGCTCACCTCCACCAGCAACGAAGGCACGGGCTGCGCGATCAACTCGAAGAGCGGCGCGTCTGGCGGCTCGAGCTCGCCGAGTTCCCCATTGCGCTCGCGCGCTCTTGTGAGAACTGGCTGCAGGCTCTCGAGCGTGTACTTCCAGGCGTCACCCTGGTTTGGAACGTATGCTTGCAGGATGGCCAGGGTGGCCGGCTCGCCCTCACCGGCGGCCAGTTCGACCGAACCTGCCACCGGAGGCGAATTGAAGTAGCCGTGCTCGGTCAGGAACTGCCCGATCTCCAGGTCGGGATTGACGCCGCCCTGCACCCGGCGAAACAGTTTCATGATCAACCGGTCGCCAAAGATGATGGAACTGTTACTCTGCTCGGCGCCGACGACGCGCGGCTCCAGCGTCTCTGACGTTGTGGGAGTACTTAGCTCTTCGAACTTGCTGGTATGGCTGGCATCGAGGGTGGCAACGCCCGGCGGCAGCTCGCCTTCGCGGTCGATCAAATCGAGCAGGGCGATAACGAATCCGCGGTCGCCAACGCCGTCGTAAAGCACCCCCTCGCCTTCTGGTGTTCGCAGCCGCACCAGCATTCCAGTGCTGGCTTCGCGCAGCAGGCGCGCGGCGGCCCCTCCCACAGCGTGGGATAAGGCCAAGACATAGGTTTCGATTCCATCTTCGTAGGTCACGGTCACCAGCGCCAGGTAAGAAGTCGTGCCATCGTGGGGCACGGGCACGGTCTCGGTGATCGCGGCCGACTGAATGTTGCGCGCCTTGCCCCCGAACCATCGCCGCTTACGCAATAGCTCGGGAAGCAAATGCTCCAGTTGCTGCCGAGCTTCGCCGGTGAGCAGTTGTTCCCAGTTTCCCGCTACTTTCAGGGTGGGGATTTCGGTGGTCGCCTGGTTGGCCATACTGTCTCCCACTTACATGTAGTAGTCGAAATCACGTTCGGTGCGCACCCGCCGCCGAATGGCGAAGATGTGCGCCGGCATTACTTCCGGATTCAGCTCAACGTAGTTGCGCTCGCCCTGCCACAAGTAGCGGGCGTTGCTGAGCAGGTCATGCGCCTGGTAAGGCCGGTCCTCTTCGATGCCCAGTTCTGCCAGCGGCAGCGTGAGCCAGCCGCTGTGACGGTGATGGGGATCGAGATTCACCACCACCAGCACGGTGTTGGCACCATCGGCGGTGGTCTTGGAGTAGGCGATGAGTTGCTCGTTATCGATATCGTGAAACCGTAGATGGTCGTTGGAATGCAGCGCCGGGTTATCGCGGCGAACCTGGTTTACGCGCTCGATGAGGCCTTTCAGGCTGTCGCGCCGCTGCAGGTCCCACTGCCTGATCTCGTACTTCTCCGAGTTGAGGTACTCCTCTTTGCCGGGCGCGACGGGCTCGTTCTCCAGCAACTCGTAAGCCGGGCCGTAAATGCCGTAGTTGGAGCTGAGGGTGGCGGCGAGCACCAGGCGGGCAGCGAAGCCGGGACGGCCGCTGAACTGCAAAAACTCCGGCAGAATGTCGGGCGTGTTGGGCCAGAAGTTGGGGCGGAAGAATTCGCGCACCTCGGTCCCGGTCAACTCAGTCAAGTATTGCTGCAACTCTTGCTTGGTGTTGCGCCAGGTGAAATACGTGTAGGACTGGGTGAAGCCCAGCTTGGCCAGGCGGTACATCACGCGAGGCCGGGTGAAGGCTTCGCTCAGGAAGATGGTCTCGGGATATTGTTGGCGCACCTCGGCGATGAGCCACTGCCAGAAGGCGAAGGGCTTGGTATGCGGGTTATCCACGCGAAAGACGCGGATACCCTGCTTGAGCCAGAAGAAGACGACGCTCTTCAGCTCGTCCCACAGCGCCTGCCAGTCCTGCGATTCGAAGTCGAAGGGATAGATGTCCTCGTATTTCTTCGGCGGATTTTCCGCGTATTGAATGGAGCCGTCGGCGCGATGCCGGAACCAGTCGGGATGCTGGCGCACGTAAGGATGGTCGGGGGTCGATTGAAACGCGACGTCGATGGCGAGCTCGATGCCGCGCGCCTCAGCGTTCTTCTTGAGGCTCAGAAAATCTTCGAGGGTGCCGAGGTCGGGATGGATGGCGGTGTGTCCACCCTGGGGCGCGCCGATGGCCCAGGGGCTGCCAGGGTCGCCGGGTTGCGCAACTGTCGAATTGTTCTTGCCTTTGCGGTTGCGCTCACCGATGGGATGAATCGGCGGCAGGTACAGAATGTCGAAGCCCATCCCGGCGACGTAGTCCAGCCGTTTCTCACAGGCGCGAAACGAACCGCTGGTCTCTGGGTCCGAGCTACAGGAGCGGGGAAACATCTCGTACCACGAGCTGAAGCGGGCGCGCTCGCGATCGACCCACAGCGGCAACTCGCGATCGTAAGTCGCGGCCCGCGTGCGGTCAGGATGACGGTCGGCAACGGCGGCCAGCGCGGGATCGAGTGCCAGCAACGCACGGTCGGGCAGAGGTTTGCCGGACCGCAGATCGGCCGCCCAGCGGTGAAGCATCTCGGCGTCAGACGGAGTAAGCTGCGCCCGTTCGGCAGCGCGCTCGATCAAAGCGACTCCGCTGAGCAGGTCGATGGAGACCTCCTGCCGGGCATCGACTTTCTTGCGAAAATCGCGACGCCACGATTTGAACTCGTCAACCCACGCGGTCACGGTGAAGCGATAGGCGCCGAGCCTCTCGACGACGAAGCTCGCGCTCCAAACATCGTTAGGCAGCGGCTGCATCGCGACTTCGTGCCATGTAGGGTCGGCTTCAGCGCGATAGAGCAGCAGCGCAGAAACCACGTCGTGTCCGTCGCAGAAGATGTCGGCCGTCACCTCGCAGGCATCGCCGACAATACGCTTGGCTGGAAACCGCCCGCCATCGACGGCGGGCCTGACATTCTCGATGATGACTCGCGAGGGAGCCTGTTCCAATTTCCGATTGAGCATTTGAACTGGGTAGATCTACGACTCGCCTACGGGTTGAGCAGCGTTCACCCCGCGAGGGTGATGGGCGACTTCGCCGAAATAAGTTTGATGAGAAACGCGTACCGGGCGTGGCCTGGGCCTGAAGCGAGATCGGCGGAAGACAGGATTTCGCGGCGATGCCGGGCTGTGCGCGCTGGCCGGGGTCACCGGCATCGGCTAATCTAGCTGCATGTCCGCCGCCGTCGAGCAAGCGCTGGAGTTGATTCGCGACAATCGATCTGACTCGATTGACCGGGCGCTGGCGCTGCTGCAGAACACGGTCTACTCCTTCAGCATGAAAGTCTGCGGCCACCCGGAAGATGCCGAAGACACCATGCAGGAGGTGCTGCTCAAGTCGATACCGCACCTCGCCAAGTTTGAGAACTCGCGTGCCCTGGCAGTGTGGCTGTATAAAGTCGCACGCAACCGCTGCATCAGCAATCGACGCGGCGATAAGAATTCTCCGGCGAGAAATATTTCACTCGACGAGCTGATGCCCGACGGCCGCGAACTGGCGGAACTGCTGAGCCACGCTCCCGGGCCGGAATCAGCGACGCTGCGGCGCGAGACCTCGGAACACCTGCGGCAAGCGGTGCTGGCGTTGCCGGCGGTATATCGCATGGTGCTGGTGCTGCACGACATGGAAGAGATGAGTACGGCCGACGTCGCGGAGATTACGGGATTGCGTCCGGGCACGGTGCGGGTGCGGCTGCATCGCGCGCGGCTGCTGGTTCGCCGCTACCTGTCGCAAGTTGCCAAAGGCAATGTGCCGGGCACGTTCCAGATCCATGCTGCTGCGGCAGAGAAGCGCGAGCCGCGTTGCCGCAATCTCTTCGCCGCGCTCTCCGATTACATGGACGGAGTGGTGGACGACGCTGTCTGCGAGGAGATGGACCGGCACATCGGCACGTGTGAGCCGTGCCAGGCGTTTCTCGCCAGCCTGAAGCAGGCGGTCGCGCAGTGCCGACTGTATGAGCCAAGCGTCCAGCCGACGCATCGAGCCGAGGAGTTGCGGCGCGAACTGGTGGCGAAGTATCAGCAGGCGGTCAGCGCGCTGGGAGCGAAACGGCAGGCCGCGGCGGGCGTGTGATCTGCTGTTCGACAAAGTTAAACGGCCTCTCGCGCAGGCTTCCCGCCCAGGTTAGCCCGAAAAATGGGCGAACCTGGGCTAAGTCTCCTGTTTGCCGTTGCCGGCATTCCCATTTCGGGAATCGCCCCACCTGACAGAAAAATCCTTGTAACACTCTCACACGTCACTGCGTTTCTTCCTGTGGACGAATGTAATGGGCTGTCGAATCAGCCTCGGCCACACGGAGAACACCATGATTTCTGCCAGCGTCAAGCTTACTGAGTCCCAGGGCACTCATCGTCAATTTGTAGCTACCAGCGGTACCGGACACCACCTTCTGCTCGACGACGCAGCCGGCAATACCGGCGCCAAGCCTATCGAGTTGGTGGCGATCGCGCTGGCCGGATGCACCGCCTTCGACGTCATCAACATCCTGCGCAAGAAGCGCCAGCAGGTCACGGGTTACGAGGTTTCGGTCGAAGCCGATCAGGGGCTGAACCCGCCGCAGGTCTTCACCGCGGTACGCATTCACCACATCATCACCGGCGTGGACGTGGCAGCGCAGGCGGTCGAAGATGCCATTCGCCTGTCGGAGGAAAAGTACTGTTCGGTGGGAGCGATGGTGCAGAAGAGCGCCGAACTCCACACCACGTTTGAAATTGTGCCGGCAATGCAGCCTGAGTTGGCCGAGGCGTAAGCGTGGCGCGGCTTCATCAACGGTTGCGTGCGGCGAGACGAAGAGTGACGGCGATTGCGCTGCCGCGACTGGCGTTTCTGGCGATTGCGGTTGCGCTCGCGTCAACGTTTGCATCGGCGCAGACAGCCACTCCGCTGACGTTGCCGCAAGCGGTCAGCATGGCGCTGGAGAAGAATCCGCTGCATAAGGCGGCGATGGCTGACGTGCAGATCGGGACGGCTGCGGTGCGCCAGGCGCAGGCGCCGCTGCTGCCGAAAATTACTTTCACCGAAAGCGCAGTGCGCGGCAACGATCCGGTTTTCGTTTTCGGATCGCGCTTGCGCCAACAAAATTTCACGCTTGCCGACTTCGCACTCAACCGGCTGAACACGCCGACGCCGGTCAGCAACTTTTCCAGCCGCTTCTCGGGCCAGTGGAGCCTGTTTGACGGCCTCCAAAGCTGGTACAGCGTGAGCCAGGCGAAGTACAGGAAGCAGGCCGCCGAGCAACAACTTGATCGCAGTGACCAGGAATTGGTGTACCAGGCGGTGGAGGCCTACTACGGCACATTGCTGGCGCAACGCCAGGTGCAAGTGGCCGAAGCCGGGCTCGAGACCGCGCAGGCCATTGAGGCAAGCAGTCGGGCACGGGTGGAGAGCGGAATGGTGGTTGAGTCAGACCTGCTCAGCGCACAGGTCGCAACCGCTGCGCGCAAGCAGGAGCTGATCGCCGCACGCAACGCGCTCTCACTGGCGCAGACGCAGCTGGCGCTGGCCATGGGCGTCTCGTCCGACAGCCTGTTTGAACCGCAGGAGGCGCTGACCGACCGCAGCTTCTCGCCGCCTCCCGTGGCCGAACTGGAAGCGATGGCGATGGAGAAGCGGCCCGACCTGAAGCGAATCGAGTCGGAGCGCAGCGCGCAGGCAAAGGGCATTTCGATGGCGAAGGGCGCGTTCGCTCCGCGGCTGAATGCTTTCGGCTCGTGGGAGACGGACAGTCCGAGCCCGGGATGGAATGGCGGCAACAACTGGATTGCGGGGGCGGAGTTGCAATTCGATCTCTTCAGCGGCGACAGCAAGCGCGCGAATCTCGCCATGCAAAAAGCCATGCAGGAAAAGGCCGCGGCCATGCGCGACAGCTTTCGCAACCAGGTGCGGCTGCAAGTGCGCAAGGCCTATTACGACTATGACTCGGCGCAGCAGCAGGTGGTGGTGGCGCGAAGCGCGGTGACGCAAGCGGAAGAGAGCCTGCGCATCAACCAGAACCGCTACGACGGCGGGCTGACAACGATCAGCGATTTGCTGCGGGTACAGGAATCGACGCAGCGCACGAAAGCGGATTACTGGCAGGCGGTATATCGCGTGCGGACCAGCTATGCCGGCGTGGAGCTGGCAACAGGAAGCATCAGCCCAAGTTCTCCGGTGGTGACGCAATGAAGAGAAATTTGTGCATTACGGCGCGGTTCGCGGCGGCAATACTGGTGGCTTCGACTCTGTTGTTTCTCGCCGGCTGTTCCAACGATAAGCCGACAACCACTGCCGCGCCGGAGACGGTGTCCGGCGTGGCGTTGCTGACGGCGGCGCGAACTGCGGTTCCCGACTACATCGAGGCGACAGGCACGGTGCGTCCGGCGCAATCGGCGCAGCTGGCCAGCCAGGCCATGGGGACGATCACGCGCTTCAACGTGCACGAAGGCGACGCGGTGCATCGCGGGCAGGTGCTGGTCACCATCGACGGAGCCCAGCCTCGCGCCGCATATCAGAGCGCCACCGCGGGATTGCAGGCGTCTCAACAGGGGATCGCTGCGGCCGATGCCGAGTACGCGCTGGCGGAATCGACCATGCAGCGCTACCAGATGCTCTACGACAAGAAGTCGGTGAGTCCGCATGAGTTTGACGAGGTGAAGGCCAGGCTGGCTGCGGCCAAGGCGCACCGCGATGCCGCCCACGCCAACCGGGCGCAGGCCGAAGCGGGCGTGGCCGAGGCCAACACCGCGGTCAGCTACACCCAGGTTCGCGCTCCGTTCGATGGTTTAGTGATTGCGAAACTGAGCGACGCCGGGGCGATGGCAGCGCCGGGAGTTCCGCTGCTGGTGGTGGAAGACCCAACCCACTTTCGGCTGGAGGCCAACGTGGACGAAAGCCAGATCGGCATGGTGCGGCTGGGGGCAAGCGTGCCGGTGGTCATCGACTCGCTCGGCGGGATGGCGATTACCGGGAAGGTGGTGCAGATCGTACCTGCAGCCGATGCGGCGAGCCGGACGTTCACGGTGAAGATCGAGCTTCCGGCATCAGGAAGCGCAGCGGAGATTCGCTCGGGATTGTTTGGCCGGGCACGCTTTCCTCGCGGGGAGCGGGAATCGATTTTGGTTCCGCAGACTGCGCTGTTGCGTCGCGGACAGATGGAAGCCATTTACGTGGTCGGCAAAGACGCGGTCGCGGAACTGCGCTATATCACCGTGGGCAATCCGAGCGGCAAGGATGTGGAAGTGCTTTCGGGATTGGACAACGGCGAGCGCATTGTGGCGCAGCCCGCCGACCGCGAGTTGGCGGGGAAAAAAGTTGGTGCGTTGTGAGTGGGGGGCTAAAGCCCGTTCACATCTTCGACCTCGTGGACGCTGGCCTGAAGGCCAGCTCTACCCGAGCTACCGGCGCGGCTGAAGCCGTGCCCTTTCAAAACCGGATCGGATGGCAAGGGCAAAAGCCCGCTCTCGTTTTTGCTGCCGTGGACGCTGACCGGAAGGCCAGCTCTACCTGTTTCGACGGCATGAAGCCTGGCCTGAAGGCCAGCTCTACGCGAGCGCGCGGCGCGGCTGATGCCGCTCCCCTTGAAAACCCATGCGGAGTGCTGCATGTCTGAGTCGAAGCCGCAGCTGCGCCTAGCCGGGCTGGTGGCGCGCACCTTTATCAACTCGAAGCTGACGCCGTTGTTTATCGCCGCCGCGCTGATTGCGGGGGCCTTTGCCATCCTGATGACGCCGCGCGAAGAGGAGCCTCAGATCGTCGTACCCATGCTCGACGTGATGGTGAGCATGCCGGGAGCTGCGCCGGCGGAAATCCAGGAGCGCGCGACCATCCCGATGGAGCGGCTGCTGCGCGAAGTGCCGGGCGTGGAATACGTCTACTCAATCTCGCAGCCCGGTGCGGCCATGCTGGTGGTCCGCTTCTATGTCGGCACCAAGGAAGAGGACGCAATCGTCAAGACCTACAACAAGCTGTATTCGAACTACGATCGCATTCCGCAAGGTGTGTCGCAGCCGCTGATTAAGGTGCGCTCGATCGATGACGTCCCCATCCTGGCTCTGACATTGTGGGGGCAGCGCTACGATAGCTATCGCCTGCGGCAGATAGCGGGCGAGTTGGAGCATCAGCTCAAGCAGATCGACGACGTCTCGGAGACCAAGATCATCGGTGGACTGCCGCGACAGGTGCGGGTCGTGCTCGACACGCAGCGGCTGGCTGGCTATGGCATGACTGCCGGAGCCGTGACCGCGCAGTTGCAGCAGGCGAACGCGCGCAGCCTGGCAGGCAGCTTTGCGCAGGGCAATCAGGAGTTTCAGGTGGAGGCGGGACGATTTCTGGGAAGCGCCGACGATCTGAAACAGGTCGTGGTCGGAGTTGCGCAGGGCAAGCCGGTTTATCTGCGCGATGTGGCGAGTGAAATCGTGGATGGGCCCGCCGAGCCCGCGGACTACGTGCTCTACGCCAATGCAGCAGGCACGGCGAAGGGCGGCGCGCAGGGCGAATACCCGGCCGTAACGATTACGCTGGCCAAGCGCAAAGGTACCAACGCCACCATCATCAGCGAGAAGGCGGTTGCGAAAATCGCGCAGCTTCGCGGCTACCTGCTGCCGCAGGACCTGAACGTCACGGTAACGCGCAATTATGGCGAGACGGCCAAGGACAAGTCCGACGAACTGCTGAAACACCTGCTGCTGGCGACGCTTTCGGTGACGCTGCTGATTGCGCTGGCGCTGGGATGGCGCGAGTCGGGCGTGGTGCTGATCGCGATTCCGGTGACGCTGGCGCTCACGTTGTTCATCTTCTATCTGTTCGGCTACACGTTGAATCGCGTCACCCTGTTTGCGCTGATCTTCTCCATTGGCATCCTGGTGGACGACGCGATTGTGGTGGTGGAGAACGTGGTACGACATTTCCGGTTGCCGAGAGATGTTGACTCGGCGTTCGATGAGGTGACAGCGGCCTCGACATGCCACTCAAGCAAAAACCGCTTGAGTGGGGCACCCGAACGACCTTCTCTTGCGCAGATTGCGGTCGAAGCGGTCGATGAAGTTGGCAATCCCACGATACTTGCGACCTTCGCTGTGATTGCGGCGATTCTGCCGATGGCGTTTGTGCGCGGACTGATGGGCCCGTACATGCGCCCCATCCCGGTGGGAGCGTCCGCGGCGATGCTGTTCTCGCTGGTCGTGGCCTTCGTGGTTTCGCCATGGGCGGCGCTGCGGCTGCTGCGGCATTACGCGTCGGGTGACGGCCACAAGCATGAGGCGGAGGGTTGGACGACGCGCGTGTACCGGCGAATCATGAATCCGCTGATTCAGAGCACACGCACGCGTTGGCTGTTTCTCGGCGGAGTGGTGGTGTTGTTGTTGCTCGCCTGCTCGCTGGTCGCGTTCAAGCTGGTGAAGGTGAAGATGCTTCCCTTCGACAACAAGAGCGAGTTCCAGGTGATGGTCGATATGCCGAACGGCACGCACGCTGGAGCAGACGACGCGCGTGGCGCAGGAGCTGGGGCACTACCTGGGGCAGCAGCCGGAGGTCGTCAATTACCAGGTGTATGCCGGCACTTCGGGCCCCTACAACTTCAATGGGCTGGTGCGCCACTACTTCCTGCGGCGTGGCGCGAACCAGGCCGACATCCAGGTAAACCTGCTGAATCGCCACGAGCGCAGCGCACAGAGTCACGAGATCGCCAAGCGCTTGCGGCCGGGACTGGTGGCCATCGGCAATGTTTACGGCGCGCGGCTGAAGGTGGCCGAGGTTCCGCCGGGACCGCCGGTGTTGCAGACGCTAGTGGCAGAAATCTATGGGCCTGACGAGCAGCAACGGATGGCCCTGGCACACCAGATCAAGAAGATTTTTCAGACTACACCGGGCGTAGTTGATGTGGACTGGTACGTGGAAGATCCGCAGACAAAGTACGACCTGAAGGTTGATCTCGACAAAGCGGCGCTGCACGGCGTGGCCGCTGCCGACATCAGCAAGACCATGCAGATCGGGCTGGACGGAGCTACGGCCGGGCTGCTGCACGTGCCTGATTCGCGCGAAGACGTGCCCATTCGCGTGCAACTGGGACGCGCCGATCGTTCGAGTATCGATTCGCTTCAGCAGTTGCGGCTGCCCAGCGCCGGCGGTGGACAGGTTTCGATTGGCGAGTTGACCAGGCTGGAAAAGAAGACCATCGATACCACGCTCTATCGCAAGAACCTGTTGCCCGTGGTCTACGTGCTGGGCGATGTGGCGGGCGAGGAAGAGAGCCCGGTTTACGCCATCGAGAAGATGAACCAGGCGATCGAAAAATTGCGTACGCCCGGCGGATCGCAGGTGAAGATCTACAACGCCGTGCTGCCCAGCGATACCACGCAGGTATCGATGAAATGGGATGGCGAGTGGCACATCACCATCGAAGTATTTCGCGACCTCGGCCTGGCGTTCGCGGCGGTGCTGGTGCTGATTTATGTGCTGGTGGTGGGCTGGTTCCGGTCGTTCATCGTGCCGCTGGTAATCATGGCGCCGATCCCGCTGACGCTGGTGGGAATCCTTCCGGCACATGCGTTGATGGGAGCGTTTTTCACCGCGACCTCGATGATCGGCTTCATTGCGGGCGCGGGAATCATCGTGCGCAACTCGATCATCCTGGTGGACTTCATCGAGCTGCGCCGCTCGCAGGGTATGCCACTGGAAGAGGCGGTGGTCGATGCCGGCGCGGTGCGCTTCCGTCCGATGCTGCTGACGGCGGCGGCGGTCGTGGTGGGCGCGAGCGTCATCCTGTTTGATCCAATTTTTCAAGGGCTGGCGATTTCGCTGATGGCGGGCGAGGTGGCTTCAACGCTGCTCTCGCGCATGGCGGTCCCAGTGCTGTATTACATGGTGGAAAAACGTAAGGAAGAAACCGCCCGGGCAGCCCCGGTGCTTTCGGAGGAGGTGTACGCATGACCATCGAACGTGGCTTACGACTTATGGCAGGAGTATTCATTCTGCTATCGCTGGCGTTGGGATACACGGTGAATTCGCACTGGTACTGGTTTACCGGATTTGTCGGGCTGAACCTTTTGCAATCGGCCTTCACTAACTGGTGCCCGGGGATGTGGATGCTGGGGAAGATGGGATTCCGGTCGAGCGATGAAGTGAGCCCGTGCACAGACGGCGCGGTAAGCGGATAATAGAGATATGCCTGTGTTGGGATTTCATTTACCGCAGTGGGCGTGGATTATTTTGTTGGTGGTGGCGTACGTTGCGCTGACGCAATGGGTGCTGCCGAAGTTCGGCGTCTCCACCTGACGTACTGCAAGGCGGCCCGGCGGGCCGCAAGATGGCGGCAGTTGTTCGCTGCCGCGTTCAAAAGAAGAAGCGCGGCGCGAAACATAGAAACGCGCGTCGGCAGTTGCGGTGGTAACACCTCATGCCTGCACTTCCGCGGGCCTTACAAAACACCTGTCTTACCTCCGACACTCCACGAATGTCGGCGGCATCTTACCCCTTCCTGAAGGACGGGGCTTTCACCTGTTGTCCCTTGCGGGACAGGCCTGCGGCTATCCTCCCTTTTTGCTCAGCAACGGGCTTCGTGGCACCAACCCCAATGTGAACGGTTCCATGGCCAGCTTCTTGACCGTCTGCGATAATCGTCGCGCACATTCACATGGCCAACCGAATCAGCTGGGACAAACGTCTACGGCGGGCAGAAGAGCTTCTGGAGCGAGACTCGTCCAGCTCGCAGGTGCTCGCGTTTCTATCGACACATACTGGCGCTGCAGCGGGAGATGGCGCAAAGCCTCCGAATCGCAACCAGCTTCAAAGAGCGCAAGCGACGGTACACTGCGCGAGCGACTCGATGTCGATCTAGCGATGCGCTGGTTACCGGCGTTGCTGCAAGTGGTCGAGAAACATGGGCCGGCCAAGCTGGCGGAAGAGGCCCGCAAAATCCGCTCCGGCGGAGACGCAATGCAACGGCAGATGCTGGTTGCATTCTTCGATGACGATCAGCAAGCATCACGCCGGCCTTCAGCGGCGTCACTCGAGACGTCGCCGGCGCCCTATGAGCCTTCGTACTTTTTTGCGCGGGTGCTGTATCAGCCGCAGGCCGACGCTCTGGCGTCGCGAATGCCGCTGCCGGCGACCTATTCCGAAGCGAGTTGTCCGCTCTGCGGCAGCAGGCCGCAATTCGCGGTACTGCGTCCGGAAGGCGACGGAGGCAAGCGGCACCTGGCCTGCTCGCTGTGCCTTACAGAGTGGGAGTTCCGCCGTATTGTCTGTCCCAACTGCGACGAGAAGGATCCCTTGAAGCTGCCGCGATACTCCACCGAAGATCCGTTGGCGGTTCGGGTGGAAGCCTGCGAGACCTGCAAGGCGTACCTGAAATCGTTCGATATGACGGTGGATGGGCTCATGGTGCCGGAGGCTGAGGAAATGGCAAGCGTCGCGCTGGACCTGTGGGCGGCAGAGCACGGCTATCACAAACTCCAGTTAAACCTGCTTGGATTTTGACTGCTATTCCAATACCAGGCGTTCGCGGCGTGTGGTGATTTTTCGCGTTGACCGGCCATTCACCAAGGTGTAATCTTCGCTGCATTCAGCAATACTGTATGGGGTTCGTGGCTGCAGCATTCTGGCTGACAACATCGTGAATCACCGACCACTCATCGCTTTAGCTACCCTCGATGAAACTGTTCCGAGCGTCATTCCGGCGCTCTCACTCTGTACATCCGCTGTCTTCATGGTTCGCCCAGGAGGTCTGATCCATGGATGTGTCTAGACGAGCATTTTTCAAGACTGGTATCGCCGGCGCGGTCGGCATTACGGTGTTCGGCTTCGACGCGCAGCCGATCATGGCGCAGGCCGACAGCCTGAAAATCTCCCGCAGCACGGAGACGCGCAGCACCTGTCCGTACTGCGCGGTGAGCTGCGGCGTCATCATCCACACCATCGGCGACAAGGCCAAGAACGTGACGCCCCAGGTGATCCACGTTGAGGGCGACCCCGATCATCCGATCAATCGCGGCACGCTGTGTCCCAAGGGCGCGTCGTTGCAGCAGGACATCCAGAACGAGCGGCGGCTGCTGAAGCCGCAGGTTCGGCGTCCGGGCTCCGACCACTGGGACGACATTTCGTGGAACCAGGCGATCGACGAAATTGCGGTGTGGACCAAGAAGACGCGCGACGCTACCTTCACCGAGACCGACGCCAAGGGCAACACGGTGAACCGGTGCGAGACCATCGCCTTCACCGGCGGCTGCACCGATACCAATGAGTTCAATTACCTGGTCGTGAAAACGATGCGGAGTTTGGGGGTGGTGCGCCTGGAAAATCAGGCGCGTGTTTGACACGGCCCCACGGTCTCAAGTTTGGGACCAACTTTCGGACGCGGCGCCATGACCAATGGCTGGATCGACATCAAGAACACCGACATGATGTTGATCATGGGCGGCAATCCTGCTGAGAACCATCCCTGCGGTTTCAAGTGGGCAGTCGAAGCCAAGCGCAATCGCGACGCCAAAATGATCGTGGTCGATCCGCGCTTCACCCGCACGGCTTCGCAGGCGGACGTCTTCTGCCAGATCCGTGCCGGCAGCGACATCGCTTTCCTCGGCGGCGTCATCAACTACGCGCTCGCGAACAATCGCGTGGCGCACGAATACCTGGTGAACTACACCAACGCCGCGTTCATCATCAAGGACGGATTCAAGCTTCCTGAGGATGGACTGTTCTCCGGCTTCGACGCGGAGAAGAAGACCTACGACAAGAGCACCTGGAATTACCAGGAAGGCGGCAACGAAACCGGGAAACTGGTGGCCGCCGCGATGACCACAACCGAAGCTGCGCCGAAGGGTGGCTCATCGCCCCCGAAGGGCAGCCACTCCGCACCGGGAGAGCAGTCTCCGGAAGGACACGGCTACCAGGCGCGCGGGCCGGCGGGCGCCGCGGGACTGGGCGCTGGGCCGGCGCCCCCTCAGCTGCCACCCAACGTGGCTTACGATTTGTCGCTACAGAATCCGCGCTGCGTCTACCAACTGCTGAAGCAGCAATACTCGCGCTACACGCCGGAGATGGTGGAGCGCATCACTGGCATTCCCAAGGATCAGTTCCTGAAGGCCGCCGACACTGTTCACCTCCGTCCGCAAGGATGGCGACATGAAGAAGGTGGCGACCATCATCTATGCCGTCGGATGGACGCACCATTCGTTTGGCACGCAGATCATTCGCACGGCCGCGATGCTGCAACTGCTGATGGGCAACGTGGGACGCGCGGGCGGTGGCGTGAATGCTCTCCGCGGACACTCCAACATTCAAGGCGCAACCGACATGGCCGGGATCTTCGACATCCTGCCTGGCTATCTCAAGATGCCGTCGCCCGCCGACAAAGACCTGAAGACCTACCTGGAGCGCGTGACCCCGAAGCCGTCGAAGCCGGGCGAGTGGGAGTCGTTCAACTACTGGTCGAACACGCCGAAGTTCATGGTGTCGTTCCTGAAGGCGTTGTACGGTCCGGCGGCGACGAAAGAGAACGATTTCGCGTTCAACTATCTGCCCAAGATCGATCGCAAGTATTCCTGGGTAGAGAACTGGAACGACATGTACGAAGGCAAGGTGAAAGGATTTTTCGCCTTTGGCATGAACGGGGTGATGATCGGCCCCGACTCGAAGAAGAACATCGATGCCTTGAAGAAAGCTGATTTCCTGGTGGTGTGCGAGATTTATCCGGACGAGACCAGCGCGTTCTGGGAGGCGCCGGGCACCACCGCGGAGGAGATGAAGCAGATCAATACCACCGTCTACCGGCTGCCGGGCGCGGGCTTTGCGGAGAAAGACGGCACCATGGTCAACTCGGCGCGCTGGCTGCAATGGAAACACATCGCAGTTCCGCCGCCGGGAAATTGCAAACTCGATCAGGACATCCTGTCGCAAATCTTCTTGAAGATTCGCGAGCTGTACAAGAAGGAGGGAGGCAAGTTCCCTGACCCGATCCTGAACGCAAGCTGGGCCTATACCATTCCCAGCAGCCCGTCACTCACCGAAGTTGCGAAAGAGATTAACGGTAAGGCATGGGCCGACATCAGCGATGAGAAGACGAATCTCTCGCTGAAAGCGGGACAACAGATTCCGGGCTTCGCGGCACTGCGCGACGATGGTACGACCTCGTCGGGCAACTGGCTCTATTGCGGCTCGTGGACTGAGGCGGGCGCGATGATGCAGCGGCGCGGCACCGAAGATCCTTCCGGCCAGGGCATCTACGCTAATTGGGGCTGGTCGTGGCCGATGAACCGGCGCGTGCTGTATAACCGCGCGTCCTGCGACCTGACGGGCAAACCTTACGATCCGTCGCGCAAGCAGGTTTGGTGGAATGAAGCGGCGCAGAAGTGGGTGGGCAACGACGTTCCCGACTTCAAGGCCGACTCCAAACCCGACGAGCACATGGGTCCGTTCATCATGAATCCGGAGGGTGTGGGACGACTCTTCGTGCCAATCGGCGCGGTGACGGATGGCCCGTTCTCGGAGCACTACGAGCCTATCGAAAGCCCGATTGCGAACCCTCTGCATCCCGAGCAGTCGAGCAATCCGGTGGTAAAGAAGTACAACACGCCGCTCGACAAATACGCCAACCGTGACGAAGGCTACAACATCGTCTGCACCACGTACCGGCTGACCGAGCATTATCACTACTGGACCAAGAACAATCCCATGAACGTTCAGCTGGTGCCGGAGCCGTTCGTGGAAATTCCGGCCGAGCTGGCCAACGAGATGGGCATCCACGGCGGCGAGAAGGTGAAGGTCAGCAGCATTCGGGCCGACTACATTGCGAAAGCGATGGTGACCAAGCGCATCAAGCCCATGCAGGTTGACGGCAAGAAGCTGTACCAGATCGGCATCCCGATTCACTGGGGCTTCAAGGGAATTTCCGAAGGCGAGGGCCGCACGTCGCTGATGCCCGCCAACCGCCTGACGCCGACGGTGACCGATCCCAACGCCTACACACCGGAATTCAAAGGATTCCTGGTGAAACTCGAGAAGGTTTAAAGGAGGGCACGAGATGAGTGATCGCGGAACA
Organism: uncultured Acidobacteriaceae bacterium; assembly: GCA_963771535.1. Lineage (GTDB taxonomy): Bacteria > Acidobacteriota > Terriglobia > Terriglobales > Acidobacteriaceae > CAVVDY01. The sequence continues at coordinate 46,468 of CAVYTK010000007.1, read as the reverse complement.
CTTCGTATCCAGCAAATCTCGGCCCACCCTGGGCCGGTTCCCGGCGCGGGCACACAGCGCCAGGACCAAGTCTGCAAATTGATCGACACCACGACGTGCATCGGTTGCAAGGCGTGCGAAGTGGCGTGCGTGGAATGGAACGACATGCCGTTCCAAACGACGCACTTCGACAACACCTACCAGACCATGCCTGACACCGACTGGAATTACTGGAACCTCATCAAGTTTAACGAGGACCAGCACGAGGACGGCAGCTTCGCCTGGCTGATGCGCAAGCATCAGTGCATGCACTGCGCCGATCCCGGATGCCTGCGGGCCTGTCCGGCGGACGGCGCCATCGTGCAGTATTCCAACGGCATTGTCGACTTCAAGCAGGAAAACTGTATTGGCTGCCGCTTCTGCATTTCAGGCTGCCCGTTCAACGTGCCGAAATTCAACGAGGGGACGAAGAAGGTTTACAAATGCACGCTGTGCTCTGACAGAGTGGGAGCTGGGCTGGAGCCCGCTTGCATCAAGTCGTGTCCAACAGGTTGCCTGCACTTCGGCACCAAAGAGGACATGAAGTTCCTGGCGGAGAACCGGGCCAAACAATTGCGTGACGTTTCCGGATTCAAGGACGCGGGCGTCTACGATCCCCAATCGATCGGCGGCACTAGCGTTATCTACGTCCTGCACAACATCAACAAGCCGGAGGCGTACGGAGATCTTCCCAAGAATCCGACCATCCCGCTGGCGTTCACCGTTTGGAAGGACGTGTTCAAGCCGCTCGGGTTGTTTGCTGCCATGCTGGGATTCGTTGGCGTGGTGATGCACTACGTGTTTGAAGGTCCACGGCGCACCCAGCCAACGCCGCCGATCAAGAGAATCGATCCACCGCCGGCCACCACGACAGGGGGAGACTAAATGGCGACCTCCGCTAACAGCTTCCAACACCGCACCAACGTTATCGACCGGCTGGGGAAGACCGTGATCTATGTTGGCGAATTAATGCGCCACCCGGTGTACACCCGCTTTCTGCACTGGTCCTACGGGATCTTTTTCTTCCTTGCGCTGCTGTCGGGATTCGCGATCTACCTGCCATGGATTTTCCGCTTCTTCACGCCGCTATTTGGCGGCGGGCCAATGACGCGCTTCCTGCATCCCTGGTTTGGGTTGGGATTTGTGTTCTTCTTCGGCCTGCAGGTTCTGAATTGGTGGCAGGTGATGACCTGGGCACCAGGCGATACGCGCTGGATGAAGGACATCAAGGACTACGTCACGCGAAGCGACTCGGTGGAGTCGCCGGAAACGGGCTTCTTCAACGCTGGCCAAAAGATGATGTTCTGGGAGATCGTGTGTGGCTGCATCGCCTACGTGATCACCGGCTTCATCATGTGGTATCCCACGGTCTTCGGACGGGTGCTGGTATCGATTTCGTACGTGATCCACGATCTGTCCGCTTTGATCATGTTGCTTGGGATCTTCTTCCACATCTATCTCAGCACCTTCGGCGAGCCGGGCACGATTCAGGCGATGACTCGTGGCACGGTAAGCGAAGCGTGGGCATGGACGCACCACCCTGGGTGGTACAAAGCGGTGACCGGCCGCGATGCCCAGGCCGCGATGGAGGAGGCGCGCAAGTCGCCGCCGGTTGGGGAGCCTCCTACGTTGTAGGATCACCCTTTCGATCTCGTTGTTCCGCGCGCCTTCCCTGGGGTTCGCGAAAGCGCTGTCTCTCATTGTGTCCCGATGGACAGCGTAGAGGCTGGTCCAATTCTGACTCGCGGTACTGATCGCGCGCCTAATTTGAATTTCTCGTCATTCATCTTGCCTTGCCGGAAGAACAGAACGATAATTTCTCCACTCTGGCTAATGGGAACTCCGCGTAATACGGACCTAGTACGGAGAGTCGCCGCCTCCTAAGACCCTTGGTTGTGCCCGATCAGCCCCAAAGCTAATCGAGTTTCGAAACCATAGCAGCAGGCGAAGGCCTGTTTGAGGAGGAGCGCTTGATGTCCTCTGCCGCCGACGTGTGCCCGTGTGTCGCGAGTCTACCGAACTCTCTTCCCCACTCTGTTGATTCCGCTTCTTCTACTGACGGCAACGTTGTCCTCGGCGACGGCGAAGCACGGGGTGCGTCCAACCGCGATTACCTGTAGCAACGGCGAATCTTTGCCCACGGGCGGCGACGGCACATCGAACGTGCAGGTGGTCGGTCCGGGCGTGTGCTACGTCAACGCCGGCGCCTACTACTACCAGAACTTCAACATTTACAGTGGCGGCACCTTGCAGTTCATGGACAACGGCACCACCGATCTCTGGGCCGCCAACATCCTGGTCGAGAACAACAGTTCCCTGATCGCCGGCAGTACGACCGCTCCTTACGGGGTGAACGGCGTACTCACCATTCATCTCTGGGGTCCGGCGCAGGGCGTCGGCACCGGAAACGGCGACGGCGGTGTTGGCATTACGTGTCTCTCCGACAACCTCAACCAATGCGGCGTGCCTACCCCATTGTGGGACTCGAATCCGATGAGCGGCATGAATCCCACATCGTGTGTTCATGCCATCGACGTGCAGGGATTCAATCAAAACCTGCCCGGCAATGTGGACGACTGCTTCTACGCCTACATGCCCATCGACTACGACGACGGCGGCGATCCCCAGGGATACTTCGGTTACAAGGTGCTGGGCGTTTCCTACGGCGGGACGCTCAATCTCTACGGTATGAAGGGAGCTACCTACTCCAAGCTGACGGCGGCCAACTCCGGCACCAGTTGGGCGCGACTGGCGGCATCGGTCGCGACCGGCGCGACAACACTAGTGCTGGACCGCGTTGTGGATTGGGCCGCCAATGACCAGATTGTCGTCACCAGTACCGACGAGTTGCCGGGGCATACCGAACAGTTCACGATTCAGTCGGCGAGCACCAGCAACGGTCAAACGACTCTGACCCTGACCTCGGCAGCAGTGAATGCACACAATGGCCAGAGCTTCGATCTGAAGCGCGTGCCGTCCGACATCGGCCCCGATCAGGACCCGAATGTCACCTGCTCAGCCGGGCAGACGCGCTGTGTGGAGAACCGCGCTGCCGTGGGACTGCTGACGCGCAGCATCCGCATCGTCTCGGCCGGGGATACCTACAACGCGCCGTTCCCTGCCGTAACGCAGGATTGCCAGAGCGCAAACAACTGTTATTACTTCGGCGGCCACACCCTGGTACGCCAGGGCTTCCAGTCGGTGCAGATGCAGGGCGTGGAGTTCTACCAGTTGGGAGAAGGCGGGCGCATCATGCACTATCCGGTGCACTTTCACATGGCCCGCCAGACGCCGGCTAACACCTATGTGGCCGACTCAACAGTTTACGATTCTATGAACCGTTGGTACACCATTCATGCCACGCAGGGTGTAACGCTGGCACGCAACGTGGGCTTCCTCTCCATCGGCCACGGCTTCTATCTGGAAGATGGCAGCGAGACGGGCAACCGGCTCTACGCGAATCTTGGCGTGCTGGCGCGCGCCGGAATTCAGAATCCGCAAAACCCGCGCCATGTGCCGGGAATCTTTGCGCCCGCTGCAATCAACTCGGGCAGTGACGAAGTTCCCTTCCACACCGATTACGACCATCCCACCACGTTCTGGATCATGAACGGTTATAACGATTTTGAATACAACATGGCGTCGAGCGCGGGAACCTGCGGCATGTGCTATTGGCTGCTGCCCAGTACCAACAGCGGCAATTCGCGTTATGAATATTGGGATTCCTACGCCGGAGAGCAGCAGTATCGCAGATCGCAAAACAACATCGACAATCTTGCGCAAGCCGGCATCACGCCGCTGTACAAGTTCATCGGCAACGCGTGCAGCACGGCGCAGAACTCGTTCAACACCATCGGCAATTCCACGCCGTGTACGCTCACGCCCCAGGGCGGCGACATCCCGCCGGTGATCAACCCGCTGTCTCCGGCGTTCCCGGAAGATCCCAGCTCGCAGGCCTTCACCCCGCAAGCCGATGCTTACTATCCAAAGGTGTCGCAGTCGGGCTTCCGCCAGGCGACGCAGTGTCCAGCGTCGGGCAGTTGTGCCACGGTCGATCCCTGCGCTTTCAGTTCCAACTCGGAGCAGGCGCCGGCGAACTGCATGATCACCGACATCGATCACTACACCACGTCGTTCAACTGGGCGCAGCTGAATTACGGGGCCATCTGGCTGCGCTCGCAGTGGTACCTGTTTAGCAACAGCGCCGTGACCAACGTGATCGGCGGCGGGCTTACGTTCGTTTCCGGAGGCGGCTACACCGGCTCGGACCACATTCCCGGATATTGGGCGCTGGCACACAAAAACGTTTTCGTCGGCAACACGCAGCCTGAAAACTGGTTCGCATCGCCCGCCGGACCGTTCAACCCGAATACCGGTTTAACGTGCGACCCGGGGCTTCCGGCCTCGGTATGCTCCAGCCTGGCCCAGGGTGTCGCGATCCCTGTCGACAACTTCGGCACCGGGCAGCGCATGTTCAGCATTTACGATGGCCCGGCTTACCAGTCGGCCAACGCCTACCTCGACATCACGAAGACCGTTCTTGCGGGCTGCACCCAGGGCAACGGTTCGGGCGGCGGCGATTGCTCGGGATGGATGTTCTGGCGGACCCTGGGCATACCGCTTGATCCCTCGGCCCCGGCAAAACGCCAGTGTTATCTGCCTAACGCGGGCATTGCGTGGAAGCAGTCGAACGGCTTTTACTATCCGCCGGCGTTTCACTCGGACAAGCTGTTCTTCGACAACGTCGACATCCGGCACTTCATCGTCGAGCCGCTTTTCCAGCCGGGCTCGCTCACCACCGACACGAAAAAAGTCGAGGCGCGCTACTGCATCTACGCTCCTGACATGTTCTCTACGTTTACCGATATCGATCGCCAGACCGAGTTGAGCGACGATGACGGCACGTTGACTGGATTGCTGGGCCCGCAGAACTCGCAGACCAAGCTCTTCGATCCCGCCATCTCGGTCAACAAGGACAAGTTCTTCGACGTCCCACTGGAGACGGCGGAATGTGCGTCCGACATTCCGGCGCTCATGCGCCAGGGTGCGAAGTGTCCCTACCAATCCGCCGACGCAAAGTTTAATTACTCGGGCCTGTGTGCTACGGCCAATACCAGCCCGTATCAATACGTGACTTCGGTGGTCTTTCCCGATTGCGCGGTTACCGGGACTTGTACCGCGCCTCCCAACGATTGGGGCGCGGTCTGCCAGGACCAGACCTGCTACGGCGTACCGCTTTATCGTGAGGACATCAACCCGGGAGAAGTTGCCGCCAGCGAGATTCGCATGATGGCCGACTCCACCTATCAACGCAGCAACCTCACCGTGAACAATGGTTTGTTTTATATCGACACTACCGTTTCACAGGCTAAGCAGTCGGCGTACACCAACCCCAACGTCTTTGTGGGTGGGCAAACCTATTACGTTTTCCAGTTGTTTCCCAAGCCAGACACCAGCGTGACCTACCAGCTCTATGTTGGCACCGACTTCGATCCCAGTACGCAGCTGGCGCCGGTGAGGGTCAATCAGCTGAACAATCCGCCGACGTTTACCACCGGAGCGTACGGGTCATATCCGTGTCCACAAGGCGGTTGCTACAACCAGAGCACGGGAATCCTGACCGTGCCCCTCGACATGTCGCTGTTCAGCGACTTTAAAGCGAACTACGAGCAGGAGAGAGAAAACGAATGCGCACCGGCGACGTTCTGCACTTGGAACGCGTCGAAGAAAGTCTGCGGCTGCAATCCGAGTCAGACCAGCGCTTCCATGAGCGAATGCGAGAACGCCTGCGGCAACTGGTCGACTAAAGATGTGGATTGTCCGTCGGGAGGCTGCTACGGATTTGCCATTCAGTTGCCAAGCGACTTCGTTGCGGGGACGCCTGCGGTCGGGCCTCCCAGCGTCGCGTGCTATCCCAACAACACCGAGTGGAACGTTCAGTTCTCCCAGCCCTTGCGGAGCCCGGGAAGGTGCGCGACGCAAACGCCGCCGTCGATGGGAAGTTTTTGTGCGAGCTACCTGGGACAGCGGTGAACGGATTCCTCGCGGACTGAAGTCCACTCGGAGCGATAGAAGGAATGCTCGTACGGCACAGCTAAAGCTGTGCCCTTTCAAAAACAGCGGGTGCGGCACAACTAAAGCTGTGCCCTTTCAAAACCAGCGGGTGCGGCGCAACTAAAGCTGTGCCCTTTCAAAGCAGCGCGATCAGTGCATGGTGAATGCGAGTTGGTCGCCGACGCCGAGATGCAGCTCTTCTGCCCGCCCCGCGGGTAGCTCCAGGATGATGCGGGTTGCAGGCGAGGGACAAAGCATCCGCCATGGCGCCAGTCGTTGCCAAACCCGGCGTACGCGCCAGCCGTGATCCAGGGCAATTACGTCGATAGGGAACGACATGCCCCAGGTGTGCACGCCCGAGGAGGGCGCCAGCAGCAGGCCTTCTCCGGCAATAAGTTTAGCGGCGCCGAGTAGTCCGATGAGCCTGGCCAATGCGGTATTGGCAAAGCGAATCTGGTCGCCTACTACGGCGCCGGAAGTTTGGTCGGTGATGGTGAGCCTGGGAAGGTGCAACATTGGCTTGCCGCCGATGGCTAGGCGAGTTTCTTTTTTCGGTAGACCAGCACCGACGCGATGACGAGGAACACTACTCCCGCCAGAACTCGAATCAGGGTGACAGTATCCATAAAGACTCCTTTCAGGTGGTTGGGGAGAGGGGTTCGAGCTAATCGAACATTCCTCCCAGGTTATGCATGATGTTCAGTGCCGCCGGCCCAATCAGCACGATAAACATGCTGGGGAAGATGAAGATCACCAGCGGAAAAATGAGCTTGACCGTGGACTTCGCCGCCAGCTCTTCGGCTTGTTGACGGCGCGTGGTGCGCAGCGACTCGGCAAACGTAGCCAGGGCGCGCACGATAGGAGTACCAAAGCGCTCGCTTTGCCACAGCATGGCAACGAAGGCATCGGTTTCCTCCAGCCGGGTGCGTTCCGCCATGCTGCGCCAGGCTTCAATGCGCGGCTTGCCGGCACGCTGCTCCACATTGATCTGGGTGATTTCCTCGCTCATCGCTTTATGACGAATTGCGAGTTCTGAACCGACGCGACTGAGCGCCTGGTCGAGTCCGAGTCCGGCCTCGACGCAGATCACCAACAGGTCGAGCGTGTCGGGCAGCGAGAGACGAATCTGCTGGCGTCGTCGTTGAATCATGCTGCTCAACCAGAAATCAGGGAGCATGTAGGCGAGCACCACCATGACGATGGCTCCGAATAATCCAAATTGCGGAAAGAAGGTGCTGGCCGCCAATGCCAGCAACGGCAGCAGCAGGCGCGAAGCCTGATAAGCCGACGCCTCCCACTCGGTGCGCAATCCGGCGAGCCGCAACCGGTCACGCAGCTTGGCTGAATCCTTGAATCCGAGCCTGCCCCGCACCCAATTCAGTGCGCGTTGCGCCAGTGGTCCGCTTGAAGCGGAGGTGTCACTCTCGCGGCCAGCACTCTCCAGCCCGCGACGAATGCGTTGTTGCGAGGAGCGGTCGCGCAGCAGCACGTAGCCAACGGCCAATACGCACAACAAGCAGAGGGTAACCGCGATGGCGAGCAGGGCCGGCGAACTCATCAGATCTTCACCTTGGCAATGCGACGAATAATCAGAAAGCCGATCAGGACTTGAATGGTGCCGCCCATCAGCAGCTTTTGTCCCGTCGGATCGGTGGTCATGACGCTCATGTAAACCGGATTGGCCAGCCGCAACATGACATACAGGAAGACCGGCAGCAGCCCGAGAATCCAGGCGGTGAGTCGGCCTTGCGCGGTGTACACGCGGACCTCGCCTTCCAGGCGGATGCGGTCGCGCATTACCTGATTGGTGCGGTCGAGGATCTCAACCAGGTTGCCGCCGGTTTCACGCTGCACCAGCATGCTGGTTACCACCAGTTGCAAGTCGGTGGATGGGACCCGCTCGAGCATGTTGAAGACAGCATCGCGGAATGGCAGGCCGAGGTTCTGCTGGCGGCAGAGGGTGCGAAATTCCGAGCGCACCGGCTCAGGGGCCTGCTCCCCTACAATTTCAAGCGCAGCGCTCAGCGCATGTCCGGCGCGCAGCGAGCGGGCAATGATGTCGAGTGAACCGGGCAGCCCGCGCTCGAACTTCTTCATGCGTCGCTCGCGCTTGCCGCGAAGAAACAGAAAGGGGAAGGTTGCAGCTCCGAGAGCAGCACCCATGGCGAGCATCTTCATGGGCAGAAACATCGAGCACAGCAGATATCCCGCGAACGCCGCTACCAGCGAACTGAGAATGACTTGCCCGACACTCCACGTGCTCGCGGCCTGAGTCAGCAGGTTCTGGATGGCCGGCGCCGCCGGTATACGCCGCAGGATGGCGTCGATCCACGATACTTCGCTCAACTTCGTCTGCTTGAAAATGGCGGGCGCGCCCTCCCCGGGAAACAGGTCTTCGCTAACGTGGATCTGCGAGAGCCGCGAGTCGATCGCCTTCTCCACCGAAGAAGGTCGAGTGAGCAGCAGCACACAAGCGAAGCTAAGCACCAGCACCAGCAGGAACGCGGTTACGATCAGGAACATGGCTGTCTACACCTCCAGCGTGTGCTCCAGCAGCGCGGGTGAGAATGGCACGCCTGCGGCCTTCAGCCGCTCAGCGAACTTGGGCACGATGCCCGTGGAATAGAACCTCCCGAGCACCTTGCCGTTCGGTCCGACTCCGCGTTTTTCGAACAGGAAAATATCCTGCAGGCTGATGATGTCTCCGCTGGTACCGGTCACCTCGGTCACATGGGTGACGCGGCGTGAACCGTCGCTCATACGGGAGATCTGGACGATGAGATTGACTGCCGAAGCAATCTGGGCGCGAATGGCTTTGTCGGGCAGCATGATATCGCCCATCAGCGACATGGTCTCGATGCGTGACAGCGCGTCGCGCGGGCTGTTGGCGTGGACGGTGGTGACCGAGCCGTCGTGGCCGGTATTCATCGCCTGCAACATGTCGAGGGCTTCCTCCCCGCGAACCTCGCCCAGCACGATACGGTCGGGCCGCATACGCAAAGCGTTGATCACCAGCTCGCGTTGCCGGATGGCGCCTTTACCTTCCACATTCGGCGGACGGCATTCCAGGCGGACAACATGCAGCTGCTTTAAACGCAGCTCGGCGGAATCTTCGATGGTCAGGATGCGTTCGCGGTCAGAGATGAATCCGGAGAGAACGTTGAGGAAGGTCGTCTTGCCGGCTCCGGTGCCGCCGGAGACGACGATGTTCAGCCGCGCCCGTACTGCCGACTTCAAAACCTCGAGCATTTGCGGAGTGAGCGCGCGATTGGCGATCAGGTCATCTTCGGTCAGCGGCGTGTTGCCGAAGCGGCGAATGGAAAGCAGCGGCCCATCGACGGCCAGCGGCGGGATAATGACGTTCACGCGCGAGCCGTCGGCCAGGCGCGCGTCCACCATGGGCGAGGACTCGTCGATGCGCCGGCCAACGCCGGAGACGATCTTGTCGATGATGTGCATCAGGTGAGCGTTGTCTTTAAAGGCCACGCTGGTCCGCTCCAGCACGCCGGCGCGTTCGACGTAGACCATACTGTGGGTGTTGACCAGGATGTCGTTGACGGTCGGGTCCTGCAACAGCGGCTCCAGCGGACCCAGGCCAAACAACTCATCGAGCACTTCGCGCGCCATGCGGTCGCGCTCCACCACGCTGAGAGGCGTATTCTGCTCGCCCAGCAGCTGATGGATCATGGTCAACAGACTTTGACGGGTACGAGGGTCGTCGAGAATGTCGAGCCTGTCGAGATCGATGCGGGTCAGCAGCTCGCGGTGTACGGCAGACTTGACCTCCTGCTGAGCGCGGCCCAGCAACAGCTTCTGCGGGCGTATGTCCGGGGGAGCTGCGCCGCGATTGGAAACGGGAGTCTGTGTGGTTGCCATATTTTCAGTCCTTAACTGGCCTGTCGTAGTGAGCTCAAGAAGGGAAAACGCCAGGCAGAGCGAGGAGCGGTCTCCGGTTCTGCGACGTTGGTTCCCGGCACCAGGGACGCCGCCCACTTGCGAACCTGGGTGGCAAATTCCGATTTGCTGGCAGGATCGAGCGGCGTGCCGGTATTCATGGCTCGAATGAGTTCGTTCGAGCAGTTGGGAATAGTCATCGAGATGGGCTGGCGAATGGCCTTCTCGACCTGTTGCAGGGTCACCGCACCTTCCGACGAGTAACGGTTGACCGCGACTTTCAGCTTGCCGGGAGAGATGTTGCACTGAATCAGACGATCGACACAGCGCGACAGATCGCGCACCGCAGGAACATCGGGAGTCGCAATCAGGTAAAGCTCGTCGGCATGATCAATGATGGCGAGGTTGGCTCCGCTGAAGCTGCGCTGGCAATCGAAAATAACGTAGTCGTAGAGTCCCCGCAGAAACAACAACGCGCGCTCGGCATCGTCGGCGGCGGCTTCTATGGAGCTGTCCAGGGAATCAGGCGACTGTAATACGTCGACCCCGCTGTCGTGATGGGCGACGAAGCCGGAGAGCAGCGCGGAGTCGAGCCGCCCGACATTGCGAACTAACTCGGGGAAATCGTAGCGGCTGCCGGGCAGCCCGAGGTACAGGCCGACGTGCCCCAGTTGCGCGTGCAAATCGACCAGCAGCACACGGCGTTCGTGCAGGCGAGCCAGGAAGGTCGCAATATGAACCGCCAGTGTGGTTGCGCCCGCCCCTCCCCGGGTGCCGAGAAACGCCAGCACTCCGCCGCGCAGCGTGGATGCCTTCTCGCTGCTCGACCAGCGGCTTTGCAGCCGCACCAGCGAATCCGACAGTTGCTCAATGCGCACCGGCTTCACCAGGTATTCGTTGCAGCCCGAGCGCATGGCATCGAGGATCAGCGCCGGGTCGGCACGCTCGCTGAGGGCGATCATGGTGATGCTCGACCCGAACATCTGCTGCAACGACTTTGCGGTCTGCACCGCTTCCACCCGGTCGCGGTCGAAATCGATCACGCACAGGCAGGCGTCGCTGTCCTGGGCGCGCTGCAGAATGTCAAGATTGGCGGTGCGATTCAGATAGTCTGTCAGGCCGCCAACAAACTGGGCGGCAAATACCTGCAAGGTAGCGCGCATCACGTCATCGATGGTCGCCGAATCGGCGCAGACGGTCAGGACGCAAAGGCCGTTGCGGTTCGCATTGGAGTTCTTGCTGCTCACGCGATCTCCCTAGTGTGCCGCCGCAGGCGGTGTCACTTGTTCCTTCGGCGGCTCGCCGGGGGACTTGAGCGACAGGTCAAACTGCCCGGGGTTGAGATTGGTCACGGCTTCTTTCGGCAGCGGTGGCAGCGGCGCCGGCTCGTGCAACGGATCCACCAGCACCGGTGTAATGATCACCACCAGTTCGGTGAACGACTTGTTGATGTCACGCGACTTGAACAGTTCGCCGAGGATAGGAATGTCGCCAATGCCGGGCATCTTGCTCAGCTTCTCCGTGGTGCGACGGTCGAGCAGGCCAGACATGGCAAAGCTTTGTCCGTTTTGCAATTCAATCTGGGTCTCGGCGCGGCGGGTGGAGATCGCGGGAATGGTATAGCCGGAGATGGTGACCGCGTTGGTGTAATCAAGGGCGCTGACCTCGGGCGCCACTTTCAGCCGGATAGTGCCGTCGGGATTTACGTAAGGCGTGAAATCCAGGCGCACACCAAAGGGCCGGAACTGGATGGTGATGCTGGTGAGTCCGCCGGACGAGCCCTGCACCACGGGGAAGGGGAACTCGCCTCCTGACAGGAAGTGCGCGGTCTCGCCGCTGATGGCGGTAATGTTGGGCTCGGCCAGCACCTGCAAGACCTGGTTCTGTGCCAGGTCTTTCAGGATCATGCCCACATCGATGCTGTGGTTATAGATAAAAATATTCAGCAGGTCAGAGACGCCCAGCTTGCCGTCGTCGCGCAGGCCGGTGGCGCCAAATTGCTGGGTCTGGGTAACCGCCTGGGTGGTGCCTCCGCTGAGGATATTGATTCCGAACTGCATGAGCTTGGTGCGGTCAACCTCGGCGATGCGCACTTTCAGCTGCACCTGCGGAGCGTGTACCAGCAAAAGCTGGGCCGAACTGACGACGTCTTTGGAGTACGACGACAACAGTTTCAGCGCTGCATCGATAGCGGCTTGCGAGCCGGCAGCGCCGGTCAACAGCAGGCGTCCACCCTGGCTCTCGACCGCCAGGTGTTCGCCGGGGAACGCCAGCGCCAGCGCTTTACCGGGCTCGGAAAGATCAAGCTCAGCAACTACGTTATAGAGAGTGGTCGCTCCGTCCTCGGTCCACACCGCAACGCTGCTGGAGCCTCCGGCTTTGGCAGTGAGCACCAGCTCATGAGGGCTCGCCGTGATCGACTCGACTACCGCAGGATTGCTGACGTAAACCCGCCGCATTCTCTGCAAACTTCGCAGCACCGCTGAGTGACCAACCTCGAGCAGCAGCGGCTCGCGTTGCGACTGCGCCAACGGCTGCAGAGCGGAGGAATTGCCGATGCTGGCCGCAACCTGGCTGGGTATGTACGGGGCGTCGCATCCGGCGTCGCGGGGGCACTCTGGCTGTGGACATTCAAAGCTGCCGGCAGCAGCATCGCCTCGAGCAACAGGAATTTTGCGAATTGGCTTTTTGTTTTCACGGGGTGCTCACGGCTGTTGGAAGCTCGCGACCTGCCGCTTGTCTCCGGCAATGGTCTCTACGCTGTAGGACCGTACGCGCGCTGCGGCTTCAGCGCTCCTGACCGGTGTGGGAGCTACGGGTTTCGCTCCCGACAGTTCACGAAGATCGATCGGCGCATCGGCTACGGTGCCATGATCGGACGAGTTGCGAAGCACGAACTGCACGGTTCCCTGGGTGCTGGCGAGAACCACGCGCTGGGCATTTTGCGGAGTAAGCAGCAGCGTGACCACGCTTACCGCTTCCGGCTTGCCCTGGGGGTCGGGCTCGATCTTCTGTCCCGCCGTCAACACCTCCGCATCCTGCAACACAATTTGCGTCACCGGGACGGGAGAGACTTCGTTGCGATAAGTGACGAGCACATCGACATGCGAGCCGGGATAGAGGAATCCGGCGACACCGATGACTTCATTCGACTTCAACGCGGTGGCCCGCATGCCCTCGGGAATTTTCGCCGTCAGCCCGATGCCTGAACCGGCCGCAGCCAGGTATGCAGCCAGCACCGGCTGTCCCGGGGTGATGGGATACATCGCAGCCCGGCCGACAATTTCGTCAGGATGGGTGTAGCCGCCCTGCAAGGCGAGGGTGACTGGCCAGTCCACGGTGGCCAGGTTGTCGGCCTTCAACACCTCTCCCGGCAACACGGGCTTGTTGACCGTGACGTAGGGCTGAGTCTGGGGCCGTCCACTGGCATGGCGCATGACGCGTCGCGCCAGAAAAAAGGTGCACAGGCCCGAGATCGTCAGGGCCAGCATGAGGGCGATAACAATGCGCCGGGTATTCATGAGGCAAGCACCCCGCTATAGAACGTCAGCAGCGTGCCGACCGCGATGGGCACGCCGTAAGGGAGATAAAGTTTGCGCGGGCTGGAACCGGCGACAGCATCGCCGGCCCGCTTACTGTGCCACAGGCAAGCCAGAGCCCGGCGCAGCATGCCGGGGAGTGCGCCATGCGCGATCGCGACCACCACGGCGAACGCACCGCCGGCCAGTGCGGTGGTTAGCAGCAGCGGGACTACACGGCCCATTCCGGCGAAGGCGGCGGTGGCGGCCATCAGCTTCACGTCGCCGCCGCCCATTCCGCCCATGAAAAACATCACGGCAAAGGCTGCGCCGGCGATGAGACAGGCGGCAAGCGAATCGGCAAGAGCGCGTATGCCGCCGAGTGCGGTATTGAGCGCAAGGGCGAGCAGCACGGCGGACGCGGTGAGCCAGTTGGGGATGCGGCGCGACCGCAGATCACAGATGGCGCCCGCGACGGCGAAACCGGTGCCGCAGACCAATAAGTACGGGTTGGAGGACGGGGGAGGCATGGTTGACCTGGTTACGTTGTGACAGCTTTAAATCTCTTTGCCGCGCGGTTGCTGGCCGAGGGGCCACGCGGATGCATGGCCCTTCTGCCCTGACACCGCAAATGCGGATTAGGTGACGGACGCATTCAGGTGGCTGCCCACCTTGCTGAACGCGGTGCTCAGCGAGGTCGCCACCCCTTGCATTGCGACGATTGCTCCCAGCGCGATAAGCGCCGCTACGAGCGCGTACTCAATCATGTTCTGACCCGACTCATCCCGCAGCAGTCTGCGCCAGGCATTTGTGGCCTTGCTCAACATGCATTTCTCCCTTCGCTCCGGCGGATATGCCGCCGTGAGCTTTAGCGCCCCCCGGTTTCCCGCATGGGCCTGCTGGCTTTATCGGCAAGCGGAAGGAGAGCATGAGGGACGGCTGTCGGATGTTGGCTATTAGGCTTTTGGCTTTTGGCCAGAGGTGCTCGCTATTCGCTATTGCCAGAGGCGGCTTACGGCGCTGGCTCGGGTATAAGCTTCGGGATTCACCACCGAGGCACGGAGAGCGCGGAGGTCTTCTTTTCGGAATAGATTCTTCTGCGCTCCGGTGTTTCTCTGCTGCTTTCGTCAAGCGGAAAAGCGAAGAGCGACGATAGCGAAGAGCCACTGGCCAAGAGCTAACAGCCAAGAGCCAAAAGCGGGCTCCTCATCCCCTGCTGCCTTCGCGCCGATGTGCCCATTGATGGCCGCTTCCAATACCTTCGATCGCCCTCGGTCCGCGCAGCTTGTCGGCGAGAGCAATGTTTGGTGGCATACGCTGGCCGGGTTTCCCGCTGTGCTCGCTGCCGCACTGATCACCACGGTCGTGATCTTTGCCAACCGCAGCATTGCCGACCCGGATATCTGGTGGCATCTGCGCAATGCCGAGGAGTTGGTACGCACTCACCACGTCGTCAGCGCCGACGCTTACTCCTTCACCGTGCGCGGGGCGCCCTGGATCAACCACGAATGGCTAGGCGAGCTTCCCTACTACTTCGGCTGGCGGTGCCTGGGACTGCAAGGGCTCTACGCGACCATGGCGCTGGCGCTGGCCACGATCTTCCTTTTGCTTTACCTGCTGTCTTATGTGCGATCGCGTGATTACAAAGCCGCCGCGCTGGCCTGCGGTATGGCGGTTCCCCTGGCCACCGTATCGTTCGGTCCGCGGACCCTGCTGTTTGGCTGGATCCTGCTGCTGCTCGAGCTGCTGATTCTGGAGAGCTACGACCGGCGGCCGCGATGGTTGTGGCTGCTGCCGCCGCTGTTTGTGGTTTGGGTGAATACCCACGGTTCGTGGCTGATCGGGTTGGCACTGCTGCTCGCCTTCGCCTTCGCTGGATGCTTTAGCCTTCGCGCCGGCAGGATCGAGTCGGTTCGCCGCAGCGCTGCGCAGCTGCAACAGCTGGCGTGCGTCATCGCAGCCTCGGCGGCCGCGCTGTTCGTAAATCCTTACGGATGGAGGCTGGTGTTCTATCCCTTCAACCTGGCGTTCCGGCAGAAACTGAATGTCAGCCATGTCGAGGAGTGGCAGAGTCCTGACTTTCATTCCGTTCGGGGAAAGCTGCTGCTGGCGATGATCCTGGGCTTCGTGGTGCTGGTGTTGGTCCGCCAGGGCCGGCTGCGGCTGCACGAGGTGTTGTTTGTGCTGATCGCCTTCTACTCGGCGCTGACCTATACGCGATTCCTGTTTCTGGCAGCCATCATCGTCACCCCAGTGCTCGCCGCCGAACTTAGCCTGCGGGGGGTCAGTGGACCCGCTGTCCGGGACAACCCCGGGCTGAACCTCGCGATGCTTGCGGCCATGCTGGCAATCGTGGTCTGGCAAGTCCCGTCGAATGCAAAGTTGACTTCGGGAATCGTCGCCGAATTTCCGGTCGCGGCCATGAGCCGGCTGAGTGCGGTCCCTGAGAAGGCGCGCGTGCTGAACGATTACGACTGGGGAGGCTACCTGATCTGGAACGCACGGCAGCGGCCGGTGTTCGTGGATTCGCGCGTCGACATCTTTGAATATGGCGGAATCTTTGCCGATTACCTCGACATCCTGGGCCTCAAGAACTCGCTGGAACTGCTCGACAAGCACGACATTCGTTATGTCTTCTTCGCCCGCGAGAAGCCGCTCAGTTATCTCCTGCGGAATGCAAGCGGCTGGCGGGTGATCTACGAAGACGATGTCGCTACGCTCTTCGTACGCGTACCTCAGCCGGTTGAAGCTTCCCCGCCATTTGCCGATGAAGGGCATAGATGACCACACTTCCGCGAGTTCGATTGCGGTTGCGGGACGATGGCAGCGCCAGCGTGGAATTTGCCCTGGTCGCGACCATGATGTTTACCGTGATCTTCGGCTGCTTTGAGTTTGCCTTCCTGATGTATGGGCAGATCACATTGCAGAACGCGGTGCGCGAAGCCGGGCGATATGCCATGACAGGCAATCACCTGCCCGACCCCAATCATCCCGGCCAGAACCTGACCCGGACGGCCTCCATCACCCAAGTCGCGCAGCAGGCGGCGATGGGGCTCAGTGTTGCCAATATCCAGATCTCGAGCGTAGCCGGGGGCACTAACAATGCGGGCGGGCCGGGCGATACGGTCACCATCTCGCTGACTGCCAACCTGCCGCTGATTACCGGGCTGATCGGGCAGTACTTCAGTCATGGCACCTATACGACGACCGTCTCGTCGACTTTTCGCAATGAGCCATTTCCACCCGGCAACGCCCACTGACGAGCTAACCATGTTCTCGCGACCTGGACACAAGTCGGACAGCAAGAGTGGCGGGGGAGAATCCGGCCAAGCGTTGATTGAGTTTGCCCTGTGTGCTTCGGTGCTGTTCGTCATCCTGTTCGGCGTGATCGACGTGAGCCGCGCCTTGTTTGTCGGGCAGGTGATTGTGAACCTTACCGGCGAAGGCTGTGCGCTGGCGTCGCGGGGTACCACATTGTCAGACACCGCGACTGCGGTGATGACGGCTTCGCCTCCGCTGGATTTCGCCGGGCATGGCCGCGTAGTGGTGTCGTCGGTCTACAACAACAACAATGTGCTGAAGCTAACCGGCCAATCAACGCTGGGCGGCCTGGCGGCCACGAGTCGCATTGGTACGGCGGTCGGGAGCACCGTGACACTGCCCGCCAACGCGACTCCGCAGGTGGGGCAGACAGTGTTCATCACCGAGGTCTTCTACACCTACCACTCGATCACCCCGGTGGGAAGCTTCCTGAACGCGACCATTGTTCCCTCACAACTTTATGACGTCGGCTACTACTGAGAGGAGTGCGGTTTGACGCGCTGGCCAAAGCTCGAGCGACTTGGCGAAGACCGGGGACAGACGCTGGTGCTGTTCGCCCTGGCGCTGTCGTCGTTGATCCTGGTCCTTGGCCTGGCGGTCGATCTCGGCTTCGCGTACGTCACCAAGGCCAAGCTGTCGAAGGCAGTCGACGGCGCCTGCCTGACCGCGATGCGTAACCTGGCGCGGGGACAGACTACGGCCACCACGCTGGCCACGAACTCGTTCAACGCGAATTATCGCGCGACTTCGCTGGACGTCAATCCGCCAGTCGTCGCGATTAATTTTTCCACCGACGCCAATGGTCAGACATTCGTCACGGTGAACGCGACGGCAACCATCAAGACGCAGTTCATGGCCTTGCTGCCGGTTTACCGAACACTTCCTGTAAGTGACAGCGCGCAAGCGACGCGGGGCAAGCTGGTCATGAGCCTGGTGCTTGATCGTTCCGGCTCAATGCAAACCAATGGCGGAGCCTCTGCACTACCGCCGGCGGTAGGAACCTTTGTTAATTATTTCGATAATACGCAGGACGAAGTAGCGATGGTGAGTTTTGCCTCGAACGCCACCGTCGACGTGGCCATCGGCACCAACTTCATCACTCCAATCACCAACGCGGCAAACGCGCTCAGCGGGCATTTCAGCGGCGGGACCTTCGGTCCGGGCGGCTTGACTCTCGCCAAGAGCCAGAACGAAAGCGTGCCCGTCAATCCCGGGCAGAACGTAGTAAAGGTCGCGGTGTACTTCACGGACGGTTATGTGAACGTGATTCAAGATAGTCTGTCGTGCTCGGGCACGATGACGCTTTACAACTATGGCGGCTACGACTCCGGCAGTACAGTCGACTTCTTCAATCCTACTACCGGAAGCTCACTCGCGACTTATACCAGCGGCACGCACCCTACCTGGAGCCCGTCGAACTTCTGCCTGAAAAACCTGGCGGGATTCACTTCGGCGATCGACGGCACCACCAAGCCATTTTACCGAACCAATGTTACCGCCGACGCGAAATATCGTGCGCTGCACACCGCAGACGCCATGCGCAGCGAAGGCATGTATGTCTATGCGATTGGCCTGGGTAGCTCGGTTGACAATGCCTTCCTGCAGCAGATCGCCAACGATCCGGCGAGCAGTACCTACGATTCCTCGCAGCCGGTGGGCATGGCCGTCTTTGCCGCCGATTGCCCGTCCTCACAATGCTCGGCCGAACTGCAGCAGGTCTTCCAAACCATCGCCGCCCAGATATTACTGCGCCTGACGCAGTAATCGAGTGCGCGACAGGCTGATCGCGCCATAGCGGGAAGAACCATAGAACAAGAACTTTGACAGATTGTCCAAGCGCTCCGCTTGCGGTTCAAGCGACTGCTAATAGCTCATTACCGCCAGCTACGCTTCCCTGAGTAGTTCAGTGCGGTACTTGGGTGCGAGCGCCTTAGCTTTCTCAATGAACGCAGCTTGTTCCTTTTCGCTCAGCTTCGGCGGGGGCGTGGTACGGGTAGCGACAGGCACTCCCACCTCGATGAAGAATTTCTCTTGTCCTGCGGGAGAACAGACGCAGAGCATGCGCACGGCACCACCGGAGGCGTTGTGAAACTGATGTGGAGCGTTGGCGGGAATGTTTACCGTTTCCCCGGCTCGCACGGTGGTCTTTTTACCACGGAAGGTCGCTTCCACCTCGCCTTCGAGCAGAATGAAGGTTTCCTCGAAGTCGTGCCGATGTGGCGGCGGGCCGCCGCCGGGCGGGATGTGCATGTCAATTACGCAGAATCGTCCATCGGTCTGCTCGCCTGTCACGGTGATGGTGTAGGTATCGCCGACCAAGCCGATGTGAGGGAGGCTGTCGGCTTGTGCCAGCGTAAGCGTGCGCTCGGGATTGTCTGGAGGGATAGTAGGTAAGGCAGCGGACATTTCGTTTCTCCTCTTCGGGTATCCGTTGGTTGGATGCAGTGGCGCTACTTGCCGATAAGCAGCGAGAGGTGGACGAGCAATTCAGCAGTAAATTACTAACGTAAAGCGCTGTGCCAACTGCTACGAGCAATCAGATATTTCTCACATGCCGTCGTAGGTTGGACCGCCGCCGCCTTCGGGTGGAACCCAGGTGATGATCTCGTAGGGATCCATAATGTCGCAGGTTTTGCAGTGAACACAGTTCGATGGATTGAGATGAATCTGTAATCCGCTGGGCGTGTCGGGAGCCTCGACCATCTCGTACACGTTGGCGGGACAGAAATTTTTGCACGGGTTGCCGAATTCGCGCACACAGCGCTCGTTGCAGATGTCGGTGTCGTGGATAACAAGATGCGCCGGCTGGTCTTCTTCGTGCTTCGTGCCCGAGTGGTAGAGGTCGGTCAGCTTGTCGAAGGTCAGCTTACCGTCGCCCTTAGCAGGTCCAATGATGTTGGCATCCGCGCCGCCGTCCGAAGGGAGATTGGCCAGCTGCCGCAAGCGGCGATGGCCGGCGTGGTTGGTATAGCGCTCGTGCAGGCCGCGCCCGCCGGTGAATTGCTGAATGCCGGCGTGGAACATGCCGGAGAGAAATCCGTTTTCGAATCCCTGATGAAAGTTCCTCACCGGCCAGAGTTCGGTTTTAATCCAACTGTTGTCGACGCGGTCCTGATATTTCTCAAGCACGGTGAGCGAGAAATCTTCTTTCGCCATCGCGTCGTAGGCTGTCTCGGCTGCGAGCATTCCGCTCTTGATGGCGAGGTGAATGCCCTTCAGCCGCTGCGAGTTTAGGAAGCCGGCGGAATCTCCAACAATCATCCAGCCATCGCCCGCCGTCGGCGGAACGCACCACCATCCGCCATAGGGCAGCGACTTCGCGCCATAGCGAATCATCTTGCCGCCTTCCAGCAGCTTGGTAATAAATGGATGCTTCTTGAACTCCTGCAGCACGTGCTGCGGATCAAGACGGGGATCATGGTAATCGAGTCCGGTAACGAAGCCGAGCGAGACGATGTTGTCTTTGGAGCCGTAAATCCAGGCGCCGCCGTATTCGTTGAAACTGAGCGGGAAACCCATGGTGTAGATGACTTCCCCGGCAGCGATACGGCCTGAGGGAACTTCCCAAAGCTCCTTCACACCGATGCCGTACGTCTGCGGATTACGTGCCTGGTCGAGCTGGAAGCGTCCGATGAGCTGTTTTGTGAGGGAGCCGCGCGCACCTTCGGCGAGAATAACCACCTTGGCGCGGAGATCGTATCCCGGCTCGAAATTACTCTTCCGCTCGCCGCTCTTGTCCACCCCTTTGTCGTCGGTACGCACGCCAACGACTCTTCCCTCTTCGAACAAGAGCTCGGAGCCGGCGAATCCGGTGAAGACGGTTATGCCGGCCTCTTCCACCTTGCTGCCCAGCCACTTCACAAATTTGTTAATTGAGATCACATAGTTTCCGTGATCGCGCATGGGCGGAGGCGTAATGGGAAACTTGAACTTGCCCGTCCGCGTCAGGAAGTACACCGCTTCTTTCACCACCTTGGCATCCAGCGGAGCTTCTTTTTCGAAGTCAGGCAGCAGCTCGCGCATGGATCGGGGGTCGAGCAGCGCGCCGGAGAGGCAGTGCGCGCCGATATCACGCGCCTTTTCCAGCAGATAAATGTTTTCTTTGGAGAGCGGAGATTCCGGGTGCTTGACGTTGTGTTCGTCAACCAGTTGCGATAGCCGCAAAGCGCACGCCATACCGGCGGGGCCTCCGCCGACGATGACGACATCAGCTTCCATGACGGGCCGCTCCACATCCGCCTGCGGCTTACGGAAGACGATCATTCCTACCCTTTCTTACAAGTAATGCGTCACGTGCCGGTGAGGCTAACCCGGGCGCACGCGTAGTGGTTCGCACCCTCCCGCGCGGAGGGAAGCAAAGTTTAACCTAAATTTGAGCGAAACACGCAGACCACAACCCACAGATAGACCGGGAAAATACTCAGCACGCTCTACGCCGTTGCACGCTAACCGGCGAACTATGCACCCTTGGCTTTTTTAACCTCTTCAATGAGCGGCGGCACGATCTCGAACAGATTCCCGACGACCGCGATATCGGAGATTTCGAAGATCGGAGCCTCGGAATCCTTATTGATCGCAATGATCGTGTGCGCGCCCTTCATGCCTACAACATGTTGGATCGCTCCGCTGATACCCAGCGCAAGGTACAACTTCGGAGCAACTGTCTGTCCGGACGAGCCAACCTGCCGATCCATCGGCAGCCAGCCCGCATCGCAAATCGGACGTGAAGCCGCAATCTCACCACCCATCGCTTCCGCCAGCTGCCGGGCCATCTCAATGTTCTTCTGCTCCTTGATACCGCGACCAACGGCCACGATGACCTGGGCTTGCGTCAGATCAACCGCCTGCTTGGCTTCCTTGAACGGAGCCTCCGGCTTGTTCCGAACCGTCGCGTCTGCAACCTGCACGGTTTCAACCGGAGCCGGCGCTGAGCCCATTTCGACCTGGTCGCCGCGGAATGCGCCGTTCTGGAAGGTCGCGAAGTACGGCGCATCCCCAACGAACGAAACGTCAGCCGCGAACTTGCCCTGGAACATCTGACGGGTAAACAACAGCTTTCCGCCTTCGTATTTGTAACCCACGGCATCGCTGATGAGCGAGCGATCGAGCGCTGTCGCCAGTTTGGGAGCGAAATCGCGAACCTGGTAGGTGTGCGGCATCAGCACCAGCTTGGGCTGCGCCTGATCAATAAGCTGCTTGAGCGCGGCGACGAATCCGTCTGGCGTATACGGCTCCAGCGCGGAAGACTCGACGTCGTATACCTTGGCGACCTTGGCCTTCGCCAGCTCGGCCGCAATGTCGGAGACGCCGCTGCCTACAATCGCTGCTTCCAGCGTCCATCCTGTATCCGCAGCGATACTCTGCGCGCCGGTCAGTGTTTCATAAGAGACGCGATTCAGTTGCCCTTGGCGTTGCTCTGCTACCACCAGGATTGTGTCTGCCATAAATGGGTCTTTCTTTATGTTAAGTAAAAACTGTCGAGCGTGCGAACTTTCAAGTACACGAACGGTTCAGAATCGATTGCGGGCACGAATGCTCGAGCCCACCAGGTTCATCAGTAATCCACCGACGGTGAGCGCACCGGCGATGACTTCAATTCCCATCTGCCCGCGCTTGATCGCAGCCGGATTGAAAAACATAACTACCAGCGCAAACAGCACACAGATCCAACCCATCACCATCAGGGCTGAACCAGTTTCACGGCGTTCTTCTGTCGATGGCACAATCGCCTCCAAATCTGCGATTGCCACCCTCTACTACCCCAAATCTCGTTAGCCTGCCCGATCCGACTACGCGACCCGCTTCTGCTCGGCTTCTTCGCGCCGCTGCTCGCGTTCCGTGGCCGCAATCTCGTGCTGGGCAAGACGGCTGGGGCCGATGATGCGCCGATAACGCGTACCCGCAATCACCAGAGCAAGGCCGATCACACCCTGGATCGAGACCCATAACGGCCAGAACATCGAACCGTCGCGCAGGCTGATAAAGAAGTACACCAGCAAAATCGCGTCAAACCACAGCAGGATCCATCCCGCTGTCAACATAATCGACCCCAACTGGCGGTTCTCCACCGTGTTGTCGATGGCCGACTGGTCGCGCTCATAACCTCGCATTGCGTATCCTCCTCGGGAGCAGAACTCCCGTAAAGTTAGATGCCGAGTTGCGACTATGGCGCACAGCCGTAAATGTCTCAGTATCAAAGAGCAAAGTGGCAGACCTGCTGAGGGCCGCTTTGAGCCTTACAGTACGCGCACTTCGTTGCGCAGCTTCTCTACCAGCTTCTTCACGACTTCAGCCGGAGGTCCTTCGATGACCTCGGTCTTCTTCGTCTTCTGCGGCAGGTACAGCCGTTCGATTTTCTGCAAATTCCCTGCCAGGGACGATTTCACCTCGTCGAACGTCACCTTCTTCAGCGGCTTGTTCTTGGCCTGCTTGATGCCGATCAGGGTAGCGTAACGCAGCTTGTTGATGCCGGATTGAATGGTGAGTACCGCGGGCAGCGGCATATCGACAAACTGGAAGAACCCGGCCTCCAGCTCACGCTTGACGCGAATACCCGAATCGTTTTTCTCGATCTGCATGATGATGGTCGCGTGCGGCCATCCCAGCAGCTCGGCCAGCACCACTCCGGTCTGGGCATAGCCATAATCGTCGGACTGCAATCCGGTAAAGATCAGGTCGAAGTTTTCCGCTTTCGCCACCGAGGCGATCGCCTTCGCCGTATTGAAAGCATCGAGCGCAGCAAATTCGTCGCCTTCGAGGTGAATGGCGCGATCGGCGCCCTTGGCCAGCGCCTCACGCAAGACCTGCTGCGCGCGTGTGGGGCCGCTGGTGACCACCACGACCTCCCCGCCGTGCTTCTCCTTTTGGCGGAGTGCCTCTTCCAGAGCGTAGGCGTCCGGCTCATTCACTTCGTACGAAACATCTTCGCGAATCCAGGTGCCGCTCTCGTTCAGCTTCAACGGAGCATCCTTCTGCGGTACCTGCTTCATGCAAACCAGTATTTTCACAATCGTCCTCGAAAACACACGCAGCGCTCGTCGGAGCATTCGGCGGGTGGCAAACTCACGAGTATAAATGACGGATTAGCTTTTGAAGTTGATCTGAGTCAAACATCTTCCCGAAATGGAAAGCGGCAGCTCTGGTGACGTCTGTTCCATCGACGATCGTCCAGTCTCACCTTTCGTACGTCGCCGCCAATTTCCTCAGCCGCGAAGCCATCGCGGCCGTTAGATCGCCGGCCTCGGAAGCGCCAGCCCCAGTTCCCGGAAGCCTTGCCCGGCAAATTCATTCGGCCTTCGCTTCCCACCCCAATCACGTCCTGCAAGGGAAACAGCACGGTATCTGCGACCGATGCCATGACGGTGCGAATCATCACCCAATTCATTTCGCTGCCATCGGTGTTGAGGTAGCGGCGCGCGAACTCGTGCTCCTTTTCCACATCCTCAGAAGTACGCGTACTGTCAGCCGTGCCGGCGCTTTGCCACCATCCCAGCACCGTGTCATTATCGTGCGTGCCCGTGTAAGCCACCAGGTGGTGCGGATAGTTGTGCGGCTTGAACTGCGGCGCCTGCGGATCGTTGCCGAAGGCAAACTGAAGGATGGCCATTCCCGGGAAGCCGAACTGCTCGCGCAAGGCTTCCACTTCCGGCGTAATCAGGCCCAGATTTTCGGCAACGATCGGCAACTCACCCAGCGCGCTTTCCAGCGCCTCGAACAACGGCGCGCCCGGGCCTTTAACCCAGCGGCCGTTCACTGCCGTTGTCGCGTCACCCGGGATTTCGTAATAGGCCTCGAAACCGCGGAAGTGGTCGAGCCGGATCAGGTCGAGCATTTCCAGCGAGCGGCGGAAGCGGGCAATCCACCATGCGTAACCCTGTTTAGCGTGCTGCTCCCAAGCGTAGATAGGATTGCCCCAGCACTGTCCGGTGGCGCTGAAGTAGTCGGGAGGAACCCCGGCGATGACGCGCGGACGGCCATCCGGCAGCAACTCGAAAAGCTCGGGATGCGACCACACATCCGAGCTGTCGAGCGCGACGTAGATGGGAACGTCGCCCATCACCCGAACATTGTTCTGCGCGCAATGCGCCTTCAATTCTTTCCACTGGCGCTCGAATTCAAACTGGATAAACTTCTGGCGTTCGATCTCGTCTCGCAGATCGCGTCTCGCTTCGTCCAGCGCCGCAGCATCGCGTTGCGCATACTTTGGCTCCCACTGCGTCCACATCGCTAGTTTGTGCTTCTGCTTCAGCGCCATGAAGAGCGCAAAATCGTCGAGCCACCAGGCATGCACTTTGCAGAATTCGTCATACGTGGCCCGGTCGACCGGCGAAGCGGCGAAACCTTCGTATGCTTTGCTGAGCAGTGGCAGCTTCCACTCGATCACTCGATTGAAGTCAACATGATCGGCGGAGAATAGCGGGCGATTGTCCAGATCTCTCTGATTGAGATATCCGCGCTGCACCAGCACGTCGAGCGAGACCAGCAACGGATTGCCGGCGAACGCTGAGAAGCATTGATACGGCGAGTCGCCATAACCGGTCGGCCCCAGCGGCAGTACCTGCCAGATCTTCTGCCCGGCATCACGCAGGAAGTCGGCAAAGCGGTGCGCTTCGGGACCGAGTTCGCCAATGCCATATGGCCCGGGCAAGCACGTGGGATGAAGAAGTACGCCGCTGGATCGTGGAAAGGTCATGGTCGCCCGATATGCGAACAGCCATAGTATAGGCAGAGGCAACAAACGTGAAGAGGCGACGGGGAATGCTACGAAATGAATCTCCAGCGTCCCGTTTCGCCGTCTGCAACGAGACGCTGGAGCGAACTAGTCGTGGGAGAAGTTGCGGGCTTCCGGCGGCGCGTAGTGTTGGGATATTGCCGTTCCGGTGATCCGGATGGCAGAGTTCGCGTTGATCACGGCCGCGATCTCATCATCCGAACGCCCCTGTTTTCGTAATTGCTCGATCTCGTCACTCACCATGCCGACGAATTGAGCGATGTGAAATGTTTCAGGTCCCAGGCCAGCACTTTCTCGCAGAGCGCTCTGGGCCTGTAAAGCGTCCTGCAGCGTCACTTTCCCATTCTCGTCCATGAGCCATCCTCGTCCGATATCGCACTACAGACACATGGTATCGATTCATCTTCTCTGAAAGCAGCACCGAGAACGCGAGCCTTTAAACAGATTTTCGTCGGCGTAAAATTCCACCCACGGCGATGAGACCTAACGACAGCGTCGCGAAGCTCGAAGGCTCTGGCACCGCCGGTTCCGATCACGCCGCTGGAGAACCGCGGGAAAATACTAAGATTGTCCGCGTTGGTGAAGTTGTAGCCGAAGTAGGAGGAGTTGACGTACTGCTCATCGCTCATCTGTGTGCCGATTGAGTTCTGGCCAAAGGTATTCGTATTCGACGAGCGCCCTTGCTGGCCGGGAGCTTCTGGCACCACGGAAAACCAATACGTGCCCGCTCCGAGCGTCAGGTTGAGGCCGTTCACGGTGTTGGTGTATTCGCCGTAGGCGCCTTTGGCATGGTACGAGTCAGCTCCGGCCCCGGAGGCCAGCAGGCTTCCGCCGTTGCCTTCCGACAGTCCGGTGCGAATCTCCCAGTAGGCCGACGTCGGGCTGAGTGTCATGATGTCGTTGCTGAACAGCGCGGTGACATTCCACGTTTGGCCGGCTGCGATTACAAAGTTCTGGTACACCGCCGAACCGTAGGGGTTGCCATAAACGGCAGCATCGTTCTCGTTGGCGAGCGAATCGGAATACCAGAAGCTTGGATTGAAGTCGCCGCCGTAGAAAAGAATGTCGGCACGAGCCCCGATGCCGAGGCACCCTAGCGCTATCAGCAGAGACAACGCGCAGCGCATCATCCGCAGATGCTACCGCGGAAGTGCGCGACGAGCAAGAGACTCCCGATCGGCTAGGTGTGAATTGCCGGTTTCACTCCGCCCGCATCACCGCGCTGGGATCGATCTGGATGGCGCGCAGCGCCGGTACGAGCGCTCCCAACAAGGTTGTCACCAGGCACAGCGCTGCTGCGAGTGCGAAGGCCGCGAGATCGCCAGGGTTCACCCCGGCAAGCAGGCTCTGCAGCAGTCTCGCCGTAACGTAAGCCAATGCCAAACCTGGGACGAGTCCAGTGACAGCTAACATGACTCCCTGCTTCAGCACCATGGCTGAAATGTTCGAGCGATCGGCACCGAGCGCCATCCGGATTCCGAATTCCTGCCGCCGTAGCGAGACCGTGAATGACAGCAGACCATATATACCCAGGCCCGCAAGCAGAATCGCGAGCGCGGTGAATGTAATCAGCACACGCATTTGCACCGCGCGCGACTCGGTTTGGCCGGCGACAATCTGCTCCATCGTTCGTATGTTTGAGATAGGCTGCTGAGGATCGGCCTGGGCGATGATTCGCCGCACCGCCGGCACAAGGTTCTCTGGCGCTTGTGATGAGTAGACCACCAGGTCCTTCGGTACATAGCCGACAAGCCATCCATCGGGCACCTGCTTGTAAGGCAGATACACCTGCGGCTCACTCGGCCTCTCCAGGCCCCGAACCCGGATGTCGGCGACAACGCCGACGATTTCGCGATCGTGCAGGCCAAAGGTGAAGTGCCGCCCGAGCGCTTTCTCGTCTGGCCAGTAGCGCTTAACCATGGACTCACTCACCACGGCAACCCATTGCCGATCTTCGTTATCGCCTTCCGTGAAGGCGCGTCCTTGTTTGATGGGAATCCCCAGAGTCGAGAAGAAATCGGGAGTAATGTAGCGCAGGCTGGCTGAGTTTCCCGCGGAGCGGTTCTGTTCGGACCGGCCATCGACGATGACTGGCCATATGCCGCCCATCATTCGCATCGGAAGCCCGCTGGTATACGCGGCACCCGTCACGCCCGGCAAGCTGCGGATATCCCCCAGCACCTTGTCATAGAACTGCTCACGAACGCTGACTTTTTCGTACTTCGGCAACGGCAACTCGGTGCGCATGGTGAGGATACCGTCGGTCCGGAATCCGGGATCGGTGGACTGTACCTTCCAGAGCGCGCGTATCAGCAATCCTGACGAGGTTAAGAGTACGACCGAGGTAATGATCTCGGCGATCACCAGGGCAGAGCGCATCCGATGATGGCCGGTGCCGCCGGTACGCACGCCTTCGCGAAGTCCATTGAGACCTGCGCTCCTCGAGGCACGCAGCGCAGGCCCGATCCCGAAGGCGACCACCGTTAGTGCGGTGAGTCCGAGTGCAAACAGCAACATGCGTACATCCAGCGGTGGAACCTGTTCGACCGGCAATGCATTCGGCACTAGCCGCGACAGCAAAGGTAATGCAGCAAAGGCCAATGCAACTGCGGCCACGCCTCCGACGACACCCAGGATCACGCTCTCAGAAAGCAGCTGCCGCACGATATACCGACGGTTCGCGCCCAACGAGATTCTGATCGACAGCTCTTTCTGCCGCGCCAGCGAGCGCACCAGCAGCAGATTCGCAAGATTAGCGCAGGTGATCACCAGCATGCAGAGCGCGGCGCCGCACAACGTAAGCAGCAGCAGTCGCGATTGGGTTGACAACTTATCCCGCAAGGCCACAACGTTTGCATCGACGCCTTCGTTCTCCTTGGGATACTGCTGTCGCAGACGCGCAGCGATGAGGCTCATCTCGGTGCGCGCCTGCTCCAGCGAGACGCCGGGCTTCAGCCTGCCAATGCCGACGATGTAGTTGTTGTCGCGCTCTTTGTATGCGTCCTCGTCGAAGCGAAACGTCGTCCAGAATTCTGTCTCCCGGTCGGGGAAGTGAAAGTCGGAGGGCATCACGCCGATGACTGCGTAAGGTTGGCCATCGAGAAAGATGGTCTTTCCCAGCACGCCGGCGTCGCTGCTGAACTCGTTTTGCCAGAGCGAATAACTCAACACCACCGTGCCTGGCGCACCCGGCGTGTCGTCACGATCACTGAAGGCGCGCCCGATCCAGGCCGGCCTTTGCAAAACATCGAATAGATTGCCGGTTACGGTCGCGCCATCGATTCGCACTGGCTCGCCTACACCAACCAGGTTCTTCGAGTTCAAGTTGGTGTATGCTGCAAAACCTTCGAATGAGGTGCTGGGCGCCTTGAAGTCACGATAATTGGCGGGCGATAGCTCCATGCGGGAATAGCCCTTATGCCTCTCCCAGATGTCTACCAGGCGCTCGGCGTGAGGAAACGGCAACGGGCGTACAAGAACAAAGTCCGCCAGGGTAAAGATCGCGGCGTTCGCACCAATGCCGATGGTGATTAACAGAAGTGCGGTGATGGTGAATCCCGGCGACCGCCTGAGAGAACGTAAGGAGTACGAAATGTCCCGCTTGGCGATGCGCCAGTGGACCGCAGCGGCATTCGAAACAACATCGACCACGGTCGCCATCCAGAGCATCATCACCGCCATCGGCGAGCGCGCGTCCCGAAGTTCCTGCTCAAAGACGGCGCACATCTCGTCGCCGTAGTCCGCTCGATACGACGATGGATACAGGCGCAGTATCAGCCGGTAGAGATTCATTACGTTGTCCTCGGCACCACACCGCAAGCGCGCGCCATCTTCAGCAAGTCACGCAACCGCGCAACCTCGGCCTCCGCCACCGCCTTACCCGACGCAGTGATGCGGTAATACCTGCGACGCTCGTCGTCGTCTTGCGGGGCAGGCCTGGTCTTGGTCTCCTGGATGAGCCCTTGCTCCTGCAGCCGCTGAATGGAACGGTAGAGGGTGCCCGCGCTCAATCGGATCTCGTTATTGGTGCGCCGGGCGATGTCCTGAATGATGGCGTAGCCGTGGCGATCTTCATCAGCCAGCGAGAGCAGGATGTGAAAACTCGTGGGCTGCAGCGGCAAAAGCGCGTCGAGCGAGGCTTTCTCAACCATGACTGATTATATGCACACCGCATATAACCGCAGCACATGGATGTGACGAGCAGCTAGCCGCCAGTGGTGAATCGCAGCCACGCACCCCGCTACTCGACGGTGAACACCGCCTTGCGGGCAACAGAGGCGTTCCCGGCCGAGTCAGTGGCCTTCAGCTCTACGATGTAGGTCCCGGGTTGCAAGCTGGAAAGCGGCAACGGTACGCCCATGGGGATGACCGGGTTCCCCGGAATCACGGACGCCTGGGTATCGGGTACGGCTGCTGCAAGCTCCTGCTTGCCAGTACCCTGATCGAGGATGCGAAGCTCCAGTCCGACCTTTGCCGGCTTCGATTCGGCAAGCAGCGGTTCGTAGACTTCGAGGTAGACGGCTGCGCGTTCCGTCTTCTTGAATCGGTTCGATGCCGAAGGAACCAGTTGCAGCCCTTGCGTGACTAGAGGCGTGCGGTCCTGCATTAAATCGGAGTCGGGGCCCTGCGCCATCTCGGTCGCTTTGTGAAACTCCCGGCTGAACGCCAGCGCGCTCATGCTGAACTGCGCTTTGTCATAAGGATCGACATTCAGCGGGACCTCAAACTTGCCGAATTTGTCGCCTGTGTTCACGGCAATATTGAGGGTGTACTGTCCGCTAGCGATGTAGAACTGGTTCTCGTAGTGGTAGGGTCGCGACGCGAGGTCCTGCACCTGCTTCTTGTCCATGTCCAGATCAACCGCATCGCTGAAGCGCGCGGCGACTGTGCCATCGGGCTTGGTGGCGATCCCCATGACGTTCAACACTGCCTGATATTTGCCGCCCTTACCTTTCTGAAACTGTAACGCGGCGCCGGAAACATCGATCGCCAGGTTCACCCGGGCTGTGCCCGGTGAGGTATAGAAGAAGGGCGCCGATACTGAACCCGCCACATCGCCCGGTTGGGAAGCCATGGCATGGCTTTCCATTTCTTTTCCGATCGGCTTGCCGGCGAGGAAGTCCACCGGCTTGACCGCGCAATAACCGCTACGCGACCGGACTACGGCTCCCGAGTGTGCAACCTCAACTTTCAGCGTGTGACAGGTACCGTCGTCGGGCGAAGGCGGCACGTATCCTACAATGTAGTACTCGTTGATTTCCTTGCCGATCTTGTCCAGCCCGCCTTGCAAATCATTGCTGTTGGCGATGACAAAACCGCCGGTTCCGGTCGCCAGCACATACAGCACCTCCTGTTGCGCTGCGCCAGAGGGTGGCGGAAGAATGCTGATCCGGGGCCGGGTGGAAAACGGCGAGGGCACAGTAACTGTCGGGGGCGCGGGTCGGCTGCCGCCTGTCGTTCCGCCTCCCGGCTTACCGCCCGTACCACCGCCCTTGCTCTGCCCGATGTACACCAGCCGTGGCGTTCCGTCCAACTTCTCCTGGTCGAGCGATTCGCTGGCGTATACCAGCCTGGCATCACCTTGACTGACGATCGGCGCCTGCAGCCGTGACGAGATCCCGCGCATTGCGCCGCTGAGCCCCCGAACATCCACTGGATAGACGGCAACGTTGGCGCGATTACAGGCGCTTATCAGCGAGGTCAGGTCGGGCTGATTCTCGGGAGTGAGCGGAAATCCCGAGGTGAGCCAGATAAGGCTCTTGCGGCCCGGCAATGCTGCCATGCTGCGCGCCACACTACGCAAGGCCAGCAGAACGTTGCGGTTGGAATAGGAATCGTAGTTGGCGAACACCGGCGATCCCAGCGAAGCGTTGGTGTTGGCATCGGTCGAGAGTTTGGGCGTGCTGACGATCTGTTTCAGGCGCTCCGTGTCATCGGTGAAGTTTTGGGTGACCCGCATGGTGCCGGCGTAATCGATGACCGCGAAGAAGCGTCCCGGCCCGGCATTCGCTTCAATGAACTTGACGGCCGCGGCACGGGCTTGCGCCTGATTGGCGGCCTTCATCCCGTCGTCGTCGAAGAACAAGACCAGATTGCGCTTTGAGGCCGGACTATTATTGGACCGCTCAGCGGAAAAGGTCGTCACCTTCTGCTCGTGATCGTCCTCCCACACCTTAAAGTCTTTCTGGTTCAGCCCCTCGATGTAAGCGCCCTTTTTGTCAGTGACGATCACATCGACCAAGACCAGGCGCGATTCGGACTTGATCGTTCCGGCGGACGTGCCGGGTTGATCGGCAGGCTGTTGCGCGTGTATGGGAGCGAGAATATCCGGCACGGCTATCACCGCGCTCAGAAACAATGCTGCCAGTGACAGAGGGATCATTGCCCGAGGGGAACGGCGGTACAGCATGGACAGCCTCCAACCAGCTATGGAATCTCGACTACATCGTTCTGGGTGGTCATCTTGCCTTGCTCATCGCGGGCTACCACCCGCACCAGGTAGCTGCCGGGAGCGATATCGAAGTTGCTCTTCACCGTAATGCCGGAGTTGAGCTTCGTCGAGAGCGTATCGTCCTTAATGTGCATCTTGACCGTGTTGCTCTTGGCCGAGATGAAGTTCGCATTGCGGTCAAACAGTGCGGCAATCACCGTCAACTGGTTGAGGTTGCGGCCCTCAGACTTATGAAATTGCATCTGGCGGACGTCCACGTGAACCAATACATAGATATGAGCGGCATCGTCTCCCGAGCGGAAGAACTGGGTCTGCACTCGTAGTGGCAGCTCGTGAATTTCGCTCTGCGCAAACACGGCATCGGCGATCTCCTGCTTGGCATCGTCCTCCGCGGAATCTTTCGGCTTGGGCGCGTAGTACCCGTTGCGCGCCTGGATGTTCAGACCTAAGCCCTGCTTCAGTTCGACCTTTAAGGTGTGGAAGCTGCCATCATTCTTCAGTTTCTGCGGGGCAAAGGCCAGCAGATACGAAACCTCGGGCTGCGCACTGAGTGCCGCGAGCGAACCGGCAAGATCGTTGGTGTTGTGCATGAATCTGCCGCCCGTCCCGTAGGCCAGTTCTGATAAGACCTGCGACTCCGAACTGGCACTCTCAAGCGCAAGCTGATTGTCATAGGGGAGCGACGCCGCGCTCTTTTTTGCGCCGCCTATGTCTCCGGCAGGATCGCGCGCGTACAAGCCGCGTGCGTCCAGGCTGCCAATGGTGATTTTGGCGTTGATGGCGCGCTGGATGAGGTCGGTCTGGATCTTTTTGTCAGTCGTAACCAGAAATCCTGGTGACACCAGCAAAATGGTCCTCTCGCCGGGCATAATCGCCATCTTGTGCAGAACGTCATTGAAGGTCCGGAACGCTAAGTTCGTCTGGCTTTCACCTTTATCGAGAACCTGGGTAGCAAGTGACTGAACCATCGGCCTCGCGGACGCGATCGCCGCAGCGGCCTGGGCAGAGGTGTCAGAAGGTATCTGATAGCAGGCGATGTAGTCTCTTACTGCTGCTTGAAATGCGTCGGAATTGTGCTGGTTGATGATGAGATCAGCCTGATAGTAAGGGATGTACGGGCAATCACTACGTCTTGCTTCAGCTTTGGAATTTATGCGGCGCAACGCGTCCTC
The DNA here is from genome assembly GCA_963771535.1 of uncultured Acidobacteriaceae bacterium. Classification (GTDB taxonomy): domain Bacteria; phylum Acidobacteriota; class Terriglobia; order Terriglobales; family Acidobacteriaceae; genus CAVVDY01. The sequence goes on along the minus strand of CAVYTK010000007.1, from coordinate 13,309 downwards.
GAGCTTTGCCCGATCTGCCGTGAAATCTAACTGCACCACGCCGGATGTGGTGTAAACGGCCCATCGCTCCGAGGGTTGCAAAAACTCCAGCCGGGAAATCGCCGCATTGCGGGCGGAGGTTAAATCGCCAGGCTCAAGGTGCAAGTCGTCGAAGAAGTAAGCAAGGAATCGATCCGGCGCGAGGTGTGAGTGTACTTCGTACCCCGATTGCTCGGGAGCACTCGCCGACTGAGATCCCTGCTTTGCATCGTTCCGTTCCACCGCGAATCGCGTGATGGTCTGCGGCTTCTTGTCGTCCAGCAGAATGAAGTCGTCCTGCTTCAGATTGTCCGACCGCCCGACCCTTGCTTATCGCGCACTACCGCCCGCACCTCAACCAGGTTGACCTTCACCTGAAATGATGTGGTCTGTTCTTGCGAACTGATCTCCGGCACATCGGTGGTCGTCACTGTAGCCGGTACGGAGGGCATGTCATTCTGCTGGCCAGACGTGGATTGCGCATGCGAGTAGCCAACGAGCAGAGTCAACCAAAGCAAGGCGCAGCCCGCCAGTCTCAGGGAGTTCCGTCGGACTGAAAGCGAATGGGAGCCCTCGGCTCCAGCGGTCAGCAGTTGTGAGCTCATGAGCATCGGGCGCCTTCGGCGGCTTGAAATCTAAATCTACTCCTCTGAGCAAACTCCTGTATCGAGGAACACCGCAAGCTTCAAGGAGTTGCCGGAACAAAACAGGCCGTGGGCCCTTTGTTCCAAATCGGAATCCACAGCAGCGCCTATTCTGACTCTTCGCCACAAGAGAGAACCCTCCTTGGCAGGAGGGTTCAATGGTTGACTGCTAACCAAGGTAGGGTCGCTCCCTGAAATGGCGCAGTGAGCGAAGGTCCTCAGCCGCTGAGACGGGTTATGCGCGGACGACGTTAGCGGCCTGGAAGCCTTTCGGCCCCTGGTTCAGGTCGAACTCCACCGTCTCGCCCTCGTTCAAACTCCGGTATCCGTTTTCCTGGATGGCCGAAAAATGCACGAACACATCTTCGCCCGTGGACCGCTGAATAAATCCGTAGCCTTTAGCCCCGTTAAACCACTTAACTGTACCTTTCTCTCTCACAACTACTCCTTTCGCACGTTGATCGCCTGAGATACCCCTGCTCGGCGGACGCACGCACGACCCTGAGAGAACGCGCGTGAGACGTCTCGACGTCGCCGGGAAACGTTTCCGTTAACCAGGGTTGTCGCTCAGCTCGCAGTACTCTGCAATGGGGGAAGGACCGGGAACACACCGAAGGGAGCGATGCGGGGGCATCAAAGCGCGTCCTGGAACCCAAACAATGCGAGAATTTTTCACTGCTGACAGAAACATCAACCCAAATCCGCCTTCCAGCCATTTGCTGCTGAAAGCCTCCCACTCGTACCACTTGAGGGGGAAGCAGAGCATAATCGCAGGAACTTACAATTTTCGCAAGTACTTAGTTCACAGTCGCTTGTGAGCCGCCTCGGGCCGCAAGCTGCACAAACTGTGGTCGTAGTAGACCCGCGCAGAATCGGCTTCAGCGGAGCGCAGCAGTCAGGCTGCTGCAACGGGTCATCCAGAGATGGTTCAGAGACCCTGCTAGCATGGAGCTAAGAATGAGCGAGACGCCCGAAGTAACTCCTGCTGAGACTGTTAAGGCACGCTCTTTCTCGCATACCGCAGCCGTCGTCCCCTCTTCTCCCCTGGCGGAACGTCGCACCGCAGACCTCGACTCAGGCCCTCTACTTCCAGGCGCTGAAGCCAAGCGCCTGCTGGAAGCTGACGACGCCGAAGATCAGGACGAGGCCGAGGCTCCTGCTTACAGTTTCTTCGGACGCATCGGCCGCCACGGGCTGTCGGCGCTGCGCTATCTGTTGAAGACCGAGGTCCACACCTACGCGTTCTCGGTCGCGGCGAACGCCATACTCTCCTTCTTTCCCGCTATTGTTCTGTTGCTGACGGTCACCCGCCGGGTATTTCACTCGCTCGACATGTACAACATTGTGATCGAGTTGGTACGACAATACCTGCCCAGCAACCAGGACTTTGTGGTCCGCAATCTGCAATTTCTGGCCAGCGTTAAAGGCCGAGGACAGGCGTTGTCATTTGTTATGTTGCTCATCACCTCGACCGGTATCTTCCTTCCGCTCGAGGTTGCGCTGAACAGCATCTGGGGATTTAAGAAGAACCGCAACTACCTCATGAACGGAATCGTCTCTCTGGGACTTGCGCTGAGTTGCGCGACCCTGGCACTGCTTTCGGTTGGGGCCGCTGCGGAAGGGGTCAAGCACTTCGCCGCCTACACGGGCAGCAACAGGTTCTTTGCTCTGGGAACGGAGTTTCTGCTGGTGAAGGTCGCCGGCATCGCTACCGGGGTTGGCATTTATTTCCTGATTTACTGGCTACTGCCCAATGGTCGCGTTCCCGTCCGCGCCGTGTTGCCGGCAGCCATTATCATGTCTTTGCTGACCGAAGGCGCTAAGCACCTGTACGTTGTATCCCTACGCTGGCTTAACTTCCCGGAGGTCTACGGGCCATTTGCCGTCTCGGTAACGCTAATGTTCTGGGCTTACCTGAGCGGAATGCTGCTACTGCTCGGTGCATACCTTTCCGCCGCCAAACACAGCGACCGCATGCAGGCGAAGCAACAAGCGTCCCAGTAGCTAGCGCTTCCCTTTTTCCTCGTTGCGAGCGCGGTTCTTAATCCAGATGGGCGTGCCGATAAATCCAAAGGCCGCGCGGATCTGGTTCTCCAGAAAGCGCTCGTACGAGAAGTGCAGCTTGACCGCACGATCGGTAAACAGGATGAACGTGGGGGGCGCAACATTGGTCTGCGTCATATAGAAAATCTTCACTCGCTTCGCCACCGGCACGGACGCGCGCTCGAAATCGACGTGACTGAGGAAGCGGTTCATCTCGCCGGTGCCGATACGCTTACGCCGCTCGCGGGCGACCAACTCCAGAGTTGAATAGAGTTTGGCGACGTTCTGCCCGGTAGACGCAGACACGAAAACCACCGGCGCATAAGCCAGGAACTTCAAATGCCGCCGCACCTGCTCTTCATAGATCGAGCGCTCTGCCGGAGGCTTGCCGTCGGTTCGCGCCGTCGTCACCAGGTCCCATTTATTGATGACAATGATGACCGAGCGCCCGCTTTCATGCGCATATCCGGCGATTGTGGCGTCACTTGAAGTTATGCCTTCGACGGCATCGATCACTACCAGCGATACGTCGGCTCCCTCCAGATGCTTCCGGGCCATCACGACTGAAAGCTTCTCAGCCATCAGTTCGGTTTTACCTTTGCGCCGGATGCCAGCCGTATCGATGAAGCGGTAGGTCTTGCCATCGTGTTCCACCAACTCGTCCACCGCGTCCCGGGTGGTGCCGGCAACCGGCGAGACGATGGCGCGACCGGTCCCGGTCAACGCGTTCAGCAAGGTTGACTTGCCGACGTTGGGACGACCGATGATGGCAACCTTCGTCTCGCGCGGCTCGGGCTCCGGTTGCTCGCCTTCTGCTTGCTCGCCCTCAGCCTCCGAATCGCTGACACCGCTCTCCGGCTCGGCAGTTGGGATTGCGGGCGCTTCCTGCACTGGAGCTTCCGGCATGTACCGCAACACGTGATCCAACAGATCGACCAGCCCGTTCCCGTTTTCCGCCGAGATGGGGATGAGTTCCTTAATTCCCAGGCTGCGAAACTCCTCCGCGTACGGTTCGAGTTTCGGCGTGTCCATCTTGTTGACGGCGAGCACCAGCGGTTTCCCGGTGCGCAGCAGCAGCCGCGCCAACTCCATGTCGGGAGACGCCAGCTCGGTGCGGCCATCGACCACCATGACGATCGCATTCGCTTCGTCGAGTGCGACACGCGCCTGGCGAAATATTTCCGAAGGAATGAATTGCTGGTCGTCAGGGATGATGCCGCCGGTATCGACAACGCGCATGGTTCGGCCGTTCCATTCCGCCTCGCCATAGAGACGGTCGCGCGTGATTCCTGGCTCGTCGCCGACGATGGCGCGACGCGAGCCGACCAGCCGGTTGAACAGCGTTGACTTGCCAACGTTTGGGCGGCCGACGATCACCAATGTCCCTGAAACCGGAGTTGCCGGGTCGCGCTGGGTGTTATCGTTTTCAAACTTTATGCGTGGTTTCAATGTACCTTTCAGCCGTAATGTTCCGAACGGCTATTATATGGATTACTTCTCTCTCACCGTGTCTTCCCCAACCCAGTCCGCTGCGTCCGTGCCGTCGCTGTATAAATTCTTCGGCCCCGGAGGCCTGTTGGCACGCACCCATCCGGCATACGAATTTCGCCGCGGGCAACTGCAAATGGCCGAAGCGGTCGAGCAGGCGCTTGAGGAACGACGCCACCTCATCGTCGAGGCCGGCACCGGAACCGGGAAAACATTGGCATATCTGTTGCCTGTAATTCGTTCCGGCAAGCGCGTCATCATCTCGACCGGCACCAAGACGCTGCAAGAGCAGCTCTACTTCAAAGACGTTCCGTTCCTGTCGCAGCACCTGGGCGAGTTGCGCGTCTGCTACATGAAGGGACGTGCCAACTATCTTTGCCGCAAGAAGCTTTACGATCTGACCGACCAGCCCATACTGAACGGTTTGGAAGAAATCAGCCAGTTCAAGATCATCAGCGACTGGGAGAAGACGACGCAAACCGGCGACCGTGCCGAGTTGGCCGAACTGCCCGAGTCAAGCCCACTGTGGGGCAAGCTCGACGCGCGCACCGATCGCTGTATCGGCTCCGAGTGCCAGCAGTTCGAGCGCTGCTTCATCACCGAGATGCGCCGCCGCGCCGCTGAGAGCGACATCATCATCGTCAACCATCATCTCTTCTGCGCCGACCTGGCCATTAAAGCGGGAGCCGGATTCGCCGCCGATGCCGGAGTGCTGCCCGACGCCGCAATCGTCATCTTCGACGAGGCGCACGAACTTGAAGATGTGGCGGCGGATTACTTCGGTATCTCGGTTTCGAACATGCGGGTCGAAGAGTTGTTGCGCGATGTCGATCAAACCCTGCGCCGCGCCAACGTCCTGGCTGTCGATGTGCTGGGCGCGTGCAGCCGCGTGCGCGAGCGCTCTCAGTTCTTCTTCTCGCTCATTCCGCCGGGTGAGGGCCGTTTCGCATTCCAAAACCGCGCTGAGTTTCTTGAAGAAAACGGGGAAGAGTACCTCGGCTTTCAGAACATCCTGATGCACCTCTACACCGAGTTGCAGGCGATTCCCAATAAGCCGGACGAAGTCCACAATCTGACGCGACGAGTGGAAGAATTCCGCGTGCAACTGGGATTCATCTTGGAATCGAACCAGCGCAATACCGTGTTCTGGATTGAGCGCAGGGGCGACCGGCGAGGATTTCGTGGCGGCAGTAGCGGGCAGCAGAACGTTTTCCTGCAGGCCACGCCGATTACCGTCTCCGACATTCTGCGGACCACGCTGTTCGAGAACCTCAGCTCCGCGGTGCTCACCTCAGCGACGTTGGCGGTAGGCGGCGGCTTTGATTACATCCGCGGACGGCTTGGCGTGGAGCATGCGCGCGAGCTGATTGTCCCTTCGCATTTCGACTACGCCAGCCAGGCTCTGCTCTATGTCCCACCCGATCTGCCGGACCCGCGGGAAGCGGGATTCCTGGAGGCGGCTTCGCAGCGCGTTCGCCGCCTGCTGGAGATTACTCGCGGGCGCGCCTTTTGTCTTTTCACCAGCTATGCGTTGATGAATCAGTTATACGAACGGCTGCTGGGCGAACTGGAATATCCCATGCTGTTGCAAGGCAGCGCGCCGAAGAATGCGTTGCTGGAAGAATTTCGCATGACGCCGAATTGCGTGCTGTTTGCGACGTCATCGTTCTGGCAGGGCGTCGATGTGCAGGGCGAGCAGTTAAGCTGCGTCATCATCGACCGCTTGCCGTTTGCGGTGCCGAACGATCCGGTGGTTGCCGCGCGCATCAAAGCAATCGACGACGCCGGCGGGAATGCGTTCTTCGATTACCAGGTACCGAGTGCGGTGATTTCGCTGAAGCAGGGATTCGGCCGACTGATTCGTTCGCTGCACGACCGCGGCCTGCTTTGCCTGCTCGACAATCGCATTTTGAAGAAGCAATACGGACGGACTTTCCTCGACAGCCTGCCGAAATATTCGCGGACGACGAGACCTGGGCAAGGTGGAGGAATTCTTCGGGGTCGATGGGGGTGAGATTTAGCGACGATAGCGTTATCATCTTGAGCGAGGACCCTGAGCGCAGTCGAAGGGGACGAGTCGAAGGACCTCTATAGCCAACGTTGACATCGGCGCATGTAGGCCCTTGACTCTCTCGCTGTGCTCGTCGCTCAGGATGAACACTCGTTGATTCCAGCAATCACTTTCGCTCGAAGAACTCTTTGATCTCAGGCCAATACTTCTGCACGACGTACTCTGTGCTTAGGTGGCCTCCGCGCGTGAGCGACTTCAACTTCACACCTGTCTTTTTCGGCGAAGCGTCGACGGAGCCGCCAGGGAACGCTCGGATCGTCCTTGGCATGGAACATCAGGATCTTGGACGCATCGATTTCATCCACGTGATGAATGGGATTAAAGAATATTCCGCTGTATAGCTTGTTCCAGTTCTTCTCTGTCAGACGATAGCCCTGACCGAATGCATCGCGCAGATATGCGACGTAGCTTCGGTTCGTAGTCTCCGCTCGCAGCGCGCTGCGCAGAATCGACCAGTCCACGACCGGGCAGTTGGCGATGACGCGCTTACTCGCGGGTCCAGCGAGCACAGGATGGCCGCGGCTCCGCCGAAGCTGCCGCCGATCACGAAGACGTGGTCCGGCTCAACGTTGAATACTTTTCCGAACGCCGATTCGCGAATTGGTTTGTTCAATTCCGCCACTACCTCGATATGTCTTGTGCGGAGAACGTTCAAGGAATTCGCCGCCACTTTCCCATGCACCGCGATAGCGCGGGTAGAAAACCCAATAGCCCTTCCGCGAGAGCCAGTCAGCGAGCGGCTGCTTGCGTGGAATGCCAGGCATTCCGTCGCACAGGACGATTACTCGACTCCGCTTGCGGGCGCGCGCGGGAGGCAGAAACTCGGCAACGATATCGCGGGCAAAACGTGTGCGAAACATGCCTCAGCATAGCAGCGCAAACCGGAGGGAGGCAGACAGCCGGCGCAAAAACAAAGGCGCGACTGCTCGCGCCTTTTGTTCAGGGGCTGAAGCCCCGTTTTCATTTCGCTGCTTTCGGCACGGCTGAAGCCGTGCCCTGATACAAACCAAGTCGAAGGCAATTTGCCACGACCGCGCAATGTTTCCGCCCCAGCGGATCAGTCAAGCTGAGAGCTGACGGCTTATAGCTGACAGCTCCTAATCGTGCACGCCGTCCATGAAAGCGCGCAGTTTGCGCGAGCGCGAAGGATGACGCAGCTTGCGCAACGCCTTGGCTTCAATCTGGCGAATGCGCTCGCGAGTTACCGCGAAGCCTGTCCCACTTCTTCAAGCGTGTGCTCGCAGCCGTCTTCCAGACCAAAGCGCATCCTGATGACTTTCTCTTCGCGCGGCGTCAGCGTGCGCAGCACTTGGCCGTCTGCTCCTTCAAGTTGACGTTGATGACCGCTTCGGCCGGCGACACGACCGCGCGATCTTCGATGAAGTCGCCCAAGTGCGAATCTTCTTCTTCACCGATCGGAGTTTCCAGCGAGATCGGCTCCTGCGCGATCTTCAACACCTTGCGGACCTTGGCCACCGGAATGTCCATGCGCTTGGCAATCTCTTCCGAGGTAGGCTCGCGCCCGAGTTCCTGCACCAGCTGCCGCGACGTGCGGATCAGCTTGTTGATCGTTTCGATCATGTGCACCGGAATACGGATGGTGCGGGCCTGGTCGGCAATGGCGCGCGTGATGGCCTGACGAATCCACCACGTGGCGTACGTCGAGAACTTGTAGCCGCGGCGATATTCGAACTTGTCGACAGCCTTCATCAGGCCGATGTTGCCTTCCTGAATCAGATCCAGGAACTGCAGTCCGCGATTGGTGTATTTCTTGGCAATGGAAACCACCAGTCGCAGGTTGGCTTCGATCAATTCGCGCTTGGCCTGCTCGGCATCCATGTCGCCCTGAATGATTTCGCGCTGGGTGCGCTTCAGTTCGGTGAACGATACGCCCGCGTCCAACTCCAGCTTTTCAAGATCGGCACGGATTGCGCGTGACTGTCGGCGATATTCTTTTTTCTGATCGTCGCTGCGCGTCGCTCGGCGCTTCTTCTCGAGGTTCTGCGCCTGCCGGTCGAGCGCGCGCATGCGTATCGACAGTTTTATTGACGCGATCGATCAGGCGCTTGCGCTCGTTGTTGGTGAATCCCAGTTTGCGAATGCACACGCGAGACCTGCAACGGCTCGCGCCCAATGCCCTGCGGTAGCGGCGATGTTCTTGCTTGGCCGCTTCTTCTGCGGGACTGCCGCAAGCTTTTCGACCAGCTGCATCGGACTTTCTTGTAGTGCTTGATCAGGTCGTCGATCTTGCCGGTGATTGTCCTTCAGGCGCTTGCTGAGCATCTCTTCGGTGATTTCTTCTTCGTCGAAGGTGACTACTTCCTTGATGGAGCGCACGCCACTCTTCAGGTCTTCGCCGATGGCGAAATTTCGCGGATGACGATGGGCGAACGCGACAGGCTTTCAGCACGCGCATCTGGCCGCGCTCAATTCGCTTGGCGATTTCGACTTCGCCTTCGCGGGTGAGCAGCGGTACCGTTCCCATCTCGCGCAAATACATGCGGACAGGGTCGTTGGTCTTCTCCATGGCGCCGGGAGTCAGATCCAGTTCGATGTCTTCGCCGGCTTCGATCGTCGTCGAATTTCTTGTCGTGATCGTGCGGGAAGCTTGGGCCCTTCGAGCACATCAATGCCCTGCGTCCCGATGGTGGTCATCAGGTCGTCCAGATCGTCGGGCGAATGCACTTCGTGCGGGATCAGGTCGTTCACCTCGTCATAGGTGAGGTAGCCCTTCTCTTTGCCCACGTCGATCAACTTTTTTATGTCGTCGTACTTGTCTTCTAGAGCCAAAGCGGAATTTCCTCTGCGCCGCGCCTGCTTTGAGGCGCTTCTAGTTGCTGTGCACACTGCGGCGGGAGCGGCACCTGGTACCGACATATGCGGAAACTTTCGGATTTTAGCATGGCCCAGGCCCGCTCTCCCTAGCCTTTTCTTTCACTTGAGCCGCCCAATCGGGGGCGAAACCAAAGGAGAGGGTGGGCGCAAATCACTCGCGCATACATAGAGTTAGATGATCCTGATAGTAAGGCTTGGGTTCAGGCTATCTTTCGGGCATCGCTCATCCAATACATGCAGGGTAAATGCGACTCGCTTTCGCCGACTGCCACCGTGTTGCATGACTTACCGCAATCTATTCCGCCAATGACGACGATAGCCTCTGTAAGGTCGCTTCGTATTTGGAGCGAAAATTGGCGCACTGGGAGGGCTTTAGCCGAAAAGGCACCTTGAGCCGCAGATAAATGGCCGGGATGACGTATTTGTTGGTATCCAAAGCCTCGTTGATCTCCGTCTCTACATTGAGAAATGAACGGCAGTGGGAGAAAGGAGACCAATATCCGCCGACACTTACTCAGCGATCTCTCAATGGCCTTGGCCCATTTTTGTCCCGGCCGATGTCCAGCTCGTCCGTTCAAGCCGATGCGCCAGCCTTCTTAATCCTGCAGCCAACGACGAAAGAGTCCGAGTCTTTGCGGCTGTAGCTGACAAAGTTCAGTGTTTCGCGCCCGTTGCTTGTGTTAGATTGTCTCCGGCCGGTCAGCAACCAGTTTTTCCCACTGCTGGGCCGATGTTCGAACAGCCCGGGCGCTCTTCTCATTCGAGCCTCGGACGCTGCGCGCATGTTGCTAATATCCATCGGGGTTAGTTGAACAGGGGCAGGATTTGCGGTTGCCTGCGGCTCGCTCGGCGTCGGCTGATCTGGCCACTCCTGCGTCTGTAGCTTTCAACTTCTCCGCCAGGCCGGCCATTTCCTGAGCGAAGTTGACGCTAAAGTCGATAAGGGTCCCACAATGGATTCGCGCCGAACCTCCAAGGCTCCGACGATCACCGGGATCATCACCTTGCGATATTGGACCCGCTTCGATCTGGCTGCGAACCAAATTCGAGTTGCCCTTGCCGCGACAGAAGCCAAAACATACGTAAAGAACAGCGCCTATGAGCATGATAGCGAGCTGCACGGGCACGACGCCAGTCGGAGCGTACGACGAGCATACGGCGCCCATGGCTTTCAGGCTGTCCGTCAACTGCCTGGCAGAAATCAGCGTCTCCCTGACGCATAACTGACGAAGCTTTTGGTGACCTGTTAACGCCATAGGAAGTGGCGTGGAGATCTCTTTGAAGTTACGTCGACAGCTCTGTGACATTGTAAGCCGAATGTCGCAAGTCTGCTTACCTGCGCTCCGAACGACCACCTTCTCCGCCTGTCTCGCCAGGGTTCTCGCGGCCTGTTTAAGCGTAATTTCTCCTGCGCTAGCTGCGCCCCGGGACGCGAGGTCTTCTTTGGTTCCAGGTCTTTCACCCGGCGCTGTAGCTGCTCCAGTTCTCGTCTGCTGGTGGCGGCGTTTCAGCGACCGCAAGGCGCTCTCCGGCAACTCGGGTGTAAGCTCTTCGGACTCGCGTGCATCAAGGTGGTCGCAAGCGGCGTCCGTTGGTCTTCGCCCAGGGGCAAGACATCGGATCGGCGCCCCCTCTACTCCCGCCAGCAACGCGTTTATAAGGTCTTCGGCGCTGCATCCGGCGTGCAGCGGCTCCTGCCGGAGCGCAAAATGCGCCTGGCGTGCGGCGATCGAAGCCGTGGTCCTGGCCTTCGCGCTGACTAATGGGAGTCGCGGGCCAGGTCGCGCGACGCCGACCAGATCAGCACGCGCTCGGCATCGGTACAGCTCGGCAGTGACCGCGCTTCACCGTGTGCGCCGTTCTGGAAGTCGCTGCTCACCTCCTTAATTCTTGTCTCAGCACCGACGACTCGATTCCCAGGCGGTGCGAGATTTCGTTGGCCAGTTCATCGCGCACAATCCGGCTGGGCACGCGCTGAATGTGCGGCAGCAAATAGTTCACCGCTTTTACTTTGCCTTCGGCGCTGCGTACTGGAAAGTGCGCGCGTGCGCGGTCGATCAGATAATCGAAATACTTTTGTGAACCGCGCAGGGCCTCGCCGTAAGCATCTCTACCTTTGCGGCGGATGTACAAATCCGGATCGAACCCCTGCTCCAACGAGAGCACCTTGACCTGGAATTCTTCCTCGATCAGTAGACCCAGGGTGCGCTCCGTAGCCTTCGCTCCGGCGGTATCAGGATCGAAGTTGACCACCACGTTCTTGCTGAATCGCCCCAGGAGCTTGGCCTGAATCTCAGTAAAAGCCGTGCCTGAACTGGCGATCACATTGTGAAATCCGGCGGCGTAGACGGAAATGCAATCCATCTGGCCCTCGACGAGGATGGCGTAATCGAGCTTGCGAATGGCTTCTTTCGCGTGATCGAGATTGAAGAGCACGCGGACCTTTGGAATAAATTCCCGTCTCCGGCGAATTCAGATATTTTGGGCCGGACTTTTCATCGGTTGCGAGCGTGCGACCGGTGAAGGCAATTATTTTGCCGGCATCGCTGGCGATGGGAAACATCACGCGGTTGCGAAACTTGGAGTAGAGGCGGGCTTCTGGCTTCTGGGTTCCGGCTTCTGGCGGCGTACTTGAATCAAAATCCCCGCCCTGTCCGCCCAAAGAGCGGGCGGACAAGGACGGGGCACCCTCGGTCCTTCCAGGAAAATAAACCACTCTCGCGCAAGACTTCTTCGCTGAACTCGGCGGCCAGGCGGTCGCGCAGCAGGAAGCCGGAATCGGGTGCGTAGCCGATGCGGAAGCTCGCGATGGTTTCTTCATCAAGGCCGCGCCATGTAGATACTCCCGGGCTCGCGATCCATCGGGGCGCTTCAGCCTCCTGGAAAAACGTGGCTGCGCGCTCCTGGGTGTCAAACAACCGCGCGCGCAGCTTCGGCTTCTTTCGCCTCAGCGGGGCTGGAGTACGTAGCTTTGGGCAGGGGAATCCCCGAGCTTTTGCGCTACCAGCCGGAGGGCTTCGGGAAAAGTGATGTTCTCGATTTTCTGCACGAAGCTGAAGACGTCTCCTGATACGCCGCAGCCGAAGCAGTGAAAAAACTGCCGCGTGGCGTGAACCGAAAACGATGGCGTCTTCTCCCGGTGAAACGGACAGAGCCCCGGTAGTTTTGCGCCCCAGCTTTCTCAGCTTGATGTACTCGCCGATGATGCGGACGATATCCGCCTGCTGCTTGAGTGTCGCCGCGAAGTCGCCGGGGTTGGCCATTAGAACAGTGTCCTCGGCCGGCGGTCGGGCCGCAAGCGGTACAGTCGAAGCAGGCTGTGGATTCCCTGTGCGTTGCCGCAGAATCCGGTGGAAGATTCGCTTTGTATGCGAAACGCGTGAGATGGCGGCGGGCACGACATGGCCTGCTTCGGGCAGTGATATACCGTCCCCGAGGGACTCGGACGCTTTTGGGGTGGCAACCCTGGACTGCCGTCGTTCCGACCTTCGTCCTGGGCTGTCATCGCACGCCCTTCGGGCTTAGTTCCCATTTTGTCCATGAGCGCTGAAAGGGAAGATTTCGTGCTCCCCTGCGGACACCGCCTGTTGGCAGCCTGGTAACATTTAGCTATCATTTTCGGCTCCGCTGCTCTGCACACATTTCGGTGCAACCGTCCGGGTACCCCCTCCCCCGGTATACCCGTAAAATCTTTAAAATGCTCAGTCGTTTTGCAATAGTGTCCGCAAAATCTTGAGCGCGTGAGAGTTATAGGCAAAATCTTGGAATAAAAGGAGTTAGCGGGTAATTCTCCGAGATGGAAGGATGGGAGTATTTCAGAAGTAGTTAACAGCAGCCAGCAGGCGCTATGACGATGGTTGCGCGTCACGCCTCCCCATCGGAAGAGGATGAGATTCGGGAAAAAACAAATCTCCCTCGCCTCATGATGCCAGTTTACTAGCTCGGAGCGGCGCGAACCAAGCGACTTGTCACAGATGTGTGTGACGTGCGGCCCGCGGTTCAGAACCTGCGGATCACGGTTGTCGCTCCATCGCGAGGTTCGTAAGACTTCTTCCCAGCGACGCTTCCCCGCTCGCCCGATCTGGACATTTACGCCTACTGCTTGGGCAGGCCGAAAACTCCAAACCCATAGCCGTCGACCGAGGTGTAAATCATCCCATTGACGACTGCCGCGGTTGGGTAATTGTCAAACATAGAGAATATGCCCGCC
>CAVYTK010000006.1:0-411686 GCA_963771535.1 uncultured Acidobacteriaceae bacterium | reverse complement strand
AGTTTCGTACCGACAGGTTGAAGATTGGACAACGGGAGCTTGAGACTGGAGACCAAAGGTGTCATAGGGAATCTCGCGTGGTGGATTAGAGCAGATGGCGGTGAGGGGGTCAACGAGTGAGAAGTTTGGGTAGCGATGAAGTTTCAAACTCCACGCTAGGCCGTGAGTCACTTCAGAATGCGGAGCTCCCGCCAGGAAACTGCGCAATGCCACGCTTTTCCAGACAGAACGACTCGCAGGGGTTTCGAGCTTGCATTTTCCATGAACTCCCTTCATGATTTCGAGGCGTCACGCAGGAGCCAATGAATGAATGAGTTTCCGCAGAAACATCAAGATTGGAATGCTAACCATGGTTGCGGTTGTCATTGTTTGCCGGTGCAGCCCTTCGCCCGGCATCTGCACAAACCCGCTTCGAGTCCGTTTACAACGGACACAGGATTATCTATCCCGGATCCAGCATCCCTGTGCCCGGCCGCCCTCACACCAACTACTTCTTCGTCGACTCAGACAAAGGGAGCTCTCAACCCCCCGCGGGTAGTGAAACCCCAGGGTCAGTAGCCTGCGTATATAAATTGGTAGCTGGCCCAACCGGGTGTCCCATTGCTACGAGCAAAACCGTGCCCAGCGGTGGTATCGGCGCGATTGCCATTGTTGACGCCGGTTACTACCCGAACGCACAGTCTGACCTGGACGCGTTTGACTCCCACTATGGCATTCCGGCTACGACCATAACGCAGGTCTGGCCCACCACTAGCCCCAACACCCCCCGTCCCCCCGTTTACCCTGACTGGGAGGTCGAGGAGGCGTTAGATATCGAGTGGGCCCACGCCATGGCGCCACACGCCAAGCTGTTCCTGGTGGTGTCGCCCTTGTGCCAAAGCCCGCAATGCGCCACCGATCCCACCTGGGCAGCTGTGGAACTCGCGGAAGTTCTCGTGGCCGCGAACGGCGGCGGCGTGGTGAGCATGAGCTTTGGCGATGCGGAGATTGTTCAGGAACTCAACTCTGATCAATACTTCACTCACCCTGGAGTTGTCTACTTTGCAGCCTGCGGCGACTCGGGACTTGGCAATGAGCCTTTATCCCTCGGCGTCGCCGAACGTTGTGTCGGTTGGAGGTACCTATTTCAACCGCGACGGTAACGGCAACTTCACCAACGAGCAGTACTACACGGGCGGCGGCGGGGGAGACATCAGTCCTTACGAGCCGCGTCCCAGCTATCAGGATGGCATTGCAGGCATCGTAGGAACCCAGCGCGGCTATCCTGATGTTGCGTCGGACTTTTGCTGTGCGGCCATTTACGTCAATGGAAGCTGGACTTCCGTCGGCGGTACCAGTTGGTCCTCTCCCACTTTTGCCGGAATCGTGAATGCGGCCGGCAGCCTGCAACCGTCGTCATTGGCTGAGCTCACCATGATGTACAACGAGTTGGCCAATCCCACGCAGTACGCCGCTTATTGGAACGACATCACTACCGGTGATTCGCGTTGCAAAGTCGGTTGGGACCTGTGCACCGGCATCGGTTCCCCTAAGACGTACGGCGGGAAGTAGCCTCTCGATTTGTCATCACGAGCGCAGCGAGGGATCTGCTTTCCCGCGCCGGCCGGAGTGCCCCACTCATCCGTTCATTTCGGATGAGTGGGATCGAGGAACTTCGAGCCTGCATTAGCGAATCCACGAGTGGCCCACATTTCCCTTCATTCGGGAAAGTGGGAGCTCGGGCCTGACACGGCCTGTGGGCTCGGGCAGTGGTTCGGGCAACGCTCACTAAGCTTCCCCATGCAACCAACAGTTGGTTGCATGGGGTTTTTCTTGCGAGTGCGACGCGATGCCGACGATGCGATTCAAGGGAGCTAGCGTACTTCCCAACGGGTGGCCCACATTTCCCTTCGATTGGGAAATGTGGGAGCTCGGGCCGGTGGTTCGGGCAACGCTCACGAGGGTGCCTCATGCAACCATCCGTTGGTTGCGTGGGGTTTTTCGTCTACTGCGCCACGTCGTTCAGGGAATTTAGGATGGTTCCCGATCAGAAGCGACGAAAGTCAAAATCCCATGAGCGGAGCGGGTCCTGCGGCCGAAATTCCGACCCTGAGCGAAGTCGAAGGGGGAGACCTCTTAGATCAGCATTCTTCAGTGAATTATGGCGGAGAGAGTGGGATTCGAACCCACGTTAGAGTTTCCCCTAAACACGCTTTCCAAGCGTGCGCCTTCAGCCACTCGGCCATCTCTCCGTTCGGGAAGCTTGCTGCGGAAGGGCGCTGACCAGCAGCGCTGTTTCATTGTAACGGAAGAAGGCGAAGATCGCTTCGCGGGTCGCCATTCGCCATTCGCTCTTCGCTTTTCGCCAGACTTCATCAAAAGGAGCTAGCATTGTGGCTGCTTCTAAGAGCCGTTCGATGAAAAGCGTCGTGAGAGTCGAATACCGCAACCCGACCGGTTCCCGCGAACAGCGAAACGAAGCGAAAAGCGTCCTTCCCCTACTCGTCTTCCTTCAACTGCTGCGCCAGGTAATTCTGATAGCCCATCTCGCCGACCGCGTGCAGCTGTCCTTCCAGCCAGTCGATGTGGTGCTCTTCGTCGCTCAGGATCTTTTCCGCCAACTCGCGCGAGCCGCCGTCGTTCAGCTTCAGGCACAGTCTGGATGCCCTCGTTCAGCCGCTTCACCGCCGTGTATTCCAGTTCCAGATCGTTCTTCAGCTGGTCGTGCAGCGTGGCGCCGACATTGATCTTGAAGTAGTCGCTCATGTTGGGCGTGCCGTCAAGGTACAGGATGCGCTCGATCAGCTTCTCGGCGTGCACCATCTCTTCAATCGATTCCTTGCGGATGAGCTTCGCCATGCGCTCGTAGCCCCAGTTCTCGCACATCTCGGCGTGCAGAAAATACTGGTTGATGGCCGTGAGCTCGGCCTTCAGAACTTCGTTCAGGAACGCGATGACGTTCTTGTCACCTTTCATGCAGATCACCTCTGGCTCCAGGTCGCGCGTCGGCACCCGCGCAGCCCGGACGACTTAAGTAGTTTAGGAACGGTGACAATGATATAGCAGGCGACGGCCGTCACCTGTGACGAAGCTCACTGGGCAGACGGATTCCCGGTCAGTATCCGGGCGCTGGCAGATTTGTCGAGGCACAAGAAAAGCGGGCGCCTGGCCCGCTTCGAGTAACGCGAGCTTACTTCGCTGCGCCGACGGCCTTCACGCGCGCGTTCAAGCGGGACTTGTAGCGGCTGGCGGTGTTCTTGTGCAGCGCGCCCTTCTGGACGCCCTTGTCCACCAGCGACGCGGTGCTGTTATAGGCCTTCTGGGCCGCTTCTTTGTCGCCGGCGTCGATGGCCTCGCGCAGCGAGCGCAGTGCCGAGCGCAGGCGCGACTTGTTGGCGCGGTTCTGCGCAGTCTTCGTAATCGTCTGACGGGTGCGCTTCAGCGCCGAAAAATGATTCGCCATACTTTTGCTGTAATCCCTCTACTAGAAATCTCGACCTGAGCCGAATGTTTGATTCTAAAGGAAATTGAGCCACTTGCGCAATGCGGGGAAGTCGCGGGTAGTGTCTCAGTTTGAAATTTCAACCCCTTGCATCCGCTTTCGATCTGGCGCACGATACTGTCATGGCAAAACGCCCACGCGACCCGAATCAACTCGCAAAGCTCATTGTTGATATTGCCACAGGCGAAGCCGAGGAAACGGTTAGCGATGCCAAGCGCAATCCATCGAAGCGTCGCGCTGAGCGGATTGAAGGGCGGCAGGGCCAGAGCCAATCACCTTACGGCAGAGCAGCGGTCCGACATCGCCCGCACCGCTGCTTCTGCGCGATGGAAGAAGCGCGACTAAGCCACCGCTACTTTCTTCGGCGGCATTTTCATCAATTCCTGCCGCTCGGCAACGTCATCAGTGTAGTCAAGGACAAGTTGGATTTCGGGGCGCTGGCCACGATTCATGTCGTTATAAACGTCCACATCAACCTTAAGCTGGACGTTGTCCCCAATGATCTGTTCGCGGCGCTGCGTGAACGCCTTCTCCATGTGCTCATGCGGAGCGAACCCCATTGCGGCCCAAAACGTGTACTGGACGCCACCCTTGCTGAACGCGAACCGCATGATTCACACGATAGCGACGGCCCTGCTTATCGGTTGCATATTCATCGCGCAATGCGCTTGACATCTGGCTGGCGAGAACGTCATAGGGGTCTACTTCCGGTAATTCAAGCAGCCCTTCAGCCACGGCCCATTCGACTGCTTCGCGCGCGCTCGTCGGCTTGTGTTCGCGCTCGTCGTCGTACTTATGCCAAACGTGCTGCAACTGTTCCATCTTCGTGGACATTTCAAATCTCCATGTTAAAGCGAAACTGGGGCGATCTCTCCCCATCCGTCTCGGACGGCCCCAGGTAAAACAAATGATCTTACCTTCACAAGCCATCGAGTTTAATAGTCATAGCGGTTCATCCGTCTCTGCATTTGGCCCACGATTAGGCCGGGGTGACGCTGATTAACGCGCGCAAACGCGATAACGTCCTTTTCGTAGTAGAAGGGGTGTTTGCGCCGCATAAACAATTCAAGTTTGTCCGTTGCTATGCAAAATGATTGCGCCGCTGCATTGGCAATGTCTTCTTCGGGGTCGTCCTTAACCTGCGGCCCCTGCACGTGGGTATCAATCATTTCCTTTTCACGCCCATGCCCCTGAAGAACGTGTTCAATCTCATGGCGGAGAACGAACCAGAAGTTGTCAATTGTGTCGCGCTGAGTAGACATTCCGATAACTGGAGATTGGTTGTCCAACCAGAAGCAAACCCCATCGATCTTGGAATTTGGCAACTTTTCAACAATCGTGTACCGCACTCCGCATTCCATCAGGATGCGAGGTACGTTTCGCACTTCCTCTGGGGCGGGCAACATGGACTCGAATTGCTTGACGGCCTCACGCAGGGCCTTCTCTGAATACTTTGGAGCGGTCATCTCAGAGGCGATGTGTTTTGCCCGAAACAACCACGCTAACTGCGCGGGTGGGATATTCAGTTCTTCATATCTGCTCTTCTTTGCAGCGTGAGCCATGTAAGGAATTTCTTGAGAGGTTGGCACTTGAAAGAACCGAGCAAGTTGCTGCTCCAACAATGGAGCATCCGTGTTTTGAATCCATCCCCGATTAATCATCTCGCGGACGGGATAATTTGCCTGCATCTGGCCCAGGAGTTTGACGCTTGGCTTCGGC
Organism: uncultured Acidobacteriaceae bacterium; assembly: GCA_963771535.1. Lineage (GTDB taxonomy): Bacteria > Acidobacteriota > Terriglobia > Terriglobales > Acidobacteriaceae > CAVVDY01. The sequence continues at coordinate 406,486 of CAVYTK010000006.1, read as the reverse complement.
TCTTTGGCCTGAGCCATGTCATAGTCGGTCTGGAGGTTTGCAAACAAATCAGGATTAACGTCGAAAGCATCCCCCAGAGCACGCGCCATGTCGGGGCTAATTCCCCGCTTGCCGCTGATGATCATATTGACGGCCTGCTCAGGCACGCCCAGAATGAACGCCAGATCGCGCTGATTCCAGCCACGAGCGTCCATTTCCTCCTTGATGTAGAAGCCGGGGTGCTTGATCCAATTTGCATATTCAGTTGTCATGTTCACCCCCTTCTTACGAGTGATCCCACACCCGCAATATCGTGATTCTGTTCGGCTTACTTTCTGTATCGATGTTGAATATAAGGCGATATTGATCGTTTAATCGAATAGAGCGTTCGCCGTTCTCGTGCTTTTCGTAATTCAACTCTTCCATTCCTTTAGTGACCGTTCATCCGGCGCGTTTTTCAGAAAGCGCAATCTGTTACGTAGCGACTCAATGACCGCGATTGGCAGCTTGGTGTCGAACGCGCGATCTGTCTCGACAAGAGCCAGCTTCTTGTCTTCGTAAGTTATCTCCATGCGGAGTCCGTCCGAGCATTCTCAAGATTAGCCCATCATCCCGAATTGTCAATAGCCTACTGAACGCCATGCGTTAAAGTGAATTTTATGCTTGACAAACAAGAGGGCAGGACTTACCTTTGAACTATGAACAGGCTGCCACTTGCGAAGCGAGTCCAGATCATCGGGATGCTAGTTGAGGGCCGTAGCCTTGGGCCACAAGCCGCTTGGCCGATGTCTCCATCAACACGGTTACTAAGCTGCTCGTTGATGTTGCCTGCGCGTCGGCTGCATACCACCATGAGCACGTCCGCAATGTGCGTGTCCGGCGCCTGCAGTGCGATGAAATTTGGAGCTTCGTTGGGGCGAAGAAAAAGAACGTCACGCCAGAGCAGGAAGAGAACGGATGGGGCGACGTTTGGACGTGGACGGCGATCGATGCCGACACGAAGCTGTGTGTCACGTACTACGTGGGAGATCGCGGCAAGCATCGGCATACAACTTTATGGGGGATTCAGCAACCGCATGTGGGCCGTCCGCAGATCACCACGGACGGCACATGCCATATCTGCAGGCCGTCGAAGATGCTTTTGGGATGGAAGTGGATTACGCGCAGCTTATAAAATCTACGGCGCTCCGACTCCCGACGAACGCGCTACAGCCCGGCAACGTGCATCGGCTGCGAATGAAAACCGTGATTGGCGATCCCGATCCGAAGCATGTCAGACGTCCTATGTCGAACGGCAGAATCTTACCATGCGGATGTCGTATTCGTCGATTTACTCGCTTGACGAACGGTTCTCAGAAGAAATTCGAGAATCACGGCCACATGGTTGCGCTTTACTTCATATACTACAACTTCTGCCGCGTCCATCAAACTCTGCGCGTCACGCCTGCAATGGAAGCTGGGATTGACCGATCACGTTTGGTCGCTGGAAGAAATTGCGATGCTGGCTGATTCCGCTTTCGCGCCAACGAAACGGGGGCTGTATAAGAAGTAAGAAGAAGGCGTGAGAATATTGCTTGCATGGGGAAGATACCGCTGGGGTGGTCGATAACGGGGATGGTGATTGGCGCAATGGGATTTGCCTACAATCTGATTACCCTCGGGGCAATCATCAATGGGGTTGATGTCGGTCGCGGGTGGGTGACTTTAGGTGCCGTCCTCTGCCCTTGGTTTATTCCCCTGCGAAACCTGGGGTTCATCTTTGCATTGAATTGCATCCTCTACGCCCTACTGTTTTTGGGCTGCCGGGTTCGCCTGGGTCAGGCTTTCCCGCCGATAGAAATTTCAAACTGAGACGCTACCAAGTCGCGGGTGGCGCCTCACTCTGAAATTCGGGTTTCGATCCACCGACCCGCCGAGCCGACACAGCCCATCGCGCAAGTCGCACCATCAAGCAGGAACGTACGTCAGCCTGATCACTTCTTTGCCAATTCGATCGTTGGCCACCAGGCGGAGCGGCGGCCGAGGGCCGGCGAAGAATGGCTTGCCATGACCAAGCACGACGGGGTGAAGGTAGAGTCGGTACTCATCAATCAGACCGAGGTCGCTCAGGCTTGCTGCCAAGCTTGGCCCGGCAACTTCAATCTCCCCCGCCAGCTGAGCCTTCAGCCCACGTATCACCATCTCAATGTCATTCGCAACGAGGGTAGCGTTGGGCCCGACCGACTTCAACGAGCGCGACACAACCCACTTCGGCTTGCTCCGCCACACCGCTGCGTAGTCGCGCTCCTCCGCGCCCCAATCGGGAAGGTCATCGTCCCAATAACGCATTACCTCGTACATGCGTCGACCGTACACCATGCCCGCCGAGTCGCGCACCTGCTCCACAAAGTGGCGAAAGACCACGGGGTCCGGCGGACCCATTGCAAGGTGGTCGACGTAGCCGTCCAGGGACTGGTTCAATCCGAAAACGAGCTTTGCCATGCTACAAAATCTCCAACCCAGGTTTTTCAGAATAGCTTAAGCGAGCTTTGCGCGGAAGCGACCTTCGACACCGTCTGGGCGTTGCATCGCCGGATTGAGCAAGGACCGGAAGTCCGCTTTCCAAGGCCGACAACTTGAATTAAGACGCTACTCCAGCCGAGACGCTGCCAGGGAATAGAATGGCGATTCGGCTTTCTCGCCGGTACTTCAACGCTTAGCTTGGAGACTCGATCTCGATGTCCGAACCTCTTCTGATTGCCCAGACGCTGTCGGGCGACGACCTTGAACTGCTGCCCCAGATGGCCAATCGCCACGGCCTGGTTGCGGGAGCGACCGGCACCGGCAAGACCGTTACCCTGCAGGTGATGGCCGAGGCCTTCAGCCGCATCGGCGTGCCGGTGTTCGCCGCCGACATCAAGGGCGACCTCTCGGGAATCAGCCAGCCGGGCCAGGACAATCCCAAGATCGCCGAGCGGGTGAAGCGGCTGAAGATCGACGGCTTCAAGTTCGAAGCCAGCCCGGTCACGCTTCTGGGACGTTTTCGGCGAGCAGGGACATCCGGTGCGCACCACCGTCTCCGAAATGGGGCCGCTGCTGTTCAGCCGTCTGCTGAACCTGAACGACACGCAGAGCGGAGTGCTGTCGCTGGTCTTCAAGATTGCCGACGAGCACCAGCTGTTGCTGCTCGACATGAAAGACCTGCAGGCGATGCTGCAGTATGTCGGCGACAAGGCGAAAGATTTTCAGACGCAGTACGGCAACATCTCGGCCGCGAGCATCGGCGCGATTCAGCGCGGACTGGTCACGCTCGAGCAGCAGGGCGGCGACAAGTTCTTTGGCGAGCCCGCGCTCAACATCGACGACCTGATGCAGACCGACGCCAACGGCCACGGCGTGGTCAACATTCTTGCCGCCGACAAGCTCATCGCGTCGCCGCGCGTGTATGCCACCTTCCTGCTGTGGCTGATGAGCGAGCTCTTCGAGAAGCTGCCCGAAGTCGGCGATCCTGACAAGCCGAAGCTGGTGTTCTTCTTCGACGAGGCGCACCTGCTATTCACCGATCTGCCGACGATCGTTGCAGACAAGGTGAAGCAGATCGTGCGGCTGATCCGCTCGAAGGGCGTCGGCGTTTACTTCGTCACCCAGAACCCGACTGACATTCCCGACGACGTGCTCGGCCAGCTGGGCAACCGCGTGCAACACGCGCTGCGCGCCTTCACTCCCAAGGACCAGAAGGCGGTCAAGGCTGCGGCGCAGACCTTTCGCATCAACCCGAAGCTCGATGTGGAGAAGACCATCACCGAGCTCGAAGTCGGCGAGGCGCTGGTCTCGTTTCTCGACGAGAAGGGAACGCCCGGATAGTCGAGCGCGCGATGATCTATCCGCCGCACAGCCAGATCGGGCCGATCACGCCGGAGCAGCGCAAGCAGCTGATGGCGACGTCCATCGTCGCCGGCGTGTACGACAATGTGGTAGATCGCGAGTCAGCCTACGAGCGGCTGAAAGGTCGTGCGGAACAGGCGCCCGCGCCGACTAGTCCGCAAGCGCAGTCGCAGCCCTGGTATGCCAGCCTGCCATCGCTCGATTCACTCGGATTCGGCACTGCAAGCGGCACGCGTCGTGGCGACTCGCTCGCAACCGCGATGGCCAAGAGCGCAGCGCGTACCATCGGCAGCTCCGTGGGCCGCGAAATTGTCCGCGGCGTGCTGGGCTCGCTGCTCGGCGGAAGCACCACGCGCAGACGCTACTAAAGGCTTCCGTCTTGAAGGGGCACGGCTTTAGCCGTGCCGTCAGACCGCGCATGGAGCTGGGCTTTAGCCCCTGAGGTGCTCGCCGCCAACTCCGGAGCCAAAAGCGAATGGCCAACAGCGACCCTACTCCGGCCGATCAATCTGCGCTCTCTGCAGCGTATCCGAGTAGTCGATGTACACCGACTTCCACTCCGTATAAAAGTCGATCGCGCCGATGCCGCCTTCGCGATGTCCATTGCCCGTGGCTTTCGTTCCGCCGAACGGCAAGTGCACTTCCGCGCCAATCGTCGGAGCGTTGATGTACGTGATACCCGCGTACAAATCGCGCATCGCGGTGAACGCCTTGTTCACGTCCTTGGTATAGATCGACGACGACAGCCCATACTCGATGTCGTTCGCGATGTCGATCGCGTTCTCCAACCCATCGCACGGAATGATCGACACCACCGGCCCAAAGATTTCTTCCTGCGCAATCCGCATCTTCCGGATCGACGTCGCTAAACACCGTCGGCGCCACGAACCATCCATGCTCGTACGCGCTGCCCTCCAGGCGATGTGCCGCCGCACAGCATCTTCGCGCCTTCGTCCTGGCCAATCTTGATGTACTTCAGGTCGGTATTCATCTGGTTCTCGTTGATCGCCGGACCCATGTCCACGCTCTCATCCAGCCCATTGCCGATCTTCAACTTCTTCGCGCGCTCCACCAGCGAGTCGACAAACTTCTTGTACACGCCCTTCTGCACGATGATGCGGCTGGTCGCGGTGCAGCGCTGGCCGGTAGTGCCGAACGCTCCCCACAACGCGCCTTCCAGCGCCAGGTCGAGGTTCGCATCGTCCAGCACGATCATCGGATTCTTCCCGCCCAGCTCCAGCGAGCAATGCTTAAACGTTTTCGCAGCTTCTTGACCGACGATCCTTCCCACCGCCGTCGATCCCGTCAGCGACACCGCCCTTACCTCCGGATGCTCCACCATCGGCGTGCCCACTTCCGCGCCAAAGCCGGTCACCACGTTCACCACGCCCGCCGGAATCCCCGCATCGGTCAGCGCCTGCACAAAATTTATCGTCGACAGCGGAGTGTCCTGCGCCGGCTTGATCACCGCCGTATTGCCCGCGACCAGGGCAGGGAAGAGCTTCCACGACGGAATCGCCATCGGGAAATTCCACGGCGTAATCATGGCGCACACCCCCAGCGGCTGGCGCACCGCCATGGCAAACTTGTTGGGCAGCTCCGACGGAACGGTCGGCCCAAACAGGCGGCGTCCTTCGCCGGCCGTGTAGTAGCCGCAATCGATGGCTTCCTGCACGTCGCCGCGCGTCTCTTTGATCACCTTGCCCATCTCGCGCGTCATGTCGCGCGCGTACTCTTCCTTGCGGCCAATCAGGATCTCCGACGCCTTGTACAGCATCTCCGCCCGTCGCGGAGCCGGCACCAGCCGCCACTTCTTATAAGCCTGCGTGGCGGCCTCGATGGCATCGTTCACGTCGCGCTTGTCCGAATGCTGAAAGGTGCCGACCACCTCGCGCGTGTCCGCCGGATTAAGGTTGGCAAAGGTCTGTCCGGTATGGCTCTCCACCCACTCGCCGTTGATAAAGTTCTTGTACTCGCGCGCCTTGGTGACCGCGATCGCCGCCTGGGTCGTCGCCTTCTGCTCTAACGTAGCCATAAAAATGCCTCCGCAAACTCGATGATGACTGCAATCTTCCATCGTATCGGCTGGGGTGGAGACGGGGCAAATGGGGGGATAGCCGTCAGCTATCAGCTCTCAGCCGTCAGCCACCAGCCACCAGCCACCAGCTTCCAGCCGCCAGCCACCAGCTTCCAGCTTGTCATCCTGAGCGAGGAGCGTAGAGACGAGTCGAAGGACCCCTACCCCCCGCAATCGTCATCCCAGCTTCGTATCAGGGCATGGCTTTAGTTTTACAGCCTGCCCTGAGCGAAGCCGAAGGGTGCCGAACCGCTCCCTTATGTTCTGTCATCCTGACCCCGAGCGTAGCCGAGGGGGAAGGACCTGCTTTTGGCTTGTCATCCTGAGCGAGGAGCGTAGAGACGAGTCGAAGGACCCCTACCCCCCGCAATCGTCATCCCAGCTTCGTATCAGGGCATGGCTTTAGCCATGCCGCAACGGCCACAGTTTTGAAAGGGCATGGCTTCAGCCATGCCGCAAGAGGGTTACGGTTTTGTAGGGGCATGGCTTCAGCTTTACAACCTGCCCTGAGCGAAGCCGAAGGGTGCCGAACCGCTCCTCTAATGTTTGTCATCACGAGCGGGCTTTAGCCCGCGAGGGATCTGCTCTTTCTTGCTGTGTCATCCCGAGCTCCGGCTCTGAGCCCGAAGGGCGTGCGATGACAGCCCAGCGTGGAGCGAAGCGGAACGCTGGGTACAGGCTTTGGCAGTTAGCTCTTGGACTTGGGCATTCACTAATTGCTAGTTGCTAATTGCTAGTTGCTCGTTCCGAGGGACCTGCAGTTCGCGCGCTCCGCCGCGCTGCTCCCTGATGCACTCTCCAAGCTCTGTCATCCTGAGCGGAGCGAAGGACCTGCTGTTTCTTCGGACCTGCACTCCCCGCCGCCCCTGATGCACTCGAATGGAGAAGCATCGTGAAGCCCGAATCGAGTCGCACCACAAACGAAAAGCCCCACCCTTCGACTACGCTCAGGGCGGCTGCAAGCAAACGAAGCTTGCATGGGGCACCCTCGTGATCATTCTCGACTTAAAGTGCTTGCCCGGCCACCCGCCCTAGAGCCTGCCTCGCCAACCCACAGTCGCCGCCAAATGTAAGGAACCGCGGCCACGCCGCTCCACTTGAGAGGTCACAATCGGACTATTGTTACGATAGACACTTTCGCCGATTAGCCCATTAAGATACTATCGAACGTCACGGTGAAGCCGGTGTCAAGCAACGACTTACACTCCACTGAGAGTTCGAACACCCCTCGTTCGCAGTCAACCCCCCTGCAAGGGCTGCCCGCGCTGAGCTTATCCGCATTCCGACTGGAACAGGCAACGTTCGAGATTCGCTTTCCCACTGCCTTGCAGTTGTGGGATAGGGCCGGCGCTGTCTGGCAGGCTATCGAGAAGAAGATCCCGGACATTGTACTTGCTCACGCCGAGCCAGCTAGGACCGTATTCCGTGCTGCAAATAGTACCCTTACAATCGACTTGGAATCTGCGCGCATCACAACCACCGCCCCAGAGAGGTCATTGGAAGATTTTTCAAAACAGGCTCGGGACTTCGTCGCGACTGTCGTGCAGAGTCTTGGAATCACAATCTTCAAGAGAATTGGATTCAGGCCAGTTTACTTTAGGGACTACGTAAGTAGAGACGCTGCCGCGACGGGCTTCTTCAGCTTACGATTGTTGAGGGTCCCTGAGGACAAGTGTTTCGAGATAAGCGACCATCCTGTAAACCCTCAGTACGCGGTTCGCTGGGAGTCAGATAGTAAAGGAGTGTACGTCCAGGTAAGGGCCGAGACTAGGAAGCTCGATTTCGACCCGCCGCCGGAGGTTATCGGACATATCGAGGCCGTTCACAAAGAAATGCACGGCGTAACTCTTGATCTTGACTACTATACGGTTGCGGCAGCACTCCCAGGCCAGTTCGATGCAGTCGAGTGGTTACGACATGCGATGCATTTGGTCAATAGAGACACTCGGTACATCTTTGGGGATTAGGTGAGATGTCAACAGCTCAGGCAATAACAGAACATGGATCTTATCCTCGTCGTCGTCCAAGGTTGCGGGCAACTGGTTCCGACGGCGTCACTCCAATCGACATCGCGACGAGGAAGCAGCCAATCTCCGTAACGGCCCCCGTCAGCGCAGATTACGACACCATGTTCGACGAAGCTCGAACAGCTGCGCCTCAACGCCTACTCACACAACCTGAGCTATACCCTGTTAGAAAAGCGTTTAGCCCTGAGCACATCACGGCCTTAAGGCTTTTGAGACTTGGGATCCGGCGGTCACAACGTGCGATTCAATACCTCGCAGAGGGCGATCAACTTGGTGCCGATACGGAGATCCAAAAAGTGCAAGTTTTACTTCCTGAGCTGTTCTGCTGCAGAAGTTTGGGTGACGGCTTCGGTACGACCGTTAACGCTCTACTATCGGCGTTTGAAGCGCTGAACGGCACGACTCCAAATCGCGACCAGGTATGCGCAATCAACAATTTGCTAGCGCTGCTTTGGGACAAGCCCTTCCTCACGGCGGACGAGGCGGACCAGCATCTTGCCGAACTCGAGAACGTCGGATTGACATCCTACCCGGAAGAACTCCTGAGTTTCTTGTCAAGTGAATAAGGCATTTGTAGAAACAACGATTCTAACGGATGCATTACTAAAGCCTGGGCCACGAGCCAATACGGCCCGGCGTGCAATAGCCAGCTTCCCGGAGTCGCTTTTTCCCGTCTACGCAATAAAGGAGTTCAAGGCTGGGCCATTGCGCTCGTACGTTTGGCTGCACGGCAAGCTGGTCACCACGAAATCCCTGCAAAAAACTATCGAAGCGATACGCCGAACGTCCGCGTCCCCTTTCGGAAGTCGTCGAGTAAGCACCTCTCTCGAGGCGCTCGAATCAGCGGCTCAAAAGAACCATTTAGCGGAGCTAGGAACCCTCGCGGAAAAGTATGGCTCGCTTGCGAGCTTCGACAGTGTCGTTTGTGACCGGTACCGGCTCGCCTTGCGGTCGATCATCAAACGGGGTTGGGGGGCGAGACGGAAGCTTACGTCACGGGTCGTGGACGAACTCTCATGTTATGCCGAAGGCGAACTGCTCGAGGAATACGGTCTGTTCGAACTCGGTGAAGTGGATTGTGAACCCAAAGACGAGTGCAGTTTGGCGACGCGTCTGCGTCAGAACCCCGAAAAGCTGCGCCTGATGTTAGCTGTCATCGACGTCCAGGGAGGCCGAGCCGAGAATATTAAGAGAGCCCAAGTTTTGCGAGATTTGATCAGGGATCCCAACCGAAAGCTAATGAACAAGCAGTGCAGACATCTAGGCGATGCAATTTTCGCTTTCTTCTGTCCGCCAGAAGCGACCATCTTGACTACAAATGAGCGAGATCTCCGCCCCCTTGCTGAAGCCCTCGGCAAAAAGTTGCAGGTTCCCTCCGATCAGTAAACCTGTGCAGTGCCGCCGATGCGGGCTACTTGTAATCGACAACTACGCCATTGACAAGGACTGCATCACTGATCGTCGCGCCGGTCGGCCGGGCGACTCTCACGAGGGTGCCACAAGCACTTGTCCGTTCTCCGTGATCAGTTGTCAGTATCCAAGAAGAAACAAGCATTCCCTTTTTTTCGAATTGGCACGAACGTGTCGTATAACTGCCCGAACTATTTTGCCCACACCTCAATTGCTAAGTTGCTGAACTCACTCCACTTCTGATTTCCCTTCGTCACACATCGACGTGACCGCGCTCACCGCATCCTGTTTCTAATTTCTTTACTCTTGCAACGGACATCGGGGAGGGGGAAGGTGTGGGAAAAAACAGCTATCAGCTGTCAGCCGTCAGCTATCAGCCAAAGACAAAAGCCAAGTCAAAGACCAAGTCAAAGACCAAGACAAACCCCAAAACCAGCCGCAACTCCTTTGCTTCCAAGATTTTGCCTGCAAGTCTCACGGGCTCAAGATTTTACCGGGAAAGTTTTTTGCCAGCCCAATGGAATCAAGATTTTACGGGTGTACCCCCCGGGGGGGTATCCAGCCGTCAGCTGTCAGCCATCAGCTTTCAGCCAAGGCCAAGAAGAGCAGATCCCTCGCGCCCAAAAAACGGCACTCGTGATGACAAAGACTGGACGACGCGCCCTACGAATTTACTGATAGCTGACAGCTGAGAGCTGATTGCCGACAGCTGAGAGCTGATTGCTGAACAGCCGAGAGCTGACAGCCAGGAGAACCTAATGACCACTCGCCACTGTGAACACGTCAAGGCCAACGGCCACTTCTGCGGATCGCCTGCCATGCGCGGCCGCAATTACTGTTTCTTCCACATCGTCGAGATTGGACGGCGGCTGCGCCTGGAGCGCTATGAGTCGCTCGGCCTGCGGGCTCCGGCGATGGAGTTGCCGCTGCTGGAAGATGCTGCGTCCGTCCAACTCGCGCTCATGCAGGTGACCGAAGCCCTGCTGAAAGGCACGCTCGACCGCAAGACTGCCGGCCTGGTGCTGTATTCGTTGCAGACCGCCAGCTCGAATCTGCACAACATGCAGATCGAAGCCGAAGCCGACGCCAAGGCCAATACCGCCATCTGCAATCGCTACGACAGCCTGGAGCAGGACTACGAGCTCGACGAGGAGACCGCCTCCGGCTTGCGGGTGGAGGATGCGGAGGAAGAAGAGGATAGCGAGCCGGTGGTGAGCCGCGAGGAGCAGCCCGTCTCCACGGTGAGCACGCCGGAGCCCGGCAGCGAGACGGTGGAACTTGATCCGCGGCGCCTGCCGCCGCTTCGGCTCAGCGATCCACGAGTGTCGATTCCCAAGATGCTCACCGAGGACCAGTATTACCAGGCGCAGGTTGCCATGTTTCAGTACCGCCTGGACCATAACGTCGATGCCAATGACAAAACGATGAAGGTCGTGCCGCAACGCGCCGCCATCAGCCAGAAGATTGTGATGGGCGCGCGGAAGCCGGTGGCGAGCGTGCCGGGGGAAGAAGAGAAGCAATTAGCAGCTAGCAATTAGTAATTAGCAATTAGCAAAAGCGAAGAGCCGACTCCCACTCAAGCCGAAAGACGGCTTGAATGGGGCACCCGGAGAAGAGCGAAGATCCCACTCAAGCCAAAGACGGCTTGAATGGGGCACCCGGCTGACGAGCTGAGAGCTGACGGCTGAGAGTCACCATCCCATCTGGCGCATGCGGCCCTGGATGATGGCGGGATAGCGGGTCATGCGCTCGGGATGCCGCTTCAGCGGAGCGGGAAGAACCGCGGCGAGCTGCGCTGCCTGCTGGCGGCCGACGTTGCGGGCTGAAGTGCGAAAATAGAAACGGCTGGCAGCTTCGGCTCCATAAACACCCGGTCCCCACTCGACCAGGTTGAGATAGAGCTCGAGAATGCGCCGCTTGCCGAGAAAAATTTCGGCAACCGGAACCAGCGTGAACTCCGCAGCTTTGCGGAAGATCGAGCGGCCAGTTCCGAAGAACAAATTTTTTACCAGTTGCTGCGTTAGAGTCGAAGCTCCGCGCGTGCGCTCGCCTTCCATGTCCTCGCGCGCAGCGATATCAACTTCGTGCCAGTCGAATCCGTGATGCTGATAGAAACGCGCATCTTCCGCGGCGACGACTGCGTGCTGGAAATCAGGCGAGATTTGGCTGAGCGGAACGAAGTCGAAGCGCTTCTGATACGGTTTGCCATGAACGAACGCTTGCATGCGACGCTCGCTCTGCACCGCAGTTGTTGGCGGATCGATCCAGCGAGCTGCGACGAGCAGCAACGCCGCGAATGACCAAAGCGCTAACAGCGCGACAGCAAGCGCTACGACGATCGATCGCAGCGATGGCTTCGAGAGCCGAAGCTTGGCGAGCGGATTGGGCAGCGAGCGCACATTCCAAGATATCAATGGTTTGCGCGGCCGCGAATCGATGATCGACGTTCGCCCTTACCTGCTTGCAACGCGCGGACATTATCCTTGGCAGGAAAATGCGCTAGAGGAAGAAATGTGTCCGGTTTGTCGTCCTTCATACGTCTTTATGTCGGAACCCGAAAGGGAAACCAAACAGTCAGTCCTGAAGGACAATAAGGAGAGTTCACAATGAGTCAGTTCTTGTACCTTTATCGCGGCGGCAGAACGACACCGCCTTCGCCCGAGCAAGCGCAGCAGATCATGCAGAAGTGGATGACTTGGATGAAAGGCTTGGCTGAAAAGGGCAAGCTCAAAGACCAAGGTCAGCCGCTTGAGCCGCGCGGCAAAGTGGTGAAAGGCAAGTCGAAAGCAGTAACCGACGGACCGTTCGCCGAAGCCAAGGATTTGGTCGGCGGCTTCACCGTGGTTGAGGCGCGCGACATCGACGAAGCGGTCGAGCTGTCGAAGGGCTGTCCGATATTCGACGACGATGGCAGCGTCGAAGTTCGCCCTATCATGATCATGAACATGTAAGCGATGGAGCTGAGCGATCATCTATTCCGGCAAGATGCAGGACGCATGGTCGCCACGCTCACCCGCATCTTTGGAGTACAAAACCTGGCGCTGGCGGAAGACGTTGTGCAAGACGCCTTCTGCCGCGCGCTGGAAGTTTGGAAGCTTCGCGGTGTGCCGGAGAATCCGTCAGCGTGGCTGATGGCCGCAGCCAGGAATCGCGCGCTCGATGCATTGCGGCGCGAGCGAACGGCGCGCACGTTTGAGCCCGAGCTGAGCCGGTTCGTGCAGAGTGAATGGACGTTGGCTCCGGCGGTCGCAGAACTCTTCGCAAGCGATGCGATCAAAGATGATCTGCTGCGCATGATGTTCTCCTGCTGCCAGGCGCGACTGTCGGAAGAAGCGCAGGTCGCGCTGATCCTCCACATTCTGTGCGGGTTCAGTGTGGCTGAGGTCGCGAGCGCATTTGTCAGCACTCACGCCGCAACAGAGAAGCGAATCACGCGGGCGAAGAAGGTTCTTGCCGGCTCAAAAAAGCTGTTTGACGTAGCGCGGCCGGAGGAAGTGAGATCGCGCCTTCCGGCGGTTCATCGCGCGCTGTATCTGTTGTTCAACGAGGGATATCACGGAGCGTCGGCTGAGTCGGCAATCCGTGCCGATCTCTGTCACGAGGCAATGCGTTTAACCGCAATTCTGCTTGAGCATCCGGCAGCAGCGGTGCCCTCAACGTACGCGCTTGCGGCCCTGATGTGCTTCCACGCTGCGCGCCTGCCGGGACGGATGGATGCATCGGGAAATTTGAGTTCATTCTTCGAGCAGGACCGCTCGCAGTGGAACCAGGGATTGATCGCCGAAGGAATTCGGCTGCTGGATTTGTCGGCGGTGGGAACTGAGCTCACGGAATACCACATCGAAGCCGGCATCGCGCGTGTGCATGGAACGGCGAAGCGTGCAGAAGAGACAGATTGGGCCAGCATCGTTTCGTTGTACGACCTGCTGATGAACGCGCGGCCTTCGCCGGTGGTAGCACTCAACCGCGCCATCGCGATCGCCGAACGAGATGGCGCAGAGAGCGGGTTGGAAGAGATCGGTCGAATTGACGATGCAACGCGGCTCGAACGGTACCCGTTTTATTGGGCGGCGATCGGCGAGTTTGAGTTGCGCTTGCGACGGTACGCTGCGGCTGGAGAGAACTTCGGCGCGGCATTGAAGCTGGCGAGGAATGAGGCCGAGCGGCGATTTCTTTTGAGCAAGGCCGAGCGATGTCGAATCGAATCGGGAGCATCGAAGTGAGCTGTCGCAGCAGCGGTGTTACAGAACGTTCTTTCCATCGCTCACGACGCTATTCGGACAGAGACGGACAGCGCGTCGCTCGCCTTCCCTCAATTAACCTACGTCAATCTGCCGACGGCAAGGAAGCAAGTTTCCGCGCCGCGTCATTCCCACACATTCCACCTGCGACGATGGAATGTGTGGAGCACTCACAAATCCGATTACCCCTTGTATCCAGCCTGTCTCAGTGCGTCGGAGAATTTCGTCAAGAAGTCGCTGACGTGCTCGGGCGTTGCCAGCGGACCCATGATTCCGATGCGGAAAATCTTGCCTGCGAGCTGGCCGAAGCCGCCGGCGATTTCGATGCCGTGTTCGTTCAGCAGCGTGGCGCGAACCTTCGCGTCGTCAACTCCAGCGGGCACGCGCACCGTGTTGAGGTTCCAGATGCGATGGCCTTCGGGGACGAGCATCTCCATTCCCATCGCGTTGATCTGCTTCACGAACTCGCGATGCATATCATGATGCCGCTGGCAACGCTCGGCCAAGCCCTCTTCCTCGATGAGCGTGAGGCCTTCGTGCAGCGCGTAGAACATGGTTGCGGACGCGGTGTGATGATAGCGATGCGATTCCAGCAGGTAATCGGCAATGAGGCCGATGTCGAAGTACCAGGTGCGCAGCGGCTTGGTGCGTTGCTTCAGCAGCTCCGCCGCGCGCGGAGAGACCGTAATCGGCGACAGGCCCGGAGGACAGCTCAGACCCTTCTGCGTGCAGCTGTAGGCAACGTCGATTCCTGTGCGATCGACCTCAACGGGCATTGCGCCGAGCGACGTGACGCAGTCGGCGATAACGATCGCGCCGACTTCGTGCGCCGTCTGGCAGATGATGTCGCCCTGATCGAACACGCCGGTGGACGTTTCGGCCATGACGTACATCACGACCTGCGGCTTTTCGCGGCGAATGAAGTCGGCGGCCTCATCGGCGGTAAAGAACTCGCCCCACGGCTTCTCGAGGCGCACAACGTTTGCGCCCTGGCGCTTGGCCATCTCGGTCATGCGGTCGCAGAAGTATCCGTTGGCGAAAACCGCGACTTTGGTATCGCTGTCGATGAAGTTGGTGATCGCGGTTTCCATGCCGGCGCTACCGGTTCCAGAAACCATGAAGGTCAGCGGGTTCTTGGTGCCAAAGACGTTGCGCAACATGCGCTCGTTGTCGGTGCTGATCTGAAAGAAGTAAGGGTCGAGGTGTCCGACGACCGGCTGCGCCATCGCTTCATAAACCCGCGGATGAACTTGCGTAGGTCCGGGACCAAACAGAAAACGCTGCGGCGGATGCACCGAAATCGTTTCGCTTGCGGCGATGTCGCTCAAAGCAGTGACCATGTAACCTCCATAACAGTGCGCGATAAATGTAGAATATCTTCTTTAAGGATATAACCGGGGAAGCGAGTAGGACAGGGCAAAGCGAGTCCGGGAGAAGCTGGGAGGATTCGCTCCGGGGCAGAAACCCTCGATTTTCAGCGGCATAGCGCAGGCCCAAGGCCGTTACTACGCGTGGGACGAGCGGCGCGTCGCGGGAAATAGCTGTTCTGGAAGCGGAGGTTGACTGTATCCTAAAGGTTCCACACGAGGAGTACGCCCACCCTCGGTTCATCTTCCTGGAGAACTGAATGTACGTAGGCTTTGTGCTGCTATGTTTGGCGGCAGTCGGATTGGTGACCTGCACTGGCTTTCTCAGCCTGTTAGCAATAGCTAGTTTCCGCTTTCGGCGGCGGAAAGTTCCAAAAGTTTCTGCGGACCGCTTTCCTCCGGTCACGTTGCTGAAGCCGCTTTGCGGCAGCGAGCCAAACCTACGGGCGAACATCGCCAGCTTCTTCGACCAGGAATATCCCACGTTCGAAATCATCTTCGGCGCCCGGCACGCCGGCGATCCCGCTTTGGCCGTGGTGGAGGAGGTCCGCAAGGACTTCCCGTCGGTCCCGGTGCGAATCGTAATTGCGGGCGAACCGGCCGAGGCCAACGCCAAGATCTGCTCCACGCAGAAGATGTATGCGGTGGCGCGCTACGACTACCTGGTCATCAGCGACAGCGATGTTCACGTCGCGCCCAACTACATTCGCGAAGTCGTTGCCGATTTGCTCGACCCTGAGGTCGGGATGACGACCTGTGTCTATCGCGGAGCCACCGACGGCGGTTTCTGGTCGCGGCTGGAAGCGCTGGGCATGAGCGTGGAGATGACCGCCGGAGTGCTGGTGTCGGAGCTGCTCGAAGGCTTGCAATTCGCTCTGGGGCCGACGATGGCGATTCGCCGCGACGTGCTGGAGGCGATTGGCGGATTCGAGCCGCTGGCGGTGTATTGCGCCGACGATTATGTGCTCGGTCAACGAGTTGCGCAATCGGGCAAGCGGGTAGTGCTTTCGAAACACGTTATCGATCACGTGGTGATCAACCGCACGGCGCGGGCCTCGCTGCTGCACCAGATTCGCTGGATGAAGAGCACGCGGTTCTCGCGTCCCGTGGGACACGCGGCCAGCGTGCTGAGCTTCGCCATGCCGTTTGGCCTGCTCGGGCTGGTGGCGGCGATAGCCATGGGCCGGCCGGGGCTGGGCGTGGCGTTGCTGGCGGGCGCCGTTCTGAATCGCGTGTTGCTGTCGTTGATCGCGGGATGGGCGGTGGTGCGCGATCCGCAGGCAGCGCGCTGGTGCTGGCTTTATCCCTTTCGCGATTTGCTGGGCTTCGGCTTCTGGCTGTGCAGCTTCTTTGGAAACACCATCGTGTGGCGCGGCCAGCGTTACCGCCTGGAAGTTGAGGGACTGATGGTGCCGGCGGAAGCCAGCATCAGCCTCAGCGGTATTCGCTACAGCGATCCCCTGTTGCCTCATCGGGTCGAGCCTTCGCTGGCAGCGGAGCGCGTCCTGTAAAGGTTCCGCGGTCACTCCCTGCCGGGTGCCACCAATCCGTGTCATCCCGAACCTTCCTACCCGTGTCATCCCGACCCCGAGCGTAGCCGAGGGGCGAGGGACCTGCAGTTTGTGCGATAACGGGTGCCCCATTCAAGCCTTCTTTTGGCTTGAGTGGGATTCAACTCAGCCGCCTGCTGCCAGCTCCCAGCCTCCAGCTCCCAGCCGCCGGCCAGATTGGCTCTTCGCTTTTCGCTGGTGGCTGGTAGCTTTTCTTCCGGCTGACAACCGACAACTGGCCACTGACAACTGCCGTATACCCCCCCCGGGGGGTACCCCGTAAAATCCTGATTCCATTGGGCTGGCAAAAAACTTTCCTTGTAAAATCTTGAGCCCGTGGGAGTTGCAGGCAAAATCTTGAAAGTAAAGGAGTTGCGCGTGGTTCCGAGGGTTTGTCTTGGTTTTGGCTGACAGCTGACGGCTGAAAGCTGAGAGCTTTCTTCCGGCTGAGAGCTGACGGCTGAGAGCTGACAGCTTTGCTTCCAGACACACCTTCCCCCTCCCCGAGTTCCGTTGCAAGAGTAAAGAAATTAGAAACAGTATGCCGTGAGCGCGGTCACGTTGATATGTGACGAAGGGAAATCAGAAGTGGAGTCAGTTCAGCAACTTAGCAATTGAGGTGTGGGCAAAATAGTTCGGGCAGTTATACGACACGTTCGTGCCAATTCGAAAAAAGGGAATGGCTGTCTCGTCTTGGGTACTGACAACTGACCACCGACAACTGATTTGTGGCACCCACGTGAGCGTTGCCCGAGCCACCCGCCAAAATACTTCGGGCAGTTGTACGACACGTTCGTGCTTATTCGCAAAAAGGATTCCTGTTTCGTTCTGGCGTACTGGCAACTGGACCACCGACAACTGACAACTGCTTTGTGGCACCCTTGTGAGCGTTGCCCGGGCCACCCGCCGCTTCTCGACCGTTCTGTATTGTCTTGCACCATTCTGGTCATGTCATTTCAGAGAGTACCAAATCCTGCTTGCGACAATTGCTAATGATTGTGGTAAACATAAATCATTAGCTAACATGTTGTAACTAAAAGCAGTAAAACCATTTGACACCGACACTATCTTAATGGCAAGATTAGGACATTAGGTATGGGAGTTGATGCTCTGATACTCCCAGAAATGATATGACCAGAATGGTGCAGGACAATACAGAACAGGCGACAAGAATCGAGCGGAAGCTCGACATAATTGCGCGCCTGCTGGCCGCGGTCGTGACGAGAGATCTCAACCAACGAAGCCAAATCGCAGTATTGAGCCAAGCAGGTCTTCAGCCTCGCGAGATAGCTGAGTGGGTCGGCACGAGTGCCAATACGGTGCGGGTTGAACTTGTGGGAATCAGGAAAGAAAGCCGCAAACGCGTATCCAAGGGTGTTGACAAAGGAGTTGACTGATGGCCGATGGCATGGAGAAAACGCTCAAGTTGCTCGCGCTCGTCGCGCTAGAAGGCAGGAAACAAAAAGATCAAGTCGCATTGTTGGATAAGGCAGGCTTCGGCCAAACAGAGATCGCAGAGGTTGTCGGCTCGACGCCCAAAGCAGTAAGCGTGCGGCTAGCAGAGATCAGGAAAGAGACGCGTAGGGCACAAAACCAGAGATCGAAGAAGGAGTAAAGAGGCTTATGGCGAAAAAAGCTGAAGCGACCGTTTTGTCGACCTTGCAAGACTTGCTCATCTTTCAGATGGCCTCTAAGGGGGTGCCTCAAGGACAAATCCGGGAGGCGCTTGCTTTGGACATGAACCGGATAAATCGAATTGCAAGGTTAGCCAAAAAGTCTGCGAAATCGGAGTAAGCGAATGGGCAGAAGATGAACCCCTTAGGTTACCCGAAGCACTGAGCTAGATTTGGGAAACGATTCTTGAGAAGGAGGCGAGAAGTGGCTGATGGAAGTGACATGTCGAAGATTGTGGGATTACTGGAGAAGCAGATAGCGGTTGACTTGCACTTCCGTGGCGTCAACCAGCAAGCGATCGCCAAGGTTCTGCAAAAAAGCAAAACGTATGTCAATGAGTTATTGCGCGACCTACCCAAGGGAGATGAACGCTAGTGCCTCAGGCGGTCCTCGATGTCGGCTCCAATCTCCAGAAAAACCTTGAGAGGTGGTCCAGCGCTCTCAAAGGCGGCGGAGCGAAGTTGTCGGTCTTTAAGATCGTGTATTCGGGCAAGAGGCAAAGGTGGAACGCAAGCGAAATCTCGCTAGCATTGAACGGCCTTATCACTCCCAAGCGGGTCACTGAAGCTGGGAAGAGACTTCATGGTGATGGACTAATCAGACAAGTTCCAGGTGAGTGGCCAGTCGTTTATGAAAAACTTCCAGAGGTCCACCATTACAAGGCACGGATACTTTCGAATGTCCGCAACAAGCAAAAGCGAGATACTCAGGAGACCAAGCGTGAGCCAATCCTTAAGGCGAGTTCCGAGAGAACGGTCGTGGTAGGAACTCCACTGGGAGGCGCGCCGTTGCAAAACCGACTCGGCAGATGTCTCGCAGGACGAAACGCCCGAACGTGGTTCCCTCGTATGATGTATTCGTCTGCCATGCGAGTGAAGACAAGGCCTTCGTGAACCCTCTGGTCGCGGCGATGAAGAAAGCGGGGATCAGCGTCTGGTATGACAGCGACGTCATGGAATGGGCCGACGATATTCGCGCCTCGATCGCCCGCGGATTGGTCGCGTCTAAGTACGGAATTGTGGTTTTCTCTAAAGCGTTCCTGCGGAAGAAGCGATGGACTGAACACGAACTGAGCGGCCTGTTTGCCAAGGAACGTCGCGGCCAAAAGGTCATCTTGCCAATTTTGCACGACATAACGAGTGACGACCTTCTTGAATACAGCCCGACCTTCGTCGATCGAATGTCCAAAGACTCCGATAGAGACTCCATCAAGGAAATCGTGGACAGCTTTAAGAAGATGCTTGCCAAGTTTTGAGAAGACTCTTAGAGCTAAGAACATGAAAGGTAAAGCCTATGCCCGGCGACCGTAAGTTGAGAGATTGTTGGCGGAACTAATCACGAAAATAGACCTACTTACCAAAGTCTCCGCAATACAGGTTGGCGAAGACAAGAGTACAACTGAGCGCGCGCGACTATTGAAGATGGCAGGATTGGACAACCAGAGTATCGCTAACGTCCTCAACACTTCGGTAGCAGCGGTGCGGACGCTCACATCGAATCTTCGCAAGAAGGGGGCCAACCGATGAAGGAAACGTCCACTGCGGGGCTAGACCGTGTAGAGCGCCTACTCGCGCTGCTCTTAATTCAGAACATGAAATCTGCAAACACCACAGCTAAGGCTCGGGAACTCAGCATCGCCGGATTCACGAACGTCGAGATAGCCGACATCCTAGGAACAACATCAGCTGTCATCGCCCAGACTCTTTACGCAGCCCGGAAGGGAAAGAAGAAGACTAGGTAGACCTTCTATGCCTCGAGTGCGTGATTTTCGCCAGTTCGCATTTCAGCAGGATCGCATTGCCCGTTGCGGCCGAAACGTCGGTACGAAGATCTATTGGCAACTTTACGCGATAGAGAATACGATCCGAGTGGTTATTCACTCTGTTCTGTCTTCCCAAATTAGCCCGAATTGGTGGGCAATCGCAGTAGACCCAAAGATCGTTCAGAGGGCACAAAAGTTTCGCAGAAGTTATAGTGCCAACCCGCAGAATGCGTCCCCCGGTACTCATGACATACATCTGACATTCTTAAGTGACCTTACCGAAATCATTCGCGCAAATAATCATCTAATGATCCCTGTAGTACCAACCATCAACCAGTGGATAGTTACCTTGGAACAGATCCGGCTTCCGAGAAATCTTGTAGGCCACATGAATTTCCCAAACACCTACGACCGCAACGCGGTCAACACCGCGTATACGCAATTGCCGGCTTTGCTGGGGCACCTCATGGCGTGCCCGATTGCGATCGTCATTCCGCAATGAAAGCCTCCGGCCGGGTGGCCCGGGCAAGCACTTTAAGTCGAGAATGATCACGAGGGTGCCCCATGCAAGCTTCGTTTGCTTGCGTGGGGATTTTTGTTTGTGGTGCGACTCGATTCGGGCTTCACGATGCTTCTCTCATTCGAAGCAGCGAACGGATAGGGCATCAGGAGGCAGCGTGGGGGAGCACGCGAAGAGCAGATCCCTCGCGGGCTAAAGCCCGTTCGTGATGACAAAAGTTAGAGGAGCGGTTCGGCACCCTTCGGCTACGCTCAGGGCAGGTTGTAAAGCTAAAGCCATGCCCTGATACAAAGCAGACGGTTCGGCACCCCTCGGCTGCGCTCGGGATGACAAGTGCAGATTGTAGGGGTGCCTTCGACTCGTCCCCTTCGACTACGCTCAGGGTCCTCGCTCAGGATGACAGCCAAGAAACAGAAGGTCCTGATTAGCAGATTGACCCTTTCGCCTTCTCCGCTGCTGCGATACGCTCTTTGACACTTTGATGGACGCGGCAAGGGGGCCCAGCTAATGGCAACGTTCAAAATCGGGATCAATATGGCGGGTGCGGTTTCAGCCGGAGCGTATACCGCGGGCGTGCTGGATTTTCTGACCGAGGCGCTCGACGAATGGTACGCGGCCAAACAACGTGGCGAGGCTGTCCCCAGGCATGATGTCATGATCGAAGTTTTCTCCGGGGCTTCCGCCGGAGGCATGTGCGCAGCCATCTCCTCAGTCATGCTGCACCGGGAGTTCGAGCACATCCATGACGTCAATCAGCGGAACACCAGCAACATCTTCTACGAGAGCTGGGTGAACAAGATCGACATCCTTCCTCTGCTGGACGACAGCGACCTGAAGGCGGGCGGCGAAATCGTTTCGCTGCTGAACTCGCGCATCATCGACGAGATCGCTGCCTATGCCCTGGCCCCTGCCGGCTCGCCTCCGGTGCAGCGGCCCTACGTTTCTCCGACGCTGACATTGTTCTTGTCGCTGACCAATCTTCGCGGCGTACCGTATTCGCTGAACGGAGCCGCCCCGGGCTCGGTCGAAGAAACCACGTTCTTTTATGGCGACCGCATACGTTTTCAGACCATCACCGCCGGCAGCACGGCTCCGGTGTCGCCCAGTACCAGAACCTTGGATTTGTTGACTCCGGGAGCTGCGGGGGGATGGGACGTTCTGCAGACTGCGGCGATGGCGACGGGAGCGTTTCCGGTATTCCTTGCGCCGCGCATCCTGGATCGCAAGCTCGCCGAGTATCTGCCTCCGCCGTGGGAGTCGGTCACGTCGGCGATCACCGGCACGCCGCCGCCGATTCCACCGAACATTCCGCCCGAGGACGGCAATCCGTACGTAACGCTGAACGTCGACGGAGGCGTGACCAACAACGATCCCTTCAACTACGCACACGATTACCTGCTCTCGCTCGATCCGCCGGCGGCAGACATGTCGCCGCAGGACCCGATCGCGGTGGATCGCGCCGTGATCGGCATTGCACCGTTTCCTACCACGGAGATGTTCGATCCCAAGTTCAACGCCGACCGCTCAGCGTGTATTACGTCCGCGTTTCCTAAACTTTTCTCGGCGTTGATATCGCAGTCGCGATTTTTTGGCGAGGCGCTGAGCGCCATCATGCATGGGGCGACGTTCGATCGCTATGTGATCGTTCCTTCCGATGACGAGCTCACGGAACGTTACAGCAAATCTTCTGGCGCCGATCCATCACAGCAGCCTCCGGCGTTGCAGTGCGCCACGCTGGGCGCCTTTGGCGGATTCTTCTCGCGTGCATTTCGCGCCCACGATTACGCTCTCGGGCGACGCAATTGCCAGAAGTTTCTGCGGGACTACTTCCTTCTTCCGACGGACAACGTGGTCATGAAGCCTGGCCTCGATGCGCTGGAGGATACCGTCCGTGCCACAGTGCTGAAGACGTTTTCTCACATTGCGCCAGGCACGTATGCCCATACCGGGGCGGTGCTGCAGGAAGATGGAGCGGCACTGCCGAAGGTACAGAGCTCCGCCGATCGCAGCTGGATACCGATTATCCCACTGTGTGGGAGTGCCGTGGCGGAGGCGCCGCGCCCGGTGCGGGGAAAGATTTCCGCTGCCGATGTCCGCAAATTTACCGGGTTGATTCAGAAGCGGCTGCGCAGGCTTGGGCAGCGCCGTGGTGTCGCTGGTGGAGGACTTCGGCCTGCGCTGGTTCCTTCGCCCCGGGCCGTTCTTCATCTCATGGCTGGCCGGGGCGAAAATCAAACGCGCGATTGTGACCGGGCTGGGCGACTCGTATCAGGGGTGAGGAAGCGCCGGAACTGCAGGCCACTCGGCTGCGCGAAGAACGAGCAGGTACTTCCCCCTCGGCTGCGCTCGGGGTCAGGATGACAGCCAAGAAAGAGCAGGGTAGCTCCCACATTTCCCAAACGAGGGGAAATGTGGGCCACCCGGAGAATGGGGCACCCGGAGACAACTGCAGATCCCGCGGCTACGCTCGGGATGACACTGCTTTAGTCAGTCCCATTTAGTCAGTCCCATTCAGTCGGTGCCACCCGCTGCAGGCGATGGCTGCTCTCCCATACCCGAGCCGACTGAGAGGGTCGGCACTCCCGATTTGCGCATGGCTGCGTTGAGCATGGGGATTTCCGTGCGCTGGATTTCCTGCCACTGCGCCAGCTGCGCCTGCAAGCGCTGGTGCAACTCGTCGTACACCTCGAGCTGTTGGGTGGTAGGCGCGGCGTCGTTGTACTGGATCAGCTCGTTCAGGCTCCAGTACTGTTCGTTCAGCATGTTGGGATAACGCAGGTTGCCTTCGGAGCTCTTCACCTTCACCTGCATGAGCAAACCCTCAACCGGAGCCATCTTCTGCTCCAGCGATTTCGCAGCGGCGACGACCTCGCCGTTGGAAGCATCCGAGCCCGCCCACTTCTGTACCAATTGAAGATTGTTGCGCAGGGCGCGAATCTGGTTCACCGCGCGGTGCAGTTGATCGATATCCTGCTGCATCTTCTGCGCCAGCTCAAGCTGCTTCTGCATGTCAGCTTCGGAGACCTGGTTCTGAATGCGGGGATCGAGTTCGACCACGAGCGGCGCGGTTTGCGTTTGACCATGGACCGTCAGCTTCACCTGGTAAGTGCCGGGGATCACCAGCGGTCCACGCGGAGCATCGCCGGCATAGAACGCGCCGGGAATTTGTACCGGGGGATCGTAGCGCAGGTCCCAGGCAAAGCGGTTCATGCCTGCGTTGGCCGGCAGCAGATTCGATGGCCGCTCCTGATCGGGCCATTCCGGCGGCTGCTCCTCTTTGTTCTCGGTCAAGCTGGAGAGGCGGCGAACGCGCTTTCCATTGGCGTCGAAGATCTCCATGACGACTTCATCTTTGGCCGCAGGCTTGGTCTTGATGTAGTAGTCGATGATGGCGCCTTTGGGCGGGTTATCGCCCACCGGACGCCGGCGATCGACCTGGTCAGGGAAGTGGAGCCTCACGGTCGGTGCAGGCTCAAAGAGATGGAAACTCTGTCCGGCAATGGCCGAGTTCGCCTGGCGCAGCGGAGTGACATCGTCGAGGATCCAGAAGGCGCGGCCGTGGGTGGCTGCGATCAGATCGTTATCTTTGAGGGCGAGGTCGTGAACCGGAACGGTCGGCAGGTTGAGCTGCAGCGACTGCCAGTTGGCGCCGTCGTCCTTGGAGAAATAGACGCCGGTCTCAGTTCCTGCGTATAGCAACCCTTTAACCTTGGGATCTTCGCGCACCGAGCGCACGTAGGCTCCGGGAGGGATGCCGGTGTTGATGCGGGTCCAGGTCTTGCCGTAGTCGTGCGTCTTGTAGATCAGGGGATTGAAGTCGTCGAGCTTGTGACGATCGATGGCGGCATAGGCGGTTCCCGGATCGAAGTGACCAGCGTCGATGATGCTGACCATGCTCCACGCCGGCATGTCTTTGGGAGTAACGTTCTCCCAGGTTTTGCCGTCGTCGCGGGTGACATGGATCAGTCCATCATCGGTGCCCGCCCACAGCATGCCCTGTTTCAGGGGAGACTCGGTCAGCGCGAAGACGGTGTCGTAATACTCAACGCTGGTGATGTCGAGCGTGATGTCGCCGCCGGAAGGTATCTGCTTGGTCTTGTCATTGCGCGTCAGGTCGGGGCTGATGGTGTTCCACTTGCGTCCCTGGTTGTCGCTCTTCATCACGTACTGCGACGCGGTGTAGATGACGTTGGAATCGTACTGTGACACCAGCACCGGCTCGGTCCACTGGAAGCGATATTTCAGGTTGTCGGCTCCGTTGCCGGAGGTGTCGAGCGGATAAGGAGAAACGTCGATCATGCGCTCGGTGTGATGGTCGTACTGGGTCATGATGGCCGCATCAGAACCGGCGTAAACGATGTCAGGATTTTTGGGATCGGGAGAGATGTATCCGCTTTCGCCGCCGCCGACTTCGTACCAGTCCTGGCGGCCGATGACGCCATCTTCGCCGCGGCTGGCGATAGCGACGGTGCTGTTGTCCTGCTGCGCGCCATAGACGCGATAAGGCCAGTGGTTGTCGGTGACCACGTGATAGAACTGCGCGGTCGGCTGATTGTTCTGCTGTGTCCAGGTCTTGCCGCCGTCGATGGAGATGGTCACGCCGCCATCGTTGCTGTTCATGATGCGTTTGGGATCGGTGGGATCAATCCACAGGCCGTGGTGATCTCCGTGAGGCGCGGGAAGCAGCTCGAAGCTCTTGCCTCCGTCGTTGGAACGGAATGCGCCGGTGTTGAGCACGTACACGGTGTCGGCCGATTGCGGATCGGCGAAGATGTGGGTGAAGTACCAGGCGCGCTGGCGATAACGCTCGTCATCGTTGACCAACGTCCAGGTGTTGCCGGCGTCATCGGAGCGATAGATGCCGCCCTTTTTAGCTTCGATCAGCGCGTATACCCGATTGGAGTTTGCGCCCGATACGGAAACGCCGATGCGTCCCAGCTCGCCTTCGGGAAGGCCGTGACCTTCGAGGTGCTTCCAGGTGAGTCCGCCGTCGGTCGATTTGTAGAGCCCGCTACCCGGGCCGCCGCTGGTGAAGGTCCAAGGTTGCCGGCGAACTTGATACATGGCGGCATACACGATGCTGGAATTTTTAGGATCGAACACTACATCGATGGCTCCGGTGTTGTCGTCTTTATAGAGAACCTTCTGCCAGGTCTTGCCGCCGTCGGCGGTGCGAAACACGCCGCGCTCTTCATTCGGTCCCCAGGCGTGGCCGAGTGCCGCGACCAGCACGATGTCAGGATTGCGCGGGTCGATGACCAGTGCGCCGATGTGGCGCGAATCCTTCAGCCCGATGTTCTTCCAGCTCATGCCGCCATCGGTGGATTTGTAGACACCGTCGCCGTAGGAGATGTTGCCGCGCAGGCAAGCTTCGCCGGTTCCGACGTAGAGAATGTTGTGGTCGGCGTCGGCCACGGCAATGGCTCCGATGGACGAGACATCCTGCTTGTCGAATGTAGGATTCCAGGTCATGCCGCCATTCGTGCTCTTGAAGACGCCCCCGGCGGCGGCGCCGAAATAATAGGTATTCGGGTCGCCGGGAACGCCGGCAACAGCCAGCACGCGGCCTCCTCGAAAGGGGCCGATCTGGCGCCACTGCATGCCCCCGACGAGTGCTGGGTCAACCTGCCCGAAGCAAGCCAGTACAGATGAAAAAATCAGGGCAAAACTAAACGCGAAACGACGGTGCATCGGTAGGTCCCTCAATTGTTAATAATTCGCGTAATCGTACTTGTAAGTAGCCGAGAGGCGCAAGTCGCAGCCGCGAAGCGGGCGGGCAAGGAGAGCGGATTCGCAGCCCGGTTGCAGGTTTGAAATTGGTGCCGGCCAGCAGTACTTAACCCCTTTGCGGAGCATCTGGTAAGGCCAAATCGACCGGGAGGAGCCGCCACCCTAGTAGTAGCACCTTGGTGCTATTGCGCAAACGGGTGTAGAAGGTCTAGGCTGCTCAACCATTGAGTGGGTTGAGTCGCTTGTTAGTGGGTTCAAGCGACATAGTCGGGGGGCAGGTGTCGGGTTACACCCCTCCTCAAGTTGGGTTCAAGGTAGCTGACTACAGGGCTAGTAGCTCTGCGGCTATCTTCCTTCCGTTCTGAGCTAGGCATTTTCGAAGGGGGAAGAACGATGCGTACGTGCAAACGGTTTCTATTTGCAGCGGCTTTGCTGTCGGCAGTGCTGCTGTGCTGTACCGCGTTGCCAGTGTTCGCGCAGACGACGACGTTGGGTACCGTCAACGGAACAGTGACGGACTCCACCAACGCTGTGCTTCCGGACGCGGCGGTAGTCCTGAAGGACACCTCGACGGGACAAACGCGAACCACCACCACTAACAGCGCCGGAAGATACATTTTCGTCAGCGTGAACCCCGGCAAATACGACATCACGATCACCAAGCAGGGATTCGCCAAGGCTGTCATTGCCGGCGATGTGGTTGAGGTCGGACAGGTATCGACCAATAACGCCGTCCTGAAGGTAGGATCGGAAAGCCAGACCATCGAAGTGGCGACGACGGGCGTAGAGTTGCAGACCGATAACGCCACCGTGGGCAGCACGGTCAGCGGCATTGCGCTGAATTCGCTGCCCAGCATCGCGCGCGACACCAGCACGTTCTTGACGCTGCAGGCGGGTATCAGCCCTGACGGCAGCGTGGCTGGCACGGTCGTCGACCAAACCACCTTCCAGTTGGACGGCGGCAACAACACCAACGACATGGACGGCAGCATGAGCGTTTACACGCCCAGCTATGCCGGCGATCCAACAGGCGGCGTTGCCAACCAGAGTAACGGTGTGGCCGCAGGCGCGACCGGTGTTATGCCGACTCCGGCTGACTCGGTGGAAGAGTTCAAGGTCAGCACCGTGGGACAGGGCGCTGACTTCAACAGCTCGGCCGGTGCGCAGGTGCAGATCGTTACCAAGCGTGGCACCAGCCAGTGGCATGGAACCGTCGTACGAGTATTACCTCGACAACAATCTGAACGCCAACACCTGGCAGAACAACCTGCAAGGCGTAGGAACGCCGAGTTACCACTACAACCGCTTCGGCGCAGCCATCGGCGGTCCGATCATCAACAAGAACATCCTGGGCGGCAAGACGTATTTCTTCGCCAATTACCAGGGCTTCCGCTGGCCCAACGCGACTACCGTTGAGCGCGCCGTTCCGTCCGCTGCCATGCGTTTGGGACTGTTGACCTTCGCCGGTACCACGTACAACCTGAACCCGGTGGCCGTTACTTACAACGGAACCACGTATGCACCGTCGAATTGCGGAACCGCAGGTCCTTGCGATCCGCGTGGCGTCGGCATCAATCCTCTGGTCCAGCAGATGTGGAACAAGTACATGCCGCTGTCCAATGAAGCTGGATGCGGCCTGTCTCGTTGCGACGGCAACAACATCCTGGGATACCTGGCGAATGTCTCTATCCCGCAGAACGATAACTTTGGCGTAGCTCGTCTCGACCACGACTTCGGTTCCAAGTGGCACTTCATGAGCAGCTATCGCTATTACAACTTGACCCGTGCTACCACAGACCAGATCGACATCGGCGGCGCGCTGCCCGGCGACACGTTGGGCGTTCCCGCCTCGCACTCGAACCGTCCGCAGCAGCCCTGGTACCTGGTGGCCAGCCTGACCGGGCAGCTGACCAACAACATCACCAACAACTTCACTTACAACTACCTGCGTAATTTCTGGCAGTGGGGCACAGTCGGCGATCCGCCACAGGTCGCTGGTCTGGCAGGCGCCTTGGAGCCGGGCGGCGAAAGCGCGACGCAGGCGTTGATCCCTACAACGTCAATACGCAACAGACCCGTACCCGTTACTGGAACGGTCACGACAACATGTTCCGCGATGACGTGACTTGGCTGCACGGCAAGCACCTCATCCAGTTCGGCGGCATGTTCCAGAACAACTACGATCAGCACCAGCGCACGGATAACGGTGGCGGCATCAACTACCAGACCGTGTATCAGCTGGGCACGAGCGGCGGTGCAGGAATTGGAGGCATAGGAGCATACGTTCCGGATGGCGTATCAACCAGCACATTCGGCCGCGACTACGCTTCGGTGCTGGGTATCGTGTCGACCTCGCAGATCGCCTACACCCGCAGCGGCAAGAACCTGAACTTGAATCCTCCGCTGACCCCGGCGTACACCGCTGTAAGCATTCCTTACGGCAACTTCTACGGCAGCGACACCTGGCGCATGACGTCACGCTTTACGCTGACCTACGGCCTGGGTTGGACGGTAGAAATGCCGCCCTACGAGAAGAACGGGGCGCAGGTAATTTTTGTCGGACCCGACAACAAACCCATCAGCACGACACAGTACTTAAATGCTCGTGAACAGGCTGCGTTGGCCGGAAACGTCTACAACCCGCAGGTTGGCTTTACCCTGATCGGCAACACGGCCAACCCACAGAAGTATCCTTACAACCCCTACTACGGTGAGTGGAGTCCGCGTCTGGCCGGAGCCTGGGACGTGTTCGGCGATGGCCGGACGGTTCTGCGCGGTGGCTACGGCCGCACCTACGGCCGTTTGAACGGCGTTGACCAAGTGCTGGTTCCATTGCTGGGTACCGGTCTGATTCAGGCGGTACAGTGTAACGGCGGCTCCATCACCGGGACGTGCACGGGGTCGAACCCCGCCACCGCCTTCCGCGTCGGAGTTGACGGTCTCACAGCGCCCTTGCCGCAACCCAGCCCGACGCTGCCCCAGCCTCTCTATCCCGGGGTGAATGCTATCGCTGCCGGCGCCGGCGAAGCACTTGACCCGAACTTCCGTCCGAACGTGGTCGATTCGTTCACCTTCACCTTCCAGCGTCAGTTGACCAACAAGGTCAGCCTGGAAGTTGGCTACATCGGACGCCTGATCCACAACGAATACCTGCCCATCAACCTGAACGCAGTACCTTACATGATTACCAAGGGCGGACAGACTTTTGCCAAAGCCTACGCCAACACGGTGATCGGGTATTGCGGCAACGGCAACGTCAACAACCTGGGCGGTGGCAACTGTATCGGCAACCCCGGTGCGGTCGCGCCTCAGCCCTTTTTTGAAGCGGCGCTTTCTGGCACTGGCTACTGTAACGGCTATGCCAACTGTACTCAGGCCGTGATCGACAAGGAAGGCGTTGGAGCAAACGGTACCGGCAACCTGGGCATCGCCAACGTCTGGTCGCTGTACAGCGATCTGGACAACGGCGGCTTCAACTTCCCGCGCAGCATGATGAACACTCCGATCCCGGGCAGTGACTTCGGCGCAAGCGGACAGCTCACCTCGGGCGTAGGTATGAACGCCAGCCTCGGACATGGCAACTACAACGCCATGTTCGTCAGCGTGAAGACTTCCGACTGGAAGGGTGTCAGCATGCAGTCGAACTTCACCTGGTCCAAGGCGCTGGGCACCGGCGCCGAAGTACAGGCCACATCGGAAGCGACCGCGATTGATCCCTTCAACATCAACACCGGATACGGTCTGCAGCCCTTTGATCGCACCCTGGTGTTCAACATGTACGCCGTATATCAGCCGAGCTGGTACAAATCGCAGTCAGGTTTCGTAGGACACCTGCTGGGCGGCTGGAACATCGCACCCATCTTCACCACCGGTACCGGTCTGCCGATTACTCTCGGCACCATCAACGGCGGTGGTCAGGCGTTTGGCGAAGGCGATTCGCTGAACTTCTTCGGGTATGGTGTTTCGGAAAACGCTATTCCGATTAGCCAGTTGCCTTCGGGGTCGCGGCATAACAACGTACCCGGCGATCCGGTCACCGGTATCGGTACCGCAGGTTACGGTGTCAACCTCTTCGCTAACCCGGTTGCTACGTGGAATGCTGTTCGCCAGCCAATTCTTGGCTATGACACCAAGGACGGCGGCTTCGGCGTGGCGCGTGGACTCAACTACTGGAACGTTGACTTGAGCGTCAAGAAGATGTTCAAGCTCACGGAACGCTTCAGCACCGAGTTCCAGGTGGTGTTCACCAACGTCTTCAACCACAACCAGTTCGGCGATCCGAGCGGAGACTATCTAGACACGAGCAACGCCGCTGCCTGGGGTACGCTACCCGGAACAGTGACTTCTACCAGCCCGCGTCAGATGGAATTCGGCGCTCGTCTCAACTTCTAAACCTTAAAGAAAGCAGTCCTCTCCAAGCCGGGGGCGAAAGCTCCCGGCATTTTTTGTGCGTGGGCATCGGTGGGGCGAGGCCTCTGTGGAATGTGTAGCGCTTCATACGACTTCGCGAATCTTGTCCACGGCGATAGTCTGCATGATCTTGCCTCGGTCTTTCTCGCCTCTGGCCAGGGCCTCGGCGAAGTGCAGGGCCTGTTTCATGTTGATGTTCCCCGGCAACGGCGGCTCATTAGGATCGACCACAGCCTGAATCACCGACGGTCCATCCTCCTGCAAGGCACGGCGTAGTACGTCCTCCGCGCGCGCCGGATCTTCAATGGTGTGGCCATGAGCCCCGCAGGCTTCCGCAATCTTTGCGAAGTCGATGGGATGCAGTTCCACTCCGTATTCTGGATTGGCATCGAGCACCATCTGCTCCCACTTAATTTGTCCCAGGGCATTGTTCTTGACCACGATGACCTTTACCGGCAGGTTGTATTTCACCAGCGTGGCGATTTCACCCATCAACATCGTCAGACCGCCATCACCGACCACGCAGACCACCTGCCTGCCGGGAAACGCCACCGCCGCTCCAATGCTGTAGGGCAGGCCATTGGCCATAGTGGCCAGCGTGCCGGAGAGCGAGAACTTCATGTCGCCGCGCATCTCGACATAGCGCGCGGTCCAGGTGGCGATGGTTCCGCTGTCGGAGGAGACGATGGCGTCGTCGTTCAACAATGTGTTGAGGTGATAGGTCACCACCTGCGGCTTCATCGGCTTGTCTTTGCGAGTGCCGCGCTCCTT
The DNA here is from genome assembly GCA_963771535.1 of uncultured Acidobacteriaceae bacterium. Lineage (GTDB taxonomy): Bacteria > Acidobacteriota > Terriglobia > Terriglobales > Acidobacteriaceae > CAVVDY01. Next base: position 375,104 of record CAVYTK010000006.1, on the reverse strand, counting down.
CATCAGCTCGTTCCAGCTCTCCATCCGCTGCTGCGCGGTTTCAAGGAAGCTGCGGTCGCGTTTGTGCTTCAGAAAAGGCAGCAGGTCGCGCAGCACGGCTTTGCAATCGCCAACCAGGCCCACGTCCGCGGGATGGCGCAACCCGATACGCGTGCTGTCGATATCGATCTGCACGGTCTTCGCTTTGCCGGGCTTGGGGTAGAACTCCATGTAGGGGAACGAGGTGCCGGCGATGAGCAGGGTGTCGCACTCTTCCATCGCGTCTTGCGAGGGAGCGGTGCCGAGCAACCCGAGTCCACCCGTGGTGTAAGGACTGCGATCAGGCAGCACGGCTTTCCCCAGCAGAGCTTTGATGACCGGCCCGGCGAGGGTGTCGGCGACCTTCTCCAACTCGTCGCGGGCGCCGAGGCAGCCACGTCCAACCAGGATGGCGACCTTCTTACCTGCATTCAGAATGTCGGCGGCATGCTCCAGCAGATGCTGCGAGGGATGCGGGTGCGAGGGTTCAAAAATCAGGCCGCTATGGTTCTTGATGTTGGCATCGGAACGATGGAAATCGGAAGCGCGCCACTCCTGGATATCTTTCGGAATTGTGATGTGCGAGACGCCGCGCTTGCCCAGCGCTGACTTGACCGCCTCATCGACCACGCTGTTCACGTGTCCCGGCCCCATGATGCGCTGGTTGTACTGCGCCACGTCCATGTAGAGCTTGTCGAGATCGACGTCCTGCTGATAGTTGGTGCCGATCAGGTCGTGGAAGGTGTGGCCGGTGATAGCCAGCACCGGCTGCTGGTCGCATTTGGCGTCATAGAGTCCGTTGAGCAGGTGAATGCCGCCGGGACCGGAGGTGGCAATGCACACCCCGAGCCGGCCGCTGTACTTGGCGTAGCCGCAGGCCGCGAATGCCGCCGCCTCTTCGTGCCGCACCTGGATGAATTTGATCTTGTCGCAGTGGGTGCGGAGGGATTCGAACATCCCATCTACGCCGTCGCCCGGCAGCCCGAAAATTGTGTCCACGCCCCAGTCGATGAGGCGCTCGACGATCATGTCCGAAACCATTCTTGACATCCTGCTCTCCCTCGTCTCAGCTCAAAATTGCGACTCATCCCAGCAGCCACTCGAAACCGATGGGAATCCGGAACTGCTGGCTCGCAATGACGTGAGCCAGACCGGATTCGTGAGCTGCGGGAACGATTGAATGAATGAAGCCTACTTGTACTGCGATGTAAGAGCCGTGGCCGACGTTTTCTCCACGGGTGGGACCCGACTTCCTAAGGCAAGTTGGCAATCCGAAAACGCATTTCGTGTGTGCGGCATCCTAACGAGTTTGAGTGTGCTTACACAGGAGGGTAGAGATGCGGTTTCTTTTAGGTCTGGTGACAGGAGTGTTCGTGGGGATTTTGTTTGCGCCGGCTCCGGGTGAGCAGACGCGAGCACAACTGGCCGACAAAGCTCGCGATCTTTCCGAGATTCCGATTCAGAAAGCCGCCGAAGCCGCTCAGGCGAGCAAGCAGAAAGCCGGGGAGATTGGCGCGCGCGTCGGACGCCAGGCTGCCGAAGCGGCCGTCCAGGCTGCCAGCGACGAACTGATAGGCAAACGCCAGGAGACCGCGTAAGCCCCTCCTCTCTTCAGTGGAGAAGACGGCGTCGGCGACTCTCGTCGTCCGATGGCCCTCGCCACGCGTCAGTCAGCGCCGTCGAATCCGTGCGGGCGAGAACGCCGGGTCGGCGCTCAGCCAACAACACCGGTGGGCGGCCCGGTGACAACACTGATCAGAAGCCAGCTGACAATACTGGTCGGAGTCAGCCAGCTTGGTGCGCTCCCACGCGACCCGCGTCCCAGCCGCGAACTCCGTTGCAAAGCATGCCTGCGGTAAACTAAGGCCAGTCCCGCGAGTTTCGCATCGGCCCTGTAGCTCAGATGGATAGAGCAGCGGTTTCCTAAACCGTTGGTCGGCAGTTCGACTCTGCCCAGGGCCCCCATCCCAACCTCTCGCAACTATCGCCGCCGGCTAAGTGAAAGGTGATTCTCCAGGTCCGGCATGTTCGGTCACCGCTTACAGAGGTCGACAGGACTGAGAGAGATGTTCGTGTCGTCCGTTGTGACCCTGACAAACTCACGATCACCATACGATGAACACAGAGTTCTATCAGCGTCCGGACCTTTAGACCGAGCCCAGAGAATCTTCTGCGAGCCGAAGTCAGCGGAGTTGTGAATCAACTCGTTACCGGGGTAGTGCTTGTCGAGATCGTAGGAGACGAGCACTAGTTGACGTCCAGGCGCATGCATCAGTTGCTCGACCACCGCCTTTCGCTGGTCGGGGAAATGGAAATCCTCCCTAGCCGTGCTGCCGTTTAACCGCGCCAACGACGTGATCGCCACCGTCAACAGGACCGCAACGACGAACGCCTGCCCGCCCTTTCCTTCCTCGTCCCATAGTTTCCGCATACCCTCCATCGCAAACAGGTAGATGGCGACCGTCGCCGGAGCGTAATAGTGCATTTGCGTCCAGTTACATGCTGCGACCGCAAGTAGAGTTGCGAGGGCAGCAAACACCGCGATACGGTGGTGCGGGTTTCGGGCACAGGAAATAAAGCCCACAAGTAAGGGGAACGATAAGGCTGGTCCCACATAGAAAAACCAATTGCGGCTCCATCGCTTCAATTCCAAACCCATCAGTCCGAAAGAGTTCTAGTCTCGTGGTAATCGTGTTCTGCGGCCTCGACCTTATAGTAGTTGGCGAATACTGGGTCGCTGAATACAATGTCACTTCTAGGTTTTTGAAGCATGAGAAACGGCAATGGCGAGTAGGTTCGCTCGCTTAGCAGATAGGGCATCAGTGCGGGGTTGCCGGTTACTCTGTAATTGTAATAACCCATGAACGCGCCGCTGAGGATTCCAATGAGCAGCACAGGCAGTACAGCTTGCATGGCGCTTCTACGATCCGCAAAGCTTGCCCAAACTACGTTGCAAATGAAGTAGACCAGCAAGGGGATGGCGAAAGCCAGTCCTTCGAAGGGACGGGATGTCCCAAGGAGTAGCAGTCCCAATCCAAACGCTGTCGCGGAGCCAATTCGGTATCGCCCGCTCCGGTTCTCCTCGATTAGCCGCATGAGGCCACCCAAGGCAACTGCGCCACCGAGAGCTGGTACCGAACCGCCCCAATAGGAATTCATCCAGTAGTTGAAGAGGGCGAATCGAAACATCGCCAGCAGTCCTCCTGCGAATGCCCATTGCAGGCCTAAGGGCGGTTGCAACGCCCAGCAGATCGCGCCACAGAGCAGGGCGGTGCTTAGATACACCCCGATCCACGGCTGATGAAACAGGACTTCTCCAAGAGCCAGGAAGGCACCCTGTGCCACAGGGTATTTGGAACCGTACGTGGGCGTGACATTTACGTGAAATGTCTCAAAAAACCGCCATTCAGGTGGCGTGGGGTTAGCAAGCCGATGATGCGAAAACGTGTCCGCCATCAGGAGGTAGCTGTATTCGTCATTGATACGAGGTTCCGGAACGCCGATGTACGGCAGAAGCACAGCCCTGCTAACCAATGCCAGCACGATCAAGAACAGAACCGGGCGCCAGTTGCTGACAAAGAGCCATCTCGGCCACCCCATACACTGCAATCGCCTTACATAAGGAAAGGCCGAAAAGGTCAGGGCAAATGAGACCAAAAGAATACCTATCTCGGCACCCAGTAGTCGCACACCGTTGATCGGATCGAAGTTCATCGTTAAGCTAGCGGCACTAAGATGTAGGGGATCATAGTTGATAGGAGACCGGGGTTAATCTCACTGCGCTGCGCACGATTCTACGGTAGAGGATGACCGGATAGTAAGTACCGCATGGAGTCAGCAGTTAGTGAGTCCCGAGACAGTGTGTTCTCCCCCATCGAGACGCAAGCTCGAAAGCTTCGTCGCCGGGGCTGGTTCCGCCTCGCCGCCGGCGGGAGTTATCAAGCAGTCACTATGTTCCCGGGGAGGGCTTTGGCGGGTACAATCCGACTGCGGCATGGACGGGCAGGCTGCGGACTCGCAGGCCGCGGTTCAGGTCAAGCGTTCAGGTGAGCGAGGACATTGTGCATCTCTACTGGTGTGCGGACTGCAAGACTCCGGGATGTCAACGGCGCCAAGTGTTCAAAGATGTTCCGTTCGACGACAGCTCTTCCGATGAGCCCACCATTCATTTCAACTTCCCTGCGGAATTCGAGATGCGTTGTAAGACCTGCGGCGTGACCCACAAATATCGGTTGCAGGAAATCGACGACTTCAAATCCAAAGAGTCGATACCTGTCGGTTTCGAGAGCACGTTTTAAGCGCATCGGCAGTCCGACGCGCGGTCGAAATGTTGAGCATTCGGTGAATTCTTCTGCCCACGGCATGGGTGTCCAAGAGCAGTAAACGTCACAGCACCGCGCCTGGTGCACAATATATGCATGATCGTGTACTTCCTGCGTCACGCCAGTGCGGGCCAGCATAAGCTCAGCCCAAAGCAAGACGAGAAGCGCCCTATCGACAAGATCGGCGAACAGCAATCGCGCGACGTTGGAAGGGCGCTGGCCGGGTTGGGTGTTGAAGTGGACGCGGTGGTCTCGAGTCCGTTGACGCGCGCCATGCAAACCGCCGAGTTGGCGGCCAAGGAATTCGGCCATCGGGACAAAATCGTCATCAACGAGGCGATGCGTCCGGAAGCGAGCTACGATCAGTTTCACGATTTGCTGACGCAATACGCCAAGAGCAAGGCGATCATGGTGGTTGGCCACAACCCCAGCATCACCGAGTTTCTGCTTCACCTGCTCACCGGCAGCGAACAATGCCAGTGCATCGATTTCAAGAAGGGTGCCGTTGCCAAGGTTACGGCGGAGCAAGGGAAGTCGGTGCTGAACTGGATGTTTACGCCCAAGATGGCGAGCAAGCTTCAGGCAGTTTCCACAAAGAGTTCGCGCCCGAAGAGGTCGCGGAAGTAGTCCTTTTCCTGTTCCACCGCCCACAGCTCCAGTTCAACACCTTCGCGACTGTTGGGCGTCAGGCGCATGGTTATGTCGGCATCCTGACCCATCTTGATCTGCACATCGCGAACCGTGCCGCGACGGCTCTGGTCGAGGGCGCGGGCCAGGCGCAGGAGCGCCACCGCTTTGGGCACGTAGTCCTGGTCGCGCGAAGGAAGCACGCGGATGTTGCGATCGTTGGGAGTGGGCAGGGACTTACCTACATAGCGCGAGATGGCGGCGATGATCAGGCGCTGCACCGGGGTATAGCCGAAGATTTCGGAATGCGCGATGACGTAATACGTGTGGCGGCGCCGGCCGGAGCGATTGATGTAGGAGCCGACCTCGTGCAGCATGGCGGCGGCTTCGAGCCAGTCGGCGTATTGCTCGCGGCAACTGATGCAGCGGCTGCAAGCGGCGAAACAGCTGAATGGACAGATCGCGGATACGCCGGGCAAACAGCAGGTCCACGCCGTAATGCTTGGCGGCGGAGATGAGTGCATCCTGCCGTTCCGACTCGACGCGCTCGGCCATGGCTGAGCTGGCGTTGTAGTCGGCCATCATTTGCGCCAGCAGGCCGTCGCGCAAGCCCAGCGGCAGGTAGCGGAAGCTGCGCAGTTCGCACCGGTCCAGCAGCTCGGAGTACACCATGGACCCGGCGATGATGATCTCGGCCCGCCGCGGTCCGATGCCGCGCAACGCCTGGCGCTGGGTCAGATTGCGCCGGCTGAGGTCCCGGGCGATTTTCGAGATCGCGGTCTGCGGCACGGCGACGGGCTTGGATCCGTTGCCATCTCCGCGCTGGGTATATAGACCCGAGAGTGCCGCGGCCGTGCCCGAGGTCGCAATCACCGCCTGAACGCCGGACTCGATCACGCGTTGTTGCACCCGCGAGATTTCGCGCTGGATGAAGCCGCGCATCTGTTCGAGCTCGTTCTTGCGTGGCGGGTCGGAGTGAATGAAGGTCTGGGTGAGGCGAACGGCTCCGATGGGCAGGCTGACCATCTCGGCGATGTGGCCTTTGTCGGAGAGCGTCAACTCGCAACTGCCGCCGCCGAGATCGATGAGTAAGGCACGCGTGCTGCCGATGCGGGCGTTCGACAAAATGCCCAGGTGGATCAAGCGGCCTTCTTCCAGGCCGGAGATGATTTCGACGCGCCAGCCGGTTGCGGTACGCACCCAGTCCACGAAAGCACGGCTGTTTTTTGCGTCGCGCAACGCGCTGGTGGCGACCACGCGTACGCGATCGACAGCATGGCTCTGGGTGGCACGAAAGAAACGTTGCAGCACCTGGATGGTATGCGCCATGGTTTGCGGCTCGAGCGAGCCATCGGCAAAGACCCCGGCGCCCAAACGCGTGACTTCGCGGTCCTCGAAAACGGTTTTCAGGCGATCACGGTTGGCCTCGGCGATCTTGAGGCGAACCGAGTTGGAGCCGATGTCGACCGCGGCGAATGTGGGCATATGTTTCGCTCAGGCCGGCTTGACTCAGTCAGCTCGCGGCCCGAGATTGTGCTGCGCTGGGAGCTCGACCGGTGCCGCGCGGCTGCTTGCGTTTTCCGGCAAGCTATTCGGCGGACCAGCGGATAAACTCCTGCTTGGCATTTTGGCACGCCGACAGCGATTCCTGAAATTTGTTCTCTTCAGCCTGGTGTAGCTCCGGGAGGAAAGCGGAATGCCGACAGGCCGCCTAGCGGGCTGCGCGGACGAGCGCCAGGGTTGTGAGGTCGTTGGTAGTCGCGCTAGCTCCCATGTGCTGGCGTACGGAGTCGAGAACGCTGGAAGCAATCACGTTGGCACTCTCCATGGGGATGCCGGCGAAGTGCTCTTTCACGCGGGAGAGGCCGAATTCTTCCTTGCGCCGCATGGCTTCGACGACTCCGCGGGAAGCCAGGAGCAGTGCGCTACCCGGTGCTACGAACGCGGTAGGCGCTTCGTAAGTGGAGGCAGCGAACAATCCCAGCGGAAGCCCGGTCGCCCGCAGTTCTACTACTTCGTTGCCGTGGCGGAGCAGCCCGGGAGTATGTCCGGCATTGACGTAGCAGATGGTGCCGAAGTCTTCGCTGTAGCAGCCGATGAAGGCCGCGCAAACGCAGATCGCCGATGCGCTGCGACGGATCGCGGCGTTCAGGTCCATGCAGAACTCCATCATGGCATCGGCTTCGTTGATGTCTTCGTTGCCGAATCTCGAGCGGGCAGCTTCCTTAAATGCCTCGCGTGTGGCTGCAATGATGTGTTGGTTTTCGGTGCGCTGTCCGGCGACATCGAGCAGCCCGAAGACCACCCGGTGGGGCGTGGTGCGCATGAAGTGGTAAAAGTCGCCTCCCATGCGCGCACCGTGCACCATGGCGGAGATCTCGGCGCCATCCAGCGGCGGGAACTCGGCAGGTATCGGTGCGAAGGCTGCCGCCGCGGAACTGGATCGCTGAAAGGGAAGCTTCATATGTGGACTGGTGGCGTCGCCGTAATCCGGGGTCACCCGGGCGATGAAATCATACCGCTAAACGGCGGAATTGCAACTGGTTATCAAAATAGGGCCCGGGACTGGGGCGACGCGCGGCACGAAATCTCATCCTGCTGCTCTCGCAGCTTCATCTCTGATCGGGCTGGACCGGTGGCGGGTGTGCTTCGACTCAAGAAGCTAATTGCAACTACTCCGGTCATTTGTGTGTCCAAAGTGCAGACACTATACTCAAATAATCTGTCTGTAACACTGGGTCGGGTGGGCCGTCGAACCGGAGCCGACGTGGCAGTGCGGCAATCCTTAGAACGTATTCTGGAGTATCGAGAAATTGTGTGGCATAGCCGGATTCACTCATAAGCACTGGTCGCCGAGTTCCGACCGGATACGATCCGCTACTGCTACCCTCATCCATCGTGGGCCCGACCAGCAGGGCGTGTTCCAGTCTTCCATCTGCTCGCTGGGTGCGGCCCGGCTGAAAATTATCGACCTCGAAGGCGGCGATCAGCCGATTACCTCTCCCGACGGCGATACCACCATCGTCTTCAACGGCGAAATCTATAACCACATGGAACTGCGCCGCGAGTTGGAGGCGCTGGGCCATAGCTTTCAAAGCCACTGCGATACCGAAACCGTCCTGCATGCCTTTCTGGAGTGGGATACCGACTGCTTTCGCCGCCTGCGTGGCATGTTTGGCGTCGCGCTGTGGACGGAATCCGAGCGCCGCCTGGTGCTGGCGCGCGATCGCATTGGCATCAAGCCGCTCTACATCGCGCAGCGGCGGGGTGACGTTTTCTTTGGCTCGGAGTTGAAGGCGATCTTTGTCCATCCGGAGATTGAGCGCAACCTCAGCATGGAAGGGCTGGACTGCTATCTGTCGATGAACTACGTGCCGGCGCCCTGGACGTTAGTCGACGGGATCGAGAAGGTGATGCCGGGAACGTGGGTGGAGTGGCGCAACGGCCGGGTGCGCAGTGAAGCCTACTGGACGATCCCTGAGCAGCGCTATCAGCCATGGACGCTGGATTCGGCGAAGGAAGAGTTCGACTCGCTGATGCGGCAGTCGACGGCTGAGCACCTGGTTTCAGATGTGCCGCTGGGAATCTGGTTGAGCGGAGGCGTGGACTCCTCGACCATCCTGCACTACGCGGCGAATGCCTCGGCTTCGCGGCTCAAGACATTTTCCATTTCGTTTGACGGCCGCAGCTTCGACGAAACGCCGTACATCAAGGAAGTGGTTGCGGCGTACGGGACGGAGCACGAGCAGCTCGACCTGAATCCCGATCAGGACCTGGAAGGGGCCATCCAGGAGTTTGCGTATTACTCCGACGAGCCCAGTGCCGACGCCGGCGCGCTGCCGGTGTGGTTCCTGTCGAAGCTGTGCAAGACGCGCACCACGGTGGCGCTGAGCGGCGAAGGCGCCGACGAACTATTTGGCGGCTACCTTACCTATCGCGCGAACGGATTCGCGGATACCCTGCGTAAGTTTCCCCGGCCCACGCTGCAAGCGGCGCTCTCGGCGTTGCGCCACTGGCCGGTGTCAGACGAGAAAATCGGCCTGGAATACAAGCTGAAGCGGCTGCTGCAAGGCTCGTTGATGTCTCCAGCACGGGCGCACGTTTATTGGAACGGCACGTTTTCCGAGGATGAGAAAGAGAATTTGATGGCGGGTGATTTTCCCCGCGCCATGCAAGAATTGCTCGTACGGGCCGGAGGGCTCGCTTGCGGCGCGAAACGGGCTTGGCTCGTATCTCCGCTTCGATCAGCAGTACTACCTGGCGGACGACATCCTGGTGAAGTCAGACCGCATGAGCATGGCGCACTCGGTGGAAGTGCGGCCGCCGTTTTTGGATCACCGCATCATCGAGTTTGCGGCGACGCTTCCGCCTGGGCTGAAGATTCGCGGTTCGCGCCAGAAAGTGCTGTTGAAGGAAGCGATGCGCGGCAAGCTACCGGAGGCGGTGCTGACCCGCAAGAAGATCGGATTCGATATCCCGGCCCATGAATGGTTGCGCGGCGTACTGCGGCCAATGCTTGTTGATACACTGAACACAGGCCTTGCAGACTACCCCAGCCTGTTCCGAACAGACCAAGTTAACCGGCTCCTGAGCGAGCACATGCAGAGGCGAATCAATGTCGGGTATCACCTCTGGGGGTTGATGATCCTGTTCCAATGGATGAAGAGATGGCGCATACAGCAGTCGACGTGGTCGTCGACCCGGCAACAACCACAGCCCGAGGGAATCGCGATCTCTTCCTGATCGTTATCCTCTGCTCGGCCCTCATATATCTTGCGTGCATAATTTCTCCGCCTCACCTGCAGGATGATGTCGATTCTGTGCAGGCGCAGATTGCGCGCAACATGCTCACGTCGGGCGACTATGTAACCGCCCGGCTCGATGGCGTGCCCTATCTTGAAAAAGCGCCGCTCATCTACTGGATGATGGCCGCGTCGTTCAAGGTTTTTGGCGTGCACGACTGGGCCGCACGCATTCCCATTGCGCTCTCGTCGATTGCTCTCGCGTGGCTCACCGCGGCGATGGGAGTGTGGGCCTTCGGGCGCAAAGCCGGCTTGTATTCGGGGCTCAGCATAGCCATCTGTGTCGGGCTGTTCCTGTTCACCCGCGTGCTGATTCCGGATGTGATGCTGACCTTCACCATCGCACTGGCGATGTGGGGCTTCCTGCGCGCGCTGGATGAAGACGAACCACATCCTCGCGCCTGGGCGTATGTGATGGCAGCCAGCATGGGTGTGGGGCTGCTGCTGAAGAGCCTGATCGGGGTGGTGTTTCCGGTGGGAGCGGGCCTGGTCTACCTGGCTCTGACGCATCAGCTCTTTTCCCTAAGAACGTGGAAGCGCCTGTATCCATTCACCGGAGCGCTCATCGCGCTGGCGATTGCATTGCCCTGGCACGTGCTGGCGACAGTTCGCAATCCGCCGTATTTTGCCTTTACGCTGCATAGCGGTCCCGGGGAGTATCACGGATTTCTGTGGTTCTACTTCATCAATGAGCAGCTACTGCGCTTTCTGAACCTGCGTTATCCCCGCGATTACAGCACGGTGCCGCGGGCGCTGTTCTGGGGATTCCACCTGCTCTGGCTGTTTCCGTTCAGTGTGTATTTTCCCGCGGTTGCGAAGCTCTCGTTTAAGCCTATCGACCGTGCCGGCCGTACCCGGCTGCTGGCGCTCTGCTGGGCGGGATTCATCCTGGTGTTCTTCACCTTCTCCACCACGCAGGAGTACTACTCGATGCCGTGCTATCCCGCGCTGGCACTGCTGCTGGGCTCGGCGATGGCGATGGGCGGCCGCTGGGTGGAATGGGGCACGCGAGTGCTGGGCGCGATTTGCGCGGCGTGCGGGGCGGCGTGTATTGGAATACTGATCGCGGTAAGAAACACGGTGGCGGTCGGCGATATCTCGCAGGCGGTCAGCAAGCAGTCCAATTACAAGCTCTCGCTCGGCCACATGCAGGACCTGACGCTGCAATCGTTCGCCTACATGCGGCTGCCGCTTACGCTGGCGGCTGCGGCGTTCATTATCGGAGCGGTTGGCATGCTTCTCTGGCATCGCCAGCGGGCATTTCTTTCTGCCGTGGTGATGATGATCCTGTTCTACCAGGCAGCGCGGCTGGCGATGGTGCAGTTCGATCCCTATCTGTCATCCCAGCCACTCGCGGCCGTGCTGGAGCACTCTCCTCCCGGGCAGTTGATCACTTTCGGGCACTATTACCCGTTCTCGTCGGTCTTCTTTTATACCGACCGGCCGGGGCTTTTGTGGCACGGCAAACAGATGAACCTCATCTACGGCGCCTATGCCCCGGGTGCTCCCGACGTATTTCTGGATGACGCACAACTCGCGTCGCGTTGGGAAAGTCCGCAGCGAGAGTATTTGTTGCTTCCGGAAGAAGAGCTGGCGCATCTTAGACGTGTCGTCGACGATAGGAATGTGGTTATCCTTTCCAGTACTGGGGGAAGGCTACTAGTCACAAACCAAAGCATGCCGGGTGAAAGCCGATAGCGGCGACGAACACTCACTATTCCGCAACGCGATCAAAGGGAAGCAAGCAAGGATGTCAGTCACTTACCTGCCCCGCGTCTGGATGGGGACGAACGTTTCGCCGAAGCTGTTGCCTTCGAGGATCCAACCGCTTTCGGCGCATATCAAGCTGACGGAGAACTGCCAGGCCAAGTGCATCAGTTGCGATTACTGGAAGACGCGCTGGCAGGACGTGTATCAGCACCGAGCGCGCGATTGCGCTCATCAACGAGATCGAGGCTGCGGGTATTCGCTCCGTGCGACTCACGGGCGGTGAGCCGCTTCTGCGCAAAGACCTGTTTGAAGTGCTGGCCAAGTCGAATGCGGGTCGCCTCAAGCGAATCATCCTTCAAACCAACGGTCTTGCGTTGAAGAAGCTGCATCGCGAGGTAAACGACTCCGCTATTACCGATGTTGCCGTTTCCATCGATGGGCTCAAACAGAGCAACGACCTGATACGCGGCATTCGCGGATACTTCGATCTGGGGATGGAAGGACTGGCGCTGCTCAAGGGCAAACGGCTGGCGATTTCCGTGACGCTGAACAAGATGTCGGCAGGCGAACTGGATGAATTGGCGGAGCGCGCTGCAGCGGTGGGGGCGCACCTGGAGTTCAACATCCTCAGCCAGAGCCTGTTCTTCCTGAAAGACGCTGACCTGACGTCGATGTGGCCGGAGCCCCAGGACATTCATCAAATTGAAACCTTCCTGCACGGTAGACGCCCGCAATACGAGGTGGATTACATCAGTCGCTATTACAATCGAAAGGAACTGGCGGAGCCGCCGTGCGTTCTGGGTTACTTGCAGGTTTTCGTTATGTCGAACGGCGATGTGCTCACGGGATGCTACCCGTTGCCGCCGGTAGGGAACATCCTGCGCGAAAGCCTGGCGACGGTGTTGCAATCGGAAGCGTATGCCCGGCAGGCCGAAGCCATGCTGCGGCGCGAGTGTCCGGGCTGTACCTGTGGGGTTGAGTCTTCGCTGGCCATGAAGCACGGAGTTTCGAGCGCATTTTTCGAGCTGAGCCGGCTGCAGTCGAACGGCAAAGCTGAGACTGGGCGGTCGCGAACTGCAGCGGGTGAGGCAGATTCGCGGGAACCAGAGCCGGTCTCGGCGGGAAAGTAAAATCAAAGATTCGCGTCACTGCGTAGAGTCAGTGACGTAGAGGAGAAAACATGAGAATCGCCGTGCTAGGCGGTGATGGTTATTGTGGCTGGGCAACGGCGCTGTATCTTTCAGCGCGCGGGAACGATGTTGCGATCGTGGACAATTTCATCCGTCGCATGTGGGACCACGAACTGGGGGCGCAGACGCTGACCCCGATTCGTCCGCTCGCGGAGCGGCTGAGCGTTTGGAAGCAGCTGACGGGGAAGACCATCGAGTCGCATGTCGGTGACATCTGCGATTACGAATTCCTCGCCAACTTCGTCCGCAGCTATGAGCCGGACGCCATCATCCACTTTGCAGAGCAGCGCTCGGCCCCGTATTCCATGATCGATCGCCAGCACGCGGTGTTCACCCAGATTAACAACGTCGAAGGCACGCTGAACCTGCTCTACGCCATGCATGAGTATGCGCCCGACTGTCACCTGGTGAAGCTGGGCACGATGGGTGAGTACGGCACGCCCAATATCGACATAGAAGAGGGCTACATCAAGATCGAGCACAACGGCCGCAGCGACGTGTTGCCTTTTCCCAAGCAGCCAGGCTCGTTCTATCACCTCTCGAAAGTCCATGACAGCCACAACATTGCTTTCGCCTGCAAGATATGGGGGGTGCGAGCTACCGACCTGAACCAGGGCGTGGTGTACGGCACGGTCACGGATGAAGTCGCAATGGACGAGGCGCTCATCAATCGCTTTGACTATGACGAGGTGTTCGGCACGGTGTTGAACCGCTTCTGTGCGCAGGCGGCGATAGGCCATCCGCTGACGGTATACGGCAAGGGCGGACAGACGCGCGGGTTCCTCGACATTCAGGACACAGTGCGCTGCCTGGAGATTGCTTGCCAGAATCCCGCTAAGAAGGGCGAGTTCCGCGTGTTCAATCAGTTCACCGAGCAATTTACGGTGCTGGAACTGGCGAAGATGGTGCAGCACGCTGGTAAGGAAATCGGGCTGAATGTTGAGATCGATCACCTGCCCGATCCGCGCGTCGAGTTGGAGGAGCATTACTACAACGCGAAGCACTCCAGCCTGATCGATCTCGGATTGAAGCCGCACAACCTTTCGGATACGCTGCTCGACTCCATGATCAACATTGCCATCAAGTATCGCGATCGCATTGATGTGGGCCTGTTCCAGCCGAAGGTGAATTGGCGCAAGACGCGCAACGAACGTAAGCCGGACAAGGCGGGAGCCACGGCAGCGCTGGACAAGACGCTGGTGTAGCGCCTTCAAGGTTTGTCATCCTGAGCGAGGAGCGTAAGCGACGAGTCGAAGGGGACGAGTCGAAGGACCTCTACCTCGCTCAGGACGACAACAAGTTTTCACTCCGCGCTGACTGGAACCAACTGCCCGTCGCGAATGTAGTACTCGTGATTGCGCCAGCTGATTGTGTTGCGGGTGAAACTGCGCAGCCAGATGCCAACCGCAAGCGCGTCCCAGAGCGGGATGAGCAGCAAGTAACGGAGATGAAAGCGCTGCTTGAGTCCCCAGCTTCCGATGAGCCACGTCATGATGAGGCGCAGGACGAGATACGCGCCGAGGTAGGCCAGCCCCACCTTTCTCGATGGCGCAAACCATAAGGCGATCAGCGCCCAGGGTAGACCCAGGGTAAACAGCAGCCCGATGTGTCCCCAGGGCCGCATGTGCCGCATCACTACCATCCAGCGCAGGCGCTTCAACAGCAGATCGCGGATGGAATGGAAATCGGCAACCGTGCTCACCCAATAGCGCAGCAGCTTTACCTCGTAGCCTTGAGCAGCGATCAGCCGTCCTACCAGCAGGTCGTCGCCGGGACGGTTCTCGATGGCTTCGAATCCACCGAAGGCTTCGATTCTGGCGCGCGTCGTAGCGATAGTGGGCCCTAAGGCGAACTTCACGCCGTCCAGGAGCCAGCCGACCAGGATGCCGGGATAGAAGTCGGAAAGCATGCCTACCGACTGAAGCCTCTGCACAAGGGACGACTCTTTGATGGATACATAGAAGCAGGTAACTGCACCTACTTTAGGATCTTCAAGCCACGCCACGATTTTCCGCAGGTAACTTGATTCAGCCCTGACGTCGCTGTCATTCATCACCAGCGTGTCGTAACGCGCCTCCTGCGTCAGGCGGGCGAGTTTGGCTACTTTATCGTTGGTAGCGTCACGGCCTGAGCCATACAACAGACGGATATCAGTCTCGGGGAAGTCCATTGTGAGCTTCTCGATAACCGGCACAACCGGGTCGGACGCGTCACCCACACAAAACAGAATTTCGTAGGTGGGATAGTCCTGGCGGCAGAAGCTGGCGAAGTTTTCGTACGCGTCAGGGTCGAGTCCACGAACCGGCTTGAGTACGCTGACGGGAGGCGTGTATTGCGAGTCCCCGCTGACCTTGTTGCTATCGGAAAGGAAGAAGCGGCACGAACTGAACAGCGAGAGGGCGTAATAGACGAAAGGCGCACTGGCAAGGATCAATACTCCATATTTCGCTGCGTGATAGCCCATCCGCTCCTCGTAAGCTCTTGATCCTAATTAGTGTAGACGATTGGGCATTGGTGTTGCCGACCATGGATGGCTACAGAATGGCGTTGACGGCCTGTTAAGTCACCTGTAGGTGGATGAATTTTTAGTCTTAAAGTGGCTGGCGGCCGGTTTTCTTTTGCAGCAGTCTTTCGTACATGGCGCCCGTACGGGCGGCAGCAATTTCGATCGACAAGCTCTCTTTGGCAAATCTTGCCGCCTTGTTGCCCAACTCGTGACGGAATGTCGGATTCGAGATCAACCTGCCCAACTGCGCCGCGAGTTCGTCGGCGTTGCCGCTGGTGAAGAGCAGTCCCCGCTCTTCGTTGGGGCCGGTCAGCTCAGGAGTGCCGCCTACGCGGGAGCCAACCACAGCGCATCCGCAGGCCATGGCCTCAAGCAGCGAGTTGGAGAACGCCTCAGAGTACGAGGGCAACACGAAAATATCCATCTTGCGCAGCCAGTCTGGCACCTCACGCGTCGCCGGAATGAAGTCGCTGACATCCTCGATTCCCAGTCGCGCAGCATTCTCCTGAAGTGACTTCAATTGCGTGCCGCTGCCCACGATCACCAGCCTGACTTCCGGATGCGATACGTGCACGTTAGCGAACGCCTGCTGCAACACCGGCAGGTTCTTCTCCACCCGCAGCGCGCAAACGCAGCCAATCGTCGATGCTTTCGCCGGGCGCGACAGCGGGGGATAGAACTGTGTAGTGTCCACGCCGTTGTAAATCAGCTCGACGCGACTTTCGCGCAGGTGCACATCGTCGACCAGGTTGCGACGCATAGCCTCGCAGTTCGCCAGCATGGCATCGGGTACGCGGCTGCCCAAGCGCAGCCACATCTGCGTACGTTCATCCACGGTATCGAGATAGCTTAGCTGGCTGCCGATAGTGACCGGCACACGTGCCAGGCGCGCAACGGTGCAGGCAAAAATGTAGCTTGCGTCGTACCCATGCACCACCTGGAATCCGTGCTGAGTGATGTACCTGCGAAACTTGGCGGCGAGTCGGAGTGTCTCCAACGATGTAAGTGAGCGCACCGGAAATTCAATCACCGGCACTCCTGCCGCTCGCAGCTCGTCATAGCGGAAACCATGCGCCCAGAAAGCCATCACGTGAGGGTCAAAGCGTTCACGATCGAGGTGGGTGGCGATCTTGGCCACGTCGCGCTCGATCCCGCCCTGGTCGAGTTCGCGCACCGTGATCAGAACGGGGATGCGTGTTTTAGGAGATGGAGGTGTCGTGATCACTGGGTGGTGATTACAACTTCTATCACGGATGGCTGCGGGATACGATCTCGAGCATGGTTTCGGTTGGTGACGACGTTTTCTGCAACACGCGGGCCGGATTGCCGGCCACTACCAGTCCGGGCGGCACAGGTTTGGTCACCACGGAGCCTGCTCCAACGGTGACGCTTTCGCCCAGGTCGGCCATGACGATTGCGCCATCGCCAATCCAGCAGTCCGCACCGACGAGTATGCGATCGGCAAGGCCGACGCTGTCGCTGAGGGTGCCATCAGCATTGCGCACGTGCTGGCGGCGACCGCTGGGCATGAGCACCTGCGACGCAATCTGCGAACGAGCTCCGATGGAAGACCGCCCGATCACGCAATAGCTGCCGATGGAGACGAACGGCTCGATCAAAGTATCGGGATGAACGAAGTAGGTGCCAAAAGAAATGGTGACGTCGAGCGAGGACTGGCGCAGAACCAGCTTGTAATAGGCTGCGCGCAGAAAGCTGCCGGGCAGTCCGGGACTGAGGGCGAATCCCTGCGCGAAGAAGGTGTACACCGGCCTTAATCGTCCGAACAATGTCAGCGCGGCAGGGATGAAGACTATTATCAGCGCCACGCCCTGGCACAGCCGTTTTATGCCTCGCCTCACGACCTTCAAGAAATACCTCCTCGAAGACGCGCGTGAGGTTCCGCAACGATTGCCGGGCTGAAGAGAGAGGCTTGACTCATGTTGAATCGGGAGCAGCTAACGGCAACTATAACTCGAATCAGCTCTGGTTCAAAAGCCGGATTTGGCTGCTTGTGTTACTCAGCGGAGGCAAATCGAAAAGCCTGGAAGCTCGGTACAGTTCTCATGCGCTGATGCGAGCTTGGAGGGTGATGACGAGATTCGGAGCAGGGAACTGGAGAGCACAAGATGAGGATGAAGCCATTTCCCTGATTGAGGACTGGGAAATGGCGGGGTCGACGGGACTCGAACCCGCGGCCTCTGCCGTGACAGGGCAGCGTTCTAACCAACTGAACTACGACCCCGCTTTTGGTTACATCGGGTTAGCGGAAACCCGGGCGAGCGAAGATACGCGCTCGCCGCTGAACAGAAACGATTGTAACAGATGAGACCCGGAGAGCGGCAGGGGCCCCGCTGGCCATCAACTGGATGCAGGTCGCGCTCCGTGCATACATTCGCGCGCACATGGAAGAGTGGCGGGGCGACTTCGAGACGATCGGCTCTGACCGTTGGGCGATCCAGCAGCCGCAAGAGCGAGCGTGGGCAGCTTGTTAGACTGGCGTCGTGCGCAGGCTCATCGTCAATGCCGACGATTTTGGTATTACTCGGGGCGTGAACCGCGCCATTGTTGAGGCGCATGACCGCGGAATCGTAACCTCGGCCACCATTATGGCGAACGCGTCCGGCTTCGAGGATGCCGTTGCTCGGGCGCGGTCCCTTGCGCCTTCATCCATGGGAACGCCCTTCAGCGTAGGCTGCCATGTTGTGCTGGTCGATGGAACACCATTGTCGCCGCCGGGACGTATTCCTTCTCTGTTGGCGAAGGCAAATGGAGTTGCGAAGTTTCGCGACAGCTTAGGTGAGTTTGCGATCGCAGCGCTGACCGGGAAGATCAATCCTGCGGAAATTGAGGCCGAGGCTACGCTACAGATTCGCCGTGTTCAGCAGGCCGGGGTAACCGTTTCGCATCTCGATACTCACAAGCACGCGCACATGTTTCCGGCGGTGTTGAGTCCCCTGCTGCGGGCGGCGAAGGCGTGCGGCGTAAGCGCGATTCGCAACCCATTCGGGCCCGGAGACGGGCTGCCGCTAACCCGCATTGCGACCGACCCGAAACTTGCGAAGCGCCTGGCTCAGATGACCGTATTGCGAAGCTTCGC
The DNA here is from genome assembly GCA_963771535.1 of uncultured Acidobacteriaceae bacterium. Classification (GTDB taxonomy): domain Bacteria; phylum Acidobacteriota; class Terriglobia; order Terriglobales; family Acidobacteriaceae; genus CAVVDY01. The sequence goes on along the minus strand of CAVYTK010000006.1, from coordinate 356,832 downwards.
GCCTGGCTTCCGCCGCGAGGTGGCCAGCCACGGCCTGCGCACGCCCGACGGAGCGCTCGGTGTGCTCGTTACCGGAATTCTCGACCTCGACCTATTCGTCGAAGTCGCGTCGCGCATTCCCGAAGGAACCTGGGAGTTCGTATGCCACCCCGGCTACAACGACAGCGATCTCGATGCGGTGCACACTCGCTTGCGCGACTCGCGCGGTCACGAGCTACAGGTGCTGACGTCGCCCGAAGCCAGGCAGGCGCTGGAACGGCGCGGCGTGCAGTTGATCAGTTTCAACGAACTGTAGACCCGCTACAATGTCGGTTCCGCGGTTCGTATGGCGAGATCGCGCATGAATCCTCTTTCACTGACTGACGAGCAGTACCGGGATCTCTACCAACGCATCAGCGACATGGCGCTTGAGTATCTGCGCGTCATCAGGGAACTGCCCACTTTTCCAAACGTCGACAGGCGCCGAAACGCAGAGCCACCTTCAGCCAGAGCGTGCCGGAAGGGGGTATGCAAATGGCAGCGCTCGACGATCTCAAGACAGTGATCGACGGCATACGTCCTGGCAGCCCGCGTTTCTTTGGATACGTACACGGTTCGGGCGAACCGGTTGCCGCAGCCGCCGATCTGCTGGCCAGCACGCTGAACCAGAACGTTACCTCGTGGCGCTCGAGCCCCTCGGCCGCCACCATCGAGCGCACGGTAGTCGCGTGGCTGGCGGAGATGGTTGGCTGCAAAGGATTCAGCGGCAGCCTGTGCGGTGGGGGCTCATCTGCCAACCTGATGGGCCTGGCTATGGCGCGCGAGGCGAAGCTTCCGGCCAACGAGTCGGGAATCACCAGGGCCGGCGCGATTTATGCCTCGACGGAAGTGCACATGTCGATCGGGAAAGCGGTCGCGCTGCTCGGCATCGGGCGCGACAACCTGAGGCTGATCCCGTGTGACGAGCAATTTCGCATTCGCACCGACCTGCTGCGGACGGCCATCACGAACGACATCGCGGCAGGCGTAACGCCGATTGCGGTTATCGGCTCGGCGGGAACGGTCAACACTGGCAGCATCGATCCGCTGGATGAGCTAGCGAAAATAGCCAGGGAACATGGCGCCTGGTTTCACATTGATGGCGCGTACGGAGCCTTGGCTGCGATCGCCAGGCCCGATCTTTTTCACGGCATGGAACTTGCCGACTCGCTCTCGCTTGATCCGCACAAGTGGCTGTACCAGCCCATCGATTGCAGTTGCTTACTCTATCGAGATGCGCAGGCGGCGCGGCGGGCGTTTTCGCATTCGGGCGATTACACCAAGTCGTACTTCGATAATCCCATCGAGAACTTCATGTTCTTTGACGAGACCATCGAGTTATCGCGACGCTTTCGCTCGCTGAAGCTTTGGCTATCGCTGCGTTATCACGGGGTCGAGAACTTCCGCGAAGCCATACGCAACGATCTGGAATGCGCCGCCCACTTCGCTGCCAGGGTTGACGTCGAGTCTGAGTTGCAACGGCTCGCGCCTGTACCGTTGAGTGCCGTATGTTTTCGATATCAGCCGAAAGCGGGAGCGACCCCAGAGCAGCTTGACGAGCTGAACCAGAAAATCTTGCCCACAGTGGTTCGCCGGGGACGAGTATTTTTGTCGAACGCAACCATCGATGGCCACTTCGCGCTGCGAATCTGTGTGGTGAACCATCGCTCGACGAACGCCGATCTCGACGAGGTCGTGAGCGAAGTGCTCAAGGCCGGGCGGGAATTCTCATAAAGGGCTGAGAAAGAATGTTGCGCAGCTTACGATCTTCGCGGTGGACGGCGGCAATCGCTGGGGGAACCTTGTTCACCGCGCTGCTGGAGGCCTCGTTGCTCCTGGTGCCTTTCGAAAGCGCTGTCACGATGCGGGTGCTGCTGCCGCTGAATGGTCCCGGAATGCGGATATTGTGGTTCGCTCTTACGATCTTTTACAGCATTTTTCCGCGCGATCCCTTTCGCCAAACCGGTGTGCCTCACATCCACCTGCAACTCACACTGGTAAACTTCGTTTTCTATTCTGTTTTCTTTTACCTGATGCTCAGTGCGTGGGCTTGGATTAGAAGCGCCCGACGCGACCAGGAACATGGCGAAGCGTAACCATCCCTCTTTCTCCGACGCAGACGTGCTGTTCGCGCAGGCTCCGTGCCGTGCCGATCTGGCAGGTGGCACTTACGACATTTGGCCGCTGTACCTGTTCCATCCCGGAGCGGTCACGGTCAACATGGCGTTGTCCATTCTGACGAGTTGCAAGCTCACCCCTCAGCGCGGGAAGGAAATATCGCTGGTCTCGCGCGACACGGGACGTCACGAGAGCTTCGCTTCGCTCGATGACCTGATGAGCGCCAGGAGCTACCAGCATGCACTCGCGGCCTACCTGATTCGCCACTTCCAGCCAAAAGGCGGATTCATATTGGAGACGCATTCGGAGTCCCCGGCGGGAGCAGGCATCTCGGGTTCGTCGGCGCTGATGGTTGCGACCACGGCAGTGCTGGCGCGCTTCACCGGGCAGGCCCTCGACATTGAGCAGATACGCGTCATTGCGCAGAACGTTGAGGCGCAGCTGATCAAGGTTCCCACCGGTTGCCAGGATTACTATCCCGCGATGTACGGCGGCGTGAATGCCATTCATCTCACACCTGCCGGCGTCTGGTGCGAACCTCTGGCAATTTCCTCCGATGAGATGACCCGCCGCTTCGTGCTCTTCTATACCGGTGCGCCGCGGCAATCGGGCATCAACAACTGGGAGGTTTTCAAGCAGCACATCAATGGCGAGAAGAAGGTGGTTCGCAACTTCGAGCAGATTTCTCAAGTGGCGCAACAGATGCGGATCGCGTTGCAATCGGCAGCGTGGGACGACGTCGAACGCTTGCTGCGAGAAGAGTGGAAGCTGCGCCGTAGCAATACCCCGGCGATCACAACACCGGTCATCAATGCGCTGATCGCCACAGCTCTCAAGCACGGCGGCCGCGCGGCCAAAGTCTGCGGGGCCGGTGGAGGAGGCTGCGTAATCGTTCAGGTGGAAGAAGGAAGCCGCGAGCGGGTGCAGAAGGCCATCCGCGAGAACGGCGGACAACCGCTGGATTTTCACGTGGTCCGCGAAGGCCTGCGCTTCCACTCGGCCGCAAAGCTCTAGCCGATGTTCACCTCTCCTACGGGACGATTGCAGCCGCTGTGGAGCTTCCTGCTTTCGGTGGCGCTCTCGCTCGCAGCTTTTATCGGCTGCTCCTTCCTGGCCGCTCTCTCGTCGGGCGAGCATGTCTTGCGCTTCGAAGCCGTCTTCCGGCCGCTGCTCTCAATCGCCCTCTTTGGACTTTACTTCTGGTTGCTGACGGTGGCCGACCACGTCGAAGAACATCGCCTCCCGGCTTTGGGTTTCCCGCTCGCGTCAGGCTGGCGTGGCCAGTTTGCAGGAGGCTGCCTGCTGGGGCTAGTGCTGACCGTCCTCGCTGTGGTTCCGCTGGCGATCTGGGCTGAGATCAGCTTCGAGAACCGACTCAGCTCGCGTGGCATTTTGCGGGTCGCCGTCGTGATCCTTGTGCTCATCTTCGGCGCGCTGGCCGAGGAGATGATGTTTCGTGGGTATCCCTTTCAGCGGCTGGAAGAAGCCATCGGCCCGGCTGGCGCAATTGCGGTGTTCTCAGCTGCTGTTCGCCCTGATGCATCTCTCGAATCCTGGCGCGAGCGCGCTGGGGCTGGCCAATACGGTTCTCATCGGCATTGTGCTGGCGATCGCATATTTGCGCACTCGGTGCGCTCTGGCTTCCGTGGGGAATTCACTTCGGCTGGAACCTCAGCCTGGGGCTATTTTTTGGTCTTCCGGTCAGCGGGCTGCGACTGTTCAACGTGGTGATTCGTACGTCGGTCAAGGGCCCACTCTGGCTGACGGGCGGCAGCTACGGAGTGGAGGCCAGCGCTCCCGGGGTTTTCGCGGTCGTGGTCGGCCTGTTAATCATCTGGAAGTGGCCGCTTGAGCGCCTGGGCAAAACTTTGAGCTTCCCGCCGCCCGAGTCTGAGCACCTCGACAGTATTGCCGGCATCCAAAACTAAGCCGGTCCGCTTGGGTTTGAGCATATAATCGGGGGCAACGGGGAATCATGGCTCGCTGTCGTTTCACTGTGGTCGGGTTCGCAGCTTTGCTGCTGATGCTGCCCGTCTGCGCCGGCCCGCTGGCGGCGAGCGATACTAAAGCCAAGCCCAACGCCAACCCTGTTCCCGCAATCGTCGATCCCAACGCCCCGAAACTCACCTCCCGCACGCGGCTGGAAATCATTCGCAGTTTGCAGTCGGAACGGGTGTTTTCCCGTGTCATGTTTCCTCAAGGCAAAAATGGACTGGCGATCAAGGATGGCGTCGTGAAGCCAAGCCAGATGGGAGTGGCGCAGATGGTTGCCGAGAATGGCGCGGCAGCGAAGCCGGGAGACCGTTGCATCATCAGCAGCGTCGAAGTAAAGGACAAAGAGATCATCTTCGAGATTAACGGTGGTCCACGCAAGGGGCCGAAGTGGTACCAACGAATCGAAGTGGGCGGACCGATGAGCGGCACGTCGATTCCCGGCACGGGAACTCCGCAAAGCCTGGATGCGCACGGTTCCATCGTGAAGCTCGAGTTCGACAAGTATGTTCCAGAGATGACGGGCGACCAGGTTCGGGCGCTGCTGGATCCGGTGTTTGACTTCAAGGCGCTGACCACCGCCGAAGCCTACGAAAAAACGCTGCCCCCAAAGGTGCGGGAGGCGATCAAGAATCACGAAGTCCTGGTCGGTATGGACAAAGAGATGGTGGTCTATGCAAAGGGCCGGGCGCCGCAGAAGATTCGCGACAAAGACGACCAGGGCCAGGACTATGAAGAATGGATTTACGGCACTCCTCCGGAAGAAGTCGACTTCGTGCGCTTCAAGGGCAACATGGTGGCGCGGTTGGAGATCATGACCGTCGATGGCCAGAAGATTGTCCGCACCGAGAAGGAAATCGATCTCAAGTCACAGGAAGGCGAACTGGCGGACGCTAAGCCGAAACCGAAGCCGGCGAACGCTCCTACGCTGATGCGTCCGGGTGAACAGGCACAGTATCCCTCAACCACGGATCCCGATCAGAAGACCGTGTCGGTCGGGCCGCAGCGGCAACCGCAGCCGGTTGACGTGCCACCGCCGAGTGCCCCGGGCGGTGGGTCGCCTGTTCCCGGCGGACCGCAGTAGTAGCGCGGCCTACGCAATGCCTGAGGAACACCCAACCCAATCCGTTTCACAGGCAAACAGTTATCCGCAGCTCCTCTCCCTCGGAATGGTAATAGCCGAGCGTCGGATTGTGCTACATGAGGCAGATGGTCGCGAGAGGGAAGTACTCATCAGGTTGGGGCTGCCTGTACAAACTGTTCCCTACCTCCACCGCTGTCCTGTGCAGATCATTGGGCTCGGTTTTGATGAGCGGATCTATGCGCCCGCGGGCTTAGACGGGTTCGAGGCGATCTTCAGCGCGCTGCATCTAGTCGGTCAACTATTGGACCTTAGAGCGAAAGAACTCGGCCTTATGAACAGTTGCAAGGGAACGGAATCGACGATTTCGAATTGGACTTGGAAATACAATTCCACCGAGTAAGCTCTCACCCCAGATAGCGCAAGAAAGCTCCAGACGAATTTTCGTAGCCGGGAAAGACTGCGTTAAGGTTTGGGTTTCCGACGTGGCGCGCTACAGCTTCGCCGAGCACCTGCCGAAAATCGGTGGTGAGCGCGAGGTCGCGGCCTTCGTTGAGCTGCGAGGGATCGAGTCCCGGCCAGCGTCCGTACACACGGCCTCCGCGAACCGGGCCGCCTAGGACGAACATCACGTTGGCGTGCCCGTGATCGGTACCGCGATTGCCATTCTCGCGCGCGGTGCGGCCAAACTCCGACATGGTGACGATCACCGTGTCTTCGGCCAGCGGCCCAAGATCGACCCAGAACGCCGAGATCGACTCCCCAAATTCGCGCAGCCGATTTGCCAGCTGTCCATCGGCGCCACCCTCGTTAACGTGGTGGTCCCAGCCACCGATGTCGGTGAACGCGATCTGCACCCCGACGTTTGCCTTGATTAGCTGCGCGGTCTGACGGAGCGCGCTACCGAATGGCCCGTTGGGATAGTTCGCGCCGGCCGCCGGGGTATATTGCTTCGGATCGGCCGACTTCAACATCTTCACCGCATCGAAAGTTTCCTTGCCGGTTCCATGCATCACCGCGTCGACGGACTGGTCGTACATTGCTTCGAACGTGTTGCCCAGCGGCGCAGCTGCAGGATTGCCGCCGGCAATGCCGAATGCGTTCACGTTGTTGACTGCCACCGCCTGCGCCTTGCCGGATAGGATTCGGGGCAGGGAAGAGCCGAGCGCGACCGCTGAAAAAGGGCTCTCGTTCGATTGCCGCTCGCTCTGCAGAACGCGATTGAGCCATCCGTCGGTCGTGCTCTTCACGCCCGGGGTGCCCGATTCCATGTAGTCCTGCGCATCGAAGTGTGAGCGCGTGGTGTCAGGAGAGCCGGCGGCGTGCACGATGGCAAGGTGCCCCTGGTCCCACAGCGGCTTGAAGCTGGCAAGCGAGGGATGCAGGCCAAAGAATCCATTCAGGTCAACGACGCGGTTCCGCGGAATAGCGATGCTGGGCCGCATCTGGTAATAAGCGGATTCTGCGTGAGGGATGACGATGTTCAATCCGTCGGCGGCGCCGCGTTGAAAGATCACTACAAGCCGCTTGTTGCGCGTGGAGGGTGAAACAGCGCCGAACGCAGCGCGCGTTAGAAAGCTGGGGACGGCGGCGGTGCCAATCACCGCCATCGCTCCGCCCTTCAAGAAAGTTCTTCGAGTAATGCTCATGGAACTGACCTTCTTAATGCCGCTGAAATTCCGGTGAGCCGAGCAGCAGTGCGGCGATGGCGGTCTCACTATTTTGCGACGCATTGCCCGTTGCGGCAGCCGGCGTCGTGGCCTTTTCCTGGATAGTGCGATGAGTTTGCGCCGAGACATCGCCGTCGAGCAAGACCTGTTCCAGCCTGAGTTGCATCTGGTACGGATCGTTGCCGCCCGAAGCCGCCGGTGAGATCCCGGTGAGCTTCGAAAGATCAAACGTGCTGCCGTAGATTTTGTTATTCACCAGCCCGAGGGCAAAGTTCATACGCGCCAGCAGAGCCGCCGAATTTACCCAGGTGTCGGCTTGCGTCGAATAGCCGGTAGGCGGCTGCATGCCATATAGCGGCATACCCATCTGGTTCAGCACAAAAATCAGCGGCACCGGATCGCTCACGTCCGTCTGTGTAGCGCGAAGCGACGACGCCACGAACTCCAGCGGGGTTTTCACTTTCGCGTTGTAGGCCGCTGGCGCCCAGAATTCCTGGGAACGGAACATGGTGCGCATCACCTCGCGCAAGTCGCCGTCGCTCTTCAGAAACGTCTTGCTCATGGCGTCGATCAGCGATTGCGGCGGCTTGTCCGATACGAAGCGCTCGGCCAGCTCGGTGGAGATGAACCTGGCAGTGGCCGGAGAATGCGCGAGCATCTCGAGCACTTCCGTGCCTTCCCTCTCGCCGTTCTCTTTGATCTTGTGTCCCAGCACAGTCTTAGTACCGGGCTCGTGCAGACGCGCCTTAAAGACGAAACCGCCGCCGTCACGTGGATCCTGCAGCGTCCAGCCGGTGAAGACCCGTGCCACTTCCGTGACGTCCTGCTGGGTGTAGCCGCCGTTCACGCCAAGGGTGTGCAACTCCATCAACTCGCGGGCGTAGTTTTCGTTCAGGCCGCTGCGCTTTTTCTGCTGTACGTTCGGGTTAGCCGGGCCTTGCGGATGCTGCTGCGGCTTTGGCGGGTAGATTACGGGATGCGGCCCGAATGGTCCGTTTCTCCAGCGCACAGGCGGGTTCTGCGCAACGTGCTGCTTGATTCCCAGCGCCTCATCGGAGTGCGGGCCAACACTTTGCCAGTTGTCGAGATAGAACAACATCGCCGGACTTTGCGCAGTAGCAATCAGGAGGTCTTTGAATTTTCCCAGCACGTGCGGACGAATGGTGTCGCGCTCATAGGACGTGGCCAGATAGCGGTCAGCGCCTTTTCCGATGAACACATTGAAGTGGTTAAACCAGAAATCGGTGAGCACTTCCTCGAGTTGCCGGTCGCTGTAGACCGCGCGCAGTATCTTAGCCGACTGTAACTCGCCGTCGACCACGGCGACCGGTTGGGCGAGTGCGAGAACGGTTTCGCGCTGCTCAGGTGAAAGACCAGCGAGCAAAGTTTGTCGCGCAGGTTCAGGCAAACCCTTCATCAATTCGCTTTGCTGGTCAGGAGGAAGTGCCATGATGCGAGCCATGCGCGTGGCGGGAGCAAGCAGACTCAACTGTTCAACCTGCGCGCGCCGTTCGCGCCGAGTAGCCTGGTCCTGCATGTCGGGCGCATTTCCGCCGCTGTTATTGTTGAGGCTATTGTTTGCCGCCCCAGGTGCCGCGCCAGTTTCGGCGATTTTGGTCAGGCCTGCGTTGTCTTGCTGCTTGGCTTCCTTTTTCTCTTCCAGTCGCACCAGATTCGCTGAGTAGACTGCGTGCTTGTAGGGATCGTTAGGCATCGGCAGCTTGCCGTCCTGCACTGCCTTCAGCACTTGCGGAGGCGGAAAGTTCATCGCCATCTCACGCGCGCTCATGTGTAAGGTTCGATACGGCGCCAGCCTGGCATCAAGCGCGGCATTGTCGATCTTTTCAGGATGCAATTGCAGTTCAATCCACTTATCTACGCCCATCGCCATGACGGCCTGTACATCGCCCGGCCGTGGCCCGAAGGTAAGGCGATCGACGGCATGTAACGCGCGTTTCTGCTGGCTTGCCGCATCCGTTGTGTCGGCCTTCTTCTTTGCTGCCAGCATCGCCGCGAAGCAGCTGACGACAAGCATCGCCGCGATTTTCCTGTGAACTGCTCGCATGCTATCTATTCCTCGCTGGGCGAGTGGGCGTTCCAGTAAACCCTGTTCGCAGAGGAAAAGTTGCTGGACGGGAGGTGGGCGTCTCTACTTAGAAGATTTGCCGTAAGTACCCGAAGCTCTCGACGTGTAGCAGTCTGCCGCCGGTATTTGGCTGAAGGATCTCGCCGCGTTCCAGCTCCCACGTGTTGTGATGGGGGACGAACACCGCGTGCAGCCCAGCTTCGAGCGCGGGATTGATGTCGGAGCTCGGACTATTGCCGATCATCCACGTCTGCTCGTGCAATAGTTCGTACTTCTCGACGAGCGCACGGTATGCGGGAGCGCATTTCTCGGTTAGGACCTCGACGGCGGTGAAGTGTTTCTGCAGTTCTGAGCGTTCCAACTTGCCGGTCTGTTCGGTGACGTTTCCCTTCGTCACCATGATGAGGCGATGTCTTTGCGCGAGGTAATCCAAGGTCTCGGGCACTTCGGCCATAAGCTCCATGGGATGCTCGGCGATTTTGTAAGCAATGGCCTTGATCTGCTCGTGCAGTTGAGGCGTGACAGGTTCCAGCGAGAGCCGCTCGAAGCAGCCAACCAGCGCGTTGGCAAAACTGTGCATGCCGTAGCCATGCTGGCTGATGACCTCGCGCTCGACATCCCAGAGCACGAGGCGCACTTCCTCAGGGGTATGAGTTTTGTGGTCGAGAAAGCTGATGAAGCGGGCGATCGCCTGCTCAAAGTAGATGTTGTTTTCCCACAGGGTATCGTCGGCGTCGATGAGCAGGTTTTGTCCGGGCGGAATTTTCTGCTCAAGTGCGGCAGCCATTGTGGTGGTGGCTAGCTCGCCTTCGACAGCGCCGCATTGCCCACGAACTCAACCTGCGGCTTCTCGGTGATAATGCCAGCCTCGTAACCCATGTCCAACAGTTTGGTGATGGCTTCGCGCCCGTCTTTTCCGTAATCGAGGGTGCGGTCGTTGACGTACATGCCCACAAACTTGTCCGCCAACTGAGGATCGAGGTCACGGGCGAACTGCATGGCGTACTGCAGGGCTTCTTCGCGGTGATCGAGCGCGTACTGAATGCTGTCATGCAGTGCCTGGCAGCTGGCATTGATCAGCTCTTCCCCAAGCTCGCGGCGTATGGCGTTCCCGCCGAGCGGCAGCGGCATACCCGTTTTCTCTCGCCACCACTTGCCCATGTCAACGATGCGGTGCAGGCCGGCGCGATCGAAGGTGAGCTGCCCCTCGTGGATGATGAGTCCGGCTTCGTACTTGCCCTCGAGCACGCGCGGAATAATCTGGTCAAACGGAACCACCTCGGTGTTGGCCTGCGGCAAGTACAACTTGAGCGCGAGATACGCCGTCGTCATGGTGCCGGGCACGGCGATGGTCACACCCGCAAGTTCGTCGTGAGGTATGAGCCGAGGCGACACAATCATCGGGCCGTAGCCTTCTCCCACGCTACCGCCGCAGGGCATCAACGCGTACTTGTCCTGCAGGTACGGATAGGCATGGAACGAGATGGCGGTGATGTCGTAGAAGCCGTCGAGCGCTTTGCGATTGAGGGTTTCGATATCGCAGAGCGAATGCGTAAACTTCACTCCCGGCACACGCACCTTGTTGGTGGCCATGCCGTAGAACATGAAGGCATCGTCCGAGTCAGGACTGTGAGCGACGGTGATTTCGCGAAGATGAGGGCCAGAATTGCTATTCATAGGTGACCAATTGTCGGACGCTGCAAGACGCTAATTCGAGGATACCCGCTGGAGTTTTAAACCCAGGTTTAGAAGCTTCGCTGTAAACGGCGCGCCGCTGCGGCCGATACCATGACCTTCATCACTTCAGCAGCGAGGAAGGGATAAAGTCCGAATGCCGCGGCATGCAGCCAGCTATGGGTAATCACGGCCAGCCACGCGATTCCGCTGGCAAATAGAACTACCTCGGCCGCGATGCCGGCGAACAAATTGCGGACAAAACTTGGCGCGCCGCGCTCAGCAATCATGCCGGCGATGAACGCCGCTACGGGATAAGACCACAGATACCCGGCGGTTGGGCCAAGCATCTGAGCCAGGCCTCCGGGACCAGAAGAAGCGAACACCGGCAACCCCATGGCGCCCCATCCCAGGTACAGCGCCGCAGCGGCGAAACCGCGCTTGCTCCCCAAGGTTAGGCCGACCAGCAACACGCCGAAATTGGCAAGCGTCAGCGGCACCGGCGTGAAGGGCAGCGGTAAGACGAGCCGCGCGCAGACTGCGATGACTGCGCTGGCGCATACCACGATGGCAATCTGCCGCAACGCACCGAACAACTGCTCAGTCGGAGTTTCTTGCGTCCTAATTGCTACTTTGGCCATGGTCGGGTTCCTCAGGTGCTCCCGTCAAAGGAATTGTTGGTGTGTACTGACCGGGCGCTTCTGCCACCGTAGTCGTATCCGGTTCCGGGTGGCCGTTATCAAGATGACGCCTTACGCGGAGGTAGAGGGCGATACCTACGGCTACCATTGCTGCGGTGCTCAGAATCAGAACGACGAACAGAACCTTGATCACCACAGATACTCAGGATATCAGATTGAGGTGCGCCGTCCGTGAGGGGCGCGCATTGCGGGACTTCAACTCTTCGGCTTGTACATACCCGCCATGGCAGCTTCCACTTCTTCGGCTGTGTGCGGCAGCGAGGCGGTCAGGTCGACCAGTTTTCCGTCCGGATCAACCCAGTAAATGTCCTCGATGCGGACGCCAATTTTCTCCTCGGGAATATAAATTCCCGGCTCGATGGTGAACACCATACCCGGACCAAGCTTCGCCTTGGTGTCGCCTACGTCATGAACCTCGAGGCCGACGTAGTGTCCCAGTCCGTGGATGAAGTATTGCCCCAAGGGCTGGCCATGCAGGTCCTTGCCGTGAGAGTTGATGTAGTCGTAGGCGATCTTATAGAGCGAATCTGATCCGGTAAGCGAGTACTGGCCGGAGCGGAAGGCGTTCAACGCTGCTTGCTGAGCGCCCAGCACGATATCGTAAATTTCCCGCTGGCGAGCGGTGAACTTGCCGTTAGCCGGAGCTGTGCGCGTGATGTCGGAGGCATACATCGCGTACTCGCCGGCAACGTCCATTACGACTACGTCGCCATCGCGGATGGGATTGTCGTCGGCTGAATAGTGCAGCACGGTCGAGTCGAATCCCGTGCCAACGATGGGGGCGTACGCCGGACGCTCGCATCCGCCCTTCATGAACTCGTACTGCATGACGGTGGCGACATCGTGCTCGTTCAATCCCGGTTTGAGCATCTTCATGGCGGCGAAGTGAGCCGCCATGGAAGCATCAGTCGCATGCCGGATGCGCTCGATTTCGCCTGCGTCTTTGATGACGCGTAGTTGCGCCAGGGCTGGTTTCACGTCATTGACGCCCGTGCGCATGGGAATTGTGTTGGCACGATGCGCCCAGTCAAGGAAGCTGGAGGCTGCATTCTGCTCGCCGCTGCCGGGCAGGTCAAGATAGATCGCGGCCCGTCCCGCCGCGAGCAGTTTGGCCACTTCGGCTGACAGGCTGTCAAGGTTGGCGACATGGTCGAAACCCGTGATCGCGCCAGCCTGCGGATCGTCGGGCCCGACTTTAGGGCCGGTCCACTTCTCCTGCTTGGGGTTGCGCGAGGGAAGAAAGAGGATCTCGGTGTAAGGCTGCGAGGCGTTTTTGTCGGACGCGGACGCCACGACTAAAGCGGCTCCGGGTTCGGTCGAACCGGACAGATAGAAAAAGTTGTTCTCCTGGCGGAAGCCGTTAACAGCGTTGGGGCCTTCGGATTCGGTCGCGGCGAAGATGACAGCCACTCCCCCCTCGAGCTTCTGCGCGAGCGACATGCGACGCGCGTGGTAATCGGCGTTCGGCTGGCGGTCGAGCGCAGCTGAGGAGAGGGAAAAGCAGGCTAGCAGTACAACGGCATGAATAGGCCAGGAGTAAGCGTGACGTCTCATCGAGGTTCACTTCTCTCTAAAGTTTGTTGTGACGCGCGAAGCAAGGACGTGTTCTCGTCGGCGCGCCGCGATGCTGTTTGAAGCGCAACATGCGACCGAAGACATTCGCCAATTGCGGGGTTCGTGGTCGAGCTGCCGAGAACAGATCCCTCGCTGCGCTCGTGATGACAATTCAAATCATGATGAAAACCGCAATGGTCGCTCGTCGCAAGAATCCACTCGGTGCCACCACCGGTTGTCCTCCGCCTCCGCTACACCCCGACCGGAAACGGCTTCACGCTGTGCTCTTCCGCGGCGCGGGCCTGACCGAAAGCGTCAAATCGACCCTGCAGTAGCGACATAATTCCCGTGTACCAGTATCCAAAGACGAACAGGAACAGAAAGGGAACGGTGAAGTAGTTCTCGGTGGTCATGGCATACCAGATCGTGACCGCGAAATAGCACCCGATCAGCAGCTCGACGTAGGGGATCAAGCCGAGGCGCTTGCGATATTTCCTGGCCGCCGCAGTCTTCTCTTTCTTGCTCAACACGCGATACTTGGGTGTGCGCGCGAAGGGGCTCTGAATGCCGGCGAGCGCCTCCATCACGGCTTTGCTGTTGGTGATGGTAAGCCCTATGCCGAGTCCCATCAGCGCGGGCAGATACAGGAACGTTCGCAGCCACGATTTGGGGAATAGCTCCTTCTGCGACACCAGGTAGAAGCTGGAGATAGAGAATGTCGATGCCAGGAAGAGTGGCAGGTCGATGCACAGCATCTGAAACCAGCCTTGGTACGAGCGGATGATCATCGCCGGCATCAGCAACGTGCTGAGCACGATCATCAGCGGATAGCTCAGGTTCGCGGTGAGGTGGTACCACGCTTCCATCTTCTCGCGTCGCGAGACGTCGGCTCGCAGCACGTAAGGGAGATCCTTCTTCGCGCATTGAATCAAGCCTTTGGCCCAGCGTGCCTGCTGCGTCTTGAACGCGGTCATCTCGATGGGCAACTCGGCCGGGCACTCCACGTCTTGCAGATAACGGAATTTCCATCCCTTCAACTGCGAGCGGTAACTGAGGTCGGTGTCTTCGGTGAGGGTGTCGTGCTCCCAGCCGCCGGCATCGTCGATCGCCTTGCGCCGCCACATGCCGGCTGTGCCGTTGAAGTTGAAGAACACGCCGGCGCGTGAACGGCCACCGTGCTCGAGAACGAAGTGGCCGTCAAGCAAAATGGCCTCGACCTCCGTCAGGAACGAGTAGCTGCGGTTGAGGTGCGTCCAGCGGGTCTGCACCATTCCGATCTCAGGGTCGGCGAAATGATGAATGACTTTCTGCAGCCAGTCGGAGTAGGGCGTGAAGTCGGCATCGAAGATGGCAATGAATTCGCTGTCGGTCTTCTTCAGTCCAGCATCGAGCGCGCCAGCTTTGAATCCTTCGCGATTGCTGCGATGGTGATACCTGATGTTGTAGCCCATCGCAGCATAACGCTCGACCACCGCTGAGGCCACCTGCACGGTCTCGTCTGTCGAGTCGTCAAGCACCTGTATCGCCAGCTTTTCAGTGGGATAGTCCAGCTTGCAAACGCTCTCGACCAGCCGATCGATAACGTACTGCTCGTTAAAGATGGGCAGCTGGATGGTGACCGCAGGCAGTTCGGCAAAGCGCGACGGCGGCTCCGTCACCTTGTTTTTGCGATGTTTGTAGTACAGGTAGACCAGTTGGTAACGATGAATGCCGTAGAACGCTAAGAGAATTAAAACGAAGAAGTACGGGATCAGCAGCGCCAGGTCGAAGCCGTTGGCCTTGTAGAGCCCCTGAAAAGTTTTATCCAGGAAGTGGGTGCGCAAGTAGTGCCGGAACCCATGCGGTTCGAAGAGCGCGACAGAGAGTGAAAAGAGGACCGCGTTCAGAGCATTGCTCCAGATAGCTACTGCTTGGCGTGCTAAACGATGCGACTGACTCGAACCGATTGATTGTACCTGAGGCTTATCCCCCGACGGCGCGAAATGGGAGCTGGCGGCGTGCTGTTGCAGGTGCACCACTGGCGACGAAATGCTCGGGGCAGGCCTGCCACTCCGAAACCGAAGTTGCGGAAGAATGGCTTTCGAGCAGCAAAACTCTTGAGTAACGGAGGTGTTTCTTCGGAGACGAATTCGGAGACGAACTAGAGTTGTCCCTAGGCTCCCCAGTTGTTTCTGGCCAGCTCGCGCTCGGGCGATGGCAGAGCCGGGTTAGCGATCCCCACAGGTTGCACCTGCTCGGAGCTGGCTTCGACTTGGACCCAGCATTCTCGGAGCTGCAACAGCGCCTGGGCCTGCACCATCATCATCTCCGGCGATTGGCGGATTTGCGCTTCTAGAAGCTTGGCCCGGGTGTGGCTGTAGAAATCGTCCAATTGTTTTGCCGCCGATCCTCCGGCAGCGAAGTCCAGCCTGCCCTGCAGCTGTTGCAGGATGAGCAAGGCGTGGTTCACCCCCGCCGTGCGTACCTCCACCTGGTTCGCTTTGCTGGCGGTCACGGCATCGTGGATGTCCTGCATCAATCGATCGTAGAGCAGCACGACCACGCCCAGAGGACTGGCGCCGAGGGAAGCATTCTCGCGATAGGCGAACGCGGCATTGGGGATGTTCATTGCGGATTAGCCTTTGTTGTTGGTATTCAACGCTGAAAGCTGAGAGTTGATCTGCTGAATTTGCATCGGGTACTGCTGCAGCAGCACGTTCAGCTGGCTATATTGAGCCGTCAGTTGCGTCTGGACGGCCGACATCTGGTCTTCGAAGTCGCTGATCTGCTGAGTCAGGGAGCTGTTGATTGCCTGCTCCGCGGCTATATCGGCAGAAACCGTGCCCTGGGTCGGGTCGGTGATTTGCAACAGCATCTTGCCGACGGTCTGGCCGAAAGCGCCGGAATCGGTCGACTGGAAAAAATTCTGGAAATCGGAGTAGTGGGCGGACAAGACTCCGTCGAGCACTGTGGAGTTCATCTGCAGCGTGCCGTCGTTGTTCATCTCGATTCCCAACTGCTGCAAGTTCACGTAGGGACCATCACCGCCGGGGGAATAGCCGGCAATTTCCAGCATCTGCGATTGCAAGGTGCGCAACGCCGCATCCCCCGCCAGAGGGCCGGCCGTGCCCGAGCTGTCGGCAGTGAATTGCGAATTGATGTCTTTGGTTACGTTGTTGTAGGCAGTGATGAAGTTGTTGACCACGGTGGCGGCTTCGGTGGTGTCGGGCGCTATGCCAATCTGCACCACTGTGTTCTGGTCCGCGCTGGACAGCTGCAGGTCAACCCCATTGAGCGCCCCGCTGACCGTGTTGGTGGCATTTTCGATGGGCACACCGTCGACGTTCACCAGGGCATTCTTTCCTTCTACGCCCTGATTGAATGTCGCAGCTCCGGTTACGGTGAGGTTGCCGTCCGCGCCGGAGGCGTTGCTGACCAGCGTCAGCCGCTGTCCATGGGCATCGGTTACGACGCTGGCGGTCACGCCGGTGTTGTCGGCTGACTGATTGATCGCGTCAGCCACATCTTGCAGGGTCTTAACCGTCGCGGGTAGCGCGATTGCGTCGGTCTTGCCCGGATCATCCGGATTGCCGTAGGTCACCGTCAGCGTAGTGCCGGCAATTGTTGTTGCGTCTGCAATCGGATCGGAATAGCTCGAGGAAATCGTCGCCAGTTGACTCACCACGACGGTGTGAGTGCCACTGACCGCCGAGGCATGTGCCGTGGCCGTCACGATGGAGGAGTCCGACGAAGTTACGGTCTTTTGGCTAAGAGCGCCAAACGAGTCCTTCAGGTCGTTGACCGCGGTCTGCAACTGGCTGAGTTCCGAAGCAAAGCCGCCCAGTACGCTGATGCGGGTGTTCACCGCCGACTGCTCGTTCTGCCATTCGGTTTCAGGCGCTCGTTTGAGCTGCATCAGCGCGTCGACGGTTGCTGCCACGTCGATGCCGCTGGTCTTTCCGCTGAAGGCATTGTTGATATTAGTAAGAACGCTGGAAATGCCGCTGGAGCTCAAGGTTTCACGCCTCCTTGGGTAAAACTGCAGGCGGAATGCCGCAAATGATGAGAGCAAGTTAAGAGAGGGAGAAGGGGGACCGTGAAGGCCCCACCTTCTCCCCCGTGCAAAGCGCTGCAGGACCGATGTCGTTATCCGCCGGGCTGCCCGCCGCCAACTTACTGGAGCAGTTTCAGTACGCTCTGCTGCATCTGGTTCGCCTGGGCCAAGGCCGAGATACCGGTCTGGCTGAGGATCTGGAATTTAGTCAGATTGGCCACTTCCTGGGTGATATCCGCGGAACGGACGCCATCCTCGGCAGCCGACAGGTTCTGCGACTGGTTGCTCATGACGCTGGTGGCCGCCTGCAGACGATTGATGCCCGCGCCGATGTCACCGCGCAGCGACGCCACCCGCGCCACCGATTGATTGATATCAGCAAGTGCGGTTTGCGCCGTCCCGGAGCTCAGCAGATCGTCGTTGGCAATGCTGGCGCCGTTCATCTGGCCACTGTCGAACTGATTCATGGTGACCGAGATGGTGCTGCTGCCCACGCCTGTCGAGTCGCTGAGGTAAACGTCCATGGTGGACGAGTTCGTCGGGCCCGCGGTAACGGTTGCCGCGCTGCTGTCTCCTCCGACCTTCAGCGTGCTGGTGTTGTCCTGCAACTCGCTGGTGGCATCAACGCCGCGGTTCTTGGTGTCAGTCACCCTCAGATTGCCATTGGTATCGAGCGAGGCGATCAGGCCACCACCATTGGTGTTGATGTCTTTGATGAGGTCGCCCACCGTAGCATCGGAGGCGCTGGAGTTGAAGGTGAAGGCGGTAGCGCCGGTGCCACCCTTCAGTTTCAGCACGCCGGTGACTGCCGTGCCTTGTCCCAGGCCGCCGACCGTTGTATCGGATACGACCGCCTGGCTGTAGTTGGCGCCTCCGCCCTGAAAGATGGCGGCGCCGTTATACGTGGTGTTGGTGCCGATGCGGTCGATCTCGGCTTTGATCGCGGTGAACTCGGCGTTCAAAGCCGCGCGCTGATTGCCGGCCGAATCGAGGGTACCGGTGGCCGACTCCGTGGCCAGCGTAACCGCGCGGTTCAGCAGGGTAGTGACCTGCGAGAGAGCGCCATCGGCGACCTGCAGCTTGCCCACGCCGTCGTTAGCGTTGCGTGCCGACTGGGTGAGGGCGGTGATGTTGGCGTGCAGGCCATCGGCGATGGCCAGGCCTGCGGCATCGTCGGCGCCGGAATTGATGCGCGAACCGGAAGACAGAGCATACAGCGTTTTCTGTAAGCTCATCTGCGTAATCGACAACTGGTTCTGCGCAGCCAGGGACGGGATGTTGTTCAGAATGCTGATTGCCATAAAAATCTCCTTTTTCAGCGTTCCACCTGCCTGAGTGTTGTCAGGCTTTGTTCCCGCAGCTGCGCTGCCGGGGGATTTTGCTGGCGGAACCGAATTTGCTCACTGTGTTCATCGGCGAGACCGAGCGAGGCTTTAATGGAACTCAGTTTCACCACGGAGACTCGGAAGGCACAGAGATCGAAATCAAGAGCGAGATCCGCGCGGGACAACAAAGAAAAGAGGGTGCTTCGGCTGTCGGAGTCTGGCAAAGTGCTTTAGAAAAAGAGATAGGAGGCAGCGAGGTCTTTCTAATCCGTTACTCTCTGCTCTCGATGGCGAAAGAGGATCGGATGCGGGCTTTTTGCATTTCAAGCCATATGGGATTATGCCGATGGAGTGACTGTCTCAAGCTTCCCCGGGCTGAAGGATGCAAATGATCCAGTTGACGCGTTTGAACAATTCGCCGCTGGCCATCAACTCCGACCTGATCAAGTTCGTGGAAGCGGCCCCCGATACGGTGTTGACCCTGGTAACCGGAGAAAAGGTTGTGGTGCGGGAATGCGTCGCGGAGGTAATCGAGCGAGTACGTGAATTTCGCCGCTCGGTCCTTTGCGGCGCCCATCCTGCATTCCGCCTGGTTGGCGAGAACGCCATGGCTGCCGCGTCCCAGGATGACTTGCCTGCCGAATCCGGGGGATAAGCTGTGGACAAGAGCAGTTTCACGGGTCTGATTCTCGCCATCGGCGGAATCGTTGCCGGCCTGCTGATGGAAGGTGGCAAACTCTCGCAGATCCTGCAGCCTACGGCGGCTCTCATTGTTTTTGGTGGGACGCTGGGGGCGGTGATGCTGCAGTTCCCGCTGCCCGTCGTCGTGGCCGCGTTTCGCCGTCTGGTCAATATTTTTTTCGAACGTAAGCTGAAACCTCACGAAGTTGTGCGCGAGCTGGTGAATTTCGCCAACAAGGCGCGCAAGGAAGGTATCGTCTCGCTCGACTCCGAACTGCCGCACATTCAGAACCCGTTTATGAGGAAGAGCCTGATGTTGGCGGTGGATGGTACCGAACCGGCGGAGCTGCGGAAGATGATGCAGTTGGAATTGGACAATCAGGCGGAATACGAAGACCACATTCCACGGGTGTTTGAATCTGCCGGGGGATTCGCTCCCACCATCGGCATCATCGGCGCGGTTCTAGGTTTGATCCAGGTGATGCAGCACCTCGATAACCTGGACGAAGTGGGACGCGGTATTGCGGTTGCCTTCGTCGCGACCGTATACGGGGTCGGTTCGGCGAACCTGTTCTTTCTGCCCGGCTCAGGCAAGCTGCGCATTCGCTTGCGCGAGGAGCAGGTCATACGCGAGATGACGCTGGAGGGGGTGGTTTCCATCCTGGAAGGGATGAATCCGCGGATGCTGGAGACGAAGTTGTTGGGCTTCCTGCAAAACGACCCGCAGCAGGCGAAGGCGGAGAGCCGATGAGCAATTCACGGCGCTTCAACACGCGTGTAAGCCATGAGCGGTGGCTGGTTTCCTACGCTGACTTCATCACGCTGATGTTCGCGTTCTTTGTGGTAATGTTTTCGTCGGCGCGGATGGATAAAGACAAGATGTCGCAGCTCACCGAGGCCATTCAGTCGGGCTTCCAGGAATTGGGCGCGAGCGCGCCTGCGAAAGCAGGCCTCGCTCCCGGAAGCCACGCCGATGCCATGGCGAGAACTGCTATAGCCCGGCCCGCACAAGCGGACGCGAATCATAAGCCAGAGGATTTCGCTGCCATTCAGAAAGAGTTGGAGAAACTGCTGTCACCCGAGATCAAGCGCCGTGAAGTGGCGTTAAGGATGGAGCCGGATGGACTTATCATCAGTCTGCGCGAGATAGGATTTTTCGGCAGCGGCTCAGCCCAGATCAAACCGCAAGCCATCGGCGCTGTCCATCGGGTAGCCGGATTTTTGCAGAGCCGCGATTGCTCGTTACGGATTGAAGGTCACACCGACAACATTCCCATTCATACCGCGTCGTTCGCCTCCAACTGGGAGTTATCCACGGCGCGAGCGACTGGATTGGTGAAGCTGCTGATCGAAGGCGAGGGCTTCGCTCCGGAGCGGCTCTCCGCGGCAGGATATGGAGAGTTTCATCCCGTCGCAGAGAACTCGTCTGCCGAGGGGCAGCAGTTAAACCGCAGAGTCGACATCGTCGTGGTGCCACAGGTGGTTTCGCCAGCCGCTGCTGGATCGAAAATATCACCGGCTCATTCGCAGGTGTCAGCGGCAAAATAGTTCGGTCCTGCGAAGACTTTTGGAAGCTACCGAAACAGCCGCTGCTCCCGGTTATGACGGGGTCGAGAGAGCTGCAACGGACGCCTGCGAGACTTCCTGATCGTCGCCGGACACGTAGGCTTCGTTAAGTTCCCCGGTTCACACCGGCAGCCGGAGTTCCCTGGACGATTCACCCGTGGGGGGCAGGCTGAGCGCCTCCGCTACACGCGACAGCAGCGCGCCGGTACTGAACGGCTTCTGGATGTAGTAGTCGGGGGGACCGAAACTCTGCTGCGACAGTCCCGGACCCTTGGCGTATCCCGACATGAACATGGTGATGAAGCCAGGATGCATCTCCTTCAGGTGTGCCACTAATTCCGAACCGCTCATGTTAGGCATGACTATGTCGGTCAGGATGAGGTCGATCGCGCCTTCATAGCGAAGAAAAATGCTGATGGCTTGTTCAGGACCGTTAGCTTCGAGCACCAGGTATCCGGCGCTCTCCAACACATAGCGCGTAACCTGGCGAACGGAATCTTCATCTTCCACCAGAAGTATGGTGCGGGTGGTGGGCGTGTTCGGCGACGGTGTGGCTGACATGATTGCTGCCTCGCAGTTCGAAGTGCCGGATGCAACCGCTACGGCACTGATAAATGCAGGCAAGCTGCCAACTTGCGATGGAGGTGCAGGTAGCTGACAAGTCGTTATGCCGTAAGCAGCTACGAAGAAAAGGCGAAGAAGTGGATTGCATGGCCAGGGGTTCGGGAACGGGAAACGGACCAATATGGAAATTCAAAATGGAAACGGAAGAGCCTGGCGGCGGCTACATCACGGCGGAGGAGGCATCGGTGCCTCCGCGGGAGTGGCGGGCGAACAGAGACTGAATACCCGACAGCCACTCGTCGCGGGGACCATCGAGTCGCAGAAAGCGATCGACGTAGCCGTACCCGTGGGTTTGGCCTCCACAATCTGCTGTGAGCACTACTGACAAGATGTCAGGACAAATTGCCTTGGCATCCCCTGCGATTTCCTGGCAATCGAGTTCGGGGTCGTTGGTGTCGAGCAACAGCATGTCGGGGCAGCCACGGCGCAGGATGGCGTGCATTTCTCCGATAGACTCAGCGGTCACTACCTTATATCCGAAATACTCGAGCAGCATCTGCCGAACCTGGAGCGTAAATTCGTCCCTGCCCAGACAGAGAATTTCTTTGTAACTGGAATCCATGTTTTCCCTCGCTTTGTGTTCACGGCCAGAAGCTGGAATGTGAGGAGCCTCGTCGTCTGCCATGCAAAAGGTCTGACGCGCGGCAGTTTCCGAATAGTGCAAGGGAGATACCAAACTGGACGTCAAGTGAAATGTGAGACTTGCGCAGGTATTCAGTCGAGCAACTATGGAATTTTTTCATAGTTGATGCTCGATTATCGATAGGCTATCGAGAAAAACGCTGAACGTGGTCTAAACGTGCACAGAAGTGCTGGTCTACAGGTAGGCGAAAGCTGTTGAAGATTAGGGGCGAGCGACAGGACGGGAGTTCGCGGCCTTTGCAGTCGGGACGATGAGTGGGAACTCGCCCGGCTCGCTGGCTTCCGACATGCTCACCTCGTCGCTGGTGTTGTGGGCCGAATACTTGTCGTACACCACTATGTGCAGCACGGGCTGGCTTTCCTCGATGGGATCGACGAGCCCCGCCTCGTGCAGGGGCGTGAGATAAGCCCGTATCCACTCATACTGCGCTTTACTGAGTCCGCGACGCGATAGATCTGCGGTTACGCCGGTCAAATGCGTCGAGGCCGTGTCACCAATTTCGGGAGCGGCGAACCGGTTGTGACGGCGCAACGAATGTTGCTGCTGCATGGTGCGCACCAGGGAATTCACCTGGAGGGGCTGATGAAACTCGTTGTAAAAAGCCTGGCTGAAGTCTTCCAGAAAGTCGCGCGTCCAAGGGCGGCAGTAGCGGCGATTGTCCGGCAGGTCGGCTGCAATTTTGAGAGCGTCGGATTCGCTAACCGGAACCAGGTCCTGCGAAAGCTCATATTTCATAAGCTCGTAATCGTCAGCGATGCGCGGCAACTGAAGCTTGTCAAGTTCCACGTTCTGCTGCACCAGCAGTTCGTGTGAGCCGGGAAACACGGGGTTGAAGTGGAGAGCGAAGCGATGCGAGGCACGAACGCTGCTGCGGCGGACTTTATGAACGCGAGTATGCGTGATGGCTGCGGCCGGCGAACTGACGCCCGCTATTAAAAGCGCGACGGCGCAAAACACAGTCCGCATAGAACGCGATTTGTTAGTCCAATCCGGCCAGATAGAAATGCGCATTATTAAGATTTCGCCACGGTGACAGAAACAGCGCTCCACCGACTTGGCGAATGGGTCACGATAAACGATTCATCCAATGTTAGCAAACACTTTTGATTACAGCTACACCAGAAGTGTGATGCCTGGCGAAGTCGAACGGTTTTCCTGAAGTCATCGTGAGTTGATGGCGGCCGCAGTGGCTGCTGATTGTGGGACGGGATCTTACGCTGGCGCTTCCTGTGACCTCTGTCACAGCCTGGACGTTTGCCATCGGGCATGATGAATCAGTCACATGGCACCGTTTTCAATCTTGAACAGTCGTAAGCGGGCTGTCGTAGCACTCGTTCACTCGATCATTTTCCTCGCGGTGGCGGGTATTCAAGCGGCGATTTCTCATGCCGAGCCTCTGTCGACGCATAGAGCAAAAATCAGCGGTCTCATCCTGCTCGCCATTTACGTGGTGGTGACGACGGTGCTGTTACTACTGTTGAAGGCTTCAACCTGTGCCAAGGAGAAACTCTACTTCGCCTTGTGTGCGGGCAGCGCTTCTTTCGGCCTGCTGCGCATCGTCATGGGAGACCATGTGCTTCACGTCAACGCGGTGAGAGTATTGTGTCTCGGGTGTGCGGTGCTGGTTGGGTTGACGATACTACGCCACCACAGTCCTCAGCAGCAGTTGCAAACGGAACGATCGGCAACTTAAGACCTTTTCAACTCAGCGAGATCAGGTCCCGCCAGGTCGGAAGCAGTTCTACCGTCATTCGTCCGGATCGAAGCATCAGCACCAGCATTAAGCAGGGCTCGAACCATGTCCTGATTGTTCTGCTGGGCGGCGGAGTGCAACGCCGTGAATCCGCCTTCCTGCTGCGCATCAGGGTTGGCGCCCTCTCGCAAAAGCATCTTCACCAGATCAGCATTGCCCGATGCCGCCGCGCTGTTGATCACCGCCAGCTTCGTTCCATTGGTCGCAACGGCGTTCGGGTCAGCTCCGTTGTGCAGCAATTCTTCCGCGGCTTGAGGTTGCGAGAAGAAGCTCGCCAAATGAAGCGCCGTGAAACCGTCAGAGCTGTAGGTGCACACCAGATCGGGATGCTCGTGCAGCAGCGATTGCAGCCGCTTGACGTCGCCCAAGGCAGACGCTTCGAAGATGTCGAGATCGGCTACTTGCCGGCGAAGCAGGTCCGCGATGGCATGCTGGCGCTGATAAACAGCTTGCATGATGGCGGAGACGCCCGCGTCATTACGGGCGCGGGCATGGGACGGATCGGCGGCAAGCAGGCTTTGCGCCCGTTGAGGGTCGCTGTCACGAATGGCGTCAAAGATTTCGCTCGACATTGTCTATCTCCGATCCGGTAGCAGAATCAGAAAGCTGCCGCACCTGCTTCGGCGACTGCATGATCCTGTTCGCCTGAGCCGCCGCTGACACCGATGGCGCCCACGACCTTCCCATCACGCTTCAGTGGAATGCCGCCGGCAAAGATCATGATTTTGCAATCGTTGGAAACGTGAATGCCAAAAAACTGTCCACCAGATTGCGAATGCTGCGCCAGGTCTTTGGTGGTGATGTCAAAGGCGCGGGAGGTGTATGCCTTTTTCATCGAAATATCGATGCTGCCAATCCAGGCGTTGTCCATGCGGATGTGCGCCACGATGTTGCCGCCTTCGTCCGCCACAGCAATGTTCATGGGCTGACCGATTTCCTGGGCCTTTTTCTCGGCGGCTGCGATTACGCGACGCGCATCTGCCAACGTTACTCCTGCCATGGGACTCTCCTTCAGAAATCAAAATACGTTACAGCATTATTGAACAATCTGCGGCACTGGACCTACCCGCACTATCCGAAACACATGATCGCATCAGCCCGCCGAACCCAACAAGCTGTACAGCAGCACTGTGAGCACGATTAACGTGATCACGACGTACATGTAGTCCTTCTCCAGCGCGAAGGCGATTGCGGAGAAAGCTACTCGCGCAATCGGGGTGGCAATCAGCAAGAGCAGTCCAAACTGAATGATGGCCCGCGCCTGAAGCGACATCACGCCGTCAGCAACCGCGGGTATGCTCTTCAGCGCTTCGGGTTCTCCGTGAAAGGTCGAGTAGTGAATGGTCTCGTGGCCGTGGCGCACGATGTAGAGCACCCCGCCGATCAGGACGACGGCTGCCGCCAACAGCACTCCAGCACGCAGCAGTGAGCCAATGATGATTTCGATACGCTGGTCGGTCCATTGCTTGGAAGTCATAGGCGCCCTGTGATTCCGTTAAAGATCATCTCAAACCCCAACACTACAATGACTGCCGCGAAGACATAGCGCAGGACCTTCACCTTCGCTTTCACCAGAACTTTCGCACCCAGCAGTGATCCCGCGAGCACTCCCAACATTACGGGCATGGCAATACCCGGAGCGATGTAGCCCCGGCTGAGATAGAGTCCTGCACTGGCTGCCGCGGTAACGCCGATCATGAAATTGCTGGTGGTGGTGGAAACCTTGAAGGGAATCTTCATTGCCTGGTCCATCGCCAACACCTTCACCGCGCCCGAGCCGATGCCCAGTAGACCGGAGAGCACGCCGGCTCCGAACATCAACCCGTAGCCGGGTATCACGCCGGTGACGTTGTACTTTTCCGTGCCTTGTGGAGTGGGATAGCTTCCGTTCAGCCTCAGCCGGTTGGCTAGGGCAGAAGCTTGAATGGCTGTTCCTGAAGCTTCGCGATGGCGGCTTGAAAGGTAGGCGGAATATAGCAGCACCAGCCCAAAGACGATTGCGATCGCGCTTCCGGAAACCAGCAACGCAACATAGGCGCCGACGACCGCGCCAATGGTGGTCGCGGTTTCAAGAAACATTCCGATACGAATGTTGGAATAGCCTTCGCGCACATAGGCCGCAGCAGCACCGGACGAGGTGGCGATGACGGATACCAGTGAAGCACCGATCGCATACTTGATGTCGACGTGGAAGAGCAGCGCCAGCATGGGAACGACGACCACTCCCCCGCCTAAACCGGTGAGCGCGCCCAGGAAGCCCGCCAGCAGCGATCCGAATCCGACTAGTGCAGTAAAGAGATCGACGTGCATGGCGCTCAGTAATGCCAGTCGCTGACGTCGGTGCCGGCAGGTGCGTGCCGGGCAACGTGGTCGCTCATCATCTTTATGAAGTCGGCCAGCGACCAGGGAAACCAGCCGTGACCTTTCTCCGGGCGGCCGTACAGGAACTGTGCCTTAGCTTCGGGATGCTTCTTGAAGAAGTCTTCCATGTCATATACCGCGAGGTTGAGATAGAAGTTGTCCATGTCGCCGACCCAGACGAAGACGTTGTCGGTGAGTTTCGGCCCGATTTTCGGCCAGTTTTTGTTGGCGTAGTCGCGCAGGTCATAGCCGTGATCGCGCATGTATTCTGCGACTTTGTGATCGATCGCGCCGGTACGCTTGTCCCACAGCGGCACGGGATAGCCGTCGGGCCCGACGGGACCGTAGACCGCCTCCCACGCTTCTATCTGCTGGCCGGAGCGGCCGTGCGAGCCGAGTACTTCTTCCAGTTGGCTCATCTGCCGCATGGTTTCGATTACTTGGCCCTCGGCGGTCCGCATCAGCGGACGCTCACGCGCTACCCACTCGTACCCGGGCACCTCGAATGCGTTGGGATCGCTGTAGATGTTGACGAGCTGGTAGTGAGTGAAGTCGATAGGATCGGGAAAGCCCGTCCAAGTGCCGCCGAAGAAATCCGGGTGATAAAGCTCCAGCGCCAGCGACTCCCAGCCGCCAGTGGAGCCTCCGGTGAGTACGCGCGCCCACGGCTGGCGAATGATGCGGAAGTGTTCCTCCAGATAGGGAATCAGCTCCTGCATGAGAGCGTCGCCGTACGGTCCGTTGTTCGCCGAGTTTACCGCATAGGAGTCGTCGAAGTAGGGCGTCGGATGCTGAAACGTGACGGCGATCATGCGGGGAAAGTTCTCGCCACTCCACGCCTGGAATCCGGCGTAGCCGATGGTCCGCCACTTCGATCCGGAATCTGGAGCATCGGTCTGGATAAATAAAGGTGGCTCCAGACCGAAGTGCCCTTGCTCGTAGATCACGGGATAGTGTGAGTCTGGATGTTTGTCGTAATCCTTCGGCAGCAATACCGTTGCTCCGATGAACATGGGCTGTCCCCAGAAGTTCGACAGCAGCTTGCTCTGTATCTTGATGTGTTTTACCCAGCGCGTGTCAGGCGGCACCTTCACCGGTGGGATGACGTGGTTTGCCTGCAATTCGACGGAGTATCCGGCAGCAGGGTCTAGATGCACCTTGCGAACATCGCTGTAGAGATTACCCGGCGACTGATTGAACTGCTGGCCTTCCCATTGGTCCATGTGCGCCCAGATGGTATGCCCATCGGAGCGATGAAACTCGGTGTAGACGTTGACCAGCGCCTGCACGTAATAGTCGCCTGCCGGTATTTCACGCAAGCTCTTGAGCGGATATCCGAGCGTATCGGCATCGATGGTTGCAGCTGTCCCGGCGGAAAGGGCCGAGACGTCGACGCCGAAGAACGGGGTCTCCTGCTCCCACGAGCCAATCTGGCTTAGCAGGTCTTTGCTTTCGTTCCGGCTCAGGATAACGAACACTCGTCCAGTGATAGGCGCAGCATGCGCGCTCGACGGAACCGAGATCTCCAACCGAAGCGGCTGTCCGAAAAGGGGGGCGGCAGCGCAAAGGCAGAACAGGAATGCCAGGGAAGTGTTTCGGAACAGGCGCATGTTTCTCTTTCGATCCGGAAGGCAATAATCGGCAAGTTTAGCAGGAGACCGGTCCTGTTCTCCGCATTCCAAAAGTGCAGGCGTTCGGGATAGCCCGGCAGCCCTCGCGTCAACCGTGCACGGCGAGTTCAGCGGGATGTGAAAGGAACTCCAGGAAGACGCAGTTGCGCCCTTGTTTTTTCGCCTCATAGAGGGCATGGTCAGCCATGCGCACCATCGCATCCGGGGAGTGCCGCTGTTGCCCTTCAGCAAATGCAATGCCGATGCTGACTGTTACGCCGATTGGCATCTCCTCGTACATCACCGTCATATGAGCTAACGCGGCACGAATGCGGTCAGCATATTCGAAAACGGTCTCTGCCGATAATTGCTGAGCGAGGATGATAAATTCCTCGCCGCCGTAGCGGCCCACATGATCGTAGGCACGGACCAGCGATCGCAGCGCGATACCTATCTGTTCCAGAACAGCGTCACCGGCAGAGTGGCCGCAGGTGTCGTTTACCGACTTAAAGTGGTCGATATCGAGCATAAGTACGGCAACGCTCGCCTGGTTCCTGTACGCGCGCTCGAATTCCGCGGTCAGCAATTTTTTCCATGCCAGCCGATTCCACAGACCGGTGAGGGAGTCGTGGGTAGCCAGGTACTGCATCTCCGCGTGGGTGTCGAGCAGCCTGTCTTCCAGTTCCAATATGCGTATCCCGGCACGCAACCGAGCCAGCAACTCCTGATAGTCGACAGGTTTGGTGAGATAGTCGTCGGCGCCTGCTTCCAAGCCGGCGACGGTATCGGTCTTGGCATCTTTTGAAGTCAGCAAAAGAATGTACTGGTAAGCTTGCGTCGTGCGTCGCTGGCGAAGTCGGCGGCAGACTTCAGGTCCGGTTAGCTCCGGCATAATCCAATCGAAAATCAGCAGTCGCGGAGCATCTTTCGCCTGCGCGGCGTGCAGCGCGGCCATGCCATCACGAACCATGGTCACCTCGAAGGAGGCACGCTGCAGCAAGGTTTGCAGCAGATGGCAATAGACGGCGTCGTCTTCCGCCACCAAGACCCTTTTTGCATTGGCCACAGGTCGCGACATATTCCCATGCAAGGAAATTGATTCAATCATTCACGGCTCCCGCCATGGGCTTCGGCCGCATCACGTCTTGGAGCATTTCAATGTCCGCCATGAACCTGTCGATCAGGCCAATGGCCGTCGAGGCATCCTCGATCTGGCTGGCAGATTCGATCTCCCGCGCCAAACCGGCCGCCGCGGGCAAACCGAGTGCGCCTAAGCTGCCCTTGAGCGTGTGTGCCGGTTCCCGCAGTGAAGCTAAATCACCTCGCGACAAAGCGTCGTTCAGGCGCCTGGCCAGTGCCGGATACTCATTGAAGAAGACCTCGATCAGCTCATTCAATAGCGACTCGTCGCCACCGAGCCGATCAAGCGCGGCAGCGCGGTCCCACAGCGCCCGGTCGCACCCCGCGGCAGCAGAGGTTGAATTGCTGGCCTGAGGCGATTGTGAAATTTGGCACATCCCCGCCCGCTGAAGTGCATGCTCAATTTCGCTGAGTCGCGAAGGCTTGCTCAGGTAGTCGTCCATGCCGGCGGCCAGGCACTTTTCGCGATCGCCTTTGAGAGCATGTGCGGTCATGGCAATGATGGATACGTGTTTGGCGGAGCCCGTTTCCAATTCCCGGATGGCCGCGGTTGCCGCATATCCGTCCATGCGGGGCATCTGCACATCCATGAAGATCACGTCGAAATCGCCGGTCTTGAAGAAGTCGACCGCCTCGATGCCGTCTCCGGCAACTGCCGTCACATGTCCCATGCGCTCCAGCAACCGTTGCAGGAATTTCTGATTGACCGCATTGTCCTCAGCGATGAGGATGCGCAAGGCAGAACGCTGGGCCGGCATGCTCGAACGGGTAATAGGGCTGGCTCCGGCCTGAGGAGCGGCGGTCTGCAGCACGACCTCAATTGCACTGCGAAGCTCGTGCTTATGGACCGGCTTTACCAGGTAGCACTCCACCCCGATGTCGCGGCAGCGCGCAAGGTCACCCTGCTGGTCGGCCGAGGTCAGCATTATCACCCGCGGGTTAACCAGACTGGGATCGTCGTGTAGCCGTTCGACTAACTGGAAGCCGTCCGTTTCCGGCATGTGGCAGTCGATGATCGCGAGCCGGTATGCCGCGCCTTCCGATTGTGCCCGTTGCAGCATTTGCAATGCTGAAGTTGCGGAGTCGGTGGCGTCGCAGAGCATTCCCCAGCTGGCGCAAGAGGCCTGCAGGATGCGGCGGTTCGTGGTATTGTCATCGACCACCAGGGTGCGCACTCCGCAAAAGTCCCATGCAGCCGTGGATTGACTCAGCTGCTCGTGGAGTTGTGCCGCCGCAAGCTGCACGGTAAACCGGAAGGTGGTGCCCTTGCCGGGTTCGCTCTCCAGCCAAATCCGGCCGCCCATCATCGAGACCAGTCGCGAGACGATGGTGAGACCGAGACCGGTGCCGCCATACCTTCGGGTTGTGCTGCTGTCGGCCTGCGAGAAGGGATGGAAAATCGTCTTTTGCTTTTCGGGAGCGATGCCTATGCCGGTATCCGTGATACGGAAGAGCATCTCTTTTTTCCCGGTTGTGGGGCCACAGTCGCTAACCTCGATGACGACTTCGCCGGCCGGGGTAAACTTGATGGCATTGCCCAGCAAGTTGAAGAGAATCTGCCGCAGGCGCGCAGAGTCACCCCGCAGTACCGTCGGCAACCCGGGTTTCAAGTCGCAGATCAACTCAATCTGCTTCTGGCGAGCCGGTACGGCCATCATCTTTACGACATCCTGAATTAATTGCGGCAGATCGAAGTCAAGCTCTTCTAATTCCAGCTTGCCGGACTCGATCTTGGAGAAGTCGAGGATGTCGTTAATGACGCTCAGAAGAGTTTCGCCTGAGCCTCTCGCCATCAGCAGGTACTCGCGTTGTTCCGCCGTCAGCTCCGAATCCAGAGTCAGACCGAGCATGCCAATGACGCCATTCAAAGGCGTGCGGATTTCGTGGCTCATGTTGGCGAGGAATTCGCTCTTGGCTCGGCTGGCACTCTCCGCGGCTTCTTTCGCGGCCCGCAAGTCGGTGTTCAGGAGCCGCAGATCGGCGGTTTGCCGTGCCACTTCATGCTTCAGGCTGTCCTGA
This sequence comes from uncultured Acidobacteriaceae bacterium, assembly GCA_963771535.1. Taxonomy (GTDB): domain Bacteria; phylum Acidobacteriota; class Terriglobia; order Terriglobales; family Acidobacteriaceae; genus CAVVDY01. Next base: position 326,183 of record CAVYTK010000006.1, on the reverse strand, counting down.
TTGGCTTCCAGTTGCTGGTCGCGGCTGGCGATCTCCATCAGCATCTCGTTGAACCCGGTGACCAGTTGACCTACTTCATCTTCGCTTTCAACCTGCGCCCGCAGCGAATAGTCGCCGGTACGCGAGACTGCATGCGCAATCCTCAGCAGGCGGCGAACCGGGCGCGTAATAACGCGTTGTAATCGCATGGCGAGGAACAGCGCGATCAACGATGAATTCAACAGCACGCAGAGGATGATTGCCCCATAACGCAGCAGCCGCGGGGTCAATTCGCCCAGATGGGAATGCACGACGACGGTTCCCAGCCGTTCGCCTTTGAGCATCACCGGTCGAATCAGCGTCAACTCGCCGAAAGACGTCACCAGACCATCGCGTGGAGGCGGAGAGTCGCAACTCCACGCTGGATCGCGAGCGAAGCGCGCAAAGCTGACTCCGTCCTGCAGGTAAAGGCAGACTCCGGAGACGGAAGAAGCGAAGCGCGATGACGCGAGAATCTCGGCTGCTGACTGGGAATCGTCGAAGGCCATGGCGGCGGCACTGTTTTGTCCCAGCATGTCGGCCAGCAAATTCAACTGCTCGATCTGGTTGGAGCGGAAACGGTGAATGTCGTAGCTGACCACCAAGAGGCAGGCAATCAACAGCGCAGTTCCGCTGATCCCGGTGATGATGATGACCAGTTTCCGGCCAAGCGAGAGATCATCGAGCAGGCGCATATCACGGGTTCTCGAAATGGAATTTCTCGCTGCTTCGCCGACGGAGGCGCAGAAACGCGTTCGTGATCCCGGCATGCTGGCGGAGTGGCAATCCTTGCCATTCACGAGGCCATCTGCACCGACGAATAATCGGCGAGTGCGATGCGGTGGACGTGATTTCGCGAGTTGGCTTTACACACGGTTGCACCTTTTGGTCATCGTCCGTCCGACGAAATTGCTTGAGTTCGAGTGGTTGGTGGCAATGGGAACCTCCCCAAGTACGGTGTCCAGGCCTGGTTCAGGTGCGCAAATTTCTTGCACTATTAACGAGGCATTAACTATGGAGTCACTAGGCTTAGGCAAACTTGCAATATAGTTCCGCCGCTGGCGGCCCACGGAGTGCATGCTCATACGGACTGAAGCATCGCAAAGCCGATTGCATGTTGAGCGTGATCGACGATTAGCGCTGCGCCAGTTTGCTTTTGGACCGGGCGATGTCACCGCCGGAAGTGAAGATGAGCTGCAGGCCGTGGTGGCCGGAACATCCGTTTCATGCGATCTTCCCATCACCATCCGCGAGTCGAAGTTCTATCGCAATCTCACCAAGCGCATCTCCAGTGGTGAGGCACCGCGGAGATCGTATCTCGAGATCGAGGAGTTTCTGAACGACTCAGGCGAGGTGTGGGAGAACAGTTGGATTCGTTTCCCCGAAAGCCGGCTGAGTGCGCGTGCTCTGGAAACCTTCCGGGGAGACCTCGGCCTGGAGGCGAGCAACACTTTCAAATCAACTCGCACAGATTCTCAGCGCTACAGTTTCCTGCATGAGGGCCGTCCGTGGCTGCGAGTACCGATCAGTTACGGGCTGAAGCTGGCGCTAGCCGATCTTACGGGTTCGCAGCCGCACGTTCCTGAGCGCATACGAGCCGAAGCCAACCGGTTGCTGGGCCACTTCTCCAATGACAATACGTCGCCGGAGACGACATCGTTTCACGTGGTCTCGGCCAGCTCGCAACACTCGATTGGCGAGCAAGTGGCGCGTGAGTCAGCCCGCCGCTTCCTGTTCACCACGCTGCTGATGTCGTGGGCCAATCAGCGCTTTGGATTGGCGGAGCATGGGCAGCGCGGGATGGTCTATCACGGACCGCATCCCCCGGTGCGGCAGACCGAGCTGTCATCGTGCATCTCCGACGCGTTTTATCGTGAGCTATTCATGAGTCCCTGCCTCTCGGGTTGGGACGATGGCGAGGCCAAGGCCGAGTACATGCACCTGTGTCATCAGGTGCTGAGCCGCAGCCAACTCAATTCGGTGGCGAAGCTCAGGGAAGCCGGCATCGTTTCCAACAACCTGATCGTTCTGCCCAGCCCGTCGAATGTCAGCCTGGCCAACAACGGAATCCACGTCACCATGGGAAGCCGTGCCCTGACGCAAGCGTTGCAGGAGGCAGAACCCACACGGGCTCTCGGGGAAGAGAAGAGGCTGGGAGACCTTGCGATCAAGATCTTCGAACACTTCCTTCCGCTGTTTGTCGGCACCTATTCCGCCGCCCCCTATCGCATCGACTTCGCGCAGTTCCATCCTGAAGTGCTGCTGGCCTTTCTTCCACACGAGCTCGACTTCACCCATCTGCGCCTGATGTGGCGCGAGTGGAAGGAAAAAGCCAAGCTTAGAGTTCTCGGCCGTCCCGCAACTCCTTACGGACCAGTGTGGCTTGATCGTGCGATCTCCGGCCTGTTCGGACTGCGCGGAGACCTGGTTCCCGACTATCGGCTGCTCAACTACCCGGTCGCATGGCTATCAACCGAACATTCCTCGGCTTTGGACGGCGAGCCGGGTAATACCGCGCGACTGGCGGCTGAACTCGACCAGCTTGGCATTGTCGACCGGCGCATGTCGTTTTACATGCCGCTGCGCTTGCGCCAATTCGGATCCGTGGGGTATTCGGGATTCGAAGCGCGTTATTACAGTTCGTTCCCCAGCTATGACCGCGACATGGCGCCGGCCACCGACCTGCAACAGCTGCTTCTGGCGGCCTCGTATCGCATGGCGCTAGAAGGATTGGTGGTGCACGAGGACATCCCGGACGATCCGACTTCGGAGAGCGAGCGGCGCCAGCCGTTCTTCTTCCGTGCTGCCGGACTGCCTGCCTTCTACGTGCACAAGCGTACGCGTAACGAGTTGCTGCGCCGCATCCTGCGGCACTGCAAGCACACCCGATCCAGCTGGCGGCATGGCGAATACTTTCGCGTTTCCATCAGCGACTACTGTCATGCGCTGCTGGCGTTCCTGGAAGAAGCCGCGACCGGCATAATCGCGGAGTTCGATGGGAATCTCCTGCTGGGCGATCTGCGCTGGCGCCTGGCCGATAAACGCATGCGCGCTTCCGAGAGGATGGTTTCAGAAATCCTGGACAGTTGCGGCGAGCGGGACGCGATGCGAACCAAAGCCGCAGATTTCAATCGCGCGGCGGAGAAATACTACCGTGATGATTTGCGACATGCGCAATTAAGCGAGGCGTTGCGTCATCTGCGAGAGGACGTCGAATCTGCCCCCATTCGCACGGACGATGAACTGCGAAACCTTATCCGCTGCGGAGTGCGGGTGCAGGATCCCCTGCGTTTCGTCGACAGTATCCGCGACCGTATGCTGAGCGAACAGCTCTCAACGACGGAACTGGAATCACTGCTGAATCTGCTGCTGGTATTTTCCGCCGTCGAGAATGGCAAGGGGGAACAGTTGAGATCGGAAGAGATGGTCAACCGCGCATGATGCACGAATACATCGTAAGGGAAACCGGCGAGATTGCCCGCGAGCGGCTGGTGGGCGACCGCACGGTGCGGGCGCTGTACTCGCCAAGGCTGGAGAAAACAGCGTGGGTTTCCAAGCTGGCGTCGAGTCGCAAGGTATCTGAGCTGCTCAGCTATCTCAATTACGATAACCGGCTCTCTTCGCACGCTTCGGGAATGAAGCGTTTCCTGAAAAAGAGCGGCATCGACCTCACTGAGCTGGTTGACGAGCCATCGTCCTTGAACACCGCGCGCCAGATGTTCGAGCGCAAAATTCGCTATTGGGAGTGCCGTCCTCTGCCCAAAGGGAAACAGAGCGTTGTCTGTCCGGCAGACTCGCGAGTTGCGGTCGGATCCATGGCGACCACCTCGAAGCTGCTGATCAAGGAAAAATTCTTCGCCTTTCCCGAACTGCTGGGTGGGCCGCGTCATCGCTGGACAAAAGAATTTAAGGACGGCGACTACGCGGTCTTTCGCCTGACTCCCGAGAAATACCATTACACGCACGTCCCGGTGCAAGGGTTGGTCGCTGACTTCTATGCGGTGAATGGGCGTTATCACTCGTGCAATCCCAACGCGACCGTGAAGCTGGTCACGCCACATTCCAAGAACAAGCGCGTGGTTACGGTCATCGATACCGATTGCGACGGCGGAACTGGCATTGGGCTGGTGGCGATGATTGAGGTGGTGGCGCTGATGATCGGACAAATCGACCAGCGCTACAGCGAGCACGAATACCGCAACCCCAAGCGCATTGAACCCGGCATGATGCTGCGCATCGGAGCTCCCAAAGCGCTTTTCCGACCGGGCAGCAGCACCGTCGTCCTGCTGTTCCAGCGTGATCGGATTCGCTTTGCCGAGGACTTACTGCGTAATCAGCAGCGCGTTGAAGTCCGTAGCCGCTACTCCCGCGCTTTCGGGGAGGCGCTGGTCGAGACCGATGTGGCGGTCCGGTCCTTGCTGGCGTTACCGGCGAAAAGGAGAACCTGATGATCAACATTGTCTTCGTCGCGACCCTGGCTGCGCTTATGACCGCCCTCTTGTTCTGGGGCTTCAAAACGCTTCCGGAAGAGCGCTGGCAGATGATTGCCGCCGTCCCGGTGAGGAAACATCGTGATGGTGAATGGCGCGGCACCAACCTTACGTTCTACGGATTCTTCAGTGCGACCGGCAGCATCTTCGGAATGGCCATGACACTGCTGCTGCTGGCATCCGTGCATGTCTCGCTGCTAGTCGCCGGAATCCTGGTTATCGGCATGGTGGTGCTTTGCCTGCCGGCATCGCGAGTGGTAGCCGCCATCGTGGAAAAGAAGAGCAGTACCTACACCATCGCCGGCGCTGCATTCGTGGCGGCGATAGTGCTGCCGCCTGTGCTGTGGCTAGGCGCGAAGTATCTGCCTGCCTGGGGCCTGGCGCTGTACGCCGTTCCTATCCTGGCTTCAGCCGCGGTCGCCTATGCGCTCGCGGAAGCGATTGGCCGACTGGCGTGCATGAGCTTCGGATGTTGCTATGGCATGCCGTTGAAGGACGCGTCGCCCACACTCGCAAAGTTATTCGGCCGCTTCAACACCGTCTTCCATGGGGAGACCAAGAAAGCGGCCTACGCCTCCGGTTTACAGGACGAGCCGCTCATCCCGGTGCAGGCCTTAACTTCAATTCTCTTCACCCTGGCGGGGCTCACCGGACTAGTCTTCTTCCTTCTCCAGTATTGGTGCCTCGCTGTTCTTGTTCCCGTGATCGGAACCTGGGGATGGAGGACGGTCGCCGAAAATCTGCGCGCCGACCATCGCGGTCACAGCAGAGTTTCGGCGTACCAGGTCATGAGCATCATCGCGATGGTCTATCTCGCGACTGCCGTCTTTCTGCTGCCTGCAAGCGGTCCCGTGCCAGACCTTGCGTTTGGCTTAGCCGAGACGGCGACGCTGCCCGTGTTTCTGGCTTTGCAGACCTTGTGGGTGGCGCTGTTCCTGTTTTACGGACGAAGCCAGGTGACGGCGTCCGTGTTGTCCTTCCACGTTGTCACCGAGCGCACGTAGGCTTCCTACCGCAACTCTGCAGCGATAATTGCGTCGACTTCGATCTCCACCAGCATCTCGGGAGCAACAAAAGCCGTCACCTCGACCATGGTCGCCGCGGGACGGATTTCCGCGAAGATTTCGCCGTGGGCACGAGCGACTTCTTGCCAGCGTTTGATATCGGTCACGAACGTTCGTGTGCGCACCACGTCGCGGAAGCTTGCGCCCGCCTGTTGCAGTGCTCGCTCGATGTTCTTCAGCGCCTGCACCGCCTGAGCGTACATGTCGTCGCCGCCGACGATTTTGCCATCAGCGCCCGTAGCGACTGTGCCGGAGACGGTGACGAACGGCCCAACCTTCACCGCACGGGAATAGCCGACTTTTCCCTCATACGGAGAGTTGCCTGCGATGTTCTGACGTTCCATGATTTCTCCTTCTGCAGTTGTTGCGAATCGGACTAGCAGTCGCTACCGATTGCCACCAGAATAGCTCGCCAGTTACATGGGCCAGCAACCATCGCGCAGAAATCGTGTTCAAAATAGAAAGCACGCAGCGAGGTCCCCGTGCTGCATTCTTACTGCAAGGGCCGTTGTCTTAGCAGTGACGTGGCTATGGAATCTCTTGCCTGCCGGCTCGAACTGGTTTATGAACAGCAACAAGCTTTCATAGATGTTCGTGGTGGGCAGACCGTTTTCGGGACCGGAGGAACGAACACTAAGCCATGATCCCAGAATCGCATCCATTGCAAGGACTTTTCACTGAACTGATCCACCACCATTTTGATCGCGACCTCGGGCTGCGCGACAGCGCCATACAGGACTACGTAGCAAGTGTCCTGACCGACTTCTGCGAATGCGAGCAGTTGTTCAAAGTTCGCAACGCGAACAACCGCCCACTCGAAGATGTCGGCGAAATGCTGCTGGAGGCCGATCCGGTTTATGGGCCGGCCCCGTCGTTTGATCGCGAGCGCCAGGTGCGCAAGCATATCGGCGACTACACGCTGTTCCTGTCGGGGATGTTTCCGGAGAGCATCAATCGCTTTCGCCTGCGCCGGGCACGGCTGGAGAACTTCGTCGACTTTCTGAAGGCGGGTAAGGAAAGCTATTATATCGTGTCGAAATTCGATCAGTTCGAGTATGTAAAATTGGCGCCCCTATTCGCGAAACTGGCGCACGAATTTGAATCATGCGTTTATGGGTTGAACCTGGTGAAGAGTGATTTACAGGAGATGCAACATCCTATCGCGCAGCAAGTAACAGAAATCATCATGTAACGTTGTCGCTGTGTTGATCTTCGCTGTTGCGGCGCAAAAAGCTCGTTATGTAGGCTCGACCTATGGCACCCAGGTGCAGGTCCTCCGGCTGCGTGTCCTAAAGCAAACTTCCTGAATTAGCTCTCCTTGTTTCGTCCGCCAGCATCATCATCTCTTGCTACAGTAGAAGTACTGCCCACAGTTAGGCAGCACCCTATCTAAAATGCCAGTCGAAGCTCCCGATATCGAAGACGTTCGTTGTGAACGGTGCGGCAGGCCGATGCCGGAGGGGACTTACTGGTGCCCTGCTTGCGGTAAGTTGAACGCTTCGCCGCGAGTGCGACTCGTGTTCGTCCTGCTCGTGGTCGTGATTATCGCCGGTTTTGGTGCGATCAAGGCCTATGTCTCCTACCTGAGGGATCTGGAATCATCCCTGGCGCAACGCTGGTTCGCCCGCGGTGAGGAGGCAATTGCTAAGGGCTATCCGGCGGTCGCCATCGACGATTATCGGAACGCACTCGGGTACGACGGCACCAACCGGCAATACCGCCTCAAGCTGGCTGAAGCCCTGATGAAAGAGGGACGACTTGCGGAAGCGCGAGCTTACCTGCTCACCATGTGGTCGCTGGATCCGGCAGATGGTGAGTTGAATCTTGATCTGGCACGTCTGTATGCAGCTCTAAACAAGCCCGATCTTGCCGTTCGATACTACCGGGCCGCCATCGATGGGGTGTGGAACAGCGATCCCCTGCAGCGCCGAATTGATGCCCGATTCGAACTGGTCCGCTACCTGATGCAAAAGGGGGACAAAGCACGCGCTACGGCTGAGCTCATTGCCATCCAGGCGGAGTCGCCGGAAGATCCGGCCGTCAATTTGAAAGTTGGAGACCTGTTGCTGAAACTGGGCGAAGCCTCACGCGCGGCAAGGTCGTTTGCCGCGGTGTTGAAGGAAAATCCGAAGAGCGTTGAGGCTCTGTCAGGCGCGGGAGAAGCCGCGCTGGCCATGGGAGACTACCGGCAAGCCGTTCACCTGCTTTCAACCGCCGACGAGTTAACTGGTTCGAAGCCGGCAAGCGCCGAAGCGGACCAGCTCGCGGTCGCGCGGCAAGCATTCGACATCGACCCATACTTGCGCAACCTGACGATCACGCAGCGAGCCAATCGGGTGGCAGCCGCATTCGATCTGGCAATGCAAAGCTTGCGGGATTGCGCATCGCAGCAAAGCGTAGTGCTGAGCCCCGAACCTTCGGCGGCCGCACCGAAGAAGTCAAATCCGGTGTTGCCCACCAAGCAAAATGGATACGTTACTCCGATTGTTCCGCCTGCCGCTGCGCCCAACTCGTTGCAGCTGCTGTACGACAGCGGAACACAAAAACAGCCATCCGCCAGGGCGGAAGCCTTGCGCAGCGATCCGGATTCCATGCCTCCAACCATGGACTTCGTTTTCGAAGTTATGCGGGCTACGGACGGTCTTTGTCCGCCCACAGACATACAGGAAAAGGCTTTGCGATTAATTGCGCGGCACGAAGGCGAGGACCAGCGATGAGCACGCTACCGCCGGAAATAACACCAGCCTCTGCCGTGCCGGTCGCCAAGCCCAGTGTTTCCACTCCAACCCGGCGCAAGTACTGGGATGCTCTTCGCGGAATGCTCTCACCGGAGCGTTTCAGTGTCCGCGAAGAGCAGTTCTTCCTGGTGGTGGCGGTGATGATCGGGATTGCATCGGGGCTGTCGGTTGTTGGTTTCCGCATCTGCATCGACCTGCTCCGGATCAAACTGCTCGGAAGTGGGCTGCGGCCGACCAGCCCTCGGGTATTTCTCGCTCCCGCGCTCACCGGGTTGGTAGTGGCGTTCCTGGTGGTCAAGTTTTTCCCCCGGGCGCGAGGCAGCGGCGTAAACCAGACCAAGGCTGCGCTTTACATTTACGACGGCTACATCCCGTTTTCGACCATCATCGGAAAGTTCATTACCGCAGCGCTGGCGATCGGAGGCGGAGCGCCCCTGGGGCCGGAAGATCCGTCACTGCAAATCGGAGCCGGCATTGCCTCGGCGGTTGGGCGACGGCTGCACATGTCGCGTCAGAAACTTCGGCTGATTGCTCCCGTGGGCGCAGCCGCCGGACTGGCTGCCGCCTTCAATGCACCCATCACCGCGGTGCTGTTCGTCATCGAGGAGGTAATCGGTCGCTGGACGGCCGGCATTCTGGGCGCCGTGGTTCTGGCGGCAATTTCCAGCGCCATCGTAGCCCGCTGGTTCCTCGGAGATGAGCCGCTGTTTCGGGTGCCGCAATACCACCTGGAGCATATTGGAGAGCTCGGGGCTTACGCCGTTCTCGGGGTCATCGGCGGATTGGCCTCCATCGTATTCATCAAGTACATCGCATTTCTTAGGCCCCGGCTGAAGCGCCTGCCACCATGGACGCAGTACCTGCAACCCGCAGTTGCCGGACTCATCATCGGACTGATCGGCATCCGTTATCCCCAGGTCATGGGCGCTGGATACACCTACATTGACCAGGCCATGCACGAGCAATTCACCTGGCAGGTGCTGCTCATCCTCGGTGGACTAAAAATTTTTGGAACAGGGCTTTCCTTCAGCTCCGGTACTCCTGGAGGCCTCTTCGCACCGGTGCTTTTCATGGGAGCAATGATTGGTGGGGCGGTCGGATTGGTGGAACAGCGATTGTTTCCCTACCTCGCAATCCCGGTGGGTGCCTACGCGCTGGTGGGAATGGGAACCTTGTTCGCCGGCATTCTCCGCGCGCCCATGACGTCCGTGTTCATGATGCTCGAGGTCAGCGGCAATTACACCATCATCGTTCCGGTCATCATCTCGAATGCTATCGCCTACGTCATCTCGCGGAGCTTCGAACCTACGCCGGTGTTCGATTTGCTCTCCCGGCAGGATGGAATGGACTTGCCGTCGCTGGAAGAAGATCGCGAGATGCCCCTGCTGCGGGTCGAAGATGCCATGCGACCTCCGGTCGGGCAGGTGATGAGTCGCCACATGTCGGTGCATCAGGCCCTGGAACAGGCCAAGGGATCGTCGCAGGAATTCTTCCTTGTTGGCATGGGTGGTACGGATTGGCGTGGCTTCAGTCGCTCGGAGCTACTCGCCATGCCCGACTCGAACCAGCCCCTGCGGTCCGTGTTGCTGCACCACGTCCCGTACGTTCACCAGGATTTGCCTCTCGACACTGCTCTGCGGATCATTGGTCAGTGGCCCATCGTTCCCGTGGTACACCGTGCCAACTATCAGCAGTTGCTCGGCGTGCTTTCTCTGGATGACATCGTTCGCGCTTACCGTGGCGCGGGCCTTAGTGGTGAGATTGAAGAAGAACCGCACGCTCCCGCAACCGTGATTTAAGTTGACCGGCTTCGAAGTCTCAGCTACTCACAACCTGCAAACAGCCCTCGGCCTCTAACTGCTTTTGCCGTCTTCTACTATGTCTTCATTGCGAAAGATCGTGGCCGGGTCTGTCGACGAGATGGACGCTCTTAAGTCGCTGTGGGACGAGTTGTTTCGTCGCAGTCCGAAGACCATGTTTCAGTGTTTTGAATGGAACAGGCTCGCCGCGGAAACGTTCAGCGACCGTTTGTCCCCGCTGGTTTGCGCGGTGGAGAGTGATCACGGGGCCGCTATCATCCCCGCAGCCATCAATCAGCACGCGAACCGCCTCGAACTGCTGGGAGAAACGCTTTTCGACTACCGTGACCTGTTGCAGGTTGGGGACGAAGACGTGCTTAGGGCTGCGTGGCAGACGCTGGCGAAATTGGAGCTGCCCCTGTCCGTCACTGCGATACAGCCGGAGAACGCTGCCGAGTATTGGCAGGAGTTTGGTCCCGTCGAATTCGCACGAGCTCCGTGGGTTGATGCGACTCAGGTCACGGCGGAACAGTTTCGTTCGCTGCACACGCGAGCCGCACGGCAACTGCGCAGAATGCAGAAGAGAGGCGTGGCGCTCCATCAGTACTCCGGCGCAGACCGCGATGAGATCAGGCGGATCTACCAGCTGAAGTGCGATCAGTTTTCGGGCGATGCCAACAACGTCTTTCGCGATGAACGCCGCCGTGAGTTCATGGTCGCGGTCGCTGCCGCCGAGGCCGGGAAATGCCGGGTGTTTACCCTTGAGGACAGCGTCGGCTGCATCGTCGCTGGCTTGGTGACATTTCTCGATCGTGGGTTGCGTCGGTTCTATACCATCTACTTCGACCCAGAGTGGGCGGTGTACTCTCCGGGTGTCGCTCTCGTCTTCGAGGCAACAGCGCTCTCGCTGGAACAGGGCCTGAGCTGCGATTACATGACCGGTGAGTATCCCTACAAGCTGCGGTTCGCCAACGCCAGTCGCATGCTTTACCGCGTCGAGGCGACAGCGGCACAAGTCGCGGCTGTTTCTCAGCGCCTTCCGGGACGCAAAATTGCGTAAGGGCTATAGCGTTTTGAGGAACTGCTTGGCTTCGTTCAGCTGAGGGAACTGGCGTTCTTCGGCCTGGAACTCAGGGCCGTGAATACATCGCCTGCTGCCACGCAACTTCACCGGATGCTTCAGGTGCAGCATCTCGTGATACAGGATGTACTCCACCGCGAAGCGAGGCACGCGCGGGCTGTCGAAAATTCGACTTACCACGATAGCGTTGTGCGCCGGGTCATAGTGGCCCAAACTCTTGCGAGCGTGGTCACGGCTCCACGTCAGTTGCGGGCGTCCCATCAAGCCGTGGAAAAACCGGCTGTTCAGCTCCTCGAAAATCTCATCGAGGTCGTAGACCTTTCCCTGGGCTGAGTCGATTCGCTTGCGCCCGCGCACCTGTCGCACAAGGTGTGCTTTCGAACTGACATTGCTGCTGCTGACGTAACGGCGATAGCGAGTGGCGTGAAGGTCCTCGATCGGCTTCTTATAGATCTTCGCCAGCAGGATGTGGGTGATCGCCTCGATTATGTTCTCGGGAGCGGCTTCGAGCAGGTCGGAGACTCGGATGTGCAGCACCCCCTCTCGCAAGCGAATGGTGTTGTTTACGCTGGCGTACGGATAGAACTCCGCACGGAACTGCGGTATCGGCGCGCGTGGCCGCAGTTCCCGGTAGGAGCGGTGCAGGATTTCCTGAAGATTCGGCTTCAATCTTCCGTAAGGTAGCACGGACGGAATTCAAGATGCCACTCTGCCCGGCCGTCAGAGATGCTGGGCAAGCTATTTGTAGTTGTCAATAGAGATCACGTTGTCGTGGCACTCGGGACCGCTAGTGGACTCCCGGTTCCAATACGACAGCAGCAGTAGGTCGCTGCCGGTGAACTCAATGTTAGGAGGACGGCTTGTGCCCACGTTGAACACATACCGGTCCAGGAGCTGGTGAAGCCGGGCAATCGTGATACCAAGTGCCCGGGCTGCTTCGGTTTCGGAATAATAATCTTGGGTTACAGGTCTGGAAAGAGTCATATTGGAGCCTGGCGCATCAACTGCTTGAGACGTTTGTACCCTGTTCAGAGTAGCTGGAATATCGGGTAAACTTCTCAGTACGCAATCGCGATGCGACCTTACCCTGCAAGTTGTTACAGCCTAACCCTGTTTGGCTCCCTCATCTTTTTTGCGGTAATTTCGTTGGCAGCGGTTTCAGCCCCAGTTCCGACCCGCTACAACAACGATGCCACCACTCGCCGGGGCTTCGATTACTTCAACAATCTGGAGTACGACAAGGCCATCAAGGACTTCCAGTCCGCTCTTAAGGCCCATCCCGACGATCCCTACGCCATCAATCACCTGCTCGCGGGAACAATCTTTCAGGAGCTCTACCGCATAGGAGCGCTGGATACGGAGGCTTACGCGTCCGACAGCTTCGTGAGCAGGAAGAACTTGCAGCCGCTGGACCCTAAGGTGCAAGACCAGGTGAAGCAACTCAGCGATCAGGCACTCGCATTCGAACAGTCTCAACTCGAGCAAAATCCGAACAGTACCGACGCGCTGTACGCCCGAGGCGTTACCCGGGGATTGCGTGCCACCTATATGGGGATGGCGCAGCGTGCGTGGATTAGCGCATTACGCACTGCCGTGGCGGCCCGTCACGACGAGGAACGCGTTCTCGAACTCGACCCCAATTTTGTCGATGCCAAGAACCTAGTCGGCGTTCATCTTTATGTCGTCGGCAGCCTTAGTTTCCCGGTGAAGATGGCGGCCGCCATGACCGGCATCACCGGCAGCAAGCAGAAGGGGCTGGATTACCTGCGTGAAGTTGCGGCGCATGGCACACCTGATGTGGCCAGCGACGCCAAACTAGCGCTCGCTCTCTTCTTGCGGCGTGAACAAAAATATACGGAGGCGATCCAGGTTGTCGGGCAGCTGCAGCAGGAATATCCCAAGAATTTCCTGGTAGCGGCCGAATATTCACACCTGTTGAACGCCGCCGGCCACGGACAAGCCGCGATCGCGGCCTATCGCAAGGTGGTCGACGGCTGTAAGGCGAGCACCTATGCCGTTTGTCAGATTGCCATACCAGCCTATGGCTTAGGAGAAGCGCTGCGCGGACAGCGCGAATACGAGCAGGCTGCTCAAGCGTATGACCTCGCAGCCGGCACTTCTCCTGATCCGGAGTTCCGACAGCGGGCCATGCTCGCCGCGGGACAGATGTACGACGTGCTTAAGAACCGGGATCAAGCGCTGTCGAAGTATCGCGCCGTCGTTGCAGAAAATTCCGGATCAGGCCAGGCGGACATGGCGCGCCAGTACATGAAGCAAGCCTACAAGGCGAATTAGTGCGCTACTGCAGCTTCTGATAACGCGAGTTCGTCGTCGTCACCATCAGTTTCTTTGCCGCTGCGTTCAACACCGTTTTCTGCGTGTAGTTGGTGCCGTCGGGAAGACTCGCGAAGTGGGTGTCGAGTGTCACGGCCTCGCTGGGCTGCTGCATGTAGGTCTTGACGCTTAGCTGGGCAATCTGCTTTTGCTGAGTGTTGAAAATGATCGACATTTCATCGCCCGTCTTCTCGTAATTGTGGAAGGTCAGATTGACGGTGCCGGGTAGAGCTCCCTTGGCGATGGAGCCATCCCCTCTCTGGTACGCCTGCTGCAGTTTCACCGGATCCGGCGGGACATAGACGCTGAGCAACTGCTTCACGTCACCCATGTAGTCCTGCATCTCCTCGGTTTTCTTCTTCACCATCTTTTGCTTGAATCGTCCGCCCTGCGACTGCTGCATGCCTTCCTGCGCAATCGGGGTCTTCTGCACCTGCCCGTCCGGACCGTACTGGCAGAGGGATTGTTTCGGTGGCTTAGGTTCACCTTTCAGCGTGATCTGAGTGGTTTCAGTCCATTGATACTTGTGCAGGCGCTGCTGGTTCTCCGCCACTGACTGTTTGAGCGCCGCCAGCTTCTCGGTGAGCTGGCCCTGGGGATTCTGGGCGATCACCGGAACAGCGGCAAGCGTCAGCGCGGCAACGACTATCGTGAATACAAACTTCTTACGGAATTTAGTCATGAGGCTGATCCTTCCTTTTGGCGGTGCACGTTTTCGACATGAAGAACAATCAAATCCGATGGGAACACTGCAAACCGGGGGCTTTTGCCCGAGTTCTCCGCACTGTATCGTGCTAGTCTCCGTGCGGCAAGTTGTTTTCCTGCCGCTCAAGAGGGAGAGATGAATCCATGTATAATGTTGCTGCGTTTGTTCGAACGGCTTGCCCACAGCCATCCCTCCTGACCGAGCGATCCTGTCTGGTAACTTCCGATCAGTCCAGCGCAACATCAACAGAAGGACAAACTAGAAGCACAATGGAACAAGGAACTGTGAAGTGGTTTAACGACGCCAAAGGGTTTGGCTTCATTTCGCGCGAGAATGGCGAAGATGTGTTCGTGCATTTCTCGGCGATTCAAGCCGGCGGCTTTCGCTCGTTGCAGGAAGGTCAGCAGGTCAGCTTTGAAGTCAAGCGTGGCGCCAAGGGTTGGCAGGCCGAAAACGTACAGCCTCTCTAAACGGAATAACAACGAAATTGGAGGGCAGCAACGGCTGCCCTTCCTCTCTTTGACCGCGAGCTCGCAGCTTGAGTCTTCCAGTCGCACACGTCAACCGGATTCTGGCCTGGCCCAGTATCGGCCGGGTTCAAATATGAGGACGCAATGAAGAACATCTACGTTGGAAACTTGAGCTACGACGCGACGGAGGAATCGGTTCGTTCGCTGTTCGAAGCCTATGGACCAGTCGACAGAGTGAGCATCGTTACGGATCGTGACACCGGCCAGCCTCGCGGCTTCGCCTTTGTGGAGATGACCGACGACGATGCAGCCAGCAAAGCCATGGAAGCCTTGAACGGGACCAAGATGGGCGGCCGCAATCTCAACATCAATGAAGCCCGGCCCAAGGAAAGCCGTCCGCGCGGCGGCGGTGGCGGCGGTGGCGGTTACGGTCGTGATGGCGGCGGCGGCGGAGGCCGTGGCGGTTACGGCGGAGGCCGTGGCGGCGGTGGTGGCGGACGCGGCGGCGGTGGTGGCGGCGGCGGAAATCGCTGGTAGTAATTTGGCGGTATGGCAAAAGGGCGCTCATTGAGCGCCCTTTCATGTTGGTCTTGAGCATAAAAACGGGCGGAGTCGCCTCCGCCCGTGAGCATCTTTAAGATCCAGCCCGATGCTTACGCATCAGGTCGGCCAGCGTGCTAGTAAACCAACACGCTGATTTTATTTGACGGGATGCCGTTGGTTACGACTTCCATCGTGCTAGTTCCTGTCTCCGCGTTTACCGGTACATCGAAACGCGTGCTGGCGAGCGATCCAAGCTGATGCACTCCCATCGAGTTGTGATCGTGAGTTCGGGTATAGAACACATGCCCGCTTGCCATGTTGGTCAGGCGAATCAACGGATAATTCGTGGCCGTTACGAATTCATCGCCAAAGCCTTCGGCCTGCGACATACCATTGAAGTTGGAACCCACGGCGTTATAGGTTGATCCGCGCTTGATGGCCGGCACGGCAAGTGGGAACAGCATGGGTGCCCAGAATTGCTGGTAGCTGCCGGTGGAGTTATACAGGGAACCGCCTCCGATCAGCACCTGGCCGGTCGGCAGAACAAGTAAAGGGCCGCCGCCCGTGAGGGTGGGGACGAAGGTGCTGCCGTTGAACTCATAGAACCTGCCCGAGTTTCCTTCCACCAGGACGTTGCCGCTGGTCAGTAGCGCGGCAAAGTTGTCACCGGCATCATCGCCGTTCGGGAAGTCCGGACCGGCCACCCAGGTTCCGGGCTGGTCGGGAGACGTAGGCGTGTAGATCGCGGTGTGTCCGGTGTTGGCGCCCAGGTGAACTGCGCCTGTTGCAAACACGGTTCCATCGGGACGCAGAACCGCGGGCCCGATCTCTCCCGGCGGGAAGTAGGTACCCCATCCACCCTGAATGCCGGTGCTGCAGTCTACTTCGCACGGACCCATCAAGTTGGCCACCGTGCTCCCGTCCTGAATCCAAGTCTGCTCACTCGGGACGTAGTGCTCCGAGTTGGGGCTGTTCTTTACGTCCACGGTCAGGATCGTTCCGTTGGGCAACAACGTCCAGCCCTCTTCGGCATTAAAGTCGCTCTTTCCGGTTGATCCCAGCACGGTCCAGGTCAGAGTGTGCGGATCCAATTCCGCATCCGCCATGGTGAACTTCTGGCCAACCAGAAGTTTCCCATTCGGCAATACTGAGGCCGGAGAGTCGCCAATGTATCCCCATCCCGGCGGCGGCGCAATTGAAGTCCAAGTGTTTGCGATGGGATCGTAAACCGCGCCCTGATTGGTGAATGCGAAGGAACCAAAATTGTATTCGCCGCCCTCGATGACCACACGGCCGTCGATCATGACCGCCGAAGCATTCGCGTAGGGAGAGTATCCCGCAGGCAGACTGGCTGCCGAGGTCCATGTACCGTTGGCATAGCTGCCAGTGTTATCGGGCGTTAGAATCCACCAGTCGGAGTCATTGAATCCTTGTGCCAGCACTCTGCCGTCGGTGAGTAAGAACGAACTTTCAACACCGTTCGGAGCAGCGTGTTTCAGCTGCGTGAGCGTCTGCGCAGCGGCCGCCGTCGATAAGGCAAGCACGAGCGCAGCTATAGTTACCAAGCATCTCTTGTTCACAATTGTCCTCTCCAATTTGTAGGTTACTGAAACACGTCTTTCACGGCAGGAGCAGCTCAAGCGGTGATTGAACGCACGGCTTTGTCGCGGAACTTTCCAGTGTTCTGGGGTGTGAGAAAAGTACGAGACAAGGGTGGCAGAATCTTCTCTCACTCGTTTATGGCGTGTCAATCACAAAACCGACGACGGCGGTGAAAGTTAAACCATGTCGAAAACCGATACCGCCCGGGGCAGGGCATGGCAGGTGTCGGCCGTGAGCTTTCTATACTGCGTGTTGCGGCTGATGCGTCTCCATACTACCGGCATCGTAGTGGCCGCGCTTGCGCTCCAGATTGTCCATGGCGTTTAAGATTTGCTCGGTCACGAACTCCAGGCCGTTGTCGGAGTTGAGCATGAGGTGGTAGAGCCTGCGGCAAGGCCACTCGGCGTTGAAGTATTTACGCACGAATGCAGCTCGCTCCTGATCGATGGTGTCCACCATCTCGGTCGCTTCCTGCTCACTCATTTTGAGCCGCACCATGCGTTTGATCTTCTCTTCGCGCGAACCGTAGACGAAGACGCGAAACGTATCGGGACGATCGCGCAGAATGTAGGGAGAGCCGCGGCCGACGATGACGCAGCTTCCCTCGCGCGCCTTCTCCTCCAGCAGTCGATGCGCCAGATCGACCATCATGTCGGCGTCAAAAATGTGATGATCTGCTACCGGCAAAGCGCGCTCATAGCTGCCGCGCCAGAATACTTTCGCCAGGCGATGCATCAAGGTGTCGACCTTCTCATCGCAACGCGCTACTACTTTGCGATCAACTGCCGCCATGCGAGCAATTTCGCCGGTCAGCTGCTGGTCGAGCAACTGCCATCCTTTGCGGTGCGCTAATTCGGCCGCGACCAGGCTTCCTCCGGCGCCGTACTCCCGCTCAACCGTGATGATCCTGAACATGATGCGTCCTCCCGCAACCGCAAGGCATAGCAACTCTGAAACGCAGGTCGAAATCCATGCAGCCCACGCCTGTCCGCATTTCTACATCGGAAAGGCTAATGACGCAACTTTCCGGCCCGCTCTATAGGACGCGCGAAGCAACAATAAAGGTTGACAGGTTTGCGGCCGGTTGGTCTCAGCGGGCTGTTGAAGCTGTTTGGCTTTGTCTGCGTCTAACCCGATATAGGAGGCATTTCTAGTGCGAATTGCAACGATGATGGCACTTCTCGTGGCTTGCTGCATGGCAGCGCTCGCCCAGACTCAGCCGAGCACCGCAGAGAGCACTTCCTCACAAAATACGCCGGTGATTACCGTTCCCGGCCCGGTTGTGGCCGACTATGGCAAGAACATTGGTAACGGCAACTCCGTCGAAGACAAGATTGCAAAGGAAGTGCGGCACGAGTTGCTGATGCTGCCGTATTACACCCTGTTTGACGATCTTGGCTATTCCGTCCAGGGGCGTACCGTAACTCTCACCGGAACGCTCACCAGCCAGAATGCGATCACCAAGAACCAGGCCGAAAACTCTGTCAAGCGCATCGAAGGCGTGGAAAAGGTCGTGAACAACATCCAGGTGCTGCCGCCTTCGCCGCTCGACGACCGTATCCGCCGGAGGACGTACGATTCGCTCATGCGAACCGGTGGGCTCTCCAAGTATTTCTGGGAGGCTGCCCCCAGCATTCACATCATCTCGCGCAACGGACATGTAACGCTTGCCGGGTTCGTGATGAACGAGATGGACAAGAACATGGCCGGCATAGCCGCCAAGACGGTGCCCGGAGTTTTCAGCGTTACCAACGATCTGCGGGTGGTGAAAGGCTAAAAAATCGATTCCCGGCTTCAGCCGTGCCGCAAAGCGCGATGAGGTATTGAAGGGGCTTGGCTGTCAGCCGTGCCGCAAAGGGTGATGAGGACTTGAAGGGGCACGGCTTTCAGCCGTGCCGCAAAGCGCTGGCAGAACAGGCGCTTTAGCCCCTGAGGTACTTCGATTTCCCGCACGTCGCTGTCTTCCCTCGGCCGCGGAACCCCCGCGCTACAATCGATCTCGATGACTACGTTTCGTCTTTCATCGCTTGCTGTTTTCGCGGCTCTCGCTTCCTGCCTGGCCTTCGCTGCGGCGGGCCCGCGAGGGACCACGATTCGCGAGGGCTTCATCTATATCTCTCCCGACTCGAGCTCAGCCAAGCTGTCAAACATCTCGCGCGGCCGTGATGTTGTTGTGCTGGAACACTCGCCGGGATGGGTACACGTCGTGGCTACGGTCGAGTCCAATCCTGAACAGGAGACCGAGCGCAACGTCACCGGATGGATGGTCGACAAGGGAGTCATCCTGCCGGATACACCGGACGGCGACAAGATCGTTTTCGGCGAGGCGGCCGACTCGGAATACCAGGCCAGCGAGCGCGGAGGACGGCGCGGTGCCGCCGGGGATGCGCTGCGGCTCTATGCCGCTGTGGTCGAGTATTTCCCGGCGTCACCGTTGGCTGGTGAAGCGGCCTATCGCGCGGCGAACATTCGTTGGCAGTTAGAGCTCGCCGACCAGAAGACGCGGCCTTCCTCGAAACTCCGCGATCCGCACATGCGCCTGCCGCTAGACGAAAGCTACATGAAGAAGGTGATTAAGAAGTATCCCGGGACAAAGTGGGCTGACCTGGCTGCTTACGACATGATCGACAACAAGCTGTGTGGCGAGTGGGAGGCGCAGGCCGAGTGTCCGGTGAAAGAATCGGAGATCTACGTCAAGTACGTGGACGATCATCCCCGCTCACCCAAAGCCGCTGAGGCGCTGTACAACGCGGCTTGGCGACAAGCTGCGCTGATCGCGATTTACAAAAACGACAACCAGCAGAAAAAAGTTGACGACGCGACCGCCCGCGCCATCGCGCTGGGCAAGCGCCTGATGTCACAATACCCCGACAATACCGACTGGTCGAATCGCGCGGCTACTCTGATATATATGGTTCAGGTCGGTATGCCTACTTTCGGCAACACAGTCGAATAGCATTCTGGGAACGTCGCTGTGGAGGCGATTTGAACGACTACCTGCTGTCTGTCCTGCTGGGCATCATTGAAGGTTTGACTGAGTTTCTTCCTGTCAGCTCGACCGCGCACCTGCGCATTTCCGAGGCATTTCTCGGTGTCGACATGGGCAACGGTTACTGGAAGATGTTCTCCATCGTCATCCAACTGGGGGCGATTCTCTGTCTGCCAATCTATTTCTGGCCGCGCATCGTCGAGTTCCTGCACGATTTCCCCAACGGGAAGCGCGGCGACCGCACCGTGCTCACCCATCCCCTGTCACTTACGATGATCGCGTTCGTGTGCACGGCCATCCCCGCGTTCCTGTTGACCAAGGTCATCGGAAAGCATCTCGAAAATATTCGCATCATGGCCATTGCACTGATCGTCGGTGGAATTGTGATGTGGGTGGTTGATGCCATCTACGAGCGCTCGCAGCACCGGGCGTTTGCGCGTGGCAACCTGACCACCGACATGGAGCAGATGTCGCTGGTACAGGCGGTCTGGATCGGATTCTGCCAGATCCTCTCCGCGGTGTTTCCCGGCACCTCGCGCTCTATGTCTACCATCACCGCCGGTGAGTTGGCAGGTATGGATCGGCCGACTGCGCTCGAATTTTCGTTCTTCTTATCGATCCCCACCATGGTCGTTGCGACCTGCTATGACCTCTTCAAGTCGATGCGGCCACACCACGGGGAGCCAAGCGCCATTGGTGAGCTGCCGACCGACGCTCACCATCTGCTCGTCCTCGCTATCGGATTCGTCGTCTCCTTTATCGTGGCGCTCGGCGTCGTGGCGTGGTTCATGCGCTGGGTGCGGACGCGAGGCTTCACCGTCTTTGCCATCTATCGCATTCTGCTGGGAGCGTTCGTGTTGTGGTGGGCTGGCCGGCCGGGGTAGAGACAGTTCGATCCCTAGCGAGCTACGGGCTGCCGGTCCGACTCCGTAACCTGTGAAACCATAGCGGGTCTCTCGCCGGTGGATTGTCTCCGCAGGGAATTCAACCCGCGCCATCCCGCCCCCAGTGCCCCGCCGATCGGCGTCGAGCACACCCACGAGCTGTAATACCAGGGGATGCGGTAGTCGCCCGGCTGCCGAAACTGGCGGCGTATCTCGGCTGCGCGCTGCCACTGACCGACATAGCCCCAGGCGCACGCCGTCTTGAATGCGCGCAGGGTGAAGAAGTCGCGCAACAGTGGCAACAGGTTGGGCGGGCACACCTCGATCAGCGCCTCCGGATGCGCCAGGAACGGCTCGATGGGACGCGCCTTGTTGTGCCTGCTTCGAAGGTTCAGGTCGCTCGCCTCCCGATGGATGGCCATGGTTGCGCGCAAGGTGTAAGCAACCTGCTCGTTCAGCAGAATCTTGAGCCAGAGAAATGAATCTTCACCGTAAGTGCAACGCTCTTCGTAAAAGCCGCCCCATTTGCGGACGAGCTCAGTCCGCACCACCGTCGCTTGCGATTCCATGTAGGCAATCATGTAATGCAGCTTGAGTGCGGTTTCTCCTTCGAGATTCTGAATGCCTTCGCGAAAGCCGCGGGCGCGGAACATCGACTCAGCATCCTTACCGCCCGGCTCATCGACATGGCCTTGCGTCAGGCAGCCGAGAGCAGGATTCTGCTCGAAAATGCGGACCGCTGTTTCGAGATGATCAGGGAACCATTCGTCGTCGGCATCGAGGAAAGCAATCAGTGGAGTTCGAGCTTCGGCGATGCCGTGATTGCGGGCCGCGCCTGGGCCGGCATTCTTCTGATGAATGACGCGGAAGCGAGGATCGCCAAAGTTCTCGGCCAATTCTGCACTGTTGTCCGTCGACCCGTCATTAACGATGATGACCTCATAGTCCCGGTACTTCTGCTGGGCAACAGAATTCAAGGCGCGCAAAATGTATCGTGCCTTGTTGTACAGAGGAATGATGACGGTCACATTGGGCATCAACGCGCTCCCGGTTTCATGCCGGCTCGCTTCAACTATACCGCAGAGAACAGGATCACCAGCCGCGTCTCTAGCGCGCGGCGGCGGCTTCGATAGCATGTTCGCGTGCGAAGCTGTGGCGACGATGAGCACGCCGAACATAGACGGCGAGCAGCAACAGACCGATCGCAGGAAAGACAAGGTACGGCCACCAGTCGTCAGCGCTGGGCGTGTGAACTACGGCTTGGCTCGGGAACGTGACGGATGCGCTTTGGCCATCGTGCGTCACGTCAAGCCGCACCAGCCATGCACCTGCGGAGGGCACATCGATGGTCGCTGACTTTAGCAGATGATTGTCGGCGTCGCTCGCCGCGTCCTCGCACATTGCCGGCGGCAATTGAGCCTTCGCGAGTCGCGCTGACATGGACTTGCGCATCGAGGATGGGCGAGCCGGACGCGTCCTGCAGCAACACGCTGACTTCGTTTGCACCAATCTCTCAGCTCATCTCCGGAAGTGTAGACGGAGACGACGAGTCCCCTGGCTTGTTGTCGCGCACGTGAGCGCAAGTTCATCCTGGTCGTAGCCGGAGAAAACAAGCAGTGCCGAAAACGCAAGTCCCGTGGCGAGGAACAACGCCAGGAAGGAGACGGCATCGGCTCTCCGTCTAGTAAGGCCAAACTTGCTTGTCATGCGTTGCCAGACTCCGGCAAATATCGGCGTGCGCTTCTTCAACCTTTGTACTTGCGGGAGTATCGTCCGCCGTGACAGGCACTCAACCGCGATCAGCATTGCGGGTATCAGAAATGCGAGAGAGCCGACGACCCACATGATGGCTCCCGCGGCTGCCTGGTCTGCGCTCGCCGAGAGCCCGAAGACGCGCGGTGCATCGGCATACGAGGGGTAGAGCACGCGATCGGCGAACACCAATGTGGCCGACAGCACTGTATTTTGCAGATCGGCGACCACCAGGTACGGCACCATCGCCCAGCGCGGCCAGCGCGACTGGCTCGGCCATGGCTGAATGACTGGCCACCAGAAGACCAGCGAGGTGAACAGAAAACATGCGTGCTCGAATTGATGCCACGCGGGAGAAAGCACGGCGAGCTCGTACAAAACAGGCACGTGCCACCCGATCATGACGACGCCCATCAGGATGAGTGCGAACACTGGTTGGGTCAGCATCCGGCCCAGTCGCTGCGCCGCTTTCCAATTGAGAAAGGGTCCGGCAAACTCGCGGGCCGCAAACACCGGCAAGCCGCGCACCAGCGGAATCAATGGCGCACCCAGCAGGATGAGTGGTGGCGCGATCATCATCAGCACCATGTGCTGAATCATGTGCGCGGTGAGCAGCCAGGAGTTGAACACGTCCATCGGCCCGGCGAGCGCGACCCACAACGCGAAGAGGCCAGCCAGAAGTGACCACACGCGCCAGGCGGGAAGGAGAGGGAATCCTGCACAGCGCAGCAGGTACCAGCCGCGCAGGTAGACGAGCGCGGTGAGCACGATCGCCAGCGTTGGAATCCAGGGAACGGACCATGACGCCAGCGAAGCTTCAAGAACGGAGGGCATTGATTATTTGAAAGGGCGCAGCTTTATCTGCGCCGTTTGTAAGCCTTTGATTGTGTCATCCCGAGGCGGCTTCAGCCCTCGAGGCACCTGCAGTTCGCGTTGCAGCCGATAAATTGCAGATTGGAAACAGGATTGGCAGCGCTGCAGCAAGCAGGGTCTGGGCTGAGCGACGAGACCAGATCCCTCGCTTCGCTCGTGATGACAAACCAAAACCGCAGGTGATTACAAAATTAAACCGCAACTCGGCACGCCTGAAGTTTGAGCCTGCCCTGAGCTAAGCCGAAGGGTGCCCTTTCAAAGCACCAGCCTAATTCTGCTTCGCGGCATCCCGCGCCGGAGGCTGGTTGGCTGGATGCAAAGTCTCGAGGAACGACACCAGCGCCGTCACCTCAGCGGGATTCAGGTTCTTACCGTACGCCGGCATATTGCCACCGCCCTGGATCACCTGTCGCACCAGCTGATCGTGCGTCATGCGAGTGGCCACGCGATCCAGTTCGGGCCCGCGGAGTCCGCCCGAGCCGCCAATAGCGTGACAGTTGCGGCACTGCTTTCCCTGGAACACCAGCGCGCCCTGCCGCTCAAGCGGAGTGCGTGCCATTCAAGGAATTCACCGGAACGGGGTCTCCGCTCCAAGCGTTCATGATCGGGCTCCAGGGCGAATAAGTAGCCAGCCTGGTGAACGTCCCGAGCGCCACCGCGATCAGGAGCAACGAGACCACCGCGATGGGCCGCCGCTTCCAACTCTTCTCGCCCTCGCCGGAAATGAAAGGCAACAGCACGAGGAACCCAATGCCGATGACCGGCCCGATCAGCAGCAGTGGAGTTTCCATCGCAGGCGGCAGTAGCGCCAGCATGGCGTAGATCCACAGAAAGAAGAAATCGGGCTTGGGAATCGTCTGGATGATCGTCGGGTCGGGATATCCCGTCGGCCCGAAGGGCCCGAAATACGCAGCGCAGGCCATGATGCTGAAGATGATCGCGGCGGAAAAGAACGCATCCTTCCACGCGCCCACGGGCACGAAAGGCACGCCGCGCTTGTGCGTCAGTCTCGTGGTACTCCTGCACGTAGGTGGAGCGGCGAACCAGGCGCCCCGGCATGGGCCACTCGTTGATGCCCAGCTTCAGCACCATCAGCAGGTGCAGCGTGACAAATCCGATCAGCAGTCCGGGAATGACGAACACGTGCAGCGCGAAGAAGCGCGACAGCGTAGCGCCCGCGATGATCGGACCTCCCAGCAGCATGTGAACGAGATACCCTCCGATCACCGGACTTCGGCTGCTAATCGACGCACCAATGCCGATGCCCCAGTAGGCGTCCTGATCGAAGCGCAGCACCTGACCGGTGAAGGCCATGCCCAAGGTCATCAGCAGCAGGAAGACGCCGACAATCCACGTTAGCTCGCGGGGAAATTTGTATGCGCCAAAAAGGAAGACCTGGCACATGTGAATGAGCACGACGGCCACCATGAAGTTGGAGCCCCAGCCATGCATGGCGCGCAGGAACCATCCCAGCGTCACGCCGTGGTTCAGGAACTGAAGGCTGTTCCAGGCTTCGGCCGCGCTGGGAACGTACATGAGCGCCAGCAGTATGCCGGTAACCACTTGCAGGATGAAGATGGTGAGCGCAGCGCTGCCGAAGACGTACCACCAGCTCGCCGACTTCGGCGGAATGGGGTGCTCGGCGGCCTCGCGAATCGCGCCGCCGATTTGCAGCCGCTGCTCGAACCAGTCGCCGATGCGGCTCAGCCTTGACATCCGCCACTCCCATCCAGGTTGATCAACTTCGGTCTGCGAAGCGCCGCGGTCGTCGATAAGGTAGGCAGTTGGCCCGCCTCGATCATTAACTTGCCGTCTACCACTTTGTACTGGTACTCGAACAATCCGCGCTCCGGCGGGCCGGAGGCGCGCGCGCCATCCTGGTAGTACACGCCGCCGTGACAAGGACACATGAACAGGCCCGACTGCGGGAACCAGCGCACCGGGCATCCCAGGTGAGCGCAGTTGATGGCGAAGACCTGGAACTTCTCGCCCGCGAGGCGGCGTACCCAGCAGGGGATGTCATCGGTCTTGCCGTCGGAGACGCCAGTTATCGGGTTCTTAAACTTTGCAAGTCGCGTCTGGTTTTCAGGGAACTCGTCCAACTCGCCGAGCGTGATCCAGCGCTTGTACCCTTCTTTTTGTTGCGCCGCCAGGATCGGCGATAGCAGGTAGCCGATCACCGGGGTCGCGAGCACAATCGCCGCCACGCCATTCAGCAACAAGCCGATCTTGAAGAAGACAGCGCGGCGCGTGATCAGGTTCTTCTGTTCCGGATCAGGCGTTGGCGCGGATTGCGGAATCATTGAGAACCTCCGGAGGTGCCGGCAGAAGGAGTCGCAGCTTGCACGGTGGCGGCGGCAGGACGATGCGCCGCGAGATATGCCACAACATCACTGATGTCCTGATCGCTCATAGGCTGGCCAGGAATGTTGTTGCGCCAATCAGGCGCGTTGAAGTCAGGCCTGCCGGTGATAACGATGGTGCGCAATCCTTGGTTCGTGATCAAGCTGAGATACGCGGGATCCAGCACCGATCCGGCTTTGGGACCGCCAGCCGCGCCATCACCGTGACAGCCTGCGCAGAACTTTGTGTATACAGTCTGCCCACGCTGCGCTTCGCCGGCAGCACTCGCCGCATAGGGAGGAAGCGTCGCGCCACTCACCGCACTGGCATTGCTCCAGCGCTGGCGAATGCCGTGAACGATGGCGTCGACCTGCGCGTCGGTCAGCATGCCGCCTTCTTTCTGCGCAAAGGCTGACATTGTCGTGCCGGGACGGCCCTTACTGATCACCGAGCGCATCGTGTCATCGCTCGCCAGCGCGAGATACACCGGGTCGCCAATGCTGACGGCTGGCCCTTTGCGTCCGTCGGCTCCGTGGCATCCGGCACAATTCTGGTCGTAGAGCACCTTGGAATCGAGAACCGTGTCGGGATTGGGGACCTCGGGTCCGGGCGCGGGCTTGCCGTGGAGTTCACATCCGAGGGCGCCGCAAAGCGCGAGGGCGAGCGACAAAAGAGTGAAGGCGCGAAGCTTCATCGGCCCTCGTCTCCGGAATGGCGTTCCGGTATCAGACCAGGCGCTTCGATGCCTGCTCGCATCGCCAGAGGCAAGTTCTCAGTCGTCCACTGCTTGTTATGGCGCACCACGACCAGGCCAGCCACGACGCCGAACGCTACCTGCGATGCAGCGAACCAGTACCAGTTGATCTTTTGATCGAGCAAGGGATTGACGAAGTCGAGTACCGAATAAACCAGCCCGGTCCAGAGCAGGGGCGCGAGCACTCCACCCCACAAGATCGGACGGCCGGGCAGCATAGGCAGCATCGCGCCATAGAGCAGGCCGACGAGTGTACAAACGGTGAGGTGCAGCGCCACGGCAAACAGCAGCCACGCGGGATGAAAGCGCATCAGAGCTTCGTTCGACGGCATGGCACCGGAAGAATAAAGACTGCCGGCGATCAGGTTGATGGGATACCAGATACTACGCGCAAAGATGACACCATAAAGTATCGCGATGATCGCCATCGCGACGCCGCCCGCCAAGCCTCCGCGCACGCCCGACACGATGGGATAAACCTTGAGCGGCAGCCACGCGCGTTGGATCTTCTCCGCTGCGGCAACTTGCAGCACCTGAGGCGCGGCGAGCGCTTCTTCTTCTATCGGTACCGTGACTTGGAAAGTCTCATGCTGCTCGTGAGGCAGCACTTGGCGGAACCATCCCACAGCCGCGATCAGGGCCAGAACCGCGCCTAGCAGGCTGATGGATGCGTTGGTCAGCAGCCCGGCAAACAGCAGCGACACGCCGATTGCCAGGAAAAACGGCCACGCTGTTGGCGTAGGCAGCACGACAACCGATTGCTCGGGATGGTGTTGCGCGGGTTGTTGCTGCGTTGCCATACGGTTTTACGAAGCGTTTGAAACTAGCAAAAACCTTCTGTTTGGACTGCTCCGCGTCAGGGCACGACTTCAGTCGTGCCGAAACTGTGGTTCTTACTCCCCACCCAAGCGGGCTGTAGTCCGCGAGGGGATCAGTCTTCTGTGTTTCCAGTCGCAGAGGCTAAAGCCCCCATCTCTTACAGCTTTCCTCGGCACGACCAAGGTCGTGCCCTGACGCGAATCGTCGTAACTCGCCGTTCCACTCATCGCGCGATGAAGTAAACCACCGAAAGTACCACCACCCAGATTGCGTCAACGAAATGCCAGTAAAGCGCGAAGACCCCGATGCGCTGCTCGTGCTCGTGCGTGACGTAGCCGAGCGCGGTGAAGATCATAATGATGGTCAACCCGGTCAGGCCCGCCATCACGTGGAAAGCGTGCAGTCCGACGAGGGAATAAAACGTCGTGCCGAACAGGTTGGTGCTGATGGTCAGCCCATCGTGATAGATCAGCTGATACCACTCGCGCGCGGTGCCCACGATGAAGATCAGTCCCAGCACAATGGTGAACAGCCACCATATTCCGAACACCTTCACTGCATTGCGCCGTAGCGCGCGTTCCGCCAGCACGATGGTGAAGCTCGAGCCAAAGAGGCAAATCGAGTTGAATACGGGAACATGCAGCACCTCATTCGGATAAGGTCCGGTGAGGCTCTTGCCCGCGTAGTAGAGATACGCGACCACGAAGATGCTGAAGATGGCCGACTCGGCCGCAATCAGGCACCACATGCCGACGCGGCCACGGAGTTCGTGGGCCAGCGGCATCTCGGGTTGTTTCAGCGCAATGCTCGATGCTGCCAAACGCGATCTCCTCTACTCGTACTTCCAGTCCGGATCGTCCGGATGCTTCAGGTCCCACAGCGGCCGCCGGCTGCGTACCGTGGGGATGGTGGCGAAGTTGTAATCCGGCGGCGGCGACGTAGTCGCCCATTCCAGCGTCCACGCATCCCAGGGATCATTGCCCGCCTTCGGGCCCTTGAACCACGACCACAGGAAGTTGACCACCCAGAACAGCACGCCTGCGATCTGGAAGATGACGCCAATAGAAATAATCAGGTTCCAAATCTCCCACCCGCGGCCCGGCTCGTAGGTATAAATTCGGCGCGGCATGCCGAGAACGCCAGGGATGTGCATGAAGTCAAACGTCAGGTGGAAGCCGATCAGGAAGAGCCAGAAGTGCCAGCGGCCCAGCGTGTCGTTGAACATGCGCCCGCTGACCTTCGGGTACCAGTAGTACAGCGCACCGAAGATGGTAAACACCAGTGCGCCGACCAGCACGTAGTGGAAGTGAGCTACCACAAAGTAAGAGTTGCCCAATTGCCAGTCGAAGGGCGACGACGCCAGCATGATGCCGGTAAGGCCGGCGATCAGGAACTGAAAAATGAAGGCGATGCAGAACATCATCGGCACAGTGAAGCGAATCTTGCCGCCCCACATCGTACCCAGCCAGTTGAAAATCTTGATTCCGGTCGGCACGCCAATCGCCATCGTCGAAGCGGTGAAGAATGCGTTCGAGTACGACGTCATGCCGATGGTGAACATGTGGTGCGCCCACACTCCGAGGCTCAGGAACCCGATGCCCAGCGTTGCCGCGACCATGATGGCGTAGCCGAAAATCGGCTTGCGCGAGAAGACGGGAATGATCTCCGACGCGAAGGCGAAGCCGGGGATGATGAGCACATACACTTCGGGATGGCCAAAGATCCAGAAGAAGTGCATCCAGATAACGGCTGAACCGCCGGCCTGGGTATCGAAGAAGTGCGCGCCCAGGTAGCGGTCGAGCAGCAGCATGATCTGCGCAGCGGTCAGCGGCGAGATCACGATCAGAACCAGTCCGGAGGTCACCAGGTTCAGCCATGCCAACAACGGCATTTTGCCCAGTGTCATGCCGGGGCAGCGCATGCAGAGAACCGTGGTGACGATGTTGAGCGCCGTCCCGATGCTGCCAATGCCGCTCACCAGAAGGCCGATGATCCAGTAGTCGGTGCTGTGGCCCGGGGAGAAGGCTTGCGAGGTGAGCGGCGCGTAAGCGAACCAGCCGACGTCCGGCGCGGTGCCCGCGCCGTACAGCCCGTTGCCGCCGATGAAGCTGAAGTACAGAATGATGCCGCCGAGTGCGCTCATCCAGAAGCTGAAGGCGTTGAGGCGCGGGAACGCCATGTCGCGCGCGCCGATCATCAGCGGCACAAGATAGTTTGCGAATCCAA
Organism: uncultured Acidobacteriaceae bacterium; assembly: GCA_963771535.1. Taxonomy (GTDB): domain Bacteria; phylum Acidobacteriota; class Terriglobia; order Terriglobales; family Acidobacteriaceae; genus CAVVDY01. Next base: position 296,698 of record CAVYTK010000006.1, on the reverse strand, counting down.
ACAGCAGCGGCATGCCGACCAGGAAAACCATGGTCGTGCCATGCATGGTGAAGAGCTGATTGAACAGTTGCGGCGAAACGAAATGCGCGTGCGGGATGGCCAGCTGGATGCGCATGGCCGTGGCTTCCAGTCCGCCGATGACCAGGAACAGCACGCCGTAGGCGATGTACATCAGCCCCAGCTTCTTGTGATCGACCGTGATAATCCAGTCGTGCACGTGATCGAGGAATGGCCGCGTGGCTGCGCCCGCCTCGGGGACGAACATCGGCTTCGAGAGTGAATCGGCGTCGAGCATGGTTATCGCAAACTCTGCATGTAATCGGTCACGGCATCGATATCGGCTTCGCTCATCTGCATGGCGGGCATCAGCGCTCCCGGCTTGATGCTCTCCGGATCTTTAATCCACGCCCGCAGGTTGTCACGTGTGTTCTGCGCCGCGCCGGCAGCGATGGTTTCGCGGCTACATCAGGTGGGTGAGGTCGGGCCCAAACTTTCCGTGAGCGTCGGTGCCTCCCACAGTGTGGCAGTTCACGCAAGCCGTGGTTTCAAATACGCTGCCGTCCACGGGCGACAGTTGTCCGCCAACGCGGCAGAATTTTTCTGCGCCGCCGCCCACTTCTGAAAATCTTCGGGCGAGTCGACGATCACGCGCAGCAGCATCTTGGCGTGCTGCGTTCCGCAGTATTGTGCGCACTGGCCGACGTAGACACCGGTCTCATGGGGATCGATCCACATCTCGTTCGGTTGGTTGGGAATGAGATCGGTCTTGCCCGCAAGTTTCGGAACCCAGAAACTATGGTCCACGTCGGCAGAAAGGAGCTTGATCCGTGTAGGCGCGCCGTTCGGACCTGAGCCTACGGGGACGTGCAACTCGTTCGCCGTGATGAATCCCTGCTGCGGATATTGGAACTCCCACCAGAACTGATGCCCGATCGCGGTAACGTCCAACGTGGTCGGCGGAAGCTTGGCGTCCTCAACGGCGTGGATCACTCGCGCCGTCGCCAGGAACAGTACGACCACGATGACCACCGGAATCACGGTCCACGCCAGCTCCATCTGGTTGCTGCCATAAATCTGCGGAGGCTCGCAGCCGTCGTCATCGGCGCGGCGCCGGAACTTGACCACCGCGTACACCAGAAGCGAAAAGACAGTCAGGAAAATGCCGCCGCAAAGCGCGAGCACGAATAGGGAAAGATGGTAAATCGAGTCGGCCGGGGTGGAGGACGGGCTGAAGATGCTGGGAATCGCCGGGTCAATCCGCGAGGTCGCGTGCACCGCGGCCGCCCACGCGCCGCATGCCACAGCCAAGGCGCTGCGTACGAGAGATGCGGCTGAACCTTTGAGGCTCACGGCTTGAATTCTTCCCTTTGGTCTTCAACAGCTTGAACAGTTAATCACACCGGCGGTGCCATACTCAGCCTGACGGCGTAATGCTTCTTGACCGCAATCCGCGCAGGTCATCTGAACTTTTGGCGTGCTCGGATGATTGCTGTCCGCGCACACCATTGTCAAGAAAATTTCTCGCGTTGAAACGGGTCGTGTTGGTCGGAACAGGTTTAGCGGATTAAGGCGCGAACGCCTTAGCCAAAAAGCGGGAAATGTGCCATGCATCCATGTATTTGTACGGAGTCTCGCCCAACGAATAGTGTCCGCAGGGAAGGGCCTTGACGGTGGTGTCGAGCCCGCGCTTCAGAAATTCTCCGGCCGCCAGCATGGAAAACTCAGGCAGGAAGGTAAGGTCGTAGCGGCCATAAATCATCAGCGACTTCTTCGGCCAGCGATGAAACTTATCGAAGTACACCATCGGGCTGATGCACATCCAGGCGTCGCGCAACTGATCGTGGTTGAGAACGTCTTCCACGCCCTGACGTATGTGACGCGTCGATTGGCCGGTCCACACCACATCTCCGAAGGTCGTAGATGCATGGTTGAACACGTTAACCGATATCCGCGGATCGTGTGCAGCCGCGATGAATGCGTAACACGAGCCCAGGCTGGTGCCGACGATGCCTAGCTTGCTGTAGCCCTGTTGCTGCAGCCAGTCCATGCACGAGCGGATATCGGCAATGCCCTGCTGCACGGCGTGAATTGTACGTCCGATATTCGCCGAGACGGCGTAGTCGGCTCGCGGTCAACTCCGCCGGGCGACGGATATCGTGATACGGCATGCTCATGCGCAGCGCCGCAATACCCAATTTATTGAAGATGCGGCATAGGCCGTTCTGACTCACACCGTCGGCGTTCCACTGCGGGATGACTACCACTGCGCGCTCTCCCTCGGCGGGGAACCAGCGCGCGTTCATCACGTTGTTTTCGGGATAGGGCGTCTCGACCGGCGAGGTGAAGCGCAGGAAGTCGGCGCAGTGATCCTTGAGCTTCGTCTTCGGTGGCGCGCTGCCGGTGTGAAAGAGTTCGACCTTGCGATTCTCAAGGCGAAAATCGGAAGGAGTCTCGTAGGAGTAGAAATCGTCGCTGTTGTCGATGATGCGTTGGTTGACAGCTGTCCAGTAGGCGATCATCGCCGCCGTGTCAGTTGTATCTTGTGGCGGCTGAATGTCGCGAACCAACGGCCAACGCTCGGCCCATTCGGTGCCCCACTCCAGAGGACGCACGATGCGGTTGGTGTCCCGCGAGGTAAGCCGGGCCTCCCAGTTATAGATCCAGCGCTGATATTTCTTACGCATGCGTTAGCACTAATGATACTTGTCGAGCCTGGGAGAGTTCACGTGATAGTCGTTGAAGTGTCGACTGAGCCATCGAATGACGCGTGTCGCGGGTTGAGCGGGAAAGTGTCGCTCCTGATCCGCAACGCTAAGCCATATCCAATCTGTCATCCTGAGCGAAGCGAAGGACCTGCTTTTCGTTTCAAGTGCAACGACGTGTCGTTATGAGAAAGGCGAGATGCGCCGCAGCTCAGAGCCCGCAGGGCGTGGGACGACAGCCCAGTACGCGGCGTAGCGGAGTGCTGGGTAAGGTTGTTCCCTAACGACCCGAGTCCCGGAGGGACGGCAGATGGATCCATTGCCACGACCGGATCAATTGGGCCTCGAGTATAGGATTGTGAGTGTAACGGACTGATATCGACGCAGTCCCGACCGGTGCAAACGTGACCTGGGTCATAGACCTTTGCTCGGCGCTAGTGGTGTGATCGCTGTTCTCAACAGTAACGTCTCGGCATTCATGAGCACACATTCAAGGCTGCCACGATGGTTCGCAATCGCGGGAATCGCCTTAGCCGTGAGCTACGGCGTGGGTTCTTGGTTCATCTACAAATTTAATCTGTTCCATCTCCCTACTGTCGCCGAAGCACAGCAAATGGGCAGCTTCAATGAGCCATTTGGGCTGAGATTGTTCGATGGTGTGTTCCTCTCGCTTTGTCCGGCGGCATTCATGTTCATTCTGACAATTGACGTTGGCGAAACCAGCAATATGGTGATGTGGGTCGTGGTCTCGCTCGTAAATGGCGGGATCTATTACGCAATCGGCCTGATAATCGCAGCCCTCATGAAACTTAGGAAATCGCATACCCGCACACCACCCGCGTCAGGACTTAACTTACGATAAATTCCCACATCACCAACAATCCGCAATTTGTAGAAGAGCTGCCGTCCCTACGGGACTCTGGATTTCAAGAGGCCGTGTTACCCAGCGTTCCGCTTCGCTCCACGCTGGGCTATCATCACACGCCCTTCGGGCTTAGACGTCTGCCCTGACGAGGCGCATACCAGTGGGGAACTCGTCGTGTCGCGATCCGAGAGCAAATCCCTCGCGTTGCTCGTGATGACAAACCTGAATTGACTATGTTGCCGGGCTGACCCTTTCCCGCAGCAGCGCAGCCAGTTCGTCAGCCTCGTTGCAGCGGTGGCAGACAGGTGAAATTCGTACACACCACAGCGATCGACTTCTTTTCCTTCAATGCAGGCAGATTCGGAATCGTTTCCGCCAGAACGGCGGGCAGGTTTTGCGCGACGGCTTCGCTGTCGGTCAGATGCACGACGGATTTATTCACCAGGAACGGCGCGCGCGCAGCCCGGAGTAGTTCCTCCGCGTCATCGTCTTCGCCTACGACAACTACCTGCGTGTGCGGACGCGACAGCCACGTCGCGGCGATCCCGTAAGTGCCGGCATAGATGCCGAATTGCTCCGCAACTCCGGCGAAGACTTCCAGCGTATCCTCAGCCTTCTCGCGATACTTCGCTTCGTTGGTGTAGGCGTGCAGTCGCAGCAGAGCCAGTGCCGCACCCGGGTTTCCAGCCGGAGTCGGCGCATCCTGAAACGGCTTGCGTCGCGCCGATAAAGCTCCCAGTTGCAGCTTCTCTTCCAGACTGGCTTCGGTGTCGAAGAACCCGCCGGAGGTCGCGTCGGCAAAACGCTCGATCATCTGCATCAGCAATCTTCTGCGCAAATCGGAAATAGCTCATCGCGCCGGTGACTTCGTAGGCATCCAGGCAGGCGATGGCGGTGAAAGCGTAATCGTCGAGCAGGCCGCGAACGAATCGCTTTCCGGCATTCGGATCGGAGTAGGCGATGACGTGCGAAAGTCCGCGCTCGTCACTCCAGGCTTCCGCCAGGATGCGGTCGAGCGAACGTAATGCAAACTTGCGCGCTTCTTCCAAGTCCGAGCACCTGCGCCGCCTGCAGGTACGCAGAGACGCACATCGCATTCCAGTTGACGTAAACGGTTTTGTCGATGAACGGCGTGGGCCGCTGTAAGCGCGCGGCATACATCTTTGTCTTAGCCGACGCGAGCAGTTCGATGACCTCCGGCACTGGCCGCCCCATTTTGCTGGCGACTTCCTCCGGCAGCATCGCTACCCACAGAACGTTCTTCGCCGGGTTGTGGTGCATCTCACCGTGCTCTCCGATGTCGAAGTGCAACGACGCCGCACGAAACTCGTTCTCGCTGAGCCCTGTTTTGGCTTCCTCCACCGTCCAGGTGAAGTAGTCGCCGTCATCATCGAGACTGATGTCGGCATCCTGCGAGGCGTAGAAGCCGCCGCGCTCACGGTCGCTCAGCCATTCGTCCATCCAACGAATAATGTCGCGCGCAATGTGCGCGTAGAACTCATCGCCGAAAACCTGGTACGCGTGCACATAGTTCTTCAGCAACTCGGAGTTGTCGTACGACATTTTTTCGAAGTGGGGAACGATCCAGCGCTCGTCGACCGAGTAGCGATGAAAGCCTCCGGCAAGCTGGTCGTACACTCCGCCCTGCGCCATCTTCGTCAGCGTAGTAACGATGACCGTCTTCACCCGCTCTTCGCCGCTGCGAGCGTACCAGTCGAGCAGCAAATCGATGGCTGAGGAATGGGGAAACTTCGGCGCGCCTCCGAAGCCGCCATGCTTCTCGTCGAAGATGGGCAGCGCCGACTGCACCATCACGCCAACAAGGCGGGGCGAAACCTCCGCCTGGCGCCCGGCGTATCCTTCGGCATTGAGCATCTGCATGGTTTGCTCAGCCGACTCGACCACTTCGTTACGGCGCTCGCGATAGGCTTCGGCAATGGCCAGCAGTATCTTTTTGAAGCTGGGACGTCCCCACTGATCCAGCGGGGGAAAGTAGGTTCCACCGTAGAAGGGCTTACCTTCAGGAGTAAGGAAGACCGTAAGCGGCCATCCTCCCGTGCCCGCGATAGCCGACACTGCAAGCTGATACCGGCTGTCGACGTCGGGACGTTCGTCGCGATCAACCTTCACCGCCACGAATTCGCGATTGATGATCTCAGCGATCTCCGCGCTCTCGTACGATTCGCGGTCCATGACATGACACCAGTGGCACCACACCGCGCCGATATCCAGCAGGATCGGCTTGCCCTCCTGCTGGGCGAGGGCGAACGCCTCGTCACCCCACTCATGCCACTGGATAGGCTGATGCATGGCGGAGCGCAGATAGGCTGACGAAGCGTGGGCGAGAGAGTTGGTAGCGGTTCCGTGCATTGCATCAAGTCTAAATTAGAAAAGCGGGCCACGGATTTGCACGGATCTACTCGGATCGGACTTCGGTGAGGTTTGGACTCGTAAGAATTTTGGGATGCGGCCTCATCGGGTCAGTGTGCACCGCCGAAAAATCTGCGTTTACATATTCGCGGCTCAAGGGGCAGCCATCATCTAGTTAGGGCTCGCTCTCTGCGCTGGACTGCTTTATCGTTGCTGTTATGAAGCTTTCTGCTATCGCATCTGCGCTGGGAGCGACGCTCGAAAACGGCAATCCCGAGCAGGAAATCGTCGGTGTCGCGGGTATCGAAGAAGCCGTGGCTGGGCAGATTACGTTTATTGCCAACCCGAAGTACACGGCATCTGCGAAAACAACGGAGGCGTCGGCCATTATCGTTGGCCAGGATTTCCCCGCTGGAGACACAGCGTTGCTGCGCAGCGACAATGCTTACCTGGCCTTCGCGCGCGCCATCGATCTCTTCTATAAGCCGCCACACTATGCGCCAGGGATTCATCCCACCGCGGTGATTGCTAATTCCGCCCGACTCGGTGCTAACCCACACGTAGGGGCTTACGTCGTAATCGATGAGGAGGTAGAGATAGGCGACAATGCCGTGTTATTGCCGCATGTCGTGATTTATCCCGGCGCGCGCATCGGCAAGAATTTCTTCGCTCACGCTCACGCCGTGGTGCGCGAGCATTGCACGCTGGGGGATGACGTCATTCTTCAGAACGGAGCCATCATTGGTGCTGACGGCTTCGGCTTCGCTCGCGACGGCGAGCGCTGGCAGAAGATTACGCAGTCCGGCCCGGCGGTGCTTGAGAGCGATGTGGAGGTCCAGGCCAACGCTTGCGTTGATCGCGCCAGCATCGGAGAGACGCGCGTCGGCCGTGGGGCTAAAGTCGACAACCTTGCGCAGGTTGGGCACGGCTCGGCAGTGGGAGAGAATTCCCTGTTGTGCGCCCAGGTTGGTTTGGCGGGTTCCAGCGTAGTGGGCAAGAACGTCATTCTGGCTGGGCAGGCCGGCGTCGCCGGGCATTGTCACGTCGGAGATGGAGTTATCGTCACCGCACAAAGCGGGACTCACGGGGACATTCCGCCGGGTAGTGTGGTCAGCGGCAGCCCGGCTTTCGACAACAAACAATGGTTGCGGTCCGTTGCCGTGTTCAATAGACTGCCTGAACTCTCCCGGGCGTTGCGTAATCTGGCTGCTGAAAGAGCCTATCGAACCTTGATGGTTCAAGTGGGGCTAGACAGTAGATCGCGGCGAAATTTTGTGTTATTTAGAGATTTTCGGTGACTTCTCCGGGCAGAGTTGCTTCTAAGCTTAGTAGATGAACGAGGAACACGCCCAATTCGTCGCAGCCTACCGTTGCTGGCCCACAGCTCGTCAATCCCAGTCCCATAAGAGTGCTTCTACTCGATGATCGCGAAGATAACCTGGTGCTGCGATCCGCAATCCTTCGCCAAAAGGGATATCAGGTAGTCACTTCGAGCTCTATCGAAGAAGCCCAATCCAAACTCGAGCAAATCGATATCGCAGTACTGGACTACCACCTCGGGGCAGGGAAATTTGGCACCGACGTGGCGAACACTCTCCGTCGCAAACGCCCGCACGTTCCTATCATTATCTTGTCGGCCACTTTAGAACGAAGGTTTGGCGGAATCGCCGACATGCACCTGCTGAAAGGTTACAGTTCGGTGGACGACCTGGTCGGCGCGCTTCAAACCTTTGAAGCTAAGAAGCGTGGAAGGCCGGTAGTAGTGGATGCTCGAGATTTCTACTACTCTCGAATCTCCATGGCCATGGGCGACGACATTGTGCTGGAAATTCTTGATCGCGATGGCACCTGGCAGTATGTCAATGACTACTTCGCCTCCATGAATGGGCACAAGAGGTCCTGGTTCCTGGGCAAGAACCTTTTTGAGCAGTTTCCTCAGCTCGGGGAAGAGTGGCGAGAGACATTGCGGACGGTTTGCGATACCCGGGAGACCTACATTGATCGTCGCGGATTTCACGGAGCGTCCCACTTACCCAGGAAAAGCGCTCACTGGAATTGGAACGTGCTCGTCTTTCCCATTAAGCTGCATGACGATCGCGATGGCGCCGTGCTTACCGCGCGTCTGATTGAGCGAAAGTAAAGCGGGTCTTCTGGACCGTTAAGCCGGGTAGTAATGCTATTCAAAAAGAAAAGGTGCCCGGAAGCGGACACCTTTTGCAATTGTGCTGAATTCAGACTAGGCGGCCTTGTTCTTTCTCCGTCGTTCGGCCCAACGCTTCTTCATCATGTCCGAGATCCGCTTACGAGCGGCGGGGCTCATGGTCCGCTTCTTCGGCATGGAATAAACGTTTCCACTCTGCTGGTTCTTTGGGGGCCGGCCACGTCGTGGTGCTGAGGGGACGCCTTGTAGGCTCTCCAAGGCCGCTATAGCCTGGTTAACGCGATCTCTTTCGGTGTTTAGCTGGTCAAGCACGCTCTTGATATCCATTCGAATCCTTTCTAATACCGGTTGAATTTAGTGTAACAAATTACTACCTTGTACTCTGGTTCACTTCGAACTTAGATACTGAAAATCAACCCACATGTTTAGGGATAGTTCTTTTCCGGCACTTTCTTCAATATGGTCTGATGCGGCTGGACTATCCATGGAGGCACAAACAAGCAGAAGTTCCGGTGCGTGGGCAGCCGTGTCTCGCTGTCGCCGGGAGCGCTCGCTCGGCTGGGCAGATCACTGGCCCTTCGGAAGGCGTTCAAGACCCGGCACGCAAAACATGGCGCGTCAGTTTTGGTGGTAACATAGTCCGCGTGCAGCCCTCAAAATCCATCGTTCTTACGGCCGTATTAACCTCACTCGCATTGACCATGCTGGTAGCGTGCGGACAGTTCTTTCCGTCCGCCAGCCAGATCGTTGCTCTCCAGATATCTCCGCTGAATACCGTCATAATGCCAGCTGCCACCCAGCAGTACACGGCTACTGCAACCTACGGCAACAACACGACGGGAGATGCCACCAGCACGGTCACTTGGAGTTCCTCGACGGCGAACATTGCCACCATCGCCACAACCGGCCTGGCAACGGCGGGCACCACGCTGGGGACCACGACCATCACTGCTAAGTCCGGGAGCGTGATCGCCAGCACGGGGCTTACGGTGAGCAACCAGACAGTAACCAGCTTAACCGTGTCGCCTTCCAGCGTGAGCCTAACTGCGGGATCAACTCAGCAACTAACCGCAACGGCGAACCTCTCGAACAACGGTACTAGTAACGTAACCAGCTCGGCCACTTGGTCTTCGAGCAATACTGCGGTTGCGACTGTAAGTGGCGGGCTTGTGACCGGCGTGGCTACGGGCACGGCAACCATAACTGCGACCTATGGCGGACAAAGCGCGAGCGCAACTGCATCCGTACAGTAAATCGCCGTGAGTCACGAGTCAGAGTAGCTGTTTTTCCTGGACTACATACTCCCGCGGACAATTTGTTCGCGTGAGTAAAGCTTCACGCTTCGTGCCGGAGTCTCCCCGACTCAGTTCATAATCCATCCCTCAGTGCACAGGAGCGAGTTCTATACCTCAGCAGGGACTTGGTCCTAACTTCCTTCTTGGGCGGCCAGGTTGCAATCCGAACTCGCTCCCGGCACGTTCTCTGATTAGCTACTCAAACTAATTCTGACGAGGTGATGAAGGCTATGTACAGGAAACTTCTGCTTGTAGTGTTTGCTGCGATGGTCGCAGCTTCGGCGGTAGCAGCTTCAGGAGATAAAGACCCGATGGTGGGTGGAGCGGCGATGTATCCCACAAAGAACATCGTGGAAAATGCTTCGAACGCCAGCAATCTCAGTACTCTCGTAGCCGCAGTGAAGGCTGCTGGGTTGGTCGATACATTGGAGGGCCCGGGACCGTTCACCGTCTTTGCCCCGACCAACGATGCATTTGAGAAGCTGCCGGCCGGTACTGTGCAGACCTTGTTGAAGCCCGAAAACAAGGAGATGTTGACCAAGGTGCTCACTTACCACGTAATTCCGGGGAAGGTGAGCGCTCAACAGTTGGTGAAGCAGATCAAGGACAATGGCGGCAAAGCGACATTGAAGACGGTCAATGGTGAGACCCTCACCGCGTCTCTCGAAGGTAAGAATGTCGTGCTTACGGACGAAAAGGGCGGACAATCGATGGTGACCACCGCCGACGTGTTCCAGTCCAACGGAGTGGTTCACGTCATCAACGCCGTGCTATTACCGTAAATCACGCTTGGCGTCGCAGTATTCGGCCCGCAGACCTGGAAGTCATGAACCAGTGTGCTTCCGATCTCGGGCCGAGTTTGCCCCGTTAGTCAGTCGAGTCTAAGACTTGTCTAAGCCGCAACCGGCTGCGGGGCGACTTTCTTTGATGCCTCATCCCTGGTTTCTGGAACCAGCCACTGGAACCATAGCGCCCCGCATAATGCCAACGCGGCAAACGTCAGGAACATCGCCGTGAATCCCAGGTGCTGGATCAGGAAGCCGGTCAGCAAGGGTCCAGCCACGCCTCCCACCGCCAGCGCGGTAGCGAACAAACCCATCAGCGTGTTAAAGCCGCCTTTGCCGCGAGTAAGGTCGGCCGACATCGACACGATCACGACTCCATAAATACCTGCGCCTATTCCATCCAATGTCTGTAGCGCGACCAACGCCTGTGGTGAATGCACCAACGTATAACTGACAATGCGCAATGGGAGCACCCAGAAGGCGATGGCCATGATCGGCTTACGTCCCCAGCGCTCCACCATTCGTCCGGCAAGCAGCGCCACCGGCACCATGACGGCTTGCGCGGAAAGCACGGTAGCGGTCATCAGCTTTTCCGAACCGCCGAGCTGCCGGACATAAAGCGCGACCGCAGGAAGGATCGGTGCATTGCTGAGGTGGAATAGTGCGACGGCTACGAACAGCAGAAAAATCGGACGCTGCCCCAGAAGGCTACGAGCGGAGACACCGTCCTTCTTGTTATCCGTCCGTCCAGTCGCGAGATTTGGATTCAGATCGTCGGCGCGAATCAGGAGCACGGACCCGGCCGCCAGCAGGGAAGTGAGTCCGACGGCATAGAAGACGCCCGCAAACCCGAAGCGCGCCACCACCAGAATTCCGATCACAGCGGCGACGATGTTGCCGGCGTGGTTCCAACCCTGGTTGGTCCCGATAATCTTGTTTAAGCGAGCATGACCTACCAACGCTAAGGCCAGGGCGGCCAGGACTGGGGCGAAGAAACTCTGCGCCGCGCCCGAGGTGAATAACAGGGCGTTGATAGCAACAAAACTCCCGGTGGCCCACGGGATGAGCGCAAGGCAAACTCCCAGCACAATGCATACCCCGGCAAACAAGACGCGGCGCGACTGAATGCGGTCGGTCCACACGCCTGCGGGAGTTTGAAACAGCAGTGTGCCCAGCCCAGCAACGGCCGTCGCAATTCCGATTGAGCTGTAGCTCCAGCCGGCGGCCTTCAGGTATCCGTTCAGCACCGGGAGAACTACTCCCACGGCCTCGGCCTGAAAGAAATTTGCCGCGTTCAGGCCGATACGGCTGGCCCGTTTTTCCTGACGTTCTTCTTTCAACCAGCGCGCACCGTAGTCCCAGTCTTTCGAGTTTGAGCGGGGAAACTCGCATTTGGGATGCGTCGCGGAAAATCACTGAGTGTTAAGAAGAGAAAAGATGGTCGTCAGGGAAATCTGCGAGCGCCACCGCCGACATCAGGCAGGCTTGCGTTGCTAGACCTAAGCAGGATTTCGCCTCTCTGTAACCTCGTCGTAATATTTCTATTTTGCGAACCATATAGAATCGCTGAGTATGCAAGAGAAGCCACTGCAAATCGAACGCGTCGACGCTCCCGACGGTAGCAGTATCATCCGCCTGCATGGCCCCCTGCTTCTAGGCAACTTCTTCAGCTTCCAAACCATGATTCGAGCCGATGAGGCAAACCTGCTCATCCTTGACATGGCTGACGTGCCCTATATCGATTCGGCGGGAATAGGGTGCCTGGTGGGCGCGCATGTCTCGCGCGAGCACGCTGGTCGTAAGCTGATTCTGGCAGGAGCCGTTGAGCGGCTTGTGAACGCACTGCAAGCGACGCGGGTGGCCGAGCTTTTCGTGTTTGCGCCCGACGTTGAGCAGGCCAAAGCGCACGCGGCGAACTAGTAGTCCTCGCATCCGCCGGACCACTGCACCAAACGCCGTCGATTATGCGCCGGTGAACTCCGCGAATACGCCGCTGTCCGGGTCGGCCTGCCGGATTGATCCGCTGCCGATGTCGTACACCCAGCCTCGAATCATCACCTCGCCCGCCGCCAAACGCGAAGCCACGCTGGGATGGGTTTTTAAATTCGCGATCTGCTCCAGCACATTCGCCTCGGCCAGGCGATGGACCTTCTCTTCCTCCGGACGGCTTGGATAGTCGCGCAGCACGACTTGCCGCGCTTCGTTGCCGTGTCGCATCCACTGCTGCACTCCGGGAAGTCCCGCTGTAGTTTCGGGATGCAGCAGGGCCTTCATCACGCCGCAGTCCGTGTGTCCGCAGATGATAATCAGCGGCACTTGCAACACCAGGTTGGCGTATTCCACCCCTGAGGTGACGCCTCCAACGTGATCGCTGTACTGCGGCACCATGTTGCCAGGATTGCGCTCGATGAAGATCTCGCCCGGCCCGGTTTGCGTAAACAAGTTGGGAACGACGCGAGCGTCGGCGCAGGTAATGAATAGCGCCAGCGGATTCTGTTTCAGGCGCAGGCTTTCGAATAGGGCCCGCTGCTCGGGGAAGACTTCCGTCTGAAATTTGCGCACCCCGGTGGCAATGCGGCTCCATGCTGTCTCGATCTTCACTGTTCCATTTTAGCGGAGGACAGAGTTGCCCTCCTCCACGGCGCCTAGGGTCGGCTCGGATGCCATTCTACTTTTCGGCTAGAACCTGGAGATTTTTACAGTATCGACTTGCGAGGTTCTTTATTACACTCCGGTAAACGAGACAGTTGAAGAGTCAGCGTTTTGGAAGGGTGAAACATGCCAGCCGCCACAGGAGTCGTAGCAGCCCGTCAAAAAGAAAAACCCACGCCCCCGAAGGGTCGCGAGGCCGTAACGCCTAGTTGGGTCGGGCGCGTCCCCCAACTCAAGCCCGCTCAATACGCGGATGGCATGCCCATCCATTCGCCGGAATACATCTGCTGCAAGATGATGCTGCGCCCCAACAAGTTTCATTCGCGCGAGAGCTTCTTCGACTTCGGCAAGGTCTTTAAGGAGCCTGCTAAAGAACACGGCGTAAAGTACACGACGGAAGGCTTCCTGGAGCAGCCGGTCAAGATCCGCGAAGTGCTGTTCGTTGATACCGAAGACTTCCGCCTTTACAACAACGCCTTCATTCTGCGCCGCCGCATCCCCTACAAGGACGGTTTCCCCATCGGCGAGCCCGAGATCGTCTTCAAGTTCCGCCACCCCGACTTGCAGATGTGCGCCGAAACTGACGTTCGCCCGAATATCCTGGGCGATCACCGGGTCAAGTTCAAGGTCCAGGCCCTGCCGCTGAAGGAGAAACTGGGCGGTATCCGTCTGCTCTATTCGCACAACGTCCAGTTTCCGCGTTCCGCGATCGGTATTGGCGCAATTGGCCAGGAAAACGCGATGGACGTCGATACCATGGTGCGCGTTTTTCCGGTGCTCGCCCGAGTGAAGAAGCAGCCGGCAGAGAAGATCAAGTTAGTCAGCGACACCATCATCGAGGAGGTGCTGCAAGACATCGGCATTCTCGACTTCGGTGGGGGCCTCAGCTGCAAGGCCAACGTGGCGATCTGGCGTACCCGGGGTGAACACCGCCCGCTCATCGGCGAGTTCGCTTACCAGTTTCGATTTACCGACCGCGCCAACCTCGACAAGGATGCGCTGCGCCGCACCGAGGCTTTCTTCATCGGGCTTCAGTATGCCGCCGAAGACTACATCAACCTGACCGCCACCAAGACTGCGACTGTCTATCGGCTGCTGGGCAATCCGCCCAAGTCCCATGAATGACGTCCCATGAATGATTCGCGAGCGTTATGTCGACGATAGGAATCGAGGTCGTAAGCCATGGCTGATACTGCTGCTAAACCAGCCCTCCAACCCAGTGAAGCTGCTGCCAGACCGGCAGCAGTTTCCGTATGGGACATTTTTCTGGAATTCCTGATCATGGGTGCCACCAGCTTCGGCGGCGTGGTCCCTTATCTGCGCGGCAGCCTGGTAACCAAGCGCCGGTGGGTCGACGACAAGGAGTTCGTAGAGATGCTGTCGATCAGCCAGAGCCTGCCGGGGCTGAATGCTACCAATATGGCCGTCCTGGTTGGCGAGAAGTTGCATGGCGCGATGGGCGCGGTCGCAGGTCTCATCGGCATGTGCCTTCCCGGCGGACTGCTGATGTTCGCTGTCGGCATCTTCTACCACCAGCATGGCGACCATATCTGGATTACAGCCGCCTTGAAGGGCGTAGCGGCAGCGGCGGTTGGGCTGATCCTCGCCACCGTTGTAAGCCTCAGCAAGAAATCCCTGTCTGGCAATTTCGATTTCGTCTTCATGGCGCTGACCGTGATTGCGGTCAACCGGCTGCACCTGGGAGTACCGCGCACGCTGATTGGGGTGGGAATTCTGGCGATTCTCTTCCACTATCCGCGCAAAGCGGAGAAGCAGAGTGTGACGACATGAACCAGGTTCCTGCACTGATTCGCGTATTCGCCTACCTGTCGATTCTCACCGTCGGCGGCGGTATGGCGGCATTCCCCGAGATGAAGATCCTGACCGTCGACGTACACAAGTGGCTGACGTTTCCGCAGCTGATTCACTTGTACAGCGTGGGACAGATGGCCCCCGGCCCCAACATGATGATGATCGTGCCGATTGGCCAATGGGCGGGAGGGCTGCTGGGAGCAATCGCCGTCCTGGTTGCCTTCTTCGGGCCCACCGCGATTCTCGCCTACGCCGTCGCCAAGGCTTGGAAGAAGCTCGAGAAGTGGCCGTGGCGAACCTCGATTCAGCGAGGGCTTGCGCCGGTGTCGATTGGGTTGCTGCTGGCCGGCTGCTTCAGCATGGCCAAAGGCGCGGTCACCGGGACCGAAACGGCGGCCATCGCGGTTGCTGTCCTGTTGATTTTGCTGCAATACAAAATCAATCCGGCGCTGCTGGTGGTGGCCAGCGCATGCATCGGCGTTCTCGCCTTCATGCCCAAGTAAGGAGCCGCGGAACTAGTAGCTCTCGCGAAGCTACCCAAACATCGGGACCTGACGCGTGTCTTCCGTACGCCCTCCGCGTTGCGACTTCTTCTCGCCGATAACGGCGATGACGTTCATCTCGGCCAGCGCGGAGCGGGGTACGAAGATCCGCTGGGTGTTTGAACGCGTGTCGGGAGGAATGACCGAAAAACCATCGACGCCTTCTTGCACCAAATCATTGGGCATGAGGCCTTCGATGATTTCGTTGTCGCGGAAATGCAAACGCACCCACAGGCCTTCGGCACGGGGACGCGAGGTGAAGGTCTTGCGCGTCAGAGACTCAGGTTCGTTGAATTCGCGGACGAAGTAGACGCCTTTGATCTCGCTGAGTGCGATCGTTACTACGTTTCCGGCAGTGTTCAGCAGTTCGATTTTGCCATTGGCAATGTACTCGGAACCGACGTAACCCGCGGCTGTGTCGCGGTCGAGCTTACGGACGATCACCTTCTTGCGAGTCGATGACATTGAACTCTGTTCTATACAGCCAATTGCGCTGGATTCGAGCCTGGCACGACGGGTGGTGTCCCCGGCTCTGGTCGAGAACTAATTCTCGCATCTTTACTCCTCGAATGCTGCCCTTAACCTGCTTTGTAGCCAAAACATAAACCTTGTGTTATTGTTCGCTGTGCAGCGCTCCCGGAGCCGATGCCCCGTAAGTCTCGGCAAAAACAAGAGTTGTAGTCAGCTGTACCTGGATATAACTAGGGCATTTCGGAATCTGACAGTCATTTTCGTGGCGGGGGGAGCAGTATGGAATTCTGTGGGCTGGCTGGTCTGCCTCCCTCTCCGGGCGCAGTCCCACTATCAGAACTCCATTTAGAGTCATACGCTTAGATGGCAGACTACATATATAGTATGGAAACCCGGCTCACCCCGGATCAACAGCGGGGTGTGACCTTGGTTCAAGAAATCGCTCGCCACGTCGGCCTGAATGTCTACCTCACAGGCGGCAGCATCCGTGACCTCGTCACCGGTCTGCCTATCCGCGACATCGATCTGAGTGTCCAGGGCAATCCGCTCAAGCTCCAGAAAGAATTGGAGAAAGCCGGCATCAGCATTCAGGGTGTCGACGAAGACTTGACGGATCCTTTACCTGCTGATGCCGGGCAACGTCCGCGCCGAGCTCAACATGACGCGCTCCGAGGTTTACGACAAGCCCGGCAAAGCGCCCACTGTGACTGCGGCGACCATCAATGAAGACCTGCGCCGCCGCGACTTCACGGTCAACGCCATGGCGCTGTCGCTCAATCCCGGGTCGCGAGGATTGTTGCTCGATCCTTTCAACGGGATCGCCGACATCGAGGCCAAAGTACTGCGCATCCTGCACAACTACGCGTTTCTCGAAGATCCGATCCGCCTGATTCGCGCTACGCGTTTGGCTGCTCGTTTCCACTACACCCTGGAAGAACGTACCCAGGCGCGCTACGACGCCGCGAAAGAAAACAACTACATCGAGTATGTCGGCAAGCGTTCGATCGGGCACGAGTTAGAACAACTCGCGCACGAGGACGATCCCATCCCGGTAGTGCGCGCGCTGGAGCACGAAGGTTGGTTGCAGGTGCTGCATCCGCACTGGACTGCGACGAAGATTGAAGCGGGAGAGTTGAGCCACGTCGTCAAGCAGCGCCAGATGATGAATGATCTGGGCTACTTCCCGGAAACCGGGCCCATCACCATGTACTTCCTGACGAAAAGGATGCCGGAGAAGGACATCTCCGACATTCAGCGGCTGATTCCGCGCCGCGACTTCATCGAAAAATGGAAGCACCTGGAGAGCCGTGCGCACGATCTCGCGAAAAAGCTGACCAGCCGCGAGGCGTCCACCACCTCGGGCGCGTGGAAGCTTCTATCCAGCGCTGCGCCGGAAGACGTTCTCTTCCTCAGCGTCACCACCAAGCAGCAGGCGGTCGATGCGAAGTTAAAGAACTTCTTTACTAAGTGGCGCGAGGTACGGGAGAAGCTTCCGTTCCCCGAGATGGCCGAGATGCGCATCACGGCGCAGCTTCCCGAGTATCAGAAAATTATGGACGAAGCTTTCCTGTTGTTACTGGACGGCAAGCTGCGTTCGCATAACGAGATCGTCAATTTCCTGACGCCTTACGAACCGCCTCCGCCGCCCCCTCCGCCGCCCGCAAGGCGTGGTCGTGGGAAGGCCGCCGCTGCGGCTGCTGCCGAACCTGCTGCCGCAGGAGTCCCGGCGCCAGCCCCGGCCAAGCGAGGACGCAAGCCTAAGGGAGCACCGGCACCGGTCCCGGCACCCGCGCCGCCAGCGATCGCCGCCAAGCAAGCGCCGACTGCACAGCCGGCTGCGGACCAGAAGAAACCGCCGGCATCGGCCAAAGCTCCTGCTGCGCCAGCGAAAGCAGCGCCAGCAAAAGTTGCGCCCCTAAAGACGCCCGGCGCGGTGATGGCCAAGTCCGTACCAGTGAAGGCCGCACCCGCCAAAGCAGCGCCGAAGAAACAGGCCGCGAAGAAGCCAGCCGCGAAGAAGGCGGCGCCTGCCAAAGTCGCGGCGAAGCAGCCGGCGAAGGCTCCTGCGAAAGCAGCGCACAAAGCTGTTGCCGCAAAGAAAGCCACGCCTGCGAAGAAGGCTGCACCCGCGAAAAAAGCTGCGAAGCGGCGCTAACCGCTTCGCAGTTATAAGGAGAATCCTGACGAGTCCCGGGAAGGGATTCTCCAGTGACGGGCTTTGTGGAGTGAACAACTCCGCTCCGTCGGGCAGGATATGCATGTCATCCTCTAGGCGCACGCCGAACTCCCCGCGAATGTAAATCCCCGGCTCGTCGCTGAACGTCATGTTCGCCTGCAGCGGAAGCTTGTCGCCGCCCACCAGGTATGGCCACTCGTGCCCGTCCATTCCCATGCCATGTCCCAGGCGGTGCGTGAAGTATTTGTAGCCGGGACCGTAACCGGCGTCGACGATAACTTTGCGAGCCGCAGCGTCCACTTGTTCACGCGGGCAGACCCGGACGCGCCGTAGCCAGGGCGGTGGCCTGCGCCTTGTGCACGATGTCGAAGACCTTGTTCATCTTGTCCGTCGGCTTGCCCAGAACGAAGGTCCGGCTGATGTCGGAAGCGTAGCCCTCCACCATGCATCCGCCATCCATGAGAAGAATGGTTCCCTCGCGCAGCTCCTGCGGATGTATGGAACCGTGGGGCAACGCCGAGTATTCGCCGACATTGACGTCAGCGCCGCCGGTGAAGCCTTGTTGCTCGTGGGCCAGTCGCACCAGTTCGGCGAATTGCTGCTGCGTCATTCCCGGTTGCTATCGCGTGATAAGCGGCGGCATAAGCTGCCAAGGTTACGTGTGCCGCCAGCCGCATCAGCGCAACCTCGTGATCGCTCTTGATCATGCGGCAGCCCGCCGTCACCGGCGTCGCACTCACAATCTCCAGGGCCGGAAGAGCTTTGCCGATGTTGTTGCTGAAGACGAACGGAGTCTTTTCCTCGATGCCGAGCTTGCCGGACTTTACGCCGACCTCGGCCATGCCTTGCGACACGCGCGTGTAGGGATTCTCATCCTCCTGCCAGGTGCGCACGTCAGCCTTGGCGCCGAATGGTCCTTTGGAAATCTGCTCGCGCGCGCGGTCCTCTTCGAATGCGGGACACACAAAGAACGGCTCGCCTTTCGCCGGCAGAAACATGCCGAAGAAACGCTCGCTCACCCACCAATGCACTCCGCTGTAGTACGTAAGCGAACTGCCGTTGGTGACGACGACGGCTTGCAATCCGTTTTGGCCCATGAGCTCGCGGGCGCGCTCCACCCGGGCGCGCATTTCGTCTGCGCTGATGGGAACGGCTTCGCTCTTGCGCGACTTGAGAGCGGCAATCGATGGCGGAAGTTTTGGCGGCCTCGGCTTGTGCTGCCTGAGAAGGTGTAGCGGCGGAGATTACTCCTGCGGCAGCAGCGCTTGCGCTGATACCCAGAAAACGACGGCGTGACGATGTCATGAAAGAATGAGCCCCCAAAATCGAATGCAGGCCATTCTATGCTCTTTGCCCACCCTCTCGTCTAGATCAGCCCAGCGCTGATCAAATTTTCCGAATACGCTTTTCATCGGGTTGGTGAAGGGAATCGCGAGCACAAACACGTTGACCGGAGGGCTACAATCTTTTTATGTCCAGGATTAAACGTCTCGATAAGGACGAAGTCGATCAGGAAACCGCAAAGATCTACGACGTCTACCTTGCGGAACGCGGCAATGTGCCCAACATGTTCCGCACCGTGGCGCATCGCCCGGAAATCTTTCGCACCATGATCGCTCATTTCCGCGCGGTCATGAACAGCGGAACCCTCTCGCCGAAGCTGAAAGAGCTGGTGATCTTGCGCACTTCGCAGATCAACCGCTGCGAGTATTGACTGAGCTCCCACACCGCCTTGGCAAGGCGGCACGGCTGGAGCGATGAGCAGATCGAGCACCTGGCGGATTTTCGCAACCGCACCGATTTCACTGATGCAGAGAAAGCCGCGCTGGAATTGGCTGAGCGCGTGACCCGCGATCCCCATGAAGTCGACGATGCCTTCTGGGCTGAGCTGCGGAAGCATTACGACGAGGGCGAGATTATCGAGTTGCTGGCCGCGATTGGGCTGTTTAATTATTTCAATCGCTTTAACGATGCGCTGCGGATGGAGCCGACGAAGTAAGAAAGCTGTCAGCTCTCAGCCCTCAGCCCTCAGCTCTCAGCCGTCAGCCCTCAGTCATCGGCTGACAACTGGCGGTCGGTGTTTCTTTGATCTGTCATCCTGAGCGAAGCGAAGGACCTGCTGTTTGTGCCCTGGGCGCAGCATAAGAAAGCCCACCGCTTCAGCGGTGGGTACGCGAGCAACCAAAGCCCTAGTCCCCCGGGGACGGTATACCTCCATGCCGATCGCGAAAAGGCACCAGGCTAGATCCACTTCGATCGAGGCGACTGCTTCTCAAACTTTTTTAGCTCGCGTAGCGAATAAAACGTTCCGCGCCATTCGATCCCGCGTTTCGCCAACGTCACGACCGCAGACCTAATCATCGCAAACGCAAACAACACCGTTCCCACCGGATGCAGGAAGAAATACCACGGCGAAATCTCGCTGCGTGTCGCCATGCCAACATACATTGCCGCAATCGCCGCCAGCGCCAGCGCGTAACCAATCCGCGCCCAGCCGTGGGCAATCCACAGTCCAACAAACGGTCCCGCATTGATGAGCACTACACCGCAGATCGCCACAATTGCCAACAGAACATTGAAGCGCAGGATAGCAAAGAAGTTTTTGGTCAGGCCGCGCACCATACCGAGGGTGCCGACGACCCAGCGCAGTCTCAGCAGATCACGGCCAAAGACGCAGCGCTGGCGAAAGCCGCCTCGCTTCACCATTTCGCCCAGCACCATGTCGTCGAGCACCGCCATTCGCAGAGCGGCATAGGTCCCAATCTTCTCGTAGACCGAACGGCGCACCAGGTTGAACGCACCCACTCCTATGGAGTCGCGCGACTTGGGGTCGGCAACTTTCCACGGGCGATGCGCGAACACGAACTGCGACTGGAAGAAGGCCATCATCATGCGTTCACCAATCGTTTCCATGATCATGGTAGGGAAGAGCACGACGTGATCAGCGCGCTCACGCTCGGCGTAGATGATGGCGCGCTGTAGCGTGTCCTGCCGGAAGACAACGTCGGCGTCAGTGAATAGCAGCCACCCGCCGGTAGATTGCTGAGCCGCCTTCCACATGGCATGAACTTTTCCCAGCCATCCCTGAGGAAGCTCGCTGACGTGTAGTACCTGCAGGCGATGATGGAACGCTTCGCCGCGCTCGTGCCATTCTGAGCTGAGTCGATCCATGATGATGCCTGTGGCGTCTTCCGAACGATCATCAATCGCGATCACTTCAGAGTCGGGATAGTCGAGCTGTAGCAGCGAGAGGAGCGCCGCCTCGATGTGCTCGCCTTCGTTGCGCGCGGGAACGATGATGCTTACGCGCGGCATTGCACGCTGCAAATCCGGGTGCCCCATTCCGCCTGCTTTTGGCAGGGTGGGGGTACTTCCGGCACGTCGTATTCAGCCGTGCTGATATCAGCAACGCTCTTGCGATTCACCCAGACGACAGCGACACGCGAGAGCCAAACCGCTCCAAGAAATATGCCGAATGATCCAAACTGTGGCTTCGCGCAGCGGATACCAATGCATCTACGCGGAGGCCCCTTCCGGCAAGGTCCCGGCCCGCAACTCCGACTCCGGCAGCTGAGGTGCGAATCGCATTCCATAAAACAGGAACGCCGCTGACAATCCGGCCGCCACCACTGCTGCCATGAATCCGATCCGCAGGTTTGTCTTATCGGAGATGGCCCCGATCAGTGTGGGCGAGAACGCATCGCCGAGCAAGTGAATGGTGAAGACGTTCACCGCGACGGCGGTAGCGCGAATGCGCGCGCTGACGGAGTTCACCAATGCTGCGTTGAGTGGCGCGGTGTTTAGCAAGATCAGAAACTCGCCGACAAAAATCGCGACATACATGATGGTGCCCGGAACAAAGAGCGCCACCAGCATCGCCGGGATGGACAGCACCATGCCAATCGCCGAAATCAATTGATACGCGGAGCGGGTACGGCGCAACAGACGATCGCCCAGCCAGCCGCCGAGCAGGGTAGAGATGGTTCCGGCAACGACTGTTATACCGCCGAACACAATGTTGGCCTTGGCGAGCGGCACGTCGCGCATGCGCATCAGAAAGGTCGGCATCCAGACTTGCAGTCCGCCGACCGCGAACGTCATCATCGCCATACCGAGGCAGACGGTCCAGTAGGCCTTGTTGCGTGCCAACCCTAACAACGTACCGCGCTCCACGTTATCGGCGATGTGGTCGCTGGCTCCGCGTTGTGGCTCGTGCAAGGCGAGCACCGCAAATGCCAGCAGCACGCCGGGCGCCGCGCAGATCATGAACGGCATGCGCCATCCGTGCGATGCGCCGAGTTGGCCTCCGATGATGTAACCGAATGCCGTGCCAACCGGTATGGCGAGATAGAAAATCGACAGCACTCGGCCGCGCATACGCTCGGGAAACAGGTCCGAGAGATAAGCCGGAGAGAAGACCACAAACGTCGCCTCGCCGATCCCGACGATGATGTGACGCAATAGCAGTTCATCGTAATTGTGCGTGATCGCGGTGAGCAGTGTCGCAGCGCTCCACACGAACGCCCCGGCAGCCATGATGTATTTGCGCGGAAACCGGTCGGCAAGTGGCGCGATCAACGGTGCGGCGATCATGTAGCAGATAAAGAACGCCGAGGTGAGAAAGCCCACGTCTTTGTCGCTGAGCGTGAACTCCGCCTTGATTAGTTCCTGCACCGCGAAGAGGATCGAGCGGTCGATGTAATTGACGAAGTTGAGTGCCGTCAGCACCGCCAGCGCAGCCCAGGCATTGGCTCGCGAAGTCATGGGTTATTGGAGATTAGCAGAAAGCCGCTGTTGGCTCATGGCTGTTAGCTTTTGGCTCTTCGCGGTTGGTGCTGAGGCTGCGTCCTCTCATTCTCGCTTGTCATCCTGAGCGGAGCGAGACGCAGTCGAGCGCAGTCGAAGGACCTGTACCGCCACCGAGATCGCAGCGAATGTAGAGATCCTTCGACTCGTCCCCGTCGCTCTGCTCGGCGTCCTCGCTCAGGATGACAGCGGAGAGACGGCTCTTGGCTATTCGCTCTCGGCTGTTGGTTTTTGCCTAAAACAGAGTGACAGCCATTGAGAGCAGTTGTGGCCGCTCGAGCGAACTGCAGGTCCTTCGACTGCGCTCGACTGCGTCTCGCGTCGCTCAGGATGACACCCGAGGCACGCATGTGTGGCTCAGAGCCAAAAGCTAAGAGCCAACAGCCGGTTTCTAATTAGCTGCGGCGCTCGCCGCCGGGGTAATCGTCACCAGTTCCTTCTCCGGACAGATCATCCGGTAGGAGCACCAGCTGCAATGAAAACCAGGCCTGGGGTCGAATTCACCGCGAGCAATCTTTCCGGCAACCTTGCTGATTTCTTCGCGTGCCTTACTCAGCTGCTTGCTGTCGCGCGTGGTCACGATGGTGCTTCGGTCTTCCAGGTTCTCGAACACGACCGCCTTTACCCGCCCTTCCCTTTCCATGGCGAGCGCATAGACCGAAAGCTGGAGGCTGTCGTCGGCGACATCCTGGTTCTTCGGCCGACCGGTTTTGTAGTCCACGATGGTCAGCCCGTCGTCGTCCTCATCCACGCGATCGATGCGGCCCACGACCTTCGCGCCGGCGATCTCCATGTCGATACGATGCTCGACCTTCAGCACCTTGCCATGCGGTTTTGTGGCCGGCGAGTTGAGGAACGCCAGCAGCTGCCTGCGTCCGTTCTTCTCGTACAGCTCGCGTTGCAGCGGCTCGTCAATTTTCGCTTTGCTGAATTCGTCGAGAAACGATGCGATCACCGTCTCGGCATCGAGAACTTTGCCTTTCCTCTGCGCGTCGAAGTAGCCCATCAGCGCAGTGTGCATCGCAGCACCAAACTGCATTGCAGCTCCCGGTTCCTCGGGGAGATTCCAATCGCGCGAGAGTTTGTAGCGTAACGGACACATCGAGTAGTTGTCGATCGCGCTGGGGCTCAGGCGCAAGATGCGCGTATTGCCGAGCGGCGGAAGCGTGACCCACTCGTGCACTCGCAATTGGGGAGCCGCGGCGGCCTGGACACTCGGCAGCAGCGTTCCCTCAGGAACCGGCCGGAATTCCAGCCTGCCAGCCAGCGGCCCTGCATTCAACGAGACCAAGTCGCGCAGGTAGCCCGAGGGAGTCAGGTCCTTCTTGCCAGCTGGCTTGCCAGACATGATCAATTCGTCTTCCGCTCGCGTCACCGACACATAGAACAGCCGCCGCTCCTCTTCGTCGTGCAGCTTTTTGGGATCGTCCTCTTCGGGAATGTTCTCGTGATTGCGCAGCGCCTTGGGAAACTCGACCAGGTCCTCTCTATATCCGCTGGGAAAGCTGTTGGAGCCGACGCGCACCACGAACACCACCGGGAACTCCAGTCCTTTGGCGGTATGCGCGGTCATCAGGTGAACTGCGTCGGGCCGCTCCTTGCCTCCCTTTTCGCTCTCCCCCATCTCCATTCGCAGTTTCTCGGGTGTTCCATCCTCGTCGTATTCGGGGCGGCAGACCTTCCCGCCCGCTTCGACGAACAGCTCGAGATATTCGAGGAGTTCGCGCAATGTTCCCTCGCCCGAGAGTTCCTTTGGCTTCTTGCCCCAGCGCTCGACGAATGCGGCAAAAGCTCGGCGATGCTTGTCAGCCGAAAAGCTAAAGCACCGCTCGGCGATCGGGATTGCAGCCGTTGCCTGGCCTGCGGCCGCCTCAAGCTGGCGCCGCGCCTCCAGCAAAGCGTTCGCGACTTCAGCGCCGCCGGTTAGGGCTGCGAGTTCGGTCTCCCCGTCAAGCTTGTCACCGGCATTGGCGAATGCGGTGCGAAGCTGAGCGCCGTTGACATCGAAATTCGGCAATGACGCCACCCGCACCAGGCTCACCGTGTCGTGCTGCTGCATGGCCTTGAGCACCGCCACCAGGTCGCGAACCTCGCCGGTCTCCAGCAGGTCTACGCCCTCCACCACGAACGGAATGCTCCGTTCGCGCAACCGCTGCACCAGATCTTCGCGATGACTGTGTTGCCGATAGATGACTGCGATGTCGCGCCATGCGCGTCCCCGCTGGTGCATGCCTTCAATCTCGTCGGCCACGAATATCGCTTCCGTTCCCTTACCGACACAGCCGCATACGCGTACCGGCGAGACAGGGCTGGGCTCGGGAGTGCTGCGGGTGTGCACCAGCGGACTGCGCTCCCACTTCCCGCCATCGGGAAGGCTCACGCTGCTGATCTGGGGATTGCGCGCGATCACCTCGTAGGCGGTGCTCAGCACGGACTGGGTCGAGCGGCGATTCTCGCTCATGGTGACGCGCTTCACCCGCGCGACGTCAAACGCCGCCAGGAATTGATCGAAGGCGCCGCTGGTGGCTCCGCGAAAACGATAGATGGCCTGGTCGGGATCGCCCACCGCAAAGACATTCGCCTCGTCGCCTGCCAGACGTTTCGCCAGCCTGATCTGAGCCACGTTGGAATCCTGGAACTCGTCGACCAGGATGAATCGTGCACCCTCGCGCGCCTGCTTCAACCATTGCGGGTTCGCCGGACTTTCCAGCAGCCCGAGCGCACGGGTGATGACGTCGCCGTAGGTTCCCAGGTTCGCGGCTGCCAGCTTTTCTTCCACCATGCGAAAGACGCGGGCAATCTCCTGGCAGCGCGCGATGGCCTCATCGTCGCTCAGCTCCTGCTTCGAGCTGCACACTCGCGGCGGCGGCTCCTTGCCGCTGACCAGGTCGGCAACGTAGCGGTCGTAATCGTCGGGCCCGCGCAGCTCGTCGGAGCAGCGCCGGAAAAATTTCAGCAGGTCCTCGAGAAACTTGCCGAGATTGCCGGCGGTGATGAAATGTTCCAGCCGCAGGTCTTCGATCTTGGACCGCAGCAGGACATACAGGTCGGGGTCGTCGATCAGCTCAAAGCGGCGGCCCGCCTTACAGAGCAGGTGATAGCAGTAGGCGTGGAAGGTTCCAACCTTGACCGAACGCTGCACCTCTTGCACCGCCATCGGATCGTTGCTTCCCAGCCAGGCTTCGGCCAGCCGCACCACCAGGTCGTGCGCCGAGTTCTTGGTGTAGGTAATGGCGATGATTTCGTGCGGCTTGGCATGTCCTTCGCGCAGCAGTCGCGCGATCCGCTGGGTGAGAACGGTCGTCTTGCCGGTGCCTGCTCCGGCCACGACCAGCATCGGCCCGTGCACATGCTCGATAGCTGCCCGCTGTGCGTCCGTAGGAACGAACGAAGGCGGCTGCTCGGGAGGGGGTTCCTCCTCGAACAGGAAAGCGGACTGCCCGGCGCTGGATCGCTTGCTCATATAGGTGCACCAAGTCGAACAAAAAGCGAAACTAAATTATCCTCTGGAGCGCGGCATGGCGCAAGCAGAGATGGCAGATAGCGGGCGGATTTCTGAGGAAAACATGAGGGAAACAAACAAATCAAAGCTTAGGAGAAGACGACATCTTCGCGATCCGTGGTGAGTTGCGCGAGAGACTCGGGAAGCTTTGTCCGCGTCGCCCTTGGTAGTCCGCCTTGGGACCATTTTGGGCAATCAGCACCCGCCGCGCGAACTCGGGTCCGCGCGCCGACTCGGCAGTTGCCCGCAGACTCATCAGCAAACCATTGCCCCGCCCCGTCCCGCTCAGATATCATTTTTGAATCTATGTATGACGACTTTCATGCCGTTGACCGCTGGAGCGGTGAGCGGGTCCATTGTCAGTACCAGGCGCTCATCATCGCCATTGCCACCCGTCACGCCGATGCTGTCGACGTCAAGTTTCTGGTCGAAGAGCGGCCGGTTTGGATCGCACTCCCTCATCTCGCATGGGTGGAGTACAACCGCGAAACCGGGAAAGTCATCACTGACCCTATGGCGGTGCAGATTGCAGGCCACTACCTGAAGTGGGCCATCGAGTCGGGAGAAGATAGCGGACGCGAGATGTACACCCTTAGCGTTGAGGAAACGCTCGATCACCTGAATCAGATCATGCAGGCAGTCCATCAGGAAGCAGTCGCCCGATAGCCCAGTCGGGCTTTTTTGTTCTGCGCTCCGGCCGCGTTCCCGCCAGCTGCGGCGGGGCTGCTGGATGATGATCCAGCATTGCAAAATTTCCTAGAGGAGCTCTCTTTTATGTCTACTGCCGTTCAGGCACCGAAACTTTCCGATTTGCTGGAGCAGCCGAACGTTCATCGCAATCTTTCTCCTGCGCTGCTGGTCGAGGCTTCTCTGCGGCGCAACGAAGGCGAATTGAGCGCCCGCGGCTGCCTCGTCTCCGAGACCGGCAAGCGCACCGGGCGCTCTCCCAAAGACAAGTTCACGGTCAAGGACGCGGTTACCGCCGACAAGGTTGCGTGGGGCTCGGTCAACCTTCCCTTCTCGCCGGAGAAGTTCGACGCTCTCTACGACCGCGTGATCGAGTACCTGCAGGGCAAAGAGCTTTTCGTGCAGGACTTGTTCTGCGGAGCCGACCCGCGCTATCAACTCCCCATCCGCGTCATCAACGAGTTTGCCTGGCACAACCTGTTCGTGCATCAGCTCTTTATTCGGCCGACGATGGAAGAACTCGCCGAGCCACCATCCTGAGTTCACCATCGTCAGCGCGCCGCTGTTTCTGGCCGATCCCAAGCGCGACGGGACGAACTCCGAAGTCTTCGTCATCGTGAACTTCACCCGCAAGATCGTCCTCATCGGCGGTACCCAGTACGCCGGCGAAATGAAGAAGTCGATCTTCGGCATCATGAACTTCCTGCTGCCGCAGCGCGACGTGTTCCCCATGCACTGCTCGGCGAACATTGGCGAGGACGGCGTAACTGCGCTGTTCTTCGGCCTGTCCGGAACCGGCAAGACGACGCTCTCTGCCGATCCCACCCGCCGGCTCATTGGCGATGACGAGCATGGCTGGAGCGTTGACGGCGTTTTCAACTTTGAGGGAGGCTGCTATGCCAAGTGCATTCGGCTCTCGCGAGCAGAACGAGCCACAGATCTGGAACGCGCTTCGCTTCGGCACGGTGCTGGAGAACGTGGTGCTCGATCCGGTGACGCGCTATCCCGACTTCGACAACGACAGCAAGACGGAGAACACGCGCGCAGCTTATCCGGTGACGTTCATCGAAAACGCGGTGATCCCCGGCTTCGGCGGCCATCCCAAGAACGTCGTCTTCCTGACAGCCGATGCCTTCGGCGTACTGCCGCCGGTATCGAAGCTCACGCCGGAACAGGCGATGTTCCACTTCATGTCGGGCTACACGGCGAAGGTTGCCGGAACCGAAGCCGGCGTCACTGAGCCGCAGGCGACGTTCTCCACCTGCTTTGGTGCGCCCTTCATGCCCCTGCCGCCGAAAGTTTATGCCGAAATGCTGGGGCGCCGCCTGCGCGAGCACGGAGCGCAATGCTGGCTGGTCAACACCGGCTGGCAGGGTGGCGGATACGGCGTGGGCAAGCGCATGAGCCTGCCCTATACGCGCGCCATGGTCAATGCGCTGGTTGAAGGCAAGCTGGCGAACGTGGAGTTCGAAATCGAGCCCTCGTTCGGCTTCAGCATCCCCAAACAGGTCCCGGAAGTTCCCTCGGAGTTGCTCAACCCGCGCAATTCCTGGAAAGACAAAGCCGCCTACGACAAGATGGCCGCTGACTTGTCCGCACGCTTCGCGAAGAACTTCGAGCAGTTCGATGCGCCGGCGGAGATCAGGAATGCCGGACCGAAAGCAGTGAAGTAGACGAGTAACTTCGACTTACGAACCCCGCCCGGCTAACTACCAGGCGGGTTTTTTTCGCCTTCCATCCGCGATGTCATCCTGGGCGACAAGCATAGCGAGGAGTCGAACGAGCTTTATAAGTAGGAAGCTTCGACTCAACCAACTACAATTCAGAGTTCCCGATTATTCAAGCTAACCGGAGGCCGATGTGAATCGCTCTGCCTGCATGTTGCTCGCACTGATCGTCATTGCAAATCCTTTGGCCGGCGTAGCCTTCGCCGCCGATGAGCCTCACCAATGGGGCTACACCGGCGACACTGGTCCTGCGCACTGGGGAGAGTTAAGTCCTGACTACACGGCGTGCAGCCAAGGTAAACAACAGTCGCCGATAAACATCTCTCACGCCGAGCATGCAAAGCTACCGGTCATCGAGTTTGACTACAAGCCTTCTGCACTGGATGTCATTAACAATGGACATACTATCGAGTCCGACTACGAGCCGGGCAGCAGCATCACCCTCGACGGCAAGACCTATAACCTGGTCCAGTTCCATTTCCATCATGTCAGCGAAAACGCGCTACACGGAAAGCATTTTCCGCTGGAAGGACACCTGGTCCATAAAAGTGCAGATGGGAAAACGGCAGTGGTTGCGATCTTTTTCGAGGAAGGTCGCGCCAACCCGGCGATTGCCACCGTGTGGAGCAACATGCCGAAGACCGCAGGCAACGAGAATAAGCCCGCAGGCGTGAAGGTCAACGCTTCACAGTTGTTGCCTAACCGTCGCGAGTACTACACATTTCAAGGCTCGCTGACTACGCCGCCCTGCACCGAGGGAGTTACATGGCTGGTGATGTCGCACAAGATGACGCTGTCGAAAGAGCAGATCGCCGCATTCGCAGCGCTCGACCCCGACGATGCTCGACCGGTGCAGCCGTTGAATGGCCGGGAGATTAAGTTGGGAAGAAAGTAGCGTCGCAAACGGCGAGTAAGCAGTAGCGCGCCGTAGGCGCAGCAGAGGTTAGCCCAGCGCTTCAGCGCTGGGTATGCTTCCAGAAAGATACACGAGTCCCGTAGGGACCACAGAGCTTGGGACTAGTTGCTGCTGTTCGTAAACTCCACCAGCAGCTCCAGCCTCTGCTTGGCGTGGCCGGAGTCGATCGCATAAGCCGCCAGGGGAAGCGCGGCCTGCATCGTGTCCGCCTGCCCTGCTGCAACCAGCGCTGCGGCGGCGTTCAACAAAACGACATCGCGACAGGCTGAACGCTCGCCATCCAACACGCGGCGAATCACGGCGGCGTTGTCCTGGGCATCGCCCCCGGCAATTTCGCCCAGCGGCGCGCGACGTAATCCGAACTCCTCTGGCGTCACTTCATAGGAGCGAACTCGCCCGTCGCGCACCTCGGCGATCTTGGTTGCGCCCGTGATCGTGATCTCGTCCAGGCCATCACGCCCGTGCACCACCAGCGCTCGCCGCAATCCCAGTTCGCTGAGCGCTTCGGCAAGCTTCTCGACCAGGTCTGCGGAATAGACGCCCACCACCTGCGCCGAAGCGTGCGCGGGATTTGTGAGCGGGCCGAGCAGGTTGAAGACCGTCCTCAGTCGCAACTCGCGCCGCGCCACCTGTACGTGCTTCATGGCCGAATGCAGAGCCGGGGCATAGAGAAAGGCGATGCCGGTTTTATCCAGGCAAGCCGCGATCCGCGAAGGCGGCAGATCGATATTCACGCCGAGGGCTTCCATGACGTCTGCCGAGCCACATTTCGACGTGACGCTACGGTTGCCATGTTTCGCAACTCTAGCACCAGCTCCAGCCGCAACCAGCGCCGTTGCTGTGGAAATGTTGAAGGTGCCGCTGGTGTCGCCGCCGGTACCGCAGGTGTCAACCAGAGCATCGCGTTCGGTACCGCTCAGGTCGAGGGCGTGACCGTCGTCGGCCCCCAGCGGCGTGGCGGCTGCGCGGATGGCCTGGGCGAATCCGACGATCTCCTCAACGGTTTCGCCCTTCATATGGAGCGCAACCAGCAGCGCCGCAATCTGCGCGTCGGTCGCTCCGCCGCTCAGAATCTCGGCCATGACCGTGCGCGCTTCGTCGCGCGTTAACGCGGTGCAGTGGTTGGCGACTTTATGCAGAGCGTCGAGGAGCATGAGTGAAGAACCCGAAAATCGTGAACCGCGGAGTACACGGAGGGCACCGAGAAATCCGAAAGACTTTTTGATTTCGAACTTCCGTCCTCCGTGTTCCCGGTGTCCTCCGTGGTGAAGCCTTGTAGTGGCAGCGTGCGAAGACTGCTTCCCATGGTTAGTCGTGATAGCGCTGCTCACCTGCCGGCAAGGCCACCTGCAACCGATTCTGCGGCGGAGCCAGCGGACAGGTCGCGTAGGGCGTGTAGGCGCAGGGTGGATTTTCCAGCCGGTTGAAGTCGAGCCAGAGTTCTCCCGGCTTGCTCAGGCCGTTGTCAGGAAATGGCGTGTAGAGAAAGCGTCCGGCGCCGTAAGTCTTGTCCTGGCTGGTCGTGTCTTTGATGATGAACATCAGTTCTTTGTCGGTCGGCTCTTCGAGCATCGGCTCCAGGCTCAGGGTCTGTCCGTCCAGAGTAAACGTGACCTTGCCCGGAACGTCGCCCTCAATCTCGGTGCCCAGTACGGTCGGTATCTTCCGCTTCAGCGGAGGATTGTAGGGCGTCCATTCCGCCTTGACGCGCAGCGCGGGATCGGGAGGATACCACTTCAGCCCGTGGAATCCGGTGCGAGTCGGCGATTGCGAGTCGCGGATACGAAGCCCATACTGATCGCCGCGATGGATCACTGTAACTTGCAAAGTTGCGATAGTGATTTTCGATGGCTTTCCCGTATCGTCGGCCGCCAGAGGCTGAGGATTGGCCGGGGTCTTCCCGTCGACCCGCAGCTCTTTGGGAAATCCATCGCCGGGAGGCAAGAGTTCGATCGAGCTGCTGCCGAGGCGCACGGTGCCCAGGCGGGGAACAACTTGCGACTTCAGCTTGAGGGTATTGTCGGCGGCGAATCCTACGGAATTGTCACCCGGCTTGAGCCAGTCCAATCCGACCAGCGAGAGCCAGCCGTTCGGGGCCTGCAGGTTCTTGGCGCGCTCGGCGTGCCATGCCAGCAAGTCTTTCTGCCAGTCGGAAGGCGGCTGCGTGTCAGCGGCGAATCCCGCAGATGCGATTAGCAAAATAACGGCGGCAACAGCGAGCGTGCGACGGGAAAGCTTCATGGCGTTCTCCATCCGGTGCTGTCTAGATTAGCATCGCGCGGGTGGTTCTCGTCGTAGCTTCGAGTGCGAAACCGCATCCGATATGGCCTGTCATCCTGAGCGAGGCCGCGCCGCTTTTGCGCGCTCGAGTCGAAGGACCTCTATCGAACTGGCTATCTCAACCTATAGAGGTCCTTCGACTCCTCCCCCTCGCGACCGCTCGGCGTCGTCGCTCAGGATGACAACGGATTGCAGACGAGTGCTCAGCTTAGTCCGCCGGCTATGACCAGAGTTTCGCCGGTGATCCAGGCAGAGTCGTTGGAGGCGAAGAAGACTGCAGCCGGCGCGATATCTTCCACTTTGCCGATGCGGCCAAGCGGGGTGCGCGATTCCATTTCCTTGCGGAAGTCGCTCTCGGCGAAGCCAGCCGTTTGTACGCCTTCAGTCAGCACCATGCCGGGATTGATGGCATTGACACGGATGTTGCGCGGCCCGAGCTCCTTCGACAGAGACTTGGTGATGGCATCGACCGCGCCCTTGGTGGCACTGTAAATAGCGGCATTGGGTTGCGGCGACAGGCTGACCAGGGAACTGAGATTGATGATGCTGCCGCCATCGCCGTCGAAGTATTTCGCGGCTTCTCTCGATGCCAGCACGAGTCCCAGAACGTTGAGATCGAACTGCTTGTGGAAGTGCTCGCCGGTGATGCCGTCGAGGGGCGAGAACTCGTAAATGCCGGCATTGTTGACCAGGATATCGAGCCTGCCGAACTGCTTTTTGCTCTCCGCGAACAGCCTCTCGATGTCGGATTGTTTGGCGATATCGGCCTGGATGGCGACTGCCTTACCGCCCTTGGCGACGATTTCCTTCACCACGGTGTCAGCGCCCTGCTTGCTCGAGGCGTAGTTAACCACCACGGTCGCGCCTTCGGCCGCCAGTTGTTTCGCGATAGCGGCGCCGATTCCCTTGGACGCTCCGGTTACGATTGCGACCTTTCCCTGCAGCTTGCCCATATACTTCCTCTCTTACTTCCGAATTTTCCAGTACGATTTCTGTACCATGCGATACAGATTGCGTTACGCTGGTGAAGGATTCACGATTCTTTACCATCCAGTACAAAACGTATGTTGTCTAATATGAATAGGTGATGAAAGAAGCCAAGTCTGCCAGTCGAGGACGTCCACGCTCGTTCGACAAGGAACGCGCGCTCGACGCAGCGTTGCGCGTTTTCTGGAAAAAAGGTTATGACGGCGCGTCGCTTTCCGATCTGACGGAGGCGATGGGAATCAATCGTCCCAGCCTGTACGCCGCCTTTGGCGACAAAGAAGCGCTATTTCGACAGGTACTCGAGCGCTACGAACAAGGCCCAGTAGCGTACATGGCGGAAGCTTTTGCCGCGCCGACCGGACGTGCCGTGATTGAACTCGTGCTGCGCGGGACCGTCGCCGCGCTGACCAAGCCGCAATCTCCGCGAGGGTGTTTGTATGTGCAGGGGGCGCTGGCGTGTGGGGACGAATCCAGTGCTATGCGGAAAGAGTTGGCGAAGCGCCGCTCGGCCGGCGAGATCGCGCTGCGCAAGCGCTTGAAGAAGGCGAAGGCTGACGGCGAACTTCCGGAGACGACCGACCCTGCTGACCTGGCGCGCTTCTACATGGCCGTGATGCACGGAATGTCAGTGCAAGCGGCCGGGGGAGCGAACCGCGCGGCGCTGGAGAGCGTGGCGGAAACGGCGTTGCGGGCGTGGCCAGGAAAGTGACCCGCGGGGAGCGATTCCCGATTTGGGAAGAGGGTTGTCAATAGCTCAGAGGTGCCGCAAATCCGCGCAAGTGCATGACAGCACTGCAGATATAAAGGTGCGAAACTACCTAAGATTTTCCGCGGAAACTGCTATAGTGAGAACAGCAGAGCCAGAAGGCGCGATCCGCCAGCTGGCTCTTTTTGCGTCTCTAGAGCGCAAAACCGGCTGGCTCAGTGCCCGCGCCGGTCGGATCTTTGAAAATTGAAAATACATGCGAAACGCGTGGCTCGGAGACCCACGCAAGCAGCCTGGGCGGGACCTGGCCGCAGGGCGCTCGCGACTGCAGCGCGAACGCTCCCTTGCCGGGGCTTCAGCTCTTTACCACGAACCATTTGAACGGATCCCAGATCAGGAAGGGAACGAGGATGACTCCGCCGAGCACTCCACTCGTGTCGGGCTGGCCCATCAGGCTGAAGGTGGAGATGGTGAACAGCGCCACCAGGCACCACTTGATGATCTTGCGGGTGCGTCTTCGTTTGTCGAGGTCCGTACGAGGGGCGGCAACTTGCGGCACCTGGTTGAACACCGGCGCTGCCGCCCGTGGTTGCGGATTGACAGGCGGGCGGCGACGAACTTGCCGGTTGTTCTGCCGGAGGACAGGGCTCGTTGAACAAGCGGCGCATCTTGTCGACCAGCACCTGCACGTCGGAGTTCCATCGTTCGTGCGTAAGTTCGACCGCGTTGCGATAGGAGAAGTCCTTCAGGTCGTCAGGCAGCGTATCCGGCTTGGGTACGGTCGCGCCCTGGACCCGCACGGGGATTACCGGGATATCGCGACGCAGGGCGGAAGCAATCTCCAGCCGAACGAAGTCATAATCGTTTTCCAGGCGGCGCTTGCCGGTTTCGTCCTTGATGTCGAGCCAATTGCGACCCATAACGCCGAGCAGCACGTCACATTGGGTGAGCGTTTCTTCGATGACCTTGCGAAAATCGCGGCCCGGCGCGATGCCGTCCACGTCCATGAAGACGCTGTCCTGACCGAACTGAGTGACGAGGTGGTCGGAGAGCCGTCCGGCCGCTTCGTCGGCATCGTCGCGGCGATAACTGATGAAAATCTTGCGCATGGTCAGACGTGGTCGCAGCCCGGGGCCGTGAGTTAGCCGAGATTATCGCACGAATTCGACTCGCTGCAGCCTCTAACCTTTGCATGCGGACTGAAGCCGGCTCACGGCGGTAGTGTCCTGTTTCGGAGTTGTTGCCTCGATTAACTCGGCGAGCGATGATCGGTCAAACCTCTTTCCATCGCAAGGGTGACACGAAACGCACCTCTGTAGGAAGGCGCTCGCCTAGTGGGCGCCAGCCTGATTCGGTGAACGTTGCGGGTTCAGGTACGACAGCTGAAGCGTTGATGCCCGCTTTGTTCTTGCCGTACCGCTTGCGCTGGGTTTGGCAATTGTGACATGTCATTTCGGCCTTGCTTTCTTCTGTAAAGCGGCACAGAATGGCAGTGGGTCTCGAAACCCTTCCTTTGGTCGAATTCCAGAGGGAAAGCTCAGCTCGAGTTACAAGGTACGGGTTGGGCAAAGTAGTAAGCGGTGGAGCTAGTCGGGATTGAACCGGCGACGGGCCTGCCTGTCACAGCGATGGCCGTCTCCCCATGGATAGCCCCAGAGAATAATAAAGAGATAAGGCCAGCAGTTCCAAGTTTCCCGACTCGGTTCTGTTGGCCTTTTGCTTCATGTTGTTACGCGTATTATGCAAAATTACATACAGCGAGTCAAGCGTAAAATGCAATTTTGCATTGACAAATCTCTGAAAGCCATACTAGGATGAGTTCGGTATTTCAGGATTACTACACGGACGATGAGCCTCCGAGAAACGTGATACGAGAGTGGTACCTGGCGCAGGATGCGAGGGTTCGTGCATTCTTCGACGCACGAATTTCCTTCATCGGGTCATTTTCGCCCATCGATTGGAAGAGGCTTAATCCGATCAAGCCGTTGGAGCGGGAAGGTGCTGGCCTTTGGGAGGTTGTTCTCGATATCAAGGACAAGCGCCCATTTCGTCATATCAGACCGATAGGAATTTGGTATTCAGAGGAGCGGTTGTTCATTCTTCTGGGAGCATTCGAGAAAAGCGGGAGAGTTCGCATCCCGGTAGACGCTTGCTCAAAAGCACTCAAATACAAAGCTCAATATGAAATTGGAAGAGGGAAAATTAATGACCACGACCACCCCTAATGAGCTTTGGGAAAAACTCGGAAGCGGGCCGGACTATCGCAGAGAGATCGTGGCCTCGATGCTAAAACAAGGCACCGCTCTCCAGATTCAAGGCATGATGAAGCAGAGGGAGTGGACTCAAGCGAAATTGGCCGAGAAAGCCGGACTCACGCAAGGAGTGATTTCGCGTGCCAGTAATCCAGCATATGGAAATCTCACTTTTAATACCGTGATTGATATAGCTGCCGGGTTCGACGTGGCCTTCATTGGGAAATTTGTGCCTTTTAGTGAATTTGAGCGGTGGGCAAAGAATCTGCGCGATGAGATTACATTCGACGTGGCCGACTTCGAAACAGAAAACAGCAAGGGAGAAGAACAAGAGGCCCGGTCGGAAGCAAGCGTAGAGGAAACTCATCGCCTATTGAGCACCGCTGGGCACCCGTTCATGGGGATAGGGGCGGCATCTACTCTTTTCGCAGGAATGGCCGCTTCCCCGCCAACGGTGGAACGCAAGAGAGTATCTATTGTTTCTTCCGAACCTGCAATCCCTTCTACTCCTAGAAGGTTCGCTTCGGTAACGTGTATAGATCAGGGCAAGGGATTTCGAGGCCGCATCCCGTCTGGAACTCGCGCAAGAAACAAGCGACGGGAGCGGCTAGAAAAACGAAACACGCGAAGGGGAAAATATGTTGCCGGATGAGCAGCAAGAACAGGCGCAGTCTCCGTTGATTAGGGGAGAGAATTTTGAATCTCTTTATGCAAACAACGTGCAGTTCCAGCCGTTTGAATGGGATTTGAAAATCATCTTTGGCGAGCTCGACATTCCGCCTGGAAAACAAAACGTAGTCGTAGAACAGCACACCGCCATCTCGATACCGTGGCTGCAAGCTAAGCTAATGCTCTTTTATCTAGGGCTCCAGGTTGCTGTGCATGAAATGTCTAATGGCCCCATCCAAATTCCTAAAGCCCTGATTCCCGCTGAACCAACTCCACCATCCGGCGATTTGGCCGATGACCCTATGGCTCACAGGGTGTATGAGTACATCCGGGTATCGCGTGAAAAGTTCCTCGCGTCGGAGCCATAACGCGGCAACCCTCTGTTAGAACACTACCCCTCCCGGCAGCCGCGCCGGGTGCCCCACTCATCCGTTCCGTTCGGATGAGTGGGATCGAGGGACAATTCACCCTCCGCCACACCGGAGTCCACCTGGATCGATCCTTTCATTTCATTGCTCAGCTAAACGCGTCCGCCCTGTGACATCCCACTCATTCCAAATGAAGGAATGAGTGGGGCACCCGGCGTTGCAGTCATCGACCTGGTTTATTTCGTCCATTGCGGGCGTGGTCACTGAGATTTCGATGCTTGGACGGCTTGATTGCAGCGCCGCTTTCACAAACTGACGTTATCAGGCAATGACGCTCGTTCCCGGGTGCCCCACTCATCCGTTCCGTTCGGATGAGTGGGATCGAGGACGATTGAACCCCGGGGACACCAGAGTCCACCTCGACGATCAATTCTCCTTTGCGACAAGCGGTTCCACGCTGAGAGCTCCCACTCATTCCAAACGAAGGAATGAGTGGGGCACGCGGCTAACCATCAGTTGGTTGAGTTTTACTTCTGGCGGGAAAGTGTCCTAATTGCTTGAACCGCGTAGCACTGCATACGAAAATCCCCACTCAAGCCAAACGATGGCTTGCATGGGGCACCCGCGTGAGCGTTGCCCGGGCCACCGGCAGATATATCCCACTCATTCCAAATGAAGGAATGAGTGGGGGCACCCGGCATCTTTTCAGAACCGTCCACCGACTCGGGGCAGCCAGCCGCGGCCCTCTCGGTATAATCGAGAATTCCTCAGGAGATAACCTTGCAGCAAGCAGAGATCGGGATCATCGGCGGCAGCGGCCTGTATTCCATGCCCGGCTTAACCGACGTGCAGGAGGTGTCGCTGGAGACGCCTTTCGGCACGCCGTCGGATGCGTACGTGTTGGGAACGCTGAGCGGACGGAAGGTTGCGTTCCTGTCGCGGCACGGGCGCGGGCATCGCTTGATGCCGACAGAGCTTCCGTATCGCGCCAACATCCACGGCATGAAGCAGCTTGGGGTGGAGCGCATCCTGTCACTGTCGGCTGTTGGCTCGCTGAAAGAAGAGCACAAGCCGATGGACTTCGTTGTGCCCGACCAGTTTGTGGATCGTACGCGCCATCGCGTTGACACCTTCTTCGGCAACGGACTGGTCGCGCATGTCGGTCTTGGCCATCCCATATGTTCGGAGACGGCGAGCTTCGTTGAGCAAGCCTGCCGTCGCGCCGGCGTCAACGCCAAGCATGGCGGTACCTACGTGAACATGGAGGGGCCGCAATTCTCCACCATGGCTGAGTCGAACCTCTACCGCAGTTGGGGCATGGACGTGATTGGCATGACCAACTTGACCGAAGCCCGGCTAGCTCGCGAGGCTGAGCTTTGCTACGTGACCGTGGCCATGGTGACGGACTACGACTGCTGGCATCCGGAGCACGGCCACGTGACGGTCGACCAGATTGTTGGCGTCCTGATGAAGAATGCGGAGAACGCCAGCAACGTGGTGCGCGAAGCGGTGGCGCTCTTGCCGCGAGAGCGCGGCTGCAAATGCGGTTCAGCCTTGAAGCACGCCATCATCACCCATAAAGAAGCAGTTCCGCCGGCCGCGCTGGAGCGCCTGAAACTGCTGGTTGGAAAATATTTCGTCCCCGAAAAGAAAGCAGGAGCTTAACCACTTGTCTATCGTCGTCGTCGGTTCGGTCGCATTCGATTCCCTGAAAACTCCTTTCGGCACGCGCGAGAAGATTCTTGGCGGCGCGGCCACTCACTTTTCGCTTTCGGCCAGCTACTTCACCGATGTGCGAGTGGTCGCAGTAGTCGGCGAGGACTTCACCCAGGAAGAGGAATCGGTGATGACTCGCCGCGGCGTGGATACGCGCGGCATTCAGCACGCGAAAGGCAAGACGTTTTTCTGGAAGGGCGAATACGGCGACAACGTAAACGAAGCCAAGACGCTGGACACGCAGCTCAATGTGTTCGAGAAGTTCGACCCGCAGATTCCCGCCGACTACATGGATTCGGAATATCTCTTCCTGGCGAACATCCACCCTGGGTTGCAGGTTAAGGTTCGCGACAGCATGCCCGGGGTGAAGCTGGTGGGTGGCGACACCATGAACCTCTGGATCAACATCGAGCGCGAGAAGCTGGGCGAGATGCTGAAGCGCGTTGACATTCTGCTGATCAATGATGGCGAGGCGAAGATGCTGGCGGACGAGTCGAGCCTGCCCCGCGCCGCGAACAAGGTGCTGAAGATGGGGCCGAAAGCGCTGGTGATCAAGCATGGCGAGTACGGCGCGACCATCTTCTTTGGCGATGGCGAGTTTGGCGGCGGGCATCATCCGTTTCGCGCTCCGGCACTGCCGCTGGATGAAGTACGCGATCCGACAGGCGCGGGCGACAGCTTCGCAGGCGGCTTCATGGGCTACATCGCTTCGCAAGGCGAGGTCACGCGCCGCGTGCTGAAGCATGCCATGTTCTATGGCAGCGTGATGGGATCGTTTGCCGTGGAGCGGTTTGGAACCGAACGCATGCAGAGCCTCACGCGCGAAGAAATCGACGAGCGGTTCAATGCGTTTCGCGAGCTCACGCATTTGGACTAGGAATTAACAGATAGGCGGCAGTTGCAGTAAACTTCAGCTTATGGCGACGACCCTCAAACCGGAAATGGAAGCCAAATTGAGCCAACTTGCCGAGCGCACTCATCGCTCCAAAGAGGAAGCGCTCGAGGAGGCGCTGAATCAGGCTTTGTCTTACAACGTCTGGTTCGAAGCTAAGGTGAACGAAGGCTTGGCCGCCGTCGAGCGTGGCGAAGTCGTTGCCGATGAAGACGTGCTTGCGTGGATCGAAGAGAGGGAACGATCCTGAATGCGAGTGCAGTGGTCGGCACCCGCCGTTTCCGACCTGCAAAACATCTCCTTCTACATTGAGGCATCGAGCGGCTTGGAAACGGCTGATCGAATAACCCGCAGAATCTACGAATCCGTACAAAGCCTGAATAGATTGCCGAATCGCGGTCGGGTTGGCCGTCTGAGCGGAACCCGCGAGCTACTGGTTCCCAAACTGCCCTACGTCGTTGTCTACAAAGTGGTAAGCGACAAGGTGGCGATCGTTCGAATCCTTCATGGTGCGCAGCAGTGGCCATAGCGCAACCACGCCAGACTGATCCTGATCCGGCGAAATCGCAGTCCACCGCAGAAT
The DNA here is from genome assembly GCA_963771535.1 of uncultured Acidobacteriaceae bacterium. Classification (GTDB taxonomy): domain Bacteria; phylum Acidobacteriota; class Terriglobia; order Terriglobales; family Acidobacteriaceae; genus CAVVDY01. The sequence continues at coordinate 256,776 of CAVYTK010000006.1, read as the reverse complement.
TCTCCGTCGCTCTCCTCCTCGCCATCCTGTCCGTCGCGGCCCTGCTCTGGTATTACGCGCACGGGGAACTACTTCTCTATGGCGACGCGGTTGCGCATATCAACATAGCGCGGCGAGTGATCGATAACCGCTCCTGGCTGTCGTCCTTTTTTCAGCTTGGTACGGTGTGGCTTCCCCTGCAACACGTGGCCATGCTGCCTTTCGTGTGGAACAACCGGCTGTGGCAGAGCGGAGTCGCCGGTTCAATTCCCAGCATGGTCGCCTACGTGCTCGGCGGACTGGGGATTTTTCGCCTGGTGAATGGACTTACTGCGAAGCTCTCCCCGGATTCGCGGCGGAAGAGTGAGACATCAGCTTCCAGTGTGGTCCCAGCGTGTGTGGCCACCGCGATTTACGCATTCAATCCCAACCTGCTTTATATGCAGGTGACTGCCATGAACGAGTCGATTTACATGGCGTTCTTCATCTGGTCGCTGGTGTATTTACAGGAGATGTTGCGGGCGCCGGCTGCCGGGGCAGAGCATGATCAGGGTGCGCTTTCTCGCGAAGGTGCTCTGGAACGCTGCGGCATGTGCCTTGCGGGCGGAGCGTGGACGCGCTACGACGGCTGGTTCACCGGCGCGGTCATCGGCGCCATTGTCCTCGTGGTTGCCGCGCGCTGGTGCTACCGGGAGACGGACGCGCGACGACGCCGGGTGTTGATCAGGTCGCTCATCGGATTCGTCTTACTCAACGCTCTCATACCTGTGTTCTGGCTGGCCTACAACCATCGCGTGTCGGGGCGAGCCATGGACTGGGCCAACGGACCCTATTCGGCAAGAGCGATAGCCGAGCGCACTACGGAACGAGGCGCGGCACCTTATCCGGGCAAGGACCACCCTGCGACCGCAGCGTTGTACTTCCTGAAATCCGCGCAGCTGAATATGGGCAACGCGTCGTGGGGCCGCGCCATGCTGGTATTGGCCCTGCTCGGAACCGCCGGTGCATTGTGGCGTTTCCGCCAATACAAAGTGTGGCTGCTGCTGTGGCTGCCATTGATCTTTTATGCGGTATCGATCGCGTATGGCAGCGTGCCTATTTTTGTTCCCGCATGGTGGCCGTTCTCGTACTACAACGTCAGATATGGTTTGGAACTGCTGCCGGTGTTCGCGGTCTTTCCAGTTGCGCTTGCGATGCTGATTGTGGAACGACTACACAGCCGTCGCCGCAAGCTTGCGGTCTTCGCGCTGGTGGTTGCCGGTGTCTGCGGGAGCTATCTGACAGCGTGGGGGGATGTGCCAATCACGTTGCGCGAGGCACGGGTGAATTCGCGTACCCGGCTAGCGATGGAAGACGCCCTCGCGAATTTCTTGTCACGGATTCCGAAGAACGCGACCATTCTGATGTATGAAGGGTCGCATGTGGGAGCGCTACAGCGGGCAGGCATTCCGTTGAAGAACGTCATCAGCGAAGTCAGTCACCCTGATTGGGAATGGGCGCTGCTCGATCCGTCGCACAAGGCCGATTACATCATCGCCTTTCAGGACGACCCGGTTGCGACGGCTGCCAAACAGCACCAGGGCGAACTAAAAGAGGTGATGGCGATCAGCGTGCCCGGCCAGGAGCGATGCAGGATTTACGTACCTATCTCGCCGGCGGCTTCACCTCGAACGCCTTAATCACGATATCGTTCGGTTGATTTCCAACCGGTATCACGTTCACCAGCGCGCGGTCGGCACTGATCTTCGAGTTGTCGCTGGTCTTCACCGTACGCACCACGGCCACATCGCCCGACCCGGTATCGGCCACCAGCAGGTGCTCTTCGTTGGGAGTCAATGCGAGCGCATCGGGATGGCTGCCGACGCGCACTGAGCCGATGACCCTGCCCTCCTCGATGGCATATACGCTGATAGTGTCCGCGCCGAAATTGCTGATATAGAGCAGCGCATTGTCCGATGTCACCACCCCGCGCACCGGGTTGCTTCCGATGAGATAACTACCTCCTACCTCGTTGGAATAGGTTTCGACAATCGAGAAGTTGTCCGAACCGAAATTGCTCACGAACAGCTCACCGCCATCCGGCTTGAGCGCCATTTGGATTGGAGTTTTTCCCAACTCAAGTAGCGTCAGCACGCGATCGCTTTTCAGGTCGAGCGAGGCCACCTGGTTGGATCCGGGGCAGGCGACGAACGCCTTCGAACTGTCGGGCAGAATCACCACATCCTGCGGCTGATGACATACGGCCAATGTCGCGCGAACCGCCAGTTTCGCGGTGTCGATGATCGAAACGCTGTCGTCGCTGCGGTTGCTGACCACGACCACCGTTCCATCGGCAGAGACGCGCGCCAGCCCAGGAGCGTTTCCCACGCGGACCGCGGCGACGGCTTTCCGCAGGTCGAGATCGATCACCGAAACGTTCGAGGAGCCTGAGTTCCCGACGTAAGCCCGCTTACCGTCGGTTGATACGGAAACAAAATATGGCGCGCGATGAACTCCGATGGTCGAGACCACCTCGTTGCGCTCGGCATCGATCACGCTGATGTTATTTGAGTCGGCGTTGGCGACGTAGATTTCGTTTTTCTTCGTGTTGGCCGCAATACCTGTGGGGTTCTTGCCTACGGGGATGGTTTTTATGTTGCGCAACGAAAGAACGTCGATGACGCTGACCGAATCGCTCTTGCCGTTGCTGACGTAAGCGTATTCGTGGTATCCGGGGTTGATGGGTTTACGTTGGCGGCAGCCGGCGAGCGAGAGCGCAAAAACAAGTAGCAGGCTCAGGGCCTGCCACTTGCGAACACGATTACAAGAAACGAATCGGCGCGCCATCACCTGGCAGCGGCGGTTGCCGGAACTACAGGATGATCCACCGGTTCTGCGATGGAGCGGCCCAGCACTGCGGCGATCTGGCGCACTTCCCGCATGAGCTGATCGAACTGCTCGGGGTAGAGCGATTGCGTCCCGTCGCTCAGCGCCTTGTCGGGATTGGGATGCACTTCGACAATCAAACCGTCGGCACCAACCGCGACTGCTGCGCGTGATAGCGGCGTGACTTTGTTGCGCTTGCCCGTGCCATGGCTGGGATCGACCAGGATGGGCAGATGGCTCAGTCGTTGCACCGCCGGCACAACGCTCAGGTCCAGCGTGTTGCGGGTGTGGTCGGCGAAGGTGCGCACGCCGCGCTCGCAGAGGATCACCTGGTAGTTGCCCTCGCTCATGACGTACTCAGCCGCCATCAGGAACTCATCAAGCGTGGCCGACATTCCGCGCTTGAGCAGCACTGGTTTACGGGCGCGTCCGGCACGCTTCAGGAGCGAGAAATTCTGCATGTTGCGCGCGCCGATCTGGATAACGTCGGCGTACTTCTCCACCAGGTCGAGCGATTCGTTGTCCACCGCTTCGGTGACGATCATCAGGCCAAACTGGTCGCGAATTTCGGCCATGATGCGCAGTCCCTCTTCGCCCAAACCTTGAAACGCGTACGGCGAAGTGCGGGGCTTATAGGCGCCGCCGCGGAAGAACTTCGCTCCGGCGCGTGCAACTCGCTCAGCAGCAGCAAACGCCTGCTCACGAGACTCGATGGCGCATGGCCCGGCAATGACGGCGACTTCGCTACCGCCGATACTGGCGTCCGCGGCAGGGAAGCGCACGATCGTTTTCTCGTCCTTCACCTCGCGGCTGACCAGCTTGTACGCCTTGCTGACGTGAATCACTTCCTGCACGCCCGGCATTTCGTCGAAGGTGCCGGTTTCAATGTCGGATTTGTTGCCGGTGACGCCGATAGCCGTGCGTGTAGCGCCCGGCATGGGATGGGCCCGGAGGCCGAGCCGCTCAACTTTTTCGCAAACCGCGCGTACCTGTTCTTCGGTCGCGGCGGACTTCATGACGATAAGCATGGAAACCCCTGGTGCGATTTAGTGTACCGTCCCCGCAGGCTGAGGGGCAATTGCGGCGACTCGGAAGAAGGAGCGCTCACCACGGAGGACACGGAGAGCACAGAGAAGAACGAGAGTATGGGTTCCGGACACCTGGTTTCTCGGTGTTCTCCGTGCTCTCGGTGGTGCAATCAGTTAAGTTACTGGAAGAACTCGGTCATCTGCGGCGCTGCATCAGCCCCATTCGGGATCTTCGCGCCGAGCGCGGTCATGCTCAGGCCCAGCAGGCTGCGATGATCGTACTGCACAGTGCCTGCGTATCCGGGCTTCACTTTGGTTCCCAGGATCAGCGTCATCACCTTGCCGCCTCCGTTGGTATTGTCATTCTGCGATTCGTCGAAGGTAAGTACCAGCAACCCGCTCTGCTGGAATTGCGCATTGTTCAAGATGGCAGGCAGGTTGTTTGAGAGCCAAGTGTCAGCATTGCTCACCCTCTGCGAGATGTCACAGTTCGAGGTGCCGTCACTGCAGCTATGGGCATCGTCTTTGGCGTTGGGCACGATGAAGGAATACGCCGGCAATTGTGCGTTCGCCAGGTCAGTTGCGAGCTGCGTGTAGGGCACGATCTTCATCGCCTCGGTTGACGAGTTCTGCACATCGGAGAAGAAGGTAAACGGATTGTGCCGCCGCAAATACCAAGGCGGAACGTCGCCTCCGAGATATCCCTGCGATGGCAAGTTTTCTGCATACGATTTCCAACTCTTCGAAGCGGCGTCCAGTTCGCGGGCGGCGTTGTCGATGGAGACGGTGCCCGAGAAGCCGTCGTCATTGGTGACTGCCTGGCCGGTTGTGATAGTGAAGTAGTTGCCGATCGAGGGATGTGTGTTGGCGTAATAGTTCGTGGCTAGTCCCGCTTGCGGGATGAGGCTGTTGATGTAAGGTGCGTTTGGGCTGCCCACTACTGAGCTGTAGTTGGTGTTCTCCAAGACGACGATGACCACGTGCTGAACGGACGGTATTTGCGCGTTGCCGCCGCTTCCACCCGACCCGCCGCTGCCGCCCGATCCACCGCTGCCACCCGAGCCACCGCTGCCACCCGAGCCTGAACCGCCGGAACCTGAACCGCCGCCCGAGCCGGAATTGCTGGAGCCACCTGAACCTGATCCAGAATTGGAGCCGCCAGAATTAGAGCTCCCCACGTTCGAAGTGCCGTTGTTCGATGGATTCTGATTGTTCGCACCGCCGCACGAGCCAAGCAGAAGCAGCACCAGACTGGCAATCAGCAAGTACATCAACTTTACCCAGCTACTCTGAACGTTCCACTGCACCATAGCTCACACCCCACCGCTGCGAAATGGGATGCGAGGCGAGAGCTTCTGGCTGTAACCAGTAGGACTGTTCAGCTTGCGAACGCTCGGCAGCAGCTTTCAACCAGAGCTACTGAGGATTGCGAGACGAACGGAGTTCGCGCCTCGAATTTCTTCGTAGCTGCGTGGTAAAAGAATCGGTTCACCAGCTTCGTAAACTACTTGCGGCTGGCCGGCGGAATAATTCCATTCATGCGCAAGTACACAACCATCTGCCCGTAGTGGTCGAAGGGGTGTGACAGGATGCCAGTGGCCAGCGTGAGCCGGGTGGTCGGATGGTTTCCGAAGGGAGCTTTGATCTGCTCGAGGATGTTGCCCTCGTTGACGCTCGCCACCGCCTTGTGAGCATAGGTGAAGGAGTCTTTGAGGAACTTCATGATGTCGCCCTTTGATTTAAGGCTGTCCGGTCCCTTCTCGCCTTTTAGCTCTACCGGCGGTTTCTCCTGCAGGATCGACGCGCTGTACATGTAGTTGGCCATTGCAATGTGTTTCACCTGTTCGGCATAGGTGCGCACGCCCTTGAAATCTCCAGGCCCGGTGGGCGCGAAATTGAACTTGTCCTCCGGCATCGCATCGGCGGCTTCAACGACTTCCTTCTCGACGTTGCTGAGCATGTGCTCATAGACGGACGCGAATGTGGCCTTTTCCTGGCTGGCTGCAGCCCCCTGTGGAGCGGCGGCAGACGCCGCAGTGCTGAAAGCCACTGCCAGAACCATGCATGCAAAGAATCGGGAATATCTCATCGCTCTCCTCCAAGATCACGAGACGTAGTGAAACGATGCTGGCCATTGTAGTTGAAGAGGGCGAGGAATCGTGTGTTGTCGGGAGTGAGGCGAGAAAGATGTTCACCACGGAGGACACGGAGCGCACGGAGAAGAACTTAAGATCGTTCTCCGCGTTCTCCGTGCCTCCATGGCAAATGTTCACTGACCGCGGCTAGCCGGCGGAATGATGCTGTTCATGCGCAGATACTCGACCATCTGCCCATAGTGATCGTAGGGGTGATAGATCATGATGGTCACCAGGCTCAGGCGAGTCATCGGGCGGTCGCCAAAGGGGGCCTTCACCGACTCGAGAAGCTTGTTCGCATCCAGGCCCGTCACCGACTTATGAGCGTAAGCGAATGAATCTTTGAGGTACTTCATGATGTCCGCCTTGGAGGTCATGTTGGCTGGGCCGGCCTCTTCGCCCACGTCGGCCGGCGGCTTCTCGCCGAGCAGCGCGCCTGCAACGATGTAATTCACGGCGGCAATATGTTTGACCTGCTGGGCAAAGGTGCGCACGCCCTTGAATTCGCCGGGACCTGTGGGAGCGAAGTTGTACTTGTCCTCGGGCATGGCGTCAGCCGCGTCGACCACCTCTTTTTCGGCGCTCGAAATGAGCTTGTCGTAGACCACGGCAAACGTAGGCTTCTGTGCCGAAGCTGCGGCCTGTGGATTTGCAGCAGAGGCCGCATTGCCTAAAAACGTCACCAGCATCAGGCCGGCGACAAGGGATAACCGCTTCATCGTTCCTCCTCATATTTGTGTGCTGAAAACAGTGTTGCGTATTTTAATGCAGTTTGAGCCGGCGTGTCGGGGGCGCATTTACGGCGCAGGGGCAAACTGCAGATCCCTCGGCTTCGCTCGGGATGACACGTGGACAAGTTATCGGCGATGACACGTTGAAAGTTGTGGGATGACATACCGAGCGCCGTGGATGACAAGTCAAGGGGATGGCTTGCTGGACGAAAGCGCGGCAATACTGTTTCCGAAAGGCCACTCGTGCCTGCGGGCCGAGCGAACAAGATAGATGACGAGGCCGAGGACAGTGATGACGATGGCGTAGCGCAACTCTTTCATCGAGTTCACTCGCGCGAAGAGCACGAAGACGAAGCCCGCAATGGCCAGCAGCGCCGGAAGCGGATACAGCCACATACGAAACGGGCGGGGCACATCAGGGCGGCGGATGCGAAAGACAATCAGCCCGATCGCCTGAATCAGGAACTGCAGCGAGATGCGAATTACCACCAACGCGGCGATGACGTCCGCCAGGCGCAGCACGCAGAAAAGGGTGGCGACCAAGCCTAGCGCCAGCAATGAGACGGTAGGAAAGCGGTGCTTAGGATGCACCGTTGCGAAAGAACGAAAGTAATTGCCGTCGACGGCTGCAGCATACGGCACCCGCGAATAGCCGAGCAGCAGCGAGAAGATGGAGGCGAATGCGGTCCAGATAATCAGAACCGCAACGGCGCGCCCGGCCCACGTTCCATACAGGCGCTGCATGAAGGCCGAGATCACGTAGCCGCCCCGAGCCTCGGTGTACTGCGACAGTTCGCGCCAGGGCATCACGCCCAGCACGCTGATGTTCATCACGATATAAATCGCCGCCACCGCAAAGATCGAGATGATCAGCGCACGAGGAATGGTACGCCCCGGATCGCGCACTTCTCCGCCCAGGAAGCAGACGTTGTAGTACCCCCAGTAGTCGTAGGTCGCGATGAGCATGGCCGATCCCATGCCGGTGATGAATCCGCGCGACAGATGAAATGCTCCGGGAGGGAAGTCGAAGGCTCGTGCCGCGCTGAAGTGAGTGACGCCGGCGAAGATGATCCACAGGATGGCGAGCACCACGCCCACCCAGAGCAACTCCGCCAGCTTGCCGATCGCAGTGATACGCCGATAGAGCAGCAGGATCACGAGCAGGCACGCGGCCATGGCGACGAACGTACTGGTCCTGACCATGATGCTCAGCTCCAAAGGTCCGAGCATCGGCATCGCCAAGGCGAAAGGTCCGCTCCAGCAGGGTGTGATTCAGTGCAGGCCAGAGGAACGATGCGTAGTCGCCGAGGCCGATGCATCCTGACGCAATCGACAACGGCGCGCTGAACGATAACTGCCAGATAAACAGGAACGACAGCAGACGTCCCCATGTCCGCGGTCCATAGATTTCTTTGAGGTAGAAATACGAGCCGCCGGCCTCGGGCATGGCAGCGCCTAACTCCGCCCACACCAGCCCATCACACAGCGCGAACAGCGCGCCGCAAATCCAGCCCAGCATGGCTTGGGGACCACCGGCTGCGCTGATGATCAGCGGGATGGTGATGAACGGGCCCACGCCGATCATGTCGATCATGTTGAGCGTGGTGGCCTGCAACAGGCCGACGCCGCGAATCAGTTCCGGACGCGCCGCAGCTTCATCGGGGAGCATGTCCCACGCTTAGCAGATTGACGTAGAGGCGTATCGCGCCCGGCACTCCGAACGGCAGTTGCCGGAAGAACGCATACCCGGTGTAGATGTAATAGCCCTTGCCGTATTGCGCCAGCAGCAGCCCGCCTTTTTGCGGCGGCTCGCCCGGATCGTTGGACGCCAGCAGCGGCGTGTACTTCGCATCGAACGGCTCCATGAAGTAGAGCCCGCGTTCCTGCACCCAACCCGCAAAATCGTTTTGGGTGATCTGGTTTGGATAATGGAACACTTCGTTGGCGGGATCGAGCAGCGTAACCGGCGCCTGCTCCACAGTTACTCGGTTTCGGCTGAGCGTCGCGGGATAAGGCGTGTAGTTCCCGGCGTTGAACTCCGTCGGGTCGGTGTTGTACTGCACCAGCAGGGTTCCGCCATCGCGCACATAGTCGAGCAGGCGCTGATTGTTCTTCCGGACGTCCTCGCGCGTGTCGTAGGCACGAATGCCCAGCACGATAGTTCCGAAACGCTGCAAGTTTCCGCTGGCCACATCCTCCGGCGTGAGCAGGGTGACGTCGAGACCGATCTGGCGCAGCACCGTGGGAATATCGTCGCCCGCTCCCATGATGTATCCGACCTTCAGCCCGGGCGGGACCTTCACATCCACCACGCTGGCCCGCTGCACCGCCGGCTGGTAGTAGAAGAAGCCGCCGATGTCGGGCCGTGTGACCAGGCTATAGCCCTGCTTGAAGTCGCGCCCGCCGGCCTGCACCAGCGCCGAGACGTGATAGCGGCCTTCTTTCGCACCGTCGGGCATGACCTTGAAATTGGTGCTGTGCTCACCCTGCTTGCTGAAGTCGACGGGCTCCGCGTTCGGCTGTACCTTCCAGCCCGCGGGAACCTCGGCGCGGACTTCGCCGGTGGCATGATCGGCGGTCGAGCGCACCTGCGCGTTCAGCTCAGCAACCGGGTTCGGCTTGGCGGCAATGATCTGCGTCGAAGGAACTGTATGGATCGAAAACGGCGGCACTACCGACAGCGGCATCGACCAGGCCGAGCCGTGCTGGTCGTGCAGCGGGGTGCGAGCCACGGCGGTGATTACCCCTTCCCGTTCTCCCAGTGCATACACAACGTGTGCGCTCACCGGAGGCGGCGGCAGCGGCAGCGTCACGTATTGCGGCTCATCGATGGTGTAGACCGAATCGGTCTCCGGATTATTGCGATGAAAATACGCTTCGGTAATCTGCGCGTCAGCCGGCGGAGTCACGCGGAACATCACAGAGCAGCCCTGCCCGGGACCGAGCGAGTCGGGCACCTTGTCCATGAATGGCTCGGACTTCCATCCTTTCGGTACATCCAGCTTGAGCTGCTTGATGCTGAGGACTGACGTACTTGCGTTGCGAAATTTAGCAACCATTAAAAACGGCTTACCTGCTGTGATCACCGCCCCAAGCACAGGTCCGTTGGAGGATGTCGCAAACTCCTCTGCCATGGGTCGGCCGTCCGGCGTGCCCGGCCCGGCACTGAGTTCCAGACCGAGCGCCAGGTTGGTGGCATGCTCAAACTGCTCTTGCTTGCTCCGAAGCTCGACGAGCACATCGGCTTTGTTCATCGCGCTGAGCTGCGAGGCTTCGACCTTCGCGATCAGTTGGCGGGTTAAAGTCAGCCCCCGCAAGAGGGGAACGGCTGCTGCCTGTGGTGACTTATCGGCGGCGGTTGTGGCGTCGTCGATGGTTCGCTGGATCCAGTCGAGATCAACGCGCAACCACGCTGCTTTGTCGCGGTCCGCTCCCAGCCGGAACCACAGCGAAGGGAGCGACGTATCAATCCCATCGAAGAAATCTTTTTCCTTCTTGTTGCTGACCGGAACGTCGGGCAGCACGGAGTCGATAAGCTTGTAATAGCTGGTGCGGCGGCCTTCGGTGATATGCCAGGTTCCTGCACCTTGGGATAGCTGGTGTTGCAATCCCTTCCACGCAAATTGCACGTAGCTTTCGCCCAGCAGCGGATCGACTTGCGACGTCTCCAGTTCGACGTTCCAATCTTCGTTGGCGCGAACGTTGTCCATGTACAGCTTCTTGGCTTGCCACGGTTCGAGTCCTTCGCGAATCTGTTCGGGAAAACGCGTGGGATCGGCGGCAGCGCGAAACGCCTCGCGAGTCAGAATTCCGGAGGCCTGGTGATGCCCATGTCCGTCGCGAGGATTGCCTTGAAAGCGCGTGCAGATGACGTCGGGACGAAACGTTCGGATGACCCGCACCATGTCACCGAGCGCAATGTCGTGGCCGCCCCACTTCTGAAATGTCTCTTCCGGTGTTTTCGAAAAACCGAAATCGGCAACCCGCGTGAAGCGCTGCTCCACACCGTAGTAGCGGTCGGCTGCAAGCAACTCCAGCGTGCGCACGATTCCCAACTCGTCGAACAGGTCGCTGCCGATAATGTTCTGTCCACCTTCGCCGCGGTTCAGCGTCAACTGCACTGTGCTCACGCCGTGTCCGCGCGACTCGAAGGTCAACATCCCGCCGTCTTCGTCGTCAGGATGTGCGACCGTATGCATCAGTCGGGCCGTGGTGTGCAGTTGCCGTAGGACGAGCTTGAGCCCGGTCGCTCCTTCATCAATGGGCAGCGGCTGGGTGTCTACCCACGGCGACGGTACCTGGGCGAAACCCGTCAGAGAGAAGAGCAGAAGCAGCAGCAGGCCGGCACATACCGCCTGTCGGCCATAAGCGGAAGGGCACGATTGGCGGGGATGAGGGTTCATGTACTTAAATGTTTTTGGCGAGCGCAAGAGGTATCCAGTATACAAATCGGGATGATTCGTTACACCGAGCCCATTTAGAATAGGCGCGACAATTGGAGCGGCACATGAAAAAAACTGTCCCGGCGGAATCGCCCTCGGCCTCGGCACTCATGGATCAAAAAATCAAGCAACTTGGCGACTGGCGCGGCAAGACGCTGGCCAAGGTGCGCGAACTCATACATCAGGCAGATCCTGCCGTTGTCGAAGAGTGGAAGTGGGTCAAGCCAACGAACCCAGGCACTCCCGTGTGGTCGCATGCCGGAATTATCTGCACGGGCGAGACGTACAAGAGCGTTGTCAAGATGACGTTTGCCAAAGGAGCTGCCTTAAAGGACCCTTCAGGTTTGTTCAACTCCAGCCTCGAAGGAAATGTCAGGCGCGCTATCGACATTCACGAAGACGAAAAGATCAACGCCGCCGCATTGAAAGACCTCATCCGCGCTGCCGTCGCATTTAACGTCGCGAGCAAGAGCAAGCCTAAGACGCGGCCCGGCACCAAGCGCGCCAGCTAGCTTCATCGCCGCCCCTGCGCCTTAGACGTACGCGCGATCGACGTAGCACCACTTCCAGTCGCCGCCGTCGTGCGCTTGCATTACCGCATGTCCGCTCTGGGTGAAGTGTTCGTTCGCGTGCCGCCCGGGGGACGAGTCGCAACAGCCGACGTGGCCGCACGTCAGGCACTTGCGTAGAGCCACCCATTTCTGTCCTGTCTTTTCGCACTCTTCGCAGCCTGTCGTGCGGGCCTGCACCTTGGGATTTGCTTCCTTTACGTGTTCACACTTAGCCATGGCGTCTCCTCGTTGAAGCGAAGTGAGTTGGATGTGGGCGGGCAGGCGCGGGATTCTTCTGCGTGTAGGAGCGTCAGCAACTTCACTCGCCGGAGTGGCCCAGCTTCTCCAGTTGGCGCCGCCAGTCGATGTCTTCGACAAACGAACGCGACTCTCGCCAGTTGGCCTGCACCTTGACGAAGAGTTCCAGGAAGACGCGGTGATTGAGCAGGTGCTCGATTTGCAGCCGGGCGGCGGTGCCAATCTTCTTCAGCGTTGCGCCCTGCTTGCCGATGAGGATGCCCTTCTGTCCGGCGCGCTCAACGTAAATCGTGGCCGCAATGCGCGTCAGCTTGTCGCCCTCTTCGTATTGCTCGATGAGCACGGTCGTGGCGTGCGGCACCTCTTGCGAGGTATTCATCAGCACCTGCTCGCGGATGAGTTCGGCGGCGAGAAAGCGCTCGGGCTGATCGGTAATCTGGTCCTTAGGGAAGTACCGCGGACCTTCAGGCAGCGCCTTGATCACGCTGTCGAGCAGCGTATCCATCCCCTGCGCCTTGAGCGCCGAGATGGGAATCACCTCAGCGAAGTCGTGCAGCTCCTTGTACTGCGCAATCATGGGCAGCAGCTTCTGCTTGTCGATAGCGTCCACTTTATTCAGCAGCAGGAAAATCGGTGGCCCCGACTTCTTCGCCAGATCCAGCACAGCCTGGTCGGCCGGGCCGAATTTCGTCGTCGCATCCACGATGAGCAGCAGCAGGTTGCAGCCTTCCAGCGCGTCGTAGACCTCTTTCATCATGCGCCGGTTCAGCGAGTTCATCGGCTTGTGAATGCCGGGCGTATCGATGAGCACGATCTGTCCGCCCGGCCGTCCCGGTTTGCGCTCAACGTTCACGATCCCCAGAATGCGGTTGCGCGTGGTTTGCGGCTTGCGCGTTACGATGGCCAGCTTCTCGCCGACCAGCGCGTTGAGCAGGGTTGACTTGCCTGCGTTCGGTTTGCCGATGATGGAAACGAATCCTGAGCGGAATGCCATCTCAGGCCTTGACCTGCTGCGCGCGATGGCTGGATTCCAGGCTGATGCGTACGCGATCGATGCGGCGATCGGTTGACTCCAGCACTTCGAAGCGGAGGCCGTTCTCCTCGAACACTTCGCCAGCTTTCGGAATATGTCCGGCCAATTCGCTCACCAGTCCGGCGACTGTCGTGGCGTCCTTCTCCTCCGGACGCACGCCCAGCACCTTCTCGATCAAGTCGAGATCGGTAGTGCCGGTGAAGACATACGACGTATCGCTTTCCTTCACGATCTCGCCTTTCTCGTGCTCGTCGCGAATCTCGCCAACGATCTCTTCCACCAGGTCCTCGATGGTCACTAGTCCACTCACCCCGCCATATTCGTCGACGACGATTGCCATGCGGATGTTGTCGCGCTGCATCTCGCGAAGCAAGTCGCTGCCCAGCTTGGTCTCCGGCACAAAGAACAAATCGGACTTCATGATATCGCGCACCGTCCTGGTGGCGGCTTCTTCGTCCGTAAGCTGCAACAGGTCTTTGGAAAACACCAGTCCCTTGATGTGATCGAGATCGCCTTCGTAGACCGGGATGCGCGAGTAAGGATAGCGGTTGATGAGCTCGATAAACTCCTGCAGCGTCGTGGTGTCGGGGACGGCAATGATCTCTGGACGCGGCGTCATGACCTCATGCACGGTCTTGTCGCCGAACTCCACGACCGACTGTATGAGGTCGCGATCGCTCTCTTCCAGAATTCCTTCCTCTTGGCCAGCTTCGATCAGCGCGTCAACCACTTCGGCCGAGGTTTCCGGTTCTTCCTCAGCGTGCTCGCGACTTAACGATGCGACGGAGAGCGCGAAGCCGAGGATCAGCGTTGCCGGCATCGCCAGGTAGATGAGAGCGCGCAGCAGCGGCACGAAGTGCACCAGCCATTCGCCACGCGTGCGCACAAAAAATACATAGGGCAGCAGGCGATTGAAAATGACGATGATGAACACCAGGCTGATCGCCGCCTGGAAAACGTCCAGCGCGACCCAGCGCTTGTCCATGAACAGCAGCCAGCCGATGACCAGCCCGATCGCGGCCACGCAAAGCTGCGTCAGCATGGCCATGGAAAGCGCGGCACGTTCCGAGGTCACCTTCAGCCGCGGCTCAACCTGCTGCTCGTACGCTTCAATGTTTTCCTGGAACTCGCGCGAAAGAAATTTGCCCATTTCAGCGTAGAGCCGGTCGACATACGACACCAGCGCCAGCAGCACCATCAGGACCAGCAGCAGGATGGATAACGGAATGGTCATGCGCGACTGCTCCCGCGCTTGCGCGATATTGCTTCTGTACGCTCAATCAACCCGAAGGGCAAGCCAAGCTCCTGACGAAGCTGCGACTCGCGCGCCGTCATCGCGCCGTCATCGGATTCATGGTCGAATCCCGCCAGGTGCAGCAATCCGTGCAAAATGAGAATCTTCAACTCCGTTGTGAGTGAGTGCCCGAGGGCGGCGGCGTTGCTTGCCGCGATGTCCCGCGAGATGGCGATGTCGCCGCCTGCGCCTGCAATCGAGGGAAACGACAGCACATCGGTAGGCTGATTTTTGTGGCGAAAGCGGTGGTTGAGTTCCTGAAGTTCGCGTGACGAGGTGATGCGAACGCTGAGTTCGCCACCCAGTCCAATGGCGCGGCGAGCCTTAGTGGCAAACAAACTCAGCTCGCGCTGGCTGATTTTCCCCGATGTTCGTTCGATATCAGTCACTTCGTTCAAGAACAAATGGGAGGGCGACGTGGCCCTCCCATTCCATGGTAACAAGCTTCTACTCGGAAATGCGATCCGGCAGTCCAGGATCAACCGTTGGCGGCATTTCCACCAGCGGCGTTTCGCGCTCAACGTTTTCTGTGAACGTACGCGCGGGCACCGGCCGCGGAGCCGTGTATCCGTTCCCCGACCTGCCGTCGAGGCTCAGCGACAGCTGCTCGTTGCGCCCCTTAGCATCCTCATAGGCGCGGATGATGCGCTGTACCAGGTGATGGCGCACCACGTCCCCTTCGTCAAAGTGGCAGAAGTGAATGCCCTCAACGTTCTTCAGAATATCGACCGCTTCGATCAAGCCGCTGCGATGTGCGTTGGGCAAGTCGATCTGCGTCACGTCGCCGGTAATCACCGCCTTGGAGTTGAAGCCCAGGCGTGTAACGAACATCTTCATCTGCTCCGAGGTCGTGTTCTGCGCTTCGTCAAGGATCACGAACGCATCGTTGAGCGTACGTCCGCGCATGAAGGCGATCGGCGCGATCTCAATGATGTTTTTCTCGAGATAGCGATCGACCTTGTCGGGCTCCAGCATGTCGTAGAGCGCGTCGTAGAGCGGACGAAGGTAGGGATCGACCTTCTCCTGCAACGTGCCCGGCAAAAAGCCCAGGCGCTCGCCAGCTTCCACCGCGGGACGCGCCAGGATGATGCGGCTCACCCGCTTCGAGACTAGTGCCGAGATCGCCATCGCCACCGCGAGGTAGGTCTTGCCCGTTCCTGCCGGGCCCGACCCCGAAGACCATATCGTTCTTCTCGATGGCTTCGAGATAGCGCCGCTGATTGATGCTCTTAGGCTGCACCGTGCGCTTGCCGAAGGAGCGCTGCTTGCCCGCCTCGGCCAATCCGCGCAGGGTCGCTGTCGAGTCTTTGGTCAGTACTCGCAGCATCGACCCCAGGTCGCCATTCACGAAAGTATGTCCGTTGCGCAACAGATGCTCGTAGTCGGTAAAGACCTGCTGAGCGCGGGCAACATCACTGTCTGCGCCTTCGATCTCGACTGAGTCGGAGCGCAATACGATGGTGACGTTCAAGCCGTTTTCCAGCAGGCGCAGGTTTTCGTCGCGGGTACCGTAAAGGGTTTCGATGTTGGGTGTGATCTCGATGTTCTTCTTCATTTAAGGTCGGGTGTTACCCTCCGAGGCGGTTAGCCGCGCATATCCGACGCCGTCGCCAGAGCGCGGTGACAGTTCGATGCAAGACAATGTGCTGGAGTGGTGAAAGCGATGGCCGGGATGTTCGCCGAAGCGAATGACTACCATTGGCGGCTAGCGTAGCGCCGTTCTGCATGTGAGTCAATGCCGTTTGCGCCCCCGGGGCGTGCAATTGACGTTACTTTCACAACACGCCATCCGAATACTGGCTGCTACCTATTAGATGGAACTTGCGAAAAAAAGGAGCACCCGGGAAAACGCCGCCTCCTGTGAATCCCAAGCCGTCCTTGCGGTCTGCAACTCACAGCCTTGCTTTGCTCCCCCGCTTGCGCCGAAACGTCCCATTCCTGCTTACCTTTGGCTTAGTTCCTGCTCCAATAGCCAGCATTGCTGTTTGGGGACCCTCAAAGATCTATTCGCTCGGAAGACTCCACGCCCGCGGAACGCGTCCGAGGTCCGACAAGGAGACATATGCGACACCTGCGTATTCCGATTGGGATTTTCTGCCTGTCTTTGCTTGCAACTCTGAGCCATGCACAATCTCAGGAGCTGAACCTGCCGCGCCCCAGCCAGCGCGCCGTCGTGACCCAGCGCATCGGCATCACCGATGTCACCGTTACCTATCACCGCCCGCTGGAGAATGACCGCAAGCTTTGGGGCGGCCTGGTTCCTTACGGACAGGTCTGGCGCGCCGGAGCCAACGAGAACACCACCATAAAGTTCAGCGATCCGGTCACGGTTGAGGGCAAACCACTTGCCGCCGGAACCTACGGCCTGCACATGATCCCCGACGGAGAGCGGCGACTGGACCGTCATCTTCTCCAACGCTGCTACTTCCTGGGGCAGCTTCAGCTACAAGCAGGACGAAGACGCTCTGCGGGTCAACGTGAAGCCCGGCACAGGCGACGAGCACAACGCGCTGACCTACGATTTCGATCAGCTCAAGCCCGACTCCGCCGTCCTCACCATGAGTTGGGGGAAGGTCGCGGTGCCGATTAACGTTGCTGTGGACGTTAATAAGATCACCGCCGCCAGCCTGCAAAAGCAGCTTCGCGGATTGCCGCAGTACGATTGGCAGGCGTGGAACGACGCGGCGACGTACTTTCTTACCGCCAAGACCGATTACGAGCAGGGCGTGAAGGACGCGGACGAATCGATCAAGATTGAAGACCGCTTTGACAACAACATGACCAAGGCGCAGTTGCTCGAGGCCATGGGTAAGACCACCGATGCGAAGGCCGCAACCGACAAGGCGCTCAGCAAGGCCGATCCCGTGCAACTGTATGGCTACGGTCGCCAGCTCTTGAAGGTGGACCACAAGCCGCAGGAAGCCTTCGCCGTGTTCCACCAGCTGATCAACAAATATCCCGACGCGTGGGTCTCACATCTGGCGCAAGCGCGGCTCGACACTGGAGACGGGAAGTACGATCAGGCGGTCACCGCGATCAAGCAGTCGTTCAACGGCGCTCCTGATGGCATCAAGCCTCAGCTTGAGGCCTTGCAGAAGCAGTTGGAGTCGAAGCAGGACATCAACAAGTAATGGTTGCTAAGTAGCTCCGCGCATGCTCGATGGTGGCGGCCCCATCGGGCTTGCGCGAGGGTATGATTCGCGCCAGGGCACGACCTTGGTCGTGCCGACAACGCTCGATTTTTGGTGTTGTCCAGCCGGCTTTGCCGGCGACACTGCCAGAGCGGGCCTTCAGGCCCGCGCCTGGCATGGCAGCCCGTCACTTCCGAGCCCGCCTTCCCGCGCGCCACTTATAATCAACTCCATCCCACCTTTGAGGAATGCATGGCCGCCCTGATCGACGCGATTAGCGTAAAGCGCAAGATGTTTTTCGAGTTCGAAAACGCTCCCTACTGTTGCCTGGACTCGGACATCAGCACGCCTACCGCGCGAGGCGGGCAGACGCTAGTCCGCCTGAAAATGCGCAACCTGCTTACCAGCGCCGTCTTCGAAAAGACCTTCAAGGCCAGTGATAAGTTCAAAGAGCCCGACCTGCAGATCGGTCAAGCCTCGTACCTCTATAGCGACGGAGACGGATCGCACTTCCTCGACCAGGAAACCTTCGAGACGCTCACCTTAAACGACGACATGGTGGGCGACGCGCTCAGCTTCCTGGTAGACGGCAGCATCATCGAGTTGCACCGGTACAACGGCAATCCCATCGGCCTGGAACTGCCGGCGCAAGTCGAGCTGACCGTGGCCTACGCCGAACCGGGCGCCCGCGGCAACTCGGCCGGCGATGTCACCAAGGTCGTGCGGCTTGAAACCGGACTGGAAATCCGGGTTCCGCTCTTCATCAAAGAAGGCGAGAAGGTCAAAGTCTCGACGGAGACGAAAGAGTTCGCGGGCAGGGCGTAGGTGAGGGTAGAGCTGGCCTTCAGGCCAGCGTCCAGCGCGGCGAGAGACCCCGAGCCGGCTTCAGCCGGCGGCACTCCCGGCAACGTCACACGCGTCGGTGACCAAATCGCTTCGAGAAACTCAGCCGCGCGAGTAAACTAGGGCGAGAGGACGTTCGGACATGTGTGGCTTTAGACTGGCGGCCCAAAATAGCCCTTCTCTGCCCGTAGGTCTGACCGAGTATGATCCTCTTCCCAGCCGAGCTAAGTTCAATGGATACAGGATTTTACCTGTAAGTGATGATCTTTCAGGAATTTACAGCGATTTCAGGTCTAACCCGCTGAAAACAAAGACTTGCGACAAAAGGTTTTTTCTATTGGCTCCTACAAACGAGCCCCCTCAACCGGCAGGAACTAAGTCTCTCATTTTCAGAAATTTACCTTCAACTCCAATCAGCTCAGGATTTTACGGCGATTTTCTATCTAAGTCGTTGAAAACAAATATTGGCGAACACGACTTTTCTCGCGTGCTACCGCTCCGCCGAATGCACTCAATCCTGCAAGCCGGAGCTAAGTCTTGATTTTTCAGGATTTTACCTTTAAGTCTCACGCGCTCAGGATTTTAGCGGGAAAGTTTTTCGGCAGCTCTTTGTTTTCAGGATTTTACATAGATAAGTGGGGAGGGGGGTACGTCTCACAGTGATCTCCCCCTTCCAAGTCGGCGAAGTACCCATCGGCTCAGGCCGACTCTTCCTCATCGCGGGCCCTTGCGTCATCGAGAGCGAAGCACACGCGCTCAAAATGGCAGAGGCGATTGCCGAGATCGCGCAAAGCAAGAAGCTGCCCTACATCTTCAAGGCCTCGTACGACAAGGCCAACCGGACTTCCATCCGCAGCTTTCGCGGCCCCGGAGTAGAAGAAGGCACACGCATCCTGCGCAAGATCGCCGACACGGTCAAGGTTCCCGTGCTCACCGATGTGCATGAGGCTGCGGACGTGCCGCGCGTGGCCGAAGCCGTGGACGTGCTCCAGATTCCGGCGTTCCTTTGCCGCCAGACCGACCTGCTGGTGGCAGCAGGGAAGAGCGGCCGGGCCGTAAACATTAAGAAAGGCCAGTTCGTCTCGCCCTGGGACATGCGCCACGCGGTGGACAAAGTTCGCGACGCAGGCGGCGAGCGCGTGTTCCTCACCGAACGCGGCGCGTCGTTCGGCTACAACAACCTGGTGGTCGATATGCGGTCGCTGGCGATCATGCGTGAGTTTGCGCCCGTGGTCTTCGACGCTACGCATTCCGTTCAGCTGCCTTCGGCGGCGAGCGATGGCCGCTCGGCCGTAAGTGGCGGCCAGCCGGAGTTCATTCCTCTGCTGTCGCGCGCCGCGGTTGCCGCAGGGGTTGACGGCGTCTTTATGGAAGTGCACGACAATCCGGCTTGTGCCAAGTCGGATGGGGCGAACGCGCTCGATTTGAAGTTGTTACCGGAGGTGTTGGATCAGTTGATCGCGGTGCAGAAGGCGGTGCGGGCCTAGTGCATAACAAGCACGAATAACGAGTGTCATCCCGAGCGTAGCGGAGCGGAGTCGAGGGACCTGCAGTTTGCCTCCGTCGGCGAAGATGTGGCCATGGCGAATTCAGCCAGTGGTGAAATATTGCAGCAGTGAGCGAACTACAGGTTCCTCGGCCCCCCTCGGCTCCGCTGCGCTCGCTCGCTCGGAATGACACCAGGAGAAGAGCAGGGCGATTTACGGCCCTCCATTTCAATGCCGGAAATCCCGTTTGGCTGGCCCATTCTGCCGCTTGGCCGTAAAATGTAGGAAGGCTTGAGGGTGATTGCTATCCTTAGGATGCATAGAAGGCCGCAGCGAATTTCTGCCCTGCCGATGTGCCCCGCGCAAGTAATGCCGCGCCCTCGATCAAGGAGCTGATTACATTGTCAAAGAAGCGTTTCTTATTTACGTCTGAGTCGGTTACAGAAGGTCATCCTGACAAAATCGCCGACCAGATTTCAGATGCCATCCTGGATGCTTGCCTCAAGGAAGATCCTTACAGCCGCGTAGCCTGCGAGACCCTGACCGCGACCGGTCTGGTGGTCATCGCCGGAGAAATCACCACCAAGGCTTACGTCGATTTTCAGACGCTGGTGCGTGGCGTTGTCGCCTCCATCGGCTACGACAACGCCCTCTATGGCTTCGATTCGAACACCTGCGCCGTGATCTCGTCGATCAACAAGCAGTCGGGCGACATCGCCATGGGTGTTGACACGGGCGGCGCCGGCGACCAGGGCATGATGTTCGGCTACGCCACGAACGAAAACGATCAACTGATGCCGACGCCAATCTTTTTGGCGCACAAGCTCACCCAGAAGCTCACTGAAGTCCGCAAGAACGGCACCTGCCCTTACCTCCGGCCCGACGGCAAATCTCAAGTCACAGTGGAATACGACGAGAACCACAAGCCGGTCCGCATCGATGCGGTGGTGATTTCGTCGCAGCACTCGGAGACGGTCACCACGCAGGAGTTACGCGCCGATATCCTGAAGCACGTCATTCAGGCTGCTCTGCCGGCCGAGATGCTTGACGCCGATACCAAGTACCACATCAATCCGACGGGTCGCTTCGTGATCGGCGGACCGATGGGCGATACCGGCCTGACCGGACGCAAGATCATCGTCGACACCTACGGTGGTATGGGGCGTCACGGCGGCGGAGCGTTCAGCGGCAAAGATCCGACGAAGGTCGATCGCTCGGCCTGCTACATGGCGCGCTACATCGCGAAGAACATTGTGGCCGCAGGCCTGGCCGATCGCGTGGAAGTGCAGTTGGCGTACGCCATCGGCGTCGCCGAGCCGGTTAGCGTGCTCATCGATACTTTCGGAACCGCGAAAGTGGACGAAGGCAAGATCGCCGAGCTGGTGCGCAAGAACTTCCAGCTGACGCCCAAGGGGATCATGGAGTCGCTCGATTTGCGACGCCCGATTTACCGCAAGACGGCAGCCTATGGACACTTTGGGCGCGACGACGCCGACTTTACGTGGGAGAAGACCGACAAAGCGAAGGCGCTCCACGAGCAGGCGGGGCTGGCGAAAGAGCAGCACGCAGTGAAGGCCGCGAAGTAAGAATTCAGGCTTTTGGCTTTTTGCTGTTGGCTTTTGGCCAGTGCGGCGAGGGCGGGAAGCTGCCATTACTTGCGAGTTGTCATCATGAGCGACCGGCTCTTGGTTTGTCATCACGAGTCTCTGATTTGTCATCACGAGCGGAGCGAGGGATCTGCTCTTGTTCGCTTCGCGACGGCAGACAGTGAGAGCTGGTTAAGAACCCGTGGCAAAAGACAGCAGGTCCTTCGGGGACTCACGTCCCCTCAGGATGACAACTTTTTTGGGGTGAGCTGAACTGTACGCCTGAAGGCGTACTCCACCCAGGCGAACATAGATCGATCGGCACGGCTGAAGCCGTGCCCTTTCAAACCGGAGTTCCTTTTCAAACAGGAGATTATGTCGACCACAACTGCACGCGTACCCGGCGATATCGCCAACCTCGAACTGGCTGATCTTGGCAAGAAACGCATTGACTGGGCGAACCAGTCGATGAAAGTCCTGCAGATCATCCGCAAGGATTTCATCAAGAACCAGCCACTGAAGGGCATGCGCATCTCGGCCTGCCTGCACGTTACGGCCGAGACCGCCAACCTGGCGATCACGCTGCGCGATGGCGGAGCTGATGTCGCGCTGTGCGCGTCCAACCCGCTCTCCACCCAGGACGACGTTGCGGCCTGCCTGGTGCGCGACTACAACATCCCGGTGTTCGCCATCAAGGGCGAGGACAACGAGACCTATTATCAGCACATCATGTCGGCGCTCGATCACAAGCCGCACATCACCATGGATGACGGCGCGGATCTGGTGACCATTGCGCTGACCAAGCGCAAGGACGTTCTCGACGGTGTTATCGCCGGTACGGAAGAGACGACCACCGGTGTTATCCGCCTGCGAGCGATGGCGAAGGAAGGCGTGCTGAAGTACCCCATCATCGCGGTCAACGACGCCGATACCAAGCACCTGTTCGACAATCGTTACGGCACCGGACAGTCGACCATCGACGGCATCGTGCGCGCCACTAACTTCCTGCTGGCAGGCGCGAAGTTTGTGGTCGCCGGATACGGCTGGTGTGGTCGCGGGCTGGCGAGCCGTGCGCGTGGACTGGGCGCTGAAGTGATCGTCACCGAGATCGATCCGACGAAAGCCATCGAAGCTGTGATGGACGGCTTCCGCGTGATGAGCATGGAAGAAGCCGCGAAGATTGGCGACGTGTTCTGCACGGTCACGGGCAACAAGAGCGTGCTGCGCAAAGAGCACTTCGAACTGATGAAGGACGGCGCGATCGTCTCCAACTCCGGACACTTCAACGTCGAGATCGATATCCCGGCGTTGGAGAAGATGTCGTCGGGCAAGCGCACCACGCGCACCTTCGTTGAGGAGTACTCGCTGCGCGACGGACGCAAGATCAACCTGCTGGGCGAAGGCCGCCTGATCAACTTGAGCTCCGCTGAAGGCCACCCGGCGTCAGTGATGGATATGAGCTTTGCCGACCAGGCGTTGTCGGTCGAGTACCTGGTGAAGAACCATGCTTCGCTCGAGAAGAAGGTCTTCCCGGTTCCCGAAGAGCTCGATAAACGAGTTGCGAAACTGAAGCTCGAGTCAATGGGCATCAAGATCGACCGCCTCACGCCGGAGCAGGAAGAGTACCTGGCGAGCTGGAGTGAAGGGACGTAGAAGTTGTCAGTTGCCGGTGGTCAGTTGTCAGGAAGAGGTTGACAGTTGGCGGTTGCCGGAATTAGTTGTCAGTGGACGGTTTCGCTGCTGTAATTGCGGCTGCGGCTTCAGTTCAGCTTGTCGGCAGCGAGCAGTTGGGAGTCAAAGGAATGGGCGGCTGCATAGGCCGCCCTTTTCTCTTGTGCGCTCAACGTTATGCGTTCACCGGAATGGCTGCTTCGGTCAGTTGTGTGGTTTGACTGCTGAGCCAAGCAAGGATTAGAGCGACGACGCAAATTCCCATCAGTAGCAGCACCGATGCACGCCAGCCATCGGCAGCCCACATCCAGCCAGTAACGGTCGCGCCCAAAGTCCCGCCGATGTAATAGAAGGTGACGTAGAGTCCTGCGGCGGAAGACCGCGAGCGTCCTGCTACAACGCCGGTCTGTACCGTACCGATTGCCTGGAAGATGAACACTCCAGTCGAGAACAGTGCGAGTCCGAGGATGATGACCGGCAGCTTCAGCACCAGCGTGAGTGCCAGTCCGATGGTGGCGAACGCGCAGGCCAGCACGGCGGTCGTGCGGGTTCCGTAGCGGTCGAGCACGCGCCCCGAAAGCGGAGTGACGAAGAAGCCGAGGATATAGACGGCGAAGATAGCGCCCAGTTGTTCGGAGTTGAGGCGAAACGGCGGCCGCGCCAGGTAGAAGTTCACATACGTGAACGCTCCGACCAGGGCGAAAAGCGCCGAGAAGCCCACGCCGAATACGCCGAGCATTCGCGGATTACGCAAGTGGCGAAGCGTCTCGATGAACGAATGGCGCACATTCGGTGCGCGCACAAAATGCGTGGCCTTGGGCAGCGTCGCGCGCACGG
Source organism: uncultured Acidobacteriaceae bacterium (assembly GCA_963771535.1). Lineage (GTDB taxonomy): Bacteria > Acidobacteriota > Terriglobia > Terriglobales > Acidobacteriaceae > CAVVDY01. Next base: position 232,905 of record CAVYTK010000006.1, on the reverse strand, counting down.
CAAATGCCCCGGCGAGATTGATGAGTCCGATGGTGAGGAAGGCCCGCCGCCAGTCGTGATGATGCGCGATCACTCCGGAAACGTAGCGGCCAAGAAAGCCTCCGAGCACCGTTCCCGAGATGTAAGAAGACATCACCTTGCCCACGTTTCTGCCGGCGAACTCTTCGCCGATGTAAGCAATGATGACGACGATCACGCCCGGCACGAAGAGTCCTTGCATAAAGCGCCAGAAGATAAGCTGCCGTAGACTCTGCGAGGTTGCCGCGAGCATTGTCGGCACCGTAATGGCAAATAGCGAAGGAACGATTACCTTCTTGCGCCCGATGGATTCAGCCAGCAAGCCTACGAATGGCGCAGCAAGCGCTACTGCCAGGATCGTGGAGCTCACGGTCAGGCTGACGGCAACGGCCGAAGTGTTGTAGAGCCGCTGGAGATAGGGGAGCAGCGGCTGGGTATCGTAGACGTTGAGGAAGGTACACATTCCGGCCAGCATGCAGCCGATGATTGCAGCCCGCGTGGGCTGTGCTTGCGATCTGGCGAGGAGCTCTGCGGACTCAGGCACAGTCATGTAGGACTGATTCCAAGCTATCACGGGAACTGAAGCAGCTCCGGGGCTAAAGCCCATGACGTATTTTGTATGGCAGGACGCTGGCCTGAAGGCCAGCTCTACCCGAGACACGGCTGAAGCCGTGCCCCTTCAAAGCCGCCGATGCGAGTTGTTCCGGGGAGTGCCGATCTGAGACAGCAGCCGCCAGCCACGCAGCATCCATGTGTGCATGTATTGGCTGCAGCATCACCTGATCGCCGTAGTCGGAACTGCCATCGTTCTAATAGCCGCGTTCCTGATAACGGCCATTGGCAATAAAGTCCTCAATGCCCGGATACACAATCCGCGGGTTCACTATCGCTATCGCCAACTGCTGAGCACGACGGTGACCGTCATCTCTGTTTTGTTCATAGCAATCCTGTGGGCACGGCTCATCCCGCATCACGGCACGTTCTTCGGGTTGATGGGCGCCGGCCTGGCGATTGCCCTGCGCGAGCCGCTGCTCAGTATTGCAGCACGTATTGCGATCTTCGCGGGACGAATCTATGACGTCGGCGACCGGGTGCAGATCGGGACCTCTTCTGGAGATGTCATCGACATTGGCTTCATCTACACGCGGATCATGGAAATTGGCAACTGGATCGGCGGCGACCAGTACAGCGGCCGCATCCTGCAATTCCCCAACGCGCAGATTTTCGGATCAGGAGTGTTCAACTACACGCGGGATTTCCAGTACATCTGGGACGAGATACAGCTGAACATCACTTACGATTCGAATTTGCAGGCAGCGACCGACATCCTGACCGAAGCCGCCAGCGGCTATACGAAAGAGTTTCTGCAAGGGGCCCAGCAACAACTTGCGCGCATGCAGCAGTATTTCGTTGTGCCCGACTTCGAGTTGAAGCCCCAGGTGTACATCAAGGTGACGACCAACTGGGTCGGACTGACGATGCGCTACGTTGTCGATCCCCGCAAGCGCCGCGGCGCCAGCACCTTCTTGTATCGCACGGTTTTTGAAAGCGTGCAGAAGCGAGATGACATCACCATCGGCACCGACACCATGGAGATCACATACAAGCGGGCCGACTCGGACTCGGAAATGCCGGTCCGCGATAAAGCCGCCTGAGGCCTCGCCGGAATCAAAGCAGGATGAGAGTGATACCGCGATTGCCTCGACCCAGGTCAGAATCGCTCTTCAGTTCAGGCACCTGCTTCAAGAGCGCCCAGCTGCGATCGTCGCTTTTACGCCAGTTCTCGCCGTAGATGCAGTCGCGAATCTCGCCGGTGCGAGCCATGGTACGGAGGGTTGACTGGAGCGCAATGCGCAGATCGCCCCCGACACCATGGGAACCATAACCATGAATAATCTTGAGCAGCTTCAGCCCGCGGCTCTGGGCGACCCCGATCTCCGAACGCAGCCTGGTACGAGCCTGCTCCACGCTGGGGAATCCGTCCTCGAGATTGAGGATCTTTATAGTCATAGCGTGCCGACCAAGGCTGATTGATTATGCCTCAGGGGCAAGCGTCAGCCGAGATCCTGGGCCTTTGCAGCCACGCCAATCCCATTCTGGAACTCGTGGTACGGCTGACCTTAATTTCTGGCGATTTGTTTGGTAACCAGAATGGTACTTTAGTAACTTTGGATAAGGGACTATCAGATGTATGCTATAGGAACTTACCCATGTCCTGTGGCCAGAAGCCCGACTATCGTAACGCTCCACGGTTTCCGCTCCACCTGTCGGTAGCTCTAAGAACTCCGACGGAAGAGTACCAGGCCGAGACGCGCGACATTTCGGCGGGCGGGATCCTGTTTTTCACCCACGCGGAAATCGCGGTGGGTTCGGCAGTGCAGTTCACTATCCGCATGCCCGGCGAGACACTTGGAGCTGCGGAGGATGTGCTAGTGCAATGCGACGGTCGCGTCGTCCGAAGCTCCGAAGAGGGCTCCGGGCGGACCGTGGCAGTAGCTATTGACGAATATCGTTTCGAACGGCAGTAGTTCCGAACTGTCGGTACTCACCGTTCGTTTTAATGACGCAGGCGCCCCGGTACCAGGACAGCCTAATGGACGATCAACCCAAGAACATTCGCATCATCATTGCGGATTCCGAAGCCATCTTCCGCGCAGGAATGAGCAAGATTTTTGCCCAGGAGCCCGACCTCGAGGTAGTGGCTCAGACCGACAGCATGGCGCAAACTTTGGCAATGGTGGCCGAAACAGAAGCCGACGTGGTGCTGTTCGAAGCGGGGCTCTCTCTCACCCCAGCCGAGGCGGTTACCGAAGTGATGCGTCGTGCCCTCCCAGGCGTCAAAGTGATCCTGGTGAGTCACCGCTCTTCGGAGCACGAGACGGTCGACTTCCTGCGGCGCGGAGTTCGCGGCATTCTCACCCGTTCGGTTTCGCCTGATTTGCTGATCCGCTGCGTGCGCAAAGTATCGGCGGGCGAAACCTGGCTGGACAACCAGGGCGTCAACTGGATTATCGACGCTTACCGCAGCCAGGCACAAATGGGAGGCGGCAAGCAGGCGCTGCGATTCAGCGAAAAGGAGATGCTGATCATCAGCGGTGTCACCCAGGGGCTGAAGAACAAGGACATCGCGGTGCAGGTGGGCACCACGGAACAGGTGGTCAAGAACTACTTGCGCAAGATCTACGACAAACTCGGTGTGGCGGATCGCCTTGAACTTGCGCTTTACAGCATGCATCGTAAGTTGCTGGATAGCTATACTCCGCAACCGGTTGAGCGCAAGCCGTCGGTCCCCCTGGCGATGTCGGCGAATGCGGCAGCCGCTGCGCAGGCAGACGTCCCCGGCATTGAGATCGCCACGCCGGAAGAGTTGGAAAAGGCATAGAGGTTGCGCTCCCCCTGGGCAAACCATTGCCGGGCAGTGCGTCGTTCGGGTACATTGCACTACATTCCTGCCTTTCTCAGGACTACACCCATGCCCTCCGTCAGGCTCTCATTTGCGTTGCGGCTGCTCGTCGTGCTGTCGCTTGCCGTCTCCGCTCTTCAGGCTCAATCCGGGGCAGCGCTCAGCAACGAGCAGCGCGCCAAGATTGACTCCATCGCCCACGACGTATTGCAGACCACAGGTGTTCCCAGCGCTTCCCTGGCTATAGTGCAGGACGGGCAAATTGTCTACGCGCAAGCTTACGGCGATGCGCGGCTTGATCCCAAATTGCCGGCGACGCCGCAGATGGCTTACAGCATTGGCTCCATCAGCAAGCAGTTCACCGCAACCGCGGTGCTCATGCTGCAGCAACAGGGCAAGCTCTCGCTCGACGACAAGGTGGGCAAGTGGCTGCCCGAGTTGACGCGCGCCAACGACATCACGCTGCGGCAGGTGCTGTCGATGACGTCCGGATACCAGGATTATGCGCCGCAGGACTACATGATTCCCGACTGGGAGAAGCCGATTTCAGCGCAGCAGATTCTTGATCGCTGGGCGCGCATTCCGCTCGACTTTGAGCCGGGAACCAAGTGGCAATACAGCAACACCAATTACGTGGTTGCCGGAGTGATTGTCCAAAAAGTTTCCGGGGAGCCGCTGTTCACCTTCATCAGCCGGCACATTCTTATGCCGCTGGGGCTGGGTAGCGCGCTGGACACCAATGCGAAGAAGCTGCCGGAGAACGATCCGCAGGGATACTTCCGTTACGCGCTCGGTCCGTTGCGGCCGGCGCCCCACGAAGGCCCCGGTTGGATGTTCGCCGCCGGCGAATTGGCAATGACGCCCAGCGACCTGGCGAAGTGGGACATCTCGCTGATGAATGAGTCGCTGCTGACGCCGGCATCGTACCTCGCGATGGAGACCGAAACGCTACTTAAGAATGGCGTCGGGACGCGGTATGGGTTGGGGATGTCGGTTAGCAGCACCGCGCGGACATCGGCATTCTGGAGCACAGCGGCGAAGTGTCCGGATTTGTGGCGGAGAACATCGTATTACCGGATGACAAGTTCGCGGTTGCGGTGCTCACCAACCAGGATGCGATTGGCGCTGCTGGGCAGATCGGAAAGCAGATCACGGACGGATTTCTGCACAGCAAGAAGGTTAGCAATCCACAACAGGATGCCCTGGTGCGGAAGGTGTTCGACGCTTTGAGGGCAGGCAAAATCGATCGCGCGCTCTTCACCGATAACGCGAACTCGTATTTTACCGACCAGGCCTTGAAGGACTACTCAAGCAGCCTGACTGCGCTCGGCGAAGTGCAAAGCTTCAAGCAGACGTCCAGCTCGTTGCGGGGCGGAATGACCCACCTGGGATACGAAGTCAAGTTTCCGCAACAAGACAGTGGGCATCAACATCTACCAGATGCCCGATGGCAAGCTCGAACAATACCTCGTAGCCGCGCAGGAATAGACGGCTGCGTCGCTCGCCCTATTGCAGCAAGGTGACAGTACCGTTGCCGACATCGTAATAACCGGCGACGACTTTCACCGTGCCTGACTTCACCATTCCGGAGATGACGGTGGAAGACTGTCGCAACAGTTCCGCCTGGATTTTGGCATTGGCCTTGGTGGCGGCGGCGAGGTCCTTACCGGCTTGATCAACTGCGGGCTGGATGTGCGGGAACAGTGAGCTGATCTGCCCGGGGACATCCTTGCCCTGGATGGTCGCTTTCACCGCGCCGCAATTAGAGTGCCCCATCACTAGAATTACCTTGGTTCCCAGAACAGCTGCGCCGTATTCCAGGCTGCCGATGAGTTCGGGGGTAATCACGTTGCCGGCAACCCTGGTCACGAAAATGTGGCCAATGCTCTGATCGAAAACCAGTTCCACGGGCACGCGCGAATCGGCGCAGGAAAGCACAGCTGCGAAGGGTTCCTGCTTTTCCTCGGTGTGCTGCTTGAGGATGGCGAGGTCGTGATCGAAGGAAGTGAGCTTTCCCGACGTATAGCGCGCGTTGCCATCCATCAGTTCCTTCAACGCCGCATCGGGTGTGAGTGCGGACTGCGCCTGAAGGGTGGAAGGAAGGGCCAGATCCAAGCCACCGGCGAGCAGAGTGGCGGCCGCAGTGGTTAGTCCGGCTTGAATCAGCTGGCGTCGGGAAAAGTCGTGTTCGCGGGCCTTCTTCACAGAGTCCTCCTGGAGTACGCAGAATTTTAAGGCTCCAAGTTCAACACAGACCGCGTGAAAGACGCAATGCGATTTTTGACTCACCGGCTTCGTGCCCCCGGGGTCGAGGTAGGCGACTAGGCGGGCGACAGTTCGCGAACGCCATTTGCGCTGCTTACCACGACCACGTGAGTCAGGCCGATGAACAGGCCGTGTTCGATGATGCCGGCGCGACGGTCGAGTTTGGCGGCCAGCTGTGCCGGAGCGGCGATGGGTCCGAAATCGCAGTCAAGAATCATGTTGCCCTGATCGGTGCGATATTCGCTTCCGTCAGGACTCTGGCGAATGACATACTTCGCTCCCAGGCTCTCAAGGTAGCGAGCAACCGAGCGCCAGCCAAAGGGCAGAACCTCGACCGGCAACACGTGCCTGGTGCCGAGGCACGGCGACAGCTTGCGTTCGTCGACGACGATGATTTCGCGCGTCGTAGTTTGTGCCACCAACTTTTCGCGTAACAGTGCGCCGCCGCCGCCCTTAATCAGATCAAGCTGCGGGTCGACCTCGTCGGCGCCGTCGATGGTGACGTCGAGCGAGCGGGGCAGGTCGTCAGGCAACATCGGGATCTTCAGTTTGAGGGCTTCTTCCGCGGTTACTTTGGACGTGGCAAACGCAATGATGTTCGTGAGCTTGCCGCTATGCAGAAGCTCTGCGATGTGGCGCACGGCGAAGATGGCAGTCGAGCCGGTTCCCAATCCTACTGCCATTCCTGATTCAACGTAGCGCACGGCGTATTCGGCGGCTTGCCGCTTCAGATCGGCCTGTGGATCCAGCTTCCTTGCAGTCTCATTCATATAGTTAACTCGGGCGCCAGGTGATTGTGATAAGCCAAACTACCACGCGCGCGCCAATCCGCTGATTGCGCCTCGGATGATGACTACTTCTTCCCGCCTTCCTTGAGGAAGGTGCCTTCCTGTAGTTCGGTAAAGGCCTCCCGCAACTGTTCCTGGGTGTTCATCACGATGGGCCCGTACCAGGCGACAGGTTCTTCGAGCGGCTTTCCCGAAACCAGCAAGAACCTGATTCCATCCTCGCCGGCTTGCACCGTGACTTCATCCCCGCGATCGAACAGGACCAGCGACCGGTTGTCGGCTTCGACCGGCGGAGCGGTGTCCAGCCACTTGACGGCCTCGGTGGGAACCGCCAGCGGGCCCGAGGCATTGCAGAATTTGCCGCTGCCGCCGAAAACATAGGCAAAAGCATGGCGCGTCGTCTCCACGGGCAGGCTCTTGCGCTTGCCGGGTGCGACCGACACGTCGAGGTAAACCGGATCGGCTGCAACTCCGTCCACCGGGCCGGTCTTGCCCCAGAAATTTCCGCAGACCACGCGCACGTGCGTGCCATCATCGTCGCGTACCTCTGGAATGTCTGGCGCCTTCACTTCCTGGTAGCGCGGCGAGGTCATCTTGAGAGACGACGGAAGATTGCCCCACAACTGAAATCCGTGCATGCGGCCGGTGCCATCGCCCTTTGGCATCTCCTGATGGATGATGCCGCTACCTGCGGTCATCCACTGCACGTCGCCCGGGCCGATGATTCCGCTATTGCCCATGCTGTCGCCGTGGTCGACGGTTCCCGCCAGAACGTAGGTGATGGTCTCGATGCCACGGTGTGGATGCCAGGGAAATCCTGCGAGGTAATCCTCCGGAACATCGTTGCGGAAATCGTCCAGCAGCAGGAAGGGATCGAAATCCTTGGTGTTGCCGAAGCCGAACGCACGCCGCAGGTGCACGCCCGCACCTTCGAGCGTGGGTTTCGACTGGATGAGCCGCTTCACGGGCCTGATCGACATCTTGTAACTCCCCAGATGGTTTCGACTTCGAGGATGATAGTCCTTTTCGCGTTCTTGCGAGCGGTACGGGGTGTCATGCAGGCTGGCTCGTTTACTATGGTGAGTTCCTATCCACTGCGTTTTTGAAGGATTGCCATGATATCGCGCTTGGGAGTACTCGCGTTATTGTCCGTTGTGCTGCTCGGTGTCGCCGCTGCTCAGGCTCAACCATCCAAACCGAACTCGCCGGCGAATGCATCGCCGGGCGAACTGGTCGATCGCGTGGGAAGCACGGGATTCGTGCAGATCCACGCTGAGAGCTTTCGATCGCTGACGCCGCAGGAGAAGGAACTGGCGTATTGGCTCACGCAAGCTGCCATCGCCATCGACCCCATCATTTACGACCAGCTGTCGTGGTACGGGCTACGGCAGAAAAGATTGCTGGAGGAGATTGTTTCGCATCCCGCAGGCATCGACCCGGCGACCATGGGGAAGATCACGACATACGCCAAGCTCTTCTGGGGCAATCGCGGCAACCACAATGATCTGACCGCGCAGAAGTTCCTGCCTGATTTCACTTTCGAAGAATTGCAAGCATCGGCATTGAAAGCGCAGAAGAATGGCGGGTTTCAGTCAAACTATGCCGACCTGCCGCCGCTCAAGGGAGAAGACGCGCTCAAGAAGGAAGTGGGCGAGTTGAAGCCATCGATTTTCGATCACGACTTCGAGCCGATGATAACCGCCAAAAGTCCGCAGGGCGGCAAGGACATCGTGCAGTCCAGCGCCAACACGTTTTATGGACCGGGCGTGACCTTGGCCGACCTGAAGAATTTCAAGGCGAAGTATCCGCTGAATTCGCGCGTGGTGAAAGAGCAGGATGGTTCGTTGAAGGAAGAGGTCTATCGCGCGGGCACTCCGGATGGCGCGGTGCCTCCGGGTCTGTATGCAACTTTTCTAAAGCATGCAAACGAGTACCTGGCGAAAGCGCAAGCGGTAGCCGATCCGCAGCAGGCAAAGGTGATTGGCGCGCTGATTCGCTTTTATCAAACCGGCGAATATGACGACCTCATCACCTTCGATTCGTTGTGGGTGCAGAACAATGCCAAAGTCGATTTCGCGAACAACTTCATCGAGATCTATCGCGACGCCAACGGAATGAAAGCCAGCTCGCAGGCGTTCGTCTGCCTCACCGACAAGCCGCTCACCACCAAGATGGAGAAGCTGGCGCAAAATGCCGAGTACTTCGAAGAGAAAGCGCCGTGGGATGCGAAATACAAGAAGACGGCATTCACGCCGCCGACGGTGAAGGCGATCGAGACCATCGTGGAGACCGGGGACTTCGGCGTATCGACCATCGGCGACAACCTGCCGAATGAAAATGAGATCCACGAAAAGTACGGCACCAAAAACTTTCTGTTCACCGGAAGCAGCCGCGCCTTGAGCGGAGCCGCTGGCCACAAGGCGATTGAAGAGTTTGGGCCGAATCAGGCCGTCGTTGAACGCAACATCAAATACGGCGACCAGGCCAACGAACTGATGACCGCGCTGCACGAGGTGATTGGTCACGGTTCGGGCAAGATGAGCCCGCGCCTGAAGAGCGGTTCGGAGCCGTATCTCAAGGAGTATTACTCGACGATGGAGGAAGGCCGCGCTGACCTCTCCGCCTTGTGGAATATCTGGGATCCTAAGCTGAAGCAGTTGGGGCTGATCGAAGGCGACCAGGACGAGGTGGCGAAAGCAATGTACGATTCCGCCGCGATGGTGGTGCTCACGCAGCTGCGCAGAATTCCTCGCGGCGACGCCATCGAAGAGGACCATCAGCGCGACCGCGCGCTCATCGCAAACTACATCATGGACAAAACCGGCGGCATCCGCATGTTTCAGCGCGATGGCAAAACCTACGTCGAGGTCGCCGATTACCAGAAGATGAAGCAAGGTGTCGGGATGCTGCTGACTGAGTTGATGCGCATCAAGGCCGAAGGCGACTACGATGCCATCAAAGCGCTGGTCGACAAGTACGGTGTGCACTTCGATCCCAAGCTGCGCGACCAGGTGGTGCAGCGCTACAAGGCGCTCGACATCCCGACTTATTGGGTGGGGGTGAATGCGCAGTTGAATGCCACGCCGTCCAAAGGCAAGCTGGAAGGCGTGCAGATGATTTATCCGCGGAGCGCCGTGCATCAATTCCTTTACTACGGCTCAATGTATGCAGAGGACGTAACTGTTCCTGCGGTCACACATTGATTCGGTGCTGGTGCGACGTACGACGGAGCTGAGCTGAGAACAGGAATGACACGCGAATGCGAGCGGGGTCATCCGAAATGGCGGGTATAATCGACTGATGCTCCGGCCCCTGCTCAGGACATTTCACGCCCCGATTTACGAGCACCGCAAACAGGTGCTGGTAAAGCTCATCACTCCGCACCTCAAACCGGGGGACCGAGTGCTGGACATCGGGTGCGGATTTGGCCACCTTGGCCGAGCCTTGATGGACGCCTCACCCGACGTTCAGGTGGAAGGCCTGGAGAGCGTGAAACGCGGTGGAGAACTTATTCCGGTCACCGCTTATGCTGGATACGAAATCCCGTTTCCAGATCAAACCTTCGACGCCGTGATTCTTGCCGATGTGCTGCACCACGATGAAGACCAGCAAAGACTACTAAGCGAGGCGGCGCGGATTTCGCGCAACCTTGTAATCATCAAGGACCACATCCGCGGAAGTATCCTGGCGCAGCAACGTATCTCTCTGCTGGACTGGGCCGCCAATGCCGGATACAACGTGCCGTGCCTGTACAAGTACCACGACCTTCAAGAGTGGCATGCACTGGTGCAGAAGGTCTCTTCTGGAGTGGTGGAAGAACGAACTTCCATCGATGTCTATCCGCCGGTTTTTAATGAGTTGCTAGGGAAAAGCCTGCACTATTTCGTGGTATTTCATCCCGCTATGAAGGCAGCAGTTCGGCCGCAACCTTCCCAGGTTGCTAGCCGGGGATAACTCTCCGCCAGAAGGACGAGCTGAATCGGCTGTCGATGTAGGGTACTAATTCCTGCCACTGGGGGAAGAATTGCCGGAAATGCTCCCCCGACATGCGAGCATCTTTCGCCGGGTAAAGCCGCCCTCCGGCATCTGCCACGATCTGATCCAGTTGAGGTAGAAGCCCAACCACCTTTTGACTGTAGGGAAAGTCCAGCGCGATGGTGATCCCGTTACCGGAGAATGACAGCAAACCTACCGAGCCGAAGTTTTCCATCACCTTAATTACGGTCAGGAAAGATCCACCCAGCCTAGAGGAGAACGATAGCACCTCGCGAACAGCTTGCTTGGTGGGTATGAGAGCTTGCCACTGAATAATCCCACCCGGGCCATATAAGCGATGGTAGGCGCCGATGGAATCAAGTGGATAAAAGAACGGCGCCAGCGGAGTTACAGTGTTTTGTCTGGCTGGCCTGAGGTTATAGAAGACATTGTTGAATGTTTTCAGGGTTGCACGATTTAAGACACTGAACGGCAACCCTCCCGGTACGGTGAAGTAGGTGCGGCCGGCACCATTCCGCTCGCGCCGCTCGGGATCTTTATTGTGATTGCCGCGAATGAACACGCCTCGGCCGAGTCCGTGTGAAGACAATGTGTCTACCCAGGCAACTGCATACTCAAAGTTCTTCACCGACTCTTCGTTAATGCTGTAGAACTCGTCGATGTCTGCGAAGCGAATGTTCTCGCAATCGATCAGAGAGTTCATGATGGGCTTCATCTGCACTTCTGCCCACACGATGAGACCGGTCAAGCCCAGTCCGCCGATGGTGGCGCGGAACCAGTCGGGATTCTCTTGAGCTGAGCACAGCAGGCGACTGCCATCGCTGCGACGAAGTTCGAAGCGGGTCACATGATGTCCGAAGGTGCCGGCGCAGTGATGGTTCTTACCGTGAACATCGTTTCCGATGGCGCCGCCGAGCGTGACGTAGCGGGTTCCCGGCGTAACCGGCAGGAACCATCCTTTCGGTATGGTCATGCGCTGGATCTCGTCGAAGGTCGCGCCAGCTTCGGCGACGAGGAGGCCGCTCTGCTCGTCGAACGACAGGATGCGGTTCAGATTGCGCGTAGTGAGCAGGGCATTGCCGTCGTTGAGACAACAGTCTCCCAGGCTCCGGCCCATTCCGAACGGCAGATACGACATACCGGATTGGTCGAAAGGGATGGCCTGGTCCTGGGAGTTTACCGGGATGAGAAGCGATCGTGAATGCGGGAAGCGCGCCCAGTTCTGGACTTCAGTAAGCATGTGCTGTATCGAGCATATACTTCACAACGCGAACTTTGTAGAGGCCAGCAACATGCAAACGGCCATTAGAGACCCAACCATATAGCTTACTCGGTCGCGGAAGGCCCAGACTATAGGATCTTCGTTCATGTTTCCGCGATGAGCTATCAGCCAGACGCGGCTAATCCAGTAAATAAAGAGCGGACACAGACCCCATAACATCTCGGGTTTGGGATAGAGCCGCTGAATCTCACCGCCATTCACATAGAGAGCTAGCACCAGTCCTGCCATGAAACCGGAGCTGAGTCCCGCCTGGCCAATCAGGGATAGGTCAGCGGAGCGATAGTTTCTACCCGGCGCGGCATCCTGCCCGGTATGGAACAACCTGCGCAGCTCCGAATATCGTTTGACGAAAGCCAAACTAATAAATAAGAAGATTGAAAATTGAAAGAGCCACGCCGAAACGAAAGACCCCGACACTACTCCGCCCGCATACAGCCGAAGCGTATATAGGCTCGCCAGGGCGATAACGTCGATAATCGGCTTACCCTTAAGGAAAGAGCTATAGAGCGTTGTTAAAGCAAGATATGACAATAAGCATGCGTCGAGCGGAAGGCCAACTACCGCTCCCAGTAGAAATCCTGTAATTAGCAGGCAAAACGAAAGAAGAATACCGCGTGAAATACTCAGGTCGCCGCTGGCGAGCGGCCGCTTGGATTTGCGTGGGTGTTGCCTGTCCGCGGCTAGATCGAATAGGTCATTGTTGACATAAGTAGCCGATGAAACCAGAGAAAAGGCAAAAAATGTGATAATCAGCGACTTGAAAATGGCCAGGTCGATACGATGGTTTAGCAACGTAGGCAAAAATACCAGAAGGTTCTTGACCCATTGGTGAGGGCGCATGGCGCGCGTCCAAGTCTTCAATCCGGGCCGGCGAGTGGCAAATACCTGCCCCTGCCGTGCGCCGGCCGCGACTGCGGCGCTGGGCAACCTATTCATGGTGCCTGCAATGTGCCCAATCCGACAGGCTGCCCACACGGGAGTGTCTGCCTTACTATCGCCTATATAGTCGAAGCCTTTCATTCCGAAGCGTTCGACTAGTTTGTCGCGTTTCACCTTGCCCTTCAAGTTCACCGAATCGGTGCTGGCAAATACTTCATTGAAAATCTTGAGGTGGTCTGAAGTACTCGAAGCCGTGCTCTCATGAGCGGCGGTAGCTAAGATGATCCGCCGCCCCTTAGCCTGTTCCGCCTGAAGGTATTCCACTAGATCACGACGATAACCCAGGGTCGCGGCGTCCAGTTGAAAGCGCCCGGCGATCTTCGATTTCAAAACCGCTTTACCGCGACACCACCACACGGGCAGCAGCAGGATGGAGGAAGGATGTTGGCGAATCAGCGACAACGTACTTTCGAGCAAGGTGTCGCTGTTGACCAGCGTGCCATCCAGATCGACCACGAGGGGTAGATCTTCTTCCTCTGCGCGACCCACCGCCGATGCTGCAGAGGGCCCCTGTTCCCGCCCAGAACGTTGATAATCGAAACGATCCACCTGCAATGTTCTCCCATTGGGAAAAAACGGCCAGGGCGGGCGCCGCGCGATTGTTCCGCAACGGGCGACCGCGGCCGAAGGTTAGTTTGGCTTTCGCATCAGCCTGGTTGCGGCCCCCGATAAGGATGGTCTTGCCGATCAATTCCCGGTCGCTTCGCGTTAAGCCGGCTCGACCGTATGTCCAAACTCGGTAAGAGTATGGGGTCAGTATCACGTGGTAAGCTCAGCTTGGCTTCGCAATTCTAGCATTGCAAACTGCTTGAGGTACACAGGTGCCGTAGGGGTTAAGGTTCACTGTTACCTAACTTTCATGCTGGCGTGACTCCAAGCTTGTCTCGTCCCGACACGGGGAAAGCCCTGTTCAGAAACGAACTTTCGCACGTAGCTCCGGTTGAATTTGTATTGTGCTTGCGAAAGATGTAAACGCATCGGAGAATTGCTTCGGCTGATACCAGAACCTTGACGGAGATTTTCATTCTCAGAACGCTTGCAGGGTTCACATATCAGGGTCGCGCATGCCGGCGAATCGGCCGGATTGGGGGAAACAAGTCGTGGTCGTCGCAGTCCGGGAAAAACGGTCTTACCAAGCGCCATCGTTGCAACCGACATCGAGCGTCTGGCAGCTGATTGCTGTCTGCCTGGTGTTTTGGATGCTGGCTGCCTGTTTGCAGTGGAGGGCCGGTGTTTTCGCAGTCGAGTTGGGAAACCATCCTGATGAGGCCGCGCACTATGTCACGGGCGTGATGCTTCGGGACTACGTAGCCGCAGGCCACTTCGCGCACCCCAGAGCGTTTGTCGAGGCCTACTACGCGCACTATCCCAAGATCGGACTGCTGATGTGGCCGCCGCTGTTCCACATCACTGAGGCGGTGTGGACGCTGGTGTTCAACGAGAGCAGGACCTCCGCCCTGCTGCTCGAGGGACTGATAACGGCGCTGCTGGCGACCTCGATTTTTGGTGTGATAAGGCGACGATATTCAGTGATGCTGGCGTTTGCCGCGGGCGCGCTGTTTTTGATGTTGCCGCTGGTGCAGTTTTTTGCGCTACAGATGGTGATGGCGGATGCATTGGTCGCCCTGCTGATGTTCTGGGCAATGCTTTGCGTGGTTCGTTATCTGGAACGCGAGCGCACGCGGGACGCGGTGATGTTCGGGGTATGCGCGGCACTAGCATTCGCAACTAAGCCCAACGGCGTTGCCCTCGTGCTGCTCCCTATTCTGGCGATCGTGTTTTCCGGGCGTTATTACCTGCTGAAGCGGCCGGGCTTGTATTACGCCGCGGGCATTGTTTTGTTTTTCGGAGTGCCGTGGCAGGTGATTTCGTACAAGCTCATCGCTCCGACCATGGGTCCGCAGCCACATCTCACTCTTTTGCAGAGACTGCAACCTGCGCTGTTTTATGCGCGCGTACTGCCGCCGGCATTTGGCTGGGTACTCATGCCGTTCTTCGTGCTGGGCCTGGGAGTCTTTGTAGTGCGGCTGTCGCGTGGCGATCGCAGCGACATGATGTCGATTGGGGCCCTGGCTCTGCTGCTCAGTGTCCTGATTTTTCACTCGGCTCTCACGCTGCGTGAGACCCGCTACATGCTGAGCGCGGTTCCGGCCATGATGTTGTTCACCGCATCCGGCTTCGACTGGCTGGTGCGCCGTATCCCGGTGGCATCGGTGCCGGTGCGGTCGGCAGCGCTGGGAGCGGTTGTGGTGGTGCTGGTGGTCGCGCAGGCATTCACCCTGCCGCGCATGCCGCATTGGGGCTTAGACGACGCAGCCCAATATTTGCTGGCGCACAAGGATTATCAAGGCGCCGGTTTCCTGATCGTGGCGAATGCCGACGGAGAGGGTGCGTTCGTTTCGGAGGTGGTCATGCACGACTCGAGACCGGATCACGTCGTATTGCGTTCGTCGAAGGTGTTGGCGAGCGCCAACTGGTTTGGCGGGAATTATGAACTGCAATACCCGACGACTGAGGCTCTGCGGAACTTCCTGAACCAGGCTCCCATCAGTGCGGTGGTGCTGGATACGTGGCCGCCTGATTCCGCCGCTGACGATGTGCAGGTGGCAGACTATAAGTTGGAGCAGTCGGTGGCACAGGCCCTGAGTTCGAACCCGGATTGGCAGGCAGGCGACAGCTTCCCACACGACGGTAATGAGGCCGGGCGAATCAAGGTCTATACGCGCGTCGGACCGCAGCCCGTCGGTGACGTCCAACTGCATATGCAATACACCCTGGGATCGAACCTGGTTGTGCACAATGGCGCCGACGCTGCCAAGATCTCAAGCGGGCGATCTGAGTTTGTCGTGCTGGCGGTGCGCATCATCGCCGCCATGCTCGCGCTGAGCGCGCTGGGATTGCTGGTGGTGCGGTCGAAACGGAGGGCAATCGATGCCTGAAGGCGGGGTACCCACGCGCCAGTATCAGTCGTGAAGTACTACGTTGAGCAAGGAACTGTGCACCTTCAGGCCACTGCCGTCGTATTCGACGAAGCCCAACTTCTTGAAGCGGTTCATGAAGAAGCTGACGCGAGAACGCGTGGTGCCGACCATCTCGGCGAGCGATTCCTGGGTGATCCTGGGAATCACCCGCTCAGGTTTGTCTTCCTTACCGAAACGCGCCAGCAGGAGCAATATCCTCGCCAGCCTCTTCTCGCTGGAGTTGAAGAGCTGATCGACCAGGTCCTCCTCGTAGCGGATGTTGCGAGCCAGCAGATGGGCGACGAACAAATCGGAAAAGGCATGTTCCCGCCGAAGCGCCCTGATCATCGACTGCTTATCGATTCGCAGGATGCTGCAATCGGTCATGGCTGAAGCCGAGCCCATGCGCAGAGGCTGGCCGGCCAGGCCACCTTCTCCGAAAAAGCTGCCTTCGTCTCGTACTCCCAACGTCGCTTCTTTGCCATTTTGTGAGAGTACCGTCAGCTTGATCTTGCCCTGCTGAAGGTAAAACACCGCATCCGCCGTATCGCCTTGAGCGAAGATGGTTTCACCGGTCTCGAAGGCGAGGATCTTCCGGCCCTTGCCGATTGCCGCCAGGAAAGCCTTGGGATCAAACCTTCGTATGCTCTTTGCTTTCATGTCGAGTACCTAGTTTCAGCAGTGAACGCCTGGGTGAACCTTAGCTGCGGATGGCAAGAGCGCGAAGGCGAATCGGTCCAGCTGAGTGCATCAATTTCCCGCTCGTCGGAACGTTCCTCGTGCGACGCTGACACAAGCTTACTACCGCGCCAACCCAACCAAGTTGATGGAGCAGCAACACGCGCCGACTATGAGTTTCCTGCTGGTTCGGCAGCGCGTAGACCTACGGCCAGTCCGTAACGGCACCAACGTGGCAGGATTACGTGTGTAATAACTGCGGATTTTACCACTTGCGTGCTTTGGCAGTTGCGCAATTGTGCTACTATCCGTGAGCCGACCTTAGCACCTTCCAGCGGCAGCGCCATTAGAGCTCATAGGAAGGGTGCCTGAGGTGCTTCATGAAACTGCTCCGAGCGGTGTATCTGCTCATCCCCATTTTTGTTCTGGCCATCAGTGCGCACGCCGACATCCTCGGAACTGCCGATGCTTTCGGCATTCTGGGCGCTTCGGCCGTCACAAATACAGGTCCCAGTATGGTGTATCAAGACCTGGGTGTCTGGCCCGGAAACTCCATCACGGGATTTCCTCCCGGGCTGGTTTTTGGGACCATCCATGACGGCGATGCCGTTGCCATGCAGGCGCAGATGGATGCGCTTACGGGATTCAACTTCCTCGCCGGTTTGCCCAGCACGCAAAACTTGACGGGTCAGGATCTAGGCGGATTAACGCTTGATGCCGGCGTCTACTCCTTCGCGTCGTCAGCCCAGATGACGGGAACGCTCAACTTGGATTTCCAAGGCCAGAGCAACAAGATGATCGTCTTCCAGATCGGCAGTACGCTTACCACCGCCAGCGCTTCGAAGATCAACATCCTCAATGCCGGAATGAACGATCAGATTTTCTGGCAGGTGGGAAGCTCTGCGACGTTGGGAACAACCACTGACTTCTTCGGAAGCATTATCGCGGAGCAGAGCATCACGCTTAATACCGGCGCGAACATCAGCTGCGGCCGGGCAATAGGCCTGAACGGCGCCGTCACCATGGACACGAACAATGTCGACACTGGCGGTTGTAGCCAGGTGCCGGAGCCGGCAACTCTGACTATGGTTGGCAGCGGAATCATCGCGGCCGGTGCGACCGCATGGCCTACAAGCTTCACCGGCATGGGGCTGGCGGCACTTGCAGGAATACGCCGCAAGATGCGGCGTTAGAGAATTGCGGGCTTGCTCTCCAGCCTAGACCGGAGTTCCATCTTTCGTGACGGGGACGATGGCAACGCTGGAGAGCAGTCCGATGTCGTCGGTCACGCCAAGAACCCGCCTGGCATGCTGCTTCGCCTTCTCCTCGCTGACAAATCTTTTTGGGGGGCGGGAGATGAGTTTCGCGGCTACGAAATCGACCCTGTAATAAGTCACGGCATTGTCCCTTCTGGTGTAGCTGACGGAGGGGGAAGCTTCGTTGCCTTAACAACTCAGCGCTCACCGCCAGGAATTTGGTATAGCCGTCCATCGCTGAAAGGTGGGCAAATACCGGCGCTTATAGCAAAGGATGCACTGTCCGGGGCATACGAAAAACAGAGGCAGAATGACCCTTTCCATCCAAGTCTCAGGAGGCAAGGCTCTGAACTCCTCACTTTTGCAAACGCGGCAATGGGCGGACAGAAAGCTCATGCGGCAACGTCTGACACTACTGGAATATTATGCGCCTTCTGTGCCACCGAAGGATGTTCACTATTGCTCATTGTGCAATAGTGCTCAGACGAGTGCGATGTTCGGGTATTAGCCTTCAGGGAGATGACTGTGGACAGCCGACGGCGTGATCCAAGTCTCGTCACCGACAGACAGGGAACGGATTTCGACACTGAACGTGACGAACGCCTTTCGTGATCGCCTGAACAGTTGAGTTCCGAGTCTTCGCGCTCCAGCCATCCCAATCTTCCACTTGCAATGCAGTGACGTAATAAACCATTCGAGGAGAACACCATGGACACTCCACCAAACGATAATCCAGAAACGGTTGCCGCGGTCGCAGAAACGCCTGCCCCAGAAGCGAAGCCGCCGCGCCCCGCTGCCCCTCGCCGGACAGCCGACAAGCGTGCCGCCGTCAAACTCGCGAAGAAGAAACAGAGACGCGCGGCGCATCGGGTCACACTGAGAAGGTCGCACACCAAGGGATAGTCTTCCCGACTGGGTCGGCCCCCCTGGCCGCGAATTGTGAAGGCGAACGGGCGCGCTTCAGTCACTGAAGCGATGGATGGGCAGCGGATTCGGCATGCTGCCCGTGCCCACCAGCCCCTTCGACTGCCAATCGGGTGAGCGCAACTCCGGCATGGGCTTCGACTGAAACAGCTTGCGGCACTGGTGGGCGGTGAATCGTGCCCACGATTTCGACTTCTTGCGGCGAGCACTATCGGTGGAGATGCCGGTCCCGGCATACATCTGGCGATAAAGTTTCGATAAGAAACAAAACGCTACTCGCGCCTTCAACGAAGGCGTACAAGCGGAGCGCCTCCAGATCGCAGGCATGGTGTAGAAGCGGTCCCAAACCCGCTGTGTACGATCGCGAATTTCGTCGGAGCTCATGCTGGGGTGCGGGGTGAACATCTTGGGCCGAATGTTGCTTGGGATGAGCCAGTAACGGGTAATCGGGATGCCGTCAACGTACTGCGGATTTTCCGACTGCTCTTTTTCCCAGCGCTCGAAATCGACGGTTCCCGGAAATGGCGTCATCATGACGAACTGCGCAAAGGTGATTTCGGCTTTCAGCGCGAGGTCGGCCGTGGCAGTAAAAGTGTTTGGATTATCGGTGGGCAGGCCGAAGATGAAGGACCCTAGAACGTGAACTCCGTGCTCACGGAACGTTTGCAACTGCTTGACCAAGCCCTCGCCGGAAGCGTTGAAGTCCTTGTACACAGCTTTCAGGCCTTCAGGGGTCACCGCTTCGACTCCCACCAGCGCACCCTTGATATTGGCGGCGCGCATGGCATCAAGAAATTCGGTATCCTCGGCTGCCTCCATGGTGATCTGGGTGTAAAACACCATCTCTTTGGGAAGCTTCGCGAGCTCAGCCATAAGCTGGAAGCGCTCGTCCCGTATCCGCTCCAGTTCCTGCACCCGTGCAGTGTTGTTCTGCTGCCTGGCTAAACGCAGATCGGTGAGCGTTACAGGATAGAAATTGTCGTCGGCCAGTGCGATGAAGCGCATACCCCTGCGACGCAGGTCGACGATTTCATCGACCACACTTTGAAAATCCCGCTGCCGGGGTTTTTGGCCGTCGGTCCGCCACACTGAGCAGAAGGAGCAGTGTTTGGGACAGCCTCGAATGGTCTGCACCGAAGCCCACATGTACTTGTCGACATTCATCAGGTCCCAGCGCGCGGCGAGGAACTGGTCACCGGCGATCTTGCCGCCATCGTAGATCCTGCCCGGAGTGCCTGCGATGCAATCGCGCACGACCTTGGGCCAGATGCGGTCGCCGTCGCCCTTGACCACGCAATTGGCGCTGCCGAGTTCGAAAGCCTCCTCGGGATACAGAGTGGCGTGAATTCCGCCATACACTACCGAGGCGCCACGAGCACTGGCGCAGCGGCCCACTTCGTAGCCTCGCAGCGCATTGCCGGTGTGCACGCTGATGCCCACGATGTCCCCGGCCTCAATGGTCGCGAAGTCCATCGGTTCAAGCGTTTCATCGACGAGTATGGGATCGCCCGCTGAATCGGGTGTGGCAGCGGCAAGCACGAACAGCCAGCGTGGAGTAATGACAGCAGTACCAAATGAGTTGTCGCTGGGGTTTACCAGATGCACCCGCATCAGCACGACCTTTCGTTTTAGTTATTGGGGCCCGGTTCTGTGACGGGCGGACCGGCATAAGAGGTTGGCTTGCGTATGGCTTTGCTTGCCGGCGCCGGAGATCTTGGCGCAGGTTGCCTAATTGGGGCCGCGGGATCCGAGTGCTCAGCCCAAAGTGCTTGCGCGTACATTCCTGGGGTGCTTGAAGACCCTGAATGTGCAGTCTGGAAGGTCCGGTGGAATGCTTCAAGACTACCACGAATGGGGGACGGCTTCGTCAACCGAAACCGATCACTGGGGCAAGCCCAAGCCCAGTGCAGATGTTGGGGTCGAATCGTTTCGCAGATCGCCAACTCGCCGGGCGGTGAGGAACAGAGAGAAAGCCGGGCAGGCAAGTTATGTTGAGAGCTGTTGCTCCGGACCGGCAGCGATCCTCAAAAGGGTCGGGATACTGATGAACGGCGCTTCTGGCGAATGCCTACGGTTACTGCTCTTTCCAGCTGTGATTCAGTTTGGGCGGATGCTGCAGGGTTTGGAGCACAACACAATACTGTTCGGTTTTCTCGTGCAGTGCGTGTAACTGCTCCTTGGTCGCCTGCGGCGCGCGGACGTCGAAATTGACTCGGATGTTTTCAAATCCCACAGCTGCTTCTTTGGAAATTCCCAACGTACCTTGCAGGTCCAGATCCCCCTCGACGGTGACGTCGATAGCTTCCGTGGGTATAGCCATTGCAGCGGCGACCATTTGGCAGGTGATCTGGGCGCACGCGGCTATAGCACCCAAGAGTAAATCTCCCGAGCAGGCACCGGTACCTGATCCCCCCACGCCTTGATGGGCTTGCGCCTTGTATATCTCTCTGCCCAGGTCCACAGAGCACGAGATCGGCGCGTCCGTCTGGCTGCCGTGTGCGGTCAGGGTGATTCGCGAACTCGATGGATTTTGTCGATAGTGTTCCTTCAGTGGGCGCTGCAGTGTTCGAATGTCCATGAATTCTCCGCAGATTTTGAAGTATTATAAGCGCACCTTGGGGTAAAAGCCGCAATGCATCGCGGCGTTGATTGGTCAATCCACGCGATCGCGCAGCGTATAGCAACCGCTTTGCGCTTCAGTCTGCGCCAATGAGGTTCATTGAACCCGCCGCTCACGCCAGATTCCGGGCCGCAGACTTTGTCGCCAGGTACGTGCTTCGGGGCGTACGAAATCCTTGGGCAGATCGGCGCCGGCGGCATGGGCGAGGTCTATCGCGCCCGAGACACGCGCCTGGGACGTGAAGTTGCCATCAAGACAGTCTCGCTGCACCATCAGTCGCACGCCGAGGCCCTGACGCGTTTTGAGTTGGAGGCCCGTTCCGCATCCGCCCTTAATCACCCGAATATCGTCACGATTTATGAGCTCGGTTGTGTGGACAACAGGCACTTCATCGCCATGGAACTGGTCCTTGGCGAGACGGTGCGAGAGTTGCTCGCCTGCGGCCCAATTCCATTTCGCAAGGCAATCGCCATCGCAGCACAGGTGGCGGACGCTCTCGCCCGGGTGCACGAAATCGGTGTCATTCATCGGGATTTGAAGCCCGACAACCTCATGGTCTCCACGGACGGCGTCGCCAAGATCCTGGATTTCGGCTTGGCGAAACTGCTCGAGCTCGACCGTCCGCTTGAAGCAGATGCTTCCACCTCCATCAGCAAAGACGGTGACGTCATGGGCACGCTTACCTACATGTCACCGGAGCAGGCGAACGGCGCGAAACTCGATTTTCGGTCCGACCAATTTTCGTTCGGGTCGGTGCTCTACGAGATGGTCACCGGATTTCCTGCGTTTCAGAAGAGCTCGGCTGCAGAAACCGCGGCTGCCATCCTGCGCGACGAACCAGAGCGGATCGGCTCCCGAATGTTGCAGGCGCCGCCTCCGTTCGTTTGGATCGTTGAGCGCTGCCTTTCTAAGGACCCGAAGCAACGCTACGCATCGACTCGAGACTTGGCTCGCGATCTGGCGGCG
Source organism: uncultured Acidobacteriaceae bacterium (assembly GCA_963771535.1). Lineage (GTDB taxonomy): Bacteria > Acidobacteriota > Terriglobia > Terriglobales > Acidobacteriaceae > CAVVDY01. The sequence goes on along the minus strand of CAVYTK010000006.1, from coordinate 210,810 downwards.
GTGCGCGACCGGCTGGCGGACGCGAATCCCAGCCATTCGGAGCCCCGCCCCAGCAACCTCCCGGTACCGGGCACTGCTTTCATCGGACGCGAGCAGGAGACGGCTGCACTCCGCCAGCTACTGAATAGAGATGACGTGCGGCTTGTCACCATCACCGGTCCTGGCGGCATCGGAAAGACGCGACTTGCTTTGCAGGTGGCAGGCGAAATCGGGCAGCAGTTTCCCGCGGGCGTTTGCTTTGTTTCGCTGTCGGTGGTGGGCGAGTCCAGCTTGATCGCTCCCACCATCGCACAAGCCGCAGGAGTGCGCGAGACCGGCAATCAATCGGCGCACGAAGGGCTGAAAGACTATCTTCGGCGACTGGATCAGCCGATGCTTCTTATGCTGGATAATTTTGAGCACCTGGTCTCCGCTGCCCCGGTTATATCGGATCTGCTATCGGTTGGCCCCAAGCTCAAGATCGTTGTCACGAGCCAGTCTCCGCTGCATATTTACGGGGAACAGGAATTTCCCTTGCCGCCGCTTGCGCTCCCCGATCCGAAATGCCCGTTGCCCCTGGATTCGCTGTCGCGCCTTCCTGCGATTGCACTTTTCATGGAACGCGCCCGCGCGGTGAAGCATGACTTTGCATTGACCAATGAAAACGCGAACGCAGTCGCTGCCGTCTGCACGCGGCTCGATGGTCTGCCGCTCGCCATTGAACTGGCTGCGGCGCGCATCAAACTGCTCTCTCCCTCCGCCATGCTGGCACGTTTGGAAAGCTGCCTTAATCTGCTGACGGGCGGTGCTCGCGATCTGCCGGCCCGGCAGCGGACACTTCGCGGCACGGTCGACTGGAGTTATGGACTTCTCAACCCGGCCGAGCAAACTCTCTTCCGCAGGTTATCGGTATTCAACGGCGGTTGCACGCTCGAGGCGGTGGAGGCCGTTTGCGATACTGCCGGGGATCTCGGGCTCGACGTACTGGACGGCATGGCTTCCATGGTCGACAAAAGCCTGGTGCAACAAGTGGACGCCGCGGGCGAAACGCGTTTCGGGATGCTAACAACCATCCGGGAATATGCGTTGGAGCGGCTGGCCGCCAGCGACGATGTGGCTTCGAGCCGCCGCTCCCATGCAGCCTACTACCTGGTGCTCGCAGAAGAAGGCGCTTTGGACTCGACTGCGCGTCAGCTATGGCTGGATCGTCTGGAAGCCGAGCACGACAACTTCCGCAGCGCTCTCGAATACCTGATCAAAACCGGCGAAGCCGAGTGGGGCCTTCGCATGGGAACGGCGCTGTTTCACTTCTGGGAGACGCGCGAATATCTTACGGAGGGCCGTAGCCGCATCGCCCGGCTGCTCGCGCTCGAGGGAGCTGCAGCACGCCCGAAACTTCGCTCACGGCTGCTGTTCTCTGCCGCGGTCCTGGCGGGCGAGCAGGGCGACTATATTTCTGCCCAGCAAGCGTTCGAAGAGAGCCTTGAGACTTGTGTGGAGTTGAATGATAACCGCGGAGTTGCAGTTGCGCTGAACGCGTTGGCGGTGAATGCCCGCGACCGCGGAGAGCTCGCCACTTCTTCGCTGCTGTTTGAAAGATGCGTAGCGATTTGGAGAGACGAGGGAGATCCAGCCGACGTTGCTCGCGCTCTCAGTAATCTGGCAAACGTGACCAGGCTGCAAGGCGAAACAGCACGTGCGTCCTCGCTCTACCATGAATGCCTGGAGATTTTCCGCAAAGTGGGTGACGTGGCCGGCATCGCCTGGACGTTGAACTACCAGGGAGATGTAGCGCGGGAAAGTAACGATCTGACGACCGCCCGCTCCTTCTACGAGCAGAGCCTCGCAGCCTTCAGCCTGTCGAGGGACGGCTGGGGGATCGCGAGCGCCTTGTCTGACTTAGCCAGTCTTAGTTGGGACGAAGGTGATAACGACGAGGCCCGACGGCTGTATGGCGAGAGCATTCAGATGTTTCAGAATCTAGGTCATAAGCGCGGAATAGCAAGGGTGCTGGAGTGTCTGGCGGCAAACGCGGCCGCGCAATCCAATGCAGTGCAATCCTTGCATTTTGCGGGCGCTGCGGCTGCGCTACGCGAGCGATTGGGCACGCCGCTGACGCCTGCCGAGCAACATAAACTGGAAAAGGTATTGCAATTCGCGCGCCGGGCACTGGGCAATACAGCGGGTATGGCGGCGTGGATGGAAGGCTGGGCCTTGCCGGTAGAGCGGGCTATCCATGAAGCGCTCAGCTCCGGCCCAGAGCCTACTGTCAGCGCCGGAAGCGAGGGATGACTAACCTGCGCTGCTGGGATCGATGAGTCGTCGCACCGCCGAGATACGATTGGCGGGAAGACCTACGCGCCGCGCATGTTCGCCAATTGTTTCCTCATCCGGCGCGAGGTAGACGCAATAGACTTTGTCGCCGGTAACGTAGCTGTGCAGCCACTTGATCTCCGGCCCCATGCCTTTCAGTACGTCCACCGATTTCCGGGAGACTTCCTGCAATTCAGCGTCTGACAGACTGCCAGCGCCGGGGATTTCCCGCTCAATCACATACTGCGGCATGACCACCTCACCGAATGGCCCCATGGTAGCAGATTATGGCGAAGCGCCCGGCCGACTATGCGCGACGCTCACCCTTCGGCTACACCTATCGTTATGTGGCTGGATGCGACGGAAGCGCCGGTTGCGGTGCAGCAGAAGTTAACGCGTCACGCCCAGGTCCGCACCACCATGAGCCTGTACGGCAAGGCGTTGACGGAATCCAAGCCCGATGCCAACATCAATGTGGTCAGCCGCTGCGGCCTCGGCTGGGGCAATCCCGGGCATAGAAGAATCTGTCAAAGGAAAAGGGCTGCTCGGCATCGCAGCCCTTTTGCAGAAGTCTTTGGTTGCGGGGGAAGGATTTGAACCTTCGACCTTTGGGTTATGAGCCCAACGAGCTACCAGACTGCTCCACCCCGCACTTTGATAATAAAGGTTGATGAACGTCAGGTCAACGCGACGCCGAATCAAAGGCAAGCTGCCGGCGCCGAATTTGAGATCTCGAGGACAAGCCGGTCCTGCTGCCGGCTACCGCGGGTGCGAAGCCGGAGGGCTATCGCCGCCAGCCCGGGTTTCACCCCGTCGCGAAGCCGGACGCGAGTTGCGGGCCCGCAGGCATTAGAATTCCAACTGCATATGTCTGTAGAAGATCGAGTATTGCCCGAAGCAGCCGCCCAATCGCCAATCTCGGTTGCGGAAATCCGCAACTTTGTCGGCGGAGAGTTCGTCTCCGGCGAGCGCCACTTCGACGACATCAATCCCGCTGATGGCACCCTCATCGCACATGTTGCTGAAGCGGGGTCCCAAATCGTCGATGCCGCGATAAGCGCCGCACGCCACGCCCTGAAGGGCGAGTGGGGCAGCTACGGGGTGCGCCGACGCGCGACCGTACTGTACAAGATCGCTGAAGGCATCGAAGCCAGGTTTGATGAGTTCGTTCAGGCGGAGTCGGCGGACACCGGCAAGCCGATTGCGCTCTCAGCACGTCTGGACGTGCCCCGGGCTGCGGCCAACTTCCGAGTCTTCGCCGACCTGATCAAGACCGCGCCGTTGGAGGCCTTCGAGACTGAAACTCCCGACGGCAAGCACGCGTTGAACTATGCCGTGCGCAAACCGATCGGGGTGGTTGGCATCATTACTCCGTGGAACCTTCCGCTGTTGCTACTGACATGGAAGGTGGCGCCAGCCCTGGCGTGCGGCAATGCTGTCGTGGTGAAGCCCTCGGAAGAAACGCCTGCCAGTGCGACGCTGCTTGCCGAGGTGATGCGCGATGCCGGCGTGCCCGCGGGAGTGTTCAATCTCGTGCACGGATTCGGCGAGGGTTCAGCCGGCGAGTTCCTGGTGAGCCATCCGGGCGTGAATGCGATTACGTTTACCGGCGAGTCTCGTACCGGGGCTGCCATCATGAAAGCATGCGCAGCGGGAGTGAAGCCGGTTTCTTTTGAACTTGGCGGCAAGAACCCGGCGATCATCTTCGCCGATTGCGACCGCGACGAAACCGTTCGACAGATGAGCGACGCCGTGTTCCTCAATACCGGCCAGGTGTGTCTGTGCGCGGAACGCATTTATGTCGAGCGTCCGATTTATAGCTGGTTCGTATCGGCGATGAAAGAAAAAGCGGAGAGCCTAAAGGTTGGCTGGCCGGCTGACACGGAGACGAACCTGGGGCCGCTCATCTCCGCGACGCACCGCGAAAAAGTGCTATCGTACTTCCGCGCAGCGCGCGAGTCGGGAGCTACCATCGTCAGCGGTGGCGGGGTGCCGCAGTTTGGGGATGCGCGTGACAACGGCTTCTACGTGCAGCCGACCATTCTGACGGGGCTCCCCGAGTCGTGTAGTTGCGTGAAAGAAGAGATCTTCGGGCCGGTGTGTCACATCGCCCCCTTCGACTCCGAACTGGAAGCAGTGACGATGGCGAATGACACCGAGTACGGTCTGGCGGCGTCGATCTGGACCAACGATTTGAATCGTGCGCACCGTGTGGCGCGCCAGATGAATGTGGGTGTCACCTGGGTGAACTGCTGGTTCCTGCGCGACCTGCGCACGCCGTTCGGAGGCGTGGGGCTCTCCGGCGTTGGTCGCGAAGGCGGTATGCACTCGCTGAACTTCTATTCGGAGTTGAACAATATCTGTATCCGGCTATAAGAAGGGGATGGGTCCGGTGTCGGGCAGCGAAATGAAAGCCAACGTGGTCGAGGGAAAAGCGACTCCTCGCGGGAAATACCCGCACCTCAAGCTTGCGGGAGACTTCCTGTTCGTCTCGGGCACGAGTTCGCGGCGTGCGGATAATACGATCGCCGGAGCCGAAGTTGATGCGTTGGGCACGACGCGTCTCGATATTCGTGCTCAGACGCGCGCAGTGATCGAAAACATACGCGACATTTTGGCCAGCGTCGGAGCCGGGTTGAGCGACCTGACAGAAATCTCAACGTTCCTGGTGAATATGAACGATTTCGCCGGGTACAACGAAATCTATGGCGAGTATTTCAATCACGACGGACCGGCACGAACCACGGTGGCCGTGCACCAGTTGCCGCATCCCCACCTGCTGATTGAGATGAAGGCGGTCGCCTACAAGCCCGCAACGAGAAAGGAATAGGATGGCGTCCATCAGCTCGCTGAGAGCTTTCAACCTGCAACAGTGGATTGACGAGAACCGCGACAAACTTAAGCCGCCCGTGGGCAACGCCCAGGTATGGGAGGACGGCGAATTCATGGTGACCGTGGTCGGCGGCCCAAACCAGCGGCGCGACTACCACGACGATCCCACCGAGGAGTTCTTCTATCAACTCCAGGGCGACATCGTTCTGCGAATCATGGAGGAACCGGGAAAGCCGCCCAAAGAAATTTCCATTCGCGAAGGAGAAGTCTTTTTGCTGCCGAAGCACATGCGACACTCGCCGCAGCGGCAGGCCGACACTGTGGGACTAGTGATCGAGATGCCGCGTCCCGAAGGCGAGATGGACGCCTTTGAGTGGTACTGCCCCAACTGCCATAACCTGCTGTACCGCGCCGAAGTGCGGCTGAAGAGCATCGTGCGCGACCTTCCACCATTGTTCGACAAGTTCTACGCCAGCGAGGAACTCCGACGTTGTCGGATATGCGGCACAGTCCATCCCGGGAGGTCGTAAGCATGGCGACCATCGACATTCATTCCCATTTCTTTCCCGAATCGTGGCCCGATTTCTCCGCGCGCTTCGGCACGCCGGACTGGCCCTGGCTTAAGCACCTGGGGGGCGGGGAAGGCATGGTGATCGTGGGCGACCGCGAGTTCCGCCGCATCAAGCAATCCTGCTGGGACCCCGTGGTGCGGCTGGAAGAATTGGACGAACAGGGCATCGATTTGCAGGTCATCTCCGCCACGCCGGTGTTGTTCTCGTACCATCGCCCTCCAGAACACGGGCTGGAAGTAGCGCAAGTGTTTAACGATGCTGCCCTGGAGTTGTGCAGCCGCGGACACGGACGTCTCAAGGCCCTGTGCCAGGTGCCGCTACAGGACATTGACGCTTCCTGCGCCGAATTGACCCGGTGCATGAAGGGAGGCCACATCGGTGTGCAGATCGGCAATCACGTAGGGCCAAAGAACCTCGACGACGCGGGTATCGTCACCTTCCTGCATCACTGCGCCGACGAGGGTGCGCCTGTGCTGGTACATCCCTGGGACATGATGGCTCCTGAGCGGATGCCGAAGTACATGATGCCATGGACCGTGGGTATGCCGGCCGAGACGCAGCTTGCGGTTTCGACGCTCGTACTCAGTGGCGCATTCGATCGCCTGCCGAAATCGCTACGTATCTGCTTTGCGCATGGCGGCGGCAGTTTCGCGTTCCTCCTGGGACGGATGGAGAACGCATGGCAGCATCAACCGCTGGCACGCGGCCCGGCTGAGCTTTCCCCCATGCAGTACGTTGACCGTTTCTCGGTGGATTCGGCCATTTTCGATAAGCGCTCGCTGAAGCTGCTGGTAGACGTCATGGGCGAAGATCGCGTGCTGCTGGGCTCGGATTATCCCTATCCGTTAGGCGAAGAGCACATTGGTACGCTCATTCGCAGTAGTGATTTGTCTGCGCGCGCAAAGGCAAAGCTGCTGAGCGAGAATGCCGCGGAATTTTTCGGAATCGCGGCGACTGCGCCTAAGTCTGACGGTGTGTCATATGCCACAGTGGGGGATCAAGCTGGCTGTCCCTTCGGCCGGCCGGCAAACGGTAACGGGGACACCGCAGTAAAATCCGGCACTCTGCTGAACTACAGCTCGTACCTGCAGGTTCCCGAGTTGTTGAAGCTGCAGAACCAGCTCTCGTCTCCGCCGACGCATGACGAGCTGCTGTTCATCATCATCCACCAGACCTACGAGTTGTGGTTCAAAGAACTGCTGCACGATCTGGACTCTGTGGTCGCCAGCCTGGCCAACGTGGCTTCGCAGCAGTCGCGCGACGACGTATACGAAGCGGCGCGCTTGCTTCGCCGCTGCACTGAGATCATGCGGGTGCTGGTTTCACAGTTCACGATCCTTGAAACGATGCTGCCGACGCATTTCATGGCGTTTCGCGGGAAGCTCGAGCCCGCCAGCGGCTTCCAATCTGAGCAGTTCAGGGAAATCGAATTCCTCTGCGGCCTCAAAGACGAAAAGCTTCTGCGACATCATGCGCAGGATCCTGAAGCTCATGCACGGCTCGAGCACAGGCTGCACGCGCCTTCGCTGCACGACGTCTTCTTCGATGCGCTGGCAACCATCAGCAAGCTTCCGGCGCTGCCGCGGAGCGCTTCTGAGGAGGAGCGCTTTCAGCAGCGGGCCGAGGCCGTACGCAACGTGTACGAAGACGAACGCAGTTACCGCGATTGGATCGATCTTTGCGAGCGGCTGACCGAGTTCGACGAACTGGTGGTCGCGTGGCGGCTGCGGCATATCCAGGTTGTCGAGCGGATCATCGGAGCGCGTCGCGGAACGGGCGGCACCGAAGGCTCCTCGTATCTGCGCACTACCCTGGGCAAGCGCCTGTTTCCCGAGCTATGGGAAGCCCGCACCATGCTGCATCAGCCCGGCATGAAGCCCACTCACGCATGACACAGGAAGGCAAGCAAGTCACTCTGGTCGGCTCCGGACTGACGGGTCCGCTGCTCGCGATATCGCTGGTACAGCGCGGATTCCCGGTACAGCTGTATGAGCGCCGTCCCGACATGCGCCGGGTGCGCATCAGCGCTGGGCGATCGATCAACCTTGCGCTTTCCACGCGCGGCATTCACGCGCTGCAACAGGCCGGGATCTGGCAGGCCGTCGAAAACATCATCATCCCGATGCGCGGCCGCATGATGCATTCGGTTGGCGGCGATCTCACGTTCATGCCGTACGGTAAAGACGAGACCGAGGTCATCAACTCCATCTCGCGCGGCGATCTCAATATTGCGCTGATGAACGCTGCGGAGCAGAGCGGGGTGCGAATTCACTTCGATCAACGTTGCACAGGCTTTGACCTTCGCAGCGGGGCAGTTGATTTGCGGAACGAAGAGACCGGCGCGGAGAGCTCGGTCCTCTCCGAGGTTGTAATCGCCACCGATGGAGCAGGCTCCGCGATTCGCGGCGAAATGATGAAGCTGCCGCGTTTCAACTTCTCGCAGCAGTACCTGGACTATGGCTACAAGGAGCTGACCATCCCTGCCGGGCTTGACCGCAAGCATGTATTCGAAACCCACGCACTGCACATCTGGCCGCGCGGAACATTCATGCTGATCGCGTTGCCGAACATCGACGGCACCTTCGGATGCATCCTGTTTCTGCCGTTTGAAGGCGAGGTCAGCTTCGCCTCGCTTAACAGTGAAGCCAAGGTGCTAGCATTTTTCGAAAAGCAATTTCCCGATGCGCTGGCAGTGATGCCCAACTCTGGTCGAAAACTTCTCCGCCAATCCCACGGGAGCGATGGTGACCATCAAGTGCTCGCCCTGGCACGTGGACGGCAAAGCCCTGCTGTTGGGAGACGCCGCGCACGCCATCGTGCCTTTCTTCGGGCAGGGGATGAACTGCGCTTTCGAGGACTGCACCTACCTGTTGCAATCGATGGAGCGTCACGGGCCCGATTGGGAAGCTGTGTTCATCGACTTCGAACAATCGCGCAAGGCAGACACCGACGCCATCGCCGACCTGGCAATCGAAAATTTCGTCGAGATGCGTGACCGGGTCGCCGATCCGCGTTTTCTGTTCCGCAAGAAAGCCGAGCTTGAGTTGGAGAAGCGGTATCCCGGCCGATTCGTGCCCAAGTACGCAATGGTGACCTTCCATCGCACTCCGTACTCTGTCGCGGCTACCCGCGGAGCCATTCAGGATCGAATGCTAGGCGAGTTGTGCGATTCGGTGCAGAAACTTGACGACATCGACTGGGCAAAAGCCGAAAGCCTGGTGCAGCAGCAACTTACTCGGCTGGCGGGAGTTTAGATGGCAGCCACCAGCTTCGACACGTCGCTACGTTTCGCCTCCGAGATGGACGCGCGCGATCCGCTGGCGCCTTTCCGCGAGGAATTTCACATTCCGCCTGCACCGGATGGCAACCCGTCGGTTTACCTGTGTGGGCATTCGTTAGGACTTCAGCCGAAGCGCGCGCGCGAGTACATCGAGACAGAACTTGAGGATTGGGCAAAGCTTGCGGTCGAGGCGCACTTTCGCGGACGCAATCCCTGGATGCCTTACCACCGGCTGCTGACCGCGAACATGGCAGGCGTGGTGGGCGCTGAGCCGGGCGAGGTCGTCGTGATGAATTCGCTCACCGCCAATCTCCATCTGATGATGGTTTCGTTCTATCGGCCGACCGCCGAGCGCCACAGGATCGTCATCGAAGGCGGAGCATTTCCTTCCGACCGTTACGCCGTTGCATCGCAGATTCGCTTTCATGGCTTCGATCCAGCTACGTCGCTGGTCGAGCTTAAGCCGCGTCCGTCTGAGGCGACGATGCGGCAAGAGGACATTGACGCGTTGCTGGAGCGCGAAGGTAAGTCGATCGCGCTCGTGATGCTGGGCGGCGTCAACTACGCTACTGGACAGCTCTTCGACATGGTGGCAATCACGCGTGCCGGACACGCGCAGGGATGTGTGGTGGCCTTCGATCTCGCCCACGCCGCGGGGAACGTTCCTGTCAGGTTGCACGATTGGGGCGTCGACTTCGCCGTGTGGTGTACCTACAAGTACCTGAACGGCGGCCCGGGATGCGTGGGCGGATGCTTCGTCCACGAGAAGCACGCGCGTGCGTTTGATCTGCCGCGTTTCGCGGGATGGTGGGGGCACGACCAGGACACGCGTTTCCTCATGGGGCCTGAGTTTCACCCGATGTCAGGAGCTGAGGGCTGGCAGCTGAGCAATCCGCCGATCATGGCCCTGGCGCCGCTGCGCGCATCGCTCGAGATCTTCGCCGCGGCTGGCATTGAGCAGTTGCGCAAGAAGAGCATCTCACTGACCGGCTACCTGGAGTATCTGCTCGATCAGGCGCAGTCAGAAAGGTTCGCGGTCATCACGCCGCGCGATCCGGAGCACCGGGGAGCGCAGTTGTCGATACGCATTCGGGAGAATGGCCGCGCCCTGCTTGATCGTCTGCTAGCAGAAGGGATTCACTGCGACTGGCGCGAGCCCGACATCCTGCGGGCCGCACCAATGCCGCTGTATAACACGTACGCTGACGTGCATCGGTTTGCCGCGCGGTTCATCGCGTTACTGGATTGAGTATCCCCAATCCGAGCTTACGAGCTTATCTGCCGTTTCAGCGCTTGACCAGCTATGGTACGCGCACCTTGGCGTCGGCACCCTTCAGCATGTGAATGCTCTCGATGAAGCGCACCTTGCGATTGCTGAGTTTCATCACCAGCGACTTGGTGCGCACGCCATCGCCGAAGAAGCGCACGCCTTCCAGCAATGCGCCGTCGGTAACGCCGGTCGCCGCAAATACGATGTTCGTACCCGGCGCCAGCTCTTCCGCGGTGTAGATGCGCTTGGGGTCCTTGATGCCCATGTCCTGCATGCGCTCCGCCTGCTCTGGGGTGTAGCCGGTGAGGCGTCCAACCATGTAACCGTTAAGGCAGCGGATGGCGGCTGCGGTGATGACGCCTTCCGGAGCGCCACCAGCACCCATCACCGCGTGAACACCTGATCCGAGCATGGCCGCGGCTACGCCCGGCGACAGGTCGCCATCGGAGATGAGTCGAATGCGCGCGCCCGCTTTGCGCACGTCGGCAATCAGCTTCTCGTGGCGCGGGCGATCCAGAATCACGATGACCAGGTCTTCAACGCGGCGCCCCAACACCTTGGCGATGACTGCCAGGTTGTGCGTGACCGGCGCTTCGAGATCGACCATGCCACGACAGGAGGGGCCGACCACCATCTTTTCCATGTAGCAGTCAGGCGCATGCAACAGGCCTCCACGCTCCGACGCTGCCAACACCGTGATGGCGCCCGGCAATCCGAGAGCGCAGAGATTGGTGCCCTCCAGCGGATCGACGGCAATATCGACTTCGGGATAAACGCCGCCGTCCTGCTTGCCAACTTTCTCGCCGATGTAGAGCATGGGAGCTTCGTCGCGCTCGCCTTCGCCGATGACGATAGTGCCATCCATGGGAACCGAATCCATGACAGTGCGCATAGTTTCGGTTGCAACCTGGTCGGCAAGTTTGCGGTCGCCCTGTCCCATGGTCTTGCCGGAGGCAATGGCTGCGTCTTCGACCACGCGCAAGAACTCCAACGCGAGATCAGATTCGAAGTTGCTTTTGAGAGTAGCGACCTGCGGCTTCTGTTCTACTTCGGCTTGAGTTGCCATGGAAGGCCTCCGTACAGCGCTGAGTTAGATTTACCGGCCCGAGGCTGGGCTGCCCGTTGGGCAAGTGAGCGGAAGCGCAGCGAGAGGCTGAAACTACTAAGGATACACGTGCAGTCAACGCCGGTCAGCATCTAACCAGAACGCACCTTCGCAAGCACCGCCTGGTGCTACACTGCTGTTCGTCCATAGACCCGATTGCGAGCCACAAACGTGACCATCGAAAACTCAACAACCACGTGCTGCATAGTTGGGGGCGGGCCTGCGGGGGTGGTGCTCGGCTACCTCCTGGCTCGTAAGGGTGTTCAAGTCACGGTGCTGGAAAAGCACAAGGACTTCTTCCGCGATTTTCGCGGTGACACCGTACATCCTTCAACCCTGCAAGTGATGTACGAGTTGGGGATCTTGAATGATTTCCTGCGCGTGCCGCACCAGCAGCTCCCGCGCATCAGCGGCGTCTACGGGCATTTTGAATTCGACGCAGCCGATTTCTCGCACCTGCCGACGCACTGCAAGTTCATCGCGCTTATGCCGCAGTGGGATTTCCTCGACTTCCTGTCGGACAAGGCCCGGCAGTATCCCAGCTTCGATCTGCGCCTGGAGCACGAAGCCGTCGGCCTGGTTCGCGACTCGGGACGCATCTGCGGAGTTAAGGCGAAGACTCCCGCTGGCGAGAGCGAAATTCGCGCCGATCTGGTCATTGGCTGCGACGGCCGGCACTCCATCACCCGACAAGCCGGTGGGCTCGAGGTGCTGGAGTTCGGTGTGCCCATCGATGTGCTTTGGTTCCGCATGAGCCGGAAGCCGAACGATCCCGAGCACCTGCTGGGCAATGTGAATTGTGGGAAGGCGCTCGTCCTGATCAATCGCAATGATTACTTCCAGGCGGGACTGATCATACGCAAGGGCTCGTTTGAAGCGATTCAGGAGCGCGGCCTCGAAGCATTTCAAACTTCAGTTCAGCAGATAGCGCCATACTTAGGGGATCGGCCGCGCGAAATTCAAAACTGGGACCAGGTGAAACTTCTTACCGTGCAGCTTAATCGCTTGCGTCAGTGGTATCGTCCGGGTTTGTTGTGCATCGGCGATGCTGCGCACGCCATGTCGCCTGCCGGCGGAGTAGGAATTAATCTCGCGATTCAAGACGCGGTTGCGACCGGAAATATTCTGGCCGACGCGCTGCGGGAAGGACGAGTGACGACTAGGTTGCTTGGGGCGGTGCAGTGTCGGCGTGAGTTTCCGACGCGAGTCACGCAGCAGCTACAGGCGAATGCCCACAAGCTGTTGGAAAAAGTTTTCGCAAATCCGAACCGAGCCGAGGCTCCCTGGCAATTGAAGTTTGCCGTGCAGATCCCCGGGTTTCAGCGCGGGATGGGCAGGCTGGTCGGAATGGGAGTACGGCCCGAGCACGTCGCCGGCACAGTCTCCCGCTCGAAGTGTGCGGGCAAGCGACTGGCAAAGATTGCAGTCGGGGTCGGCCTGGTCGCAGCGGCAGCCGCCCTCATCTTGCGCGGACGAAGCAGAAGCTCCCGGCCGATGCCGGGGTTCTAGGATAGTGCGCTGGGATTGATTTCACTGACGCGAGATACGATACTCACATTCAGGCTTCATGACCTCGCGGCCCCATGCCAATCGTCGCAACGTAACACTGCTCGCTTCACTCGTGCTGGTTGTCGCAACCCTGTTCGCGCAAACCTCGACCCCGAAGCCGCCGTCAGTCATCCCGCTCTATCGCTCGCTGCAGAGTGTTGGCCTCGATCCTAGAAATACCTTCCATATTCGCGAAGCTGTCCTGGACCGCGAAGATGTTCACCTCTGGATGAACGACGGAACCATCGCTTTCCTGCAAGCCGCCGACGGTCGCATTACCGGTGCCTTCTTTGAAGGCGATGGCGAAGTGCTCATCCGTCCGCCCGACCGCCAGGAGCGAGCATCGCTGGGGTTGTTCACCGGTGAAGGCGTGCTGGAGGAGAAGTTCACCTCGGCCTATTTGCGCTTCAACGATGAAACCGCGGCGGAGTTGCGAGAGTACCTCCGTCCTGCGGAAGACGTCAGGTCTTTCGTCGAGAAGAATGATTCTGTGGCGCGCAATCTTGCGGCAGCCGACGCCATGCGGTTGACTATTTCTTTCACCAGCGGCCCGACTACAGTAGGCAGCGGCGAGCGGCCCTCGATTCCCGACCGCTTTCTGCACGCGCGTGTGGCCGGGAACCGCCTAGGCGTCTTCGACGTCTACTTCGATACGCGCAGCCCCGAGCAGATCGTGGTTGGCCAGACCTCCTCGAAAGGTGAACAGACCTACTACGACCTGTGGATGAGCTTCGTCATGGCTTCGCTGCGCAAGCAGCCGGCAGGAGGCTCGCGTTTTCATGGCCCGACCGGACCCTCGTGGACACGCGACGCCGTAGCCGTCACGAAGTACACGGTGGATGCCAAGGTTACGCCGCCAACTGAGCTATCGGCAGAGGCCACACTCGAGGTTGAAGCCCGACAGGGCGGTCCGCGTATCGTAATGTTCGAACTGTCACGCTACTTGCAGGTGAAGTCGGTTGACATGAATGGTGTCTCGCTGGAGTTCCTGCAGAACGAAGCGGTCGAGGGAAGCCAACTCGCGCGTCGCGGCAACGATCTGGTCGCTGTGGTTTTTCCCGAGTCGCTCAAACTCGGCGCTCACTTCGTGCTGCACTTTAATTACGCAGGGTCGGCGCTCTCCGACGCTGGTGGCGGCCTAGTGTACGTCGGTGCGCGCGGAACATGGTATCCCAATCGCGGAATCGCGATGGCAAATTACGACTTGACCTTCCGCTTTCCCCAAACCTGGACACTGATCGCAACTGGCAAACAGGTTTCGCTCGAGCGCGATGGCGCGAACTTCGTCGGCCACTGGGTGAGCGAGCAGCCGATCCCCATCGCCGGCTTCAATCTCGGTCAATATGCGGAAGCAAGCGCACCGGCAGGCAGCGTCGAGGTGCGCGACTACGCCTCACGCGGCGTCGAACGCGATATGGGACTGGCGCGACGGCTAGCGGCTGCGCCGGGTTCTACCGCAGCGGCGTCGGCGGACGGCAGCAGTAGCTCCCTTGACCCGGCACAAGCACTCAAGCCGCTGGCTGAGAAAGCCGCTGAGACGTTGACCGCCTACTCGCAGATGCTCGGTCCCTACCCTTTCTCCACGTTGGCGCTCACCCAGCGTCCTGGTATGGAAAGCCAGGGCTGGCCGGGGCTGATTTTTCTCTCCAGCTATGTGTACCTGACTTCCGCGGAGCGTCAGGCGCTGAAACTGCCGCTTGCCGATAACGTGCTGTTTGGCGAAGTGATGATGCAGCACGAGGTGGCGCACCAGTGGTGGGGCGACCAGGTGTCGTGGGCCAGCTATCACGAACAGTGGCTGCTGGAGGCGCTGGCTAACTACTGCGCTCTGCTGTTGCTGGAGCGGCGCGATCCAGCCGACGTGCAGCTCATGCTGCAGAACTACCGCACCTTTCTGGCGACGAAGTCGAAAGATGGTAAGCCGAATGTGGACGCCGGTCCGGTCACGCTGGGAGCTCGTCTGTCATCGTCCAAGTTTCCCGAAGGCTACGAGATCATTACCTATGGACGAGGGACATGGCTGGTTCACATGCTGCGCTTCATGTTCCGCGATGCGTCGCGCACGTCCGCCAATCCCAACGGCGACGATACTGTCTTCCTCTCGGTCTTGCGCAACCTGGTCGAGCGGCATAAGGGCAGGGAACTGACGAACGCCGAGTTTGAGAAGGCATTCGAAGCAGTGCTGCCCCGCTCGTTATGGTTCGAGGGTCATCCGTCACTGGATTGGTTCTTTGATGGCTGGGTAAACGGGACAGCATTTCCGCAGTTCGAGTTGAAGGCTGTGAAATTCTCCGGCGCATCCGCCACGCGCAACGTGAGCGGAACCATTCGCCAGATTTCCGCGCCGCAAGACCTGGTGACCAGCGTCCCCGTTTATGGCCTCGCCGGAGAGAAGCAGGTTTACCTGGGCCGAGTCTTTGCCGAAGGAGAGACCACGCAGTTCAGCTTGAAAGCGCCGCCGGGCGTCACGCGCCTGGTGCTCGATCCCTTCGGCACGGTGCTGACGGCGCCGCCAGGCAATAGTCAATCAGCATTCAGCGGCGAATGCCCTCCGGAGCTCTTCTCTGCTCGGAGTTCCACCGAGTGGTCGATGTTTCCCGGCAGCCACCCTGTATTCGCTCTCGGCAATTGCCAACCAACCATCGAACACTGATGCCTACTTACTGCCTCCTAGCCCGGAGGCCACTTGAGATCGCGCCCCCCGAGCAAGTGCAGGTGAAGGTGATACACCGATTGGCCGGAACGCGGGCCCACGTTGTAGACCGTGCGATAGCCGTCTTCGATGCCACGCTCGCGTCCGATCTTCGCGGCGACAAGATGGCAGTAGCCGATGATCTCGGCATCTTCCGCGGTCGCGTGCTTCAGATCGACAACGTGGCGCTTAGGAATGATGAGCACGTGCGTCGGCGCCTTGGGATCGATGTCTTCAAAGGCGTAGACCTTTTCGTCTTCGTAGACCTTTTTGGAGGGAATTTTGCCGGCAATGATTTTGCAGAAGAGGCAGTCGTCGTTCATGCTCAGCATGGTAACGCATGCCGTAAGTGCTAGTGATCCAATGAGGTGGTAAGATCGTCTTACCATGGTAACCAAGATTTCCACCAAGGGACAGGTAGTTCTTCCGAGCCAAGTTCGCAACCGCCTTGGCCTGCAACCGGGCGACCCTCTCGATGTCCAAATCGAGGGCGAACGCATCGTCCTGGTTCCCCGGAGGAAGCGCCAAAGGAAAGCGAGGATCGTTACTGATCCGATCACTGGAATGCCAGTTCTCAGTGCCGGTCCTAACGCGCCCATTTTGACCAGCGAGATGGTGGCCGAGCTACTCAAGGATTTCCCGTGAGATACCTGCTCGACGTCAACGCGCTTCTCGCGTTAGGACTCGAGTCCCACCAGTTCCACCGGCGTATGGCGCTATGGCTCCTACGTGTTCGTCCGCAGCCCAACTCCGAGTTAGCCACCTGTTCCATAACAGAGCTCGGATTCGTTAGAGTGCTGAGCCAGGTTCCCTCATATGGATATCGAGTCGTTGAGGCGCAGGCTTTGTTGGCCCGCGTTAAGGTGAGAAGCATTGTGGGATTCAACTTCTTGCGTGATGACCAGGACCTCTCACACATGCCCAAATGGGTTAATTCCCACAACCAGCTGACAGACGCACACCTGGTTCAACTTGCGGACGCACAAGACTCAGTGTTTGCCACACTCGACAAACGAATCCCCGGCGCGTTCCTTATTCCCGACTAGCTACCCTATCCCCTCTGCTCGTTCCTTCGCGCCAGCAGATACCCTCGCATCAACTCGCTCAAATCCCCGTCGAGCACGCGGTCGACATCCCCGATCTCCACGCGGGTGCGCAGGTCTTTCACCATGCGATACGGTTGCAATACATAAGAACGAATCTGTGAGCCGAAATCGATGTCGAGCTTGGAATCTTCAATCACCTTGGTCTGCTCTTTCTTTTTCTCCAGCTCGTGTTCGTAGATGCGCGAGCGCAGGATGCTCATCGCCTTCTCTTTGTTCTTGTGCTGCGAACGTTCGTTCTGGCAGGCAACGACAATGCCGGTCGGCATGTGCGTAATCCGGACCGCCGAATCTGTCGTGTTGACGTGCTGACCGCCCTTGCCGCCCGAGCGGTAAGTATCGATGCGAATGTCGTCCGGCTTGATATCGACGTCTATGCTCTCATCGATCTCCGGAGACACGAACACGCTGGCGAAAGAAGTGTGCCGCCGCTTTGCCTGATCGAAGGGCGAGATGCGCACTAACCGGTGCACGCCAATTTCGCTGGTCAGCAGGCCGTAGGCATGTTCGCCATTCACGCCGAAGGTAGCCGACTTGATGCCTGCCTCTTCACCCGGCTGATATTCGTACATGCTGGTGGAGAAGCCCTCGCGCTCGGCCCAGCGCAGGTACATACGCATCAGCATCTCGGCCCAGTCTTGCGACTCGGTTCCCCCCGCGCCGGGGTGAATGGTGACGATGGCGTTGCGTTCGTCGTTTTCGCCCCCAAGCAAGGTCTCGATCTCCAGCTTGTCGACCAAGACGCGCAGCGAGCCGATCTCACGGCGCAGGTCGGCCGAGACGTCTTCCCCTTCGTGGGACAACTCGAAGTAAGCGGCAATGTCTCCGGAGCGGCGCGAGAGTTCGGCCTCGGTCGCAAGCGCCGATTCGAGCCGCTTGCGCTCGCGCATTACCTTTTGAGATTTTTCGGGATTGGACCAGAGCGTCGGGTCGGCAGTTTGCTTCTCGACTTCGCTCAGCTTTTCGCGTAGACGAGGCGCGTCAAAGATACTCCTGAAGGTCATGCACCTTGTCGCGCAGGGCGGCGTATTCCTGTTCCAGCTCTTCAACCATAGTTAAGGAACTCCTAATGTCCATCGCAGTGCAGGCTTAAAGATTCGCACTACTTTGCACCGTAGCTTGCGGTGGCGGTTGAAACAGCCATCCGCTGCGGTAGTAGCGCAAAAGCAAGCCCAGCAACGCGATTATCGCACACACCGTGGGAAACCAATCCCCGTGCCTCGTATAGAAAGTCGTGTCCTGTTCGAGGTCGTAGGCGCCTTGCAAAGCGGTCCGCTGCCAGCGTGGAGCCTCGGAAACAACCCGGCCATAAGGATCGATCACCGCGGTCACGCCGGTGTTGGTGTCCCGCAGCAGCCAGCGATAGTTCTCGATGGCGCGCATGCGTGCCATTTGCAAATGCTGCAGGGGAGCGCCGGTATCTCCATACCAGCCGTCGTTGGAGATGTTGACGAAGACCTCTGCCCCGTTGCGCGCGAACTGCCGAATTTCGTCGGGGAAAGTGGCCTCGTAGCAGATGAAGACTCCGACCGGCGATCCGTTTACCTGGAGCGGCTGGCGGCTGGTGCCCCGCGAAAATGTTCCTACGTCGCGGGTCAGCTTCTTGGCGAAGGCCAGTAGGTCGGCAAAAGGAACGTACTCCCCGAACGGTACAAGATGAATCTTGTCGTACTCATGAGTCCATGAGCCGTCAGGCGCGATCACGGAGGCCGCGTTGTAGATGTGCCGCACTCCCGCCGGATCGTCGAATCCACGAATCCCGATCGTCCCTGCGATGACAGACGAGTTCGTGTTGCGCGCCACGTCTGCAATCGCGGTGCGCAGGTGCAGGTCGGTGACAAAGAACGGTGCAGGTGACTCGGGCCAGACGATCAGTCCCGGAGTTCCGTTGGGCTCCGCCTTTGGTCGCACACTGAGAGCGCTGAGCTCACGCAGCGTGTTCTGTTCGTAGTCCAGGCTCCAGGGCTCGTCGAGGATGGGGATGTTGGACTGCACCAGGGTGACGCCCTGCGTGGTCGGGATTGCGGCCGGCGAATAGAATCGCCCAGCGTGCAAAAGAACGATGGCCACGGCGCATACCGCGAACAGAAATGGCCGCTTGCGTCGGGGAACCAGGAACGCAGCCGTGACCGCCGTATTCACCAGCGCGATCTCGAACGACAGACCGTAGACACCGGTGACACTGGCAATCCGCGTTAAGGGAATGTTATCGATCTGCGTATAGCCGAGCAGGTCCCACGGGAAACTCGTGATATAGGCCCGCGCCAGCTCCACCGCAACCCAGATGAAAGGCGCGAACACCAGTGCGCGCAAGCTGTATCCGTTGCGGCGCGCTGCAGTGAATGCGAGCAGAAATCCAAACAGCCCGTGATACAGGCCGAGGTATAACGCGTAAGCCAGCAGCAACAACGCCGACGTAATGCTGCCCAGCTCACCGTAGAAGTGCATGGTGTTGTACACCCAGTAGCAGCTTCCCAGGTACCAGATGACGCCGCTGGCATATCCCAGCAGGAAGCCCTGCCACCCATCGGCGGGAGCAAGAAACAGACCTCCTTCGGCGAGCACAGACGTCACATCCTGCTCACGACACTTCAGGATGGCGTACATGAGGGGAGCGAGCGCGATCCAGCTCAGGAAAGAGAGAGCTGGTTTAGGGAAGCACAGGACCTGGAGAATTCCCGATGTGCAGGCGAATATCCATGCATTGCGTCGGATTCGTCTCACTTAGCGAGTTTAGCAAAGGCAAGCGTTGGCGAGGTTAAAGGAATTGTGTCAGGGCACGAGAGAGTACCCTGACACCAACCACTGGCTCGATCGAGTCAGCTTTCCAGTACGCTGACCTCAATCTGCTGCTCTTCGCTCTCCACCGGAGCACTCAGCGCTTTTAGACCGTACTCATATCCTTTGTCGAAGGCTTTCAAGTTCAGATCGACAAACGCCTTCGGCACTGAATCGGCGATGGCATCGCGAAGCGCCTCGGGTTTGAGCAGTCCGCTCACTGCGCCGAAGAAGCCGACCATCACGATGTTCAGCACCATGCGCTTGCCCAATTCTTCGGCAAGGCGCGTGGCGGGCACACTGTAGACCGTACGCCCGGGGGCAACGCATCGACTCGAACCATGTCCTGCTCGATGATCAGCAGTCCGTTGTCTTTAAGCTGCGGAGTAAACAGCGAGTAGGCTTCCTGCGACATCACCACCAGAATGTCGGGCTGGGTGACGTAGGGGTACAGTATCGGTTCGCTGTCGAGGATGACCTGCGCGCTGCAGGCTCCGCCGCGCGCTTCCGGGCCGAAAGCCTGGGTCATGGTCGAGTAGCCGTCCTGGTAGATGCAGCCGGCTTTGCCGATCACGATGGCCGACAGGATCACGCCCTGGCCGCCGAATCCGGCGATGCGGATTTCCGTTAGATTTCGCATTCGCATGCCTCCCTTTCGACATAGCGGTCGCCCAGCGACTCGACCATCTTGTCGTGCATCAGGTCACGATAGTCGTTGCGTTCGCGGTCGACAAACTTGCCCACGATGATTTCTCCCGCCTTACCCAAACCCAGCTCGTTGGTGGGGCGCCGTTCTTGATCTTGCTGAATTCTTTGTAATAGACCATCGTGTCCAGACCGTCGCCCATCTTGTTGCGGCGCTGATAGAGCGTTGGGCAAGGCGAGAGCACCTCGATGAAGCAGAAGCCCTTCTTGCTGAAGATCTCCTGCATCGAGCGAGCCAGCTGCCGCACGTGGAAGGTGGTCCAGCGCGCGACGTACACCGCACCCGCGGCCTCTACCAGGTAAGGCAGGTTGAATGACGGATCGTAGGTGCCGTAAGGATTGGTCGACGTTATCACCGAATTCGGCGTCGTCGGGGCTGTCTGCCCGCCTGTCATGGCGTAGATCAGGTTGTTGATGCAGATGACCTTCAAATCCACGTTGCGCCGCGCGGCGTGGATCAGGTGATTGCCGCCGATGGCGAACAGGTCTCCGTCACCCGAGTAGACCACGACGTTCAGCTTGGGATTTGCCAGCTTCAGCCCGGTCGCGAAAGGAATCGCGCGCCCGTGCGTGGTGTGGAACGAATCCTGCTTCATGTATCCGGCAACGCGGCCGGTGCAGCCGATGCCCGACACGATGGACACGTTCTTCAGGTCAACCTTGGAATCGATCAGCGCGCGGCTAAAGCAGTTGACGCTGGTGCCAATGCCGCATCCCGGGCACCAGATGTGCGGCATGCGGTCGGTGCGAAGGAACGGCTCGACCGGATTGAGTACGTTGATCGCGCTCATCGCGTCACCTCCAGGATGGCCTTGAGAATGTCTTGCGGACTGTGAACACTGCCGCCGGCATGCGATACCGGACGTACAACGCATTTGCCGGCCGCGGCACGCTCTACCTCACGCACCATCTGCCCGAGGTTGAGTTCCGGCACCACAATCGCTTTCACCTTGGCGGCGATGTGGGCTATCTGCTTCTCCGGGAAGGGCCACGCGGTGATCAGGCGGAATTTGCCGACCTTGATGCCCTTGTCGCGCGCCAACTCGATCGCCCGCTGTGCCACTCGCGACGTGATGCCGTACGAGACAACGACCACTTCGGCGCCGTCGGTTGCATCTTCTTCGTAAAGCGTAATCTTGTCGATGTTGTGCAGGATCTTGTTCTGCAGCCGCCGGACCAGCCGGTCCTGCATGGTAGGCGTCATGTTGGGATAGCCGCGCTCATCGTGCGTCAAACCGGTCACGTGGACGTTGTAGCCCTGGCCAACATGCGGCATGTCGGGCACCAGGTCTTGTCTCGGCTCGAACGCCAGGAACTCTTCCGGAGGGAGCTTAGTATATCGGCGAGGTGTGACTTCGATTTTATCCGCCTCGGGGATGACCACCTTCTCCGTCATGTGACCGACGACTTCGTCCATCATCACGAACACCGGGCAGCGATACTGCTCGGAGTAGTTGAAAGCCGTGATGGTCAGGTCGAAACATTCCTGCGGCGAGTTAGGACACAGCGCGATGATTTCGTAGTCGCCGTGCGAGCCCCACTTCACCTGCATCATGTCGGCCTGTGCCGGAAGCGTCGGCAGACCGGTGGAAGGGCCGCCGCGCTGCACATCGACGAAGACGCATGGCGTTTCGGTCATGGCCGCATAGCCGATGTGTTCCATCATCAGCGAGAAGCCCGGGCCCGAGGTGACGGTGAAAGCTTTCGCTCCGCCCCACACCGCGCCTTGCAGGGTGATGGAGGCAGCAAGCTCGTCTTCCATCTGGATGAAGGTGCCGCCGACCGTGGGAACGCGTGCAGCGAAGCGCTCGACCACTTCCGTCGAAGGCGTAATGGGATATCCCGAGGAGAAGCGAGCGCCGGCTGCCAGACAACCTTCGCAGCAGGCATGATCGCCATCGAGAAAATGTGAGCCGGTCAGAACGCCGGCCGGATCAGCGTGCATCGCTTGCCTCCTCTGCACCGTCTGCTGCTGGCGGCGCCGGTTTAGCTTCGACTGCCGGTTTCGCAGCGACCGGTGGCTTGTAGCCGAAGATGGCAAAGTCCGGGCAATACATGCCGCACAAATCGCAGCCACTGCACTTTTCCGGATGGACCATGTACGGCGGGTGATAGCCCTTGGCGTTGAAAGCGGAGGATAACGCCAGTGCCTTGGTGGGACAGAACTCTACGCAGAATCCGCAAGCTTTACATCGCTCGACTACGATTTGCACCGATCCCTTGGCCATCGTTGAGCTTCCTTAATCGTGGGCAGCGGGCACTAAATGAATGATTGCGTGGACCCCGCTCGCCATCGCGGTGGACTTACGTTGCGGTGAACCTCACCCAATTTGTAGAAGAGAGACCTACCGAACGATGCAACGATTCTGTCCCACCGTATGCCCGAGCCGAAGTGATGGCCATCACATGGCCATGTGAGGCGCGACACCGGAAGCGGGAGGTATCCCAAGCAACGCTGTCGGTCTTCGACTTCATGCGGTTGCCGCCGTTCCTCTACGACTTGCGGCCGCCCAAACCCTGGTAGTCATTCCTTCCGAACCTAGTATTTATCAGGGTTGTGTCAGTGCTGCCTCAGGGGCTAGACTCACCGCACCTTTCAAAGCCTTTCCCTGGTGCCCGTTCGATTCATAAGGCGCACGTTTGCGCTCTATGTGTTTTGAACCGCCCCAGCACGACTCTCCGGGGTGGAGATCAAGTCAAAGCTACGCACGTGAGGATTTCTTATGGATCTGGGAGCAGGTGTTCGCAGTCTTACCTTTGGCGCTTGTGCGGTATCAATGTTATTCGCGGGCAGCGGGGTGCTCTCTGCGCAGGTGGTCACAGGCACTTTGGGACAGCCCAGCGCAACCACCACAATCAAGGGAAATCAGATTCCGCCGCCAGCTCCGCCATTCGGTGGCGTAATCAAGGAAGACGCCAAGGATTCGACGTCCTGGTGGCCGCCTCGCGTGGTGCCGCCTAAGGGCGCGCCCAACGTGCTCCTCATCATGACGGATGACCAGGGCTACGGCGTGCCCGGAACCTTCGGCGGTGTCATCCCGACTCCCAACCTCGACCGCATTGCCAAGGCAGGTCTGCGCTATACCGAGTTTCACTCCACGGCACTTTGCTCGCCGACGCGAGCGGCGTTGATTACCGGACGCAATCATCACTCGGTCGGCTTCGGTGTGATCGGAGAACTAGCCACGGGCTACCCCGGTTACGATTCGATCATCGGCGTCGATAATGCTACGGTCGGCGAGATCCTGAAGGAAAACGGCTACGCGACCTCGTGGTTCGGCAAGAACCATAACACTCCGGGTTTCCAATACAGCAGTGCGGCCGGCCCCTTCGAGCAATGGCCGTCGGGCATGGGCTTCCAATACTTCTACGGCTTCATGGGCGGCGAGACCGACCAGTGGGAACCGTACTTGTTTCGTGATCACACCCAGGTGTTTCCCTGGGTCGGCCACCCGGGCTACAACCTCATCACCGACATGGCAGACGACGCCATCCGGTACATGAAGGAGCTGAACGCCTCGGCGCCCGACAAACCCTTCTTCCTTTATTACGTGCCCGGCGGCTCACACTCGCCCCACCAGCCGAAGAAGGAGTGGATCGACAAGTTCAAAGGCAAGTTCGATATGGGCTGGGAAAAGATGCGCGAGCAGATCTTCGAAAACCAGAAGCGGCTCGGCGTTATTCCACAGAACACTACGCTGACCCCATGGCCCGATGGACAGGCGGACTATGGCGGAGCCAAGCTGCCGAAGTGGGACTCGCTCAGCGCAGAAGAAAAGAAGATGTATGCCCGCGAAGCCGAGGTGTTTGCCGGCTACACCGCCTATACCGACTATGAAATTGGTCGCGTGATTGACGAAGTCCAGAAGATGGGCAAGCTCGATAACACGCTGATTATCTACATCGACGGCGACAACGGCACCAGTGCGGAAGGCAGCATTTACGGCACCTTCAACCAATTGACCGCCTACAACGGCATTCTCAACCAGCCCGAGGTCAAGCCGGTGCTCGCCTACAATGCGTTGCACTATGAAGACTGGGGCTCCGACAAGACTTACCCGCACATGTCGGTCGCGTGGTCCTGGGCATTCGATACGCCCTTCAAATGGACCAAGCAGGTGGCGTCGCATTTCGGAGGTACGCGGCAGGGGCTGGCGATTTCGTGGCCCGGCCATATCAAAGACCCAGGCGGGATTCGCACTCAGTTCCATCACGTAATCGACATTGTGCCGACAATCCTCGAAGCCACCGGCATCCCGGCGCCCGACATGGTCAACGGCATTAAGCAGAAGCCGATTGAAGGTGTCAGCATGCTCTATACCTTCGATTCGGCGAACGCAAACGCGCCGTCCAAGCGCGATACTCAGTACTTCGAGATGGTAGGCAACCGCGCCATCTATCACGACGGTTGGATTGCCGCTACCACCCCGCCTTCCCCGCCATGGGAATTGGGAACAGGCACGATGCCGCCCATGGACCAGTACAAGTGGGAGCTTTACAACATCGCCGATGACTATTCGGAATCCAACGATCTGGCAGCCAGCAATCCCGACAAGCTGAAAGAAATGCAGGCGCTCTTCCTGAAAGAAGCGGCGGCGCACCAGGTCTTGCCGCTGGATAACTCGGGCTTCGTACGCTTGCTTGCGCCCAAACCAAGTGCTACTGCCGGCGTGACGGACTTCACCTACACGGGCGTGAATCCTGGCATTCCGGTAGGAAATTCTCCCAGTATTCTCAATCGCGACTACGTCATTACCGCCAACATCACTGTCCCTTCGGGTGGCGCGGAGGGAGTGATTGCTACCCTCGGCGGCCGCTTCGGTGGCTACGCTCTCATGCTAAGCCCGAGCGCCAGCTGGGTATTCAGCAGCACATTGTTCAAGTACATCGGCCTGGCATTGTTGATCTTCGGCATTCTACTGCTGATTGTCGGACGCGCAGGGCGTTGGAGAAAACGCTTCGGCTTGGCGCTTCTGTTGATTGCTGCGCTCGGACTCATACTCTCTTTCGCTACCGACCTCTTCCACATCGGCCGCGGCAGGCCGGTATTCGTTTACAACTTTCTTGATCTGGAACGCTTCCGCTGGCGTGGTCTGTCTTCGCTCGATGAAGGCAAGCACACCATTGTCTTCGACTTCAAGTACAACGGACCGGGTCCGGCCAAAGGCGGCACTGGAGTGCTGTACGTCGATGGCAAGGAAGTCGATCGCAAGACCATCGAGCACACGATTCCGTTGCTGATGTCGATCGACGAAACCTTCGACATCGGGCTTGATACCCGCACGCCGGTGGACTTCAGCTACGAGGTGCCGTTCGCCTTCACCGGCACCATTGACAAGCTGAACTACAAGCTCGGGCCGTCGCAGTTGTCGGCGGAAGACCAGAGGAAAGTGGACGACGCGATGGCCAGAGTCAACAACTAGGTGCATCGTGACAAATCGATTTTGAACGGGCACGGCTTCGCAGGCTGCTGAAAAACTCTCGCGCCGTCCGTTTTGTATCAGGGCACGGCTTCAGCCGTGCCGCAATACCGCCCCTCGACATGGGCTTCAGCCCCTGAGGGACTTCGGCGAACGAGAACTGCGGGGTGAGCTATGGTGAGAACACTGCTTCTGCTGTCCTCCGCGATTGAGGCGGCCACCGGCCTCGCCTTGATCGCCCTGCCGCTCTTGGTGGGACGACTGCTCTTAGGTGTCGAACTTCCGGACAGCGCTATTGCCGTCGCCCGGATAGCTGGATTTGGATTGCTTGCCCTTGGGGTGGCGTGTTGGCCCGGGGCCGATGCGGTAGCCCCACAAAATATTCGGGCGTTGTTTATCTACAACCTGCTGGCGGGAATCTTCCTTGGCTATCTCAGAGCAGCCGGAGGCTTCTCCGGTTTTCTACTCGGGCCCGCAGCAGTTCTCCACGTCATTCTCGCACTGCTGATGGTGTCCCCCGCACTTCGAACCTTTCGCGCGGAAACTCGATAGAATCCGCCACCAGCCAGCGCGCGTTTGCAGCGTTTCCGTGATGGGCCATACTGCTCAGCTACTACAGTCTCCGTATTCATCTTCGCGCAACCCTGCGTTTACGGACTAGCAATGCCTCTCTGCTAACAGTGAGCATAGGAGGTTTCCCTGATGCTCAAGAAAATATTAGCAACGACCCTGCAAGCCCTTCTCATTGCGGGCGCTACTTCACCCGTCTACGCTGCAAACCAGAATAAGAAGGCGCAATTCGATGGACCCTTCCAGCACGTTTTGCTCATCAGCATTGATGGCATGCACGCGCTTGACTACCAGAACTGCGCTACCGGACTCGCCGGCGTGAACAATGGTCAGCCGTACTGCCCGAACCTTGCCGCTCTTGGCCTCAACGGCACGACCTACTCGAACGCCTCAACTTCTAAACCTTCCGACTCGTTCCCCGGCTTGATGGCCATTGTCAGCGGCGGCTCGCCTCGCACTGTGGGCGCGTTCTATGACGTCGCTTTCGACCGTTACCTGGCGCCTCCGGCCAAGACGACTGGAAACGGAGTTCAAGCTGGCGCGTGCCCGCCAGTTTCGCCAACCCCGAAGTATCCCTACTCCGGCACGACGACGGAGTACGAAGAAGGCATCGACATCGACCAGACACAACTGAATGGCGGCGCCCCCAGCGGAGACGGCGGCATCAACTCGATCGACCCGCAGCGCGTGGAGCGCGACCCCGTCACCTGCCAGCCCGTCATGCCTTGGGATTTCGTTCGCACCAACACGATTTTCGGCGTTATCCACGGCGCTAACGGTTACACCGCCTGGGCTGATAAGCATCCCGCGTACTCCTCGGTTGCCGGTCATGGCAGCAACGGTACGACGGTCGACGATTACTACTCGCCCGAGATCAACTCCACAGTTATCCCCTTGCCGGTCACGACCGCACTGGGCATGAAGTGCGATCCCATTCCCGATCCTTCACAGCTCGCCGCTTACACCGACAGCTTCCAGAACATTCAGTGCTACGACACCCTCAAGGTGAACGCGATCCTCAATCAGATCGACGGCAAGACGCACAACGGCAGCCAATCGGCCCCGGTTCCGAACATCTTCGGCATGAACTTCCAGGCGGTCAGCGTCGGCGAGAAGCTGATCGAGAAAAACTTCGGTAGCGGCGGTTATCTGAACGCCCAGGGTACGCCCAGCGATCACCTGGTCAACGAAATTCAGTTCGTTGACGCCGCCATCGGTCTGTGGGTGAACGAGCTGAAGGCCAAGGGCCTCTATGATTCCACGCTGATCGTCATCACCGCCAAGCACGGTCAGTCGCCCATCGATCCCAACCGCTTCAACCCGATTCCGGGTAAGAACAACAATGGCATCACCCCGGCGACGCTGCTTTCCAACAACGGCTTGATTCCTCTGTCGGAATCACCGAACAACGGCAGCGGCATCGGCGCCACCGAGGATGACATCTCGCTGCTGTGGCTGATCAATTCCTCGCAGACGCCGCAGGCGGTTTCGCTGCTGGAAGCCAACGGCAACCAGGTAGGCATGGGGCAGATATTCTACGGAGCCTCGCTGACCACGATGTTCAACGCGCCTGGATTACCGCCCAACGGCGATCCCCGCACGCCCGACATCATTTTGCAGCCGAACGTCGGCGTCATCTACACCTCCAGCTCGAAGAAGCAGGAAGAACACGGCGGCTTCGCGCATGATGACACCAACGTGATGATGCTGTTCGCCAATCCGACGTTCAAGCCCAATTACGTGAATGCGCCTGTGACTACCATGCAGGTCGCGCCGACGATTCTGAAGGCGTTGGGACTCGATCCGACCGCTCTTCAGTCGGTACAACTGGAAGGCACTCCGGTACTGCCGGCGGTGCAATTCTAAAACCCGATCCAAAAAAAGGCGCCTCCACCCGCAAGTGGAGGCGCTTTAATTTTGAGGAGAGAAACTGGCTGCCCGAGAAACCGGCTACGCTGCCCGTGAGTAGGCGTCAGACCCAAGCTGTTTCACCAGCTTGTTGTACATACCCAGGATCAGAAACGTCGGCGCCCACTGACCTACAAACAGCGCCCACTCGTCCCTGCCGATCGCCTTCAGAGTGGCAGACGCTGCCATGGATCCCAGCGCCATCCCTAGATATGCCGTGCTGGGAAGTTTGGATGTCTGGGACTCGATTGCCCCGGTGAAATCGTCTTCGCGCTGTCCTTGATGAACTCTCATAAATTGCCCTCAGTCTGAATTGTTAGTGCTATGAACATAGGATGTGCGACAGGAAGACCGGTTGGCAGGAAATGAAGCCTACTCACGATTATTTGAACGGTAAGAAAATTTGCCAAGGGAGAAGCCGGGATGCACGCCTGAACCGCTCGATCGCAGAATCTAAACTCAGTTTCCCTCCGAATCCGGGGCGCCGGAAGTGGGCCTATCGGAACTCCAAACATACAAATACTTTTCGTCGCTCGCAGTCGCGATGCGAAGGCTCTTCAATCGTGACGCCCGGTTTAGGGCCGAGCGTAAGTTCTGGATCTTTTCTCCCCGAAGGCTGCTCCGTGGCACCCGTACGGCTTGTTGTTCCCCACGGTTGCCCAAGTCTTCCAATATCTTCTCGACCATCCGTCGATACTTTCCCTTCCGCCCGTTGGGCACCTCGGCGTGGTCAACAGCGGCAAAATGAAAGGTCGGAGCGCGACCATTGGCATGGCCAGTACTTCTTCCATTAGGCTTGCTCGGCTTCGCCGAATCCCGTTTCTTCATGGTGTTGCACTGGTTCTGGCAGAGAACCGTTCCTGGTTATTTGCTTAGATTCTACCCCAAAGAATCAAGCTGTCTACGACCGGCATTGCTAAGAATTTCAACGACTTTGTGCGTACACCTTATGAGCCTTCCGCGATCTCGCTCTTAACTCCCATCAACCGGTACGTACTTCTCCTGAACTTTAAGATTTCCCAAAGACGTTCCGCGTATCGCCCGGGTCTGTTACGGTCGTAGGCAGATTCGGAATCGCCCACCGATCGAATCAGGGAGGAAATTTAAGCAATTGGGCAGCAAAAAACAACAGAGAGCCGCCACTCGGCCCTTGAGCTCCGGAACTATTCCGCTCCAACGGAAGATTATGGGTCCGAAGTTCGACGCGGCGGAGTTCTTAACCACCGCCGGCCTGGGTAAAACTCTACACAGCTTTAAGAAGAAGCAGGAGCTGTTTTCGCAGGGAGAGAGCTCCAACGCCGTCTTCTTCATCCAGGAAGGGCGGGTGAAACTCTCCGTCGTATCCAAGGCCGGCAAGGAAGCTACTATTGCCGTGCTGGGCCCGGGAGAGTTCGTCGGCGAAGACTCCGTAGCCGCGGCTCACCCTCTGCGGTTGGCGACTGCCGTAGCGTTGTCGGAGGTCACCGCACTCAGGATTGAGCGCGAGCAGATGCTGCGGGTTCTCCACCAGCAGCATGACCTGTCGGATATGTTTTGTGCGTTCCTGCTGGCGCGCAACGCTCGCATCCAGGAAGATCTGGTGGATCAACTCTTCAATTCCAGTGAGAAACGGCTGGCGCGAACGCTTCTTCTGCTGGCGCAGTTCGGCAAAACCGACAGGCCCGAGAAGGTGATTCCCAATCTCAGTCACGCCATGCTCGCCCAGATGATCGGCACTACCCGGTCCCGGGTCACTTTCTTCATGAACCGCTTTCGCAAGCTGGGCTTTGTGACCTACAACGGGGAAATGCAGATTCACAGCTCTCTTCTGAGCGTCGTCTTACACGAATAGCTGCACTTGCCCGCGGGTTGCCCGGTAACAAAAAATTATTTCAAACATGTGCAATTTTGCACCGACAGCAACTCTGCTTGACCCGAATACTTGCTGCTACAAGGAGAACCCCCTATGGCCCCTGTCCACAAGCAAAGGGTTCTCGTCGTGGATGATGAGACCAGCGTCCGCACTACCGTATCCCTGCTGCTCAGGTCAGGGGGTTACGAGGTCAGCACGGCAGAAAACGGATTCGAAGCTCTTCTGCAGTTGCGCGATCTCAGTTTTGGATTGGTCGTTTCCGATCTGAACATGCCGCAAATGTCGGGTTTCGAATTTCTATCCGTCGTTCGGAGGCGATTCCCGGAGGTGCTTGTCGTCGCTATGAGCGGCGCTTACTCCAGCGGCGATGCCGTGCCAGGCGGGGTAATTGCTGACGCATTCTACGCCAAGGGCGCAGGAACCAATCCCGCGCTGCTGTTGGAAATCCTCGCCAACCTGCTGCAGGCCTCAGAATCCAGCCAGACGGCGCATCGCTCCAAGGCTGCCCCGGTGTGGATCCCGCGCAACGGCAAAGATTCCATGGGAATTCCATACGTGGTGCTAACCTGTACCGAATGTTTGCGGTCATTTCCCCTGCACGTGTCGGAAGCCGACAATCCCGAGGTTGTGGAAACACCGTGCATCTTCTGCCTTGGTACGGTGCGCTACATCATCGACTTCTCGCTTTCCGTGGCCTCGCCCGCGAAGATTGCGCTCGCAAAACAGAACGCGGCCGGGTAGCGCCCAACCCTCTCGAGCACCTTCATTCGCATCGCCAGTTAGTGGTGGGTGAATAACGACGGCAAGTGGATGTCGCCCTTCCACCAGGAAACCACGGCCGAAGGCCTGTAGCCTTGGGTTGAAGCCGGGTGCCCCACTCATCCGCGGTTTTTGGATAAGTGGGGCCGAACTACTGAACCAGCGGTGGTGTATCTCCGTTGCCGTCCACGACTGCCTCTTCCGGAGGAATGACCGACGCCGCGGCTACGCGATCGCCGTTCTCCAGATGCAGCAGGCGAACGCCTTGCGTCGAGCGGCCCGCCTCGCGAATGTTGGCGCTGTCGATGCGGATGATCTTGCCGTACTGGCTGATGACCATCAGCTCCGACTTCTCACTCACCAGCAGGATATTGACGACGTTGCCGTTGCGCGACGTAGTCTTCACGTTAATCACGCCCTTACCGCCGCGAGATTGCAAACGATACGCGTCAACGTCGGTCCGCTTGCCGTAGCCTTGCTCGGTGACGGACAAGATGAGGCTGGGCTCGTCCTTTTCGCTGTCTTTGCGCTTGGTGCGATCCTTCGGCGTCACGGCCATGCCGACGATGTAGTCGCCCTTGTCGAGGTCCATGCCGCGCACACCGTACGCCGGACGCCCCATGGAACGAACATCGTCCTCGGGGAAGCGGATCGCCATGCCCTCGTGCGACGCCAGAAAGACAATCTGGTTGCCGTCGGTGCAAGCCACTGCTACCAGCTCATCGTCTTTGTCGATGCCGATAGCGATGATGCCGCGCGCCATCACATTGCTGAAGTCCTTCAGCGGCGTCTTCTTCACCGTGCCCTTACGGGTGACGAAGAAGATGTGCTTGCCTTCTTCTTCCAGGTCGCGCACCGGCATCAGCGTACGCACGCTCTCGCCCGGCTGCAACGTGACCAGGCTGGCAACCGCTTTACCTTTGCCGGCCGCGCTCAGCTCGGGAATCTCATACACCTTCAGCCAATACACCCGTCCGGTGTTGGTGAACACCAGGATGTAATCATGCGTCGAAGCCACGAACAGGTGCTCGACGAAGTCCTCCTCGCGCGTACTCATGCCCTTGCGGCCGGTACCGCCGCGCCGCTGCTGGCGATAAGTCGAGATCGGCGTCCGCTTCAAATAACCGGAGTGGCTGACCGTGACCGCGACCTGCTCGTCGGCAATCAAGTCCTCCAGCGCGAGCTCGGCGCTTTCGTCCTGGATGATCGTGCGCCGCTCGTCGCCGTAGTTTTTCTTGATCTCTTCCAGTTCCTTGATGATGACCGCGCGCAGCTTCTTGGGGCTGGCAAGAATCGCTTCGTACTCCTCGATGCGGCCGCGAACCTCTCCCAGTTCTTTCAGGATTTCGTCGATCGACAGCCGGGTCAGGCGGTGCAATTGTAACTCGAGGATCGCGTCCGCCTGGATGGTGTCGAACGGCCGCGTCAATGACGTTGGAACAACGCCCTTCAGCGCCAGCGGCTTGCGAACGCCTGAGGCAACATTGCCTTCGTTGACATTGACCGTCTTGCCGGAGAAATACTCGACCAAATTCAGCCGCGCTTCCGCCCGGTTCTCGCTGCCGCGAATGATGCGGATCACATCGTCCACGCGATCGAGAGCAACCTGGTAGCCCTCCAGGATGTGCTCGCGCTCGCGGGCTTTCATCAGCAAGTAGGAGGTGCGGCGGCGCACCACGTCGATACGGTGATCGACGAAGTGCTGGATGGCCTGCACCAGGCCCATCTCTTTCGGCTGGCCGTTGACTACGGCCAGGAAAATCATGCTGAAGCTCTCCTGCATCGAGGTGTGCTTGAACAGCTGGTTGAGCACGATCTGCGGCTCGGCGCCACGCTTCAACTCGATGACGATGCGCATGCCGTCGCGATCACTGAAGTCGTTTACATCGGAGATTTCGTCGATGATCTTGTTGTTCACCAGCTCGGCAATGCGCTCGATCAGCCGCGATTTGTTGACCTGGTAAGGAATCTCGGTGACCACGATCGCTTCTTTTTCCTTGGTCACGTGCTCGATCGCTGCCTTGGCGCGCATCATGAAGCGGCCGCGCCCATTGCGATAAGCTTCCATGATTCCGCTGCGGCCATGAATGAATCCGCCGGTAGGGAAGTCCGGGCCCTGCACAAACTTCAGCAAGTCGACCAGCGTCGCCGCCGGGTTATTCACCAGCGTGATACAGGCATCGATGATTTCGGTCAGGTTATGCGGCGGGATGTTGGTCGCCATGCCGACCGCGATTCCGCTCGACCCGTTCACCAGCAGGTTGGGAATGCGCGTCGGCAGCACCACCGGCTCGACCGTAAGCCCATCGAAGTTCGCGACGAAGTCGACCGTATCTTTATCGATGTCGGCCAGCAACTGCTCGGCAATGTCGGTCATGCGAGCTTCGGTATACCGGTAGGCCGCCGGTGGATCGCCATCCACCGAGCCGAAGTTGCCCTGCCCATCAATCAACGGATAACGCAACGAAAACGGCTGCGCCATGCGCACCATCGCGTCATACACCGCGGTATCGCCATGCGGATGGTAGTTGCCGAGCACCTGGCCCACGACCTTGGCGCACTTCACGTGCTTGCGGTTGTGCAGCAGTCCCATGTCGTGCATGGCGTAAAGAATGCGGCGATGCACCGGCTTGAGTCCGTCGCGCACGTCGGGCAGCGCGCGCCCGATGATGACCGACATTGAATAGTCGAGATAGGAACGCTTCATCTCCTCTTCAATGTTGATCGGCTGAATGTTTCCGCCGGTGCCGCCGCCATCAGGAGGCAGTAGTGGTTGCTGATTCGGATCGTCTGGCATGTTTAACGGTCAGCTGTCAGCCATTAGCTTTCAGCTGAACTCTTTCCTGGTTGTTGCTTCTTTGTGGAGCAGGCAGTCGGCCGCGCATTCACAACGCAAAATTACTGCGCTGATGAGCCGATTGCGTGCCTGCTATATGAGGAGTTCCCACCTAAAGGAGCACTGATTATTATAGCACGATGAATGCTTTAAGCTGATACGTAACTGCTTGGCCCTCAATCGTTTAGAGGCTGTCATCCTGAGCGGAGCGAAGGACCTGCTTTTGTTTGCAGCCACTGAAAGTTTTCACTGCGAAAATCGGCGTCAGGGCACGACTTCAGTCGTGCCGATTGCAGACACGGCAATGGGCCGAGTCCCGTAGGGAAGGTAGGATTTTAGTAGTGAGTGTAATGGCGATATAGCGACAACTATCTCAATGCCATGTTTTAGCACGAATTTGATGTGCTTCTGAAAGACGGGGGTGGCATAATTCCTGGCCAGAATTGAAGGAGGAAGCAATGAAGAAACTGGCTTCCGTGTCACTCTTCGCCGTGCTGCTGTTCGGCACGCTGGCGAGAGCGCAATGTCCCAGCGGGTGTCTGTTCTACGGCGGCGACTTCGACCCGAACAACCCGAATGCCAACGGCTACGCCAACGAGAACGACGCCATCGTGGGCGGCAACCCGTACGGCGCTGCCACGTACCAGAACTTCCTCAACAGCCAGACATGGAACGTAACTGGTCTCTTCACCAACAACCTAAGCACTCTCGTCCCGACCTCCGGGTATTGGGAGATTCGCAGTGGCGTTTCGGAGTACAACAGCGGGACGCTCATCGCGTCCGGCACTGGGGCTATGACGAACACGCCGACCGGGCGCAGCGGCTATGGTTACGATGAGTATCACAACGCAGTGGACGGCCTGAATATCACTCTGAATCCGGGGATGTACTGGGAGGCAGTCGTTCCGGTCTGCACGACTTGCGAAGCTCGTTCATTTAACTCCAATACATTTGGTCTCAACAGCTTTGGCGACCAAATCAGCAATCAGCAGTACGTTAATGTTCCGGCGTTCCCGGAGGAATACTTCATAAACGCAAATGAAGTGGGTGTCTTCCCGACCTTCTCCAGCGGTGTCCTCGGAACCGAGGTGCCTGAGCCGTCGAGCTTGCTCATGCTTGGCTCCGGCCTTCTGGCGGCTGTCGTCGCTGTCCGCCGTCGCGTCTGAATGGCGAAATCAGGCGATTACACCACCAACGCCGATCACGACGTTATGACGTCGATCACATCCACGTAGTTACACAAAAGCAATCCCAAGAACAAGCCGCTGCTGCAGGGGCCGCCGTTACGGGGTCGTGGTCGCCGAACTGCTCGACGCTTTCGGCGACTCATCCGGCGCGCTCTGGAGAGGCACGCCGCTCTTTGCGGGCTTGGAGCTTTGCTTCGTCTTCGGAACCTGGAACTCCACGCCCTGATCGTCGTTGGCTTTGACTGTGGCGGGTACATCAAGGTCGGCCAGCGCGATCTTCTTCGTCTTGTTGTCGAAGACGTAAACCGTTTGCCCCATGATGGCGTAGTTCGTCACTTCCTGCTTGTGCCCATCGCGGAACACCAGCGTCGTAGGCTCTCCCGGCTTGGCGTCGGGGATGTTACGTGCGGCAGGCTCGGGTTGCGCATCGGCGACCTCGTCCCGCGGAGCAGGTCTCTGCGGCGCAGCGTCTACGATGACGTGCAGCGTCTGGTCGGCCGGAGGCGTCTGCCCCTGCGGCGGGCCGGAGTATAGGTAAGGCCCACCGTCGCCGCCACCGTAATAGCCCGAATCCTCGGCTGGATAAACATAATAGGGAACCGCGTAGCCGTATCCATACCCGTAACCACCGTATCCGTTGGTGTGGCGGTTATTGTAGCGATTGGGAAATGCCGGGTTGCGATAGGGAATATTCGAGGGCCGCTGGCAGCAATAGCCATACGGACCAAGCGAGGTCGCGCTGGGCGGAATGTTGGGCACACCGTATGGGCCGGCGTGATTGGGAATCGAAGTGACAGACGGAGGAATGCCGTGAATCTGCGCGACTACCGGCGCAGCCGAAACCGTCGCAAGCACGACAGCGCAGATGATAGTTGCGAACTGGCCGAACTTTCCCAACCGCTGCCGAAAGCCAATGTGTTCCGCCATACAGCCCTCAACCACTCTCTTCAACCCATTGGATGCCGCGAAGTTCCTAGCGGACTCCCAAATGCCTGAGCTCCAGCAGCCCATAAATGTCAAGCGTGGCGTTCGCGATCAGCGCTCCGACAATGATGGCATTCGCAAAAATTGCGTACCGGCTCTCCAGCAGGTCGACGGCTACTCCTGAGACGAACAGTATCAGAAAAGGCAACGCGACGAATAGAAAAAGCAGCCCCGAAGTGCGTTCCGTTCCCAGCGCGGCAATCACCAGCACGGCCGCCGTAATCAGCGGAGCGGCCGTGCCGAAGAAACGGGTACGCTTCCACGCCGCAAACGTCACCAGCGCTCCGGCGATGAGCACAATCGGTCCCAGCCCGGCTTGCAGGAAGAACTCCCACAGCAGCCGGTAGCTCAACGGCGACGCTGCCTCCTGCGGTTCGAACGCGAACCATTGCGCCTCGCGCAACGAGTGGGCAAATGCCGCGGGATGAAATCCGTAGAACGCAAACAGCAGGACCGCCGCGATAGCGCACGCCGTGGCGAAGATCACCAACGCCGCCCCGGGACGCACATGCCCCACCCACAGCAGGAACGCCAGCCCGGGTACCAGCACGATCCACATGGGGAACTGCGCGCCAATGCACAACGCGATCGAGATGCCCAGCAGCAGGATGCGCCGCCAGTTCCACAGAATCACCTCGCGCGGAGCGTACAGCGTGTGCGCCACCGCAATGCCGGTGAAGATCAGCCCGAACGCGCCCCAGGCAGCAACAATGTCTTCCTGCACCTGGTTCGTGCGATTAAGGATGAGCGGTGAAAAGGTATACAGCGCAAGCGCGATGAATCCGCCGAAATTGCCGTACAGCCGGCGCGCAACGTACCACAGCGACGCGCCCAGCATCACGCCGCAAAAAACAAACGGCAGGCGAATCAGGAATCGGAAGCTATCGAGCTGCGAAAAGTGACTGACGCCCGCAAGTTTTGTGGGGATGGCGCCCAGCAGCGGCACCAGCGGAGAGCGCTCCGGCGAACCCGCTTCCGCCATATTGCCCAGCTGCACCATTCCGTCTTCGATGTAGCTGCTCTCCAGCGACGTGATCGGCACCAGCGTGATGAACCAGATGCATTGCGCGAGGAAGATGAGCAGCAGAAATGCCGCCGCAAGTTGAGGAATTCCCGCCCGGGAAGATAGCTTGTGATCCGGCATGAGCGAAGTTCTGTTGTAACACGAGGAGACCAATGCGGAGTCGGCGCAGCATCCGGCGACAGGTTTTGCTGACGAGTGATATCGGTCGCCAATAATGCTCGCACCCGCAGGCTGAGACGCGAAGCGTCGGCGTAGAACTTAGCCCCAGGGTGTGGCGCAGCGGAACCCTGGGTCGCGTTGCCTTAATGCGGCCGTTTTAATCGGGCGGGAAAGCGAAAAGCCAAGAACCAAGAGCGGCTTTCTACTGCAACGCCTTCCCCAAAAACGCCGACACATCCTGCTTCAGGTGGTCCAGCGAACTCGCCTTGATGTACATCATGTGTCCTGCGTCGTAGTAGCCCAGGCTGATTCGCGCCTGCTGCTGCTGGTCCAGTTCCATGTGATTCAGCGTGTAGCGCGTGGCGAAGAAGGGCGTCGCCAAGTCGTAATAACCTGACGCCACAAACAGCTTCATGTATGGGATTCTTGATGAACGCCAGCCGCAGCGCCTCGCTCGTGTCGGGATAACCCTCGCCCGCCGACCCCCACTCCCACTGGCCAACGCCGCCGCCGAGAACGTAGTACTCCAGGTCGGTCTTGAAGCCCAATTCGCCGCGCACGTAGTTGTTAAACGTCGCAGTGAACGGAGGCCGAATTGCCGACTCGCTGGGATCGTAATAGCCACGCGCCGAGCGTCCGCTGACCGGAGTGCCGGTGAAGCGGCTGTCCAGGCGCCCGAGTTCCAGCTTCTGTGCCTTCATCAACTCGGTGGTGAATACCGGCTCGCTGATGCGCCCGTTGTTCACATCGACTGTCGTGCGGTCAAGCCCGGTGAAGCGGCTGACCTGCGTGATCATCTCATCGCGTTCTTGCGCCGTAAGCGAGCTGCCTTTGCCCAGCGCCAGCGTGTACGGCCCGGCGGCATACTGTTCGACCTGGGTCAACACCGTCGCCAGGTCCTGCTGTTGCAGGTCGGCAGGAAGCTTCTTGTGATACCACGCGCTCGAGGTAAAGCTCGGCAGGAAAAGGATGTAAGGCAGATCGTTGCCGACGCCGGCTTCAAGTGTTTGGAAGTTGAGCACCGACGAAATCAGCACCACGCCGTTGAGCGCGATGCCGTGATTCACCAGGTACCCGCTCAGCCCGGCGGCGCGCGTGGTGCCATAGCTTTCGCCGACCAGGAACAGCGGCGAGTTCCAGCGCTCATACCGCGTCAGGTATAGGCGGATGAAGTCGCCTACCGAAGCGATGTCGCCGTCCACGCTCCAGAATTTCTTACCTAGCTCTTTCTTCGCCGGACGGCTGAAGCCCGTGCCCACCGGATCGATGAACACCAGGTCGGTCTGATCGAGCCAGGTCTGCTGATTGTCCACCAGCTCAAACGGCGGTGGAGGCATTTCGCCATCGGGCAGCATCTTCACCCGGCGAGGTCCGAGCGCTCCCAGGTGCAGCCAGATCGACGCCGAACCCGGTCCGCCATTGAACGAGAACATCAGCGGGCGCTTGCCCGGAAGGATTGTCGAGCGTATAGGCGACGAAGAAGATCTTCGCCTCGACCTCGTCAGTTTCGGAGTTGCGCAACGGCATGTAACCCGTCGTCGCCGTGTACTTGAGCACCCGGCCGTTGACGGAGATCTGGTGATGCGTCACCACCGGCGGCTCTTCCTTCATCGACGCCGGCTTTTCTTTCGCGGCCTCGGGCTTGCCCTTGTCAGCGGCGGCCTTCGCAGGCGCTCCTGCCTGCGTATCAGAATCTTCGTTTTGCTGGGCGAGTAAGTTGAGGCTGAACAGGGCTAGGGTGAGGAAGAGAAGACTGGCGAGCGGCGCGACGCTGATCAAAGATCGATCTCCTTCGAAAATTGCGTGGCAAAGAAAAAAAGCCAGACCGGCAGGTTCCCTGTCTGACTCTATGATTAATCATAGCACATTCCGACCATAGGAAACTTTACTCTTTGGCGAAACTTATATTCCGGTGTGGAATAAGCAATTACCACGAACTGTTGCGTTTCTCCTAGTTGACATGTAAATCCTGCATTGTTACAAAGTAATGCCCGATAGTGCTATTGGCCTGCCACTCGCGACTTTCCACCCTCACGCCGATATCAACGCAATCGCCGCCAGCGCGCCCGCGATTCCCACGGCCTGCAGCCGCGAGATCCGCTCCTTCAAAAGCACGCGCGCGAGGATCACCGTCGACGCCGGATACAGCGACGACAGCACTGCCGCGACGTCCAGCCGGCCATGACGAGTGGCGGCGATGAACAAGGCATTGCCCGCCGAGTCGAGCAGCCCGCAAAGCGCGATCATCGCAAGCGCCGGCTTGATTGGCCGCGGATCGCTCACCGCGACCAGCGCAATCGACCCCATCAGCACCACGGACGCAGCGCGGGCCGCCACCATCGGCCAGAACACCGCGTGAACTCCCGCCTGCTTGCCGCTCACCAGGAAGAGTCCAAAGCAGACGCCCGCCACAACTGCCAAGCCAAATCCGCGATGCGAGTCAACTTCCCCTGCCGGACGCGCCACCAGCCAGATGCTCACCAACGCCAGCGCAAATCCTACAAGCTGGGTCGCGGCAGGCAAGCCCTGCATTCGCAAACCAACCAGCACGGGTATCAGGCCGGTGATTACCGCGGCCACCGGAGCGATGATCGCCATGCGTCCGATTGCCAGCGCCTTGTACAACGCGGCAATGCCGAACGCGCCGGCAATTCCGGCGACCGCTCCCCAGACCAGGTCGGCTCGCGGAGGCACCGCCTCGCCCGTCAGCCATACCATCAGCAGCATCGAGGCCAACCCGATAGTGTGGGCGACGGCGACCAGTCGAAAGACGTTTACCCGCTTTGCGGCAAGTCCGCCGGCGAAGTCACCCGCGCCCCACGACCCTGCCGAAAGCAGGCTGAGCCCCGCAGCTTCAAACGAACCAGAGACCATGAATTCAAGATATAGGGATTTCGCTCAAGTCGCAGGGCTTTGGCTAAGCGGCGGGAGCAACCGGAGGCGCGTGGCCCGGATCCGGTTTCAAGTACGTGGCCAACGTTTCCAGCAGTTGCTCAGGATGCCCTTTACGGATAAACGCTGTGGCGTGCCCTTCCATTCCATCCGGCATATACATCATGTCGGAGAGCACCAGGATGGGAGCGCTGGGAAACGCGGTCTTCACCTGTTCCACCACATCAGCTGCGGTAAAGCTTTCACCCAGCCGATAGTCGAGTAACACCAGGTCAATGGGCTCAGCTTGCGGAATCGCCAGCGGCTGTGCCCACGCCAGCAAAGGCACTGTGCGATATCCGCCGCGCTCCACGATCCAGGAATAAATTTTCAGGTGCGAAGGGTCATCGTCAACGATCAATACAGTCGGCATACGCCCTCCTTGTGAGTGATGGACTTGCAGTATACAACGCAAGTTCCTGAATTGTTGCCGGTATACAATTCTTTACTTTCGCAAGCCAGAAAACAGGTTTTGGTCATGACAGCCCACCACAATTTTGTAAAGGCAACCTGAGTTCCCGGTTCGTCATCCTAAGTTTCTGCGCTCCGAATTCTGTCCGGAGCCATCTCCGCAGCACGGCTGAAACCGGCTCGCAGCACGCCGGAACTGAGCTTTCGTCGAAATGGCCAAAGGTTTCAGGGAACTTCCGCGTTGCTGTACGCTCGCCTTGCTGTTAGGGGCGCTGGCCCTTTTCTCCTCCCATTTAGCAGCTGATGCCGACGACAATCCCGACGCTGCTGAAAAGCAGTTGACCCACCTCAGCCTTGAACAACTCGGAGACATTCAAGTCACCTCGGTTACCAAGGCGCCGGAAGAGGTCTGGAAGACGCCCGCCGCCATTTACGTCATCACCCAGGAAGCTATCCAGCGTTCCGGAGCGACCAACATTCCGGAGGCGCTGCGTCTCGCGCCCGGGGTTGAAGTGGCGCGCATCAACAGCGACACATGGTCCATCGGCATTCGCGGATTCGGCAGCCGTCTGTCGCGTTCCGTTCTAGTGCTGATCGATGGCCGCAGCGTCTACTCTCCGCTTACTCGCCGGCGTTTACTGGGAGGTGCAGGACACGCTGATGGAAGACATCGATCGCATCGAGGTCATCCGCGGGCCCGGTGGAACCATCTGGGGACCAAACGCGGTCAATGGCGTCATCAACATCATCACCAAGAGCAGCAAAGATACGCAAGGCGGGCTGGTGTCCGGCGGCGGCGGCAACGTTCAGCAGGGATTTGGCGAAGCTCGTTATGGCGGCTCGCACGGCAAGGACTTCACCTACCGCGCCTTCGGCAAGGCGTTCTCCTGGAACCCCCAGTATCACCCCGACGGACATAACTACGATTCCTGGCAGGCGGGCCATGCCGGGTTTCGCATGGACTGGACGCACAACGTTCGCGACAACTTCACCGTACAAGGCGACTTCTATAACCAGGCCTTCGGTGAGAGCGTCAGCATCACCACTTACAATCCGCCGGTTACGTACATTCAGGATGGCGTCGGCAGCCTCTCCGGCGGCAGCCTTCTGTGGCGCTGGGAACGAAATCAAGGCGATGGGAAAGGCATTCTGGTCGACGCCTACTATTCGCGGGACAATCGTCACGAGCCTAACTTCGGCGACCTGCGCAATACTTACGACGTCGACTATCTGCAGCGCCGGCCCTTCACCCGGCAGGAACTTTCCTGGGGCGCGAGCATCGACATCAGCGACGGCTTCGAGCCGTTCGTCACCTCCGGCTTGTACTTCCTTCCCCAGCACCGGGTCGACCAGCTCTATACCGGTTTCCTTCAGGACGAGATCACACTCAAGCCGAACAAGGTGAATCTCTTCCTCGGCAGCAAGATTCTCAAGACCAACTACACCGGAGTGCTCTTCGAGCCCAGTGTTCGCCTGCTCTACACGCCGACAGCGACGCAGACGCTGTGGGCAGCTTTCACCCGCGCCGTTCGCACCCCGGCCGACGTCGAACGTGATTTTTACCTGTCAAGCCGCATCGGCACGACCGCAACCGGCTTGCCGTTCTTTGCGCGCTTCAACGCAAATCCTAACTTCCGCTCGGAATATTTGAATGGCTATGAGCTGGGATATCGCCGCCAGGTCAAGAAGAAGCTATACCTCGACATCGCCACATTCTTCAATCAGTACAGCAACTTGTTTAGTGAAGAGCTCACCGGCGGTCCAAGCATCGAGGACAATCCTCCGCCCGGTGCACCAGATCGTCACCGCGCAGTTCGGCAACAGTTACAAGGGAACGACCGAGGGCGGCGAGATTGCCGCGGAATATCAGCCGAAGGACTGGTGGCGGCTGACCGGGTCATATTCGTTCCTGGAAATGCACATCAAGATAGCCAATCAGAATGCAATCAACGTCGGCTCGCCGCTAGCCACCCAGGGCTCAAGCCCGCAACACCAGGTTTTGCTGCAGTCAAGTTTCGACCTGCCCAAGTCGATTACCGCCGACTTGCAGGTCCGTTATGTTAGCGCACTGCCGGCTTTAACCATTCCGGCTTATTGGACAGGCGACGTTTCGCTGGGCTGGAACATTACCAAGCAGGTCCTGTTATCGGCGGTGGGGCAGAATCTCTTCCAGCCCTGGCACTACGAATTTAACTATGATCCACGAGGGCCAGTGGGAATCGAGAGGTCCGTCTTCGCTAAAATCACGTGGCGCTGGCATAATGCGGCAACTTCATCGGGCCCGATCAGCCGCGCAGCGACAGGGCCGGGTGAAAGCGAAGAGCACCACCGAATAAGGCCCTCAGAGCGCGGTATTGACTAACAAAAACAAATGCAGCAGCAGCTCCATCGAGCGATCTCTGGTACCTCCCACTGGAGAAGAGCGGCACTGACTCTAGCGCGATGGCTCGCGTGTGCCCTGCTTTCGATCTGCATTCTGCTGCCTCCGGCTCAGGCCGCGCCCGACAACAAGCCGACCCAGTACGAAGTGGAAGCCGCCTACCTGTTCGACTTCGGAAAGTTCATTGCCTGGCCCGGAGCTCGGTCTGACGCGCCGTTCCTGATCTGCGTGCTGGGACAGGATCCCTTCGGGCAGGTGCTTGATCACACCGTTTCAGGTGAGAAGCTCAGCGGACGCCAGGTGCAAGACCGGCGCATCACCCGTCCCCAAGATGCGACTGGCTGCTCCATCCTGTACATCAGTAGTTCCGAAACCGCGCGTCTAAGCAAAATACTCTCCACGGTGCAAGGGGCCCCGGTGCTCACGGTGAGCGATATTCCTGACTTTGTGCAGCAAGGAGGAATGATTCAATTCGTCCTGCGCGAGGGACGGGTGCGCTTCCAGGTCAACCTGGAGCCGGCCCAGAGCAATGGACTCTCCATGAGTTCCGAGCTGTTGAAGGTCGCAGTGGAAGTGCGGCGGGGCGGGGGGAACCAGTAGCCATGTCGGACCTGCGGCACTCCCCCATTTCGCGCAAGCTTACCCTGATGAACGTTCTGGTGAGCGGAGTGGCACTGCTAGCAGCTTGTGCGGCGTTCCTCGCCTACGACCAGTACACCTTCCGCCAGACACTGGTGCGCAATCTATCAGCCGAGGCGCAAATCGTCGGCTCCAATAGCATTTCGGCGTTGACCTTCAACGATCCCCAATCCGCCGAAGAAACTTTGTCGGCATTTCAGAATTTGCCCCACATCATCTCGGCAGCCATATTCTCGGCCGATGGCCAGTTGTTCGCCCAGTACGCCCGCAACCCGGCAGAGCGGCTGGCGAATCCCGGCGATTCCACCGGCCAGGCGACAGCAACCTTTCGACAGAACGAACTCGTCGTCCGCCAGCCCATCGTGTTCCAGGGCAAACGGCTGGGCTATGTGCTGATTCGTTCCGATGTAACCGAGACCCGGCAGCGGCTCCAGCAATACATCGGAATCGCTTTGCTGGTGCTGCTGTTCTCGCTGTTGCCGGCGCTGTTGATCTCGTCCCTGTTCCGGCGATCGGTAGCCGAACCGATCGTCGAGCTGGCCGACACCGCTCAATTAGTTTCGCAGGAGCGCAACTATTCGGTTCGCGCCACGCCCACCGGCAAGCGCGATGAGGTTGCCGTCCTGATCGACGCTTTCAACAACATGCTGGCGCAAATCCAGCATCGCGATGCCGCGTTGCAGACGGCGCAAGCGGAACTGGAGCGCCGGGTGGACGATCGTACCCGCCAGCTCATGGCCGCCAACCGCGAGCTGGAAGCTTTCTCCTATTCGGTGTCTCACGATCTGCGAGGTCCACTGGAGGTCATCAGCGGATTCAGCTACATCCTGTCGCTGGAACACGGGCGCGACCTTGATCCGGCGGCCCGGGAGTGTGTGCAACAGATCGAAAGCGCCAGCCGCAGAATGGCTGAGCTGATCGACGATCTGCTGAACCTGTCGCGGGTCAGCACCACCGACATGCATCATGAGCGGGTCGACCTGGCCGTCATCGCCAGAGAGATCGCCGACCAGCTTTGCCGGCAGGAGCCCAGCCGCCGGGTCGAGTTCGATGTTCGCGATTGCGATCCGGTGAATGGAGACAGCCGTCTATTACGTATCGTCATGGAAAATCTGTTGCGCAACTCATGGAAGTACACCTCGAATCACGAGCAGGCGCGTATTGAAGTCGGGTGCGAACGACGGCGCGGAAGGCTGGTCTTCTACGTTCGCGACGATGGCGCGGGATTCGATCCTGCTTTCGCGAATCGGCTGTTCAAGCCCTTCCAGCGTCTCCATAGCTCCACCCAATTCCCCGGCACCGGCATTGGACTGGCAACGGTGCAGCGCATCATCGCGCGCCACGGCGGAGAGATCTGGGCAGAAGGCGCTGTCGAAAAAGGCGCGACGTTCTACTTCTCGATCTAATCGCTGCGCCGCTCCGCTTGCCTCTACTCATCGCAATAGAACCAGAACTCCGGCATTGTCCACCCGCGGAAGGAGTGTTACATTCGGGGCGCTCAAAGGAGGCACCGCGATATGGCTTATCGCCGTTTTATAGCGCTGCTTGGAATTTTGCTGCTGTTTCCAATCGTATTGCTCAGCCAAACCGGTTCGGCCGGGAGACCGGATAAGGCGAGCGAGGCAGAGATAAAGGCGGTATACACGCAATGGGCGAAAGCGTTCGAGGCTCGCGACCTCGACGCCATCATGGCCAATTATGTGCGCGGCGATGC
The DNA here is from genome assembly GCA_963771535.1 of uncultured Acidobacteriaceae bacterium. Classification (GTDB taxonomy): domain Bacteria; phylum Acidobacteriota; class Terriglobia; order Terriglobales; family Acidobacteriaceae; genus CAVVDY01. The sequence goes on along the minus strand of CAVYTK010000006.1, from coordinate 165,859 downwards.
CTTGATCGCCTACGACATCGTGCCGCCGCTCGAGTACAAAGGCTGGGACGCCTATAAAAAGGATTATGCCGAGTTCCTCGCCCAGTACGATGGGCCCATCCACGTGGAATTCGGGGAACTCCATATTTACGGCAGCGGCAACGTCGCTTTCATCCACGCTCTGGAAAGAATTTCCGGCAAGATGAAGAACGGGGAACAGTCGGACTTATGGCTGCGTGCCACCAGCGGTCTGATTAAGACGAATGGCAAGTGGCTCATTGTTCACGACCACATCTCTGTGCCGGCTGATCTTGAGACCGGCAAGGCTGTGCTGAACCTCAAGCCGTAGACGCTACCACCTTCAACAGCCGGGTGCCCCATTTCGGGTTCTTTTGCCGGGGTGGGAATTTTTCGTCGAACGCCACAGCTTTCGGTTGATTGAATGGAGAGCCCCACCCGGGCAAACCTAGCCCGAATGGGGCACCCGGCGGACGCTACTTCGTAGCCGGTGTTGTCTTGCTGGTGCCCGATGCATGGTGCGCGATGATCTGGTCTTTGATGCTGTCGTACTCGGTCTTGCTGATGATGTTCTTGCTGACCAGGTCGTTCTTGCCGTGATACGGACGGCCGGCGATGATCTTCTGTGCCGTCGCAGCATCAATTCCCGGCAAAGCTTTCAGCTGGTCCGCAGTTGCGGCGTTGATATCCAGCTTGGAAGAGGACGCGCTCGACTTGCTCGCGCGTCGTGCTCTTGCTGGAACCTTTCGCCGGAGTAGAAGCTCCCGGCGTGGTCGCGGGTGAAGTTCCCGTAGTCTGCGCCATCAACGGAAGAGCGGAGAAAGCGAGCGCAAATACCAGCGCCAGGAAATACTTGCTAGATTTCATGAGTTTGTCTCCTTGGAGGTATGAGCCCAACATCAAGCAGCTTTTTGCACGGGGTCGGATTTATCCTGTCCCTGCTTCTTACGCTGCTTAAAACGCCTCCAATAATACAAGCCCACAGCGCCTCCGACCACCGCCAGCCCGATCAGCACGTACAGGATGGGGTGGAAGTAGTGATTCATCCAGTGAAACACGGCGCTACCATAGATGGAACCCAGGTAAGCCATCAGCGAGTAGCGGAATGCGCGCCCCACGGTGACGGCGGCGAGAAACTTCTTCAACGGGTATTTCAGCACTCCCGGGGCAACGAAGAAGGGAGCGATCGGCACCGGCGGTGGAAGCGAAGCTCCGATCATTATCGTCAGGAACCCGCGCTTCTCAAACATCTTGTAGACCTTCTGCGCGCGCTTCTTCGAGATCTTCTTTTCCAGCGTCTCTTCCCCGCCCTTTTCGCCAACCCGGTAGGTGAAATAGCTTCCGATCACGCTGCCGACAGTCGCCATAATGGCGTAGTACCACCAGAGATTGGGATGGGTCATGGCCAGCAGGATGGTGAAAAAATCCATGCCGCCGGGGAAGGGAATCACCGAGCTGTCGACGATGCCGACCGCGATCAGGCTTGGGCCGCCCAGCTTCTCGATCCAGTGCCAGGCAGTGCCCTTCAAGCTAAGAAACAGGTAGAAAGACATCATTGAGAAGTTTGGGCGCCCACGCCTACAGGCTTAGAAGCAGAATCAAGCGGTCGCGATGAACGGAATGCCCGGAATCCGCAATAAACCCGAACTGGATCAGTGCTTTTTGCCGGTGAAGGCGGTCGCCCCCAGGAATCGCAGGTCAGGCATCTGCGCAATCAGTCCCAGTTCATGAGCGTATCTGAGGAAGAGCTCGAGCCCGGAGTAGGTTTCGCGGTCGAGATAGTAGTGGATGTGCTGGGTGAGATAGGTCGTCACTTCCGCTTCGCTCAATCCCAGCCGCTGGGACCATTCTTTCGCCAGGATTGCGATGCTCTCAGCTTCGACGCCGTGATCACGCGATTGCTGGAAGATTCGAGTCAAGGCCACGCCTTCTTGTAAGCGGCTCAGCGCGTCGAGGCGCACCGCCCAGAAGGCGAACACAAATGGCTTGCCGGTTCGCACTCGCCATTCGTGCGCCAGATCGTAAAGATGATAGGGCGGGCGAACGGAGGCGATGATCAGCGCCGGATCTCCGATGATGAGAGCGGCATCGTGATGCGCCAGCATCTGCTCGAGATCGGGAGCGTGCGGCGAGAACTCGCGTGGGCCGTCCAGGAACTTCGAGAACAAAACCTGCGCCAGCGCCACCGAAGTTCGCGAAGACGTATCAGCCGCAACGGTGTGGACCTCTTCCCACGGTTTCTTGCTGACCAGCAGGATGGAGCGAACGTGGTCCTTCGCCGCAATCGCAATGTTGGGCAGGATCACCAGCCCGGGTATCTCGGCGTAAGTGATGGCAGGAATGATGCCGATATCGGCTTCGTTGGCGGCCAGGGCAGCCGCGCACGCCGACGGAATTGTGTAGGAAATCTCGAAGTGCTTTGAGCCGCGTCGCCGTGCTCGAAATCCCACATCAGCGGCGCAGTGTTGAGGAACGAAATGGCCGAGATGCGTAGGCCGGGCATGAAATTCGAGTCTAGCAGAGGGGGTAAGGCCAACCGCGGATGACGCAGATCGAACGGATCAGAGCAAGCCCCAGAGTCTTGGTGCCCGGTGCCCCGGGTTCGCCCTTCCTTTGGGCTAACCCGGGCGGAGGCGCACAGACCTCCGTGACGCGGCTCATTGACGGTAATCACTTCCGAAGATTACCCTCCCGCTTCTGAATACCATTCCTGCCCACGGAGTTCCAATGGCCACAACTCGTCTTCCGAACACCGTCGTGCCGCCCGCTACCGAAGAATCCCTGAAATGGATCGCATTGGCCATGACTCCGGGCATCGGTGCCGGACGCGGCAAGAAGCTGGTCGAGTTCTACGGCGGAGTCGATCGCATCTTCTCCGCCTCGCTCACCGACCTGGAAGCCGCCGGCCTGCCCGCGGCCGCGGCCCAGAGCATCGCGCTGGGCAAGTCGCTGGAGTTGGCAGGCGAAGAACTCGATCGTCTGCGCGAATTGGGCGCGACAGCGCTGGTCCCCACCGATCCCCGCTATCCTGCGCGGCTGCTGGAGATCTACGACCCGCCGCTCATCCTTTATGTTCGCGGCGACGCTGACATCCTCAACAAATTCGGCATTGCTGTCGTCGGAACCCGTCATCCCACCCCGTACGGCGTCGGCATGGCCGAGCGCCTGTCCTGCGACCTCGCCGCCCGCGGCCTCATCCTATTTAGTGGGATGGCGCGCGGGGTCGATACCGCCGCGCATCGCGGAGCTCTCAACGCTCACGGCAAAACCGTCGCCATCTGGGGAACGGGCGTCGACGTTACCTATCCCAAGGAAAACCAGAAGCTCGCCGACCAGATCCTCGCCATCGGGCGGCGCCATCGTTTCCGAGTTCCCGCTGGGAACGTTTCCGGCTCCGCAGAACTTCCCGATTCGCAACCGCATCATCAGCGGCATTTCCATCGGCGTGCTGGTGCTGGAGGCGGGCGAGTACAGCGGAACCCGGGTTACCGCCCGCTGCGCCCTGGAGCAGGGACGAGACGTTTATGCCGTCCCGGGCAATGTGACCAACAAGCTCTCCTGGGGCCCTAACACGTTGATAAAGCAGGGAGCTGCGCTGGTTGCGACCTGGGAAGATGTATGGGAGGCGCTGCCCGCCGACGTTCGCCTGGCGCTGACCCCGCCAGAGCAGCCTGCATCCGATGCCCCCCAGACAGCATCTTTGTTTGACGCGCCCGATTTAAGCCCGGCTGAGAAGCGGATTTACGGAATCCTGCGGGCCGACGAGTCAACCCATATCGATGACATCATCGAACGGCTGGTCCAGCACCTGTCGTCTTCTGAGATCTTTACAGCGTTGTTCGAGTTGGAATTGTCGAGCCGGATACGGGTGTTGCCGGGGAAGAATTATGTGCGGACGATGTAGAAGCTACCAGCTTCCAGCCGCCAGCTACCAGCTAGAACAGGAGCAAGATGCGAGACTTCAAAGATCTCCAGGTTTGGCGAAAGTCGCACCAGCTGACCTTGAAAGTCTATCGAGCAACGGAAGGTTTTCCTAAGTCCGAGCTGTTCGGTTTGACGAGTCAGGTTCGACGCGCTGCTTCGTCCATCGAAGCGAACCTGGCGGAGGGCTGCGGTCGGACGCAGGCAGAATTCGCCAGGTTCATCCAGATTGCGCTGGGATCCAATTGCGAAGTGGAGTGCCATTTGCTTCTTTCCCGTGACCTTTCGCTGCTCTCTCCGGAGAATCACCAGCGGTTGCTTCAGCAGGTCGAGGAAGTGCGCCGAATGCTCAATGCATTGTTGAAGACCATCCGGCGCGTTCCAGCCTCACGCCTTGAGGAGTTGCTGTAGGTCTGGCAAACCGCTGATTCCGAGGGTCTTAGCTGGTAGCTGGTAGCTGGTGGCTGGCAGCTCTCGCGGAGCGAAGCGACGTTTCGTGCTAGCTTCATACTGACAATCGCACCACCGCTCTTATAGAAGGAAGCAACATTGTCTAAAGGTTTAGTCATCGTCGAGTCGCCCGCCAAAGCGAAGACGATCCAGAAATATCTTGGCGCCGGCTACGAGGTGGAAGCCTCGCTTGGCCACATCAAAGATCTGCCCAAGAAGTCGCTAGGCGTCGATCTCGACAACGACTTCTCGACCGAATACGTCGTCATACCCGGCAAAGAGAAGGTCATCGCCAGGCTGAAGAAGCTGGCGAAGTCGGCTGACGCCATCTATCTCGCACCCGACCCGGACCGCGAAGGCGAAGCTATCGCCGCCCACCTGGCCGAAGAACTTGGTGGCGACTCCATCGATGGCAAGAAGAAAGCCAAGGCGGGCGCCAAGATCATTCGCCGCGTCACCTTCAACGAAATCACCAAGCGCGCGGTGCAGGAGGCCTTCGCCCAGCCGCGCGATATCGATCGCAACCTGGTGGACGCGCAGCAGACCCGGCGTGTGCTCGATCGCCTGGTGGGCTACCAGATCTCTCCCCTGTTGTGGGACAAGGTGCGCCGCGGCCTCTCCGCCGGACGTGTGCAGACCGTCGCTCTGCGGCTGATTGTTGAGCGCGAGCGCGAGATCAAGGCCTTCGTCAAGGAAGAGTACTGGACCATCGACGCCAATCTTCTTGGGCCTAAGCCGCCGCAGTTCACGGCGCGATTCGTCGGCATTGGCGATGAGAAAACGCCGATTCCCAACGGCGAAGAGGCGGAAAAGATTAAGGCCGCTCTGGACAACGCTGACTGGACGGTTCGCTCGGTCGAGAAGCGCGAGCGTCGACGCAGCCCGGCCGCTCCGTTTACCACCAGCAAGTTTCAGCAGGACGCGTCGCGCAAGCTGCGCTTCAGTGTGAAGCGCGCCATGATGATCGCGCAGCGCCTCTATGAAGGTATCGAGCTCGGCGACGAAGGCACCGTCGGCCTCATCACCTACATGCGTACCGACTCGACCCGCGTCTCCAATGACGCGCTGGCCGAAGTGCGTGAGTGGATTGGCAAGGAATATGGGCAGAACTTTTTGCCCGAGTCGCCGAACACCTACAAGTCGAAAAAAGACACGCAGGATGCGCACGAAGCTATTCGCCCGAGTTCGGCGATGCGTCATCCCGACAGCATCAAGCAGTATCTGGAAGAAGACGCGTACAAGGTTTACAAGCTCATCTGGCAGCGCTTCATTGCTTCGCAGATGATGCCCGCGATCTTCGACCAGACCACGGTCGACATCGACGCCACCAGCAGCGGCCAGAGCTATCGCTTCCGCGTGACCGGGTCGGTGCTGAAGTTTGAAGGCTTCCTCAAGGTCTACGAAGAATCGAAGGACAGCAAGGACGAAGAAGACGAGGCGCTCAAGCATAAGCTGCCTGCTCTTGAGCAGGGCCAGAAGCTTTCGCTGAAGGGCATCGACGCCGAACAGCACTTCACCGAGCCGCCTCCGCGTTTCAACGAGGCTTCGCTGGTGAAAGAGTTGGAAGAGCGCGGCATCGGGCGACCGTCTACCTACGCGGCGATCATCAGCACCATCCAGGAACGCCAGTACGTGCAGAAGACCGGCGGCAAGTTTATCCCGACCGAGATTGGATTTGTCGTAACCGATCTGCTGGTTGCGAACTTCAAAGACATCTTCGATCCGCAATACACCGCTCGGCTGGAAGAAGAGCTCGACGAGATCGAAGATGGTAAGGAGCGCTGGACCGACGCACTGGGCGACTTCTACAAGAAGTTCGAGCGCGAACTCCACTATGCCGAGAAGCATATGGAGAACGTCAAGCGCATGGAGAAGCCCACCGACGAGAAGTGCGAGCGGTGCGGCTCTCCGCTGGTCATCAAGTGGGGCAAGCACGGATCGTTCTTCGCGTGCAGCGCCTACGACAAGACCGATCCGAACAGTTGCACATTTACGAAAGAGAATCCGATCGACCTTCCGGACTTGGATTCCGCGGACGTCCAGGAGACGACGCAGGAGGAATACTGCGAGAACTGCGGGCGTCCCATGGTGCTGAAGCGCGGACGCTTTGGCCAGTTCATGGCTTGCACCGGATATCCGGAATGCAAAACCACGCGGCGGCTCGACCAGGCGAAGAAGGTACCTGACATCCCGCTCGATGAAAAGTGTCCGCTGTGCTCGCGCGGACTGCTGCTGCGGCATGGCCGGTATGGCGAGTTCGTTTCGTGCAGCGGCTATCCCGAGTGCAAGTGGGTGAAGCAGAACTTCATCGGCGTGAAGTGTCCGCAGTGTGCCGATGGCGAGATAGTCGAGAAGAAGGCTCGTCGCGGCAACATCTTTTATGGCTGTTCGAACTATCCCAACTGCGATTTCACTTCGGCCACTAAGCCGGTGGCGGAGAAGTGTCCTGAGTGCGGCAGCCCGTACCTGCTGGAGAAGACACTGAAAGACGGCGTCTATCTTGTCTGCCCGAACAGCAAGAAGACGGCCGAGAGCGCCGAACCTAAGCGTCGCGGCAAGAAGAAAAAAGAAGCAGAGCCGGCGGCGGTTGCCGTGAAATGCGATTTCTCGAAGCGCATCGGCGACGTCCCCGCACCGGAAGCCGTGGCGTAAGCGTTTGGTAACGGATTAAACAGCCGCTCCGCGGCTCGGGCGTCATTGAGGGCGCCCCCACCCCACGCTCACGCGTGGGGCTAAAACCACAACGTCGCTCCGCGATTTTGGGTGGTGGCGACGCGGAACGGATCGCTCGTTGCATATAGCTCGCCGCACATGGCATATGGTTGGGCGTGCGATGGCACATGGTTCGGTCTGCCGGATGTGTTTACATTGCCAGCAACTCCGAGGCGCGGAGCGCCGATTCGGTTTTAGCCGTGGGCGTGAGCCCGCGGGCTACTGCGGTGCGTTCACCTGCGGGTGACGCAGCTGTGGCATAATCAACCCCGGTCCTGTTCTGGACACTCTTCCCTCTAAAGAAGGTTTGAACATGAGTGAGCTGCCCAATCACCACGATGCTGAACTGATCTTGAAACTTTACGAATTGCGTCGCGAAGACGTCATGCGCGAGGCGCGCAAATTCGTGGCCGACTTCTGGCCCAAGTCGCTCGACGATCTGATCGCCCTGGTCTCGTCCTACGGAACCAAGGAGCAGGCTTACTTGCGGCAGGTCGGAGGCTATTGGGAAATGGCCGCCTCGCTGGTCAACCGTGGAGCGCTCAACCGCGATCTGGCGCTCGACAATTACCAGGAGATGTTTTTCGTCTACGCCAAAATTGAGCCCTACCTCCAGGCGTATCGCGAAAAAATGGGCCAGCCGAATTTCATGATCCAGGTGCAGCGCTTGGTGGACAGCTCGCCGGAAACGCGCGAACGGTTGAAGAATATGCAGAAGATGCAGGCAGAGTTGGCGAGCCGGCGCGCTGCTGCCGCAGGGCGCTAACTCAGATACTCCCGAATGTAGGGATCTTTGGAGCGCAGCAATTCGGGCGCGGTGCCCTCGAAGATGATGTGCCCATCCCGCAGGATGATGAAGCTGGTATGGACATCCAGCGTTTTTCCCGGCGGGATGGGCACCATCTTGTTCTGTTCCTTATCGAAGTAGTGGCTGGCCATAGTAAAGGCATCCTGCAACCGATGCGTCACCAGCAGGGAGCTGGTTTTGTAAACGTCGCGCTGTTTGACCACCAGTTCGATGATGGTATTGGAGGTCACCGGATCGAGTCCGCCAGTGGGTGAGTCGTAGAGCAGCACCTCCGGTTGGGTAATGATGGCGCGCGCGATGGCCACCCGTCGCCGCATTCCGCCCGACAGCTCAGCCGGAGACAGCGGCCAGGTCTTCTCCAACTCGACGAAGCGCAGTACCTCCAGCACCCGCTCGTGTATCTCGTCGGTGATCTTGCCGGTCTCTTCGATCAGGCGATAGGCGACGTTCTCCTCGACCGTCATCGAGTCGAACAGCGCACTTTCCTGAAACACCATCCCGATGTTGCGCCGCACCTCGTACAAGTCCTGTTCGCGCATCGAGCTGATTTCGTCGTTGAGCACGGTGATGCGGCCAGAGTCGGGCTTGATCAGGCCCAGGGCTAGTTTGAGGATGAGAGTTTTTCCCGTCCCGGCGGCGCCAAGCAGGATCCTGGTTTCACCGCGGTTCAGCTTGAAAGAAATTTTGTCCAGTACCGGAGCCTCGAAGGCAATCGAGACCTGGTCGAAGCTGAGCACGCACCCGTCGGGGCGCGACAGTTCGGCTTGCGACTGCTCGACCGGCGGCGCGAGGCTCGACATCTAGTGAAATATTCCCATCAGCAGTTTTGTGATGAAGAGATCGCTGACCACGATCATGACCGAGGCCGCGACCATGGCTTGCGTCGTAGCCCGGCCCACGCCCTGCGTCCCGCCCTTGGCATTCAGTCCGTAGAAGCAGCCAACGCTGGCGATGATGAAGCCGAACACTACCGGCTTCGACAGTCCCATGAAAACATCGCCGAATTTCAAGGACTGATAAGCGGTACTCCAATACTGGTTAGAGTCCAGGCCCAACATGCTGTAAGCGATCAGCCAGCCGCCGGCGAGTCCCACAAGGTCAGAGATGATGCTCAGGAAAAACAGCATCACGGTGCAGGCGATAACGCGGGGTGTAACCAGCTTTTTTGTGGGATCGACGCCCATGGCGCGCATGGCATCGATCTGCTCCGTCACCTTCATGGAGCCTAGTTCGCTGGCCATGCCGCTGGCATTACGGCCGGCGACCATGAGGCCGGTCAATACCGGTCCCAGTTCGCGCACCATCGAGAACGACACCAGCTGCCCGGTGAGAGAAAGCGAACCGAACTGTTCCAGCGTGTTGGAGGTTTGCAGCGCCAGCACGGCGCCGGTGAAAAAGCCGGTGAGCACCACGATCGGCAGCGAGCCCACGCCGATCATGTCAGCCTGCAATACCGTATCGGCGAAGTAGCGCGGATGCGCAAACAGGTTCGAGATCGAGCGCCACGCCAGCAGAGCGTAATCCTGGACCGTCACAACCTGGGTTTTGGCGAAGTCAACAGGCGAAAAGACTGGCATGCACCTTTCTCATGTACTCGACCGAAATATATCAGGTATAGTCGCCGAGTTTGGCGAGAGCGCGGTTTTGACCCACGTTGGATGTGTCCCGGCGTCACGCCTGGGACCCTCGTCGTGGACTTCGCAATCTAGTATGCTGGTACTCACCCCGCGAGGCGAACGAATGCGTCAGCCCAAGATTGTTGGTTAATTTCCCCTGGGGAGGCGATTGGATCATGGCATTCCAGGTGGACCGCAGTTCCTTCGATCCGGAGTCCGGCTTTGAGTATTACATCTGCTTCAAGCCCGAGAGTCAGGTGGAGGGCGACGAGGTCCGATCGCGCATTTCGCTCGAAGTTGGCGTCTCTGTAACCGAAACCGGCGACGTCGCAGACCTCAGCTTTATGCTGCCCAAGGTCTGCCGCACCGATTTTTCCATGTCCTACCTTGCTCGCGACCCCTCCGTAAGCTGCGTGGAGAATCGGGTATTTGTCGCCATCCCGGGTTTGAGCGGAGACGCGGTACTGGCGGCTCCGGGCACGCTCGAACTCGACGGCGCCGGCCGCATCGTCGCGGTCGAGATCAACGGCTGCATCCCCCACACCACGACATTTCGTCCGGCCAGAGCCTAGGGCGGATTTACAGTTCAAGATTCGCGTTAAGCCGACCGTTCGGCCTCGCTTACCACAGGCATAGTCATGCCGGAGGGGCGGCATGTTCTTAGGTGTCATCCGAGCGACGAGCGCCAGCGAGGAAGCCGAGGGACCTGCAGTCTGCGTCCGGTCAGCGAAACGGTACTTTGGTACAAATCAACAGCCCAGCCATAGGCCGTCGTTTGCGCTGAGCCACCGAGAACAGGTCCGTCGCTTCGCTCGTGATGACAAGACATAAAACGGAATACGCTACATGGCAGCACCTGCGGCGATTCAGTATGATTTCACGATGAAGCACGCCACTGCTTTCGTTCTTACCGGCGGGCGCAGCTCGCGTATGGGCTCTGACAAGGCGCTGCTCGCCTGGGGCGGCGAGACCCTGATTCGAGCGCACGCTGGCGGTCGCGCGCGAGGCATGCTCGGACGGTCTACATCTGCGGCGCTCGCGAACTGTACGGTAGTTTCGGTGACGTCGTCGAAGACGAACAGCCGGGACGCGGTCCGCTGAGCGGAATTCAGGCGGCGCTGCGCACCACCGGCACCGACCTGAACCTCATCCTGTCAGTCGATCTTCCGCTTATGACGTCGGCGTTTCTAACGTGGCTGTTGCAGCAGGCGCACGAGGGCCAACAGCGCATCACCGCGCCTGAGGCGCAGGGATGCCTGCAGCCGCTTTGTGCGGTCTACCGCCGCGAGGTGCTGGGCATCGTAGAGGAGGCGCTGGTTGAGGGGGACTTGAAGGTGACGCGGCTTTTCGCCCGCACCCCGACGCGTATTATTGCAGAGCGCGAGATTCAGGCGGCGGGATTCGAGCCGTCCATCTTCACCAACATGAATACTCCGGAAGATTACAAATCGTTGCTGCAAACTGCTTCGCTGCGGGCCGGGAGCATGAATGTCTGACAACAATCACAAGCCGTATATCGATTTCGAGCACGTGTCGAAGGCCTTCGGCAGCAAGGTCATCCTCGACGATGTCAGCTTCGACGTGATGCCCGGCGAGACGGTTTGCATCCTGGGACGCAGCGGCGTCGGCAAATCCGTTTCACTGCACACCATCATGGGCTTCCTGAAGGTGGACAGCGGCCGCGTGTGGGTGGCGCACGAAGACATCACGGATTATCCCGAGCAGGAACTGGAACGCATCCGCAAGAAAGTCACCATGGTGTTTCAGAATGGCGCGCTCTTCGATTCGCTCACTGTCGGCGAGAACGTGGCGTTCCCTCTACGCGAGCGCGGCGGCCTGGAAGAAGAACAGATATACCAGATCATCGATGGCCTGCTCGATATGGTCGGAGTGCGCGAGTTTCGCGACGTGTTGCCCTCGGACCTCTCGACCGGCATGAAGCGCTCGGTGGCCATCGCGCGCGCCCTGGCGGCCCAGCCCGATGCGGTGCTCTACGACGAGCCCACGACCATGGTCGATCCGCTGATGGCCCACCTGTTGGGAGACCTAATCAAAAAGCTGAAGAAGCAACTCAAGCTGACCAGCATCGTCGTCACCCACGACATGGCGCTGGCCAAGAAGCTGGCCGACCGACTGATCTTTTTGCACGAGGCGCGGGTGATCTTCTTCGGGACGTTCGCCGAGATGGCGCGTTGCCAAGAGCCGATCGTGCAGGAGTTTCTCGAACTCGACTCACTCGACTTCGAAGCCTACTTCGGCGAACAGCGGCCGCCGCATGCGGCCAGGACGTGAGAAAAAGCAGCCACGGATTTCCGCGGATTGCTCGTATCTCGAAAGGTGGAGTGCCTATAATTCCGCTGTCATCCTGAGCGAGGAGCTTAGCGACGAGTCGAAGGACCCCTATCTCCAGCGCAAGTGTTCGTGGCCATAGCGGTCCTTCGACTGCGTTCGCTCGCCGTCGCTCACTCACTCCGCTCAGGATGACAGATGGAAAAATCCGCGGCTCAGAATCCTTTCGCTACCAGCCGCTCGACGGTCAGCCCGCCAGCACTCTCTTCGCGCTTCGTCCACTTCTCCAGATACTTGGCAACAATGTCGGTCTCGAGGTTGACCGGGTCGCCCGGCTTCAGCGACGCCAGGTTGGTCATCTTGACGGTGTGGGGAATGATGGCGATGGTCATGCGCAGTCCTTCAAGTTTCGCAACTGTAAGACTGATTCCTTCGACCGCAATCGAGCCCTTGAACACCAGATACTTTTCCAGCTCCTCAGGAACGTCGATCAGCAGCCAGTAATCGTTTGCGTTGGCGATCGGTTCGAGCCCGGCGAGTCTCCCGGTGCCGTCAACGTGACCCTGCACAATGTGGCCGCCCATGCGTCCATCGACTTTCAGCGGCAGTTCGAGGTTGACCTGAGCTCCTGAGCCGAGGCGCGCGAACGAGGTTCGCGTCCAGGTTTCTTTCGCCAGATCGGCGCTGAACCCGTCGGGCGTAATGTTCAGCGCGGTCAGGCAGACTCCGCTGACGGCCACGCTGTTGCCGTCCTTCAGTTCGCGCGCGGTGGCCGGGGCCTTGATGGTGATGCGGTGGTTATCGCCCGTCGCAGTGATGCTGGCGATGGTTCCAACTTCTTCAACGAGTCCAGTGAACATGATGTCCTTGTCAGCTATTGGCGGTTACTAATTGCTAGCTGCTAGTTGCTGCCTTCCTCATATGGATCTTTCAACTGCCCCTCCACCGCGAAATCTTCTCCAAAGCGATGCAGCGTCACGTTCTTCACATAAGCCGCGTCGCTCAGGCGCTGATATCCCGCTCCAAGCGCAAACGGAATCGATCCTGAGCCCGCCAGAATCTTGGGCGCGTAAAAAAAGAAAACTTTATCGACGATGGCGGCCGACAGCGCCGCCCAGTTCACCATCGCGCCGCCTTCGATGATGAGGCTGATGATTTCGCTCTCGCCCAGTTTCTCCAGCACGCGATGCAAGTCCGGACGCGCATCCGGCGCGGCTCCGCTGGGGAAGGGGATGGTTCCGTCCGCGATGGGCTGGTACATCGGGACCTGCACCACGCGCACGCCGCGCGATTCCAGTTCCTGCCGCTTGTTCTCTTCGGCGAAGCAGCAGAAGACGATGAGGTCGTTGTGCGTCGTCTTCACCACACGCGAGTCCAGCGGTAGGCGCAGGCGCGAGTCGAGAATGACGCGCAGCAGCGGACGCCGCCGTGGCAGACCAGTGCGATCGGTTAGCAGCGGATCGTCAGCGATGATGGTGCCCACGCCGACCATGATCGCGTCATTGGCGTGCCGCATGGTGTGTACATGGGCGCGCGCGGTATCGCTGGTGATCCAGCCGCCGCTCGCTGCCGCCAGCACGGGCTCGCCCGGCAACACGGTTTCCAGCGGAGGTGGCGCGATTTTGCCGTCGAGCGTCATCGCCGTTTTGAGCGTGACGAACGGCGTCTTGTGCCGAATGTATTTCGCAAACGCCTCGTTCAGCTTGCGCGCTTCCGAGTTGAGCAGGCCTTCGTGGACTTCAATTCCGGCCGCGCGCAATTTCGCAAATCCTGCGCCGGCTACCAGCGGATTGGGATCGCTCATGGCTGCGAATACGCGCTTCACTCCCGCGTTCATCAAGGCGTCTGCGCAGGGAGCGGTGCGTCCAGTGTGCGAGCAAGGTTCGAGGTTGAGATACACGGTCGCGCCGCGCGCGTGCTCGCCGGCCTGTTCCAGCGCCAGCACCTCGGCGTGCTTCAGGCCGTCGTAGGTATGAAAGCCGCGGCCCACCACGTTGCCGTTGCTATCGACGATCACCGCGCCCACACAAGGATTGGGCGACGCTAACGCGATGCCGCGCCGCGCCAACTCGAGTGCTTCTTCCATGTGCTTCTGATCGTGGAAAGACTGAGGCATGGAATTGGTTAGTTCCAAAATCCCCACCCCGCCAAATGAAGGCGGAATGGGGCACCCGGGAATCCCCCGCCAAACGAAGGCGGAATGGGGCACCCGTTTAGTCGAACAGCGAGTTCACGAAATCCTCAGCGTTGAACGGCAGCAGGTCGCCAACCTTTTCGCCCACCCCGACGTAGCGTACCGGCAGCCCCAGCTCTTTCGAGATCGCCACCACGATGCCGCCCTTCGCCGTGCCGTCGAGCTTGGTCAAGCACGATTCCGGTCACGCCTGCCGATTGCGTGAACAGGCGCGCCTGCTGCAATCCGTTCTGGCCGGTGGTTGCGTCCATCACCAGCAAAGTCTCATGCGGAGCCGACGGGATAAAGCGCTGCGCGGTGCGACGCATCTTCGAGAGCTCGTCCATCAGGTTGCTCTTGGTGTGCAGGCGGCCGGCGGTATCGACGATCACGTAGTCGATTTTGCGCGCTCGTGCGGCCTGCAATGCGTCAAACAGCACTGCCGAAGGATCGCCGCCCGGCTTGTTCTTGATCACCTCGACGCCGGTGCGGTCTCCCCAGACTTCGAGTTGCTCGATGGCGGCGGCGCGAAACGTATCGGCCGCGCCCATCAGGACGGTCTTACCTTGCCCGCGCAGCACGTGCGCCAGCTTGCCGATGGAGGTGGTCTTGCCCACCCCGTTAACGCCGACGACGAGGATCACCTCGGGCTCGCCATCGACGCGCGCGACCGGCTGTTTTTCGGCGCTGGTTAGAATGCCCAGCAGCTCCTCCTTCAAGCACGCGCTTCAGTTCGGCGGCGTCGCCGATCTGCTTGCGGTCGACCTTCTCGCGCAGCGTCTCAAGCACGACGCTGGTGGTAGCCGTGCCCAGGTCGGCGCCGATGAGCATGGCTTCCAGGTCTTCGAGCGTTTCCCGGTCGATTTCTTTGCGGAAGCCGACGACGTCTTCAATGCGCTCGCTCAGGCTTTCACGCGTCCGCGTGACCGCCTCTTTCATGCGCTTAAGAAAACTAGGCTTCTCTTCTGTGCTGCCGAATAAGGTTTGGATCATGAATTGGTCCCGCTGCCGACGCGCCGCATAGGCGCACGCGGAATGAGTTATTTGAGGTGAATGTGCCGACTGCAAACTCAATTATAGTCAGCTTGCGCCAACTGCTAGGATTAGCTCGTGAGTCAGGCTGCTCGGGCGGGGAAATTCGTTACCTTCGAAGGTCTCGACGGCTGCGGCAAGTCGACGCAGATGGAAAAGCTTGCGTCCGTCCTGCGTACCGACGGCGTTGACGTGCTAACCACGCGCGAGCCCGGCGGAACGGAAATTGGCGAGCGGGTCCGCGCCGTGCTGCTCGATTCGCGAACGGCGGGACTCGATCCCTGGGCGGAGATGGCGCTGATGTTCGCATCGCGCGCGCAGTTGATCGCGGAGGTGATTGAGCCGGCGCTGAAGGCAGGGAAGTGGGTGCTGTGCGATCGCTATACCGATTCGACCGAGGCGTATCAGGGCGGAGGCCGGCGGCTGGGCAGCGAGCCGGTGCTTAAGCTGCATCGAGTGCTCTGCCACGGGTTGTGGCCCGATCTGACCATCCTGATGGATTCGGACGCAGCCTACAGCGTGCAGCGTGCGCGGCGGCGGAACAAGATTGCGGTGGACGGGGATGCTCCGGACGAAAACCGTTTCGAAGGCGAAAGCAAGGCTTTCTTCGAGCGGGTACACGATGCGTATTTGAAAATTGCGGAGCGCGAGAAACAACGCGTGGTTCTGGTCAACGCCCGCCGGCTCGATTGAGGAAGTGCATGGCGAGATTGTGGGCGTGGTGCGGGCAAAGCTGACGGCACACGCCGAAACACACGGCTTGTCACGATAATTTGAAGTTTTTGTCATCACGAGCGTAGCTTTTTGTCATCACGCGCGAAGCGAGGGATCTGTTCTTGCAGCGTCACGATCAATCACGCTCATCTGGGTCGCCGTTCAAGGATTCGGAAAGGGGTTATACCGAACCGGTTGAACGAATGCGAAGCGATCTCGTTGCGCGTCTTTGACTATTCGGAAAGGTTCGCGCGGCTGCAGGCGGGAGCAGATCCCTCGCTTCGCTCGTGATGACAAATCCGAAATGATCGCGGTGACAAACCGAGACATGGAAGCAGCCTACGTAACTATCGCCCATGCCTTTCTCTGACTTTCACGGCAATCCCGACGTGGTTCGCACGGCGCGCGAGATGCTAGCGCACGACCGCTTTCCTCATGCGGTGATTCTGTCGGGACCACAGGGCTCGGGCAAATTCACGCTGGCACAGATGATTGCCAAGACGATGAACTGTCTGGAGCGTCCTGTGACCGACGGCCTGCCCGACTTCTGCGGAAGATGCGCGAATTGCGTTCGCATCGCCGAGGCCGACGATCTGGAGGCGCGCTTCGCCGAGGCAGTCGAGGTGCGCGAGAACCTGCGCGATGCCGACAAGCGCGAGACCCGCATCTTCGTACAGACCCATCCGGACGTGATGATCATCCCGCCCGACCCGCCACAGATGCTGGTGAAGGTCGACCAGGTGCGGCACGTCATCGGCGAAATTTATTATCGGCCGTCGGAAGGCGGAGAACGTGTGTACATCTTCAGCGAAGCCGACTTCATGAAAGAGGCGGCCAATTCGCTGCTGAAGATTCTGGAAGAGCCGCCCGACTTTGCCACGATCTTTCTGCTGACCGACAATCCTTCGGCGCTGCTGCCGACCATTCGTTCACGCTGCATGCAGCTGCGACTGGCGCCGCTGTCTGTGGCGGAGGTGGAGGATTATCTCGCTGAGGTTCGTCCTGAGTGGAAGGCGCGCGAGCGCGGCCTGGTGGCTCGACTGTGCGGCGGAGGATTGGGCCGGGCGCGCAGCTTCGACCTGGCGCGATACCTGGCAGGCGCGTCAGGATGCGCTGGCGCTGCTGGCTCCGGCGATGGGTGCGCGCGATCACTCCGAGCTGTTCAAGGTTACGGAGAGTTATCGCGCGGGCGGCGACGGCAAGGCGAAGCTGGACAGCACGATTCGTGTGCTGTACTCGCTGCTGGAAGATTTGCTGTTCGTGAAGTCGGGCACGCCGGAGATGGTGCGCAACACGGATATTCTGTCTGAGCTCAACCGCATGAGCGAGCAGGTGGACTTCGATTGGATCGTCACCGCAACACAGCGACTGGGCGAGCTGGAGAGCGGCATGAGGCGCAACCTGCTGCGCAGCCTGGCGCTGGATTCATTCGCGGTGTCGTTGGAGAAATAACCTCATCACCACAGAGACACAGAGGCACAGAGGAGAAAGAAAAATCTCTGTGCCTCTGTGTTTCGATGTGATCTGACAGACAACATGCGGCTGGTATGCCGTGCCCGGGGCACTCGCGCGTATTTGGCCGCTCAACCCAGCATTCCGCTGCGCTCCATGCTGGGCTATCATCACACGCCCTCCGGGCTCTAGAATTGCTCTAAACGAGGTAAACATCATTATGAAATTGCGCGGATGTGGAACGGCCATCATCACTCCTTTTCAGCAGGACGGCAGCGTCGACGAGAACGCATTGCGCAACCTGGTCGCGTGGCAGATTGAGTCGGGCATCGACTTTCTTGTGCCCTGCGGGACCACGGGTGAGACGCCGACGCTGACGCATGAGGAGTGGCTGCGCGTGATCGACATCACCATCGAGGTCAACGCCGGCCGCGTGCCGATCATGGCGGGCGCTACGTCGAACAACACGCGCGAGGCGGTGGACAAGGCGCGCGAGATTTCGGCGCGACGGGGCGTCGACTTCGTGCTGACCGCGACTCCTTACTACAACAAGCCGACACAGGAAGGTGTCTACCAGCACTTCAAGGCCATCGCCGAGGCGAGCGAGAAGCCGCTGATGCTCTACAACATCGCCGGCCGCACCGGAACCAACATCGAGACGCCGACGCTGCTGCGGCTCGCGGAGATCGAAAATATCATCGCGGTGAAAGAAGCCAGCGGCAATGTCGCGCAGATCGCGGAAGTTTGCGCCACCGTGCCTGAGGGCTTCCTGGTGTTTTCGGGCGATGATGCGATAACCCTGGCCGTGATCGGGCTGGGCGGAGTTGGTATCGTGTCGGTTTGCTCAAACGAGATTCCCGCGGAGATGGCGCGCATGGCACGCGCCGCGCTGGCCAACAAGTGGGACACGGCGCGCGAGATCTTCCGCAAGTATCTGCCGCTGATGCAGGCCAACTTCATCGAGTCGAATCCCGGGCCGGTGAAGGCGGTGTTGGCCATGATGGGCCGCATCGAAGAGGTGTATCGGCTGCCGCTGGTTCCGATGAAGAAAGAGACGCGCGCGAAGTTGGAGAAGGTGGTTAGCGAGTTGGGGCTGTTGCAAGGGCAGGCGGCGGAGGTGCGATAGTTTCTTAATCGCCGAAGTGTCGTGCGTATCGCGAATGTTTCCATTTGTCATCACGAGCGCAGCGAGGGATCTGCTCTCTGTTCATGGCGGACCGCCCTCACAATGTAGGACATCGGCGCTGCCGACGAGAGCAGATCCCTCGTTCGAAGCGGCCTCGTGATGACAAGACAAAACGAGGCATCCTGAGAGCGCATGTCACGCCGCTACGCGTTCCCGCTCCCCACCCACCACACGCCGGTACATCCCCTCATACGCCTGCGCCATTCGCCGCGAGGAAAACAGGTTCGAGACTCGGGCGCGACATGCCGCCGGATCAATCTTCGATACCTGCGTCAACCGCTTCTGCCATTTCCCATACGTCATTCACAATGAATCCGGTGTACTGGTCGGCGACGATCTCGGGGAAGGCGCCGCGACGCATCGTAACCACGGGCGTGCCGCAGGCCATCGCTTCCATTGCGACGAGGGAGCTGGTTTCCGGGGCGGTGCTGGTCAGCAACAACGCGTGTGCGTTTCGCAACAGAGCAACTTTATGCTCGAACAGCGGCGAATCGACAAACTGCACGCCGCTCCCAAGGTGGGGGCGAATCTTGCGCTCAAAATATCGCTGGTGATAGCTGAAGGGATAAACCTGTCCGGCAATGATCAGCGGCACCCGGGCTTGCTTGGCCGCGGCGATCGCCAGGTGCGGAGCCTTTTCCTCGCATATGCGGCCAACCCAAAGCAGGTAGTCGCTTTTGCGAGCAGAAAATGCGAACCGTTCCACGTCGATACCGTTCTGCACGACTCCGATCAGGTTCGGAAGATCGGCGAAAGTTTGCGCCTGCGATTGCGATACGCAGTTGAACTCCAGATTGTGTTCCGAGCGGCGCAACCACTCCTCGCGATAGAAGCTGCGCGGCAGGTGCAACGTCGCGAGCACCGGCACCGGGCAATGGTCGGCATATCGAAAGAAGCTGCCACTCTCATCGTGAATCAGGTCGAACTCGTCAGGATGGTTGCTGAGATAGCTCAGAATGCGGTCGCGATGCTCATGCTCACGTTTCTCAAACGCATCCGCAGCACGCGCCGGTTTGCCGGTCGCGAGCAGACGGCCAGCCACCTGCGAGCCAGCACAGGCGGCGACGGTCGTGCGATGTCCAGTGCGGGCCATCTCGCGTTCAACGGTGAGCAGCATCTGCTCGGCTCCGCCGGCGCTCTCGTCGGAGATCGCGAGCAGAGGATAAGAGATATAGAGGATGGAGAGGCTTGGAGTTCTTGCGCTCTCCCTCAGGGGCTGAAGCCCATGGAATTGATATGACATTTCGACACGGCTGAAGCCGTGCCCCTTCAAATCGACACACGAAGCAAGCTTCAACGAGAGTAGATGGCGCTTGCGTTCCCGGTGCCGCCTGAGCTAGCGACTTTTGTTCTGTTCCCGCAAAAATTCGGCAAAGGCGCGGGAAACCTCTTCCGCTGTCATGCTCCATTGCCAGAGTTCGTAGTTCGTCTTGCCTTCATGCGGAGGCTTGGTGAAATCGTAAGAAGGCTGCGGTCGCACATGCTCCTTCGCAAGATCGAAGTGGGCCAGGAAGTCTCCCTGCGACGAGTATGCCAGGCACATCTCGCGCTTGGCGGCTTCTTCTTCGGGCGTAGGCTTTACGTCGACTTCTTCACTGGTGTCGCCGATGAATCCCTGGAAAACCCCGCCACCCTCGGGCAGGCGGTGATACAGCGCACCTTCCCAGCAAGGCAGGTTAAACTGTTTCGCAAGTTGTGCGGCGAGGAAGCTGCACGAATCGTGATCGGGATGGCCGCCCTCGTAAGCCAGCGTAACCAGGGCCTGCACCATGCGGCGTCGCACCAGCTCTGAGAGCAGGTCATAGGCCGTGCGCAGATGGCGGAACAATTCCTGGTCAACCAGTTCGTCGCCGCCAGGTAGCTCAGGCAGGAAGATGACGTCTTTCACTCCGGCGGCGTGCATCGAGGCGAACGCTTCTTTGCGGCGCAGCGCAGCGTAAGCTTCGCGCGATCCGTACTGCTGCCAGAAGTACGGATCCTGGGGAGAGCCGTTGGTGGCGAAGACCACTATGGGCTCGCGCATGCGTTGCAGCAAGGCCCCGCAAGCAAAACATTCGTCGTCGGGATGGGCTACCAGCACCAGGGTTCGCCCGAGTAATTCGTCGATCCATGCCATGATGTGTTGGATGCTGCCGGCGTTCTCAGTCAGCAATGCGTTGGAGCGCGACAGCCGAGCATATATACTGCCCGCCAGATGCACTCATTGCAACCGGCAATAGAACGATTCTATGCTGCAGGCCCCGCGGCTGTTGGCGATGCCGATGCGCGCGCTGCTTTTGTCGAGTTCCGCGACGGATTGTCGAGCGGCGAGATTCGCGCGGCGGAGAAGATCGACGGCGCATGGCAGACGAATGCCTGGGTGAAGCAGGGCATCCTGCTCGGCTTCCGCATCGGCGCGCTGGCGGAGAGCGGTGACGCCCGCGTGCTCTCGTTCGTTGACAAAGACACGTACCCGCTTCGACACTTCTCGTTAGCGCAGCGGGTTCGCGTGGTTCCTGGCGGATCGTCAGTTCGCGCCGGTGCCTTCGTCGCGCCCGGCGTGGTGTGTATGCCACCCATGTTCATCAACGTGGGAGCGTATGTCGATGAGGGCACCATGATCGACTCGCACGCGCTGGTCGGCTCGTGCGCGCAAGTGGGCAAGCGGGTGCACATCAGCGCGGCCGCGCAGGTCGGCGGAGTGCTGGAACCGATCAACGCTTCGCCGGTGATCATCGAAGACGATGTACTGCTCGGCGGAAACACAGGGGTTTACGAAGGCACGCACGTGGGCGCGCGCGCCGTGCTGGGCGCGGGAGTGATTCTTACGCGCTCGACCCCGCTGTTCGACATTGTGCGCGGTGAGGTGTACCGCTCCAGCGAGGCAGGGCCTCTGCGAGTGCCGGAAGGCGCCGTGGTGGTGCCGGGATCGAGAGCGATCACCAAGGGCAAAGCTGCCGAGTGGGGACTCTCGCTGTACGCGCCGGTGATCGTGAAGTATCGCGACGAGCGCACCGATCGCGGGGTTGAGCTGGAGGACATCCTCCGCTGATGAACCCGACGACTTCACGTTCCGGGATAACTCGCGAAGGATTTTTGCTGATATTCGCAGCCGCGATGGGCCTTGCTGCTTTGCTGCAATGGAAGTTTTCAGGCTCAGCGAGTGTGAATCTTGGCCTGCGTTGGGCCGGGCTGTTGGCGCTGATCGCCTACGGCTGCATCCGGCGCACCCTCTCGGCGTGGATCTTCATCGCCATGCTGCTGGGGGCGGAGGTCGGACACGACTTTCCCGTCATCGCAACGCACCTGCGCGTGCTGGCGCTCATTTTCCTGCGACTGATAAAGACCATCATTGCGCCGCTGCTGTTCGCGACGCTGGTGGTGGGTATCGCCGGACATTCCAACCTGAAGCAAGTCGGCCGGCTGGGCCTGCGCTCCATCATCTTCTTCGAGATCATCACTACCATTGCGATCCTGCTAGGCCTGGCCGCCATTAATCTGACCAAGGCCGGGGTAGGGGTTCAGATCGCAGCTACCACAACGTCAGACACGGCGAGTGTGGGCAAGCTGAGCGCGGAAGACACCATCCTGCATGTCTTCCCCGAGAACATCGCCAAAGCCGTCGCGGACAACGCCGTGCTGCAGGTCGTGGTGTTCAGCCTGATTTTCGCCATTGCGCTGGCGATGATCAGCGAAGAGAAGCGCCGCCCGATGCTGAAGCTGTGCGAGAGCCTGGCCGAGACGATGTTTAAGTTCACCAACATCGTGATGTATATGGCGCCGCTGGGCGTGGGAGCGGCCATTGCCTACACTGTGGGACATGGCGGTTTTGCCATCCTGGGCAGCCTGCTCAAACTTTTGCTGACGCTGTATGCGGCCCTGATCGTCTTCATCCTCGGCGTGCTGCTGCCGGTGGCGCTGCTGTGCCGGGTGCCGCTCAAGCGTTTCATCAAAGCTGTGGCCGAGCCAGTAACGATTGCCTTTGCCACGTCTAGCTCTGAGGCCGCTCTGCCCAGCGCGATGGAGCAGATGGAGGCCCTCGGCGTGCCGCGGCAGATCGTGGCCTTCGTCATACCCACCGGCTACAGCTTCAATCTCACCGGCAGTTCGCTGTATCTCTCGGTCGCGGCCATCTTCGTGGCGCAGGTGGCGGGCCTGCATCTGTCGCTGGGGCAGCAGTTCATGATCGCGTTCACCCTGATGCTCACCAGCAAAGGAGTGGCTGGCGTTTCGCGCGCTGCGCTGGTGATTCTGCTGGCGACCGCGACCTCCGTTGGCCTGCCGACCGAGCCGGTGTTCGTGCTGCTGGGCGTCGATCAGTTGCTCGACATGGGACGCACTGCGGTTAACGTTTTGGGTAACTGTCTGGCGACTGTGGTGATGGCTAAGTGGGAGGGAGAGTTCGGGTTGGAGCAGCCCTCGGCGGTGGTGGCGGAGGCGGCGAATTTGTAAGTGATGCTTCGTGGGCTGGGTAGAGGTCCTTCGACTCGTCGCTCCGTTCCTCGCTCAGGATGACAAGCGTAAAGAGGGCGGCACTCTAGTCGAGGTCCTTCGACTCGTCCCCCTCGCGTTACTCGGCGTCCTCGCTCAGCATGACACGCGTATCCGCTGAAGCCGTGCGCCAAGAGCTCCGAGCCAAGAGCCAAAAGCTCATAGCCAATAGCCAAGAGCTGGTTCTCTACGATGCGGTCGACGCCGGCAGTGGAATGGGCGCTGCTTCCCGCGCGTGTTGCTGCTGACGGGCGGCAAGGTGGCGCTGGCGGAAGTGGCTTAGGGCGCGCTCTCCCCAGACGCGGACGAAGTAGTAGTTCAGGCCGGCTCCGATCACGCCGCTGACAACGGGGATCAGCCGCCCCGCCCATTTCTCGGCGAGCTCAGCGCTGGTACGGGCGGCGATGGCGCGAATCACGCGCGGCACAAACTTCGACACCACCTGCTTCTCCACAATTTCGCGGCCGATATCTACGCCGGCGGCGCTGGCCGCCGCGACCCACAACTCGGCCTCTTCCTCTTCCGTGTTGTAGGCGAAGCCGTAGACCAGGCTCAGCTTCTGGATCATGCGCATGGTGATTGCGGCCAGGATTCCGAGGTCGGGCAACACGGTGAACAGGCCGCCCATGCCGAGGCCTGCGCCTTCGGCCGCCGCCATCTTCATGCTGGCGCGGATGGTTTCCTGCGCGATGTGATCGAGCGTGTGGACCTCGACTCCGAAGACGCCATCGTAGGTGATAGCGGGCAGGCCGTATGCCATGCGGAGGTGCTCCATGTACTTGCCGGGGTCAACCTTGATGGTCTTGTACGCACGGGTGAAGGCCTTGCGAATGGCGGCTTCGAGGGCGCGCCGCATCAGAGACTTGGGTGCGAGGTCAGGCATTGTCTTAAGTATAGGATGCTGGTTGGCTCCCGGCTTTTGGCTCTTAGCTTTTGGCGTTACCGCCTGGCACTTGGCGATTGCAGCTCCCTGGCCGCACGGATTTAACGGGTACAGAGGACAAAAACCAGGCAACAGCCAAAAGCTGATGGCCAAAAGCTAAGAGCCGCCCTGTGCTAGCATCGAATCTGCTGATGCCTGCCGGTAAGTTACAAGTTGTTCCTCTGGGTGGTCTCGGCGAATTTGGCATGAATTGCATGGCAATTCGCTGGGGCGATGACATCATTGTCATCGATGCCGGACTCATGTTTCCCGAATCTGAGCTGCTGGGCGTGGACATCGTTGTCCCCGACATCCGGTACCTGCTCCAGAACCGGCAATACGTCCGCGGCATCGTGCTGACGCATGGACACGAAGATCACATCGGCGGCCTGCCCTGGATCTTGTCGGAACTCAACGTGCCGGTGTACGGCACCGAGTTCACGCTGGCCTATGTCGAGGGAAAACTTGAAGAGCACGGACTGATTGACGATGTTGTGCTCAACGAGATCCGGCCGGGCGACAGCTTCAAGATCGGCCCATTCACCATCAATCCCATCCAGGTGACGCATAGCCTGGTGGATTGCGTGGCGCTGGCGATCCATACCCCGCTGGGCGTTCTGATTCATACCGGCGATTTCAAGGTCGACCCGACTCCGACGGACAACAAGCTTTTCGATCTGCACGCGTTTGCGGAGTATGGCAAGCAGGGCGTGCTGGCGCTGTTCCAGGATTCGACCAACGTCGAGCGCCGCGGCTACACGCCGAGTGAACGAGCAGTGCGCGCGCGCTTCCAGGAAATCTTTGCCCGCACCGAGAAGAAGCTGTTCATCGCGTGCTTTTCGTCGTCCATCCATCGCATCAAGCTGGCGATGGAGCAGGCGTTCGAGAATGGGCGCAAGGTCGCCGTTGTCGGCCGTTCCATGATGGAGTCGACCGAAATTGCGCAGGACCTCGGCTACCTCGATATGCCTGAGGGGCTGCTGATTCATCCCGCCCAGGTGAAGGAACTGCCGCCCAACAAAGTTTGCGTGCTCATCAGCGGCACCCAGGGCGAGCCCATGTCGGCGCTGTCGCGGGCTGCGGTGGACAATCACAAGCACGCGCGCATCTCGCCCGGCGATACGGTTGTGCTGTCGTCGCGCATCATTCCCGGCAACGAGAAGGCGATCTATCGCGTGATCGATCACCTCTTCCGCCGCGATGCGCACGTGATTTACGACGATGGTTCCTCGCCGCCGGTGCACGTCAGCGGACACGCCAGCCAGGAAGAGTTGAAGCTCATTATCAACCTGGTGAAGCCGCAGTACTTCATTCCGATTCACGGCGAGTACCGCCAGCTGAAGCTGCACGCTGAGATTGCGGGAGCGATGCATGGCTCCGTGGGGCACGTGATGATGCTGGAGAGCGGCGACATCCTCGAATTCGACGAACTGGGTGCGCGCAAGGCCGGCAAGGCTCCGGTAGGGCGCATCTGTATCGATTCGAATTCGATGGGCGATGTGGTGGAAGACCTGGTGATTCGCGATCGCCGCCATCTGAGTGAAGACGGCATCGTGCTGCCCATCATCGCTATCAACAAGCTCACCGGTGAAGTTGAGTCAACGCCCGAAATCGTGATGCGCGGCTTCAGCGGCATGAGCGAAAACGGGTTTCTCGAACAGGCGCGTGAGACGGTGATGAATACGCTGAACGCTTCGAGCGATGAAGAGAAGGGCGACTACGGCATGATCAAGGAAAAGATCCGCCAGGACCTGAAGCGCTTCATCGTGAAGAACACCTCGCGCCGGCCCGCTGATTATGCCGGTGATTCTGGAAGTGTAGGCCAGGCATTTTGGGTAGAGCTGGCCTTCAGGCCAGCGTCGATGCGCCAGAAATCTTTAGAGGGCTTAAGGCCCTGCATTCCGATAAACTCCTTCAGGGGCTAAAGCCCAAATCTCACAAGGCCGATTGGCGGCACGGCTGAAGCCGTGCCCTGATACAAAGCTCCGCCCGGACCTCATCACTTTGGTCAACGGCTCCATGCGCTCTCGCGGATTTAGAGTTCGCCTATTGGCGTGGTCCCTGCTGCTTCTTCCGGTTGCATTAATGCTGCTTTATCCCATCGCACAGAACTATTTGCGCGCGGCGTCGGTGCTTGCCCGCATGAGCGATCCCAACGCGAAAGGCTGGATCGCCAACTACGACATTCATCCGGTCGATACCCGCGACGAAACATTTGACTTCAATGGCAAGCCGACACCGGCGCGCATGTATTCGCCACGGGGCGTGGGATTCGCGCCGGGCATCGTGGTCGTGCACGGCATGCACGAACTTGGCATCAACGAGCCGCGCCTGGTGAGCTTTGCGCGGGCGCTGGCCGCCAGCGGATTTGTCGGTGATGACGCCGCAGGTGCAAGGGCTGGCCGAGTATCGCGTCGAAGCCGAATCTGCCGAGGTGATTGGCGCCGCAGCACAAATTTTCGCGCAGCAACTCGGGGTGGCGAAAGTCGGAGTGTTGGGGATCAGCTTCTCCGGCGGGCTCGCTCTGGTGGCTGCAACCGATGCCGCAGTACGGCAATTCCATTGCCTGGATCGCTACGGTAGGCGCCCATTATGACCTGGCGCATGTGCTGCACTTCTATGCCACGGGAGAGGCCGAGCGTCCCGATGGAAGCTTCGAGCATCTGACGCCACACGAGTACGGACCGCTGATCGTTGTCCTCGATCGCCCGGGAGATTTCTTTCCGCAGCAGGATGCGGCAAAGGCTAGCGAGGCGATCAAGTTGGTGCTGGCCGGGGAAGGCGCAAAGTCGGAGGCGCTGACGGCGCAGATGACTCCTGCTGGACCAGCAGGTGATGCAACGGATTTATCACAAGCAGCTCGATAGCTTTCGGCAGGCGATTCTCGGCGAGATCGATAAAGACCGCGAGCAGTTGGCGGACGCATCGCCGGCGGGACGGCTAAATTTTCTGCACGCGCCTGTGCTGTTGTTGCATGGCTCCGACGACACGGTCATCCCTCCGACGGAGTTGCTCTGGCTGAAGCAAAGGATTCCGCAGCGGTATCTGCTTGACGCACTGGTCAGCCCGGCGCTTTCGCACGTTGACGTCGGTCGCAAGGCAAGCTTCCGTGAGCAGTTCGCCCTTGTACACTGGATGGCAGAACTGATTCGCCTGGCGCGCAACGGGCCGCGGGCCCAGTCGGCAGAGCTGCCCGGAGGAGCATGGGTGCTCTCGCCGGCGTGCAGCAGGAAATTGAAATTCTCATGGTGACCCTCGACGACATCAAGACAGCGCAGCAGAAGTTGCGCGGCATCGCGGCGCGCACGCCGCTGGTGCGCTACTATCCTCCGGCAGAAAAGAATGGCACGGCGAAACCCGCTAGCGCTGCGGAGGTCTGGTTGAAGCCAGAGAGCTTTCAACCGATCGGCTCGTTCAAGTTGCGCGGCGCGTATAACAAGATCGCATCGCTGAGCGAGAGCGAGCGCAAAAATGGCGTCATCTCGTATTCCAGCGGCAACCACGCGCAAGGAGTTGCCTATGCAGCGCGAGCCTTTGGGTTGAAGTGCGTGATGGTGATGCCGCGCAATGCGCCGAAGATCAAGATCGACAGCACGGCCGCGCTGGGAGCGGAGATCGTCACGGTTGGTCCGGCGAGTGCCGAGCGCATGAAGAAGGCCGAGGAATTGGCGGCGCAACACGGCTATGCCATCGTGCCGCCGTATAACGATCCTTTCATCATCGCCGGGCAGGGAACGGTGGGACTCGAGATTTTGGAAGACTGCCCCGATGTAGACCTGGTGCTGGTGCCGGTGGGCGGCGGCGGATTGTTGAGCGGAGTTTCTTCGGCGATCAAGCTAAGCGGCTCGAAGGCGAAGGTCATCGGCGTGGAACCCGAGCTGGCCAACGACGCGCAGCAGAGCTTTCGTAAGGGAGAAGTAGTGCAGCTTCCGGCGGAGCGGGTTTCGAGCACCTTGGCCGACGGCTTGCGTACGCAGTCGGTGGGGCCGTTGAACTTCGAGCACATTCGTCAGTTCGTGGATGACATCGTCACGGTCACGGAAGACGAGATTCGCAGCGCCATGAGGCGAGCCGTTACCTCCGCCCGCGTGGTCGCCGAACCGAGCGGAGCTGTGACCTTCGCGGCATGGTTGTTCCATCAGAAGGAGCTGCCGAAAGCGAAGAAGGTGGTTGCTGTAGTCAGCGGAGGGAATCTTGAGCCGCAGCTGCTGGCAGAGGTGCTCACCGAATCGCCGCGATAGGTCAGCGTTCGAGGAGATCGCATGGGAGCAGAGCAGCTATGCACGGTGAGAAGTGGCGGGAAAACGTCGCAGGGCAAGGCGCTGCTGGAGACGAGCGAAATCATCTTTCGCGGTGACTTCCGCCTGAAGATTCCGTTGGCATCGTTACAATCGACCGTCGCCAAGGATGGTGAACTGCACCTGGCGTGGGCAGACGGGAGCGCCATCTTTGAACTCGGCGACCGTGCAGCCAAGTGGGCCCAGAAGATCCTCCATCCCAAGAGCACGGCGGAGAAGCTGGGCATCAAGCCCGGTTTGACGGTTTCTGTGCTCGCGATTCGCGATGCGAGTTTTCTGAAGAGCGTTCGAGCCGAAGCTAGCGAATTCTCTGCTACGAAGCTGCTGGAGAGCTCTGATCTAATTTTCGTTGGAGCGTCGGAAGCCGCTGACCTCGGAGGCATCGAAGGGCTCGTACCGTCGCTCTCGGCAAGTGGAGGCCTTTGGATTGTCTATCCCAAGGGTAAGCAGGAGATCACTGAGGGCCAGGTTTTAGCAGCCGGGAGAACGGCCGGCCTGGTGGATGTGAAAGTGGTGAAGTTTTCCGACACGCACACTGCACTCAAGTTTGTCAGGTCGAAGGCTGAGCGCTAAGCCTCAAATTCGTACGACCCCGCTTTGTAGGTCTATCGCCGCGGCATCAAGTCTTTCGATCGTACCGAGATCGCGCCAGTAGTATTGGTCAGCGCGGAAGGCGACTATCTTCTCGTCTGCGGCTGCCAAGCGCAGGTACGCGTCGATGATGGAGAACACGCCCGTTTCTGTCATGCGCTCGAAAATCTTCGGCGAGATAACGTGGATGCCGGAAAACGCCAGCGGCATCATCTGCCGGGCCGGGCGAACCACCTCGTCAGCTGCGACTCCTTTGGTTCGGCGTCCGCAGAGCAGGGCGTGCTCATCGAACAGCAACTGTCGCCGGCCGTGGCGCTCGCGCATGGCAAGTGTGGCCATGGCGTCGTGCTCGCGGTGGAACGTTAGCATGGTTGCGAAATCGATGTTGCTGAGCACGTCAACGTTGTGCACCAGGAACGGCTCACTTGAGCCGGTGAAAAAGTAAGCAGCAGCCTTCAGTCCGCCACCGGTGTCGAGCAGGAGATCTTCGCGCGAGACTGCGACGTTCATTCCGAAATTATCGTGGCAGCGCAGATATTCGATCAGCAGGTCGGCGAAGTGATGGGCGTTGACGATGACGTCGTCGAATGCCAGAATCCCGCAGGCGGCGGAGCGTGATCTCCAGCATGGTGCGGCCGCCGAGTTCAACCAGGGCCTTGGGACGATCGTTGGTGAGCGGGCGCAGACGGGTGCCCAAGCCGGCGGCGAGCACCATGGCCCTCATCGCGCCATCTTCTCCAACTCGACGTGGCGCAGCACCACTTCGAGGCCGCTGACGCCGCGCAGATGTTCCGCCAGTTGGTTGGCCAGGTAAACCGAGCGATGCTGGCCGCCGGTGCATCCGAAGGAAACCATCAGGTTGTGAAATCCTCGGTTGCGATAGTTATTAACCGTTGCGTCGACCAGCGAAGTGACGTTCGACAAGATACTGCTGCACGCTGTCGTACTGCTTCAGATAGTCGATCACCGGAGCATCGCATCCGGTGAGCGGCTTGAATCGTTCCTCGCGGCCGGGATTGGGCAGGCCGCGGGCATCGAAGACGAATCCGCCGCCGTTGCCGCTCTCGTCCTGCGGCGGCGTGCCGCGGTGAAACGAGAAGCTGTAGATGCGCACCAGCAGCCCGTCTGTTTTTTTCGGGCTCAGACTCATCAGCTTGTCGGACGCCAGCATCGCTTGAAACGCGCCGGTGAGTACGGGAAGGGCAATCGGGAGTTCGGTGTTGTGCAGCAGCCAGCGCAGGTTCTTCAGCGCATAAGGAACGCTTTGCAGGAAGAGCGGCTTGCGTTCATAGAAGCCGCGAAATCCGTAAGCGCCCAGCGCCTGCATGATGCGGACGTAGACATAGCCGTAGTAGTAGCGCAGGAACTCTTCGCGATCGAGCGGAATGTATTTCGCCAACTCATCGAGGTAGTAGTCGAGCAGGTGCTGGCGGACATTCGGCGGGAGATCGGCCTTGGCGTCAAAGAGCAGCGAAGCGATGTCGTACTGCAACGCGCCTTTGCGTCCACCCTGGTAGTCGAGAAACCACGGCTCGCCATCGCGCAGCATGATGTTGCGCGACTGGAAGTCGCGGTAGAGGAAGTAGTCTCGATCGGCGGCGAGCAGAAACTCGGTTAGACGCCTGAAAGTCGTCTTCCAGTCCCTGCTCGTTGAAGGCGATGCCGGCGAGTCGCAGGAAATAGTACTTGAAATAGTTCAGGTCCCACGCAATCGATTGGCGATCGAAGCTGGCGCGAGGATAAGCGACGCTGTAGTCGAGGGTTTTGCCCGCCCTCAACCTGAAAGCGCGGCAACACGGCAATCGCCTTGCGATAGGCTTCGATTGCTTCCGGCGCAATGTTTTCTCCGTCGCGGTGTTGCGCCAGGAACTCGAACAGCGTGGTGTCGCCGAGGTCTTCTTCGAGATAGGCGTTGTGCTCGAGGTCCTCACCGTAGATTTCCGGCACCGGCAATCCGTGACGGCGAAAGTGCCGCGAAAATTCCAGGAAGGCGGCATTCTCTTCGCGCATGTCGTAAACAATGCCGATGGCTTTATGTCCGTCGCCGCTGACGCGCAGGATTTGCCGTCCCGAGGCGCCGAGGTTTCCCTGTAGCGGCGACACGCTAGTCGGGGGCGCGCCGAAGTGCTGCTCAAAGATTTGCCTGATGGTTGCGATCGACATTCAGCGAAGATTCCGGCCTGAAGGCATACCATACATCCTCGGCAGAAGGTTTAGAAGGGCCGCAAGGTTAAGAATTGAAGTGACGCCAGGTTAGTTCGCTGCTTGCAGTTTCGGCGTCGGCGGAGGGCCAACGTCGGGCGGCATGTCGCCGGTGAGCGCATTCATGAACTCGATGAGGTCCTGCCGCTCCTGCCCGGTCAGGAAGTCGAGGGAGCGCATTTCCTTGTCGAGGTAGGGATTGGAATTGCCACCACCGACGTAGTAATCCATCACGTCCTTCAGCGTCTTCAGGCTGCCGTCGTGCATGTAGGGTGCGGTGAGCGCGATGTTGCGTAGGGTGGGAGTGCGGAAAGCGCCAGTCTGGCTCGCGTCGCCGGAGATGGCCGCTCGTCCCTTGTCGCCGGTCACGCCGTTGGAGAAGCCGACGCCAAGGTTGTGAAACTTGTTGTCGGTAAACAGGGCGGAGTGCTCGCCGATGGTGTGGCAGACTTCGCAATTGCCCTTCTTAGGGTCGCGAAACAGCTCAAGGCCACGGATTTGCGCCGGCGTCATGGCCGACTTGTCTCCGCCATAGTAGTAGCGGTCGAAGGCAGAGTTGCCACTGATCACGGTGCGCTCGAACGACGCAATGCACTTCTCGACTTTCTCATAGGTGATCGGGCCTGCACCGAACGCGGCGTCAAATTGTTCTACGTAGCTCGGGTCTTGCGACAGCCGCTGCGCGACTCCCGTGAGGGTGTGCGCCATTTCGACGGGATTCGCCACCGGACCTTCGCTTTGCTTTTCCAGCGAACCGGCGCGGCCATCCCAGAAATCCGAAGCCCAGTAAGCCGCGTTCAAAACCGTCGGTGAATTGCGCACCCCATGCTTGCCGGCCACGCCGGTTGCTACAGGCTGGCCGTCGACAAAGCCCATCGGCGGCATGTGGCAGGTTGCGCACGAGATTGTTCTGTCCGATGAGAGCGCAGTGTCAAAGAACAGGCGGCGGCCCAGGGCGATGGTCTGACGTGTGGGAGGATTTTCGTCTGGGATGGGGACCGGCGGAAGCCCCAGGGGAGCCTTGATTTCAAACACTCTGCCGATGGGAACGGCCGTGGGACGATTGGAATCCGCATACCAGAAAAGCAGGCCCGCCAGGACAAGGGCCAGCGTTAAAGCATAGAGCATGCGGCGGAAATTCATTTTCGGGTCGAACTGGTGGGCAGTGCAGGACTCGAACCTGCGGCCTTCTCGGTGTAAGCGAGACGCTCTAACCAACTGAGCTAACCGCCCCAACGTCCGCGTGGGCGACGGGACAACACTTCGAGTCTAAACAGGGGCAAGGGGGGCGTCAAACTACGTTCACGGCCGAAGAAGAAAAGCGCGACCGCGGATTCACGCGGATCTGAACGGATCAGAGAAGATAGGCAAGAAGACGAAAGATAATCTGATCTGTGTTTCTCCGTGGATATCCGTGGCTAGATTCCTTCTGTCCTACAGAAGCTCAAAAGCCCTTGCAATATCAAATTCCCGGGGCATCTTTTACGGCTTCTCTGGAAACTAAACATGCGGGTAGAACTTGGCCCATCCTGAACGCTGATTGGCAGGTGCAAGATGAAAGCCGTTCTCTTCGTCGACGATCACGAAGTTTTAGCGCGTTTGAGTTGCGAAATCCTGGAGATGCAGGGTTATCGAGCGGTTTGTGCCTACAACGCTCACGATGCTTTGGAGAAGTTCCAGCGCGAGAAATTCGACATCCTGGTAACCGATTTCAAGATGGACGGAATGAATGGTCTCGAGCTGGCAAAGCGGGTACACGCCACCAATCCAGAGATGCCGGTCATCATCGTGACCGGGTATGCTGATGTGGACAGCGGTAGCGACGCCAAGGCCGTCTTGCAAAAAGAAGCAATGTTTCCGGCCCTGCTGGAGAAAATCAAGGTCTATCTCGGCGAGTCGGACTCGGCCACGGCGGCCTGATCCAGGTTCGCCGACCGTTCCCGAAATACCCCTGAAGTGCCATGCGATGCGGGCGCTGTCCCCACGATTGTCTCTCCCATCCTGCTAGAATTTTCTGTTATGGCATTTCCAACGGATCGGCCACGTCGACTGCGTCGCAGCGAAGCAATACGCTCTTTTGTCCGTGAAACCCGCCTCAGCCCTGAGGGTTTCGTATACCCGCTTTTCGTTTGTCCCGGCGAAGGAATACGCAAAGAAGTGCGCTCCATGCCGGGCGTTTTCAACCTGTCTGTCGATGAAGCGGTGAACGAGTGCAGGGAAGTGAAGTCGCTGGGCATTCCCAGCGTGATCCTGTTCGGGCTTCCCGAAGAGAAAGATGAGATGGCGACCGGCGCATGGGAGCGCAACGGCATCGTGCAGCGCGCCGCGCGGGCGATCAAGCGCGAAGTGCCCGGCCTGCTGCTGATGGGCGACGTCTGTCTTTGCGAGTACATGTCGCACGGCCACTGCGGGATCGTCGACACGACGGGCGGAGCCTATTCCAAGGCGCGCCAGGAGGCGGACGCCTTCGTGCGCGAGTTGGAGTCCAAGGGCAAGCACGTGATCAAAGTCAGTGGGCAGGCAGGCGGAGCAGCAACGGCTACGGAGCTTGCGCCGGTGTCTGCCGAGGAATACGAAATCCTGAATGATGCGAGCCTGGAGCTGCTGACCAGGACTGCGGTATCGCAGGCGGAAGCGGGCATGGACATCATCGCGCCCAGCGACATGATGGATGGACGAGTGCAGGCCATTCGCGCCGGGCTCGACGCTGCCGGATTTGAGAACATCCCTGTACTCTCCTACGCTGCGAAGTTTGCCAGCGGCTTCTATGGACCGTTCCGCGAGGCGGCGGATTCAGCTCCGCACTTTGGAGATCGTCGCTCCTACCAGATGGATCCGGCCAACTTGCGTGAAGCCATGCGCGAAATTGAACAGGACCTCGACGAAGGCGCTGACATGATCATGGTCAAGCCGGCGATGCCCTACCTGGACGTAATCCGGGAAGCGCGCATGCGCTACGACGTTCCCCTGGCTGCCTATCAGGTCAGCGGTGAATACGCCATGATTAAGGCGGCCGCAATGAACGGATGGATCGACTACGAGCGCGTTTTCATGGAGTCGTTACTTTGCATCCAACGGGCTGGTGCGTCGATCACACTCACCTATTTCGCCAAAGAAGCCGCCAGATTGCTCGGATAAAAACTGCAGGATGGGCCCATGCGTTTGCATCACACCGGTGTCGTAGTGCGCGACATCAAGGTTCAGGGAGAAAAATATGCGTCGGCACTCGGATTGTCGGCGAAAACCGAGATTGTTCACGATCCCATACAAAAGGTGCTGGTACAGTTCTGGGGCGGCGAAAAGGCCGACAGCCTGGTCGAACTGATTGAGCCGACCGGGGAAGATTCCCCGGTGTGGCGCGCATCGCAAAAAGGCGGCGGTCCAGAGCACCTCTGCTACGAAACTGCTGACATCGAGAAGACGGTGCAGCAATCGCTGGATAAGGGAGCTGCCCTGGTCCAGGAATTAGCCCCGGCGGCTGCTTTCGGTGGAAGGCGGATCGCGTTTGTGTACTTCCTCGATGTGGGATTGATCGAGTTGCTCGAAGAGGAGTATCGCGAGGCGGCTTAGCTTCCGCATCAACCGAGCTGCGGCGCTAGAACGCTTTGTAGACCATGTCGGGAGCGGACTGCCCGGCCAGCAGCGTCACGGCGACGACCATTACGGCAAGCATGCAGCTCCAGGCAACGCGCGCGTACATCGAATCAACCACTGACGCTCCCTCCCACTGCAGGGCGAAGACACGGGCGCGGATAGCTTCCCAGAGCGCCAGCACCACGGTAGCAATCAGGAAGATGGCGAACCACGCGGCCAGCGTTTCTGCGATGCCCAACCGCTTGTAGAACGTATCCATCTGCTTCCAGTTTGACCAGAACCACACCAGCGTAAATGCGAACCAGGTATAGGTAAGACCGCGGCATGTGGCCCGGTACCACGGCTCGGCTGCAAGCTTCTTGTAGCCGGCGCGGGTCAATCGCTTGGTGATGAGAATCTGGTAGAGCTTGTTCATGCTGACGCCGAGTCCCTGGAGAAATCCGAAGAAGAGAAACTCGGAGGTCTGGCCATGCCATATACCGATTAGGGCGAAGGTGACGAAGTAGGCGAGCACCGCCCAGAACGGCTCCAGCGTCACCGACGGGAAGCGCCGCATCAGCGTCATCATCATGGGGTTGAACACATAGCGCTTCAGCCAGTTGGAAAGCGTGATGTGCCATTGGCCCCAGAAGTCGAGGAAGTTTCTGGCAGAGAAGGGGCGATTGAAATTCTCCGGCAGATGGAAGCCGAGCAGCTCTCCAACGCCGATGACGATATCGATGTACCCGGAAAAATTGCAGTAGAGGAAAATCGGGTAGAGGCCGAAAACCAGGATTGCCGACGTCAGCCTGGTCGAAGGATGCGAAGTGGTGAGCAGCACATCCATGGCGGCTTCGCGTATTCGGGCCGCTGCCAAGGCCAGAACGTTTGTCTTGATCACGCCACGAAGGATGCGCTCCAGCGCGGGAACGACCAGCGCGAAGTCGAGGCCGGCTCCCGCGAGTCCGGGAGAAGCTTGGAAATCCTGGTAAAGCTGAATGGGGCCGCTGACCAGTGTCGCGAAGTTGCAGGTGTAGTTGAAATAGCTGATGGGACTGATACGTTCTTCGATCTCGCCCGAGTTGGTATCGATCTGCAAATGCAGAATGCGAAAGAAAATGTAGGAGAGCCCGAGGGTTACATAGACGAAATGCAGAAAGCTTGACGAGGGAAGAAACTGGTACTTCTTAAGCCAGATAAACGCGGCGATGGTGGTGAGCAATACCGGCCAAAACAGAAAGCGGCCGTAAGCGCGGATTAGCTGCACGCCGAGATATCCGAAGACCAGAAACGCAGCGAAGGGAATATACGACTTGGGCTGCAACGAGAAGGTCGCAAGGAACGCCAGATTCGCCAGCAGCAGGACCAGGCGATGCCATCCGGCGGAACGGTTTACATTGAACGCAACTATCACCGCGGCGGAAAACAGTAGAAAAGGAAAAGCTGCGTCCATAGGCGTTTGTCCTCGCTACCTTTCGTTTTCCAATGCAGAGATGATGGCCCTGGCGGCTGTACGATAGCCTTCCGGCGTGTAGTGTGCCGGGAAGGAATAGAAATAGCGGTCGTTCTCGTGGGCTCGCTGCGCGGGCAGATCGGGGAAGACCGGCGTGAGATCGATGACCGTGATGCCCAGCCGCGAAGCAATGTCGAGCACCTTGCGGCGATCTTCGTCGTGCCTCTGGCGCAGCGCCGGAGAGTAGTTCGCGATGCCGGGATAGCGGCCCGCATCCGGCCAGTAGACCAGCTTCACCTCGCCACCCCAGGCTTGCACCTCGCGAGCTCCGTCCTGCAAGGTACGCTCGAACAGCGGAGCATTGAACTCGATCGGCTTGGGAGGACGCAGGCGGGCGCGCAAATCGAATTCCAGGGTGCGAAGGTTCTTGAGCACGAGGAAATTCTTGAGCGTGACCGGCCAACTATGGGCGTGCAGTTCCTGCTGAATGCCGAAGTCGACATAGTTCTTAACAGCGGTGTCGATGCCCTGCTGCTTGTCCATCAGCTTCTGCGAGAACTCGGGATTGTCGAGATAGCGAAGCATGAACGGGGAGTGGCTCTCGATGTCGAGGTACTGCGGAGTGTGCGACTCGGAGTAGATCCAGAGCACCTCTTTGGGCTTGGCGTATCGCAGGTACTCGCGAATGGAGGCGAGTTCGAAGATCGGTCCATGGCCGCCTGCGCCCAGGGTGATGGTCGATGGAAATTTCGCCCTGAGCTGGCCGGCAATGCTGTCGGCTTGGGGAACACATTCGCCGACCGCGTTGGAATCGCCGACCATCGCGACGTCGATTGGACCTTGCCACAAGCCGGCGGGGTTGGGGAATCCGTGCTCGTCGGTGTTGTAGGTGAGGTATTGTCCACCCTCGTTGCATGCCACGACGAACACCGAGGAGTGTCCTCCCAGCGGGATGGTCGGCTCGCCGTCAACCTTCAGCGGATCGTCCACCAGCAGGTAGGGATAGAACGGCGGGTACGCCTTCACGCCCTGGCTGCGGTATTCGAGGATGGCTTCCAGCCGGGTGCGCGGATCGTACTGAATGCCTGCGGCAGCCGCGGCCTGGCGCACGCCACGCTCGTAAGGGAGATCGTCGTTGTACAGCACGCGCGAGATGAGCTCCGTCGCGTATAGCCCGGCGACGGTGCCGACGATGAGCGAGGCCGCGAAGATCCGAATTGCCGGCCGTGCCAACAGCAGCAGGAGGCAAGCCAGCGCCAGCACCGCCGGCGCGACCTGCACGTACAGCGGTTTGTGCGCATGCACGAAGTATGCCGCCAGGAGAAGCAGAACAAGCGCCACCAAAATGAAAATGGAATTCGCGGCGCGGGTCAATACCTGCTGCCTGGTCTGGCGTCCTTGCGCAACTGTGGCGGCTGAGCTCATGTGCTCCCGATTGAAACGATCCTGACTGTGCGGCTTGCTACTTGCCTTGCAGAGCGACCGAGGCGCGACCCGTGAAGCCTTCCGAGCGAACCCGCATGGGACATGGCTCGATCTTCGCCGTCGCCACGTCCAACTCCCACATTGTGGTACCGTCCGCCTGGCGATCGACTTCGGTAAATCCCAGCTTGCTGTAGTGCTGCTCGACCAGCTTGTTCCGGTCCGTCGGCCGGTAGGTGCCAATGAGCTTCGCGATGCCGCGTTCCGCAGCGTGCTCCAGTATCTCGCGCAGCGTCATGATCTCGACCCCGCGGCCCAGCACGCGGCAACTCATCAGCCAGGTATCGATGTTCCAGTTGCCGTCGGGCGTGGCGCGGCAGATGACGACGCTGATCATGCCATTGTCGCCGAAGCTGTCGGTCAGGCGAACCTGCAGGCCGAAGCACTGCGGATCGCTTTCCATCTCGGCCACTTCGGCTTCGGTATAGCGCCGCGTGGTCAGGTTGAACTGGTTCGACTTGTTGATGAGCTGGGCAATGCGCGCCCGTCCCGTCTCGTTGAAGGGCTGGAAGATGATCTCCATATTCAGCGAGGCGAGGTACTGGTTCAGGTCGCCCACCTGCTTCTGCAAAGCAGCTCGGCGGGCGTTGCCGTCGTAGTACGCAGGCGCGGCTGAGGTCTTCTGTCGAGAAGGTCGCCAGCTCGAAATATCCCGCGGCCGCCAGGGTGCGAGCGTAGAGCGCGGGATCGCTCGGCATTTCCGGTACAGCAACCTCGGGCAGCGCCTTGCGAACCAGCTCGCGTTCGAAGGGATTGTCATCGACGAACACCAGCGACTCCAATCCGAGAGCGAGTTCCTCGGAGATGGATTTGATATTGGTGGCCTTGTCGCTCCAGTTGGCCTGGAAGACGGCGAAGTGCTCTTCACGCAACAGCATCTCGGGATGCTCGCGAAACGGCAGCCGGGCTGTGTCGTCTTCGTTCTTCGAGGAGACGGCGAGGACGACGCCGCGCTCACGCAGCGACAGGCAATAGCGCTGCAACGCGAGATACGCCTCGCCGGTGGCATCGCCCTGGGCGATCTGAATACCCTTGAGCCCGTCGTCGCCGATGACGCCTCCCCACAGCGTGTTGTCGAGGTCCAGCACCAAACAGCGGCGCGTCTTGCCGCGAAGCGCTGCAATGATTCGGCAGACGTGGTCCGCGTAGATGGGTAAGTAACTTTGCGAGAAGGGAAGCTTTGCCAGGTTCCATTCGGAGGGCGAAAACCAGTTTGCCAGGCCAACGGTTTCGGCCAGGCCGGCGACATCGAGCAGAACATCGCCGGTGTCGAGTACGGCTTCGGCGAGTCCCTGGTTTACGGAGTCGATGAGGTTACGCTGCGCTCCGGGAAGTACGCGGTCGAGCGAGCCGGTCAGCAACTCGGGAGGAGCAGCGAGGTTTTGCAGGATGCAGGTGGCGCCGCTGTTCTGCTGAATGCCGCTGCGGATCAACTGAATGTGCCCGAGCACGGCGTTGACCGAGGCACGAGCCGCTTCCGCTTTACCCAGCGCGAGCTGCAACGGCACGCCGCGCCAGTCGAGCGCAATCAGCACTCCGTGCGGCTGGCATTTGTTGATGGCCGAGTCGGGATTGAGACTCTCCTGAACTCCCTGGTCGTAGCCAGCGGCAACACATTCGAGTGCGATACCGTAGCGCGCAGCGGTCGCGGTGAGCGCAGGCACGATGAAGTCGACGGTGGCATTGCTGATCAGCGCCAGGCGATACTCGGTCAGCGGCGCCAGCGATTTTCCCTCGGAAAGCGCCGAGGTGATGAGCTTCGCCAGCCGTATGAGTTGGTTTTCGTCGAGTCCGCAGGAGGCAAGAGCCTTGATACGAGTGCCCAGCGACTCGGGATTGCGCAATGCCTCTTTGCATTGCGAGCTGAAGTCTTGCGAAGGACGTGGCAGCCAAGACAACTCGGAGTAAAGGGCCGACATGATTATTTCCTGGCAGGAGCCGAAAGCTTGCTGTCGATTAAATGTATGAGTTCGCCGACGTTTTTCAGTTTGCCCGCTTCTACCGCGTTGAACTTGATGCCGAACTTTCGTTCCACGGTGAGCAGCAGGCGAACGTGAGCCAGGCTGTCCCATCCATCGACGTCACCGGCGGTGAGATCGGGACGCAACACGATACTGTCGTCGTCGAAGACATCATGGAAAACCTGGACTAGAGTTGCTTGATGCTGTTCAGTCATATGTCAAAAATGCCGGCACGAACGAAAGGTGAGCTGTCTCGACGCCATGATACACAACCTGTTGCGGCCGCCGCATGCAATTGCAGCGCATGCAAGCGGAGTTTTCCCACTTAGGTTCCGATTGCAGCGGGGCCGGCTTGGGTATCCGTCCTAATCCGCAACTTCCAATCGAATATCACCAGGCGAGATTGGCCTTACAAATATGTCGACCGCCTGCCGAAAGAATTCTTCCCGGTCCGAAACCGGTTTCCATCCCAGCTTCTGTTTGGCCAGCGAACAATCCAGCTGAGTGACCATCGCGCCGCTCTGCAAGTCGCGAAACGGCACCATGCGGTTGTCGGGTTTCTTTACCGCTTTCTTGACCAGGTAGCGGCTTAGTTCCCCGGCGCAGATCCCCCACATGCTTCGCGGATAGAACCTGTAGTTGCGCATGGTGCGTTGCCGCAACACGGAGACAAACTCGGAAGCCGAGGGCCGAACGTCGCCCGCAAGATTGAAGGTCAAGCCCTCAATGCCAGGAGCGTCCTTCGCCAGCAGCAGTGCCTGCGCAACATCGTCCACCAGAACGAAGGGCAGGGGAGTATTACCGCGACCGAAGCCGAGCAGGCAAATGTCGGAGACACGATCGCCCAGCGCGGGATGCGGGCTCAATCCTCCGGGCCCCATGACGACGGCAGGGCGCGTGATCACCACCGGCAGGTTGCGCGTACGATGCATCTCGAGCAACTTGTTTTCGACGATGCTCTTGGCCTTGCAGTAATCGCCGCGATCCTGGCGCGAAGCTTCGTTGCCCAGCGTGGATTCGGTGACGGTACCGGACTTGCCGAGGAAAAGAGCGGCAGTGGTGCTGGTGTAGATGAGGCGGCGCACTCCGGCATCGAGACAAGCTTCCGCGACGTTGATGCCTCCGGCGATGACGCCACGCTCCCAGTCTTCCCAAACCAGGCCGACCGGCATGGCGAGGTCGTAGACCACGGACGCGCCGGTAAACAGTTCTGACATGCGCGTCCGGTCGGTGATAGCTCCGGACTGATACTCGATGCGCGAATCTGCGCTGCGGCGTGCTCCCGAGGAGCGGCTCACGACCACGACATGGCAGCCCGCGTCCGCCAGCAGCGCGGTCAAGCGTTTGCCGATGAAACCAGCGCCTCCGATGACAACTACTTTTTCAGACCGCGGCAACTGAGGCCTCCGTATGTTCCGTAACACCCAGCCCGGTATCGACAATCATGCGGCAGGCTTCGACCACGCGGGTGCCTTCCGCGCCGTCGACGCGGGGAGTCCTGCCGGCAGCGAGTGCCCGATAAAAGGCCGCAATGCTCGCACGGAAGGAAAAGCTCTGCTGCTCATAGCGCGGTCCGAAGCCGACAGCGCCGAGGGAATACGTTTTCAGCGCGCGCAGATTGCGTCCGGCAAGCGACAGGGAATTCTTGAAGCCGTTGACCATGTCGTCCAGACGAAGGTAGGGAGTTTTCTCGATGATTTGTATCGTGTTGCGCCGCAAGTCGACGAACGCCTGCGCGTCCTCGCCGATGACCAGCGCCGTGATCGAGGCGTAGCCGCCGCCGACGGAGAACGTGCACTGCGCGCCGCCTCGCTCGCACACCAGCGAGGTCTGCCAGTTTTTAAAGAAGCGCACGCCGTTGTTCAAGGTGACTTCTCCGGAGACGGCGGTGCTGGCCTTCATCGCGCGTCCCAGTAGCCGAATGGGGATCGAGATGGGATGCGGACCGATTTCCAGCATGAGACGGTCGGGGGCGCCGAACATCCAGTGACTCACTGCCTTGCTCTCGATACCGGGCATGGGAGCGGTGAACATCACCTGAACCTGCTCGATTGCGCCGAAACGACAGGCGCGGATGGCGTCGAGCAACTCGATAAATGCCGGCATGAAAACCACGTTATGGTTGACGCCGATTTGCAGCCCTTCGTCCTGTGCCGCCCTGGTCACTCTTTCGCATTCCTCGACCGTCACGCAAAATGGCTTTTCCATGAAAAGGTGGCAGCCGCCCGACAAGCATTCTTCAGCCGCATCGGCGTGAAGCTCAGGAGGCAGCAACACATGCACCACATCGGGCCGGGCCTCGCGCAGCATGGTCTCCAAGTCGCCGAATGCCGCGGGAATTCCGTAGCGCTTTTGTATAGCTTGAGCGCGTTCAAGATTGATGTCGCAAACTGCAACCATCTCGACAAGCTCCGGAATGGCTTGCAGGGCTGGAGCGTGACCTTCGGATATGTTTCCCGCGCCCAAAAGAGCGACACGGAATCGCCGTAGCGGGTTGGATTGGCCGGGTTGCGAGATGTTCCACCTCGGAAACTGCGTGGTAGGTAAGCAGAACAATTGTACTCAAAGAGCACTGCTTAAAGGTTAACGAAATCCTGAACCCTCGCGCTACTAAGGCACGCGCTACAGCTCCCGGTTTCGTCCATCAGCAGACAACGGACGGCCCACCAACGGTCACCATACTGGAGAGACAGAAGCCGCAATTTGCTGCACGTCGCCGTCAGATTACCGCTTCAGGAGGCAATTCGAATGCTTTGGACACTGGCCGTGGTCTTCTTCATTTTATGGGTGCTTGGACTGCTACACGTGTATTCCATCGGTGCCTGGGTTTGGCTTTTCTTCGTGGTGTGGATCGTATGCCTGGTGGCGCGTCTCGCCGGCGGACGCAGCCCTGCGCCGCCGGCCTCGTGACAAAGATGTAACGCATGGACCGTAAAGCAGCCGGGAGAACGAAGTAACTTTCCGCCAGTTGGCTGCCCGCATGTCAGGCCAAGCGCTTGCGCTGCGAGAAAAGGCCGATGAGTCCGCTGCCGATCAGCATCAATGTGCCGGGCTCGGGAGCCAGGAACAGAAATTCCTGGTCGCCGTTTTTGCTGTGCTCGTTCACCGGCGTCAGGATCTCAACATTGGAGAAGTCGACTTTAGACAAGTCGGTGGTGGTTGCGAGATCGTACCAGTAGTTTGGCCCCAGGCTTCCTGACGGAGTGCCACCCATATTGACGCTGGGATTGAAAATCTTCCAGACCGCGAAGTTGATGTTGCCCCAC
This sequence comes from uncultured Acidobacteriaceae bacterium, assembly GCA_963771535.1. Lineage (GTDB taxonomy): Bacteria > Acidobacteriota > Terriglobia > Terriglobales > Acidobacteriaceae > CAVVDY01. The sequence continues at coordinate 123,291 of CAVYTK010000006.1, read as the reverse complement.
TCCTGTTCATTGCTGTTGTTGATTTGCATCAGGAGGTAGCCGGCCTCTTGATATTCCTTGCGGTTATCGAAGCGGGTGTGGTCCAGATTGCCGGTAAGCTGCGTGATCCTGGCCTGCCAGGTATCGCCGATGTTGGACTGATGATAGAAGTCGTCGCACATCATGGCGATCGGCGGCCCGTTCTCGATGGTGAGGTAGTAGGGATAGGTGTACTCCCCATTCTGATGGTCGCCGCCAACGGACGCGAAACGCGCTCCCACGGTATCGGCGAACGCGCCAGTTGCGCAGATTGTGAATAATGCCGCTATTGCGGCCAATGCCAGGAACTTCAATGCTTTTGTTCTGCTCATATTTTTTTCCCCTTGCTGGATGTCCCGAAGCCGCAATCCTTCGAAACTCGCTTTTACAAAGGGCAAGCCTGCTGCCAGCCTGTGAATGGCCGCAACTACATGATGCCGAGACTACTTAGGCTGGGGGCAAAGCTAAGCGCAAGGTGGGGAACTGCAGAATCTTGCACATAAGTGGAAGCCGGGCTAAGCGGCGGGACGAGGGTGAATGTCGTACTGGCGAATCTTGTAGAGCAGAGCTTTATAGCTGAGGTTGAGTAGCATGGCAGCGCGCTTGCGGTTCCACATGGTCTTCTCCAGTGCATCGGAGATGGCTTCCACTTCGGCTCCGCTTTTAGCGGTGCGGACGATTTCCTTCAAGTCGGGCGTGCGGAGGAGTGGCGAGCGATGGAGGCGAGTCTGGGTTGTCGGCCTCTTCCTGAAGGTCCCGGATGGCGGCTTCTTCGTCGCCCAAGACGAGGTAGCGCTTCACGAAGTTTTCCAGCTGACGAATATTTCCTGGCCAGGAATATTTCTCGCATGCGGCCAGCAAGCGCGGCGACAGCGGCAGGATAGGGCAGGCATAGCGCTCGGCCACGCGCAGCATGAAATGGCGAAGCATCATGGGGATCTCTTCTTTTCGTTCGCGCAGCGCGGGCATGCGCAGGACGAAACTGCTAAGCCGGTAATAGAGGTCCTCGCGAAAGGTCCGGCCGGCGATAGCCTCTGCCATGTTGATGTTGGTTGCGGCCAAAACGCGAACGTCCACCTGTACCGAGCTGCGGGCACCCAGGCGGCAGAACTGGCCGTCCTGCAAAACCTGCAGCAGTTTTGCCTGCAGCGCGGGAGACATCTCGCCGATTTCATCCAGCAGCAGGGTTCCCTTGTTGCACAGCTCGAACTTGCCGGGCTTGGACTTGTTGGCACCGGTAAACGCTCCCGGCTCGTAGCCGAATAATTCGCTTTCCAGCAGTTCGTTGGGCACAGCGGCGCAGTTAACTTTGAGGAACACGCGGTTGGCGCGGGCTGAGTATTTGTGCAGCAGGTGGGCCAATACTTCTTTGCCGGTTCCGCTCTCGCCCAGAAGCAGCACCGGAAAATCGAAGCGCGCCACCTGCATGGCCTGGGCGCGAAGGCTCTGCATTTGCGGGGTGGCGGAGAAGAACATTACTCCGCCGCCAAGATCGATGGCCTTGCCGGCGTCCGGAGTGCCGGCGTCCGAGTACTGCAAACAGAAACGCAGCACTTCATCCATCTCTTCTTTCTGGATTGGCTTGGAGAGGTAATCCTGCGCGCCGAGGCGCATGGCTTGCGCGACTTTGCGGGTGTCGCGAACACAGGAGATCATCACCACTTTGCTCAGCGGAGAAGCCCGCCGCAAACGGCGCAGAGTCTCCAGCCCGTCCCATCCCGGCAGCACCAGGTCGAGCAGCACGACGTCGGGAGCTTTCTGTTGCACCATCTCCAGCGCTTCTTCACCGCTGGCAGCGGTGCTCACCTGGTAGGAGTCCAGTTCAAGCGCGGTCTGCAGATACTTGCGCATGCTGGGTTCATCATCCACGACGAGGATGTGGCCGGAGCTCATTGCGTCTCGCAATGGCGCCTGGCGCGCACCGCGCTGAGCAATAGAAGAAAGGAAAACTTGCTGCCATTGGGGGGATCGCTTTCCACCCAGATTTTTCCGCCGGAGACCTGCACCAGCTTACGGGCGATGGCCAGCCCGAGTCCGTAGCCCTCGGCTCGCGAGCCAGGGTGCGGCAGACGGAAATACTCTTCGAAGATCTCCTGCTGAAACTCGGGCGCGATGCCCGGGCCGGTGTCACAAACAGAAATGCGACAGCAGTTAGGAGCAGTCCGTGCGGCGCGACGGCGGTCGAAGCTGGGCTTGCTCTTGCCGGTCCGGCGTTCCCAGAAATAAGGCTCGATGTGGAGCCAAACCGTGCCGCAGGACGGCGTGTATTTCAGGGCATTGTCCAACAGATTCGAAACTATGTGCTGCACCTTGAACCAGTCGAAGCGAAACCGCGGCAGCTTTTCCGTGGGGAAGGAGTAGAACGCGATGGCTTTGTCGTGGAAGCGCTGCGACCATAGCTCAGCGATTTCGCGAACACAATCGTTGATGTTGCCCATTTCATATTGCATCTCGCAGCGCTCTGCTTTCAGCGACGCATAGGCGAGAAGGTTGTGCACGAAATTGGAGAGTCGCAGACCGTTTTGCTGGATTTCAGCCAGCACCTCAATTTGCTTAGGCGTGAGCGGGCCCAGTTTTTCCGCGAGTAACAGGTCCAGGTATCCACCCATGATGGCCAGGGGGGTCTTCAACTCGTGTGCCGCAGTGGCCAGGGCTTGGCGAAAGTCGGCGCCTTCCTCTGCGCCGGCCGGAATTTCCAGGCTTCCATTTGGACTGGCCGCGCCCGAGGAATTGGCATATAGTGTTGGCACCGTTCCTCCCCTCGAACGAATCGCTCTCTGCGTCGGCAGAGGCTTTACAAGCTTTCTCTCGACAACACCAGCGAAATGGTTTAGCCCTGCCCGTGCTTTTGGGGCACAGATGTGCAACAAAGTGCGGTTGGGGAGTTAAGTCCACAAGGTGTCCGTCGCGGGTGCAGAGCCGAAACTCGGCAATGTCAAAGGGTGTGGTGGCGGCTATGGCTTGCCAGGTGTTTGGTGTTGCAGTTGCTGAGCTAGTTAAGTCTACAGAGGGTACATTGAGACAAACTGATAAAAACGAGCGCCGGAAATGGGATCGCCTGCCGATTTCCATCCCCTTTTTCATGCGGGGCAGCAAGGATAATGGCGAAGAATTCCTGGACTTCGCCACGGCGCTGAATCTTTCAGCCGGCGGGACGCTGCTGGCCTCGCGCCGCTACCTCGATCCGGGCTCGGAGGTGAAACTGGAAATTCCGGTTTCGCTGGTAAACAAAGCACAACTGCCGCGCTCGGTATCGTTACTGCATGCCAAGGTACTACGGTGTATCGCTGATCGGCAATATTTCCTGATGGGCTTAGAATTTCAGACTCCGCTGCTGAATGACGTTGCGGGGAGTGGCTGCAGGTAGCGAAGCGGGCGAGATCTCCACTGCTAAAGATGAAACAATTTTCATCACCCCGCCAATTCGATGGCTTCATTTTGAGAATTTTGTAACCGACGGCAGCAGGAGCTGTGGTAGAGTAATCTACTCAGCTTCAGCAGCTTACAATCCAAATTGCAACTTAAACCGACTCTGACCCGGGTTGGTGCAAGACATGCAATTCCTTGGTACGAAGCTCCACAGTCGAGAAGAAGGATTTGGGGTGACTTTGCTGGCGGGTGCCAACATCGAGAGTGCGGTTGCGGCCCAACCGTTGCCGCCTGAGTCGGTCATTTTTGGCCAGACTCCGCTCATGCAGGACATCCATCACAAGCTGCAACGGGTTGCCGGTGCAGACATTTCCGTGCTGATCTCGGGAGAGAGCGGTACCGGCAAGGACATCATCGCCCGCCTGCTGCACCAGTATTCTCCCTGGTCCGGCGGCCCGTTTGTCAAAGTAAACTGTCCGGCGATCCCCGGCACGCTGCTGGAGAGCGAGTTATTTGGATATGAGAAAGGCGCCTTCACCGGGGCTTACGGCACCAAGCCGGGCCGGGTGGAGATGGCGCACCGGGGTACGCTGTTCCTCGATGAAATCTCAGAACTTGACGCTACGTTGCAGGCCAAGCTATTGCAGCTCTTGCAGGACGGCCAGTTCAGCCGTATCGGAGCGCAGGCAGACCGGCGAGTGGAGGTCAGGATTGTCTGCGCCACCAATCGCCACCTGCAAAGCGAAATCGAGCGCGGAAGGTTTCGCCAGGACCTTTTTTACCGCATAGCGGCGATGACTATACATTTGCCGCCTCTGCGTGAACGAGCTATTGATTTGCCGGTAATTTGTGACTATCTTCTTCAGTACTACAATGACAAGCTGAACGGCCGAGCGCCGCGGTTGCGGCCGGCGCTTTTGGCGAAATTGCAGCGGTATGCGTGGCCGGGTAATGTTCGCCAGTTGGAAAACTTAATCAAGCGCTATGTGGTGATGGGGTCGGAAGACGTCATCCTTAGCGAGTTGCTGCAACCGGCCGAGAATGATTCGCTGGATGACTTTGTTATCAATGGTCCGATTTCCTTAAAGAAGGTGACCCGTCAAACAGTGCGTAAGATCGAAGCCAAGATCATTCTGCACGCCTTACACGCAAACAACTGGAACCGTAAGAAAGCGGCGCGTTCGCTTGATATCAGCTATCGCGCGCTGCTGTACAAACTAAAGGACGTGGGAATTCCGACGCGACGCACGCTCTCTGCGCCCAAGAACAATGGAGAGAAGGCGCAAGGCTGAAAAATCACAAGGGTGAAAACTAATGCAACGAACTTCTAAAACAATCTGGTTCGCAGTCCCGGCATTCCTGGCGTTCCTATTTATTCTCAGCCCACTCACGCAGCGGGCCAATGCGCAGACTGGGCAAGATAATTCTGCAGCGCCGGCTGCAAGCACCCCGCCGGCGAGCGCGCAGGAAGCTCCTGCAACCCCCGCTGCTGCTAGCCCGACAGTCGACGTCGCCAAAGCTCAGCCGGCTAATCCTGATACTCCTCCGCAGCGTGTCGCCCCGGTCAGTCCCAGTGCCTACGTCATCGGTGCTGAGGACATCCTGAACATCAATGTGTGGAAGGAAACGGAGATGTCGCGTCAGGTGCCGGTCCGGCCGGATGGCATGATTTCGCTGCCGCTGCTGGGAGATGTCAAGGCTTCGGGACTGACTCCTTTGCAACTGCAAGACCTCCTGACCACCGACCTGAAGAAATACATCTCCGACCCTCAGGTCACGGTGATTGTGACGCAGGTCAACAGCCTGGCTTTCAATATCGTCGGCGAGGTCCTGAAGCCGGGTTACTACCCGCTCACGCGCCGGATGACGGTGTTGGATGCGATCGCGATGGCGGGCGGTTTCCGCGATTTCGCCAAGAACAAAAAGATTTACGTACTGCGGACTGCGGCAGACGGCAAACAAGTCAGACTTCCGTTCAACTACAAGAACGTGATCAAGGGTAAGAATGAGGCCCAGAATATTGTGTTGGAGCCGCGCGACACTGTAGTCGTCCCGTAGGAGGACGTCATGAACCGACGATTCGGGCTGTGCATTATGTTTTTGCTGGTGGCGCTGGCTGTGGGCGCCTGGGCGCAGGATGACGCGCCTCCGCCGCCGTCTGCTCCCGCTTCGGGTGCCGGCGCTCCTGCTGACGACTCGACGCAGCCCTCGCAGTCCACTGGCCCGAAGCCGGAATACACGTCGGTCGATCCCGGCAAATCCTTGAACTTCCTCGATGAAGCGGTGAACCACTCGAACCTGAACCTGGCTATGACGGTGCAGGCGTCCTACGATACCAACATCGCCACCTTTTCGACCACGCGGCTGCCGCAAGCCTCGTATCTTTTCGCACCGCACATTGGCTTTTCACAATACCGGCCGAAGCTGGGGATGAATCTCTCCTACGACGGCGGCCTGGGAATTTACCAGCAGCTGTCAAACTCGAACAATTACTCGCAGACCGGCAGCGCGGACATACTCTATCAACTCTCGTCTCGCTGGCAGAGCCACGCCAGTGACCGGTATTCCTACTCGGCCGATCCTTTCGGTTCGTACTTCACCGTCATTGGGCAGCCGTCGCCAAACGATCCCAATCCCAATACCTACGTTCCCTTCGCCAATACCCAGCAGAACCTGGTTGAACTGGATTTCGCGGATCAATTGACCCGCTACGATTCACTGACCTTCACCGGCAGTGAGAACTTCCGGCGGTATAGCAATTACGCGACTAACATTTCGTTCCAGGGTGGGCTGTACAACCTGATCGCGTGGTCCGGTGGGGCGAATTACTCGCACAAGCTGAGTGCGCAGCTGTCAGTGGGTGGGGGCTACAACTGGACTTCGCTCGACTTCAGTCATGGTCAGCAGCGTTCGGGCATCAGCGCCTTCCAGGGTTTCGTGAACTACCAGTATTCCAGGAGCCTGAGCATCTCCGGCTGGGCGGGTCCGGAACACATTACCGCCAAAACGCTCCTCGTTTACTTTAATCAGTACTACATTTTGTACCAGTCTGACTGGGTGCCCGCTTTCGGTCTCAACATTGGATGGCAAGGGCTACGCCAGTCCTTTACGGTGGGTGCTTCCCGACAGGTGAGTGACGGTGGCGGATTGCTGGCGACCACCACGGCCTACAACGGGAACCTGGCTTACCGGCGGAAGCTGACTTCCCGCTGGGATGGAGTATTCAGCATAAATTACGGCAACAACGCGTCGTTCGCCGCCAGCAACCTGAATAAACAGCTTTTCCCAAATCGCGATTACACGCTGCTGCAAACCGCTTTGCAACTTACGCGTCAGATTACGCCGGCGATGACGGCGAACCTGGCGTACGCCTATATTCGTGAGACGCAGAAGAACATTTATGTCATCAATGCGTCCCCCAATTACAACGATAGCCGGATTTGGATTTCCATCCAGTACACCTGGAATCACCCACTTGGACGGTAGAACATGATGCAGGAATTAGAAGAGCAGAAATCAGCTCGGGGAATCGAAGAGTATTGGGCCGTAGTACGCCGCCGCAAGTGGTGGATTATCGGACCCTTGTTTTTTGGCTGGCTATTGGTGTTTGTCTCGGCCTGGATTATTCCTGCCCAGTACACCTCCGAATCCGTCATCCTGATCGACAAGTCGAAGGTGCCGGAAGCCTTCGTCCGGGCGAACGTCAAAGTTGAAATGGGCGAGCGGCTGGAGTCCATCACCCAGCAAGTGCTGAGCCGTCAGCGACTGCTGGGCATCATCAACCGCTTCCATCTCTACAGCAGCCTGTTGACGCCTACTGACGACGACAAGCTGAAGAAGATGCGCAGCGACATCAAGATTGACCTAGTGCAGACCCCCACGCCTGACGAATTCGGCAAGCGTGAACTGACAGCCTTTAAGCTGCAGTACACCGGTGATAACGCTGCCGTTGTTCAGCAGGTGAACAGCAGCATGGTGTCGTACTTCATCGACGAAAACGTGAAGGCCAGCCAGGCCATGTCAGAGAGCACCACGCAGTTCCTGGACTCACAGTTGAGGAACGCTGCGGAATCGCTGGCGACCCAGGAAAATCGTTTGCGGGATTTCGAGAAGCAGCACGCGGGTGAGCTGCCGGAGCAGGCGCAGGCCAACATTCAAATGATGACCGGCGCGCAACAGCAATTGTCCGCCGCGATCGAAGCCCGCAATCGCGCGGTGCAGCAGCAGGCGTACCTGACCTCGTTGTTGGCACAGTACGAAGCTGCCGGTGTAGGCAATATGCAGACCGGCAGTCCGCAGTCCATTGATCAACAGATTGAGGGTGCACGCTCGGCGTTGGCGGACATGGAAGCGCGTTACACGCCTGACTATCCGGACGTCAAGAAGATGAAGGAAACCATCAAGCAGCTGGAGGCCCTCAAGCAGCGGCAGTCGGGCAACGGTGGTAACGCCAGCGATGCGAACGCGGGCGATGCGTCAGACAACAACAAGGTGGCGGCCACTACAGCCGCAGCAACCAATCCTCCTGCGGGCAAGGGGCCTGGCGGCGGAAAGCCGGCTGCTCCGGCTGCTACTGATAACTCTGCGGCGGCGGACAATTCGGGTGACGAGGATGCGCGGGCTGGAACTACTCCGGGACAGCTGGCGGCGATGGCTCCCGTGATGCAGATCCAGAGCGAACTGAAGTCCAACAAAATGGAGATTCAGAATCGTGATGCGCAGATCCGCTCGATCGAGGGCAGGCTGCAGGAACTCCAGGCACACCTGGGAGGCACGCCCCAAGTGCAGTCGGAAATGCTCAACCTGACGCGCGACTACCAGACGACGCAGAAGTCGTACATGGAGCTGATGGAAAAGAAGAACGCATCCGCTCTGGCAACCAACCTTCAGCGGCAACAGCAGGGTGAGAACTTCCGCATCATCGATCCTCCCAGCTTGCCGGAGAAGGCCTCCTTCCCCGATCGCTTCCGCTTCTCGCTGGCCGGTCTGGCGGTGGGACTTGGCTTGGCGGTGTTGTTTGGTGCGGGCAGCGAGTACGTCGATGACCGGATTCGCAACGAGCAGGACCTGGCGGATGCGACGCCTCTGCCGATTCTGGTAGAGATTCCGCCGATCCGGACCGATCGCGAAATTGCGGCAGGACGACGATCACCATTGTTTGCGCTAGCGGCGGCGATTCTGGTGATGATCATCATCCCCACCGGGATCTTCTACGCGTACTTTTGGGGATAGAACATGTACAAGCAATTCTTTGGGCTGAACCGAAATCCGTTCGAGATCAGCCCAGATCCCTTTTTCTACCATCCCACGCCGCGGCATAACGAGGCGCTGGCCAACCTCCATTATGGAGTGGGAAGACGCAAGGGCTTCATCGTGATTACCGGCGAAGTAGGCACCGGCAAGACCCTGCTTGTGCGCTGCCTGCTCGCCGAATTGCGCAAGGGAAACATCGCCTTCGGCTATGTGTTCAACCCGCTGCTGACCGACCATGGAGTTTTTTCAGTACATCATGGCCGATCTCGGTCTGCCCTACGCCGGGCGCAGCAAGACGGAGATACTGCTGGACCTGAATCGTTTCCTGATTCAGCGGCACGCACGCGGGCTGATTACCGCGCTGGTGGTGGACGAAGCGCAGTCGCTTCGTCCGGAGTTGCTGGAAGAAATTCGCCTGCTCACCAACCTGGAGACCTCGCAGCAGAAGCTGTTACAGATTGTGCTGCTGGGCCAACCAGAGTTGGAAGCGGTGCTGGACTCCCCCGGACTTCGGCAGTTGAAGCAGCGTATCGCTTTGCGCTGCCAGTTGTTGCCGCTGGATGAAGAGCAGACGAAGTCGTATGTTTTGTCGCGGCTGGAGCGGGCCGGCGCCAAGCCGGAAGCCCCGGTATTTTCCGATGAAAGCTTATCGACATTACATGAGTATTCGCGCGGCATTCCGCGCATCATCAACAACCTCTGCGAAAATTCGATGGTCAGCGCCTTTGCCCGGCAGCAGAAGCCGGTAAGCTCAGACATCATTGCCGAGGTTGCAGCAGATTTCCGGTTGTCGCCGACACCCGGTATACCGGAAGAAATCAGCAGTCCCGGACGCGACGGTCAGGAAAGCGGAGAGAGCCTGTTGCGTTCGTTATTTCGAGCACTACGGAACGTAGAGAACGAAGATCTGGAAAAGCCCATATCGTCTAATGCCGCTAACGCCGCGAGGAGAGCCTAACTATGAGCCGAATTTTTGACGCGTTGCAACGCTCGCAAGGAGACGCCCCGGGATCCCGGGCGACAACGCCTAACCAGTCTGTACCACCCGAGTCCGCGCTGTCATCGGTGTTGGAGAATGTCGGTGGCGAAATGGTCTCGCCGGAATCCGCAGCTGCCCACGCGACCGCTGCCGCCGTGCAGGCTCCCGCCGACTGGCTCTCGGTTCCTCCCGATCGCGTTCTTCACCCCAATCCGACTCCCGAGCAGCGAATTGTAACCATCAGCAACCATAATGGTCCCGGGGCGGAGATGTTCCGCGTGCTGGCCACCCGCCTGGCGCACATGAAAGATAAGCGGCCCTTGTCGAAGTTGCTGGTAAGCAGCGCTGTGATGGATGAAGGCAAGTCGGTGGTCGCGGTCAACCTGGCGGTGGCGCTCTCGCAGCGTCCGGGCGAGCGGGTTCTCCTGATGGAAGCCGATCTTCGCCGGCCGACCGCCAGCAGCCTGCTCTCGCAGAAACCCACGGTGGGCATTACCGAGTGGCATGAAGGAAAGAGTTCGATTGAGAAGGCGCTCTACCGCGTAGCCGATATGCCGCTGTGGTTCCTCTCCGCCGGCAGAGGTCTGGCGGAACCGCTGCCCATCCTCGAGTCGTTGGAATTTGCCAACATGGTCGAGGCCATTTCGGCGCATTTCGACTGGGTCATTGTGGACTCCACGCCCATGTTGCCCATGGCTGATGCCGCGTCGCTGTCGCGGCTGTGTGACGGTGTCCTGGTTGTGGTGCGGGAAGGGCACACCCGTCGCAAGCTGTTGAATAAGGCGTTGGAGTCGATTGACCGCAAGAAGCTGGTCGGCTGCGTCTTTAACGATGCGGCGTCGCAGCAGGCGACCTACAACCAGTTCGGCGGATACGGATACTACGGCGACAACAAGAAGGGCCGCAATTCAGGAAATGGGGACCAGGGGAAAGCGGCTACTGCATGATTCGGTTGTTCAACGCCTATTTCCCCACCCGGACCTTGCTGTTGACCGTAACGGAAACCGTTCTGGTCATTTTAGGGTTCGTCCTGGCGGTGGTGTTATGGGCGGGAACAACTCTCGACGCGAACATTTATCTCCTGTATGAAAACGGTATCGGGAGGATCGGCCTGGTCGCGGCCGTCTTCCTGATCCTGATGTACTACTTCGATCTCTACAACTCTTTCGTCCTGACCAACCGGCGGGAAGTGCTAACCCGCTTGGTGGGTGTTCTCGGTTGTACCTTTGTCGCTCTCGCGGTCCTGTACTACACCTTTCCTGAAATCAGGCTGGGCGGCGACGTCCTGTGGCTGGGCGTGCTGTTCATGGCCATTGGCGTGCCATTGTGGCGCAGCTTTTTTTTTGTTCTGAACCGCTCTGCCCGCTTCGCCGAGCGAGCCATCATTTACGGTGACGGACCGCTGGCCGAACCGCTGATCGAAGAAATCGGCCGCCGCGCCGAGCTGGGCGTGCGCATAGCCGGTTTCGTTGGTGGCTCCCCCTGTCCGGTAGCTGGCATTCCGTCGTTCGACAGTACCGACTTGACCGAACTGGTGAAGCGGGAAGGCGTTCGCAAAATCGTCGTTACCATGGGCGACCGGCGCGGGCGTCTGAAGGTCGAAGAACTACTCAAGCTCAAAGCCAGTGGGGTTCAGATTCAGGACGGCCCCGAATATTACGAGTCGGTCACCGGGAAGATTCCTCTCGAATCTCTGCGCCTGAGCTGGCTGCTGTTTTCTCCCGGCTTCCACGTCCCGGCGGGACTGCGAATCTACAAGCGCCTGTTTTCGCTGCTGCTGGGAGCCTTGGCCATCCTGCTGACCTCGCCGTTGATGTTGATGGTCGCCCTGGCAATCAGGCTTGATTCCAAAGGTTCGGTCATCTTCCGGCAGAAACGTGTCGGCGAAAACGGAGAGTTGTTTACCGTATACAAGTTTCGTTCGATGTACGACGGTTCGGAGATGGACCTGAAGCCGGCGGAATACGGCGACTCGCGCGTCACTCGCGTGGGCTACTGGTTGCGGCGCAGCCGCCTGGATGAACTGCCGCAGTTGTTCAACATCCTCAAAGGCGACATGGCTTTCGTGGGGCCACGGCCGTTTGTGCCCGAGCAGGAAGAAGAATGTGCGGCACAGATTCCGTTTTACCGCGAGCGTTGGCTGGTGAAACCGGGCGCCACCGGATGGGCTCAGATCAATCGCGGATACAATGCGACCCTGGCAGATAACAAGGAAAAGCTGGCCTACGACTTGTTCTACATCAAGAATGTATCCGTCGGTCTCGACCTCTACATCCTCTTCGCCACGCTGAAAATCCTTCTACTGGGCAAGGGCGGTCGCTAGCTCCCCTCGCGCATGCCCTCTGTATCAGACACAATTCCCCACACTCCTGGAAAACGCGATACCGATTTTGTGCCGCCGACTGAAGTCGGCTCCTGTTGAGAAATCAAAAAGCCTTATTGGCACGACCGAGGTCGTGCCCGGACGCGAATCATCGCCAACCGGGCCTTCCGGCAGTCTGCTTCCTGGGCCTTCAGCAATCTGGTTCCTAAGCTTTCCGGCAGTCTGCTCTATTGTGCCGATTGACCGTCTTGTTATTTCACGTCTTTCATTGCGAGCAGCGATCCGTACTCGTGGCCGCTGCTGTCGACGGCTCGCGCGATGACCGCGCTGAAAGCTCCGCGCAACTCCGGATATTTCGCGACCAGCGCTTTGATCACGGCCATGTTGTCCTGAAAGGCGACCGCGCTATTGGATGCGTCGGCCGTCTGATATCGCACTCGCAGGTTCAGGTCGGCGCCCACCGGCACTGGCGCAAGCTCGGTGATCTTGAAGACCTTCCCGCTGGCTGACAGGTCCATGGGAGACTGTTGCGAGGGCAGATCGGCCGGGCGGCTCGACTCCATCTCTTGCGCAATCTTGTCCAGCTGCGGATTGCTCATGAAGTTCACCGGGGCCAGCAGGTCCCACGCCGTCAGGTAATAAAACCAGGCGTCGTGCAGCTGGTTCTTTGGCCTTGTAATCCCGAGCCTGAGTTAAATACCAATTGCCATCGTGGGCGCCGATTGCGTTCAACCGGGGATAGTAGCCGGCCAGCTTCCAGCTGCCGCCCATCTCCTGCAGAATCATGGTCAGCGTGATGGGATCTTTGTCGCCTGAGATCTTCTGAATCACGACGGCGTAGCGACCGGGGGGAAGACCCGGTATAGAAAACCCAACCCTGTCCGGAGAATTGTAAATACCGCAATAGAAGTCGGCCCGCTGCAGCGTAGCTTTACTTTGCGAGGCGTCGAGCAGGAACGTGCCGGTCACCGCCGGTTGGCCCTCCGCGAAATATTTCTTGTTATCGACCACCGCCTGCTCGATGCTGGTGAAGTTGTCGGCCAGCCCTGGTATGGCGTTGGACTTGAGCCCGGCTACGTCGCCTTGTGCCGACATGTTGAAGTAACGCTGGGCGGCAGTGTCAATCGCAGACTTGACGGCGGCGTTGAGATCAGCCCCCGAATCACATGTCTGAGCAACGGCGTGCATAGCCGAGAATCCAGTGAGCAGCAACGCCAACGCGAGATACGAAGAGCGACGAAGTACAGACAGGGTGGCTTTCATGATCTGGTCTTCCTGGATAACCAAAGATGCTTTCAAAGTTCCTGTTCGTAGGATGCAACCTCGGCCCGAGCCGATGTTTTAACCTCGCGTGACGAGAGGCTGAAGCGGGTCGGAGTAAAATGAGAACGTCAGACGATAGCCGGGCTGTCACGTCCAACTCAGTATGTTACGCCTTAACCGGAAAAGCGCATTCGTCATCTCCCTCGCGAGCTCCCTGTTCGCAGGGGCGGTGTTCGCGCAGACTCCGGCAGCGGTGAACCCGGCACAGAACAACGCGCCACCGGCAACGGTCAAAAAGGCGCCGCAGCATCATTCCGCGAAGCACAACAAGGCTCCGGTTGCTGCTCAGGAAGTCGCGCCTCCGCCTCCCCCGCCCACGCCGGAGCAGATGGCCCCGGTCGCGCCTAACGTTTCTTATCAGGCGGGACAGCTGAGCATCCAGTCGAATAATGCGACCCTGGCCCAGGTGCTTCGATCGGTGCAGGCCAAGACAGGGGCGTCGTTCGACATACCGGCAAGCGCCAACAGCGATCGCGTGGTCGCGCAGCTTGGGCCGGGGCAACCTCGCGATGTTTTGGCCACCCTGCTCAACGGATCCAAATTCAATTACATAATCTTGGGATCGCCCGACCAGCCCGGTTCCGTGCAGAAGGTGATTTTGACCCCACGGCAGAATATTCCTAGTACGAACACGGCGCAGAATCGTCCGGTTCCGCAGGCGCAGGAGCCCCAGGCGGATGAAGATTACACTCCGCCGGAGCCGGTGGAAGACAATTCAGCAAATCAGCAGCAGCCGCCGGGAGCTTTCCGCCCCGGCGCCAATGGGCCGATTCAAGGCAGCCAGAACGACGCTCAGGAGAACAACGGTCAGCCGCAGCAGGGCGTGAAGACTCCGGAGCAGCTATTGCAGGAACTGCAGCGGATGCAGCAGCAACAGCAGCAATATCAGCAGCAACTCAATCCCGCAAACCAGAATCCGCAACCACAATAGACGCCGGGACCTGCGCGATCACTTGGGAAACAGCGCCTTCAGCGATTCGCTGTAAGGCGCTCGTGCAACGCCACGCTCGGTGATGATGGCGGTGACATATTCGTGCGGCGTGACATCGAACGCCGGATTTTCAACCCCCACTCCATCCGGCGCGATCTGCCGGCCCGCCATGTGCGTCACCTCTGTAGAAGCGCGCTGCTCGATCGGGATCTTGCTGCCGTCGGGAGTGCCGAGATCGACGGTCGCAAGCGGGGCGGCGACATAGAACGGGATCTTGTGCTCTTTGGCCAGGATGGCGACGGTGTAGGTGCCGATTTTGTTGGCTACATCGCCATTGGCCGCGATGCGATCCGCGCCGACCACGACGGCATTAATCTTGCCTTGCCGCATGATGGCTCCGGCCATGTTGTCGGAGATGAGCGTGGTAGGAATGTCGTCTTTCATCAGCTCCCACGCTGTCAGACGTGAGCCTTGCAGGAAGGGCCGTGTCTCGTCAGCGAAGACGTGCAGCTTCTTGCCTGATTCGACCGCTGCGCGGATCACACCCAATGCGGTTCCATATCCTGCGGTGGCGAGCGCGCCCGCGTTGCAGTGGGTCAGCACGCCGCCTTGCGCGGGCAGCAGCACGGCTCCGTGCTTGCCCATGGCTTCGTTGGCGGCTATGTCTTCGACGTGCATGCGAATGGCTTCGGCAACAATCTCGCGCTTGATCTCTGCGACCGGACGGTCCTGCAATTGTGCGAACTTCTGCTGCATGCGGCGAATCGCCCAGAACAGGTTGACGGCGGTCGGTCGCGTCGCTCCAATAACTTCGCAGATGCGCGCGAACTGAGGCACGAGTTCGTCTACGGTTTGAGCTTTAGCATCACGCACGCCCAGCGCGATACCCATGCCGGCGGCGACGCCAATGGCGGGAGCGCCGCGCACGACCATGGTCTTGATCGCGTCCGCCACTTCTTCGTAGGTTCTGCTGGTGACGTAGACCTCTTCGGTCGGCAGCTTCGTCTGGTCGATGAAGCGCACTCCATCGTCGGTCCATTCCAGGGTTTTGATTATGCTCATGTTTTTGTCTATTGAGGATTGTGCTTGATGTGCTCAGCCCGAACGTCGTTAGCGGTGAACAACGATATAAACGGCGCTGGAGACGCAGCTTGCTCTACGTTGGCTCGTCCTCCGGCCTCTTCGCGTTCCACCAGGCAGAGCACGCCAATGATTTCAAATCCATACTCGCGTGCCGCTTCGATAGCCTGGATGGTAGAAGCACCGGTCGTACAGACGTCGTCAACGACAACCACGCGCGCCGGCTTCTCGCGAAAACCTTCGATACGCTGGCCTGTGCCGTGCGCCTTCTCTGCCTTACGTACCAGGAACCCGTTCACCGGCGTCGCCTGTTGTGCACTGATGACCGATGTGGCGACCACGATCGGATCAGCTCCCATAGTGAGGCCGCCAATTGCGTCGGCATTCCAGCCGCGGCTTAGTATCTCCTCAAGCACAGTTTGTCCCGTCAGCAGTGCTCCGTGGGCGTCAAGCGTAGTCAGGCGGCAATCGATGTAGTAGTCGCTGGTGCCGCCGCTCGACAATTTGAAGTTGCCGAGGC
Organism: uncultured Acidobacteriaceae bacterium; assembly: GCA_963771535.1. Taxonomy (GTDB): domain Bacteria; phylum Acidobacteriota; class Terriglobia; order Terriglobales; family Acidobacteriaceae; genus CAVVDY01. Next base: position 107,495 of record CAVYTK010000006.1, on the reverse strand, counting down.
GAAACGACTTCTCAGCCAGCATTCGCAGTAGTCCGTCACGCGCGCTTGCCATTCAGGCGATGCTCCCCTAGGTAGTTAGTTTGTCAAGATGGCGGAAATGATCGCTGCCAATCCAGAGTAGCGCAAACAGCGTGAAGTTGTACCCGGAGTGGGTGAGCACGCCGGCGGCCACCGAACCGGTCCGCTCGCGAACCAGCGTCAGCACCAGGCCGACGATGAAGATGCTGAGGATGGGCGCCCAGGCGTATCCCAACTGCGCGCCGTGAATGGCAGCGAAAGCAGCGGCGGTGAGCAACACCGCAGGCACCAGGCCGACTCCGCGACGCAGTGTGGGATAAAGCATTCCACGAAAGAACAGTTCTTCCAGCACGGGTGCGACCAGGATGCCGAAGAAGGCCATCAGATACGCGCTTGCCGCGTCGTTGAAGAACTTGTCCATGGGCAGCGATTTTGGAATCGGCAGAAAACGCGCCAGTCCTTCGACAGCGAAGGCGAGCACGATTCCGGAAAGGTAAAACCGGATGGCGTGGCGCGGCCAATTCCAACGGATGGCGGTGGCAAAAGGTTCACTGCTGCGCCGCCGAACGATGAGCGCCATAAAGGCGATCACCAGGGGATAGCTGGCGAGTTGCGCGCCGACAACAATCAGCGGCTCTTGTGCCAACTCGGTGATAGACAGGCCGTGATACGCGGGCAGAGCACGAGCGATTCCCAGAGCAATGACGCTGCATAGCAAGATAGCCAGAACGGTCGCGCAGGGAATGACAGCAACATCCCATATGGTCCAGGCGGGGAATTCTTTTTTCGCAGGCTCGGCGAATGCAGAGAACTCGAAGGGCGTTGCATCGGAAGCAACGACTTCTACCTTGTCAGGAGAATCCGTCGCCTCATTCAATGGCCAGCGATCGCCTTCAGCCATCGGCGCCTACTTGCCGCGATTCGTTCTGGCTATGCAGCTTGCCAACGCCTGGCAGCACCTTGGCCAGGGCCTGGCCGGTGTAGGACTTCTTCGCGCGCGCGACCTGTTCGGGCGTACCCTGCGCGACGATGCGGCCGCCGTCTTCTCCGCCTTCGGGGCCAAGATCGATGATCCAGTCGGCGTTGCGGATTACATCCATGTTGTGCTCGATGATGATGATGCTGTTGCCCAAGTCGGTTAGACGGTGCAGGACCTCAAGCAGCTTGCTGACATCGGCGAAATGCAGGCCGGTCGTGGGCTCATCCAGCAGGTACAACGTCTTGCCGGTCTGCCGCTTGCTCAACTCGCGGGCCAGCTTGATGCGCTGCGCTTCGCCTCCCGATAGCGTGACCGCCGATTGTCCAAGATGAATATAACCCAGCCCAACATCCACCAGGGTTTGCAGCTTCTGCTTGACCTGCGGAAAATTCTCCAGCAGGGGCAGCACGTCGGCGACCGGCATCTCCAGCAGGTCAGCGATGGAATAGCCCTTGTAGCGTACCGCCAGCGTCTCGTGGTTGTAACGCTTGCCGCCGCACACTTCACATAGGACGTACACGTCGGGCAAGAAGTTCATCTCGATGCGGCGCTCGCCGTCTCCCTGGCAGGCTTCGCAACGGCCGCCGGCAACATTGAACGAGAAGCGCCCAGCCTTGTAGCCACGCTCGCGCGATTCCGGCAGCATGGCATAAAGCTCGCGAATCTGCGTGAACACGCCGGTATAGGTTGCTGGATTGGAGCGCGGAGTTCGCCCGATGGGCGATTGATCGATACGGATAACCTTATCGATGTTCTCGGTTCCGCTAATCGATTTATGCACTCCGGCTTCTTCGCGGGAACCGTAGAGATGCTTGGCCAGCGCACGATACAGGATGTCGTTGACCAAGGTCGATTTGCCCGATCCCGAAACTCCGGTGACTACCGTCATCACGCCGAGCGGGAAGCTAACGTCGAGAGCTTTCAAATTGTTCTCGCTCGCGCCGAGAATCGTGATGGCCTTACCATTGGGAGCGCGCCGGCCATAACGATACGTCACCTGCTTCGCGCCGGAGATGTACTGGCCGGTGAGGGAACGCGGTTCGGCTTCGATCTGCGACGGCGTTCCGCTGGCGACCAGCTCTCCGCCGTGACGGCCGGCTCCGGGACCGAGATCGACGACGTAGTCGGCGCGGCGGATGGTGTCCTCATCATGCTCGACGACAAGCACGGTGTTGCCCAGATCGCGCAGCGACTCGAGAGCTTCCAGCAGGCGCTCGTTGTCGCGATGATGCAGCCCGATCGACGGCTCGTCCAACACGTACAGCACACCGCGAAGGCGCGAGCCGATCTGGGTCGCCAGCCGGATGCGCTGGCCTTCGCCTCCGCTCAACGTTGCGGCTGAGCGATCAAGTGACATGTAGCCCAAGCCGACGGCATTCAGAAAGCCGAGTCGCTCAGCAACTTCTTTCAGAATGCGCCCGGCAATGCGCTCCTCGCGGGGATTGAGACGGATGCGGGCAGCGGCTTCGAGGGCGCGCCCAATCGGCAGCGACGTGAAATCGGCGATCGACATCGCGTTCACCTTCACCGCCAGGCTCTCCGGCCGCAGACGCCTGCCGCCACAAGCCGGGCATTTCGTGGCCGACATGTGATCCAGCATCCACTCGCGATAGCTTTCCGAACCGCTGTCCTCCAACGCCCGGCGCAGATAAGCGAACACGCCGAGAAAGCCGCCGCGCTTTGGCTCACCCGATTGCGGCCCATACAGGATGAGGTTCTGCGTCTTCGGCGGAAGCTTCTCGAAAGGTTTGGACAGATCGAATCCGTACGCCGCGGCGGCGAGCTGAAGCGTGTGGATCAGATTTTGCGACGCCGAGCCTGGCCCGAGGCCTCCCTCAAGCAGCGGCTTCGACCAGTCCGTGATCACTTTGGCCGGATCAAAATCGTATTTGCTGCCCAGACCGTTGCACTCCGGGCACGCCCCGTAAACGCTGTTGAAGGAGAACGAGCGCGGCTCCAGAACCGGAACGTTGATGCCGCATTCCGGACACGCCAGCTTTGACGAGTACAGCCGCTCCTCGCCTTCGACGACGGCGACCAGCACCAGGTCGTTGGCCAGCTTCATTGCCAGCTCAACCGATTGCACCAGCCGACGCTCAATGCCGGGCTTCACCAGCAGGCGGTCCACGACCAGCTCGATGGTGTGGTTCTTGCGCTTGTCGAGCTTGATCTCCTCGTCCGCGATATTGCGCAGCTCGCCGTCGATGCGCGCCCGAGTAAATCCTTGCTGCACAAGCTTATCCAGCTCTTTCTTGAACTCTCCTTTGCGGCCGCGCACGATGGGAGCCATGATCATCACGCGCTCTTCCGGCCGCAGTTCCAGCACGCGTTGCACAATCTGATCTGCCGACTGCCGCGAAATCTCCCGGCCGCATTGCGGGCAATGCGGAATGCCCACCGATGAATACAGCAGGCGCAAGTAGTCGTAGATCTCGGTGATCGTTCCAACGGTGGAACGAGGGCTGCGGCTGGTGGTCTTTTGTTCGATGGCGATGGAGGGGCTGAGGCCGTCGATACCGTCAACGTCGGGCCGCTCCATCTGATCAAGGAACTGGCGGGCGTAGGCCGAAAGTGTTTCGACGTAGCGACGCTGTCCCTCGGCGTAAATAGTGTCGAAGGCGAGCGAAGATTTCCCGGAGCCGCTCAGGCCGGTGATGACGGTCAGCTTGTTGCGGGGAATTTCAACGCTGATGTTTTTGAGGTTGTGCTGCCGTGCCCCACGCACGGTAATGCTGGTGATGGCCATCGACCCGTTTCGCTTTTTCTTTGGGCGCCGCGTCCTGTCGGGCACCATCCAGAGTTTCAGGACCGCGGATGCCCGGGGGAGAAGCCGGAAATACGACCGGTACCGCTCTGGAAGCTTGGAGAGGAAGTGTGCGCAGTTCTACTCACGTATCTTATTTGTCAACATCCGCAGGCGTCAATGCGGGGTAAAGTTGCATCCAGAGTAGAGGTGGTTGCTTTCAGTAGATGCCTCAACAACGGCTCAGGGTTCTGATGATTGACCGGCGGATACCCGGAATGAGACGGTAGTAAGGATAGTTATGTTTCTGTCGATTCTGCTGTTACTTACGATTGTGTTTGCGTTCGCTGTCGGCATCGCGCTAGGCCGCTGGGTCATCTTTGGGATCCTGCACTTCTTCGATCCGTCGAGGACGCAGCCAAAAGAAACCGCAGCCAGCGAACTGGTAACTGCCACGGGCGGCGGCGACTAAGATTTCGCTTCACCTGCTCGAGCGCGTAGTACTTCTTCCGCAACTCTTATCCCACTGCTGAAAGCGCCATGGACAGTGGCGTGGTGCCCGTCGCTTTGAGTCGCTTCTCCCGCAAAAAACAGCCGATTTGCCAAAGGCTTCGCCAGTTCCTGCTGCGCTCCCATGCCGCCCGCGAGCACGTAGCTGTAAGCTCCGCGCGAATAAGGATCGGCCTGCCAATCATGATGGTAGAAGTGCGTGAGGCGCTCGGCGATGAAGCTTTCAGGCAGACCGAGAATTCGCGCCAGGGCTTGCATCGCCTCGGAGCAGAGTTCTCCTTCGTCAAGTGACGCTTTCGCCTGGGCACATGGCCCGGCGCACCAGCCAACGATGAGTGGCAGGTGGCGTGGCGCACGCGTCCACCAGGTTGGGAAGCTAGGATTGTGGCTGAAGATGAAATGCGGATCGCGCAATGCTCGTTCACCCATTACTTTAGGGTCTTCCCAGAAGATGCTGTCAAAGCGAAGTGTCGCGTGTATCGCCGGCCCCATCGCAAGACTTGCCAGTGCGCGGCGCTTCTCTGCCAGCAAAGGTTTGAAGGTCACCGCGCCTAAGGGTTGCAGCTCCTGCTGAAGCACGCCGAGTGGAAGCGTGACCACCACGCGCGGAGCAACGAACTCGTGCATCTGCTCTGAATTTTCCGAGCCAGCCAGAATAACCACCGGGTCGCGCCGCCAGTCGATCTGCGTAACTGGCATCCGCGTGCGAACGTTTACCGTTTCCGACAGCGAACTCATCAGCGCGTTGACCAACTTGCTGTAACCTCCGACGATGTGGAAGCCGCGATCGGCGTCGATCTCGTGGTCGGCGCGGTCTCCGAAGATGATGGAATGAGTGCTGATGCGGCCCGGGTCGGCGGCATGAAAGCCTCCGACAAATTGCCGAGCGGACTGCTTTTCGTCTTCGGGGCAGTCGTCGAGTCTGGTGCGCAAGGTCTGCTCGAAACTCTCGTCGGGGAACGACGATGGATCGAGCTTATCCAGCCTGGCAAAAAATTGCCCGCCTTCATCGCCGCACGGTTCAAGGGTGCCGTTCTCGCCCTGGCAGTAAGTTCGGCCGTTCAGTTCGTACAGCTCCAGGCCGTGCTGGCGCAAATATTCGTCGAGTTGTGGAGGCTTGCCATGAACAAACTCCGCTCCCATCTCGATAGCGGAGTCCGGCGAAACTCCCGGCAAGCTCCAGACTCGCCCCCCAATCCGGGCACGAGCTTCCAGGATCAGTACGCGCAGTCCGGCTTTGCCCAGGCGCTCGGCAGCGGCAAGGCCGGCAATGCCAGCGCCCACGATGATGACGTCGTACTGCGAATCGCGCCTTCTCTCTTCAGCCATGCTGTTAAGCCACCATGTTTAGGGCGGAATGCGGGACGTTATGTTGCATGAACATTACTAAGCAGCATTCCCCGAGTACCCGTTGCAACCGGCATCAAACCCATGATGCGATATCTGGTCTTAGCCTCTGATTATGACGGCACGCTGGCCCATGATGGCAAGGTCGATGAGAAAACTTTGGAAGCCGTCGATCGGCTGTTGGAGTCGGGACGCAAGTTGATCCTGGTGACAGGGCGCGAGCTGAATGACCTAAAGAACGTATGGCCGGAGATCGACCGTTGCGAGCTGGTCGTCGCTGAAAACGGCGGCCTGCTCTACAACCCGAAGACGCAGGAAGAACGGCCGCTTGCCGACGCTCCCGACCCGCAATTCCTGGATGAGTTGAAGCGCAGGGGCGTTCCTTTTTCTGTCGGCCACGGGATCGTCGCGACGTGGGAGCCGCATCAGTCCGCGGTACTCGATGCCATTCAGCAGCTTGGGCTGGAGTTGCAGGTCAGCTTTAACAAGGGCGCGGTGATGGTGTTGCCCTCTGGCGTGAACAAGCAGACTGGACTCAAAGCCGCGCTGGCCGAGCTGTGCCTCTCGCCTCATAACGTCGTCGGCATCGGGGACGCGGAGAACGACCACGTGTTTCTGTCGGCGTGCGAATGTGGAGTAGCCGTCGCGAACGCGCTGGAATCGTTGAAGGAGCGCGCCGATTTTGTTACCCAGGGTGATCACGGAGCAGGAGTCGCAGAACTCATTGCTCAGCTTATCGAGGACGACCTGTGTTCCATGGACGACAAGCTGAAGCGCCACCACATTACGCTGGGAACTCGGCAGGACGGCGAACCGGTGAGAGTCGGCGCGCAGCGCGGGAGCCTGTTGTTTGCGGGACCGTCGGGCAGCGGCAAATCAACCGCGGCGACCGGAGTGCTGGAAGCGCTGGCTGAGAACGAGTACCAGTTCTGCCTGATGGATCCCGAGGGCGACTACGAGAACTTCATGGGCGCGGTACAGTTCGGAAGTCCGCAGAGCGCTCCAGACGTGAAGCAGATCATGAAGGCCCTAGAGGATCCGAAACAAAATCTGGTGGTCAACCTGCTGGGCATTCCGCTGGAAGACCGCCCGCTGTTTTTCGCATCGCTATTTCCACAGATGATGGACCTTCGCGCGCGGAAGGCGCGTCCGCACTGGGTCATCGTTGATGAGGCGCACCACATGCTTCCGGCGTCATGGAAGCCCGCCGCCACCACTCTGCCGCAATCGATTTCGGGCATGATCTTCATCACGGTGCATCCCGAATCCATCGCCCAACCGGCGCTGCTGCACGTCGAGACCGCTGTGGCAGTGGGAAAAGACGCGGCAAAAACTCTTGGTGGATTAGCCACGGCTCTTTCCGAACCCCCGCCGGAAGTTCCCCAGCAGGAATTGCAGACTGGCGAGGGCATGGTCTGGCTGCGCGGGAAACGAGAGTCGCCATTCGTTGCAAAACTCTGCACAGCCAAGACGGAGCGCAGGCGGCATCTGCGCAAATATGCCCAGGGAGAGTTGGGACCGGACCGCAGCTTTTATTTCCGCGGTCCTGACAACAAGCTCAATCTGCGCGCCCAGAACCTGGAAATCTTCAGCACCATGGCCCAAGGCGTGGACGATGAGACCTGGCTGTTCCATCTGCACCATGGGGACTACTCGCAGTGGTTGCGCGAAGCGATCAAGAATTCCGACTTGGCTGACGAAGTGCAATCCATCGAAAGCGAAGAGAAATCAGACGCGAAGCAGAGCCGAGATCGTGTGCTGAAAGCGATTGAGAAGCACTACACTGCCGCCGCGTAACCGGTGGTCGGCCGATACCGTCGTTCAGACGGCACCGCCGCTGCGAATCGCCACACTGCTCGTCCCATGAGCGGGTCCTCCGCCGCTTATGTGCGGAAGATTGCCACAAAATCCAGTAAACCCACGTCACGAGAGCTGAAAACCGCTACAAGCCCGGCTGGTTACGTTGCGAAGCACATCACGCCCAAAAGTGACGCAAGTCACTGAACAGGTTAGGGCCTGAGACGCAAACTGACACTGCGGATGAGAGATTCACGTCCGTGCGGTTCTGGGGGGTAGCGCTGATAACTCCGCTCCCGCTTGAACGAGTCTCAGGAGAAGTGATGAAGAAAGTTATCTTCGCAACCTTTTTGGTAGCAATCGCCTTATTCCTAATTCTTCCAAATTTGTCGTGGGCGCAAGCGGATACCTACAAGACGAAATGCGCCGGATGCCACGGTGTGGACGGCAAGGGAACCACCGCCGGACAGAAAATGGGCGCGCCGTCGTTCTCGTCCGACAAAGTCCAGAAGGCTTCCGATGCTGAGCTTGCCGATTTCATCGAAAACGGCGGTCCGCAAAAGAAGGCTTCGCATGCTTTCGGTGCCAAGGGCATCAGCGCGACCGACGCTAAGGGCTTGGCTGCGTACGTAAAGACTTTAGGCAAGTAGTCCCTCCTCCTCAACGCACCTCCGGGCTGCCGTCATGGCCGCTCGGAGGTCGGGGCCAAAGGTGAATATCTGCACCGGGATTCGCTCGAAAGAGTCTCGGGCACGAATCAGCAGTCCGTGCCTTCCGGGGCAGAGCCTAACCCAAAATCACCCGCCTCAGGCCCAACTTCATCATTCGATAAAAACTGCATTCATACACACTTCCGGGCTTGAGCACCCGGGCAGTGCATACGTCCACTCGGCTGATTTGCGCCGACTGGGGAGATCAAACCCATGAGCAAAGGAATTCTTTACGATGCGACGCTGTGCATCGGCTGCAAGCAGTGCGAGCAGGCCTGTGCCACCGAGAACGGCCTGCCGTACAACGACAACATTGCGGCCGAGGAGGTTACGTCAGCGCATAAGTACACCACCGTCCTGGTAAAAGAGGACAAATTCATGCGTCGCCTGTGCCAGCATTGCGACGATCCGGCCTGCGCGTCAGTCTGTCCGGTGGGAGCGCTGAAGAAAACCGCGCTTGGCCCGGTGACCTACGACAAGAACCGCTGCATGGGATGCCGCTACTGCATGGCAGCGTGCCCTTTTGGCGTTCCCAAGTACGAGTGGGACAAAGCCATTCCCACGGTGCGCAAGTGCATCATGTGCAACCAGCGCGTCGTCGCCGGCGGGCAGACGGCTTGCGCGGAAATCTGCCCCACCGGGGCCACCAAGTTTGGAGACCGCGAAGAGTTGCTTGCCGAAGCCAAGAAGCGGATGCACGACGATCCCGGCAAATACGTTCCGCACATCTTCGGTGAGACCGAAGTCGGCGGAACCTCGGTGATGATGCTTTCGTCGCTGGGCTTCAACAACTTCGGACTTCGCACCGACCTCACCGACCGCGCGTTGCCGATGTACACCTACCAGGTGCTGTCGCGCATTCCGGATTTCGTTCCTTTGTTTGGAACGCTGCTGGGCGGCATTTACTGGATCACGCATCGCCGCGAAGATGTTGCCGAAGCGGAGCAGCATGAAAAGAAAGGCGGCGGCCAGTGACCTTCCGAGACATTCCTAAAATGCGTTTCACCCTCTGGAAGGCCGTCTTCCTGTTCATCATGGCGGCCGGCGCGTATTGCACCTATCTGCGCTTCTTCAGAGGACTGGGTGCTTCTACAAATTTAAGCGACCAGTTCCCCTGGGGACTTTGGATCGGCTTCGACGTGATGTGCGGTGTGATGCTCGCAGCCGGCGGCTTTACCCTGACGGCGGCGGTCCATCTATTCAACATCAAGCGCTTTCACCCCATCGTCAGGCCAACCATCCTGACGGCCTTCCTCGGTTACCTGCTGGTTTGCGCCGCGCTGATGTATGACCTCGGCCTGCCGTGGAACATCTGGCACCCGCTGATCATGCGCAATCCGCACTCGGTGATGTTCGAGGTTGCGTACTGCGTGATGTTGTATACCACGGTGCTGGCGCTGGAGTTCTCGCCGATTGTGTTTGAGCACTTCGGGTGGGCGACGCCGTTGCGCCTGGTGAAGAAGGTGATGTGGATTTTTATCATCCTGGGCGTGCTGCTCTCGACGCTGCACCAGTCGTCGCTGGGAACCCTGTACCTGATCATGCCCAACAAGCTGCATCCCTTCTGGTACACGCCGCTGCTGCCGGTCTTCTTCTATCTATCGGCGATCGCCGTCGGGCTGGCGATGACCATCTTCGAGTCGTCGATGAGCTCGAAGTATTTCGGACGCGAGCTTGAACTGCCGCTGCTAAAAGACCTGGGCCGAGTGCTGGCCGTCGTGCTGGCGTTGTATGGCATCCTGCGACTGCAGGACCTCTACCATCGCGGAGTACTGCACCTCGTACTGGTTTCCAGTTACGAGCAGCGCTTCTTCCTGCTTGAGATTGCGCTGTCGGTAATTCTGCCGCTCGGTCTGCTGATGATTCCGAAAGTGCGAAACAACGCGCAAGGCCTTTATCTTGCGGCCGTTCTCGCCTTGCTGGGATTCGTCACCAATCGCTTGAATGTGGCGATCACCGGTGTCGAAACCGCCTCTGGTGGCCGCTATTCGCCGAAGTGGACTGAAGTTGTGATCACCGCAATGTTCATCGCGTTGGGGTTTGCCATCTTCGGCTTCGTAGCCCGGTATCTGCCGATCTTCGCCGACGAGGAGGAAGAGCACGCTCTACAGTTAAGGCAATCCGCAACCATCGTTTCCGAACTGGCGGTGCCAGCACATGCCGGAGACTGACCAATTCGATACGGTTGGCGATGTAGTGGGCCAATGGAAAGACGGCCGGAGCATCAGCTTCAAGTTGATGGCGTCGATTTTTATTGTCACCGCCATCATCTTCGGGCTCCTTACTTACCTGACCATTGACCAGCATCGCAAGCACCTGGAGGCGGCGGCGCTGGTCAGTGCCGAACAGCAGAGCGAGGTGTTGCGACGCAGTGCCTCGCACTACATGTTGAAAAACGACCGCGGCGGCCTCTACGAAATGATGATCAACATGGCGGACCAGCCAGGGATGGTCCGCGTGCGCATCATGAATTCGGAAGGCAGCATCAGCTATTCAACCTTCCCCAGCGAAGTCGGCGGCAGCGTAGATAAGGCTTCGGAGGCGTGCTACGGATGTCATGAGAAGTCTCGGCCCATGGCGTTGCTGAACCGCTCTGACCGTTTCCGGGTCTACCGTGCCGATGGCTCTCGGGTGCTCGGTATCATCACGCCCATCGAGAACCAGCCCGCGTGCTCGAACGCGGCTTGTCACGCCCACCCGGAGAGCACGAAAGTCCTGGGCGTACTCGACACCAACCTTTCGCTGGCTAAAGTCGATGAAAGCCTGGCGCAGGACCGCCGTCGGATGCTGATCTATTTCAGCGTGGCTCTTATCACGCTGGTTGTTGTGTCCGGCGTCTTCGTGGGGAATGTCGTTCATGCTCCGCTGCGGATACTGAAACACGGTACCGACCGAGTGGCCCGAGGTGAGCTAGGTGCGCAGATTCCGATCATGTCGAATGACGAAATCGGCGAGGTGGCGCAGTCGTTCAACGAGATGAGCAACAAGCTGCAGCTCGCACAGGCAGAAATCACAGCCTGGGCCCGCACTCTGGAAGAGAGAGTCGACGAAAAGACGCGCGAGCTGAAACAGGCGCACCAGCGAATGTTGCACGTGGAGAAGATGGCCACCATCGGTAAGATGGCGGCGGTCGTGGCCCACGAGATCAACAATCCGCTCTCCGGAATCTTGACGTACTCGCGATTGGTGAAACGCTGGATTTTCAAGAGCGCAACCAACGTCCCCAAGCACGAGGAGATGGCCGAATCGCTCGACGTTATCGCCTCAGAGAGCAAGCGTTGCGGCGACCTGGTGCACAACCTGCTCAGCTTCTCCCGCGTGTCGCCGATGAACCTCGCCTGGTGCGACCTGTCGCTAGTCATCGATCGCTGCGTCAGGCTGGTGCAGCACAAGATGGACCTCGCGGGAGTGCAGCTCAACCTGGAACTTGCCGCCGACTTGCCGCCGGTACATTGCGACCCGGCCCACATCGAACAGGTGGTCCTGGCCATGGTTATCAACGCCATCGACGCGATGCCGCAGGGCGGCAATTTGTGGATCAACACGCAATGGGCGGAGAACGAAATAGTACTGACCGTGCGCGACGATGGGATGGGTATTCCCGACGAACACCTGGCGCACATCTTTGAGCCCTTTTATACGACGAAAGAATCGGGCGGGTCGGGCCTTGGTTTGGCCATCAGCCAGAACATCGTCGAGCGACACGGAGGGAGCATTGCCGTGGATTCGGCGGCAGGTAAGGGCACAACCTTCAAAATATTGCTGCCGGTTGACAGTCACAAGCTGGCGACCAGACCGGAAGACAACCGCAGCCCAGTAGAAGTGAGGTAGCAGAGTGGAAAAAGGCAAATTGCTCATCGTTGACGATGAAATGAGCGTGCGCGATTCGCTCGCCAAGTGGTTTGGCGAAGAAGGCTACGAGGTGGGAACGGCCGAGAGTGCCAGTGAGGCCCTGACTCGTGTCGCCGAAACCAGTTACGACGTTGCGCTGGTTGATATCAAGATGCGGGGCACCGATGGCATCGAGTTGCAGCGTCGCATCCATGAGATCTATCCCGACATGATGGTCATCATCATGACCGGCTATGCGTCGGTTGAGACGGCAATTGCCGCGCTCAAGAACGGCGCCTACGACTACGTCAACAAGCCGCTCGATCCGGACGAGATCGCGCACTTGATTGCTAAGGCGATGGCGCATCGCCGCACCTTGCAGGAAAACGTTCGCCTGAAGGAGACGGTAGCGGAGATCGCGCGCCCGTCCGACATCATCGGCCAAAGCGCAGCCATGAAGCACATCTTCGACGCGATCGAGACGGTTGCGCCCACCGATGCGACAGTGCTGATTACGGGCGAGAGCGGTACCGGGAAGGAATTGGTGGCGCGCGCGGTCCATGCCGGCAGCACCCGGCGATTTCATCCGCTGGTAGTCATCCACTGCGGTGCGTTGACCGAAACGTTGCTGGAGAGCGAACTCTTCGGACATGAAAAAGGCGCGTTCACCGGAGCGCAGTACCGTAAGAAAGGGAAGTTCGAAATCGCCGAAGGCGGAACCGTGTTTCTCGACGAGATCGGCGACATCAGCTTAAAAACCCAAACCGATTTGCTGCGCGTGTTGCAGGAACGGGAGATCGTTCGCGTCGGTGGCAATCAAACCATCAAAGTCGATTTTCGCTGCGTCGCCGCCACCAACAAGAACCTGGAGCAGTTGATTGAGGAAGGGAAGTTTCGCCCCGATCTCTACTACCGGTTGAACGTCTTTCATATCGAGCTGCCGGCGTTGCGTGAACGGCTGGAAGATATCCCTTTGCTGGTGGACCACTTCGTGCGCAAGTTCTCGCGCGAGATGAACAAGAAGATTACCCGCGTCTCCCCGGCCAGCATGGCGATCCTGCAGCAGCAATCATGGCCAGGTAACATCCGCGAGTTGGAGAACGCAGTGGAGCGAGCCATGGTGGTCGCCCAGGAACCTGAGCTGCGGGAAGCGGACTTCACCTTAAAGGCGCGCAATGGAGCTGCGTCGAGCGAAGTGCGCAGCCTCGACGAAGTGGAGAAGGGACATATCCTGCGCGTGCTCGAGGAATGCGGTGGCAACCAGACGCGCGCCGCCGAGGTGCTCGGCATCGACCGCGTTACCCTGCACCACAAACTGAAGAAGTACGGCTGGAGCCGTCGCGACCGGGAACTCGCCTCCGTCGAATCGCAATGAAGAAGCTGCAACTGTTGCCGGTGGGCAAGGTTGATGCCCGCCTGCTGGACTGGCTATGCCAGGCTTTGCAGGAGAAGTTCCAGGTGACAGGCGAGGTCCTTGCGCCCGCGCTCGACGTGTCCTTCGCCCTGCATACCGAGCGCCAGCAATACCATTCCTCTGAAATCCTCGCCGCCATGCAGTCCTACAAGCAGAGGGACACTTGGAAGCTGCTGGCCGTTACCGGCCTCGATCTGTACATTCCCATCTTGACGTTTGTGTTTGGCGAGGCGCAGGTAGGAGGCGCCGCTGCAATCGTTTCCTACCATCGCCTGCGGCAGGACTTCTACGGATTACCGGAAAACCTGGATGTGCTGGCCAATCGTCTGCTGATCGAGGCAGTGCATGAACTCGGTCACACGCTTTGCCTGACGCATTGTGATGACTATCGTTGCGCGATGGCGCCGTCCCACGCAGTAGAGTGGATTGATCTTAAAGATAGCGGCTATTGCGAGGCGTGCCTCTCGCGAGTGATAGCGACAGCGCGATAGATCGCGCCAGGCACAAAGATTCCATTTCCCGCAACCTGGGACATCGCGGCGTCCCGGTTCAGTTTCCCTTGGCCTTCGGGTAGTCGGCCCAACGTCCGCTGAACAGCTTTCCCTTGTGCTCGGCAACCATTGCGGTTATGCCCATCACTCCCATGACGAGAAACATGGCAAAGAACACGACGGCGATCACCAGGACTGGCATGCTTCACCTCGACCACATTGTGAAGCTGCACGACCGTCACTTCCGTGACCGGGGTCACGAAGCGGTGTGAGATGATCCCCGACCGAGGCCAGGATAGCCGTTACGAACTGGAATCGAGCTGGCCGTCTAACTCCGCTAAGGAACGCCGCAACATCTCGGAATAGCGCTCGTTGCTGCTGGCTTCCAGTTCCTGCAAAATGCGCTTTCGCGAAAGCTGAAGGTTCGCCGTCCGGCTCTTCCGGTGGGCTTCTTCCCCAGAAAGCGCTTTCGCTGTATCTGAGTTTGAAAGGGTGAATTTGTTGTCTTCGATTTGCGATTCGACTGATTTACTTTCCCAACCACGCGCCATATTTCAATTATAAGGTTTGGCACGCCTCAGCCGTCAGTTAGTTGATAATTCCACCGCCTTAGTTCCGTAAGTTGAACTCGTCGGAGGCTTCCTGACCGAGAGATTCCCAATTCAGAACCTGAATGTAATCCGGTGGTCGATTCCGTGACAGCACGTACTCGTTGACTGTTACTTTGGAATGTTACCCATTCCGTTAGGAACGCTCGGGCAGATCATGCGCATTTTGGTGGTCGAAGATGACGGTCCTCTGGCCACATTTGTACGTAAGGGTCTCGAGGCCGAACACTACGCAGTCGATACTGCGAACGACGGCGAGCAGGCCCGCTGTATGGCCCTGGAGAGCGACTATGACCTGCTGATCCTGGATTTGAACCTGCCGAAACTGGATGGACTGGATGTGCTGCGGGCGGTACGGGTCAAGAAGCCTTGTCTGCCGGTGCTGGTGCTGACCGCGCGCAGCCGCATCGAAGACCGCGTGCAGTCGCTCGACTCGGGCGCCGACGATTGCCTCATCAAACCATTTTCATTTACCGAATTATCGGCGCGCGTACGAGCTTTATTGCGGCGTGGTCCGCGAACCGTGGAAACGGTTTTGCAGGTGGCTGACCTCGAACTCGATCGCGTGGAACGTAAAGTGAAACGCGGCGGCAAAAACATCGAGCTTACTTCGAAAGAGTTTGCGCTGCTGGAATACCTGCTGCGCAACAGCGGCCGGCGCGTCACCCGCAGCATGATCATCGAGCACGTTTGGAATCTCTCCTTCGATACTTCGACCAACATCGTCGATGTTTATGTGAATTATCTGCGTAAAAAAGTGGACGACGGATTTACCCCGCGATTGATCCACACAGTTCGCGGCGTGGGTTACGAGTTGGGCTGCCGTCCGGAGTACCACGCGTGAGCGGCGAAGCAGTCGACAACGAGCAAAGCGAGCTTCTGGCAGAAGTCTTCCACCTGATCAGTCAGCCGATGACGGCGTTGCAGTGCTCGCTTGAGTTTGCTTTGAATGCGGAGCGCGATCCCGCACAATGTCGCGCCTGGATCGAAGCGGCACTGGAGAGTTCGGAGCGCCTGCGCTGCCGATTATCGCTGGCCCGCGAAATGGCAGAGGCGGCTAGTCCGATGGATGCCGCGGATACTGCCGACTTGCGCTCGGTGCTGCAGGAAGCGCTGGAGGAGCTTCATCCTTTATTTGAGGGCGACGCCAGCTTGCCTCAGCTTTGTTGTGAAGAGCTGGAAGTGATCGGCGAGCGCAGCCGGTTGCTGCGTGCCTTCGTCCATGTGCTTGAGCATCTCAGTGTCAGCAGTGCGCCCACGCCCCAGACACCGGTCATCTCGGTCGAGCGCGATTCGGGATTAGTGGCGGTGCGTTTCCTGCAATTTGTGCTGCGGGCCAATGCCGACAGGCGCGACGTGATGTCTCAACTGGAGATCGCAAAGAAAACGTTCGAGTCGGCCGGCGGCGGTCTGGTCTTCTTTAGTTTTTCGTCCAATGATGCATTTGTGCGCGTCTTCCTGCGCCCGCTGCAAGTGCAGCTCGATCTGTATGAGGATGGCTTCGGGAAAAAACCGGCGACGATTTCTATCGGCACAACCCCCGCACTTCCGCAGGTATCGTGAGCAACTTCTAATCTCCAACTAATCGCCTTCTAAGCTGCCCAGCTTAAAACCAAAGCATGACACCGGCAGTGCAAAGCTTCTACCCCTCCGATCCGGCGGTAATTGTGGCGAGTGCGAACGCGGCCATCCGCCAGCGCATTCTGGAGACTTTTCATTCTTCGCGCATTCAGGCAACCGAGGCATTCGGAGGAGCCGATGCCATCGGCAAGATCGAGTCCAGCGAGTGCCAGCTGCTGCTGCTGGATGGCAAGCTGCCCGATCTCGACTCGGAAGATGTGATGCGCACCATTCATTCGCGCTTTCCGGGGATTGATGTGCTTCTGCTGGACGACGCCGGCCAGCCTCTGATTCCGCGGGAGTGGCGCAGTGCTGACGCCCGCGAACTGTTTCATACCGTTTCTGTTTGGCAGCTTCCGCAGGCAACCGTCGAACCGGCGAAACTCGAGCCTTCCAGCGGCGAGGCGCTGCCGGGCATGATAGGTCAGTCGGCGGCCATGCATCGGGTGCATCGCATGGCCCGGCTGGTAGCGCGCCACGATACTCCGGTGCTGCTTACGGGCGCTACGGGAACGGGCAAAGAATTGGTGGCCAACGCTATTCACCAGTTGAGTGGGCGCGCGGGCAAGCGCATGGTCACCATTAATTGCGCGGCCATTCCCGAGGCGCTGCTCGAAGCCGAACTCTTTGGCTATACCCGCGGAGCGTTTACCGGCGCGGTGCAGTCGCACATGGGGCGCATTCACGCCGCGCATGGCGGCACCCTCTTCCTCGACGAGATTGGCGAGATGCCGCTGGGTATGCAGGCCAAGCTGCTGCGCTTCATCGATCGCGGCGAGATCCAGCGGTTGGGCAGCTCGGATACCTGCCGCGTCGATGCGCGAGTGATTGCTGCCACCAACCTTGACCTGGCGGAGCTTTCAAGACAGAAGCTCTTCCGCGAAGACCTGTTTTACCGCCTGGCAGTGTTTCCCATTGAGCTGCCGCCGCTGGCGCAGCGTCGTGGCGATGTTGCCTTGCTGGCCGAGTACTTCGTGCAGAAACTTAGCCTCGGCCGGGGCCGCATGTCAGCCGACGCAGCCCACGCCCTGGAGCGGCACAGCTGGCCGGGCAACGTGCGCGAGCTGCAACACGTGATCGAACGGGCGCTGATTCTGGCCGAAGACGCGCCGATTCAACCGGAGCATCTCGGACTGGCCTACGGCATCGCCGCCGGCAGCCACTTTGCCTGACGGCCAAGGAGTTGCTATGAGCCTCGTCGAAACCCCGATGATGCACAACCTGACGCGGGCGCTCGATCTTACTTCGCTGCGCCAGCGGCTGGTCAGCGAGAACATTGCCAACATCGACACCCCGGGCTACCAGACGCGCGACATTGATTTCGCCGGTGAGTTCCAGCGGGCGCTCAGCCAAGACCAGAACGAGGCGGGCAGCGACGGGGTCGGCGATGGAGTTGCGGTGCGTACCTTGCACTGGCCTCGAGGAGCGTCCTGATGGTAACAACGTCAGCATCGATCGCGAGAGCCTGCTGATGGCGCAGAACCAGTTGCAATTTCAGACCGGCGTCGCAGCTGCTGCGGACTCGAGTTCAGCCGCCTGCAACTGGCGATCACTGGAGGGAGCAACTCATGAACCTGTTTGGGCTGTTCCAGGTGAGCGGCTCGGCTTTGACCGCGGAACGTTTGCGCGCCGAGGTGGTCACCAGCAATCTGGCCAATGCCGAAAGCACGCGCACTCCCGAGGGCGGCGCCTACCGCCGCAAGGTGGCGGTCTTCGAGAGTCGCTCGACCTCGCCATTCCAGTTGCTGATGGCAGGCAGCGGTTCGGCGTCAAGCGGCGGCCAAGCAGCCGGTGGAGTTCGGGTGTCGCAGGTGGTGAACGATGGAGCGCCCAGCATGCGCAAATATGAGCCCGGTCATCCTGACGCCGATGCCTCGGGTTACGTGGAGTATCCCAATATTAATCCGGTGCAGGAAATGGTGGATCTGATGGGCGCGCAGAGGGCGTATGAGCTGAATGCCAGCGCGGTGCAGGCGGCCAAGCAGATGATCCAGCAATCGATCCAGATTCTGCGCTGAAAACGGTTGCGCAAGTGCGCAAGTGATTTAGGATTCGCGCCATGACAGTTGCGGGTTTAGGTCCCGGTCTTCGAATTCTCCCGGCGGATGCGCCGCTGAAGTCCGCGGGGGTGAGCCGTACTGCGGAGACCAGCTTTGGCCAGCAACTGGAGAGTGCCGTCTCCGGCGTCGATCTTCAGCAGCAGGACGCGCAATACAAGGTGAACAGCATGCTGGGTGGCGGCGGCACCGATGTGCATGACGCCATGATCGCGGTGCAGAAAGCTGACTTGTCGTTCCAGCTTATGCTGCAGGTACGTAACAAGGTGGTACAGGCTTACCAGGAAATTGAACGCATGCAGTTTTGAGAGGTTCCGCAGTGAGCAGTAACAGCCTGACCGTAGCGCAGGTAAAGGAACAGGGCCTGGCATTCGTTCGCGGCCTCAGCTGGAAACAGAGAGGGCTGGTGGCGGGCGGCGCCCTGCTGGTGGCCGGCACGCTCTACGTATTTGTTCAGCTGATTGGAAAGCCGGAGTACAAGACGCTGTATTCCGGGCTGAACCCGCGCGATGCCCAGTCGCTGGCCGCCCAGCTCAAGGCCAAGCAGATAGCGGTCGAAGTCAGTCCTGACGGCACCAGCGTGCTGGTTCCCGGCGATAAACTCGATGCCGCCCGGCTGGATGTTGCCTCGCAGCCGCTGCCGGGCAGCGGCCGCATGGGCTTTGAGCTGTTCGATAAACCGAATTGGGCGGGCAGCGACTTCAGCGAGAAGGTGAATTATCAGCGGGCGCTCGAGGCCGAACTGGAGCGGACCCTGAGTTCCATGAGCGAGGTGGATGCGGTGCGGGTCCATCTGGTCATGCCGGCCGAGTCGCTGTTCACTGAGCGCGAGCATGTCGCCAAGGCTTCGGTGATGGTGAAGCTGCGCTCGGCCGGCCTGCCGCAAAAATCGGAAGCCGCCATTCGGCAGCTGGTCGCAGGAGCGGTCGACCGGCTCACTCCAGAGAACGTGGTTGTCATTGACGCCGATACCCAACTTCCGGTCGGCGGGGCGATGGCCGGCGGCTCAGCCGAGGATCAAAGTCTCGACCAGCAGCTGGCCAAGCAGGTGGTCGCGACCCTGGAACCAGTGGTGGGAGCCGAAGGGGTGCGTGCCAGCGTACATGTGGAGCGCGATCCGACCTCGGGCGATGAGACCCAGGAGACTTACGATCCCACCTCGTCGGTCGCGCTTAGCATGACACGCAGCGAAGAGCGCTTGGGAGGCGAAGCGCCCGGCGGCGTTCCGGGGACGACCAGCAATCTTCCCAATGCGAAAGCTCCGGCAGTTTCCAAGTCCGACGCCGGACAGCCATTCGACCAAGACCGAAACCGGGACCTATGCGGTGAACAAAACCGTGCGGCACTTGATTGAGCCGGCAGGGCGCATCAAGCGCATCGCCGCGGCGCTGCTGGTCGACGACGCCACCGATTCGGAGATGCGCAACAACCAGCGGGTCGTGACCCGGCGCAAGCGCAGTCCGGAAGAGATGAAGCAGATTGAGGGGCTGGCGCGCGCTGCCCTGGGTCTGGACAGCAGCCGCGGCGACCTGCTGGCGGTTGAAAATCTGTCGTTCCAGACGTTGCAGAGCGAGCCGCCCGTGCCTCCGACCAAGGCGGAGAAAATCCAGCGCCTGCTGCGAAATTACACCTGGCTGTTTCGCTACGGGGCGCTGGCTTGCCTCTTTGCCAGCGTTTATGTGCTGCTGCTGCGACCGCTTAAGAAACAGCTGCTAACCACCTTCCGCGAATTGCCGAAACGACTGGCAGCGGGTCCGGCGATAGTGGAGATTCAGGGCGCAAGCGGGCTGAGCGCCGCAGAACTGGAGGGCATTTTGGGCAAGCCCGTCGGCGAGGGCGATGCTGCCTTCAAGAAAATTTCTGCGCTGAAGAAGCACCTGGTGGAGAAGGTGCATAACGAGCCGGCAGGCGCCACCCGCCTGATTCAGAACTGGCTGCACGAAGGCGGAGTGGACTGATCATGTCGGCGGGCTCGCACGCGCTGAACGGTATCCACAAGGCGGCGGTCCTGCTGGTGCTTCTGGGGGAGGAGGCGGCGACCTCGATTTACCGTCACCTCAGCCAGGCCCAGGTGCAGCGGCTGACCCGCGAAATTGCCGAGCTGAGCCGCATCGATCCCGAAACCGCGGCCAACATCCTGGAGGAATACCACCGCCTGAGCCTGACCCAGGATTACCTCACCCAGGGCGGCGACTCGTTTGCGCGCAATCTGCTGGTCAAGGCCTTTGGCGAAGATGGGGCCAAGGGTTTGATGGAGCAGGTGGCACGGGCACAGCAGCTCAGCGCCAGCCAACTGGACTCGCTGGAGAAGACCGATCCGCAGCAGCTGGCGCGCTTCCTGGAGAGCGAGCATCCCCAGACCGTCGCCCTGATTCTGGCGCACCTTGATTCCAAGCCGGCTTCGGCGCTGCTGATGAAGCTGCCGGAACAGTTGCGCGCCGAATCGGTGAAGCGGCTGGCCATGCTGCGCAATTTTTCGCCCGAGATGGCGCAGAAGGTTTCCCTGGTGCTGCACAAAAAATTGCAGTCGCTGGGCGAGCAGAGCCGCCGGGCCTATGCCGGCTTCAAGGGAGTGGCCGATATGCTGAACCGGCTTGAGCCCAACACGGTGAAATCCATTCTGGAAACCATCGAGACCGAGGATGCCAAGCTGGCGCTGAATATCCGCAACCTGATGTTTACCTTCGACGACCTGCTGAGCGTTCCGGAAGCCGGCATTCGCGAGCTGACCTCGCGACTCGATAAGAAAGTTTTGGCGCTGGCGCTGAAGGGAGCCTCGGAAGAGGTTCGCGGCCACCTGATGAAGACCATGTCCTCGCGTGCGGTCGAGATGTTGAAGGAAGACATGGAGGTGCTGGGTCCGGTGCGCGCCCGCGACATCAGCAAGGCGCAGCAGGAGGCAATTGCCCTGGCGCGCAAACTGGAAGAAGAAGGAAAAATCGTGCTGAAGCCGGAGACTGCGGATGAATACGTTGTGTGAGCCGCTGCTGCAAGAGGAACTCGAGCAACCCGCAGACAACCAGGTGTGGAGCTTCCAATACCCTTTCATTGCTCCCGTGGAGTTTCCTTCCGCCCGCGATGCCGGCCAGACAGAACGCGAGCTTCGCCTGCAGCGCGCCCAGGGGTTGGCACTGGAAGCGGCGCGTGTCAGCGGTCTGCGCGAAGGCGAGGCCAAGGCCGAAGCTGCCTTGGCACAAAATATTGCGCGTGAACGTAATGCGATCGCGGACGCACTGCAGCAGTTTGCCGAGGAGCGGCGCAGCTACTTTCGCCGCGTGGAAAAAGATGTAGTCACGTTGGCGATGGCGATTGCCCGCAAGCTGTTGCATCGCGAGGCGCAGATCGATCCTCTGCTGCTGAGCGGAGTGGTGCGGGTCGCGCTGGAGCAGATACAGGCGGGATCGCAGGTAATCTTGCGCACGTCGCCGGCACAGCAGGCGAACTGGCAGAGATTGCTCGATAGCTTGACGGAATCGACCCTGCAAATCACGCTGCTGGCGGACCAGGCGATCGAGCCCGGTACGGTGCTGCTGGAGACTTCTGCCGGTAAGGCGGAGATCGCTTTGGAAGACAAGCTGAAAGAAATCGAAAGCGGATTTCTTGACCTGCTGCAGGGGGAGCAAGAAGAGGCTTATGCCGTCTCCACTGTCGCGGTACCTTGATGTGCTGGAGTACAGCCCTGAGCTGTGCTGGCAGGGACAAGTGCGCCAGGTGATGGGCGGCATGGTGGAATCGGACGGTCCCCCGTGCCGCTTGGGCGAGTGTTGCGAGGCGCGCGACTCGGCCGGACAGGTTTATCCCGGCGAGGTGGTAGGCTTCCGCGGCAATTCGGTGCTGATGATGCCTCTGGATAAGCCCAGTGGCATTCGCTTTGGCGATCCGGTCTATGCCTGGGGTCTGCGCCCCCATGTCGGCGTAGGCCCGGAGCTTTTGGGACGGGTCATCGATGGCCAGGGGAACGCGATCGACGCCGGCGGCCGTATCTCGGCCCACGAGCGGCGACCGCTGGATCCGCCTGCTCCGCCGGCGCTCGAGCGGGTGCCTATTCGCGAGGCGCTGGGTTGCGGTATCCGGGCGATCGACGCATTCGTCACCTGCGGACGGGGTCAGCGCCTGGGGATCTTCGGGGGCAGCGGCGTGGGCAAAAGCACACTCCTCGGCATGATGGCGCGAGGCACCTCGGCCGACCTGACGGTGCTGGGGCTGATTGGTGAACGCGGGCGCGAGGTCAGCGAGTTTCTCGAAGTGCTGGGCAGGGAAGGCCGGGCGCGCTCGGTGGTGGTGGTTTCCACCTCCGACCAGTCTCCGCTGCTGCGTATCCGGGCGGCTCTGACCGCGACCGCGGTGGCCGAGTACTTCTGCCGCCAGGGAAAGAACGTGCTGCTGGTGGTCGACTCGCTTACCCGCTTCGCCATGGCGCAGCGCGAGATCGGATTGGCAGCGGGCGAACCTCCCACGGCCAAGGGCTACACTCCGTCGGTTTTCAGTTTGCTGGCGCGGCTGGTGGAGCGCGCCGGACGTTTCGCCCAGGGAAGCATCACCGCGTTCTACACCGTGCTGATGGAGGGCGATGATCTGCAGGATCCGCTGGTAGACGCCGTGCGTTCGCTGCTGGACGGGCACGTTGTGCTGGAACGCGCGCTGGCCGCGCGGGGGCACTATCCTCCTATCGCCGTGCTCGACAGCCTGAGCCGTCTGATGCCGGCGGTGATTTCACCCGAACACCTGGCGCAGGCGTATGAGCTGCGCGGATTGCTGGCGGCGTATCGGCGTTCCGAGGACCTGATTCGCATTGGAGCCTATAACCGCGGAAGCGATGCGCAACTAGATCGCGCGCTTGCCGCGCTGCCGCAAATCGAGAGCTTCTTACGGCAGAAGCCGCAGGAAGTTTCGCCTCTGGCCGACACCCTGGAGCAACTGATGATGCTGGGCCGCTGACATGGCATTCCGCTTCAGCCTGGAAACAGTGTTACGCCTCAGGCGGAGCCTGGAAGACAGTGAGCGTCTCCGCCTGGAAACGCTGCTGGCGCAGCGGGCGCAGATCGAAAGAGAAATTGGCGACACGCTCGAGTCGTACGCCGCGCTGAACGCAAAGTTGAAGCAGACGATGGAACACGACAGATTGCCGGGGGCAGAACTGCAGTTTGCCATACAACGGCTCCGCGGATGCGAGCTTCAGGTGGCGCGCTTACATGCCGCTATCGCTACCCTGGCGCAAACGATCGCGCGGCAGCAAGCGTTGCTGCTACGGCGTCGGAGGGACCGTAAAGTGCTGGAGCACGTTCGCGAGCGGCAATTCAAGCAATACGAAGCTGAGGCGCAGCATCGCGGGCAGGCGGAAGTGGAAGAGTTGTTTCTGTTGCGGCGGGCAAGTAGTAATCAGCAACTAGCAACTAGCAACTAGTAACTAGCAACTGGTAGCTAGTAATTGGTAATTTGTAATTAGTAATCAGTAAATTAAACTGTTGGCAATTATTGGTCAGCAACCGTAATTATATGTAATAAACAATCAAGTTATATATTGGCAAATCTTAATCTTAACATTCTATTCGCTAATTGCTAATTGCTAATTGCTAGTTGCTAGTTGCTAGTTGCTAGTTACTGCTTTCCCCCGCTTCCGCTCTCTGTACCTTCTCTCATCTAGTTGGTCATCCGACTGCTCTCAGCACACCTGACGTGAACGCGCAACTTACACCTAGGACAGATCCATCCTGCCAGCGATTGCCGGCCGCGAGCAGGCCTGGCCCGGAGCCGGGAGGGTTTCAATCACTCTTCGGCGCAGCTTCCGACGAGTTACCTGCGGCTGCCGCCAGCGGGCAATCGCCGCTTGCGGACCATCGCATTCCGGCGAAGCCCGAACCAGGTGAGCTTGAGAAGAAAAGCGATTCCCCTGGTGAATCTCGCGACCATCCGAACGCGGTTCTGAATGCGATGGCGGCAGCGTTACTGCTTGTGGCTCCTGCCGCGGCCACGTCTTCGGGCGGGTCGGCCACTGCTGTCGGCAGCGCTGGTGCGGTGCAGGCACCTGTGACCGGTGATATCGAAGTAGTTTGTGGCTCGGGTCCGAATGTATCCGCTGGAGTGGCTGAGCGACAACCCGTGGGTAATCCGAATTCCGCGGCCGGAGTTGCCGTTGCCGACAGTATTGTGTTGCCGGCCGGGCTCGATGCCGCCTTTGGCGCACTCGTGAACCCTGACCAGAGCCAGGCGAGCGAAGCCTCAGTTTCGCCTCAAGTTCCCGCGCAAACCATACTCCCCAAAAAAGACGCCGAAGCGCAACTCAACACTCTCAACACTAGGGACATGAACCCCGCCCCCGCGAAGGTGCATTCGTGGCGCGTGCCACCACCAGGAAGCGAAGTGCAGGCCGAGACGGCTGCGACCATGGCTGGCCCCGCCGCCCCCCCAACCTCAGCTGTCGCAACCGCGATCGTCGGCGCTGATGTGCTGCCCCCACTGCAGGGTCTTCGAACCGCGTTGCTTGACCGCAAAACTGATGCGAGTGCAGCAGCGAAGCCGGGCCCAAGCGCCGGCGCTGCAAGTCCCGTCGAAGCCGCGACGGGGATTTCCTCACCACTCCCCGTCCCGGCTGCGCCGGCAACGGCAGGGGGCTCCGACAAAGACAAGCAGGCGAATTCCTTCTCTAAACTTGAGGCGAGCACAAGCGATGAACCGCTTACAGCATTGCCGGATGCAACCATGCCGCAGGTGGCTATGGTCGGCGCCACGCCGCAGGCCGCCGCTGTCGGCCTGCATGCCCCGCCGATAACTTCTGCGCCACCGTCGTCCGAGCATCGGGCGGAATCCAGTTCGCCTGCAGCCAGTGCTTCGCCCCCGGCTGCGCCGGTTGCGATGCCCACGGCGCAGGTTCTGGAGCGCATGGATAAGGCCGAGATTCGGATTGGGCTGCAGAGTACAAATTTCGGCGCGATCCGGCTGCACACGTCGGTTGCTAACGATCAAGTTGGCGCCTCGGTCAGCACCTCGCATGCGGGCTTACGCGATGCGCTCTTTGTCGAGGCTCCTTCGCTGGAGAAGGCCATGGCCCGGCACAGTCTTCGGCTGGATTCCGTCAAGGTCGACGGCGGTTCCGCGCATGCAAACTCCAACAGTTTCGCAAATAACCAGCGTCAGCCAGAACGGGCGCAGCCAGCGTCTGCAGCATGGCCTGGCCTGCGCGACCAGCCGCCTGCGCGGGCCGCGCCCGCTACTTCGGGCCGGGCGGAGGGAAGTTACCGGCTAGACGTTCGTGCTTGAACGCTAGAAGGAGATAGGCATGACCAGCAATCCCGTAAGCGGCTCTGCGACCGCCCCTAATACGACCACCACCGCTGCTGCCAGTAGCGCCGGCAGCGTCGATTCCATGTTCATGCAACTGCTGATTACGCAGTTGAAGAACCAGGACCCCACGTCGCCGATGGATCCCTCGGCGTTCGTGCAGCAGCTGGCGCAGGTGACCACGCTTGACCAGTTGACGCAAATCAATCAGCTCTTACAGAACACTCTCGGCAGCGGCTCGACCACAACTACTTCGTCCTCAGGAGGCTAAAATGCCGCAGTTTTCCATACCCCTGTCCGGGTTGACCGCCAGCTCGACGGCGATGTCTACCATTGCCAATAATCTCGCCAATCTCAACACCGTTGGCTACCGGGGCAGCCACACGCAGTTTTCCGATCTCTTCTACCAGACGGTGGGCACCGACGGGGCAGGCAATCCGGTGCAGATCGGCGCCGGCACATCCGTCAATTCGACGGTAACCAATCAGATCGCGGGCAGCATTGAATCGACCGGCGTACCCACCGATGTGGCCATCATGGGCGATGGCTTCTTTGTGGTGCAGCAGAATGGGGCGACACACTATACCCGTGCGGGGAACTTCACGGTGAGCTCCAGCGGATACTTTTCGACTCAGGATGGCGATCAGGTAATGGGATATGCCGCGGTGCAGGGCAGCATTCCGCCGGGGGCTGCGTTGGCGGCGCTGCACATCGATAAGGGACAGATCAATCCCCCGAGTGCAAGCTCCCAGCTTCAGCTGCGAACCAATCTCGATGCCAGTGCTAGCGTCGGCACTCCCTACTCGACTCCGATTACGGTTTACGATTCGCTGGGCACGGCGCATGTGTTGTCCTTCAACTTCCAGAAGACGGGCGCCAATGGCTGGTCGTACAACATTTCCGTTCCTACCTCCGATCTGGCCAGCCCGGCGAATTGGGCGGCGTCGCAGTCGTACTCGGCAGGCAACCTGGTGGCGCCGGGAAACGGGCACTACTATCAGTGCACCGTGGCCGGCAATTCGGGAGCCGGCGCACCGACGTGGCCGACCGACGGCTCGACGGTCACAGACGGGGGTGCGACCTGGCAGGATATGGGAACCTCCTTACCTGCTGATACCAGCACGGCGATCAGCGGAGGAGCTCTGAGCTTTGACAGCTCCGGCAAGTTGACATCGCCTACCGGCAACGTTACCGGCATTGTTTCTCCGACGCTGGGCGATGGCGCCTCCGCGCTGAACTTCACCTGGACACTGTTCGACGCGAACGGCTCAGGGCTGCTCACCCAGGTAGCCGGTTCGAGCACAACCTCGAGCAAGCAGGCCGACGGATATAGCAGCGGCTCGCTGACCGACTACAACGTCGGTTCCGACGGAACTATCATGGGCAGCTTCAGCAACGGCCGTACCGCGGTGCTGGGGCAGATTGCGCTGGCGAATTTTTCTAATCTGCAGGGTCTGCAGCGCGATGGCGGCAATAACTATTCGGCGACGCTGGCCTCTGGGGCTCCGGTTACCGGAGCACCGGGGTCGGGTGGCAGGGGAACCCTCTCCGGCGGTTCGCTGGAGTTATCGAATGTCGATATTGCGCAGGAGTTTTCGGCGCTGATCGTAGCCCAGCGCGGCTACGAAGCCAATGCGCGAACCATCACTACCTTCGACCAGATCATGCAGGACACGATCAACTTGAAGCAGGGCTAAAGTGCCCATCCCACCTGCCGATGCATAGATCTGTGAAGCAGGTGCGAAGGGAGGCGGCGCGGTTCCCCCGGTCCGTGCCGCCGGGCTTCGCTCGCCCCTTCAACTTCCGGAGTGAAATAAGTCTCCGGCAATTTTGCAGAACCGCTTCATTAACCCGCTCTTATCTTCCTCAACATATCTCCTCCTTCAACCCAATCGGCGGCTGGTTGGCGTTAAGTCCTCTGCGCATGATTCCTGAGCTTTCAATGCTTTAGTCGGGATGGAAAAGTTTAGTTCGGTTTCCCCGTACTAAAACTAAATCGGCAACCTGCTTGCACAGCTCAATGGCGAGCGGTTTCGATCTGCGCTCCTCATATGACACAAAGCCTTCTGGCAGCCGAATCGGCAGAACCTACACCCCACCACATCGTGCCGTTGACTGGGACCACGGCCCCGGCAATCGAAGACCAGTGGCGCCAGCTGAGTTGGTTGCCTTGCGATCTCACGCTCGACTTGCCGCTGGCACACTTCAGGGTTCGCGATCTGGTGCAGCTGCGGGTGGGAGCGGTGGTTGAAACCTGCTACAGCCGGGGCGCGGAGATACCACTGCGCGCCAATGGCGAGCTGATCGGCTGGGCCGAGTTTGAGCCGGTAGGCGACCACATCGGCGTGCGCATCACGGAGCTGACCTGACCATGAACCCCGCGACTTCAAGCGCAGCCCAGGGTGAAGCCAAACGCGAGCCGATCCTGCTTGCCTTGTGGGCGCAGATTTCCCTGCTGTGGCAGAAGGCGGGAACGCGCGGCAAGTATCGCCGACTGCGTTTGCGCGAAAGCCTTTCGCTCGGCGAGAAGCGATTTGTGGCGGTGATCGAGTTTGAGAGCCAGCAGTTTCTGATCGGCGGTGGGGCTGCATCGGTCAACCTGCTGGCCCGCCTGGGCGAGACGGCCGACTTTCCTGAGGTGTTGACCCAGTGGTGCGAGCGGCAACGATGACCAGAACGAGGATTGTCGGGACGGGAAAGCTTGCGCTGCTGACGGTTCTATTTCTATGCGGCACCCCGACCTTGGCAGCTGCCATCACTCCGCCGCAGGGTTTAGGGTCGGCCAGCAGCGGCTTGCCATGGAACATCGTTGTTCTCCTGACGTTGCTCACGTTGTTGCCGGCCTTGCTGCTGGCCATGACCCCACTGCTGCGTCTGCTGGTGATCTTTCACTTCTTGCGGCAGGCGTTGGGAACCCAGTCGGTGCCAACCAACCAGACGCTGGTGGGGCTGGCGCTGGTGCTCACCTATTTCCTCATGCAGCCGGTCGGAGCGGCGATGTACCAGCAGGCCTGGGTCCCGCTGGACGCGCGGCAGATTACGGTGTGGCAGGCACTCGACATCGGCTCTGAACCGCTGCGACATTTCATGCTGAGATTTGTACGCGAGAAGGATGCTGCGCTGTTTGTCGAACTGGCCAAGCTGCCGCCGCCGCGTTCGCCGGAAGACTTGCCCATGCGGGTGGTGGCTCCCGCTTACATGCTGTCGGAGTTGAAGGTCGCCTTCCAGATCGGCGCCGTGCTGTTCCTGCCATTTCTGGTCATCGACCTGGTCGTGGCCTCGATCACAACCTCAATGGGAATGCTGCAGTTGCCGCCCGTGGTGATTTCGACGCCCATCAAGATTCTGCTGTTCGTCATGGTCGACGGCTGGAACCTGCTGGTGGGCTCGCTGATGAAAAGTTTCGGGTGATGCGAAGAAGGGAGCAGTCATGTCGTCGGAGGTGATCGTCGCGTTGGGGCAGAAGACGCTGGAAATGGCAGTACTGCTGGCCGCGCCGCTGCTGATCGTACTGGCGGTAATCAGCTTGCTCATCAGCGTGGTGCAGACCCTGACCTCGCTGCAGGACGCAACCATCTCCAGCGTGCCCCGTCTGCTGGCCGCAGCCGTAGCCTCCATTGTGCTGATGCCCTGGATGCTGCGCAAGCTGGGAATCTTCACCACCCAGTTGTTCACCGATTTTCAGCGTTGGTCGCAATAAGGCGATGGACTGGACTTTGGAAAGCACGCTGCTGGGGATGGCTTCGGTGGGAATCCGCGTCTCGGGCCTGTTGCTGTTTGCACCGTTTTTCGGCAGCGATGCCATCGCGCCCCGGATCAAGCTCGGGCTGGTCATCGCTATCAGCGCACTGCTCTATCCGGTATGCGGGCCGCGCGGGTTGGAGTTAACCGTTTCCGGCATGCTTCGCCTGGTGGTCGGCGAGTTGCTCGTCGGGCTACTGATTGGACTCAGCGCGCAGCTGGTGTTCGAAGCGGCGCAATTCGCCGGCCAGCTGATGGGAGTGCAGGTCGGCTTCTCGCTGGTCAACATCCTCGACCCCAACACCCAGGTCGATACGCCGGTCTTATCGCTGTTCTCGCAGACGGTAGTGATGCTGCTCTTCCTCCGCTTGGGCATGCATCGCTGCCTGCTGCGGGCGGTCGCCGCGAGCTTCGCTTATTTGCCGGCCGGTGCCGGCAGTCTGCCGGGCAATGTGACCCACGAACTCCTGCGCGCCGCCGGAGGTATCTGGCTCACCGGGGTGCAGATCGCCGCTCCGCTGGTGATCACCACGCTGCTGGCGGATTTTTTGCTGGGCTTTCTGGGTAAAGCGTCACCGCAGTTGCCGGTACTGTTTCTCGGCTTATCGATCAAGAGTCTCGTCGGCCTGACGGTGCTGGCGCTGGCGTTGAAGTACTGGCCCGGCATCTTCGAACAACAGTTTAATCATGCGGCGCGCAGCGCGGAACAGATGCTGCACCTGGCTCATTAAAGTTCATGGCGCACGACGACAAAACCGAACAAGCAACACCGCGGCGGAAACAGAAGGCGCGCGAAAAAGGACAAGTTGCGCGCAGCCGCGAGCTCCCCTCCGCTGTCGCCGGCTTTGGGGGTTTACTGGTCGCACTCTGGCTGGGGGAGAGCGCCTTGAATGGCTGGCGCAACGCCCTGCGGCAATGGACCGATCTGGCCTGGAGCTCGGATTTTCAGTTGAACTCGCCGGTGCTCACCAACACTGCGTCGCTGGCGCTGCGTTGGGCGCTGCCGCCGCTGGCCGTAGCCTGGGCATTGGCGGTGGGAGCGTCGCTGGCGCAAGGGGGCTTCGTTTTTGCCGGGGATGCGCTCATCCCCAAACTGGAAAGGCTGAGTCCCGCGACCCGCCTGGGCCAGATGTTTTCGGTTGCAGGCCTGAGCGCGCCGGCAAAGTCTCTGATCCCGTTTTCGATTCTTCTTTACCTCGGGACTTCGGTGATGCTGCGCGACTGGGAACTGCTGGCCCGCGCGGCCACCTTGCCGCGCCTTGCCATGGCCAACCTGCTCTATCGCGATGCCTTTGAAATCGCCTGGAAGTCGACACTCACCCTGCTGCTGTGGGCGGCGGTGGATTACCTGCTGCAGCGCCGCAAGCTGGCCGGCGATCTCCGCATGAGCAAGCAGGAGATCCGCGAGGAATACAAGGAGACGGACGGGCACCCCAGCATCAAGGCCCGCATACGTCGGCTGCAGCGGCAACTGCGCCGCCGCCGGGTATTGAAAGAGGTCGAGCGCGCCACCGTGGTGGTGACCAATCCCACGCACTTTGCCGTAGCGCTGGAATACAAGCCGGAGATGGCGGCTCCTGTAGTAGTTGCGAAAGGCTGCAACCTGCTGGCCGAGAAGATGAAGCGAGTGGCTTATTGGCACGAGATTCCGGTGCTGGAGAATAAGCCGCTGGCGCAAGCGCTTTACCGCAGCGTCGAAGTCGGGCAGACGATTCCCGCGAAACTCTACGTCGCCGTTGCCGAGTTGCTGGCCTACCTCTACCGGGCCCAGATGCGGGCGCAGCAGACGGCAACCGGAGGCCGAACCTAAGCCATGGCCGAAGCCCCCAAACCGAACCTGTCGTCGAAGAGCGCCTCGCTCGATTGGATTGCGCCGGTAGCCGCGGTTTCGATGGTGTTCGTGATGCTGGTGCCGGTTCCGACCTTCCTGCTCGACCTGCTGCTGGCCATGAGCATAACCGTTTCCGTGCTGGTGCTGCTGTGCGCGCTGCACATTCTTCGGCCAGTACAGTTCTCGGTCTTTCCCAGTCTTCTCCTTCTGCTGACCCTGTTCCGTCTGTCGCTGAACCTGGCCAGCAGCCGTCGCATCCTGCTGCAAGGCAACGAGGGCGCCTCTGCCGCCGGCAGCGTGATCGAAGCCTTCGGGCAATTCGTGGTGGGCGGCAATTACGTTGTCGGCTTTGTGCTCTTCCTCGCCCTGATCGCGATTCAGTATCTGGTGGTGAGCCACGGTGCGGTGCGCACTGCCGAGGTGACAGCGCGCTTCACCCTTGACGCGCTGCCGGGCAAACAGATGGCAATCGACGCCGATCTCAATGCCGGGTTGATCGATGAGAAGCAGGCCCGGCAGCGGCGGGAAGCGGTGGGCCGCGAAGCCGAGTTTTACGGCGCGATGGATGGCGCTGCCCGTTTCAATCAGCGCGATTCCATGGCGACGGTATTGATCACCGCCATCAACATCATCGCCGGATTCCTGATTGGCGTCTTTCAACTCGACATCCCGTTCCGCGATGCGCTGAAGACCTACACCATTCTCACCGTGGGTGATGGCCTGGTGACTTTGATTCCTTCACTGCTGGTCTCGGTCGCCGGCGGCATCGTGGTTACCCGCGCCTCCTCCGATGACAGTCTCGGCGGAGATGTGGGCAAGCAGTTATTCGCGCGCAGCCGTCCATTGTGGATTGCCGCCGGAGTGATGACTGCTTTGGCGCTGATACCCGGGATGCCGAAGATTTCGTTCCTGGCCATCGCTGGGGGCCTGGCCTTGCTCGCGCGCAGAGCCGGGGGCTCGGAGGGAGCCGGAACCTCGGCTGAGGCTGCTGGCGCAACTTCGGCGACTGGACAAGCCGGTGGTCCCGCCTCTCCCCAGCCCGAAGCGCTGGAGACGCTGCTCAAGCTCGATGATCTCAGCCTGGAAGTCGGTTATGGCCTGGTGCCGCTGGTGGAGGCGGCGCGCGGTGGGCAGCTGCTGCAACGGGTGAAGGCCCTGCGCCGTCATCTGGCATTGCAGCTGGGCTTCATCATTCCGCCGGTACATATTACCGACAACCTGAAGCTGAAGCCGCGGGAGTACGTGATCAACCTGCGCGGGATCGAGATTACGCGCTGGGAGATGCATGAGGATTGCCTGTTGGCTATCAGCTCCGAGGGCACGCCCCCGGAGCTGGCGGGGACCGTCACCAACGAACCTGCCTTCGGAGTGGCGGCGCGCTGGATCGTTCCCGGACTGCGCGAGCAGGCGTTGGGACTGGGCTATGCCGTGGTCGATCAGACATCGGTGCTGGCCACCCATTTGGCGGAAGTCATCAAGCAGCATGCCTATGAGCTGCTGAGCCGCTCCGAAACCAAGCGGCTGCTCGATCTGATGGGCGAGAGCCATCCCAAGCTGGTCGAAGAACTGGTGCCCAAGCTGCTGAGCCTGGGTGAAGTACAGAAGGTGCTGCAACAGTTGCTGCGCGAGCAGGTATCGATTCGCGACCTGGCCAGCATCCTGGAAAGTCTGCTGGAAGTGGCCGCCGCCGGTAAGCATCCGGTGTTGCTGGTGGAAGCCGCGCGGCAGGCTTTGGGTCGTGCGCTGGTGCGTCCCCTGCTCTCGGAGAATGGCGGGTTGCAGGTGGTCACGCTCGATGCCGCCATCGAGGAAGAGTTGAGCCGTGCGTTCAGCGGGCAGGCTCCGGCTTCGGGCGCTTCGCTGGAACCGTCGTTCGTGCGCCGCATTCTGGAAGGCCTGAAGAAACTTGCAGGCGAGCAGGTGCGCCTGGCCGCGCCCGTCCTGTTATGCAACACCCCGGTACGTTTTCACCTGCGCCGCATGCTGGAGCCGTTCCTGCCCAAGCTGGTGGTGTTATCGCCGGCAGAGGTTCCGCCGGTGGTGCAGGTGCAGTCGGTGGGAATGATCCGCTGAGAAGGGAAGGACCATGATCGCAGCCCAAGCCTATGAAGAAATCAGCCAAAGCGGCAAAGAGTTCGACGAGCTACTGCTGGAACAATTGCCCCAGGTGAAATTCATCGCGCGCCGCATCCACGAGCGTCTGCCGCAGCACGTGCCCTTTGAAGACCTGGTGCACGCCGGCATCGTGGGACTGATCGATGCCATGCACAAGTATGACGCCAATAAGAATGTGCGCTTCGCCTCGTATGCCAAGTTTCGTATTCGGGGCGCCATTCTTGACAGCCTGCGGGCCATGGATTGGAGTCCACGCGACCTGCGCCGTAAAGCGCGCCGGGTACAGGAGCTTATCGCTCATCTACAAGGCCAGCTCGGCCATGCTCCCTCGGAGCCGGAGCTGGCGCAGGCCATGGACCTGTCGCTGGAAGAGTTCCAGCATCTGCTGGACGAAATCCGCGGTCTCGACCTGGGCAGCCTGCAGGTCGAGTCGCTGGAAGATGGGCGGGAGACCAATCTGGCCGACATGATTCCCGGGCCCGGCGAGCTCGATCCCTTACACATTTTTTTAGAAAGTGAACGCAAGGCGATGCTGGCCAAGGCGATCGCGCAGCTGCCTCCGCGTGAGCAGCAGGTGCTGGCGCTGTACTACCAGGAAGAGCTGACCATGAAGGAAACCGGCGCGGTGCTGGGCGTGGGTGAGTCGCGGGTCTCGCAGATTCACTCGCTGGCAGTCGCACGCCTGCGCACCATCCTGTCGGAAATGGGTAAGACGCGGGCTGCCACGATGTCGCTGCCGGCGCTGGCAGCAAGCGAGGGAACATGGAAAAGGTCCTGACCCAGGATGAGATCGATACCCTGTTCCGGGCGGCATGGGGAGCGGGCAACGCGGCTGCTACGGCTGCCAAAACGGCGCAGATGGAACGCTGGAACCTGCACGAAGCGGGCCGGCTGCGCAAGGAGCAGTTGCACTCGCTCAGTCAGCTGAACGAGAGCTTCGCCCGAAACTTGTCGCACTCGCTCGGCGCCTACTTGCGCGACAAGTTTGAGGTCGCGCTGGTTTCGGTCGAGCAGTTAGCCTACCGGGAATTCCTGGCGCGCGTCCCTGACGTCACCTACTACGCATCGTTTCACCTGCAGCCGGCCGATTGCAGCGGCGTGTTGCAGCTCGATCTCTCGCTCGCCTTTCCCATCATCGACCTGCTGCTGGGAGGCCAGGGGCATATCGACACCCTTAGCCGCGAGGTCAGCGAAATTGAGGAACTGATTCTGGAAGGCGTCGGCCACATCATCTGCCGCGAGCTGGCCACGGTGTGGCAGCCGCTGGGAGTTGAAGTGGAGTTCGAGCAGCGCCAAGCCGCAGCCCAGATGTTGCGCGTCATGCCGGCGCAGGAGAAGACGCTGGCGCTGAGTTTCGAGGTCACCATGCCGGACTCGCACGGCGTGCTGAACATCGCGGTCCCGGCGGTAGTCTCCAATGCGCTGTTGCGCAAGTTGTCGACCGAACTGGTGTACCGCCGGCGGCGGGAGTCGCCGCTGCAGCAGGCGAGCATCCGGCAACGGCTGCTGGATTCATCGGTCGAGCTGGTACTGGGCACGCCGGTGTTGCCGGTGAAGCTGGGGCGTCTGCTGGCGATGCGCCCTGGGCAGGTGCTGCCGTTTCGCCGCCCTATCGAAGAGCCAGCCAGCCTGCGCTTGGGCGGCCGGGATGTCTGGACGGCGCGGCCGGTGCAAAGCGGAGGCCGCCGCAGGGCGGCGCAACTGGTGGAGCGCATTGTGCAACCGGAAGAGAAGGAGGGCTGAGTGTCCAACCAGCCAGTTCCGAAGATCGAATCGTTTCTTGGCGCCTGGTCGAGAACGTTGGCCACGCTGTTGTCACAGCTGGGTGGCGGGAAATGGTCGTTCACCGGCAGCAGTTCTCCTGATGGCTATGCCCCGGCGGCCGCATTGCGAATCACGCTCTCGAAAGGGCTGAAGGGCGGCTTCTTCGTTTCGGCAAGTGCCTCCGACTGCGCGCTGCTGTTGGAGCTCTTCACCGGCGAGAAGGCAGAGATCGCCGCACCGCTGGAGGCGTTGCAGAGTGAAGCGCTGATCGAGCTGATACGCCAATGGGCCGGGCTGGCGGCAAGCGAGATGAAAGCCGTATTCGACGAGGTCGCTGTCGAGGTCGCGCTTGAAAACATCCTGCCCGCAGGGCTCGCGGGCAGCCGTCTGCTGCAGCTTTCGGCCGGTGATCGCAGCCTGGCAGTGCGCGTGGAGATGGACGCCGGACTCATGGCGCAATTCGACCGCCGCCAGGGCGCGCGCGCACAAGTGGTCCCGGAAGCCAATCGCGGCAGTCTCGACGAGTTGTTGCGCGACGGAAATCTCGACCTGTTGCTGGACGTCGAACTGGGGGTGACCTTGCGATTCGGCAGTCGCCGCGCTCCGCTGCGAGAGGTGCTGGAACTTTCGCCCGGCGCGGTCCTGGAGCTGAACCGTGAAATTCAGGAGCCCGTCGACCTGCTGCTCAACGACCGGGTCATCGCCCGCGGAGAGGTGGTGGTGGTGGATGGTAACTATGGGCTGCAGATCACCGATGTAGTCTCTCCCGAGCAGCGCTTGCGCCATATTTAGGTTTTGCGATCTCACTCGCTAAGGAGGAATGCTTTGAGTACCATCGCTTCCCGTATCACCGAAGTGCTGCCCTCCAGCCGGGCCATCCTGAGTCTGCCGGTTTGCGCTGGTCCCGGATGCATGCGGCCTCCCACATTGTGGCAGCGCTGGTGGGCGCGCCACGAGGGCATCCGTTTTGAGCAGGACTGGTACTGTTCCCCCGAGTGTTTTGCCACTGGGCTGGCTCCGCGCGTGAGTGCCTTGGCCGCGGGGATGCTGCGTGTCCGGCCGACTCAGCCCCGTTTTCCGCTGGGCCTCCTGCTGATGGAGCAGGGAATCATCTCGCCGGAACAGTTGCAGCGGGCGTTGAGTTGCCAGCGCCGTAAAGGTCATGGCCGCATTGGCGAGTGGCTGGTCGCGACCGGTGCCGCCCGGGAATCGGATATCACCAGCGCATTGGCGCTGCAGCAGAACTGCCCTCTTTTCTCCAATGCGGCTATCCAGAGTTTTCCCTCCAGCATGCAATTTCCCGCTTCGCTCACTCGCCGTTATGGTGGTGTGCCGGTCTATTTCGACTCGTTGGCGGGCACGCTCTACCTCGGTTTTGCCTCGCCGCTGAATCGCCCGCTGCTGCGTGCGGCCGGGCACCTCATGGGATGCCGCATCGAGCCCTGCATTGTTTCCGACGAGCTTCACCGGCTGGCGGCCGAGCGCTGGGAATCCGGGCTGCGTGGCGAAGCGGTTTGCATCGACCAGCGCCAGTCGCTTGAAGAGATGACGCGGGCCATAGCCGGGTATGCCGCGCAGGCGAACGCCAGTTCCTGTGCCCTCGCCCGCTGTGAAGGCTATCTCTGGACCCGGTTGTACGGTGATCTGCGATCGCTCGACCTGCTGTTTCGGGCGGATGTCGAAGACGATCTCGGCTCAACCGCGGGGGAGCTCTCTGCCGTGCCCCTGGACTAAAGAACGTCTGCCTCATGCCGATGTCATCAACAGCTTCCGCAGTCCGGCAGCATCTTCGGCGTAGCCGCCGGGGAAGGCGATTGCCGGACTGGGTGGTGATAGTCGGTGAGCAGCGGCGGAGCGTACATGGCGAGCATTCGAGCCTTGATTGTGGACGATTCAGCGGTGATGAGAAAGATTGTGGAGCGCTCGCTGCGGCAGGCGGGCATTGGGCTCGACCAGGTGCTCGAAGCCGGCAACGGCTCCGACGCGCTGGATTTGCTGCGGCGGCAGCGGGTGGACCTGGTCCTGAGCGACATTAATATGCCGGTGATGGACGGGCTGGAGTTTGTGCGTCAGCTGGCGGGGATAGAAAATGCGCGCGGCATTCCGGTAGTGATGATCACCACTGAAGGCAGCGAGTCGCACGTGGTGGAGGCGATCTCGTGCGGAGCGCGCGGCTACATTCGCAAGCCGTTTACTCCCGATCAGGTCAAGGAGCACGTGTTGCCCTTGCTGGAGCCGAAGCGATGAGCATCCCCCAAACCCATCTGCCAATCCTCAACCCCGCCAGTGCAAAATCGCAGATCGAGTGGAGCGGCGTCATGGCGGAGGCGGCGCGGGAAGTCTTTGAAATCATGGTGGGCGCCAAGCTGACGCTGGCGGAGGGCGAGGATCAGCGCCATGCGGGCGTGACTGCCATGCTTGGTTTTGCCGGAGCGCCTTGCGGGGTTTTGAGCATTCGCTGCCCCTGGGATGCCGCGGCTGCCATTGCCGCCCGGATGCTGGGATCGACCTTACAGGAGCTGTCTCCTGAAGAGGTATGCGACGCGCTGGGCGAGATCTGCAACATGGTGGCAGGGTCGATTAAGACCCGGCTGCCGAAAGCCGGTGAGGGTTGCATGATGTCGATTCCTACCGTGGTGCGCGGAGTTGATTACGAGGTACGCTGCCTGGCTTGCAACTGCTGCTTCAGCATTGTGATGGAGTTTGATGGGCAGGCCGTAATCTTTCATCTGGAGTTGCAATCCTGAGCCGCAACTCCTGAAGTCTTTCTAATCTTCCGCCTCGCTAACTCCTTCATTTGTGGGACTCACCCTCGTTTCTCTTCGGCCCTCCTATTGCTCAATAAATCACCGGAGCACGCCGATGAATACTGGACTCTATGCCGCCTGTGCTGGGTTGCTGGCCAGGACCCAGGCACTCGATCTGGCGGCCAATAATTTAGCCAACGTTAACACCGGAGGCTACAAGGGGCAGGTGCCGAGCTTCGCATCGCTGGTGGCCGGGTCGGGAGGGCTAAGCAACACCGCCCTGCGCTCGGTGAACCAGTTTGGAGTCTTAGGGGAAAGCCGCCTCGATCTGCAGCAGGGTCCAGTCGAGCACACCGGCAATGATCTCGACTTCGCGATTCAGGGCAGCGGATATTTTGCGCTGCAGAATCCCCAGGGGGGACGGCTGTACACCCGCAACGGCGCCTTCCATGTAAACCAGCAAGGCCAGCTGGCTGCCGCTGACGGAAGCCTGGTGTTGGCAGCACAGGGGCCGATCCTGCTTCCTCCCGGCAAAGTGGCGGTCAGCGCCGGCGGCATTATCTCGGTGGACGGCGCAGTCACCGGACAGTTGCTGGTGGCCGACTTCCCCACCAGCGCCGATCTGACGCCGCAGGGTGCGGCGACGTTTTCCGCTCCTGCTGGTACGGAGCGCGCCAGCGACACTCCCAACGTGGTGCAGGGAGCTCTGGAAGGAAGCAACGTGAATGCCGTCAGCGCGGCGGTTGGGCTGGTGGCCTTGCAGCGCAACATGGGCCTGCTGCAGCAGGCGTTGACGTCCTTTCATTCTGAATTCAACCGCATTGCGGCCCAGGAACTTTCCCGGATCTGAGGAGGCCTATGTTTCGCGCGCTCAACACGGCAGCCACTGGAATGGTTGCGCAACAGCTTAACTTGGACAACATCGCCAATAACCTTTCCAACTCCAGCACCGCCGGTTTTCGCCGCCGCCGGGTACAGTTCCAGGACCTGCTATACCAGAGCACGGTGATGCCGGGGGCGGCGGCCACGCAGAACACGACCGTGGCCTCGGGCCTTCAGGTCGGGCTGGGCACCAAGCCGGATGCGTCCGAGGTGATCCATGTGCAGGGCGAGTTCAACAGTACCGGCAATCCGCTCGACCTGGCCATCCAGGGGGCAGGCTTCTTTCAGGTGAAGATGCCGAACGGCGAGACCGCTTACAGCCGTGCCGGCATGTTCCATCTCGACAACCAGGGCAACATGGTGACGGCCGACGGTAACCCTCTGGAGCCGGCCATCACCATACCCGCCGATGCGACGAACATCACCATCGGTTCCGACGGAACGGTCAGCGTGACTCAACCCGGCCAGACACAGGCCCAGCAGGTAGGGAGCATTCAGCTGGCGAACTTCCAGAACCCTGGCGGGCTCAACAGTGTGGGCGGCAATCTTTATCTGGCGACCACAGCTTCGGGTGATCCCATCGTCGGAACCCCCGGCGGCTCCGACGGCCTGGGTTCGCTGCAGCAGGGAACGCTCGAGCAGTCGAATGTCGATGTGGTGCAGGAGTTCATTCAGATGATTCTTGCGCAACGGTCGTATGAAGCGAATTCACGGGTTGTGACCGCAGCCGATCAGATGCTGCAGCAGCTTAACAGCCTGTCGCGCTAGGAGGACGAGATGCGAGCCGTGGCCAGGGTCGTCGCAAGTGTGCTCGTGTTCGCCGCATCGGCGTGGCCGCAAAGTCCGCCGCGGGCGACCGAAGCGCGAGTCATTCAGGCCATCGCGCGCGACCTTGGAATCGACATGCATGAGCCGGTCTCGCGGTGGCGCATCGAGTTGCCCGCTTCGGCATTACGGATACCAGACGCGGCGAGGCTTTTTGTGGCTGGCGTGCACGCTGTTCCGGCGGCGAAGGCGTGGCTGTTGCGACTGGAGTGCGGTTCGCGAGTTGAGTGTCTGCCCTTCGAAGTTGTCCTGCGCGTACCTGGGGCGGCGAGCGGTGCACAGTTCGTGCCGCAAGAATCGAAGCGGTCGGCAACTCCCGCGGATAAGCTGACGACTCCGCTGGTGCGGTCCGGACAGAAGGTCAGGCTGGCAGAAGAAATTTCCGGAATGCGTCTCAGCGCGCCTGCGGTTTGCCTGCAGGCGGGGAGCTTGGGACAGAAGATTCGGGTACGCAATGTTTCGTCCGGGCGGGTGGTTCTGGCCCGGGTACGCGCCGCCGGGCAGGTGGCGGTGGAGCAATGATGTCGCGAACTGCCAAAATCTCGGCATTGATTTTGCTGGCAACTGTGGCTGTGGCAAAGACAGGCAAGCCGGCAGCCCAGCCCGCCACCCTGCAGCAGTATGTTGAGCGGGTAAGCGGACGGCAGGTGGCGCCCGTGGTTTCAAGCGGAAGCCTGTTTCCGCTGAGTGGAGGTTCGCTGACCAATCTTGCCGCCGATACCAAGGCGCGTGGGCTGAACGACATCGTGGTGATTCGCATTGTTGAAAACACGCTTGCCCAGGCGTCCGGATCGGTAGCGGCGCAGCGTACCTACGCGGCCAACTCGGCCATTACCGGAGTTGGCGGGCAAACCGTTCCTTACATGAATCCGCTGATCGGATTGAATTCCAGCACCAACCTGAAGGGCACAGGCACGGCCAACAGCCAGTCGCAACTGCTGACCAGTGTTGCCGGACGCGTGGTCGCGGTTTTGCCGAATGGCTACATGGTGGTCGAGGTTGAGCACCAGGTGGCGTTCAATCAGCAGAGCCAAACCCTGATCTTGCGCGGGCTGGTCAGGCCCGCGGACATAGGTACGGACAACTCGGTGCTCTCAACCGAGTTGAGCGATCTGGAAATTGAACTGAAAGGCAAGGGCGTGGTGACCGATGCCACGCGTCAGCCTAACCTCTTTGTGCGCTGGCTGTGGAAGATCGTGGGGTTCTGATGCAAGCGAAGCTGATACAGAAGCCGATACAGAAGCTGGTATGGCTGATGGTTGCCCTGATGACTTGTCTGCCGATTCGCGCCGGCGAAACCTCAGATACGGCTCGTGCCCCGATTCGTGACCTCATGATCGTGGAAGGGGTGCGGGAAAATCCCCTTATCGGCTATGGCATGGTGGTTGGCCTGGCCGGGACGGGCGACCGCCGGCAAACCGTATTCAGCACCCAGACCCTGGGAAACATTCTGCAGAAGATGGGAGTGACCATCCCGACCGGCGCGGTAAGCGTGAAAAATGTGGCGGCGGTTTTTGTAACCGCTTCGTTACCCCCGTTCGCCCGTCCCGGTACACCGATCGATGTAACCGTCTCCTCCATTGGAGATGCCAGCAGTCTCTCGGGTGGCACGCTGCTGCTCACCCCGTTGTATGCGGCCGATGGCCAGGTATACGGCGAGGCGCAGGGAGCCCTGACCTTAGGAGGTTATTCCGCCGGCAGGGGAGCAAATTCCAAGCAGGTAAATCATCCCACGGCCGGTCGAATCCCCAATGGAGGCATTGTGGAGCGCGACGTCGCCGTTGACCTGGGAAGCCAGAAGCAGATCGCACTGCTGTTACGCGATACCGACTTCCGCGTCACCCACGAGGTGGCCGAAGCCATTAATGCGGAGATGGGGCGGCCCATCGCCAGCGCCATCGACGGCCGACGGGTGGAAGTTCAGACCGCGGCAGAACCAAACATTCCGGCACTGCTGGCGCGGGTGATGGCCGTAAAGGTTGAGACTCACCCCCGGGCAAAGGTGGTGGTGAACGAGAAGACCGGGACCATAGTGATGGGCAAGGACGTTCGCCTGAGCGCGGTCTCCATTCTGCACGGGGACTTGTCGATTGAGATTGCGACCGAGTACCAGGTTTCGCAGCCAGCGCCTTTCAGCAATCGCGGCAACACTGAAGTGGTGCCGCAGACCACGCTCCAAACCAACGATCAGACGGTGCGCAAGATAGAACTCACCGAAGGCGCCAAGGTCGAGCAACTGGTGCACGGACTGCAGGCCATTGGAGCCACAGCGCACGACGTGGTTGCCATCCTCGAAGCCATCAAAGCAGCAGGAGCGTTGCAGGCTGATCTGGAGGTGATCTAAATGAACCCAGTGGCGGCCCACTCCTCCACCACGAGCGCATCGCGGGGCGATGCGCCATCTCCCAAGCTGGTGAAAGCGGCCCAGGAGTTTGAGGCGATCCTGTTGTCCAGTTGGTTAGAGAAGCTGCAGGGAACCTTCGCCGGCCCCGATGACGGTACGGATCCCGCACATGGAACGCTGTCCTCCATGGGGACGCAAGCGATTGCGTCGGCCCTGGCGGCGAGGGGCGGCCTGGGGGTGGCCAGGATTTTGCTGCAGCACCTGGCGAAGCCGCATGCAGGTACCGGGCCGGCGACAGAGCAAGCTGGAGAAAAATTAATCGGCAATCCTCAAGTT
The DNA here is from genome assembly GCA_963771535.1 of uncultured Acidobacteriaceae bacterium. Classification (GTDB taxonomy): domain Bacteria; phylum Acidobacteriota; class Terriglobia; order Terriglobales; family Acidobacteriaceae; genus CAVVDY01. The sequence goes on along the minus strand of CAVYTK010000006.1, from coordinate 65,507 downwards.
CTGTCAGAGCCAAGCCGATAAGGTTTGATGAATACCATTTTCGGGCGAGGTTTGAATATGAATATTGACACGAGTTTCCCCGGTGCAACTGCTTCCGCAGCCAACCAGCAGCAGCGCGTGCACAGCACGGCGCGCGAGGTCGACCCGCAACTTGGCTCGAGTACGGGCCGGGTGCAGCAGGACGGGGCGACGGCCCGCGTCTCGGCCACTGTGGCCCCTTCGCGAACCGCTCGTGCTGCGGATACTGCCGATCTTTCCGGCATTGCTCCCTCCCTCAGCAGCCTCACCAGCGTGGTGCATGCCTCGGCCGATGTGCGCCAGACCAAGGTGCAGGCCCTGCAGCAAGCTGTTGCCCAGGGAACCTACCAGGTCTCGCCGGAGCGCATTGCCGAATCCATGCTGGCGCAGGCCACCAGCAAGCTGCGCTGAGGCACGCTGGCAGTGACACTCGACGGCATTCCCGAGACGCTTTCGCCGCTGAGAGAGACGGCTGAGCGACCGCACTCCATCGTGTCGCAGCCGCCGTCCGCAGCGGGCCGCCGTCGCGCGGCTCACGCGCCGGAAGCGGACGACCAGCTTGCGCCGGAGACCGGCGAAGATCACCTGCTTGATGACCTCGCCTAGGAGACGCGAACTGTGAACGCCACTTCAATCAGCGGGTCGCCAGCCCACGCCAGCCAGCCTGCGGCCGTGCCAGCGCTCGCGACTGAAATGGAGAGTTTGCGTTTGCTGCTGCTCGGGGCGGCCGAGGCGCTATGCGCCGGCGACGCTTCTGAAGTTCAGCAAATGTGCAACCAGCTGACAAACCTGGCGGTCAATCTCCGTCCGGCGTTCTCCGAATTCTTTCCCAATGGAAGCGCGATGGCGGCTATCGAATTGGAACAACAACGCCAGCGTGTGCTCCTCCCACTGCTGCAAGCCCGCGCGCTTTATCTTGCCGGCTTGCGCCGGTGGCGCCGGGCTTTACGGCTGCGCCGCAACCTGGTTGAGATGCAAACCGGCGCTCCCTTTGGCGATGCAGAATTTTCCCGGTGGTGTTGAATGGGCTCCCTGTACTCCGCGCTTTCCATTTCGATCGGCAGCCTCGAGGCACAACAGGCCGGGCTCGAGACAACCACCAACAATCTCGCCAACATGAACACGCCGGGCTACTCGCGGCAGCGCCCGGTGCTGCAGGAAGCTGATCCCGTAATTCAGGGCCGGCTTGCCTTCGGCAATGGGGTCACTCTGACCGGAATCGAGAGCCTGCGCGACAGCCTGCTCAACGTGCAGATTGCCGAGGAGACGCAGCAGCAGGCGAAGTCGCAGACTTTTGTCGCCACCATGAACCAGGTGCAGCCGCTGTTTCCCATGGACACCTCTGGCATTGGTAACGCCATCAGCAACTTCTTCCAGAGCCTGAACGGGCTGGCGGCGAATCCGTCCGATTCCTCTCTGCGGCAGAGCGTGTTGGCTGCGGCAAACGGCATGGCGTCTTCGTTCAACCAGGCGGCGGACCAGTTGGACACGACGCGCAGCAACCTCGATCTCTCGGTCCAGCAAGGTGTCGAGCAAGTGAACCAAATCTCGGCGCAGATCGCTTCGTTGAATCGTACGCTGGCTACTACCAGCAGCACGGGAAGTGATTACGGCAGCTTCGTCGATCAGCGTGACGCGCTGGTGCAGAAGTTATCCGGGCTGATCGACGTATCGGTCCTGCAGCAGGGCAGTTCGCTCACCCTCACCACGCGGCAGGGAACAGCGCTGGTGGTCGATGGCCAGAACTTCGACCTCACCACCCGGCTCGATCCCACTGACGGCACCCAGCACATCTATGCACAAGCCGGCGATATCACTTCCGCAGTCGCAGGTGGCAAATTGGGCGGTGCGCTCGAAGCGCGCGATCAAACGATTCCCTCGCTGCTCGGCCAGCTCGATACGCTGGCTTCAGCCCTGGTCACCAAGCTTAACGCCGCGCACCAGATGGGTTTCGATCTAAACGGCGCTCAGGGCGGCAATCTTTTCAACCCAAGCACCGGAGCCGGAGCGGCGGCGGGGATGACAGTCGCAATTACCGATCCCAATCTGCTGGCCGCCAGTTCCGACGGCACATCGGGCAGCAATGGGAACATCGCCAATCTCACCGCAGTAGCCACGCAAGCGGTGTCGAACGGCATGACTCCGATCCAGACCTACGGCAACCTGGTGTTCCAGGTGGGTTCGTCGATCAGCAATGCCAACGCCGAGCTTACGGCCAGCAACAACGTGCTGCAGCAGTTGCAACAACAGCAATCTTCCGTGAGCGGAGTTTCGCTTGATGAAGAAGCTTCCAATCTCCTGCTTTACGAGCGTGCTTACCAGGCTGCTGCACGCGCCATCTCCACCGTCGACCAGATGCTGCAAACCGCCATCAACATGGGAGCCCAGTAATGCGCCTGTCTGCGACCGAATCCACCATGCTGCTGAACGCGTTAGGTATTGCCGATCGCAACCAGCAGAATGCGCTGCTGCAAATGACAACCGGCAAGCGCGTCAATGTTGCGTCGGACGATCCTGCGGCGGCCGCGGTCCAGGTGCAGACCGCCGGACAGATCTCCGACGGCGATCAGTTTTTGCGCAGCATTTCCAGCGTAAGCGGCGAACTGCACACCGCCGACTCGGGGCTGAACTCCTGCGTCACTACCTTGCAGCGCGCCATCTCGCTGGGAGTCGAAGGCGCGAATGGAACGCTCTCGCAGCAGGACCGCGATGCTTTAGCCGGTGAGGTCAAGGGAATCTCCGATCAGGTGCTGGGGATCGCCAATCTCAGTTACAACGGTCACTTCCTTTTTGCCGGCACCGCCGACTCGCAACCGCCCTACGTGCTCGATCCCAACTCGCCCGGAGGCGTGAAATACCAGGGTAACGACCTCACCAACCAGATCGAGGTCGAAACCGGACACACCGTCGCGATGAACCTTCCCGGCTCGAAGCTGTTTTCCGCGACGGGTGCCAACGTGTTCGAATCCCTCTCGAACCTCGCAACCGCTTTGCAGAACGGCACCGGCATTGACACTGCAACGCAATCAGTGCGTGCCGCCTTTGACCAGCTCACCACCAGCCGGGTGTTTTACGGCTCGACCATCAGCCAGCTCGACTCCGACCAGACGTTTCTGCAGAGCGAGAAGCTGCAACTGCAACAGACCTCGAACGACAACATCGGGGTGGACATGAACGTCGCCGCCACCAACCTGGTCAACGCCCAGAATGCCCGCAACTCGGCGCTCGCTGCTGCGGCACAGAGCAGCAATCTGAGCCTGCTGGATTACCTGGGGAAGAACTGAAGGCGTGCTCGGAATCGAGATCAGCTGTCCGCTAGCAGCAATGAAGCGAGCCTCTCTGGCGAGGTAACATCTTCCGGTATCGCGACCCCTGTGTGGTATCACACCCCTGACAAAAGTATTACAGTCCTGCTCGGCTTAAGTTGTTAGTCTGAGAATGGTTGTGGGGACGGCCGCATGTGATGCGCACTGGGCACGTTTCCCCGCGAATACACTTCATAAGGGAAAACATGGTCCGCACACATAAGCTCAACACATCGACTGCCGTGGTCATGGCACTGTTTCACGTCGGCGCGGTCATCGCGCTTTTCATGTTTAGCTGGAAAGCCTTCTTCGTAGCGCTCTTCCTTTACTGGGTGGCGGGTAGCCTGGGCATCGGACTGGCATACCATCGGCTGCTGACGCATCGCGGCTTCAAGTGTCCGAAGTGGTTCGAGTATTTCATCACCGTTTGCGGCACGCTGGCGCTGGAAGGCGGTCCGGTGTTCTGGGTTGCGGTACATCGCAAGCATCATCAGATCACCGACAAGCCGGGCGATCCGCATTCTCCGCGCGATGGCGGATTCTGGGCTCATATGGGATGGATCATGAGCGGCGAGAGCCTGCACAACGCCAACAGCGATGAGTTGCTGCCCTACGTCCCCGATCTCCGCAAAGACAAGTTTCACATGTGGATCAGCAAGTATCATTACGTCCCGATAATCGTGGTCGGCCTTGGCCTGCTCGCGATTGGCGGATGGCCTATGGTGATGTGGGGCATCTTCCTGCGGACGGTGTTCCTGCTGCACTCAACCTGGTTCGTGAATTCCGCCACGCATATGTGGGGATCGAAACGCTTCGCTACTGACGACGACTCGCGAAACCTGTGGTGGGTGGCCTACATCAGCTTCGGCGAGGGATGGCACAACAATCATCATGCGCATCCCCAGTCGGCCCGGCATGGGTTGGCGTGGTACGAGTTCGATTTAAACTGGTATGCCATCAAGTTGTTTTCCTGGCTGGGATTGATTTCCGATATCAAGCTGCCGAAGCTGCGCTCGGCGCGCATTCAGCCGGTCGCCACCGACAGCCCGCGCGAACAGGCTTTGGCCGCGGCGTACAGCGGGGATTAACTGCGCACCAGAACGTAACATTAAAGCGGCGCCCTCAAGAGGCGCCGTTTTTGTTTGGGAAAGAGACGCGCTGACGCAGCATCTACCGGACGAGTCCAAGCTCAAGCTGCCCGGTCACGGCGTATACTTTGGCGTACGGTTTGGACGGCACTATGGGTCGCCGACACGCTGCCATTCTGATCCTCTTCGCGGCTTTAGGCGCTTGCGGGCAAGCACCCATCCCACCCAGTGGTACCTCAAATCCAAACGCTGCGACCGCCTACCCGCAAAAGCAGAAAGCCACCCAGCGACCGAGCGCAAAAGCCACCACTGATGATCCTGCCGCGTTGTGGTATGAGCGGGCCCAGCGTCTTACAAACGATCTCGAAGCTGATCGATGGAAGCTACATATGTTGGGGGAGGCAGTCCCTGCGCGGCTGGCAGAGGCATGGTGGCAAGTGGACCAGCCGAGAGCGCGGCGCTGGCTCGACGAGTCGGTGCAGGCTGTCACCTACAGCTATCAGAACGACAAGCCCGAGACCCGAGAGGACCGCATCAATGCCGCCGGCATCGTTTTCGACGTGGCGAGCAAGTACGACCGCGCATCTGCGGAGAAAGTGGCCGCTATGCTGGTCGACATGGGGCAGCAGGGGAACAACACGGACAGAAATCGTGCGATGAATTCCATCAAGCAAACTTTGCTGTCTCAAGGGCTCTCATCTGCGAGCAGTAACACTGCGCTGAGCCCGCTTGAGATTGGGGAGATGTTAATTAAGCTCGGGGACTCGAACCTGCATCTGGCGCTGGCAAGCATCTCTCGCAGCGATGCGGACGCTGCCAACCGCGTTTTCTCCGACGCTCTGGCCAGTGCGCAGGCCAATAACAGTTACAACATGTTGTGGGGTTTGGGGGAGTATGTATATCCCACGCTCGGCGGCCAGTCGGGCCGAAGCTTGCCGGACACTTCACGCGCCGACTTTCTGAATGCGGTGGCCGGCATCATGCTTCGAGCGCCGCAATCGGACCAGGATCGCGAGCAGGTCTGCCAGCACGTGGCTCCGATTGCGAATCGGCTGCTCGACAGATTTCCTCCCGGTCAGGCAGGCATGGTGCAGTCGGCCGTCCAAACTTGCAAAGCACAGTCGGCCAGCGATCACCCGCAACACGACTGCGCCTCCACTCAGGACTGCCTGAACGCGGCGGAAGTCGAGCAGCAACCATCTTCCAAGGCAGAGTTGAAACTCGAAGCGGCTGCTATGGCCTCCAACAAAAATGACCCGCTGCGCGCGCTGGATATTCTGGATTCGTTCACGCCAGAGGAGTGGAAAGCGTTGCCAAGCGCGGCCGCCGAGCGTAGTTCCTACCTTGCCTCGGCGCTCGAGCAACTGTACAAGGTGCACGATACGGTTCGCATTCAGCGCCTGCTTGACGACACTCCTGATGACCAGCGCGCCGCGGCACTGCTGAGCTTCGCGAGCACCGTGATACGCAACGGCGACAAGCCATATGGGCAGCTGATGCTCTCGCAGGCCCGCACAGAGTTGGAAAAGAGGCCAAGCGATAATCCGCAGATATATGTCCAACTTCTCAGGTATTACGAGCTTTACCTTCCGGAAGATATCCTGCCCGTTTTCGGTGAAGTGGTCAGTGGCCTCAACCAAATTGAGTACAAAGATCCTAAGAAGTTGAAGGACGGCGAGATTGCGTTCGCACCCTTAGGCCACCGCCTGCAAACTACGACGATGCCAGCGGCGTTGTTGGAGAAGGATGACGTGTATGTATTCGCATCCATCAAGGGACTGGACGATCCGCGTGCGCGCACCTCGTTCCGTTTGGGATGTTTGCGGACGTCGCTCAACGAGTATCAGCAACTCAAGAACGCAAAACCCAAACAGCCGCCGGTTAAGGTCGCAAGGGGGATAAACAAGTGAGGCTATGCGGGGGTATCTCGCAGTTTACTTTTGCACTAGCGCTACCTTGCCTGTGCCGAGCGTCGCGGAGTCGATTCGCAGTGGCAGCTTAAACGTACTGGTGAGTCCCACATTGGGGTACTTCGACTTGAGGTAGCGGTCGACAAAGAACTGCAGCATCATCTGCGGAATCTCGATGTCGTCGAGGTAGACGTGCTGCGCGATGATGGTGCCCGTCCCGTTGCTGCCGGAGGCCTGGGCGATGACATGAACGTCATGCACTCCGGTGAACACGCCTAATAGCGGATTCTTCGAGCGCGCCTTTTCTGTGATCACATCGAAATCAACTTTGGCGTGGCCGTCGAGCATGCCTGGTTGCGACGCGACTTTCAGTCCGCTGACTCCTTTGGGCATCTTCACACCGCCCTCGTTGAAGTAGGCGTTGGCGTCGTCCTGAGTGATGTCCGTCGGCTTAGAATCGGGGTGTTCCCGGGCAGCGTTCTGTTTGAGATGGGCGATCTTCTGCTCCATGCTGCGGTAGGCAGCGCTGTGCTGAGCCTGCTCCTGGGCGGCCAGCAGTGTGGCAGCGAGCAGCAGCAGAAATAGAAAACGTGAAGCTCTCATTGCAGTTGTGCCTGGGTGGACGAGGCTGGAACGGCCTGCACTCGCGGTTGATCGAGCGAACCTGCCACAGCGTAGGACATCCCCCCGGAACGTTGCAGGCGGAAGTTCAAGTTGCGGTCGTAGCTTGCGATACCTTTCACATCGTAGACGGCTCCCCCGGTCTTCAACTCGCAATCGCTGAAGGTGAGTTTGCCCTGTCCCAGGTTGAGAACGCCCGCCAGGCTGGAGAACGTGAGCGGCCCGGGACGCCCATCGAGCGCGAGCTTGCGCAGTGAGCCGCCAGTCCAGGTGAACTCGGCCGAACCAGTTGCCGAGCCGAGCAGCGCAGTTGTGCTGGTACCCTGCATGGCGATGGCATACTTGGCGAGAGCCTGGCCGGTGGCGAAGTTCTCGTGCATCAAGCTCGAAAGCTGGTCCATAGAAATTTTCTGCAGCACGCCGCCGCCTGCATACCGTGGGGGAGATTGGGTGAAGTCCCCCGTCCATTTGCCGCTATGGTGCCCGCCCAGCAGGTCAGAGCGCAGGACCTCGAGTTCCACCTGGCCGGCGTTGATTCGTAGCTGTCCCTGCAAGTTGTCGGTTATCAATCGTCCCAACTGGAAGTGCGCGATCTCGAGCTTGCCATCTGCATTGACTTTCAACAAGGCATCGTGATGCTGCTCACCAATCGCGAGCAGACGATACCACGGCTTCGACTGCGCCGCGGGATTGAGCAATTGATTTACTCGCGCCAGCGACAACTCGTTGCTATGCAGATCGAAGTGGATGAGACACGATTCGGGACTCGCGCAATGGACCGGGAAGCTGGCGCTGCCGGTAAACGTAGTGTCCAGGCCGAAAGCTGCGGAGAGCGAACTCACGCTGACCGTTTGATTGGCGATTGTGGTCTGGGCGGACGCAATGTGCAACGGCTCATTGACGCCTTGCAGTTCAGCGGAGACGTCGCGCAAGCGCATTTCGCCCGAGATTACCGGAGCCGAAAAACCAGCCCACGCGCCTGCGATACCCAGTCCGATCTGAGCTTCTCCGGCCAAGCCGATAGCGGGTGTGTTGATACCAAATGCGCGTGCGATTTGCAGCAGACGTTTCAGTTCTGCGTCGCCGGTGACGGTCGCACGGTAGTTGTCTTCGTCAAAGTATCCGCTAACAACCGCCGGTGACGGTGCTCCCATGGACACGGCGAATGGACTGATCAGCAGAGCGAATCCTGCCGGTGGCGGGGTGGGTGCGCTCGGCTTACGCTTACGACCAGCCGGTGCAGGCTCAGCGTGAGCGTTGCCGGGAACGGTGAACTCCATCTCACCGATTTGGAAGTCGTTGCCCAGCACGCCGGAGTGCAGCGCCACGTGACTGGTACGGCCTCCTCCGGTCCACATGGCAGGTCCTTCGCCAGTCTTGCGCACCTCGAACGCGGCATCGGCTTCTCCGCTGGCATTGAGATCCAGGGGCAGGTCTTTTTTCACGTGACGCGCAAACGCGACGATTCGATCCATGGGAAGCTGCTGGGCAGTGAGGGCGATGTGATAGGAATCGACGCCCCAGTTGTTCGCGCTGCCGGTAATGCGCAAGGTTCCCGGTTTAACTGGCGACTCGCATAATACGTCGCTCAATGAATCGTCGACGGCCGAGAATATGCCCGTGCAGTGGGCCCTCAGTCGCAACGCCTCGCCGAGCGCGATGTCATAGCGGCGGAAGTCATCAACGTCGGCATCGAGCACAACGCTGAGAGCAGCCGGGGTGCCGGTGAAGCTCGCTGAAGCAGTAGTACCGCCGCGCCAGCCGCGATCGCGTCCGTAAATAAGTTTGGTGATCTGTCCCAGCTGGCCTTTGCTGAAGTCGGCCTTCAAAACCACTGGCGTGTTGCGCAACTCGTTGGCCCGCTGGAATTGCCCCTCGACTCGCAGCAGACCGGTATCGCTCAAGGCCAAATCAGTACGCATAGGCTTGGCCCGCAAGCGCACTCCCCATTCGGTTTCGGACTCTCGCCACAAAGAGAAGTCGGCCTCGGTGAACGAGAATGCCTTTTTGACCTGACCTAGCTTGAAGTTGATGCGTCCTCCGCTGGCCTCGATGTAGGGGAAGCGGGGACGCACTTCCGGGCGCTTCGCAGTGGTAGGAGCAGAGGAGACTTGCGAGGTGCGCTGGATCAGTTCCTCGACATTCCAATGGCCGTCGGATCCCCGCACCAGGTTGAGGCTGGGATTCTCAAGCTCGAGGGTTCCGATCTCCAGGCGTCCGCGCCACAGAGACGTGAGCCGGATGTAAGCAGCGACTTCGTCGGCGCGCAACATCGATTCAGCGCCAAAGGCGGGATCGTCAGCGACGGCAAAGCCGGAGAGCACCAGCCCGGGCCGGGGCACCAGCCGCAGCGAAATTCCGGACGCGGAGACGTTTCGCCCCAAGGCGCGGCCAATGGAGTCAACCACCCTGACCCGATAGCGGCTGACGTTGATCCAGGGGGGAACGACTGCAGCCACCAGCAAGACGAGAAAGACCGCCCACAGAGTGATTGCGCCATACCGGCGGGTGCGGTTGGCCTCCAGCGTCGGAGTGCTCGGCGCAGCCACTAGTGCACCACGTGTAACATCCGAGACCACCGTGTCTGGTCGAAGAAGTGAACCACGATGCGGAAGAAGAATCCAATGCGGTCAGCCAGCGACGTCCGCAGGTACTCGCCGCGCGGGGTTTCGAATGACCAGTAGATGAACATTGGGGTTCCGATTACGTTTTCGCGTGGAACGAATCCCCAGAACCGGCTGTCGAGACTGACGTCGCGGTTGTCGCCCATAGCGAACAGGCTGTCGGGCGGCACCACTAGCTCTCCATTTTCGATGTGCGAGGGCAAGGTGAGGCGCCACTCGGGACTCAACTGGTCGTATGGGGTGGCCGGGACGTCAGGAAAGGTGTCGCGATAAGCGTTGAAGTCTCCCTGTCGCACGACGTAGGGCTCGACCAGCTTTTCTCCGTTGCGGAACACGGCGCCATTCTCCAGCCGGATATGATCGCCAGGAGTTCCAATCACGCGCTTCACCACAAACAGTCCCGGTTCGGCGGGTGACAGAAAGACGATGATGTCGCCGTGCTTGGGGTTCTGGTACTTAATCAACGGGCCGATCCATTTCGTAACCGGTGCGAAAAGAACGCGATTGACGAATACGTGGTCGCCAATGAGCAGCGTGTTCTCCATGGAACTGGAGGGGATTTCAAAGGCCTGAAAGATGAAGGTGATGATGAAAAGGCCGGTCACCAGGACGACGGCAATCGAAGCAATAAACTCCGGAGTAGTTTCCTTCTGCTTCTCGGGCTTCACCGGTTTGTCAGCCGCAGCTTTAGCTACAGGTTTCTTGGCGGCGGGCAGGGTTGTTCTTGCCATGTGACGTCTATTGTCCTTGTCGGCGCTTTAGTGGGGAACGTGGAACATGCGGTCCCAGCGTAATCCCTTGAAAGATTGAACGAGACTGTTGGCCAAAGTGGAAAGTCTATCAGACTGCGGCGGACCTTCTGTGACGGAACGGTCGCGCGGCATCGACCAGTAAATGATCAGGGGACGGCCTACGATGTTCTCTGCCGGTACCAGTCCCCAGTAGCGCGAATCGTAGCTGTCGTCGCGATTGTCCCCCAGCACGAAATAGTAGCCTTGGGGGACGATGAGCTGTCCGTCTTCCACCAGTCTGCTTCCTTCCAGGAACCACTTCGTCGTCGTGCGGTCGCCGAACTGGCCATCGTTGGGAAAGTTGTCGCGGAAGCGATCGTGCTGTCCCCAGTTAAAGATTGCGTAGGAATCCGGTTGCGGCTCACCATTCACATAGACGTGCTTGTTGAATAACCGTATGCGATCCCCGGGAATGCCGACCACGCGTTTGACGAAATGCTGCTGCGGATTCACCGGATAACGAAAGACGATGATGTCCTGATGCTGCACTGGACGGTAGGGAAGCAGCCAGTCCCAAAGGGAAGAATGGCCATAATGCGCCTTGTCCACCAGCAGGTAATCGCCAATCAACAACGTCCGTTCCATCGACTCCGAGGGAATCTGGAACGCTTGCACTATGAAGGTGACGACAAACAGCGCGATCACCACGGTGATGGCCAGCGACTGCACCGTATTCACGTGGTGAACCTGCACCGGCGGCTTCGCAGCTGAGACCGGCTCATGCGGCTCAGGAGGTGCAGAAACTGCGGGGTCGGTGCGGACTTCGCTCATGCCTGGCTGGACGATTCGGCGCTGGGACTACTGACGTCCGCCGCGGAACCTCTCTCTACCGATTTTAGGCGCTCGAAGGCCTGCTGTGCTGCCTTTTGCTCGGCGCTTTTTTTGGAATTGCTTTCCGCCCGGCAAACGAAACCAGGATCTCCGCTGCCGCTTCCGATGTGGACCTCGACGGTGAATAGCTTGCGGTGCTCAGGGCCCTGCTCGCGCACCACGATGTATCGCGGCTGCGGCCGTCCCTTGGCGTGGGAGGATTCCTGCAAGGCCGATTTGTAATCCATGATCGGCAGGCGGCCTCCGCCGATCTCTTCCAGGTGCTTCAGTTCCGGTTCAAGAATGCTGCTTACGATGAAACGATGGGCGGGCTCAACTCCGGCATCGAGGTAGAGCGCCGCGATGACAGCCTCGAGCGCATCCACCAGCAGCGTGATCTTATTGCGGCCGCCGCTCTTTTCTTCGCCTCTGCCGAACCGGAGAAACTTGCCGATTTCCAAGCGCTCGGCTGGGCGAATCAGTTCGCGTTCGCTGACAATGTGGGCCCGCAACTTGGACAATTGTCCTTCGCCGTATTCGGGGAAGCGGCGAAATAGTTCCTGGCTGATGACGAACGACAACACCGCGTCGCCCAAAAACTCGAATTGTTCGTTGTCACTGTTCGGCGTTGCCTTAGGAGTTTCAGTATCGCTTGCAGTCTGCGACTCGAGCTCGCGCGCGAAGGAAGAATGGGTAAGCGCCTGTTCCAGCAACTCCCGCCTGAGGAAGCGGTGGCCCAAGGCTTCTTCCAACTGCGAGAAATCGTCGGACTGCGGGTTCATGATGGGTTCGCAAGCTTTCAATGCGGCTGCGGTGGTTGTGCCGGCTGTGCGCTACCCGGTGTTGTACTTCCCGGCGCTGCAGTTGCAGGGTTCGTTGCTGTGGGAGAGGTCGCGGGCGGAGGCGTAGCTCCTGGCGACGGGATGCTTGACTCCGTGCCTTCACCAGCCAGCTTCTGCAATCGGGTCTGCTGCTGTTTTGCCAGCGTTTGTTCGACGCTGCCTTCCTGCGAATATTGCAGCGCCTTATCGGCGTTCACCAGCGCTTCACCATATTTTTTTTCGTTGTCCTGGGCTACCGACAAGCGCAAATAGACGCGCGCGATCGGCTCGGCTTTCGCGACATCGACCGACTTCTGAAAATTCGCTTCGGCAGTAGCAAAGTCCTGTTTCTGCATGGCGATCACGCCCAGGGTCTCGTAGGCAAGTGCCAGGATACTGTTCTTGACAGCCTGCACTCTCTCTGCCGGAACGTTGGGCGGGATGTGCATTCCGGTATTGATGTTGTCGATCGCCGCCTGAGCGTCTTTTGCGGCTTCGCTATAGCGCTGCTCTTTGTCGAGATCGTTATCGTGCGTGACCTCAACCAGCGCGGAGGCCGCGTGAATCAAAGGATTAGGATCGTGCGGATCGATGGCGATCGCTTTGCGTGCGGCTTCGATCTCTTTCTCCGCGTTGTTCTGCTGGGCGAAACCATTCATTGCCTGGGCGTAGAGCAGTTCTCTGAGTTCACTCTCGGGATACTTCTGGGCAAACTGGTCGGCGGACGCCAGAAGCTGGTCGGGATTGGTCAGCGCAGCTGCGGCCTTGTAAGCCTCGAACTCGTCTTTGGTTTTAGCTTGAGGCGACTTGTAAGCCGTCGGGGGTTGCGCACCGGCTGGCGGGGCCGTCGATTGTGTTGGCGCCGAAGTCTGTGGCGTTGTTCCGGGCTGCGCGCCACCAGTCTGCCCCGATGCCATGCCGCAGGCCAGCAGAACCGCACAAATTGCCAATCGAAATCTCATGGTCTCCCTATCTTATTGCGATTGCGGTTTGGCCGCAGGCGGCTCATATGGAGTCTTCAGTCCACGCTCAGCGGCAGCTTTCGTATCGGCCGAAACGTCGCCGGTATCGAGCGCCGCTTTGTACTGCACCAGCGCGTCCTCGCGATCGTCCTGCAAGTCGAGAATGCGTCCCAGGTAGATGTGGGACCAGGCTGCAACACGCGGATCTTTGGCCGCTCGCACAGCTTTGGCGAAGTCGTCCCTGGCGTCCTGCAGATTGCCGCTCAAGGTCGCCACACGCGCCAGCACAAAGTAAGCTTTGCCGGCATCTTCGTTCGCCGCGAGCCCCTCATTCGCAAGCTGTGCCGCGTCCGCGGGATTTCCGCTGGCCAGCGCCCTCTCTGCCTGATCGACCTTCGAAAGTACAGGCTTGCTCGCCTGCATCAACTCCGGTTCGGCTGACGAAGCGAACTGTATACCTGACGCGTGCTTCCGCACCTCGGCCACATCGATAGCATGCAGCCAATCGGGAAACGCGTCTTTCAAGCCCGTCTCCTGTTTTTCAAAGATGCGCAACTGATCGTAGAAGTAGCCGGTCAGAATGAAACCTTCAGCCTCGGCACGCTTCACAATGGCCAGCCGATCCTGCTCCGGCAATTTGGGATCGAGTGGCGTACGGGCCTCGATAGCGCGAATCAGGCTCTCGATCAGCAGCAAGCCGACATCCGTCTTATATTCCTCCGCCATCGGGGCGTTCTTTACCGAAAGCAAAATGGGCTTCATTCGATCGAGCGAGGTTGCGCGCTTGGCGATCAGCGGGTCGAGTACGAAGTGCAGATAGGCATGGCGAAGCTGGGCGATGTGGATGTTGTCGCCTTGCGGAGAGATCACCATGTAGTACGACTCGTCGCGATAATCGCGCGAGTTGACTTGTCCTGCCGCGATCATAGGCTCCAGGTAGATGGTGTAGCTGCGGCCCGGGTCAATCGCTAGCGGCATACGCAAATAGACGTCGGTCGCGGTAATCATTTTCGCTACCGGATCGTGGAAGCGCTCGATCAGCCCATCGTACTCGGATTGGTGTTTCAGCCAGATGGAGTGCAGCTTCGCCGCGGCAGCGTAGCTCTTGAGCAGCGGGAGAAAGCCGAGTACATAAGCCGCGTCGTCCGGCATGTCGGCTTCCTGCCACTTGGGTGTGAAGTCGGGAGGGCCGCCCACATTCAGGGCTAGCGAAACATATTGCGCCAGGTCGTGGGACACGTCGTTCTGCCGATGGTCGCGATAAAAATGGCACATCGCCTCGGCGGCAGTGGCAGCCTGCGGCAGTTCGCTGGCTTTGACCAGATCATCGCGCACCTGCCGCCGCAGCGGCGAAGAGTTGGCCAGCTCCTGATCGTAGCCGCACACGTTCAACGCGGAGACGACGCTGAACAACGTTTCACTTACATCCAGGGTGGCCTTGGTTGGACCCTCAGCAGCGCAGGGCAGCGCCGCCAAAACTATCGCGGCAATCATTGTCCGGAGAGAAAAGCTCAGACGAGCCTCCTGAAGCGATCTGGGCAGGGACACAGCTCGAATAAGTTTAAGGTTTGGACGGTAAGCGGCGCAAATGCGGCAGCCTAGAGCAGACGGCTCGCACACCGGGACCACACAGAGACTGCTGCTCTTCGCAGCTGCGTCACAGGTGAGCTGCTCGAGTGAGACTCCGCTACACTCTTGCTGCCATGGCCTGGGTTTGCGGCCCGAGATAGCGGTAATTACCGAACGCCGAGGATGACGTAGCCGATTCCGCCCAGCAGGAAGTTCAGGAAGAACCCGAACACCGCGCTTTGCCCGAAGGCTTTCGCGATGTCGATGGCGACTACGATGCTGATGACGAAGTTGACCAGCGGAATAAGCATCAGCAGCAGCCACCAGCCGGGCCGTCCTGCGATCTTCAGCATGATGTAAATGTTATAGATGGGGATGAGGCATTCCCATCCAGCATGTCCGGCCTTTTCAAACAACTTCCACCAGCCCACGACGCAGACAATGATGACCACGCACCATAGCACGAGCGCGGGGCCGGTCAAGAACATGCGTAGCGGACCTGCCAGTTCAGACGGATACATCGCGCCAGCCAACAACATGAGAGCCTCCATGCCTGAGCAGGGAATCAGTTGAGTTCAGGTTTTCAGGAACTCGCAAATATACATCGCGTCGTCAAATCAGGACTAGCAATTCTTAAGACAAGGATATTTGGCGGAGCCATAATGAAAGACTACTTTGCGGATGAGGCGCACCGAGAGCGTAAATCAATCAACGGCGGCTCACAGGGTCTGGCTATTCCCATTTCGGAACGACCTTGGTTCGATAGTCCGATCCGGGACTTGTTTCGGCTACATTCGCGGACTAGCATTTGAGTTGACGGCGCCAGTTTACCGGCACTGCGGCAAGTCTCTCGCCTTACCTGCGGATTGCCGACTGGCTCACCGAACACTCCCTTCGGAGGGCGACCATGCAGCACACACCATTCAGTTTCCGTCGGCTTGCCCTTGATCAGGGTTCACTTGAGCTGACAGAAGAGTACATCCGTCTGCGCGCGTACCAGCTCTACGAGCAGCGCGGCCGGCAAGACGGGCACGATCGCGAAGATTGGTTCCAGGCCGAAGCCGAAGTCTTCGGCAAGCCGAGCGCCTCGATCAACGATGATCGAAAAAACGCGACTTTCGCGTTCGCCAAGTCGGCGGCATGAACCGGCAAACGTAATCGCGCGCGCGACCTCTACTTGGGCTCGGAAGTTTTCGCGGCAGCCGGTTGATTCGCGTCTTCGGGCGAGCCGCTGGGCAGCAGCCCTTGTTGCAATCGCTCGGCTGTCGATTGGTCGAAGCCTTCCAGGATCAGCAGGTCTCCGCCGCGTTGCAACACTTCGACTCGCTCTGACGACGGACCTTCCCACCACTTAGAGATCGCGATTCCACCTGCTCCCGATGGTATTGCACTCAGGTCTTTCAGCCATTGCGGATATCGATTAGGCGTGTACTTCTCATACACCGCAGCGAACGACTGCGCCGCTTCCGGCGAATCCCAGCGCGAAAGATAGAGCAGCGCGATCTGATTCTTCGGAGCGTTCCTGGCATGAACCGCCAGGTAGTATCCGCCGCGCCAGTGCGAGTAGACGTCCTTCGCGTCTTTGTCGGGAGCGTACTGCTTCATCAGCAGGTAAATATCGAACTCGCCCATTCCGCCGAAGTCATAGCGCTCGTAAGACGGACCGACAAGCTTGTCGAGATCAGGAATCTTAGGCGGCGCAACTGTTTCGTTGTTTAGATAAGTGTCGGGCTCCATCACCTGTCGTGTGCTGACAGGCGGCTTGTCGAGCAGCCCCGCGAAGCCTGCATCTTTGCCCTTATTTTTCAGTACGTCACGCACAAAATCGGAGCCGAAGGTATACGGGAACAGCAGCGACTCCCGCAGAAACACGGGAGCGGCCGAGAACAGCGGCGAGTCATCACTGGCGCCCATTTCCGAGCGCATAGCATCCACGACCTGCGGCGACTTGAGAACGTTGACGCCTAGCGGAGCCAGTGAATAGTCGAGGAACACGATCATCGCTTGCCCTTCGGTTACCGCTTCGCGAGCGGCCTGCTCCTCTTCCACGACCTGTTCCTCATTGTCCGGAAGCAGACCGTCATCCTTCGCTCCTGCGAGCTCCCATTTTTCCAGGCCGACCTTCTGGTCCTGCAACGCGTGCGTCAATTCGTGCGCCAGCACCGGCTTTTGCTGGTCCGGAGGAACCCAGTCGAGCAGGTTCACGGTCTTAGTTTTGGCGTCGTAGAACGCGGCCACCTGCTCGCCCAGCAAGCGCAGATACTCGCCTTGCAAATCGTAGTTGGGCGGCAGCAGTCCGAACTTGATCAGCACAGCTTGCGACCGTTCGACTCTCTGCGTGTCCTTGTCCTCGCGCATGTGCTTCTCGAGGTAGCTCGCAATCTCCTGACGAGTGATGAGCTTGCGCTTCACCGAATGCCGGATAGGCAGACCAGTGTCGTCGCTGGCGAATTGAAGGATCTTATCTACCGAACGGAAGAGTTCCTTGGCCTGCTGCTTGGTGATGGGAGCAGCCGGCTGTTCCGAATCTTTTGGTGTCTGCGGTTTCGCAGGCGGAGGCGACTGCTGCGGTCCGGCATTCTCACCCCCGCTCGCGGCAGAGTCCTGGGATGATGCTGACGGCTGAGCAGGAGATGCGGCACTTCCCGGAACCGCTGGATGATTCGGAGATGCAGGCGAAGCCGGCTGCGACGCGCCAGCAGGAGACTGCGGCGTTGCCGGCGATTCCTGACCCCAGGCGACGCCGAATGCGAGCACCAGCAGCAGGAAGAGCCAGAGAAAATTCTTCGCGGGGAAGCGGCTGAAATCGGCTGAGCGGCGTGCTGGCATCACCAAGCTTTAAGCATACATGAGCAGCTCACCGCTACTTGCTGCCATTCTTTGTTGCCGACTTTTTGATCAGCTTTCTGGCCGCTCCGGCGCCTTTCAATCCGAGCACTTTGAATCCTTTGCCATGCTCCTTGTTGTAGTTGGTGAAGAAACGTTCCACCTCGTTCATCATGTTTTCATTCAGGTCGCCAGGCTTCTTGATGTCGGAGTGGACGCGTGAATCTTTGGCGACGGCAACAATCCGGTCGTTACGCAGCTTCTTGCCATCTTCGCTCTGCTCGGCCTCGATCACGGCGACGATCCGGGATTCCACCACAATTCCCGGGAAAGCAGGAATATCCATCAGCAGCAGCACGTCTACAGGATCGCCATCCTGCGCTTTGGTGCAGGGTACGAAGCCGAAGTCGTAAGGAAAGACCATACCTTCCGGCAGAACCGAATTGAGCCGGTACGCGCCCAATTCCGGATCGTATTTGAACTTGTTACGGCTGCCCTTAGGCGTCTCGATCACAACGCGCAGGAACTCTTTCTTCTTGTCAAAGCGTTTCAGAACAGTCGGACTGGAGAGTGTTTGTTTCTGTGCCATCGTTACAGTTTGATGACAAACGTGAGTACAAGGCTGTAGGCCGGGGCTGAATGTGTCTCCTGTCACGACGGAAATCCATGCCAAGTATTTTTCATCGTATGGTCTGGCACTCTCATCTGTTCGCTTCAGGCCTGTTCGCAATTTTTGTGGTTGAGGAGGTACCGTATGAGACCGATCGCGTTCTGGCTGGTTGCCGTTGCTACGATCACTGGCGTTCTCGCCCTTAGCTCTTCCGCGTCGGGAGGCGGCGATGAAGATGCCGCTTCGATCTTCGGCGTCAAGCTCCCTCCAGATTTCCGCGATTGGAAGCTGATTTCCGTGGCCCATGAGGCGGGGAGCTTGAACGATTTCCGCGCCGTTCTCGGCAATGACGCGGCGATCAAGGCCTATCGCGATGGGCAGCTTCCGTTTCCCGATGGTGCAATCATTGCGCGACTCGCCTGGCAATACGTGCCTTCGGAGGAGAACAACAAAGTCTTTGGCCGAGATCAATCCTTTGTTGCCGGCCCTCCTACGAACGTGCAATTCATGGTAAAAGACTCCAAGAAATACGCCTCGACCGGCGGATGGGGATTTGCTCAATTCAAAGGCAGCAAACCTGACGTTACCGCGAAGCTTAATACCTGCTTCGCTTGCCACGTGCCGGTTAAAGCTCGCGACTATATTTTCACTCAATACGCACCCACACCGTAATCCGGCCCACGGCTCAGCTTGAGAAAGTTCGTAAACTTTGAAACTGACCTTTCTTCGAATCCAATAAGGAGCCAAATCATGCGTCCTGATATTGTTCCCGGCGGCATTTTCCCCGACTACGAACTGCCCGACCACACGGCCACACCGCGCAAGCTCAGCGAAATCCAAGGCGATGACCCGCTGATTCTCACGCTCGCACGTGGCCATTACTGCCCCAAGGAGCACCAGCAACATCTGGAGCTGGCCGCGTTCTATCCGAAGATTGCCGTGGCATATACCCAGATCGCGACCATCTCGACGGATCCGCACCACACCAGCCAGGAGTTTCGCGCTTCGGTCGGCGCGCAGTGGCCCTTCCTCTCCGACCCGGAGCGAAAGGTACAAAAAGACCTCGACATCCAGGAGTACACCGACCCCGACAACAACCCGATGATCCCGCACACGCTGGTGCTCAAGCCGGGACTCGTGGTCCACAGCATCTACAACGGCTACTGGTTCTGGGGACGCCCGTCGATCGCCGATCTCTGGCGCGACTTGCGCGACGCCACACGCGAGATTCGTCCTGACTGGGACCTGAGTAAGCCCGGACTGCGCGAAGCCTGGAACGCCGGCGACCTCTCGCAGTTTCACGGGTGGAACAAGCATCCTGATGCAAAGGTCACACCGGCGGGAAAGAAGAAAGAAGGGTGAGCGCCGAGCCCAAACGGATTGAACGACACTCCGGGTTCGTCGCGAGGGAATTGCCGGTTGCGCAACCGCGGCGCTCCGGCTTGTATGATTCTGCCGATGAAGCGCCTCATGTTCTCGCTGCTCCTCTCGGCAGGTTTTCTGATTCAGACCAACGCTCAGCAGCCCGCGCCCGCTCAAGAGTCCAAGTCCGCGGCCGCGCCGGCGGTTTCGCAAGTCGTGGTGCTGGGCTCGGGGAATCCCAACGCCGATCCTGACCGCTCCGGACCCGCAGTAGCCGTCATCGTCAATGGACACAGCTACCTGGTGGATTGCGGCCCGGGAATCGTGCGCCGCGCTGCCGCCGCTACGCGCCAAGGCGTCCCGGGTCTGGAGATGAGAAACCTCACCACGCTTTTCCTCACGCACCTGCACTCTGATCACACGCTCGGCCTGCCTGACCTCATCTTCACCCCGTGGGTACTCGGCCGCAGCGAGCACCTTGCGGTTTACGGTCCGCGCGGCACCGCCGATATGACCAAGAACATCCTCGCCGCATGGAAGAAAGATATCGAGGTCCGCAGCGAGGGATTGGAGCACGCGAACTCCACCGGATACCTGGTCGACGTGCACGAGATCGAACCTGGCGTGGTCTACAAAGATGAGAACGTAACCGTGACCGCGTTTGCCGTGAAACACGGTTCCTGGGACGAAGCCCTTGGCTATCGCTTCCAAACTCCCGACCGCGTCATCGTCATCTCGGGTGACACCTCGCCGGCGGATTCGATAATGAAGGCGTGCAACGGCTGTGATGTCCTGTTGCACGAGGTCTACGCATCCGGACCGAACAGCGAGATGGATTCGCCGCAATGGCGGGCCTACTTCAAAGCGTTTCACACCTCGACGACGGAGCTGGCAGCGATCGCGACGCAGGCCAAGCCGAAGCTGCTGGTGCTGTATCACCAGATGTTTCACAGCGTGCCGGAAGGCGAAATGTTGCAGGAGATACGAAGTCACTACGCAGGAGCGGTGGTCTCGGCTCACGACCTTGATGTCTACTGAGCGGTTGTGGGCGGGACCTTGTGTACTCACCAGTAACACGCTGACAACTGACCGCTGACAACCGACAACTGCTACACCCCCTCCCCCCGGGGTGTGGCTAAAATCTTGATTACATTGAGTCGCTAAAAACTTTCCCCCGCAAAACCTTGAGCGCGTGAGACTTACGGGCAAAATCTTCCACAATAAGGACTTAAGTGCGGTTTTCGGGAGGTGGAAGGGTGGGAGTGTTTCAGAAGTGGTTAACAACTGCCAACAGGTGCTATGACGTATGCTACGCGTCACGCCTCCATAAT
The DNA here is from genome assembly GCA_963771535.1 of uncultured Acidobacteriaceae bacterium. Lineage (GTDB taxonomy): Bacteria > Acidobacteriota > Terriglobia > Terriglobales > Acidobacteriaceae > CAVVDY01. Next base: position 44,859 of record CAVYTK010000006.1, on the reverse strand, counting down.
CAAGAGCGCGACTCGGAGAGAGACAAATCTCCCTCTCCTCATCGTGCTCCATTCTACGGAATCCAAAGCTGACAACCAAGCGACTTTGTCACAGTTCTGTGTGACAAGAATAGATGTGGCATTTCTCTGATCCCACATCTCTGCATCAACCTCACCGTGCTAGTGCAGAGGAATCTCCCAGGTTGCGACGCTGTTTACCCGTGCGTCGCTCCCCCACGCAATGTTCCGGCAAACAGCAGCCTCAGCTTACTTCTTCGGTTGCGCCTTTGCCGATGGGGGGACAAGCCCGTTGAGCCGCAGATACATCGCAGCCATGCTGTAGTGGTCGGCCCAACTGCTGGCCAAGCCGAAGAAAGCCCAGGCGCGCGGTCGCGGCTTGGATTCGAAGATGGGGACCTCGTCACTCATCTTGCTGTCCTCAGCTTTCTCCAATGCTGTGTGACAGAACTCAAACGAGGATTTCATCGCCGCAATCAGCTTGTCCTTGCCTTCGGCGCCTTCAAATTTATCTTTGTTGGGATTGGGCACGTCGCCCACGGCCGAACAAAAGGCATAGTTACTTTCGATGATGTGGGCCGCCAGATGGCCAAACGTCATCTGCTCGGGAGTAGGTTTGTAGCCGAACTTGTCGGCCGGCATCTCTTCGAAGGCGGCAACCGTATTCTTCTCTCGCCCTGCAAGCATCGTCCGCAGAACGTCAGAGGCGGGGTTCTTTGACTGCTGTGCGCAAAGAGTGGTGGTGACGACAAGAATCAGAAGCGCTAGCATGCGTCGCATAGATTGGCTCCAGTGACAAGCAAGATAAAACGAGAGGGCACGAAAGTCCAAATCGGAGTGACCGGCAGAGCTGGATCGTCGCAGCAGGCGAGCCGCCGGCTGCTCGCTAGCTCTTGTCGCGCAGCACGGTGCGGATCAGTTGAGCGAAGCCCAGAACGGCGCCGAGGATGATGCCGGTGAGGGTGAGCCAATGGGTGTGGAAGAAGTAATCGCCCAGCTTGCCCGCGAGCAGGCCGATGACAACGGCGGCGGGAATGATAAACGCGATTTCGGAGTAGCGCGCCCAGGCAATCGCCGTGCTCTGAATGTCTTTGGAGTCGCGGTGGTCATCAGCCATGCGAGAAAGCGTATCACGGGGAAACGGATTGGATGCGCTGGTTTTGCAGTGGGCCGAAGCCCACCTCGCAGCGTTGGCAGCTTGCGGCACGTCTAAAGACGTGCCCTGATACAAGGCGACTTCATGAGGCAGCTGCTAGGAAGGCTCTTTAGACCCTTGGCATTTGGTCAGAATGGCTGACCGCAGGCGGCCACGAAGATCGTCGGGCAATTCGTAGAGAGAGGAATCGCGATAGATCTCGATGGTTTTCTTGGTTGTGTTGCAGACGACATAGCAGTTATGGCACCACTGAAGATGGTCTTCCAATTCAGCCTTGGTTTGGGCGTCCATGGTGTCGTCAAGATAATCTGTTAGCTCTTTAAGAAATTCAGAGCAGGTCACTGTTTGCCATCTCCACCAGCGCGATTTTTGAAGTACTTGCTCAACCGCTCACGCAGTTGTAACCGGGCGCGAAGAAGTCGTGACTTCACAGCCGGGATACTTAAGTCCAGCGCGTCGGCGGTTTCTTCCGTCGAAAGTCCCTCAACGTCGCGCAGAACAAATACCGTCCGAAAACTCGGCGGCAATCCCTGAATCGTCTTGCTCAGGATCTCTTTCAGTTCACCCTGGTCGTAAAGCTGTTCCGGATTCGGAGACCAGTCCGCGACTTCGCGCGGCATGGAATCTTCTTCCGTTTTGATGTCCTCATCCAGCGACACCATGCGCTCGGGACGGCGGCGACGCAGGCGCATGAGCGCTTCGTTAACCGCAATCCGCACCAGCCAGGTGTAAAACTTGGATTGCTCCTGAAACTTGTTCAGGTTCTGGTACGCCTTTAAAAAGGCGTCCTGCACCACGTCTTCCGCGTCTTCACGGTTTTGCGTGATGTGTTGCGCAATCCGGAACACATTGCGGTCGTAGCGTCGAACCAGCTCCTCGAAGGCGCTGATGTCTCCGGCTTTTGCCGCATGGACTAGCGTGCTTTCATCGCTAGCCTGTGCTTCTACCTTTGGTTGGATGGTTCCCATTTGTTTGCAGATTCAGGATTTTAACAGGGCACGACAATTTCTGCTGCCATTCTAACCCCTCAATACCGTTTTTGGGACGGGCCGCCCGGTATTCGGGACGAGCAATCGGTTGAAGGGTCGTCTGCCCCCACCTGCCTCACTAATGTAAGACGTCTGGCGGCGTTCAAATATTGTCTCAATCGCCGATGATTGTACGGACACGAAGTGGAGTTTGGATGCTACCAGTGAATCTGCAATGACAACGCGGCGAGTTGATTGCGCACCAGAAAAATCGCGCTACACTGACTTCAGTGAGTAACCTAGGCCGCTTCTTTGCACGTCTCCTGACCTTCTCTTTGCTGGTCCAAGCCCTTGGATTGTCTGCAGTGGCGAGCACCACGGATACGTCAACCTCGCATACCACTTCCAGCAAAAAGAAGTCATCGTCGTCGAAGAGCTCGAAGAAAAGTACCACTGCTTCGAAGAGTCACAAGCCGCGTGCCAAGGCCTCGACCGCCCGGGCTCACCAGCTGCAGAGGGCATTTGTGGCCTCCAGCGACTTGCGCCCAATGGCGCGGCAGCTGGTCCAATTCCGCACCCCAGCGGCATACACCGGCGTCCAGAGCTATGCCAACACTCATGCCGGCACCGAGGCGGGAGCGCTGGCCTGGTTCGCCATCGGCTATGCGCATTATCTGGACGCGCAATACCCGGCGGCTATCGCGGCCATGCAGAAGGCCGCGCCTAAGATGGGCGAGTTGGGCGACTACACCTCGTTCTTTATCGGCAACTCTTACGTGCTAAGCAACGAGCCGGAAGCGTCGTTTACCTATCTGCGCGATTTCGCCGCGCGCTATCCGGACTCGATCTACGCGCATGATGCGGTGATCGCACATGGAAAGGCCCTGCTGGCCGACAATCGCCCGGCGGAGGCGGTGCACCTGTTGCAGGGCTATGGCGGCTCGGGAGTGGAAGCCGACTTCTATCTTGCCAAGGCTTACGAGGCCAGCGGGCAGAGCCGTCAAGCGGCCGAGCTATTTCGACATATCTATTACGACTATTCGGCCAGCTACCTGGCTGACAGCGCCGGGGCGGAGCTGAAGAAAATTCCCGACGCCGCTCTACTCCCGGCGCCCACCTTTGCCGAACACCAGCACCGCGCCGAGCAGCTCTATAAAGCGCGGCACTATAACGAAGCGGCCGCCGAGTACAAGACGATGCTCGATATGGCGCCGGCGACCATGCACTCCGACGTGTTGATCAAGTATGCGAACGCGCTGATCAAGACAGGACAGAATCGCGAGGCCGCATCAGTGCTCGACCGCATCCCGGATGACGGCAGCGATGCCTCGGCGGAGAAGTGGTATCAGCGGCTGGAACTGGCGCGCAGTGCGCAGGACGATGGGCGCATGCAGGAAGTGCTCACCTACATGCGCACCAACACGCCGCGCTCGGTGTGGCTGGAATCAGCGCTGATGTCGACCGGCAACATGTATCTGCTGCGCAAAGATTACGACCGCGCCATCGACTATTATCGCGAGCTTCAGGAGCGGTTCCCTCAAGGCGAGAAAGCTTCGTACGCCCACTGGAAGTATGCCTGGTTGACCTATCGCCAGGGACGCAACGAAGAGGCGAAGAAGGCCTTTGGGCGGCAGGTTGAGCTTTATCCGGCAAGCGCCGAAGTGCCCAACGCCATGTACTGGCGCGCCCGGCTGGCGGAGGACGATCACGATACCGCGCTCGCTCGCGCCTACTACAGCAAACTTTCAGAGCGCTACAAAAACTATTACTACGGAGTGCTGGCGCGCAAGCGGCTGGCCCTGATGCCTTCGACGGCGCCCGCCAATGTCGCGGCCTTGCAGCAGATTTCCGCGGCCAAACAGTACGATAGCGACGCGTTGCGCACCACACCTCCTGCGGACGACCTGCATTACAGCCGCGCCAAGCTGCTGGAGAATGCGGGCGCACTCGACCTCGCGGTGCGTGAGCTGCAGAACGGTACCAGCGACGGCCCCTCGTGGGAGATGGTTGAAGTGGCGCGCATGTATACCGCGTCGGGCGAATACTTCCGCGCATTGCAGGCGCTCAAGCACTGCGTCTCGGGATACTTCGCGATGGAGATCAAGCAGCTGCCGGCGGAATATTGGCAGGGGCTGTTCCCGCGTCCGTATTGGGACTCGCTGCGCCGTCACGCCGATGAGAATGGGCTCGACCCTTACCTGGTGTCGGCGCTCATTCGCCAGGAGTCGGAGTTCAATCCCAGCGCGGTGTCACACTCCAACGCTCTCGGCCTGATGCAGTTGCTTCCTTCGACCGGGAAGGGCGAAGCCAAGCAGCTTGGGTTGAAGGGCTACAGCCAGGATTCGTTGTTCGATCCCAATATCAACATTGAGCTGGGGACGCGCTACTTCCGCAAGATGGTCGACCACTTCAACGGCCAGGTGGAATATGCGCTGGCAGCTTACAACGCGGGCGATAACCGGGTTGAGGACTGGCGCAGCAGCGGCAACTATCGCGACATCGAAGAGTTCGTGGAGTCGATCCCGTTCACCGAAACCCGCGACTATGTGCAGGCCATTGTGCGTAACGCCGAGGTTTACAAGCGGGTTTACGGAACGCCATAAAAGAGGATGTTAATGACTAACATTCCGCCATCTTCGCCGCACGAGGAATTCAAGTACGTTTCAATTCGGCGTTATCTGTCGTTGCTTGAGAACTCGCTCTCGCAAGGGACGCAATGGGCCGTCTTCGAGAACAATGGCGCCGAGCTGTGGGCGCGGGTGCGCTCCACCGTCACCGATTTCCTGACGAATGAATGGCAGAGCGGCAAACTGATGGGCGCCAAACCCGAAGAGGCTTTCTTCGTTCGCTGCGACACCACTACCATGACGCAAGACGACATCGACAACGGGCGCCTGGTCGTGGTCATCGGCGTGGCTCCCGTGAAGCCGGCGGAATTCATCATTTTCCAGATTGGTCAGTGGACCGGCAGCGGTGATCCGCTCAAGTAGCCTGCACAAATGAAAACCCTGGGCATTATCGGCGGGCTCGGCCCGGAATCCACCATCGATTATTACCGCTCACTCATCTCTCTGTATCGCGAGAAAACCGGCGGCGACGGTTACCCTCCGCTGGTCATTGTTAGCCTCGACGTCGACAAAGGCCTGCGATTACTCGGAGCGAATCAGTTGGACGAAATGGCCGAATATCTTGCGGGAGGCGCTCGACAACTGGCGGCCGCCGGTGCAGATTTCGCGTTGCTGTCGGCTAACAGCGGGCACATCGTCTTCGAGCAGCTACGCCAAGCTTCGCCGATTCCGCTGATCAGCATTGTTGAGGTAACGTGCGAAGAGGTGCGTCGCCGGCAACTGAAGACCGTCGGCCTTCTAGGTACACGGTTTACCATGGCTGGACGCTTCTACTTTGAGGTTGCGGAGAAGTACGGTCTAGGGTTGATCGCACCTACAGCGGAAGAGCAAGCCTGGATTCACGACAAATACGTGAACGAGTTGCTGCTGGGCAAATTTCTTCCCGAGACCCGCGAACAGCTGACAGGGATCATCACCACGATGAAGCAGCGCGACGCGATCGAAGGCGTCCTCCTCGCGGGGACGGAGTTGCCGCTGATCTTGCGTGCCGAGTCCATCGCCGGACTTCCACTGTTCGACACAACACAAATTCATGTGAGAGCGGCGGTCGCAGAAATGCTGGGCGGAGAAGCCTCTTCTGCCGCCCCTGAAGGGGCTCCGTGATTTAGGAGGAGGGCGACTACCCAGGACTTCCGTCCTGGGCTAGAGATTGTTTCGCTCTTCGAGCTCGGATTCATGCCTCGCATTGCGATCGAGTCACTTCGAATCGTTGAAGACTACGACCGCACGCGAATCCGACGAGTCTAACTCGCAGGCTTATTTCTCAGGCCGCGAGCCACTGATCAATATATCGACCAGCCGTTTTGCGCTTTGCTGCCAGCCCGGGCCGGACGAGACGTTCGCCACACCAATCAGGGCCCGCAGCAGGTCGAAAGGCTCCAGATCCTCACGAATGTCGCCGCTCTCCACGGCGCGCTCAACCAACGCATCGATGGCGCCCACAACGAGATGGCGGGAACCTTCATATAACTTCGACGGACCTCCGACGAAAGTGTTCAGCGCAGGCGCGATGATTTGCTTGGCGGCGATGTAGTCGACAAACAGCAGCATCCACGCGCGCAATGCCGCAACCGGGCGCATGGTGTCACTGAATTTCTTCTGTGCGGCCGCCAGCTTTTCCACCTCGGTGCGGTAGACAGCCTCCAGCAACGCGTCACGCGTTGGGAAGTGACGGTACAGAGTTCCCGGCCCCACACCTGCCTCTTTCGCGATGTCGTCCAAGCTGGTACTGGCGCCAGATCGCGAGAACGCCTCCTTCGCAACCTCCAGAATGCGCTCGCGGTTGCGCTGAGCATCAGCTCGGGGCTGTCGCTTTTGCGCCGCCGTTTTTGAAATTTTCACAGCCATAGCGAATCTTTTTGAAACCGGAGAAAGTCTCCGGTTATCTGATGCTTTAGATACGGAGACAGACTCCGTTTTAGATCAGGCGGCGGCGCTCGTCAAGACAAGATGCCTGCGCGGGCTCCGACACCGGGAAAGAGGAAGGTGAACTCAATGGCAAATGCGTCAAGCGCACAGCAAGTATTCGGAGCAACATCAACCACCGACGAAGTTTTGTCGGGCCTCGACCTGCGAGGCAAAAGGATTCTGGTAACCGGCGTTTCTGCCGGACTTGGGATCGAAACAGCGCGATCGCTGGTCGCGCACGGTGCTCATGTTATCGGCGCGGCGCGAGACCTGGACAAAGCCAACCGTGCCACCGCACAGGTCCAGAAAGACGCGAAGGCCAATGGCGGCAGCTTCGAGCTCATTGAGCTCGACCTCGCCAATCTGAAGAGCGTGCGGGCGTGTGCTGATCGCCTGCTGCAAAAGGGCGAACCGTTCGACGTGATCATCGCGAATGCCGGAGTGATGGCCACGCCCTTCGGTCATACGGCCGACGGATTCGAAACCCAGTTCGGCACCAACCACCTGGGACATTTTGTCCTGGTGAATCGAATTGCGTCTTTGATCAGAGAAGGCGGCCGGCTGATCAACCTGTCTTCCTCGGGACATCGCTTCGCCAATGTTGATCTCGAGGATCCCAACTTTGAGCGCACGCCGTACGATCCGTGGGCTGCTTACGGACGATCCAAGACGGCCAACATCCTATTCGCCGTCGCTTTCGACAAGCGGCACCAGGCCCGTGGCGTGCGGGCAGCGGCTGTGCATCCGGGAGGCATTCAGACCGAGCTGGGCCGCCACTTGGACCACGAGGTACTTCTGGGCATGTTGGAGCAGGTCAATCAGCAACTCGCGGCGCAAGGGGAGGGACCGTTCCAGTGGAAGACCATTCCTCAGGGAGCCGCTACCTCGGTGTGGGCTGCGGCGGTCGGTGCGCCTGACGAGATCGGCGGGCGTTACTGCGAGAACTGCCACGTCGGCCATGTTGTTCCCGACGATGTAACCATCACGGTGATGAGCGAAGGAGTACGTGCCTATGCACTCGATGCCAATGCCGCAGAGTCGCTCTGGAAGAAGAGCGAAGAGCTGGTGGGAGAGTCTTTTTAATATTCCCACTGCGACAGAAATGTTAAACAGCGCGAAAAGCGCCTGGAGTCAGGAGATACAGAATGCAAACCCAAACAAACCTAGCAGGCAGCTTTACCTTTCCCGGCAGCTCGCTGACCGTGAACCGCATGGGCTACGGTGCAATGCAGCTTGCCGGTCGTGATGGAGATAAGTTGGTGTGGGGACCTCCCCGTGATGTCGAAGCGGCAGTCGCGGTTCTGCGCGAGGCCGTCAGCAGCGGCGTGAATCACATCGATACCGCCGACTTTTATGGTCCTCATGTAACCAACCAAATCATACGTAAGGCGTTGTCGCCTTATCCTGACGATCTGGTCATCGTGACTAAAGTCAGTGCTCGGCGCGGAGACGACGGATCGTGGATCCCGGCTGTGTCACGCGAAGATCTCACCGCCGCGATCCACGACAACCTGCGAAACCTTGGCCTCGAGGTGCTCGACGTGGTCAATTTGCGATCCATGTTCAGCATTCATCAGCCGGCCGAGGGCTCGATGGAAGAGCCGTTGTCGGTCCTGGCGGAATTGAAGCAGCAAGGACTGATCCGCCACATCGGTCTCAGCAACGTAACCCCGAAGCAGTTTGCCGACGCGCAGAAGATTACCGACATTGTCTGCGTGCAGAACCTATACAACGTAGCCCATCGTGAGGATGACGACTTCATCGATCAGCTTGCGGCAAAGGGAGTTGCTTACGTTCCATTCTTCCCGCTGGGAGGATTTACTCCGCTGCAGTCGTCGGCACTGAACGAGGCGGCAACATCGCTGGGAGTGACTCCCATGCAACTGGCACTGGCCTGGCTGCTGCGGCGCTCGCCCAACATCCTGCTGATACCCGGAACCTCGTCCATCACGCACCTTCGCGAAAACCTTCAGGCAGCGGCGCTCGAAATTCCCCTCGAGGTGCTGGCCGAGCTGGATGTGATCGGAGGAGCTCGCGGAATTGGCGACTAACCGACGTTTGTCATTTGGAGAAATAACGATGAATCAATTTGCAATGCAACGTCGTTCGCTGGATTCCTGTGGCCGGCTCATGCGCATGGCGCAGCGAGAACTGGCAGCCTTCTTTCAAGCAGTCACCGAATTGTTCGGGCGGGAACAGGCTGAACTCTCAGCCGAAGACTGGCTGCAGGAAGTTGAAGCCAGCGGCACTCTGCCTGCCTCCGCTCGCGAATGGCGGCAGATCACAGTGAAGGTCATCGCCCAACTGGCTGAGCGCTATAGCGGCTCCAACATGATCCCGGCGAGCGCACAGATTCAACCGGCCGGCTAATAGAGTCCAGCTCTTAGCGGCCAGTTTTCAGGAGGAAGATACATGCGGGTTTTCGTAACAGGTGCTACAGGTTTCGTAGGGTCTGCTGTGGTTCGCGAACTGCTTGACTGCAGGGCATCAGGTGCTGGGGCTCGCTCGTTCCGATGCGGCTGCGAAATCGCTCATCGACGCGGGAGCGAAGGCGCATCGCGGCGACCTGCGCGATCTGGACAGCTTGCGTATTGCAACTGCAATGTCGGACGGAGTGATCCACTGCGCCTTCATTCACGACTTCAATAACTACGGGCCGTCTGCCGAGGCGGATATACGCGCCATCGAGACCATGGGCGAAGCGCTGGCGGATTCTCGCAATCGGCCATTCATCGTTACGTCAGGGTCCCTGATCGTGCAAGCTCAAAACGGGCTCGCAACCGAGGATGATGCGCCCAAACCGGACTTCCCGCGCAAGTCTGAGCAATCAGCGCTGGCGCTGGCGGAGCGTGGCGTATCGGCATCGGTCGTTCGGCTCCCGCCGTCGGTGCATGGCGACGGCGACCATGGCTTCGTCCCGATGATCATCGGCGTCGCGCGTGAGAAGGGCGTCTCCGCTTATGTTGGTGACGGATGCGACCGCTGGCCGGCAGTGCATCGCCTGGATGCAGCGCGTCTTTACAGGCTCGCGTTGGAGAAGGGCGCGGTCGGAGCGAGATATCACGCCATCGGAGACCAGGGCGTGCCGACCAAAGACATTGCTGAGGTTATCGGCCGACGGTTGAATGTGCCGGTGGTCTCCAAATCGCGGGACGAGGCAGCTGACCATTTTGGGTGGATGGCAATGTTCTTCGGCGTAGACGCTCCGGCTTCTTGCGCGAAAACGCAGCAGGAGTTGGGATGGCGTGCGACACAGCCCGGACTTCTGGCGGACATGGAGCGGAGCTACTTCGAAGTCAAAGAGGCAGTGCACACGGTTTAGAAGTTGTCGGTTGGTAGTTGTCAGAAAGCACATGATCAGCCTTAACCCCACCCCGCCAAAGATGGCGGAATGGGGCACCCCAATTCTTAAGCTGAGAGCTGATGGCTGAGGAGCTGAGGCTGACGGCTTCTGTTACGAACTGCTCTTCACCACTTCGCTGTTGGGCTTGGCAAAGAGGATCTCGGCTACGAGCAGGATGGCGCCGATCACGATGGCGCTGTCGGCAACGTTGAATGCCGGCCAGTCGTAACTTCCGACGATGTGGAAGTCGAGAAAGTCCACCACATGTCCGGCGACCACCCGGTCCCACAAATTGCCAAACGCGCCGCCGAGAATCAGCGATAGCCCGATGGTCATGGTATTGACGGAGTGGCTGTTCTTCCACAGCAGAATGGTGACGATGATTAGGGCGACGAGCGAAAAGGTGACCAGGGCTGCGACCTTCCATTGCGCGGTCGATTCGGCGAAGAGGCCGAAAGCCGCGCCCGCGTTCTCCACGTGAGTGATACGAAAGAACCCAGGAATGACCGTGAGCGACTCGTGCAACGGGATGCTCGCCGCAACCGCCCACTTGCTGATGCGGTCCAGGAGCACGACCAATGCCGCGATCAGGAAGAAGTACTTGCGTAAAGCGTAGTTCCGGTTCGCGGATTCATTCATGCTGAAGTCGAAGACCTTGAAACGATACTCACGGGGCATACGGTACTCGGATGAATGGTTAGACGCGATGGACTGCGAGAAAGAAGCATAAGAGCGGGTAGAGCGGACTTTTAGGTCCGCGTCCCCGGCGCCTCCCGATTTTTCTTTGGTTGTCCGCTGGCCATCACCAGCGGACAACCGGAGAGTTTAGGAAGGCCGTGCTGACGCGGCGCTAAAGCGCCGCTCTACCCGAGCCGAGCACTTCCAGACCAAGCCTTATTCCATCTCCCGCAGCACCGCGCTGCAGCGCTCACACACCGTCGGATATTCCTTATCTTCGCCGACGTGGGTGGAGTAGTTCCAGCAACGTTCGCATTTCTCGCCCGGCGCCTTGGCGACGGTGATCTTCAGCGGAGCATCTCCGTTCACCCCGGCCGCTTTCTCCAGCACTACGTCGGAAACAATAAAGATGTAGCGCAGGTCGCCGCGATATCGTTCGAGCACGGGGTAGAGGCTCTCCGGAGCCGCGATGTGCAGCTGTGCTTCGAGTCCACCGCCGATCAGCTTCTCGGTGCGCGCGGACTCGAGCGCCTTCAGTGCCTCGCTGCGAACGTTGAGCAGAACATCCCAGTCTGCCTCGAGTTTCGCCGCGTCGAAATCTTCCGGCACCTCGCCTGTGACTTCGCGAGGATCGGGGAACTCGCTCATGTGGACGCTGGCATGGCGGTTTCCTTGGGGCAAGAAGCTCCAGACTTCTTCCGAGGTGAAGGTGGTGAGCGGCGCCAGCAGCCGTACCAGCGCATCGCCCAGGCGATAGAGCGCGGTCTGCGCCGAGCGTCGGGCCGCCGACTTGGGAGCCGCCGTATAAAGCCGGTCCTTCAGGATGTCGAAGTAGATGGCGCTCAGATCGACGATGCAGAAATCCTTCAGCCGCTGATAAACCCGCTGGAAGGTGTAGCTCTCGTAATGGCCGCGAACGTCGCCGGTCAGCTCCGCCGCGCGGAGCAGGAAGAACTGGTCCAGCGGATTCATCTCGCCGAACTCGACGCTGTCGCGCTCGGGATCGAATCCTTCGAGATTGCCCAGGATATAGCGGAAGGTGTTGCGAATCTTGCGATAGCTGTCGGTGATGCGCTGCATCAACTCGTCGGACGCCGCCACGTCTTCGCGGAAGTCAACCGAGCCTACCCACAGGCGTACGATCTCCGCGCCCAGCTTGTTGGCGATATCGACCGGGTCAACGGTATTGCCCAGCGACTTCGATTGCGCGCGCCCCTTGTCGTCCAACACCCAGCCGACGGTTCCACAGCCGCGATAGGGAGACGCGCCCTTGGTGCCAACGGCGCAGAGCAGGGAAGAGTGGAACCATCCGCGATGCTGATCGCCGCCCTCGAGGTAATAGTCGGCAGGCCAGGGCAGGTCGGGTTCGTGGCCCAGCACCGCAGCCTGGCTGCATCCCGACTCGAACCACACGTCGAGGATGTCCATCTCTTTGCGGAACTTCGTCGCGCCACACTTCGGGCACTTTGTCCCGGCAGGCAGAATCTCCTCCGCTGAGCGCTTGTACCAGGCGTTGGTTCCTTCGCGGCGCACCAGTTCCACGACTGCGCGGTTGACGGATTTATCCTTCAGGAACTCGTTGCACCCCTCGCACTGGAAGACGGCGATGGGCACTCCCCAGATGCGCTGGCGCGAGATGCACCAGTCGGGCCGGGTGGCGATCATGTTGTAGATACGCTCTTCGCCCCACGCCGGGTCCCACTTCACCTTCTGGATTTCTTCCAGCGCGCGACTGCGTAACGTTCCGCCTGGGATTTTGCCTTCCATGGCGATGAACCACTGCTCGGTAGCGCGGAAGATCACGGGATTGTGACAGCGCCAGCAATGCGGGTACGAGTGCTCGATCTTTTCATAGCCCAGCAACACGCCACGACTCTTCAGCAGCTCGACGATGGGCTGGTTAGCCTTGAAGATTTGCAGGCCGTCGTACTCCGGCAGGCCGTTGCGGATGATGCCCGCGGCGTCGACGTTGCAGCTGCAGGTCGAGCCCATACTTCACGCCCGTGTTAAAGTCGTCGGCGCCGTGTGCCGGAGCCGTGTGTACCGCGCCGGTGCCGGTGTCCATGGTGACGTAGTCGCCGAGTACGCCAAGGATCGTGCGGTCGAGGAAGGGATGAGCGAACGTCACCCGCTCCAGCTTCGAGCCGGGGAAGGTCGCCAGCTCCTTCGCGTCTCCAAGATTGCACTTCTCGATGGTCTGCTGCGCCAGCTCCTTGGCGACGATATAGATCCATTCCCCGGTGTCGAGCGTGACGTAGGGCTGATCGGGCAGCGAAGGTCACCGCCACCGACGCAGGCAATGTCCACGGAGTCGTGGTCCAGATGATCGTGGCTACATTCTTCTTGCCCGCGAGTGCAGGGTCGATCGCGCCGGGATCGCTGGTCAGCGGATACCGCACCCAGACGCTGGGGCTGGAGTGCATCTCGTACTCGACTTCGGCTTCCGCCAGCGCGGTCTTGTCGTGCCAGCACCAGTAAACCGACTTTAATCCCTTGTAAACCAGGCCTTCTTCGTAGAAGCCGTAGAGGGTTTCGAGGACGTAGCTCTCGTAATCGGGATACATGGTGGCGTAGGGATCGTCCCACCGCCCAAAGACCGCCAGCCGCTTGAACTGCGAACGCTGCAGGTCGAGATATTTCTGGGCATAGACGCGGCAGGCCTCGCGCACTTCGAGCGGATCCATCTCCAGCTTCTTGCGGCCGAGATCGTTGTCGACCTTGATCTCGATGGGCAGGCCGTGGCAGTCCCAGCCGGGAACGTAGGGAGCGTCGAAACCGCTCATGGTGCGCGACTTGACGATGAAATCTTTCAGGATCTTGTTGAGCGCGGTTCCCAGATGAATTGGCCCGTTGGCGTACGGCGGCCCGTCGTGCAGGACGTAAATCGGCTGCCCCTTGTGTACTTCGCGGATGCGGTCATAAATCCGCATTTCCTCCCACTTTTCGAGCTGTTTGGGCTCGTTTTGCGGCAGGTTCGCCTTCATGGGGAAGGCGGTTTTAGGCAGGTTCAGCGTCGCTTTCAGGTCCAACGGCACTCCGTTTTTCTCCATCTCCTACAGGAATCGGTAGAATCAATCAAAGTATCTTTTCATTATAGGGGCGGGTCTAATAGGTGCGCCATCTGGGGCGTGGCTCCCATTTCCCTGTGGTATTCGTCGAACGATTGATAGAGGCTGATTACAACGGTAAGGGAAGCTCTGCATCTAACTTTGGGAATGCCGAGTTTCAGGTTCAGCAGCTTGCGACGAACATCCCGCGAAACCTTCATGGATTCTGCGGGTTTTCAGGAAGAACGGCTTGGTAAATCACGTGCTTAGGTTTGGTTGAGCAAGGCTCCAAACTGGGTTTTTGAGGAAACAAACGAGTTTATGGCGAATCAGGCTCTGATTTCCCCTCCCGAGCGGCCGGAAGAAGTGACGCAGCGCGGAGTCGTGCAGCCCGAAGAAGAATTGCATCTGCTTCCCCGCACGACCGCGAACGAGTCCCTGTGGACCTCGTTGCAGGATAACGTTCGCGCCGTCTTCTTCCCGGAGAAGCTTCCGCCGCTGCGCTTGACCTCGCGGCCCGTCGCCGGTGCGCAACATCTGGGGCGAATATAACTACAAGAAGCAAAGTGCCAGCGTCTCCCTGGTTGTCCACATTCTGATGGTCGCTGGGCTGATCGCGCCTCTCGATCTGGGGCGCCCGGGCAGTCAAGAACATGGAGAAGCCGAAGGAAACGGTCGACGCTGATCGCGCCTGATCTCGAATCCGCCGCTTGCCGATTACGCCCAAGAAGAACGCAGACGTATGGGCGGCGGTGGTGGCGGCGGCGATCGCGACAAGTTGCAGGCGCCGAAGGGCAAACTTCCCAAGTTATGCGATGGAGCAGATCACTCCTCCGGCGATGGTGATCCGGAACGACAATCCCAAGCTTCCGGTCGAGCCGACGGTAGTGGTTCCTCCCCAGATCAAGCTCGCCAACAACATGCCGAACATCGGCAATCCGATGTCGGCGATTCCTTCTGGACCGCCCTCGAACGGCACCGGTAGCGGTGGTGGCATCGGTTCAGGTTCGGGTGGTGGCGTTGGTTCCGGGAACCGGCCCGGGCGTTGGTCCTGGCCGTGGAGGCGGTATCGGTGGCGGCGTGTTCCGCGTAGGCGGCGGTGTTTCGGCCCCCCGCGCGTTGGATACTCCTGACCCGGAATACTCCGAGGAAGCCCGCAAGGCAAAGTATCAGGGAACGGTTGTTCTGTGGCTGATCGTCGGTCCTGACGGCAAGCCGCGCGACATCAAAGTCGCCCGCGCGCTGGGAATGGGACTGGATCAGAAAGCGATCGAAGCGGTTCGCAACTGGAAGTTTGAGCCTGCCATGAAAGACGGCAAGCCGGTCGCGGTGCAGATCAACGTCGAAGTGAACTTCCGGCTGTACTGAGGTAGAGCTGGCCTTCAGGCCAGCGTTCACGCCGCAAAAACATACGGGCTTCAGCATTCGCACAATGTGCGAATGCTGAAGCCCACATCATTTACGGCTCATTTCCGGCACGGCTGAAGCCGTGCCCTGATATAAATGTTCCCGCATCGGCACGCTCGGCCGCGATTCGATGAACATCCTGGCCTGATTCTTCGTATCATTCGGTAAGGAGGATCAAGCCATGTTCACGTTCCTGCTGTGGTGTCTTCTCCTGATCTTTTGCTGGCCCATCGCACTGCTTTTTCTTTTCCTGTATCCCATCGTGTGGCTGTTGCTTGCTGCCCTTCCGGATTCTCGGTTTCGCGGTTGAAGGTGTGCTGGAGTTGATCAGCGCCATCATCCTGCTTCCTGCCCGCGTCCTGAGCGGCCCGCGACGGGCGTGGTAGCTGCTTTTTCCGCAATCGACGATTGCGCCTGATGGATGCTCAGTGCCGACTATAATTGGGTTTTACCACTGAGAGGATTCCACCATCATGAGTGGCACAAACGGTTCCAACGGATCGAATGGCAGCGCCGCCTTCCAGCCCAAGCCGCGCGCTGAATGGATAACCAAGCGCCGCGAGCACGCCGCCAAGACCGGCGACACCAACATGTCGCAGATGCACTTTGCGCGCCAGGGCCTGGTCACGGAAGAGATGCTCTTCGTGGCCGAGCGCGAGCAGGTTGCGCCAGAGCTGATTCGCGATGAAGTTGCCATCGGCCGCATGATCATCCCGGCCAACGTGAATCATCCTGAGTTGGAGCCGATGGCCATCGGCATCGAGTCGCGGTGCAAGATCAACTCCAACATCGGCAACTCGTCGGTGACGAGCAACGTTGACGAAGAGCTGCGCAAGCTGCACACCTCGGTGCACTACGGCGCCGACACGGTGATGGACCTCTCCACCGGCGGCGGCATTCACGAGATTCGCGAAGCCATCCTGCGGCACTCGCCTGTGCCCATCGGCACGGTGCCGATTTACGAGGCGGTCTCGCGCGTGAAGCGCATTGAAGACCTCAACATCGACGTGATGCTTGAGGTCATCGAAGAGCAGGCCGAGCAGGGCGTCGATTACATGACCATCCACGCCGGCGTGCTGGTCGAATACCTGCCGCTGATCACCAAGCGCATCACCGGAATCGTGAGTCGCGGCGGCGCGATCCTGGCGCAGTGGATGGCGCACCACCACAAGCAGAATTTTCTGTACGAACGCTTCGACGACATCACCAAGATTCTCGCCAAGCACGACGTGAGCTACTCGCTGGGCGACGGCCTGCGTCCCGGCTGCATTGCCGACGCCAGCGACGAAGCGCAGTTCTCCGAACTGAAGACGCTGGGCGAGCTGACGTCCAAAGCCTGGGAGCGCGACGTGCAGGTCATGATCGAAGGCCCCGGCCACGTCCCGCTGGACAAGATCAAGGAGCAGGTCGACAAGGAAGTCGAGCTCTGCCACGGCGCTCCGTTCTACACGCTGGGGCCGCTGGTCATCGACATCGCTCCCGGCTACGACCACATCACGTCCGCCATCGGCGCGGCGCTCATCGGATGGCATGGTGCGTCGATGCTTTGCTACGTCACGCCCAAAGAGCACCTCGGCCTTCCCAACGAGAAGGACGTGAAGGACGGCATCATCGCCTACAAGATTGCGGCGCACGCCGCCGATGTGGCGCGGCATCGCCCGGGCGCGCGCGACCGCGACGACGCCATCAGCTACGCGCGCTACACCTTCGATTGGGACAAGCAGTTCGCGCTCTCGCTCGATCCTGAGACCGCGCGCAGCATGCACGACGAGACGCTGCCCGACGCGTATTACAAAGAGGCGGCGTTCTGCTCGATGTGCGGCCCGAAGTTCTGCTCCATGAACTACTCTGCCAAGGTTGACGAGTACAACAAGCAGGTGCACGGGGTGGAGAAGAAGGATTACTCGGAGCTGATGAACAAGTTGGTGGCGATTAAGTAAGAAGTTGTCAGTGGTCGGTGGCAGCCCCTTAGGTTTGTCATCACGAGCGACGCGAGGGATCTGTTCTCGCTCGCAGCGGGAATTGCTCTTTCCTAAGTGCAACAAGTTGGTGAGTGAAAACGAGAGCAGATCCCTCACGCCAAACGAAGGCGCTCGTGATGACAAGCAAGAATGGGGAACTGACACCTATGGACGCATCTACCGCGCGCGTCAGAGCGAACTTCGCTTCCGGACCCCCCACACCGCCAAAATGCCGCCGCCCAGCAGCGCGAGGCTGGCAGGCTCTGGGATGGTGTAAACATCCAGGGTGGCGTAAGGACCGTTCCACTCGGTGAACTGGTCAAGCAGGTTGCCGGTCGCGGTGAGGCCGTTGCTCCACTCGCCTGAGAAAGCCAGCTCCGCTCCGTAAGTAATGTCGGCGTTCTGCCAGGCCTTCCCCGAGGTGATCTGGCCAGAGAATGTCAGCCCTCCCGGTCCATTCATGAGGAACATCCCGCCAATCCCAAAGTTCGCGTTGTAGTTTTCGCACCGGCTGTTACATTGCCAGGAAATAGGGTCGGCAGTCAGGAAGCTGTAGCTCCACGGCAAGTCGATGGCGTGGAAGTTAACGTGACCTCCTGCCGGATTTCCGGGCGCACCCTCGTACGGCGAGACCTCGCAAACGTCAAGGCCGTTGGGACAAGACATCGAGAGGTGAACCGTGAGGTCCTGAACCTGTTCGGCCGGCGATGTGGCCGGAAGAGCCAGAAGGAAAAAAAAGGCCAGAGCGACGCTGCGAGCCTCAATGTGCATGAACTCCTCCTCAGAAACCGCTACTTACAAAGGGTTCCGGCCAGCAGAATCGATTGCCTTGGAACGCGCTGATTCCAAGTTCGATTCGATGAGCTCTGCCTGGAGTTGTTCGCCTTGGGAAACTTCCCTGGTACGTCCGATGTTGTAATCTGATGAATTCGCAGTTCGCGAAGGAGATACAGGACTTGCGCCCTCTAGTGACCGTTGTTCTCATCTGCGCCCTCAACCTCACTCCCGCCGTCTACGCCCAGCCCAAAAGCCCCACCCCGCCGCCGTTTGCGCAGCCGACCTCGATCACCGGCTTCCGCAATGCCACGGCTGAACTGAAGGCGGAGAAACAATTTCTCGCCGTGCCCAATGCTGAGTTGGCGAAGGAGCATCTGCGGATACTCACCTCCGCTCCGCACATCGCGGGTTCGGTCGAGGACAAGAAGACCGCCGACTACGTTCTGCAGAAATTCAAGGAAGCCGGGCTCGACGCTTACATCCAGGAATACAAGGTCTGGATGAACCTGCCGGCCGACATCAAGGTTGATGTCGTGGCGCCGCAGGGCGTCACCATGCATGGTCCCAGTCCGGAGCATGTGAGCGACGACCCTTACCAGGACGACCCACGCGTCACCGTCGGCCTTCAACGAGTACTCGCCGTCCGGCGATGTCACCGCCGACGTGGTGTATGCCAATTACGGTCGCCTCGAAGACTTCAAGAAGCTGCAGGAGATGGGCATCGACGTAAAGGGCAAGATCGCGATCGTTCGCTACGGCATGAACTTTCGCGGAGTGAAGCCTTACGTCGCAGAGCAGTTCGGCGCCGCCGGGGTCATCATCTATTCCGACCCGTGGGATGACGGCTACTTCAAAGGCGATCCGTACCCGAAGGGGCCGATGCGTCCGCCCAGCGCGGTGCAGCGCGGTTCGATTCAGTACCTGTTTCGCTATCCCGGCGATCCGACCACGCCCGGAATCGCGTCGCTGCCCGACCTTCCCGACAGCAAGCGCACGCCGCCTGACCAGGCAACCGATCTGACCAAGGTGCCGACGACTCCGCTGTCGTACCAGGATGCGTCGCCGATTATGGCAAACCTCGGTGGCCCCGATTCACCCCGCGACTGGCAGGGTGCGCTGCCTTTCACCTATCACCTTGGCCCCGGCCCGGTGAAAGTGCACATGATGCTGAAGCAGAACTACCACTGGGCAACGATGTACGACGTCATCGGCACGGTGAAGGGAACGAGTCTCCCGAGGAGTGGGTAGTCTCGGGCAATCACCGCGATGCCTGGGTCTATGGAGCCGTCGATCCTAACAGCGGCACGGCTGCGATGCTGGAATCGGTTCACGGCATCGGCGAGTTGTTGAAGACAGGGTGGCGCCCCAAGCGGACGCTCATGTTCTGCAGCTGGGATGGCGAAGAGGAAGGACTGCTGGGTTCGACAGAATTTGCCGAGCAACATGCTGACGAATTGAAGAACGCGGTGGCGTACTTCAACATGGACGTTGCTGTCGCCGGGCCGAGCTATGGCGCATCGGCGGTGCCGAGCCTGAAGCAGTTCGAGCGCGATGTGGCCAAGGGCGTGCCCAGTCCCAAGGGCGGCAGCGTCTACGAGCAGTGGAAGATCAGCAGCGAGCACGAAGAAAAAGATCGTGGCGCACGCCTTAATTCGGCGCTGGGCGGCTCGCCACGAGAACCCAACGCCAAGGTGAAGCAAGACATCAATGTCGGCGATCTGGGCAGCGGCTCCGACTTCACCCCGTTCCTGCAACACCTCGGCGTGCCATCGACCGACATCGGTTCGCATGGACCGTATGGCGTTTATCACTCGGTGTTCGACAACTTCGCATGGTTCACCAAGTTTGGCGATCCGACGTTCGTTTACGAGAAAGAGATGGCGCAGGTCTTCGGCCTGCAGGCAATTCGCATGGCTTCGGCTGACGTGCTGCCCTTCGACTACGAAGAGTATGCCAAGGAGATTGCTTCCTACTTGAAGACGGCGGAGCAGAAATCAAAGGACATGTTTGGGGATAAGTCGCCCTCATTCGCGGCTGCGCAACAGGCGGCACAGCACATGGAAAAGGCCGGGGCCGACATGCTGAAGGCGCAGGCGGGTGCCGCAGGCGATGCCGCGGCCATCAACATGGCGTTGATCAATGCGGAACGCGGATTCGTGATCAACGGCCTGCCGGGACGCGAGTGGTTCAAGCACGCGATTTATGCTCCGGGCGAGTACACCGGATACGCAGCAGTAGTGATCCCCGGGGTGAATGAAGCGATCGACCGCAAAGACCTCGCGGTTACACAGCAGCAGTTGCAGGTACTGGCAGATGCCATCAACCGCGCCGCCGGTGTGCTGGAGAAAGGGGCCGGGGGAGCGGGAACTGCCCGGTTAGCAACTGGCGGTGTGGCCGGGGCGAAGTAGGGTGGAAGGTCCGGTCGGTCGTTTGTATCTAAGCTGAGCGGACACCGCACCATCAGCCCTCATCGGGTTGCAACGCGCGCAGCACAATGCCGAGCACCTTTGCCCCGGCGATGGCTTGAGGATCAATCACATCCATGTGCGTGGCATTCGGCATCTCGATGAGCACAGGCGGCGGAGTGTCGCGCCTGCGTGCTTCGACGTAGCTGCGCGAGATGATGATCGGCACGACCTCGTCTGCGGTCCCATGCACTACAAGACGAAGAACTGCGGACGGCTGCTTCGACGGGCACGCTTTGTCGTAGAGTTCGGGCGCCTCTTCCGGAGCGGCGCCGAGGAACTCTGTGACCGCTCCCTCGCTGAGGTTGAGTTCCTGGGTAAGCCGCAGGTCGGCAACGGGCGCGAGCGCGACGACTGCCGCCAGAGGAATGGCCTCGCTTGCCATGAGCAGCGCAAGATGGCCTCCCGCAGAATGTCCGATCAGAACCGGCACTCCGCCGAGATGCTGGCTCGCAGCTTTGATTCCCGCCTTCACGTCTTCGAACGTGCCGGGCCAGCCACCGCCGCTCTGTCCGATGCGACGGTATTCGAGATTCGCCGTGGCAACACCGCGAGCTGCCAGCGCCTCGCAGAACGGGTTTGCATGGCTGAGGTCGTACTTAGCGCGCCAGAATCCGCCGTGAATGAACACAGCGAGACCCGCCGGCGTTCCTTCCGGCCGATACAAGTCGAAGAACTGCTGCGGATTGTCGCCATAGCTGACGCGCTCAACCCGAGCGTTGGGCATGCTACATGAACTCCTTCTCACACTCCATCAATGTAGCAAGCCCAAGCTCGTGGCTGTTATTGCAATCGCGCTACTGCGGGCAGTGCGGCGCGTTTGGCCCACGCGTCAACGCTGTTGCGTCGCAAGTCGCGGTGCCGTACGTGTCGTTGGACAGCAGGGTCAGCCGCGAAGCGAAGGTAAGCGACAAGTCGATGCCGTTGCCGGTGATCGCCGTCTGCACCCCATTCACCTGGACTGTCTGGGTGAAGCTCAACGAGCTGCCATCGTCTTCTGCCACCCCAGCCTGCGCGTTCCCCGTACTCTGAATCGCGGCGTAGTTGCTCACCAGCATGCCCGAGTTTGTCTGCAGGTTGATGCCGGCGCCCTGATTGCCCGAGGCATGAATGGTGCTGGTGCCGCCGATGCCCGAGAATTGCGGGTTGTTGAAGACGGTCATCTCCGAATTCCGCTCCATGTGCACGCCGTCCTGCCCGTTGCTGTTGACCACCAGCTGCGAGCCGGCATCCATGTCCATGCCACCCTTGGAATTGATCGATACGCCATGAAGCGCATTGCCGGAGGAGGTAATCGATCCTCCGAAGTTGACCACGTGCGCACCGGAGACGATGGTGATGCCGTCGCTGAAATTGTTGCTGGCGTTGATCTGCGACGTCTGGTCAAGGAAGCCGGATGCGTTGGTGCCCAGTTGCATGCCAAGCGTGTTGTTCTGCAGGCTGAGGTTGGCGTTGGTCAGCGAAATGCTCGAGCCGTTGTTCACCTGGATGCCGAACACACCGTTGCCGGTGACTGAGTTGGAACCGGTGAGCAGCAGGGCTGACGAGGCCTCGACATCGATGCCGAAGACGGCGTTACCGGTGACGCCGACTCCGCCATTCAATGTGACAGAAGAACTTCCCAACACCAGCACGCCGTCGGCAGCGTTGCCCGTGACGGTTGTGCCCAGCAGTCCTGCCTGCGCGTTGTTCTCAACCACCATGCCGTTCACGCCTCCGCTGAGGGTGAGGTGGTTGATGGCGACCCGCTCGGCTCCGTTGACCGTGATGACGTCGGAGTTCGACGCGGTGACGACGGCCGACTTGTTGCCTTCCAGCGTTAAGCCATCCTTGGTGATGTTCACGGCCCCTTTGCAGGTGCCAAAGATGCTGAGTGTCGAGTTGGGCGGCGCGAACTTCACCGCCAGGGGCAAGGACGCTCCACGTGAGCAGTTGACGATGATCACGTCGTCGTCGGCATGGGCGAAAGAAGCGGCGGCAAGCAGCAGCACAGCTGCAACTGTACGAAGCTGAAACATTGAACTCCTCCTCAATCGCGCCGGATGGTTCAACGGGCTGCTTAGGCTGAAACTGGGTGAGTGGTCCGAGACCTCCGGCGAAACTGTGCCGGGCAGTATGCCCGACTTAAATGGGGTCTCGCAAGCGCCAAATGGTCACAGAATGATGAATCTTGACCGCGACTAACGTGCTATTTGTTTGGGACAAATTCCTCTTGCCAGAAAGCTGACAGGAAAACCGCAGTCGTCAGTGTCGAAAGTCTCGCGCCGCGGAATCCGGTATAGTACGTAGAAGTCAGGATGCGGGTGACACGCCAGTTCGAGCATTCACCGTGGTAAGATTGACCGCTGTATTGGTCGTCTTGCTGATCGCGGGAGTGGGCTTTGTCCAATCGGTCCACCAGCATGACGAGTTCGCTCCTGGTTTGGCGCATTCCCATTGCGCCCTGTGCATTTTCTCGCATAGTCCGGCGGTAATGACCGCCGCGCGCTCGGCGCCGGTTCCGGTCAGTGCTTTCGCCGCTCTTACTTCGGCCGAGCCGCAGCTACACTCGCGCCTGCTCGTTCCCTTCTCCTCGATTCGTCCTCCGCCCTCCGTCCTCTAAAGCTGCTCATCTTGCGGTTCGACGCACTGCGTCGTTCGCCGCATTGATTCAGGACTAGTCCGATCGCGCTTTCATGTGCCGCGAGCGGACGCAGAGGCTTTGGAGGATTTATGTCTGGTACTTGTGCTGCGCTCAGCATAGAGCGGGGCTGCAATCTTATTTGGAACGAGCCCACACCGCTCCGCCTTCGCTTTCCAAAAAGTTTCACGCGGACGCTTGCGATCTTAGCTTTAACCTGCTTGCTGCAGGGACCCCTGAGTCTGGCCCAGACCACAGGGAGTGCCTCCCTTACCGGTATCGTTACCGACCCGAGCGGCGCAGTTGTGCCGGGCGCTACCGTCGAGATTCACAACCCGGTCAGCCAGTTCGAACGCTCCGCCATCACCGACAGTGCCGGGCGTTTCAGCTTCAACAACGTTCCCTTCAACGCTTATCACCTTTCGGTCACGATGACCGGATTCGCGCCCTATGCCCAGGACGTTGAGGTTAAGTCAGCCGTGCCGCTCAACCTTAAGATCGCGGTCCAGATCGCCGGGTCGGCCGAGAACGTCACCGTCACCGGTGAAGCCAGCGACATTCTGGAAAACGATCCCACCTTTCACACCGACGTCGATCGGCAGTTGTTTGACAAGCTTCCTTTGGAGAGCTCGTCCTCTTCGTTGAGTTCGCTGGTGACCTTGGCATCGCCGGGAGTAGCCGCCGATTCGAATGGGCTGTTTCACGGACTGGGCGACCATGCTGAGAACTCATTCTCGCTGGATGGCCAGCCCATCACCGACCAGCAGAGCAAAGTGTTCTCCAACCAGATACCACTCGACGCGGTGCAGTCGATGACCGTGATCGGCGGCGCGCCACCGGCTGAGTTTGGCGACAAGACCTCGCTGGTAATCGACGTCACCACGCGCAGTGGACTGGGCTCCGCAATACCTCACGGCAATGTAACTGCCTCTTATGGCACGTTTGGGACTTCGAACCTGGATGCCAACTTCTCTTACGGCGGCAAGAAGTGGGGGGAATTTGTCGCGGTGAACGGCATGGATTCCGGCAGGTTTCTCGATCCGCCGGAGTTCGTTGTGTTCCACGCCCACGGAAATGAGGAAAACTTCTTCGACCGGTTCGACTACGTCTTCTCCGAGAAAGACGCTCTGCACCTGAATTTTCAATACACCCGGTCGTGGTTTCAGACGCCGAATTCCTACGACCAGCAGTATCACGACTTCAACGGCACTCCGGTATTAAATCCGCTGACCGGGGTGCAACTGGGTCCGACCGATCAGCGCTCGAAGATTCTCACCTTCAATATCGCGCCTACCTGGACCCACACGCTTAGTCCCAACGCGGTCTTGAACGTGACGGGCTATGCTCGCCGTGACGGATATAACTACTATCCCAGCGACAACCCATTCAATGATCTTGGACCATTAAACCTCCAGCGCCAGACCGTGGCCCAACAACGCTCGTTGCTCAACGGCGGTGCGACCGCGAACCTCACCTACGCCAAGGGCATTCACAATGTGAAGGCCGGAATAATGTACGAGCAGACGTTAGTGAATGAGAATGATCAACTTGGGATCGTCGATCCAACGTTCAACGCGCCTTGCTTAAATGGCAATGCTATCCCGGTGAACGGATTCAGCGATCCAGCGCAGTGCGCCGGAGCCGGATACCAGCCCAACACCGCTGACAATCCGAACGCGCCGAATTCTGCTCTCTATCCCTTATTCAACAGCGTTCTGCTGCCCTACGATCTGACCCGCGGAGGGACGCTCTTCCCGTTTTACGGACATACCGACGTGAAAGAGCTCGCGATGTACGTGCAGGACAACATCAGCGTACACAATTGGACCTTTAACCTGGGAATCCGTGGTGACCTGTACAACGGACTTGCCGTGGCCAGCCAAGCCGAGCCGCGCCTGGGAGTCTCCTACAACGTCCAGAAGACGAATACGATTCTTCGTTTCTCCTATGCGCGCACCCTGGAAACACCCTTCAACGAGAACCTGGTGCTCTCCAGCATCGGATGCGCCAACGATGTGCTGAACCCGCTTCTGGGGTGCTCCTCGTCCACCACGACCCCACTAACGCCGGGCACGCGCAACGAATTCCATGTCGGCCTGCAACAAGCTATCGGAAAGTTCGCGGTGATCGATGCTGAATATATCTGGAAATACACCAACCTCGCCTACGACTTCAGCGTGCTGGGGAATACTCCAATCACCTTCCCGATTGAATGGCAGAAATCGAAGATCCCCGGCTTCGCATTGCGCGCCAGTGTTCCGGTCTACCACGGCTTTAGCGCATTGGTGGTAATGTCGAGCGTGGCCGCCCGGTTCTTCACTCCGCAACTCGCCGGAGCCGGCGCTGCTCCGTCGGCACCTCTCGGTGTCTTCCGCATTGACCACGACGAAAAGTTCAATATGACCGCTCATATGCAATACCAGACGCCCTGGAAACGCGGTCCGTGGTTTGGTTTCAACTGGCGCTACGATAGTGGACTGGTTGCCGGCGCTGTGCCCTGCTACGGCGTCAGCGACTATAACGACTGTCCGCAGTCGACCACACTGGGGGGACAACCCGCGATTTCCATGACCGACGGCGCCGGAATTCCTTTCACCGCCGATCAGGAATTTCAGGCTGGATTCACTTGCAACGGGGTGCATGCCACTCCCACATCCCCTTTGCCCTCTACCTGCCTGGCGTCACAGTTCGGGTCGACCCTCACACAGGTACCCGCGCCCGGGACGCAGAATGACGATAAGAACCCGGCGCGTATCTCCCCGCGTAATCTGTTCGATCTCGCCATCGGAGACGATAACGTTCACAGCTTCGGGAACGATCGCTACCATCTGACTGCCCAAGTAACCTTCATCAACCTGACTAACAATTACGCGCTGTATAACTTCTTGTCGACCTTCAGCGGCACACACTACGTATCGCCGCGGACAGTTACGGGACAGATTGGATTTCGTTTCTAGCAAGCGGCGGAATTTCCGGAGTAGCGACGGCGAACCAGGCGCTCGCAGCGTGTATGGTTCGCCTTTCTGCAGGCAGCAACGATATAGTGCTTCGGGATGATCAACGGCGTAACCGTATACGTTGTGCTCGTAATCTTTGCTGCCACACTGATCCGGTCAGTATTCGGAT
The DNA here is from genome assembly GCA_963771535.1 of uncultured Acidobacteriaceae bacterium. Taxonomy (GTDB): domain Bacteria; phylum Acidobacteriota; class Terriglobia; order Terriglobales; family Acidobacteriaceae; genus CAVVDY01. The sequence goes on along the minus strand of CAVYTK010000006.1, from coordinate 18,779 downwards.
TCGGGGAGGCGCTGGTGGCGGTCCCTCTGCTGGCGCTTCGTATCCCGGTGAAGACCGCCGCGCCGCTTGCGGTACTGGTTTCCATCACCGTGGCGCTGATCATCGTTCTGCAGGACTGGCATCACGTGGAGTTTCGCAGCGCCGGCTGGCTGCTGGCATCCACCGTGGCCGGAATACCGATCGGAATATTCCTGCTAGCACGGGGAAACCATCGGGTGCTGACGGTCGGTCTGGGGATCCTCATCCTCGGCTTTGCGCTGCATGCGCTCTCACGGCGTCAGTTTCATGAGCTGCGGGGCGACAATCTTCGCTGGTTGCTGGGGTGTGGTTTCTGTGCGGGAATCCTGGGAGGCGCGTTCGGCATGAACGGCCCTCCGCTGGCGATTTACGGAGCCATGCGTCGCTGGACGGCACAGCGTTTTCGCGCCACGCTGCAAGGCTACTTCCTGCCGGCAAGCCTTCTGGGAATGGCGGGCTACTTCTTGGCCGGACTCTGGGTTCCTGACGTCACTCGTTACTTCTTGCTGGCGCTGCCCGGAGCCATTCTGGCGGTGCTCTTAGGAGGAGTGCTGAATCGCCGCTTGCGAGGCGACGTCTTCGTTCGCTATGTCTATGCGGGGCTGGCGCTGGTCGGAGCTACGTTGCTGGTGCAGGGCGTTCGCGGATGATGTCGCGCGAGCCCAACGCCGGAGTGTTCCTGATCAAAACAGGTCGGTGCGATAGATAACCCACCAACTGACCGCGAGGGCGACCAGCGTCTCCACGACGCCCCAACCCAGCGACAGCCAAACCGCCGGGAGACCCAGGATGGTGAAGAGAACCCAGAACGATTTGGTTTGTGTAGTCAATGGAAAAGCTGGTCTCAGGTATCAGGCGTCAGACGGCTGGACCCCTCCTTCCCGGTCTTGGAGAGGTGGGATCGAAGCATGATTTTCCCACATCAACGCAACGTAAAGACCTGGTCGTAGTGGACGGACACGGGATCGAAACGAAGCAGCAGCTTCCGTGCTTCGGGTGGGACGACGGCGGTCTCGTAATCGCTGCCGGCGAACTGTCGCACATCGTCCATGGTTTTGAAATAGGTGATGGTGACGAACTCGGTCTCCGCGCCGGCGTCTCTTCGCAACAGCTCGGCGCCGGTGAAACCCGCGACCCGGTGGATGCCGGGCAGCACCTCCGCTCTCAGCAGTGATTCATAGGCGTCGCTGTTCTCTTGTGTCGTCCAGCCATGCCAGATGCGCGCGATCATGGCTTCCTCCTTTCAGCTTCTTGAGGTTCGAATTGAAACAAATGGTTAACCGGCCCGATTCCTTTGCCCAGCGGGTACGCCTGCAAGATCGCCTGTCGGACATACTCCTTGGCTCCCGCTACGGCCGAGACCGTATCGGAACCCTTGGCGAGCAGGCAAGCCGTTGCAGTTGCCAAAGCGCAGCCGGTGCCGTGGGTCGAGCGCGACTCGATGTGCTCGCCGGGAAACTCGTGCACCAGCCGGCTACCTCCTGCCTGCTGCAGGCTGAGCAGGTCCACCGGCTCCGCCAAGTGGCCTGCCGGTGATCAGCACCCCCTTGGCGCCCAACCCGTGCAGATGGTCGGCCAGCTCCCGAACCCTCGACCGAGCGGCTTCCCAAGTGCCACCGGAAGCGAGCGGCTCGGCATTGGCCAGGAACGCGGCTTCCTCAACGTTCGGAGTAATCAGGTCGGACAAGAGCAGCAGCCGCCTGCGGAGCGTCTCTAATCCGGCGGAATCGACCAGATCCGCTCCTGAACTGGACCGGATCACCGGATCTAGTACCACATTGGGCAGACGTTCCCGCTCAAGGAATTCGGCGACAGCATCGGCTACCGCTCCCGAGGCCAGCATTCCGATGCGAACCGCAACAATTTCGAAATCCTGGCGAAGACGGTTCAAGGTTTCGCGAACGACCCCAGCCCGAACCGGTTCGACGGCGAAAACGCCCTGCGTTGTTTGGACGGTCAGGGCGGTAATGCAGGTCACGGCGTAGCAGCCGAGAGCCGCGGCAGTCTTGGCATCGGCAGTTATGCCAGCCCCGGAGGAAGGATCGTAGCCGGCGATGCTAAGGACTACAGGCGGAGCGGACATACTTAAACTCTACCGCAGCCATGCCTCTGGCTGCCCGTGGCAGCACAGGGCTCCCTTGGAAACGCCAGTAACTCATTGTTTGTCAATAGCTTAGAGCACCGCAACCCGCCACCGTAGGAAGGCCATCCCATTAGCACCCGACGGGCAGGAATATAGCCCTGACAAGGGAGCGATGAGCCAGAGCTTTGCGCTTCATAAATTTCGATTGATGTCAAGCATAAAATGCAGAGTACCACCTTTGTCGCTTGACTCTTAACACTTCCGGTCGGTAAGCTTTACAGAACCTGTCAGGGAGGCCCTTAATTCACGATGCGAGGTATTTGAATGTCACGAGTACTCAACCAGGCAGCGTTGGCTGTTAGTCTGGCCTTCGCGCTGGGAGCAGCACCCGGAAACACTCAGACACCGGACTCGAACCAAGGTATCCCAGGGCAGACTCAGGAAACCATGAAGCCCCCTTCAACCAAGAAGTTCCAGGTTGGGAGAGCTTCCTGGTACGGTCGCATCTTTCAGAACAAGAAAACTGCCAGCGGCGAGCCGTACGATATGAATGATCTAACTGCCGCGCACCGTACGTTGCCGCTCGGTTCCTGGGTCAAGGTCACTAATCTGAGGAACGACCGCTCAGTCATGGTTCGCATTAACGATCGCGGACCGGTGATGAAGAGCAGGATTATTGACCTGTCCTACGGCGCTGCCAAGATGCTGGGCATGGGGAGCAGTGGTATCAGCTCCGTTCGCCTGGACATCGTCGAGACTCCGACCGTAGCCCAGATCGTGGGACCGCAGATACAGTAGCGCTCTCATCTTGGGTTCAGAACGTCCGCCAAGTCGTTGAGAGATCAAGGCTTGGCGGACGCACACCTTGTTAAGTCCCCGCCACCATCTTCAACTCAGCTATGGCCAAGAAACCGTCGCTAAACATCCGTCGGGCACTGACTCTGCTACTCGTCGTTGCCGCCGTGAGCTGCGGAATGCCTTCGATGGTCCACGCTCAGACCGCGGCAAAGAGGGCTGGTTCTGAAACGAGGCCAGAAGGCCACCAGGCAGCAGCCACTACCTACCAGGACGACCAGATCGAGTTACGTATTCCCCGCGGCTGGACGAGGGTGAGCGGTCCGCCAGCAGGTGTTCCGGATCATCGATTCGCGTGGTTGAACGGCGGTATTGTTCTGGCCAAGAGGAAACTGCTGCTGGAGAAGGACGGCTATATCCTCTCGCTGGCCTACGACACCGAGCACGCCAGCGGAGTCGACGGCGGCAGGTTCGGCGAGGTGTTTAACATTCCGTGGCCAAGCCAGGAAGACGTCGGCAACTGCAGTCTCCATCTGTACGGTCTTCCCATGCCCGCCAGCCGCACCTTGCTTTTTTTCAGCCTCATCGTTGATACCGGCGTGCAGGAGGCCGACGAAGCCTGTGGTATTTCGAAGGAGTTGTCCTACAAAACTCCCACCGGGTTCGTTGGCGAGAGAAGGTGGCTAGCCGGCTACTTCACAACCGCGGCTGGAGGCTGGTTCTTCCCCTCTGCCGGCGAGAAGTGTGGCCTCAAGGCGTACGCGCTAACATCCAATGCCAAAACACCTGAGGAGATGCCGGACCAGAACGATCCCAAGCTCCGAAAAACGATTCAGCAGGCGATCGACATCGTCGACTCGATTCGTTACAAACGCTGCGCTCCATCTGGGGAAGACGAGTGAAACGGTCACAGCTTCAAAAGGTGTTGGGTTAAAATCTGAGCCGATGCTCGAATCACGAGATAGGCTCATCGTGGCGCTGGATGTACCCAGCGCCGCGCAGGCTCGCCAGATTGTTCAGACCCTTGGCGAGACCGTAACCATCTTCAAAATAGGCAAACAACTGTTTACGGCCGAGGGGCCTGGGATCGTTCGCGATCTCGTGTCCTCCGGCCGTAAAGTCTTTCTGGACTTAAAGTTCCACGACATCCCCAACACCGTCGCGGCGGCGGTCCGGTCTGCGGCCGAGCTGGGCGTCAGCATGCTGACGGTCCACGCCTCCGGCGGCAGCAAGATGCTGAAGGCGGCAGCCGAGGCAGCTGACGCCTCGCCGGGCAAGCCGATGATTCTCGCCGTCACCGTCCTGACCAGCCTTAGCGACGCCGACCTGCAAGAGACTGGGGTCTCGGGCAATGTGCTGTCGCAGGTGCTGCGGCTGGGGGCACTCGCGCGCGCGGCAGGTTGTGGAGGGCTGGTGGCATCGGCGCACGAAGCCCGCGAGCTGCGTCGCGAACTGGGCGAAGGTTTCGAGATTGTGACACCGGGCGTGCGTCCGGCCGGCGCCGACAAAGGCGATCAGGCCCGGGTGCTCACGCCGCAACAGGCCATCGAAGCCGGGGCAACAAGACTTGTGGTGGGCAGACCGATCGTGGAATCGTCAAATCCGGCTGAAGCAGCCAAAGCCATTCTTGGTGAAATAGAGCGCGCGTTGCCGGTAAAGGCTTAGCTGTAAGAGCGGAGTGCTGTTTCCAAGTCTTCGTGAGTATCGAAGACGCTGTAGAGCCGCGTGACCTCGAGCAGGTTGCGAACATTCTTGTTAAGAGACAGCAGCTTCAAGTGCCCGCCCTGATTTTTCACGGACGTGTAACAGCCCATCAGTTCGCCAATGCCCGAGCTATCGATGTGCAACACGTTCTCCATGTTCAAGAGCAGGTTCTTGTAACCTTCACGCAAGAGTTCCTGCACTACCTGACGCAGCTTGCTGGTACCATCGCCGAGTCTAAGTTGGCCGAATAGGTCGACGATGACAACTCCGTCAACCATGCGCGTGCTGACCCTGATGTTCATTTGCCGTCCATGCGACGCCGTAGAGGGCATATCAGTCCACGAAAGTCGCTTGCTGACACTATAAGCCTAAAAGCAAAAAAAGCAGCCCGCAGGCCGCTTTTCTGCTAAATTCCTGACCCTTACTAGTGCATGTTGGTCGCCATGGGCGCGTTGTCGCGAACGGTATATCCCGAAGGAACCTGGAACAAGGCGGCGCTGGGTTCGGTGCGCACGATGTTTTCCAGCCGGGTCACATGGTGGTCGCCGTTCGAGGTGCGCACCTCGGTCAGCACAATGATTTTCAAATCGGGCGAGGTCCAGGTATCCACCGTGGAAACGAACGGCTTATCGCTGCCGCCATTCGGCGCGCTCGAGCGAACCGTGCGCACACCTACCGCCTGCAGTCCCGCGATATCTTTCGTGCCCAGCGATTCGGTTTTCACCTCGGGGCCCTTGGCTGCCATGGCTGCGGTGGCGGGGGGCCTGCCGTCAGCGGTCGCAGGGCTGCTGCCCGGGGTCAGGATCGGCGCCGCCCCCATCGCAGTGGCACTGAGATGGCTTACATACGCAGTCTTCGACCGCTGATCAAGGCTGGTGACGGTCCGGGCGGCGAAATCGGTGATAGTCACTCGCATGGGCAGCGTGGGATCCGGCTCCGGCCGTGTAAGCTCCATCGCAAAATAAGACTCGCCCTGCGAATTACGGGCTACCTTGCCGTGAAATGTGGTGTTAATGCCCGGCTTTCCCTCGGCGTGGTCGTTCACTGTAACCAGGTCGGCAGAAAAAGCAGCATTTTTGATGGCTCCTGCGTGCGGCGCCGGTCCCACCCCCATCCAAATGCCGGTTTGAGCGTGCGCCAAAGCGGCACCAGCCACGAGGATCCAGATTGCCAAAGCGGTCTGCGGTTTCATTAACAAATTCCTTTCCAGCATTCCCGCGGCGCTGAATTGCAAACGGGTGGTGCGAGTACATCCAGAGATACAGTAGGGACGTTGCAATGAGAGAAGAGTCATCGCAACGTCCCTGAATTTACCGGCGAGGAATCCGTCGGTCATATCCTGAAGCGCTTACGCGATCAGGCGTTCTGCGCCATGGCGAAGCTCCCTGCGGTCCCGCGCACCGCATAGTGCTGTTCCGGTACGGAGAAACCGGCGGCCGTCACGGTATCTTTGATCACGCGATTGCCGTCGAAATATACCTGCCAGTAATCCTTATTGTTGCAGTAAGGACGAACGGCAAGCACCGGGCCGGCCAGCGTGAAGGTGAGGATTTCCACGTCGGGTGCAGGCGTCTGCATAACGTTGGGAATCTTCGTCAACGCGTCCTTCAGCATCGTCATCGCGACGTGAACGTCGACTCCATGTGCGATTTGCGCCGTTAAATCAACACGGCGAAACGCGTTGGTGGAGAAGTTCTGTATGACATCGCCGAAAATCTTGCCGTTCCCGACGATGTTGCGAATGTTATCCAGGGTATCGATGGAGGTGACGAACAGTCCAACTTCGTGCACGGTTCCCATGACTCCGCCGGCGATCACGAAATCGCCAACCTTGAATGGCTGCAGGATGACCATGAAAACCCCGGCTGCGAAGTTTGACAGCAGTCCGCTCCATGCCATGCCGATGGCCACGCCAGCCGCAGCGACTAAGGCTGCGAAGGTGGTCGTCTGTACCCCAAAGAAACCAAGCAGGGCCACTACTAACGCAATGTTCAGCATTGCAGCGGTGGCGTTCTGGATCCAACGGATGAGTGTTGGATCGATCTTCTGCCTGGTCATGGCCTTGCCAATCATGCCGGTGGCAATACCGATCAGCCAGCGGCCCACGATCCAAATGGCCAGGGCCTCAAGAAGCTTGAGTCCAAGCGCGAGCAGAAGCGTCGTACCAGACTGCATTAAGTTGTCGAGTCGTAAATCCACGAAAACCCCCTTTTAGCGTTCAACCGATTGTTGAATGGTCAGACTGGGTAAGGCGACTGCACGATGATGTTCGTGGGTAAACGACGCTCGGTGTCCCGGGGGCGACACCGACCACCATCCTGCGTCAGTTGACTGTTCCTTCAGATACTAGCTTGCAGAAACCTTTCGGCAAAATGAAATTTGGCGGTAATTGCCTTAGAATTACGGCCTGATGCCGCAAGCCAGACCCGGGATGGCGCAACGCTCTTGCACTGCGCTTCGTCCCAGACTTAATCTCAGGCGATTGCTGGTATGGTATACCGCTAAGTGCCGTTATGAAGTGCGCCTCCATCCTGGCTTGCATTCTGTTATCGCTAAGCGGATACGCTCCGCTTGCGCAATCTCAGTTAGTTAACACCGGCGGCGGCCCGGGAACCATTGAGTCCCAGGTTGCGGCCCTCGACTTTGCCGAGTTGCGCATACGCAACCAGGAGAAGGCCAAGAAGGACGAGCAGGCAGCGCAGCTCAAGGCGCAGGCTGCATTTATCGAGTCCGGCGCAATTTCTGCTCTCGACGTCAGTGCCCCGCCCAAGGCGGTGAAGGAATACAACGACGGGCTGGCGCTGCTGCGCAGCCAGCATTCGCCTGAGTCCATTCCACACTTCCAGAAAAGCCTGGAACTTTATCCCAAATTCGTTTCGGCGCTGAACGCGCTAGGCATGGCCTACAGCGACACCGACGACAACACTAACGCCAAGCTCCAGTTCGAGAAGGCGGTGAGCCTCGACCCCAAGTTTGCCCCTCCCGTCATGAATCTCGGGCGGCTTGCGGTGGCTCAGAACGACTACCCGGCTGCCGAAAATTACTTTGGACACGCCGCTTTATTGCGTCCCACCGACGTAGACGTACTCACCGCGTTGGCCTATTCGCAGGATTCCAATCACCACTACGAACAGGCGATTCAAACCGTCAATACCATCCACCTGCAACCGCATAAGGGCAAGGGCAATGCTCATTACATCTCCGCGGCGGCCGCGCTGGCGCTGAATCAGCCCGACGTTGTCGAACGTGAGCTTACGTATTTTCTGCAGGAGGATCCGACCAATCCGCTCGCGCCCGACGCTCGCCACAATCTCGAGGTTTTGCAGAAGAACAAGACCATCATCGCCGGCCAGAACGCCTCGTTGGGAGCGAAGAACACCAAGCTTGCGACCGGGAGCGCAACAACCGAGCTGGCGAATAGCGCGCGCTTGAAGTCTGAACTCAAGGCACTGGCCGACGCGGATCGCAAACCGTGCACGGGCTGCGAGCTACAGGCTTCGAATTCCGCCGGCTCGACCTTGGAGCACGGCACCGTGGTGGCCGACATCCCCAGCCTGCCGACGCTGCCTTCGGGCAACGGCTACACCATTCGTACCGTCGTCGATGAAGTGGCGCTGTTCTTCGCCGTGAGCAGCCACGGCCACATGGTGAACGACCTCGAGCTTTCGCAGATCGAGGTTCGCGATGATGGCAAGGCGCCGCAGAAGATTTTACTGTTTACTCCGCAATCGAAGCTGCCATTGCGAGTGGGATTGCTGGTTGATACCAGCGGTTCGGTCAACCAGCGCTTTGGTTTCGAGAAGCACGCGGCCAGTAAGTTCCTTGAGCAGTTGCTCACCAACCCGGATGACCTCGCCTTTGTCGCAGGCTTCTCCAATTCCACCAGCGTCGTCCAGGACTTCACCGCAAATCACGAGAGCCTGGGGAAGGGAATCGACAGCCTGACCAACGGCGGCGGGACGGCGCTGTTCGACGCCATCACCTTCGCTTGCGGCAAACTCGCAGCCTATCCCGAGCAGGACAGGGTGGCGAAGGTTTTGGTGGTGCTAAGCGATGGCGAGGACAACTCCAGCCGGACGACCTTGCGGCATGCCATCAGTGATGCGGAGGCCAGTGGCGTCACGATTTACGCCATCAGTACGAAAGATGAAGGTGGAGCTAAAACAGACGCCGACAAGGTGCTGCAAGCCCTAGCTGAACGCAGTGGCGGCGAGGCGCTGTTTCCCCAGGATTCGGAAGCGCTGCATCACTCGTTCGACAAGCTACGCGACATCATCCGTAGCCGTTACCTGATTGCTTACAAACCCGCGGACTTCGAGCCCAACGGAAAATATCGCACCATCAACATCATGGCCAGCAAGAATGGCTCGCATCTGCAAGTCCATGCCCGCAAGGGATACCACGCGCGCGTTGCCGCGCCGGGTGCCTTCTAGGTCGCGTCAGTACTCCGAATCAACTACCTTTGGGACGTCGTCCGGATTCGGCTCAGCCATGTCCGGCTGGCTGTCTTCGGCGGCCGTCGCAGCCGCTTCGCCGTCTTTCTTCTTCAGCCGTACGACGGTAATTTTGGCAAAGCCTTCTTCGAACTTTGGCGGACGCAGCTTGGCGGCCATGCGCCGCATTACGTCCTCCGGCACATTGCGCTCGCGACGTTTGTTGCGTTCCATGCAGACCTCGGCAGGAACGTCGAAGAAAACCGCGTGCGCTTCGTATCCGAAATCGTGCGCCAGCTTCACCCAGCTGCGCCGTTCGTGCGGCGAAAGGTTGGTGGCGTCTACATAGTTCGAGGGACGCTTGGCCAGCAGGCGGGCGCGCAACATGGAGCGCAGCGTGGAAAATACCAGGTCCTGGTAGCGCTGCTCGGTCACGTCGTCGAACAGCAGAATGCGGACCATGTCGCTCGACAGCGGAAGAATATTGTGCCGCTTGAACCATGTGCTCTTGCCCGAGCCTGGCAATCCAATGGAGAGCACGACTGCACCCTTCGACTTGGCAGTAGCGGACTGCGCTGGAGCAGGTGCCGTAACCGCGGGCTCACCTTCGCTCGGAGCCTCAGCTTCGGCGGCTTCTCCGGTTGGTCCACCGGGAGCGGGCAAACTCGGAGCCTGTGCAGGAGTTGCCGGGCGGTTGCCGCGTCCGCGGCGTCCACGGCGGCGGGAGCGCTGGGCACGGGCGTCCTGAGGCGGCTCCTCGCCACCGCCTGTCTCGGCTGAAAAGGGGTTCTCCATCCCCCCGGATTCGTCGGAGACCTCGGCGTCGGGCTGCGCGTCGCGGGTAGGCTCGTCGCTGGTGTCGCTCATCTCGTTCGGGTCAGGAAAGCGGGGCTGTAGCGGTTCCGGTCTTTCCTGCGGAGTTGGTTCGGTCGTTTGTTTGCGCCGCTTGCCGCGGTCGCGCATCCATCTGCGCATGTTGCACTTGTAACACGCTTGCCAGTTCGGGAGCAATTCCCACCGAACGGGGCGTCTGTGATTTAACCGGGTAGCAACTGTGACGGGTGCTATTGGCCTTATCCGCTGGGGGGTGCTAGTCTTTTTTGTTTCACGACAGGTTCGTGGTGCAGGGGCAGGCAGGCTTTAACCGGAAAGCGCGCATTTTGCTGCGCTGCTGGTAATCACGAGTACTTATCTCACGAGGTCTTATGGCAATTAAAGTTGGCATCAACGGATTCGGCCGCATCGGCCGCAACGTTCTACGCACCGCGCTCAACGATAAGAACATCGACATCGTCGCGGTCAACGACCTTACCAGTCCCAAGACACTGGCACATCTTCTTAAGTACGACTCCATCTTGGGCAACCTGCCGAACAACATCACGGCGACCGACGACTCCATCGACATCGATGGCAAGAAGATTCACGTGTTCGCCGAGAAAGATCCCGGCAAGCTGGATTGGGAAAAATACGGCGTGCAGGTGGTTGTTGAATCTACCGGCCACTTCACCAAGGCGGAGCTGGCCAAGGCCCACCTGCGCGGCACGGTGAAAAAGGTCATTATCAGCGCTCCCGCTACTGGCGAGGACGTGACGCTCGTCCTGGGCGTGAACGAAGGCGCCTACGATCCGGCGAAGCACAACATCGTCTCCAACGCGTCCTGCACCACCAACTGCCTGGGGCCGATTGCCAAGGTGCTGAACGACAAGTTCAAGATCGTAGCGGGCACCATGACGACCATTCACTCCTACACCAACGACCAGGTGATTCTCGACTTCCCGCACAAGGACCTGCGTCGTGCTCGCGCCGCCGGGTTGTCGATGATTCCGACCTCCACCGGAGCTGCCAAGGCGATCTACCTGGCGATTCCCGACCTAAAAGGCAAACTGGACGGTTTCGCCATGCGCGTTCCCACACCCAACGTTTCGGTGGTCGACCTGGTGGTCTGGGTAGAGAAGCCGACCACGGTAGAAGAGGTGAATGCCGCGTTCAAGGCCGCCTCCGAGAGCGGGCCTCTGAAGGGCTACCTGGGGTACGAAACCAACGAGCTGGTCTCCATCGACTTCCGGGGCGACCCGCGGTCCTCGATCGTCGACGCTCCCATGACGCGCGTGGTGGCGGGCAACTGCGTTAAAGTAATCTCCTGGTACGACAACGAGTGGGGATACTCCTGCCGCGTACGTGACCTGATCAACTACATGGGCCAAAAGGGGCTGTAATTCATTATCACCACGGAGGCACGGAGGGATTCGGTTCTGATTCTTCCGTGCCATGTGCTTCTGTCGATCTTCAGCGCTGTTCGGGTAGAGCTGGCCTTCAGGTCGAGCCGGCTGTTCGGGTAGAGCTGGCCTTCAGGCCAGCGTTACGGCTGCACAATAGGTCGGGGCTTTAGCCCCTGAGGGATTTCGGCCTCTCTGGTGAAGACTTAATAAGCAAGGTGGCTTCCTATGTCGAAGTTGTCGATTCGTGATCTTCCCCTGAACGACAAACGAATCCTGATGCGGGTGGACTTCAATGTTCCTCTCGATAACGGCCGTGTGATGGACGACACGCGCATTCGCGAAACTCTGCCCAGTATCGAGTACGCACTGCGCCACGGAGCGCGGCTCATCCTCGCTTCTCACCTGGGCCGCCCCAAGGGCAAGCCGAATCCAAAGATGAGCCTCAAGCCGGTTGCAGAGCGGCTTCGCATACTGCTCGACGACGTGTTGCGGCGCGGCGAAAACGTCGGCTTCTCCCCGGACTGCATTGGCCTCCAGGCCGAGGAGATGGCCACCAAGCTGGAGCAGGGACAAACCCTGCTTTTAGAAAACTTGCGATTCCACGCTGAAGAAGAAGCGAATGATCCCGAGTTCGCCCGGCAGCTGGCGCATCTTTGCGACTACTACGTGAACGACGCGTTCGGCTCAGCGCACCGCGCCCATGCCTCCACCGAAGGCATTACACATTTCGTCGAAAAGAGCGCGGCCGGCCTGCTGATGGAGAAAGAGCTGGAGTATCTCGGCAAAACGCTCACCCATCCCCAGAAGCCGTTCGTGGCGATTCTCGGCGGCGCGAAGGTCAGCGACAAGATCGGCGTCATCCAGCACCTGATGAGCAAGGTCGATACCTTCATCATCGGCGGAGGCATGGCCTATACCTTTCTTAAAGCCAAGGGGCAGGAGATCGGGAAGTCCCTGCTTGAGGCCGACAAGATCGAACTGGCGAAGCAGACCCTGCAACAAGCCAAAGACAAGCATGTGCAGATCCTGTTGCCGGTCGATCACGTCGTAGCCGACAAGGTCGAGCCGGGCGCGCACATTCGGCAGATCGGCGAGGGGCAGCCGATTCCTGCCGATGGCATCGCGGTGGACATTGGGCCCGAAGACGATCGAGCTGTTTGTTTCCGAGATCAGCACCGCCCGCACCATTGTGTGGAACGGACCGATGGGTGTCTTCGAGATTGAAGCCTTTGCCAAGGGCACGCGGCAAGTGGCCGAGGCGGTTGCCGATAACGGTGCGGCAACCTCCATCGTTGGCGGCGGAGACAGCGTCGCGGCGGTGAAGGCGGCTGGTGTTGCCGACAAGATCACCCACATCTCGACCGGCGGCGGCGCTTCGCTGGAGTTCCTGGAAGGCAGGAAGCTGCCGGGTGTCGAGGCGCTGAGCAACAAGTAATGGGTAGAGCTGGTAATGGGTAGAGCTGGCCTTCAGGCCAGCGTTAAACCTCTGACATACGGGAGGGCTTAGCCCCTGAGGGACTGCGAATCGAGTTCTAAGCAACCTCTTCAATCGTGCCGAACGAGTTCTTCGATTTGTCATCACGAGCGAAGCGAGGGATCTGTTCTCGTTTGCCTTAGCGACCCACGGCGCGGCTGAAGCTGCGCTCTTTCAAAGCTGAAGTGCCGAAACGCCCGCATGACCACCACTCCCAACCCGCTGCGCATCGCGCTTGACGATGGACGCGTGCTCGTTATCGCCGGTCCAGCCGACATCACACGCGAGCGCGTCGATGCCATCGTGAATGCCGCGAACTCTTCCCTGATGGGTGGAGGCGGGGTTGATGGCGCGATCCATGCCGCCGGCGGTCCGGAGATCAAAGATCATTGCCGCAAGATCGTGGCTCAGCAAGGCTCGTTGCCGCAAGGACAAGCGGTGGCTACGACGGCAGGCCGTTTGCCCGCGCGTTATGTGATTCACACGGTCGGCCCGGTGTGGAGCGGCGGCGAGCGCGGTGAACCGGAGACGCTGGCCAGTTGCCATCGCGAGTCGATCCGGGTCGCCGACCAATTGGAGCTTGCCTCGCTGGCTTTTCCCGCAATCTCCACCGGAATCTTCGGCTATCCGCTCGAACTTGCAGCCACGGTTGCACTCACCAGCGTGCGGCAAGCGCTGCAATCAACGCAGCACCTGCGTGAAGTTCGCTTCGTTTTATATGACTCGGGCGCTCGCCGCCATTTCGAGCAGGCTGCCCATCAACTTCAGCTCACTACTTTCTAATCCGAGGATACGGACTCATCCATGGCTCGCAAAAAACTAATCGCCGGTAACTGGAAGATGTACAAAACTCCCGAACAGACCGCCGCATTTTTTGAGGAGTTTCTTCCTATGGTCGCCGGGCACGATCGCGACGACATCGCGGTCTGCGTCCCCTTCGTCGATTTGCAAACCGCAGTCGCGGCTGCTGCCGGCTCCAACGTCGCCGTCGGCGCGCAGAACATGCACTGGACGAATGAGGGCGCGTTTACCGGAGAAGTTTCGGCCGCGATGCTGTTGAGCGTCGGTGTAACCCACGTCATCCTCGGGCACTCCGAGCGGCGCCAGTACTTCAACGAAACCGATGACACGGTCAATCGCAAGCTGGAGTTTGCACTCGAGTGCGGACTGACGCCCATCGTCTGCGTGGGCGAGGTGCTGGAAGAGCGCGAGGCCGGGCTGACCGAAGAAGTTCTGCGGCGGCAGTGTATGCGCGCCTTCAACGGCATCTCCGCCCGCAAGGCGGCCAAGCTGGTGGTCGCCTACGAACCGGTGTGGGCCATCGGAACCGGAAAAACTGCTACCCCCGAGATGGCTGTCGATGCCCACCTGGTGATTCGCCACGAGGCCGCCAAGGCGTTCGGTCAGGAATTCGCCGACACCCTTCGCATCCTGTATGGCGGAAGCGTGAAGCCGGATATCTGCTCGGCGCTGATGACGGAAGAAGAGATCGATGGCGCACTGGTTGGCGGAGCCAGCCTGGACCCTAAAACCTTCGCCCGCATCGTCGAGTATTGAGGAGCTTTAACCCGGGTTACTTAGGCGCTCAGCGTTCGGAGAGGGTGTGACATCGTTTGTAGCGCGATACAACCCCTAAGCCGCAGATCTACTCTGAAGAGCTGGTACTTCGGCGCAAGCCCAGGTGCCACCTGTGCTGCTAGCGATCCACCCGCTAGCAATGTGCGTGTAAGGAGCGCCGCGATGAATTCCTCCAAAGTTATCGTTCTTGTGCAAAACGATCCCTATCTAGTCAGTACCCGTACAGCTATTTTGGAAAAGCAAGGCTACACGGTTAAAGCCGTACACACGGTTGAGAGCGCCCGGGATATCTGTCGTGGGCTCAGTTGCGACCTCGTCATTGTGGATTCCGAAGAAGACTACAGGTCCGCGACAGAGTTGTGCGAAGAGATCAAAGCAAACAATCCCGAGGTGAATGTTGCAGTCATCACGTGGAACACGACCGAGCTCGGCTCTGAGTGTCCTGACGAGGTCATTCGCCGCGAGCGCGGCCCGCAGGAATTTCTCGCCAAGGTGCGACTGGCGCTCGCCTGAATTAACGCGGCCGCCCATGACGCTCGCACTGGAATAAACTTTCGACCTTGGATGTTCCTCCAGGCCGCGGTCAGCTACGGTTCACTTTCGCTTTCTCTCATTGGCAGCACCGCATGTCTTGCTTCCGGCATGGGCACATCTCCCTTTGCTGCCTTCCACAAGATCGCGTTCAGCACTTCATGATTCGCCGCATCAGCCACCGAGAAATCCAGCTCTGAGCTTTCTTTCGCCATTGGCGATGAAGCCGTATTTGCCTGGTAGATCATCCCGTTGTCGCGATTGCGAGAGTCGGCCTTGAATGCCGGCTGGTCGCCCGCTCCGGTGAACAACGGAGCCATCACGGCTGCGAAGGCATCGTTGTTGTTCATGGGCGGCAGGCCGAGCAATGCCTCCATGGTATGGATCATGTTAACCGTGGTGTAGAAGCTGTGGTCCACCAACGGTTGCGGCTGGTGCGGCGAATACTTGCTGATGACCAGCGCCGTGCTGCGATGCGCATCGACATGGTCGGCGCCATCCTGCGCGTCGTCTTCGATGACAAAGATTGCCGTGTCGTCCCAGTAGATGCTGTTAGAGACTGCTTCGACTAAACGTCCCACCGCGAGATCGTTGTCGGCAACCGCCGCCATTCGGAGTGGGCGAGCCCGGCTTGGTTCCTGCCGTGTGATCGTTGGGCAGGCGCACCAGGCTGAAGTTCGGAAGCTCGTTTCCGTGCCCACTCTTCTTCGCCGCAACGAATTGTGCGAACTCGCGGAGAAATTCGTCCACGCGGAACTGGTCGGGATACTCCACCTTGAAGTCGGGATATCGGGGATCCTGGTGATCGCGCAATTCGGATTTCGCAGGAGTGTTCTCCGCCGGCAGCGGGATCGCGAACTGATACGGGTTCTTGCCGCCGCCCAGTGACTCAGGAAGATTCTCGCCCGGGTTGATCTGCTCAATCGCACATTTCGCCGGCGCTCCCGTAGGAGTTCCGTTCACCATCGGCGACGCGTCCTCAGGAGGGTCCGTACACCAGCGGGTCTCGATGTACTCGCCGTAGTTGCGATACGTGAGGTGATGCCGCGCGACATTGCCCCAGAGATATCCGGTTGCAGGCTCGTTCACATCGGGCTCGCCCAGCAGCAGCGGAAGCACGTCGCCCACGCCGCCCTCCGAATCGTATTCGCGCTCAAGCCCGCGATAAGTAATTGGCCATGCGCGCTCGCCGTAGTCGGTATTGATGGCCGAGGTTGACCAGGGATGCCCATTCCCCGATACCTCGCCGCTATCGTAGAAGTTGTCGAGCACTCCGAATTGCCGCGCCAGCGCGTGCTCATTGGGAGTAATCGCTTCGCCATACATCACCAGTGACGGATCGCCGTTGCCCTCTTTGATATCGCCAAAAATCTGGTCGTAGGTGCGGTTTTCTTTCAGGATGTAGATGACGTGGTGGATGGGATTCTTGCCGCCCGCGAATGCCAGCTCCCGGCCGCCGCCCTGCATGCGATTGCTGCGCAGCACTTCCTGCGTGAGTTGCTTACGCTGTTTCTGCGCTTGCGAAAGATTGATGCGGGCGACGGAACCGCGAATGAGTGCCGCGATGTAAGCGTGGTTGCGGTGGGCGTGCTTGTCGCCAGCGATGTCCGCTGAATTCGGGCCGGTGCCGACCCCCTTGCCAGTGGCGACGAACAGTTCATCCCCTTTGACGGCAACGATGTGGGGTACCACTCTGTGGGAATGAAATAGTCGGCGCGCAGAGTCCTTGCTCTTCTGCCGCAAATCGAAGACGGCGACCGCATCCGAGGACCCGTTGGCAACGAACAGGCGATGGCCATCCGCCGATTGCGCCAGCCCCTGCGGATAGCTTCCACCGAATTGCTGTCCCGGCAGGCGCGTGTCGAGATAACGCTCGACCGAGCCGGTGTGCGCATTGATGACGGCGACCGCATCGCGATTGGCGAGCGTAACGTAGAGCCGGCTCTCGTCAGGGCTCAGCAACATCGCCGTGGGATGCGATGACGATTCGGTTTTCACCTGCGGCGGTTCGAGCGAAATCTGCTGCAACACCTTGTCTGAGTACAGGTCGAGTTTCGCAACCGTAGAACTGTTCCACAACGCCACCCAGCCGATTGCGCCGTCGCGCGTAGACGATTGCGCCATAAGGCATCGCGCTGGGCACGTATTTGCCCGTGCTCAGCTGGTAGCGGTGCAGCAGCTTGCCGTCGACCGCGCTGATCAGCACCGCGTCGTCGGCCAGGTTCTCCGCGATCAGCAACTCGTCGCCCTTAGTCTCGGTCTTCACCACACCCATGCCCGCGGGATAAGGAATGGCGAATCCCGCGGCGACGTGATCCTTGCCGTAGATGAGTTGCTTGCCGCTCTCGAGCGGCGCAAGCGGTAGCTTGAGGAAACGGTTCGCGGTCAGCGTGCTGTCGGCGTACTTGTAGACTGCGATGCCATTGCCGATGCCCCCCAGCTTCTTGCCGCTGGCGTCCACGGAGTTGCCCTCAGGATCGGTCAGTGAAGCGATGGATGCATAAAGCTCGGTGCCGTCGCTGCTCCACGCCAGTCCGACGAAGTAGGTTTGTCGTGCTTTGACCTTCAGCCGGGGATCGGGAAAGTCGCGCAGTTCATTGCTGGCCAGGTCGAGGATGGCGATCGACTGGTCGTACTGCGATTCGGCGCTGCCGTATCCGTTGTTCAACAGCGCCAGGTATTTGCCGTCTGGACTCAGCGCAACTGCCGTCGGGAAGCTGTTGGTGCGCTGCGACTGGCCAACGATCGGCTCGTGCAACACTTTGCTGGAAGGCAGGTCGACCGCGCCCGTGGAGTTCGATTGACCGAAGGCGAGCAGCGGACCGAGTCCGACTGCCAACACCAAACAGAAGGCATTCCTCTTCATGCGAACCTCGAATAGGGCGACCGGCTCGAAGAGTCGCTTAACTGGCAGGAGTGATCAGGGCACGGTCTTCAATCAGCCTTTGCAGGACGGGCCCACTTGATACCCCATTTTGTAAGCACATCCTCAATCCGGGTTGCATTGGGACTGTTTATATCGAATTGCTCGTAAAGAATCCCCTGTATGTCAGATGGTAGTTCAAGATTGGGGTCAGTCATCAAGAAGCAGATCCGATGTGCACCAAAGCGGCCGAACAGCAATCCACCTTCGAAGACGACATTCTGGCGAGCCCGTGGCTTAAGTTGCACTTTCTTGTTGGAAGAAAGCCGCCCGACATCGTCCGGGGTCAGCAACACAAATCCGGCGCAGCAGGCGCTCACCACTTCATCGAGTTTGTGCAGAAGCGCTTCACCCGTTCTCGGCTGATCGGCCAAGGTCAGTGTGTCGATACCTCTTTTCAGCAATACTGTCTGGAGGGCGTTGAGCGCCGACATGTCTCGACCGTGCACGATGAAAACGCTCTGGGTGGCAAGGCGGGCTGCCGAGAGGTCGAGAGCCAGTCCTAAGGTGCTGACTGCGACTTCTGCTGTGGTGCGGGCAGCTTCGTCCAACACCATCTCCGACGACGGGCTGTTATGAAACGAAGCGACCCCAAAGGGTTGCGTCAGAGATCGCACTGCAATGGGCATGCAAACCATGTCCTTGATCGGCTCACCGTCGCCTACTGCCGCAAAGCGCTTATCTTTGCTGACATCTTCGCTGAATTGCATGCGGCCGCTTTGAAATGCTTGTCCTGCCAGACCCTCCCACCTGTCAAATTCAAATTTCCATTTTTTACTCGGATCAAGAAAATTCTCGGTAAAGAGGAAATCGTCATCGTTGAACAGATGCAATTTCGAGTCGGACTTATTCCAAATTACGATGGACCCCGACTCCGCTAAGTCGCCCTTGAAAATAATCAGACGAAGAAAGGTCTTCAAGATATCGGATTGGGTTTGGGTCCGCGCACTCTGGATAAAGTTGTTCAACATGTCCATCGTGAACTTAGTCATCCGGGAACTCCTCGCAGGCGACTTAGCCT
>CAVYTK010000005.1:0-142084 GCA_963771535.1 uncultured Acidobacteriaceae bacterium | reverse complement strand
GTTATACGAACGGCTGCTGGGCGAACTGGATATCCCATGCTGTTGCAAGGCAGCGCGCCGAAGAATGCGTTGCTGGAAGAAATTTCGCATGACGCCGAATTGCGTGCTGTTTGCGACGTCATCGTTCTGGCAGGGCGTCGATGTGCAGGGCGAGCAGCTAAGCTGCGTCATCATCGACCGCTTGCCGTTTGCGGTGCCGAACGATCCGGTCGTTGCCGCGCGCATCAAAGCAATCGACGACGCGGGCGGGAATGCTTTCTTCGATTACCAGGTACCGAGTGCGGTCATCTCTCTGAAGCAGGGATTCGGCCGCCTGATTCGTTCGCTGCACGACCGCGGTCTGCTTTGCCTGCTCGACAATCGCATTTTGAAAAAGCAATACGGACGGACTTTCCTCGACAGCCTGCCGAAATACTCGCGGACGACAGACCTGGGCAAGGTGGAGGAATTCTTCGGAGTCGATGGGGGTGAGATTTAGCAACGATAGCGTTGTCATCTTGAGCGAGGACCCTGAGCGCAGTCGAAGGGGACGAGTCGAAGGACCTCTATATCCAACGAACTCGGCGAATGTAGGGGCCCTTCGACTCCTCGCTGTGCTCGTCGCTCAGGATGACACTCTTGTTCCAGCAATCACTTTCGCTCGAAAAACTCTTTGATCTCAGGCCAATACTTCTGCACAACGTACTCTGTGCTGAGGTGGCCTCCGCGCGTGAGCAACTTCAACTTCACACCTGTCTTTTTCGCGAAGCGATCGACGGACCGCCACGGAACGCTCGGATCATCCTTGGCATGAAACATCAGGATCTTGGACGCATCGATTTCGTCCACGTGATGAATCGGATTGAAGAACGTTCCCGTATGGAGCTTGTTCCAATTTTTCTCAGTCAGACGATAGCCTTGACCAAATGCCTCCTGAAGATAGGTGACGTAGCTTTGGTTCGTAGTCTCCGCTCGCAGCGCGCTGCGCAGGATTGACCAGTCCACGACCGGGCAGTTGGCGATGACGCGCTTCACTCGCGCATCCAGCGAACACAGGATGGCCGCTGCTCCGCCAAAGCTGCCGCCGATGATGAAGACCTCATCAGGCTCAACGTTAAATATTTTTCCGAAGGCCAATTCGCCAATTGGTTTCTTCAGCCCATCGATTACTTCGAGTATGTCCTCGTGCGGAGAGCGCGCGAGAAACTGGCCGCCGCTCTCCCATGCACCACGATACCGCGGATAGAAAACCCAATAGCCTTTGCGCGCGAGCCACTCTGCGAGCGGCTGTTTGCGCGGCATTCCGGGCATGCCGTCGCACAGGATAATTACCCGGCTGCGCTTGCGGGCGCGAGCCGGAGGCAGGAACTCGGCAACGATATCCCGGGCGAAACGTGTGCGAAACATGTGGGGCATAATAGCGCGGGCCATCCAACGATTCGGAGTTCTGGAAAGTTCAGCTACTCACACTGTACAACCATAATTAACCCCTACCTCGATAACATCTCTTGCGACTTGGCAATTCGGCATTACTATCGGCTTACTTATGTCTCAACAAACAAGCAGCGCAGCTGTGTTGACCCTTACTAATTGGCAGGAATGGGAAGGCCGAATTGTTGGCGGCAGATTTCCCCTTGGTCCGTTTCTCGGCGGAAGCGATCGCAGTGCCGTGTATCTCACCGATTTCGGTGGACGCCGCGCCGTGATAAAGCTGATCGGCGCCGAGACACCCGACGCACAGGCGCAGCTCTCGCGTTGGGAAGCTGCGCGCAACATCGTGCATCCTAACCTGCTTCCCGTCTTCGAAACCGGTCTGTGGCATGCCGACGAAGAGCAGGACATGTTCTTCGCCGCGATGGAATACGCGGACGAGAATCTGGGCGACATTCTAAAGGAGCGCCTGCTCACTACGGGGAAACGCGCGAGATGCTCGCGCCCACGTTGGCTGCGATGGAGTTTCTGCACCAGCAGCACCTGGTTCACGGCGATTTGAAACCCGCAAACGTGCTCGCAGTAGGTCAATCGTTGAAGCTAGCATCGGATGGCGTGCGCCGCTTCGGCACTCGTCTTACCGGCACTGAGCAGGAAGATCAGCGGGCCGCTCCAGAGGTCTTCGCCAGCGGCGTGTCAGCCAAGAACGACATCTGGTCGATCGGATTGCTTGTATTGGACTCGCTCACCGATGGCCAAGCGGCGACCGACAAAAGCCGAGTAGCCGCCGTCGAGAGCCTCGAACAACCGTTCGCCGACATCGTCCGCGAATGTCTGCGTCCCGATCCGGCGAAACGCTGCTCAATCGTCGAGATCCGCCAGATGCTTAACCGGCCAGCGGAGCCGAAGAAGCCAGAGCCGCAGGTCGCACCAGTCAACCAGGAGGCGATGAACGTCGCCGAAGCAACCGGCCAGCAAGCCTGTCGAGGCTCCGCCAGCCGAGAAGAGAACCGAAGCTGCGATGCCGATCGTTTTGATCACGAGCCCAAGGTGACGATTGCGCAAGCGACGTCAAGCGAAGCGAGAGCGCCGAAGCTCGATACCGCCAAAGCGAAGCCGCCTGTGGACGAGCGCAACTCGAACGCCATCGATCTTAAGCTGCTGCTGGACGATGAACCGGAAACGCGCAAGAGCAGGTTCATCCCATTTGCGATCGCAATCCTTGTGGGATTGATAGCGGTTGTGGTGCTTGTGCGATTGCTGGGCCATTCAGGCGCAGAGAAGCCTGCAGCGCTCTCGCCGCAGCCCGCTGCGGAAGCGACTTCCAGTCCTGCGCAGCCGAAGCCGATTGCGGTTTCTCAGCCGGTTATCAGGCCGTCAGCGGGATCCGTCGCTCATCAGGTTATGCCCGACGTCTCGCGCGCGGCGCAGAACAGTATTCATGGCGTGGTGAAGGTTCGAGTACAGCTCAACGTGAATGAGTCAGGCGAATGTTGCATTAGCTGGTCTCGCAGCTCACGGACCAAGCCGTTACTTCGCGCGACAGGCGCTCGATGCCGCGCGGCAATGGACGTTCATGCCGCCGATTATGGACGGCAAGCCGGTCGCGAGCCGATGGATGCTGGAGTTCGACTTCCGTCGCAGCGGAGTGAAAACGGAATCGAGAATCGTCCTGCCGAAAAGTTAGCTGCGCAAGAACGCTGCAGAATAGAAAAGTAAAGGCGCGATTGCTCGCGCCTTTTGTTGCGGGGCCGAAGGCCCAAGTCCATTTTTGTTTCGCTTTCGGCACGGCTGAAGGTCGTGCCCTGACGCGGTTTCGCAAACCGACGCCCAGGCTGATAGCCGACAGCTCTTAATCGTGCACGCCGTCCATGAACGCGCGCAGCTTCCGCGAGCGCGAAGGATGGCGCAACTTGCGCAACGCCTTGGCTTCGATTTGGCGGATGCGTTCGCGTGTCACCGCGAAAGACTGCCCAACTTCTTCCAGCGTGTGCTCGGAGCCGTCTTCCAGCCCGAAGCGCATCTTGATCACCTTCTCCTCGCGAGCAGTCAACGTGCGCAATACCTGTGCCGTCTGCTCCTTGAGGTTGACGTTGATCACAGCTTCGGCCGGTGAAACCACCGCGCGATCTTCGATGAAGTCGCCCAAGTGCGAATCTTCTTCCTCACCGATCGGCGTTTCCAGCGAAATCGGTTCCTGCGCGATCTTGAGCACCTTGCGCACCTTGGCCACCGGAATGTCCATGCGCTTGGCAATCTCTTCCGAAGTAGGCTCGCGTCCCAGTTCCTGCACCAGCTGCCGCGAAGTGCGGATCAGCTTGTTGATCGTTTCGATCATGTGCACCGGAATACGGATGGTGCGCGCCTGGTCGGCGATCGCGCGGGTGATGGCTTGGCGAATCCACCACGTCGCGTAGGTCGAAAACTTGTAGCCGCGGCGATATTCGAACTTGTCCACTGCCTTCATCAGGCCGATGTTGCCTTCCTGAATCAGGTCGAGGAACTGCAGTCCGCGATTGGTGTACTTCTTGGCAATCGAAACCACCAGTCGCAGGTTGGCTTCGATCAGCTCGCGCTTGGCATACTCGGCATCAACGTCGCCCTGCACGATTTCGCGCTGGGTGCGCTTGAGCTCGGTAAAGCTGGCGCCCGCATCCTGCTCGAGCCGTTCCAGGTCAGCGCGAATCTGCCGCGCCTGTCGCTTGTATTCTTTCTTCTGGTCGTCAGAACGCGTCTGCTCCGCGCGCTTGTCGAAGTTCAACGCCTGCTTGTCAAGGCCGCGCATGCTGTCAACCGCTTTGTTCAGGCGATCGATCAGCCGCTTGCGCTCTACGTTGGTAAAGCCCAGCGTACGGATGACCTTCGAAATGGCCACCTGCTCGCGGCCCAAACCCCAGCGAATTTTGCGGTTCAAGCGAGGGTTTTTGCGCTGCGGCGTTTCGGCAAGCTTCTCGAACAGCTGCACCGATTTCTTGTAGTGCTTGCTCAGCTCGTCGATGCGGCCGGTGATGTCCTTCAGACGATTATTGATCACCTCGTCGGTGATCTCTTCATCGTCGAACAGAACGATTTCCTTGATGGAGCGAACGCCACGCTTCAGGTCATCGCCGATGGCGACAATCTCGCGAATGACGATGGGCGAGCGTGACAGGGCCTTCAGAACGCGAAGCTGACCACGCTCAATCCGCTTGGCGATTTCAACTTCGCCTTCGCGGGTGAGCAGCGGCACCGTTCCCATCTCGCGCAAATACATGCGGACGGGATCGTTGGTCTTCTCCATGGTGCCGGGCGTGAGGTCAAGTTCCATGTCCTCGCCGGCTTCGAGTTCACCGTCAAATTTCTTGTCGGATTTGGGCCCCTCGAGCACATCGATGCCCTGCGTCCCGATCGTGGTGATCAGGTCGTCGAGGTCATCGGGCGAGTGGACGTCGTGCGGGATCAGGTCGTTTACCTCGTCGTAGGTGAGGTAACCCTTTTCCTTGCCCACATCAATTAACTTCTTAATGTCGTCGTACTTGTCGTCTAAAGCCAATGCAGAATTTCCCCTGCGTCGCGCCTGCTGTGAGGCGCGCGTCTACGGTGCACACGTGTGGCGGGAGCAGTACCGAGGTACCGGCATATGCAGAAACCTATGAATTTTAGCATGGGCCAGGCCCGCTCTCCTAGCCTTTTGTTTCACTTGCAGTCGCCCAATGGGGGCGAAACCAACGGCGCATGAGGCACAAGCCTCGCGCGTACCTACACTTAGATGTCAAATCGCAACGGTTGGCTTCAGCTATTCTGCTCAACATCTTACGAGCCGGGTGCCTCCCCCGCAGCCCTTGTAGCCTGCTTTAGCCGGAGCCGTTCCTGCGCCAACTGCGCCCGCGATGCCAAGTCTTCTTTCGCCTCCAGGTCTTTCACCCGGCGCTGTAATTGCTCTAA
The DNA here is from genome assembly GCA_963771535.1 of uncultured Acidobacteriaceae bacterium. Taxonomy (GTDB): domain Bacteria; phylum Acidobacteriota; class Terriglobia; order Terriglobales; family Acidobacteriaceae; genus CAVVDY01. Next base: position 136,750 of record CAVYTK010000005.1, on the reverse strand, counting down.
ATCGCCGCTGTTGATGCCGGCGCTTCAGCGACCGTAGAGCGCTCTCCACCAGCTCAGGAGTTAGCTCTTCCGATGTCTCCTGCATCAAGGTAGACGCGAGCAGCGCCCGTTGGTCATCGCCCAGAGGCAGAGACATGGGATCGGCGCCTGCTTCTACTCCCGCCAGCAATGCGGTGATCAGGGCTTCGGCGCTGCAACCGGCGTGCAAGGCCTCCTGCCGGAGGGCAAAATGGGCCTGCCGAGCGGCGTCAAAATCCAGATCGTGTCCTTCGCGCTGGCTGATAGAAGGGTGCGCCAGATCGCGGGATGACAAGGCGCGAATCAGGACGCGCTCGGCGTCGGTACACCCGGAAGTCGAGGGCGCGTTCACCTGGTGCGCGGTTCGGGCCGTCGCGGCGCGCCTTAATTCCTGCTTCAGTACTGACGATTCGATTCCCAGGCGATGCGAGATTTCGTTGGCTAACTCGTCGCGTGCAATGCGGCTGGGCACGCGCTGCACGTGCGGCAACAGGTAATTGACGGCCTTGACCTTGCCTTCGGGCGTGCGAAACGGGAACTGGGCGCGAGCCCGGTCAATCAGATAATCGAAGTAGCGCGATGAGTGATGCAAGGCGTCGGAGTAAGCGTCTTTGCCCTTGTTGCGAACGTACAGGTCCGGGTCGAACCCCGCCTCGAGGGTCAGCACTTTGATCTGGAAGTCTTCGCTCACCAGCAACGTCAGGGAGCGCTCGGCGGCGGCGGCTCCGGCCGTATCGGGATCGAAGTTGACCACGATGTTCTTGCTGAAGCGGCCCAGCAGGCGGGCCTGCGGTTCGGTGAAGGCCGTGCCCGAGCTGGCGATAACGTTCTTGAACCCTGCGGCATAGACCGAGATACAGTCCATCTGGCCTTCGACCAGGATGGCGTAATCGAGTTGGCGGATCGCCTGCTTCGCCTTGTCGATATTGAACAGCACGCGCGACTTGGAATAAATCGGCGTCTCCGGCGAGTTGAGATATTTTGGTCCGGACTTTTCGTCGGCGGCCAGAGTGCGGCCGGTGAAGGCGATGACTTTCCCTGTTCGTTGGTGATGGGAAACATCACACGGTTGCGAAACTTGGAGTACAGAGAGTCGTCGGTTGTCCGGTTGTCGGTTGTCGGTTTTTCTGCGCTGGCTGGGAGCTGGCGGCCGGTATGGCTGTTCTTTCTCTTTCCACGAGAACAGGCCCGAGTCGCGCATCACCTCTTCGCTGAATTGCCCGCGTACGGCGTCGCGCAGCAAGAAGCCTGAGTCGGGGGCGAAGCCAATGCGGAATTCGGCGATGACCTCTTGCGTCAGGCCACGAGATACAAGGTATTCGCGGGCGTGGGTTGACTCGGATTTCCGCAGTTGCGCCTCGAAGAACGCACAGGCGCGCTCGTTGATGTCGAGTAATCCGCCGCGCTGCCTCGCCTGGCGCGCTTCGGCTTCCGACGCATATTGCACCTTCGGCATGGGCACGCCGAGTTTCTCGGCGATCATCCGCACAGCTTCGGGAAAGGTGATGTTCTCGATTTTCTGGATGAAGCTGTAGACGTCGCCGGAAACGCCGCAACCGAAGCAATGAAAGAACTGATTGGTGGCATGCACCGAGAATGACGGAGTCTTTTCCTGGTGAAACGGGCAGAGTCCCTGGTAGTTCTGCGCCCCGGCTTTGCGCAGCTTGACGTACTCGCCGATGACGCGCACGATGTCGGCCTGCTGCTTGAGGGTCGCCGCAAAATCGCCGTGGTCAGCCATTAGAACAGTCTCCTCGGCCGGGCGTCGCGCTGCAAGCGGTACATCGAGGCAAGCCTGTGGATTCCCTGTGGCTTGCGGCAGAAAGCGGTGGAAGATCGCTTTGTATCAGGGGATCAGGGCATGGCTTTAGCCATGCCGAATGCATCCACGGTGCGACGGGCTTTAGCCCCTGACCGGGGCTGCAGGGGCTGAAGCCCCGGTCGAAAGGCAAGTTCGCGGCACGGCTGAAGAAACTTGCCCAGAGCGAAGTCAGAAGATGCCCAGGAACAGGGCCAAGACCCCATCCTGCGACTGAGTCCGTTGCCGTCAAGTTCCGCTCCGTCATCTGTTTATATACTGATAATCTTTCCCCACCATTTTCACTGCTGCCGCTTTGCACACATTTCGATGCAATCGGCAGGGTACCCCCCTCCCCCGGTATACCGCTAAAATCTTGAAACCATTCAGTCGTTTTGAAAGAAGCTCTGCAAAATCTTGAGCGCGTGAGACTTATAGGCAAAATCTTGGGAGCAAAGGAGTTAACTGTAATTTTCTGCGGATGGAAGGATGGGAGTGTGTCAGAAATGGTTAACAGCAGCCAGCAGGTGCTATGACGGTGCTTGCGCGTCACGCCTCCCCATTGAAGGATGAGAATCGGGAGGAGACAAATCTCCCTCGTCCTCAAGATTGCTAGTTTACTGGTCGGAGCGGCGCGCGCCAAGCGAGTTTGTCACAGATGTGTGTGACGAGAAGCGCAAGGGCGGAGTGAGTGGGCATTTCGACTGAGCACGCCTAAAAGGGCTTGTGAGTGTAATGGCGATATAACGTCAAGTATCTACTGCGGCTATGGCGTGACTTCCCGGACGACTCCGTAACCGACGGCTTGAACTCCCCGTAATTTATGCGGTGCTAAACCGCCTTGGGTGGGAGCATACTAATCCCCCAACAAGCTCAAGGAGGGAACCGTGAAGGTCAAAACACTCTGTCCGTTGGTTCTACTTATGGCTGCCTGGTTGGTGGCGAGTCAACCAGTCTTCGCGCAATCGAGCCCGGTGTGCGCTGGAGTGTCTTCGAAGGTCTTCGTAAACTGGCCGGAGTTTCACTCCGATCCCTGCCACACGGGTTATAACCGGAACGAATTTCTTCTAGGCCCAGCCACGGTTGGAAATCTTACTCTCGATTGGCAGTACGCGACCGGAGATATGCTCTTGTACTCTTCGCCGGCGGTGGTCGACGGTGTGGTGTACGTAGGGTCCTATGACAAGAATCTGTACGCTCTGAACGCCACGACAGGAGCACTCATTTGGAAGTACACGACAGGGGGCGTGGTCTTGTCTTCGCCCGCGGTGGTCAACGGAGTAGTGTACGTTGGATCTGATGACAGTAACGTCTATGCCTTGAATGCTGCCACCGGAGCGCTTCTGTGGAAGTACACGGCGGACGGCGGTGTCGAGTCTTCGCCGACGGTGGTCAATGGCGTGGTGTACGTCGGGGCTAACGGCAACAGAAAGTACAGCGGCGAAGTGTACGCTCTGAGCGCCGTTACAGGCGCGCTGGTTTGGGAGCACGAGAGCGGGGGCAGTGCCGAATTGTCTTCGCCCGCGGTGGTCAACGGCGTAGTGTACATCGGCTACTTCAACGGTGCACTGGACGCCCTGAACGCCGCTACGGGAGAACTCCTCTGGGAGTACTCAACCGGGTACGGTTTCGTTGGTGGGACTACCATATCGCCGACGGTGGCCAACGGTCTGGTTTACACTCCGGGTTTTGACACTTTGAATGAACTTGGGCGCTTCGATGCGCTGAACGCCGCGACGGGGGAACTCGTGTGGCGATTTACGGCCAACGACAACGAGGCGGTTGCATCGTCCCCGGCGGTGGCGAACGGTGTGGTATATGTCGGGACGATTGCGAGTGATCATAGCGGGTCGTTGTTGGCCTTCGATGCCACCAATGGCGCGCCCCGCTGGGGACGCTTTTTCACCTCCGGCTTCCTCTCTTCCCCGGCTGTAGCGAACGGTGTAGTTTACGCCGTTCCTTCTGGAGGTGACTGGTACGCCTTGAACGCCGAGACGGGCGCGGTCCTATTCGAGTATGGGATTGGATCTACGTATTCCTCGCCAGCGGTGGCCAACGGCGCGGTGTACATAACCGGCGGCTACAGCCTGTGGGCCCTTCATCTGCCTAGCCCGCGATAGTTGTTGCGAACAGGCACTTACACGCATTATCTCCCACAACTCAATTAAGGATGTGCCGCCACTGACGCGCTCCGACAGTATTTCCCTCATCTGATATCGCGGAGTGACATCCGCGGCTCGAACAGATACGTCATGTCGTCGTTGTTCGAGGTCCGGAGAAGCGGTGCGGTAGAGCCGCATCTGCGTCAATGGGCGGGTGGCATTTGGCAAATGTGGGATATGGAGGCTGCAGGTGGCACGTTCTACTCCCTGTTTCAAGCCTCTTCCCCGCAGTCCCACATTTCCCAACCGATGGCAAATGTGGGCCACGCGATCCGTGGCGATTCCAGTTTCGTAATCCCACTCAATCCAACCGATGGATTGAGTGGGGCACCCGGCACTGGGCCTGACGATGTTCGGGCGCCGATATGCCATCCCCGAGGGACTCGCACGTTTTCTGGGCCGTCGACCCAGGACTGCGGTCGCTCCGACCTTCGTCCTGGGCTGTCATCGCACGCCCTTCGGGCTTAGTTCTCCTTGTCCGTGTGAACTTGTGCGTGCGAGCGCTGAAAGCCTGCGGCTTGGGCCAGCGGCTTTCCTAACCAGCGGAATCGACAAGCCTGGCGAACAGCTGCGGATGGATGTTGCTGCCGGTAAGGATGGTTGCGAGGCGCTCGCCTGGAAGGGGATGACGGCGGATGGCGGCGAGTCCGGCTGCGCCGGAGGGCTCAAGTACCAGGCCAAGCGCGGAAAGCGAGAGCCGCATGGCGTCGATGAGTTCGTCGTCGCTGACGAGGACAATGTCGTCGACCAGGTTCTTCATCATCTCCAGCGACTTTCGAACCGGCACGCGCGTCTCGATGCCATCGGCGATGGTGTGACCCACCGTGTTGTGCTGGGTTGATCCTGGGGCCGGCGGAATGCCGCGCGCCTCTCTCCAGGCGTGCAGCATAGCGGGAGTAGCCTCGGGGCACACGCCGATGACCTGGGTGTGAGGCGAGCGATGTTTGATCCAGGCGGCCATGCCGTTCATCAGAGCGCCGTCGCCTAGAGGTATGACAACGGCGTCGAGGGCGCCGGCGGCAAGCAGTTCGACGGCGATAGAGCCGGCGCCTTCGCTGATGGACTCGTCCGCGCCATCTTCTACAAAAACGAAGTCACGATCATCGGCAGCCGCCCGCCGCGCAGCCTCTTTGGCCACGTCGAAATCTCCGTCGCACAAGCGGACCGTGGCTCCGAGCGAGCGCATGCGCTCTGCCTTGGCCGGGTTCACGTCGCTGGCAACGAATACCTGGACCGAAATATGCCGGCTGCGGCCAACGTAGGCCATGGCCTGTCCGAAGTTGCCGGCGGAGGCGCACACGATGGTTTGTTTCGGGTTGAGTGAGCGGGCAAAGAAATCGGAGCCGCGGCCCTTGAAGCTGCGAATGGGATTGGCGGTCTCGACTTTAACCAGGACGCGGCGTCCCAACGCAGTGTTGAGGGTGCCGTCCTCATACTGCGGACTGTTGAGGAAGACGGGATCGATCAATTGCGCGGCTTGCTCGATGTTGGCCAGGTTCAACGGAGTTGTGGGCACTGTTATCTCCAGGAAAAAGCTTCGTCATCCGTGCTGCTTGCGGAAAAACACCGTCATCAGGAAATAGGCGAACGAGGCCAGGCCGGCATAGAGGAATCCGTTGGCAAAGATGATGGTTCCGATGGTCATGACGATGGCCAGGGTGTTGTCGGCGGTAGCTTCCAGCACTGCGGCCAGCAGAAACGGCGGGCAGACGGCAATGGCCGCGACCCGCGCCGGAGCGCTGAAAGCGTTGGGATGGTGGCGCCAGACAATGCACAGGGCCAGGGCGACAGCCAATCCGAGGGCGAAGGCCAAGGCCAGCACGATCAGGAAAGGCTTCTGAGATTTTGCCGTTTGAGCGCTCATGAGAGCGACGCGACCTGCCGATAGCCAATGCGAGCGGGCAATCTCCCGGCCCTTGGCTGTTGACGCATATGACGTCCCGGTGAACATCCCGCTCTTCTTGCCATGACCAAGATTGTCGTACTGCTAATAGCAGTGTTCATCTTCCGGATCATTCTTCCCCGTCGCGAACGCCGAACCAACACCACGATCACGCCTTATGGAAGTGTATTCGATGTAGCGGTTCCGGCGGACGTGGCGTGCTCGCCCTTGATCGATCCGGCGCGATTGGCTGCACGACGAAAGCCGCAGTCGCGGGAAATCCGACGTGGTATCCTCAGCGCAAATCGAGGTAAGCCATGAGCACTCAAGCAACAGGTGTGAACTATGCCAGTCCGATACCGCACGACATGGTGACCACCGCGTTCGTGCTGGACGGCTACACCATCAAGCGCAATCTGGGACTCGTGCGCGGAATCATTGTCCGCTCCCGTTCGATCATCGGCACCATCGGAGCCAGCTTGCAGACGCTGGTGGGCGGCAACATCACTCTATTCACCAGGCTGTGTGAGCAGACCCGCGAGCACGCGTTCGATCTGATGCTGCAACACGCAGCTGAACTGGGAGCGAACGCGGTGATCGGCATGCGCTACGACGCTACCGAGGTCATGCAGGGCGTGACTGAAGTATTGGCCTACGGGACGGCGGTGTCCGTGGAGAAAAATGGATAGCAGCCGGAAAGGCGGAGTCGCCTTCAGGCATACACAAGTTCATGCTTTGTGTTGTCATCCGGAGTCGACTCTCGGCGAGGGATCAGAGGGTGGCTGCACGGCCTCGCGGAGTAAACTCCGCTCGCGATGATGCATGGGAAAAGAGCGGTTGGTAAATGTACGCCTGAAGGCGTACTCCACCCGCGGTAGTCCAGCCGCGGTAGTCCAGCCGCGGTACTCCAGCCGCGTTACTCCAGGCGCAGTACTCCACCCGCAGTGCTCCAGCCGCGGTACTCCAGCCGCAGTGCTCCAGCCAATAAAAATGGCGGCTCTCGCCGCCTTCTGAATGCTTACCATGGTGAGCCCGGCAGGAATCGAACCTGCGACCCACGCATTAAAAGTGCGTTGCTCTACCAACTGAGCTACGGGCCCACATTCTTCTAATCTACCACGGCAGAAACACTCGTTCCCACCGCGCAAGCCGCGCGCCCGCACCCGGTCGAGTCAGAACATTAACAAGCTCGTGACCACAACTTGACCGTCCTCCGACCGCACCATGACAACGCTGCGAGTCCGACAAATCACAATCCAGATGACGGCCAACGTCCAGAAAAACTCGGAGGAACGATGTTAAGACTTACCCATCCACGCACAACGTCACTGATCCGCCTGGCACTGTTATCGCTGGTTGCGATGACCTTGCCGAGCCTGACTGCCACCGCACAAGTCTTCACAGTCCAGAACCTGGTCTCTGATATCCCTAGCGTCGGCACGCAGCCCACAGATCCCGACCTGGTAAACCCCTGGGGCTTTGTGGCCAGCAGCGCCGGCCCATGGTGGGTTTCAGATAACGGAACCGGCAAGCTGACGCTTTACGACGGTAACGGACTGAAGCAGGGGCTCGTCGTTAATGTTCCGCAGTGGGACAACAGCCCGGGCGGCAACCCCAGCGGCCAGATCTTCAACGGCACCCAGGACTTCAAACTCTCCAACAACAAACCGGCCGCGTTCATCGTCTCTACCGAAGATGGAACGATCCAGGGTTGGAACGGGGGCACCACCACGACGATCGTGGTCAATGGCTGGCCCAACGCGGTATACAAGGGACTGGCGCTGGGCTCGGCTAACGGAGCCAATTACATTTACGCCGCCAACTTCCGCGGGGGAACGGTCGACGTGTTCGACGGCACCTTCCAACCTCACTCGTTCGGTGCGAACGCGTTCACCGACTCCACGCTGCCCAGCGGCTATGCTCCGTTCAACGTAGCCAACATCAATGGCAATATCCTCGTCAGCTATGCGCTGCAGGACGACCAGAAGCACGATGACGTCGCCGGCGTCGGCCACGGCTACATCGACGTCTACAACAACCAGGGAACTCTGCTGCAAAGGCTGCCGCACGCCTATGCTTTGAACTCGCCGTGGGCCATGGTGGTTGCGCCGGCGGGATGGGGCCAGTGGAGCGGTAAGCTACTGGTCGGCCAATTTGGCAGCGGCGCCATCGCGGCGTACGACCTTCCCACGAATCTCTTCCAGGGAGTGCTAAGCGACGATCAAGGCCTGGCCCTCAGGATTAACGGCCTGTGGGGACTCAGTTTTGGGAACGGTGCGTCGTCCGGCCCCAAGACCACCTTGTACTTCGCCGCGGGATACTTTGCCGAAGCGCACGGTTTGTTTGGCACGATCACGGTGTCAAACAACGTCACGCGCACCCCCCACGCAGAGCGCAAATAACCCAACCAAGCTTCTTCCTTTGCCGGCCGCGGAGGCTTTCCCTCTGCGGCCGTTTTCGTGTGGCGATGTGCTCCCTTCGGCCAACGCTGCCAGGCCAGCAACATCAAACTCTGCGGCGTGCGCACGGCACACTCAGGTGCGACGCCCGGAGGAATGTGAATCCGCACGATACCGCTCCCTACGACGAACCGCGAAGTGAAGCAGGAACTCTCGACCGCCGCACCTTGTTGAAATCGGCAGGAGTGTTGCTCGGCGCATCGGCTTTCAACCTGGTACCTGGAGGATTCGCTCAGATGCCATCCACTTCAAGCGCGCAACTGACGGAGAACATGATTCCCAAGCGAGTGCTGGGTTTCACCCTGGCGCACGAGCAGTTCCCTGTGCCAGAGCTGGTACGCATCGGGGCAGCCGCCGAGAAGGCCGGGTTTGCCTATGTCGGAATCAGCGATCATTTCCAACCCTGGCAAGCCAACGAGGGCCATGCCGGCGAAGCATGGGTGACCATGGGCGCGCTCTCGCAGCATTTGAGCCGCATGTGGATGGGCACCGCCGTCACATGCCCGACCCTCCGCTACAATCCTGCGGTAGTTGCCGAAGCATGGGCTTCGATGAGCCTGCTGTACCCAGGGCGCGTCTTCCTGGGAGTCGGCTCGGGCGAGGCGCTGAATGAAAAAGCCGCTACCGGCGAGTGGCCGAGTTGGGACGAACGCAGCGAACGGCTGATCGAAGCGGTGCAGATCATCCGTCAGCTGTGGATGGGCCAGCAGATCAGTCACAAGGGGAAATACTGGACGGTAAACGCTAAGCTCTACGATCCGCCGGCCAAGCCCATCCCGCTCATCATGGCGGGCAACGGACCGAAGGCACTGCGCCGCGCGGGCATGCACGGTGATGGCCTGATCTCCGATCCTAAAACCTGGAAGCAGCACAAACAAGAGTTCGAGGCCGGCGCCAAAGCTGCGGGCAAGGATCCGTCGCAGATGCCGGTGATGCTGGAACAGTACGTGGTGGTGGGAAGCAAGCAGGATGCGCAGCGTCCTGCCGAGTTGTGGAGGTTCGGGCCGAAGGCGTGGAATCCGTATTACAACATCGAAGATCCGCGCGAGATTCAGCAGCGCGCCGACCAGGAGATTCCCATTGATAAAACCGAGGAGGGTTGGATCATCAGCCCCGATCCCGAGCAGCACATCAAGCAACTCAACGAGCTATTCGATGCTGGAGCCACAGCGATCACTGTCCACTGTGCGCAGGCCGACCAGCAACGCGTACTCGACTTTTACGGCAAGAAAGTCATTCCCGGGATGCGGATGGACAAAGCCGCATAAACGCAAGCGGCGGTCTCAGTGGCACTGAACCGGGTGGAGCGGGTCACGTTTTCCGTGAACGGGTAGTGCGCTGAAGCGCCGCACTACCCGAACTCGCACTGGCTTAAGCCGCTCGCGGGAGTTGCTCCTCTTGCAATTCCACGGGCGCCTTCGGTCGGTATCGCGCCAGGATCGGCAAAACCAACGCCAGCACCATGACAATCGCAATAGTATGAATCGCCGGCGTATAGGTGCCGGTATTCTGACGCACCCGCGCAATCAGGATAGGCGACGGCACGGCGCCGAAGGCCCAGGCGAGAAGAATCCAGCCGTAGATTCCGCCCATGTATTTCGGACCGAAAAAGTCGGCAGTGAACGATGGCATGGTGCCGAAACCTCCGCCGTAGCACAATCCGATGATCGCAAACATGATGCTGAAGACCGTGATGCTGTGGACGCCAGGCAGCAAGAACAGGATCACCGCCTCGATGGCGTAGAGCATGAAGAACACCGGGGCACGTCCTACGTAGTCAGACACCCACGCCCAGAAGACCCGTCCGGCTCCATTGAAGATCGAGATCAGGCCGACCATACCGGCGGCCGCTACCGGCGTCATATTCACCATCTGCTGCGCCATGGGTGAGGCTTGGCTGATGATCATGATTCCCGCCGACACATTGAGGAACAGCAGAACCAGCAGCAGCCAGAACTGCCAGGTTCGCATGGCTTGCGCAACTGTGAAATTGGCCGTGGTGGCCGATTTCGCTACTGCCGAAGTCGGAGTCCAGGCTGCCGGACGCCAGCCCTCAGGCGGGTTGGCATAGAACTGCGCCGAGAGCACTACCAAGATGAGGTAGGCAACGCCGAAGACCCAGAAGGTCATGGGAACGCCCGAAGTCTGGATGAGCCGTGCAGCGATGGGGCTGAAAATCAGTGCGCCGGCACCATAGCCCGCAACCGCAACCCCGGTCATCAGTCCGCGACGATCGGGAAACCACTTCACCAGTGTTGCCACGGGCGTGATGTATCCCATGCCCATGCCGATACCGCCGATTACGCCATAGCCGACATACATGCCGTATAACGAACCGCTTCGCGCGGCGAAGCCGGCGACGATGTAGCCCAGTCCGTAAATGACACCCGCGACCGTGGCGACGCGGCGAGGCCCTACGCGGTCTTGCCACAGGCCGCCGACGATTGTTCCGACGCCAAGGAACAGAATCGCCAGGGTGAAGTTCAGGGACACCTGGGTGAGTGTCCAGTGGTTCGCGGCGATCAGCGGCTTGACGAAGACGCTCCACCCGTAGGCCGCACCCAGGCAGATTTGCATGACCACCGCCGCCAGCGCGATGGTCCATCGGTTTCGAAGTTGCTCTCCAGCCATTCTCCCCTCCAACTGCTCTGAGTTGCGATGTGGCGGACGGGCAGGAGTTTGCTCAAGTTTGTTCGACGAGAGTTGCTGCTTTAGTCGAAAACAAAAAAGCGGTGCCGCGAAGCACCGCTATGCTGAGTCGTGCGCCCCTTACGAGACGCACCAGACCGAGGAGCGAACTACTACTTGGTCAATTACTGCAAGCTAAGTAACCGGATGCCCAGAGCTATTGTTCTTAGGAGCCGTTCTGGCAAATCCTGGTGATCCCGTTATATCCTTGGAAGGTCCAATAGCCGTTAACCGGTTCGTTGGGGTCACCGCCAAAGTACTTCAGGGTTACCAGGTCCTGCAGGTGGTAGGTGAATCCATGTAACGGATATTCCCATGTGCCGTAAGGATGCCCCGGCTGACCTCCCTCAAGCGGATCGCCATTCTCCATGATGCCGCAGGGACTGTTGTTCTGGTGCGGATAGAGCGGATCCATGGCCCATTCACCCACTTCGTGAGACAGCGCCGACACGTCCTGGGAAAAAACTCCGGGAGTCGCAATATAGGTGAAGTGCGCATAGGTCTGCGCGCCATTCGCGCTGTGATACCCGCCGATGCAGCAACCGCCCTGGGTCAGGTAGGTGTTGGCGGTCTCAAAGATAGGGAATCCGGTCGGGTTGATGATGTTGTTCTGCGCCATGTAGTTACTGATCTGCTGATCGAAATAGTTGATGTCCACCAGCGCGACCGTTACTCCAAATTTAACTCCCTGCGTTCCATACTGCGCCGGCACATTCAGCGTCAACTCGGGTAATACGCGTACCCCGGCCGTGGAGCCTGAGAGCAGCAGGTGCGAGTTGGGGTTGTTCTGAACGATGCTCCAGAAGCTTGCGCGCTGGTAGGCATCAATGTACTGCGTAGTACCGACGTTGACGCCGCCCTGCGTGTAGTTCGTGGTAGCGTCGAAGATGGGAGAGAAGATTGTGCTGCTCAGCGGATTGCCCGGGCCACTTCCGACCGGGTCCCAAACCGAGTTGTCGGACAGGATCAGCTTGACGGGGATCAGCCAGGGGGTAATCAGCGCGATCTTGTTGGTCGCGGGATCCGCCCCTGCCATCACATAGTTGTACTGAACACCGTTGTAAGTGAAGGAACCATTCCACTCCTGCAAATTGCCAGCCGGGTGCTCATGTCCCGGGAGCGCCGGCTTAGGCGGTAGTACGGCGAAACGTGGTGTCTCCCCTTCGAAGTTTGCCGAGCTGTCCTGCGCGACGGCGAGCGCCGACAGACAGAAAGCGGATACCAGTGACAGTGCCAATACTTGACACACACACGAAAAACGGGTCCTCATTCGCTTGCATCTCCTTAAGTTGTCTTTTTGAATTCACACGACCGGCTTATCGCTAATCCCTAGCCTAAGACCTGGGCGGCGCTTCATCATAAGACCATTACTCTCGGGCGTAAGCGGAAAACGTCAACTACAACGAGTAGTATTTGCGCGGGGAGTCTTACTAGCAGCTTGAGAGAATACGAACTTAATAGTATTTCGAACTATTGCTAATTGAAGCGGATTTATGCGAGCTACTAGTTGCTCGCCCCGTTACTGTCGCGGTTCTTTCTCTTGATCTCGATGCTGAGGCGTTTGATTTTCTGATTGAGGGTAGAAAGCGGAATACGGAAACGGTCGGCGGCTTCCGTCTGGTTCCAGTTGCACTTCTCCAGCATGTCGCTGATGATGCGCCGCTCGCACTCTTCCATGATCTCGAATAACGAGGCATCGGGCCGGTGTTCCATCATCGCCAGCCTCGCCACGCGTCCGGCGATGTTGTCAGGCAGCAGGTCGACGGTCAGGGCGGGACCATTGGCAAGTACTACCGCACGCTCTACAACGTTCTCCAGTTCACGCACGTTTCCCGGCCAGTCATAATCCATTAGCGGACGCAGTGCCTCGGGCGTAATTTTCAGGGCAGGCCGTTCATTCTCGCGCGCAAACTTATCGGCAAAGTGATAGACCAGCGGCGGGATGTCGTTCTTCCGCTGGCGTAGCGGTGGTAGATCGATGGTGATGACGTTAAGTCGGTAAAACAGGTCTTCGCGGAACTTCCCTTCTTTTACCTGCTGCCTTAGGTCAACGTTGGTCGCGGCAATGATTCGCACGTCCACCTGTATTTCGCTGACGCCGCCCAGATGCATGAAGCGCCGGTCCTGCAGCACGCGCAGTATCTTGGCCTGCGTCTCGAGTCCCATGGTGCCAATCTCGTCGAGGAAAAGCGTTCCCCGATCGGCAACTTCAAACAAACCCTTCTTGCTGGCGATGGCACTGGTGAAGGCGCCCTTCACGTGGCCGAAGAGGGTCGATTCCAGCAGGTCGGACGGGACCGCGCCCGTATTCACCGGAACGAACGGCCGGTCGCGGCGGGTGGAGTTCATGTGAATGGCTTTTGCGATCAGCTCCTTGCCGGTTCCGCTCTCGCCCTGCAGCAGGATGGTCGAACGGCTAGGCGCCACCTGCGCCACCAGGTCGAAGATGCGCAGCATCGGCTCACTTTTACCGATGATGTTGTCGAAACTGTAGCGTTCCTTGAGCGCGCGCTTGAGATGAACAACTTCTTCCTCGGCGCGGCGGCGACCGACGGCGGTACGAATGTCAGCCAGCAGCTTCTCGTTGTCCCACGGCTTCTGGATGAAATTGTTGGCGCCCGCCTGCATCGCATTGACGGCATTTTCCACGGTGCCATAGGCGGTGATCATGATGACCGCCAGCTCTGAGTCGCGCTCGCGAATATCCTGCAGGATCTCGATACCGTTGCGCTCAGGCAAAGCGAAGTCGAGCAGCACCAGATCGAACGGACGCTCCGCAATGCGCGCCAAGCCTTCGACGCCATCGGTCGCGGTTTCGACTTCGTAGCCTTCGATCTCCAGCAGAGTCTGCAACGACTCGCGGATCGCGGCTTCGTCATCGATAATCAGCACCGAGCCCGGGGACGCAGTTTCGTCGTGGTGGCCGATAGCTCGGCTAAGTGCTGCTTCAGGCATTGACCGCTTTCCTAATCAGAGGAAATTCCATGGTGAAGGTCGTGCCTTCGCCGGGTTTACTGTTCACGCGAATCTTGCCCGCGTGCTCCTGGATGATTCCGTAAGTCACCGAAAGACCCAGGCCGGTTCCGCCGCTGTGCCCGGTTTTCGGTTTGCTCTTGGTGGTAAAGAACGGATCGTAGATGCGCGGAATGTGTTCCTGCGAGATGCCGGTGCCGGTATCGGCCACCGCCACCTGGACATTGTGGCCATTCTGCGTGGAAACCATCAGGGTGCCACCGGAGGGCATGGCATCTTTGGCGTTGAGGAATAGGTTCAGAAACACCTGCTGCAGCTTGCCGGTGTTTCCGTAAATCGCCGGCAGCTGTGGATTCAACTCCTGCACAACCTTGACTCGCGCCACCTTCAATTGATGCTCTAGCAACATCAAAGTGTCTTGAATTACGCGATTGAGGTCGACACTGGTGAACTCGGTTGTGGAGGTGCGGGAGAAGTTAAGCAGGCTGTTGACGATCTCTGACGCACGGAAGGTTTGACGCGTGATCTTGTCGAGCAACTCTGATTTTTTGGCATCACCGCTCACCTGTTTGGCCAGCATCTGCGCGTACGACGAGATCACCGCCAGCGGCGTATTTACCTCGTGAGCCACACCGGCCGCCAGCAGTCCGATGGACGACAGCTTCTCCGCCTGCGAGAGCTGCCCTTCGAGTTCGACGCGCTCAGTGATGTCGTCGAGGATGATCAGCCGGCCGATGACGCTAAAATCTTTGCTGACCAGCGGCGCGATGGCGATGTTGGTGGTGCGGGATTCGCCCGCGGTCGTCCCCAGCTTGAACTTGTACAAGTTATGAATGCCGGCGTTCTGGCGCACCCGGTAGTACTCTTCCAGGAATTCTGCCGGGAAGACCTGGCTCAATCCCATGCCCAGAACGTCAGCCCGCGGCTTGGCGAACATCACTTCCATCTGCGAGTTCCAGGACTCGATGCGGTCCTCCAAGATCGACCGCGAGCACGCCCACGCTGATGGACTCGACGATGTTCTCGTTGAACTCTTTCAGGCGCTCGTATTGCTCGGCCTTGCTCTCCAGCGACTTGTAGAGGCGCGCGTTCTGGATGGCGATGCCGACATAGCCGGCCAGGGTCTCGAGCAATTGCACATCTTCGGTGGAGAGGAAGTCGCCTTCCGAGGTCTTGCCCAGGCCGATGACCGCGATCATGCGGTTCATCACCGTGCACGGAATGTAGTAGTGCAGGTCGAGTTTGCGAATGGCTTCCTGCGCTTCGGGAGTCTCGCGCATAGCATGAGCTGTGCTGTCGAAGAACAGGTGCCCGGCCTCCCACTCTGGCCGCGCCAGGTTCAGGAAGCGCAGGTCAAGCCCGAGCGTGTTTGAAATGCCGTACGACTTCAGTAGCGTGAACTGCTCCGACTGCTCGGCATTCGACAGGAAAATCGCCATGCGATCGACCATCAATGTGCGCGACAGACGGTCAACGATGGAGGTAAGCATCTGGTCGAGATCGGTCTCAGAATTCAGATCGCGCCCGAACTCGATCAGCGTCTTCCGGTAGTCGTAGCGTTTGCGATAGAAGAATTTGTCCATGTAATCCTGGACCCAATTCTTGAAGGGATCGAACAATAGCGCAGTCACCGCGATAGCGATTGCGATGCCGATGGGACCAGCACTCGGAAAGTGCCGATTGAAGAGCGCGGAGACTCCACCGATGACGCCGAAATATGCAGCCGTTATCGATCCGGCAGCGATGGTGTAGGCCATGCCGCGCTTGAAGATCAGGTCTACGTCCATCAAGCGATAACGGAAGATGGCATAGCCAAAGGTCAGCGGCAGGAACACCAGCGAGAGTACCGACACCTTCATGGCTAGCGAAGGAGCTGCACCACGCAGATAGGGCACAACGTAGAACGCGACGAAGGGCACCACGGCGAGGATGGTGCCGCGGGTGACCCACTTCATCTGCTGGCGCAAAATCGCGGTGGTCGCGCGGCGGTAGCTCTGCCACAACACCCAGCTCGCCATTACGTAATAGGCGGCCAGGTAGACCATCTGCACGCGGTCAAGCGTCCAGCGCAGGCTCTCGCTCGGCTGCGCCCATGTGAGCAGTGCAATGTGTGCCGCCAGCAGGATCGCCCCTGGCAGATACACCATGGGGATCACCCAGCGTTGCCGGTTGACCACCGTGCGCTGCTCGGGGAAGGTGAGCGAGAAATGCAGGAACAACGCGGGTTGCAAGAGCCACGCAACCGCGTTCGCCCAATAGATGATCCAGTCGAAGTCGTTGAGTTTACCGGTGTAATGAAACGAGTAAAAGACGAATGAGACCAGGCAGAAGACGTAGAAGTGAGTGCTCTTGGGCGCGGTCCAGCGTCGCAGAAGAACGTACAGACCGATGCCCAAGTAGACCAGCGCGATCAGTCGAAGTCCCAGGTTCAGCGAGCGGTCTGCCGGAACCAGGATTAATGGCGCCTCAAGGGTCACTCCCCGGCGCTGCAGGGAATAGGTCGCCTTCGACCAGATGCCGACCCGGTACAACTGGCGCTCCAGGCTGCCAACGTTGCTGACCTCGTGCCCGTCAACCGAGAGCAGCAGGTCACCGGGTTTCACGCCAGCCTTCTCACCTGCACTGTCAGGGTCAACCCTCCGGGCTTGCAGGTGGCTGCCGTTATCCATCCACCAAACGCCGTCGGTTGGCGTGGGGAAATCGCTGCTCTTCTGGAAATTGATGACCGCGAAGACCACAGCGGCAACGCTGATGAGTCCCAGGAAGATAGCGAAAAAACGCGTTTGCAGGTCTTTCGGCATTGGTCGCCGTTGCTGGTAGTGCTTGCCGGTTTGCGCGAGCGCACCGGCACTTACCAGCGTTTCCTGCAACTCAGATGCCACGCAGCCCTTCCTCCGTCCCCCAATAAGTATTGGAGAATCATTGACATCCTGAATTGTAGAACAGCAAACCGTAGGGAACTATGAATTATGGGATTAGTGTGTGAGAAAAGGGAGTCAAAATTCGACGCCGTCAGTGGGACTTTAGTGGTAAACAAGCCCCGACGAAGAGTGGGGGGCCGACTAGACGGCCAGAGAGACGCCGCCGGGCACTGAGGTGCTATCTGGCGAGGAAGGGCTTGAGCTTCTCTTCAATGGCACTGGGGTCTGGGTCCGCACCGCGGTTCAGTTCGCCGAGGATCTCGTCGACGACCTGCTTGCCTTCCTGCCGCTCGCGGTGCAACAGGAAGCCGTCGAAAATGTGCTCGCCTCGCATGGCGTCGGCGATCTCGATGTCCTTATCGTGCTCGCCGAGTTCGGTGAAGTAGACGACCTTATATTGGCCGGTCAGTGAGGTGTCGCGGTAAATCTCGAACATCAGTTTCTTGGTGTCGGACGTGAGAGGCATGGCTTGGAAATTTTATCGTGTCAGCGCGGGTCAGGGCTAGCTGGGTTGTTCATCCTGAGCGATCGCGGCCCTTCGACTCGACGCTACGCTCCTCGCCCAGGATGACATCCCTCAACTGACAGCTCTTCTAATCGTTTGCTGACGACAGCTCCGGCTGTGCCTCCGGCGTGAGCTGTACCAGCGGGACGGCTTCGCTTTCCTGCCGCACCGTTTTGTGCGTCAGGTTCATGCGCAGCAAGCGTTCGTACTCAGCCAACTGCTGCTCCATCTCCTTCGCCGCGTCCGCCTTCTTCAGCAAGTCCTCACGATAGCGCTTGAGGAAGTAGTCGATGGTTTCGACACGGATCTTGATCGAGCCTGTCGGTTTGTTTTCGTCGAGGTCCTTGAAGGAGAAATACGGCGTGCCGGATTTCTCAATGATGTCCTCGATCACGGTGTAAATCGGCGCGTCGTGACCGCACTTGAAGTTGCTGATTTCGAGGGCCACCAGATTGGGATGCCGCGCCGTGAACTTCGCTGCCCAGATCTTCTGGTTGGTGCTGGCGGAGTAGGCGTTCTTCCACACGTCTTTAATATCGAGCGCGTGGGTGATAGCGCCGGAGCGAACTTCCTCACCGAACAGACGATCGAGAATGTCGTCGTCCATCGGCAGACAGCTCTGCGAGAACACCGGGTAGCCGAGCTTTTGGAACTCTTCCATAATCTCGTGGTTGAGTCCCGGATCGTGGTGATACACGCGCCCCAGCATGACGATGCCGAGCCGGTTTTCGCGCTCCAGCTTGTCGAGCATTTCGCGCGATTGCCGCTTCAGGCCCGACTCATATTGCTCGAAGGCCTTGAACGCGACATCGATAGCCCGCTCGTTCTCCTCCTCCGAAATTCCCAGGATCGGTCCCCAGGTCTGCCACATCTGCAGCCCGAAGAGCTTGGGATCGTGAATGTTGAGCAGCGGGTCGAGGTACTTGATCCCGTTCTCAGCAAAAACGTCGCCTTCCTTGGTAAACGCCGCCTTCACCGCGTCGGGAGTAGCGGTGACGGTCGGACATGCGCTGCTGGCGCTGCAATTCTTCAGCGGCTGGTGCAGCGTATCGATCATGGGGAAGAAGATGGTGTTGAGCGGCTTCTTCTGGTGCTTCTGGAAGACCAGGTTGTAGACGTGCGGGATTCCAATCTTGGACGGGAAGCAGGGATCGATGGCGCCGCGTCCGGCACCGGTGCGATAGAGTTCCTGCGAGGTGAAGTCGGAGTAGATGATGTTCTCCGGCTGTACGCCCAGGCTCTCGAGGTACGCGCTGAACATCGGCGCGTACAGGTACATCTGCAGCACCTTTGGCATCCCGACGCGATGGGTGGCGCGCGCTTTCATCAGCTCAATGCGCTGGTCGACCGCAGAAGATTTGAAGAGCGACGACTTCCAGGTCTTGGCGGGAAGCGGATCGGCAACGCTCTTCGAGTTACGCGGACGCCACGCTTCGTGCGCCGCGATATCGACGAAGTTCGGGTTCTCCTTCTTCACCGCATCGAGTCCGGCCTTGATGCCGCGCATCGCGCTTACGTCTTCGACCTGGCCTTTTTCGCAAGTCGAAATGATCAGGCGGCGCTCGCCAGTCTCCAACGGCACCTTCGATTTGAACACCGGCAGCGGAGACGACTTGTCGATCTCGACGTCTCCGGTTTTTACATCGATGAAGGTACGCAGGCAGTTGTTCTTGCAGAAATAACAGCGCGTCTCTTCGCTGCGCGTAGTGCGGTAACCGATCTTCATCACCGCGTCGATGCCGATGAACGAAGTGCGATGACCGTTCTTGTACAAACGCACCGCTTCCACGCCCGCGCCGATGGCGCCTGACTCTCCGCAATGCTCGTGAACGATAACTTCCGGATCGTGATCCACTCCATGGAAGTGCGAGCGAATGAAGTCGACCTCTGACTTCACGGCCGCAAGGTTCTTCTGCGTTCCACCTTGCAGGATGAACCGCGACCCCAGCTTTGCGAGGTTCGGAATGGCTGCCACGTAGAGGAAGATGTTCTTCGGCAACACGGCCGCGAGGCCGGCAAGGATCTCTTCGCCTTTCCATCCCTGGCGCTGGAAGTTGACGATGTCGGACTGCATGAATACCGCACAGCCGTAGCCGAATACCGGCATGGTGGTAGCGGCAAAGGCGATGTCGGCGTACTGCTCGACCTTATAACCCAGCGCTTCGGCCGTGCCCTGCAGGAAGTATCCGTTGCCCGCCGAGCATTGTGTGTTGAGCTTGAAGTCCTTAACGCGTCCATCCTTCAAGACGATGAGCTTGATGTCCTGCCCTCCGACGTCCACGATGACGTGCGGATCTTTGTAGAACTTCATCGCCGACTCGGTATGCGCGACCGTCTCGACCAGCGCGACATCGGCCTTGAGCACGTCCTTAAGGACATCCTTGGCGTAGCCGGTGGTACCCACGCCCAGCACTTCGAGCGACGCCCCTTGCGACTCGACTTGGTCGCGGATGGCAGCGAACATATCGATGGTGTCCTGGATGGGATTACCGTTCGAAAGCTGGTACGCCTTACACATGACGTCGCCGGCTTCGGACAGCAACACGGCCTTGGTCGAGGTTGATCCACCATCGATTCCGATGAAACCGCTCACGACGTCGCCGGTCTGGAAGGTGAATCCCTTGAATTTGGGAATCGCGTATGCCGTCTTGAATTCCGCCAGCTCTTCGTCGGTAGCGCTCAGGCCCGCGGCCCCCGACTTCGCCTTCTCCGCCTGGCGCCCGACCGTGATGTAGTCTTCCAGGCACTCGGTTCCGGTGTAGATGCCGACGTCCGGGTCTTCGTCCTTGCCAAACTCAACTGCGCCGATGGCGGCGAAATACTGCGCATTCTCCGGAACTTTGATCAGGTCTTCCGGCTTCATCCCTTCCGGAATCTCGACCTTGCGCTCTTCCCACATCCGGGGAATGTTCTGCTGCCAGGCTTCTTTCATTCCGCGAATGAAGCTGTTGGGACCGCCGAGCAACAACACATGCGGACGCAGCGTATGGCCGCGAGTAAGCACCGTCAGGTTTTGCAGCACGATGGCATCGAAGAGAGACGCCATGAGCTGATCAGGCGGGATTCCCTGCTTCTGCAGGCCATTGATATCGGTCTCGGCAAACACGCCGCACTTGCCGGCAACGGGATGCAGCTTGATTCCGGTGTAACCCTGATCACCGAGTTCTGCGGTCGGGATTTTCAGCTTGGCGTTGATCTTGTCGATGACAGCGCCCGTACCGCCGGCGCACTTGTCGTTCATCGAGGGAATCTTCTTTTTGCGCCCGGTGTTCTCGTCCTCTTTGAAGACGATGATCTTGGCATCCTGGCCGCCGAGCTCGATGACCGAGTTCACTTCCGGGTGCATCTTCTCGACCGCCAGCGAAACCGCGGTGACTTCCTGCACAAACTTCGCGCCGACCAGGTTGGCCAGCGCGCCGCCACCCGAGCCGGTAATGAAGATGCGGCAATTGTGCGGAGCAATGCCGGCTTCGTCCTGCATGCGCTTCAGGAATTCGAGAGTCTTCTCGGGCTGCTTGGTTTCGTGGCGCTGGTAGTCGCTCCAGATGATGGCGTCGGTTTCGGCATCGACCACGACGGACTTCACCGTGGTCGAGCCGACGTCCATGCCGACCATGTAAACCATCTTGTGTCCGGATTGCGCAGAAACCTCGCGGGATTTGGCAAGGATGCGGGCCGGCAACGTATCCGGGGTCGCGCTCTTGATCAGATCGTTGAGCTGAACATCAACCCTGGTCGCGCCGGTGCTGCAAGATCCGTGCTCGTGCGAGTGTGAACTCACTTAGGCCTCCTGAGTTCGTGCTTGGGGGCTTAAGCCCCTCTCTCGTTATGGTTGTGGCCGTGAAACGGCGTCCCTTGCCATGCACCGCGTCAGGGCACGACTTCAGTCGTGCCGAGGTGCGTGCGCCATCTTCGTCTTCGAGCCGGCTTCAGGCGGCGACATCTGCCGTCCCTACGGGACTCGACGCGATTAAAAGAGCTTGTCGGCACGACTGAAGTCGTGCCCTGACGCGAATCCTCGCACAGCCAAATTTCGATCCGCGCCGTCGCATCGTACGCCGACCTAAAGGTCGGCTCTGCCACCGCATTTCTCCTTAATCTTCGAAGTTGCCTTCAATCTTCTTGAAGCCAACCTTGGCATGTTTGAACAGCCACTTGATCACACGCTCGTCGTTGTAGCAGAACGCCAGGATGTGATTCAGCGTGGAGAAGCAGGTCTTCTGACATTCCTGCTTCATGTCCTTGAGCTGCTTCCGCTCGAACTTGTGGTTCTCGATGGTGCCCCAGTCGTAGCTGGCGTTGTACATCGGGAAACAGGGCGCCAGCGTGCCGTCAACCCGTACGATCAGCGAGTTCATGCCGGCACGGCATCCCCAGTCGTGGAGATTGCCTTCGATGAACTCCTTCATCTGCGACAAGCGCTTCACCGAATTCACCATTTTGTAGCCGGAATTCTGCTTGTCGATCAGCCAGTCAATCAGTTCAGCAACCACCGGATGGTCTTCTTTGCGGATGAACGTCGGGTTGCTTTCGTAATGCTTGAACGCCGGCTGCTCGGTCATCGGCGACTCGCAAATGTGATAGTCAGTCGCGATACCGTTGTCGTGCGCCAACTCGGTCAAACGCCGCACGTCTTCCAGATTGTTGCGGCAGATATTGATGTTCAGGAAACACGAGTAGCCGTACTTGTACTGCTTCTTCACCATGTAGTCGAAGTGCGAGCGGATGGGCACCATCGCCTTCGGCAGTCCGCTGCCCGGCACATCGTCCCAGGCATCGACCGCGAGATTGATGGTCGCAACGCCGGCATCGGCGACTTTGTCGATCACCTTCGGCCACAACAAACGGCCATTGGTGGGCAGGTAAATCCAGAACCCCTTCTTCGCGGCGTAATAGATGATTTTGTGGGCGAAGTCGGGACGCAGCAGCGGCTCGCCGCCCATCAACGCCAGTACGCCGGCGCCGGACTCACGCAGCCAATCGACCGAGCGCTTCGCCACGTCCTCATTCATGCCACGGACGGTGTTGTCGAAGGCCCAGCAGTAGTGGCAGTCAAGGTTGCACTTCCACTCGTTGAACAGGTAGGCGATCATCGGATGAAAATCCCCAGGCATCACCCGCGAACGAATGAAGGGAAAGGCCCAGCCCCGCATGGCGCGATAGATAATCTTGTTGTTGTACTTGCGCTTACCGTTGGTGGGGAAGAAATCTTCGTCAGGCGCCGTCAATAACTCGGGGTACTGCGGAAAGACCGGCTCGGGCAGCGTCTGCTCTATCCCGTCCTTGGGAGCCGGCAGCAGCGTGCGCGCGTCCGGCGGTTTCATCAGCAGGTCGTGTAGTTGCACGTCCAGACGGAACGTCGGAGTGGAGGAAGAGCTGCTTTCGGTTGAAGCGTTTGGCGTTTCCACCTCAGGCATTGCGTGGCTGTCCTTTCTTCAGTCGGTTACAACGCCGGCGCAGGGAAAGCCGGTAGGGTTCGTCGATGAACTAAAGTCTGGAGGCCCACGCCGGACCTCCAGCACTACATCGAAACTAGGCTACGGCTACCAGTTCGCGCTGCTGCACCTGTTTGCGAGGTGCGGCAACCCGCTTCAGCTTCGTCTTGCCATTGATCAAATCGCTGACGTGGAGCACAAAGTGCGCCGCAGTCCCGGTCACGCCGTGAACGTGCGGCACGGGGTAGAACAGGCTGCGCAGCTCCGGATGATCGGCAACGTAGTCCTTAATATCTTCGAGCCGTTTGCCGGTGGATTGCAAAACCTGCTCGAATTCCATGCGGGCCTTGACCTTGGCTTCGCCCAGCGCCATCTGCACCCGGCTGTGAGCATTGATCTCGCCTTCGCCCGAGGTCTCGATGGGCAGGAAGATCATCTCTTTGAAGTGATTGGCCACCGCCGACTGAACGCCATCGGACTGCGAGGACGGCATGCATCCGAACGGCTTCAGCGCCAGCACCATGTGGCATAGACGGTTCTTGGTGTAATACACGTTCTTGCCGACTTCCAGGTGGCCTTCACCGCCACGCGCGAATTCGTTGTAGAACGGGTTCGCCAACTCAGCCAATTCTTTCTGGTCAACCAGTTCGTGAGCGATGTTGCCGAGCGCTTCTACCACCCGGTGATACTGGCGCGCGTAAATACGCTCACCGACGCCGATCATCAACTGCTTCTTGCGGAAGTTGAGCTCGTTGAGCGCCATCTTGTGCAGCTCCCACGGCTTCAGCTTCTTGAATTTGGCTTCCAGCGGCTTCTTGGCAAGGTTGCGCGCCTTCACCTGGTACATCATGTACATCACCCAGGTCCCGATGGGCTCGACCAATACCTGCGCGCCTTCCTGCTCCAGGAAGTCGAACATGTGGAAGTTGCCGTCGCCTTCGGTGGTCTGCGCCCAGAACTCGCCGATAATCTTCACCACCGGCTTAATACGGAGGCGATCAACCTCAATCTTGCCCAGCTGATCGTGTACGGCCTGCAGAGCTTCTTTGTAGGGGTTGCCATACAGTTGCTCGCGCACCTTGAGCAGCGAGTTGACCCACAATTCCCACTTCGCGCCCTTGCTGGCGCGGATCTTCTTGGCCATCCATTCCGGCAGGTCTTCGTGGTCCTCAAACGGCTTGCGCTCGCGCAGCATGGTGCAGAGCGTGTCGACGGACTCGCGGAACACGCGGTCGGTCTGACCTTTTTCGATTTCAAAGGGACGGACGCGATAGATCATCTCGTGCATGATGTCGCCGAGATTCAGTGCGTTGAACATGCCGAGTCCGAAGTCGACGGTGAACTTCAATCCCGCTTCACCGGAGGCTGCCTTGATACCGTCGTTCTGCTGGAAGAGCAGCACGCGGAAGCCGTCGAACCCGGCATTCTGCAGCGCCAGGCGGTATTCCGCCTCGTACATGCCGAAGCGGCACGGGCCACAGGAGCCGGCGGTGAAGAAAACGTAGTTGTCGATAATCTGCTGCTTCGTCTGACCCTGGGCTTCGAGATTCTGCAGATACTGCACCAGGTTGCCGACGGTGAAGTACGTCGGATTGCACTGGCCGTTGTTGCCGTATTCCTTGCCTAGCTGGAAGGCGGCTACGTTCGCCACGGGAGTGATTTCGCAGTTATATCCGCAGCCTTTGAACACTGCCTGGATAACGCGCTCATGTTTCCACGTCAGTCCGCCGAACAGGATGGTCACGTTGCCGCGCTCTTCGGCGCCAAACGGACGCTCGACCGGACGACGGAAGTGGCGGACAGGGCCGCTGTCGAGCCCCATCATGCTGGCTAGACGGGCGCGCTCGTGCGCGAGTTTGCGCTGGATCTCTTCCTCGCTTTGCGATGAAGCGACAAGTTTGTCGAGCGGAATATCGATGCGGGTCACAGGCATTTTATGTGTCCTTTGCGCAGATTGAGATTCGCCATGCTTCGATTTGTTGTCTTGGTATTTCCGGAGAGCCGTGGAAGGCGAGCACACTTTGGATGAGAGCGGAGGCACCGTTGTTCGAAGCGGGTGAAAACTCTCACGTCGAGATTACTCGGTGAAACTCTTATCTGATTGAGCAACATTGTGGGAGACGACGGCTCATAGTCCTCACCACCAATTGTCGTCCATTATGCAACTTGGTGAGGCAGTCGGCAACCGCATCAGGCAGATTGTTGCGAAATATTTGCAATCAACGGATTTCGCCTTCGGCGAGGTGCAACTCGGCTGGATAACTCGCAGGGGGCAGTCGAGTTCTTCGTTGCGAAATTCTGCAATTTTCTGGACAGGCGAGAATGCGCCGCGGGACGGCCCAACACGAGCCTGGGCTTACCAAACGCCTTTATCGCTGCCCGTCAGTTTGTAGGCCACGGCGGCTGCCGAGGCGAGCGGGGGAAGAAGGCTTAGCCGAATCATCGCAGGAATGTCGCATTTTGACGCGACCTTGACTATTTGACGGGTGTACAACTCGGCTCCGTTCGGCACCACCGGTACGCGCAGGAACCTGCCGCCTACATAAACTGCATCGCCGCCGAAGCGCGCCGCCCCCAGCACTTCCGCCGGCAACTGCGGCGCCGAGCCACAATACTTCCGTACGTAGTCGCAAACAATTTTCAGGTAGCTCGCGACTCCGTTCCAGATGCCACCCATCTCAGCCGCCTGGCGCAACTCCGAAAAATCGATCTCACCGGCTTCCAGCAGCGCAGCCGTGTTCACGATATCGCACACCCGGAAATAAAAGTGCCGGTACATGCGCTGAAGCGTGGCAACAATTACACGCTCCTCGGGAGCGGGAACCAGAAAGGTAAAGCCGCCGATCGCCTTGGGAACTCGGCGGGTGACGAAGCGTCGCGCCATCTGGGTCTGCTCGCCAGTCTGGCCCAATCTCTGGGCATGTACTTCGATCAGCTCCGGCAATCCGGGAACACTGAAATTCCACTTATTCGCCAGGCGATCTCCCCAGCTGCGGGCGTCAACCTCGGCGCCCATGCGCGTGACCATCACGTCCTTCACCCGCTTCTCGTCACCCGTTGTGAACAGGTCGAGATCGTTGCCCAGGTCAGGCCAGTGATCGAGCGACTTCATCACCGTGGTAGCGCATCCGGCATCCTCCAGCTCGGTGCAGATGCGTTGCAACACGGGTAGCGCATTCTGGATTCGCTGCTCCTGCCGGGCGATCACTTCGTTGCGCCCAGGTCGCCTGTTCGGAACCGGGCTCGAGCTTGGGCAGCGCTACCTGCAAGGCGCGCACCACGACGTGATTGGAGTCGGCGACCGACTCGAAATGCTCCCGCCCCTCCGGGCTGAGTCCGTTGAGGTAACGGATGGCATCGTCAGCCTTGCCGGGGTTAAGGGTGAGTTGCGACAGGCAGTGCAGCAGCAGGGTGTTATCAGCAGAGTTGTCGGGCATTGGCTATATGTGTTGTAGGCTCGTCAGGTTTACGCGTAACAAACTTGGATGTGAGCTGGAGCAGCAGAGTTGGCAAGCTCCCTGCTGGCCGGGCCTCTATAATCGTGGGTTGCTAAACAGCACTAGTGAGTGAGGCAGGCTTGGCCTATCAGGACCTGAGGGAATGGATCTCTGCGCTCGATCGGGCGGGAGAGCTTAAGCGTATCAAGGCGGAAGTCGATCCGATTCTCGAAATCACCGAGATCACCGACCGCGTCTCCAAGTGGGGGCCGCGCGGCTCGCACGGGCCCGGCGGGCCAGCGTTGCTATTCGAAAACGTGAAGGGTCATCCCGGGTCGCGCGTGCTCATCAACCAGTTCGGTTCGGAGCGTCGTATGAAGATGGCGCTCGACGTCGATTCGCTGGACGAGATCTCCGACCGTATCAAATATTTCATGGACGTGAAATCGCCCGAAGGCCTGCTGGACAAGATCAAGATGCTGCCCATGCTTGCCGACCTGGGCAAGTTCTTCCCCAAAGAGGTGAAGACCGGCCCCTGTAAGGAAGTCATCAAGCACGACAATTTTTCGCTGCTCGACTTCCCTATCCTGCAATGCTGGCCCAATGATGGCGGACGCTTCATCACTCTGCCGTCAGTCGTCACCAAAGATCCGGCCAAGGGCAAACGCAACGTCGGCATGTATCGCTTGCACGTCTACGACGAGCGCACCACCGGCATGCACTGGCAGCGGCAGAAACAAGGCGCCGAGCACTATCGCGAGCGTATGCGACGTGCCGCGGCACACGGAGAAGCGCAGCCCATCACCGCGGGCCTCGACATGATGGCGCGCTCCAGTGGAGGTTCACGCGTTGCCGAAGGCAAGCAGGTGGCCGGGCGGATGCCCGTGGCCGTTGCCATCGGAACCGATCCGGCCGTTGCGTTCTCTTCCATCGTTCCTGCTCCGCCGGACATCGATGAGTTTCTGATCGCCGGCTTCCTGCGGCAGAAGCCGGTCGAACTGGTGAAGTGCGAGACCGTCGACATTGAAGTTCCAGCGAACTCCGAGATCGTGCTCGAAGGCTACGTGCAGCTCGACGAGTTGCGCCCCGAAGGGCCATTCGGCGACCACACCGGCTTCTACACCATGGAAGACCTTTACCCCGTCTTCCACGTCACCTGCATCACGCACCGCAAGGATCCGATTTATGCGACCACCATCGTCGGCAAGCCTCCGATGGAAGACGCGTGGATGGGCAAAGCGGTCGCACGCATCTTTCTCCCGCTCATGCGGCTGACCATTCCCGAGATCGTTGATGTCAATCTGCCGATTGAAGGTGTGTTTCACAACCTGATGATCGTGTCGATCAAGAAGTCGTATCCCGGCCAGGCGCGCAAGGTGATGAACGGCATCTGGGCGTTGGGGCAGGCAATGTCAACCAAGTGCATTCTCGTCGTTGATGAAGACGTGAACGTGCAGGACATCGGCGAGGTCACGCTGAAGGTGCTGAACAACATCGATCCCGAGCGCGACATTCAGTTCACGCTTGGACCTGTGGATTCGCTCGACCACGCCTCGCGCCTGCCGGATTTCGGCTCCAAGATGGGCGTCGACGCCACCCGCAAATGGCCCAGCGAAGGCTTCACCCGTCCCTGGCCCGACGAGATCACCATGGATCCCGAGACGAAAGAGCGCGTGACAAAGCGGTGGAAAGAGTTTGGACTCGGGTGAAGGAAGTTGTCAGTTGGTTGTCGGTTGCCGGTTGCCGGTTGTCGGTTGTCGGTTGTCGGATTTGGCCGCCGGCCTCCGAGTTTGTCATGACGAGCGTAGCGAGGCATCTGCTCTCCCCGCCCGTGCCTAACCGCTGTATTGGCGAGACGTACGATCCTGCGACGCACAAAGCCCGAAGGGCGTGGGATGATAGCCCAGCATGGAGCGAAGCGGAGTGCTGGGTAGGCTTCGTGAACGGTTGGCGAGTCCCTCGGGGACGACATATGCACTGCGATCGAAGAACAGATCCCTCGCTGCGCTCGTGATGACAACCCTGAAAGGCTCTCATCATTGAAGAGCTCGTGGTACAGAATCCCATGCTCTCCCTCCTCACCGCCGCCCATCAGATTCGCGACCGCGAACTTTCTCCGCTTGAACTCACCATTGATTGCCTGGCGCAGATCGAGCGTCTCAATCCCACGCTCAACGCTTTCATTGCCGTCACTGCCGACCTCGCGCTAGAACAGGCCCGACAAGCCGAAAAAGAAATTGCTGCGGGCCGTTATCGCGGTTACCTGCACGGCATCCCCATCGCTCTCAAGGACAACATTGACGTTGCAGGAGTGCGCACCACAGCCGGCAGCAATCAATACCGCGATCGCATTCCCACCGAAGATGCCGAAATCGTCAAACAACTGAAGCTCGCTGGCGCCGTGATTGTCGGCAAGAACAACATGCACGAGTTCGCCTTCGGTGGCAGCGGGATCATCAGCGCCTTCGGCCCAGTGAAAAATCCGGTGGATCCGAGGCGAATCACCGGCGGCTCATCCTCCGGCTCAGCCGCCGCCGTCGCGTCGGGTATGTGTATCGCCGCCATCGGCACCGATACCGCCGGCTCGGTTCGCTGTCCGGCTGCGCTCTGCGGAGTAGTTGGCTATCGTCCCAGCCAGGGCCTGCTGAGCAACCAGGGCATCGTTCCTCTAGCCGAGTCCTTCGACACGCCCGGGCCCATCACACGACATGTGCTCGACGCGTCGTTGGTGGCGAGTGCGCTCTCACCGCCTGGCCGGCCCACTATGTCAACCGCCGCGCCGAGCCTGGACAGAAAACTACGCGTGGGTGTTGCACGCGATCTCGCGAGCAGGCTTGACGCAGAAGTTGCCGCCGGTTTCGAGGAGAGTTTGAGGATCGTGCGTGAACTAGCCTCGGAAGTTGTAGAAGTGAAATTGCATTCCGAGCCTGCGTGGGAGGTTCGGAATTTCGAGATTCGGCGCTATCACGAAGCGATGCTCCGCGACACCAGTGACCGTTATGACCCGCGCACGCTTGAGCGCCTTCGCTCGATACCAGAGGTTGAGGAATACGAGTACGTAAAACGCCGCCAGAAGTTGCAGGCCACACTTGCCCCGGCGTCGCTACCGTCAGGCGTGGACCTGATCATATCCCCCACGGTTCCGGTGACAGCTCCACTGATCTCTGAACTGGAAGCACTGTCGCCGGCTGCTCTGCGCGAATACGAACTAAATTCTCTGTTACGCAACGCATTGCCGTTCAGCTTTCTTTGGATGCCGAGTATTTCGATTCCTTGCTGGCGACGGGGGCATTCGGGATTGCCTGTAGGGCTTCAGATTTCAGGGCTCCCCGGCGCAGACAATGACGTGCTGATGTTCGCACTTCGCTACACAATGCTGTGAGCGAGAATTGTTCTTCGCCCGGCATTTGCTGTCGGCCTCAAAATCCCACCAACACCGGTTCCGTCTGCAACTCGATCCCAAACTCATCGCACACTCGCCGCTGAATCTCGTCTTTCAAAGCGACAATTTCCGCAGCCGTTGCGCCTCCGCGATTCACCAGCGCCAAGGTGTGCCGACTGGAGATTCCAACCGCGCCCTTTGCGTATCCCTTTTGAAATCCCGCGTGCTCTACCAGCCACGCTGCCGGGAACTTTTCGTAAACCGGCTCCCGCCGGATAGCTCGGCACCTGCAACCCTCGAATCGACAGCCGGGCGGCCAGATCGTCATACTGCTGGTTCCCTATCACTCGGGTTTTTGAAAAACGACCCGACACTGCGGGAATCAACATCTCCCGGAACCAGCACCATGGCTTTGCGTCGACGAATCTCCAGCACCGCCTCGCGTGTGTCAGCGACCGTCGGATCGCCCGGGTGATCGGCGAAATAGCTTTGCAAATCGCTATACGTAATCTTCGGGTTGCCGCCGTGCACCAGGCAGAAGCTGACGCTGGTGATGACATACTCACCGCGATCGACAGTGTTGAAGCGGCTGCTGCGGTAGCCAAACTGGCAGTCGGCCTTCGGCAGGATACACATCTCAAGGGAGCCAGTGTGCAGCGCCCGAACCTCGATGATCGCTCCGCTAACTTCCTGGCCGTAAGCGCCGACATTCTGCACCGGCGTGCCGCCCACTGTGCCTGGAATGCCACTCAGGCACTCCAAACCGGCGAAACGCGATTGCACGGTGCCGCGCAACAAAGCCGTCCCAGTCTTCACCCGCGGCGACATCGAATCGCGTAAGCCCTTTGCCCAGGCTCCGTTGCCTGATGCCCAGCAGCGCGACCTTCAGCACCAGTCCTGCGAAGCCCGCATCGGAAACCACCAGGTTGCTCCCGCCGCCCATCACGAAAACCGGCAAACCACGCTCACGCGCGAATACCAGCGCGTCGCGAATTTCCTGCTCGTTGTGTGCCTCGTAGAAGTAGCGCGCCGGACCACCTACACGCAGCGTCGTCATGGGAGCCAGCGGTACGTTTTCCAGAATGAGCATAGGCATTCTCAGCCGCACCGAGAGCGCACCACGCACAGCACGGAGAGCACGGAGACCATCAAGTTCTCGGCCTTCTCAAATCTACTCCGCGTGCTCCCTGTCTCTGCGAAGGATCGCTGTGAGCGCCCAAACACAGTCAATATCGCGTGCGCAGCCGCTTTGTTACAATCCGCGCAACCGGCGATGCACATCTTGAGGCGCTTAGAAGGCGTGAGCGCCAGCGGGAGCCTTCTGCCGAAATCCCGAACCTGAGCGAAGTCGAAGGGGAGGGATCTCTCCTGTCGGAACCGCTGTCGTCGCCTTGGTACCCGAAGGAGGGACTTGAACATATCCGACGTCGTGTCGATCCCTGCGATGGGACCCTTTCAATGCCCACTCGGCGGTGAGCTTCGAGCGCCTGCTTACCGCAGCGGTGCTCGGCGCTGCCGTGGGATTGGAACGCGAACTCAAGCACCGTCCCGCCGGATTGCGAACCAACATCTTCATCTGCTTCGGCGCAGCCCTGTTCACGATTCTCTCTGATCGCTTAGCCGGGCCGGATGTCGCCGACCGCACCCGCATCGCCGCGCAAATCATAACCGGCATCGGATTTATTGGCGCCGGCACAATTCTGCATGACAAGGGCTCTGTTTCCGGACTGACCTCGGCGGCTACAATTTTCGTGGTTGCCGGTATCGGAATGGCGGCGGGCGGCGGCCTGTATGGAACCGCCATCGTAGCAACCGCCCTCGTCGTTCTGGCCCTGATCGCTCTCGGACAGGTGGAAGCCCGCTTCGATCTGAAACCGGTCATCGTCTCCTACCAGGTCATCGGCAGCGATTGCGACAAGTCCGATCAGATGCTGGCTGCGCTGAATCATACGTTGGATCAGATGGGACTCAACATGCAGACGGTCAACATGTCACTGCTGGATGGGCAGTGCCGCCTGCAATTTACCGTGGAAGCCTACCGCTCCAAGCAAAAGGAACTTGCGGAACGGCTGAAGGCACACCCGCTGGTCTCGACGCTGGCGGCGACCGCCGAAATGGAAAGCGACTGAATGGCGGCCATTCCCTTCTTCAAGGCCACCGCCTGCGGCAATGACTTCCTCATCATCGACACCTCGTCGTACGCTGGCGACATCCATGCGTTTACCCGTAGGATTTGCGAACGCCACAACGGCATTGGGGCCGACGGGGTGGAGTGGGTGCTGCCCCCGAACGCTGCCGATTTGCGCATCAAGCTGGTCAACGCCGACGGCTCTGACGCCGAAATCTCAGGGAATGGCACGCGCTGCGTCGCGGCGTGGCACTGCTCGCAACACGGCAGCACGCTGGTTCGCATTGAAACCGATGCCGGGCTGAAGACCTCCGAGCTCATTTCGCGCGACGGCAACAGCTTCGAGTTCCGCACGGCAATGGGCGAGCCCCAGGTCGATGAGCAAATGGCGGTCGGATTGACTTATGACGAGGTGAAGGGCTATCCCGTTTCGATGGGCAATCCGCATTTTGTAATGATCGTCGACGACTTCTCGCCGCAGTGGAAGGAACTCGCGGCAGAGATTGCCGTGCACCGGGACTTCCCCAACGGAACGAATGTCGAGGTAGTGCGCGTGCTCAATGAGCACGAGATTGATGTGCGCATCTGGGAGCGCGGCGTTGGCGAAACCCTCTCGTCCGGGACAGGATCGAGTGCGTCGGCCGTGGCAGCCATTTACTCCGGCCGCGCGAAATCGCCGGTTCGCGTCAATACACCGGGTGGCACGCAAACCGTCGAATGGAACTCCCAGGTCTACCTGACCGGCTCTGCGACGCTACTCTGCCGGGGCGAGTTTTTCAGTTAAGATGAACCTTTCCTGATGCCCTTTTCTGGACACGAGAAACGTATTCTGCCGCCTGCGTTGCGCGCCGGAGACACCGTCGGCGTAATTGCACCGGCTGGACCCATCACACCGGAGGCACTCGCGGTCGGCCTGGCCGCGCTCAGCCGTCGTGGATACCGTCCCGTTCACCTGCCGGGCATTCTCGATCGCGACTTGTACTTCGCCGGATCGGTGCAACGCCGGGTCGACGAGTTGCATGCGATGTTCGCCGATCCCGAGGTCAAAGGCATTGTCTGCTTCCGCGGCGGCTATGGATCCAACTACCTGTTACCCCATCTTGATATCGACTTGATTCGCAGCCATGCCAAATTTTTCTGCGGCTGTAGTGACGTGACCACTCTGTTGACATATCTCTGCGACCGCGCGGGCCTGGTTGTTTGTCACGGGCCCATGCTCCAGAAAGACGCTCAGGCCGACGGCGTGGACGAGGCGTCATGGCAAGCCGCGACTCGAGGCGAGTTATATGTGCATGACTTCGGCGAACAGGTGCAGGTCCTCATTGCGGGGCAGGCCGAGGGTACGCTCTACGGGGGTTGCTTGTCGCTGCTGTGCGCCTCGCTGGGAACGCCGTACGAGATCGACACCCGCAACACCATCCTCTTTATTGAGGACGTTGCCGAGCCCGCCTTTCGCATCGATCGCATGCTGATGCATTTGAAGCTGGCCGGCAAGCTGGACGAGGTGCGTGGGATTATCTTTGGCGAGATGCTCGACTGTGCTCGCGGAGCCGTGGGCTACTCTCTGCCAGACGTTGTGCTGCGCGTGGTGGGCGAATTGGGAGTGCCGGTGGTCTACGGCCTGCCTTCCGGGCACGTGACCCGACAGAACGTCACAATCCCGCTCGGCGTTGCAGCTCAGTTAGACGCCGGCGCCACGGTGGTATTGCGACACGCCGCTGCCGCACGTAATGGAGCCGCAGCAGTTCCAGTATCCAAATGACGAAACAGATGCATGCCCATTTAATCGGCATATGCGGTACCGCTATGGCCTCGCTGGCCGGAATGCTGCAACAGCGCGGCTACCAGGTGACCGGGTCTGACGCTGCGGCATATCCTCCAATGTCAGACTTCCTCGAAAAGCTGGGGATTGCTGTCGCCCAGCCGTTTAGTGAACGTAATCTTCAACCTCGTCCTGACTTCGTGGTGGTGGGCAATGCCATCTCCCGCGGAAACGTCGAACTAGAGGCCGCTCTCGACCAGCGCCTTCCCTTGCGGTCGCTGCCCCAGGTCCTGCACGACGAGTTCCTCGCCGGCCACGAACGTCTGATAGTGGCAGGCACGCATGGCAAAACAACCACGTCCTCCCTATTGGCCTGGCTGTTCTCTGCGGGCCAGCGTGCCGCCAGTTTTCTTATCGGCGGAATTCCGGAAAACTTTGGCAGCTCGTTTCAACTCGGCAGCGGGCCGGAATTCATCCTGGAAGGCGACGAGTACGACACCGCCTTCTTTGATAAGGGCCCGAAGTTTCTGCACTACTTCCCCGACGCCCTGATCCTGACCTCCGTCGAGTTCGACCACGCCGACATCTACCGCAATCTCGATGAGGTGAAAACCGCTTTCAAGCGCCTGGTGAATCTCGTGCCGCGACGTGGCGTGCTGGTCGCATGGGATGGCCATGCCAACGTGGACGAGTGCATCGCTGGAGCGTTGTGCACAGTCGAGCGCTATGGGTTTGCGGAGTCATCCACTTGGCGGATCGCCGAGGTCGAGTACCGTCCCGCGAGCACGCGATGGGCGGTCTCGCGCGAGGGGCGCCCTTGGGCTGAGTTTGAATTTCCACTGGCCGGCGAATACAACGTTTTGAACGCGACAGCCGCTGCTGCTATGGCTGCTCATTACGGCATTAGCGTCGAGCAAATCGCTGCTGGCCTGCGCAGCTTCCGTTCGGTGAAGCGTCGGTTGGAAGTGCGCTCTGAGTTGTATGGGGTCACCATCATCGACGATTTCGCCCATCACCCGACCGCCATTGCCGAGACCCTGAAGGCGCTGCGTGCCCGCTATGCCGGACGCCGACTGTGGGCGGTGCTCGAACCTCGATCCAACACCTTGCGGCGGCGGGTGTTCCAGAAGGAACTGGCGGACAGCCTGAGCCTTGCCGACCAGGTCGTGATGGCTGGCATTTTTAAGTCAGAAGCTATCCCAGAAAATGAGCGGCTTCACCCCGAAGCCGTCGTCGCAGACCTGCAAAGGGCGGGTACCCCGGCGCAGCTGCTGCCGACCGCCGATGACATTGTGGACGCGATTGCTCCTCGACTGCTCGAAGGCGATGTTGTTGCGATACTGTCGAACGGCGGATTCGGCGGCATTTACGAGAAGCTGCCCGCTCGCCTTCAGCAACTGCATGAGGTCGCGGCCAAAGCGTGAGCCGTCAATCCACCCATCTGCTCAATCGCCTGCTGATGGCCGGGCTCTTTGCCCTCGCCATACCCTCTTATGCTGCAACTCGCGTCACCTGCCAGGCACCCGCGAATCCGCAGACCGAGCCGACCGAGTACTTTGTCTCGCTGGCCGACGCGGCCGCTCACATCGCGCACATAAACATTCGCCTGCCTGAATCCCCGGGGCACGTCTGGCTGGCAATGCCGGTCTGGAACGCCCTGTACCAGGTACGTAACTTTGCCGCGCACGTGGAGAATGTCCGCCCGCAGAATGGCGTTGCAGGTTTCAAACAGCTCTCACAGACAGGTACCAGCACGTGGGAGCTGAACGCAACTCCGGGATGTGCGACGGTCAGCTACGACATCTACCTTGACGCGCCGGGACCGTTCGGCAGCGAGCTAAACGCTGAGCACGGGTTCTTTAACTGGGCGATGGTTCTCATGTACTCGCCCGAGCTTCGCGGCAAGCCCGCGAGCATTCGACTGCTCGACGTCCCGCCCACCTGGGAGCTGCGTGACACCCACGTGTTCGGAGGAGTACCGGCCGGAAAAATCACTGACACTGTCGGCGTAGCCGACAACTACGACGCTCTGGTAGACAGCCCTGCCGATCTCGGCACACTTCAGCAGTACACCTTTCAGCAAGATGGCGCCACCTACCACATTGCGGTACATGGCAATCCTGCCGACTACGACAATGTCAGACTCCAGGAGATGCTGAAGCGAGTTACGCACGCTACCGTGGACTGGATGCAGGACCGGCCGTACAGCGAATACACATTTCTCTACGACTTCCCGCATGGGCCGGGCAGCGGTGGCATGGAACACGCTTACGGTACCGCGATCTCCGCCAGCGCAAGCTCGGGCAAAGTGGACGTTGACTCGCTCGCCAGCGTCAGCGCGCACGAGTTCTTCCACCTGTGGAATGTTAAGCGTATCCGGCCGCGGTCACTTGAGCCCATCGACTATCAACACGCGCAAGACACCCGGGCCCTATGGTTCAGTGAAGGCGTGACCAGCACCGTCAGCGAACTAATGCTCTCGCGCGCCGGGCTGATTGACGAGCAGCGTTATTTAAAAGACCTGGCAACGCGAAATCACCGAACTGGAAAGCCGGCCGGCGCACGAATGGCAATCGGCCGAGCAGTCAAGCCTGGACGCGTGGCTTGAGGGCAATGCCTTCTATCGCACTCCGCAGCGCAGCATCAGCTACTACAACAAAGGAGAAATTCTCGGCGTTCTGCTCGACCTTCGCATTCGCAAGCTAACAGACGACCACAAGTCTCTGCGCGATCTCTTTCAGTGGATGAACGATTTCTACGCCAAAGGGCATTCATACTTCAAAGATTCTCAGGGCGTGCGCGAGGCGGCCGAAAGCGTCATCGGGGGGCAGGATCTCGCCGACTTCTTCAACAGTTACGTCGCCGGTGTGAAGCCGATCCCGTACAACGACTTCTTTGGCTTCGTTGGACTGCAACTCGCGTCCCAGGAGGTCACACTTGCCGACCCGGGATTCGCTTCGACGGCCAACCTCGATGGCGAGTCAACGGTGACCGCGGTTGCTCCCGGCAGCGACGCCGCTCGCGCCGGCCTCAGTGTGGGTGATCGCATTCTCCAAGTGAACGGCCGGCCCGTTGCCGATCACCTCGACCGCGAACTAGCCAGAATGCTGCCTGACGAAACTCTGAAGCTGCACATCGCCCGCGCCGGAAAAGAGCACAGCCTGAAGTTCAAGATGGGATCGCGTCAGGAACAGCAGTCGGTGCTGGCCGATGTTGCCGGAGTTACTCCTCAGCAACGCGCTCATCGTGCGGCTTGGCTTCACGGCGATGACGAAGCTGGCGGCGCGCATTGATACGCACCCTGGTCATGCTTTCTTTCTGGGGAATTTCCATTCTCCTTGTCGGCCCGTTTCTGCTGCTTTACGCGTTGCTAACCAAAGACGTTCGCCCCCTCTATCACGTCTCTACCTTCCTCGCCATCTCTGGCACTCGCCTGGCGGGAATAAAAATCCGCGAGGTTGGCAAGGAGAATATCAAGCCCGGCCGCAATTACATTTTCATGTCCAATCACGTTTCGAATCTCGATCCGCCAATCGAGATTCCCCGCATTCAAGCGCGCTGCTCCGTGCTAGTCAAGAAAGAATTGTTTCGCGTTCCCATCTTCGGCACCGGCATGAAGATGGGGCAACTGGTTCCGGTGGACCGCAGCAACCGCGAAGCCGCTATCGAAAGCGTGCGTGAAGGTGTGGCCGTTCTGCGTCAGGGATTGCACATGTTCATCTATCCCGAAGGCACGCGCTCAGCGGATGGCAAGCTTCTGCCCTTCAAGAAAGGGCCCTTTCACCTGGCGATGGAGTCGGGCGTCCCCGTCTTGCCCATGACTATTCTCGGTACGTTACGAGGCGTGGCCCAAGCATCGCTTCGCGCTGAAGGCTGGGGTCGTCACGATCATCTACCATTCGGCAATCGATCCCAAAGACTACGCCGACCGCGACCAACTCATGACAGCGGTGCGTGAGTCGATTGCCAGCGCGCTGCCCGAAGAGCGTCGCTAAGAAGCTGAGAATGCCGCTTTTTGCCTTTAGCTTTTGGCCGGAGACTGTCTTACACCAACTCTGGCCGAGAGCTAAGAGCCAACAGCCAAGAGCAGCTTTTAACGCTTGGGGCGTTCTTGTTTCACCAGGATGGGATGGCGCACCGGAACGATGGCGCCCCGATCGGCGTCCGCTCCTGCCTGCTGTGCCCGCTGCATGACTTCATTGCGGACGTAGCTGACGAAATCCGCCATCTGGCGCTGCATTTCGTCCATGCGCTCGCGCATTTGCAGGATGATGGCGATGCCTGAGATATTCACGCCCAGGTCGCGCGCCAGTGACAGGATGAGTTCCAGCCGCTCCAGGTCTTCGTCGGTATAAAGCCGGGTGTTGCCTTCGGTGCGCGACGGCTTCAGCAGTCCTTCACGCTCATACAGGCGCAAGGTCTGCGGATGGATGCCGTACATCTCGGCAACCGAGCTGATCATGTACGCGCCTTGTTTTTTACGTTTGGACATTGTCGCTTCGCTCCGCTATAGCTCTCAGCCGTCAGCTCTCAGCCATCAGTTGGAGCTGCCAGCCACCAGCTTCCAGCCGCCAGTCAGAGAACAGCGCCGATGCGTCTGAATTACGCCACCGGCAATACATTCCCTCGGCCGAAACCCAAGCTGACGGCAGACGGCTGAGAGCTGAGAGCTTCTTTACCCCACCTGGCTTCCACAACTCTTCCCGCGGATCTTGTGCATTCAACTTCGCGTACTCGCGCAAGATTTCTTTCGAGCGCTCATCGCCCGGGGCCGGAGCCACGATCCTGATCTCGACGATCTCGTCGCCCCGCCAGCCTTCCTTCACCGCCGAGGGTACTCCCTTCTCGCGCAGCCGCAGCTTCTGCCCGCAAGAGGTTCCCGGCGGAATCTTCAGCAACGCGCGACCGTCGATCGTCGGCACTTCCACCTTCGATCCCAGCGCCGCCTCGGTGAAGGAAACAGGAACAGCCAGGTAGATGTCGTCGCCATCGCGCCGGAAGATCGGATGTTCGCCAACCTTGATCACGATGTAGAGATCGCCCGGCGCTCCGCCCAGTACTCCCGCATTGCCACGCCCGGCCAGACGAATGCGCTGACCGTCGCGCGTGCCCGCCTTGATGCGCACTTCCAGCGGCTCCGTCTTCTCCACCCGGCCGTCCCCATGGCACACGTTGCACAGGGTGCGGTTCTTGCCGCTCCCGCCGCAGCGCGGACAGGTGACATTGAACTTCATGTTGCCGCTCTTCTGCGTGATGGTTCCCTTGCCGTTGCATTCGGGGCAAACTCCCGGACTTTCCAGGTAGCCATTGCCATGGCAGTTCGAGCACGTCGCCATGTGAGGAACGCTGAGTTTCAGCGTGGTGCCGCGAATCGCATCCCAAAAGCCGATGTTGACCTGGTACTCGAGATCGGTGCCCGGTTCCGGCTGACGTTCCATCTCTTCGCGGCCGCCGCCGCGAAATATGTTGGAGAAGATGTCGCGAAACCCGCCGGTGCCTGCTGATCGGCGACCTGCTGCTCCTGCTCCCTCGGCGAAGTCGGTGAAATCGAAGCCGCCAAAGTCGAAGGGGACTTCCTGGGTATGCACGTTAGGCCCGGCCCCGCCGCTACCGCGTGGCGCGTTGCCGAATCCGCCTGCGCCAAAGCCGCCGCCGCGGGCATAAGCTTCAGCTGTCGCGGGATCGATGTTGTCGGAGTAGAAGCCGACCTGGTCGTAAATCTTGCGCTTCTTGGGATCGCTCAGGACGTCGTTGGCCTCGGAAAGCTTCTTGAACTTCTCCTCAGCGGTTTTGTCGCCGGGATTGACGTCCGGATGATACTTGCGCGCCAGTTTGCGGAAGGCCTTGCGGATCTCCTCCGCCGTGGCCGTCTTCTTCACTCCGAGATCGGCGTAATAGTCTTTTTGGGTGGTATTTGCCATTTCAACGATTCAGTCGAGCGGTTTTAGCAGGCGAGACGGGACGAGTTTCGCCCAGGTCTTCTTCGGGGAAGATTAGGGCCAACTGATCTTCCACATCAATCTTGTACTTCACAGCCAGCTTTGCGATGTGAATACCCGCTACCCCGCGTAACTCACCTAAGGAGCTCAGAAAGTGCCAACTTGCCCAGTGCCCGGATTGTCCGCCGTACGCAACCATGCCGGGCTGCCGTGACGCCTGCAAGTATTTGTGGCAAGCAGCCCTCATGGCTCGAAGGCTCGCAATCGTGTCGGGATCACGAAAATTGGGTAGCTGCGAAGTTATGAATTGTCTGATCTGGAAGACAGATTCAACGCAATGAAGCGGAATCTCGGCTTCGCTCGGCACATACAGAACTCTTCGATCCTCTAAGAATGCAGCAACTCGCGAACGTGCTGAAGCTCGGATTCAGGAGGCTGCCAGTTCGCGCCAAAACCAAACGCAGAGACTCCGGTGAGTCGACGCATAATGTCCGAAACCGCATACGTTTCTTGCCCACGGACTTCGCCGGTAGAGGTATTTCTGGTCGCACCGGAGACAAACTCGGACATCGCTTTAAATGCGAGGGATACCGATCTTCTCGAACCGTTGCGCCGCAGTGAGCACAACCGCGCGTTGCCAGGTGCTTGAGTGCTGGCACCGGGGGCTTGGATCTATCTCGTTCATCGTTCTTTTTTGACTTTGCCCGATGATCCTCTTCGGTATCCCCAGTCAGCCGCTCAGGATAAGGCAGACCTTTTCTCTTGGCTTGAATATCCCTATTTTCTCTTTGAACCCGCGACCAGTTCATTTTTCCCATTGTCCGACCCTTGAAATTCCGGTCCAAGAAGAATACATGACCGATAGCTGCCAGCTCCAATCGCCCTTCAGCATCTGTCTCTGTACTCTTGGGTTCGTAATCTTCGCCGGGAAAGTGGTGAAAGCCCGCTTCACCTGAACATCAGGAACTGGGCGGTCAGGCGCTCGTAGAACGACCCCGGTAACCGTGGTATCGGTCACACGCGCTTGAAGGAATGATGGCAGACATACTCAAGAGGACTTTTCCCACTGATCGCCAGACCATTTTGTCCCAGCTTCACATGTCTGTGCCGTCCCTCCGGGACTCGGGTTCCATCTTTGCCGTTCACCCCAGGCTCGCCCGGGGCTAACACCTCGTCGGCGCTCCGCGCCTCGTTCGATACGTCAGCGTCAGTGAAATGTTCTCCGACGCCCATCCACTACCACTAGCCACTTAATTCACCACCGCCGGTCCTTCATCTCCAATCGGCACGACGATGTTGGGCATGAAACCTGCCGCATCGTCGAGCACGGGAATCGCTTTCACACGCCCATCGATGCCGGGCGTCAGCAGATACCAGCGCCCTTCGTTGGGGTTGAAGCTCAATAGATAAGACTGGTCGTGTACTTCAAATCTCAATTGTTGTTCCTACTTCCTGGGTTCCGAGCTGTCAGCTATCAGCCGTCAGCTCTCAGTTAAATCCGTTCTTTGCGACCTGAAAATATCTTCGCTGGTCCATCGTCTACTAACTTTTCAGCTATGAGGCAAAGGGGACGCTGTTCGCGCCCCCTCCGCTTGAGCTGAAAGCTGATGGCTGAGCTGAGCTTACTTCTTCTCATCCACGTCCACGTACTCAGCATCGATGACGCCTTCGTCCTTCTTGGGCTGAGAGTCTCCGCTCGGCCCGGCACCGTCGCTACCTGGCATCGGTCCGCCGGCCGGAGGAGGCGTCTGCGCCTTGTACATGGCTTCCGCCAGCTTGTGCGAAGCTGCCTGGAGCTTCTCGCGCGCCGAATTCATCGGAGCCGCGTCAGTTCCTTCCAGCGCCTTCTTCGCATCCGCCAGCGCGTTCTCCACGTCACTGCGCTCCTGGCCACTGATCTTGTCGCCATGTTCGCGCAGCATCTTCTCGATGCTGTAGACCATGCCGTCAAGCTGGTTGCGCGCTTCCACTTCCTCGCGCTTGGCCTTGTCTTCGGCCGCGTGCGCGTCAGCGTCTTTCGCCATGCGCTCGACCTCTTCCTTGCTCAGACCGGAAGACGACGTGATCGTAATCTTCTGGTCCTTGCCGGTGGCCATGTCCTTCGCGTTGACGTTCAGGATGCCGTTGGCATCGATGTCGAACGTCACCTCGATCTGCGGCACGCCACGCGGAGACATCGGCAGTCCGGTCAGGTGGAACTTCCCAAGCGTGCGGTTATCGCGCGCCATGGGACGTTCGCCCTGCATCACGTGCACTTCGACCGACGTCTGGTTGTCCGCCGCGGTCGAGAACATCTCCGACTTCTTGGTCGGGATGGTCGTATTGCGCGGAATCATCGGCGTCGCCACGCCGCCCATCGTTTCGATCGACAGCGTCAGCGGAGTCACGTCGAGCAGCAGCAGGTCTTTCACCTCGCCGCCCAGCACGCCACCCTGAATCG
This sequence comes from uncultured Acidobacteriaceae bacterium, assembly GCA_963771535.1. Taxonomy (GTDB): domain Bacteria; phylum Acidobacteriota; class Terriglobia; order Terriglobales; family Acidobacteriaceae; genus CAVVDY01. Next base: position 94,821 of record CAVYTK010000005.1, on the reverse strand, counting down.
CCGCGCCGATGGCGACCACTTCGTCAGGATTCACGCCCTTGTGAGGCTCCTTGCCGAATATGCGCTTCACCAGCGCCTGGATCGCAGGCATACGCGTCTGTCCGCCGACCAGCACGACCTCGTCGATCTTGCTGGCATCAACGCCCGCATCCTTGATCGCCTGTTCGCACGGGCGAATGGAGCGGTCGATGATGTCGCGAACCATCTCTTCCAGTTTGCCGCGGGTCAGCTTCTTCACCAGGTGCTTGGGACCGCTGGCATCGGCCGTGATGAACGGCAGATTGATCTCGGTCTCCATGGTGGTCGAGAGCTCGATCTTGGCGCGCTCGGCTGCATCACGCAGACGCTGCAGCGCCATCTCGTTGCCCTTGGCCCGCAGGTCAAGACCTTCGTCCTTCTGGAACTCGGCAATCAACCAGTCGACAATGCGCTGGTCGATGTTGTCGCCGCCCAGGTGCGTGTCGCCGTTGGTGGACTTCACCTCGATGACGCCTTCGCCGACTTCCAGAATCGAAACATCGAACGTACCGCCGCCGAAGTCATACACGGCGATGGTCTCGTCCTTCTTCTTGTCGAGCCCGTAGGCCAGCGCGGCCGCCGTCGGCTCGTTGATGATGCGCTTCACTTCCAGGCCCGCGATCTGGCCGGCATCTTTCGTCGCCTGGCGCTGCGCATCGTTGAAGTACGCGGGAACCGTGATGACGGCTTCGGTCACCTTTTCGCCGAGGTAGTCCTCAGCAGCCTTCTTCAGCTTCTGCAGAATCATGGCCGAAATCTGCGGCGGGGTGTACTCCTTGCCCTGCGCCATCACGGCCACGTGATCGCCCGACTGCACCACCTTGTAGGGCACCATCTTCATCTCTTCGTTCACTTCGTCGTAGCGACGGCCCATGAACCGCTTGATCGAGTAAATGGTGTTTTCCGGATTGGTGATGGCCTGGCGCTTGGCGACCTGTCCAACCAACCGTTCGCCGTTCTTGGTAAAACCTACGACCGACGGCGTGGTCCGTCCGCCCTCTTCATTGGGTATGACCTTGGGTTCTCCGCCTTCCATGACGGCCACCACCGAGTTGGTGGTACCCAGGTCAATGCCGATAATCTTTGCCATTGCAGCCACCCTCCTTAGGGTTTAAACTTTGTAAGTCAATGATTACAAGCGTCTTCCGACAACAATAGTGTCCGGAATCTCAGCTCTCACAGCAGCCCGAATATAGAACTTGAGTGAATCATTGTCAAGTTTATAGATGTGGCTCGACGGCTTGCCGTTGCAGTAATTTGAGCAATGGAACGGATTCCGTTTGGCGAACTCAGCCGCCTTACCGGGTAGATCAGAGAAGCCAAGACCATGGGTATGGCGTACCATTCAGGGGGGAATGAACCCGAGGCCGCAAACCCGTGAACCCGAGTTAAGTGCCTTGCTTTCAGGATTTTACATGTAAGCTCTTTGTATTGAGGAATTTGCAAGCAAAATCGCGGTAAAGCATTGATTCTTTTAGTTTGTGCGCTGAGCGATTGTCAAACTCTGGGATGAAGCTGCATGACTGCCTTACAACTCTGCAAAGGGATGTGGTTTGCGTGGATGGTGACTTGGGTGTTGCTGGCGCTGCGCACCAAGCGCGCCCAGCAGCGGCTTAAGCTCCTCCCAGCCGTGACCTACATGGTTCCGACCGCCGTGGGTGCCTACTTGTGCCTCTCAGAGGCCCGAATCCTCAGGTCACTGCGACTCTGGCGACCTGCCGTTCCGGACATCCCACCGCTGATGTGGCTAGGCGCCGCGCTGACGTTCGCGGGGCTGCTCTTCGCCATCTGGGCCCGGCTTTATCTCGGCAAGAACTGGAGCGGAATGGTCACGGTCAAGCACGACCACGAACTGATTCGCACCGGGCCCTATCGTTTCGTTCGCCACCCGATCTATTCCGGAATCTTGCTGGCCTTGACCGGCACCGTACTCTGCCGGCGCAACGTCTGGGGCTTCCTAGGCGTAATGCTGGTGTGGCTCGGGCTCTGGCTGAAGAGCCGACTGGAAGAAGGTTTCATGGCCGAGACCTTCGGCTCTCAGTACGACGACTACCGCCGCACGACCGGCGGCATCCTGCCTCGGCTTTTCTGAACTATGCACGCCGTCAACTCGCGACGATTCCCCAAATCTGCTCTTCATGAAATGATGAAGCAGGAGCATAGCTGAATGCACAGGTTTTTCTGTCTCTTCCTGCTGGCGCTGCTGGCCACCAGTCTTGTCGCACAAACGCCAAGCTCAAGCGGTGGCAAACTCGATCCCGAGAAGGACCCTTCCGGCATGTACTCCTTCCTGAAGGAAGGCGAGTACGTCCAGCTAACTTACGACGAAGGGCAGCTTTCCGGCTTCATCTCGCGCTTCGGCGACAGCGACAGTGATAAGGGTCAGTTCATCGATCAGTTCTTCAGCAAGGGCTCGCTCAATGGCGACCATCTCAGCTTCGCCACTAAGACAATTCACGGCGTCTGGTATGAGTTCGGAGGAACCTTGGAGAAGCAACCCGGGAAGCAGCCTAACCAGGAAGGCTATCGCGTGCTCAAGGGTACGCTGAAGCTGCACTCCGTTGACGCCAAGGGCGACGACAAAGTCCGCGAACGGTCAGTGGAGTTGAAATCTTTCCCCGAAGGCGTCAGCCGGTAAGAAAACTGCGTAACCGCAGATCGGCGCGGATGAACACTGATCGTGATTGTTCTTGGCTCGTCATCCCTATTCTTGGCTTGTCATCACGAGCGCAGCGAGGGATCTGCTCTGGTTCGAAGGACGAGAATCATTCCTGGGTCAGCAGGCGCGTCCTTACTCGACATCGAATGACAAGGAATCCGTATCCGTGATCCGCGCACATCCGCGGCTGACCTACCTCACCGCTTCGCTTCCGGCGGCGCCGTGTACTCCACCGGCGTCGAGGGCGCACCGAACTTCGGATTCTGCTGCTCGGCCACCAGTTCCGGACCCGGGCCATAGGTTCCTGTCGCGCGGCCGAGTGCATCTTGGCGTAGCCGCTCGTTAGAGGCGGTGCGTGGCTGGTTCTCCAGGTAGGCTTTCACGTCGCGCAGCGCTTGCTCGATGTAACCCTCGAGATCGCCGGCAAACGGAGACAGCGCCCGACGCAGCAGCCGCGCCGGCGGAGCATAGTTCATCTGCACGTGCACCAGGGTGTCGTTGCCGATGGGACTGAAGGTGATACGGCCGCTGTGCTTGGGTCCGTTCACCGATTTCCAGCCGATCGCCTGGTTCGGGATCAACTGCGTCAGCTCAGCGTCCCACTGGACGGGCATACCTGCGAAGCGCCCATTCCAATGGGAACGGCCTCCGATCGTAGACACGCTGTCCAATGCCTCGACCATGGTGGGAAGCTGCTCGACATCAACCCACGCATCGAACACCTCCGCGCTGGGGCGGCCAATCTGAACGCTCCTCTCCAAACGCAGGATGCGGCTCGCGCCTCCACGGCGTAGTCTGCCGGCAATCATCGCGCCCGCCACCGCGCTGGTTGCTCCCCAGGTAAACCCAATCCAGAAATCTCGCTGACGCATGTTTCTCTCCCTTCCGTTCTTCAGGCTTGGAGCCCATGGCGGCCCGCGCAGGTTGCCAATTGACCGTGCAACTCCGGTTCAGGTCCCAGGTTCGTAGAGATGTGAGCGCACGCATCCACATCGGCACTTCGGGCTGGCACTACAAACATTGGGTTGGGACCTTCTATCCGCCGAAGACGCCGGCCTCGAAGATGTTCGCCTTCTACCAGCAATACTTCGATACCGTTGAACTCAACAACAGCTTCTATCGCTTGCCGACGCCCGAGGCGTTCACTTCCTGGCGCGATGCCGCGAACGACAACTTCTGCTTCGCCGTCAAGGGCAGCCGCTTCCTCACTCACAACAAAAAGCTGAAGGAGCCCGAGCAGGCGTTGCAGAACCTGCTGCCGCGAGCTGAGCTGCTCGGCGAGAAACTGGGGCCGATCCTGTTTCAGCTTCCGCCCAAGTGGAAGGTCAACCTTGAGCGCTTGGAACTATTCCTGCAAGCACTTACCGAAGCACAACCGCTACGCGTTCGAGTTTCGGGAGCCGAGCTGGAACCGCGAAGAGGTCTACGCGATTCTGCGGCGCTACAATGCCGCTTACTGCATCCACGAACTGGCGGGATTTCAAACGCCGATCCTGGTCACTGCCGACTTTACTTACGTGCGGCTGCATGGACCGGGCGGCAAATATCAGGGCTGCTACACCGAGGACAAGTTGTCGGAATGGGCCGATCGGATCGCCGAATGGAGTCGGCAGCTGAAAGCTATCTACGTTTACTTCGACAACGACGACTCAGGCTTCGCTCCGCGCAATGCGCTGGAGTTGAAGCAGCTGGTTGCACGAATTAATGGATTTGCACCACAGAGGCACGGAGAGCACGGAGGAATTCAGAAATAGGAATCCTCGTGTCTCCGTGCCTCCGTGGTGAGCTTGTCCTTTTTACTTGCCCGCCGAGATCGGCGGTCGTTGCTTTCGCCCGCTCGGCTTCGATGCGCGCGATAGTCCGCTTCAGCCAGTGCTTCAGATTCTCGCGCAACTCTTCTTCGGTCTGCGGAGTTTCGATGGTGACACCTTGGCCGGTCAATGGAATGTGGTGACAGGGCACATCTTCGGTGCGGAATTGCTCGGGCACAAAGTCGTATAACAGGCATTCGTGGCAGGCATGCGAGCGCGTGGGATCGCCGTGGTTGAGGCAGCTCTGCGAGTCCTGAAAGATCGAGGCGGGTCCCCATGGAGTGCTGTACCAATTGCCATAGCCGCCCTGTTCCACGAAGTTGAGTTCGTAGCGCAATACCTCGAGAACGTCCCGCTTATCTTCTGACCTGCCAACCTCGGGCTTGGCAACTTGTGACCTGGCAGCTTCTGACATGGCAACCTCCCACATGGCGACCTTCGCGCGGAAACCTCCGGCTCAGTAGGTTGATTTTCCGCCGACACCGCACAAGCAGGCTGTGACGGGCCTCACCGGGGGCTGTGATTTGTGCCTGCTCAGGCTGAGTGAACGAACACCGTTAGCGTGACTCCGAGCAGGGAGACGTTCTCGCATTCAGGCGGATTGGTTTTGGGTGGAAGCTACCGCATTCATGCGGTAGAACCGCAGGGCTTGATCAGAACCCGCGCTTTAGCGCCGGGTGCCCAGGCACGAGGTCAATGAGTGAAATGGCGATTTCTCTCTCGCTATCTTAGGACCTTCGGAAAAAGCCAGTTTCCGAGTTGCCGACCAACCGGACACTATGTAGCAGACAGCCACTTCAACAAATAGGGCGTTATTCGTCCAAGTGGCGGTGCCAATGCGGTTGCCGGATGCTCGCCCACTTACCGGGAGTAGTCTCCCACATGCCGGTTTGTGACCTGTTCTCCGGTTGTCGCCCATTCCAGCTCGGCGGATACACGCTGCAGAACGTCTACTTGCGGCTATAATTGCGCGCACGAATGCCACTTACTGCCGGATCGAGACTCGGTCCTTATGAGATCCAGAGCTACCTCGGAGCTGGTGGCATGGGTGAGGTGTACCATGCGCGCGACACGCGCCTGGACCGCAGTGTTGCCATCAAAATCCTCCGCGCCCATGTCTCTGAGGACTCGGAAGCGAAACAGCGTTTCGATCGTGAAGCGCGCGCCATTTCGTCGCTGAGTCATCCCAACATCTGTTCTCTTTATGACGTCGGTACGCAAGACAACGTCAGCTACATCGTCATGGAGTACCTGCGAGGCGAGACGCTGGCCGATCGTCTCGAAAAGGGACCTCTTCCGTTGCCGCAGTTACTGAAGTGCGCCATCGACATCTGCGATGGCCTGGCCACCGCCCATCGCGGCGCGGTCATACATCGTGACTTGAAGCCCGGCAACATCATGTTGACCAAAAGCGGCGCGAAGCTGATGGACTTCGGATTGGCCAAGTCGATGGAAGTAGTGACCTCAGCAGGTCACGGCGCCACAACCATCGCCTCAACGCCAGTCTCTAACGGGCCGTTGACCGCTCAAGGTACGGTCGTCGGCACCTTCCGCTACATGTCTCCTGAACAGGTGGAAGGCCACGAGGCGGATGTGCGCAGCGACATCTTTAGTTTAGGCTGCGTCCTTTATGAGATGGCCACCGGCAAGCCAGCGTTCGATGGCAAGAGCGCAGCCAGCATTATGGCTGCGGTCCTAGAACGCGACCCTGCTCCCATCACGGCCTTTGAGCCACAACTGCCGCCAGCACTGGATCGTGTGGTGAAAAGCTGCCTAGCCAAAGATCCGGATGATCGGTTTCAGACTGTGCAGGACATTAAGCTGCAGTTGAAATGGATCGCAGAAGCTGAACCTTTACCAACAACGGCGCCTGCGAGACGGCGCGTGACCGCTGGCGAGCGATTGGTGTGGATCGCGACGACTGTGAGCCTGCTCCTGCTGGCCGTCTTCGCCGTCTTTCATTCCAGCCGACGGAAGCAACAGCTTGTCTTGCAGACCAGCATTACGGCCCCCGAGACGCTGCGCTTCAACTTCTCCGGTAATATCGCGGGGCCGCCAGCTATCTCACCCGATGGCACGCAGATTGTTTTTTCCGGCATTAGTGAAGGGAGGAGTGAGCTCTATCTGCGCAGTTTGAGTGATCTTTCGATTCGCCCGCTGGCGGGCACCGATGATGGCCGCTTCCCTTTCTGGTCGCCTGACAGCCGGGCGATCGGTTTTTTTGCCGATGGCAAGTTGAAACGGCTCGACTTTTCGGGAGGCGGTCCCATCACAATTTGCGACGCGGTAAATGGCCGCGGTGGGAGTTGGGGAAGTGCAGGAACGATAGTCTTCGCGCCAAACTATAACGCGACGTTGATGCAGGTAGCGGCCGCGGGGGGCGCCCCCACCGACATCTTCAAGCTCGATGCCGCGAAATACAGCACTTACCGTTGGCCCTGGTTTCTACCTGACGGAACACATTTCCTCTACTTCGCGGCAAATCACCTGACTCCGAACAATCCCAACACGGGCGGAGTATTCTTCGCCTCCATCGACGGCAAAGAGAACCGCCTGCTGTTTCGCTCCGCGACGAATGTGATCTACGCTTCCCGGTATCTGCTATATGTTGTCGGCACCACGCTGCGCGCGCAGTCGTTTGATCCCGGTTCCGGCAAGACTCAGGGAGATTCCAGTTTGCTGGCCGACGGAGTACAGAATGATTCCGAGGTTTGGCGCGGAATCGTCACTGCATCGGAAAACGGCCTGCTGCTCTATCAGCCAGCCTCGTCCGTCGCAACCTTGAAGCTGGCGTGGTTCGATCGCAGCGGCAAGCAGCTCGAGGAGATTGCCGAGCCCGACCAGTACTACCAAATCCGGCTTTCTCCCGATGACAAAAAGCTGGCGTTGGTCATCGGCCAACCGAGCCCGACCATTTGGATCTACGATCTGGTGCGCGACTCTAAAAGCCGCTTCACCTTCGACGACAAAGCACACACCAATCCGGTGTGGTCGCGTGACGGCAATCAGCTGGCGTTCGCGCTATCTGACGGGGGAGTACTGGACGCGGCAATCTTCAGCAAAGCCGCTAACGGGGCAGGCGAGTCGAAACAACTCCTGGCCCGTACTGAGGACGATGCCGCGCTGGTTGCTCCCACCGATTGGTCACCGGATGGCCGCTGGATGATCTACACCCGCGGCACGATGGGCGCGGGAGCCCAAGGGGCGGACCTATGGGCCTTCCCGCTCGACCACAGCCAGAAGCCATTCCCCTACATCAGCGGACCAGGCGACCAGATCGACGCTCAGTTCTCACCGGACGGACACTTCGTCGCCTACCAGTCCAACGAGAGCGGGAACCCCGAGATCTACGTGGCCGCCTTTCCCTGGACTGGAGCAAAGTGGCAAGTCTCGACCAACAGAGGCACCTCGCCACGCTGGAGCCGCGACGGGCGAGAGTTGTTCTTCTTCTACGGAGAACAGTTCATGTCTGCGGCAGTGAGTACGGTCGGGTCAGGCCTTGAGATAAGCCAGCCGCGCCTGCTGTTCCGGCTCAACGTGGCCGTGGGCGAGCAGCAATCCCACTACGCCGTGACAGGCGACGGCAAAAAGTTCGCGGTGCTGGTGCAGGGCCAGAACAGTTCACCTCTCGTCCTCGTGCAGAACTGGACCGGGCAATTGAAGAGCCGCTAGAGAGGTTAACAACAGCCGGTTACCGTGCTGTAGCCTCAGAAACTGATTGCGCGTGTCCGATGCGCGTGAGGAACAGCACACTACAGACCCGATCACCGACGGGATGCGAGTTTCGTCGACCACCCGCGAAGCGAAAGTTAGCATCGGGCGGATGAAATCGATCTGGAAAGTGGGTGCCATTATGACCCGAAATCCAGAATTGTCAAACGGATTTCTGGAATCATCCGGGCAGAACAGAACAAGAACAAGACGGTCGCCCTTCGTGAGTGATGGGCGTAACAGTCACGACTGCACTCGCCGTCCGAGCCCCTGCCATCTCGTCGCTGGTTCGCCATCAGGAAACGATCCACTTGAGCGAATAGTCGGCAACCCGTCGAAGTGCACCTGCTGAACTCCGCTGGCGCTTAGGTCCTGGATGACTTGCAACCCGGAAGTTAGCCATCAGCGCATAGTTGTTGGGAACAGGCGATTACACTCACAATCCGACCACGAACCCTCCCGCCTCGTCCCGCACGGCCACGTCACACTGCTCTGTGACGTACGCGCTTGGTGTTTGTCTGCCGGTTTCGTAATATGGCAACGATGAGGACGACGGGAGAGTTGTCTTCTCTCCCGCTCTTGCTCTTTGATGGGTCTATGTGACGCGATCTACTCGTCATAGCGCCTGTTGGCCGCTGTTTACTACTTCTAAAACCCTCCCAGCCTTCCATCTCGAGAAAATCCCTGTTAACTCCTTATTTTGGAAGATTTTGCCTGTAAGTCTCACGCGCTCAATATTTTGCGGGGATATTTTTTTGGCAACGCAATGGAATCAAGATTTTAGCGCTGGGGTGGGGGGAGGGGGTGTAGCAGTTGCCGGTTGTCAGTGCTCAGTTGTCAGTACAGTGGTTGGAAATTGCATAGTAGTTATCACGTCAGACGGCGCGGCTGAAGCCGTGCCCCTTAAACTATCTCGTAACATCAACCTGGAGGCCAGCACTATCCAGTCACACACGCCGGTCACGCAGGTCACATTCCGGCAAATTTGCCAGGGCATACAATGCCTGCGGGCCCACTCTGCCCGGAGCACTGCATGACTACTGCTGCCGCCAGTCCAAAAGCCGAGCCAGTCGAACCGAAGTCCCTTCCCGCCAACGCTTACACCGAGTTGCAGCCCGGCGAGCAGTACACGCCGATCATCTCCGCCGCGACCGACATGCCAGAGACTGACGGCGCGCTCGATCGGCTGGGGCGTATTGCTGTGCATCATCTTCAGCGTTGCGTCCGCCTATTCGGCGTTAAAGGTTGGACAGGGAATGGAAGCGGCGATTCCGATTTCCATCCTGGCCATCGGCCTGGCTCGCATCTACAAGCGCCGTTCCACCGTTCTGGAGAACATGATCACCACCGGCATCGGTGGCACTTCCGGCAGCGTGGTTGCCGGAGCGGTCTTCACCCTGCCCGCACTTTACATCCTTCATCTCGACCCGCATCCGGTGCAGACCATCTTCATCTGTCTCGCCGGCGGCTGCCTGGGCATTCTCTTTCTCATCCCGTTGCGCCGCTACTTCGTGCGAGAGCAGCATGGCAAGCTTCCCTTCCCCGAGGCCACGGCCATCACCGAGGTGCTGGTAACCGGCGAGAAGGGTGGATCGCAGGCCAAGCTTCTGCTGCAAGCCACCTGCATTGCCGCGGTCTACGACTTCTTCGTCACCAGCTTTCACGTCTGGAAGGAGTACCTGAACTTCCAGTTCGTCCCGATGATGAAGAACCTGGTGGTTCGCGATCGCATGGTGTTCAACTTCGACGCGATCGGCTTCATCCTCGGACTGGGCTACATTATGGGCCTGCGCATTGCGATGATCTTTTGCGCCGGCGGAGTGCTGGTCAATTTTGTTTTAGTCCCGGCGATCTGGTTCATTGGCAGCCACATGGGCGACATCACGGTTTATCCGGCGACCGTTCCTATCTCGCACATGACGGCGGCGGAGATCTATCGTTTTTATGTCCGCTACATCGGCGTTGGCGCCATCGCGGCAGCCGGACTGGTGGGCATCCTCAAATCGCTGCGCGTGGTTGCGGGGTCGTTCGGCATCGCGCTGCATGCTTTCCGCCATGGCGAAGCCCCGCACATGGAACGGACCGACCGCGACATTCCCATACTCGGCATACTGGCGGGCGTGGTCGTGGGTGCGGTTGCGGTCGCCGTCTTTTACGGCCAACTGCATGTCACCTGGAGCGTGATTCTGGTCGGACTGGGACTGACCTTGCTCTTCGCCTTCTTCTTCACCACCGTGGCCGCCAACGCCATCGCGACCACCGCCAACAATCCTGCTTCCGGCATGACGCTGCTGACCGTGATTGTCTCGGCCGTCGTGCTGCTGAAGTTCGGCCTCTCCGGGAACGACCGGCATGTTCTTTGTGATGGCGCTCGCCGGCATGGTCTGCGTTGCCCTCTGCTGCTCTGGACAATTCATCACCGACCTCAAAGCGGGTTACTGGATTGGCTCGACACCGTCGGCGCAGGAGAAGGTGAAGTTCATCGGTGTGATCGCTGCGGCGATTACCAGCGGCTTGACCATCGTGCTTTTGGCCAAGGCGTTTCAATTCGGAGAGGCCGCGCCGGGCGACATGCGCCAGGTTCTGGTCGCTCCGCAGGCCTCGGCACTCAAGGCCATCGTAGAAGGCTTCATGAGCGGACAGCCGGTAGCGTACGCTCTGTTCGGCATCGGCGCCATGGTGACTGTTGTCCTGGAGATGCTTGGGCTTTCGTCCATGGTCTTCGCCCTGGGAATATACCTGCCGCTGCAACTCACCACGCCGATCCTCGCCGGCGGATTCCTGTCGCACCTGGTGAACAAGCGTGCCGACAAGACGGACGGCGAAGAGGGCCGCAGCATACGAGAGCGCGGCGTCATTGTCGCCGGAGGGCTGATGGCGGGCGGAGCGCTGGGCGGTGTCTTTGGCGCCGGGCTGCGTCTGCTGCCACAATATCGGGAGGAGCTGATCCAGACTCCCTTCTATAACAATGAGGCCGATATCGCAGACCCTCTCCGCCATCATGTTCGTAGGACTGTGTCTCTATATCTGGTTCAGCTCAGTTCAAAAAAGGAAGGCCGCGTAAATGGACAAACTTGGAACTCATGTTGCTGATGCCATCCTCGGTATCGATACGCTTTGGGGCGGAGACGTGATGTGTCCGTCGGGCACGGGACGTTTCATCGCCGATTCGTGGTTCTCCGACGAACCGCTGCCTCTTGCTTACACTGTGTCAGTCGCGGCGCGGTTGCGCGAAAGCGGAGGCGTCTCCGGCAAGGACATCGATCGCGCCGCGGTGGATGAATATCTGCGCGCCGTCGATCTTCCCGCGGCGATTGCCGGAGTGCGCCAGAGTGCCGCGTCGCAGAAAGGTTTGGCCGGCCAGTATCTGGAAGGCCTCGCTACTTGCCTTGAAGTGATGTGGGACCTGGCGATGGAGATGGTCGGCAAGGGCCCGGCAGTACCGTACGAGCGCTGCGTGCTGGCCTCGACCGCGCGCGCACCCGAACCGTCTGCGCCTGAGAAGAAGCGCGAGCGCGTGGCTGAGCTATTGAGTCGCGCCGGATATCCCTCAACTTCGCGGGAGTCGCTGCTGGAGAGCGTTGACGCATGGCGTCGCGAGCGCATCGTTCCTATGGGCTCGGTGAAAGCGCTCGGAGCGGCGGTGATCGCACAGTTCGATCAGCTCAGTGCGGCGAACCTCCTGCCGTACCTGCCGGCGGAACTGGCGCCGGTGCCGCGCGCCAACATCGAGTTCCTGGCCATCAAGAACGCCTGGTTCTCGGGCTCGATGAATTACGTTGGTCGCGCGCGCAACGCCGACGGCTCACCCAAGTACGAAGCGACCTACGAGATCAACGCGTCGCTGCAGATTTCGTTTCCCGAATTTCAGCAGCTGGTGAGCCATGAAGTTGTGCCGGGCCATGTGACGACGTTTGCATATTTGCAGAACTTATACTTCCGCAAGCTGATGGGCTTCGAGGCGACGGTGCTTACCATGAACACACGCGCGGCCAGCCTGTTCGAGGGCATCGCCAACAATGCCATTCTCATGGCCTACGGCGTGAAAGAAGTCGAAGAACTGCCGGACGAGGACATGCAGATCGGCGTGCTGCTGGCGTTGTTGCAGGATGACGCCAAGAACCAGTCGTCGTATCTCACATGGGGAAAAGGCGCTGCTCAGGAAGACGTGGCGAAGACGCTACGCCACGAGTTCCTGGTCAGCGCGGAACGTGCCGACAAACTGTCAGGAGCATGGGGACGGCATCCACTGCTGGGCCGCATGTATCTGCCGGCCTATCGCGCCGGCACCGACAAAGTCGCCGATCTACGGCGTAAGCATGCTGCGAGTGAGGTGCTGCCGGCGATCTACGGCTGCCGCGGGCTGGTGGACATCGCCACCATCGACAATGCGCTGGAGATGAAGAGCAGTGCGATCGGGAAGTGAGGAAGTTCGGTGGCGTCCGGTAGGTTTGTATCAGAGCACGACTTAAGTCGTGCCGACACGAGCCGAGTAAGCGTTTGGGCTTTAGCCCCTGCGAATCAAAGTGTCAGGGGCTAAAGCCCAATCATTCATGACACAGATGCGGCACGGCTGAAGCCGTGCCCTGATACAAAGCAGGGATAGGAGTTCTGAGGGCCTTGCTAAAAGGCGAACACAGCCTGGAAGTCGATCTTGCGATTGGCCGCTCCGGCTGCGGCGGAACCGAAGGCGCCGCCCGCCAATGCGTTTGCCTGGCCGAACAGCGGCGACGAAAGATTTCCCACCAGCGGAGCGAGGTTGACGTGGTTCGTGACGTTACGACCGATGGCCGTCAGCGTCAGCGTGTAGCGGCGAGAAGTGCCGCTGTTCAGCGACAGAGGCCCACTGCTCGCGCCGCCAAATCCGCCTCCCCCGCGGTGACCACCGCCACCGCCGCCGGGACCACCGTGAGGCGGACCACCGCCCGGACCGCCGCCGCCTGTGTCGGTGTTGCGCGCGCTAGCCGTCTCCGGTCCGAAGTTAAACGATTTGCTCACCCGCAGGTTCAGCGAGTAGCGTCCCGGACCATTGCCGTAATAAGGCGGGATATAAGTTTGTCCGGTCTGCGGGGCGGTGTTGAAGGTTCCATACTTCGTGACTACGATGTTCGGTCCCGGCCCCGTGGCAAACGTCGGACGATCATTGAAAATGGAGTCGCCGTTGTAGTCCTGGCCAGTCGTGATATTGAAAGGCTGGCTTGAGCTGATGACAAAGAATGGGCTCAGCCGAAAACCTTTCGGCGCCAAAAACGTTCCGCCGATGAACGCCCGGTTGTGTACGTCGTAGGCGGACGGCCCATAGCTCAGTTGCGGATTGTATTGATCGAAGAGAAAGCTGCTTGCGCCATTGGTGTTGGCATTGACGTAGTTCAGCACGTACCAGCCGAAAAGCGTCAGGCGCGAGCCCCGACGCCAGTTGCCGTTGACGATGAGTTGATTTTGCTTGAAGTCGCCGATCGACGCGTACTGATAGATGTTGCCGATATCGCCATAAGGGCGCACGCCGCTGGTGGGATCGGCGGGATTATAGGTTCCGGGTAACGGCGCATTGGCGTTGCGTGACAAATACTGATGCACGCCGCGCGAGTTCAGATACGAGAGTGCCATGTTCGCGTCTTTGGTCAGCTGCCGCTCCATGCTGATGGCAACCTGCTCGGTGTACTCGGGCTGAAGGTTGGGAGCAATCTGATAGACCGTGGGGAAAACTTTGCCGGTGTTGATCTCGTTGACTGGCGGAATATCGGGATAGAAGTTCGGCTGATTAACGATGTATTGCGTCTGATTGATTCCATTTTGCCGGTCGGCGGTCAGCACGTACATTTTGTCGAAGCGATCGTAGAAGATGCCCCATCCGGCGCGCAGCACGGTCTTAGGCGAGGGATTGTTGCTGCGCCCTAATCCCCATGCGATGGCAACGCGCGGTGCAAGTGAATTCTGGTGAGGGATCTCATTCTGCCACTCGTAACGCAGACCGGCGCTGACCGAGAAGTTCGGCTTCCACTTCCATTCGTCCTGCACATAGAGGCCGACATCAACCTGGTTGACGGCAATCGAAGGGATGCCGGTGACCACAAAGAACTGGCTCGGCTCACCTCCCTGGGCGCGAATCTGTTCCGGCGTCAGACCATTGGCAATGCCCTGCTCGGTGATCTGGTACGCAGTTAGCGAGTCGAAGGTGAAGGTCCCGTTGAAGTTGCTGGTGGCGTAGTCGGCTTCACGTCCATCGCGCACGCGCGCGCCGAACTTGATGAGGTGCTTGCCGGCGAGCACCGAGGTGTAGTTCTGAACCTCGAAGTTGTCCTGGTTATCCCTGACAAATTGTGAACTGTTGCCGCCACCAGTAAACGCGCCGATGACGTTGACCGTGGTATCCGTACTCTGCGGATTCAGCTCGCTGCGGGCGCGGCGATAGGAGAAGCGCGTCTCGTTCACGACCTTGGTGCCAAACAGTTGGGTATCGCTGAGCTGCAGCGTGTTTTCCGACTCCGTGCTGTTTTGCCCCTGGCTGGGCAAGGCAAACTGTCCTACTCCGCCGTTCTGATCGGTGTCGTGCCAGTACTGATAACGAACGGTCAGCGTGTTGTTCGGCGTGATCTGGAAATCGAAGCGCGGGCTAAGCACAGTGCGGGTGCGCGGCACCAGTACGCTGGTGTTGTAGGGCACCTGCTGGAAATCCGAATTCAGCACGTAGGCGTTGACCACCGCGACGTCCTGTATATTTCGCCGGTCGAAGGAGAAAAAGAATGAGATTTTCTTGCTGAGCGGGCCGCCTACACTGCCGCTGTACAACTCGGAGTTGTAGTCGGGCTCCTCGGCCGCGAACGGATTCTTGGCGTTGAAAGCCTTGGTATTACCAGTGACCGACACCTGCCCGTGCCACTTGTCGCTACCAGGCTTGGTGAAGATTTCGATACGGCCGTAGCCGAGCTTGTCGTATTCGGCCGAAAAGGGATTCTGATTGATGCGTATTTCGCGAATCGACGACTTGGGCGGAATCTCTCCACCGGTGAACCCATCGATGTAAATCTGGCCACCATTGGGACCGACGGACGGGCCAGCGAGAGCTTGCAAGTCGGCAGCAAGATCGTCAGGGTCGTCAGGCAGCGCATCGAGATCTTTGCCTTTGAGTACGATCTGCGTGGCGTTGCTGTCGTTGGAAATGTCCAGCGTGCCCGCGCCCGCTCCTTGCTCGGTAACATTCAGGTTCTGCTGCTCGACCATTATCGAGAGGGCAACATCTACTTTGTCCGCCTGGCCCGCCGCGATCTTGATGTCGTCGACTTCATAGGCGGAGAAGCCTTTGGATTGCGCCTTAAGAGCGTACGTTCCGGGAGCTAAATCGCGGAACAGGTAGATGCCATCTTTGCTGGTTTTCGTGGTGAGCACAGCTCCAGTCGGAGTTGTGAGTTGCACATCAGCCCCGACCACGGCCGCGCCAGAAGGGTCGGTGACCAACCCACGCAGGGTGGCTGTTCCGGTTTGCGCGTGCGCCATCGGCATCATGAGCGCAAGCACGAGCACCAGAAGTGACAGGCCAAAGCCTGAGAGCGATCCTGCTGGCCATGCCTCTGTGCGCGAGGCCGGTGAGCATTGGGCGATTCATGCCTGCTTACCCACCGCCTTCCGGAGCTGAGAGGCTCCAGGGTGACAGCACCATATCCTTGCCGCCCTTCGGGGCTGCGGTGAGGATTGGCTCGACGCCGCCAAGGACGGTGATAGCAGTTCCTTCGTCCGCGCCGTTGCCTTCTGTCGAAACGATCATCACGGCGTCGCCCTTCTGGAAGTCACTGAGGGTCGAGGCCGGCAAACGGCTGAGCATCTGTTGCAAATCTCCTGCGGCGCCACGTCCCGGGCCACCTTGCCCCGAACCGTTTGCAGCCGGCGTTCCGCCCGCAGATTCCGGCTGCCGCGCACCGCCGCCCGTCGCAGCTCCCGAGGCTCCGCCTGGACCTCCCGCGCCGGCGCCCTTCAGGCGCATGGCGATGCGTTGCGCCATGGGAGCAGGTAGCTTGCGCAATTGCGATTCGGGAGTCACCTTAACCTGCACAGTATTTTTGCTGATGCTGTCGGCCACGGTAATTGTGTCCGTGGCAGAATCGATGGCGCTGATCGTCCCCGCGATATTCCGGAAGCTGCCGCTGACGATCTCTTGCGCGGTGAACTGTGAGCCGTCCTCGCTGCGTTCGCCGAGGGCGCGCAACTGATCGCCGGGCTTGATATCGGCGAGGGTGCTGGGCTTGGCGTCGTCAAACTTTACCGAATTCGGAGCGTAGCGGCGCACCACCGTCGATTTCGTTGTATGTACGGTTACGACTTTCTTGCCGCCGAGACTGGTCAATGCCATGGTCAGGTCGCCGCTGGCGGGATCGACTGCTGAAACCAGGCCGCCGATGCCACGCTTTTGCCAATCCTGCTGCTCGCTGTGCTGGCGCGCCTCGAGGTCGATTTTTTTCATGACGATCACGTAACTGGCTGCGATCGCCTTGTCCTGCCCATCTTTGCCCAGCACCAACACCCGGTCGCCGGTCTGCAAATCCCCAATCTTTATGGGAACCGCCTTTTTCAGGTCCTTCTCCCCGGGATTCACCTGCAAGAAATGTGTGGTTTCTTGAAAAGCCACGTTACGGTCGGTTCCCTCGTCTGCCTTCACCACCAACTTATTCGGGGCAAGCGATTGAATGGTTCCGACAAGCTTGGCGGCAGCCGGCGCCGAAGAAGAGCCCTGGGGATAAGGCACGGGCGCGGCCTCTGCCCACAGGGGCAGCATAAGGCCGTACAACAACAGGAACGTACGTGAATAACGGAACAGCATTCGTGACACCGACCACAGGCTCTCACCCCGCAGGCATTTCCCTGCTACCGCGCTTCTGGATGGCAGGATCAGGCGTACAGATGAGATGTTCTAAATCTACTATTCTGAGACACAAAGGTGGAAGGCGGCATGGATAAGAATTGTTAATGCTAAATGGCACGAAAGGGGGAGCCTAGCGCGTGGTATGTAACGCTTTATCGCGGCCCATCGGGCTTCTTCGGCACGGCGGAGTCTTGGGCCGTGGCTGCGCTGCGAAGTGCGTCGACATCAGCGAGGTCTTGTGGACCGCCTGAGGCCTTCTTCGCGGCGATAAGATCGTCACGTGAAATGAAGAACGCTTTCAAGCCACTCTCTGGGTCTACTGTGACTTCGGTGCGCCGTTCCCAGGCAGCGTCGAGGTCGATGCCGGGGATGTCCGGGAGAATGTCGAAGCCAAAAGGGTCACGGCCAAAGCGGAACAAACTGCTGCGATCTGCGAAGTCCTGGGGGCGAATGCCTTCCAGCACTGCGCCGAAATCCGCAAGCGCAGCGTATACCGCTTGCGCATTCACAAGGTCTGCTTTAATCAACAAATCCAAGTCCCTGGTAAAGCTTGGCTGCGCGTGAAAAATGACAGCGCATCCTCCGACAACAAGATACTTAACGCCATGGGCATGGAATGCGGACAAAAGACCTTTGTAATCTTGGAACATCGGGCTCCAGCTTCCAGCCTTTCAGCGCGTATGCCATCTGGATCATTTCTTCAACTGCATCCAGGCGCTCGTGTGCGGGCCGACTTTGCCAGTAGCGGTACTCGTCCGCCTTCATCTCATCGAAGCTACTATACTTGCGCGCCATCGGATTCATTGCTCTCTCAATATAACGCGGGGGCCTAGGGCTGAGAAAAGGGCATGCGAAGCAGCAACTGTCGCATGACGCCAGGCGGGTCAACTCGAGAGATGCCTCGGCGGCCGCGCTTCACAGCACCGCCCGCGTCACTCTGGTCGGCCCCGGCGAAAGTGCGTCACTCTTTACCAACGGTGGCTTTCCCCTCTGCTTCCATTTGGGCAACGTGCTCGCTGGCCTCTTCCATGTGCTGCAACGTAGCCATGGGCACGACGCGGGACTCGCCGGTAATCAGCCGGGCCGAGCGCGTGTAAGTGAAGTAACTCCAAGCCCACTCGAACATGACTGCGATGCGGTTGCGAAAGCCAATCAGGAAGAAGACGTGGATGAACAACCATGCAAGCCAGGCAAAGAAGCCGGAAATGTGAATGCGTCCCGGAAGGTCAGCAACTGCAGCCGCTCGGCCAATGGTTGCCAAGGTACCTTTGTCGAGGTAGTGAAACGGTTGGCGGGGCTTGCCTTGGAGGTCGGCCTTGATCTGCCGACCTACCCACTTGCCTTCCTGCATGGCCGCCGGAGCCAGCCCCGGAACCGGCTTTCCTTTCCCGTAAGTAATCGAGGCCAGGTCCCCGACGACGAACACTTCCGGATGCCCCTGTATGCTCAGGTCAGGCTCGACCAGCACGCGCCCTGCCCTGTCGGTGGGAGCACCCAAGGCTTTGCCCAGGGGCGAAGCCGAAACTCCCGCGGCCCACAAGATCACGGCGGCCGGCACAACCTGATTGCCAATGTGAATCTCGCCCTCCCGCACCTCGGTGACCATGGAATTCAGCCGCACCTCGACCCCAAGCTTATGCAATTGCCGCAGCGCACTCTGTTGCAAGTCGGGCGGAAATGTAGACAACACGGATGGGCCGGCCTCGACCAGCAAAACTCGTGTCTTGGAAGGATCGATGTGCTTGTACTCGTGGCCCAGCGAGACACGCGAGATTTCACCGAGCGTGCCGGCGAGTTCGACGCCGGTCGGGCCGCCGCCCACGACGACAAAGTTCAGCGGCATATGCGTGCCCGTGAGCAAAGCTTCGCGTTCGGCGAGCTCGTAAGCCAGCAGAACGCGGCGCCGCATCTCCAGCGCATCCTCGATGGTCTTCAGTCCAGGAGCGAGCGGCTCCCAATTGTCGTGGCCAAAGTAGGCATGACTCGATCCAGCGGCCACGACCAGGTAATCGTAAGAGAGGTCATAGCCGTGGAAGTGCAATTTGCGGTTCACGACATCGACGCCAATCGCCTCGCCCAGCAATACCTCGACATTGTGAAGGTGTCCAAGAATTTCGCGGATAGGGGCGGCTATCTCGGCAGGCGACAAGCCCGCAGTCGCTACCTGGTACAGCAGGGGCTGAAAGGTGTGATGGTTCTTGCGATCGACGATCGTGATCGTAACCGGAAGCTTGGCTAATGCTTCAGCAGCTTTCAATCCGCCGAAACCGCCGCCTATGATCACCACCCGAGGAACACGCGCGTCAGCCATACCTTACTGATGCCCGGGAGACTGCTTGCGCTCCAGGCAATTACCGCGGCAAATCCGCCATCACGCGGCAGATTTGTTATCGGAGCGTGGAACCTTTTGACCCTTGTGCTTGGCGTCAGGGATGCCACTTTTCGCCGCCGCATTCTCGATCTCCGCGTTCACCTCCGCGCCCAACAGCAGCATCAGGCCGGTAACGTAGAACCACGTGAGCAGAATAATGACGGCCCCCAGCGAACCGTAGGTCGCGGAGTACGAGTTGAAGTAGTGGAGATAAATCCGCAGTGCGACCGAAGCGATGATCCATGTCACCATGCCCACCAGCGCTCCCGGGGTCAGCCACTCCCAGTGACGTTGTTCGACGTCGGGCGCGAAGTAGTAGGTAGCGGAGAAAACCAGTGCCAGGAAGAACAAGCGCGATCGGCCATTGCACGATCTTCCACGTCCAGGTGAACGCGGTGGTCAGTCCGAGATGATTGCCTACGAAGTCGGCGAGCATGCCCCCAGACAGGATGATGACCAACGCCAGAATCATCAGGATCGAGCAGACGACGGTGAGCCCGATGGCAATGCCCTTGGCTTTCCACCAGGGCCTACCCTCGGGCACGTCGTACACGGCATTGAGCGTGTCCTGCACGGCCGTCATGGCAGCGCTGGCTGACCAGAGACTGAGCAGGATGCCGAAGGTTATCTTTCCCCCGCCGGCGGCCTGGCTGGTCTCGTCAAGCACCTTCTTGACCATCTCGAACGCCGACCCGGGCAGCGCCGTGCCCATGTACTGC
The DNA here is from genome assembly GCA_963771535.1 of uncultured Acidobacteriaceae bacterium. GTDB lineage: Bacteria > Acidobacteriota > Terriglobia > Terriglobales > Acidobacteriaceae > CAVVDY01. The sequence goes on along the minus strand of CAVYTK010000005.1, from coordinate 74,678 downwards.
AAGAGCATGTCGTGCAGTTTGGTGCCCGGCCCGGCGAGCAGTCCGAAGACTGCCGTAAGCAGGATCAGGGCTGGGAACAGCGAAAAGAAGAAGAAGTAGGCCAGCTCTGCCGCGCGATTGATCACATCGTCGTTGTTGATCGAGTTCCATACCCGCTTACTAAGCTCGGTGATGGATAAGCCGCCCAACTTCCAGGGTGAGAGCTGCTCGCGGCGCTCAGGCGTCGGCACGGGCGCGACTCCGGCGTGCTCAGGATGCTGCTTACGTATGTGGGTTTTCAGATCGGCGGCGCGACCGTGAATCACTCGCCCGCAGTATTGGCACCGAAGCATGGAGAACCTGCACCCAGGATGAAATTAGCGATCCCACGTGAGATGACCTGGCACTCGTTTCGTTTGCCGGAGCGGCCCGGTTTTTAGAGCAGCAGGTGCCGTGCGATGAACCATACACCAGCGGCCAGAAGGGCACCAATGACCGCGCCCATCCAGAAGTTCTGCGCGCGCGTGTTGGTGGTCTGCATGACCCGGCGATTATTGGAAAGCAGCAGGATGGAAATTAAAACCGGGACGGTAAGGATACCGGCGAGAACTTGCGAGAAGTACATCGCCTTCACCGGATTGATGCGGAAGAAATTCACTACGCTGGCAAAGAAGAGCGCAGCCGAGATGAGCACGTAGAAGCGCTTGGCCTCCCATGGATGTTCGCTCAAGCCCGCGGGCCATCTCATCGCTTCGGCGACGCTATAGCACATGGAGGCGGTCAGCACGGGAAGAGCGACCATGCCTGCGCCGATAATGCCCACCGCAAACAGCAGTACTCCGAGACTCCCCACCGCAGGCGACAGCGCAGCCGCGGCCTGACGGGTCGTCATATCGATGGGACTGGGGATCTTAAGCACCATGGCGGCCGCGACCACGATGCTGTAAGACAGCACGGTCGTGGCAAAAGTTCCGGCGTGCGATTCCGCCTGCTTGGGGCGTTCCTCGCCGATCATGGCCTGCTCGCGGCGGGAGCTGGTCTGCCACACCAGCACGTAGGGCGTGAGCAGCGATCCCAACAAGCCGATGAGTGCCGTCACATACTCCGGACCACGGCTCACGTGCGGAACAAAGGTTCCCACCAGCAGGCTCCACGGGCTGGGACGCGAGAGCACCGCTGCCAGTACGTAGAGGAACAGCGGCACTGACATCCAGAGCAGGATGCGGGTGAGCTTGCGGTAATCACGGAAGATGAGGAAGTACCAGACGGTAAAGGCCACTCCGGCGACGAAGAAGCTGCGCTTCTGCAACAGGATGATGCTCATGCCCTCGCTGACCGCCATGAGGTCAGCGATGATCATGGCCATGTTGATGGCGACCACCGTCAGTGCACAAAGCATAGCCAGGTGCCGGCCATAATTTTCGCGCAGCAGGTCGACCAGTCCCTTCCTGGTTTCAAAGCCGATGCGCGCGGAAACCGCGAATACGGTTGACAGGAAAGGAATGCAGAGCACGATGACCCAGAGCAGGGAGAAATGGAATGTCGCACCTACGACCGTCGCCGTGATGACCAGCGATGGATCTACGTTAGCGGCACCCGTCACCAGACCGGGCCGGACAGTGCGCAGCAATGTGCCAATGCCGCTGTTATGAGGCTGTGGCGGCGCAATGATCTTCGGCCAGTTCAGGACTCGCTGATCTGGTTGATTGGAATTAGGGAATCTTGGGAAGCTCACGGCTCAGGTCTCGTTCGAGCTTTCGTTCGTGCCGCAACCGGACAGGCCGCCAATAGGTGATGATTCCGAAGGCAGCGATTGCGGCGAGAAGCAATCCGCTGCTGATTCCCAGGAAAGCGCTCGAGGCACGGGTCTCGGCAATGCTGGCGATGACCTCGGCGTTACGTGGTGTAATCACCAGCGCGAAGGCCAGTGTCAGCATCCCCATCCCGGCCAGCAGGCTGGTGATATTTTTGGCCCATTTCCCCGTCGAATGGTATTGGGCGAAGAAAGAGAAGCCATAGAAAACGAGGCCGGCAATTAACAGGAAGTTTGCCGCTTCAACAATAATGTCGCTGTCCAGCACTGTTCTTTGGACGCGAATCAGCAACGGCAGGTTGGAACAGAGTTGCTGTTTGTTCAAAAATGAGCTGAAAACACTGCCCCGGCTTCTACCTTAAGCTTCAGCCGAGCCATTGAAACCGAAGGCCGGTGCGACGGCGCAGCTCGGCGAACTGCCGCGGAGTTGCGCAGCCGAGGAGCGCATCCTGTCCGCCCAGATCGAGATAGGTGAACTGGCTGGATGTGTCCTGGGTCTCCAGCAACAGCGCGAACCGGCTGAACAAATCGGGATCGATCCAGTGCTCGCGAATCCGTGCCGGCCAGCTTAGCTGCTCATCGGCAAGCCGGAACCTTAGCCAAACGATGCCAGCGGCATAGTCGATCTCGTCACCGATCTCGGTGAGGGGTAACGCTCCTTGAGCGAGGATCGCCATCCGCAGGGCAATCCGCGCATAATCTCCCGGTCCGGCAATGCTCCCGACGCGCAGATGCCAGACGTTTTCAGACAGGAGAGTGTGCGGCGGCCCACTCGACTCGCCGCCAAGGACGGTTAATAACAGGCGAAAGGGGTCCTTCTCGTAATTCCGCTCCGCGTAATGAGCCAACAACTCAGCGACGCCAACCCCGGGATTGGGCGCGATCCCGCAACGCTCCAATTCGTCCAGTTGGGCGTACAACGACATGTTGTGGTTGGCGAGCCGCCGCAAGAACAGCACAGGGAATCTTCGCACGAGCAGCGCCGGATCGGTCTCTCGCGCTCGCTCTGAGCGGCGCTCCGGCTAGAGGCGAGGAAAATGAATATGCAGGAACGGCCCTGACACCATCTAGTGCGTTATAGACGGTGTTGTACCGCGCCCGCACGATTTGAGTATAGCTGGAGTTGGGTTCATTTACTGTCAAATGACAAGCATGAGTTGGTAAAAGCGCGGGGGAAACTCTGCGGGTGTAAACTTCTCGGCAATGGCACGAAACGCAAAGCCGTATAACGGTGACGCTGACAGGGAGGCCGCTGCGCCGGGCACTCTGTTCCTGGTGGGCACTCCCATTGGCAACCTGGAAGACATCACGCTGCGCGCACTCCGCACGCTGAAGGAAGTCGATCTGATTGCTTGCGAGGACACCCGCCAAACGCAAAAGTTGCTGAACCACTATGGAATCGAAAAGCGCACGATCAGCTATCACGAACACAACGAACTGGAGCGCGCACCCGAACTCATCGTGCACCTGGAAAAAGGAGAAAACGTAGCCGTGGTGAGCGATGCCGGAATGCCGGGCGTGAGCGACCCAGGTTATCGGCTGGTCGCGCTGGCAGTGCGACATCACATTCGCGTGGTGCCGATTCCCGGGGCGTCGGCATTTGTTTCGGCACTGGTTGCCAGCGGCCTGCCGACCGATTCCTTCCGCTTCTGCGGGTTCCTTCCCGCCAAGGCCGGGGCACGCCGCTCTTTGCTGGAGTCGTCACGTATGTCGCCGCGCACGCAGATTTTCTATGAAGCTCCCCACCGTTTGGTCGAAACCATGGAGGACGTGGTTGAAATACTCGGCCCCGAGCGCCGGGTCGTGGTGGCGCGAGAGGTCACGAAGATGCACGAAGAGTTCCTGCGCGGACCTGCTTCGGAGGTGCTCGCCGAACTCAGTAAGCGCGACGAGGTGAAAGGCGAGATTACCCTGATCATCGCCAAGGGTGAAGACCATGCTGCAGCGCATCCGATCGCGACTGTCTCCGTGCGCGTGCGCGAGTTGATGCAGTCGGACAAGATGGAAGAGAAGAACGCACTCAAGCAGGCAGCGAAAGAGTTCGGCTTGTCGAAGAGCGAAGCATATCGCGAGTGGCAACGGGTGAAGTAGGAGTCGCGCACGTAGTGCGGGCCTTAAGACCCGCGAATGCCAGCCTTTCAAAGAGCGTAAGTTTGCACGACGCGGCGCTGAAGCGCCGCACTACCCGAAATCTCCCGCTAATCCCCCTGTTGGGCGCGGCGTAACCTGCGAGTCTCCAGCACCAGCGACATGCTGTGCGTCAGGTTCTGCAAGGTGACGATGCCCACCAGTCGCAGGTCCTCGACCACCGGAATCATGGTCAATCCTCGTGAGCCCAGCTTGCGAAAGCCGATACCCAGTGAATCTTTGCGCTGGGCTATTTCGAAGCTGCGCGTCATCGCCGACTGCACGTAGCCGTTGCCCTCGCGGCGCAGAGCTTCGAGAATACGCTGCTTGTTGATGACGCCCACCATCTCGCTGCCGCGCACTACGGGAAAGTCGTCTTGCAAAGAATGGATTGCTTTCTTCAATGCATCCTCCAAGGTGTCAGCCGGAGAAAGAATGCTGAAGCCGGTCAACATTACATCTTCCATGCTGACGTCCTCCAGCAGCGACTGGAAGAGCACGGTGCGGTCTTCCATCTGAGCACCGAGAAAAAGGAAGAAGCCAATCAGCACCAGCCAGACGTTCCACACCAGGCCGGCGAGCATCATCACCATGGCCAGTCCCTGGCCGATTAGAACAGCGCGGCGCGTCGCCAGCACGTAATCCATGCGCTCGGCCAGGAGGGCCCGCAAAATGCGGCCGCCATCCATGGGATACGCCGGCAGCAGATTGAAGAGGCCGAGGAAAACGTTGCTCCACACCAGGCTGCGCGGTAAATTGCCGGCATGCACCAGCGGCTCTCCCCAGAGCTTTACGTGAGGCGCCACGGCAAGGATCACCAGCGCCGCCACACCGGCGATCACAAGGTTCACCAGAGGTCCAGCGATGGCGATACGAATGTCGCGAGCGGGATTGGCTTGTTCAGGGCCGGGCTCCTCCATGAAAGTCATTCCGCCGATTGGGAGCAACAGGATAGAGCGTACGACCAGGCCATAGCGTCGGGCCACCAGCGCGTGCCCCATCTCGTGCAACACGACGCAGCCGAAGATGATGGCAACCAATACGAGCCCGCGGCTGGCTCCGCTGGGGCCCAGGGCTGCCGACTCGGTGAACCAGACGAAGGCCAGCAGAAACAGAAACGTGAGATGGATGCGGACATCCACCCCGAACAATCGCCCTGCCGGAAATGACCAGCCTCGGAACACGTGCGCCTCTCAGACAAAATTCTATATCCTGAGAGGGTGCGAATCATTGCCGGCCAATTTCGCAGCCGTCCGCTGAAGTCCTTGCCCGGACTCGACCTGCGTCCGACCAGCGATCGCCTGCGCGAAACTCTCTTCAACGTGCTGGCCTCGGTGGGCGATTTGCAAGACAGCGTCTGGCTTGACCTCTACGCAGGAACCGGCGCCGTCGGCATCGAAGCCCTGAGCCGGGGAGCGCGCCAGGTTTACTTTTTGGAGTCGGCGAAAAAACATGTGCGGCTCTTACGGGAGAACCTGTCGAGCCTGGCAATTACTGAGGGGTTCGAAGTGCAGGAGCACGAGGTAGCGCAAGCTTTGCCGCTGCTGCAATCCACCGGAGTGGTGTGCGACTACTGCTTTCTCGATCCCCCGTACAGCCTGCACGGGAGCTACGAACGCACTCTAGGCTTCCTCTCGCAGTCGCGCCTGTTGCAGCCTTCGAGCATGGTCATCGCGGAACACGAGAAGCGCTTCGACCCCGGTGAACGTTTCGGTGCGCTCGTGCGCTATCGAAAGCTGGAGCAGGGCGACGCAGCCCTCAGCTTTTATCGGCTGGCATGAGGGCAGCTGCGCGTCGCGAACGCTCATGTACAATTCCGCTGACTTCAATCACTTCGTTCATCACACAAGGCGGCCCATCCCTCGATGCTCGGTACGGACTTCATTCTCGACGCGCTAGTGCGCGAAGGACTCGACCACTTGTTCATGGTTCCGGGTGGCCTCATCGATGCGTTTTATCCTGCGCTGGCACGCCAGCCCGCACTGAAGCCCATCGTCGCCGCACACGAGGGCGGCGCCGCCTACATGGCGGATGGCTACGCACGCGCCAGCGGCAAGTTCGGAGCTGCTTTGTGCATCGGCGGCCCGGGGCTCACCAACACGGTCACCGCTGTCGCCGCGGCCTCAACCGATGGCTCGCCTTTGCTGGTGGTGAGCGGCGAGTCGCCGACTTCCTTGCAAGGAGTGGGGCGCTTCCAGGATGGCAGCATCGACGCGCTGGACGACGTCAGCATTCTCAAGCCGCTCACCCGATTTTCAACCTCGGTTGACAATCCGCAAAATCTTGCGCATCTGCTGCGGCACGCCCTCACCAAACTTCGCTCTCAACCAAACGCTCCGGCGCATCTTTCGATTCCGGGCGAATGCCTGACAGCTGAGATTGACGCGAGGTACGAACCGCTGGACCCCGCGCTCACCCATCCGGCAGTGTTGTCTCGCGCTGCTGCCCAGGCGTCGCTTCCGCATTTCAACAGCGGAGTTGACGGCAAGCAGCCGGTGCGAATCGCCATCCTGGCGGGCGCCGGCATCGAGCATGCCGAGGCGGCCGCTGCTCTGTTGAAGGTTGCCGAGACCTGGGAGATCCCGGTTGCGACCACGCTGCGTGCCAAGGGAGTTTTCCCCGAAGACCATCGCTTGTCGCTGGGCGTATTTGGCTACGCTGGTACGCATCACGCACGCATCGCGCTGCTCGACACGCCTCCCGACTTGCTGCTGGTGCTGGGCTCAGGCCTGAACCAGCGCGACACCATGTTCTGGACGCTGCGTCTCTCCCCCGCTCACGCTATCTGCATCAACCTGGAAGCGCTGCCCATGGCCGCGCACATCAGCGGCAGCAGCGTAGTTGGCGATGCCGGCGCCTACCTGGACTTCCTGCTCAGCAGCAGTAACGCGATCGCCGGGTCGTTACAGGCATCGCGGGTCGCGCGCAAAGCATGGCTCGACGGCATCCGTTCGCAGCCCCGGTTACAGGAGCCCGAGAACCAATTGAGCGCGGCCGTGCCCATTCACCCCGCGCGCATCGTGAGTGAGTTGCGCAAGGCGCTGCCGCGGGACGGCATCGTTCTCATCGACTCAGGCGCGCACCGTGCGTTTGCCGCGCAGTATTGGGAGGCGTACGCCCCGATGACCTACATCTCGGCCACCAATCTCGGGCCCATGGGATGGGCTATCCCGGCTGCCATCGGTGTGCAATGCGCGCAGCCGCAGAAGAAAGTTGCCGTCATCACCGGCGACGGATGCATGCACATGCACGGGATGGAAGTCGCTACCGCAGCGCGCTACAAGGTGCCGGTCGTGTACGTGGTCTTCAATAATGACGCGCTGGGCAACATCTGGTATCGCGCGCACAACATGGGTCCGGTGCCCGAGCAGCTTACGCACCTGCCGGATGTAGACTGGAGTGCCTTCGCACGCAGCCTGGGAGCGAACGGCATCACCGTCACCGACCCGGCTGAACTCGGCAAAGCTCTCTCGCAAGCGCTCGAGAACGATGGGCCGACGGTGGTTGACGTGAAGACTGACAAGAAATTTCTCACGCCCGTCGCCGATTGGAATGCAGCCTCGGCGGCGTGGTCGTACCACGAATAGTTCAGCGGGAGGAGAGCTTGGCCGAATTACCCTTCGATGCCGCAGACCTGAGCGCCGGCGACAAGGCAATCTACGACGCGATGGTAGCTCGCCGCAAAAGCCAGGGAGCGCCCTTCGGCGGCCCATATGCTGCGTTGATGAATCATCCTCAACTGTGCCAAAAAGTCGAGGACCTGGGTTATTACCTGAAATTCGAAGGACATCTTCCCCGGGACGTTTATCAGTTCGTGGTGCTGTCCGTCGCGCGCGAGACCAGGGCCGGCTTCGAGTGGGTTGACCACGTGGAGCATGCACGCGCTGCCGGCGTTTCCGACGCGGTGCTCGATGTGCTTCGACAGAACGGGGTTTCGGGCGCTGAGTTTCCCGCTCCGTACAAGCTAGCGGCCCAGATGCTGCAATCGACGTTACGCTGGCAAGACATTCCTGCTGAGATTCAGTCGAAGGCAATTCAGCAATACGGCATCTATGGCTTCATTGAGGTCGTCATCTTGTCGGGTTTCTACCAGATGTTTTCAGCGATCAATCAGGGATTTGCAGTAGCGTTGCCGGCTGGCGTACAGGCGCCGTTCTAAACCGTCATTCACCAGACGTTGCCTGCGCCGGGCGTGTAGGTGCTAGCTACGACGGTGTTCGCCATCAGCGTGTCCGGTTGAACCACCCCGCTGAATTTCGCCATCGCAGCATTTACCGTGATCGTGGACGCGTCAATTTCCATCTCGCTGCACGCAAGTGAAACTTTCGCGGTGGCACGGATCTGAACGCTCCCGCCTTGCAACTGGATCGAAGCGCCCTCGGAATCCTGAATGAGCAGCCCGCCGGCATCGCCTTCTATGGTGATCTTCTGGCCAAGAGCGGTCTCGATTTGAATCCGATGGTTGGCCGTGAGCGTCACCTTCAGAGCGTCGGTGCGAATACTCTGCGCAGGTTTGGAACCTTGCTTGCCCACCATGCGTCCACCTCGATTCAAGAGTGAGCCGCAGAATAAACGAGGTCGAGAGGAAAACGAAAAGGCCCGGCTCATCACCGGGCCCTCTAACCACGAGCCACTATTCTTTATCCTCTATTTCGTTCTTCCACCTTCCACACTCAGCTCCGCGCTGGCGCCGGCTTGGGCTGCGGCCAGACGGGCGGTCAACACGCGGAACGGTGAGCAGGAAACATAGTTGAAGCCGTTCTGCGCGCAGAATTCGACTGACGATGGATCGCCGCCGTGCTCGCCGCAGATACCGATTTTGATCGTGGGCCGGGTCTCGCGTCCCTTCTGCACCGCGATCTTCATCAGCTGTCCTACGCCTTCGCGATCGAGGGTGGCGAACGGGTCCTGCTTCAGGATGCCCTGCGACAGGTAAGCCGTCAGGATCTTGCCCACATCGTCGCGCGAGAAGCCGAAGGTTGTCTGAGTGAGATCGTTAGTTCCGAAACTGAAGAACTCAGCTTCCTTCGCGATCTCATCTGCCACCAGGGCGGCGCGCGGCAATTCGATCATGGTGCCCACCAGGTATTCGACCTTGGTCTCCTTTTCGTGAAAGACCTCCTCCGCGACGCGGCGAACGATCGCGGCCTGGTTGGCCATCTCTTTCAGCCCACTGGTAAGCGGAATCATCACCTCCGGCTTCACCTTCACGCCCTCTTTGGCGACTTTCACGGCGGCTTCGAAGATGGCGCGCACCTGCATCTCGGTGATCTCGGGATAGGTGATGCCCAGGCGGCAGCCGCGCAGACCCAGCATGGGGTTGACTTCGTGCAACTGCTCAACCCGGTTCAGCAGGGTGTGAAGCTCCTTCAGCTTGGGCGACTTCGGTTTCGTCAGTTCGAGCTTGGTGATCTCCACCATCAGGTCCTCGCGTCGCGGCAGGAACTCGTGCAGCGGCGGATCGAGCGTGCGAATGGTAACCGGGAAGCCGTCCATCGAACGGAAGATGCCGATGAAATCCTGGCGCTGCATGGGCAGCAGCTTGCGCAGCGCCATGCGGCGGTCTTTCTCGTTATTGGCGAGAATCATGGTGCGCATGTGCGGCAGGCGGTCCTCGGCGAAGAACATGTGCTCGGTGCGGCACAGGCCGATGCCTTCGGCACCGAACGCACGCGCCTGCAGGGCATCACGCGGGATATCGGCATTTGCGCGCACGCCCATGCGGCGGAATGGCTCAGCCCAGCCCATCAGCTTGTTTAGTTCGGGATCGTCGGGCGAAGCAGGCACGGTCTTGAGTTGCCCGTTGATCACGCGGCCCGTGGTGCCGTCGAGCGAAATCCAGTCGCCGCCTTCAGTACTTTACCGTGCGCCCGCATCTCGCGGTTCTTCTCGCTGACATCGATATCGCCTGCGCCGGCGACGCAGCACTTGCCCATACCGCGCGTGACGACGGCGGCGTGGCTGGTCATTCCGCCACGCGAGGTGAGAATGCCGGCAGCGACTTCCATGCCGTGAATGTCTTCCGGCGTGGTCTCGGCGCGCACCAGGATAAGTTTGGCCTTCGGGTCTTTCTGGAATTTCTCCACCGCTTCATCCGCGGTGAAAACGATTTGTCCGACGGCAGCGCCGGGCGAAGCCGGCAGTCCGGTCGCCAGCACTTCGATCTTCACGTTCTTCTCGTCGAGTCGCGGCACCAGGAAGTCGTACAGCTGGTTGGGCTCGACGCGGAAGATCGCTTCTTCCTTGCGTGATCAGCCCTTCTTCCACCATCTGGATGGCAACCCGGACCGCGGCGCGACCGGTGCGCTTTCCGTTGCGCGTCTGCAGCATGTACAGGCGGCCGTCCTGGATGGTGAATTCGAAGTCCTGCATATCCTTGTAGTGTTTTTCCAGCCGCGTGGTAATTTCGCGAAGCTGGTTGTAGACCTCGGGCTGCACCTTCTCCAGTTCGAGTGATCGGCACCGGCGTGCGGATGCCGGCGACCACGTCTTCGCCCTGCGCGTTCATCAGGAACTCGCCGTAGAACTCCTTCACGCCCGTAGCGGGATTGCGCGTGAAGCCCACGCCCGTGCCGCTGGTCTCGCCGAGGTTGCCGAAGACCATGGCCTGTACGTTGACCGCGGTGCCCAGCATGTCGTCAATGTTGTTCATGCGGCGATAGTGCTTGGCGCGATCGTTGCCCCAGGACCGGAACACGGCGTCGCGCGCCATTACCAGCTGCTCATGCGGGTCTTGCGGGAAGTCGTGCTTGGTGTGCTGCTTGACGACTTTCTTGTATTCGGCAATCACTTCCTGCAACGCCTTGGCATCGAGATCGGTGTCGAGCTTGGCCTTTTTCTGCTTCTTCTTGCCGTCGAAAACTTCTTCGAAAGCATGCTTGGGAATTTCGAGCACCACGCTGCCGAACATCTGGATGAGGCGGCGATAGGAGTCATAAGCGAAACGCGGGTTGTTGGTGCGCGCAGCCAAGCCCTTGGCCGATTCATCGTTGAGGCCGAGGTTGAGGATGGTATCCATCATGCCGGGCATGGAGAACTTCGCGCCCGAGCGCACGCTGACCAGCAGCGGATTGTCAGCGCCGCCGAGCTTCTGTCCCTGGAGCTGCTCGAGATGCGCCAGCGCTTCGTCCATCTGCTTCTTGACTTCAGCGGAGACGTCGCCCGTGCGCATGTACTCGCGGCAGGCTTCGGTCTGGATGGTGAAGCCGGGAGGGACCGGCAGACCGGCGTTGGTCATCTCCGCCAGGCCGGCGCCTTTGCCGCCCAGCTCGTCCTTCATCTTGCCGTGACCTTCCGCGCGCCCATCACCGAAGAAGTACACGTATTTCACCGGCTTCTCGCCGGCAGATTGCTTGCGTTCCAGATCAACTGTAGGTGTGCTCATGAAGAAATCCTTTGCTGATGATTGCAGAACGAATCGCTACAGAATGATGTTAAACCTTGAAGACGTTTCGCGCTGAGCTTTGCGGAGCAGCTGCGAAAGGCGTCACTAAAGGTGCCGTTTCAGGGCCTTATGACTTGGTTTCGGTCACGATCTCGCTGAAATCAGCGATGGTCGAAAATTCGTTGAGCAGACTTCTGAGCAGGGCAAGGCGATTGCCACGCACACGCTCATCCTCAACCATCACCATGACCTTGTCGAAAAACGTGTCGACTGGTTTGCGCAGATGGCTGACCTCAACCAATGCCGGAACGTACTGCTTTTGCTCACGAAGTTGCTGCACCCTGACGGCGATGATTGGGAACTCGGCTGCCAGCACGCGTTCGGCATCTTCAGTGAGTGCAGCCCGGTCGAGCGCCAGCGCGATGGCTTTGTTGGTATCGGTCGCCTGGCGCAGGATGTTCTTGATGCGTTTAAAGGCCACCGATATGGAGGCGAAATCTTCCGACCCCCGCACCGCGGTTACCGCCTCGGCACGAGCCACAGCGTCGACCACATCGTCACTACCGGCGGCGAGCACTGCATTGACCACGTCGTAGGCAAACCCAAGCACGTCGCGGAGGTAGAACTCCAGGCGCTCACGCATGAAGCTGCCGACCGATTCGGTGAAGTTCAGCTTGCTGTCGAAGCGCTGTTCAGCTTCGGAGCCGGCATACTCAGCCCTTGCGTCGTAGAACAGTTTAGAAAACGATAACGGCAGCTTGTGCTCGGCGATGATCTTGACGACCCCATTCGCCGACCGGCGCAGCGCAAAGGGATCTTTCGAGCCCGTCGGCTGAAGCCCGAGGGCAAACATCCCAGCGATGCTGTCAGCCTTATCGCTGATAGCGAGCACTGCTCCCTCGAGCGTGCGCGGGACTTCATCGTCCATGGCCTCAGGCTTGTACTGGTCATAGATCGCGTCGCCGATGGCTTCAGCCGTGGTCCTCGGCAGAATCGGGATCGAGCTCCTGCACCTTCGCATAAAGCCCGCCGACTACGCCCTGCAGTTCGGTGAACTCCTTTACCAGTTCGGTAGTGAGGTCTGTCTTGGCCAGAAGCGCAGCTTTGTACACCACACCCGGACGCACGGTTGAGCCGGCATCGCGCAAGACCTCGCACACCAGGCTCGACAGCTTTTGCACCCGGCTGGTCTTGTCGAAGTAGCTGCCCAGATCTTTTTGGAAGGTGACGGCCTTCAGCATGTTGACGCGCTCGCGCAGCGAAATCTTCTGATCGGTTTGCCAGAAGAAGCGGGCGTCGTTGAAGCGGGCGCGCAGCACGCGCTCGTTACCATGGCGGATGAGTCCGTCGGGATCGCCATCGGTATTGAGCACGGCGAGGAAATGCGGCAGCAGATTGCCGCTTTCGTCTTCCAGCGCGAAGTATTTCTGGTGATCGCGCATGACGGTGACGAGCACTTCGGCGGGCAACGCCAGGAATTCCGGATCGAAGCTGCCAAGAATTACCGAGGGAAACTCCGTGATATTGATCACGGTGTCGAGCAGCGGCTTGTCTTCGCGCCAGCGAGCGCCAGCAATGGTGCGGGTTGCAGCATCGAGCGCTTTGCGAATGCGCTCTTCACGCGCGGCGGAGGATGGAACGACAGCGCCTTGCGAAAGCTTGTCAGCGTAATCGGAAGGGTTGTTGATTTGTAGTGGTCCGGACGACAGAATGCGATGCCCTTCGCTGGTGTTGCCGGCGCGGATTCCGGCGAACTCGACGGGCACCACTTCGCCGTCGAGGAGTGAGACCATCCAACGTACCGGGCGCACAAAGCGCTCAGCAGACTTGCCGCGCCAGTACATATTCTTGGCCCAATAGATTCCGGCAATTTCTTTGGGCAGGGATTCGGCAAGGATCTCCGAGGCAGCACGGCCTTTCTTCTGCACCGTAGCGGCGAGATACTCGCCCTTGGGAGTGGTGATCTTCTCCAACTTGTCGACCGGCACGCCGGCCTTGCGGGCAAAGGCGTCGGCCGCCGGCGTGGGAGCGCCATCTTTGTACGCCACCTTCAGCGACGGGCCGGTGAGCTGTTCGGTGACGTCGGGTTGCGCCGGCAAAATTCCGGGAACCACCACCGCCAGCCGGCGAGGAGTGGAATACGCCTGCGTATCGGGAGCATCCGACAGGTGCTCGCGTTTCAACAGGTCGCCAACACGCCTGGCGAGTTCTTCGCGTGCGCCATCGATCATTCTGGCGGGGATTTCTTCGGTACCGATTTCTAGCAGGAAGTCTGGCATGGGTCGGTGATCAGGTATCAGTTTTAAGGTCTCAGATAAAGCTCAAACAAACGACGTTGTCATCCTGAGCGACGAGCGCAGCGAGGAGTCGTTGGACCTCTACCTAGCTGCTTGCGGCCAGCTGTTCCACTTTACTCTCAGCGTCCGTAGACAATTCGTCCGCCTTCTGCTGGTCTACGTACGCTTTGGCTACCCCGACTGCAAGGGCCCTGATGCGAGCGATGACTCCCACGCGCTCCGTCACGCTGATTGCGCCACGAGCGTCGAGGATGTTGAACAGGTGCGAGCACTTCAGACACAGGTCGAATGCTGCGAGGACTGGAAAGCGTTTGCGATCGGCAAGCAGCGCTTGGCTATTCGCTTTTGGCCCTTGGCCAGAGAGAAGCGGCTCTTCGCTATTCGCTATTCGCTTTTCGCCGGAATCGTCTGAAGCAGTTTTGCTCTTATTGCGCTTAGCATTCGAGAATTGCTGATTGTAATCGTCCAACAACGCCTGGCACTCGGACTCATAAAGTCTCAGATGCTCCCAGGCTTTCTCTACGTCGGCGCGCTCGAAGTTGTAAACCGAAAATTGCAGCTCGTCCTGCAAGCGAATCTCGCCATACTTCACCTGTCGGCCGTCGGGACCGATGACCCATGTGATGTCGTAAATGCTGTCGACATCCTGCAGGAACGCGGCGATGCGTTCGAGGCCGTAGGTCAATTCGGCGGTGATGGGGTCGAGATCGATTCCGCCGCACTGCTGGAAGTAGGTGAACTGCGTGATCTCCAGGCCATCGAGCATCACCTGCCATCCGATGCCCCATGCTCCCAGGGTCGGCGACTCCCAGTTGTCCTCTTCGAACTTGATGTCGTGCTTGCGAAGATCAATACCGATGGCGCGCAGCGAATCAAGATATAACTCCTGAACATTGGCCGGCGGTGGTTTAAGAATCACCTGGTACTGCATGTGCTTGAACAGGCGATTCGGGTTCTCACCATAGCGGCCATCGGCGGGACGGCGCGAGGGCTGCACGTAACCCACGCGATAGGGCTTCGGCCCGAGCACGCGTAGGAAAGTTTCCGGCGCCATGGTTCCGGCGCCTACCTCGACGTCATAGGGTTGCTGCAATACGCAGCCGTTCGCTGCCCAGAACGTCTGCAGCCGCAAGATGAGTTCCTGATAAGTCAGCGGATTGTTTGGCGAAGGCATGGTTTGAGTTAGCAATTAGCAACTAGCAACTAGCAACTCGAACGTGGCAGCTAGTGTTCACAACCTTGAATCAGCAAAATATTTATCAGGTCGCCGCGATAAGGTTTTCGGCTAGTCAGTTTATAGCTCCCAGCCATCGATTACGAACCACCAGTTACTAATTGCTAGTTACAGCCTTTCCAGCATAGTCGCGGTTATCAACTTCTTTTCCAGGTGGCGCTCTAAAATGCGCACCAGGAATTTTCGCAGGTCCGCATGCGAACTCCTTGTGCCGTCGCCATTCGCGTTGACCGGGTCTTGAAACTCTTCTACCCGAGCACGAAACATCCGGGCAGCCATTCGGCGCGACTCCAGCGTGAGTTCCGACGAAGCCAGCCGCTTATGTTCAGTGCACATCACGCCATCGGCCAGCGCATGATAGAACGCCCGCTCGCCGTCTAACGAGCGGCCGCACACCACGCAAACGTCCAGCTCCGGCAGAAATCCGATGAGACGTACCAGCCAAAGCTGAAAATACGTCAACGGAATCCAAATCGCCCCGGCCTGCAAACTGCGCAACACCGAGTACGCAAGCCGAAAAACGTCGTCGTTCGCCTCGCGGTCCGGCAGCAACTCGTCGAGCAGTTCGCCCACGTGTTCGAGCCCGGTTATCCGCGCATAGTCCAGGGTGTGCGACAACGGCGAATCAAGAATGTCGCATGAATCGAGCCGCGCCAGTTCCTGGCCTTCGCGGTCATCGTAGTACACCCGAATCAGCGTCAGCGGCTCAAGTGCGCCGCCGAACCGCCGCTTCGACTTCTTAGCGGCACGCGCTACGCCTTTCACCTTGCCCTCTGCGCGTGTAAACAACGTCACCAGCAAGTCGGACTCGCGCAGCGGATACGTCCGCAACACAATCGCTTCCGATTGCTTGAGTGGCATGGCGGGATCGCGCAACAATCTCAGCGCAACAAAGGTTGATTCTAATGGAGAGCTGTTGGGCAGTGCAAAAGACCGGCCCTGCGAACGGCCCTCCGCAACAGCGCGCCGGGCAAACTCCCAAGAATAGAGATGGGTTGAGGCATTCGACTCTCGATGTGGGAGCGGCGACCCAGGGCGAGCTAGAGGTACACTCGCTCCGCCGCGCGCATGGCCTTGTAGCGGGCGAAGACCTTCTTCTCGCTTTCCAGCCCGAGGACGGAACGGAGGCTGGTGCCGCGGAAGGTGTGCGCCAGCATCTTCGGCCAGTGGCGCAGAACGAACCATGGCTCCTTGGCGATCACGGCGGGAATGTGGCGCGGTCTTCATCCAGCGCTCCACGCGCCAGCGCTCGAACTCGATCTCTTCCGGCTGCAGGTGCTCAGTTGCGACGACTGCAGTGGTGCCGTCGTACTCTTCCATGTTCTCAATCTTGATCAGGTTGCGCGCCTTGAAATCCTTGGTCATCGGCGTTCCGGGATAGGGCGTGGGATGCTGGATGTAAGGCCAGTCCACGTAGCGGCGGGCAAACTCAAGGTTGGTGCGGACTCGACTCCATAGTGTCGTCGGGGTTGCCGACGATGAGTCCGCCGACAACGTACATGCCATTGGCGTGCAGTGCGTCGATGGCGCGAATGGTGGCGTTGTCTATGCGCTTGCCGTTTTCGCGGTAGGCGTTCTTGGCTGATGCCTTGAGGAACACAAGATCGTCTTCAAGGATGTTTTCGATTCCCAGGAATACGTAGCGGAAGCCGGCTTTGCTCATCAGCGGAACCAGCGTATCGGCGTGCATCGCGATGGGAGATGTCATGGCCTGCACGGTGTAGGCGATATCGTTCAGTCCGGCATCGATGATTGCCTGGCAGAGCGCTTCAAAGCGCTTGACGTTGAGCGAGATATTGTCGTCAACGATGAAGATGGCGCGAGTACCGCGCGCTTTTGCGTCGCGAATGTCGGCCAGCACGCGCTCGAAGGAATAGGTATGAAAGTTGCGCCCGCGCATCTCGATGATGGAGCAGAACCCGCAATCAAAGGTGCAGCCGCGCGAAGTCTCCACCACATCAACCGGACGTCCAAGCATGGTGTACCCGGAGAGCACACGAGCGCTGCGCTTGGGGAGGCGGATATCATCGCCTTCGAGACTGTGAACCGGCCGCGCCGGATTCTCTCGCCAGCCCTCGGCTGAGCGATAGGTGAGCCCAACAATGTTCGCGAATCCCTCACCGTGTCTCCACGGCTCGCAACAGTTCGCGAAATGTGACCTCGCCTTCGCCGCGGACGATGAAATCCACCCCACTGCCGTCATGCTGGTAGGCGTCGGGAGCAAGGCTCGGGTCATAGCCTCCGCAGACGATGCGTACCCCAGGGCGAAGTGCACGAATGAGTTCAATCATGCGCAACGCGGTTTTGCGCTGGAAGGTCATGACCGACAATCCAACGATGTCGGGCTGATACTCGCGGACTAGTTCTTCAACGGTTTCGCGAACGCGGTCCTGCCGCAGGATAAGGTCGGCGGCAGCGACCTGATGATGATCATCGACGTTGGCGGCGAGCGACGCGAGGGCGCCGTTCGGCATGCGCACCGCTACCGTAGGCATGTGCTCGAAGGAATCCGGCATCGCCAGCAATAGAACGTTCACGCATCAACTCCAATTGGTAACTTGCCAGGCCGGAAGATCGCCATCCACTATTGGCATCATGGTACACCGATTTGGTTAATTAGGGTGCGGGGATGGCCTCTGTCAAGTGCTAGGAGGCTTTCGTTTGCGGGTGCTGCTTCGGATCCAGGGAATTGGCTTCGAGGTAGACCTGCTTCACTACGGGATGCGATTCCTGTATCTTGCGCGTGATTCTGTCGATCGTTTGTTCCAGGCCATCAATCGAGCCCTGCGGATAAAACTCGATCTCCAGGTTGAGCAACACCTGATCAGGGCCAAGTTGCATGGTCAGCAACTGCCCAACGCGCTCGACAGCGGGGTCGAGGGTGACCAGGCGCCGGATGTCCGCAATTAGCTCTCGATCGGCACTTTCGCCAATCAGCAGGCCACGCGACTCGTTCGCCAGCAGGCCTGAAATGCTGATCAAACCTGCTCCAATGAGGATGGAACCGATGGCGTCCGCATAGGCAATCCCAAACCGGGTTGCGAGGAAAATCGTCAGCATTGCAATGAGCGCTCCCACAACATCGCCGAGTTCTTCGAGAGCGACGGTGGAAACCGTGGGATCCTTACTGCGTCGAATGTACGTTAGCAAGCTGTCGGTTCGCCTTCGCCGATTGACCTCCTTCGTCGCGATGATGAGACTCACCGCGCTGATACCGGCGGAGATTCCCAGCACAACATAGGCCCAGAGTGCCGAAATAATCGGCTCCGGTCGCAGCAGATGCCGGATGCCTTCGGAGATGGACATGACGCCGCCAACGGCAAACATGGAAACGGCAACTACGAACGTCCAGAAGTAAAGCGCCTTGCCATGTCCAAAGGGATGACCTTCGTCAGCGGGCTTGCGGCTGGCGCGTTCGCCCAGTAAGAGCAGCAAACTGTTGCCGGTATCGACCCCGGAATGGAAGGCCTCGGCGAGCATGGCGCTGCTGGCGGAGAGAACGGCAGCCGCGATTTTGGCAACAAGGGTGATGACGTTTGCGGCGAATCCCACGTAGACGACCCGCCTAGAACCAGAAGACATGTGCTCTCCTCGCCAAGGTGATTCGATTCTGCTATCGCTACTCGAGATATCCGCAATGTGCGGGAGTGCAAAGCTCGCACCATGGTCAACTCGCAATAGAATGAGATTAGAAATCGATGCACACGACTGCCATATCTGCTGATCCCGCGAAAAAAACAGGCCTGCTCTACTGGGCACAACGCGTCATTGAGGAATGCGATAACGCCAGCCAAGGTTTCGCAGCCGACCCGGTGCACGACCTGCGGGTGGCGATTCGCCGCTGCCGCTCAATGGCAGATGGGTTCCTGTCGGTCGATCCCGATCCCGGGTGGAAACAGATGAAGCGAATGGCAAAGCCACTGTTCGCCAGCCTGGGAGACCTACGCGATGTGCAGGTGATGATGGAGTGGGTGGACAATCTGTCTTCTGCTGAAGATCCCGCTCGCCCGATTTTGCTGCTGCAACTACAAGTTCGCGAAACGGAGTTGAAGGCGGCGGCACAACAGGAGCTTGGCGGGTTCGACCGTAAGCATTGGCTATCCCTCAATACCCGTCTCAGTGCGCGGGCGGAACGGATTCCGCCGGGCGGCACCGTTTTCCAGTTGCTGGCGCTGGAGCGCTGGAATGACGCTCACGAGTTGCATCGCAAGGCACTGCGCAATCGCTCAGGCGCTTCCTACCACCAGCTTCGAATCGGCTTTAAACGGCTGCGATATACGATCGAAAACTTTCTCCCTGCGCTGCACGAGAAGTGGTCGAAGGACCTGCGCGATCTGCAGGACGCGCTCGGGGAAGTGCATGACTTCGACGTGCTGTGGGCACTGTTGCGCATGCACCCGGAAATCGCGGCTGACGTGCGTCAGCAATGGCGGGGGACCCTCGACAGCGAACGCAAGAAGCGGCTTGCGTTGTATCGCGAGCGCATGGTGGGACGGCAGTCGCAGTGGAGTAGATGGCGAGCCGAGTTGCCGACAGGAGAGGCTCTCGAACGCGCCCGTATCGACAAACTTCGGCTGTGGGCATCGCTGCTCGATCCTCACTTCGAGCATGCGACGCGCGTCAGTTCGCTTGCCTTGGAGCTCTATGACGGCCTGTCAGAGCAGAAGATCATTAACTCTGAGCCGAAGCAGCGAGCCCTGTTGGAAGCGGCTGCCCTGATGCACGAGATCGGGCGCAGCAAACAGGACGGAGGTCACCGCAAGCGTGGTTTTCGCATGGTGCGAAAGGTCTCGCCACCTCCTGGCTGGTCAGCTGAGGATATGGCGGCGGTAGCGATCATTGCCCGCTATCATCGCGGGACAATCGCCCCCGCTTCACACAAAATGTTCCAGGGAATGACGACGGTGATGCGCAAACAGGTTTTGCGACTGGCAGGGATTCTGCGATTGGCTAACGCTCTGGAAATCAGCAGTCACGAGCACGAGGTTCAGCCGCTCATCAGTAGCAAGGATGGCGTTCTGGTGGTGAAAGTTCCTGCCCTTGATCTCCAGGTCGGCCCCGTCGGGGAACGCCTGGCCGAAGCCAGGTATCTACTAGAAGTCGCGTGCGACGTGGCGATTAAATTCGAGAGCGTCGCCCCAGCAAAGCGCACGGCCAGCCCGCCTCATCGCATCCGGCGGGCCATCCCGGCTAAGAGTCTCACGCGTGGCCGATAGTCCACTCGTTTTCAGCCGCGCGGGATTGCACATAGCGTGCTGGGGTACCTGACTTCTCCCGAGCTGCGAGCAAACGCCTGACGCGAATCTCGCGCTCGACATCGTCAAGAAGCTTCTTGTCGTGCGCCGCTAGTCCATCCACTAACGCTACCGCCAGAAGGCTCGGTGCATTAACGCCACAATCCAGAAACGCTGTGATGAGATCGCGAGCTATCCGCTTTTGTATATCCGACGCGGTCTGAACTGGGAAGTAAAGGTAGGCCTTGCTGCCGGTTTCGCGCCGGAGCAAACCCTTCTGGAACAGGCGGTCGGTGGTGGTCATCACCGTGGTGTAGGCAAGGCTTGGATGCAGCGACTTCAGGACATCGCGCACTGTTGCTTTACCCGACTGACAGATCACACGTAAGACTTGCTCTTCGAGCGGACCTAATACACTTCTCACCAGGCTCTTGACGGCCTTTGGTTTTGCTCTTCGCACAGTAACCTCCTGTTCTAGAGCATGCGGGGGCAAGTTTACAACCGGCCTTCGAGTGGTCGGAGCGCACCCCAAGGAGTAGTGCACAACCGCTCTCGGCAGCTGGGGCATTTTTGCGTAACCGGTGACTGGAAGTCAACCGACAAATGATGACTCGCCGCTAATTGACCGACTACGTCCGGGGAAACGGGCCGGGGTTAAAGGAAATTATCGCGAGAAACCTGTGAACAAAAAGGGGCGGACATGAGCCCAGCCCTATAGCCATCCTCGATACGCTGCAGCTACCTGACGATTTTCTCGCCAATGGACTTGGCTTGGGTGAAGAGGTAGAGATAATCAGGGCCGCCGGCCTTTGAGTCTGTACCTGACATGTTGAAGCCGCCGAAAGGATGGGCGCCCACCATCGCGCCCGTGCACTTGCGATTGATATAGAGGTTGCCGACGTGGAAGTCGCGTTTGGCTGCTTCGATCTTGTCGTCGGACATGGTGTACACGGCACCCGTGAGGCCAAACTCCGTGTTGTTAGCGATGGCCAGCGCCTCTTCAAAACTATGCGATTTGATTACCGCCAGCACCGGTCCAAAGATCTCCTGCTGCGAGATCGTCGCCTTGGGATCGACGTCCGCGATTACGGTGGGCTGCACGTAATATCCGTCGCCCAGCTCCGTGAGGCGTGAACCACCGGTGATGAGGCGGCCACCTTCGGCAATTCCCTTCTCGACGTAACCGAGGATGGAGTTCATCGACTTCTCGTTTACCACCGGACCCATGCCGGGGTTCTCGGTTGGCTCACCCACCTTGATCTTCTCGACACGCTCGCGCAGCCGCTGAAGGAAGCGGTCGTAGATACGTTCATCAACAATGGCGCGTGAGCAAGCCGAGCACTTCTGCCCGCTGAAGCCGAAAGCCGAAGCTGCCACACCTTCCACGGCTGCGTCGAAGTCGGCGTCGTTCTCGACGATGATCGAATCTTTACCGCCCATCTCTAGCACGGTGCGCTTGATCCAGAGCTGGCCGGGCTGCTGTTCAGCCGCGCGCTGATTAATGTGCAGACCGACCTCCTTGGATCCGGTGAACGCGATGTAACGCGTCTTGGCGTGCGCCACCACGGCTTCTCCAAAGCTCGAGCCGCCACCCGGGCAAAAGTTCACCACGCCGTCGGGCAATCCGGCCTGTTCCAGGATTTCGAAGAACTTGGCTGCGATGGTAGGGGAATCACCTGAGGGTTTCAGGATTACGGTGTTGCCACAGACGATAGAAGCGAGCGTCATGCCGCCCATGATGGCGGCGGGAAAATTCCAGGGCGAGATCACGGCACCGACACCCAACGGAATGTACCGAAGATGATCGTGTTCGCCGGGCAGCTGAACCGGAGTCTTCGCCTGCGAGAGGCGCACCGCTTCCAGGGCATACAACATGCAGAAGTCGATCAGCTCAGCAACGTCGCCGTCGGCCTCGGCATAGTTCTTGCCGACTTCGAACACCAGCCATGCCATCAACTCATACTTGCTCTCCCGCATAAGGTGCGCGGTTCGGAACAGCAGGCTGGTTCGAGTCTCCCAGGACGTGCGGCTCCAGCTTTCGAATGCCTTCAGGGCGGCGTCCATGGCGGGAGCGACTTCGGTGGCGCCGGCGTCCTGATGGATGCCGACCACTTGCGAGGGATGGGCGGGATTGATCGATTCATGCTTCTTCGCGGTCTTCACCCTGCGGCCGCCAATCACCAGGTCGTATTCGCGCCCGAGCTCGTTTCGGACCTTCTCGATGGCGGTACGCATCCGCCGCTGGTTTTCAGGATTGGACCAGTCGATGGAGGGTTCGTTGACGAACTTCTCAGGTACTCGCACATCGATAGTTGTGTCAGGATTTGCGCGATTGGCCTCGCGTGCAGGATGAGTAAGTGTTGCCATAATAGATTTCCTCTCGGATGGAATAGTTGGGGGACGGCTTCCGGCCGGCGATTCGGGAACCTTAGTTTCTAGATGCCACAAAATACGAGTCGACTCAGCGGCAGCGCCTAAACTCTCCATCTTATACCGCCGGCCCCGAGCACCCCCCCCCGGGCGACTGCGGTTTGGGCGTTGTCCCTGCGATGATGAATGCAAATGACTATCCGATCAGGCGGCCACGAGGCACCCGGGAGAGCGCGCCGTGAGCGGCCGCTTTCATAGACCGATGGTAACAACGCCGCTTGGGGTAAATCGATGATGTGAGACAGGTTAATTCACCTAGATGAAACACTAGGATTAAGAGAAGGTTAAGGTGTTTTAGCCATCCGCAATAGGGCATCACGCATAACTGAAATTGCCGCAGCCGCAGCTACATTGCTGAATATGAAGTATCTACTCCCCCTGCTGCTCGCTCTTACCATGCCGGCGGTCCCGGCCGTGGCACAACAGTCCAATCATGTCTTCGTTCTCATGCTGGAGAACCGCAGCGATTCCGAGGCCATGAAGTTCATGCCGTACCTGTCCGGCCTGGCGAATCAGTATTCGCTCTCGTTGCAAGCTTATTCCCCGTCACACGGCTCGTTTCTCGCCTACCTGGAGCTGACCACCGGCGCGGCTCCGCAGGGCGGGGAAGCCGATAACAACAACTGCAACGGCGACGGCTGCAATCTGCCCTATACCAAGGACAATGTCGTACGAGAGCTTGCCACGCTGGGCAAAACTTGGCGAGGCTACTTCCAGTCGATGCCCTCGCAAGGCTACATGGGATACGAGGACGGCGACTATGTCCGCCGGCACAATCCATTCCCCTTTCTTAGCGATGTGGTGAACAGCTACAGCCAGCAGCAGAACATGGTGCCATGGACCGGCAATTTTGCGAATGACCTGGCCGCCAACAACGTAGCCAACTATACGTTTCTAGTTCCCGACCTTACACACGACGGACATAATCCGGCGGACGACACCCAAACCGCGTTACACAATGCTGACGTATACCTATCGCAGCAATTGCCGGCACTATTGCAATCAAAATATTTTCAGGCCGGCGGAGACGGCGTGCTGGTTGTCACGTTCGATGAGAGCGACCTGTCGGGCGACAATTCATGCAGCCAGAATCAGCAGCAGGGCTGTGGTGGACACATCTTCTTCGCTGTAATTGGACCGGGCGTGAAACGTGGTTACCAGTCCTCGACGCATATGATGCAGAACGATATGTTGCGCGGAACGTGCGACATGTTGGGCATCAAATCGTGTCCCGGAGATGGCGCGTCAGTACCCGGGCTGGGCGAGTTCTTCAATACCGTCACAGTGACCATCACCTCTCCCCATGACTACTTCCCCGACTCCGGACCCTATACCAACCTGAACGCTACCGCCCAGAGCACTAACGGCGCCATCAGCGCGTGGGCTGTCTATGTCGACGGGAATCTCTATCGCGTGCTCCGCGGGTCCCCATCAATGCAGCTTTGGGTGCCCACACCGTTCGGCCTGCACACTATTGGTGTGAATGCGTGGGACGTTAAGGGACAAGTCGGGGTGAGCCTGGTTCACGTGACCCGGACGTACTGAGGCATGAATATTCGAGAATAAAAGCTACGACAAAACCGTATTCCCGTGTGAAGATGCTGGCATGCGCCGAGTCCAGGCTGTCGTCCTTTCATTACTGGTCTGCTGTTCTCCGTCATTTGGGTGGAACAGCTTCGGGCACATGGCTGTGGGGTGGGTTGCCTACCAGCACTTGAACCCTGCTGCCAAGGCGGCAGTGAACAAGCTGATCGCTAAGAACCCGAGTTACAAGACTTGGAAGAACTCGCTGCCCGCCAACCTCAGCAGCGAGGACCGCGATCTGTACGTCTTTATGCTGGCCACCACGTGGGCGGATCAGATTAAGGGGGACACTTCCTACCACAACGACGGTGGCAGCGGAGGCGACAGGCCTCCCAGCAACCGTTCGGCCACAGCAAACATTGGCTACGCAGACAAGGCGCGGCACAAATATTGGCACTTCATCGACGTCCCATTCAGCCCAGACGATACACCGCTTGGGCTTGTGCCATATCCCAACGCGGAGACTGAAACCGCGGTCTTTCGTGAGGTGCTCTCATCCAACGCGGCCGCCGGGTTGAAATCGTATGACCTGGTTTGGCTCATGCACCTGGTAGGCGACCTTCATCAACCGCTGCACTGTACGAGCCGGTTTACGGCGACGCAAACCAGTGGCGATGCCGGCGGTAACGGCGTCACGTTCTGCAGCTCTACCAGTCAAGGCTGCAGTGGGAACCTTCATGCCTTTTGGGACCAGCTGCTTGGGCCCACTAGCGGTACTCCTCAGCAGGCGGCGGCGGTAGCGGCGGCACTGCCGTCGGTGGCTGTAGATGCCAGCGAGCTTGATGCTCACACCTGGGTGGGCGAGAGTTTCAATCTGGCGCAGAGCAGCGCGTATGCCAATCCTCCCGTGGGCAATGGGGCCGGGCCTTTTCAGTATGACCAGGCATACGCCGACCAGGCAAAGGCGGTCGCAGAGAAACGGATCGTGCAGGCAGGGTTGCGGCTGGCCAACATCCTTAACACAGAGTTGCAGTAGCCGGATTCATAGCGAAGAGCTGAGCGCGCGTTCAGGGGAGCGCACCGCCTGTGAGTCAATTACGTGTCGAGCAACTCGCCACACGAGGTAGTAACAGACACCTGAGAGGACGCTGTGCGCGAAAGACCACGGCATTCCGTACGCAAACAAGATGTCAGAGAATGAGAGCCGGGCGATGTTGAAGGTGAATAAGGCGAGGGCCCAGAGCAGCAGCCAGCAGACGTTCCACAGACTCGACTGGCCTTTCCACCAGATCAGCGGGATAAGTCCAAACCAGACGTCCACAAAGGTGCAGGACACCTCGTACCGGTAGATCAGACCGTGAAACGAGATGGTGGTCGCAGTTAGCGGCTGCATGTGGACCCCGAGCCAGGCATCAACAGCTAAGTTGGATTGCTGCGTGAGCGCGCGCAGCCACGTCCACTGGAAGCAATGGCAGAGCGCCACTGCGGCAATAACCATCAGTAATTGATTGAGCCAGAGGAGATGCAGCCGGCGGTTCTCCGCCACCGGCTGAACTCCGACGTTGTAAGACATACCTGGTTTGTGCTAGCGCTTGGAGCGGCGGAGCTGGTTAACTCCCGCCAATCCTGCGAAGGTTAGCAGGGCGATTTCGCCGGCTCCCTTGCTGCTTCCGCTGTTGTTGTTAGTGCCGCCATTGTTGCCGGTTGCGTTGCCCGAGTCGTTGGTGCTAGCGCTGCCGGCGCCACCACCGGCTGTTCCGGTGCTGTTAGAGCCTGCCGCACCGGCGTTGTTCCCCCCGGTTCCGCCGTTCATCGGGGTACCGGTTGTGCCGGTCGCGCTGGTGCCGCCGCCCATAGTTCCGGTTGAAGCGCTGCCGCCACCGCCGTTCGAGCCTCCTCCGGCGTTGCCACCGGAACTTCCCGCACCGGAGCCGGCGCCGCCTCCACCACCTCGCCGCCACCGCCGCCACCCTGCGCCAAGCCTACCGCGACCGCGAGCGATAGAAACAAGAACAACGAGAATGCAAACTGTTTCATAGACACTCCTCTTCCCTTCTTAGGTTCGTCATCAAACCGTGCCCTGCTTCGTTTGTGGCTCGACGACGCCGCGCAGAGAAAGCTTCCGCTGAAATCTTCGCAACGATCGCTCACCTGCGATGTCGGATTCTGATGTGCTGATTTCAATGCAGTCTGGTACGTCAAATGCTGCCAGAGCTGCTTAGATCAATGGAGTCCTGAACGTTCATCGCGTTTACCTCACGCGCCCACGTGATACCTGCACTTCCCGCGGGTATTGTCGTCAGACACAATGGGGCGTAGCGAGGTTATGAAATGTTGCTGAAAGGTCTTGGCGTACTTGCAATTGTGTTGTTCTTCGTTTGAGTTGTGGCCGTGCTCCAGGGCTGGAGCAAGACGGATTCATCGGGAAGAATGATCGGTGTCGTATTCGTAGCCGTGATGGCCGCAGGAGCTTTTTGGGGCATTCGCGTTCTGTGGAGTCACTGAGGCTTCGTTCGTGCGAGACTAAACCAGCCGCTGGTAGAGAACGATTGCTGCCAGGATAAGAAACAAGAGCGCCGCGAAAGCAAATGGCGCGACATACCATGCCCGTCGTCGCCATACCCGCGTGACAAGGCGTTCTTCACTTTCCAGGATCGCCGGTGGTTCGGCAACTGCAATCAGCGAAGGCCCAGTTGCCGCATCAGCCGAAACCACTCTTCCCCTCTCGGCATCAGATGCCTGCGATGAAAGTTTCAGCGACTCCAAATCGCTGCGCAGGTCAGCCGCACTCTGGTAACGGTTGGCAGGGTCTTTCTCCAGCAGCTTACCGATGATGAGTTGAAGTTCCTCTGGGATTTTCGGATTCAGCGAACGAAGAGACGCAGGATGTACGGTGCGGATCGCCTCCATCGTAGCCATGCCGCTCTGGCGCTTGAACGGCCGCTCCCCAGTCGCAAGCTCATATAGCACCATGCCGAGCGAGAACAGATCGCTGCGGAGATCGAGTGCCTCGCCGCGAGTCTGCTCGGGCGACATGAACTGGGTCGTGCCTCCGATCGCGCCGTCGTCCGGATCCGTCCCTTCGTCCGGCCCGTCTGCATCCGCGGACTTGGCCAGCCCGAAATCCAGAAGCTTGATCTGTCCGCGGCCCGTGACCATGATGTTTCCCGGCTTAATGTCGCGATGAACGAAACCCTTCTGGTGCGCAGCCTCGAGCGCATCGGCTACCGCAATACCGATATCGATGACGTTGTCGAGGGGCACCACTCCGCGCCGCATAGTCTGGCGCAGAGTCTCGCCTTCGAGCAGCTCCATCACGATGACGGGCCGCCCGTTGTATTCCATCAACTCGTAAACGGTGCAGATATTGGGATGGTCGAGGGCAGCTGCGGCGCGAGCCTCGCGTTCGAATCGCGCAATCGCGTTCTCGTCGCGCAGCAGGCTTTCTGCGATAACCTTCAGCGCAACCTTGCGGCCGAGCAGAGTGTCTTCAGCTTCGTACACAGTCGACATGCCGCCGTGACCGATCTCACGCAGCACCCGGTATTGCGATATGGTCTCATTGACGAGGGTCATGGTAATCGCGAGAGCGCAAGCCTGGCTGCATTGTAGCCGCACATCCCATGGACGCCAGCCCCTGGCGGCGTTGACGCCGAGCACAGATACATGTCGGGAGCCGAGGTCGCGTACGTGCGCCAGGTCGGGCGGAAGACAAACTGCTTCAGGGTGGATGCGCCGCCCGCGATATCGCCACCGACAAGGTTGGCATCCGCGGATTCGAGTGCCGCGGGAGTGAATACGTGCCGGGCGAGGACACAGTCGCGAAACCCAGGGGCGAAGCGCTCGATTTGCGCTTCCAGGCGGGACAGCATGTCGAAGTCCGAACCGTTAGGGACATGGCAGTAAGCCCAGGCGATGTGCTTGCCTGCGGGAGCGCGCGTCGGGTCGAAGACTGTGGGTTGCGAAAGCAGAACGAACGGGTGCTCGGCTATCCGCCCGTGGCGCGCGGCAAATTCCGATGCGGCAATCTCTTCCAGCGTGCCACCAATATGGACGGTTCCTGCCCGCAGACACTCGCGGGCTTTCCACGGAATGGGCTGGGAGAGAGCGTAGTCAACCTTGAAGGCTCCGGGACCGTATTCGTATCGTGCCAACGCTCGCTTGAAAGAAGAGGTGAGGCGATCCCCGGCCGCAGCCTGGAACTGGCGCGGGCTAACGTCCCACATTGTCAGATCACACGGCGGAAGGTCGTTGAATGAGGTAACCCTGGCGGAAGTTGTGACACTTCCGCCCAAGCTTTGCAGGTACGCAATCAGCGCATCAGTGATGCATTGTGCTCCGCCGCGCGGGATGGGCCATCCCACAGCGTAGGATGTTACGCCAAGCAAGACACCGAATGTTGCGCTCAGGGGCTCGTCGAAGGCGAGGAACGAGTGCGCCGCTAACCCGGCAAATAGAGCTTTGGCGCGCGTCCCGGTGAACAGCCGATTGGAGAGTGCATTAGCAGATGACAACGAAATCACACCCAACCGGGCCAGTAACCATGGCGTCCGCGGAAGGGGTGGGATGGGGCTCAGGATCTGCGGCGCCAGGCGTTGCCAGTTGCGTGCAAACGGTTCCATCAGGCGACGCCAGGCCGCGGTGTCGCCGCTTCCCAGGTCCAGCTGCGCGAAGTCGCGCTCCAAAATCACCGCTGTGCCGTCGTTCAGCGGATGAGCCAACGGTGCCGCCGGCTGAATCCATTCGAGGCCGAATTGATGCAGAGGCAGCGACGAGAAGAATGGCGAGCCGACGGCCATGGGATGAACCGCCGAACCGAAGTCGTGCCGAAAGCCGGGGAGGGTCAATTCCATGGTGCGAGCGCCGCCTCCGGGCTGGGCCTCAGCTTCGAAGACTTGCACCTCGAAGCCCGCTTGGGCAAGCACGATCGCTGCCGCGAGTCCGTTCGGACCCGAGCCAACTACGCATGCCTTGCGTCCGGCAAACTGCGGACGGCGATCTGAGGTGGGGCTCACGCGAACATTTCCTGAGGTTTATAGATGCCCAAGGCTACCCGTGCGGCGGTAACGGGGCAGGCCACTGTACCACTTCGAGCTTGCCGTTGGCGTTTATTTGCAGGACAGGCGCGTATAGACCCAGCAGCTCGCGCCGCCACCACATTCCGGTGCGCCGCTTCTCTTCCAAGCTGGTGAACCAATATTGCCAGAGTACTGCTCGAACCTGCTTCGGAGGCCCACTGGGAAAAGGGTTGCCAGCGAACAGTTGCATTACATCATGACTGTTCGACAGCAACCGCTCTTCGGTGCTGGGGACGATGGCATTGTCGCGCCAATCGCCCAGCGAGGCGAACCACAGGTTCCAATCAAACCGGGGCTGGTAAGGCGCATAGATGCCCGGAGCTTTCGACGGATCCTGCGGCTTGTAACGAAAGGGATACGGAGTCCAGTTCTGGCCGTCGTTGGAGCCTTGAAACTCGATCTCATAGCGGCCGCGCGTCATAACGGCGAACAGTCCGTAGCGGTTGGCAATGCGAAACGGATCAAGCATCGCAACCGGTGACGTGGGCAGCCGTAAGTTGGGCATGAGAATCCAGAGCATCTGCACCGTGCCGGCGTAGAAGATCCAGATCAGGATGACGCTGGTGAGGGCCAGCTTCCACGCGCTCAGATGCATTCCCCGCGGTGGTTTCGGTCGTGCAGGAGGCGCAGCCGGCGTGTCGATGAGGGACAGCGCAGGATGGGGTTCTCGGACATAGGTTTCCGGGGGTTGCATAGTCGCAACCTGCGATGCCTTTTCGAACTGCTTGCGCCAACGACGGGGCAGCACACGAACAAGGTAGACGTCGTCCACCAGCAAAATTCCCAGCGACAGGACCAGGTAGTTCAGGAACGCATAATTGGCGGTGAGGATGATCCCGATCTGTAGCGCGGTAACGATGAAGAAGCAAACCAGTCGCCAGCGCCGTGGGAGAAACATCATCCACACAACGCCCAGTTCGACCGCAAAGGTCACGAAGACGGTGGAGGCATGAAACCAGTGTGGCAGATGCTGAGCGTAGTAGCCGATCCAGGTTGGCAGCGGACCGTTCTGGTAGTACTGATCCATCGCTGTCCAGTTGCGCCATTGGGGATCGCCGCTGGCGAGCTTTACCAGTCCTGATTCGAAGTAAATGCGAAACCACTCCCAC
This sequence comes from uncultured Acidobacteriaceae bacterium, assembly GCA_963771535.1. Classification (GTDB taxonomy): domain Bacteria; phylum Acidobacteriota; class Terriglobia; order Terriglobales; family Acidobacteriaceae; genus CAVVDY01. Next base: position 44,469 of record CAVYTK010000005.1, on the reverse strand, counting down.
TGCAACAAAAACAGGCTCGCGAGCGACGGTGGGCGGCCCTCGCCCCAGCCCGGACGGAATCCCGGAGGCGCGAAGAACCACGCGATAAAGCCAGCTTCCAGCAGCATGCCGTCGGACTGATACCCCGAGAAATCACCTGCGGCCGCAACAAACGAAAGAAAGCAGACAAAGCAGATTGCCAGCGTCCCGCGTGGCCAAAGATTAAACACAAGCAGCACAGATGCCAACAGGCCTATCCAGCAGACGGACATTAACCAGCCGTTACCGGTGGAGAGCCAGAACAACGAAGGCGCAAACCACCAGCGCGCCGGGCCATAAGAATGCGCTACCGCCTCGAGGAACTCGGTGGCGGGAAGTATGCCGTTGTTGCCGATCAGTCCGCGGATCTGGAAGAGGAGCGCATAGAAGGCAGAAAAGTAAATCAGACCTAGGGCACGCAGGAAGAGCCAGCGCGCGAGCAGGCGATTGGAGGCTCCGTATCGGGAGTCGAACAGCCGCTGGATGATGGCGCCGGGAGACATGGGGATCAGTTGTCAGTTGTCGGTTGTCAGTTGTCGGTTGTCAGTTGTCGGTCGTCAGCATCAAGGACCCTCAGCTTTCCCCATAGAAGATAGAGGGGTTCGGCGGGTTAGCTATACGGTCCAGTACCTCGCCTGTCGTTGGCAAACTGAGAGCTGACGGCACATGGTAGCTATTTCACTCCGCCGGCTTGAAGATAAATCCCTCGCCGGTTTTGCCGTTCATGATTAGAGATAATGGCGCTGCGAAGCGCAAGTGGCGGACACAGCCATCTTCACCAAAGGCAGGCTGAGCATTGAGCCACTCCCAATCAATAAATCCCTCGCCGGCATCGGGGTTGACCGTGAAGTAGCCGATCTGGAAGGCAGTGAGGTTCTGGAAGAAATGGCTGCCCTGCGACGGCATGACGCGAAAATCGCGAAAGCCTGACTCGACAATCACCCGTGCGCCGGAGATTTGGTCCCAGCCAACGGGAATGCCGAGCCAGGGTTCGTTCGAACCCCAGCGTCCCACGCCAATGAGCAGGTACGGCGTCGCGGAGTCGGAGAGTTGCGCATTGAACTTTGCCACACTCTGCGCCACCTCATGGCTGCGCGCGCGTTCGAAGCGATGGAAGTCGACGACCACAACATCACGCAGTCCGCTGATTCGCCCGTGCCCCAGCACCTGCGCGCTCTGGCAAAGTAACTTCTCCCGTTCAACCACGTCAACCCGCAGATCTTCGCCTTCGCGTGAAACCACCAGCGGACGCATTTGCAAGAAACCAAAGTCGCTAACCTCTCCGTTCTTCTTAGACAAACGGACCGCGAACTCGATCTCTACTGGGCGTCCCAAGCCTTCTTCGCCGATGGTCATCAACTGGTCGAGGATGGCAGGCAAAGGAAACATGCCGTATTTCAGAATCGGAGCAAAGCTTACGACCCGCATTCCTTTGCGGCTGAGACCATCGTAGATCGCATGATTGTCAGCCGAATAAGTGGAGGCCAGCAAGTTCAAGGTGCCGTCCGACTCCGCCAGGGACACTGCAAACGGCTTCTCTCGCAAGCCTTCCGCCGGATCTGCGGTCTCCTCACGAGGGTTCATGGGCAACGCCCAAAACTCAGTTTGCGAGTTGGCCAGAATGTCTTCGACTGACGAGAACTGCACCAGGTGGCGCGGATATCGGGGACTGAAGGTCAGCGATTTGCCTCCGCCGACCACCGCTCTTCCCAACCCCATCGCAACAGCGGCAAATCCGTCCCGCACGGTAACCGGCGCCACCGGGTAGAAGTTCCGAGAGCGCACCACGCCGGAAAAATCTGGATAATACCTGTCGCCGTAACGCGCTCCCACGACCTCTTGAATCAGTACCGCCATCTTCTCTTCCTCGAGGCGGTACGGTGTGGCGCGCACGTAAGCTTTGGCGTGACGACTGAAGGTCGAGGCGTAGACCAGCTTGATCGCTTGCATCAATTGCTCAAGCCGGACGTCGAGATCGGCGCCGTGGTTCGCCAGCATAAACGTCTCGTAGACACCGGAGAACGGCTGGTATTGCGAGTCCTCCAGCAGGCTCGATGAGCGAACCGCCAGAGGACAATGCATCTTCTCCAGAAAGGCGAGCAGCGCCGTGATGAGTGTAGGCGGCAAACGCTCAGCTACGAATCGCCTTTCGATTTCGCCGTCGTCCGCACACTGTATGGCGAAATCCAGCAGATCGTTGTCCGTAACAAACCGGTCGAATATATCGGTGGCCAGCACGAGAGTAGGCGGCACGGTGATCTGAACTGCCGGGAAGCGCCGCGTGAGCCGCTTTTGATAGAGGAGACTGCGAGCAAAGGCGAGCCCGCGCGCTTTTCCTCCGAGAGAGCCGTCGCCGATGCGCAAAAAGAAGGGATGAGCGGGGCTAAAGCTCGCAGGGTTGAAGTCCCCGATCTGCGACTGGCTCTGCTCATGCCGGTAGTTGGCGATGGAGTCGATAAGACTTCGGCGTAAATCCTCCACAGACGAGAAATCCGAAATTTTGCGCGGTCGCAACTTTTGCGCCAAGGCGAACTCAGTGCGGGTGGTAAACCAATGCGAGAAGTGGTTGCGCTCAGCGTGATAGGCAATTGATTCCGGCGGAACACTATGCAACAGCTGTTCAAGCTGGTTGAGGTCGGAGGCGCGACCAACCTCCGTCTGGTCAGGCAGGCGGAAAACGAAATCGCCAAAGCCGACGTTCTCGATAAGGAATTTGCGCAAGTCGCTGAGCAGTGTCGGCGAATTCTTCTGTACGAATGAGAACCCCTGACGGAAAGCGCGATGCATGTATTCCGTCCGGCTGGACTGCAAAACAATAGGCACATCAGGCACGACATCGCGAATGGTCTGCGCAAGATCGAAGCCCGTCTCCGGCTGTACCGTACCGGCGCGGGGGAATTCCACATCCATGATCACGCCCAGCAAGTGGTCGCGATAACGAAGCGTCAGCTGTGCGGCTTCTTCGTAATCGGAGCACAGCAGGATCTTAGGACGCGCGCGCATGCGCAAAAGCTTATGCTGAAGATTAATTCCCTCTTCGATCAGGCGATGTGTCTGGGTCCAGATCTCGGTATAAAGCACTGGCAAGAACGAAGAATAGTAGCGAATGTTGTCTTCGACCAGCAGCACGACGGGCACGTTCATGGTTTCCGCATCGTGCTGCACATTGCGTTTATCCTCGATGTACTTGACCATGGAAATGAGGATGCGCCCATTGCCCTGCCAGAGAAAAATGCGCTCGATGTCCGTTTGTGGGTAGCGTGCGATGAAGTCTTTGATCTCGCGATGGTCATAGGCAAGAACCATCACGGGGACGTCGAGGCCTGCCTGCTTCACCTGGCTAGCGAGCTCGGCGGCGTTGGTGTCGCCGACTTGCAGGTTGGTGACGATTAGGTTGAAGCGAGGTTGCGTTCGCGCCAGCTCCAGCGCCTCACGGCCGCTGGAGACGTGGGAGATTCCCGGAACATTCTGCAGATGAAGGTCGAGCGACTCTTTCATCAGTAGCTCGTTCAACCGGCCGTCCTCACGCAGGATGAACGAGTCGTACAGGCTGGAAACCAGCAGAATGTCCTGAACCCGGAAGGGCATGAGATTCTCGAAACCTTCGAAAAGGTTCTCCGCCCCGTGAGACAACATCGATGCGTGACTTGCCGCCATTCAGCAGCCTCTATTTGAGTTGCCGGGCCCTCTCGTAAACGCGAACGTAATCTCGCGCCGAGGCGTCCCATGAATAGTCTTGCGCCATGCCGTTGCGCATCAGCACTCGCCACTTTTGCTGATCGCGAAAAGCCGCCAGCGCTGTCCGGACCGTCTCCAACAGCGCCTCCCCGTTATACTCTCGAAACTTGAAGCCTGTGCCCTTTCCCGTTTCCGGGTCCCATTGCTCCACGGTATCGTCGAGCCCACCGGTTGCGCGCACGATAGGGACTGTGCCGTACTTCAGGCTGTAGAGCTGGTTCAGGCCCGCCGGCTCATATTTGGATGGCATCAGAAACATGTCCGCACCAGCCTCAATCTGGTGGGCCAAGTCGTCATCGAAGGCAATCTTCACCGCGAACTTCTGAGGATACTGTTTATTCAATCGACGGAACATGTCTTCATAATCGTGATCGCCGGTGCCGAGAGCTACGATGATCAGGTCCTCGCGGGCCAAGCGGTCCGAGACCTGCTGTATGAGGTCAAAGCCTTTTTGCCCGGCGAAGCGGGAGACTATTCCGAGCACGGGCAGCTGAGTATCCTCTGGTAATGCGAAATCCTTCAGCAACGCCCGTTTACACGCTGCTTTTCCGTCCAGATCGCTGGCGCTGTAATTGGCGGCGATGTGCGTATCGGTTTCGGGACTCCATTGGCTATAGTCCACGCCGTTAAGGATTCCAGCGACTGTTCCTGAACGCGCTCGCAAGACGCCTTCCAGGCCGAAACCATATTCGCTGGTCTGGATCTCCTGGGCATACCTGCGGCTGACTGTGGTGATGAAATCGGCAGAAGTAATGGCGCCCTTGAGGAAATTCACTTTGCCGTAGAACTCCAGCTTGGTCATAGTGAACAGGTCCCACGGCAAGAGCAGCAGCGGCAGGATTTCGGGCTGGAACAGGCCCTGGTATCCCAGATTGTGAATAGTAAAAACGCACGGCACCCTTTCAAACACAGGATCCTCAGCGTATAGGGTGTTCAACAAAATGGGTATCAGCGCGGTCTGCCAATCGTGGCAATGCAGTATGTCGGGACGGCCAAGAAATTTGGTCGCCTCCAATACGGCGCGGCATAGCAGTGCAAAGCGTTCAGCGTTGTCCGGGTAGTCGCCGATCGCGGTCCCATACAACGCCTCGCGATCGAAGAACGGCGGATAGTCGACGAAGTACATCTGCACGCCGTTGAGCATGCCGCCGTCGAGTACGGAACAAAAACGGTAGCGATCGTCGAAGGGAACAGTGATGCTGGGGAGGATCTTGTTGGGATTCTGCAGCTTGGTTTGACGATAGCGGGGGACGAAGACGCTGACCTGATGGCCTAATTTCGCCAGGGCCCGAGGCAGGGAACCCACGACATCGGCCAATCCACCAGTTTTGGAATACGGGGTGCATTCCGATGCCGCCATGACAATTCGCATGAAACCTCCGCGCGTGCGACCGATCTGGACAAATCTGCTGTTGCCAGCCAAAAGGGCCAGCCGTCAACACGCCGGGAAGAAAACCGCGGCTGCGTTTATGATGAACGGTTCAGAGAAACAGTTGAGTCTAACCGCCGCAGGGAAAGAGGGTCAATGTGCCAAAAAGCACGCCAAAAGAATCCGCCGAAAAGCGCACACGGCACAAGCCGAAATTAGGACAGAATTTCCTCATTGACCACGGCGTGGCGCGCCGCATCGTCGAAGCACTGGGCGACATCTCCAATCGCACGGTAATTGAGATTGGCCCTGGCGAAGGTGTCCTCACCGACCTGCTAGTGAACCGCGCGAAGCATGTGATCGGCGTGGAACTCGATCGCGTACTGGCTGCTCAACTTCGCATGCGTTACGCCACGAGAACGAACGTTGAGGTGTTGGAATCTGATTTCGTGACGGTCGAGTTCCCTTCCATGTTAGGGCGTCGGCCCGGGCCGCTGCATGACCTGCGCCCCACCAAACCCGAAACAGTGGACATCGTGGGAAATATTCCCTATTACGTCACGTCCGACATTGTCTTGCGCATTCTCGATCTGCATCGCAGTGTGGAGCGCGCGGTGATCATGGTGCAACGCGAAGTGGCCGATCGTCTCTCCGCCGCGCCCGGTTCTCGTGACTACGGCCTGCTCTCGGCGACGGCAGAGTTGTACGCGCGGGTTGACAATCTGTTCACGATTCCACCGGACGCGTTCAGCCCTCCGCCCGACGTGCATTCAACGGTGTTGCGGCTGACCATGACTCCGCGGATGGAGGAATTGCAGGTAGAGGAAGGGCCGTTCATCCGATTCCTGAAGCTCGCTTTTACCCAAAAACGCAAAACGCTGGCCAACAATCTTAAGGGCACCTATTCGGATTTGTCCATCAAGGCTGGATTGAAAGCAGCCGGTCTGCGCTCCGACGTGCGCGCCGAAGCCGTGCCACTGGAAAAGATGGCGATGCTGTCGCGCAGCTTACAACCGGCGTAGACTGCCTGAATCAGAATCTTATTCACATGACCACCGCTATTCGGCAGCCCGCAGTTGCGGGGCAATTCTATCCCGCGAATCCGCACGAACTCCGAGCAGAGGTGGAGTCGTTTACCCGCGCATCTGACCCGAGCGAAGCGAACTCCAAAATCCATCCACTGGGCTGCGTGGCGCCACATGCCGGCTACGTGTACTCGGGCGGCGTGGCGGGAGCGGTGTATCGACGGCTGGAGTTGCCGACGCGTTACGTCATCTTGTGCCCCAACCATACCGGGCTTGGCGAGCCGCTGGCCATCATTAGCACCGGCGCATGGAGTACACCGCTGGGCGATGTACCCGTGGACGAAGAACTTGCATCAGCCCTGAAAAATCGCTTTTCGTTGCTGGCGGAAGACAACGTGGCACACCGGTTCGAGCATGCGCTGGAAGTTCAGCTGCCTTTTTTGCAGGTGCTGTCGCCGGCATTTCGCTTCGTTCCCATCACGGTTGGAACGAGTCATTTCGAAGTACTGAGTGCATTGGGAGTCGCGCTCGCGTCCACCATTCGGGAAGCCGGCGAGCAGGTGCTGGTGGTTGCGTCCAGCGATATGAACCACTACGAAAGCGATTCCGTCACACGGGTAAAAGACCGGCGCGCGATCGAGCAGATTCTGACGCTCAATCCGCGAGGCCTTTACGACGTGGTACGAGAAGGCAGCATTAGTATGTGCGGCTACGGTCCGACGGTTGCCATGCTCACCGCCGCCCTCAAGCTGGGCGCCGCGAATGCGGAATTACTTCGTTATGCTACCTCGGGCGATGTCTCAGGAGACCGAGACCGGGTGGTGGGATATGCCGGAATCGCAGTTTCCTGACACCTTCGGCAAATCAACGAATCAGGACTGCGGCCCCTGCTCTTCCTTCTTCACTGCGGCCTCGGCAGCCTCAAATCCCATTTTGGAGTGGGTTCCGTCGCAGAAGGGTTTATTGACCGAAGCACCGCAACGGCAGAGTGAGAACGCCGGCTTGCCAGTCAAATCGTAAGCGTTTCCATCAGCATCGACCAGTTCGATAGATCCCTCGGGTGCCTCGACCCGATATGGACCATTCTTGCGAACCATGATTTTCACTTGGGCCATTCCATCTCCTCCAACTGCCATTGAACTTAGAGAAACTATTGTAACGGACTCACGTGCGCTCCCGATTGCGTTTCTGTCGTTGCAGCAACGCCGTGAACTAATTATTTCTTGAACGCGACGTTGACCAGCAGCTTTTCGCCTTGCACGTCGACGACATTGCAAAATGTGCGTTCCCCCTGGCGAGTGAAGTCGAGGCCGACGCGAGCGGCACCAACGCGCAAGTTGCGGATATGAAGATGTTCGAGCCAATCCGGCAATTGCGGGTTGATGATGTTTAATTCTTTCCGGGGTGCACTCGGCCTGATGCCCAGAATTGACGTGAGCATCAGAAACATTGCACCCGACGCCCAAGCCTGCGGCGAGCACGAAACCGGGTAATGCACCGGCGTATCGTTTTCGCGGCGCTGCACACCGCAGAAGAGCTCGGGCAATCGATAATCGCGAAACGTCTGCGCCGCCTGGTATAGGGATGTGACCACGCGCAGGGCGCCTTCGCGCATTTCGTTGAGCGCCATACCGTGAGCGATGATCGAGTTGTCGTGCGGCCAGACGGAGCCGCGGTGATAGCTGAGCGGATTGAACACGCGCTCATCGTTTGACATGGTGCGCCAGCCCCAGCCATTGAACATGTCATCTCGCATCAAGCGGGTTGTGATGGTTCGCGCCCGTTCGCGATTAACAATTCGCGTAAACAGCAATTGCCCGGCATTCGATGCGATTACTTCCAGCGGCTTCTTGTCGCCATCGAGCGCCATGGCGTAGAACCCACGGCTCGGCACCCAGAAGGCACGATCAAAGCGACGAGCCAGTTCCGAGGCCTCGCGCTTTAGCCGGTCCGCTGTCTTCACATCACCGAAGCTGCGCAGCAAGGATGACATGCGGTACTTCGCGTCGTAAACGTATCCCTGTACTTCGCTCAGGGCGATCGGCGGCTGAGCGACGGTGCCGTCACGATGCATGTTGGCATCCCAGGAATCTTTCCAGCCCTGGTTGATCAAACCTTTGGGGGATCGTCGCTGGTATTCCACGAAACCGTCGCCGTCGAGATCGCCATACTTATCGATCCACTCCAGCGCGGCGTAGGCGTTAGGCAGTAGTTCTTCCACCAGTTGCTCGTCTGCCGTCCAGTTGAAGGTTTCGCTCAGCAAAATGAGGAATAGCGGAGTCGCATCGACAGATCCGTAGTACGGGCCGAACGGCATCTCGCCATCGCGTGTCATTTCACCGTTGCGATACTCATGAAGTATTTTGCCGGGATCCTCATCAAGCCAGTCGTTCCGCTCTTTCCCCTGGTAGCGCGCAAGCACGCGCAGCGTGTCGATCGCGAGCTGAGGATTCAAGGACATCGACTGATACGCGGCAATGATCGAGTCGCGGCCGAAGATCGTGGCAAACCAGGGAATTCCCGCGGCAATGATATGTTCCCGGCCATCGGGAATTTGCAAAGCATGAAAGTCTCCCGTACCCGTGGCCAGCAGGCTATCGAACACCTCGTTGGAGGAGTCGAACTGAGTCGAATCGGCCTCCCAGCGAGCGAAGGCCGAACGTCTCTGCCGCAGTTGAGCTGCGAAATCAAAGTTGTGCGCGCGTGTCTCCCGGCCTTCAACGTAAGGAGTGATTTGTATTTCGATTTCCACTCTCTTCAGAGGCTCGAGATGGAGTTGCCAGTGCGCGGTACGGTCCCTAATCTCATCGGGCGGTGGATTGAATTTGATATGCGTCTTTCGTGTGACGTGATCGAGCCCCCGATAAACGAACAAGATGCCGTCGGCTTTAACGATGGGCGCGAAGTACTGCCCGTGTTTTTGCCTGGCCACGCCGCGCACTTGGAAGACGTCGACGAAATCCGCATCGAAACAGATTTCCAGAGTTAAATCTACGTATACAAGGTTGAAGTTTTCAAAGCTGAGGCGATCAAAGAATATCTCTGATGCCAGCAGTTGTTCGCGCCGGACGTGTACCGTATTTTCCGGCAGATCGAACGAATCCCGCAGCGTGATGTTGCCGGTGGTGAGCTCGATCTGCGCAGCAAAAGTCCTCTCTGTACTGGAAGAGAGGACAACGCTGCGGTGGCCGCCGATACGCAATTCAAGCTGGCTTAGGAAACGAGTATCGTCGTGAAAAAAGCCTACGTCCGGAGAGCCGGGCGGGTAGATGTCTCCGGCCACACTGGTGGCGCTGAAAGTCTTGCCATCAATAAGGGTGAGATTGTCTACTTTTCTTGGCTCAAGCTCTTTGTAAGCGACCCGTGGCTCCTGAAAAGGCGAGGGGATCGGAATCAGCTCTTCGTCGGTGATATTAGGAATCGTACTCATTTCGATGGCGCACCTATAGCGTGGAACGTAGCTAGCTCCGGCGCGCGCTCAATCCTCTCACCGCGGCGCTGGGCCGCTCTGTGCGTAAAGGAGTAGCCTCGCCAGCCATCTCCGTATACAAGACCTGATAATCGGCAACCATGCGCTCTAAAGAAAAATATTGGCACACGTAGTCCCGCACCGTCTGCGGCCTGATCTTCGACAGCGAGTGCAGGGCGCGATTTGCCATATCGTCAAGGCTGTTGCAGACGAATCCGGAGATTCCGTCGCGCACAACCTCCTCTACCGAACCACCGGCCAGCGCCAGCACCGGTGTTCCACAAGCCATGGCTTCGATCATCACCAGACCGAATGGCTCATTCCACTGGATGGGAAACAGCATGGCACGCGCATCGCCCAGCAACTCGTTCTTGCCCTCGAGATCGACCTCGCCGACGAACTCAATAAACTTGCCGTCTATGTGCGGCTTCACCATGGAATCGAAGTAGTCTTGAAACATGGGCTGCACTTCGCCGGCGATCTTCAGCGGAATACCTGTCTTTTTCGCAACTTCGATTGCGAGATGCGTGCCCTTGATAGGCGCAATGCGGCCCAGGAACGCGAAATAGTCCTGTTTCTTTCCCTTAAAAGTGTACTGTTTCATGTCCACGCCATGATGAATGGTGCGGATGCGTGCCATCTTTTCTTGACGGCGCTGGAAATCGCTGATGGTCACAAACTCGACGTCAGGAAAGTTGGCGTAGATCGCGCTGATCGGCTCTTCGTGAACATGGTGGACGGTGTACACGAATGGTTTCGGCACATAGCGGGTGAACATGAGCGACGGAACATTATGCAGATGGATGATGTCGCAATCATTGCCGGCATCGCGAATCGCCCACGAAGCGTGATTCATGTCTTTGAGGTTGTCGAACACCTCGCCTTTAATCGGCCATTGAGCGTCCTTATAAAACCAGCGGGTTTCCACTCCGACGGTCGATTGCGAAATGGTGTAAACAACAACGTCAACGCCCTCGGACTGGAGCCCTTCGGCAAGTTGCGCAATGAAGAGTTCCGTCCCGCCGTATTTTTTTGGCGGCACGGGAAGAAAAGGCGGAGAGACGAGAGCAACTCGCATTTGGTGCGGTCCTTTTGTGACGCGATCTGGCGCGAGCTAGGCTTACACTTGCGGGAACATATAGAAGATGCGATTCATAAGGCTGGTGCTGCCTCGAACATCCCCGTCAGCTGCGCTGTGCTGTGTAATCCTGATGCTACTTGCCTGCGAAGCTGACCTGCTGTTGCACCTGCATCGTACTGGAGGCCGAAGAAATGCCCTCCAATTCCCTCTCAAACTCCAGGGCACGGTGCTCGCTCGTGTGCTCGGCAAGAGCGCGTTCCTGCGCCCGTTTTCCGATGCGCCGCACTTCACTATCGGGGAGCTCCGATAAATAATGCACAACGTCTTCCGAACTGGTAGGCAGCAGAATCTCTTCGTTGGGAGTAAGAAATGTTTCGAGACCAGGCCAATTATCGGAAATTATGGTGGCCCCGCACGCCGCTGCTTCAAAGAGGCGAACCGACGGGGAGTAGCCGGCCATCACCATGTCGCGTCGCGTGACGTTCAGCGTAAAGCGAGACGAGCTGTAGAACTTAGCATGCCAGCGCGCATTCAGGTGCTTGATCCTTCTAACGTTAGATGGCCAGTGCACGTCCATCGGATATTGCGGACCTGCAACGATGAAACTGTGCGCAGGAAGCAAACGAGCGGGCGCGCTCAACAGCTCGTCGATCTTTGGTTGGCGATCGGGGGCATACGTGCCCATATAACTTAAATCGCACGCGAAACGACGATTGACACCGAATCGGCGGTACTCTTGCGGATCGAAAGAACAATACAGCGGTACCGCACGTTGCGCACCGAAACGGGTTTCCAACTCGCGCAGGATGGGCCCCCCGGTGAAACTGAAGTAGACGTCGAAAACAGGAACCTGCCGCGCTTCCATGTAGTCGGTACGTCCGTGAGCTCGTAGGCCGGCCACGGTAATCGGAGTATCAATGTCGTAGAAGGTTTTTGCGCTGACATCGAAATCAGCAATTTCATCGATCGCCTGCACGCCATCAGGAAAATACGATCCGATCATCACGGCGTCGGCTTCGCGCAAGTGCTTTCTCGCCAGCGGCAGGACGTCGCGCCAGGCGTCAAACAAGATCACCTTGCAGAAGTCGGGCTCCGGCATGTCGCGGTTTGAGGCGTACCACTCAACGTCTTTCTCAAAGAAAACAATGTCGTGTCTTCGCGCGTTGAGTGCGCGCAGCAGGGCTCGAAACGTAGTTCCGTGACCGTTTCCCCACGTCGAAGTGATCGATAAACCAAAGACCACGATCTTCATGCCAGTTGCCGGTATAGTTCGCGACTGCGCGCGTTTAGAACTCCTGGTGAACTCTGGGACAAAATTTCACGGACTTGCAATGCTCGCAGGGCGTAGGTGTGCTCCTGCAAGGCTCTTCGACGCATCGCGTCGCCCATTTCGCGGGCAAGCTTTGCATCCACTGTCTTCAGCAGATCGGTTATGTCATGGGCGTCGCGGGCCACGAGGATTTCGTATCCTGGAGCGAAAAATTCCTCAATCCCGGCCCAGTGATCGGTAATGAAGCAGGCTCCCGCGCCGGCGGCTTCGAAGACGCGTGTGGGTGGAGAAAAGCCTACGCTGGCCATCGATTCACGGTTGATATTCAGAACGATGCGAGCCGAGCAGTTGATCCGGTTGTGGTCTCCGGTACCCACATGGCCAATCCACCGAACGTTCGAGGGGATAGATTTGTCGCCCCAACCTTCGCCGCCCAGTAAAAAGCTGAACTCCGGCGCATCCGCTGCCGCCGCGAAGAAGAATTCTTCCACGCGCCGCTCGCGGTCAGGAAGACGGTTCCCGACAAATGCCAGGTCGCACCGGAAATCCGGATCGGGCGTGACCGGATAATGCGTGGCCGGATCGAGCGCGTTGTAGATTGGGTGGCAGGCTCGCGCGCCGAGTCGCAAGTAGTGTTCAACAACCGGCGGGCCGCCACCGTAAGTGAAAACGTAGTCGTACTCAGGGATGAGGGCGCGAAACGGATTCAGGGGATTGGCTTCGACGGCAGCCAGCGTGGCCGGTGCGTCCACGTCCCAGAACGCGACTTGCGTACGGACCGAGCGGCAATCCAGCACAGCCTCTTCCAGCAAAGCATCGTCTACGCCCACTCCACTGTGCTTGATGACCAGGTCGCTTTCCCCCGCCCACTTCAGCAACGCCGGGATGTCGCGGGGAGATTGGTAGACAATTACGTCGGCATAGCTGAGATCTGCGTCGTCCCGGTGCTGCTGGCGTGAGTAGGCATCCGGCTCTGCAAAGGTGATATGAAAACCTAGCTCCGCCAAATTTTTATAGATTCCACGATAGTAGGTTGCTGCGCCATTCCAATACGACGAAGTCAGGCTCGATCCGAAAACGAAGATCCTCATTGCGTCAACTCCCCGCAGATCTCAACCAGTTGTGCAGCCCTGTGGGCACACGTATGCCGCTGCAGAATCGTTTGTCTACCGTTTTCAGCAATCTGTTTTCGTGCGGCATCGTCGCGCAAAAGCCACCGGATTGCCGAGGTCATCTCCGATCCCGACCCAGCGATCAGGTAATCTTGCCCGGGCCGGAACAGATGCTCCGCGTCTTCCCAAGGTGCGCACAGCAGAGGCGAGCCACAGGCCAGCGCCTCGAAGACACGGATCGTAGGAATTCCGCTAAGCCCGTTGGCATAGAGTCGGCGCGGTACATGCAGCGACAGAGCACTTCGGGCGTAAGCCGAAGGCGCCATCAAGTTGGGCAGGTATCCGCGATACTCAATCCCAGCCGCAGCCAGTGCGGCCTTTCCTTCCTCGGGATAGCGCACCCCATACACAACGGTCTTGAGATGACGAAGTTGTGTAGCAGGTTCGATTAAGAACTCCATTAACTCACGGGTTCGCTCCTCGTCTCCCCAGTTGCCAATCCAAAGCAAGTCGAAGCTGTGTTCTTCCTGCAAGGGTGAGAAGTGAACGACATCAGCCGCCTCGTGGAAGGTCCAGGCGCGCTCAATTCCGAAGCCGTCTATGTAGATACGCCGGATTGCCTCACCGAAAGCCAGCACTCCATCGAACAGCTGCAGCTGAAAGCGCAACAGTTCGCCGGGATTAGTGTGCGCCCGATGATGCGTGTCATGGAGCAAGACCCTGAAACCGAGATCGCGCTTCAACGACAGAATGGTGTTTACCACTGCGGGTTCATTCCATTCGTGAATGATCACCACGTCGGCGCCCGCCAGTTCCATCCGCAAAGCATCTTCCAACGCAGCGTCCCGTTGATAGAGCCGGACATCGAGGTTGGGAAACCCAACGCGAAATTGCTCAATCGCTTGCTGCGCCGTGTCGCCTTCTTTCTCTACGAGGTTGCTGAGCGACCACGAACCGAACTGCTCATAGCAGCGCACTTCATGCCCCAGATGCTGCAGTTCGCGCACCAGTCCTCGCAAAAAATGCGCATTGCCGTGGTTCCAGTCGGAGATCCAGGAATGCGCGAAGATGCGAAAGCGAATACGACCGCTCATGCTGCAACACTCTTCTCGGGAACAAGCGAGCGGTAAAGGGAAAGGTACTCATCAACCATGGCGTCCGCGCTGAACAGCCGGCGCGCCCGCTGATACGCCAATTCCGAATAATGGCGGCGCAGGCAGGCATCGCTGCGCAGCTCCGTAACAGCCGCTCGCAATCCGTTCGCATCGTTCGCAGGAAAATACAATGCCGTCGGCCCCCAAAGCTCACGGAAGGTCGGAATGTCGTTCGCCACCAGCGCACAGCGGGAGAGCGCCGCCTCCAACGGGGCAAGGCCGAAAGGTTCGTAACGCGAAGTGGCGGCGTAGATAGGTGCGTTGGCCAGCAGCGACCGGACTTGGCTGCAACTGAGTTTCTGACGCAGCTCGATCGACTCGCTGAACAAGCGGGCGTCGCCGGACTGGTGCTGGTCCGGAGACTCGACAGCGCCCGCAATGGTCACCGGGCATTCCAGGCCGCTGTCGGCAAGAAGCGATACCTGCTTGGCCTGGTCCCAGAGCCGACCGATAGAAACCACCCGATCTTCCTTCTCCGCGTGCGGATTGAAGTGATGGGCCGTACGACCGTTGTAGATGACCGTCGCGCCACGCGGCTCTGCGTAGTGCTGCGTGATTTGAGAAAGCATCCAGCGAGAAGGCGCTATCACCGCATCGGCCCCGTCCAGTCCCGCGGATACAGTCTTGCGGTACCAGCTACTCCAATCGGACTGGGGTGGATCTTCGCTGTGTACTGCATGCCACCAGCTCACCACATCGCTGTGAGCCGTAATTAGTTTCGGAATGTCGACATCGAGCGCACCGTAACAGTACTGGCTGAAGTGCAAGAGATCGGGTTCAGTCTCGCGGATGATGTTCAGCAGGTAGTCGGACGAAGCTTCAATGTCTTGAGCAGCGTCCTGCATCCACTCCAGACGAAAGGGGGTCGGCCGGAAATCGAGGCCACGCAGACCTTCGGTCCAGCGCATCTGGTTCAGCTCCGGCATCTCGCCAAAGCTGACCAAGGTCACCTCGACACCGCGGCGCAACAGTCCGGTAACGAGCTCCTGAGCAAACGTCCAGACGCCCCCGACTGTGTCCGCCGTCAGCAGTATCTGCATAAGGCAGAAATCTCAACGCGCAACGTGCGCGGATTTTGGTCCATCACGCTGTAAGACCATAGGCGGACAACTCTCGTACCATGTCAGCCGCTTTATCCACTGCGGTCTGCGAACGAAGCCACCCCACCAGCTCAGCGATGCCGTCGGCGAACTGGTATCGCGGCTGGTAGCCGAGCACTTGCCGCGCGGCCGTGATATCTCCAAAGCAATGGCGAATATCTCCCACGCGATATTTGCCGGTGATCTCAACCGGGATCTTCTCTCCCAGGCAGTCGGTCAATTCCGCAGCAACGTCTGCAATCGATATTGGACTGCCCGACCCGATGTTCAGCGCCATGCCGTCGGCGTCGCTACGCTCCATCGCGAGCAGGTTGGCCTGCACCACATCGTGAACGCTGACAAAGTCGCGCATCTGGCGGCCATCTTCGAAAATCATAGGAGCCCGCCGATTCAATAGCCGCGACGCAAAAATGGCAGCCACGCCGGTGTACGGGTTCGAGAGTGCCTGGCGAGTTCCGTAGATGTTGAAGTAGCGCAACGCGACTACCGGGACGCCGTAGGTGCGTCCAAACAGCAGCGTCATCTCTTCCTGATCTTTTTTGCTGAGCGCGTAAATTGAAGTACATTGCAGCGGCTTGGACTCATCCGTGGCGAGCGGCGTCAGTTCGCGTCCGCAATCCGGACAGAGCGTCTCCCACTGTTTTGCTTTCAACTGCTCAAGCGGGCGCGGCGGAGGAGAAACCTCGCCACACTTATGGCAAAGATACTTTCCTTCTCCGTAAATCGACATCGACGAAGCAACGACCAGCTTGCAAATCTCAGCCTTGCTATCAAGAATGGCCTGCAACAGGTTGGCCGTTCCCTGGGTGTTCGCCCCCATGTAGTTCGAGATTTCATACATAGATTGCCCGACACCTACGGCTGCGGCCAAATGAACGATGGTGTCAATTCCCCGGAGTGACTGCGAAACAGCGTCAATATCGCGCATGTCTCCGCGCACGAGCTCGACGCCCGGGTCCAGGTATTCCGGCCGGCCATCAGGATGCACCTGCGGAGTCAGGCTATCGAAGATCCGTACCTTGTCGCCTCGCGCGAGTAGCGCATCTGCCAGGTGCGAACCGACAAAACCTGCGCCGCCGGTAATCAAAACATGGCTACTCATTGGCGAGCCTCCAGAGCCCAGCCGTTCACCGGCGCTTCGCGCGTCAGCTTCCCGCTATCCAGCAACGGAGCATACCGGCCCACCATGCGGGCCGCGAAGTCCGCGAAATCCTTAGGGCGAACCGGCGGGCTGGTGTAGTGCGGTTCGATACCTAAATGCTCAGGCGTGAAACACAGCGTCAGGGTCACGTCGAATTCGCTTAGGGCTTCCATCTGCCGATCAAACCAGAGCTCCGCATCAGGACGAAACCAGTCGGCCCAGCTCACGCCGGTGCGCAAATAACGCACCCCCAGCCGCCGCAGCCAACGTACGGACGATTCCAGGCGATGATCTTCAAAGTGCAGCCACTGACAGATACCCATGCCCGATGGAAAGCATTCCGCAGCAGGCTTCGGTGAGCCATCTTCGCGAAGTAGTCCCATGTAATAGTGGCGGTAATAGGCGCTACCCTCGGCCTCCTTGTGACGGGTGGTCGCCGTCCACGCGGATGGCAAATCGTGCAGACTGTACCAGTGCACACGCTCGACCTGGCCCAGCAGCAACTCAGCCGTACGAGTCATGCCGAATACCTGCACCTCCTCGGCGCCAAAGGAGGAAGCGCCCGCCTCCGATACCCAGACCGGCTTGTGGGTTGCCCGGCGAATCTCATCGATCCTCAACGGCCACTCGTCGATCTTCCAATGGTTCCAGTCCAGCGGAAAGCCATGAACCGCAACCACGTCAATTTCGTCGACGACGCCTTGCGATGCCAGCAACTCGATGAACTGAGGATCGATAGGCGAAATGCCGCCCAGCACAATCTTGAGGCTGGGATTCGCAGCACGCACGGCACGGGCTGCCAGTTTGGCAGTTTCCGCGAAGATTCTCCATTCCGGGTCGAGCTTGAAATTCCAGTGCGACAGGTTATTCGGCTCGTTCCACAACATTACGGCTTCTACCATGCAGTCGTAAGTTCCTCTGCTCCGCAAATTTTCACAGCTCGCCCTGCAATTCAAGATCCAGAATGGAACGGCCAGCACGTGCCGAACTTTGAGGCGTGCAGATCCAAGTCTCGGACTCAGGGTGGTCGAGGATCTTCAATCCAGAGCTGCGCAGCATGGCTTCTGCCGCCGCACAATTGGGAATCCACCAGTTAGTTGGATCATTGGCGTAGCTACGCTCGATGAAGTACATCGCCGGCCAGTCTGGGTCGGAGAAAATGTTGGTTGTCCAGAACTGATAATTCTCATCCCAAGGTTTCGCGTGGCTCGATCCGCGCAGCATGGTCTGGAATACCAGCTTACCGCCCGGTGCAACTTTGGTGATGACCTTATCCAAAGCGAAGAGCGGGTACCGCAGGTGATACAGCACGCCCATGAAAAACACGTAGTCGAACTGTCCTACGATTGCGTCTACCTGGTAAACCGAGCGCTTTTCGAATTCGATATCAACGCCCAAGGTCTTCGCCGCGAAACGTGCCTGGTTCAAATAGCGGTCGTCAATATCGATTGCCAGCACCCGTTCGGCTCCGCGGCGCTTCAGCTGAATTGAATAGAATCCGCCGTTACAGCCGATATCCAGGACGCTTGCGCCACTCAGGTCTTCGGGGATGGCCGACGCTATGTGCTTCCATTTGACGGCCGGAAAGTCGCCAAGAAAATGGTTTGGTGCTGTCGGTACTCCAAAAAGATCGAGGTTATGAAACCAGTCGCCAAGCCCGCGAATCTGGTGCTCGAGTTCCAAGCGGTCATGCGTGGGTAACCCTGATTGTGTCGAATTTTGGGGATCCGCTTGCGGCGTGGTTTGCATGGAAAGGCGGCCTAGGAAGCGGGCCAACGTCAACTTAGACGAGAACTTAGGTACTTACGTTGCCTGCGACTGAAGGCGTTCGGGGGATAGCGATAGACGAGAGTTGATGTTGCGCCGGCCAGTAGGAAAGTGGCGCTGATGCTGGGGGGCCGGTTTGCCGAGCTTCGGGGCAGGCGGCAATGTCGCAAGTGTCGTTACTAGACGCCGATCTTTTGCTGAGATCTGGCGGACCGGCTTCCCCGGACATTCCGCGTCGGCGGCCGCGTATTCATGAGCGAAGCTACTCTATAACGCCGCCCCTTCGAGTCGTGACCGTATCTGCTCGGCCAGCTTGTGGACAGAGTTGATCTTATCGGCAACCCGTGGCGGCAGCGATGATTCGCGCAGTGCCAATTCGCTTGCCAGCAGAATGCCCGTCAGGTCGCCACGCAACTGGCAGTGCAACTCGGTAGCAGCGGAACGCTTTGCGCCCAGACGCTCGGCATGCTTGCGTAGCAGTCCGGCTTCCACTTCGCGGACCACCCTCTCGGTACGATGCAGACCGAGATTGATGTAAATGGGCATCGCCATCTCAGCGTGATTCAACAAGGCGTCAACTGCGCCATCGTCAAACTCGAGCAGCGACTCGTCGATGATCAGTGCTTCGTAGTCAGCCTGGTGCAACTTGAGTAGCGCGCCGGAAACCGAATGGGCGCAAGCGACCTTCTGCCGTGTGCTCTTTTCCAGGGCAGCGGCACATTCTTTTGCGCGCGATGAAATCGTAACCAGAAGAATCATATTTGCCTCGTTCAGTTGTCTTGCTGCCGTTTCATGAATCGGGCACACGTATCCCCGATCTTCAGACGTAGTGCAGTGGGGCGGCTCAGCGCATCGCCCCGTACTCTTTCAGCTTGCGATACAGAGTGGTTTTGCCGATACCGAGCCGGCGGGCCGCTTCCAGCTTGTCGCCGTGCAGTTGTTCAATGGCCTGGGTGATGGCACGCTTCTCAAGCTCCGAAAGCGGCACAATATTGCCGCGACCCGGGGCGGCATCCAGGGCAGGATAGACTTCATTCCCCAAGTTGCGAAGACCGGTCGGAAGATCTCCAATCTGAAGTGTTGCACTCGAACTCAGGGCACAAGCACGCTCCAGGCAGTTCTCCAGTTCACGCACGTTGCCGGGCCATTCGTAATCCAGCATCCGCCTGAGGGCTTCGTCACTGATGGTACGATGAACGCCCGTCGTCCGGGCCACCCGTTCGAGCACGTGCCCCGCCAGCAGCGGTATGTCCTGCTTGCGTTCTCGTAGGGGCGGAATGCGCAGCGTAAGAACGTTGAGCCGGAAGAAGAGATCACGCCGGAAGGTCCCTTGCTGCACGGCCGACTCCAGATCTCGGTTGGTCGCCGCCAGAATGCGCACGTTTACCGAGACCGAGCGGTTGCTACCTACAGGTCGAATTTCCTTCTCTTGGATAGCGCGCAGCAGCTTCGATTGCAGGTCGATCGGCAGTTCGCCGACTTCATCCAGAAAGATGGTGCCACCATCAGCCGTCGCCAGCAGACCGTCTTTGGCGCGGACCGCTCCCGTGAAAGCGCCGCGAACATAGCCGAACAGTTCGCTCTCGATAAGCGTCGGCACCAGCGCCCCACAATCCACCGGGATGAATGGCCGGTCGCGGTATGCTCCGCCGAAATGAATGGAGCGGGCGACCAACTCTTTGCCGGTCCCGCTTTCCCCCAGGATCAATACTGGATGTGAGCTGTTGGCCGCTTTACCGATAATGCGGTACAGCTTCTCCATCTCTGGTGCGCGACCCACGAGCGAACCAAAGCCGTGCTTCGATTTCATGGCATCGCGTAAGCGGCGGTTCTCGGCGGCTAACTTCAGCTGGGCAGTCACGCGATCCAGAGCCAATCGCAACTCGTCGAAGGTGAAGGGCTTGCTGATGTAGTCGTACGCTCCGGCCTTCATCGCCTGCACCGCCGAGTGCACGCTGGCAAAACCGGTCATAATGACCACCACGGCTTCCGGACGGCGGCGCTTGATCTCGCGCAGCACGTCCATTCCATTGCCTCCGGGCATCCGCAGGTCCAACAACACAACATCAATGCCCGCCGTGTCGAGTACGTGGATGATTTCATTTGAGGTTTGCGCGGCGTAGGTCGCGAATCCCAGACTCTCGGCGACCTCGCGGCAAGACTCCCGAACCGCAGTCTCGTCATCGACGACCATAAGGTTTAGTAAGTCCGTTTGCGGAGTGGATTGTAGACGCTCAACGGTATCTGTTGTTTCGGTGGCAAGCACGGCCTAACCTCGGTTTCGTTTTCGGGAATTGGGCATCGTCAGCTGAATCTCAACACGTCTATTGTTCCTTTTTGGGAATGTTAAGCTAGTACGCCAATCACACTCTCGTGTGAGCATGTTCCACGCCCCGAAAGAAATCAGGGGCCGCATGCGCCGTTCCCGGGGGCACAGAATCCACTGTGCCTTTGGTTGCGGCGGTCAGCCCCTGGCTCGCCACCACTGCTGTGCGTTCCACTACAGGAGGAACTGTTTCCGAAGCCAGCTCTTCGCCAAAGCCGTCTGCAGGCAGCCGTTCCAGAAATCGCTTGAGCAGCGCGCCGCCACGCTGAGCGCTGCGCTCGATTTCGTGGATATAGCGTTTCGAACGGCTATAGGACGGCAGCTTGCCGTCGAGTACCTGTGCGTTGAGCAGCACCGCCGCGAACGCATTATGCAGTTCGCGCAGCAGCTCGGTGCATGACCCGGTAGCAAGTGGCGAGGGCTGCGATGTTTCCAGCGCACTCTCGCCACTCGACTGCCCGAGGGAGGCCACTTGCGTAACTTCAAACTGGCGACTGCCGAACTCTGCAGATTTCATAAGACTCTCGGGATAACGTGGAAAGGAATGCAAGGAGCTTGCCAAACTGGGATTAGAATTCTGAGCGGTCCTTTACAAAGCCTTGCAACAACTTAGCCGGGCACCGCTTGTCCAGGTTTACAGTTCAATTCCCTTTTCGGAATCGCCACCGGATGTGCCGATGCAAGTGCAGCGATTTGCAGGGTTT
Organism: uncultured Acidobacteriaceae bacterium; assembly: GCA_963771535.1. Classification (GTDB taxonomy): domain Bacteria; phylum Acidobacteriota; class Terriglobia; order Terriglobales; family Acidobacteriaceae; genus CAVVDY01. Next base: position 23,195 of record CAVYTK010000005.1, on the reverse strand, counting down.
CTGCCTCCCTTTTTGGAAGGCGGTGGGTACTGAATCGGGAAGCAGCCATGATCCGCGAAGGCGAAGGCGTTCGTGGCTCGGAAGCTCCTCGAACGCCCAGAAAATTCGGCTACTGCCTGCTGGTCGACGGCGCGCTGGCGCTCACCTCGCCCAAATCCCTCGCCACAGAAGCTGACGAACCGGACTTCTGCAACAGAAGCCCATTGTGATTGGTTGCTGCCAGAAGACGGCCCTGATAACTCATCGCGGCGCGAATGGAAACAATTGACGCCGGTGAGGGCTGCCAGCTTTTCCCGCCGTCTCTGCTCTCAAAAACGGTTCGCGTATGGAGACTGGTGGCCAGCAGGCGCTGCGCTCCGGCATCGTACTGTACCGAAAGAATTTCGCGTGGCGGCAAGCCTCCCAGCATGTGCTCCCAATCTTTGCCCTGGTCGGTCGAGTGCAGGGCTCCTTCACGAGTGCTGAGCCACAGAGAACCGTCAGGCGCCGAGCTCAGTCCGTAGACCACCGTCACATAAGACGGCAGGGTGAGCGCCGTCCACGTCTTCCCTGCATCGTTCGACACGAAAGCCCGTGTGGGGCTCACCAGGGCCAGAGCTCCGTTCTCAAGTTGCTGAACGCCGACCAGGTCCTGTTCTCCCAGCACGGGCTCGCCATACCACTTTTTGCCTTCATCTGCGCTGACGAACAAGCCTTCGTTGGTCGCCGCGTACCACTGCTGATCGGTGATGAGCAGCCATCGAATCCTCGGTGCAATCGCTACCGGTATGGGAGTTTCGTGCAGCGACTCCGCTTTCTTAGCTGCCGCCTTCCTCACTGGCGCCTTGGAGTGTGCACTAGAGCGCGGCAACTTCGATTTCGCTGTCTTCGTTTCCGGCTCGGGCGCCTCTTCCTTCTTCTGCCATTCGGGAAGCGTGCCGCGATACATGTTCGCGGGTTCCCACGGCGTGTTCAGGGACTTCAAATAAAAGATGCCGTGATTGGTACCGGCGAAAATCATGCCGTTGCTCGCCTGCTGGAGCGCGAACACGTCGCGTTCGTTCAGGCCTTTGTTCCAGAGTTTCCAGGTCTTACCCTGATCATCGGAGCTGAAGAATCCACCCAGTTCCTTATCGTTGACGATGCCTACATAGAGCCGGCTTGGATCCTTACGGTCCGCCATGACGCCGCCGATTGTGCGGTGCGCGAAGCCTCGGTTGGAATAATCGTAATCGTCGAAGCCATTGTTACTGGCGAGGACGCCGCCACGGTCGGTGGCAAGCAGCACCCGTTCGGAATTACGTGGATCGATCAGAATGTCATTGACCGTAACATCCGCCGCGGAATAGAGCTCCCACTTCGTGCCACCATCGAAGCTCTTCCACAAACCGCCAGTTGTTCCGGCGTAAACCACCGAGGGATGCTTTGGATCCTGCTTCAGCACTCGGGTGCGGATGGCGGAATGAGGAATGCCTTTGATGCGTGCGAACAGCTCTCCCGAGTTCAGGCTCTTATAAATGCCGGAGCAGGCGCTGGCGTAAACGACGCTGGGCATCTGCGGGTCGATGATGATGCTGAACACGTCGGAATCATCCAGCACTCCCTGGTTGATGCGATGCCAGTTCTTGCCGCCGTCCTCGGTCTTCCAAGGCAAATGAAACGTGCCAGCGTAAATCACGTTGGGATTCTGCGGATCAATGGCGGTCGATTCGATGTTCTTAAGATCAGGATGTCCTTCGGGTGAAATGTGTTCCCAGGTTGCACCCGCATCCCGAGACCGATAGACGCCATCCAGCGCGCCGGCGACCAGAATGTTGTGGTCGCTGGCAGCCATGCTGAGGGTGCGCACGGACTTGCCGTGGATGCCGCTCAAAGCGCGCCAACTTTTGCCTCCATCATCCGAACGAAATACGTCGCCACCGTCGTTGTTGAACAGGCTCCACGCCGCGACGTAGACAGTAGCGGGATGCGTGGGGTCGAAAACGATGTGGTCAAGCACGTACTCGTCGGTCGGTCCAAGATGAGCATAGGGCGTCCACGACTTGCCGTCGTCCAGGGACTCGAATAGCTGGCCGGCGCTGGTGCCCAGAAGAATGCGGTCAGGATTGGCCGGATCGTATGCCAGGCTGCGAACGTCGCCGCCTTCGGGGCCAATCAGTTGCCAGTCATTGGCAAACAGCGTGGCAGGAATACTCAGAAGAACAGCAAAGACCAGGAGAGTTAAAGCAAGCTTCTGCATAAATATCGATGACAGGTGACCAGATTGCTCCATGATACCGCCGGTTGGACGCGCAGCCGATAACTTCGATGGAACCCGGCGGCTAAAAGCTCGTCGCGCGATTTCATAAACAAGAAAAAGCCGGTGAGAAGCGACTCTCACCGGCCGTAGGTTTGGTCCCACCCTGTCGCCAACAATGGCTGAACAGGGTGGGACACTTTTTTACTGGGCCGGAGCTGCTGCCTTCTTGGCGTGGTGCCTGGGAGCGGCAGTGTGCGGCATAGGATACGCGTTGGTGCTGGGCTTCACGGCCGACTCATCCACCTGGGTTGTTCCCTGGAGGATGGGTGCGGTCGCGGCATCAGCGCCCTGCGGGATCCAGTCGATGTCGGCAGTTTCCGACTTGCCGGTTCCCTTACGAACGTCAATGCGACCCGGATCGATGCCCTGTTGCTGCACCAGGTATGCCTTGGCATTCACGGCGCGCTGCGCAGCCAGGTCCATCGTCTCGCGTTTCTTGCCCTTGCCTTCCATCGGAGCCTTCTCGCCATCGGCGTAACCGACGATCGCGATCTTGGCGTTCGGATCAGCCTTCATGCGGCTGGCCACGTCGTCAAGGATGGCCTTGGCAGTGTTGTCCACGCGCCACGGACGCTTCTTGTCCGGGAACTGGATGGAAGAGATGTTGGTTACCTGAGGCGCCGGAGGCGGAGCTTCCACACTGAACGAGCAGGTGCCCGTACCAGTGAGGTTGCGCGCGTCGGTCGCTGACACGGTGACCGTAATGGTGCCCGGAGGTACGCCGGCAGTGTCTTCCGTCGCCGTGTTACCCGTACCGCTCACGTGGCCCGAAGAAGCCTGGTAAGAAGTGCTGGTAATCTGGGCTCCATCGGGGCTGGTCACGTTTGCAGTGACCGTAACCGGGTTCCCCGCCTGGACGGTGGAAGGACTGATCGAGCAGGAGACCTGTGGTGGGTTCATCGGCTTGGCGCGCACGGTAAAGTTTGCCGCGCAGGTAGCCGAGTTGTTTTTCTTCTGCTTCGCATCCGTGATGGTCGCATTGGCTGCATACGAACCGGCGGCTACGCCCGTGGTATCGATGGTCGTGTTCTGCGAATTCGCGGCCTGCAACTTGCCGCCATTCGTGGTCCACGCGTAAGTCAGGTTGTGCTTGGGATTGAAGTTCGAGCCCGTGGCTGAAATCTTGATGGGCTCGCCTTCCATCACGTCTGTCGGCTGCGCCGTGCAAGCCGCCGTCACCGGAACCGTATTGTAGTAGCCCAGATTGAATTCCAGGCCGGCTGACAAACGAATCATGTTCCAGTTGTTCGCCGTGTGGACGAGATTGTTTTCCCTGTAGTACGTCCAGATGTAGTCAACCTGTGCCATGCGGATAGCAAACGCTTTTCCCAGGTTCAGGTCCAGACCACCGCCGACATCCACCGCCGGTTTCCACTCTGATCGAAGGATGTCAGGGCTCAGATCTGCAGCGCCCACCATCACTCGAGCAAAAGGAGACAGTTGATTGTTGTGCAGCTTGTACTGCAATCCGCCCATGGCCAAACCAACGTTGGCACCAAGATTACCGCCGGCACCCTTGCCTGAGTGGAAGCTGCCGTCGGCAACGATGCCAAGATTGCGAGCGTTGGGGAAATAGTGCGTTATGCTGGCATCTCCGCCAGACACGATATCCGGGACCTTACCCCAATCAACATTTCCGTTTGGGTGTAGCCACGAATAGCCTAAATAGATCTCGTTCTTGGGAGAACTTGTAACCTGCGCTGCCGCATATGTCCCCGACAGACATAGCGCAACCGCAAGCGCGAAAAGCATGGCAATACCACGCTTCGGGACTACTACATCACCAAACATTCGTAATCCTCCGAAAACTTTCACAACTCGCCCCCTCGGACAGCCCGTCTCGCCTACTTTAATTTTCTTACACGAAGGACGAAATAGGAGCTCGACAGGCAGGAATTCTACACGATTGACTTGTTGTAGTGTTTCGTAAACAGAAAATTGGTCAAGAACGGTTGCCGAAAGTCGCAACAGCCGCCTCCCAAGCCTCGATTCGGATACTCTGGAGACTCGGGAAGCGGCATTTAGGAACTAAGGCGAGAGTTACGGCCGATTTGAAATTGACTCTGGAATGACCGCTGCCTTGGCAGCGCTTGCCGAAGATTTGTCGCCACCTTCCTGCAGCAACACTCCATTATGGTCAGAGGTCGCCAGGAGGTGTCCCTGGTAGCTCATAGCGCTACGAATTCCTACGTCTGCGCTTTGCGTGTGCTGCCAGGTCCGGCCGTTGTCTTTGCTCATGAAAACTTCCTGCTTCTGAAGCGCTGTGGCCAGGAGCTGCTGCCCGACAGGATCGTACTCGACCGCTAGAACGTCATCCTTGGGCAGTCCTCCCAGCACATATCGCCAGGTCTTGCCGCCGTCTGTGGATTGCACTGCCCCCTGGCGAGAACCAAGCCAAAGCGATGAATCCGGGGTGATTGTAAGGCTGTGGAGTTGTCCCACATAGGTCGGGAGCGTTAGCGAAACCCACGTCTTGCCACCATCATGAGAAATGTAGGCAGCTTTGTGGCTGACCAGGGTCACGGTCCCGTCGTCGTAGCTATTCACACCGGTGAAATTGGTTCTCGCCTTCGACCATTTGGCCGTACCACTTCTTACCTTGGTCGCTGCTCATGAAGAGACCTTCATTGGTCGCCGCGAACCAGATTTCTTTGCCCATCTGCAACGAGCGCACTCGCGGCGCTTCCGCCGCAGGAATTACTGGCTCGGCCGGCGGCTTGGATTTCGCCACGACCTTTGCGTGTGAGACAGCGGCATGCCCCGACTTCGATTTCGACTTCGACTTCGACGGAGCTGGCTCGGGAGCCGCCTCCTGTGGTCTCCACTCCGGGAGCATACCTACAATCATGCTCGCTGGCTCCCAGACGTTCTTCGTGGATGACAAAAGGAAGATGCCGTGATTCGTCCCGGCAAAAAGCTCGCCGCCATCCGCCTGCTGCAAGCTCAAGATGTCTCGGCCCCCGAGTCCTTTGCTGCTCTGGTGCCAGTTCTTGCCGGAATCCTGCGAAACGAAGACACCGCCGAATTCGCCGTCGTTGGCAACTCCGGCGTACAACCGGCTGGGATCTTTGCGATCGACCACCACTACGTTTACCACCCGATGCGAGAAGCCGCGATTCGAGGTGGTGTAGTGGGCAAATGCATCGTTGCTGGCGAGAATCCCCATAAGATCAGTGGCCACGAGCACACGATCGGGATGCCGCGGATCGATCAGAACATCATTAACGATTACGTCGGATGAGGTCACGAGCGACCACTTCGCGCCATTGTCGATGGTCTTCCACAGGCCTCCGGTGGTGCCGGCATACACGATCCAACTGCGCACCGGATCCTGCTTCAGCACTCGCGTACGAATGGCAGAATGAGGAAGACCCTGCACGCGGTGAAACAATTCCGCGCCGTTATCGCTCTTGTAAATCCCGGAACAGGCGCTGGCATAAACCCGTGAAGGCGTTTTGGGGTCGATGATGATGCTGAACACATCGGAGTCATCCAGCATGCCGTCTTTGATGTTGTGCCAATTCTTGCCGCCGTCAGAGGTCTTCCACGCCAGGTGTCTCGTACCGCCGTAGATTACGTCGGGATTCTGGGGATCGATTGCAACCGAGACGAAGTTTTTCATCGAGGCATGGTTCTCTGTCACCTCTGGATTCTCAGGCGTTATTCGCTGCCAGGTAGAGCCACCATCGCTGGAGCGGAAGATTCCATCCAGAGCGCCGAAAACTAATGTGTTGTGATCGCTGGCTGCCATCGCCAGGGCGCGGATCGAGTGCCCATGCGCCCCCGGAAGCTCCTTCCATGTCTTGCCCCCATCGTCGGACCGGAAAACCCCGCCTTCTTTGTCGTTGAACAATCCCCATCCCGCTACATAGATCGTCGTCGGGTTGCTGGGATCGAAGATGATGTGGTCGAAAACGTAGTCATCGCTCAGCGTGAAATGAGCGAACAGCTGCCACGAAGCTCCTCCATCATTCGACGCAAACAGTTGACCAGCGCTGGTTCCCAGCAGGATGTGTTCAGGATTGCTGGGATCGAAAGCCAGGCTACGAACATTGCCTCCTTCGGGACCAATCATCCGCCAGTCGGAAGCCACCAAGCTGTTTGCCATTAAGGCGATGAAGAGTACCAACACTACACAAAAGAATGCTCTGCGAAACGCCGACGACGACATCTTTCGATTCCTCACAAAATTTGGCCTTGCCCAGTAGATCAATCGTAACTCCAATTCGCTGTTCTTCCCTTCTTCAGTACCAGGCAGAGCCCGGCAAGTAACCTGAAATGCCGGTTCCGCAAAAAGGCCGGTGAGGTTTCCCCCACCGGCCTCGAAATGCTACAGAGACACTCGCCTATTGCGCTGGAGGCGCAGCGGGCTTGGCTTTGTGATGAGCCTTCTTCTTGGGAGCAGGAGCATTACGCGACTGCGGCTGCACCTGGCTCTCATCGACGGTCGTGCCCTCTTCCAGCTGTCCACCGCAGAGGTTACCTTCGGGGACGAAGTAGAAGTGAGTCGCCTTGCCCTTGCTGCCGCCCGCACGAGGCTGGACGCGGCTCGGGTCAACCTTGGTAGGTCCGTCGGTGGTCAGGTAGTACTTCACGTTGACCGACCGCTGCGAACCAAGGGTCTGCTCATTAACGGACTCTTGCTGGTCAGTGTAACCAACGATGTCCAGCTTGCCGTTAGGCATCTGCTGTAACCGGAGTGACAGCTTGTCCAGCGTGTCCTTGCAATCGTTGTCCACGCGCCACGGCTTCTTGGGGTTCTTCTCAAACGTACACTCTCCCCAATCTTCGATGTTCACGCACTGCTTGACTGCGGGAACATTGACCGACGCGGTGCAGCTGGCGCTCAGGTTGGCGCGATCATCCGTCGCCGTACCTGTCACCGTGATGCTGTTTCCTGCATCGGCGTTGGTGGCCGTCAAGGTTGCGCTGGTACCGTTAGGAGTCAACTGACCTCCCGTCGCGGACCACTTATACGACATCGGCCATCCCTGCGGATCCGTTGCGGTCATGGTGACCGTCGCCGGCTCGCCGATGGCAATGGTTGCCGGGCTGGCGGTGCAGCTCACGGTTGGCGGCTGCGGCTGCTTGATGGTGAAGTTAGCAGCGCAGGTAGCCGAGTTGTTCTTCTTCTGTTTGGCATCCGTGACGGTCGCGTTGGCAGTGTAGCTTCCCGGATTCACACCCGTCGTATCGACGGTTGTGCTCTCGGAAGTTGCACCCTGCAGCTTGCCACCGGTGGTCGTCCATGCGTAGGTCAGAGTGTGCTTGGGGTTGAAGTTGCTGCCCGTCGCATTGACCTTCACCGGATCGCCGGACCAAACCTCACTCGGCGCGGCAGTACAAGCCGCTGTCACCGGGATCGAGTTGTAGTAACCCAGGTTGAACTCAACGCCCGCCGATAACCGAATCATGTTCCAGTTATTAGAGGTGTGCGTTAGGTTGTTCTCGCGATAGTAGGTCCAGATGTAGTCCACCTGGGCCATGCGGATGGTGAACGCCTTGAACAGGTTCAAATCCAAGCCGCCGCCGACATCCACTGCCGGCTTCCATTCTGACCGCAGAAGGTCAGGACTCAGGTCCGCTGCACCAACCATCACGCGTGCGAACGGGGAGAATTGGGGGCTATGGAACTTGTACTGCAACCCGCCCATGGCCAGACCGACGTTGGACCCGAGATGACCCCGCGGACCGCCGCCGCCGCTGCCAGAGTGATAGCTGCCGTCAACCACGACGCCCAAGTTCCATGCATTAGCGAAATAGTGCGTTATGCTGGCGTCACCGCCATCCACGATATCCGGGACCTTGCCCCAATCGACATTTCCATTGGGGTGGAGCCAGGAATAACCTATGTAGATCTCATTCTTGGGAGATTTGGTAGCCTGTGCTGCCGCATAGCTTCCTGTCAGGAAGGCCAGCGCCATCAGCACGGCGAAAATACGTTTTGGGACTACTACATTACAGGACATTCGTAATCCTCCGGAAACTCTCACAATACCGCCCCCTTGAGGTGGCGAACTCAAAAAGCATGAAACGGAAACAGGCAACAGGCTTGTCGCCTACTCTTACAGCAACCCGACTTGCAACCCAAAATGATTGTATCAGCTACCCTGAAGTTAACAAGCTTACTGTTTTCAACACCAATTTGACAATCTATCTTTCTCTGTTAACTACTTGTATACGTTTTGCACGTACCGAGGCAGCAGGTGCGCCAGAAAGCTCTATCGGAAACCAGCAAAGACACGCGCCTTGTCGCCTTAGGACTAGGTTACGGTGCTCTTCTCTGCAGCCCACGCCTGAGCCCCGTCATCACTGCAACTTTCGAATAGGGTTCGCTGGCGCGATATCGCCTGCGATTTTCGGCACGGGTACAAGATCTGTCGACGCCGCGTCAGCATTCAGTCTTGGGTGTTAACTTAATGGTAGCTTTTTCGATTATCTGCTGTTTGGTGTCCCAATCCTGACCAATTGCCGCGCTGCGGGCGGAAAAGCATCTAAGCACCGGGAGGCGAGTTTAGAGCAGCCCTGATGATCATTCCTCGTGAAAGGCGTCGTTCTCGATGACAACCGAAAGAATACTGATCGTAGAAGATGAGGAGAACGAACGCAGCGGCCTGGCTGAACTGATCGGCGCCTGGGGCTACGACACCGATACTGCAGCCGACGGCGTCGAAGCTCTCGAGAGAGTCGCCGCCATCAATCCCGGTATCGTGGTCACCGACTTGAAGATGCCGCGCATGGACGGCATGGAACTGCTGGATCAACTGGCGGCCCAACCGCAGCAGATCGCAGTGATTCTTCTTACCGCGCAAGGCAGCGTTGAAGCTGCGGTAAGTGCGATGAAGCGGGGAGCGTTTGACTTCATCGAGAAACCTGTCAATCCAACTCGGCTGCGCAATATTCTGCAAAACGCGACACGTATTCGCGGCGCCGAACGCGAGCTGGAAGCGAGTCGCCGCAAGCTGCGCGATATTGGTGTGCTCGGCGAGCTGGTAGGCTCATCGACAAAAATGCAGGAGCTGTTCCGCCTCATAGAACTGGTGGCTCCCAGCACTGCCTCTATTCTCATTACCGGTGAAAGTGGCACCGGCAAAGAGTTGCTGGCGCGCACCATCCACTCTCTCGGAAGTCGCAAATCCAAGCCGTTTGTCGCTATCAATTGCGCAGCAATTCCAGAGACTCTCATTGAGAGCGAGATCTTTGGACATGAAAAAGGAGCATTTACCGGGGCGTTGGAACGCCGCACCGGCTGCTTCGAGTTGGCCGAAGGCGGCACCCTGCTGCTGGACGAGATCGGAGAGATGCCGATTGCGACCCAGGCCAAGCTGCTGCGCGTGCTGGAAGACCGCAAGCTGCGGCGACTGGGTAGCAAAACCGAAACCTCGGTTGACGTCCGGGTACTAGCCGCAACCAACAAAGAACCGCAGGAAGCCGTCGCTCGCGGACAGCTGCGCAACGATCTCTTCTATCGGCTTAACGTATTTAATATCCACATGCCGCCGTTGCGCGACCATAAGGAAGACCTGCCAGACCTGGTGACCGCACTATTGCGCGATATGAACGAGAAACATGGGCGACATGTAGCTGGTGTGAGTGAACCGGTGATGGCGAGTTTTGCGGCACACGCCTGGCCGGGAAATGTTCGTGAGTTGCGCAACACACTGGAGAGAGCCATCATCGTCTGCGATGGAGCGATGATCGAGCCCAGACACTTGCCGCCCGGCTTCGGTGCGATCGCCCCCCGCATACCTGTGCAGGAACCCAACGCTGTTCGCCTCGGTGTCGGAACTACCGTAGACGAAGCCGAGCGCCTGCTGATCCTGAAAACGCTCGAAGCCACGCACAACAACAAGACGCGCGCTGCCGACATCCTGGGGATCAGCCTCAAGACACTGCACAACAAGCTGAAGGAATACGGTTCACAACAGGCCGACGGCGCGAACGAAATCGCCGAAGCGGCAAGCTGAACGCTTCTGGAATCTCGGCATCTCGCGCATCGTGGCGGTTCCGCCAACTAAGCTTCGCAAGATGGCATCCTTAGGCACGGGACGTCTGGCGCAGCTAACGCCGTCGAAGGGGAGATTCTGCATTATGCCGCTGCTACAGAAAGGTGTGGCCATGGCCGCGGGCCGAATGCCCAAGGTCATCAAACCCCAAGCTCATGGTGTCATTGACTACCTGGTCGCCGGGACCTTCTTTATGACAGCAGCAGTTTATTGGAGAAGGAGCAAGCGCGCCGCCATCAGCTCTCTCATTTGCGGCGGCGTCACCACCGTAAACAGCATTCTTACCGACTACCCCGGAGGAATCTGGAAGGTCATCAGCTTCCAGACACATGGCAAACTGGACGCTGGCTTGGCGGCGCTCACCGCTACCATGCCGCGGCTGATGGGGTTCGGCGACGATGCGGAATCGAAGTTCTTCACCATGCAATCGATGGCCGAAACCGCCGTCACCGCCATGACCGACTTTGATTATTACGAACACCCTGCCTCAGACCGGCTTCGTCGCGAAGACGAAGAACACGTGGCATAAGCCGTGAGGTTGTAGAAGAAGAAAAGTCAGCCGCGGGTTGAAATGGATCCCACCGAGCCTCAAAGCCGAGGAAACGCAATCTGCAGCTTGAAGTGGGTTCGTGTTACTGTGCGGGTCGGGTTCTAGATTTTCTTATCGAGACGATATGCGGCCCGGACCAGCTAATCAACTCAGGCAGGCCGCTTCGCACTTTTTTGCCACGGACGTTTCGGCCGCTCTGCTTCCGGCAAATCGCGCCCCCGCACCCGGTCGTAGACGTACGATTCGCTGACTGTTCCGAGCGATTCGTTGTACAGGCTGGTGCCGCCAATTCCCTCTTTGAGTTCCTCGGAGAAATCGTGCAGAGCTTTCAGGTGTTCCGCCGTGGCTGGATAATCGGCCTTCGTGGTCCGCAATACTTTTTGGTATCCCTGGTCGACCAGTTTGGAAATCTCTCCTCCGATCACGTAACCGGGATAGGCGAAGATCTTCACGGTGCCATCGGGCGCGCGCTCAATGGCGGCAGAAACTTTGTACTTGCGCAGGAAAACACGATTGCTCGCACCCGGCGCTTCAATCACGTCGAAGCCGTGGTCACGAAACCAGCTGACTGCGTCTTCATACGATCTCTGCTTCAGTGTCTTAGCCATGATTGCTATACAGCTTGAAATCCGCCGCTTACGATGATTGCCTGTGCTGCTTCGATAGTACGCGCACGCGACAATGTTGTCTGAGCCGGCGGTTTCTGCCTTACGAACTCTCAATGTCGCACACTGCCCGGGAATCGGCAACCTTGAGACAATAAAAGGTGGTGAATCGCGACCCGGGAAAACACCTGCGGGAGTGGTACTGCTGGGCTTCAGGGGTATCATGCCCTGGAAGTGCTGGCCTTCAGTTTCAAGCGACTGGTGAGTCTCGCTGGTACGCGTTGCCCCCGACCGACTTTTCCTGCAAGAGACGTTAGTTGAGCCTGCATATCGCCAAATCCGAATACGATGCAATCCGACGAGATGCCGAGCAGGCATACCCGAACGAATGTTGCGGTGTACTCACGGGGCGAGTCGTTGAGGGCGAACGGCTTGTTCATACGGCGATTCCCTGCCGCAATATCCGTGGTGATTCTCCCACGCGCTTCGAAATCGATCCCGTCGAACTGGTGCGAGTGCAACGTGAAGCCCGGGAGAGCGGAATGGAGATTGTTGGTTTCTATCACTCGCACCCGGACCATCCCGCTCAGCCCTCGCCCACCGACCTCGAACACGCCCACTGGATCGGCTGCTCCTACGTCATCACCAGCGTGGAGCAGGGCAACGCGACCGATACGCAATCCTTCTGCTTGAGCGGAAGCCGAGAAGAAGACAAGAAGTTTCTCAGTGAGCTCGTAGTTGTGGTCTGAGCTCTACCGAAAACAGACTGCACGTTAGCTGATAGCTGACATCCGATGGCTGACAGCTTCCATCCGCTACAATCTTCTTTCTCATGCTTCGCTTCTCCACTGCCGGCGAATCGCATGGCGAGGCGCTTGTCGCACTCGTCTCTGGCATGCCCGCTGGCCTTGGCGTCGATCTCGAATTCGTCAATCGCGAACTGTGGCGCCGTCAGCAGGGCTACGGCCGTGGCGGACGCATGAAGATCGAGCGCGACAGCGTTCATGTTCTCAGCGGAGTGCGCCACGCGAAGACGATTGGCTCGCCTATCGCGATGCTGCTGGCCAACAACGATTGGAAAAGTTGGACTGAGTCCCTTCCCGTCGAAGCGGGCGACCCGGCGAAACACAAGCGTGTCGCCTCGCCACGCCCCGGCCATGCCGACCTCGCAGGCGCGCTAAAGTACGGTTTCGAAGAAGCTCGTTACGTGCTGGAGCGGGCTTCCGCGCGGGAATCTGCTGCGCGTGTTGCGGCCGGTGCTCTTGCGAAACTGCTACTGCGCGAACTCGACATCGAGGTTCTCAGCCATGTCATTGCTGTCGGTTCTGCGAAGCTCGACCAGCCGACGGAATGGAGCGCGTTGCAGGCTCTCGCGGCGAAGCATGAGATATTGTTGAGCTGTGCCGATCCCGAATCCGAGGCTCGCATGAAACAGCAGGTCGACATCGCGTTGCGCACGGGCGACTCCGTGGGCGGTGTGTTCGAGGTTGTGGCCCACAATGTGCCGCCCGGACTCGGCACCTACGTAAACTGGGACGAGCGGCTGGATACGCAACTTGCCGCCGCGGTGATGTCGCTGCAGGCAGTAAAAGCGGTCGAGATTGGCGATGCGGTCGAAGCCGCATATTCCTTCGGATCGGCCGTGCATGATGAAATAGGCTACAAAGAGGAAGGTGCGTTCACCGGCTTCACTCGCGCGTCCAATCATGCCGGGGGGCTCGAAGGCGGCATGTCGAATGGTGAAGACATCCGCGTGCGCGGCTACTTGAAACCGATTTCTACGCTGCGCCGCCCACTGGCCTCTGTCGACTTCGCCACCCGCGAGTCTGTGAAGGCGGCGTACGAACGCTCCGATGTTTGCGTGGTTCCGGCCGCCGGAGTTGCCGCCGAGGCGATGGTTGCGCTTACAATTGCACGCGCAGCGCTGGAAAAATTTGGCGGCGACTCGATCGCCGAAGTGAAACGAAATTACGAAGGGTATTGTCAGCAACTTAGAAACTTCTGAATGGTCTATCCGATCGTTAAATTTGGCGACCCGGTTCTGGAGAAGAAGGCCGCCACCATCACCGAATTCGACAGCGAACTGCGCAAGCTGGTCGACGATATGTTCGAGAGCATGTATGCCGCGCACGGAGTAGGATTGGCAGCTCCGCAAATCGGCATCAGCAAACGCATCGCGGTTATTGACGTCACCTTCAAGGAAGATCCCGAGGCTAAGATCGTGCTGGTGAATCCGGAGATCATTCATACCGAAGGACGCCAGACTTCCAGCGAGGGCTGTCTCAGCATCCCCGAGTTCCGTGAGAAGGTGACGCGTCCCATGAAGGTCAAGGTGCGCGCCCAGAACGCCAAGGGCGACACCATCGAGGTCGAAGGCGAGGAGTTGCTGGCGCGCGCCCTGCTGCATGAAACCGATCACCTGAATGGCAAGCTTTACATCAGCCATATCAGCACGCTGAAGCGCGATCTGATGAAGCGCAAAATCCGCAAGCTGATGAAAACCGGCGAATGGTGAGACGGCCATGATGGATCTGGTCTTCTGCGGCACGCCACAGTTCGCGGTGTCTACCCTGCAGCACTTATTTCGCGCCGGCTTTCGCATAAGGCTGGTGGTCACGCAACCCGACCGGCCCAGCGGCCGCGGAATGACGCTGGCACTCTCGCCTGTCAAACAAGAAGCTCTGAGTCTGGACCTGCCGCTAACCCAACCAGAACGGATCAAGAACAACGAAGAGTTTCGTGCGCAACTGGAGAGCATCCGGCCACAGGCGATCGTGGTTGTCGGCTATGGCCGCCTCATTCCGCAATGGATGCTGGATCTGCCCCTGTTGGGCAATATCAACCTGCACGCCTCGCTGCTTCCGAAATATCGCGGGGCCGCGCCTATTCAATGGGCCATCGCTTCCGGCGAGTCCGTCACCGGGGTGACCACGATGCGCATCGATGCCGGTCTCGATACCGGCGACATCCTGGAACAGCGCGAAGAACCGATTCACGACGAAGATACAGCGCTGACGCTTGCTCCGCGCTTGGCGCATACCGGGGCGGAATTGGTCATCACTAGCCTCGCCGGACTTGCAAAAGGCACCATCACGCCCCAACCGCAAGACAACGATAGAGCCACTCTCGCGCCAATCCTGACGAAAGAAGATGGCCTCATCGATTTCGCACGCACCGCGCAAGAAACCTGGAACCGTCTCCGCGGATTTCAGCCTTGGCCCGGAGCCTTCACTCGTTTCCGCGGCAAGCTGCTGCACCTTCATCAGGCAGTGCCCGCGCCCGAGGTTGCAGTGGTTGCCCCCGGACACTTCACCATCGAAAACGAGCGTCTGCTGTTAGACTTCGCGCATGGTACGGCACTCGAGATCCTGGAATTACAGATGGAAGGCAAGAAGCGCATGAGCGCCGGCGACTTTATCAACGGCTATCGGCCCCGGAATGATGAGCCTGTGGGCGAAACCACCTAGCGCGCATGCCTGTCTCTCCTGCACGCGCGGCTGCTTTCGACATTCTGCTTCGCGTCGAAACGCAGGACGCCTACGCCAGCGAACTGCTGCACTCCTCAGTTCTGGATAAGCTCTCTCCGCGTGACCGAGCACTGGCGACTGAGATCGTCATGGGCGTCCTGCGTTGGCGTTCCAGGCTCGACGAAGCCATCGCCGGAGCATCCTCCCGGCCACTGAACAAGCTGGATCCCGAGGTGCTCACAGCTTTGAGGATTGGGGCCTACCAACCGAACTTCCTGACCCGCGTTCCAGCTTCGGCGGCGGTGAATGAAAGCGTCGAGCTCATCAAGCGAGCGCGCAAGCGATCAGCAGTGCCCTTCGCCAACGCGGTACTGCGTAAATTGGCAAGTACCCCAGCCATTTCGATAAACGAAACCATCGACCTTACGCCGGGCAGCATCGCCCGTGAGTACGCCCATCCGCCCTGGCTCGTTGAGCGCTGGACTACTCAATTCGGCATCGAAAGAACACTTCAAATCTGCCGTAGCAGTCAACACGAACCGGCAATCTCGATACGGTTCGACGACCCTGCTGCCGAGGCCGAGTTGAGTGCCGAAGGTATTGAACTCGCTCCCGGATCCATGCTGACTAGCGCCCGCACGCTGCCGTGCAACACTCTCAGCGACCTCACGCGCACTGCAGCATTTCGTGAGGGCCGCGTCGCCATCCAGGACGAAGGCTCGCAGTTCGTCGCCATGCTCGTCGGCACTGGAACGCGGCTACTCGACTGTTGCGCGGCTCCCGGGGGCAAAACCGCCGTGCTGGCCCGTCTCAATCCCGCTGCCGAAATCATTGCCGCAGAACTGCACGCCCATCGCGCCGATCTTCTCCGCAACCGCGTGCACGCGAAGAATGTGAAAATCATCCAGGCCGACGCAACGCAATTGAGCGAGGGTGAATTCGACCGAATTCTCGCCGACGTGCCTTGTTCGGGCACCGGCACACTAGCCCGCAATCCGGAGATCAAATGGAGGCTGCAGCCCGAAGACCTGGACGATCTTCACGCTAAGCAGGTCGCGATCCTCCGCGCCTCTCTGGGGCATCTGGCGCCGGGCGGCCGGGCGGTTTACTCAACCTGTTCGCTCGAACCCGAAGAGAACGAGGCCGTGGTGAAACAGGTGCTCGCCGATTTTCCTGACTTCCGGTTGCTCGATGTCCGCGACGAGCTCGAGCGCTTGCGAGCCTCCGGCGAACTTAGCTGGGAAGGCCTTGATTCCCTCCTAAGTGACAAACATTTGCGCACTATCCCGGGAGTGCACCCTTGCGACGGTTTTTTCGCTGCCATCCTCGAAAGACGCTGAGAAAACCCTCTGCGTAGCACATCAAGGTGACCGGTACCCGTGTTTCTGCTGCAACGTGCAGCCCGCATACGATTTTTTGCTCGTTTTCTTGCATCGTACTAAATCGGGTAAACGAACGTGGTTTCTCCAAACTCGTCATCTTTCGCCAATGCGCAGCGCGTTTCCACCGGGTGTGCCGGACTCGACGACATCCTCGGCGGCGGGCTGACCCGCAATCATCTCTACCTCCTCGAGGGCGATCCCGGCACCGGCAAGACCACCCTCGCGCTGCAGTTTCTGCTGGCCGGCGCTGCCGCGGGCGAAAAAGGTATTTACATCACCCTGTCGGAGTCGCCCAAGGAGCTGGCCGAAGTCGCGCATTCGCATAACTGGTCGCTGGAAGGCATCTCGCTGGTCGAGATGGCTCCGCATAACTCCGGCTCCATCGCCGAAGACGAATACACCGTCTTTCATCCTTCCGACGTGGAACTGGGCGACACTATCCGGAGCGTGCTCGACAGTGTGGAGGCGCTCAACCCCACTCGCGTGGTTTTTGACTCGCTCTCCGAGCTGCGCATGCTGGCCCGCGAAAGCCTGCGCTACCGCCGACAAATCCTGGCGCTCAAGCGCTACTTCGCCGACAAAGACACCACCGTTCTGCTGCTGGACGACCGAACCGCCGAAGGTAATGACCTGCAACTGCAGAGCATCGCCCACGGCGTCATCATGCTGTACGGCATTGAGCGGGAATATGGGGCCAAGCGCCGGCGCCTTGAGATCCGTAAGATGCGCGGCTCGAAGTTTCGCGAAGGATTTCACGATTTCACCATCGAGCGGGGCGGAGTCCAGGTGTATCCCCGTCTGATTGCTGCCGAACATCGGCCTGAGGTCCAACTGACGCCGGCGCGCAGCGGAGTATCGCAGCTCGACGATCTTTTCTCAGGCGGTATCGATTACGGCACCAGTACTTTGCTGATTGGCCCCGCAGGCACCGGCAAATCCACCGTCGCGCTACAGTATGCTTGCGCCGCCGCACACCGCGGAGAACACGCTGCGGTATTCACCTTCGACGAAACCCTGCAGACGATGTACCGGCGTTGCGAAACGCTGGGCATCAATCTGCCAGCGCAGGTTGAAAAGGGGAGATTGACGGTTGAGCAGGTGGACCCCGCCGAGCTTTCACCCGGAGAATTCGTATCCCGGATACGCCGCTCCGTCACCGAAAAGAACACGCGCCTGGTGGTGATTGACAGCCTGAATGGGTTCATGAACGCGATGCCGGGCGAAGACTTCCTCATCCTGCAATTGCATGAGATGCTGTCGTTCCTGAGTCAGCAAGGCGTGGCAACCATCATGACCATGGCGCAGCACGGTATGCTGGGCAGCAACATGAACTCTCCGGTCGACGTAAGCTATATCGCCGATTCTGTACTTCTATTCCGCTTCTACGAGGCCAGGGGCGCCATCCACAAGGCGCTATCGGTGGTGAAAAAGCGCAGCGGCGGGCATGAGAGCACTATTCGAGATCTGTCTTTCTCCCCTTCCGGAATCAGAGTCGGCGAGCCGCTGACTGATTTCCACGGTGTGCTTACAGGAGTTCCCAGCCTTTTATTGAAACCGCCAACCCGACCAAAATGACCACTTCCCCCACGTCTCCCGACAAAGATAACCGCGTACTGATCTTCGCTCCCACCGGACAAGACGCTCCGTTGATCGCGCGCGTTCTTCAGCAGGCGAAAGTTGCCGCGGAAACGTGCCCTTCGTTCGACGCGGTGTTCGACGAGATGCATCGCGGCGCGGGTGCAGTGATCCTGGCCGAGGAAGGCTTAACCCAGAATTCGCTCCAGCGGTTGGCCTACTACTTATGCAACCAGCCTTCGTGGTCCGACTTTCCCTTGATCCTGCTCACCGTTTCCGGGCACGTGAGTTCCCTGCAACGGCGTCTGACACAAACGCAGCAACAGCTCGGCAATGTCCTTCTGCTTGAGCGCCCGGTGCGCCCCGAAACGTTGATCAGCACGGTCAATGGAGTGCTGCGCTCGCGTCAGCGGCAATATCAGGTGCGTGACTATCTGGAAGAGAAGTTGCGCTCGGAAAGTGCGCTCCGCGAATCCGAAAAACAGTTTCGCGACCTTGCCAATACCATTCCCCAACTGGCGTGGATTGCTCGCTCCGACGGGTACATCTTTTGGTACAACGAGCGCTGGTACGACTACACTGGCACCACTCCTTCCGAAATGGAAGGTTGGGGCTGGACCACGGTGCACGATCCTGATGTGCTTCCCGAGGTGATGAAGCGGTGGACGCGCGCCATCAACCTCGGGGAAGCCTTCGAGATGACCTTCCCGTTGCGCGGCGCCGATGGCAAGTTCCGCCCCTTTCTTACCTTGGTACGGCCGGTGCGTGATGTCTCCGGCCGCGTCGCACGCTGGTTTGGCACCAACACCGACGTCAGCACTCAAAAGCGTGCCGAGGAAGCACTCATCCGTACCGAAAAACTGGCCACGGCGGGGCGGCTCGCCGCCTCCGTGTCCCACGAGATCAACAACCCGCTGGAGGCGGTAACCAACCTCATCTACCTGGTCGAGACTAGCCCGCGTCTGGACGAGGGGAACCGAAACCTGCTGCGGACCGCCCAGGCAGAGCTGCAGCGGGTGAGTCATATCACCACTCACTCTTTGCGCTTTTATCGCGAGCCTACCAAGGCTGCTCCCATGAGAGTTTCCGAGATTATCGACTCCGTAGTCTCTCTCTACCAGGGAAGGCTCAGACAGGGCGGCATCGAGGTACAACTTCAGTACCGCGATGATTGTGAGTATGTCGGCTTCTCCGGAGAACTCCGGCAGGTGCTTGCTAACCTGATCGGGAACGCGCTCGACGCCATGCGTCATGGCGGGCGACTACGACTGCGCGTTCACTGCTCCAGAAATCACGCGACCGGCGCGACCGGATTGCGCATCGTGGTGGCCGACTCTGGGCACGGCATGAGCCCTGAAACCCGGCATCTCGCCTTCGAGCCCTTCTTCACCACCAAGGAAGCGGTCGGCACCGGGCTGGGACTGTTCGTCAGCAAGGAACTCATCGAGAAGCGAGGCGGAAAGATCGCTTTGAAGAGTTCCTCGCGCGCCGGCCACTCTGGAACCGTATTCTCCATCTTTCTTCCTATCCATTCAGAGCCAGCTGCTGCCTCCCGCTCGTCTGTGGGGCAGAAGCATCGCGCCGAGCGCGACGTGGGCGCCGCATAGTCAGGAGCTGAGCCGAGTTCCCCTTTCGCGGCCATTTCCTAATCCTTCCCGGCAACTAAATCTTTAGTTACCTTTTCCCGCCAGCCTCGTCCAATCACTCGTAGACAAAAAAAGGGAAGCCATACAGCCGTGCCAGCGAAGACATCCACGACCCTGACCGAAGCCGAACTGAGGCTCATGGAGGTGCTTTGGTCCAAGGGACCGAGGACCGTCCAGCAGGTTGTGGACGCATTGCCCGCCGATGCTCCTCTGGCTTACAACTCGGTGCTCACGACCATCCGCATTCTCGAAAAGAAGGGCTACGTCGAACATGATAAGGACGGCCGAGCACACATCTTTAAGCCGGTTGTCGCGCGTCAGGACGCCGCACGCTCCGAGATCCGCAACCTGGTACGCCGCATGTTCCGCGACTCGCATGAGTTGCTGCTGCTGAACGTGCTGGAAGAAGAGCAGATCGATCTCGCCGAGTTGAAGCGGCTCCGCGAGATGCTGCAGAACGACGACAAGAAGCAAGGATAGCGATCGATATGCCAGTTACCGCCTTGAATGCATTTGCGCAAAGCTCGGCCGAGCGGTTGGTCAACTCGGCCGTTGAAGGCGTGGTGCTCGCGTTGCTGGCATGGCTCATCCTCCGGCTGGTGCCTCGGCAGAATGCGGGCACCCGCTTCAGTCTGTGGATGGCTACTCTGCTCTCGATTGCAACCTTGCCCTTGGCCGAGACACTTGCGCGCACCGACCGTCCGATAACGGCGTCGGGTTCTCGCGCAGCCATGACGCTGCCCGCAGGCTGGGGTAGTGCATTGTTCGTCGCCTGGGCGGTGATAGCGCTACTGCTGCTGGCGCACGTTGTCGTGGGTGTTGTTCAGCTCAGACGGCTTCGCAACTCTGCAACCGAGGTTGAGCTGGCGTCACTCGATCCTCAGAGTCGCCAGACTCTTGCCGATTTCCAGCAGCATCGCCGTGCCGCTCTGTGTGTCTCTGATCGGGTATCGGTGCCCACGGCCTTAGGCTTAATCCGTCCCGCAGTGGTCTTGCCGACTTGGGCGCTGTCAGAGCTCTCAGCCGCCGATCTGAATTCGGTGCTGGTGCATGAACTGGCACACTTACGCCGCCGCGACGATTGGACCAACTTGCTGCAGAAGCTGGTGGGCGCCGTCTTCTTCTTCCACCCTGCTGTGTGGTGGATTGAAAATCGCCTGTCGCTTGAGCGCGAGATGGCATGCGACGAGCACGTGATCGCCAACACCGAAAATCCTCGCGCTTACGCCGAGTGTCTTGTCTCACTGGCGGAGCGGGGCTTCCTGCATCGCGCAGTCATGCTGGCGCAGGGGGCCGTGCATCGCGTGAAGGAGTGTTCTGCTCGCGTTACCCAGATACTCACCGCAGGACGTCCGAAGACTGTGGGCGCATCCCGTTTTGTCCTGATCAGCGCTGCGTCAGGATCGGTGCTGCTGATGGCGACATTCGCGCAGGCGCCAAATCTGATTGCCTTCAGCTCGCCCGCGTCTGCCAGTGCAATGGTGGCTAACGCGCAGATGTCCGAAGCTGCTCTCGTGCCAGCAAGCTGGCACCCTGAATCGCAAGTGGCGTCCGTGGTCACACCGGCGTCGTACGTGGAACGTCAAGGGACGATTAACAAACCCAGCAACTCAGCCAAGAGCTCCCTTAAGCGTATGCCGGTCACGAAAGTATCCGCAGTTCGGCACGCGATCGTTCAGCACGCTAGTCGGAATTCGGCTCCGCCAGTTATTCGTGCCAGATTTACGCCGCAACAGATTGATGTCTTGCCGGCACTCTTCATCGTCAACCAGACGGATTTCTACAGTGACGGCACCCGCGTTTGGGCGGTCTCGATTTACCACTTGACCGTTCTACGGCCGCAGCCCTCAACCCCCAAAGACTTCTCCCGGAAAGCAATCTAGATGAGTTCATCCCAGACGCTACGGGTGCAGCAACAACAACTAAGGATTTAGTTCCAACCAGAGAGGAAAGAAAAATGACGAAGTGGAACCTGAAGCAGTGGACAGCCACCACCAAGCGCAGCATCGCGGCCTCGGCCCTGGCGCTCGCCCTGGCTGGATCGTTCACCGCGTATGAAGTAATGAAACCCGCAACCGCAACCGCCTCGACATCGACCGCTACGGCCGCCAGCAGCCCAATCGAGGCCAACCAGGTCGATGCCCTGTTGGCGCTTGATCACGCCATGGAAACCGTCGCTGCCCGCGTTACGCCTTCCATCGTCAACGTAGCGGTCACCTCGAAAGTGTCGCCACAGCAGGCCATGCAGGAACAGCAAGATCAGGGCGGCGGCGACAACAATCCTATGCAGCAGTTCTTTGGCCCCATGTTCCAGGGACCGTTCGGACAGCGCCAGCAGCAGCCGCGGATCGAGCACGGCATCGGCACCGGCGTCATCATCTCTCCTGATGGCTACATCGTCACCAACAACCACGTCGTGCAGGGAGCTACCGATGTTCGTGTGACGCTGAACGATCGCCGCATCCTGCCGGCAAAGGTCATCGGTACCGATCCGCTGACTGACCTGGCCGTGATCAAAATCGAGGGCTCCAACTTCCCTGCCGTTCCCTGGGGAGACTCCACCCAACTTCACCCCGGGCAGACCGTGCTTGCCTTCGGGAATCCGTATGGCTTCCGCTTTACCGTGACCCGCGGCATCGTCAGCGCGCTGAACCGTCCCAATCCTGAGGCCGATTCGCCGCAAGCCGGGACAGTATATCCAGACCGATGCGGCGATCAATCCCGGCAACTCCGGCGGACCGCTGGTGAATGCGCGCGGCGAAGTGGTGGGCATCAACACCTTCCTGATTTCGCCGTCAGGCAGCTTTGCAGGCATGGGATTCGCCATCCCCACCCAGATCGTTCAGCCCACCGTTGCGCAACTGATGAAGAGTGGCAAGGTCGAACATGGATATATGGGCGTGGGCATCAGCGATGTCACGCCGGAGAACGCCAAGTTCTTCGACATGAAGAGCGCTAACGGCGCGGTGGTCACCGAAGTCACGCCCGGAGCACCTGGCGATAAGGCCGGCCTGAAGTCTGGTGATGTAATCACCGGCATGAACGGACAGAACGTCAGCACGCAGGCGAGTTGCAGATGAAGGTGCAGCAGCAGCAGCCCGGCAGCACCATCAAGCTGGCCGTCATGCGCGACGGCAAGGAGATGACCGTGCCCGTCACCGTCGAGCAGATGGGCAGCAAGGGAGCCACCGAAAGCGCCAACGCCAGCAATGGCAAGCCGCGCTGGGGTATCGGCATCGGCGACCTCGACCCCAACACTCGTCAGCAGATCCAGGCGCCCACCAGGTGCAGGGAGCGGTGGTAGAGAAAGTCACTCCCGGCAGCCCGGCCGACGACGCAGGACTGCAACCCGGCGACATCATTCAGAGTGTGGATCGCAAAGCCACGCCGAACGCTGAAGCCGTGCAGCAGGCTTTGACTAGCGTAGCCAAGGGCGACAGCGTGATGTTGCGCGTGTGGTCGAACGGCGGCAGCACCTTCCGCGTGCTGCATCCGTCAAACGGCTAATCGGTTTCCTACGATGCTGTACATGGCGCGACCACCGTGGAGGTGGCGCGCCATGTAAGCGTAGGCATCGAGGAATCACACGGCGCTCGCAGACGACCTGCCATCAGGCAAGCCGATCTGTCCTTTGCTTCTAGCTTCGAGCCGCGCGACGCTTCCACCACGCAGCCAGCATTCCCGCT
>CAVYTK010000004.1:0-1086970 GCA_963771535.1 uncultured Acidobacteriaceae bacterium | reverse complement strand
GCCTCTTCCTTACTGGCCGCGCAGAGCTCAGCGCCCAAACCCCCGCAAGGTCCACCCACAGTCGCCGAAGCGCAGGAGTTCATCAAGAACGCCGAAGCCCAACTGAACGAGCTCACCGTGCGTCAGGCTCGTGCCTCGTGGGTACAGTCGAACTTCATCACCGACGATACCGAGACCATGGCGGCGGAAGCCAACGAAGCTCTCATCGGCGCCACTACCGATCTTGCGAAGCAGACGACACGCTATGACAACCTGAAGATGCCGGGTGATCTAGCGCGCAAGATGCTCCTGCTGAAACTCGCTGCCGCAGTTCCGGCGCCTGCGCCCAGCGATCCCAAAGATCTGACCGAGATGGCGCGCATCGGCACCTCGCTCGAAGCCGACTACGGCAAGGGCAAGTATTGCCCGAAGAGCGGCAAGCATGCCGGCCAGTGTCTCGATATCACCCAGATTGAAAAGATCATGGCCAACAGCACCGATCCGGAGGAGACGGAAGATCTCTGGGTGGGCTGGCACAGCATTGCTCCTCCGATGCGCGAGCGCTACGCGCGCTGGGTGGAGTTGGGCAACAAGGGCGCGAAGGAGATGAACTATTCCGATCTGGGAGCCATGTGGCGCGCCGGCTACGACATGACGCCCGACCAGTTCAGCGCTGAGCTCGAGCGGCTATGGCAGCAGGTAAAGCCGCTCTATGTTTCCCTCCAGGCCTATGTGCGCACCAAGTTAGTGGAGAAGTACGGGCCCATCGCCGTCGATAGCGACGGCCGGATTCGCGCCGACCTGTTAGGCAATCCATGGGCGCAGGAGTGGGGCAACATCTTTCCGCTGGTCGCACCGCCACAACCGAAGCAGGCGTATGACATTACCGATCTGCTGGTCGCGAAGAAGGTTGATGCGATCGGAATGGTGAAGTACGGCGAGGGCTTCTTCACCTCCATGGGCTTCGCGCCGCTGCCCAAGACGTTCTGGGAGCGCTCGCTGTTTACCAAGCCACAAGACCGCGACGTCGTATGCCATGCCAGCGCCTGGGACATCGACAACTTCGATGACGTGCGGCTGAAGGTCTGTCTCCAGGTGCGGGGCGAGGATTTCATCACCGTGCATCACGAGCTGGGCCACAATATGTACCAGCGCGCCTACGAGAAGCAGCCGTTCCTCTTTAAGAATGGCGCCAACGATGGATTCCATGAAGCTATCGGTGATTCCATCGCGCTGGCTATCACGCCGGAATATCTGAACAAGGTCGGCCTGCTTCCGACCATTCCCCAGAGCGACGACACCAGCTACCTGCTGCGCCAGGCGCTCGATAAGGTTGCGTTTCTGCCGTTCGGTCTGCTCATCGATCAATGGCGCTGGAAGGTGTTCAGTGGAGAGATCAAGCCGGAGACTACAACAAAGCGTGGTGGCAGATGCGCGAACAGTACCAGGGCATCGCTCCGCCAGTAGCGCGCACGGAAGCTGACTTCGATCCCGGCGCAAAGTATCACGTGGCGGCGAACGTTCCTTACACCCGATACTTCCTGGCACGAATCTTGCAGTTCCAGTTCTATCGCGCCATGTGCCGCGAAGCCGGATTCAGCGGCCCGCTGTATCGCTGCTCGTTCTATGGCAACAAGGCGGCGGGCGCCAAGCTGAACGCCATGCTTGAAATGGGACAAAGCAAGCCCTGGCCCGACGCGCTCTACGCCCTCACTGGCGAGCGCGAGATGGATGGCAGCGCCATGATGGAATACTTCGCTCCGCTGAAGCAATGGCTGGACGAGCAGAACAAAGGACAGCAGGTCGGGTGGAAGTAGAAAAAGTTGTCGGTTGTCAGTGAGCAGTCGTCAGTGGGAAGTTAGCCAGTTGTCGGTTGTTCGCGGTCGATGTTCATTAGCAGCGGATTGTCAGTCGGCATAGGTGAGTGTCGGTCGGTAGCCTGCAGTTGCCGGTCGTCGCCCGTGAGTTGCCGACTGCGTCGATACACATGTCATCGTCTGCGGGAGGTACCAGCGGCCATAGGCCGCGACAGGTGAAAGCCCCGTCCTTCAGGACGGGGTGAGCAGCGTGACCTGGTCGGAGTGCCGTAGGCACGACAGGCATTCGTGGCCATGCCAACGAACTGCAGGTCCCTCGGCTCCTCGCTGCGCGCGTCGCTCGGGATGACCGAGGTTGTTGAGGTCATCTCTGATACCTGAACCCTGACGCCTGATACCTTAGAATCCACCATGCCTACACTCATCTCGCAACCGACTCGCATCACCTCTGCCGGCAATAAGCCCAAGCTTATCGACGAATACATTGGCCGCGTCAACTCGCAGACCACTTCGACCAGCGTCGCGCACATGCGCTCGCCCAGCGGATGGATCGAACCGGGCCAGACTCCCGAGTTCGACGAGTTCACCATCGTGCTGCGCGGTACATTGCGCGTGAAATACAAAGACGGAGAGCTCGAGGTGAATGCCGGGCAAGGGGTTATCGCACATGCGGGCGAGTGGGTGCAGTACTCTACTCCCGGTCCCGACGGAGCCGAGTACATTGCGGTCTGCCTGCCAGCGTTCGACATGAAGACGGTGCATCGAGACCAATAGTGTCCGACTATTAATCCCTCACAAACCCTCTCCGTTTTTCCTTGCAAATTCAGAGACAATGATTTCAGATATCTCCAACTAAACAGCTACATTCAATTAGTAAGTGTCCCATCCCGGTAGCCCATCCGGGACTCTAGTTGTCAAGCTGCACCCTCATAACCTGCGCCTTGTCCGTAGTTGCAGATAGTTGATGACTACAAGGAATGACTTCGTCATGACTCTAAAATCCTTCCCCCTATTCCTGTTGATCCTTTGTGGCACTATTGTGCTTAGTAGTTGCGGCGGTGCCAGTCCCTATTTGACTTCCATCCAGGTCAATCCCGCAACGGCGACTGTGACGCAGGGGAATACCGCGCAGTTTACTGCTTTGGGTACCTATCAGCCCCACAAAAACTCCCCCTACACCCAGGATATTACGAACACCGTGACCTGGTCCTCCAGTGTGGCCACGGTGGCTACTGTCAACAGCAGCGGAGTGGCCACTGGGGTGAGTGCAGGCACCACCACCATTACCGCCGCGATCGGCGGAATCTTGGGAACCTCTGACCTCACCGTGACCGCCGGCAGTGGCAGCGGGGGGGGTGGCGGCAACGTGAATGATCTGATCTCGCTCGCCATCATTCCGGCGCCAGGGCAGCAGGTTCTTGAAACGACCGGAGAAACAGCTCAGTTCATTGCCATAGGAACGTTTTCAGGCAGCCCGGCGACCCAGGATATGACCAACAAAGTCACCTGGAACTCCAGTGATGTGCGGCTCGCAACTATCAACTCCAGCGGACTTGCAACAGATGTGGGTGGCGCGCAGTCCAACCCTCCTCCGAAGACCATCATTACTGCCATTGTCCTCAACAACGAAAACGCTACGATCACCGGAGTCTCCGACCTTACGGTCGCGAACATGGGAAGCAACAACTTACCTACCTTGACGGTTTACAAAGTGGGTCAGGGTACGGGAACGGTAACCAGTTCGCCGGCGGGTATCAATTGCGGTTCTGGAGCCGGCTGCTCAGCACATTTCATTTTGAATGCGACCGTCACTTTGACAGCAACTCCCGCTTCAGGCTCAGTTTTTGCGGGCTGGTCAGCGAACTGCGTACCGGCTAACGCCCCTACGTGTACGCTGTCGATGACAGACAACGCGACGGTGGGTGTCATCTTTAACCAGCAATAAAGCATTCGACCCTGTTCTCGTAGCTTGAGAACAGGGTCAGAGGCATTTCACGAGCAGCCTAAGCGCAAGTTTGTCGACTGGCGCGGCGCTCACAACCTCAATCCAGTGACAGCCGCACTACCCTCTCGTACGTACAGCATCACAGGCTCGCCTCGATACCTCACGAGCTGCCGCTGGCGGTAGCCGTTCTTTTCGGCAACCCTGATCGAGGCAAGGTTCTGCTGGTCAATGATGCAAGCGGTGGGCGCGGCCCCGAAATGATTGTCACCCCAAGCAGTGATCGCCCCTAGGGCTTCGCTGGCGTAACCCTTTCCGTGAGCCGAGGCAACCAGCGCCCACCCCGCCTCGGGCATATCCTTGAGTAGCGGCGGATCGGTGTCGCGATGATAGTCGGCAAACCCGGCTTCGCCGAGAAACTCGCCGGTCTTGTTTTCGATCACCCAGTATCCGAAACCGAGCAGCGCCCAATGCCCAACATAGCGCAGCAGGCGGGCCCACGACTCCTCTTCGGTGAAGGGTGTCTGCCGGATATAGCGGGTGACCTGCGGATCGGCCCACATGGCGGCAGAGTGCGGGAAGTCGTCCAGACGGTGACCGCGCAGCCTCACGCGTTCGGTTTGCAAAATAGGCGCTGAAGTAAAAAGAGAGGACATCAGCAGAGTGTACTAACGGCTGACGTCGTCATCGGCCCAAAAAACACAAGCGGAGGGCCAAGAGCGAAAGGCGGCTTCCTACAGCGTCCGCTTGAACAGCGCGGTCGCAATCGTGATCATCGCCATGGCTGCCACTGTGAGGTACAGCAGGTCCATGCGGATTGCTGCGAAGCCGGCATCCTTCAGCAGGATGGCCTTGAAGCCTTCGACGGCATAGGTGAAAGGGTCGGCATAGGCGATCACTTGCAGCCAGTGCGGAAACGCTTTGATGGGATAGATCGCGCCGCTAGGGAAGAACAGCAGCGTGTTCAGGATGCCGAAGGTGGCGCGCGGCACCAACGGATCTTCGACCCGCACCATCATCAGGAACATCATGGTATTAAATGCGACCGAAGTCGTTACCACCAGCAGCAGGATCAGCAGAATATTTTCCGGCTGAAAGGCCGAGCCTAATCCGGCTAGCAGCGAACCGAGCACCGTAATCACCACGCCTGCGAGGATGGCCTTGATCGCACCAGCAATATTCAACCCCGCCACCAACTCGAACTTGGTAATCGGCGTGACCAGGTAGCCTTCGTGCACACCTCGGGCTTTATCGTCGATATACAACATGCCGCCGCCGATCATCACCGAGACGAACATCGCCAGCACGATCGAGCCCGGCAGCAGGTACTTCATGTACTCGATGTAGGGATACAGCTCCACCGTATCGAGTGTGATCTGCTGCATGATGCGCGAGGGATCCACGTCGGGATTATTCAGCGCCTTGGTCAGATCGCTGAACAGTCCTTCCAGCGTGGAGCTCATGAAGTTATCGGTGTTATCGACAATGAGGGCGATGCGCGGATGGTTCTGCTCGTAGACACGGCGCGAGTATTCCGGCGGAATGATAATGGCGCCGTCAAGCCGACCGGTGCGCACGTCTTCCATCGCCTGCTGATCGCTGTCGTAGGCTACCGCGCGAAAGGTTTGCGCATTGGCCTGCACCGCGTTGATGGCCTCGCGCACCTTCAGCGACTGCGTGCCGCCATCCTGATCGACCACGCCGAGCCGCGCGTCTTTGATCTTGCCGCCAAAGGCATTGCCCAGGATGATGAGCTGCACCAGCGGAAACACCATCGAGACCAGCATCAATGTGGGCGAGCGAAAGAACTTTCGCAGCTCGCGTTCGACGATCGCCATCATGCGGTTCATGGACGCATCCCCGGACGGTCAGGCATGACGAACTGGAAGGCCTTCACCTGCTCGTCGCGCAGTTGCCGCCCTGTGTAGTGGACGAAGACGTCGTCAAGCGTAGTGTTCTGCACCGAGAGCGACTTCAATTCCACCTTCGACTTCACCGCCATCTCAACCAGCTCAGTCGTCGTTTTCGAACCGTTACTGGTCATGATGCGATACGAATCGCTGGCCTGCGACTGTACCGACTGAACGTCTTCCAGGCCCTCGAGCTGCTGCTGCCAATCGGAAGGCGCGCCCTTGAACTGCGCCTCAATCACGTTCGAACCCGGCACGCTGTTCTTGAGCGCCATTGGCGAATCGAGCGCCACCAGCTTGCCGTGATCGACGATCGCAATGCGATCGCACAGGCGGTCGGCCTCGTCCATGTAATGCGTTGTGATGAGGACGGTCAGCCCGTGCTCGTTCCTTGATGGTGGTCAGCATCTCCCACACGGCAACACGCGACACCGGATCAAGGCCGGTGGTCGGCTCGTCGAGGAAAAAGATTTTCGGGTTGTGGACCAGCCCGCGCGCGATCTCCAGCCGCCGTCGCATGCCGCCGGAGAGCGTCTTGGTCTGCGCATCCCTCCACTTCGTCAGATCAACCGTCTCCAGCAGTTCGTCGATGTTGCGTTTGCGTTTCTCAGCAGGGACGTTGTACAGCTTGGCGTAAATGCTGAGGTTCTCTTCTACGGTGAGATCGATATCGCTGGTCAGCGCCTGCGGAATCACGCCCATGCAGTTGCGCGCGTCGTCGGGATCTTTCGCAACATCGAAACCGTTGATCAGGGCACGGCCGCTGGTGATCGGCATCAGCGTGGTCATCATGCGAATCAGCGTCGATTTGCCTGCGCCGTTCGGTCCCAGCAAGCCGAAGATCTCGCCCTGCTGCACCGAAAACGACACGTCATCCACGGCCGTGAAGTCGCCATACTTCTTGGTGATGTGATCGACCACGATGGCGTCGCCGCTGTATGGCAAGCTCGCATCAGCTTTCGCCGTCGGATGGGTCCAGCTCATTGCGAACTCCGCGTCAGATCTTTGGGCAGCAGCACCTGGGCGGTCATGCCGGGCACCAGTTCACCTTTAGGATTGTCGACCTTCAGCTTCAGGCCGATGGTCTTGATGTCGCGCTTGCGCCGGCTGACGTCGCGTTGCGTAGCGTAGTCGCCTTCGACGGCTTTGAAGATGACGGTGCCTTCGATCGGATTGCCTTGCGGCAGCCG
Organism: uncultured Acidobacteriaceae bacterium; assembly: GCA_963771535.1. GTDB lineage: Bacteria > Acidobacteriota > Terriglobia > Terriglobales > Acidobacteriaceae > CAVVDY01. The sequence continues at coordinate 1,080,132 of CAVYTK010000004.1, read as the reverse complement.
CACGCGAAACTTGTCGCCTACGGCGATGAAGCGGGCTTCGGTTTCAGGAGCCGACGCGCGTACCCAGGTATCACCGAAATCGACGATGGTGACGATGGGCGTTCCCGGATTAACCACTTCGCCTTGTCGCGTCGCTCGTACCGAAACCGTGCCGCTGACCGGAGCATAAATCTTCGTGTAGCCCAGGCGGGTATCAGCCTGCGCCAGTTGCGCGCGCGCGTTGGCCACCTGCGCCTCGTTCGCAGCGACGTTGCTTGCCGCGGCGCTTTGCGAGTGAATGCGCGCTCGAGCGGTGGTGAGATCGGCCTGCGCGGCATCGAGGTTCTTCTGCGCCGACTCGACCACTGCATGCTGCGCCTTCAACTGCTCGTCGGCCCGAACCCGTTCCTGGTCGGAGGCGACTCCCTGCTCTGCCAGCTTCATCATGCGCTCGGAGTCGCTCTGGATACGGGCGAGGTCGGCTCTCGCCTGTACCAGGCTAGCCTGGGCCGCGGCAACCCGCGCCTGCGCGTTCACGACGCCGCTGTTGGTCTCGCCCATGGTCTGCGCTTCGGTCGCCTTCAGCGATGACACCTGCATGTTGTAGGCGTTGATGGTGGCTTGGGCTGCGGTCTTTTGTGCTTCCAGTTCGTCGGAGTCGATCTCGGCAATCAGGTCGCCGGCCTTCACCTGCGAGCCCTCGTCGACGTTGAGCTTCTCCACGCGGCCAGCGATCTTGGAGCTGACAATCACCTGGTTGGCATCGACTATACCGATGAGCACGGTGTCGCTGCTGCGGTCGGTGGAGTAAAAGAAATATCCGGTGGCGAGCAGCACCAGCACGGAAAGAAAGATGAAGAACTTGCCTTTCACTTGAGCCTCCGGGGCGGGTTGCTGCCCGGCGCGATCGCTGAATCGGAAATGTTGCCTTCGTCTGCAGGTCGCGCGGCCACCTCGGCAGCCAACTGGATTCCGGCTTCACGGTCCAGAAACAAAGCTGCCGCAATGAAGTCGAGCACCGCCGCACGGCGCTGCTGAATGGCGTGCGACGAGTACGGATCTCCGGGTCGGATTTTTCGCAGCACGGGGGACGTCACGAAGTACCACACGATGCTCGCAGCCATGGTGGGCGCGAACTGTGCCGGATCAATCTCGCGGAATTCACCGGCGGCGATTCCCTGTTGCAGAACTTCGACCACCCGAAACGCGATCGGCTTGATGTACTGTTCAACAATGTGTGAAAGACGAGGAGATCCCTCCCGTCCGGCGTTCATCATCTCGCCCTGAAAGAGCCGCGCGTAGTAGGGCGACTCGGCCACCGAATCGAAGTGCGCCCGGGCGTAGAGCAGGATGCGTTCGCTGGCACTGGCGCCTGAGTCGAGCGCGCGGCCGATACGCGTCTGAAGCCGCACGAAGAATTCGTCGAGCACCGCGCTGTACAACTCGTCCTTGCTGCGGAAGTAGTAATAGAGCAGCGCCTTGTTGACACCGGCGGCGGCGGCGATGGCATCCATGCGCGCGCCCGCCAGTCCTTGCTCGGCGAATTCCGCCAAGGCGGCTTTCAGAATCGTGCTGCGGCTGGCCTCGGGCTGGCGGCGGCTGCCGCGGGTGGACGGGATGATCTCTGGCGTACTCATTTAACTGACTAGTTAGTTATATCAGAGGGAGCGGCTACTCTGCAACCGAAACCGAGTCAACCCAGCGCAGGAGAAAGGCATGGAATGGAAAAAAAGGCAGGTCGGATGACCTGCCTGAAAGACTACCGATACATCTTTTAACTATTTCTGGGACGCACCCAAAATTGCAGCCAGTGTCTTAGAAAATCATCCTGAGTACAATCACCAAGCTGATGCGCGGCCGTGAAAATCGCAGGATTTCGACACGTCGCGTCACCTGGGCAGGAATCCCGGCACGCGAGCACGGTACTGCCGGAAAGTTTCCCCGAAGCGCTGTTCCAGCTCGGCGTCTTCCCGGTTCATCATGATCGCGCCGGTAATCAGCGAAAACGCCAGCAGGCCGGCCAGCGCCAGTGATCCGGTGCCCAGCATCCAGCCGAAAAGCTCACAGAAATGCCCAAGATAAAACGGGTGGCGTACCCGCTCCCGGATGCCACTGGTGACCAACTCCTGACTGTGATTCGAGGGCTCGATCTCGGCCAGCCCGATCAGCTTTGACCGCGCGAAGCCTTGCCTTCCTGCCTGGTACAGCGCCGCTCCCATAAATAGAAACAGGATTGCCGGGACCCATGACATCCAGCTGATATAGAGGTGAACGTGGCGGAATCGCCATCCGATAGCGAAGGCAACCAGCGCGTAAGCGAACCATAGCGGCACCAGGGCCGCGTAGGCGCGGCGGCCGGCTGCACGCCAGCGCTTAATCAGCGGGTGAACGGTGAGCCAGAATAACGGAATGGTTGCATACACCGAGCCTATTGCCAGCGCGGCAAAATCGAGCAGGGCATGGGCATTCATGAACGAAAGAATTGTACGGGAGAGGATTGCCCAGGTCAGCCAATCGGGCCAACCTGGGGCGCGCGGAGCCAGCGGAACTTGATGAGAGGTGACTAGCGGCGCTTAGCGAAGCGCGTCGCCAGTCCTAGAACGGCAGTTCCCATCAGCACGAGCGACGAAGGTTCAGGAACGGGAGCGTCGACGCCGGCGAAGAAGCGTCCATACTGGGTTGGCGTATCGCGAAGATAGGTGAAGTCTCCCGTGTTGGTATCGACGGAGTACCACCCGAAGCCAGAATCGACGGCATAAAGGTTGCCGTCGGCTTGCATCATCATGTCAACGTTCGGCGTCATCCCGCCGACCTGTGTTCCCTGGCCGGTGCTGGTATTGATGCGATAGAGATAGGAGTTCCCACCGGACATACTATTTGCGTCAATGTACAGATGGCTGTCTGGCGCAAACGACATGTTCCATGATGTGCAGCAGGGAAAGCCCAACGGCCCTACCGTATTGGTCTGCGCGTTGTTGGGATTCACTGTATAGAGGTTGGAAAAGTCCATCGCGTACAAGGGGTTATTTCCACCCTGGCTTGCAATTGCGCTAAAGCCATTCTGGATTCCCAATGCTCCCACCAGGCTGAGCGCCCCGGTGCTCGTGTTCACAGTAAACAAGCTGGCGTTTGGCGCGGATTGATCGTTGACCATGTATAACGTGTTATTTACTTCGGCAAACCCGTAGGGAATTACCGTCTGGTTGTTATAGGTCAAGGTGCCAATCTGATTGGCGGCGCCGGTGACAGTGTTGTAGAGCAGGAAAGCTCCGCTGTCGGTGCCGACATAGGCTTCGTCGGCCAGGAGTGGAACAGAGCACAGCAACAGGATTGCCAGAGCGATTGCAAGTGAACGCATAACCACCTCCGCGATGTACAATCCAAGTAGCTTAGCCCAACCTCCGGCTTTTCGGCTATCAAATAACCGATAAAACCCTGTCGGCCGCGTACTATCTAGCTCGTACTCTACTAAGGTGCTACGGAGCCGCCGTCTTTATTACAGTCTTGCTAATTCCCACATTCTCAAAGCGGTCGAAGACGCGAATCACGATGGTATGCTCCGCCAGCTGAGTTCTGCCCGCCGGGCGCTTCCCTGCTTCACTCGGTTCCGGGGGTTGGGATGTATTCGTCGGTATAGCAACGTTGAAATCGTAGTTCTCGATCTTGTAGTCCGAGATCTGGCCGACAGGTTCGGCAATCTGCCAGTCACCGGCGTCAATCGAATATTCCGCCCGGTCAATCGGCGAAAAGCTATCCACGGCACGAAACGTAAGGTGTACCTGGTTGTTCTCCACCGAGGTGTTCAGGAATTCCACATGCGGCGGCGTGTTATCCACTTCGAAGCGCGAACTCGTGGCCTGCCCCGTCAAACTATCTTCCGGTGAATGCGAAGGCGCATCCGAGGCGACGATCAGGATGGTATATCCGCCGTCGGCGAACAGGTCGGACTCCAAGTTGACGTAGCGATTTTCCACGTCGTCGCGGAGAAGTTTCCAGCGGCTCTCGCCATCGGCGCGGTAGTAGACGGAGTACACAAGATCGTCGTCGTTGGCATCGCGCTCCCTCCACCGCACCGCAATCGACTGCTTGTCCGCAACCGTAACGGGGATGGGCTCGGCACTGTTGTCGCCAGCAGGATTGGTCAGGCGCGCTCCCGAGGGAATGCGAGCGCCGACCGTCACAACAACGTTATCCACTTCGGGAGCGACGTTCTTGGGAAGATAAAATAGGGTGACGTTGTCGAGCGCCGATGCCGGAGTGTTGGGCAACAGCACGGCCTTCCACTGCACGTAACGCGCCGACGGGGCCTGCGGCGGCAGTTCCTTGGCGATGTCGACTTTCTTCCACTCGCTCCAGTTGCGGTCAGGATTGTCGACGTTACCGCTGCGCGCATAGAGCTCAAACTTGCCGTTGCCCCGTACCTCGACGCGTCCCCACTTGGAAAAAATATGAGCATCGTAGACATCGCTCTCATACGTTCCTTCGGCGGCGCTTCCCGGTCCGAGCTCAAAAACTTTTCCCAGGTTGCTGGTGGCGGCGTACATACCTCCGTGCGGCGCGCGGGCAAATGCCGTGACCTGGTTGGCGCTCGCCTTCACCAGGTCGGTGTAAGCGCGGCCATCGATGGCATAAATCTTCCCTTTGTTTCCAGTCCCGGCGAGCAAACGCCCAGTCGAATCGAACGCCAGGGCATATACCAGATCATCCTTCGACGACCATAGCGTTCGTGGCGAGCCGTCGGGAGAGATGCGGTAGATGTCGGAGCCGCCAAGGTTCGCCATCACCGTAGCAGCCAGCGGCGCAAGCGATGGACTTGAGTTTGCGGACGGTGCTCCCACAGGAGGAGCCAATACAATTACCGGCGCTGGGCCGCCCTGCGGTGATGACGAGCCGCTGACGCCTGGTCCCGCGCCTCGCTTCTCGCCTGCGCCGGCGGCGTAGATATTGCCCTGGCCGTCGACGGCGAGCGCAGTGATCTCCTTCTTCGGCGCGCTATAGAGGACGAACGCATCGCCTTTCGGCGAGATGCGATAGACCAGACCGCTGCCGTCGGTACCTGCGATCAGGTTGCCTGCGTTATCGAAGGCGAGGCAGCGAATCTGCGCCTCGTCGCTTTGGAAAAACATGGCGCCGCTGCCGTTGGGCCCGACGCGAAAGATTTCGCCGTGATCGCCGGTCCCGACATAGAGCTGTCCTGACCGGTCAAGCTCCAACGCCCAGATGTACTTGGTGCGCGGATCGAAGAAGACACTCGCAGTGTAGGACGAATCGACGGCGACGGTTGGACGCGGCTTCTCTTCCCCGGCGGCTTTCGCGCCTTCCTGGGCGGCAGCGATTTCTGCCGTGCTATGCACGCTGGACGATTGCGCCGCAGCGGCGGCCCCATGCACGATCTTGTAGACCTTGCCATCCGGAGAAGTCGCGGCGTAGAGCGTCCCGTCAGGCGCAATGGTAATGGCCTGTACTTGGAGCTCCTGCGCCGCGAAGACGATGCTGGCCTTCCCTGCCGGCGTGATCTTGTAGACACGCGCCGGCGAGCCTGCCGCGGCGTACACATTTCCTTCAGCATCGGCGGCCGCGTCCCAGATGTAGGTTGAGGGCGAAGTGTAGAGCGCGGTGAATTCCGGCGCCAATGTCAGGCTGCCGTTGCTGTTGATAGCAACTCCGTGAGCGGAGCCTTTCTCGTAATCCTCGTAGGTGGTCTGCACCCAGGTGCGCGTGGACTCAGCGAATGCGAGCGAGGAGAGCAGTAGTCCGCAAAGGGCCAGACGGGCAAATCTCATCAAAATCCTAATCGCGCAAGGTTTGCAGGGGTGATGAAAGCGTAACACGGTGGGAAGCGGGACTTCTCAAGATCAGGTATCCCATCCTTCCCCGCTGAGAGGAATGACGGGATACCTGCTGTCGCGGCGACGCGTTGACTGCTACTTCCGCTTCGCGTGCGCCATCTCGATCCCGAGAGTGCAATCGGGATTGATGTTCTGGATGTAGAGGTTTGAATTGCTGTCGCGGAAATCCTCGAAGGCGATCACGGTGTTCATATTCGCGGCCTTCGCCGTCCAGGGACGCGACTTCTCCGACAGCACCGAACTCACCGGAAACTGCGCGCACTGCGTCGAGCCATCACTGTTCAGCCGCACGCCTTGTATCGTGCCGGCTCCGGTGACCTGCTGATCGACCCAGAAGACAAACGCGCCGTCGCCGATCTGCACCGTCCGCTCGAAGATCTCAGCCTCGTTGTTGCCCTGCAAGGGAACAATGACCAAGCCAGTATCGCCCCACTTCCGGGCGCCGCTGGCATCGAACTTCTGGGCCGAGACTCCGCTCAAGCTCTGCAACGAATCCTCTTCTTCGTAGGAGACGAAAATTTCCTGCGTGGAAGGCAGATAGTCAACCGACGGGTCAACCCGAATCTGCGACGCATCCGTCGAAGCCACCACTCCGTTATGTGGGAAGACTTCCGTTCCGGCGGAGTTCACGTGCTGCACATAGACCTGCAACGAAGGACTGCTGCTATACCAGGCGAACACCGCGCCTCCGTTGCCATCAGGAACGAAGCTGGGATAGCTGCCCAGTTGTAACGAGCCGCCGTCCCACACATGAACGTGGGTCGCGCCCCACATCAACTTGCCCGAGGCCGAGAGTTTGTTGGCATACAGATAGCGGTTGCTGCGGAATCCGGTGTCGCGGCTGAACGAAACGATTACCGATCCGTTGTCGGAGGCGTGCAAATCCGACACCGTGTAGTCGGCTTTATTTTCACTGAAAACGATGCCGTTATTCTGCAGTGCCGTCGAAGCCCACAGCGGCTTTCCGTTGGCATCGAGCTTCTGCAATACCATGAACGAATACTTCGGGCCGTAGGCAGTCCATGCCACCACGACTCCGCCGTCGCTGGTACCCGCCACCTTGGGCTGGTGAACGTTGGGAGCGCCGCTGGTTAGTTGTATGCCGTTCGGTCCCCAGAGCTGCTCGCCGCTGGGACTGACCTTGGTGACCGTTATCTGCTGATTGTCGCCTTCGCGGGTATCCAGGAACGCCAGCAGCGCATTGCCCTGGGTATCGATGTCGAGCCCGTAGTCTTCGGTGGAGCTGTTCGTCAGTTTCGCGATTTGTAGACCATTGTGTGCGAACTGTTCGTAGCCGTTCAAGTCCAGCCGCTGGAGATAGGTGTCATATCCGATCGGTGGCGGATCGTTGGGATTGGCATTGAACCAGCTGACGAAGAAACCGTTGTCGGCCAGGGGCACGACCTTGGGCTGTACCTGGTCAGCGTTGGCGATGTCTGAGAGTGCGAGGTTCTGGTTAGGATCGCTGGACCACTGCGCCCAGGCATTGGCGGAGAAGGTTACTGCGACGACGAGGGCAATGAAAATAGGCTGCAAACGAAACTTCATCTTCTCTCCTTGGGAGTCGAATCACAGTTGCTGGCAAGCGGCTGGGGCGAGGGGGATTTTCAGGAACCGAGTCCCACGGGAGCAAGCAAATTCAGCAGCTTAGATTCGGGCGAGCAACGATACCACGGGGACGAGGCGAGTGAACAGAGTTTCCGGGTGGCTTAACTTTGTGGCGCAGCTTTAAGACACGAGCGGCGAACCCACGGATGGCACTTCGAGCACAGGCGAAACCCTTCACGACTGTCATCCCGAGCGCAGCCGAGGGACCTGAGTTTCTTTCGCGCCCTAACCGCACCGCGCGAGCGCCATCACTGCTCTACTTCCGGTACGGGCGCGACAGCTTCGTTGAAGCGCTCAGGATGGTTCTCCTCGCCAGACGACAGCGAGGTTGCGCTCGATCCTTCATTCGAATTTTCGGGCGTGACCAGCGCCGGATCGGCTTCGGTTACCGGTTCGTTCTCTTCGGGCATGTCGCTATCGGATGCGACCGCCGCTTGCGGGTTGGCAGGCGGCTGGAACAGCTCGCTCTGCGGATCGCCCAGCTTCTCGAACTCTTCCATGCTGGGGAGTTCGTTCACGTCGTTGAGGCCGAAGCGAAGCAGAAACTCCTTGGTCGTTTTGTAGAGGATCGGCCGCCCAATGACCTGCTTGCGGCCACCAGTCGTGATGAGCTTGCGATCCAGTAGCGTGGCGATCACGCCGGACGAATCGACTCCGCGAATTTCGCTGATCTCCGGCACCGTCACTGGCTGCTTGTAAGCGATAACCGACAGAGTTTCGAGCGCTTGCAATGACAGACGCACCGGCGGCTTGAGGCTCTTGGCGAAGTTCACCACAACATCGTGATGCTCGGGCTTGGTGGTCATGCGGTAGCCGCCGGCGATGTGGCGAATCTCCATACCACGATCGGGCGAAGCGTATTCCGTAATGAGCTCTTCCAGCAACAGGTCGATCCGATCTTTCACCCGGCGCAGGTCTTCTTTTTCCTGGAGCTTGGGATCAATGGCTGCCGGCGCCGCTTCGGCCGCGATCGGCTCGGGTTCGGGCTGAGGTTCGGCCGCGATCGCCTCGGGCTCTTCAAACTCGATAGTCTCCTCGTCGAGCTCCTCTTCTGCAGCCGGGGGATCGGCGACCAGCTCGTTCAGTGCCAGGCGAGCCTGCTCCTCGGCGCGCAACTGTTCCAGCACGTTCTCCTTCAGCAGGGCCGCGAGTTGATTGAGGGTGACCGGTTCTTCGGTCGCGTAGATGATGGCTTCGAGTTTGGCTTTAACGCTCATTCGTGTGTGGGGTTATTTTCGTGAAACGATCTGATCTTCATCGCCAGTCGTCGTTGACCGGCGCGCTCTCGCCCATAAGACTGTCAAAATTGGTGTGCTTCTTCAGCATGATCTCGCCGAAGACATCGTCCTGGCGCGCCAAAACCGCCTGTAACCGGATCAGCTCCAGGATGGCGAGGAACGCGCACACCAGCGCGGCCCGCGTATTCAGGCTGCGCAGCAACTGCTTTAGGCGCACCGGACGGTCTTCCAGCGCCAGGCGGCGGCGCATGTAGTCAATCATTTGCGAAACCGTGACGTTCTCTTCGGCAACATCGAAAGTCGGCTTGCTGCGCGCCCGGTCCAGTATCTTCTGAAAGGTCTTCACCAGGTCGACTACATCGGCCGCAAGCTCCGGTTCGGTACCTTCGGCGTCGCGAAATTCCTTCAGCGCCGGATTCGACCACACCGCTTCTTCAATCTGCTGCTTCTGCAAAAGCATCTGCGCCGCAGTCTTGAAGCGCTCGTGTTCCAGCAGACGGTTGACCAACTCGGTGCGCGGGTCTTCCATCCCCGCCGGCACGTCCGGATCGCGCGGCAGCAGCATCTTCGACTTGATGTGGATCAGCAGCGAAGCGGTGTAGATAAACTCGGCCGCCACATCGACGTCGAGCTGCTTCATGCCTTCGACATACTTCAGGTATTGCGCGGTGATCTTCGCGATGGGAATGTCGTAGATGTCGACGTCCTGCTTGCGAATGAGGTCGAGCAGCAGGTCGAGCGGCCCTTCATACACCTGGCCAACGAAGACGGAAAACGGCGACTCGTCATCCCGGCGCGCCATAGTCTTCGGCGCCGCGGCTTGGGGACTCGGCGATGTCAGCGGCTCACTCATCCGTGTTCATAATCTCACAAACAAGCACATCCCCAGGAAAGATATTATGTAGAGCTTACTGTGGAGTAGAATCCACATATGGAAACCATTCAGATTATGCTTGATGAAAAGCTTCTGAAGGCGACCGATCGAGCTGCGCGACGGACGAAACGCAATCGCTCGGCATTGGTACGGGATGCGCTACGGGAACATCTTCGCAAGTTGGAGGTGCTCTCCCTGGAAGAGCGCGACCGTGAAAGCTATGCGCGTCACCCACAGGTGGCCGCGGAAGCGCGCGATTGGGAGGCGGAGGCAGCGTGGCCGGCAGAATAGCGCGCGGAGACGTTCGCCTTTACACCTTCGCCGCCCCCGACAAAACCAGGCCTGTGGTCGTGCTCACGCGCAACAGCGCTATCACTTATCTCTCCACCGTCACCGTCGCACCCATCACGTCTACCCTGCGCGGTGCGCCGTCCGAGATTGTGCTGACCGAAGATGACGGCATGAAATCCGCTTGTGCCGTGAACCTCCACAATGCGGTCACCGTCTCGCAACAACGGTTGGGTAGGCGCGTGACGCAACTCAGCTCCGCGCGCATGAACGAAATCTGCGCCGCATTGCGCTTCTCTCTGGGCTGCGACATCGGCTAAGCAAAACGATAATTAACGCAAACCTCCCCACCCATTGACTCTGCTCAGGGCGGGGCAGCTAGGCTATCTTTCTCTTCCGAGTGAGCCAGTAACCACACCAGATGAATGCAAGGACACCGAGCGAAAGGTCGATTGGCTGCCATTGACTACGTTGCATCCTGGTTGGCAGAAATGGATTGAGCAACAATGCTACTGCGGCGAAGACCCATGACCATGCCCATAGTCCAACCTCATAGACTCTCCATGCCCAATAGACGGCTCCAACCGTAATGATGAGTCTGAGCACAATATAGAAGGCATAGCGATGTCTTCCGTTTGATGCAATGAGCAGCAGTATCGCCCCCAACATCGTCAGAGCCGCTTCCCAGATTCGTTCACGGCTCATACAGTCGGAAATGAGAATTCTTTTTGCGCTCGTCAGCAGGCGAATAAACATATACAAGAGTGTGCTGCTTACCAGTATGTAGGTAGCCCAGAGCGCCGGCTCAAGCAGTAGCTTGTACCCAGATGCATATGCCGCTACTGTCAGAGCAATGGCTACGCCTATGTACAGTATGAGTTGTAGGACATTCTTCCCGGACAAGTCGCCAGATTCGTTCATCCTTTCCTCCGCGGGTGGCCCACAATTGCCTTCGTTTGGCAATTATGGGATGACGAAACTGTACATCCTAAGTCTCTTCGCCATTCGACGTGCGCTCCGACATTCCCAACCGAAGGGAGATGTGGGCCACCCAGCCGTAGAAGGGAAAATCAAGGTCCCTATGGACAAGATCTTTCAGCCGCGAATGAGCCGAGTAGTCGAACGTCTCATCAGCTCGGCTATTGATTATTGCAAAGCTGACGCCGTCGTGGCCTCCGCGCGAGCGCAATTCGCCGAATTGTGTAGACATCACGACCCCGATGATGGCATCTGTTGCATTCCCCCAAGGCAAACGGATTTCGACTCCGATCCTCCTGAGGCACTACCCAAGTCGAAGTGGTGCAGCCACTGCCGGAGATATATGAAAGAGGCCATTGATGGCGGCACGGCCAAATGGGAGCGGCGGGCAGCCCGCCAGCGGATGCGTCGAGCGTACCAACAAATCATCGCTGCCCGGGCACCCTTGGGGGACGCAATTGTAGTTCTTTACAAGAAGGGGGCGATCAAACCGCAATTCACAGTTTCTGAGATTGATCATGTTCTTGCAGGCGTATATTCGGACCGCGAAATCCGCCTCGCTCTCGCAGGCATGGTGGGTCACCATCACGCCGCCCAGGCGGACGAACGGTTTCGCTTGCTAAAAAAGTATCGCTACGAGATTGTGGGCTGACCCAAGCTTAAAAGCGGGTGGGATGCGGCACCCGCTACGAGATCGTCGTCAGCTGAGGCTTGTCGCTCTTGGCGTAGTGAGAGTCAACATAGTCGTCGAGGATCTTGGTGAACTCGGCGACAATGTGATCGCCCTTGAGCGTGGTCATCAGGCGGCCGTCCACATACACTGGCGCCTTCGGCTCCTCAAACGTTCCCGGCAACGAGATGCCAAGGTTGGAATGCTTCGACTCGCCGGGACCGTTCACGACGCAGCCCATCACCGCGACCTTCATCTCTTCCACGCCCAGGTGGGTGGTCTTCCAGATAGGCATCTGCTCGCGCAGGTAGCTTTGGATCTGCTCGGCCATTTCCTGGAAGAAGGTTGAGGTAGTGCGGCCGCAACCGGGGCAGGCAGTGACCTGCGGGGTGAAGCTGCGAATCTGCATAGACTGCAAAATCTGCTGTGCGACCTGCACTTCTTCGGTGCGGTCGCCGTTCGGCGCCGGCGTGAGCGACACGCGGATGGTATCGCCGATGCCCTCCTGCAAAACTACGGCAAGAGCGGCGGTGCTGCTGACGATTCCCTTCGAGCCCATGCCGGCCTCGGTCAACCCGAGATGCAGCGGGTATTCGCAGCGGCGCGCCAGCTCGCGGTAGACGTCGATCAGGTCCTGCACTCCGCTGACCTTGGCGCTGAGGATGATCTGTTCTTTGCGCAGGCCGTAGCCGACGGCCAGTTCGGCCGAGCGCAGCGCCGATTGCACCATGGCTTCCATGGTCACGTCGCGTGCGTCCTTTGGCTCGTCGAGCTTCGAGTTCTCGTCCATCAGCCGGGTGAGCAGCGACTGGTCCAGCGATCCCCAGTTCACGCCGATGCGCACCGGCTTATCGTTCGCGATGGCCACGTCGATCATCGCGCGGAAGTTGTTGTCATCCTTTTTGCCAATCGAAACATTGCCGGGATTGATGCGGTACTTGGCCAACGTCCGAGCACACTCGGGGTACTTCTTCAGCAGAATATGGCCGTTGTAGTGGAAGTCGCCGATGATGGGAACGGGCAAGCCAATCTTGTCCAAGCCGTCGACAATGTACGGCACCGCGGCAGCGGCAGCGTCGTTGTTCACGGTGACCCGCACCAGCTCCGAACCTGCACGGGCCAGGGCTGCACACTGGCGGATGGTGTTGTCAATGTCGGCAGTATCGGTATTGGTCATGGACTGCACCACGATTGGTGCATCGCTGCCAACGCGAACGCCTCCGACTACGGCGGTATAGGTCTTTCTGCGCTGTATCTGGGCCATAGAGTGCTACAACAAGTCTACCATTTGGGAAGGTATCAGCCGTCAGCTTTCAGCCGTCAGCTCTCAGCTCGGTTGTCACCTAGGTCAGACTCACACTTCTAACGACTAATCTTTCTAACCACTCAGACGTCTAACCTCTGACGCCTGATACTGACGCCTGACACCTGACACCCTGATCCGCTCCGAACTGATAGCTGACAGCTGACAGCTGATAGCCGATTTCCTGCAACACTTTCCCGCACTTAGGGTTGATAATAGAGCTGCATCCCGTGGTGCGCTCAGGATAGTTGCGGCAGGCCGGGAGAAGGTAAAGCAAATGCGTTATTTACGCTTCGTATCGAGTTCGGCTCTGAGTTTGGCGCTGCTTTGCGCGAGCGCCGCCGCCCAAACGGGCACGCCATATCCCAACAGCGGCTCGCAATACCCGACCTCCGGCTCGCCAAATCCCAACGGTTCGCAGTATCCCAACGGGAGCCCGAATCCGGGATCAACCACGCCGGGCACTACACCGCCCACGGTTCCTCAGACCACCGATCCGCAGAGCAGCGGTGGTTCGAGCACCACTTCGTCTACTACTAGCAGCGACACGCCTGGCGAGTACGCGCCTGAGGTCAAGAACGATAAGCATGCTCCAACGCCGTCCACCATGGACAATCTCGACGCGATCGGCAATCGCAACGTCGGTTGCAACAAGGGCGTGGGTAACTGGTACTCGCTCGACAAGCAGGTCGCGATGGGCCGCGACTACTCGCAGCAGGTTGAGCACAGTGCGAAACTGATCAACGATCCGGTGGTGACCGAGTATGTCAACCGCATTGGGCAGAACCTGGTGCGTAACTCGGATTCCAAGGTTCCCTTCACCATCAAGGTGATCGACACCGACGAAATTAACGCCTTCGCACTGCCCGGCGGATTCTTCTACGTGAACTCGGGGCTGATCCTCGCGGCCGACAACGAAGCCGAGCTCGCCGGCGTGATGGCCCACGAGATCGCGCACGTCGCCGCCTGCCATGTGGCTCGCGAGCAGACCCGCGGCAACATCGTGAACCTGGCGAGCATTCCGCTGATCTTCGTGCCCGGTGGCTGGGCGGTTTACGAAGGGACGCAGGCGGCGCTGAGCATCGGCGTGCCGCTGACCTTCATGAAGTTCTCGCGCAACTTCGAAAGTGAAGCCGACTTCCTCGGCATGGAATACATGTACAAGACGGGCTACGATCCGCAATCGTTCATCTCGTTCTTTGAAAAGATCGAGGCGCAGGAGAAGAAAAAACCCGGCACCCTGGCCAAGGCTTTCTCTTCGCATCCGATGACGCCCGACCGTGTGGCGGCTGCCGAGAAGGAGATGCGGACGGTGCTGCCGCCTCGGCCGGAATACATCGTCGATACCTCCGAGTTCGAACAGGTGAAGGGACGCCTGGCATCGATTGAGAACAAGCACAAGGTGCAGAACGACAAGAGCAACGCCGACCGTCCGACCTTGCGACGGCAGCAGACCTCGAACTCGCCTAACGATGGCGCTCCTGGAAGTCAGCCCGATGATGACCGCCCGACCTTGAAGCGCAGTCCGAGCGACGGAAGCTCCACTCCCAGTTCCCCGACTCCCAGCCCTTCCTAGAGTAGGTGGGCTTGGCACTACCTTCAGGCTCCCGCAATGGGAGCCTTCCCTTTTTACATAGTTCTACGACTATTGAGGCACAGGCTCGTTCAAATTGTGCTTGGTAATGTCTGAATCCCGTCCTAAGATTGCCCCACTTTTTCCTTCAGCTCTGGCTTGATGGAGGCTCTATGCACCGTACCGGTTACTGCCGCCGAATGTGCAAGGTCGCCCTTCCCCATGTGCTCGCGGTAGTCGCGAGTTGCTGGTTGAGTTCTCAACTGGCGATCGCTGCCGACGATCGAGCGAGCGAAATCAGCGCCATGAGCCCGCACCAGTTCGAGGAGGTGCAAAAAAAGGCCGGTCGTGGAGATCGCAGCTCGCAGGCCATTCTGGCTGTTGCCTACGAGCGCGGCCTTCGTGTGCCGAAGAACGATGCGGAGTCAGCTAGGTGGTATCGCAGGCTGGCTGAGAGCGGCAGCGTGGACGCGCAAAACCGGATTGGGATTTTCTATCAGCAAGGGCGCGGCGTCGCCCAGAGCTATGCCCAGGCAGCGGAATGGTTTCAGAAAGCTGCAAGTATGGGGAGCGATGCGGCGCAATCAAACCTGGCGACCTTATACCTGAAGGGCTGGGGGGTGGCCCAGAGCTTCGAGCAGGCGGCGAAGTGGTACGAGGTCGCAGCTCGACAGGGAAACCAAACCTCGCAGAACAACCTGGCCTATCTGTACTCCAGAGGTCAGGGAGTTAAGCTCGACAAAACGCAGGCTGCGTACTGGTACCAGGAGTCCGCAAAGCAGGGCGATGGATGGGCGGCGGTCAACCTGGGACTGTTCTATGAAGAAGGCGCCAATCAGCAGTCGGACGAGAAAGAAGCGCTGCGCTGGTTTGTGGCCGCCGCCGACAGGGGCATCGGACGCGGCTTTTCGAATCAAGCTCGCTTGTACATGTTTGGCAAACAGACTCCGCACGATTACGCGCGCGCCTACGAGTTGCTGCAACAGGCAATAGCCCACGGGGACGAAGTGGTTCGGCCATGGCTGCGGAAGTGCCGCGAGCAGATGGCGCGATCGACTGCGCCTGCACCTACCGTCGCTGCGAATGAGCCTGCGCCTTCGCACTGAGGCCGGTGTCGCCCAGGCCGGCGGTCCGGGTGCGAGCGTTGCACCTTGTGAGTTGACACCGCTGCCCTGCCCTTCTACGGTTGATAAGGCTCGACCAAGCTCATCCTGCAAACCGTGCGATTGCGCCCCCAACTCGCTGTCATTGCCCTTCTCCTGTTCGCCTTTCCATTGGCATGGGCGGAGAAGGTTGCCGACATCCAGCCCACCGGCTATGTCATCGATCTCGCCAATGTGATCACGCCGGATGCCCGGGCAAAGATTTCCGCCATGGCGACCGAGCTTCAGCAGAAGACCGGAGCCCAGATCGCCGTCGTCACCGTTAACTCGCTTGAAGGTGACAGCAAAGAACAGTACGCGGCAGACCTGTACAAGCACCTGGGCGTTGGGCCGAAGAAAACTGAGGAAGGCGTGCTGCTGCTGGTAGCTCCAAAGGACCGGCAGTACAAGATCGAAGTCGGCTACGGGTTGGAGCCGGTCATTAACGATGCCAAGGCCGGCGATATCGGCCGGGCCATGGTGCCGAGTTTGCGCGCCGGCGACTACAGCGCGGCGATTCTTGGTGCGATGACGCAGATCGCGCAGTATGTTGCCGCCAGCAAAGGCGTGCAGATCACCGGCGTCCCCAATCGGCAGCCTGCGCCGGCGACGCGTGGAAGCAACATCCCCTGGTGGCTGGTGTTCCTGGGCATCTTTATTTTGTTTCAGATTATCCGCGCCATCAGTCGCCGCGGTGGCGGAGGCGGCCCGGGATCAGGATTGCGCAGCCGAGGCATGGGAGTGCCGCCGGTAGTCTTTCTGCCCGGCATGGGCGGTGGTTGGGGCGGTGGCGGAGGCTTCGGTGGCAGCTCGGGTGGATTTGGCGGCGGAGGCGGTGGGTTCGGCGGCTTCGGCGGCGGCATGAGCGGAGGCGGCGGTGCCGGAGGCAGCTGGTAGAAATGTCAGTTGTCGGTTGCCAGCCGGAAGTATGTGAAGTTCGAAGGTGAGAAAATTCGCGTCAGGGCACGATCTTGGTCGTGCCGAACAGCGCTATTCCCCTAACCTGCACCGATTTCAAGCGGTGTGAATGTAGCGAAAGTACGGTCATGAAGAAGCCGGAAGATAAGCTCCAGCAGCTGGTGCAACGCTTGCAGACTTCGTGCGGCGACAATCTCGTCTCCGTGGTGCTCTACGGGTCGGCAGCGCGTGAAGATTTCCACGAGCAGTACTCCGACGTGAACCTCTTGCTGGTGTTGCGAGAGTTGGGCGCCGCCGCTTTGCATACCCTCGCGCCGGTCATCACCTGGTGGACGCATGAAGAGAAGCTGCGGCCTCCCATGATCATGACGCACCAGGAGCTACAGGAATCCGCCGACGTTTTCGCCATCGAGTTGCTTGATATCAAGCTGTCTCACCGCACGCTGGCTGGCGAAGACGTGGTGATGGCGATCGAGGTTCCGATGAACCTGCACCGGGTCGAGGTGGAGCACGAATTACGCACCACGCTGTTACGGCTGCGGCAGCACCTGTTGGTGGGGACGGAGAAGAGTGACGAGCTGCGCAACGTGCTGGCGAAATCCATCAGCAGCGTGTTGACGCTGTTCCGTCATGCGCTGATTGCGCTGGGCGAAGATACACCGCATGCCCGGCAAAAGCTGATCGAACAGGCGGGCGAGGTCTTCGGTTTCAACGCGCAACCGCTGCGTTCGATTCTAGAGTTGCGCAACGATCCCCAGCAGCCGCGTAGCGTGCTGGAGCTTTATCACGCGTACCTGGCGGCGATTGGCCGGGTCGCTCACGAGCTGGATGTACGAGTCCCGAAAAAGAAGTGGCAACCGACGTCCTGACAGGAGAGAGAGATAGGAAATGAAAATTGGCTGCATAGTACTCATCATCATCGCAGTGGTGGCGCTCTGGTTTGGAAGCATCTTCGTCGGCCATCGCAACGAGATGGTCCGCCTGAAAGAAACCGTTGACGCTTCGTGGTCGCAGGTCGACGTCGTACTGCAACGCCGCGCCGATCTCATTCCCAACTTGGTGGAAACCGTCAAAGGAATCGCTGGGCAGGAGCAGAAGGTCTTCGGCGATATTGCCAACGCGCGTGCAGCGTTGCTGGGCGCCAGGACCCCGGCGGACAAGATCGCCGCTAACGGACAGCTCGACGGAGCGCTCGGCCGCTTGCTGGCCATTTCGGAAAATTATCCGCAGTTGAAGTCGAACGAAAACTTCCTGCGGCTTCAGGATGAACTGGCCGGGACCGAGAACCGTATCGCTGTCGAACGCCGTCGCTACAACGAAACGGTGCAGGCCTACAACACGTACATCCAGCTGTTTCCCAACAACATCGTTGCCAGCCTTTCGGGCTTCAAACGGGATGACGCTTACTTCAAAGCAGATGAGGGATCGCGAACCGCTCCCAAGGTGAACTTCGGAACGCCAACGCAGCAGCCTGCGCCGCAGCAATAGTAAGGGTTCTCTGGCGAAAACCGTGGCTCCCATTCTCGTCGTGCCAGTTCTGGACGACAAGATGGGAGCCTGCTTTTTTACTGGGTACGGGTGGCGGTGCCTTGCATGACGGTTGCCCATGCACCGCTGGGCGACTGCACCTCGGATTTGAAGGTGTAGGAATCTTTCGAGACAAAGGTGAAGTTATAACGCGCCGGGACCACCGCACCGTTTAGTTTCTGCACTGCCTTCCAGGTCCAGACATTGCCGTTCAGGTGGCCCACCGCTTCGATGTGCTCCCCCAGGCTGTTGTAGTCGTTGTAGGTGTATACCTTGTCGGCCGCGTTGTACTCCATCACCCGTGTGCTGCGCACGTCGCCTAACGGGCCGTGCACGTTGGAATGCGTCTCAACAAAGTAGCCGCCCGGAGTCCACGCACTCTGTTCCTTGCCTTGGAATTCTGCAGGCGGAGCCGTAGGACTGATCTTCATTGTTCCCTGCAAACTCCAGTTGCCAACGAAGTACTGCATGATCTGCTGTTGTTGGGTTGGGCCGGAGCTTTGCGCGATTGCGAACGTCGAGGCGAGAACAAGCA
The DNA here is from genome assembly GCA_963771535.1 of uncultured Acidobacteriaceae bacterium. Taxonomy (GTDB): domain Bacteria; phylum Acidobacteriota; class Terriglobia; order Terriglobales; family Acidobacteriaceae; genus CAVVDY01. Next base: position 1,061,650 of record CAVYTK010000004.1, on the reverse strand, counting down.
GGACTGCCAGGAAGCATTTCATGACGTGGATTCCTTGAGCTTCAACTCGGGGTGCAAGGAATCGTAACATGCGCTGGTTTGGCGGAGAGCGAATCCGCCATGCGCCTCGGGCGCAGTATAAGAAAGCTCACCGAGTCACGCATCCCCCTCAGTCAACTCAAACATATCGTCTGAGCACGCGCTCCGAGAGATTGCACAAAACCTCGTAAGGCAGCGTCTCTGACCAGCGCGCCAGGTCCCACGCGGTAATCTCTTCGTCGCCGCTGCGGCCGATCAGCATCACTTCGTCGCCGATGTCGCAGCCGGGAATATGCGACACATCCACGATGGTCGTGTCCATCGAGACGCGACCCAACACGGGAGCACGCTGCCCGCGAATCAGCACACCGCTTCGCATGCCATCGCCCGCGCCCCTTCGCGTTTCGTCGCCCGTGCCGTTGCCGGCGGAAGCAGAGGGCTGTCCGTTGCGGGGATAGGAATGTTTGCGTGAGTATCCGTCGCCGTAGCCTGCAGCAATCACCGCTATTCGTGCGGGTTTCCGCGTGACGTAGGTTCCGCCATAACCGAGCGGCTGTCCCGTCGGAACGTCGCGCAGCGAGATGATGCGGGTCTTCCATTGCAGGACGGGGTACAGGTCCAGCGGCTTCGAATTGTCGGGCACGCTGCCGTCATGGTTCATCAGCGGCAGTTGGTATCCGTAAATGGCCAGCCCCGGACGCACAAAGTTGTGGCGGGTTTCCGGCCGCGCAATGGCGGCGCTGCTGTTCGCCAGGTGGCGAATCGGCGGTCGCAGTCCGTGGGCCGCCATCGCCTCAAGCATATGGCTGAAGCGTTGCGTCTGCGTGCTCGTCCCCGAATCGTCCAGCACCTCCGACGACGCCAGGTGACTGAACACGCCCTCCAACTCGATTTCAGGAGTATCCCGCAGCGCGGCCACAAAATTGTGCAACTCCGCCAGCGGCAATCCCAGGCGCGCCATGCCGGTATCGACCTTCAAGTGCACGGCTACAGGACGCGAGAGCCGCAACCGGCGCGCCGCCTGGGCAAACGCGTCGAGTTCGTCGATGCGCGAAATCGCCGGCGTCAGAGAATAGTGCAGAACGTCTTCTTCTTCTCCACGCCAGGCTCCTACCATAATGAGCACGCGTCCGGTAATGCCGGATTCGCGCAGGGCCACACCTTCGTCGGTTGAGGTCACACCAAACCAGCGGCCACCTTCTTCCTGCAGAGCTCGCGCACATTCGGCGTAACCGTGACCGTAGGCATCGCACTTCACCACCGAGCAAACCGTTACTTCGGCACCGACATGCTGTTGCATCACCCGGAAATTGTGGCGCAAAGCGGTCAGCGACACTTCTGCCCAGTTGGGACGGGAGTAGGTTCGGGTGAGTACAGGCTGGCTGAGCAAGATACCTCATGATAGCGCGGGAGCCGCGTCGGCAATGTTGACCACGCAGCTACTCGCGCCGAGCTTTTTTCCCATCCTCAAGCCCCCAATACTGCTGCTATCTGCCAGACAGCTGCTCTGGCTGAGCAAACTGCCTGCCTGCAACGGCGCATCCATTAACTTGAGTTATAGAAAGGTTGACCAGATGGCGGAACCTTCCAGAAGCGATGCTCCTGAGCGAAATCCGTGGTATCCGGAGGGAGCTGATCGCGAGAGCTCATCGACGGGCAGCACGAAGTACACCCAGCGCGAGTTGGACATGGGCAATGAAACCAGTCTTCCCTCCGGCGACATCTATGGGCAACCGCCCAGAAATCGTTCGGCTGAGAACCTCGGGCGCACCGTAGGTTCTGCGGTATCGGGAGTTTTACGCTTTCCGCAGCGGGTAGGACAAGCCGGGTCGCGCTTGCGTCATGCCGGCAGGACGACCCGCGCCAACGCTTCTGCTGTCGTGCTCGACATGATGGATACAGCCGCGCAACGGGCCGAGGATCTTCGCCGCACCACAGGCGAAACGATTTCCGAATGGACCGGCAGTGCGCGTCGCAAGACGTCACAGCTGGGCGATAGGGCGGCCGAGACGTGGGACGACCTACGTTCATCAGCCAAACAACGCGTTGACGTTGCGAGCCGTCGTGCCGCCGCGCAGTGGAACCAGGCCCAGCGACGCGTCACGCGCCTGCAGCAGGAGGATCCCGCACGTTTCCTGGCTGTGGTCGCCGGAACGGCATTCGTCATCGGAGTTGGACTAAGGATATGGAAGGCGAATCGTCATGACTAACGAATACACCAAATCGTTGCCGGAAGTAGTGAACGACTTGAAGGTCGAAGTTAAGGATTTCGTGGCGACCCGGGTGGCCATGCTGCGGTCGGAGATGAGCGGCAAGCTATCGTCGTTGAAGGAAGCTGTGCCTGCACTAATCGCAGGTCTGGTCCTGCTAGGGATGGGCGGTCTCCTGTTTACCGGTTTCGTAGTGACCGCGATCGCACTAGCCTTCGGCACGGCCTGGGGCTGGGCTTGGGCCTTCCTGATCGTGGCAGCGGCCTACCTCCTGATCGGCGGAATGCTGGCCGTCGGTGGATTGGCGAAGCTTAAAAGCACAAAGCTCATACCGGAGCGCACCATCAGAGTTCTGAAGCAGGATGAAGTGTGGTTACAGACGGAGGCGAAAACCCAGATATGAGCAGCAGCAGCAATTTCCCCCCTGAAGTGCTTGAGCAGCGTGCCGCCGAACAACGCCGCCGGCTTCATAACTCAGTGAGTGAACTACGCTCGTCAGTAACTGAAGTTGTGCGGGAGAAACTGGATCTAAAACGATACCTTCGCGAATACATGGGCCCAGCAACTGCTTCGGCAGCGATCTTAGGATTATTCCTGGGCTATGGCGTCGCTGGAATGTTTACTCGAGACTAACCCCGCAGCCTGCCGTGTGCTGAAAGTTGCAGCAGACGTTCAGGCTGTTTTCGTGTTTATTCAGCAACTCCCGATGCTTAAGCTAACACCGAAGTGGTAACGAGAGTACCTGGTTTGACACCGAAGTGGTAGACGAATTTTGGTGCTTTAGTCTAGAAATTAAACTAGATTTACTGGCGCGAGGTGTAGACTTCGCATAGTACCCAGACTATGTTCAAGTGCTACCACGCAAGCAGGTAAATTTGCGCAAGCTTCGCTTAGGCTCAGGCCGGGAGCCGTCGTGATCAACATCGTAATCGCCGATCATCAGGCGATTTTTCGTGCGGGAATAGCTAAAATCCTCGCCGTTGAGGACGAGTTGCGCATCGTAGGCCAGCCCAAGTCGCTGGAGCAATTATTGGTGTGCCTCGATAAGTTGCGCACCAAAGTGCTGCTGCTCTCCAGTGGTTTCACCACTCACAAAAACCAGGCAATTGACGCAGCCCGCCGCCACTCGATCGCGGTGATTATCCTAGCTGAGAGCAATGAGGCTGCGGCCCAGTTCACCACGGCAGGGGTAAAGGGCGTAGTGTACCGCTCCGTACCGGGAGACTGCATGGTAGAGACCGTGCGTCGCGTCGCCCGTGGCGAAACTTACATACAGCCCAACGGCGCCATTGTCGGCGATCTAAACCAGGATGTGGTTGGGACGCGTGTCCGCGATCGTCTGTCGGAAAAAGACATACGCATTATGGCTGCGGTGGTGCGAGGCTTTAAGAACCGCGATATCGCCATGCAGCTTTATACGACGGAACAGGTGGTGAAGAACGCGCTGCGAAACATCTTTGATAAGACCGGCGTTTCCGATCGCCTGGAGCTCGCGTTATTCGTGCTCCATCACAAGGTGCTGGCACAGGCTACAGCTTCTGTGCAGCTCGAGCCCGAGCAGCGCAAGCTGAAGCGCGCAACCATTGAGGTGTTGAATCAGGCTGTGAAGGGACCGCCTACCGCGGTCCAGTAGCGCAGTGCTGTCGGTCGGCCCACGCGCGGACGCAGACACTATATTCCAGCCTTTGCCAGTCCCTACCCGTGCGGTCTGCCGTCATGTTTCCCGCTGCCCAGCGGCTTCTCCTGATCCAGATCCTCGTGATCGCCCTGCCCCTTGTCGCCAATCTTCAGCAACTCGTTGACAATGGTGACCAGCTCTTCAGGATTGATGGGCTTTTCCAGGTAGAGGTCCGCCAGCGGCTCGGGTGCCTGAAAGGCTTCCGAAACGTAGCCTGAAACCACGACAACCGGCATTGTCGAATTCAATTTCGCTGCCTGCAAAACTGCCCGGCCATTAGCATCGCCCAGGCGCCAGTCGGTAACCACGGCGTCGTAGGCGTTGTGTTCGAGCTTTTCAATGGCATCCTCAGCAGAAGTGGAAGGCGTGGCCTGGTGTCCAGCGGCTTCTAGAATAGTGCACTTGAGACTGACGATGTTCGGCTCGTCGTCGACGCATAGAATCTTTGCCATTTAGATTAGTTCCTGTCGGCCAGCCGGGCGGCGGCTGAATCAATATAAGGTAAGGGCAATCGCTTACGGCCCGTGCAACTGCCGCCTATTGTTGAGCACGGCTGAGGCGAAAGTCAAATGCCATCAAATCAGTAGCGCTGTTCCCTTGTGATGCCTGGTCATCTGCCGCCAGATCTAGGTAGCGCGCCCTAAGTCACTTTTGTGGGTGTCGCCTTCTACTCTGCCCCATCCGCCACCTCCGGGAGTCTCGATCCGCACCCGCTCGCCGCTGCGCAATCGCCCACTGGCTTTCCCCGCCAGCGGCTCCATCGAACCATCGCTGCGCAGCAGGGTAGTCCGTCCAGCCTCTCCCTCGCCTCCGCCCGCCAACCCGTAAGGACGCAGCTTGCGCCGGTCTGAAAGGACGGTGACAGTGGCATCGGCAAGCACTTCGATCTCGCGCACAATGCCATCGCCGCCGCGATGTTCTCCGACACCGCCGCTTGCCTGGCGCAAGGCGTAGCGAGTGATGCGAAAAGGATAAGCGTACTCCAGCGCCTCAGCCGGCGTGTTCAGCGAATTCGTCATGTGGGTGTGGACGCCGGCAACTCCATCATGCGTCGCTCCGGCGCCCGAGCCGCCGGCAATCGTCTCGTAGTAGGCAAACGGGACCGGCGTGCCGGAACGATTGTCCATGCCGCCGATGGTCAGATTGTTCATGGTGCCCGACGAGGCTGCCGGAATGCGCTCGGGAATGACCTGGGCGAGGGCCCTGAGCAGCACATCGACGATCCGCTGCGAGGTTTCAACGTTGCCTCCCGCTACTGCCGCAGGCGCAACTGCGTTAACCACCGTGCCCGAGGGAGCGAGCAGGCGAATGGGACGCAGCAGCCCGGCCGTGGCAGGCACATCCTCGCGCTGGAGGCTGCGAAACACATAGAAGCATGCCGATTGGGTGATCGCTTCCACGGCGTTGATGCTGCCTTCCACCTGGGGCGAGCTGCCGGTGAAATCCACAATCACCGCAGGGGCTCGCCTGTCGCCGCCTCGATGGTGAGCCGGAAACGTTATGCGCACGGCGACGCGGATCGGTCCCGATCCCGTACCGTCATCGTCGAGAAAATCCTCAGCCGCGTAACTTCCTCGCGGAATGCCGCTCAGAAATGCGCGCATCATCTCTTCCGAATAGACCAGCAGATCGGCGGCGGCGGCTTGTACCCGACGCAGGGTGTAGCGCTGCACAAGCTCCTGCAATCGCGTGGCTCCGGTGTGGCATGCCGCAAGCTGCGCTCGCAAATCACCTTCGCGTTCCTCAGGAGTGCGAACGTTATTGAGCAGCAGCGCGAGCACATCGGCGTCAACTGCTCCCGCGCGTACCAGCTTCACCGGAGGAATACGCAAGCCTTCCTGGTAGATGTCGCGACACGGCCCCATCGATCCGGGATAGGTCCCACCCACGTCGGCATGATGCGCGCGTGCAGCTACATAGAAGTCAGGTTTGGCTTTCTTTCGTTTGCCGTCGCGCGCATTGCCGACGAAGACTGGGGCAACAAGCGTGATGTCCGGCAGGTGAGTGCCGCCGCGGAATGGATCGTTGAGCATGGCGACATCGCCGGCAGCGAGATCGAGCTGGGTGATGGCCGCCTGCACCGACATCGGCATCGATCCCAGGTGCACCGGCATATGGTCGCCCATGGCCAGCACGGCTCCGTCGCCATCGAAGACAGCGCAGGAATAATCGCGGCGCTCTTTGATGTTGGGGGAGAAGGCGGTGCGTCGCAGCGCAGCTCCCATCTCTTCGGCGATGGCATGAAACAGATGCTTGAAGACTTCCAGTTCTACCGGATCACGCGGCATGGCGAGAGTGTAATACAGAGAAGTAATTGCGGGATCGCAGGTAAGCGGTGAGCAGGAAGTAGCGATGGCTAACTCCCCCAAGCTAGCCATCGCCGCAGACCGCACGATCCTTGCGCCCAACTTGGCGGTCTGTGCAGCAAGCGATGAACTGCCTGCTACTGACTTGACTATACTGAAAAATTATTTAACCATACGGAGAAAGACATTACAGACATTGCGTTTTTTGCATGTCGCGCAATTTTATCGCTTAGATTTTCTAGCTGTGAAAAGGGAGGTGAACGTGGTCAGCAAGACCATCGATGACGGCCTTCGACCGTATCAAATAGGTCCCAAACTACGAGCCCTGCGGCTCAAAAAAAGCATGGGACTGGTGGAGTTGGGTAAGCATACCGGGCTCTCGCCGGCGCTGCTCTCCAAACTGGAGCGGGACAAGCTCTATCCCACGCTGCCTACACTATTGCGGATCGCGATGGTGTTCAGCGTTGGGTTGGACTATTTCTTTACTGACGAACGAAAGCGCCACATCGTCTCGATTGTGCGCAAGGATGAGCGCATCCGGTTGCCGGAAAGGCCGGGCACAGCCGAGGTCGCTTATTACTTCGAGAGCCTTGATTTCAAGTGCAACGAACGACGCACCAGTTCGTACCTGGCCGATTTTGAAACCATTGCGCCGGAGAAACTGAAGCCGCACCAGCATCCGGGCTCCGAGTTTCTCCACGTCACCAAGGGCAAGCTGGGACTGAAACTTGGACTCGACGATTACGAATTGGATGCGGGCGACTCAATTTACTTCGACGCCAGCGTGCCTCATACCTATCACCGGGTCAGCAAACTGCCGTGCCAGGCACTTATCGTGACCGCCTGAGCTCGCCGATTCATCCGGCATAGTGCTTCCCGCCCCGGCGTTATGCCCAGACCCGCGCGCCCCCACGCGCGGCACGATTTCCCGCTCCTGATACACTTCCCTGCCATGCTCCGGCCTCACACTATCCATGCGCCCGGCGTTCTGGCGATAATTGCTGTCATGATAGCTCTCGCATCGCCGGCCTCAGCCCAATCGAAACCGCGCGCCCGTGACCTGGGAATTCCGTTTGACGGCACGCCGGGGGCGCACAACGCCATTACCGATGTGCGGGGCGTAGAGGTTGGATATACCACCCTGATATCCGGCTCAGGCAAATTGAAGGTGGGCGAAGGTCCGGTACGCACCGGTGTGACTGCGGTCTTGCCGCGCGGCAAGAATGTCTTTGGCGATCCAGTGTTTGCCGGATGGTACTCACTGAATGGCAACGGCGAAATGACGGGAACGACCTGGGTGGAGGAGTCGGGATTCCTGGAAGGTCCGGTGATGATCACCAACACCCACAGTGTGGGAGTCGTGCGCGACGCCGTCATCCAGTGGCGGGTCGACCACCAGCAGGGGATTCCCGATGGCGCGTGGTGGGGGCTGCCGGTGGTCGCCGAAACCTATGACGGCTACCTGAACGACATCAATGGATTCCACGTAAAGCCCGAGCACGCTTTTCATGCACTCGATACTGCTGCAGGCGGCCCCGTGCAGGAAGGCAATGTCGGCGGCGGTACCGGCATGATCTGCAACGGCTTCAAGGGCGGCACCGGTACGGCCTCGCGCAAGCTCGATGCCCAGGACGGCGGCTACACCCTGGGCGTGCTGGTGCAGTGCAATTACGGCAAGCAGGAACAGTTGCGAATTGCCGGAATCCCCGTCGGTCGCGAGTTGCCGCCCGGAATTATTCGCGAGAAAGACCAGGGCTCCATCATCGTGGTAGTCGCCACCGACGCACCACTGCTGCCGAGTCAGCTTAAGCGGCTGGCGCGGCGAGTGCCACTCGGCCTGGGACGCGACGGCAGTTATTCCGGCAACGGCTCGGGCGACATCTTTATCGCGTTCTCGACCGCGAACTCCGGAGCCTGGGACCCGAAGGGCGTAAAGCAAGTTGCAATGTTGCCCAACGATGAAATGGAACCGCTGTTTCTTGCGACGGTGCAGGGCGTAGAAGAAGCTGTGATCAACGCGATGATCGCGGCCGAGACCATGATCGGCATCAACGATCACGAGGTGATCGCTATTCCTCATCAACAACTGCAGGAAGTGTTGCGGAAATATAACCGGCTAACCCAGAAGTGAATTGTGTCGTCCCTGAAGGGACTCGGGATTCAAGGGAAGGTGCCGTTCGGCAAGGCTGAAGCCGTGCCCTGATACAAGGCTTGCGACGGCTGCAGCTGCGCCCTTTCAAAGTCGGCGCGATTCACGAAGCGGCTCCACCGGGCAGATTCAGCCGGCGCTCAGGCGTGATTCGGCGGCGTGGCGCGCGCGGCGTCGAGTTTCCCTTCCACTTGCTTGAACGGTAAGAAAACGGAGAAAGCAGTCCCGCTGCGCCCCTCGCGGACGCTGCTGATGACGTGGATAGTCCCTTCGTGCTTCTCCACGATACCGCGGCTCACCCAAAGCCCGAGCCCAGTTCCCTTCTCTCCCTTGGTGGTGAAGAACGGCGCGAACAGGTTACGTTTCACTCCCAGCGGTATGCCCGATCCGCTATCGACGATGGTGACTCTCACGCCCCTACGCGTGAGATTATCAGCCCGGCTGCCTTCGCGCACGCTGAGTAGCAGTCGCCCGCCACTGGGCATAGCATCGATGGCATTGCCGACCAGGTTGGAAAACACCTGCCGCAGCTCGCCGGGAAATCCGCGCACCCGGGCGATGCTCGAGAAACGCTTATCGATGGTGATGCTGCATTTACGAATTTGGGGAGCGAAAAGGGTCAGCACGCTTTCCAGTACCTCAGCAATGCTTACGTCGATGGGGTGGCGCGCCTCACGGTGGAAGGTCAGCAACTGTCCGGTGATCTGCGTGATGCGGGAAAGCTCTTCACTGGCCATGTCCAGGTACTGGCCCGTCATTGCACCCGAATTTTTGTCGTGTTGCAGCAGATAGATCAGGTTGGTAACGGTGTCGAGCGGATTGCGGATTTCGTGAGCGATGGTTGCCGACAGGCGCCCGGCTTGATTCAGGCGTTCGCTGGCGCGAAGCGTCTGCTCAGTCTGCCGGCGCTGGGTGATATCGCGGAACACGATCATGGTGCCGGCCAGCCCGCCAGGCTCGTTCATGATGGGCGCTGCCGTCAGTTCAACGGGAAACTCCCGCCCGTCGCGGCCCACCATCAATAGCTCACGCGGACCATTCGTCCGCTCGTCGTAGCGCACCAGACTTTCAAGCGGATTGCCCAAGTCGATTCGCGTGCTTTCATCCATGAGCTGAAATACTTCGTGGAGTGGACGGCCTTGAACCTCCCCGGCATCGTCCCACCCTGTCAGTTTTTGCGCCACGGGATTGATGAACGTGACGCGCTCCTCGGCATCGGTGGTCACCACGCCATCCGCCAGGCTGTTCAATGTAATGCGAAAGAACTCCCGGCTCTGCTGCAGCTGCTGTCGTTGTTCCGCCTCGGCTTCCAGGTGGCTCTCGTAAGTCGCCGTAAGAGCTCGTAATTCCTTTCGCGTGACGGTCAGCAGAACGATGGCCAACACGAATGACAAGCCCACGGCGGTGAAGAGGACGGCCCGGCCAAGGATTTGCGCCTTATGCGAACGCTGATGAAGCAGGCGCTCTTCTTCACTAACGATCTCCCTCTGGTGTGCGCGGATCTCGTCCAGCAGTTGCACGCCGTACAAGAGTTCATCGTCGGTGGGTGGTTTCTTGGAATGCTGCTCGATTTCCTGATCTGCCCACTGCACCCAGGCATGGTCGAGATTGGCGATTTCTTTTAGGCGGTCCTGTTGTAACGGGTTGTCGGCCGTGAGCTGCTCAATCCGGCTGATCTGGTCCGGCAGTTGAACCTTGGCTTGCTGGAAGCTGTCTAAGAATTTTGGATCTCGGGTAAGTTCGTAGCCGCGCACGCTCGACTCCATCTCCACCATGGTGCGCATCGCCTGTCGCGATGCGTCCATCACCTGATCGGTATGATCGACGCGGCGCAGGCTGCTATTAAGTGAAAGGACTTCGACAACCAAGGTGACCGCTAGTAGAACGAGGAGAATCAGGGGTAGGAAAAGGGTCCTGCGTAGAAGATTGCGGAACGAGCTGGTCTGCATGAACTGGCTGTTGGGGAGCTCCGCCCTGAATCAACAAAATAATACCGCAGCAGAGGCCGGCAACCAGAAGGGAAAAATTCTACAAATGCTACTTAGGGACCCTGAGGAATAACTGTTCGCGGTTGCACTCCGCTCCTGGAGGTTTGGGTTCTCGAAGCCGCGCGCCCGCGATACCAGACCACGAGACGATACAGCAGTAGTATTGCGAGCACGGCAGCATAGATTTCGGGCACTCGCTTGTCGAGCTTCACCGCCCACAGAAAATGCACCACACCGGCGATCGCACTGAGGTAGATCAAGCGATGCAGCTTCTGCCATCGCTTACCCAGCTTACGGATGGACCACTGCGTCGAAGTCAGCGCCAACGGGATCAGCAGAACGAATGCGGTAAATCCGACGGTGATGAACGGCCGCTTATAGATGTCCTTGTAGACGCTGTGCAGGTCGAAGAACTGGTCGAGCCAAATGTAAGTCGTGAAATGCAGGCAGGCGTAGAAGAACGCAAATAGACCCAGCATGCGGCGATATTGGATCAGCCAGTATTGCTTCGTCAGCTTGCGCAGCGGCGTGATCGACAGGGTTACCAGTAGAAAGACCAGCGTCCACGTGCCGGTCGAAAACGTGATGACCTGGATGGGATTTGCGCCCAGCGCCGAATTGAACGCTTTCCATCCGAGGCGAGCCAGCGGCAGCAGGCAGATGAAGAAGATCGCGGGTTTGAGGAACTTCGGTTTCATCTACAACCGTACAGTTAGAGCCCAGCGCGGAAGCGCTGGGAACGGGTTCGCCATCGGGCACGAGCCCTTCGGGGCGACCTGCTGCACATCCCCTGCCGCCGGTTGAAACCGGCTCTCCACCCTAAAACTGTTCCTACCTAGCGCTTCCGCGCTGGGTAGGAATTGTGATTTTCAGAAATTCTTCTTCAGGTCCATCCCTTTGTACAGGTACGCGACCTGATCGCCGTAGCCGTTAAACATCAGCGTGTCGCGTTTGAGAAACTCACCGATGCGGCGCTCCTTGGCCTGGCTCCAGCGCGGATGATCCACATTGGGATTCACGTTGGAGTAGAAGCCATACTCATTCGGCCCAGCCTTCATCCACGCCGAAACCGGTTGCTTTTCGACCAGTTTGATATTCACGATTGCCTTGATTCCCTTAAACCCGTACTTCCAGGGCACGACCAGGCGGATGGGAGCGCCATCCTGATTGGGCAGCGTCTGACCGTACAGCCCCACCGCCAGGATGGTGAGTGGATTCATTGCCTCGTCCAGTCGCAAGCCTTCGACGTAGGGCCAGTCGAGCACGGCGCGTTGCTGGCCGGGGAAACGCTTAGGATCCTCCAGCGTGGTGAACTCCACGTACTTGGCTTTCGAATTCGGTTCCACCTGATCAAGCAGCGATTTCAACGGGAAGCCGATCCACGGAATTACCATCGACCAGCCCTCAACGCAGCGCATGCGATAGATGCGCTCTTCCAGCGGCATCTTCATCAGCATGTCGATATCGAAAGTCTTCGGCTTGTTGACCAAACCATCGACCTTTACCGACCACGGCGTCGGCTTGAAATCGGCCGCCAACTTCGCCGGCTCGTATTTGTCGGTGGAAAACTCGTAATAATTGTTGTAGTTCTCGATGTCCTTCAACGGCGTTTGCTTTTCCGTCGTGCCGTAGGGGCCCGGCTTGTAGTCCAACTTTGTGTTTGCCGAAACGGTTTCGTTTGGCGATAACAGTCCGGAAAACTTCACGCCCAAAACCGACGCTCCGGCCAGCAGACCCGCACCCGCGAGAAAGCGTCGCCGGTTGAGATAAAACTCCCTGGGCGTAACTTCCGACGAACGAACGTCAGACGGTTTCTTGATCAGCATGATTTCACTCCACTACCCACAACGGCCTGCTAGTTAGATACGCGAGCGCGCAGTTCGTTACATGGCATGAGCTACTCGCAGTCAGCAGATCGAAGGGTTTCAACAGAAGTACGTTGAGCAGAGTTCGCCGGATTGACCTTCGGTTTTCGAAACTCGATCTTCGAAAGAATGTCGCAAAAGTGTTTCCCAGGTGAGAGCCGCGCACATCAGCAGATTCACCATGAGCATCTATCCCAACGCCTGCTCTCTGCGGGCAAGGAGGAACTATGGGCAAAATCCTATTAGGTTGCGCGTTCGGACTTTCTCTCGTTTTGTCTCCGCTGGCGCTGATGGCACAGCAAGGAGGCTCTGACATGGGTCAGAACAACGGTTCTTCGATGCACAGCCAGACGGTGACCGCGACCGGCTGCTTGCAGAAAGGCCAGGAGCACGGCGGATACTATCTCAAAGGTGAGGATGGCAAAGACTGGGAGCTGACGGGGAGCAATCTCGCCGCCCACGTCGGCCACAAAATCACAGTCACCGGACACGAGGTGAAGGGCTCGAGCGGTCATGAAACTAAGGTCGAATCCAGCGAGAAGGCAGAGTCAGGCGGCGAAAACTATGCCGACCTGCATGTGACTCACCTCAAGATGGTCAGCGAAAACTGTCAGCAATAGAGGCCTGAATCCCGGTTGAGAGCGGCGCGCAGAGTGCCGCTCTATTCTTTTTCATCGTCTCTCAACGGCTGTTGCAATCATTCGCTTCGGCTTTACCAGCCAGCCGCTCACAATCAGCAGCAGAAACAGTCCGAGGTTTCCCCATGCGAACCAGTCGCCGTGGCGGGCGTAGTAGGTGTCGTCGTTGCGCACGGGGACCGACGCCATCAAAGTCACGAACGGCTCCGCGTTGGAAGCCTGTTGTGCGAGGACGCGTCCGCGATCGTCGCTGACGGTCAGCACTCCGTCCTTGGGAGAGCGCGCGATACTGAAGCCGCTTTCCACTCCGCGCAGGATCGCCATGCGCCCGTGCTGCCAGCCGTCGGCTGTGAAGTCCCACGCCGGAACCAGCAGCAGACCCACGCCATCGTTGCCGTAATCGCGTCCCATCTTGGGGAAGTCCAGGTCCTTGCAGATGGCCGCGCCCCAGGTTCCGGAAGGCTCCTGCCACTCAGTGAGCCGGGTACCTGGCTTCAGGTTGGACTCGAACGGCGGCAGCATGTGGTGCTTCTCGTAGGTCAGGATCTCGGCGTTGGGGGAGTAGATGCGCGCCTCATTCAGCCGGGCATCGGCGGTGACATGTACGATGCCCACCACGATCTGCGCGCCGGTTTCGCTGGCGGCCGACTGCATCACGCGGTCGACGTCGGCAATATCGGCGGGCGTCACGACGGCAACCTTCTCCGGTATAACGATGACCTTCGCCCCTTGGGCAGCAGCGCTCTTAGCCTGGGTGACGTAGTCCTGCATGAGGCGCAGGGTGTCGCCGGGTGTCTTGGTCTCCAGATTCTGATCGAGGTCGGAGCTGAGCAGCGCAACCTTGACCGCAGGACTTTGTGGCGCTGACATCAGTCGCCAAGCGCCGAAGCTCAACACCAGCACCAGCACCGCGGCGACGCTGATGCCAAGCCAGCGGCGGCTGCCGGCTCCGCCATACCGTCCCAGCAAGATGCTGGCCGTCGCCGCGAACAGGAACAGACAGAAGCTGATGCCCCATATCCCGGTGAGCGAAGCGATCTGCAATATCGGCAGAAAGTTCATCTGGCTGTAGCTGAGGTTTCCCGAGGTGCTGTGGATGGAAGTTCGCGAGTTAATGAACTCAGCAAGCACCCATATGCTGGGAAATATTAAGGCCGCGTGCCAGATCGCGCCGCGACGTACGAATGCGCGATAGACGACGACGGCAACGGCAAATACCAGCGCCGAAAGTCCGATATACAACGCGATGGTGGCGATCGGGATTCCCAGGATGCCGCGAAAGAAGCTCCACTGGTTCATGAAGCCGGCAGCCCATGCGACCGCCCCCAGCAGGAACGCCGACAGCATCGAGACTCGCGGCGCAACCAGCAGCACGGGTATGGGCGCGATCCAGGCCAGCCACCACAGTGGGTGCAGGCCAGTGCCGAAGTAGAACCATGACGCGGAAAAGACGAAAGCAGCCAGCGCGAACAGGAATGAAGTTCGAGTGGTCATGTGATATTGAGACGGCTGAGCGCGGCGGCGAGTTCAGCCCGCTCGCAACAGTACGGCGCTCGCTGAATGCAAGCACGTCTCCAACTATGACGGACGAGAACGCAGATCGACTACCGAAAAGCTGGAACTTCTTTTAGAGCACGAGCACATCGGAGACTAAGCATTTTCCCGATGCGGCTTTTTGTTCAACCCAAAAGTAAGGGCACGGTGAGCGCCGTGCCCTTCAAGCGAAACGGCTGTTTATCTCTCCCTGAACTTCGCCAGCAGGCGCAGCATCTCGAGGTACAGCCACACCAGCGTTACCAGCAGCGCGAAGCCGCTATACCACTCCATGTATTTGGGAGCGTTCCAGCGCGCGCCGTTTTCGATCAGGTCGAAGTCGAGCACCAGGTTCAGCGCGGCCACGCCGACCACCACGAGGCTGAAGATGATTCCCACCGGGCCGGAGCCATTGACGGCAGCGAAGCGGAATCCGAAAAAGCCGAGCACAAACTGGATCAGGTAGAACACCATGATCCCACCGGTAGCGGCCACGATGCCGAGGCGCAATTTGTCGGTGACCTTGATCAGCCCTGAGCGATAGGCGACCAGCATCACCACCAGGGTGCCAAAGGTCAGCGACACGGCCTGAATCGCCAGTCCGTGGAAGCGTGTCTCAAACAGCGCCGAGACTCCGCCGAGCACCAGGCCTTCCAGCAAGGCATAAATCGGCGCGGTAATCGGCGACCACTCTTTCTTGAAGATGGTGACAAACGCGACGATCAATCCGCCGATCGCTCCCACCGTCACCAGCGGAGCGATGGACGCGGTCGCCTGCTCCGCCGAGCCTGCAGCAAAGAAACGGCTCCAGGTCCAGGCGGCACTGGCCACGCACAACAGCAACAGGATGCCGGCCTTGTTTACGGCACCCGCAACAGTCATCCCTTCGCCCAGCGTGCTGACGCCGGTGGTACGGAAGGCGTCGCCGCTCAGCGCGGGATTCGAAGTTCTCATCAACTGCGGCATTCGAAAATTTCTCCTGACTACTCCATTAGATTGCCACAAACGTTAGACGATGTATTTTGACCATTGTACTGGCTGGGACAAAAGCCAGCCGCGGATTTGCGCGGCAGAAAAGCGAACCGCGGATTCGCGAGTATCCTCGCGGATTGGAAAGAGCCTGTTGGTCCTAAGACTTAAATCCGATCCGCGCTCTTCCGCGTAATCCGCGGTTGCTTTGCCTTTCGAATTTATAATCGATGGCGTTGTCCGACCTCTCCATCCAACTCACGTCCGAGATCAAGCGCCTGGCCCGCGAAGAAGGATTCGACCTTGCAGGCATCGCCGGAGTCGCCGAGACCGCCGAACATCGCTTCTTTCCGCAATGGCTATCGCAAGGCTACGGCGGAGAGATGCGCTATCTCGAGGCGCGCAACGACGCCGGCGAACTGAAGCGCGCGTCACTGGCCAATGCCGCTCCGTGGGCGCGCTCGGTCGTGGTCTGCGCCATCAACTACAACAGCGACGCACCCTACTCCACCCATTCAGGCTCGACCTCACAGGGCTGGATCTCACGCTATGCCTGGACAGAGCGCGATTATCACAACGTGTTGCTGGCAAAACTGCGGGCGCTGGAAGCGAGGCTGGTATCGCTGGTTGCCGAGCGAGGCGGCGAGAAGCCGCGCACCTGGTGCTACGTCGATACCGGGCCGGTGATCGAGCGCGTGGTGGCGCAGCAGGCCGGCATTGGCTGGATCGGCAAGAACACCTGCGTGCTCAACCAGGAGCTCGGGTCGTGGCTCTTCCTGGGCGTGATGCTCACCTCGCTGGCGCTGCCGCCCGACTCGCCCGCCGCCGATCGCTGCGGCTCGTGTACGCGCTGCATCGACGCCTGTCCCACCGCTGCCTTCCCTGCTCCATATCAGCTCGACGCCACGAAGTGCATCTCGTACCTGACCATTGAGAAGCGCGGCGAGATTCCGCTTGAGCTGCGCGAGGGTATTGGCCGGCAAGTCTATGGCTGCGACATCTGCCAGGATGTTTGCCCGTGGAACCGCCGTGCGCCGATAACCTCGGTCGCCGAATTCAGTCCTCGACCCGGGCTGGTGAACCCCGAGCTGGAGTGGCTGGCCTCGCTGACAGTTGAGGAGTTTCGCGACTTCTTCCGTGGCTCGCCCATCAAGCGCGCTAAGTATGCCGGGCTGCGTCGGAATATCACCGTGGCGATGGGTAACAGCGGCGATCGGCGCTTCGTTCCCACGTTGGAGAGTCTGGCTCAGGACGAGGACGCCGCCGTCGCCGAGCACGCGCGCTGGGCACTGCGGCGGATTGAGTGTCAGCCCGAATAACTGCCGGTTAAAGTGTTACTTGAGGGATCGCGCACGCTTTACGCTGGATAGTGGAAGTGCACCAGGTGCTGCGAGGCGATGGTTGAACCGTTCTGGGTCGCGGGACGGAAATGCCAGTGGCGCAGCACAGCCAGCACCTTCTCGTCGATGCCATACCCGATGCCTTGGGTGAGTTTGAGGCCGGTCACGTTTCCCTGCTCGTCGATGGTGACTTCGACGATCACGTCCCCCGACACGCCGGGTGGCAGGTCAGAGCGCGCGATTGCCGGATCGGGAAAGACCTGCGGCAGCGCCGGCATCACCGCCGGGCCGGTGAGTGGCGCTCCGGGAACGTGCGCGCCGTAAGGCGAGCCGGCGCTGGCGGTAATCTCGGGAGCGTTCGCGGCTGTCTTCGACGGGTCTTCCCTTTTGGCGGCGACCGGCTTGGGCTTCGAGCTGAGCTGCGGTTTCGGGATGGCCTTTGCGACCTGGAGTTGCGCCGTATCGTGGGCCTGCTCTGGCCCGAGCGGCGCGAGATAGATGACGCTGCCCGAGGAGTATGGCGAGCCCAGGGCGACCTCACGCGGAATGATGGTCACCGGGCTGCGGTGCGCGAGCACCAGCAGAACCAACACATGCGCCGCTAGCGACAGCAGCAGGGCCGTGGTCCACGTTTTGCGCGATGTTGGTTTCAGTTCTTCGAACATAAATCCAGCCTGTGTCATCCTGAGCGAAGTGAGCCCGCGAACGGAGTCGAAGGACCCCTGTCGCGCCACCAATCGCCGGGTATAGGGGTCCTTCGACTCCTCGCTACGCTCGTCGCTCAGGATGACAGCGCATACACCCTAGTCGATTCCAATCGAATCCAGCAGGTCGCAAATTTGTGATGCCTCGAGCCGCAGGCGTCGTCCCGAGCTCAGCATGTCGGGGATTTCGTCGAAGCCCTGCATGAGGCGCAATTTTACCGCGGCGTAGCACTCCGGCTGGCTCAGGGCGCGCCCGCGCGCAGCTGACCACGCTGCAATTGCCGCAGGGCCGAGAAATACGCTGACGGCATAGGTCGTCTTACGGTCGGAGGTCACGTCAAAGATGTACTCAGTGGCTGGCGCCTCCGGGTCGGTGGCGAGAGCGTCGCGCTGTCCCACAAAGTAGTACTGATAGACGTAGCCGGTCTGCGCGGTATAGGTCTTCAGGCGGCGGACGGTCATCGGCATCAAGGTTCGGCAGGAGCTTCGCGCAGGCGCGCCGCCGCGGCTTCGGGCGTCACCGGCGACGAATAGACTTCCTTGAAGGTGTACGACTTCTCTTTCGACCCGAGTATCGGCAATATCTCGATGTGCCAGTGATAGTCGTCCTCGATCGTCTTCCAGAAGCCCAGCGTCTCCGAGCGGTGCAGCGTGTTTGGCGAAGTGTGCAGCACCATGTGGAAGCCATCGGCGATGGCGCGAATGCGATGCAGCGTACGGCGCAACACCGCCGATAGATCACGCAATGCGCCCGATTTATTAGCCGTGCGCTCGAAGTAAGCCTCGTGCAGCCGGGGAGCGATCCAGGTTTCGTAAGGCACGCGCGGAGCATACGGGCACGATGCCATGTAGTCGCCGCGCACTTCGATGAGGCGAATCTTCTGCTGCTGCTCCTGCGCCAGGATGTCGCAGAAAACGCAACGCTCCTTCACCCGGTAGTGCTCGCGGGCGGAGCGCAGCTCGTACAGCACGCGCCGCGGCACAAACGTCGTGGCGACGATCTCGGTCGTCGGGTGGTCCCACTGCTGCCCCGAGAGCCCGCCAAAATTCTTGAACACGGTGACGTATTTGAAGCGCAGATCTTTCTTCAGGTCGTCGATGCGATTGCCCAGCAGCGCGAGGTATTCCTCGATCTCGCGATCATCGGCGTTCCACAGGTGGCGATCGTGGCGCGTGTTCTCGACGATGACTTCGTGTGCGCCGACGGCTTGCATCTTGTCGTACAAGCCATTACCCGCGCGCTCGGGCTCGCCTTCAATGCGGTAAATGGGCCGCGGATGCACCACGGCGCGCGCCGCCCAGGGGTTGCCGTTGGCGCTAGGCACGAACGACACCACTTGCAGATGCTGTCCACCTTCAGGGCAAAACGGGCATGCGTATTCTTGCGACGCGGCTTCAGCGTGCTCATCGCCCGTGATCACCCAGGAACGCGTGATGGGATCTTTGCGGAGTTCCATCTAGTGTTTACTTTACTTGGGTGTGACGCAGGATGGCTATAGGCGCTGATAAAATCAATACGTGTCCCGCCCGATTCGGCTCATCGCCATCGATATTGATGGCACCCTGCTCGATACCAAGGTTCAGCTTTCCGACGAGAACCGCGATGCGCTGCGGCGCGCGCATGAAGCCGGAATCGAGATTGTGCTGGGCACCGGCCGTCGCCATAAGTTTGCGCTGCCCATTGCCGAGTCGCTGGGCTTCGACCTGTGGCTGATCAGCTCCAACGGAGCGGTGACGCGTTCGCTGAAAGGCGAGTTGTTCCACCAGGACCTGCTGCCACAACCGACAGCCGTCAAGCTGTGCCGCCTCATGAGCGATTATCACGACTACATGGTGATGACCTTCGACCGCGAAGGCCGGGGCGCCATTGTGTGCGAAAGCCACGAGCGACTGTATGGCGTCATCCAGCGCTGGATGGAGAAAAACTCACCTTATATCGACTACATCAGTCCAATTGAGCAGGCGCTGGTCACCGCTCCTATACAGGCGATGTTCTGCGGGCCGATCGACTTGAGCAAACGGATGCTGCAGACGCTGGAGAGCTGCGACTTCCGCGACAGCTTCACTCTCTTGCGCACGCAGTACGACTATCGCGACATGTGCATCATCGACCTGCTGAATGCCGGTTGCTCGAAAGGCCACGCGCTGGAGCGCTGGTGCAACCATCGCGGTATCGATCGCGCCGACGTCATGGCCATCGGGGACAACTATAATGACGTTGAGATGTTGAACTTTGCCGGACATCCCGTCATCATGCAGAATGCTTCCGAGGATCTGAAGCAGAACGGCTGGACGGTGACTCGGCACTGCGATGAACATGGCGTGGCTGCCGCCATCGAGCAGGTGCTGGAAAGGAATACGGCGATTACGAATGCGTAGGCTTCTCCCCATACTGATGCTGGTGTCTGCGGTAGCGCCCTTGCGAGCGGCCGAGATCGCCAACCTGAGCAACGGCTTCAGCATTCGTCATGAGCGGCATGAAATGCTCGGCGCCGTTACGCGACTCTATACCGGTACCGATGCCAGCAGCTATATCGATGTGCCAACGGCGCAGGTCGCGAGTTTCGAGCCTGCTCCGGCGGAAGTAGCAAAAGTTGAAGCAGTGAAGCCCGTCGATCTTAACGAAGTGATTCGCGATGTGAGCCGGCGCAGCCGGCTCGACGCCGACTTCATCGCCAGCGTGATTCGCGCGGAAAGCGGCGGCAATGCCAAGGCCGTTTCGCCAAAGGGTGCTCGCGGGCTGATGCAGCTAATGCCCGGTACCGCCGACCAGCTGGGAGTGAAGAACAGCTTCGATGCCGCCGAGAACGTGGACGGCGGCGTTCGCTACCTGATGCAGCTGCTGCAACAATTCCATTTCGATGTCGCCAAGGCACTGGCGGCCTACAACGCCGGCCCCGAGCGCGTGGCGCAATACAAGGGAGTGCCTCCGTATCGCGAGACGCGGGCCTACGTGACACGCATCATTCGCGATTACAACCGCAAGAAGCTGGCGGAGATGCAACAGGCAAAGCTAGCATCGGCAAAAACCAGCACGGTTGCGGGCGGCTACTGATCGCCTATTCGCTTGCGTTACCGAACTCTTACTCCGGTGTCTCCCGAGCGAAGCCGAGGGACCTGCAGTTTGCACGCGCCACCGACTCTCTCAACGCCGTAAGAGAAACTTGACTCCCCGCTGTTTTCCGTTTCTCCTCAAGTAAGACGCCCAGTCGATACTCCTGACTTCCACATGAATAAGAAGCGCATCCTCATCACGCTCCTGCTTCTCGCCGTGCTCTGCGCACTGATTTACTTGCAGGTGCGGACCTGGAAACGTTTCGATTGGCACACCTTCTGGCTGCAAACCGAGCACGTGAACTGGCTGCTGATTTTTGCCGGTGTGGTGCTCACCTACGCGGCCTATGCCCTGCGTGCAGTGCGCTGGAAGATTTTCCTAAAGCCGGTTTGCAGGACCACGAGCACGCGGCTGCTCGCTCCCCAGTTCATCGGCTTCACCGCCCTGGCTTTGCTTGGCCGCGCCGGAGAAGTGGTGCGCCCCTACATCATCGCGCGCAAAGAGAACCTGACCTTCGCCTCGCAGATGGCGGTGTGGACGGTCGAACGCATCTTCGACATGGGGGGCTTCGCCATCCTGCTCGCCCTGAGCTTCCTCTCTCCCGACCTGCGAGCACTTCCCTTCTACCATGGCCTGCGGACCGGCGCTGTCGCGCTGTTTTCGCTGGTGCTGGGCCTGGTGGTCGCTATGGTGGTGATTCGCCGATCGGGCGAGCGCGTCGGCAACTTCCTGCACGATCTGTTTGCTGGGTCGTTCCCGCGTTTTGCCCATCACCTGCGCGACAAGCTTATGGCCTTCAGCGTGGGACTGGAAACCATCGAAGGTTTGGGCGCAGCGCTGCAACTGACGGCACTCAGCGTTTTTATGTGGATGCTGATTGCCGTCGCGTACATCGCGGTGACGCATGCCTATCCCGGCACGCTACATGAGACGACGATCCCGATGGCGATTCTGCTGATGGGAGCCAGCATGGTGGGTTCCCTGCTACAGCTGCCGGGCGTGGGTGGCGGCTCGCAGTTGGCCACCATCGGTATGCTCAGCGCGGGCCTCGGTATTCCTCACGAGCTGGCTGTGAGCTGCGGCATGCTGCTCTGGGCCGTAACCTTTATGTCGGTGATTCCGGCCGGCCTGCTGCTCGCGCGCCGTGAGCACGTATCGCTGAAAGCCGTGGAAGAAGCGGCGGAACAGAACGCTGCCGCCCTGACGCAGTAGCTTTCCCCCGCCGTGTCATGCAAAGCTCCGCACGAGGCTGTGACGCAATCGGAGCCGCGGGATCTAGACCGTGCGCATTTCCTGTTCGACCTCGTTCTTCGCTCGACGTGAAGTGAACGATCCCAGCAACGTCTTCAGGATCACGTACAGCACTGGGATGAAGAACAGGTTCAGCAAGGTGGAGAACAACATGCCGCCGACGATAGCCGTTCCTACCGAGTGACGTCCGATCTGACCTGCGCCGGTGGCGAAGTACAGCGGCAGAACGCCCAGGATGAACGCAACTGACGTCATCAGAATCGGGCGCAAGCGAAGTTCGGCAGCCTCAATGGCGGCTTCGGTGATCGATCTTCCCTGCTCCAGCAACTGCTCGGCAAACTCGACAATCAGAATCGAGTTCTTGGCCGAGAGGCCGATCAGCATCACCAATCCAATCTGCACGTACACGTCGTTGACCAGCCCGCGCATCGAGATGAACAGCAATGCGCCGAGTACGGCCATCGGAACCGCCAGCAAAATGATGAATGGCAGCGCGAAGCTTTCGTATTGCGCCGAGAGCGTCAGGTAGACGACCAGCAGTCCCAGGCCGAAGATGATGACGGCCTTACCGCCGGCCTCGACTTCTTCCAGCGCCAGGCCTGACCAGCTATACGACATGCCTTGCAGCATGTGTTCCTTGGCCAGCTCCTGCATGGCTTCCAGGCCCTGTCCCGAGCTGTAGCCCGGAGCCGGAGCGCCATCGATTTCCGCCGAGCGGAAGAGGTTGAAGTGATTGATCACCTGCGGGCCCGCGGTATCGGTCAGGCGAACAATGTTGCCCAGCGGCACCAGGCCATTGTTAGCAGAGCGCACGTAGTAGGCGCGCAAGTCGCTGGCTGTCATGCGGAACGGCTCGTCCGCCTGCACGTAGACGCGGTAGGAACGGTTGTTAAAGTCGAAATCGTTGACGTACTGCGAGCCCATGTACACGCCCAGCGCGGACGTAACCTGGTCCATGGGAACTCCGATGGCCTTCGCCTTGTCGCGATCGATCTGCACCAGCTGCTGCGGATCGTTGGCGGTGAAGCTGGTGAACAGACCGGTCAAGTCCTTCCGCTGATGGCTGGAAGCAACAATCTGGTGGGCAACGTTGTCCAGGTCCTGAAGCGTGTTGCGACCCAAGTCCTGGAGCTGGAACTGGAATCCGCCGAAGCTGCCGATGCCTTGAATGGCAGGCGGCTCAAAGGCAACGACGATGGCTCCTGGAATGCCGAACAGCTTGGGTGAGACGCGGCCAACGATTGCCGCCGCCGAATGCGATGCTCCTTTGCGGCTGTCGATCGGCTTCAGCGGCGCGAACACCAGTCCGTAGTTGGACGAACTTCCGCCCGAGAGTGAGAAGCCCGGGATAGCGAAGGTGCCGAAGACATCGGGATCGGCGAGCAGGACCTTCTCCGCCTGTTCCGCTATCTTCGTCGTGTAAGAAAGCGACGCGCCCTGCGGAGCCTGAATCACGACGATGAAGTAGTTCTGGTCTTCCTGCGGGACGAACCCGGTAGGCACGTGACGGTACTCGTAAGCCGTCGCCGCCAATCCAACGATGAACAGCAGCACCATCACGTAGCGGATTCGTAGCGTCTGCCGGACCGCCGCGGCATACGTGGTGCCCAGGCCGTGGATGAAGCGATCGACGCCGTGTGCGAAGGCGCGATAACCGCGGGATAACCAACTGATATGCGTCCAGTCGAGAACGTTGTACTTGTGCTCTTCACCTTGCAGCAGGATGGCAGCCAGCGCCGGCGACAGCGTCAACGCGTTGAACAACGAAATCGCGATGGAGAACGCGATGGTCAGCGAGAACTGTTTGTAAACGATTCCGGTGGTGCCGGGGAAAAACGATACCGGCACAAAGACCGAGATCAGCACCAGCGAGGTAGCGATGACCGCGCTCGATACTTCCTTCATGGCTACCGAAGTCGCGGTATGCGGATCGGTTTTGTCATCGTTGATATGCCGCTGCACGTTTTCAATGACCACGATGGCATCGTCGACCACCAATCCGGTGGCCAGCGTGATGCCAAACAGCGTCAGCGAGTTGATGGAGAAGTCGAAGGCCTTGATGAACGCAAACGTGCCGATCAGCGAAACCGGGATGGTGATGGCCGGGATGATGGTGGCGCGCCAGTCCAGCAGGAACAGGAAGATGACGGCGATAACGATGATGATCGCCTCTTCCAGCGTGGTCACGACTTCGCGGATGGAGTCGCCCACCACCGTCGTGGTGTCAAACGCGATGACGTACTTGATGCCCGGGGGAAACGCCTTGGAGAGTTCGGCCAGCGCGGCCTTGCCCGCCTTATCTACCGCGAGCGCGTTGGCGTTGGCCAACTGCTGCACGCCGATACCCACGGCCTCGTGACCGCTGTACTGCAGGTTGGTGTCATAGCTCTCGGACCCAATCTCTGCGCGCCCCACGTCCTTGATCTGCACCAGGCCGTTAGGCGTGTTCTTGATGATGATGTTCTCAAACTCTTGCGGTGAAGAAAGACGCCCGATCACGCGCAAAGTGATCTGGAAATCCTGCTTGGGATTGGCCGGCGGCCTGCCCAACTGGCCGGCGGGAACTTCGACGTTCTGCTCCTGCAATGCCGAAACCACATCGGCTGACGTGAGCCCTCTCTGCGCCAGCTTGTAGGGATCGAGCCAGATGCGCATGGCGTACTTGCGCTCGCCGAAGATGATGACGTCGCCTACGCCCGGAACGCGCTTCAGCGCGTCTTTCACATACACATCGAGGTAGTTGGAGATGTACTGGTCGGACAGGCTGCCATCGGGCGAATAAAATCCGGCGGCGAACACGAAGTTGGGATTCGCCTTGGTGATGGTGATGCCTGTGTTCTTGATTTCCTGCGGCAGGCGGCCGGTCGCGGTGGATACGCGGTTCTGCACATCGACGGCAGCGATGTTCAAGTCATAACCGGTGCGGAAGATGACGTTGATGTTGCTGGTGCCGTCGTTGGAACTGGTCGAGGTGATGTAATGCATACCCTCGACGCCGTTGATCTGCTGTTCCAGCGGAGTCGTAACCGCCGACTCTACTACCGCCGCGTTCGCGCCAACGTAGTTGGAAGTGACCGTCACCTGCGGCGGCGCAAGCGCCGGATACAACGAGATGGGCAGGCTGGGAATACAGACCGCGCCCGCTACCACGATCAGCAGCGCGCAGACGGTCGCAAAAACTGGTCTCTGAATGAAAAAATCAACCACTGGATTCCTATTCGACCGCGCGTCGCGCGGCCAGGTTAGCTCATCGGTTGAACGGGAACGCCGTCGTTCAGAAACTGGATCCCCGAGACAATCACCTGGTCGCCCGACGACAAGCCCTCTGTGACCGCGTACTTGTTGCCGATGGTTTCGCCAAGATTCACGGCGCGCTGCTTGGCCACGTGACCTTTATCGGTCGCCACTGACACGTAGACGAATGTCTGTCCGCCGATGCGGGTCACCGCCAGTACCGGAACCGTCGGGGTCGGAGCCGTGCTCCACACAACGCGGGCCTTTACCAGTTGCGCATTGCGAAAGCGATCAAGCGAGGCATGCACCGGCGCTTTGACCAGAATGCCCTGTAGCGCGTTGTCCACCGCCGGCGAGACGAAGTAGATCTTCGTGGTCTCGATCGGCTCTCCCGTGCTGGTTACAATCTGCACCGGCAATCCCATGCGAATGTTGCCGGCCTGCTCGGTGGGAACGTAGATGTAGGCTTCGAGGTCTGCGTTCTCGTCAACCGTGGTAAGCAGGGTGGTCGATGAAACGTAGTCGCCCAGTCGCACGGGGATATCACCAACGATGCCGTTAAACGGCGCACGCAAGTTGTAGTAGGCGAGTTGTTGCTGCTGCGAAACCGTGGCGGCCTTGGCGGCTTCCCAGGCAGCCTGGGAGTTTGCGAAGGCCTGTACCGCCTGCTCGTAGGCCTGCTTGCTGGTGACTCCCGCCTCGTACAAACCTTTCTGGCGCGCCACCTCGCTCTGGTTGTACTCGTAGCTGGCCTTCATCTGCGCTTCGGTGCTGCGCTGCTGATTCACCAGCGCTTCCTGCTTCAGCGGATCAATGGTCATCAGTAACTGTCCGGGGCTTACGTGGTCGCCCGACTTCACCAGGATTTTCGTGATGGTCCCATCGACCTGCGGCTGAATATTGGCCGATCGGCGCGACTTGATCGTCGCCACATACTCGCTGGTGCGCGGCACCGGCTCCAGGTTGATCTGCTCAACCTTCACCGGCATAGCCTGCTGGGCAGGCGCTGGTGCGGCCTGGGTGCGGTTGCACCCCGCGGTCAGAAACAGGGCGCCGACCGATAATGTACCTAGAAGTACAAATTTACTTGCGTGCAAATTCCCCACAATCTACCTCGGTTGTTTGAGCAGATGCTGAAAGGTGCGAAACGGCTTCAGAGTTTCTCTGTTTTGGATAAACTCTTACGCGAAGCACCAGCTATGAATGGCGTCCGGCTAGTTTAGCAGAATGAGAACTGAGGATTCGTACAGTTGGTCACCGAGTTTTGCCTCGCAATCTCACGTGAGTACAGGCTATCCTCTAGTTATCCCACGACTCCCAAGATGAACGACCGGCAGGTAGGACCATGAGCAGGCAAGCAAGCACCAAACCACCGACGAAAGTAGTTGCTCCCCGTAATACCGGTGCAAGCAAAGGCCGCATCACGCTGACTGCCTCGCTGGTGATCCTGGTGCTTGTCGCGCTAGCGTGGATACTGCAACGCAAGCCGCCTGGCCTCGTGACTGCAAGCGCGAAATCTGCTGAAACATCGACAACGGCCACTTCGGCTGCCGGTTCGCCTGCGCCGGCGGCACCGGCTGCGCCCTCGCCAGCCGCCGCAACGGCTGAGCCCTCGGCTGCAAACACCTCCAGCACCAAGTCGCTGTTTGGCCCGACCGTGCCCAACAAAACATCTGCTCCGGTTGCGACTCCCGCGGGAATGGCTTGGATTCCCGGCGGAGAGTTTTCCATGGGCGCCAACGATCCGCCCGACATGGACGAGGTCGGCATGAAGGCCACCGAAGATGCGCGGCCGGTTCATCGCGTCTATGTCAACGGATTCTTCATGGACAAAACCGACGTGACCAATGCCGAGTTTGCCAAGTTCGTGAAGGCCACCGGCTACGTCACCATCGCCGAACGCAAGCCGCGGCCTGAAGATTACCCCGGGGCGCCGCCGGAGAATCTCGTCGCCGGATCGGTGGTGTTCGCTGCGCCGGATCATCCGGTATCGCTCAACGATCACTTTCAATGGTGGACCTACGTCGCCGGCGCGAACTGGCGGCATCCGCTCGGCCCGAACAGCGACATCAAGGGCAAAGATAACTATCCGGTCGTGCACATCGCTTATCCCGACGCGGAGGCCTATGCCAAGTGGGCAGGCAAACGTTTGCCAACCGAAGCCGAGTGGGAGTTCGCCGCGCGCGGCGGTCTCGCCGGCAAGCCCTTCGTGTGGGGAGACTCATTCCAGCCCGAACGGAAAATGGATGGCGAACACGCATCAGGGCCACTTCCCTGACAAGGACACGGGCGACGATGGCTATGCCGGCATCGCCCCGGTGGCGAAGTTTCCGCCCAATGGATACGGCCTCTACGACATGGCGGGCAACGTCTGGCAATGGACCAGCGACTGGTATCGTCCCGACTACTATCAGCAACTGGCCGCGTCGGGCGGGGTGGCGCGCAATCCGCAAGGGCCCGATTCGCCTTTCGATCCCGCCGAGCCCAACGAAAAGAAGAGAGCCCACCGCGGCGGGTCGTTCCTTTGCACCGATCAATACTGCTCGCGCTACATCGTGGGCACGCGCGGCAAAGGCGAAGTCACCACCGGAACCAACCACCTGGGATTTCGCTGCGTGAAAGATGTGAAAGGAACGACCTAGCGGCCGGTCGGTACCGTCACTGCCTATGCCGCCTGACTCGCTCGAACTGCGAGATTTTGCCAAGCGATACACCGCGGCGTGGTGCAGCCAGATCCCTGCGAGTGTGGCTGCGTTCTTCTCCGAGGACGGTTCGCTGAGTGTCAATGATGCGCCGCCGGCTGTGGGACGAGACGCAATCGCAGCCGTAGCCCAGTCCTTCATGAGCGCGTTTCCAGACCTTCGCGTAGTCATGGACAATCTTCTGCTGCGAGGCGATGAGATCGAGTACCACTGGACTCTTAGCGGCACGAATACCGGGTCGGGAGGCACCGGCCGCAGCGTGCGCATCAGCGGATTTGAAACCTGGCGCATGGGTGTTGAGGGACTGATTGCGTCCTCGCAAGGGCAGTTCGACGCCGCCGACTTTCACCGTCAACTGCAGTAACGGATCTCTCCTCAGAATTCTCGACGATGTGGGCGGGGATTCAGAATGATGGTGATGCTCTGCAAACGTGGCCAGAGCGCCAGCTGAGAATGCCCAGGCACGACGAGACAGAACTCCTGACTTTCCCGGCAAGCCGGGACGCTGGCGCGCAGCATGCCTGCGGAGCCTCGGGAGCTCCTGGCGTTGCTGCATTCCATGCCGAGACTTCTATTGGGGGCGAGCGCGTTGTCGAATCACAGCACGTAAACGTGCAGCATCCACCACACCAGGAACAAGGCTACGATTGCGCCGGCAACATGGATGACCCAGTCGCCTGCCGTTTTCGGGCTGCCAAAATTAAACACGCCGCATAGTAGCACGACCTGAGGTCTAGCGACGTTCGAGACCTGGGAGCCAGGAGGCAAACGCCGCAGCGTCGTATGCACGGGGATTTTCAGGGCCGCTGGAAAATGGTAGGCACGAGGAGACTCGAACTCCTGACCTCTACCGTGTCAAAGCGGCGAGAATAACGTGTTCAACAACTTACAAGGGTTATGGGAACTGCCAAACACCTGTAAGCACCCGGAATTGCGTGGAAGAATCCAGCGACTTGGGTTGGAGCTTGGGCTGTAATTTCACGTGTGATGCTTCTGCCCCGGAAGGGATAATGGCGGCGGCACACGTAACAGAACCGAAGGAAAACATTTCAGATAGGGATGAGTAGCTGGTTGCGCGCTTCGCAGTTCAGACAAAATGAGGTGCCTCCGGGAACAAGCACAAAAGATGCCCGCATCGAGATACAGCCAGCCCGGAATGCCAGCAGCACTTCGTCGGTCGATTCCATAATGAGCGCCAGTCCGGAGCAGTGTTGAACCGCCTAGTACCGACAGGCGCGCAATCTGAGGGCGACGGGGGCACGTAAAACGCAAGCAAGACGCGGGAGCCCCGAGCCGCGGACGCTATCTCGGCTGCAAGCAGCGGATTCGTGGAGCGGTGAACGACTGCATCGGTATCGAACCCTAGCCACGGCTCCCGCTACAATGGAGCCGGTCGCCGACAGCCCGTCAAATTGGATCAAACTCAGTTCGTTAGGATTTTGAGTGGCGCGATTCGCGCAGGTTTCAATGGCTACGCCGATTTGATACCCGCTTTGAACTTACTAGGGCAATGGGAATTCGGGCGGCAAAGCTGCCTCAAGATTGATTTGTTCTCCGGTGATGGGGTGGTGGAACTTCAAGAATTGGGCGTGCAGGAAATATCCTCCGTCGCCGGGGAGGCCGGGAAGATGTTCAAGAGGCTGGCCGGCCAAACCGTATAGAGGATCGCCTACCAGGGGATGGCCGATGGATGCCAGATGGATTCTGATTTGATGAGGGCGGCCCGAATTTAGGCTTACCTCAAACGTTGTGGTGCTGGTGGTACGTGAGATCACCTTTGCCAGTGACTTTGAGGGTTTGCCACTGGGGTTGGCCGCCCACACGGAACCAATGAGCGGGTGCGGTACAAGGCCGATTGGCGTGAGGATTTCGTAGGCGTCGTGCTGTGCGAGGTTTTGAGCCAGCGCCCGGTAGATTTTTTGAATTTTGGGTGTGTTCCAGTTTGCGAGTAGCTGAGAGGCGGCGTTCGGAGTTTTGGCGAAGAGGACGATGCCGGTGGTGCCTCGGCCCAACCGGTGGACAGGATTTGCGTTGGGGGCTCGCTCTTGCACCAAGCGAAGGAGAGTGTTTTCCATGAAGCCGCCACCGGGAAGGGTGGGCAGCCCGCTCGGTTTGCTGACGGCCAACAAATGGGGATCTTCAAACAGGACTTCGAAGTGCTGAGGCGAGTTTGGTTCGATCCAAGGTGGACGATTCCAGACAAGGCTTTGGCCTGAAGTGACCGATTCGCTTCCGGTGGCCGTGACACCGTTAAGAGTGACTTCGCCGTTATTCAAATTTTGTTTCCAGGCTTGTGGGGTTGAGTGGGAATAGAGGCTTGCCAAATGGGAGAGCAGGATCTGTCCATCGTGTTTGCTGCTGATGATTGCGGTGTAGGCATAACCCCGGTTGAGCATTTAGTTTGAGTTTAAGCTACTGGCATCTCCGGCAGGCATTGCTGGGCTTCGAGCGACACTGGATTTAGGCAGCAAGAACTTTGAATGCCTCCAATATAGGGAGCCACATTCCGCGCGAATCGCGCGCGACTCGGAAGTAATCTACTTGGACGAGAAGCGCCCAATCCATCCTTGTGACCTAAGGCGTGTCGTCTGTTCTCGGTTGTCGGTTTGCCGACTATACGTCCAAGTGGGCTCCCGGACACTGCGGCGTTTGCCAGTACCGATCTGACGACGCTTCCTACAATTTGACTTCTGCCCCGGGTCGACCGCGGTCCTGTCCTGGCTCAGCACATTCGAGTCGGCAGGGATTCGGAGATAATGCTCTGGACGACCAAGATGCCCTTCTACGTGGGAACCGTCGCATTTAGGTTAATTCACGCACAAGGCGATTTTGGGCCAGGTTCGTCTCTTCATCTCATCGTTCCTGGTGACACTTACGCCGAGGGTGTTTTAGGTCGTTCGACTACGCAGGAGGTTTGTGTCCTTGTCGTCACGCGTGGCAATAGCGGGAGTCACCGGCTACATTGGGGGGCGCCTTGCCCCCCGGTTGCTCGACCATGGCTACGCAATTCGATGTCTCGTGCGCTCACCAGCTAAGCTTCAGAGTCGCCCGTGGGCAACAGATCCCAATGTAGAGATCAGGCCGGCTGACCTGGAAGACGAGTCGTCTCTCACCCGCGAACTGCAAGGGTGTGAGGCCGCCTATTATCTCGTACATTCCATGATGTCCGCAGGATCAGATTACGCTGAGCACGATGGCAAACTGGCTTCGACATTCGCGCGTGCCGCCAGGAATGCCGGGGTCAACCGGATCATCTATCTTGGCGGTCTGGGCGAGACCGGTCCGGATTTGAGCGAGCATCTCTCATCGCGGCGCGAAGTCGAAGACGCGCTGGCCTCAACGGGCGTTGCGGTCACGGTATTGCGCGCGGCCATGATTATCGGGTCAGGTTCTGCCTCTTTTGAAATCCTCCGCTATCTGGTGGAGCGGTTGCCCGTCATGGTCACACCGAAATGGGTGACCACGCCATGCCAGCCGATCGCGGTCAAGAATGTAATCGGGTACCTGGTCGGCGTCCTCGCTGTACCGGAAACCGTCGGCGGCATATTCGATATTGGCGGCCCGGACGTGTTCTGTTATCGCGACATCATGAGCATCATGGCGGAGGAGTTAGGATTGCGGCGCCGCCTGGTGATTCCGGTCCCCCTGCTGACGCCGCGGTTGAGCTCGTACTGGATTCAGTTGATCACTCCTCTGAGCAACACTATCGCCAGCCCTCTGGCAGAGGGCCTGAAGAATCCAGTGGTATGCCGCGAGAATCGCATTGTCGGTTTCATCCCCCAGGAACTGCTCGGCGTCCGCGAAGCTATACACGCGGCTCTCAACCGGATAGCGGAACACAGCGTGGAGACGAGTTGGTCGATGGCCGGGCCTATTCCAGGCGATTCGGACTGGGCGGGTGGGACCGTATTCCGTGACGTTCGCAAAATTGCCGTGCAAGCACCTGCCTGGGCGGTCTTTCGCGCTTTGTGCCGTGTCGGTGGCGGGAACGGATGGTACGCCGCGGACATTCTCTGGAAAATCCGCGGATGGATGGATCAATTGGCTGGCGGCCCAGGGCTACGACGAGGGCGGAGAAATCCGGAGACTGTGGAATATGGCGAGGCGCTGGACTTTTGGCGGGTGGTTGGTTTTGAGCGCGACCGCCACCTGGCGTTACGCGCCGAGATGAAGCTGCCTGGAGAAGCGATGCTGGAGTTCCGGGTGGAGGCGCTCAACGATGGCCAGTCCGTTTTGCACCAGGCGGCACTATTCCGCCCACGAGGCCTGCTCGGCCTGGCTTACTGGTACAGCGTGTTGCCGTTCCACGCCATTGTGTTTCGCGGGATGTTAAGCGGCATCGGACGAGAAGCAATGAAGATTGCAGCTAGTGGTCGGGAGACTGCTGCAGAAACCTCAAAGCGACTTTAGAGAAACTCTCTCCACCGATCGGCCGGAGATTTCCGCTTCAGTTGGGTGTTTGTCGTCGGACCACGCGGGTTTTACGAAACCCATATTTAATTAGAGGTATCTGAATCGGCCAGCAGTGAGTTGGCCCGAAACCGGCCCGTGGAAGATTACTCCCGAGAAGTCAGCGAGTGTTTACGAATGCTTTCCTTTCATCTGGCCGTGTCACGCCCTATGCGTCGAAGTCGCTGTCTTACATGGTGTGCGGTTGGTCTGCAACTCGGAACTGGCTTTTTCGCCAGTCCCTGATGTCGCGAGTGTCAAATCGCCAAGTCGTTCACAACCCACTGTTCAATACTGCCAGTGTGGGATTGAGTAAGACTTCGCCTATTCTCAACAATTGTCAGCGAGGAAGCTGAACTACGCAGCGCTCAATCGCTTCGCAGCAAATCCGAGAAAACCGCCCACCGCACCAAAAATCACTCCTGGCACAATCATCAGCAGCGGCAATGTGAAGGCTTCTGCACGGCCGCCGCTGCCGCGGATGGCAGCAATGGTCGAGGGACCGTGTGACATCGCGAGGAGAGCAGCTGTGCCGGCGATCTTGATGGGTGCTGCGATGGCGACAATGGAAATTACCATCAGCGGACCAGCAGCGAACGATCCGGAACGTCATCCAGCCCAGAACCCCGCGAGCAGCAGGATACCGACTCCCAATACTGTTGAAAGCGTGGACGGAGACGGAAATCTGTTGTCGGGAGCAGCCAGTCCATTGCGGTTCGTCCGATGAAGGCTACGGCGAATACGACTGCCCATGCATAAGCACGGCGCGCAACGAAGCCAAGTACCTGCCCCCATACCACAGATCCGCTCTCCGCCTACAGCTACGTGGATACACACTATCGCGGTACTCCTCGAGCAGATCTCCAGATATACAGTCGACGTCCCTGGGCCGAAGAAATGCTCCAAGCAGCGTTTCGGCCCATCGCGGCGGGGTTGAATCGAGGCTCATACAATTCCTTTCAGCGGCCACTTGAGGCCCTGCCACAGGTTTTCTACCGCAGCTCGCGCATCATTGAGTGCGCGCAATCCCGAAGGCTTCATGTGGTAAAACCGGCGGGAGCGGCCTCCGCGGACCGGCGTTCCTGGCCCTAAGCGCGAACAAATCAAGCCCTTCCTCTCCAACCGTTCAAGGGTCGAGTGCACAGCGCCGGCAGCCACACGGCGTTCCATCCGCAGTTCTACTTCCTTGAAAACCGCACGACCGTAAGCGTCCTCGTTGAGCCGGATGATGGCGAGCAGCACGGCCTGTTCAAAAGCACCTAACACATCTGCCATTAGTCCTACATTGTAGTTATTAATGGCCCAGTTGTTAAGGCAGTGACGTATTTTTCTCTACGTCAACTACACCACATTGTTGCGAGGTAGAATTGACAGCCGAAGTAGCTGGGGGCCCCATTGCATTGCCGGGAAGCGATTTTCATTGTTCTTATCTGCTGTGTCGCGGTTCTCTACGCAGGTTGCGGTGGTGGTGGCACATCACATCAGTCCGAACACCAGTCCGATCCTCCGCTGGTCGTGAATCTGTCGAGTCTTCCGCAAGGCTTCGTCAGCGCGGCTTACGCTGCCAGCGTCAGCGCGACTGGCGGAACACCGCCATATGTATGGCATGCGTCCTCCGGTAGCTTGCCACCGGGAATAAGTTTGGATGGAGCGGGGGCACTGTCCGGCACGCCTACGGCGGCAGGCACCTATAACTTCGTCGCCACGGTCGTCGATTCATACCAGCCTTCGAGCAGCGCGACCGGAAACTTCTCCATCATCATCAGCCCGGGGCTGCAGATAACGACAAACTCGCTGCCTGACGGCAATGTTGGAGTGTTTTACAGCGTCAACTTGGCCGCCAGCGGTGGAGTGTCACCTTACTCGTGGAAGATAGAGCAGGGGAGCTTACCTGTCGGCCTTGAGCTGAATGCTGCCAGCGGCGTTATCTCGGGCGTGGCGACGGCGTCCGGCACCTCGAACTTCACAGTACAAGTCGCGGATGCGGAAACTCCGCCTGCTATCGCGTCGGCTAACCTCACTATTACCGTCATTCCGTTCGCAACCAGCTACAGTTGCGCCGGTTCGGGCAACCGTAACTGGCATACCGCCACCGACTGGAGCCCTCCCGGCATACCTGCCGCCGGGGACACGGTGACCATCACTGCGGGATGCATTATGCAGTGCGAGGCCAACAGTACATGCACGACGGGCAAGTCGGGCAATCCTGGTTCGGTTGACATGACCATCGACGTTGGCGGGGACTTCGTCGTCCAGAGCGGAGCCAGCGTCGACATGCGTGGTGACGTGACCATGTCGGGCGAGTTGGACATTTTCGGCGGAAGATTCCTGCTCGATCCATCGGGAGCCGGCAGTTCGCTCTACTACATTGACGGCGGAAGCGATACTGGCGCGGATACATTGAAGATCTGCAGCGAGTCCACCTGCAGTTCGAATACCGGTACCCTCGGAATCTTGCAGTGCAACAAAGGCAACACTGGTGCCTGCCAGCTCCACCACACCTCGCACGCTGGTAACGGCATGAACGTGCTTGGCAGCCACGGCCAGATCAGCAATTTTGGCAACTCCAGCACGGCCGCCATCTCGCTCATCGACGGCGCCTACCCGCCGACTGGCGGATTCGTATTGAAGAACAACTTCAGCCTTCACAGCAACGGAGTGATTCAGGTTGATTACGAAAACCCTGCGCTGGACCTGACCTTCGACGGCGTCTCTTTCGACACCCTGGTTGACGTCAACGGAAGCTACAACGGCTACAGCTTCATGGATCTGCTAAGCGTGACTACTCCCACGTCCGGCAACCGTACGTTCCGTGTGAGCTGTGCCAATACCGGAACCCGTCAGGCGCTGTTCAATCTCGATGTAACCAATATCGCTGTTGGTGATTCCACACATCCTGGGCTGGTGAGTTACAACTGTGTTCTGGCGAACGATTCGCGCGGAGGCACATTCCAGAACGCTCTCAATGTCGTAGACCGCAACGTCAACAGTGGGTCAGCGCTCTGGACGGCCTACAACAGTAACTCGCTATTCGAAAATTGGGTGATGTACGATCACACGCCCAATCAGCATTCCATCGTTGGACTTAACATCAATGGCGGCGGAACCACGAATAGCTACAAGGGTATGTTGTTTGATGGCGATGGGTACGCGGCATTGGATTACGGAGACGACTACCAGGATTTCGGTACTTACTCCGCCAGCTATGGCCTGCACATTAACAGCAGCGGAACCCTCTATACGCTGAGTGCCACGGCTACCCAGACTGGCTCCTTCGACCATGAGACCATGTACAACTCATATGGCGGAGCCCTGTGCGAAACCGGGTGCACAGCCACCATGCTGAAAAATGTCAGCAACTCGCTGTTCGTTTTGCCGGCCGAGTTCCTGGGTGCTGAATACAACGGTAACGATGGCATGCACATCGGTTCGCATTACAGCTATCCGTATCGCCAGACCGCCCTCAGCTCCGCTACCGACTACAACTTTTTCTGGCAGATGCCCGGTTCCGGAGACCCTGGCGCCAATCCGGCCAAGGACGTTCACATCCAGTTGAACCTGAACGGGACTCCGAGCTGGGTGGCGATAACCGATCCGGGTGCCAACCTGGTGACTAATCAGCCAGCAACCATAAACGGCACGAATGTCACTTGCACCAACTGCTTCACCAATGCCCATGCCAAGGACTACATCGTCGACACGACGCAGACGCCGAATCAATATAGTGTGATTGCAATCGTCACCGACCCCAGCCACGCCACGCTGTACTTCAGCATTCCGGGCTGGAACAACAGCGACCGAGTCGACGTCCGCCCCGGCTACTTCGCTAGCAACGGATATTACGGAGTGGACTGGGGCACCCACGATCAACACGTCAATCCCGTATTTCAGGACCCCACTCGCGATGTATGTAGCTGGTGGAAACAGCAATCTGGCAGCACGGCAAATTGCGTTTGGCCCAATGGCAACAATTACACCGCCACAGCCGGAACTAACAGCACCACGATCGTGGATACGGCAGTCGACTTCGATACCCTTGGCGTGCAGGATGGGGTCGACGTGGTCCTGGTTTATAACACAGGATGGGCTCCGGTTGGCTCGGCTACCGTGGTATCGCACACGGCGACGTCGCTGACGGTATCTTCCATTCCCGGCGCAGCGTCGGGAGATTCCTTCACCTTCATCACCGCACCGCAGAATCTGGGCTTGGCCGCCGTTCAGATCTACGGCTTCGACGTTAACGGCAATCAGGTCACGCCGCCCGAATGGGTGAACGAGAACATGGTGACGACGATCCAGTCATATGTGCAGGACGGCTTCGCGCCTACTAACCCCGCCCTGTTTGGCGCCGCAAGTGACGGACAGACCGTGGGCGCGGTTCAGTTCTAACGCATACGGCTCAGCTTACTGTGTCCACAACCGGCAGCGGCACCGTTTTCAGTAGCGACGAGCACATAAATTGCGGTTCAACGTGCAGTTATGTCTCTCCGAGCGACATGACAGAACGTCACGCTTGCTTTGGCAACACGAAAAACTATCACCACTGTTCAACAGGGTCGAACGCTGAAACTTCAGCACCTCAACGGTGACGTTTGAAGGGCATGAACAATGGAGAATACGTGTCTAGCGTCCTCGCGAACTGGTGCTCAGTGCCGAGCACGTGCAGTCAAGAACGGACTATGCGCGTTGCATGGATCCAGCTCGAGCAGCGGAACCGGGACGTAAGAGCGGAGCGGCACGTCGCGGCTTCACATCGGCCAGTGTTTACCGATGCTTGCTTCCATATGGCCGTATAACGGCCTATGCGTCGAAGTCGCTGTCTTACATGGTGCGCGGTTGGTCTGCAACTCGGAACTGGCTTTTCGCCAGTCCCTGACATAGCGAGTGAGAAATCGCCAAGTCGCACGTAATCCTCAGCAAGAGCGGATGGGCGAGTCTGACTCCCAGAGAGTGCCCCGAAGTCCGCTTCCGGGAAGTCACTTGGACGTGTTATCAGCAGGCCGGATGGGTCCGGACACGGACGACCCCGGGCGGCTGGTCTCCGCACATAGTTCCGATGCATTCACGGTGACGGCTTGGTTCCGCTGCCCGGGCGGCGGCACCCCGTGAGCCCCGGCGGCTAACAGGCTCCCTCGGGCAGCGGAAAGCAGGGGCGCGCCGGGAAAACTACGGGCCCAAAAACCGCTACAGCAAAACACCGGAATCCTCGAGGACTTTCGGGAAGTGCCTATACTAAGCCGGGGCCCAATCGACAGAAAGTGCTCGATAAGTCCCACAACTTCTCTTGTACCTACCGGGATCCCGGGGGTTTTGCTACAGATTTTCGACGGAGCAGTTGGGGGTGGTTTTTCAATCGTTTTCGGTGCCGTTTTTGAAGGATTCGCGCCAGTTGTGTGAGTGACACGTCGCGTCAAAATAATGCAGCCGCTCTAATCGGTCTTGCGTGAGATAGACCTCCTCTAGCACATCTTCGGTGCTCTTCAAAACTTTGCAGCCGGATCGGTGCGGTATTTTCTCCCATATCGTCTGGCCCTGTCTTTGCTCCGAGCAGGAACTTTTTCGCGAACCTTTGGCACCTCGGGGTCACCGGGCTACGGTGAAATAGGCCGAAAGTCTGGTTCCGGTAGTGACACCAGAGCAGATGATCATCATCTTGAACGAGCTCAATACGCCAGAGACACAACTGGAGTGGACGCTTGCGCTGCTTCATGCAGCGACTGCCCTTGTCCCGAAGAAGCGTTCGGGCTGAGGTGGATGGACATCGACTGGCAAAAATGCCAGATACAGATTCGTCGCGGCTGGTCGAAGGGCAAGGAGACCGCGGGCAAGAATGAAGGCAGCATGACTCAGGTGGTGATGCATCCGGCTCTTGCGCAGCCCCTTCAGGCCTTGCGTCGTGAGTCGCTCTACCATCGTGATGGCGACTGGGTATCTGCCTCAGCGCGGACGAAGGGTAAGACCCCTCGTTCGGCAGGCGTTGCTGGACAGGACTACCTCCGCCCAGCGGCTGTGAAAGCTGGCGTGATACCGCAGGAATACAAGGGACGTTTTGGATGGCACAACCTCCGGCATTCACTCGCGACGTTTTTTGCCGCGAACTAGGTCAACCTGCCGGTAATCCAGAGCATGCTGCGGCATGCGAAGCCATCGACAACAGCTCTGTATACCCATCGTGTCACCGCGGCACAGATGGCTGCACAAGCCAAGTTCCTTGAGGCGATCAGGGTGACATCTACCCGAATTGGGTCGGAGCTTGGGTTGGGGCAGGATGTAGCGGACCCGCTAAGTGCTAGAGAAGAAATGGTAGGCACGAGGAGACTCGAACTCCTGACCTCTACCGTGTCAAGGTAGCGCTCTAACCAACTGAGCTACGCGCCTGGGTTGCGGACGTTCTGCGGAAGCATCCCTATTCTAACCATCCCAGTTGCCGCGGGCAAGCGCAGGCCATTCGATTAGCGCCGCGGTGTCCAGCTTTCGCGGCGCGGCCGACCGTATTCCGCTCGCTCGAACCCACGATTTCGCCACCGGAACGCGCCCTTAATCAACTTGAGCATCGGCTTGCCGTGCGCATCCGGAAACGTCACGCTGACCACGTCGAAGCGGCACGGCGGATTCTGCTGGCCCGGCATACGCCGCAGATAACCGCGCGCCACCGAGCGGACATGGCTCTGTTTCGCGGCGTCAACCGCGGCTTCCGGCGGAGCCAGCCCCTCGCCGCTGCGGGTCTTCACCTCAACGAAGCACAGCACCTCGTCGTCCCAGGCGATAAGATCGATCTCGCCGCGATTCTGCGGGACGCGAAAGTTGGTCGCCACAATTCGGTAGCCCATGCCGCGCAAGAACAGATACGCTTCCGACTCTCCGCGGCTGCCCGTCCGCAGGTGCTCGGTGCGGCGTCGCGGCGATCCGCGCTGCACCAGCTGAAGAGCTTGCGCAATCAGCTTCAGAAGCCAAGTCATCCCTGATTCCTTGCAGCCACTCTAACGTCCCGCGCGCGAGCTTCCAGTGATGGCAGTCACACGCCCCGGTGCACAGCCATCCTCGACCGTGCCTAGCGAGGTTCGACCGTACACAGCAACGTTCAACAGTTTGCCAATCCCGAAAGCAAGCGTCACAATCGATGCACGAGAGCTGCTTCTGTGAACCAACACCCACCAGTGCGGTCACGCCCGGCCACCCGGCTCGCCCGGTACTACCGGAGCGCGCCGTGAAGCACCAGTTCTGGACCGCGCCGAACCAGCTCACCCTGCTGCGACTGGTGTTCATCCCGTTCGTCATCATCAATGTCTTCGATGGCAACTGGGGATGGGCGCTCGGCCTGCTGCTGGTCGCCGGACTGAGCGACGGACTCGACGGTCTGCTCGCGCGGGTGCTGAATCAGCAGACCATGCTTGGCGAATATCTCGATCCTATTGCCGACAAGCTGTTGCTCAGCTCGCTATTTCTCGTTTTGTCGTTCGTAAGGAAAATTCCCTGGAAGTACACCATCATCGTCTTCAGCCGCGACCTGATCATCGTGTCCACCTGCATGGTGCTGTACGCCACGGTTGGCATGCGCGACTTCCGTCCCAGCCTCTTCGGCAAGGCGAGCACCTTCTGCCAGATCGCCACTGTGTTCTTTGTCGTGCTGGCGCAAGTGATGTCGCAGCCCTGGGTGACTATGGCGGAACACGGCTTCCTGTACGCGACCTTCGTCTTCACCACCATCTCCGGCATGCACTACGTGCTGCGCACGGGATACCGCTTGCGCCACGCCGAGCCGCGCCCGCCGGCAGTTCACAGCGCGAGCTGAAGCCCTTCCCATGGCGAGCCAGCACGATCAGCGACTGAAGGTGGTGCTGGCGTTCGCGCTGGTGTATGTGTTCTGGGGATCGACTTACCTGGCCATCGGCATTGCCGACGACGAACACCTGCCGCCATTCGTCATGTGCGCCATCCGCTTTCTGGTTGCCGGCCCAATCATGATGGCGGCCTGCGCCGTTATGCGTCGCAACCTTCGCGTGACTCGCGAGCAACTGGCGCGGCTGGCGCTTATCGGCTGCATGCTGCTCGTTGGCGGCAATGGCGGCCTGGCATGGGCGGAGCAGTATGTGCCCACCGGCTTTGCTGCGCTCATCATCGCCGTCACACCGATCTGGTTTGTGCTGTTGGAAGCATTTGCCTTCCGCGGCGACCGCCTCTCGCGCCGAGGAGTGACCGGCGTGGTGCTGGGTATATGCGGCATGGCCGTACTTTTCTGGCCGAAGTTCGAGTATCGCGAGACTTTGGGCGTGATGCAGTTGGTGTGCTCCACCACGCTGCTGTTCTCGTCGTTCAGCTGGGCTTTCGGATCGGTGCTGTCGCGCAAGTGGCAGATGACAGTCGATCCCTTCGTCGCCACCGCGTGGGAGATGATCTTCGCCGGAGTCGCCCACGTCGTGCTGTCGCTGGTTACCGGCCAGTACAAACATGCGGTCTTCACCCAGCGCGCGCTGGGTGCCACGCTGTACCTGGTCGTCTTCGGATCTTGGGTGGGATACAGCGCCTATGTCTGGCTGCTGAAGCATGTACCGACTCCGAAGGTGGCGACCTATGCGTATGTGAATCCCATCGTCGCCGTGTTTCTGGGATGGCTGATCTTGCACGAGCGCATTGATGTGTACATCGGGATTGGCTCGGCGGTGATAGTGCTTGCCGTTGCGCTGGTCACCACCGCACAGGTGCATTCGCGATCGCAGGACGAAGAAGCCGCCGGTTACGCCCCCGAGGTCGAGTCGGGCTAGGACGTGGTTGCAAAGCTTCGGATCAGGCCTACCTTTGCAGTGCCTAAAGGCCGATCCCCATGTACCGCTATCGGCCGGCTGAAACCGGGCCCTGACACGAACCAAAGATACACACCAAAACTCCGCAGCCTCGCCCTATCCGTTCCCTACCCTGCCGCTTGTGCCACCGACTGGAAGCCCGCCATCGCCATCGCGCGCTTCGCCTGAGAGTTCTTCATGAACTGCGTCCAAATGAATTGATTGCGATAGTTCTCAACCATCATCATGGTGATGCCCTGGTCGATGCCGATGACGTCGAGGTCGGTCCATCCGTTGCGCGGATTGAAGGCGTCGACAAAGCCATAGGTCTTCCAGGCCTGCGCCCCATGCGTGGTGTAAAGGTTCTTCAGGCAGGCGATGGTTTCGCGAGGCAGGAATGGCACCGACCCGCCGGCAGCGCAGGGCACAATTGTCCCATCGATGCGGCCGATCTCCGGCGGCCCGCCCCAGGCTTGATAACCGATGCGCGAGTCTGACGCTGTGATACCCCAGGCATTCTCGGTGTAATCCGGCCAGCGCCAGCGCAAGCTCTGGCAGAACAGCTTGTGCGTGTAAGTCGCAATTGCAGAGTTGCGAAAATAATCTGCATATTGGTCGCGTTGTCCGCGGAAATCGAACCATGCGTGCGAGTACTGGTGCACGAACAACGGGTCGGTGCTGCCGATCCAGTCGTAACCGGCATATTGCATAATGGGGCGTGAGAACGCGTCCCATGAACTCGCCGGAATATTCCACAGCGGAGCGGCCATGGCTAGCAGGTACATCATCATCAGCTCGCAATACCGGTCCCAGCGTGCGCCGATGAACTTGTACTCCGGGGTCCATCCCATGGCGAAGGTCGCCCCGCCGTTGAGCATCCATCGCCAGTTGACGCGCCGGTAAATGGTTTCTGCCAATCGCGTGATGCGCGGGTCACGGAAATAAGCGCTGGCCGTCAACATCCCACAGAGTAGGATCGTGGTGTCGATGGGCGACACCTCGGAGCGGCGCATGCGCAGCCCGGTATTCATGTCGATGAAGTGGTAGTAGAACCCGTTCTCCTGCTGAACGTGATTGAGCAGAAAGGTCAGCGTAGTCACCACGCGGGCGCCGATCTGGTGCTTGGGCATGTAGCCGCGAGCGTGGCCGATCGCCATGGCGGCGAGGCCGAAACCGGTCGCAGCGATGCTGGCGGTGATGCGCTTGTCGGGTTCGCCGCTGGCCAGCGCGCGGTCGCGAACCAGTCCGGTCTTGGGGCTGGCCTCATTCCAGAAATAGAGAAACGCGCGCTGCACGACCTCTTCCAGAAAATCTTCGTCACTGAGCGGTGGATTCGGCAGCGCAGTCTGTGCGGGGTTTGCGACGGCCGCTTGCGATTTTGCCAGCAACCCGCAGCGCATAAGCGGGTAGGCGGCTGTGCTCCTGGCCAGCAGAAGCATTGCTTCGCGCCGCGTCATGCGACGCTTCCTGATTGGTTGTTGTCGATTACGGGCACCGGCCGAGTGGAAGACTGCTCCTATTATTCCATGGCTTCTTCATTCAATGGCTTCGAGCGCCGCCATTGTCTCAATACCGTTCCATAGATTCTGCAAACGTATGTTCTCGTTGCTTGAGTGCTGATTGTTGTCGTAATTCGCGATGGGAACAGTAATCGTCTGCACCCCGAGCGTCTTCTCGATCGTCTCCAGCGGCACGCTGCCACCCATGGTCGGCAACTTCACCACCGGACCGCGCGCGCTCTCGACCGCAGCGATTACCTCCTGCGCGATGGGCAGGTCCATCGGCGTGCGCACCGCGTTGTAGCCGTCGTCCAGTTTGACGAACGCGACCTGCGGATGAGACAGCAGCGTCGGCTTGTCGGGTACCGCGCTGGTGATGAAGTAGCCCTGCGACGTTACGTAGTCGACCAGCGCGCTGCTGCTGGGTTCGCCAGTCGAGCCCTTTCACCAGCCGCATATCAATATCAACCGTCGCCGTCGGAGGAATGACGTTGTTGGCTTGCGCTCCCACGTGTGCCGCCGCGAGGCCGTCAATGTTGAGCGATGGCTCGTTCAACAATTCGACCAGCGTCTTGCCGTCGCCGTCGGTGTGCCCGAGTCCGAATTCCTTTTGCAGCATGGGACCGTTGTTGGGCGCGTCGGCGACCGCCTGCTTTTCCAGCGGAGTGAGCGGCGTGATGCCGTCATAGAAATGCGGGATGAGGACGCGGCCCGACTTGTCCTTCATGCCGGCCAGCAGTTGCGCCAGCATCATCGCCGGGTTGGGAGCCCAGTTGCCGTAGTGGCCGCTGTGCAATCCGCGATTCGGCCCATAGACGGTGATGGCCAGGTGAGTGACGCCGCGCGCGCCGAAGACGACCGTCTGGCGTCCGCTCTGATCGACCGGCCCATCGCAGATCAGCCAGATGTCGCCGGTGAGCTCATCTTTATATTTGGCGAGAACCGCGCCGAGGTTCGTCGAGCCGGCTTCCTCTTCGCCCTCCCAGATAAAGCGCAGGTTCGCCCTGGGATGGATGTTCGCCGCCTGCAAGGCGTCGAGCGCCGTAAGCTGCGCGAGGATGGCGGCCTTGTCGTCGCGAAGCCGAGCGCGCGTAGATGCGCGGCTCGCCGTTGACCATGCGAGTCACGGGCGTGAACGGCGCTTTGCCGTCCCAGTCGTCAGG
Organism: uncultured Acidobacteriaceae bacterium; assembly: GCA_963771535.1. Lineage (GTDB taxonomy): Bacteria > Acidobacteriota > Terriglobia > Terriglobales > Acidobacteriaceae > CAVVDY01. The sequence goes on along the minus strand of CAVYTK010000004.1, from coordinate 1,018,119 downwards.
CGTGACGGGCTGCCCGTCGTAGTGCGCATAGAAGACGATGGTGTGCTTCGCGCCAGCAGTCTTGATCTCTCCATAGACCACCGGGTTCGCTCCATCCGCCTGCAACAACTTCGCCGCGACGTGGCGCTTCTCCAGCGCCTGCACTAACGTCTCGGCATTGCGCTGGATGTTCGCCTTATCGCTCGCCACGTTTGGAGTCGCGAGCAGCGAAGTGAACTCTTTCAGGATCTGCTGCTCATGCGCCGCGCGATATTGGTCGGCGGCGGCTTTGGGAGTGGTCTGGGCTGCGGCAAAGGACGGTAGCAATAACGCGGTGAGAACAACAGCAAATGGCTGTCGAGTCATGCGAAGAATACTACGCGAATGAGGGCTACGAGCGAGCAGCGGTCAGTGTGCTGGCTTAGTCAATTCAATTTGCATAGTGGCGTTGGCCTCGCCTCCGAAAAGAGGTGCGCCCAGGCTATAAATGTCCGACACCTCGGCGTCGCTAAAACGGGCGCCCCCCCCCAGACAGGGCAGCTTCAAGTCGATATGTTCCGGGCTTAAGTTCGTTCGAAAATGCACCGGAGTCGTAGGTGAACGTACCAGAGGCAGACTGCCCAGGTTTCAGGATGAGCGCAACCTGCGCCAGCTTATCCGCAGGGTTTCTCGACTGAAAGCCCTCCCATCCTGTACACGAGCCGCCGGAGCCTCCTACATAGTGCCTTCCGGAACTGTCTTCCAGACGAGCATAGAGATGGGGCCCGTTTGTGCAGTCTGGATCCCATGCTGATCGCGGAACGGTGACGGGACCGTTGCTGACGTTCGTGATGGTGTAAGAAACCACAATCTTGTCGCCAATTTCGTAGTGTTTCTGCTCAGTTCTGATGGAAAACGCGACATCATTTGCGTGCGCGAACGGCTCCTGAGCCGCCGCTGCGCCAATCAGCAGCACGAAAAAGGTGGCCGCAACCAGACTGAAACTAGCCCGAAATGAGGCCAAACTGGCGATGTTTCCGCCCTCCACAGCAGTTTTTTCGATCATCTTAGCCCGCCACCCATCCGCTTACGTTTCGCTTCTCTCGCTACCCTATCGACTCAATCGTTCGGTCTCTCGGCTGGAGCGTATCCCAGATTGCCAGAGGCCGGCGGAAATCTTTCGAAATTCCGATTGACAATAGCTATTGGTAAGTACTAGCTTACCGTTAGTGATTACTTACGACAACCAACTCGAGGCTTTGGGCGATGGCACCCGCCGCGCGATCCTGGAGCGTTTGCTCAAGGGCGGCCCGCTTCCCGTGGGCAAACTCGCCGAAGGGCTACCGGTCAGTCGGCCGGCAGTTTCGCAACACCTCCGAGTTTTGAAGACCGCCAAGCTGGTCATAGAAAAGACGGCAGGCACTCGCCATTTTTATGAGCTTAATCCTGAAGGGTTCAACGGGTTGCGTGAGTATTTCGAACAGTTCTGGAGCGAAGCGCTCTCTGCATTCAAAAATAAAGTGGAGGAGCAGTGACCATGATGCCGAAGATGGAGCAACAGCCTGACACCCCGGTTCGAAAGAGCGTAACGGTTCGAGCCGGAGCCGAGCGCGCCTTTCGCGTGTTCACCGACGGAGTCGATACCTGGTGGCCGCGCGGTCACCACATCGGAAGCGCTCCGGCAAAGAAGTTCATCATTGAAGGCCGCGCCGACGGCCGCTGTTATACCGAGCAGACCGATGGCGCCGAATGCGACTGGGGCCGTGTGCTGGTGTGGGAGCCGCCGCAGCGCTTTGTCATGGCCTGGCAGATCACGCCCACGTGGCAGTACGAGCCCGACCTGGCCAAGTCCAGCGAAGTCGAGGTGTCGTTCACGCCGCAACGCGATGGCACGACCCGCGTCGATATCGAACACCGCAACTTCGAACGTCACGGCGAAGGCGCAGCCATGATGCGCACCCTCATGGACTCACCGAATGCCTGGTCTGGTCTGCTCGGCAACTTCCAGACAACGGTCGAAGCGGCGGATGCGAATCAAGTTAGGGAGGAGCAACGATGAGCGCGAAGATGCTTTATCGCAGTGCGGCAGGAATGTTCGTTCTGTTCGCCGTGGGCCACACCTTGGGATTTCTGCGCTTCCGACCGGCGAGCCCCGAGGCGTTAGCCGTGCGCGAGGCCATGATGAACGTACATTTCCAAGTGAGGCATGCGGCCTATACGTATGGCGGCTTCTACACCGGCTTTGGCCTGTACGTCACTGTCTATCTCTTGTTTTCGGCATTCCTTGCTTGGCAATTAGGCACACTGACCAGCAGCGCCCCGCAGGTCGCCAGAAGCATGGGTTGGGCCTTGTGCGCGGTTCAGGTCCTGGCGCTATTGCTTTCGCTGGTCTACTTCTCGGCAGCGCCAGCCGTGCTCTCAGGCGTGCTCGCCGCGATGCTGGGATGGGCCGCACTCAAGGTAAAAAGCGCCGAGACGGTTCTGTGCACAGCTTGATCGAAGTGCTGGTTATGAGATGAGTGACGAGGCGGGGACCCCATTCTACCGAACGCAAAAGCGGAGGTAGGGTGGGGATTTTTGTTGACGTGGCCACGAACTTACCTAGTGAAGCTGAAGGTCAACTACCGATCCTGTAGGGTCACAAACCCTCACAGTTTCGCAACCCACTAATACATGCGCTTCAACGCACCAAGTCGTACAGGATGTAATCGTGGTGCACGCCGGCTTTGATAGCGGCTTTGCGAAGCAGGCCTACGCGCTCGAAGCCGGCCTTCTCCAGCACGCGGCCCGACGCGGGATTCTCGAGCCATCACTTCAGCGTACACCCGGGTCAGCGCGAAGCGCGGCATGGCCCAATCGGTAAAGCAGCGGATGGCCGCGGTGATGATGCCACGTCCCCAGAAGTCCTCGCCCAGCCAGTAGCCCAGCTCAGCCGAGCAGCGCTCGATGTCGGTGCGAAACAGAATTCCGATTGCCCCCACCGCTTCGCCGTCAACCTCGATGCAGGCGACGCACTCTTCGCGGGTGTGCTCGGCATAGTCGAAGAAGCGGAGAGCATCGCCGGTTGAATAAGGATGGGGGAAGCGGTCGCGCAGGTACATCGCGATCTTCGGGTTGTTGGCGTGGCGGGCCAGGACCGGAGCATCGTCGCGGCGAAACGCGCGCAGGCGGCACAGCCGCGCAGTCGAGCTCCATGTCGATGTACATCGCTCGACATCATACGCGGTACGGCGAGTCAGCGCGCGATGCGTGCGATTTATCAGTTGCCGGATGCCTTAACTGATCGCCCGCTCCCACATTTCCCGCACTCCCTCATTTCCCAAAAGATGGGAAATATGGGCCACCCTCGAGAAAAGTGCGCCACCCTGTTCACGCAGCCTTCTTTTCTTTCTTGTCTTTCTCCAGGGCGGAGACGGCGCCTTTACGGTTCTTGTGTTTCTTCTCGTAGCTCTCGACTTTGTCGATTTGCTTGGGCGAGAGCTTTTTCGCCTTCTCTTCGACCTGGCCGATTTTCAGGTGGCGATAATGATCAATCGGCAGGTTGCGGTCAGGATTGCTGCCTTCCTTCTCCTGCTGCTTGTCGCCCTTGGTTTCGCCATATTCGGCGCGCTGCTTGTTGACGATGCGGGCTGCCACCTCGGTGGCACGATTTCCGTAGCGGCCCGATTTCTTGAACTTGTCCTTCAACTCTTCGTACTCATGTTCGCGCTTGGCATTGGATCCACGTGGCATGGCGCTGGTTCGACCTCCGTATGCGAAACTGACTTTTGCGACCTTAGAAAGCGTCGTCTCATCAAAACGACGTCGGCACAGGGCAAGTGGTTGTCTCGTCAACAAGAAAGTGAACAACCTGCATTGACGACTGGCTACTCGCTTGCTACACTGGAAAAGTTCTGCGAGTTCTACCCAGCCAGCCTGTAAGCGTGGCGCTGTATATGTACCGATCCTGTTAGAATCATTCAGGATTTCCTCGCTGAAACGCGCCTGCGCTACCGTTGGACTTTCCACGGGTATGCAGGCCGAAGCAACGAAACGGAGTGCCTTCGTGAGCACAACTCCGGCGCGCCTTCCAGGCTGCGACGGAACGACCTCGGCGCCACCGTCGTTCGCTTGATTCGATCGGAACCAAGTCCCCGCTCTACGTGTGTGGGGAGTATGGACAGACCGGGTTAATCCCGATAACGCTGTCCAGTCCCCGAGTGGGATTGATTGCGCAGCGGCTTCGTGAGTTGCCGCTTGAGCGCGAGACTGCGGCCTTGAGCCGCCATAAGTTTTGCCTGCGCCTTCGGGCGTCGGCTGCCAGACACAATCTGGCCTAGTAATAAGGAGCTGGAAAGAGTGCCTACATTCAATCAGTTGGTGCGTAAGGGGCGGCAGGCGCCGAAGTATAAGACGGCGAGTCCAGCCCTGCAGTCATGCCCGCAACGGCGCGGCGTCTGCACTCGCGTTTACACCCAGACACCTAAGAAGCCGAACTCGGCGCTGCGCAAAGTCGCGCGCGTCCGGCTGACCAACGGCATCGAGGTTACGACTTACATCCCCGGCGTCGGCCACAACCTGCAGGAGCACTCGATCGTGCTCATTCGCGGCGGCCGTGTGAAAGACCTGCCGGGCGTGCGCTATCACGTGGTGCGCGGAACGCTGGACTCGGTTGGCGTGGCCAATCGCAAGCAGAGCCGTTCGAAATACGGCGCCAAGCGGCCGAAGGCTTAACGAGGTTATCGAGGATTTATGCCGAGAAAAGGACATATCGCCAAGCGCGAGACGCTGAATGATCCGATTTATGGATCGCAGCTGGTCAACAAGTTTGTGAACTCCATGATGTGGGACGGCAAGAAGTCCACCGCCCAGGGCATCTTCTACAGCGCGATGAAGAAGCTGGAAGAAAAGGGCGGCGACGAAGCCTTGAAGCTGTTCAAGAAGGCCGTGGAGAATGCCAAGCCGGTGCTGGAAGTGAAGACCCGCCGTGTAGGCGGCGCCAACTACCAGGTCCCGGTGGAAGTGAATGCCGACCGTCGTACCTCGCTGGCGATTCGCTGGATCCTGCAGTACAGCCGTGGGCGTGGCGAAAAAGGCATGATCGAGAAGCTGACCAACGAATTGCTGGATGCGGCCAACAATCGTGGCGCGGCGATCAAGAAAAAGGAAGACGTACACCGCATGGCCGAGGCCAACAAGGCCTTCGCGCACTATCGCTGGTAAGAAACTGCAGGTCCCTCACGCCTGAAGGCGTTCGGGATGACACGAGATAAGCAGGTCGCTCGTTGGCTTCGCCTCCTCGGGATGACAAACGAGATTAGAGCTAAACGGCTCAATAAAGATTAACCGCGCACTGCAAGGTGCGCCCCTTTAGGAAACGGAAGAGATTGTGCCCCGACAAGTTCCATTAGACCGTTGCAGGAATATCGGCATCATGGCCCACATCGATGCCGGTAAGACCACCACGACGGAGCGCATCCTGTTTTATACAGGCCGTACGCACCGCATCGGTGAGGTCCATGAAGGTACCGCGACGATGGATTGGATGGCGCAGGAGCAGGAGCGCGGCATCACCATCACGTCGGCCGCGACCACCTGTTTCTGGCGGGACATTCGCATCAACATCATTGACACCCCGGGCCACGTGGACTTCACGGCCGAGGTGGAGCGCTCGCTGCGCGTGCTCGACGGCGCCTGCGCCGTGTTTGACGCCGTGCATGGAGTCGAGCCGCAGTCGGAGACGGTGTGGCGGCAGGCTGACAAATACGGGGTTCCCCGCATTTGCTTCATCAACAAGATCGACAAGATGGGTGCTGATTTCGAGCACGCCATGGATACCATCCGCAAGCGCCTCAACGCCAAGCCGGTCGCGATTCAGTTGCCGATCGGGCAGGAAGACAAGTTCAAGGGTGTCATCGATCTGTTGCAGATGAAAGCCATCATCTGGAAAGACGAGACGATGGGCGCCGAGTACCACATCGAAGAGATCCCCGAAGACCTGAAGAAGAAGGCTGCGGCGTATCACCAGATCCTGGTTGAAACCGTCGTCGAAAACGACGATCAGGACGAGTTGATGCACAAGTACATCGAGGGCGAGACCATCGGTGAAGCCGAACTGAAAGCCGCCCTGCGTCGCGCCACCCTGAAGATGAAGCTCTTCCCGGTGATCTGCGGCACGGCTTTTAAGAACAAAGGTATACAGCCGCTGCTCGATGCGGTGATTGATTATCTGCCTTCGCCGAAAGACATTCCTCCGGTCAAAGGAACAAATCCTGACACTGGCGCCGAAGAAGAGCGTCCGGCGGAAGACAGTGCCCCATTTGCGGCGCTGGCATTCAAGATCATGACCGACCCGTTCGTCGGGCAGCTGACGTTTATCCGGGTGTACTCGGGACAGCTGAAGACCGGCGACAGCGTTTACAACAGCGGACGCAAGCGCACCGAGCGCATTGGCCGACTGCTGCAAATGCATGCCAACAAGCGGGAAGAGATTAACGAAATCTATGCGGGTGACATCTGCGCCTGCGTCGGACTGAAGAACATCACCACCGGCGACACCATCTGCAACGATGATCACCCGATTGTGCTTGAGTCCATCGAGTTCCCTGCTCCGGTAATTGCGGTTGCCGTCGAGCCCAAGACCAAGGCCGATCAGGAAAAGATGGGTATCGCGTTGGGCAAGCTGGCGCAGGAAGATCCAACCTTCAAGGTCAGCACCGATCCCGACAGCGGCCAGACGATTATCGAAGGCATGGGCGAGTTGCACCTCGAGATCCTGGTTGACCGCATGATGCGCGAGTTCAACGTGCAGGCCAACGTCGGCAAGCCACAGGTGGCGTATCGCGAGACTATCCGCAAGTCTGCGCAGGCTGAAGGCAAGTACATTCGCCAGACCGGCGGCAGCGGCCAGTATGGACACGTGCGCATTCGCCTCGAACCGAACGAACCCGGCAAGGGCTACGAATTTATCAACGACGTTGTGGGCGGCGTGATTCCCAAGGAGTTCATCAAGCCGGTGGACCAGGGCATCAAGGAAGCGCTCGAAGGCGGCGTATTGGCCGGCTACGAGATGGTCGACGTCAAGGCTACGCTCTACGACGGTAGCTATCACGATGTCGATTCCAACGAAATGGCATTCAAGATTGCCGGTTCGATGGCTTTCAAAGAAGCCGCGCGCAAGGCGAGCCCGGTACTGCTCGAGCCAGTGATGTCGGTGGAAGTGGTTGTGCCTGAGGAGTTCATGGGCACCATCATCGGTGACCTCAGCAGCCGACGCGGCCGCATCGAGGCGCTCGATCATCGCGCCGGATCGCAGGTGATCAAGGCGATGGTTCCGCTGGCCGAGATGTTTGGCTACGCGACGAATATGCGTTCCAGCACCCAGGGTCGCGCAACCTTCAGCATGCACTTCGCGCATTATGAAGAGGCGCCGCGCGCGGTGGCGGAAGAGATTATCGCGAAGGTGCAGGGCAAGAGCCCGGCAGGAACGAAATAGGTTTGTATCAGGGCACGACTTGAGTCGTGCCGTTTATCGGTCATGAACGCGAGGGCTTAAGCCCCGGTGGATAACGGAGTCATTCAATGGCGAAAGAGAAATTTGACCGCAGCAAGCCGCACGTAAACGTTGGCACGATCGGACACATCGATCATGGCAAGACGACGTTGACCGCGGCCATCACCAAGGTTCTGTCGAAGCACAACCCGAACATCAAGTTCCGCAGCTTCGACTCGATTGACAACGCGCCGGAAGAGCGCGAGCGCGGCATCACCATTGCCACGGCGCACGTGGAGTACGAGACGGCGAACCGGCACTACGCCCACGTCGATTGCCCCGGCCACGCCGACTACATCAAGAACATGATCACCGGCGCAGCGCAGATGGACGGCGCGATCCTGGTGGTCGCTGCCACCGACGGTCCGATGCCGCAGACCAAAGAGCACGTGCTCCTGGCCCGCCAGGTCGGCGTGCCGTACGTCGTCGTGTTCCTCAACAAGTGCGATGCGGTGGAAGACCCTGAGCTGATCGACCTGGTTGAGATGGAAGTGCGCGAGCTGCTGACCAAGTACAACTTCCCGGGCGACGATCTGCCGGTAGTTCGCGGCTCGGCTCTGGGAGCGTTGAACGGCGAAGCGCAGTGGGAAGCCAAGATTGACGAGCTGATGGACGCGGTGGACAAGAACGTTCCGCTGCCGGCGCGCGACATCGACAAGCCGTTCCTGATGCCGATTGAAGACATCTTCTCGATTCAGGGACGCGGCACGGTGGTAACGGGCCGTATCGAGCGTGGCAAGGTGAAGGTAGGCGAGGAGTCGGAGATTGTCGGCTTCCGCGAGACTCGCAAGACGGTAGTCACCGGCGTCGAGATGTTCAAGAAGCAGCTGGACGAAGGTCTGGCGGGCGACAATGCCGGACTGCTGCTGCGCGGCATTGCGAAAGAAGATGTCGAGCGCGGCATGGTTCTGGCCAAGCCGGGATCGATTACGCCGCACACCAAGTTCAAGGGCGAAGTGTACGTGCTGTCGAAAGACGAAGGCGGACGTCACACTCCGTTCTTCAAAGGCTATCGGCCGCAGTTCTACTTCCGCACCACCGACGTGACCGGCGTGGCAACGTTGCCGGCGGGCACGGAGATGGTGATGCCGGGCGACAACGTGGCGCTCGAGATCGAACTGATTACTCCGGTCGCGATGGAAAAGGGCTTGCGCTTTGCTATCCGCGAAGGCGGACGGACTGTGGGCGCAGGAACGATCAGCGAGATTATTGCTTAGGTTTGTGGGTCCCACTCAAGCTAAAGACGCTTGAATGGGGCACCCGAAATTTGGGATCCACTCAAGCAACAACGCTTGAGTGGGGCACCCGAACATTAACGGCGGCAAGGCCGCAGGGCGAGGCGGACACGCGACCGCTTAACAGAAGATCTTTGAGAGAAAACTAACGTGATTGGTAAAGAACGAATCCGGATCCGACTGAAGGCGTATGACTATCGCGTACTCGACCAGTCTACTGGCGAGATCGTGGACACCGCACGACGTACCGGGGCGCAGATTGCAGGCCCCATACCGCTACCCACGGTGAAGAACAAGTACTGCGTGCTGCGTTCGCCCCACGTGGACAAGAAGTCGCGCGAACAGTTTGAGATCCGCACGCATAAGCGCCTGCTCGATATCCTCGAGCCCACGCAGCAGACGGTCGATGCTCTGATGAAGCTCGAGCTTCCCGCCGGTGTGGACGTGGAGATTAAGGCGTTCGGGAAAGAGCACAAGTAGCTGTCAGCCATCAGCTCTCAGCTGTCAGCTAAAACCGCGGGCAGTCGCCGCAGGGGCTAGCGAGAGCGAGATCAGGCGGGCAGTGAATAAGGAACAGAGCTGACGGCTGAAGCTGACAGCTGACAGCGAACAACGCTTCCGAGACGCAAGTCCCCGGCGCAAACAAGCCGGACAACAGGAAGCAGAGTTAAGAGGACAACATGGCAGTCAACGGAATTTTAGGAAAGAAAGTCGGCATGACGCAGCTGTTCGATGACAAGGGCGATGTTCGCCCGGTCACCGTGCTGCAGGCCGGCCCCTGCGTTGTGACCCAGCGCAAGACGGTTACCAAGGACGGCTACGATGCCGCTCAGATCGGCCTGGTCGAGTTCGTGAAAGAGTCGCGCATGACCAAGCCTATGCTGGGACATTTCAAGAAGAACAACCTGCCTCCGATGCGCTTCCTGAAGGAAGTTGCGATTGTGGTAGACGCCGAAGCCGGCAGCGATGGCGTCAAGGTCGGGGACAAAGTTCTGGTTGATCTGTTCGACGGCGAGAAGTTCGTCGATGTGGTGGCGACCAGCAAGGGTCGCGGATTTGCGGGCGTGGTAAAGCGTCACAAGTTTGCCGGCGGCGCGGCATCGCACGGCTCGATGTTCCAGATCACCGGTTCGATCGGCTCATCGGCCTTCCCTTCCCGCGTGTTCAAAGGCATGCGTATGGCGGGACACATGGGCGTGGATCAAAAGACGATCCGCAACCTGCGAGTGCTGGGTGTCGATCGCGATGAGAACCTGCTGGTGGTCGAAGGCGCGGTTCCGGGTCCGAAAGACGGATACGTGCTGATCAGCAAGTCGAAGCGGCCTCCGAGAGAGCGTCGTGGATTTGGCGGCTCGGGCACGGTCGATCCGTTGAAAGCTTCGAAGCGCCAGGCGGCGAAAAAGAAGTAATTAGCAACTAGCAGTTAGCAATTAGTCAAAAGCTAAGAGCCAGAGCAACAGGCCTGTAGCTGGCGGCTCACTGGAAGAGATTATGGCGACGATTGATGTAGTAAATCTCGGTGGCGAAAAGGTAGGCACGTTCGACCTGGCCGATGAAGTTTTCGGCGCGGTCAACGAAGACCTGCTCTGGGAAGCGGTAAAGCACTACCGCGCCGGGCAGCGCGCCGGAACCCATTCCACCAAAACCCGCGGCCTGGTCAGCGGCGCGGGCAAGAAGTTGTGGAAGCAAAAGGGCACCGGACGGGCGCGTATTGCGTCGATCCGTTCGCCACTGTGGCGGCATGGCGGCACGGTCCACGGGCCCAAGCCCCGCTCCTACGACTACTCCTTCCCGCGCAAGAAGCTGCTGGGTGCACTGCGCTCGGCGCTGGCGGCCAAGCTGCAGGACGGCAAGCTGGTGGTGGTCGAAAGCTTCGAGCTGAAGGAAGGCAAGACCAAGTCGTTCCGCCAGGCGCTGGACAAGCTGAATGCCAAGGGCAAGACGCTGCTGGTGGAGAACGGCGCGGAGAACCAGAACCTGCACCTGAGCTCGCGCAACCTGAAGGGTGTGGAGCTGGTGCCGGGCAACCAGGTACATCCGTATCACCTGCTGCGTTACGACAGCGCGGTGTTTTCGCGGCCGGCGCTGGAGAAGCTGCAGGAGTCGCTGAAGGCCACGGCGCCCAAGCACAAAGCGGAGGTGGCGTAATGAAATCGGCCTATCAGACACTGCGCAAGCCGGTCATCACCGAAAAGGGCCTGGGTGTAAAAGAAACCGAAGGCACGCTGGTGTTCGAGGTTGCGTCCAAGGCTTCGAAGACCGAGATCAAGCAGGCAGTGCAGACCATTTTCAAGGTGAAAGTGGATTCGGTGCGCACCGCCAACTTCGCTGGTAAGGAGCGCCGCCGCGGTAAATTCACCGGCTATCGCCCCGACTGGAAGAAGGCGTACGTGAAATTGAAGGCGGGCGAGAAGATGCCCGAGTACGCGGAGAACCTCTAGTAGCTAGCAATTAGCAATTAGCAATTAGAGAAGATCGGGATTTACTGAGAGCTGACGGCTGATAGCTGACAGCTAGCAAAGAGCAAATATGGCAATCAAAACTTACAGACCGGTTACTCCGACGCGGCGGTTCACGACATCGACCGTCAACGACGATCTGACGACCAACCGGCCGTACAAGCCGCTGACCGAACCCAAGCAGCGCACCAATGGACGCCGTAATTCGGGCGACCTGACGATCTGGCATCGCGGCGGCGGTCACAAGCGCAAGCTGCGCATCATCGATTTCAAGCGCGATAAGTTCGGCATTCCCGCAACCGTCGCGTCGATCGAGTACGATCCCAACCGCTCGGCGCGCATTGCGCTGCTCAATTACGCCGACGGCGAGAAGCGTTACATCGTCTGCCCGGTCGAGCTCAAGGTTGGATCGAAGATCGTAAGCGGTCCGGAAGCCGACATCCTGGTAGGCAATGCCCTGCCCTTGCGCAACATTCCTCCCGGCACCACGGTGCACAACATCGAGTTGAAGCCGGGCAAGGGTGCGCAGATGGCGCGCTCGGCCGGAGCCCAGGCGCAGCTGGTTGCCAAAGAAGGCGACTACGCTCTGCTGAAGCTGCCTTCGGGCGAGACCCGCAAGGTGCTGGTAGATTGCATGGCGACGATTGGCCAGGTGGGCAACACCGATCATGAAAACGTGGCCATCGGCAAGGCCGGACGCACGCGCTGGCTGGGCATTCGTCCCACCAATCGTGGCGTGGTCATGAATCCAGTCGACCATCCACATGGCGGTGGCGAGGGCAAAACCAGTGGCGGACGTCACCCGGTGACCCCGTGGGGCCAGCCGACGCGCGGCTACAAGACGCGCAACAACAAGCGGACCGATAAGTTCATCGTGAGCCGTAATAAGAAGAAGTAGGACTGAGACGATATGGCACGTTCGACAAAAAAAGGTCCGTTCATCGATTCGCACCTCGTGGTCAAGATTGAGGACATGAATGCGCGCAACGAGAAGAAGGTTGTGCGCACCTGGTCACGCCGCTCGACGGTAATTCCGGAGATGGTGGGACACACGCTGGCGGTGCATAACGGCAAGAAGTTCATTCCGGTGTACGTCACCGAAAACATGGTTGGCCACAAGCTGGGCGAGTTCAGCATGACCCGCACCTTCAAGGGCCACTCGGTGAAGGCAGCGACCGAGACGTCGGCGAAGCCGGCGCCGCGAGGCTAAGGAGACGACATGGAATTCACAGCCAAACTGAATTACGTGCGCGTCTCGCCGCAGAAGGCCCGCCTGGTGCTGGACCTGATCAAGGGACGCCGCGTGGAAGAAGCTCTCGACACGCTGAACTTTGCCAAAAAGGGTATCGCCCCCGCGATGTACAAGCTGCTGCGTTCGGCAGTTGAGAACGCGAACTATCTCAGCGCGGAGAAGAACCTGGACGTCGATCTCGATCGCCTGTACGTGAAGAGCGCGATCGCCAACGAAGGTCCGCGCATGAAGCGTATCCGTCCGGCGCCGATGGGACGCGCGTATCGCTACCAGCGCCGTATCTCGCACCTGGAGATCGTGCTGGCGGAAAAAGTTTCGGGTAACGGCAAGGCCGCGCTGGCGACGACGGTGGGCGATGGCGCTCCGGCTCCGGCAAAGAAAGCGGCCAAGAAGGCGGCGGGCAAGAAGGCTCCGGCTAAGAAGTCGGCCGCGAAGAAAGCTCCGGCGAAGAAGTTTGCCGGCAAAAAGTAGAGCAGGTTCCTGGCGGCTTGGTCCGCCGGGGATGACACAAAATTCTGGTCAGCACGGCGCGATCAAAACCGTGTCCTGACGCGAAGCGGCGAAGCTCACAGGCGTTCGTCGCGGAGAAGAAGCAAAACTATGGGACAGAAGGTCCATCCTTACGGATTTCGACTGGGCGTAACCAAGCCATGGCGTTCGCGCTGGTTTGTGGTGCGCGACTACGACAAATTGCTGCTGGAAGACGTGAAGCTCAAGGCTGAGCTGAAGGACAAGCTCAAGTCAGCGGGCGTCAGCTCGATCGAGATCGAGCGTCCCGGCAACAAGCTGCGCATCATCATCCGCACTGCGCGTCCGGGCATCATCATCGGCCGCAAGGGCGCTGAGATCGACAAGCTGAAGCAGGAGATCCAGAAGCGCACCAACCGCGACGTCTACGTCGATATCCAGGAAGTGCATAAGCCTGAGCTCGACGCCCAGCTGGTGGCCGAGAATATCGCGCTGCAGTTGGAAAAGCGTGTGGGCTTCCGTCGCGCCATGCGTAAGTCGGTGGATTCGGCGCTGCGCTTCGGCTGCAAAGGCATCAAGGTTCGCGTCAGCGGCCGTCTGAACGGCAACGAAATCGCGCGCTCGGAGTGGTACCTGCAGGGTCGCCTGCCGCTGCACACGCTGCGTGCCGACATTGACTACGGTTTTGCCGAGGCGCATACCACGTACGGCATCATCGGCGTGAAGTGCTGGGTATATAAGGGCGAGATTTATCGCGAGAAGCGCCGCGAACCGCAGGCTGCGGGAGCGTTTTAACTGCAGTTGTCAGTGATCGGTTGCCGGTTGTCAGAAACACTACAACGTTCGGCATCGAAAGCTGAGAACTGACAACGGACAACTGAGAACTCATTATGTTGATGCCAAAGAAAGTTAAGTACCGCAAGCAGCAGCGCGGTCGTATGTGCGGCAAAGCGTGGCGCGGCGGCGAACTGTCGTTCGGCGACTTCGGCCTGAAGGTGATGGAGCCGGGCTGGATTACCGACCGGCAGATTGAAGCCAGCCGTGTGGCCATGACGCGTTTCGTCAAGCGCGGCGGCAAAATCTGGATCCGCCTCTTCCCCGATAAACCGGTCACTAAGAAGCCGGCCGAAACCCGTATGGGTAAGGGCAAGGGAGCTCCCGATCATTGGGTCGCCGTGGTTCGCCCGGGCAAGATCCTGTTTGAGATGGAAGGCGTCTCGCAGAGCGATGCCGCCGAGGCGATGCGCCTGGCCTCGCATAAGCTGGGTTTGCGCACCAAGTTCGTAGCACGCGAAGGCGTGCACTAAAAAGCAGTTGTCAGAGATTCCCGGCAACCTGGTTTGATGACAACTGACAACCGACAACTGGATTCGAAATGAATATTGAGAAGATTCGCAACCTGACGGACACCGAGTTGACGCACCAGCAGCGCGACCTGGCTGATCAGCTCTTTAAGCTCAAGTTCCAGCTCAAGATGGGGCAGACCGAGAGCCTGAAGAAGATCCGCAACATGCGCAAGGACATCGCGCGCATCAACACCGTGGCCCGCGAGAAGCAGATTGCCGGAGGCAACGGCGCAGTGCAGGCGAAGCCTGTCGCTGCCGAGCCGAAGCCGGTGAAAGCCAAGCCGGCGAAAACGAAAGCGACAACCAAGAAAGCCGCCGCCAAGCCGGCAGCAGCGAAGAAGGCGGCCAAGAAGAAGACGGCCGCAACGGAGAAGAAGTAAGCCATGGCTGAAACGACGGCAACTGAGACGACGGCAACTGAAACGAAAAAGGCTGGTCACCGCAAGCTTCTGATTGGCGAGGTGGTATCGACCAAGATGGCAAAGACCATTGTGGTCGAGGTGCGGCGGCAGAAGGCGCACCCGTTCTACAAGCGAGTGGTGGCGCGCAGCAAAAAATTCTACGCGCATGATGAGGACCAGACGGCCCGGCTGGGTGACTTCGTGCAGATCGAAGAGTCGCGTCCGCTGTCGAAGCTGAAGCGGTGGACCTTGAAAAACATCGTGCAGCGCGCGGCGCTGGTTCCGGGCGAGCCGGTGGTGGCGAAAGAGCCGACGACGGTTTAAATCCCACCGTTTCCCCGATAAGGGGAAGCATGGGGCACCCGAAGAAGTTGGGCACCCAGGGAATCCGGTAGCTAGGGAGAGATTGATATGGCAGTGATGATGAGAAGCATGCTCGATGTCGCCGACAACTCCGGCGCGCGCAAGCTGCAGATGATTCTGCCGCTTGGCGGATCGACCGGACTGGTGGCGCATTTGGGCGACGTGATTACCGCAGCGGTGAAGGAAGCTTCGCCCGATGGCACGGCCAAGAAGGGCACGGTGGTGAAGGCAGTGATCGTGCGCACCCGCAAAGAGCATCGCCGTCGCGACGGCACGTATATCCGCTTCGATCAGAATGCGGCGGTACTGATCAACGACGCCGGCGAGCCGGTAGGCACCCGCGTTTTCGGTCCTGTTGCCCGCGAGCTGCGTGAGAAGCGGTTTTTGAAGATTGTTTCGCTGGCGCCGGAAGTACTGTAAAGCCGCGATTGGCTTTTGGCTGTTGGCTTTTGGCCAGAAGCGAAAAGCAGTAACTGAGAGCTGACGGCCGATAGCTGACAGCTAGAGAGTTTGGAAAAATGGACAGAAAACACACAATTGTAGATATCCGCCACAATGACAATGTGCGGGTGATCACCGGGCGGGACAAGGGCAAAGAAGGCCGCGTGCTGCGCGTCATTCCCCGCGAAGGCAAGGTACTGGTCGAGCACGTAAGCATGGTGAAGAAAAACGTGCGGCCGAATCCGCAGAAAAACATTAAAGGCGGTATTGCCGAGCAGGAGAGCCCGATTTCCATCAGCAACGTAATGCTGGTATGCGGATCGTGCAAGCGCCCGGTGCGTCTGGGACACGAGAAGCGCGGCGAACAGCACGTGCGGGTTTGCAAACATTGCAACAACACGCTGGAGAAGTAACTAGCAGCTAGTAATTAGTAATTAGCTGATTGCTCGCAGGGGCCGCAGCTTGAGAGCCCGAAGGGCGAAACAATTCATAGCCCAGCGGGTAAGCGCTGGGTAAGGTGCAAGGCAATACCAGAGTCCCGTAGGGACGGCACAATTGAACACCTCACGAAACGGCACACAGCCGAGACCGTGAGAAAGGTAGAAGCAGAGAATGGCAGACGAGAAGAAAGCAAAACCCGCGGGCGACAAGAAGCCGCAGGGCGACAAGAAGCCCCAGCAGCAGGGCAAGAAGGCGAAGCCGGACCAGGTAGATTCCGCAGCCGAGCAGGCTGATGGTAAACCGGCACGGCCGAAGGCGACCAATCGTGATACGGCGCGGATGCGCGACCGCTACTACAAAGAAGTTTTGCCGGCGCTGATGAAGGAGCTTGGCCTGGAGAACCCGATGGCCGCTCCCAAGCTGGAAAAGATTGTCGTCAACATGGGTGTGGGCGAGGCGACGCAGAATGCCAAGGTCATCGACCCAGCAGCGGCCGAAGTGGCCCAGATCACCGGGCAGAAGCCAATCATCACCAAGGCGAAGAAGTCGATTGCGGCCTTTAAGGTTCGCGAGGGCATGCCCATCGGGGTGATGGTAACGCTGCGCGGCGATCGTATGTACGAGTTCTTTGATCGCCTGGTGAACATTGCACTGCCCCGCGTGCGTGACTTCCGCGGTGTGCCGACTAAGTCGTTTGACGGGCGCGGCAACTTCACGCTGGGCGTCCGCGATCAGCTCATCTTCCCGGAGATCGATTATTCGAAGGTCGAGAAGATGAAGGGCATGAACATCACGATTGTGACCTCGGCAGGCACCGATGATCAGGCGCGCGCTCTGCTGAAGCACATGGGAATGCCATTTAGGACTGCCGCCAGCTAGCATTAGCGCGTAGCGCGAAACAATTCTTAGCCCAGCACGTGAGTGCTGGGTGAGATCGGCAAAAGCAGCATTGAGTCCCGAAGGGACGGCACAATAAAGGAAACAATGGCGAGAACATCACATATAGCCAAGTCGAACAAGAAACCCAAGTTTTCGACCCGGCAGCATAACCGCTGCAAGATTTGCGGACGTCCCCGCGCGTACTATCGCAAGTTCGGCCTGTGCCGCTTGTGCTTCCGCTCGCTGGCGTTGAAGGGCGAAATTCCTGGGGTAGCAAAGAGCTCTTGGTAGAAAAGCAGTTGTCGGTTGTCAGTTGTCAGCCGGCACGTGTAGTAGACCGTCGCGGCTGGTTCTTCTCCTCAATCCCCGGAATACTGTTCCGGACAGAGAAGCGAACGGGCGACGTAATTAGGAGATATTGAGCATGAGCATGACCGATCCGGTCGCAGACTTCCTGGCGCGGGTGCGTAACGCGATCAGTGCCCGCCATCAGAAGGTGGACGTCCCTCTTTCCAAGCTGAAGGTGGAGATGGCGCGCATTCTGAAGGAAGAAGGCTACATCGCGAATTACAAGTCGACCGACGAAGAGGGCCGCAAGCTGCTGCGCGTGTACCTGAAGTACGACGGCGGCAACACTTCACCAATTTCGCAACTGAAGCGGGTGTCGCGTCCCGGCTGTCGGGTGTACGTCGGGCACGGGGAAATTCCCCGCGTGCTGGGCGGCCTGGGGATCAACATCCTCACCACGCCCAAGGGCGTGATGACTGGCCGGCAGGCGCGCAAAGAAGGCGTTGGCGGCGAAGTTCTCTGCGAGATCTATTAAGAGCTGTCAGCTATCAGCCATCAGCCGTCAGTGAAATCGGCTTGGAGGGCAGAGCGACAGCATTGAAGCCGGTATGCCGGTTGTGGTTTTAGCTGATGGCTGACAGCTGATAGCTGACGGCTCAATGAGAGTTAACTATGTCGAGAATTGGAAAGAAACCGATCCCGCTGCCCAAGGGCGTTACCTACGCGGTCGAGGGCAACACCGTTCGGGTAAAGGGACCCAAGGGCGAAGTCGTTACCCACTTGCCGGGCGGCGTTAAGTTCGAGCAGACCGATGGCACGCTGACCATCACCCGTGATGACGAGTCGAAAGCTGCGGTACACGGCCTGGTCCGCGCGCTGGTCAACAACTCGGTGGAAGGCGTGACCAAAGGCTGGACGAAAGAGTTGGACATCGTCGGCATTGGCTATCGCGCCGAGCTGAAGGGCAAGGGCGTGGTGGTGTTCACCCTGGGCTATTCCCATCCTATTGAGTATCCGCTGCCTGCGGGCATCGATGTAACCATCGACCCCAAGCAGACGCACCTGACGGTGGGCGGCATCGACCGTCAGAAAGTCGGGTTCGTTGCAGCTGAAATGCGTTCGCTGCGTCCGCCCGATCCGTACAAAAACAAGGGCGTGCGCTATACCAACGAGCGCCTGAAGAAGAAGGTCGGCAAGACCGGCGCGAAATAGTAGCTGGCAACTGGCAATTAGTAGCTAGTAAATAGCAACTGCCTGGTGAGTGAGGAAAAGCAGGTCCCTCGCTGCGCTCGGGATGACAAGATTTGAAAGAGCTGACGGCCGATAGCCGACAGCTGAGAGCTAAAGAAGATGATTGGAAAAACGTCGAAAGATAAAACGCGGCAGAAGGTACACGACCGGATCCGCAAGAAGATGGCCGGTACCACCGAGCGGCCGCGGCTGAACGTGTATCGCTCGGTCAACCACATCTATGCCCAGGTGATTGATGATGCCAAAGGCACGACCATCGTGTCCGCAACCTCGGTCGAAAAGGGCAAAGGCATCAAGGGCGACAAGCGTCCCACGGGCGGCAACGTCGCGTCGGCAAAAGACGTGGGCAAGTTGATTGCCGAGCGTGCCCAGCAGAAGGGCGTCAAGAAGGTCGTGTTCGACCGCGGCGGTTACTTGTATCACGGACGCGTCAAGGCACTGGCAGATGCGGCGCGTGAAGCGGGATTGGAATTTTAGCGAGTTGTGTTGAGTGGGTAGGGGTCCTTCGACTCCGGCGGCCAACGGACGCCGCCTCCGCTCAGGATGACAACGGTTTGAAGCAGCTCTCTGGCGAATAAGCCAAGAGCGATCAGCGAAAAGCGAGAGTAAATGCCAACAGTAAAGAGAAAGCTTGATGCCGGTCAGTACCAGCTGAAGGACCAGGTAGTCTCGATCAACCGCGTCACCAAAGTCGTAAAGGGCGGCAAGAACATGTCGTTCGCGGCGCTGGTAGTGGTGGGCGATCCGGGCTCGGGTGTGGTCGGCTACGGTTCGGGTAAGGCGAAGGAAGTTCCGCAGGCGATCCGCAAGGGTATCGAGTCGGCGAAGAAGAACCTGCTGCGCGTGAACCTCAACCAGACCACGATTCCCCACCAGGTGCTGGGCCGGTATGGCTCGGGCATGGTGATGCTGAAGCCGGCGCCGGAAGGAACGGGCGTCATCGCGGGCGGGGCAGTGCGCGCGGTCATGACTTCGGCCGGGGTGCAGAACGTGCTGACCAAATCGATTGGGACGACCAACCCGCACAACGTGATCAAGGCGACGTTTGACGCCTTGGCTAAGCTGCGCGATCGCAAAGACGTTGCCGCGGCGCGCGGCAAATCGGTTGAGGAGCTGTAATCATGGCGAGCACACGTAAAAAAACCGAAGTGAAACCGGCAGCGCCGGGAGCCAAGATGCAGCTGAAGTGGGTGCGCTCGGCCATTCAGGCTCCGGTAAAGCAGAAGCTGGTCATCAAGGGTCTGGGCTTCACCCGGCTGAATCAGGTCGTCGAGCGCGAAGACACGCCGTCGATCCGCGGCATGGTGGCCAAGGTGCCGCACCTGGTAGAAATTCTTAGCAACTAGCAATTAGCAACTGGCAATTAGTGTTGCAATGGAAGGTCTTTAGCTGGGAGCTGGCGGCTGGAAGCTGGCAGCTTCTTTTGATTCGCTGAGAGCTGATGGCTGATGGCTTCGAAAGCGGCGACAGGAACACACAATGAATTTAAGCAATCTGCGGGCTCCCCGCAAAGCAAACGAGAACAAGAAGCGCGTCGGCCGCGGTATGGGATCCGGCATGGGCAAGACCTCCACGCGCGGCCATAAAGGTCAGGGATCGCGTAGCGGTTCGAGCATGATGCGCGGCTTTGAAGGCGGCCAGATGCCGCTCCACCGTCGTCTGCCCAAGCGCGGCTTCACCAACATCTTCAAAACCGAGTACGAAGTGGTCAACCTCGATCGCCTGGCTGAGTTGGGAGAGACCGAGATTACGCCCGAGACGCTGCGCAAAGCCGGCGTCGTCAGCCGCAAGAAGTCGCTGGTGAAGGTGCTCGGCACCGGTGAGTTGTCCAGCGCGCTGACCGTGCATGCTCACAAGTTTTCCAAGTCGGCCCAGGAGAAGATCGAGAAGGCTGGCGGAACGATAAAGCAGTTGTCGGTTGTCAGTGGTCAGTCGTCAGAGAATAAGAAGTAAGTTGCAGGCCAGCGCCGTAGTGACTAGCAGCGACGCACGCGAGTAAGATGAATAAAATCAGCCCTAAGTTGATGGCTGATTTTGGCTTCTGGGGTTTTAGCTGATAGCTGGCGGCTGATAGCTGACAGCTGTTTTCTGAGGATTTTCTGTAATGCTTGAGAAGTTATCCAACGTCTTTCGCGTTCCCGACCTGCGCAAGCGGCTGCTGTTCACCCTCGGACTGCTCGCGGTTTACCGGCTGGGCGGACACATCCCCACGCCAGGTATCAACACCGACAAGCTGGCGTCGTTTTTCGACCAGCAGCGCGGAACCGTGCTGGGCTTTATCGACCTGTTCAGCGGCGGCCAGATGCGCCGGCTGACGATCTTCGCTCTGGGCATCATGCCCTACATCACGGCGTCGATCATCCTGCAGCTGATGACAGTGGTTTACGAGCCGCTGGCCAAACTGCAGAAAGAAGGCGAACTCGGCCGCAAAAAGATCACCCAGTGGACGCGCTATCTGACGCTGCTGTTAAGCGCGGTGCAGTCGCTGGGCATTGCCATCACCTTGGAGCGCCAGGGCGACTTCGTCCGCAATCCGGGCCCAGGATTCGTCCTGATGACTATGCTCACGCTCACAACGGGCAGCGTGTTCATCATGTGGCTAGGCGAGCAGATTACCGATCGCGGCGTGGGCAATGGAATGTCGCTGCTGATCTTCGCCGGCATCGTTGTTGGCCTGCCGCGCGGCGTAGCCGATCTGTGGGACAAGGTCCAGAACCAAGCCTGGGGCGCGTTCACGGTTCCCGCCATCCTGCTGCTGATCGTGATCATGATCGCGGTAGTAGCGTTCATTGTTTACGTGGAACGCAGTGAACGACGAATACCCGTGCAATACGCCAAGCGTGTTGTTGGCCGCAAAGTTGTAGGCGGACAATCGACGCACTTGCCGTTGCGCGTGAACTCCGGCGGCGTCATGCCGGTGATCTTCGCCTCTTCGGTGCTGACGTTGCCGCAGACGCTGGGCCAGTTCTTCAAAGACAATCGCTACATCAAGCCAATGTTCGATGCCCTGAAGTGGGGTGAGCCGCTGTATACCCTGCTGTATGCCGTGGGCATCATCTTCTTCGCGTACTTCTACGTGTCGATTGTCTTCAACCCGACTGAGGTTGCCGACAACATGCGCAAGTACGGCGGCTTCATTCCCGGCATTCGTCCGGGCGCGAGAACAGCGAATTACATCAACGAGATCCTGACGCGCATTACGCTGGTCGGCGCACTGTACTTGATCCTGATCTCGATTATCCCTG
This sequence comes from uncultured Acidobacteriaceae bacterium, assembly GCA_963771535.1. Classification (GTDB taxonomy): domain Bacteria; phylum Acidobacteriota; class Terriglobia; order Terriglobales; family Acidobacteriaceae; genus CAVVDY01. The sequence goes on along the minus strand of CAVYTK010000004.1, from coordinate 996,561 downwards.
AGTGGATGATTGCCGGATTGCACCTGAACCACCTGCCGCTGGTTGGCGCCTTCTTTGAACGGCTGCCTACCTGGGTGACGAATGGTTTGAACGTGAACTTCTACTTCGGCGGCACTTCCCTGCTGATCGTCGTAGGTGTGGCGATGGACACGGTGAACCAAATCGAGTCGCAGCTGATCATGCGACATTACGAGGGATTCACCCCACGCAGCGGCAAAGTGCGTGGGCGCAAAGCAACGTGGTGAGAAGTTGTCAGCTATCAGCTCTCAGTTTGTACGTCGGTAGACGATGATTTTGCTCCACCCGAGAGAACGGGCAGGTTCAACCGTAAACTTCTCTCGGCTGCTTTTCCTGACGGCTGAAAGCTGAGAGCTATCTTCGGAGCTACCGGGAGGCTCCGGCCCGCGCGGGCGGGCAGAAAGAGCTGCTGTTCGGCTGCGGGGTCGAACGTGACTGCACCAACATCCGCCGTAAGCTCTATGGCGAACGAGCGCATCGTAGGTCCAATAATCCTGCTGGGAGCGCCGGGCGCCGGTAAGGGCACGCAGGCCAAACTTATCTCGAAGACATTCGGGATACCGCAGATCTCCACCGGAGACCTGCTACGGGAGAATGTGGCCAAAGCTACGCCCCTGGGGGTGATAGCTAAGGGCCTGATGGGAAAGGGCAACCTGGTGCCGGACCAGCTGGTGCTCGATATGATTTCAGGCCGGCTGCGCGACGCCGATTGCTGTCGTGGTTTCATCCTCGATGGATTTCCGAGGACAGTGCCCCAGGCAGAGTGGCTGGACAATTTTTTGCAGACGGAGCGGCAGAGCTGTAATGACACGGGGGCGAAAGCAGCCTGCGCAGCGCCAGTGGTTATCCAATTGCAAGTTGATTATGATAAGATATTCAAACGGATAGCCGGGCGTCGTTCTTGTCCCTCCTGTGGACGGATTTACAACGTTTACTTCCAGCCTCCAAAAGTTGAAGGCCTCTGTGACGTCGAAGGCGCAACTCTGATTTGCCGCCCCGACGATAGGGAAGACGTTGTCAAACAGCGGCTGAAATCGTATGAGCAGGAGACCCTTCCCCTGGTGGGTTATTACTCCGCACGGGGGCGGCTGGTAACGGTCGATGGGGACCAGCCGGTAGAAGAAGTGATGCGGCAGGCATTTAGTGCTATTGAGCATGTCAATCGTTTGTAAGTCGCCTTCGGAAATCGAAAAGATGCGCCGCAGCGGACACATCGTCCGCCAGGTACTCGAATCGGTTAAGCATGAAGTAGCTCCGGGAAAGACCACCATGGACCTGGAGCGGGTGGCCGAGCGCAAGATCAAGGAACTCGGCGCCAAGCCGGCATTCAAGGGTTATTACGATTACCCCTGCGTGCTGTGTACCTCGGTGAATGACGAGATCGTTCATGGCATTCCGTCGGAAAAGCGGGTGCTGAAAAAGGGCGACATCGTTTCCATCGATTGCGGTGTGGTGCTCGACGGCTTTTACGGTGATTCAGCGATTACCGTGCCGGTGGGGGACGAGGTCAGTCCCGACCTGCAAAAGCTGCTTGAGGTGACCCGCGAGTCGCTGGAGCACGGCATCAAGGCGGCGCAGATCGGCAACACGGTAGGCGATGTTGGAGCGGCCGTGCAGCATGTGGTTGAGGCCAACGGCTTCAGCGTGGTGCGCGAGTTTGTAGGGCACGGCATCGGAACCAAGCTGCATGAAGATCCTCAGGTGCCGAACTATGGCACTCCGGGACACGGGGCGCGGTTGCGCGACGGCATGGTGTTGGCGATCGAGCCGATGGTGAATGCAGGACGGCCGGAAACGCGTCTGCTGAACGATAAGTGGACGGCAGTGACAGAAGACGGCAGCTACAGCGCCCACTTCGAGCATTGCGTTGCGGTAACGAAAAACGGACCTGTGGTTTTGACGGAATAGTTAGCAATTAGAAGAAAACATACAAGGGACGCAAGTCCCGAGCGGGGCGGATAAAAACTTTGGGGTTGAATGAGTAAGGAAGACGCGATTGAAGTGATGGCAGTGGTGGTCGAGCCGCTGCCCAACGCCATGTTCCGGGTGGAACTGGAAAACAAGCACCAGGTTTTGGCGCATGTCTCGGGCAAGATGCGCAAGAACTTCATTCGTATTCTCCCCGGTGATCGAGTTGCGGTCGAGCTTTCGCCGTATGACCTCACCCGGGGACGAATTGTTTATCGCTACAAGTAGCGGCGTATATCGGGCGTCTGAGCCGGATGCCGCTATCCCGAGCGCAGCGCGGGATCTGTTTTGAAAGGGCACGACTTCAGTCGTGCCGGATTGACGCAATAAATTGCGGCTTTAGCCGCTGAGGAAATCATGAAGGTTCGGGCATCGGTTAAGAAAATTTGTGACAAGTGCAAGGTGATTCGCCGCCACGGTGTGGTGCGGGTGATCTGCGAGAACTCCAAGCATAAGCAGAGGCAGGGGTAGACACCCCAGCAAGCGCAAAATCGGCGCTCGCCGGGGACCCCGGGAGAAGGACAAAGAATGGCACGTATTGCAGGCGTGGATCTTCCGCGCAACAAGCACATCAAGATTGCCCTGACTTACATCTTCGGTATCGGCAACTCGCGCTCGGAGAGAATCCTGGGCACGGCCACGGTTGAGCCGACGAAGAAGGTCAGCGATCTGAGTGAAGACGAAGTCAACCGCATCCGCCAGGCGATCGAGCAGGAAGGCGGCGTCGAAGGCGATCTGCGCAAAGACGTCTCGATGCACATCAAGCGGCTGATCGAGATCGGTTCCTACCGCGGGTACCGTCATCGCCGCAGCCTGCCGGTTCGCGGACAGCGTACCCACACCAATGCCCGCACCCGCAAGGGACCGCGTAAAGGGACCGTGGCAAACAAGAAGAAAGCGGCTGGGAAGACATAAACCATGGCTAAAGCAGGCGGCTCCGCAGCAGCGGACAAAAAAGGCAAGTCGAAGAAGTTCAAGAAGAAAGAGCGCAAGCACATTCCTCACGGACTGGTGCATGTGCAGGCTTCTTTCAACAACACCATCGTCACCATCTCCGACCCGAACGGCAACACGGTGTCGTGGAAGAGCTCTGGTTCGCTGGGCTTCCGTGGTTCGCGTAAGGGCACTCCGTTTGCCGCGCAGCAGGCTGCTGCGAACGCCGCCAACATGGCGCGGGACCACGGTATGCGCAGCGTCGATGTGAGGGTCAGCGGTCCGGGGTCGGGACGCGAGTCGGCAGTGCGCGCTTTGGCCTCGTCCGGCCTCGACGTGCGCTCGATTCGCGACGTTACGCCAGTTCCGCATAACGGCTGCCGTCCGCCGAAAAGACGCAGAGTCTAGCGACTCTGCAAGTTGTCAGTTGTCGGTTCTTAGTTGCCAGTATGGAACTCGAACCTTGTGATTTGATCTCACTGACAACCGACAACTGAGCACTGACAACTGTTTTCACGATCGGGAAGAAAGGACGCCAAGTCCCGTAAACCGATCCATAACCGGACGGGCTGCCAGGCCCGCGCCGATAGGAGAGAAACTTGGCACGTTACAAAGACGCAGTATGCCGCCTTTGCCGTCGTGAAGGCATGAAGCTGTTCCTCAAGGGCGCAAAGTGTTTTACCGATAAGTGTCCCATTGAAAAGCGCAACTTCGCGCCCGGACAGCACGGCAAAGACCGCAAGGCAAAAATCGTAGGCTATGGACTTCAGCTTCGCGAGAAGCAGAAGGCCAAGCGCATGTACTTCACCCAGGAAGGCCAGTTCCGCAACTACTTTGAGCGCGCTGCGACATCTAAAGGTGTAACCGGCGAATTACTTCTGCAGCAGCTTGAGCGGCGCTTAGACAACGTCGTCTATCGTCTTGGCTTCGCGGTAGCGCGTCGTCAGGCTCGCCAACTGGTTCGTCACGGACACGTTGCGGTCAATGGACGCAAGGTCGACATCCCTTCGTTCCAGGTGCATGCCGGCGATCAGGTCGAGGTGCGCGAGAACAGCAAGAAGCTCACCATCCTCGAGATGGCAAAGGAATTCGCCAGTCACCAGGCACCGCCCAACTGGCTGGAAGTCGATCGCGACGGCTACAAGGGCCGGGTACTCGCGCTGCCGAAGCGTGAAGACATTAACCTGCCCATCAACGAGCAGCTGATCGTCGAACTTTATAGCAAGTAAGCAACAACCAGCGGCGCCCACCGGGTGCCGCGCAACCATTCGCGCCAGATCAGCCGCCGTGGTCACCTCCGGGTTCCGGGCGAGCAGCATGGCCGACGAAAAGGAGCACTGAATGCTTTGGAAAGGTTTTCAGAAACCGAAACGGCTCGCGACTGACAACGAATCGTTGACCGATAAGTACGGTCACTTTTGGGCTCAGCCGTTTGAACGCGGTTTCGGTACCACCATCGGCAACGCGCTGCGCCGCGTGTTGTTGTCCTCCATCGAGGGCGCCGCAGTGACCGCGGTGAAGATTGAAGGCGTGCTGCACGAGTTCCAGTCGATTCCGGGAGTGGTCGAGGATGCGACCGACATCATCCTCAACTTGAAGCAGATTCCCTTCCGCCTCAATGGCGACGCGCCCAAGGCGATTTACCTGCGCGCCGACCAGCCGGGCGTGGTCACCTCAAGCATGATCGAGGCCGACGCCGATGTGGAAGTGCTCGACAAGGACGTGTACATCGCGACCATCAGCGAGGGCGGCAAGCTCGATATGGAGATGCGCCTCAAGAAAGGACGCGGCTACGTTTCGGCCGACAAGAACTTCGACGAGGACCTCGGGCTGGGATTCATTCCCATTGACTCGGTGCACTCGCCGGTGCGCAAGTGCAACTACTCGGTAGAGGCCGCGCGTCTGGGGCAGATCACCGACTACGACAAGCTCTCGCTTGAAGTGTGGACCAACGGTTCGGTGACGCCGGGCGACGCCCTGGGACTCGCCGCGAAGCTGCTGAAGGACCACATGAACATCTTCATCAACTTCGAGGAAGAGCATGAGGCCATGGCTGGCGGCGACGACCGCAAGCCGGAGCGGGTGAACGAGAACCTGAATCGCTCCGTCGAAGAGCTGGAGCTTTCGGTACGCAGCTACAACTGCCTGAAGAATGCGAACATCCAGACCATCGGCGAACTGGTGCAGAAGTCGGAAGCCGAGATGCTGAAGACCAAGAACTTCGGCCGCAAGTCGCTCAACGAGATCAAGGAAATTTTGGCCTCGATGGGCCTCAGCCTGGGGATGAAGATCGACGAACACGGCAACGCGGTTCCGGGCAGCGGGTCGAGCATTACAACCTCTACCCTGCCCTCGAGCCTGACCTACGGCGGTGGCAACACCGAGCCAGGGTTCTAGAAACTGGGCGCGGCTCCGGCCGCGCCACCATTTCTCTGCGGCGATTGAGCCGCGATTTTGAGTTCGAAGGAACACTGAAATGCGTCATCTAAGAGCAGGATGGAAGTTAGGGCGTAACACGTCGCACCGGCGCGCGCTGCTGCGCAATCTGGTGACTTCGCTCATCGTGGAAGAACGTATCGAAACCACGCTCACCAAGGCCAAGGCCATGCGTCCGCACGTCGAGAAGATGATCACCCTCGGCAAGCGGGGCGATGTACCGGCGCGCCGCCAGGCTGCGGCGTACCTGATGACGCGCGATGCCGTCGATAAGCTGTTCGACAAGATCTCGCCGCGCTATGGTGACCGTCAGGGCGGCTACCTGCGCATCATCCACGGCGGATTCCGTCAGGGCGATGGCGGCGATATCGCCTTTGTCGAGCTGCTCGGCAGCGAGGCCACCATCGACGAAAAGCGGCAGAAGCGCGCTGAACTTCGCTCGAAACGCGCCGAAGAGAACCGCAAGGCGATGGAGGCAGCCCAGGCCGAACCCGGTGCCACCGACACCGGCGCCGCCGGAGAAGCAGACAAGGAAGGCTGACCTCAGCTCGAATGAGAACACGCACCCGGCAACGGGTGCGTTTTTTATTTGCCGTACTGCGTCACCCACTCCGGCACCTCGGGTTCGAGCTTCCCGTCCACCTTCACTCCGCGCTCGGCTGCCCAGCGGTAAGCCCACATCGGCCCATAGCCAGTAATATAGGCGTCGGGCTGCTTGTAGATTGGGTCCGACTCCGCCTGCGACAGCGTCACAAAACGATAATGCCTCTGCTCGAAGAGCGCGAGCACCTGATCCATCATCACCGCGTTCAGTTGGTTGTCATGCAGTAGCATGATCTGCGGCGGATCGTACCCCAGCACCTGCTTGTTCAGTGCGGCATAGTAATCAATCTCCGCACTGGTGTAGGCGAGATACTCGGCGCGCAATTTCGCAATGCTGGCATCGTCGTGCTTTGCGAGCATCTTCACGTACGTCCGGTTGAATTCCCAGTCGGAGTTCTCGATGGTGCACGGCGCCAGACGATAGCCACGTTTCGCCACGAAGGCGGCGACCGCGTCATGCTTTTCCCTGGTTTCACCCGTGTGATTGTAAGGAAAGCGCAGAAACTCCGGCTTCTTGCCGGCGGCCTTCATCAGCTGGACGAACGTCGCTTCGCCGCGAACAATTTCGTCTTCGATCTGCTGCACCGAGAGCTCGTCCGCATCCTTGTGGGAATACAGGTGATTGCCCAACTCGAAGTCACCGCTGGTCCACGGCTTGAGCATCGCCGTTCCCTGCTCTGTCCCGAGCTGCTCAACTTTCAGTTGATTGACGAATCCAGTGACCGGCGCTTTGTGCTGCTCCAGTGCCGCCAGTATCTGCTGATTGACCAGCGCCGCCTGCTTCGCGTCGGCCGTGTTCAACTTGTATGTCGTGTCGTACCATCCGTACGGAAGGTCGTCGACTGTGACAGCAACTGTCCTGCTCTGACCGTGCGCGCCGAGCGCCAATCCCAACGTGAGCAGCAACAGCAAAGAAACGCGCAGAGACATTCCGGTATTGTAAGCGCGTGTCATCGGCTCCTTTTGTTACACTGCACTTTCATCCGGCGAACAACGCCGCGAGGTCATCATGGCTAATCCTACTCCGCAGCAACCTTCTATCAACCTGACCAACACGCCCGACTATCGCGAGAGCTACGCCAACAGCGTGCAGGTGCGGGTGAACGTCTGGGATTTCTTCCTCGTCTTCGGCACCCTGCAGCAGCAGGATGAAGCGCACGTCGAGGTGCGCAACTTCCAGGGAATCTATTTCAGCCCGCAGCAGGCCAAGGCGCTGTACACCATCCTGCAGCAGAACCTGGTGAACTACGAGAATACCTTCGGCGAGATCAAGCTCGATCCGCGCATGGGGCAGCCGGGCGCTCCGGTGCACTAATTCGACGGGCCACGGCCAAGCGATGTGCAGGAACAGGTCCCTCGCGGGCTAGCGCCTACTCGTGATGACAAGAATTGAAGCCGTACGTTCCTCGAAGACGCTCGCCGCACTTCGCGATAATGTTGCAGGCTTCTCCCTGATCTTCAGCGGCTTGTTCATCACGCATGCGTGGCTGCTGCGGCTTCCCTACTTCTGGGATGAGGCGGGCTACTTCATTCCCGCCGCCCGCGATCTGCTGCTCACGGGATCCTTGATCCCACACTCAACGCTCTCCAACGCGCACCCCCCGCTGCTGATGCTCTGGCTCGCCTTCTGGTGGAAGTTCAGTGGCTTTACACCCGTGGTAACGCGCTTTGCCATGCTGCTGGTCGCATCGTTTACGCTGCTTGGGATCTGGCGGCTGTCGCGCGCCGTCGCCAATACTCAAGTCGCGGTCGCCACCGTCATCTGCACCGCGCTGTACCCCGTCTTCTTCACGCAAAGCTCCCTGGCGCAACTCGACATGATGGCTGCGGCGTTCACCCTCTGGGGACTTGCAATGTATGTCGAAGAGCGGAATAGTGGGGCTCTCGTTTTCTTCGCGCTTGCGCCGCTCGCGAAAGAGACCGCGCTGCTCGCGCCTCTGGCTATCTGCGCTTGGGAGCTGTTATGCCCGCTGCTGCACAAACGTGCCATCGGGGGCGAGCCGCTCTGCCTGAGATCCAGCAGACCGCTTCGTGCGTTGCTATGGCTGCTCTGCTCAGTCCCTCTCGCGGCCTGGTTTGCCTATCACAAGCATGTCACGGGATACGTCTTCGGCAATCCCGAATACCTGCGCTACAACGTGGGTGCGACACTGAGTCCCCTGCGCGTGATTCTGGCTATGCTCATACGATTGTGGCATCTACTGGGATATCTCAACCTCTTCGTGCTCACGCTTGGCGCGGCGTACGCGATGTTCCTCCCGGCTCTACCCGAGTCAGACGGCAGCTTGCGCCCACGCATCGCGATTAGCGCGCAACTGCCGTTCGCGGTGGTGATCGTGGCGTACTTCGTCGCATTCTCAGTTGTGGGCGGTGCCGTGCTGGCGCGCTACCTGCTGCCGGCCTATCCGTTGATCATCTTGATCTGCGTCTCGACGTTGCGGCGGCGCGTGCGACGGTGGACATGGTGGATGGTGGCAGCGTGTGTGCTGTTCGTCTTTAACCTCTATATCCCTCCGCCGTATCGCGTTGCGCCGGAAGACACTCTGCTCTACCGCAATTATGTCGTCCTGCACAAAGCTGCGGCGGATGAGCTTGCCGCGCGTTTCCCGCAGCAACGCGTGCTCACCGCGTGGCCTGCGTCCGACGAACTCACGCGGCCTTACCTCGGGTATGTGAAGCAGCCCCTCCAGGTGATTCGCATCGAGAACTTCTCTGACCTCGAGATGCTGCGCGCTTCTCACGCGACAGACCGGTTCGATGTGGTGCTACTGTTCTCGACCAAGTGGGAACCGTTGCACCCGCTGCTGGCCTCCCTTCCCTTTGGTCGCGTGCTGCACGAGCGATTTTTCGACTACCACGAGGATATGGATCCGCAACGTGCGGCAGCCTTGCTCGGCGGCCGGGTGCTAGATTATCGAAACGTCAACAACGAGTGGATAGCGATCATCGGCATAGAGCACATCGAGAACGCGTCGGCTAAATAGCTGCCGCCGGCTAGTCCATCCTTGCTCTTCTTGGGCCGGGATGTTTTTTCTGTTCTTGCCACACCCAGAGCCGCCCTTCAAACTAATCCTGTGGACTTCGTGATCCGACCGTATCGCGCTGCCGACTTCGACCGGCTCTGGCACATTGACCAGGCCTGCTTTCCGCCGGGCATCGCCTACTCACAGATGGAGCTTTCCGGTTTCATCACGCGACGCAACGCCATCACCCTGGTTGCCGAGCCTGCGATCAAGGACTACCCGCGTCCGGCGCCCGACGCGATCGCGGCATTCGCCGTCGCGCAGCCCTACCGCAAGTCCGGCCGGATCCTGACGCTCGATGTATTGCCTGAGGCGCGACGCGCAGGACTGGGTTTGCAGCTGATGATCGAGTGCGAGGACCGCCTGCAAACGCGCGGCTGCAGCGAAATTTACCTGGAGACCGCGGTGGATAATGAAGCAGCCCTCAAGCTTTATCACAAGATGGGCTATCGAATACTGCGCACGCTACCGGCGTATTACCACGCCCATGGCCTCGACGCCTTTCTCATGGGCAAGAAACTTCTGTCAGCGTGCTAGAATCTCGCTTCTTTGACCCGGAACGCCGTGACGAAACCGAAACCTGAACCCAGGAAAGCCGCATCGGATGCACTCTGGATCGCTGTTGATTCCGGCGGCACCTTCACTGACTGCGTGTGGCGCGATGGCGACCAGCTTCGCATCCTGAAAGTCTTCTCCACCGCCGGAGACCGCTCGGAGGCCATCGCCGAAGCGGTGGCGAAAACCGGCCATCGCGGCCCTATCGTCCTGCTGCACGGAACCACCGTCGGCACCAACGCGCTGCTGGAGCGCAAGGGCGCGCGTGTGGCCTTTGTTACGACTGCGGGTTTCGAGGACACCATCGAAATCGGGCGCCAGAACCGCCCCGAGCTTTACGACCTTTTATTCGAACGCATAGCTCCGCTGGTCGAGCGTAATATGCGATTCGGCGTCGCTGAGCGGGTGGCGCACACTGGCGAGATTTTGCAGGCTCCAGAGCGGAGCGAACTGGCGCGCGTAGCGGTTGACGTCCATCGCAGCGGCGCCGAATCCATCGCCATCTCCACACTTTTCTCCTTTGCCAATCCGGCCAACGAGCGAGCTATCGCGCAGGTGCTGGAAGAGTTGGCACTGCCGCTGTCGGTCTCGCACGAAATTCTCCCCGAGTTCCGCGAATACGAGCGGGCCAGCACGGTGGTGATCAACGCCTACCTGCAGCCGCTGATGCAGCGCTATCTGCACAACCTCCGGATGCGCATCAGCGAACAGAGTTCAAAGCGGTCGCGCATCTTCATCATGCAGTCCAGCGGAGGCACGACTGCGCTGGAGTCAGCTGTACATCAGCCGGTGCGCACCGTACTCTCGGGACCGGCGGGCGGCATCGTGGGCGCGACCGTAATGGCGCGCCGCAGCGGATTGAGCGACATCATCACCTTCGATATGGGAGGCACATCGACTGACGTCGCCTTGGTGCGGGGCGAGCCCAAACCCACGAACGAAGCCGAAGTGGCGGGATTTCCGGTGCGCGTCCCCGTGCTCGACATCCACACCGTCGGTGCAGGCGGCGGTTCGCTGGCGCGCTTCGATGCCGGTGGCGCCTTGCGCGTCGGGCCTGAATCGGCGGGCGCGGATCCCGGCCCGATCTGTTATGGCCGCGGAACTCGTCCCACAGTGACGGACGCCAACCTGCTGCTGGGACGCTTGCAGCCGGACCGGTTTCTCGGCGGCGAGTTCACTCTGGACCTTCCCCGCACACGCCGACTCACAACCGAGTGGCTGAAGGCCGAAGGCTCACCGCTGACTCTGCGGCGATTTGCTGAAGGCGTGATTCGCGTTGTAAACGCCAACATGGAGCGTGCTCTGCGCGTGGTTTCCATCGAGCGCGGGTACGATCCCCGCGACTTCGCGCTGGTGGCATTTGGCGGCGCGGGAGGGCTGCACGCCTGCGATCTGGCAGCTGGACTCGGCATCCGCACTGTCGTGGTGCCGGCGGTACCCGGCGCGCTCTCCGCCTACGGCATTCTCAACAGCGACATCATCAAAGACCACTCGCGGACGGTAGTATGGAAAATCGACGGGACGTTTCCGGAACGGAAGTTACGCAGCGAACTGGCGACAATGGAACGAAAGGCCGCGACCGACTTTCGGCATGAGGGCTGGAAAGGCAAACTGCACTGTGAACCCAGCGTTGATTTGCGCTATGCGGGCCAAGGGTTTGAACTGAGTCTTCCGGTGAGCTCTGACGTGGTGAATAAGTTTCATGCCGAGCATCAGAAGCGCTACGGATACAGCCATGCAGATCGCAAGATTGAGATTGTCACCATCCGTTTGCGCGCGCGCATGAAGTCTCCGATGGCAACCACCAGTCGTGACAAGCTGGTAAAAGCGACCTGCCCTGCCAAGGCCGAGAGGCGCGGCGTAACCTTCGCGTCGCGAGAGGTAGCCGCAGCCATACTGGATCGTGACTCGCTCACTGCTGGGGTGCGAGTGCGCGGGCCGGCCGTTGTGACCGAATACAGCGCTACCACCGTGGTGCCCATGGCAGCGACCTTTTATCTTGATCGAGCGGCCAACCTGATTATCGAACTAGGACGAGGGGAAAGGTCAAAGGGCGCCAAAGTGGCGCCCTCCGGATAAGCTGAGGAAAGTTTAGGCAACGTCGCGGTCTTTGCGATTACGATCACTCAGGTCGTCGCTTTTGTTACCCTTGGCGTCGTCTACAGCATCACGGACGGCGTCCTTGGTTTTGCCCCAGGCATTTTCGACTTTGCCCTTCACCTGCTGAGCTGCGCCTTCTGCCTGCGCGTTTTCGTCGCCCGTCCATTCGCCGACCTGGCGCTTTGCCCGGCCAACCACGTCATCAGTTTTTCCCTTAATGCGATCACTATCCATTGCGTATACCTCCCTGTGGTTCGTTGGGCCGCGACGGCCTCGGCGTGCTAGTTTAGGGCACCGAGACCGCGCAACCCTTTGTTAAACGGCTGTCCGTCGGCCCGAGATCAGCTGGAATACCAGCGCGATCACTGCCAGCACCAGCAGGATGTGAATGAAGCCTCCCAATGTGTAGCTGGTTACCACCCCGAGAAGCCACAACACGAGAAGCACTACGAAAAGTGTCCAAAGCATTTGTCTCACCCCAAAATTCGTGGTAGCTGTTACTGCCGCGTACAGTAACTTGGAATGCAAATTGGTAGTGGATGGTTGGACAGAGTAAAAATCCATTTACTTCTAAGGTGTAACTTCTCAGGCAACCCGTGGAGCAGAATGTAGACCGCAGTTTGCTATGCTGACGAAAGATGAAGCTCGCCATCCAGGGAGAGTTAGGCTCATTCAGCCACGAAGCGGCAACTCAGTTCGCGCCACGGGCCGGCATTGTTGCCTGCGCGCGCTGCGCTGATGTCTTCGACGCGCTCGACTCAGGAGCTGTACAGGCGGCGGCGATTGCGATCGAAAACTCGCTGGCAGGTTCGGTAGCGGAAAACTACGACCTGCTGCTGAAGCGTGAGGCTTTCATCCAACGCGAACTGCTGTTGCGAATCCGGCACAATCTCATCGCTCCCCCCGGAACCAGGCTGGCCGATGTACGCAAGGTTTATTCCCATCCGGTGGCGCTGGAGCAATGCCGCAAGTTATTTCGCACTCACCTAAAGATGCAGGCTATTCCCTTCTACGACACGGCCGGTAGTGTGCGACACGTAGTGGCTGAGAACATGCACGACGGCGCAGCCATCGCGCCCTACCGCGCGGCGGAACAGTATGGCGGAAACATCCTGCTGGCCGGCATCGAAGACGATCGCCAGAACTTCACGCGCTTTCTGCTGATCTCAAAGCGAAGCAAGGTTGTGCGGGATGCTAATAAGACCTCGCTGGCGTTCGCATTGAAAAACATCCCGGGCGCGTTGTTTAAGGCGCTTAGTGTCTTCGCCCTGCGCGACATTAGCCTATCGAAGATTGAATCGCGACCGATCGTCGGCCGTCCCTGGGAATACGTTTTCTTTGCCGACATTAATCGCGGGCATGATGACACGGCGGAAAACGCCATTCGCAATCTAGGAGAAGTCGCTGAGTTTGTGAAGGTACTTGGCGTCTATGTAGCGGCGGACGTCAAGCGCCGTTGAACGCCAGATTAATGTGAGTTGGACAAGATTAAAGTGTCAATTCCCAGGGACGCGCGCCTGCGGCAATCTGTAACACGACTCTGTCGATCCTTCAAAAAACAGCTGTATAATCACAGTCCCTTATGGGTGGGCAAAAGTCGCGCCCAATTCCATCCTTAGGAGAAACAACTTGAGCGCCATCACAACCTGCGTCATTCGCAAGCTTAAAACAAACTTTACCGGTAGCAGTGCCGCCCTACTGCTGAGCGGCGTGCTGCTTGCTGGAGCCACAACCGCTCTCCACGCCGCCACCAGTTGCGTCAACCCTGGTGGAACGCAAGGCTGTTTTGCTTCCATTTCCGCGGCAGTCACCGCAGCTGCGCCCAATGACACGATCAACGTCTGGGCAGGAACTTACAGCGAGTATGTGGTCGTTCCCAAACCGTTGCACATCATCGGCGCCGACTCTGCTACTACGATCGTCGAAGCAACCGGGCTTCCTAATGGCTTCAACATAGACGGCCTCAACCACGCCGGTCTTGCCAATGTGAGTATCCGCAACTTTACGGTGCAAAACGCCAACTTTGAAGGGATCGTCGCCACCAACGGTTCGTTCCTCAACATCTCCAACAACAACGTTATTAACAACAATCGCAGCCTGAACAATGGGGAGTGTCCGGGCCTGCCGGACTGGGAAACCGCCGAAGGCTTTGACTGCGGTGAAGGTATTCATCTCGACGCGGTCGATCACTCGGTCGTTGTCTCCAACGTGTCCGCCAACAACGCAGGAGGCATCCTGCTGAGCGACGAAACCGGCGTCAACCACGACAACCTGGTCGCGCGAAACAATGTGCATGACAATCCGTACGATTGCGGCATCACCCTGGCATCCCACGTCCCTGCGCCAAATATGAACCAAGGGAACCCTTTCGGACTCGCGCATAACACCATCTACGCCAACACTTCAATTCACAATGGAAATAATGGAGAAGGAGCCGGCGTGGGTATCTTCGACTCGGCACCCGGCACAGCCAACAATGGCAACGTTGTTGTAGGCAATACCCTGGTAAACAACGGACAGCCCGGAGTCGCGATGCACGGCCACACGCCGGGCCAGCAATTGAACGACAACCTTATCGTGGACAATCTTCTGGGCGCCAACTCCGCTGATAACGACGACGCTTTTACGCCAGGGCCGACCGGCATCAATGTGTTCGGGGTGAGCCCTTCCAGTGGCACGGTGATCGCCCTTAACAACTTCGACAAAGAGCAGGTTGACATCGTCGCCCACATTCCAGGCGAGGTGTTCGCTCCGCTGAACAACCTGCCGGCCTACGGGCTGAATCTCGGACTGCTCAACATTGGGCCGGGATTCCTGAATGGCACATCCAACTGGTGGGCTTGTGCGAGCGGCCCTAACCAGGGCGGATGCTCACGCGCAGTGACCTTCCGGTCGGGCTCTCTTTTGATCGACCCATGGCTTGGTTCCATGTACAGTCCCAGCTCTTCCCGGGACAAACGATAGGCCGGTTGCGAGCATATGCGTGGCCCCTTAGCAGAGGCCACGCATTGCCTGGTCAATTAGCGATACTGCGAAGCTGGCTTCTTGTACTCGTGCTTTTCGTACTGCTTCTCTCGCTTCTCAAAGGCATACGGATGCTGCTTCCAATCCTGCCGTACCTCCGGGTGGTTCTGGAGATAGCTCTGCAAACTGGGGTGAGCTGCCAGGTAGTTAGGATTGTCAATCAGCTTGGGATTTTGCCGTAGCTGGCTGGCGACCTCGGGATGCTTGTCGAGGTAATGATCGGCGTTCGCCGCCTCGCCGCGCGAAACGTCACCGCCATTGTGTTCGAACCGATTCTCGCGGTTCATGAACTGCGTCGGATTCTCCGTGGCTTCCTCGCGAACTCCGGGGTGATTGTTCAGGAACTGTTTTGTACTGGGGTGCTGCGCCAGCCAGTTCGGATTGTTGATCAGGTTCGGATTGTTCTTCAGGTCGCGCGCTACTTCCGGATGGTCGTCCAGGTAACGATCGAAGTTGTTCAACTCGGTGCGATTGATGTCGCGGTCGCCGGCTGTCGGACTTGGCCAAGGTGCGGCCGTGGGTGACTGCGCGGGAGCGGAAGCTACCAGGCCGGCCGCCAGGCACAAGGTTATGAACAGCAGACGTGGTGCGTGGGTCTTTGCAGAGTGCGATGTCATCTTCATGTCTCCGTGATCCGTTTTCCAGTTCGCCGCGCGCGTGGCTAACTTTCTTGCTCGGAGAAATGAACACAGACCCACAGGGCTAGTTGCGAGTTACTGCGATGGTTTATTTGTTGATAAGTACCGCAACTTTCCCAGAGTACGAGCCGTCAATCGCTAATCCTAATTTCGAACCAAGAAAGAAAGGCTCCCATTTATTGGGAGCCCTAGAGATATTTCCAGTTACAGTTCTTTACACTACTTCAGTCGGATAGTCTCAGCTCAGCGGTTGTAGCCGTAGTTGTTATAGGTGTGTTGGTGATGGCTACTGGCTGCCGCGGTGTTGTTGGCGGTCTGGTTGCCATGTCTGCAGGCCTGCTGATTGTGGTAGCCGCCGTTCGGCGTGGCTCCCACGTTTGAATATCCTCCATTGTTCGGATAGGTACTGTAGCGGCCGTATCCCGGCTGGTTGTAGCCACCTGGATACGAGTTGCCTTGGTTGTAGGCTCCCGTGTTGTAAGGAGCCTGACCATAGCCACCCTGACCATAGCCGCCCTGGCCGTAAGTTCCCTGACCGTAGCCGCGCTGGCCCTGGTTGTAGCCATTGGCCGCCTGGCGATAGCCATTCTCATAGCCCTGTTGATAGGTCTGCAGGTTCTGTCCGTGCCACTTGCCGGTGGACAGGTTTAGCGATTTGTTTTGTTGTCGATCGTTGTAGCCGTTCTGATAGCCAGCCTGGTACGCGTTATAGCCTGCGTTGTTCTGGGCGTAGCTGTGTACCGGAAGCAACGCAAATGCGATAGCTCCCAGCGTAATCAGAAGGGCCAGTTTCTGTAGCTGCTTCACTTGTGTCTCCTTACTTTCACCGAATAACGAAGGGATCGATTCGAGACCAACCAGCAGGCGACAACTTCCGCCCTAGTTTTCGAACCTTTCTTACGCGGAGACGGAAACACAGCTAATCAGTTGTAGTTGCGAAGTCGCAGCGAAGTATATTTTTGGTGAGACACCGCAACTTTCGCGGACAGGGACGCGCCTTGCCCAAAGCTCCGCAACGCTCCGGCGAGCCCACGGAAACTTCCGTTCTACGAATGGCGCGTCGGCTTGATAAACTTTCGAGAAACATCGAGGATGGTTTCTATGGTCAGGGTCGAATTGCCGGCGCATCTGCGCACGTTGGCGAATCTGAGCGGCGAAGTAGTACTTGAGGTCGCGGGTCCGGTCACCCAGCGCTCCGTGCTGGACGCACTGGAAGCGCGCTATCCCATGCTGTGCGGGACGATTCGCGATCACGTCAGCCAGCAGCGCCGCCCGTTCCTACGCTTCTTCGCCTGCGCAGAAGACCTGTCCCACGAGTCACCAGACGCGCCATTGCCTGAGGCCGTCGCATCAGGCCGGGAGCCCTTGTTGATCATCGGGGCGATTGCCGGCGGCTAAGATCGCGTTGGCGATCACCGCCTGCCCGAGCGCGATTCCCCCATCATTGGGCGGGACTTTCTCATGCAGGAAGACCTCGAACCCGCTCTGTCTCAGGCCGCGTAGCGCACGCTCCAGCAGAAACATGTTTTGGAAGGTCCCACCGCTCAGGCAGACGCGGTCGAGACCTTCGCGTTGTCGAATTCTCCCGCAAACATCGGCGATGACGGCAGCCAGGGTATTGTGAAAGGCGGCTGCGATCTCTCCCACGGGCACCGCCGCCGTGACATCGCGAACGATCGCCTTAATGGTTGGACGCATATCAACTTGCGCGACATCGCCCGCGCCAACGACGTACGGATACACGCGATCCACAGCCGGATCGGCAATCATCTCCAGTTCGATGGCCGCCTGACCTTCAAAGCTGACGTTGTGCCGCACGCCCACAATGGAAGACACGGCGTCGAACAACCGCCCGCAGGAGGAGGTATCGACGCAACTCACACCGCGGAGCAACAGTGCGTCAACCAAAAGCCTCTGCGGTTGCACGTCAAGGCGCAGCAGGGCGAGGTCTAAATCAGCGTATGCTGCGCCGAACGTGTCGCGCAGGTAGCTCATCGCCATCCGCCAGGGATGGCGTACCGCGGCGTCTCCGCCGGGCAGCGGAACATACCTTAGGTGCGCGCGCCGCTCGAAGCTGAGGAAATCGGCGACCAGGAATTCCCCTCCCCAGATTTTGCCGTCGGTGCCGTAGCCGGTTCCGTCGAAGGCGACGCCGATGACCTTGCCGGAAAGATGGTTCTCGGCCATGCAACTGGCGATGTGTGCGTGGTGGTGCTGCACTGCGACCTTCGTGTCCAACGGCAACCGCTGCGCGAATTGCGTGCTGAGGTATTGCGGGTGCAAATCGTGCGCCACCGCACGCGGCTCAACCCGGAAAAGCTTCTTCAGGTTAGCCAGCGTCTCTTCCATAAACAGCAGCGTCTCAAAATTTTCCAGATCGCCGATGTGCTGGCTGAGTATGGCGTACCGTCCCTTGGTCAGGCAGAAAGTGTTCTTCAACTCTGCGCCGCAGGCAAGAACCTCCTCCACCTCGGTCCCGAGATCGACGGGATGAGGGACGTAGCCGCGCGAGCGTCGCAGCACGCGCTCGCGCTGCTTAAACACACGTGTGACCGAATCGTCGGCGCGCATGTAGATGTCGCGATTGTGGAAGACGAACCAGTCCGCCACTTCGCGCAGGCGCTGCCAGGCTTCTTGGTTAGAGGTAACGATCGGCTCTTCGCTGATATTGCCGCTCGTCATCACCAGGGCACGAAATTGCGACGGCTCATCGGGCGAGTCGCTGAACAGCAGGTAGTGCAGCGGGGTGTAGGGCAGCATCACGCCGATGCTGTTATTCCCCGGCGCAATCGCGGGCGGCATGGTCGAGTCCTCACGACGCCGAAGGATCACGATCGGCCGTCGGGTGCTCAGCAGCGAGCTGTGCTCCGCCGGCGACACAGAACAGAAGCTCTCGACCGATGCAATGTCGCGCGCCATCAGCGCGAACGGCTTGTCGCTGCGGCGCTTGCGAGTGCGAAGGGTACGGACCGCCTCGTCATTCTCCGCGTCGCAAGCCAGCAGAAATCCGCCCAGCCCCTTGACCGCAACGATCTTCCCGGCGCGTAACAGCTCGCGCACTCGGCGCAGGATCGCGGCCGTCTTCGTTGCCTGATACTCGTCCTCCCCTGGATATGTACCCTGCGACGCGGCGAGCGCCAGCGCCGGCCCACACTCGGCACAGGCATTGGGCTGCGCGTGGAAGCGGCGATTGGCCGGGTCGTCATATTCCGACTGGCAAAGCGCGCACATGCGGAACTTCGCCATGGTGGTGGTCGGTCGATCGTAAGGAATGTCCTGAATGATGGTGTATCGGGGACCGCAGTTGGTGCAGTTGGTAAACGGGTAGCCGTAGCGCCGGTTGGACGGATCACCGAAGTCGCGCCAGCAATCGTCGCATGTACCGACGTCGGGCGAGACCAGCACAAACTCGCCGGGCTCAGCCTCGCTGTGACGGATAACAAAGCTGGTGTCGCCGTTCGGATCGACCTCCGCGACCGTGACCTCTTCGATCTGGGCCAGCGGCGGAGGACCGCTACGCAACCGGGCCTCAAACTGTGAGACGGCCGACTCGTCGCCTTCAATCTCGATGGTCACGCCAGCGGAGGAGTTCAGAACGTAGCCTGCCAGCCCAAGCTCATGTGCCAGGTTGTAAACGAACGGCCGGAAGCCCACGCCCTGCACGATGCCGCGCACACGTATGCGCTTGCGGAAGAGGGCGTGAGTGGGAGCTGGGTTCATCGGTGGCCGGGCGTCGTTTATAGCATAAGCCTGACAAACCGGACACCGACCGTGTCCACCGCCCACGCCGGCTCCCTGGGCTAGCTCTTAAGTGCCATGGAAAACGGCGCACAGCTCACTAGAATTGCGACTAGATACCAGTGAAAAACCCAGTAGCTATTTACCCTTCTGTGAGTTAAAAGGGTTGTCTCGTTCAAATTAGTTCTGAGCTTAGTGCCGGCGTCGGCTGGCTGCAGGAGCATGTCTATGTTTCATTCGGGGGACGTTGGCCAGGGACGGCTAGCGAGCGCAGTAGTTCTTTTTCCGGCCTCAGCAATCTCTGAACCCGTGCAAACGCAACGATGCGCGAGGCTTACGGTGTTTATATCCATATTGCTGCTGCTCGCGTTGCTGGTGGGTTGCGAGGAAAAGAAAGAGGCGCCCAAGCCGACTCCGCCCGAGGTGCTGGTGGCTGAGGTGGTCCAGCAGAACGTTCCCATCTTCGGAGAGTGGGTCGCCACCCTGAACGGTCCGGTTAACGCCGACATTACGCCGAAGGTTCAGGGCTACCTGCTCAAGCAGAACTACACGAATGGATCGTTCGTTAAAAAGGGGCAACTGCTGTTCGAGATCGATCCCCGGCCGTTCATTGCGTCGCTCGACGGCGCCAAGGCACAGGTAGCACGGGCACAGGCTGATTTCGATAAGTACACCACCGACGTGCAGCGGGATACGCCGCTGGCGGCACAGAACGCAATTCCTGCCAAGCAACTGGATAACGACTTAGCGAACCAGGCTGCGGCCAAAGCTCAAGTGGTGGCGAACCAGGCGAACCAGGCGAACGCGCAACTCAATCTCGATTGGACGAAGGTTTATTCGCCGGTAGATGGCATTGCGGGTGTGTCCACCTCGCAGGTAGGCGACCTGGTCGGAACCACAACCAAGATGGTGACGGTATCGCAGATCGATCCCATCTGGGCCTACTTCAACATCAGCGAGAGCGATTACCTGGCGAACGCAGCGGAAATCTCTCGCGTGTTGCGCAGTGGCGGGGTCAAGAGCAAGGCGGATGTCGAGTTCATTCAGGCCAACGGAGAACTCTACCCTGCTAAAGGTTCCATCATCTTCGTGAACCGGCAGATTGCGGCTGGCACCGGCACCATTCAGTTGGCGGCAGCTTTCCCGAACAAAGATGCCATCCTCCGGCCCGGAGGATTTGGCCAGGTAAAATTCCAGACCACCAACCACGCCAACGCATTGCTGATCCCCCAGCCGGCAGTAATTGAAGTGCAGACCAACTATCAGGTCGTGGTTCTCAATCCTGAAGGCAGGGCCATGATTCGTCCGGTGAAGGTAGGCGCTCGCGTGGGTCCGAACTGGATTATTACGGACGGACTGACGGCGGGCGAGAAGGTTGTGGTCGACGGCTTCCAGAAAGTTCAGATGGCCTATGCCTCTAATCCCGAGTTCGCCAAGGTCGGGGTACCGGTAGTTGCTAAGCCGTATACGCCGCCCGCGGGCGCCCCGGGGAGCAAGTAGTCATGTCCAAGTTCTTTATCAACCGGCCCATTGTTGCCATTGTCATTGCGATCCTGATGGTGCTGGTCGGCGTGATTGCGATCCTCGGACTGCCGACGGCCCAGTTTCCCAATATCGCCGACCCCATGATTCAAGTGAAGGCGACCTATCCCGGCGCCGATGCCACTACCATCGCGGAATCGGTCGCTACACCGATCGAGCAGCAGATGTCGGGCGTCAGCGGCATGAACTACATGTATTCGCTGAGCGCCAGCTCGGGCGGGGGCATGACGCTGTATGTAGATTTCGCGCTGGGCACCGACATCAACTCCGACCAGATCCTGGCGCAGATGCGCAGCGGCCAGGCGAATTCGCAGCTTCCTTCCGAAGTGACACAGCAGGGCGTGATCGTAACGCCGGGAACCACGGCGCCGTTCATGCTGTTGAACTTGTACTCGCCGGCGGGTACCTACGATGCGCTGTTCCTCTCCAACTACGCGACCATCAACCTGCAATACGCGCTCACCCGTATTTCAGGAGTTTCGCAAGTGAACATCTTTGGCGGCGGCCCCTATGCCATGCGCATCTGGGTGAATCCCGACGTGCTCGCCAACCTTGGCGTCACCGTCTCTGACATCACCAACGCGGTGAAGGCGCAGAACAAGGTGAACCCAGCCGGCCAAATCGGCGGCGAACCGGTTCCCGAGGGACAGCAATTTACTTACAACGTGCGCGCGCCCGGACGCTTGCCGACGCCCGCTGACTTCGAACAGATCGTTGTCCGAGCTAACCCGGACGGTTCCATTCTGCGGCTGAAAGACGTGGCCCGGGTCGAGATGGGCGCCCAGTATTACTCGGTGAACGCGCGCCTTGGCACGGCTCCCGAGAAAGAAGGCGAAGCCGCCAAACCGTCGCAGCCGACGGCGGCGATTGCGCTGTATCTCACACCTGGCAGCAACGCCCTGACCACGCGGGCCCAAGTCCTGAAGATGATGGACGATGCCAAGAGCCGCTTCCCGCAGGGCTTGGACTATGCCGTCTCGCTCGACACCACGCTCGCGGTCAGCGCCGGCATCCACGAAATCTACAAGACCTTGGGCGAGGCGCTGGTCCTCGTCATCATCGTCGTCTACATCTTCCTGCAAGGCTGGCGGGCGACCCTGATTCCTCTGCTGGCAGTTCCGGTGTCGCTGGTCGGAACCTTCGTCGTCTTCCCCTTGCTGGGGTTCTCCATCAACACGCTATCGCTTTTCGGGCTCGTGCTGGCCATCGGCCTGGTGGTCGACGACGCGATCGTGGTGGTAGAGGCCGTGGAGCATCACATCGAGCAGGGCATGACGCCGCATGACGCGACCGTCAAGGCGATGGAAGAAGTGGCTGGCCCGGTTATCGCCATTGCCCTGATCCTGGCTGCGGTGTTCGTGCCGACGGCCTTCGTGCCCGGCATCACTGGACAGCTCTATAAACAGTTCGCCGTCACCATCGCCATCTCGGTGCTGTTCTCGGCATTCAATGCGCTGACGCTCAGCCCGGCGCTTTCGGCCATGCTGCTGCGCCCAAAGAAGGAAGCGCGTGGCCCGCTGGGTGCGTTCTTCCGCTGGTTCAATCGCGTGTTTGGCCGCGCCACCGACGGCTATGTGGGGGTGTGCCGCCACCTCATTCACAAAGCAGGGTTCGCCTTCCTGTTGCTGGGATTGCTGGTGCTGGGCGCGGGCTTCTTTGGCAAGCGCATTCCGCAGAGCTTCCTGCCCGACGAAGACCAGGGCTATCTGTACGCCGGATTGCAACTGCCGGATGCCTCTTCGCTACAACTTTCGGCGGAAGCTTCGAAGGTGGTGGAACGGGCGATCCTGAATACTCCCGGAGTGGCCAACGTCACGGCCATCCAGGGCTACAGCATGTTGAGCGGCGTCAACACGACCTACAGCTCGTTTTACTTCGTGTCGCTGAAACCGTGGGATGACCGCAAAACTCCGGAAACCAGTTACAACGGGATCAAGGCGCATCTGCAGAAAGTTTTGTCCGAGGTGCCGAACGGCATCGCCTTCTCCTTCCCCCCACCCGCCATTCCGGGTGTAGGAACCTCAGGAGGCGCGACGTTCATCCTGGAAGATCGCTCCGGTTCTCCCATTGAATTCCTGGCGAAGAATACGCAGGCGTTCATGGCTGAGGCTCGTAAGCGGCCCGAGCTTGCCGGAGTGATGACCACTGCGCTGTTTGGCGTTCCGCAAGTCGGGGTCAATGTAGATAACGCCAAGGCGATGACCCAGCAAATTCCACTCAGCAGTTTGTATGAAACGGTGCAGACGTTCATGGGTGGCTCGCTGGTGAACTACTTCAACCGCTTTGGATTGCAGTGGCAGGTTTACGTGCAGGCCGACGGCAAGTTCCGCAACCAGGCGGAGAACCTCGGCAAGTTCTACGTTCGCAATACCAACAACCAGATGGTCCCGCTCAGCACGCTGACTACGGTCTATCCGCGTTCAGGCGCTGAATTCGTGATGCGCTATAACCTGTTCAACTGTGTGCAGATCAATGCCTCGGCCGCACCCGGTTACAGCTCCGCCCAGGTCATCGCTGCGCTTGAGGATGTCTTCAACAAGACCATGCCGTCGCAAATGGGATACGACTGGAGCGGCATGTCGTACCAGGAAGTGAAAGCCGCGCAAGGCGTGAGCCCGGCCACCATCTTCGGCCTGGCCTTCTTTGTCGTCTTCCTGATCATGGCCGCGCAGTACGAAAGCTGGACCTTGCCCTTCAGCGTGCTGCTGGGAGTGCCTATCGCGGTCTTCGGCGCCTTTGTAGCGCTGTACTTCCGCCGGCTCGACAACAACGTGTACGCTCAGATCGGACTGGTCATGCTGATCGGTCTGTCAGCGAAGAACGCGATTCTCATCGTCGAGTTCGCCAAGATGGAGTACGACAAGGGCGCCACCCTGATTGACGCTTCGCTTACGGCTGCGCGCCTGCGATTGCGACCCATTCTGATGACTGCCTTCGCCTTCATCCTGGGTTGCGTTCCGCTGTGGACGGCCACCGGCGCTGGAGCGATCTCGCGCCAGGTGCTGGGAACCTGCGTTATCGGCGGCATGCTGGCGGCGACCATGCTGGCGGTCTTCTTCATCCCGGTCAGCTTCGACGTGGTGGAGCGCTTCGGCAACTGGATCGGAGGCGGTGAGAAGCGGCCCGAATCTCCGCCAGCCGGAGCAGCGACGGAAGGAGCGGCCCATGATTAATCTCAAGACAGTAGCAGCCGTCGCCATTGCGCTATCGCTCTGCGCCTGCAAGGTGGGTCCGAACTACGAGCGCCCCAAGCTGGATGTTCCTGGCGATTATCGTGGAGTCGCGCCGGAGGCGCAGCAAGCACCTCCAACCGAACCGCTGCCCGCAACTTCGACGCCCTCTGCGCAAGCACAGCCTGCAACTCCACCCTTGCCCGCTCCGCCGCCTGCAATGCAAAACAAGGCTGAGCAGCAGCCCGTGGCCACTCCGGCGCAGCCCTCGCAGACGCAAGCAGCTCAACCTGCCAATCCTGGCCAGCCATTCGCCGACTTGCCCTGGAGTTCTGTATTTCAGGACGACGTTTTGCAGAGTTTGATCAAAGAAGCGCTCACCAACAACTACGACATCCGCATCGCTGCCACGCGGGTTTTACAGGCGAACGCGAATCTTGGCATCGTGCGCGCGAACCAGTTCCCTACATTGAATGGAACCGGCTCGGTCAGCTATAGCAAGGACGAGGTTCAATTCAATAACGCTGACGGGCAAAGATACGGCACCCTGGGGCTAAGCCTCAATTACGTCGTCGACTTCTGGGGACAATATCGTCGGGCCACGGAATCTGCCCGCGCAACCTTGCTGGCAACGAAGTATGCGCAGGAGGTGGTGCAGACCTCGCTGATTAATTCGGTTGTCACCGACTATTACCTGCTGTTGCAGTATGACGACCAGCTCGAATACTCACGCAAGACGGTCGAGGCTGACCACGAAATTTACAAGCTAAACGACATTAAGTTCAAAGGCGGCGATGCGGCCATTACGGACGTCTATCAGGCCGAGGTGCTCCTGCAGGCAGCGGAAGCCGGTGTCATTCAGTATCAGCAGCTGGCGGAGCAGGTGGAAAACAACCTGAGCATTCTGCTGGGACGAAATCCCGGCCCCATCAAGCGCGGCCTGAACCTGGTGAATCAGCCGGTTCTACCGGATTTGCCGGAAGGCCTGCCGTCCGACCTGCTGCGGCGCCGTCCCGACGTGCGCCAGTCTGAGGAGGCCCTGGTTGCCGCCAACGCGAACGTGGGCGTTGCCAAGGCAGCATTCTTCCCGCAGTTCTCGATTACCGGCGTGCTGGGCACACAGAGCCTGGCCCTCAGCAGCTTTCTAAGCGGACCAAGTCTCTTCTGGGCGGTGGGAGCGAATTTGGTCCAGCCCATCTACCAGGGCGGCCGCATCCGCAGCAACTATCACCTGGCCTGGGCGCAGCGCGATCAGGCTGAGTTGCAATATAAACAAACCGTGCAACAGGCCTTCGGCGAGGTGTCGAACGACCTGGTCGGCTACGAGCAGGCCCGCAAATATCGCATGAAGCTCCAGCAGCAGACCAACACCTATCAGGAACTGGTACGCCTGTCGAATGTGCGCTACCAGGGTGGGTACACGGCCTTCCTTGAAGTGCAGTACAACGAGCAGCAGTATTTCCAATCGGCGCTGTTGCTTTCATCCGCGTGGTACCAGGAGCTGCAATATTACGCCGCGCTTTACCAGGCGCTGGGCGGCGGCTGGGTTGCTCAATAGAGCCGCGCAATAGCGTTGCCCAAAGCGGTCGCGCAACAGGAAACAAGAAGCCTGCCTACTTGCCTGCGCCGGCGGTCTGAACCCGAGCTTCGTGCGGCTTGATCCCCCAGATCTTTTCGCAATACTCGCGAATCGACCGGTCTGACGAAAACTTGCCCATGCGCGCGGTATTGAGGATCGACATCCGCGTCCAGCCCTCAGTGTCGCGGAACGCCTGGCTTACCTTCTCCTGGCAATCGATGTACGGCTGATAGTCGGCCATCAACATGTATTCGTCATTGTTGAGCAGCGAGTCGGTGATGGGCCGAAACAGCTCGCCGTTCCCGCCTGAAAACTCTCCCCCCATAATCTGGTCCAGCACCTGGTGCAGGTATGGATTGGACTCGTAGTAGTGCCGCGGATTGTAGCCGTTTGCCTTCACCTGTTGCACCTGTTCGGCGGTGAGGCCGAAGAGAAAGAAGTTCTCGGCGCCGACCTCTTGCCGGATCTCGACGTTTGCTCCATCCAGCGTGCCAATAGTCAGCGCGCCGTTCATTGAGAACTTCATGTTGCCGGTGCCAGACGCTTCCTTGCCGGCAGTCGAGATCTGCTCCGACAAATCAGCGGCAGGATAAATCACCAGCCCGCTCTTCACATTGAAATCGGGAAAGAAAACGACGCGCAGCAACTCGCGTACGGCGGGATCAGCGTCAATGGTCATCGCGACTGAGTTGATCAGCTTAATGATCAGCTTGGCCATGGTGTAGCCCGGCGCAGCCTTCGCTCCGAAGATCACGGTACGAGGCGTGAACTGCGCGCTGGGATCTTTCTTGATCTTGTTGTACAGGGTGATGACATGCAGGATGTTCAGCAGTTGCCGCTTGTACTCGTGCAGCCGTTTGACCTGCGCATCGAACATCATCGCCGGATTAACGCCCTGACCCGTGCGCTGCTGAATCATGGCTGCCAGTTCCACCTTACGAGCGTGCTTCACGTCACGCCACTGCTGCCGGAAGGCAGCATCTTCAGCCATCGGTTCCAGCTTGCGCAGCTCGTCTTCCTCGGTGAGCCATCCCCGGCCAATAGCTTGGGTGATCAGCGCTGACAGCTCCGGATTGGCCACGGCCAGCCACATGCGCGGCGTCACTCCATTGGTGACGTTGAAGAAGCGCTCGGGATAGAGCTCGTAAAAATCGTGTAGCGTGGTTTTCTTCAGCAGCTCGGAGTGCAGCTCGGCGACGCCATTCACCGCATGACTTCCGATGGTTGCAAGATTCGCCATGCGAACGTACTTATCGCCATGCTCATCGATAATGGAAAGCCGCGCGATGCGTTCGTTGTCATCGCCTACGATCGGCTTTACGTCGGCCAGGAAGCGGCGATTGATCTCGTAGATAATTTCCAGGTGCCGCGGCAGCACGCTGGCAAACAACGGCAGCGGCCATTTTTCCAACGCCTCGGGCAGCAGCGTGTGGTTGGTATAGGCCAGCGACTTGCGCGTGACCTCCCATGCCAGGTCCCAGCTCATCTGGTGTTCGTCCATCAGCAGCCGCATCAACTCGGCAACCGCAATTGACGGGTGAGTGTCGTTGAGCTGCACGGCGAATCCTTCGTGGAATTTGTCGAGGCTAAGGCCGCGGATGCCGTGGATGCGGATCATGTCCTGCAGCGAGCACGAGGTAAAGAAGTACTGCTGGGCCAGCCGCAGGCGCTTGCCGGCTTCGGGCTCGTCGTTCGGATACAGCACCTTGCTGATGGTCTCTGACGCGATCTTCTCTTGTACCGCGTCGTAATAATCGCCCTTATTGAACGCTTGAAAGTCGAACGATTCGACCGCGTGCGATACCCACAGCCGCAGGAAGTTTGTAACCTCGGTGTCGTAACCGCCAATCGGAATATCGTGGGCGACACCTTTCACCATGTTCGCCGGAACCCAGCGCACCGCGAACTGTCCGTGTCCGTCGTGATATTGCTCGGTATGTCCGCCGAAGCCGACCAGGTAGTTGCGCTCTGGACGGGGAATCTCCCATGGGGTTCCAAGCTGCAGCCATTTATCGGTCTTCTCCACCTGCCAGCCGTCGCGGATCTCCTGTCGGAACAGTCCGAATTCGTAACGAATACCATAGCCGACGGCGGGCACCTCTTCGGTGGTCATCGACTCCATGTAGCACGCAGCCAGCCGGCCCAGGCCGCCATTGCCCAGACCAGGCTCCGGCTCGACGGCTTCGATCTCCTCCAGGCTGACCCCTAACTCGGCCAGCGCTGCCTTGGCCTGGGAACGAATGTCGCCCACGTCCACCAGGTTGATGCCAAGCTGTGGGCCAATCAAGAACTCCGCTGAAAGGTAGGCGACCATCTTCAGCTGGTCATTGCGATAACGGGCGAACGACACAATCCAGTCGTGCATCATGCGATCGCGGATGGCATAGGCCGTCGCCATGAACCAGTCATACTTGGTCGCCAGGTCCGGAACCCTGCCTTGCCGGTAGTAGAGATCGTCGAGAATGGATTGTTTGAGTTCGGCAACGGTGAGTCCGGTGTGACTTTGCGGTTCTGCGGCTGGCATGCTGTAACTCCTGCTGAGGTAGACAGTCTAATCTTAAGGGCTCTCCTTGTGATAACATGGCCAGCCCGCCGCCGCGTAGATGCAACCAGAATTTAACAAAGCGGTTAGAGGTTGAAAGGCCCGGCGATGGCCTGATACCTTCGAACCTTAGCCTTTGAGGTGACCATGAAAGCCACACAAGCACTGCACGATCTCGGCCAGAGCCTTTGGCTCGACAATATTACGCGCGACATACTGAATAACGGCACGCTACTGCGATACATTAACGAGCTTTCCGTCACCGGACTGACCTCGAACCCCACCATCTTCGATCAGGCCATCAAGAAGAGTGCATCCTACGACGGCGCCATCAGCGAAGAGCTCGGCAAAGGTAAATCCGGCGAGGCCCTGTTCTTCGACCTTGCGCTCGACGACCTCACCCGTGCCGCCGACCTCTTCCGCACCATTCACGAACAGACCAAGGGCGTTGACGGATGGGTGTCGCTGGAAGTCTCTCCCCTGCTGGCGTATGACACCGCGACCACCCTCGCGGCCGCGAAAGATCTGCACGCCCGGGCTGCGCGCCCCAACCTGTTCATCAAGATTCCTGGCACCAAAGAAGGCTTGCCTGCAATCGAAGAGGCCATCTTCTCCGGCGTGTCGGTAAACGTTACGCTGCTGTTCTCGCGCGAACAATATGTGGCTGCCGCTGAAGCTTACCTGCGCGGCATTGAGCGGCGCATCGCAGCCGGGCTGCCCGCGAACGTCGGGTCGGTGGCATCGCTGTTCATCAGCCGCTGGGACGTTGCGGTTGCCGGCAAAGTTCCCGAGGCGTTGAAAGACAAGCTGGGCATTGCCATCGCGCAGCGCGCTTACAAGGCCTATCGCGATCTGCTGGCGTCGCCTCGCTGGCAGGCGATTATCGCGAAAGGCTTCAACCCGCAACGCCTGCTGCTGGCCAGCACCGGGACCAAAGATCCCAAGGCGTCCGACATCCTGTACATCAAGGCGCTGGCCGCTCCTGACACCGTCAACACCATGCCCGAAGCTACCCTGCTAGCCTTCGCCGACCACGGCGAGGTGGGCGCGGTAATGTCACCTGACGGCGGCGACTGCGAGCAGGTGCTGGCTGAATTCAGCAAGGCCGGTATCGACATCGACGCATTGGCGGCCCAGCTGCAAACCGAGGGCGCCGCATCGTTCGTAAAATCGTGGAACGACTTGATGGAAGTCATCACGTCGAAGAGCGCCACCCTAACCGCTAGTGCATAGTCCGGAGGCACGATGAACGTTCTTGTGGTGGATGTGGGCGGTACGCACGTCAAGATCCTGGCGACCGGGGAGACCACTCCGCGCAAGATCATTTCTGGACCGGAACTGACCGCCAAAGACATGGTCGCGGCGGTCAGGAAACTTGCGGCCGACTGGAACTATGATGCTGTCGCTATCGGCTATCCCGCTCCGGTGATCCATGGCCGCCCGCTTCACGAGCCCTTCAATTTAGGACCCGGCTGGATGGGTTTCGATTTCGCCAAGGCATTCGGCAAGCCGGTAAAGATGATTAACGATGCCGCCATGCAGGCCTTGGGCAGCTACGAAAAAGGCAGCATGCTGTTCCTCGGCCTGGGCACCGGCCTGGGCTCGGCCATGATCGTCGAGGGCCGCATTGAGCCTATGGAGCTGGCCCATCTTCCTTATCGCAAGGCGACCTACGAGGACTACGTCGGACTGCGCGGCCTGAAGCGCTATGGCAAGAAGAAATGGCGTGATTACGTTGAAGACGTGGTGGAGCGCTTGACCGCAGCGCTGGAGCCCGACGAGGTCGTCATCGGCGGCGGCAATGCCAAGCTGTTGAAGAAGCTTCCTCCGCACTCGCGCATGGTCGCCAACACCAACGCGTTCCTCGGCGGCTTCCGCCTGTGGCAAGATGCCCAGGTCAGCGCCATGAATTACGATGCTGCTTCCGCGCCGGGCTCCACCGGCAAAGCCAATGGTTCCGCGCTGAAGAAGCCGAGCAAACGCCAAGGAGCAACAGCATAATGGCAGCCAGCGTGAAGCCGCTTCCCGATCCCAAAGCATGGGAGCTCTTGCAGCAGCATTCCGAGCACGTCCGCCAACTGCATTTGCGCCAGTTGTTCGCCGACGATCCTGAACGCGGCGAACGCTTCAACGTGCAAGCGGCGGGAATTTTTCTCGACTACTCCAAGAACCGCATCACCGATGACACGCTTAAGCTGCTGCTGCAACTGGCCGAAGAAGCGGGCTTGCGCGAGCGCATTGACGCCATGTTCCGCGGCGACAAGATCAACATCACCGAGAATCGCGCCGTGCTGCACGTCGCGCTGCGCGCACCCCGTGACGAAAAGATTTTCGTCGATGGCAAAGACGTGGTTCCGGAAGTTCATGCCGTGCTCGACAAGATGGCGGCCTTTTGCGATCGCGTGCGCAGTGGCGACTGGAAAGGCCACACCGGCAAGGCGATCCGCAACGTCATCAACATCGGCATTGGCGGATCGGACCTCGGTCCGGTCATGGCTTACGAGGCCCTCAAGCACTACAGCCGCCGCGACATGACCTTTCGTTTCGTGTCGAACGTCGACGGGACCGACTTCGCCGAAGCGGTGCAGGACCTGAAGGCCGACGAAACGCTGTTCATCATCTCGTCGAAGACCTTCACCACGCTCGAGACCATGACCAATGCGCACACCGCGCGGGATTGGGCGCTAAAGCAACTTGGAGACGAGAAGGCTGTCGCTAAACATTTCGTTGCTGTCTCCACCAATGCCGAGGGGGTGGCGAAGTTCGGCATCGACACCGCCAACATGTTTGGCTTCTGGGATTGGGTTGGCGGCCGCTATTCCATGGACTCGGCTATCGGCCTATCGACCATGCTCGCCGTTGGGCCTGACGGCTTTCGCGAAATGCTCAACGGCTTCCATCAAGTGGACGAGCACTTCCGCACTGCGCCCTTCGCGCAGAATTTGCCTGTGCTGATGGGGCTGCTCACCGTCTGGTACACCGACTTCTTCAACGCGCAGACCGTTGCCGTGCTGCCGTACGAGCAGTACCTGAAGCGCTTCCCTGCTTATCTCCAGCAGTTGACCATGGAGAGCAACGGCAAGCATGTTCGGCTCGACGGCACGCCAGTCACGCACGATACCGGTCCCATCTACTGGGGCGAGCCCGGCACAAACGGGCAACATTCGTTCTACCAGTTGATTCACCAGGGAACGCGGCTTATTCCTTGCGACTTTATCGGGTTCTACAAGACGCTGAACCCGCTTGGACAGCACCATGACATCCTGATGTCCAACGTATTCGCGCAGGCTGAAGCGCTGGCCTTCGGTAAGACTGCCGAGCAGGTCAAAGCTGAAGGCACGCCGGACTGGCTGGTGCCCCACCGTGTCTTCGAAGGCAATCGCCCGTCAAACACGATCCTGGTTGACGTGCTGACGCCTGAGACGCTGGGTAAGCTGGTCGCACTCTACGAACACTCGGTCTTCACCCAGGGAACGGTCTGGGGCATCGACTCGTTCGATCAATGGGGCGTGGAACTGGGCAAGGTGCTGGCGCAGCGGATTATTCCTGAGCTGGAAAGTCCGCAGGAGCCCGAGCTCAAGCACGACAGCTCGACGAACAACTTGATCAAGCTGTACCGGGCGAATAAATAGTTGTCAGTTGTCGGTTGGCAGTTGTCGGGAACTCAGTTCTTGGTTGTCAGTTATCAGAGTTCAGTCATGCGTTGCCAGACCTCGCGCCAGTTTTCGGGGTTCAGAACTCGGCTAGTTAATTGCCGGTTTTCAGATCTGCCGTGTGTTGCTAGATATCGGATTTTGCGACGCGCGGAGCCCACAGGGCGTGTGATGATAGCCCAGCATGGAGCGAAGCGGAATGCTGGGCGGACCGCAGTAAGGCGAATCGAGTCCCTTCAGGGACGACACAACCAGCAGGTCCTTCGGGAACCAAAATTCCCCCAGGATGACAAACTTTAGAAGGTTACGGCACGCCTGAAGCCGTGTCCTTTCAAAACGCTATCAATACTCATCTTTTATTCGCGGGGAGAAAATCATGCAACTCGGAATGGTAGGTCTTGGGCGCATGGGCGCCAATATGGTGCGCCGCCTGATGAAGAACGGACACGAATGCGTGGTTTACGATGTCACGCCAAAATCGGTTACAGAACTCGCGGGCGAAGGCGCGACCGGCTCGTCCTCCTTCCAGGATTTCGTGCAGAAGCTCACCAAGCCCCGCGCCATCTGGCTGATGATTCCTGCCGCCGTAGTGGACGAGACCGTCGCGCAAATCGTGCCGCATCTGGAGGCGGGCGACATCCTGATCGATGGTGGCAACTCGTATTACATCGACGACATTCGCCGCTCCAAAGAGCTCGAGCCCAAAGGCATCAAGTATGTAGACGTCGGCACCAGCGGCGGGGTATGGGGACTGGAGCGCGGCTACTGCATGATGATTGGCGGCCCACAGGACGCCGTGCAGCATCTCGATCCGATCTTCAAAACCATCGCTCCCGGAAAGGGTGACATTTCCCGCACGCCGGGCCGCGAGAAGATGGGCGGTACCGCCGAAGATGGCTACCTGCACTGCGGTCCCAGCGGCGGCGGCCATTTCGTCAAGATGGTGCACAACGGCATCGAGTACGGCATCATGGCCGCCTATGCCGAGGGTCTCAACATCCTCAAGAACGCCGACGTGGGTAAGCACAAGCACGAGATCGACGCCGAGACCACACCATTGCGCGATCCCGAACTCTACCAGTACGAGTTCAACCTGACCGATGTCGCCGAGGTCTGGCGCCGCGGCAGCGTCATCTCCTCATGGCTGCTTGACCTCACGGCATCGGCGCTGGCCGGCGATCCGCAGTTGGCAAAGTTTGAAGGCCGAGTTTCGGATTCGGGCGAAGGCCGTTGGACCATCAAGGCTGCTATCGACGAAGCTGTGCCGGCCTCAGTGCTCACGAGCGCGCTGTACGAGCGTTTCAGCTCGCGAGGGCAGGCCGATTTTGCCGACAAGCTGCTCTCGGCCATGCGCTTCGAGTTCGGCGGACATTTGGAAAAGGCCAAAGGCGCATAGCGAGGAACAATGGAAACTATTCATTCTGACGCGCTGGTATTTTTCGGCGCGACCGGCGATCTTGCGTACAAACAAATTTTCCCTGCTCTTCAGGCGCTGGTAAAGCGCGAACACCTCGATATACCGATCATCGGCGTTGCCAAGGCCGGGTGGAACCTCGACCAGCTCAAGGCCCGTGCGAAGGACAGTATCGAGAAGCACGGCGGGATAGACCCCACAGCGTGGGACAAGCTGAGCAGCCTGCTGCACTACATCGACGGCGACTACGCCGACGATGCGACGTTCCAGACGCTTCGCAAGGAACTGGGGAACGCGCAGCATCCCGCGCATTACCTGGCGATTCCGCCGGTGCTCTTCGAGAAAGTTGTCGAGCAGTTGATGAAGTCTGGCTGCGCCAAGGGTGCCCGCGTTATCATCGAGAAGCCCTTCGGCCACGATCTTGCCTCAGCGCAACAACTCAACCGTATTCTCCTGCGTGCCTTCGACGAAAGCTCCATCTTTCGTATCGATCACTACCTGGGTAAGGCGCCGGTTCACAACATGGTGAACTTCCGTTTCTCCAACACTTTCATGGAGCCCTTCTGGAATCGCAATTACATCGACAGCGTGCAGATGACCATGGCGGAGAACTTCGGCGTTCAAGGACGAGGCGCTTTCTACGACCAGACAGGCACGATTCGCGACGTCATGCAGAATCACATGTTCCAGATACTATGCAATCTGGCGATGGAACCGCCGATCGACACCGAAGCCGAATCTCTTCGTGATGAGAAAGCAAAAGTGTTGAAGGGGGTTCCCTCGATCGTCGCCGCCGACCTGGTGCGCGGCCAATTCAAAGGCTATCTCCAGGAGCCTGGCGTAAAGCCCGATTCCAGGGTGGAAACCTTCGCCGTCTTGCGCCTTGAGGTCGATTCCTGGCGCTGGAAGGGTGTTCCCTTCTACCTGCGGGCGGGCAAGAATCTACCGGTGACCTGCATGGAAGTGGTTGCACGTTTTCGCAAACCACCGACACCGTTCCGTGACGTGGATTTGCCTCCGGACTACATGCGATTTCGCGTCAGTCCGCAGGTGACCATCGCCATGGGAGTCACGGCGGAGGGGCCAGGTGAAAAGCCTCTCGCCCGATCGATTGAGATGATCGCCTGCCGCCATCCGCAGCCGACCGAGATGGAGCCGTACGAGCGACTGCTGGGAGACGCAATGTCGGGGGACGCAACCGAGTTTGCGCGTCAGGATTACGTCGAGCAGGCGTGGCGCATCGTCGATCCGGTGCTCAAGGCAGACACGCCGGTGTATGTCTACGAGCCAGGCACGTGGGGTCCGGCTGAGGCGGCAAAGATTGCGCCTCCCGATGGCGGCTGGCAGAATCCCGCGGGTGCAGACCAGGAGACGATAAGCTTTCAGACGGTCGCCAGCTGATTTTCGTGAGACCTCCGTCGCCAAAGGGACACAGTCTTGCGTGAACGTGGGACCTCAGACAATTAGGGGGCACGATGCAAACCGAGATCCTTGCCAATCCCGAAGCAGTAGCCAAGCGCGCCGCAGCGCTCATCGCGGCCTATGCACGCGAATCCGTCGCAGCACGGGGTCAGTTCTGCTTCGCGGTGAGCGGAGGCAAGGCACCCTGGATCATGCTGCGCGACCTGGCCGCTGAAGATATGCCGTGGGACAAGGTACAGGTCTTCCAGATCGATGAGCGCGTCGCTCCCGCGGGCGATCCTGACCGCAACCTGACTCACCTGCACGAAAGTCTGCTGGAGCGCGCACCGATTCGCATCGACCAGATCCACGCCATGCCGGTCGAGCTGCCCGAACTCGAAGGCGCTGCGGCGCAGTATGAGCAGACGCTGCGCGAATACTGCGGCGCTCCCCCGCTGCTCGATCTCGCACATCTCGGACTAGGCCCCGATGGCCACACGGCTTCGCTGGTGCCTGGCGATCCGGTGCTGAACGTCACCGATCGCGACGTGGCGCTTACCGCCGTCTACATGGGGCGCCAGCGCATGACGCTTACCTATCCTATGATCAACCGCTCGCGCCGGATACTGTGGCTGGTGACTGGAGCCGACAAGGTCGACGCCCTGCGCAAACTCCGCGCTGGGGACGCCTCGATTCCCGGCGCTCGAATCGCGCGCGACAACGCAGTGCTACTGGCAGAGCAGGCGTCCGTAGGTGACGCGGCCTAAAAGCAACGCTGCTTATTCTGCGACATGGCGCGGCGCGGCCGTACAGCAGCCTCGCTCAGTTCGTGCTCCAGCGCCGTGATCAAGACCATGACTCCCTGGTTCTTTGCGACGAATGCCGAAATACTCGTCAGCGAATCAGGTGGCAACAGCGTCCCCGAAAACATCAGGATAGGTAAACGCGGCTTCTCTTTGTGGACAGCTTTCGAGAAAACCAGCCCATTGCATCCTGGCATGTCATAGTCCACGATCAAGGCGTCGAACTCAACAATCTGGATCAGGCTCCTCGCACGCTCAGCATCGCACTCAGAAATAACATCAAAGCCATGCAGCGCCAGGCACTCCTGTAGCAACTCAAGTATGTCGCGATCGTCGTCCACACACAGGATGCGCGGCATACGGATGTCTCGTACTAGCTTCCCGGAATTCAGCATGGCGGGTGCGGGGTGCGCCATTCTACTTACTCCTTGGCTGATGTATTGCGTTGTTGCTGTACTCCCTTGGACGAGACAGTTAGCGATTGGTCTGTAAACTCCTCGTAAACTGCGCAACAGTAATTTGCCGATTTAGATTTTCACAGTAGGGGTATTACTGAACTTGCGCGGACGAAGATTAAGTGGAACGATCGGATGGCGTAGAGTGAACTAATTTTCAAAGTGTCGCGGTCGCACCTGCTATTTCAGTTCGCCAACTCTCGCTCGCTGTTTCGATGGCGACGCTCGCTGCTTGGAGATGCGTTGACCTCATCGAGAAAATATTCAGTCTCGTGTATTGCCAGGCGACCGCTGGCGTGCTCTTCGATAAAGAAATCCAGCGCGCGTTCGATGGTTTCGGTCTGCGTCTTCGCTCCCAAAACTCGTTGCGCACGGTTGATCTTGGCAGAGTCTAGCCGGAAGTGCTTGTGCGTACGTTTGCTGGCCGTACGCGCGCTCTTTCTTGAATCCGCTACTTCTAGTATCCCCGCTCCAACTCGTCTAGCATGCCTTCCATTTCTGCCAGTGCGTGTTGGTTGCGGGTGCGGCGCGCGCATTCGATGCCGTGCAGCAACATATCTCGCGCTTCATCTTTGCGCTCGGCGCGGGCCAGCGTCTGTGCCGCCATGAAATAGCCGTTGGTATAGTCGGGATGCGCTTCGAGCAGAAGCTTGAAGTGGTTCAGCGCTTCGTCGGTTTCGCCGCCGCCGGAATACTCCAGCCCCAACGCGTAGCGCGCGAAGGCATCAGTCGGATTCAGGTCGAGGATCTCCTTCAGGCTTGCTACACGACTTTCATCGGCCATGAGTGCTATCTCCATTGCCAAGCGGCATACTACAAGAATAGGGCGGCTGCGCTCAACTTGCGAACTGCTGGCCCGAGCACACTGTAGCAGCAGCTCGGGTTCACAGTACAATGGCGTTTACCATTCGCAACCTGGGAGACACTGTGGCCTGTCCGTTTTTCATGCCTGAGCAACGCCTGTCGGCCGACTGGCCGTTTCCTCACCGGCTGCCGCTGGGCGCAGGCTGGACGGGTACCTGCACGGCTGCGCGGCCGGATGAGCGTCCGAGCGAACACGAGCTCAAGACAGGATGCAACGTGGGCTACGCCGCCGCTTGTGCGCGATTACCTCAGCAGCGCCTGGCCGATGCGGTACGTTTTGCACTCGGCGAGGAGCGCGACGGAGTGCTGCGTGTACGTTTCGCTTACGAGCGCGAACATCTGCCCGCGGGACATGGCGAACTGATCTACGAAACCACGAAGCACGTCTGGCAGACCGCTCAGGCCGATCCGTGCCTGCTGCGCATGGCCGAGTGCTACATCGAAACCCAGATGGCGCGGCGGACATCTTCGGATTCAAAGGACGCCAGCAGTTGACAAGGAAAGACATGGACACAACCAACGACGGACGCCTCATTCCCCGGCCGGTCAGCGAATCGAAGTCGGAGATGATTGAGCTGGTACTGCCGAACGACACCAACCCTCTGGGAGCGCTGCTTGGCGGCCGGTTAATGCATTGGATCGATCTGGGCGGAGCGCTGGCGGCGCATCGCCATTCGCACTCCTACGTGGTGACTGCATCGATGGACCACATCGACTTCCTGGTGCCGGTGCATGTGGGCGACATGGTGCTGCTGCAGTCTTCGGTGAATCGCGTCTTTCGCACTTCCATGGAAGTAGGAGTAAAGGTCTCGGTCGAAAACTACATTTCTTCTTCACGCCAGAAAGTGGCCAAAGCTTACCTGACCTTCGTTGCCGTCGATCGCCACGGACGCCGGCTGCCGGTTGCACCCGTCATCCCCGAAACCGAAGACGAGAAGCGGCGGTACGAAGGCGCACTTCGCCGGCGCGAGTCGGCAGAACACGAGCGCGACCTGCGCAAAGGCATCAAGGCCGAATAGGAAACCAATGTCGAGCTACCAAGAAATTGTCGCCCGCGAACAGAAGTACCTGCTCAACACTTATGCCCGGTATCCTGTCGCCATGGCGCGCGGCAAGGGCGTCTATCTTTGGGATGTCGACGGCAAGCGCTATCTCGATTTTCTCTCCGGGCTCGGCGTCAATGCACTCGGCCATGCGCACCCGCGTATCGTGAAGGCCATCCGCGAGCAGGCAGGCAAGGTCATTCATCTCTCCAATCTCTATTACAACGAGTATCAAGGCGTGCTGGCCGAGAAGCTTTGCCAGAAGTCGGGACTCGATCGCGCCTTCTTCGCCAACAGCGGCACCGAGGCGATTGAGGGAGCGCTTGAAGCTCGCCCGCGCGGCCGGGCATGCCACCGGCGGCCCCAACAAGAGCGTCTCTTATCACGCTAGACAACTCTTTCCATGGACGCACCATGGGCGCGCTCGCTCTCACGGCTCAGCCGAAATATCGCAAGGGATTCGAACCCATGCTGGAGGGCGTACGCTTCGTGCCGCGCAACGACAGCAACGCAATGCGCGCGGCCATGGACGACACCATTTGCGGCATCATCGTTGAGCCGATCCAGGGCGAGGGTGGGATCCAGGTCTCGTCAAAGGAATTTCTCCAAACCTGCCGCGAGCTCGCCGACCAGTACAATGCCGCGCTCATCTTCGACGAAATTCAATGTGGCATGGGACGCACCGGCCAGCTCTTCGCCTCCGAGCACTTCGGGGTAAAGCCTGACGTCATCTGCATTGCCAAACCAATGGCAGCCGGCTTCCCCATGGGAGCATTCCTTACCAACGATAAGTTCGCGCAACACATTACGCCCGGCAAGCATGGCACTACCTTCGGCGGCGGGCCGCTGGCATGCCGCATTGCTCTTGAATATCTGGCGATTGTTGAAGAAGAAAATCTGCTGGAGCAGGTGCGCCGCGTGGGAGCGTACTTCACCAGCAAGCTGCAGGAGCTGGTGGCGAAATTTGAGATTGTTACCGAAGCGCGCGGCGTAGGCGCCATCCAGGCCTTACAGCTCAACATTCCGGGAGAGCCGATCCTGCATGGCACACTGGCTGACGGACTGCTGCTCAACGTCACCCAGGAGAACGTTCTGCGCTTTCTCACGCCCTTCCTCATCGAGGAGAAGCATGTGGATGCCGCCGTGCGAATTCTGAAGCGCCAATTGGCAGCCGCACAGAAGGCCGCGAAGAAGTCGGCAAAAAACGACCGCGTTGCGGTGAGCGCCTGAACGAGCCCCCGCGGATATTTCGCCTTAGTGAATAGCGGCAGACGCGACAGGGCTCTGCCTTTGCTGCTCTACCAGCGATTGCAGGCTCTGGGCCATGGCGATGATCAGGTTCGCGTTGATCGGCTCGGTTGCGGTCGCAAGGTCGCGGATCAGACTCGACAGCTGCTGCTGAAGCACCTTGATCTGATCGGGGCTGCTCGCCTGCAATATCTCCGTGATCAGGTCGCGCATCTTAGCCTCGCCCGGAGGGTAAATCTCTCCCATCTTCTGCAACTCGGCGATGTCCATGTACGGAACCCAGGTTCCCGGACGATCGAGTCCCGCCCGCAGCGCATCGCGCCGCATCAGGTCCAGTTCCCGCCGCAACTCGTAAGCATCCGATTGCGCCTGCTCCGGCGCGGCCAGCACAATGTTGTACCAGGCGAACTTGCTGGTCTTCTCCAGAAACATGAAACGGTACCGGCAGATAATCTCCAAACCCTTCAGCACCTGGGTCGTGTCTTCATCGCCGTAAGTCTCGGGATCGAGGCTTTGCACCACGTAGAGCTCAAACCGGATGCGGTCGTCGAAATACCTGGTGTACGTGGTGAGGATCAAGCGATAGCGCAGGGGATGACCGCCCGCCAGCGAACTGGGCAGTACCAGCACCTGGCTGTTATCGATGCTGCCCTGAAGATAAGCGAGCACGATGCTGGTAAGCGCGTCACGCCATATCTGCTGATACTGTCCGGGGAGGTTGGCGAAGTCCTGCCAGGAAGTCTCCTGGGTCGGCAAACCGGCGATGTCGGCCACGCCCGTGGTGGCCGGGATAAGCCGCGATTCCGGTGGCAACTGCGTGGCATCTTTGCCCAGCGGCCGCGGTAACTCGACGGTGATCAGCTGTTGTACTTTGCGCTGCTCCGCGATGGTAGCCTTCTGCGAGCGGAAGACCTCTTGCCGAATGGCGCGGGCTACTTCGACCGGATCAGGACGATCGCGGATTCTCTCCCAGCCGGCGGCTATACGATAGTCGTCGGTGGTGTCCTGCAGCTCTTCAATGAACTTGCAAATGGGGTGCTCGGAGGTAACCACGTCCTGCGCAGCGAAGTGATCGTAATCGAGCTGCAGAAGATTATGAGTGATGCCCAGATCAACGCCCTGGTAAGAAGAAACGACTTCCGGCGGCGTGCCCAGATACAGCGGTATAAGCCTTTTCTTCTTATAGCCGGAACCGTCGTCGGCCTGTTGCTGCGTGCCGGTCAGGCCCTCGAAGAACCCAATCTCCCATCCCGTATAGCTCTTGTTCAGCCCAGTGAAGACAATGATCAGGATGTCGGATTCCTGGAGCTTGTCCTGCAACTGGCCGCGGAAGTCCTTGCCCACCTGCATGAACCATTTATCAAGATTGATTTGCGGGAATTCACCCAGCGCGTTTTTAAGGCAACCGCCGATAGTACAAGCCAGGTTGAGGTCTTCGGACGCATGGCTGATGAAGATGCGAAGCCGGCGCGGCGCAGTTGAAGCTGTAGCAGAACCTGTAGCCCCCACAACTACCTCCTGTAACTAGCTTGCAGCGAACTTTAGCACAGTTTCTGAACATAGGTGACAAGCTTATGCGGAGGCATAATTCGGCATGTCGGCATGCAACTCTGATCTGGGCTGCGCCCCACGACGCAGCTCGCCCGAAACTATTTCGGCGGCTCCCAGGGCTCGTCCGCGGACGGTCCGTAGATCTGCGGAACCTTGCCGCCAGCCATGCGCGAGTAGATGGTGAACTGCCCGCGGTGGTGGATATGGTCCAGCAGCATCACAAACAGCGCATTAGAAATCGGCATCTTCATGGCGAAGAACTCGGTTTCTTTCTGGAAGTCGTCCTCGGACATGCGGTTGAGCACGGCGTCTGTCTCGCGCGCAATCATCTCAAACCGGTCGATTGCTGCCGCCATTGAATCCAGCGGGGTCTCCCATTGGAAGGTCATCATGTCGAACCGGCCGGTCGAGGCATACGATTTGTTGACGTTCTCTTCATTGATAAACGTCGTAACTGTCTCGACGGCGCTGCGAATCGTCGCCGCAGGTTTGAGGTCTTTCTTGTCTTCGGGATAAAGCCGCAACAGTTTGATGGTTTTTGGCAACTCAGACTGGCGCAGGGCAACGAACTCTTGCTTGGTCATGGTGCGTTAGTTATAGCCGTGGGGAGTGGGTTGGGGCAAATAGCGATGAGCATTGTCATCCTGAGCGTAGCGGAGGAGTTGCTTCTCTGACGCTCGTCCCCTACTTCCCCACTCTCTCCGCGATCCACTCTGCGCACTCGCGCGTACCGAGCGGGCCGCCCACGTCGACCGTCGTCCGCTTCTCGCGAACCGCCTCGACCACAGCAGCTTCGATCTTCGCAGCCTCGGCTTGCATGCCGAGGTGCGCCAGCATCATCGCCCCGGTAAGAATCGAGCCCATGGGATTCGCCATGTTCTTGCCCGCAATCGGCGGCGCCGAGCCGTGTACCGGCTCAAACATCGACGTCCTTCCGGGATGAATGTTGCCGCTGGCCGCCATGCCCAGTCCCCCCTGTAGCGCGGCGGCAAGATCGGTGATGATGTCGCCAAACATGTTGTTGGTGACGATTACATCCAGCGATTGCGGCTCGCGCACCATTTGCAGGCAGAGTGCGTCGACGTACATGTGCTGTGCCACAATGTCTGAGTACTCGCCTGCAACCTGCTTGAACACGCGCTGCCACAATCCGCCGGCGTAGGTCATGACATTCGACTTGTCGGCCATCAGCACTTTCTTCCGGCCATTGCTCGCGCGCATAGTCGAAGGCGAAGCGAATCACGCGCTCCACACCTTTGCGGGTGTTGATATCTTCCTGGGTGGCGATTTCGTCCGGAGTACCGAATTTGAAGTTGCCGCCCATGCCGGCGTAAACGCCCTTCGGTGTTCTCGCGGATGACGGTAAAGTTCACGTCATCCACGCCGGCGTTCTTCAACGGGCAAAGCGACTCATCGAGCAGGCGTACCGGGCGCACGTTGGCGTAGAGGTCCATCTCGAAGCGCATGCCCAGCAGGATCTCTTTGGCATGAATGTTGGAAGGTACGCGAGGATCACCTAGCGCGCCGACAAAAATAGCGTCGAAGTCGTGCGCCAGCATATCGAATCCGCCGGCGGGCATGGTGGTGCCGTCGAGCAGATAGCGGTCGGCTCCCCAGTCGAAGTGAGTGAATTCCAGGGCAGCGCCTGAAGCGCGCAGCACTTCCAGGGCGTTCGGAATAACTTCCTTGCCGATGCCGTCTCCGGGCACGACAGCGATGCGTTTCTTGGTAGTCACGATTATCGAAGATAACAGAAGGAGACTAGGTCGCAGCCTTCGAAGGAGCCGATACAATATCAGGGACGGAACCGGATCCACATTATGAAAACGATCTCAATCCGCGTCGACGCTGGACTGGCCGATGAAGCCGTGACGCTTTTAGGCGCCGAGTCTCGAACCGAGGCGGTTCGCTTCGCGCTGCGTGAAATCGTTGCCCTGCATCGCCTTAAGCAAATCATGAAAAAGAACGCCGGCAAGCTGCGCTTCTCCGTCTGCGGTTCATAGCCCGTAAGCGAGAGTTCTGCATTTCATGGCTTTTCTCTGTGACCTCCGTGCCTCCGCAGTCAATCCGATTTCCCCGTTATAATCAAAGGTTCTGTATGGCAGTGATGACCTTACAAGAGAAGCTAACCGCCGCCGGGGCGAGCGTCGCGCATTATCGCGGGGCCGAGACCGCCGCCTCGTTCGGCGACACGCCCGGCGAGTTTCGGGCTCTGCTCGAAGGCGCAGCCGTGTTCGACTTGGGCTGGCAGGCCAAGTTGGTGCTCAGCGGCGAAGACCGTGTGCGCTGGCTGAACGGCATGGTCACCAATAACGTCCGCGACCTGGCGCTCAATCGCGGCCTGTACAGTTTTGTTCTCAATCC
The DNA here is from genome assembly GCA_963771535.1 of uncultured Acidobacteriaceae bacterium. Classification (GTDB taxonomy): domain Bacteria; phylum Acidobacteriota; class Terriglobia; order Terriglobales; family Acidobacteriaceae; genus CAVVDY01. Next base: position 953,896 of record CAVYTK010000004.1, on the reverse strand, counting down.
CCAGGGACGCAATCTCGGCGACCTGGTCTCCTACAATCGCGGCGATTATCTGCTCATCACCACCGATCGCGAGCAGGCGCCGACGCTGGCGGAAGTCTTCGATCGCTACATCATCATGGACGATGTTGAGGTCGAGAACATCAGCGACAAGCTCGCGGCTATCGGAGTTGCCGGACCGCAGGCGGTGGCAACTCTTCAGTCCGCAGGCATCGACGTCGCCTCGCTTGCTCCCGGCCAGGTTACCGATCTGGTGTGGCAGGGAGTGGGGCTGTCGGTCGCGCGCAGCGTGTTGCCGCTGATGGATGGCTACGAAATCTGGTCGACCCCTGAGAATCTCGATCGCGTGTGGGACGCGCTGGTGTCAGCCGGTGCCAGGCCCGTTGGCAGCGAAGCGTTGGAGCTGTATCGCATCGCGCGCGGTGTTCCGCGCTACGGCATCGATCTTCGCGAACGCGACCTGCCGCAAGAGACCGGTCAGCAGCACGTGCTCAATTTCGCCAAAGGCTGTTACGTCGGCCAGGAAATCGTTGAGCGCATTCGCTCGCGCGGCAACGTACATCGCATGTTCATGGGATTCGAAGTGCAAGGCGAAGCTCCTGTTGCCGGAGAGAAACTCATCGCTGGCGAAAAGGAAGTTGGCGAGATCACCAGTGCCGCGCGCGTGCCATTTCCTTCCGGCGAGCGTTCGCTCGCGCTGGGATACATCCGTCGCGAATTCGCCGAACCGGAAATGGAAGTGAAGATAGGTGCGACGCACGCGAAAGTTCGTACGCTGCCTTTTCCATTGAGCTAGACCGTTTATCAAGATCGCGATTAGCCCAAGCGTGTGTCGAACCCCACCGCAGTCCGAAGGACGGCATAGCTTAGCCCAGGACGTAAGTCCTGGGTAACGAAGTTTACGATTACGAGTCCCTTCAGGGACGACACAAACAGCAGGCCCTTCTGGCCAACCGCCAAAGGCCAGGAGCTTCTTAAAAATTTATGCCCGACAAAGAAAAACAGCCCGAATTTACCGTTACCGACCGCCGCCTGTTCAGCTCGGAAGGCGAACTGCGCCCAGACGTAGTTGAAGCCGAGGAACGCCGTGCCGAGCGCGAAGAACAGAAGCGTGACTCGCAACAGCGCGCTAACGAAGAACGCAGCGCACAACGCACTGCAACCACGGAAGCGACGACCCGGCCTCCAACCGAGCCTGAGGCCGAACCGGAGGCCGAGCTTGAGGCCATGCCCCAGGGCGACTATCCTGCGCCCCCTACTACCGACGAGCAGCGCGCTTCCGCCGAGGCCTACAAGCAATCCACCGGCGAAATCGATAAAGAGATTCGCAAGGAACTCGACAAGCACGGCCAGGGACATCGCGCGCAAGACTTCGAGATGAACTTCGAAAAGTTCATTGCCTCGCTCTACATGAGTTCGCTCATGCAGCTTGGCATGGCGGCTCCCGAAGGCGGGCAGCCGCAGGTTGACCTGATGGGCGCGCGCCAGACCATCGACATCATCGGCCTGCTGCAGGAGAAGACCAAGGGAAACCTGTCGGCGAAAGAAGAGACCATGCTGCACAACGTTCTCTACGAACTGCGCATGGCGTACCTCGAAGTGACCAACCTCATCACCAAAGCTCCTCCGCCGGGCAAGGGAGGCAACGGCCAGCAGAAATGAAGGCCACGCTCACGGTGCTGGGCAGCGGCACGTCGATGGGCGTGCCCACCATCGGCTGCGATTGCGCGGTGTGCACCTCGCCCGATCCGCACGACCGCCGCACCCGCCCCTCGATCATGGTGCAGTGGAACGGCCACACTGTTCTCGTGGACACCACGCCCGATTTCCGCGAGCAGGCGATCCGCGAGCGCATCAACAAAATCGATGCCGTGCTCTACACCCATGGCCACGCCGACCATATCCTCGGCCTCGACGACGTGCGCCCGCTCAGCTTTCCCCGCGTGACCGGCGGAGGCAAGATCCCGCTGTTCGCCACCGAAAGCACCGCGCAGGTTTTGCGCCACGTCTTCCGCTACATCTTCGAGGGGGATTACAAATATGGCGGGCTGGCGCAGGTCGAACTGCGCGACGTGAACGGACCTATCGAGATCGGCGGCGCGAGCTTCATCCCCCTCACCGTCCATCACGGCGACTTCCCCATCGAGGCCTATCGCTTCGGCTCGGCCGCTTATCTTACCGATTTCAGCTCCGTGCCCGATGAGACCATGCGCCAACTCGAAGGGCTCGACATCCTGTTCCTCGACGCCTTGCGGCATCACCCACATCCCACGCACTCCAGCGTCGAGCAATCGCTCAAGATCGTGGAGCAACTCAAGCCCAAGCGCGCCTTCTTCACCCATATCTCGCACGACCTTCCGCATGAGGAGACCAATGCTTCGTTGCCGGACAACGTCCGCCTGTCGCACGATGGGCTGAAACTCGAGTTCGAACTCTAGCGCCGCCGCACTATGCAAGTCTTCCGCAATGTCGACGAAGTTCCCGCCGCCTTCGGCCCCACCGTGGTGAGCGTCGGCAACTTCGATGGAGTGCATCGTGCACATCAGCAAGTCGTCAGTCACATGGCGGAGCGGGCACATGCCATCGGTGGCAAGGCCGTGGTCGTTACCTTCGAGCCTCATCCGCTGCGCATCCTGCGGCCCGACGTCGCACCCCGGCTGCTCTCCCCCTGGCCCATCAAGCTGAAGCTGCTGGAGCAGACGAAGGTCGACGCGGTGCTGGTGCTGCCCTTCACCCGCGACCTGTCGATGATGTCGGCGCATGACTTCGCCAAGCTGATATTGGCAGAGACGCTACACGCACGCGAAGTCCACGAAGGCTATAACTTCCACTTCGGACACAAGGCGCAAGGCAACGTGAATACCCTGGGCGCGTTGGGAGAAGAGCTGGGATTCGGAGTACATATTTCTCCCGAGCAGCTTCTGCGCGGACACCACGTCTCAAGCAGTGAGATTCGCAAGCTCATCTCCGAAGGCCGACTCGACCGCGCGAGGGCGTTGCTGGGGCGTCCCTTCAGCATCATCTCAAATCCCGGTCGGGGCCGCGGCTATGGAACGCAATACACCGTGCCTACCGTGAATCTGGCGCGCTACGACGAGCTGGTTCCGGGCAACGGTGTTTACATCACGCGCGCGCTCATCAACGGTGAATGCTTCGACGCTGTGACCAACGTCGGCGTGCGCCCCACCTTCGGTCCCGATTCGTTTGCCATCGAAAGCCACTTGCTGAACTTCCATCCTATTGAACTTCTGGCGCAAACCGAGGTCGAGCTGATCTTCCTCAAGCGCCTGCGCGACGAAAAGAAGTTCGAAACGGTGGAGGACCTGAAAGAGCAGATCGGTAAAGATGTGGAGCGGGCGGGAAGATTCTTTCGGCTGTTGGGAAAGAGTGATTAGTAATTTGTGATAGTAATTTGTGATTAGTAATTTGTGATTAGTAATTTGTGATTAGTAATTTGTGATTAGTAATTGGTGATTAGTAGTTAGTGATCAGCACTGCCCTTCCCTTTTCTTTTGTCATCACGAGCGCAGCGAGGGATCTGCTCTCGCTTGCAGCGCCAGAGTGGATGGTGGGTCGCCCTACATATTCAGCTATCGAAGAACTTTTGGGTAAGGGAAGCAAGAACAGATCCCTCGCTCCGCTCGTGATGACATTGTGGAAGGAGCGCGATTACGCGGTTTTGCTAATCCTAGTTGCTAATTACTAGTTACTTCTTCTCACCCCACCGGTGAATCCCGATGTACCACCTTCACTGGATATCCTGCCTTGGCTATCCGCTTCTTCACTTCCTCGGCGATTAGCACCGAGCGGTGCTTGCCACCGGTACAGCCGAAGGCGATGGTCAGATAGCTCTTCCCTTCTTTCACATAATGCGGCAGCAGATATACGAGCAGATCGGAGATCCGGTTGATGAATTCTTTCGTCTGGGGAAACGAGCGGATGTATTTTGCGACCTTGGGATGGCGTCCGGTGAACGGGCGAAACTCGGGAATGAAATGTGGATTGGGCAGGAAGCGGACGTCGAACACCAGGTCGGCATCGTCCGGCACGCCTTGACGGAAGCCGAAGCTGACGCACGAGATGAGCAGGTTGTGCTCGCGATTGCCACTGGTAAACCGTTCGTTGATAAACGAGCGCAACTCATGCACGTTGAACTTCGTGGTATCCACCACCACGTCGGCAGCGTCGCGCACCGGTTTTAGTCGCTCGCGTTCGGAATGCAGCGAAGACTTCACCGACTTCTGGCGGCCCAGCGGATGCGGCCTTCGCGTCTCGCTGTAGCGGCGCACCAGCGCATCGTCCTTCGCTTCCAGAAACAGAACCGTTAGGCGCAGTGATCGGCGCAAGGTACGCAGGATATCCGGCAGTTTGTCCAGCCGGGCGCCTTCGCGAATATCGACCACCAGCGCCGCGCGATCAATCTCAAGAGTGTCGCGCACCAGTTCGGCAAAGTTCTCGATGAGCCCAATCGGCAGATTATCGACGGCGTAGTAGCCCAGGTCTTCAAAGGTCTTCAGCGCCGAAAGTTTGCCTGCTCCGCTCATGCCCGAGATGATGACCAGTTCGCGCTGTTCCCGGGCAGCAGGGCTCTTGGCTGTCGGGCGACTGCGCAGCTTCGTGCTCTTGGCTTTGACGCTTTTTGTGGCCATGCGAGGGATACAGACTAGCAGAGATGTGAGAGGCCGTCAGCCGAAAGGTAGTGGGACGCGAAGATGGCGGTTCAGAACTTTTTGGATATCCTGAACGGATTCAACACCGCGACGCCAATCTGTTTGAAATCGCGCTCATTGCGGCTTGCGACCGTGAGGCCGTGAACCTTCGCGGTGGCGGCAATCATAGTGTCCTCGATCAGGTGGTCTGACTTGCCTCGCATAAGTCTCCCCCACTCCCGAAAGCATACGGCATCCATGGGCAATACCTGCAGGGTTGCATGTATCAGGTCCACCCACGGCTCGATCTCTGCGGCCTTGACCGGATCATGGAGCCGAACCAGTTCGACGCCGGACTGCATCTCTCCCAGCGTGACCGCTGATATAAGAATCTGTTCTGGATGAAGTGCAGAGAACCAGCCTATTACAGCACCATGCGGTTTGTTCTTACGGAGTTCAGAGACGATATTGGTGTCGAGGAGATAGCGAGTCATAGGCTACTGGAGCGTCTGCGTAGCCGGCCGCGCAGGGGAACCAGGTTGTCAAAGCGAGGCCCGTCCCCTAACAGAAGCTCCTTCAGACCGGGGCGAGATGTCTGCTGCATCCTACGCCATTCTTCAATCGGAACGAGCACAGCAGCTTCCACCCCCCGGCGCGTGACCACCTGCGGACCCTTTTTCAAGGTTTCCTCCAGAAGCTCACTGAACCGAGCCTTCGCGTCCTGCACTTGCCAACGAGACATTTGCCGCTCCCAGTACCTGACTAGTCAGATGACTAGATTATAACCCGAGTGAGGTTGACGCAACAGGCGGACTGCGGCGACCGACTAATTGCTAAGAGCAGCCGGCCTTCACTTTCCCTTGAACTGCGCAGGGCGCTTCTCCAGGAACGCCTGCGTCCCTTCATTCTTGTCTTCCGTGGCGCAGACCACGCCGAACAGGGTCGCCTCGAGATACAAGCCTTCCGCCAGCGGTAGATCGAGGCCGTGGTTCACCGCCTCCATTGCGTACTGAATCGCCAGTGGCGCGTTGGCAATGATCTTTGCAGCGATCGCTTCGGCGCGCGGAATCAGCTCAGCGGCAGGCACAACCTCGTTCACCAGGCCAATGCGGTGCGCCTCCTGCGCGGTGATCATCTCGCCCGTCAGCACCAGCTGCATGGCGATTCCCTTACCCACCAGGCGCGACAACCGTTGGGTTCCGCCGTAGCCGGGGATGAGTCCGAGCTTCACCTCGGGCTGCCCGAGCTTGGCACTCTCGCTGGCCAGGCGCATGGTGCAGGCCATCGCCAGCTCGCATCCTCCACCGAGCGCGAACCCGTTGATGCAGGCGATGGTCGGCTTGCCGAGGTTCTCGATTGAGTCGATGATTGCCTGACCTTTATGGGTGTATTCCTTCGCCGAGACCGGGTTGTGCTGCGAGAGCTCGCCGATGTCAGCGCCGGCGACAAAGGCCTTCTCTCCCGATCCGGTGAGGATGACGACGCGCACCTCGGCATCGTCTTTCACTGCGGCGAATGCCTGGCGCAGCTCTTCCATGGTGGCCATGTTCAGCGCGTTGAGCACCTTCGGCCGGTTGAGGGTGATGTAGGCGATCTGGTTCTTCTTTTCGAATAGTAAGTTTTGGAAGTCGGTCATGAGTTATGCCTTGAATGTTTGTGCTTTGAAAGGGCGCGCCTTCAGGCGTGCCGATTTTGCCACCCTTTGTTTGTCATCACGAGCGCAGCGAGGGATCTGCTCCCGGATGTCGCCGCGTACATGCTTAGTGTACTGACCACCGACAACGCCGCCTTTACACAAACTGTCCCGGCACCGGCTTATTCGGATCCGAGTAATCATAGAACCCCTTGCCCGATTTACGGCCATACCAGCCGGCCAGAACCAGGCGACGCAGCAGCGCCGGCGAGGCAAAACGACGCTCCTTGAATTCGTCGTACATCACTTCGGTGATGTAGTACGTCGTGTCCAGCCCAACGAAGTCGAGCAGCGTGAACGGCCCCATCGGATAGCCGCATCCTAACTTCATCGCCTCATCGATGTCTGTGATGGAGCCCACACCTTCTTCGTACGCGCGGATCGCGTCGAGCAGATAGGGCACCAGCAGGCGGTTGACGATGAACCCGGTCTTATCGCTGGTGCGCACCGGAACCTTGCCCAGCTTCTTGCCAAACTCAACGGCTGCGTCGAAGACCTCGGGCGTGGTGGCGATGGTCTTCACTACCTCGACCAGCTTCATCATCGGCACCGGATTGAAGAAGTGCAGACCGATGAAGCGCTCAGGGCGCTTGGTCGCCGTCATCAGCTCGGTAACGGAGATGGACGAGGTGTTGGTCGCAAAGATCGCGTCTTTTTTTACGATCTGATCGAGCTCGGCGTAAGTCTTCCGCTTTAAGTCGACATTCTCGATGATGGCCTCGACCACGATGTCGCAGTCGGCGAGGTCCTGCATGTTGAGCGTACCCTTCAGGTGCGACTGCGCTTCGGTCTTTTGTTCCGCGGTGAGTCCGCCTTTCGCCGGACCGCGCTCGACGAGCCGCGAGAGCGACTTCTCGATGCCGGCAAAGCCCTTGTCGAGAAACTTCTGCTCCTGCTCAAGCACCGTCACATCGCAGCCCGCGACGGCTGCGACCTGCGCGATGCCCGAGCCCATCAACCCACAACCCAGTACGCCAACTTTCTTGATTTCCATGGATGCCCTTTCAGCAATTGATTAGCAATTAGCAGGTGCCCCACCTGATCCTTGTTTTGGATTAATTCGGATATTACAACTCGTTCGATCGCTGCGGCGTCCGCCGGTTCAGCGTCCTCGTTCCTTTCGCGCGCGCACGTAGCCGCCGACCAGTTCTGCCGGGACACCCAACACCACGGCCGACAGCGGTGACCAGCCCACGCCGACTGCGACCATCGATGCTATCGCAATCGCAGCCATGATCAGCGCGATGATGGCTGCCACCAACATGTCGCTGCGACCGGCGATGGCCGTTCCCCCGTACCCGGCCAGGAATGCGAAAAACACTCCGTACAGGATTGCGACCACCTCGAACATCATGCTGGCCGGGGCGTGCGGATCCTGATGGGTAAACCGAAACAGAACGAACGCCGAGAGCGCAAAGAGCAGGTAACCGAGGATGACGCCGCTGATGATGCGCATAGAAAGAAGCTTTCAGCAGTCAGCCATCAGCCGTCAGCCAGGATTCCTAGCGAACTGAACACCCCAACCGATAGCAATGCGCTGACGATCAAGAACTTCAAAAACGCGGGAAACCTGTGTCACGAGATCGGCGACAAATCTCCCGGCTTCAGCTGAGAGCTGACAGCTATTTCACATTCTCCACAATCATCGCAATCCCCTGCCCGCCGCCGATGCACGCCGTCGCCAGTCCGTACTTGGCGTTGCGACGCCGCAGCTCGTACAGCAGCGTGATGATCAGGCGGGTTCCGGTCGCTCCCAACGGATGACCGAGTGCAATGGCGCCGCCGTTGACGTTCACCTTTTCAGGATTGATGCCAAGCTCTTTGACAACAGCCAATGCCTGCGCGGCGAAAGCTTCGTTCAACTCGATGAGGTCGATGTCGTCGAGCTTGAGTCCGGCTTTCTGCAAAGCCATCTTCGTTGCCGGAACCGGTCCCGAGCCCATGATCTTGGGATCGACGCCGGCGATGCCCCAGCTCACGATGCGGCCCAGCGGTTTCAGTCCGCGCTTGCCGGCTTCATCGAGCGGCATGAGCACCACCGCCGCGCCGCCGTCGACGATGCCGCTGGCATTCCCCGCCGTGACGGTGCCGTTCTTGCCGAACGACGGTTTCAGCTTTGCTAAACCTTCCATCGTGGTCTCGGGACGGCGATGATCGTCTTCGGTAAACATCTCGCCCGTCGGCTCGCCTTTTCGATTGCGCAGCGCAACCGGCGTGATCTCCTCTTGCAGCCGTCCGGCTTTGTAAGCGTCGTCGGCACATTTCTGCGAGCGCAGCGCGAACTCATCCTGCGCTTCGCGGCCGATGCCCTGCTGTTCGGCGTAGAGCTCGGCAGTGTTCGCCATGTAGAGGCCGCAATAGCTGTCGAGCAACGCGACCATGAGCGAGTCTTCCAGCTTGCCTTCGCCCAGGCCAACGCCCCAGCGCATACCGCGAATGACGTGCGGGGCCTGCGACATCGATTCCATGCCGCCGGCCAGCGCGATCTTCGACTCGCCCAGCTGAATCATCTGCGCCGCAGATACCAGCGACTGCATGCCCGATCCGCAAAGCCGATTGACGGTCAGCGCCGGCGTCTCGATGGGGACACCAGCTTTGAGCGCAACGTGGCGCGCGCCGTAGATGGAGTCTCCCGAGGTCTGCTGCGCGTTGCCGATCACCACGTGATCGATCTGGCCAGGTTCGACCCCAGAGCGCTGCATGGCCTCTTTGGCTGCGATGGCGCCCAGTTCCATGGAGGTGAAGTCGCGAAGCTTTCCGCAGTAGCGGCCCATAGGCGTACGGGCGCCGTTAACGATTGCGATATCTAAAGATGAGTTCGACATATTGTTTGGGGACAGAACCGGAATCTCAGGCAAACACTTGAGTCTATCAGCGGCGCAAGAGAGGCGGCAAATGGGAGGACAGCACGGGGCAGGGATGCCGCTCGCCGGAAGCAGTTGGGCCGGTGGAGAAACTGCAGGTCCCTCGGCTTCGCTTTGCTGCGCTCGGGATGACAGCCATCAGGTGAACTGCTGCACAATGTGAGCGGTCTGCAAGTATCTGTGCGCGCTGCGAGTCGAGATGCAAATTACTCCGACCGGCTGGAGTGCTCCCGCCGTTGCTGCCACTCTTCGCTGTGAAAGATTTTCGGCCCGACTTCGATCAGCCGCGGCAGCATTTGGAAGACCGACACCGGAGTCCAACGCACGCCTTCGCGGGTGCGAAAGCCGCGGCGATTGAGTTCGTCGGCGATAGCCGAATACGGGCCGTCCTGGATGGTCAGCTCCATCATGGCGACCAGCACCTCGCGCTCGTTAGCGTCGTCCTCCAGATGAGCGCAGTCACCGGACACTCGCAGCCCAAACGGAACCGCGGCACTGGGTTCTCCCGCGATCGGAGCCTCGGCCGCCCCCTGTCGCTCCCACTCGACAGCCACCAGCTTCCAGCCTTCGGCCGCGCGGCGACGCAGCTCGTCCTGGTTCAACCCTCCCGCAACTGATTCACGAATTCGCTCGATCATCACCACCTCCGAGAGACGGAAGTACGACATGACCTGTAGCAGTTTACGTTCCAGCCTGCACGAGTACTAAGTGGATGGTCTGGTGAGGCTTACTTCGAAAAGGGACGAAGGCTTTCGTTCAGGAGACAGTTCCATTGTTCAGAAACGAACGTTGTGGTCGTTCTCTTGGATGGTGGCCTGAGACTGGAAGTAAACCTGATGAAGATGCCTCGCCAGCTATGGGTGCGCAGCAAAATTGTCCGCTGCTGCGTAACCTCGAAGCAACAGGCTGCGCATCCACGCCCGGGCTGACGCGCAAGCCGATGCATCGACCTGCAAGCAGATCGGCACAGATGGCTCACGTTATTCCACGTGCGAACCCAGTTATCAACCCCGCCTCCGCACATAAGTTCTCTCCTAAGTTTCATACAAACGAAACGATGTCGGTAAATGCCGTGGTGCCACACAATTCGATGACCAGCTCATAGAAGAATGCTTCGAGTTGCTGACAATTGACGTAGGACCAAGAAAACGCAATTACCACAATCCATATCCTCGTAGTGAGCTCCGAGCCGCAAGCCTCAGTAAACACTCAACATTTCGATTGGTTAGTGTCGTGCACTTGCCGTAGCAGCGTTGTTTTGCAGGATGTCATTCGGCGCCGAACCATCAAGCGCGACGCAAGAACCGACCATAGGAACGGAGTGTGTAATGAATCGAACGATCACACTGACCCTCCTGTTAAGCGTCGTCTTGCTGCTGCCCGTGCTCTCGTTCGGACAGGCTATCAGTGGCGACTTAACAGGTATCGTTAAAGACGCTTCGGGAGCTTCTGTGCCCGATGCGGATGTGACAGTAACCAACCTGGGAACAGGTTTCAAGCAGAACCTCAAAACCAATGGGCAAGGTGAATATCACTTTGTCAATCTACCGGTCGGCCACTACTCGGTCGACGTAGGCGCTCCCGGAATGAAGGGCGGCTATCGCGATGTCGAAGTGGTGCTCAACAAAGTGGCTACCGCGAACATCACGACATCCGTTGTAAGCGGAAGCACAACCGTCGAAGTCAACGAACAGGCGGTGGCTATCGACACCACCACACCAACCATCTCCACCACCTTCGACGCCAAGCAGGCAGCCGATTCGCCCATCACCTCGAGCGGCGGCGCCGGCAGTGGCGTGCTGAACCTGTCGCTGCTTGATGCCGGCGTATCTAGTTCAGGCGGCGTCGGTGTAGGCACAGGGCCCTCGATTGGAGGGCAGCGTCCGCGTAACAATAATTTCACCATCGATGGTGTGGACAACAACAGCCTCACCACCACCGGCCCACTCATGTCGGTTCCCAATGACGCGGTGGACAGCTTCACCGTCTTGCAAAATCAGTTTTCGGCGGAGTTTGGTCACTCTTCCGGAGGGCAATTCAACGAGACCATCAAGAGCGGCACCAACCAGTTTCATGGCCGCGCATATGAGTACTTTCAGAATCGCAACCTGAACGCGATCGACTCGCAGACTGCGTTGTCGCAGGTCAGCAATGGCTTGACGCCTTCCAATCCGCGGTTCGACAACAATCGCTACGGCGGCCAGTTGGGTGGACCCATCTTGAAGAACAAGCTGTTCTTCTTTACCAACTGGGAATACAACACCATCGGCCAGACCGCGACTCCGTCAACGGCCTGCGCGCCGACCGCGGCGGGCTACGCTGAATTAGCCAGCCTTTTTCCCAACAACACAAACCTGCAGCAGTTTCAGAAATATGTTCCCGCCGCGACCTCATCCCCGACGGTTTGCGGATTGAGCGGCGCATCCAACACGGTCTCAGTCGCTCCGGGGCTGGCAACCACCGATCCGAACTTCAACAACCTGGCGGTCAACATTCCGGTGGGAGATGTCGGATTCCTTGGCTCCAGCTACCAGAACTTTCTGAACACTGCCAACTCGCTCGACTACAACTTGTCAGAGAAAGACCAGTTCCGTGGACGCCTGGCGTACACCAAGAACCCCGCCTATGACACGAGCGCGCAGATTCCCACATTTTGGACCGTCAACCCAACCTATTTCTGGTTAGTTACTTTGAGCGAGTATCACAACTTTGCGCCCAACGTAAATAACGAGTTCCGTTTCGGCTTCAACCGCTTCAACACGGTGACGTCGCCGGGCAACGCGAGCTTTCCTGGACTAGGTGGGGCGGGCAGCTTCCCCAACCTGCAGGTCTTCGAGTTGAACGGAGTTCAGCTTGGTCCCGATCCCAACGCGCCTCAGGAAACCATCCAGAACTTGTATCAGTTCGTCGACAACGTGAGCTGGGTGAAGGGCAAGCACAACATCCGCCTCGGCGGTGAGTTCCGCTGGATCATCAGCCCGCAGACGTTCACCCAACGCGTGCGCGGCGACTACGAGTGGAGCTTCCTCTCCGACTACCTCAACAATGTCGCGCCCAATCCGAACCAGGGCGATTTCGCCGAGCGCTCTTCCGGCAACGTCGTCTACTACGGCAACAAGAAGGCGGTATACGGCTACATCAACGACGAGTGGCGCGTCACGCCGACCCTCACCATCAACGGCGGACTGCGCTATGAGTACACGGGGGAACCGGAAGCCGCCAACCTGCAATCGCTCAACGCGATCTCGAGCGTGCCCGGTCTCATCAACTTTGGCACTCCCACCGCGCAAAAGTCGAACGTGCTGCCGCGCGTGGGTATTGCGTGGTCACCTGAGCCGAATACTTCGGTGAACGTCGGATTCTCCATGGCGAATGACGTTCTCTTTGACAATCTGGGCATCCTGTCGCTGCCTCCGCAGGTGCAGCAGACCTGCGATACGACAGCCCCCGGCACACCACAAATCTGCCCCTACTCGTTCACCAACTTCCTCGGCGCCGGCGGCCTGCCTAACACACCGTCTCCCATCACGGACGCGGCAACGGCTCGTGCTCTCACCGGTGCGTACATTCCCAACCAGACGCTGCCCTATTCGGAGACGTATACGGCTGGCGTGCAGCACATTTTCAACAACCAGTACACGTTGGAAGTGCGCTACGTGGGGACCCGTGGCATTCGCCTTCCGGTGCAGACGCGCCTGAACGTGACCAGCCCGGTCAATGCCGCCAACAACCTGCCAACGTATCTCACAATGCCCAGCCAGGCGACGCTCGACTCGCTGGGTACCACGCTGAATGGGTTGACGGCGATTGGCAGCCAGGTGCCCGCATTCGCCAACGCTGGCTTCCTGAGCAACATCACCTCGTACCAGCCGTGGGGCTCGTCAAACTACAACGGTCTGCAGGCGTCGTTGAAGCGAAGCTTTACCCATGGACTGCAATTCCAGGCTGCCTACACCTGGAGCCATTCCTTCGATAACTCCACCGCCGAGGTGTTCTCGACCGTACTGACGCCGCGGCGTCCGCAGGACTTCTCCTGCATCGCATGCGACTACAGCACCTCGGCCCTGGACCGTCGTCAGCGGGCAACGCTGGCCCTTACCTACGACATGCCTTTCTTCAAGAACGACAACTGGTTCATGAAGAACATCGTGGGCAACTGGCAGGTGACGCCTATCTATACCTACCAGTCGCCTGAAATGGTGACAGCGCAAAGCGGCGCCGACGCGAACCTGAACGGCGACTCCGCAACCGATCGTACTGTCTTCGACACAGCCGGGATTCCGGGAACCTCCTCCACCGTAACTCCTTTGCTGAACTCGCAAGGAGCGACGGTGGCCTACCTGGCCACGAGCCCAACCGCGCAGTACATCCAGGCGGGCCCGGGCGCGTTAGCCAACGCTACCCGCAACTCGCTGTACTCCAACGTGATCAACAACTGGGATTTCGCCTTACTGAAGCGCGTCAACATTACCGAGCGTCAGTCGGTCGAGTTCTCCTTCCAGGCCATCAACATCCTCAATCATGCACAGTACGTGCCTGGAAACATCAGCGACGTGGCGCCGGTGACCTTCACCAGCGGTGTGGTCCGCGGCGCGCTGCTCACTGGCTCTCCGACGTTTGCACAGTGGAACCAGGTGTTTACCAACCATCCACGCAACGTGGTGCTGGTGATGAAGTACAACTTCTAACCTCCGCTAGAAGTTGGCCGCTCTCTGGGAGCCTTCCGGCTCCCGGGGAGTGGATGCCGACGTCACAAACGCACAGCAGCGGAAGGGGTTCCGCTGCGGGTCACAGGCTACCGCTAAGAAGACACTCAATTTGGGAGCAGCATGAATGCTGGCATCGTCTTTCAGACGAAGCCGCCGATTCCACCGTGCAATGCTGGCCTAACATAGGCCGCCCCGTGCGGGGCTCCGGAACATTTATCGGGGCGCCGGCATGGCAGTGCTGCGAAATCACTCGTTGGTTGCGGGGAAGGTTGCCGATCGCGATGCTTGCGGGCTGGACCGTCGGAATCAGCAGTTCTGCCGTACAAGATTGTTGGTTTAGGACGTTAGCGCTCGCGCTGCTCCGCTGAAGCGGTGCTCCACCCGCGAGTCTACTGCGTTCGGTCGGTCAGGAACTTGCCCCAATAAACCCGGGCGGTCCCGAAGGTCTCTGAACAGGAATTGCAATACCAGTCGGAGCTATCGGGGCGGATGACGGTCCCTTCCAGAATGTAACCGTCGCGCACCGCCGGCTGCTCTCCCTTCAGGCTCGCGAGTTCCATGTCGATCTTGCGCACTTCGCTGTTGCGGTTGCAACGCGGGCAGATGGGCGCTTCAATATGTTTCATGGCCGGATTCCCGGTGAGCGAGCCTGCTATTGCCCCGCTCCCTCAACGTGCCCTTATTGTATCGGCTACTCCGGCAAACGGGATGAGTGGCGATCGAAAAATCTTTTCCTTTACGACCGAATGCGGACAGGCACCCGCGAACTTTACAATTAGAAGCTTATGATCCGATCAATCGTCTTCCCTCGCCTGCTGGGCAAGTCGCTGGACGACCTCCAGCCCGCGCTTTCTCTGTTGCAGGCCCTGGGCTTCGCCGCCGGCAATGACTGGCATGAAGGCGGAAGCCATGGCGTGGAAATGCTGGCTCCGCGTGGCGGATTCGAGCTGATCGCTGCATCCGACTCGCCCAGCATCGATGCCATGGTCGAAGTGGCGGACGCTGACCTGACCTACCAGATCCTGAAGAATACCCTTTTCGACCAGCTGGAAAAGGTAGGCGCACCTCAGATGGTAGAGACACTTGATCCCACTCTTTCCCGCACCACAGAGAAAAATGCGGCCCCAGGTCTTTCGATTCGCAAGGAGATTGCTGATACACCTTACGGAGCGCGGTTGTTCGAGGTCGAGATCAGCGGACTGCGCCTCGGCTTCATCAGCTACGCAAAGAAAACTACGGCAGCCGGGATCGAAGGCTCGCTCGACGCCCGTGGAAAGCGCTTCGCCATTGTGATTGCGCGCTTCAATTCGTTCATCACCGAGCGCCTGCTCGATGGAGCTCTGCTGGCATTGCGGCAATGCGGCGCCGATCCAGCCGACATCAAGATCGTTCACGTTCCCGGCTCCTTCGAGATTCCAGCGGCAGCGCGCCAGCTGGCGGAGAGCAAAGACTACAATGCGATTGTCTGCCTGGGCTGCCTGTTACGCGGAGGTACCTTGCACTACGAAGTCATCGCCAATGAAGTTACACGCGGCGTCGGCCAGTCGGCGCAGGAGACAGGAGTGCCGCACGGCTTCGGCGTTCTGACCTGCGACACACTGGAGCAGGCGATCGATCGCGCCGGCCTGAAGTCCGGCAATAAAGGATATGAGGCCGCGCTGGCCGCAGTCGAAATGGCATGTCTAAGGGAGAAAGTTACCGTGCGCGCCACCTCCGCCGTTAAGGCGGCCCAATGAACAGCAAAACCGGAACTCGCCGCAAATCGCGCGAGCTAGCTTTGCAAATGCTGTTTCAGCTCGACATGGGCCAGCAAACGCCCGACCACGTCAGGGACACTTTCTGGAACGAACGTAAGGACCTCGACGACAAAGTGCGCGGCTTTGCCGACGAGCTGTTCACCCTCGCCTCCGAGCGCGAGAAGGAAATCGACGAGATGATCGAGCGCAACGCGGAGCACTGGCGCATGGAGCGCATGGCCGTTGTCGACCGCAACGTGCTGCGCGTCGGCGTTGCCGAGTTCCTCGGATTTCCCGACACCCCGCGTCCTGTCGTCATCAATGAAGCACTGGAGATTGGCCGCCGCTTCTCTACTCCCGAGTCGGTGCAGTTCATCAACGGCGTACTCGACAGCGTCGCGCGGGAAATGGGCCAGACGGCGAAAAAGTAGATCCCCAGCTTCAACTCTCCTCTACCACCCATTAGAATCCCGCGCAAGGTTTCCCGCCCGAGCCGCCCAGGCAAGCTCCACCGGCTTAGCTCCCGCCCAAATGCCGCGAACGTAGTCCTCGTTAGAATGAGGGCTTCCATCTTCCCGGCAACGATGCCGAACCAAGGTTCACAAAAATCCGGACACAACTCAGCCGCGAGCTGCTGAATCCTATTGTTCAGTTTCCCTCGTCGATATTCAGCTCGTTTCGACAAATAACGCTTACGGTTCGACCACTTCGTGCGAACTCCAGGTTCGCCAGATTATGGGTAGGTTTAGGTCCTATGTACCGGCTCCGGATTGCTCTGAGTGTTGTAGCGCTTTTCCCCCTAATTATTGCCGCCGGATGCGGTGGTAACGGCTCCGGAAATAACGGGACTGGTCCACCGCCCCCCATAGCAGTCGCGATCTCGCCGACATCAGCTACTCTGGCTGCCGGAGCGACGCAGCAGTTTCAGGCTACGGTCACCGGTTCGACCAACACTGCCGTGACGTGGCAGGTCAACGGTGTTACCGGCGGCAACAGCCAGTCAGGAACCATTTCGACTACCGGCCTATATACCGCTCCTTCGCCGGACCAGCCGCTACAGGTGACAGTGACTGCGGTAGCTGCCGCCGATTCGAGCAAGACAGCCACTGCTGCCGTGACCGTGAACCCTGGTCCGCCACCGCCGCCGGTCCCTGTTGTGTCGAGCTTTACCCTCTCTCCGACGATAGCCGCGCCCGGCGAGTTCGTGAACTTCGCCTGGGCTACGGCGAACGCCACGGCCTTCAACGTCACGCCCAACATCGCGCAGGATGATCAGACTCTTCCGCTGAATGCAACAGCCTACTCGTACAACACGACTGGTCTGGCGCAGACCACCGCATTTACCGCCACCGCCAGCTCCGGCACTATGACTTCCACGCCGGTTATGGCAACGCTGACCATTGTTCCGGTAACTCTGAGCGCGTCCGCAACCACCATTCAGGCCGGCCAGACGGTGACTCTCACCTACGGCGGCCCCAGCAACGGCAGCACGGGATGGATGCTGAATGTGAGCGGAAGTAATCCCATAGCGTTGACTCCCAGCTGCGGTGCAACTACCTGCTCGGGGACTTACACCACCGGTCCACTGAGCAGCACCACGACGTTCTCGGTCTCGATCACCGGCCCGGCTCCTACGGGAGGCCAGGCCTACTCGCCGAAAGTGGTCGTGACGGTGGAGCAACCGACGACTTTGACCTTCATGGCGCAACCTCAAATCGTGCAGCCCGGCGGCGCAGTGACCCTGTCGTGGACCACGACGAATGCCTCGACGGTCACGATCGATAACGGTGTCGGACAGGTACAGCCTGTGGGCATGGGCTCGTACTGCTGCGTCCATCCGCAGAAAACTACGACTTACACGGCGACGGCGACGTCGATCTATCCCAACGCGCCTCCGGTGACGGCGACTGCAACCGTGACGGTCAGCACCGGCGGGCTCTCCAACCTGAACCACATCATCTACATGCTTCAGGAGAACCGCGCCTTCGATAACTACTTCGGTCAGCTGGCCACGTATCGCGTCAACCACAACCCGCCGATCCAGGGGGCAAAGTTGAGCGACGTGAACGATCTTCACACGCTGCCACCCAACTACCAGATCTGCAATCCGCAAAATCAATGCTTCGGGCCGTTCCACGCCAGAACGGAATGCATCGAGAACCTCTCTCCATCGTGGAACGAAACCCACTACGACATGGACCTGGTGGGCGGCGACTGGCTCAATGTGCTGCCGAGCTCGGTGTACAAGATGGATAACTTCCTCAAGACCACCTTGTCCGGAGGCACCGGCGACCAATACGATGCCACGCACTCGCGGCCGCTGGGTTATTACGACCAGACGGATTTGCCGTACTACTACGAACTGGCAACCCAGTTCGCGACCGACGACAACTGGCACTCCCCGGTCGCGGCCAACACCGTGCCCAACCGCATGTACCTGTTCGCAGGAACGTCGTACGGTCACGCCTTCCCGCCTCAGGATCCCAACGATCCGGCATGGCAGCAGCCAACGATTTTCCGCGCCCTGACCGCAGCGGGAATTACCTGGCGCTACTACTACCAGGACAACAGTGTGTTCCTGTCGAACTGGGCAGACTGGAACGATCCCCAGATTCAGGGCAACGTGCGCAGTATCCAGGAGTATTACGACATACTCGCCAACCCCAACGCCGACCAGATGCTGCCGCAGGTGGTGTTTATCGAGCGTGCCAGCTCCACCGGACTGGATGAGCATCCGGACAACAACGTGCAAACCGGAGCGCAGGACGTGTCCAACATCGTCAACGCCCTGCTCACCAGCGCTGCCTGGCCGGATTCGGCATTCATCCTCAGCTACGACGAGGGCGGAGGCCTGTTCGACCACGTTGCGCCAATCCTGGTCACGCCGCCCGACGACGTAACGCCGTCGGACCTGGGGGCGAATGACACCAAGGGACTGTTCAACGTCACCGGCTTCCGCGTGCCGGTGGTCGTGATCTCGCCCTGGGTGAAGCCGCACACGGTGATTCACTTGCAGACGGACTACACGTCGATCCTGAGGTTGATCGAGGAGCGCTTCAATGTGCCGGCGCTGACGCAGCGCGATGCGACCATCCCCGATATGGCGGATCCGGCAAACGGCTTCTTCGACTTCAGCGCACCGCATCTGTTGACCCCGCCGACCCTGCCCACGCAGCCGACGAGTGGGGTGTGTGACTACAAGCAGGAGAGCCATCCGTAAATCCTGTTGATGTTCAACTGCCCAGCACTCTTCTGATTCGCGTCGAGCGGACTTGGAGGGTGCTGGGGTTTTCCATTGGCAAATTGGTAATATTCTGCCGTTCAGCGCCGAGGCATCTCGCTGCACACATTTCGGTGCAACCGGCGAGGTACCCCCCTCCCCCACCCTGCCGCTAAAATCTTGAAAGCATTCAGTCGTTTTGAACGAAGCTCCGCAAAATCTTGAGCGCGTGAGACTTACAGGCAAAATCTTGGGAGCAAAAGAGTTACGGGCGATTCTTGCGAGGTGGAAGGGTGGGAGTGTTTCAGAAGTAGTAAACAGCGGACAACTGGCGTTCTGACAGTGGCTACGCGTCACGCCTCCCCATCTAGTGGGCGCGATTCGGAGAGGGACAAATCTCCCTCGTCCTCATGGTTGCCATTTTACGGAACCAGCCGCCAACCACCAAGCGACTTTGTCACAGATGTGTGTGATAAGAAGTGAGCCCGCGCGCGAGCTGAGACCCCACATTTCCGAAAGAAGGAAATGTGGGCCACCCCGTCGGTTCTACACTGACCTAATGCACCGGTCTCTCATGCTCGCGTCGATTCTCCTGCTTTGTCTTGTGGCGATCCACTGCAGCGCCCAACAGGAGAAGCTGTTCTCTGAGCTGAATGCATACAATCCCGTTCCTAGTCCAGATGGAAAATCAGTCGCTTTGGTCGAGATTGGACGGCGTCCTGGCGAGGCGGGTTTCGGGCGGTCCAACCTGATGACCACGGTGCGGTTTGCCAACGGGGAGGGAAAGCTGTTGGGTGATGGCCGAGTCGAAGCGTTTTTAGGGGAATGGCTGCCCGATAGCTCGGCTGTAGCTTGTTATCGCGATGGGCGCTTCGGATTGGTAACAGCTGCCGGTTGGCAGACATCTCACCAAATGCCTCCTGACGGGCCCCACACCATCGGCACGTATGCGCGAGCCGAACGTGTGGCCTACTTGAGTTCACGCAAGACTTTTGTCTGGCTGCAAACAACTCCCTCGAAAACTCTCTTGCAGACTCCTGATGGACCGATAGGTCAGCTGGGCGTAGAACTCCCCCCGAGTGACCTGGTTGTTCCCTCTCCCGATGGCCGTTACCTGGCGATCGCCGGCACGGCCGCGGGCAACGGGTTCCACCTGTGGGTCTACGACCTTGAAAAGAAAACCTCGAGCGATATTGGCGAGGTCACCGTTCACCCGAATACAGACTGGGACTACATCAAACCCAGCTGGAATCCATGGTTCCGCGATAGCTCCCGTTTAGCGTACTTATCTGGCGGAGTTCTTTACGTCGTTACTCCCGACGGGCAACATCGACGTAAAGTCGCCGAACTAGAAAACGCAGGCTTGCCGGTGCCGTCTCCTGATGGCACGCGGATCGCCTACGTGATCTTCGCTCCACGCCCGATGAAGCTGCGTCCGGACATGCGCTTCTGGGGTGGGGCGACCGTGTGGGTGATGGATGCCGCTGGTGGAAAGCCAGCAGCTGTCACCCGGGCTACGCCTGACACCATTTATGATCTGCGCTGGCTGGATGACTCAACGCTACTGTTCGACAGGATCAGTGACGAAATGTTCTACAAACACGCTCGCATCTGGACGGTAACGTTGAAATAATCCGCGGGTGGACCCGAATAACGGTGAGCCTTTTATCGTGGAGGTTAGAAGTTAGTGGATCCCACTCAATCCAACCTATTACGGGTGGCCCACAATTGCCTTGGGTTGGCAATTGTGGGATGGTGGAGCACAGCTGTAGACGCGACGATTTCGAGGGAAGCATCCTGACTCCCACATTTCCCAACGGAAGGGAAATGTGGGCCACCCGTCCGAGTCCGACCTCGACAGGACCTGCAGGTTGCCGAGACCGCGGCGTTCGTCATCCGCGACTCTCGGTGCTCCTCGCGAGATTTCTCTCGCGCCACTACTTTTCGCCCAATTCCAGCCCAACGCGGAAGCGTTGGGTACGCCGGGTGGCCCACATTTGCCTTCGGTTGGCAAATGTGGGATCTGCAGGTTACTGGGTCGAAGCTGTACGTCCTGCTTCTCCAACATTCGACGTCCACGCCACAGTGCTCGCCCGTAAGGTAGTGGGAAGCTGCTCCACTTCCAGTCTTCTGGAGCTACCAGCGCACGCTTCACCGGATTTCGGTGAATGTACTTCAATTTCTCAGTGAACTCTTTACCAATCACGTTTCGATCGTAATAGCGTTTCTGTCAGAATGAAACCGGGTGGCCCACATTTCCCTTCAGTTGGGAAATGTGGGATTTCGATCGTTTCGCAGAGCAGTTAGGATTGAATGGCGTTGGCAACTGCGCCACGCTCAGGCTCGGATATCAGCAGGTGCACGTGTTCAGGCATGACGACGAAGCCGTATACCAGCATGCGGTATAGTCTGCGCGTTCTGTCCAGAGCCTGCACAAACACATCGCGGACAAGAGGATCTTTTAGATGCGGGTACCGGTGATAGCAGGTAAATGTGATGAAGTGCGCTGAACCAGTGTGGTGGAATCGATAGAGCCCGGTCGGCACGTTCCTAGTTATTCCGAGTACCCACATTTCCCAACTGAAGGGAAATGTGGGCCACCAGGTCGTAACGAGACCCACATTTCCGAAAGAAGGAAATGTGGGCCACCCATCGTATTCGTTGACAATTAGCTCAGGAAGCGGCGGCGTAACACACCGGCCAGTCCGACTACACCAGACCCAAACAACAGGATGCTGCCCGGCTCCGGGGTGCTGGTACCGCTGATCTTGAAACCTTCACCCTCGATATTCGAAGTGACAACTCCGTTAGCGTCCTTGTAATAAGCATTAGTCCCGTTCAACGGGTTGGAAGGTGTATCCCACTCCAGCGAACCATCGGCACCGGTCAAATTGAGGAAGTAGGTTCCGCCTGCCAAGGTAGTCGCAAAGTTGACGTCGAACAAACACACGATACCGTCAGGATCGCAGGCATAAAACAGGGGCAGCTGACTGCTACCCGCAGCATAGGTCGTCCCGCCAAAGGGATTAGAGGTGACCGACCAGTCTATTTTCGTGGGGAAGTTTCCGCCCGTATAGGTAGCGTCGAATTCCAGCGTCTGCGTATTGCAGATGGCGAAGGAACAGCTGAATTGGTTTGAAGCTACGGCGTTGCCAGAGATATCCCACATCGCCAGGTACTCGCTACCAACACCATTGTTGTAGAGTACGTCGGCGTGCGCAGCGACCCCGGAAATCAGGAGACTAGCTGCCAGTAGAAACAACGACGAAGCAAAGCGAAATTTCATGTTTAAAGTTCTCCGTTCGACTCATGTGATTTGAACTACGTTTTTTACTCACCGCCCAACCATGGTTACGGTCAGCGCTGTAGTTTCCTTCCGAGACCTCGCACAGCAAGGTCGGGCACACGTACAGCGCCTATGCTGGACGCACTGAGCATTGCGGCTCGAGAGCGGCCGCGTACACCTGTCGGATCCTCTGTATGTGCTACTTGAAAGAAAAGACCCGATGCCTCGCGATGTAGGTAGGTATCAGGCTTTCAGCGCCGGGCCGTGGACTGGCCGGTTGCTGCTGAACACCGTCTCCGCCAGGTGGGCAACAAGGGCGGAAAGATGTTCGTTGGAAACAACTGTGTTTCCCAACTGCTTAAAAAGTCTATAGGTCACATTTCCGATATGTCAAGCCATGGGAGTGGTAGGAGGTCCCCGTGACGATTCCAGGTTCGTGAACCCCACTCAATCCAAGGGATGGATCGAATGGGGCTTCCGGGGACTGTGCGTGTTTTATTTCGGCAGGACGGTTACAAGATCGGGCGGCACCGGATTGCTGTTGGCATCGGTCAATCCCACGCCAATCTCCTGGGCGTCGGAGAGCGAACTCAGCGCAATGCGGTGAACCGTGCCATCGATCGATCCAACGTAAAGGTTGGAGCCGTCCAGCGTGAGCCCGCCGGTGTAACCCACCATTCCGCCGGCCAGTGGAATGCTGGTCGGCACATGCGCGGTCAGGTCGAACAACAGCACCGAAGGCTGATTGCTGATGATCCAGGCGCGCAAGCTGTCCGAGCTCACCAGTAGTTCTTGCGGCGTGAAGCTGCCTGCTCCCAGGTCGTAGGGGGTCAGCGTGCTGCTGGCAACGATGGGGCACCCTCCAGTCGGCTGCGCGGTGGTGATCACGTCGATGTTCGGGACGTCGACGGCAACCGCGCCTGTCCCATTCGGCAAGCGCTGGATGAGGCTTGGATTCGTCGCGCTCAAGGTTTGCAGCTCGCTCTCATCGCAGGTCGAGCGGACATCCACCGACGCGCCCGTGGGATTGGTAAGAAACGTCAGCGAGCCCTGCGCCAGAACGTCGAGCCCTGCGGGAGTGTAGTTCAACTTAGTCGGAACAATTGCGACGCTGTTGCCGACGCGGACTACGCTTTGAGCGATGGCCGACAGCGACCATTGGCTGTCCGGTGTAATTACGCCACTGGTTGCGGCGCCAACGGCGGTGGCGACCCTGGCGGCGTTGGTCGTGCTGTAAAGGAAGGTCGCGTTGCCCACCGTGTCAGAGACCAGCAGCGCGCTGCCATCGGAGGAGGCAGCAAGAATTTTCCCGTTGAAGGGGAGCGTGGTGACCGTCGCCGTGGTGGTGTTGTAGTCCATCGCACCACTGTCCGAGCCGAGGTAAACGTCAGTGCCGTTGGGACTGGCGACGATTGAGTTGGGTAAACGGGGCAGAGTGATGGCCGCACTCACCACGTTCGATGTCACGGGGATGGGCACCATCATCAGAGACTTGGTACCGGCAGCGTAGACCACATCGGCGCTCTGTCCTGCCACCGAGGCGGTTACAACATCGTAGGAGTACTGCGGAGGCAGGCTGACGTTGCAGCTGGGCGTGACGCAGGTGGCGGTCACGGACGTAGTTCCCGGGCCGGTGCCGACGATCGTGGCGGAGGCGTTCTGCGACGAGATGCTGGCCGCGTCGGGCTCTGAGGTCGACCAGATCAGGCCAGGATGGATGCTGACGCCTTTGCTGTCGAGAACGTCTGCCACAAGGTTCTGCGTCTGACCGCCGGTGAGGGTGAAGTTGGTGGCTGAACTGTTCGCGTCATGCACCAGAATCGACTGCACGGCACAAACGGTGAACGGGGTCCCTACGCTGTTTACACCGGCAACGCCGGCAAACAGTGCGGTCGCTCCCGGGTTCTGCGCCTCCAGTCCGGTGGCGGCATTCAGGGTCGTGATTACAGCTGCTGTGCCGCTGCAGGTGGCCGTGCCGTTGCTCAAGGTGGCGGTTGTGGGTGCCTGAACCGCGCCGTATCCCTGGTTCGTGATGGTGAGCTGGGTTCCGGTGGCGATGGTATTGCTGCCGGTCAGGGTAACGGTTCCCGCCGCGTTGATGACGGGATCAATTCCCACCGTAGTCAGCAAACGCGTAAGCACGGTCGCGGTGCCAGTACAGGTAGCCGTGCCATTGCTCAGCGTCGCGGTGGTTGGCGGAGTAGTGCCGCCTCCCACGCCGGGACTGGTGATGACGAGTTGCGTCCCGGTAGCGATAGCGTTGGTGTCGGTCAAAGTTACGATGGCGGTGGCGTTGGTCAGCCCGTTGAAGCCCGACAAATTGCAGGTCTGGCCGGCGCCACCGGTGATCGCGCCGCCGGAAACGTAAGTCGGAGTCCTGGTCCCCTGATCGAACGTCGGATTGATTCCCGTTCCGCCGCCGACACTGAAGTCGCTCAGGTTGCAGGTTTGGCCCTTGCTACCGGTGATGGTTCCGCCGGCGGCATAGGTCGGACTGTTACTAGTCGAAGAGTAGGTGGGATTGATGCCGGCCGCGCTGGCGACCACGGTGGTGTTACCGGAGCCGTATACGAAAGGCCCCACGGTCGAGGTGATATCGCACGGCGCACTGATGGAGCATCCGGGAGCCGACGTATTGTAGGCCGTGGCCGAAGGATTCAGCGCTTCCCCGGCGCTTGAGCAATCGTTGAACGGTGCAATCACTACCCGGTCAACCTGCTTGTGCACATAGACGGTCGCCGTGGCCGACACACTGCCCGACGTTACCGTGATGGTCGCCGTGCCGTCTCCGTTAGGAGAGCAAACGATATTGTTGGCATCGAATTGGCCACCGCACACCGCCCCGGCCGCAGAGATTGAAGCCAGTGCCGGATTGCTGCTGGAGTAGGTGTAATCCACGGCGATCACCGTGCCGCTGGAGCTGAGAGCGGTTGCCGTTACGGCGGTGACTTGACCTTCGTTCAAACTCAAGGTGGAGGGAGCTATCGTGATGGAAGCGGCGGTCGGGGTCGTCACGCCGGTGCCGCTGCAGCCTGCAATCGAAATCAGAAAAAACAGACAAATGAGTGCAGCCAAAACGTTAGCCGCTGAAAACTGCCGCATGTACCCTCCCCGCTCGGAACGGTCCGGCGGAAACCCACAGAATCAACAGAATCATAAGATTCAGGAAGTTTCAGTGTAGAAGTAACACTAGATTTCAGCAAATTGTGCGCCGCCCTGGCGCCTTTGTAGCTCGGGACAACCAGGAATACATCGCGCGGCTATGGCTGGGTCAGTGCCAGCCGCTTGGCGATGATCGCATAGGCCGCCGAATTGAACGCCATGCCGATGTGCGTTCCGGGCACTTCGAAATCCTGGCTCGCCTTTTGCGTGGTGCAGAAGCGCCAGTCGAGTACGCCATCATTGCGGGTATAGATCGCGGTCTGGAGCACGGACGCCGGCACCTTGCGCCGTAACGAACCAACAAAGTTGCAGGTGCAGCTTCCGGTATAGCAGTGGGGCAATACTCCGTCGCCATGCTCCTGCAGAATGCGCAAACGAACCGCTTCGGCGGCATGAAGGATGCTGCGATTGGCCACCGGACCCTGGATCGGTGATGCGAGAGTGATGAGCGAAGCAATGTCGTGGGGTCTCGCACCGGCGATCGAACGAGCGATGACCCCGCCCAGGCTATGGCCGATGAGGTGAATCTTGCGGCCGGTTTCGTCGAGCGCCCGTGTCAGGGTCTCACCCAGACGGCGCTGGATCAGCAGGTTTGGGCAATCGGCGTTGATGCCGATGCCGGAGAAGTACGGTCGATAGCCGATGCGCGACAGCCAGCCGCGAAGTTCGTTCAGATAAAGATCCGTCCCCAGGAAACCAGGGATGATAACCACGGCGGAGCCATCGCCCGGCGGCACGCCATAGCCGTAGTAAACGGGCGAGGCATGCAGCAGGAGAACCTCGGCTCCGAACAGGGCTTCGGTCCACAGCGACACGTCGTTCGCGGGTTGAAGCTGGGGTTTGGGCCTGCGAGATTTTGATTTCGTAGTGCGGGTTGCCGTTTCTGCGCGCAAGTTCTTCCTGAGTTCGGCCCGGTTTCCAAGCACCTTACGGCGAAGTGCTGCATGTCAGGCTGATGTCTTCCGGCGAAATTATACTGCCCGGTTCGCGACCGTCACACTAACACTTTTGAGGTAAGTTGTCGCCTGCTAGTTGGCTTTCGTCTTTCGCCTTTTGCCCGGCTTGGGTTTCTCCAGCCTAGCTTCCAGCTCCGCGATCCGCTGGCGCAGCAGTTCAATTTCTGACTGCTGCTTGGGGGGCGGCGCGGCCGAAGTCGGTATAAACCGCTTCATCATTTCCACAGGAGAGAGCATTGCCGACTGCACTTCGCCCAACCGGCTTTGCACGGCATTCTGCACCGTTTGATAGGTTTCGAAGGCCGACTTCAAGTACCACATTATGAATTCCTGGCGCACTTCGTCAGAGGCAACAATGAGCTGGCGCAGGAGCTCGAGCGGCAGTCCCGTCGGCTTGTCACGAGCATCTTCGGTGATGATCTGGGTCAGGGTAACCCGCGTCAGATCCTGGCCGCTTTGCGCGTCGATTACCTGCACGTCCTTGCCTTCGCGGACCAGCGCGGCGATATCGTCCAGGTTTACGTAGCGGCTGGCGGCGGTGTTATACAGCCGGCGATTGCTGTATCGCTTGATGATCACGGTGGCAGGCTTCATGCTTGGTCCTCATACTGCATTGCATATAACGCAAATAACACATTGACACGATCCCTGATAAATCCTATAGTAAAGCCAATGCTGCAATGCAGCAAATCGGAGGTTTTATATGTCAGTTAATGAGAAAGCCGAGACCTCCCGGACTTATTCACGGGAATCGTCATTTGTTTCCATCATGTCGGGATGGGCGCAGCAGGGAGTGCAGAGCCTGTTCGCCACCCAGCGTATCCTTCTGGATCTTGCCATGCGCCAGAATGAGAATCTGATGCATGCTCTGCGCCAGCAGCTAGCTGATCCGGACTATTGTCCCACCGCGATTATCAGCGAAGCGGCCGGCGATGGCGTCACCACCTTCATCGAAGGCCAGAAGCTGCTTCTCGAGTTGGGCAAGCAGCAACACGAAATCCTGATGCAGGGATTGAAGGAGCGGGTGGGAGACTGGCCGGCGGCGCAGGCCGTAACCTCTCTGCTGCAACGCAGCGCAGAGAGCTTCATTCAGATGCAGGAGGAATTCCTGAAGATCGCCGGCAAGCAGACCCATAACTGGGTCGAGGCTGCCAAGGCGGGCAAGCCTTACGAGTACGAGCACCTGGTGACCCTGGCCCGCGAGGGTCTGGAAACTTTCATGAAAGCCCAGAAGCGCTTCCTCGACGTGATCTCCGAGGAAACCGCGAAGGGTAACGGCAAGGGATATGACGGGGCCCGCAAGATGAAGAAGACCGAGGTGGCCGAACTTGCACGGCAGGCGACTGAGTCGTTCATCGAGGCGCAGAAGAACCTGATTGATCTGGCCGGCAAGCAGGCGAATGCGACCATCAAGACTACCGGGAAAGCGGCGAAGCTGCTGCGGCCCTTCCCCTTCGTCCCCTTCGCCGAGATGACTCGCGAAGGCGTGAAGAGCTACGTCGATGCCCAGAAGGCGATGATGGAGACAGTGGTGAAACCGAAGGCTGAGCACAAGCCGGCACCCAAAACGGCGCAGGCCAGAAAGCGGCCGAGACGGCGCCCCACGGCAGTTGCAGCCATCGCCTGAGGCCGGTTCGAGAAGGGCACGCTTCAGCCCGGGAGACCGAAGTCCGTCAGCTCAGCAGATGAAGTAACCACTTCAGGGCTGGCTCCGGTCTCTCAGCGCGCCCGCTTCGGTGCGCGCGGCAGCGGCAGTGCCCTTCTCGTCCTGACTTGGGTGTAAGCCATCACGACTCCGCCACCCCGGCATGTCGACGCATGCCTCGGATCAGCATTCCACGAGCCGGGCCTATGCCACGCACCGCAAGCAAAATCCAACTCAGGCCGGAAACCCTGCACAGTTTCGAGCAGTACATTCGCCATGCAGAGAAAGCCATGGAAAACACTCTGCGCGACGAGCATGCCTTCTTGTGGTGTGACGGCGACCCGCGGCGGGCACGACAGGTTCGCGCGGGAGAAATTCTGGCGCAGTTCTGGTCGGGGCACGGGCCTGAAGCAGTGCCCAAAGGCTTGATCCACGATTGGATCGGCGCAGCCTTCGTTCCGGGTACTACAGTCGAAGCCACGCTGCTGCTGATACAGAATTACGACCATCATCAGGACATCTACAAGCCTGAAGTACTGGCTTCGAAGCTGATGCGGCGGCGAGGCAACGATTTCGAAATCTACATGCGGCTGCTCAAGAAGAAATTATTGACCGTGGTGTTCGACACCGATCACGACGTGCACTATCAGCAGATTGATTCGACCCGCTGGATCTGCCGTTCTCAGACGACGCGCGTAGCCGAGGTGGAGAATGCAGGCACACCGAGAGAAGAAATCCTGCCGCCTGGGACCGGCTACGGATTTTTGTGGCGGCTGTATTCCTACTGGCGATTTCAGGAGCGCGACAGCGGCGTCTACCTCGAGTGCCGCGCCATTTCGCTGACCCGCGACGTGCCCCTCGGCCTGGGTTGGATTATCGAGCCCATCATTCAGAAGCTTCCTCGTGAATCGCTGATCCGCACGCTGGAGTGCACCCGGCAGGCATTGGCGTCGCAGTCGCGTTCCTGACGCTCAACTCCGTCTCGACAAATTACGCCACAGCACCTTCTGCCCGTGACCTCGCTCACAATGCGCCGTGACCCGCGCTCTTGGATGCGGCGCTTCCCCAGTGGTCTAGTAGTAACGTACCGAATCGCCGCAAGCGAGCCGAGCCTGTCGGCTTCAGGTGAATGCTGCAATCTGCGTCGAATACGGTCGCTCGGTTCTGGGCTGAGAATTCTTCCAGCCACGGTGGACAGTCATGATCGCAAGTGAAGCGCGGGAGCAGGCCCAAACAGCACCGGCTGCCCAAGAGCTCAGTCAGGAGCGAATCGCCTACCTGGAAAAGCTGGTCCACCAGGCCAGGCTGGCCGCCGCTGTATTTACCCAGTTCACGCAGGAAGATGTCGACCGCATCGTGAAGCCCATGGTGCTGGCCGGGCTGGCGCAGGCCCAATACCTGGCACGGCTGGCGGTAGAAGAAACCGGGCTCGGAGTGTTGGAAGACAAGGTCATCAAGAACATGGTGGCCACCGAGTTTGTCTACAACTATGTGCGCGACAAGCGTACGGTCGGCGTTATCCGCGAGTTCCCCGAACGCAACCTGGTGGAGATCGCGGAACCGATCGGCGTCATCCTGTCACTGCTGCCGATTACCAACCCCACGTCCACCGTGCTGTTCAAGTGCATCATGGCAATCAAGACCCGGAACACGGCCATCTTCAGTCCACATCCTCGGGCCTGGCGCTGCTGCTCCGAAGCCGTGAGGATCATGTATGAAGCGGCGGTAAAGCATGGCGCTCCTGAGGGCGTGTTCTCCTGCCTGGAATCGCACACGCTACAGGACAACGACTTCCTCATGCACCACCGCGATATTGCGCTCATCGATGCCACAGGTGGACCGAGCGCGGTGAAGGCCGCGTATAGCTCGGGCAAACCCGCGCTCGGTGTGGGCGCGGGCAACACCCCGGTATATCTCGAGAAATCGGCCGACCTGAAGACGGCGGTCGTCGACATCATCGTCTCCAAGACGTTCGACAACGGAACCATCTGCGCGTCGGAGCAGACGCTGGTCATCGACGACGAGATTTACGACCGGGCGCTGAAGACCTTCGAAGAGCTGGGCGCTCACCTCTGCAACGGAAAAGAAGTGAAGCTGCTGGAGCGCACGGTCATCGATCCGCAAACCGGATTCATGCAGCCCATGGCGGTCGGCCAGAAAGCCACCGACATCGCTCGCTTTGTCGGGCTGTCGGTGAAGCCGGATACGAAGCTGCTGATCGCCGCCAATTCAAGGTGTCGGACGCAAACATCCGCTGTCGGTAGAAAAACTTTTCCCGGTGCTTGCCGTGTATCGCGCGAAATCGGTGGACGAAGCGCTGCGCGTTTGCATCGACGTGATCCATGCCGGCGGCCTGGGACACACGGCCGTCATCTTCTCGCGCAATGAAGAGGTCATCCAGAAATTTGGAGAGGTGATCAACGCCGGACGCATCATCG
The DNA here is from genome assembly GCA_963771535.1 of uncultured Acidobacteriaceae bacterium. GTDB lineage: Bacteria > Acidobacteriota > Terriglobia > Terriglobales > Acidobacteriaceae > CAVVDY01. Next base: position 923,541 of record CAVYTK010000004.1, on the reverse strand, counting down.
TGAATTCGCCCGGCGCGATCGGCGCGCTGGGCGCGGTTTACAACGACCTGGTGCCGACCTTCTCCTTCGGATGCGGGACCGGCGGCGGCAACAGCACCACCGACAACGTCAACGTATTTCATTACCTCAATATCAAGCGCCTGGCACGAAGGACCCAAAATCACATGTGGTTCCGCGTTCCCAACCAGATTTACTTCAACATGAACGCCGTGGAAAATGTGCGGCAATTCCCGTCCCGCACTACCATCATCGTCACCAACGCGGCACTGGAGAAGATTGGGCACGTCGACGTGGTCCGGCGGTGCCTGGCACCGGAGACGCATGTTCATGTGCTGGTGATTCCTGACGCCGAGCCCGACGTCAAGGTCGTGATGCAGGGAGTGGAGGCGCTCAACTTCTATAAGGCGGACCAGATTATCGCCCTCGGCGGCGGCTCGGTGATCGACGCCGCCAAGATCATGAAGCTGCTGTATGTGTCGCCCGACGCTGATCTGGAAGAGCTGGCTGCACCGTTCCTCGATTTGCGCAAACGCGTGGTGCAATACCCGCCGCACACCAATGGTCCAGCGCGGCTGATTGCGGTCGCCACCACCAGCGGCACCGGCAGCGAGGTCACTCCGTTTGCGGTCATGACCGATAAGGAGCGCGGGCGCAAGGTGACGCTGGCCGATTACTCGCTCAGCCCGGATGTGGCGATTGTCGATCCCCAATTTGTGTTGTCGATGCCGAAGGGACTGACCGCCGATACCGGCATTGACTGCCTGACGCACGCGCTGGAAGCCGCGGTCTCGAACTACGCTTCGCCGTATACCGATTCCAACGCCATGCAGGCGATTCGGCATGGTGTTCAAGTACCTGCCCATCGCGTATGAAAATCCGGGTGACGAAGAAGCTCGCAGCATGATGCACAACGCCGCTTGCATCGCGGCCATGGCGTTTGCCAACGCATCGGTGGGAGTGAATCACGCGCTGGCACATGCTTTCGGAGCGCGCTTTCGGCGTGGCCCATGGCCGGGCGAACGCGCTGATGCTGCCTTACGTGATCGCGTACAACGCTGCCGTGCCGACGAAATTCATGGCATCGCCGTACACCCAGGGCTATGTGGCGCATAACAAGTACGCCATCATCGCCGACCTGCTGGGGCTGGGTGGCGCGACGGTAGAAGAGAAGGTGCAGAAGCTGATCGCGGCTACGGAAGCGTTACTCGACCGCCTGGATTTTCCGCGCTCCATTGCCGCGTTGGGAATCAGCGAAGAGGAGTTCGAGAGCGCGCTGCCTGACATGACAGCACTGGCTTTTGAGGACCCGTCATGGCGGTCGAATCCTCGCATGCCGCTGATGACCGAGTTAGTGGAGCTGTTCCGCAAGGCTTATCGCGGACGAGGCGCAGCCCAGGTGGTAAGCACCCTGGCGTAGTGGATGGGTGGTGGTTATGGGCTTGAAGATTGTGTCGCTTAAAGTCGATGAGGAGCGCCTGGTTGCGTCGCTGCGAAACCTGGGCGCGGAGCTGAAAGGCGCCGACGACGTGATCTTGGATTTGTCAGCGGTACGTCGGGTTGATCCGGCGGCGCTCGAGGCGCTGACCGAATTTGTTGACACGGCCGACGACAAAACGGTGAACGTCGTGCTGAGCGGCGTCAGCGTCGATGTGTACCGCGTGCTCAAGCTGGCAAGGCTTACGCAACGTTTCTCCATGGTGAGCTGAAGTCGATGACGAAAGAACCCAAGCGGAAACCAGTGGTAGCGAATGGTCAGGTAGTCGACCGCCTTTCCTGGGGCGATACGGTCTTCCTCAACCTGGAACGCGAAGGCATGCCGCTGAACGTGGCCAGCGTCTGCGTCTTCGACGGTGAAATTTCATTTGCAGAGTTTCTAAAGTTTATTGAATCGAAGCTTCCGCTGGTGCCGCGTTATCTGAGGCGTGTGGCGCCGCCACCGTTCGGTGTTGGATTGCCAGCGTGGGAGCATGACGGGGACTTCGATCTTCGCCGCCATGTCCGCCAATCCAGGCTGAAGCATGGAACCGACACGGAGCTGAAGGCGTTCGCGGCGAGTCTCTTCAGCCAGGTGATGGACCGCCAGCATCCGCTGTGGGACATGACGCTGGTGCATGGACTGAAGGGCGGGCGCACCGCCGTCGTGATCCGCCTGCACCACTGCCTGGCCGACGGCATCGCAGGCGTGGGCATGATGAATGCCTTCTTTAATCCAGATGCCGAAGCGACGCCTCGGTCGGCGCCAGCCAAGAACGCAGGGCCGAACGATCCGTTGGCAGCGCTGACCACCGGCCTGGTCGAGTCCTATGGCGAGTTCGTCAAGCGAATCCTGTTGGGCTGGAACGATGCTCTGAACGTGTTGGCGCGCGCCGCTGCCAATGGCACAGCCGTTCCCCAGGTAGAATTTTCAGAGCTGCTGCCCGAGATCACGGCTATCACTGAGCGGATGCGCTTCAACGTCATCTGTCAGGGGCCGCAGAAGTTCGCCTGGGCCGAGGTATCGCTGGCAGAAGTCAAAGCTATCAAGGCCACCTTCGAAACCAGCGTGAACGACGTGGTCCTCGCGTTGGTGACTGCCGCGTTCCGCCGCTATCTCGAAGCGCACGGCGAGGCGGTGGACGGACGGCTGCTGCGGATGATGGTTCCAGTCAACGTCCGCGGTAGTGCCGAGCCTGGCGACGCCGGCAACAACATCTCGCTCATTCCGGTCACGGTGCCCTTGGATCTCCGCGACCCCAAGGAGCTGTTGCAGGCGGTCCATCGCAGAAGCGAATTTCTCAAACAGACGCGAGCCGCAGAACTCGTCGGCATCACCGGAGGCATGATTGGCCTCTTGCCGAACAGCCTGCAATCGCTCGCCGGTCCCATCTTGAGCCAGTTGCCCATCACGCCCTTCAACCTGGTCTGTACCAATGTACCGGGACCGCAAACTGCGCTTTACCTGCTGGGTCGCAAGATGGAGCGCTGGTATCCCTACGTGCCGATCGGCGGCGAGATGGCGGTGAACTGCGCCATCCTGAGTTATGACGGGAGGATGTACTTCGGGTTCAGCGGAGACGTGCATGCCGCACCCGACCTGGCGCGACTGGAGAAATTTCTCGTCGAAAGTTTCGCCGAGTTGCGTACGGCAGCCGGCATCAAGCCACGGCGAAAGCAATCCGCGCCGCGCAAGAAGGTGCCGGCGAAAAAGCCGGTGAAGGCAAAGGTTGCGGTAAAGGCAAAGGTCCTGGCGCAGCCTAGCAATGGTGCGGTGCCGACTTCCGGTAATGCGGCTGCTCTCGTCGCCGATTTGCAAGCAGCTCCGCTGGTCGGACCTGAGCAAGAGAAGCAGGTATTGGCGCACGCCGCCACGTCATAGCAAAGCGAGTTCCACATGTGGCGAGCCGATCATCCGCAGTGCGCTTAGAAAAGAACGGATCGCGTGTTTGCTCGAATTGAGTTCGAAGGTCCGGCGCGATATCGGGTACGAAGCGCCGCCGAATTGGCCCGAGTGGTTGCTGAAGTCTCAGCGCGGCGCCTGCTCAAAGGTCCGCGGCGACCCAGTTGGAACTGGTGGATCGAAGTCGCTACGGAATTGCTGAAGCGGCAACTCATCACCGCCTTCGGCATGCCCGATGTCCACGAATCGCGTTGCTACCTGGACTCGATGGTTGTCCGCTCGCCCGCATTGTCAGACGTCACCATCACCCCGATTGCGCAAGAGAACTTCAACGGCAGCTGGTTTGCCGCTAAGAGTGTCGAGCCGGGCGCGACAGTCCTTTATTTCCATGGCGGCGGCTACAGCTACTACCCTCGTTCCTACGCAAACTTCATTGCGCTGTTCACACTGGCTGCCAAGGCCAAACTCTTCGCCCTGGATTATCGTCTCTCGCCGGAATATCCCTTCCCTTCCCAGCTGGAAGATGCGCTGAACGCCTATCGCTGGCTGCTGAACCAGGGCGTCGCGAGTGACAAGCTGGTGGTGGCAGGCGATTCGGCCGGCGGCAATCTGACACTGGCGTTGCTGCTGCGCCTACGCGAGTTGCGACTTCCCTTGCCTGCGCTCGCGATTGCGCTTTCGCCGGCGACGGACTTTGCCATCAGCCGACGGAGGGCGGTGTCGATTGGCTCGAGCCTCACATGCTCGGCCGCTGGGCGGATTGGTTCTGTGATCCATCGCAGCGACAGGACCCGCTTATCTCTCCGATTCTGGCTGACCTTCGCGGACTGCCTCCGATCTACATGCAGGCGGGGCGTTGCGAAGTTTTGTTCGACAGCATTCACGCATTCGCTGAACACGCGCGCAGCCAGGGCGCGGACGTCACGCTCGATGCCTGGGACGACATGAACCACGACTTTCAGATGTTTGGTCCCGACGCTCCGCAGAGCGCGGAGGCGTTGCGCCGCATCGGGCAAGTCATCGACGCGCGGTTGCGCTCGAGGCAGACGTTAGTTTCGCAACCGATGAGCCGATAAAAACGATATGGGCCCCGATCGACAATTCGATTTCGACTTTATTGTGATCGGGTCCGGATTTGGGGGCAGCGTTTCCGCCCTGCGGCTGGCGGAAAAAGGCTATCGCGTCGCGGTGATGGAAATGGGGCGGCGCTGGACACCGGAGAATCTTCCCCGCACCAGTTGGTCGATCGCACGCTGGTTCTGGCGGCCTCGGCTGGGGTTGCGCGGCTTCTTCAACATGCGTTTCTTCCGCCACGTGACCATCCTGCACGGCTGCGCCGTCGGCGGCGGATCGATCACCTACGCCAGCACCTTGCTGCCGCCTCCGGACAAAGTATGGTCCGCGGGTTCATGGGCGGGATTGGCCGACTGGAAGTCGGAGATGCCGCGGCACTATCGACAACTGCGTCACGCATGCTGGGCGTGATCGAGAACCGCATTCTCGGACCCGCCGACCGTCTGCTGCAGAAAAGCGCCGAAGCGGCCGGCTGCGGCCACACCTTTTATCGCACGCACGTCGGCATCTTCGAAGCCGCTGAGGGCGCACCCGGCTGGACAGACATTTCCCGATCCTTTTTTCGGTGGCGAAGGTCCCGCGCGAAGCACGTGCACGGCCTGCGGCGGATGCATGATGGGCTGCCGTCACGGCGCGAAGAATACGCTCGACCTGAATTATCTCTATCTTGCCGAGAAGCGTGGGGCGCAAGTCTTCGCGGAAACCAAGGTTGTCGATGTCAAGCCGCTAGCTGGCGCACCGGATGGTGGCGCGGGATACGAAGTGCGCACCGTGAAATCGACTGCCTGGTTTAGCCGCAACCCACAGCGGTTCACCTGTCGCGGCGTAGTTTTCTCTGCCTCCTCGCTGGGCACCATGGAGCTGCTGTTTCGTCTGCGCGAAAAAGGTTCGCTACCTGCCATCAGCAGCCATCTGGGCAAACACGTTCGCACCAATTCCGAATCGCTCATCGGAGTGCGGGTGCCGGGCTGCAACGGACGACCTGTCGAAAGGCATCGCCATCGGCTCGGGCGTCTACATCGACGAGGACACGCACATCGAAGCGGTTCGTTATCCCAGCGGTTCCGATGCCATGAGCCTGCTGAGCACACTGCTCACCGGACGGCCGTCCCGGTGCGCAGCGCATCGCACTGTGGATGAGGAACGTGATCGGCTCAGCGCTGCGCCACCCGGTGAAGACGACGCGTTTGTTCTGGCCGCGTCGGATGGGCGCGGGAGAGCGTGATCCTGCTCTGCATGCAGGCCTTGGAGGGTCATATCGAGATGACGTGGCAGCGCCCGTGGTTCTGGCCGTTTCGCAAGTTCCTGGCCAGCCGCGGAGCGAAGGTTCCCACGTACATCCCGCAGGCCAATGCGTTTGCCAAACAAGGTCGCCGAAGTCGCGGGCGGCACCTCGATGAGCATGCTGCCGGAGATCCTCTTCAACGTTCCGGCAACCGCGCACTGCATTGGCGGCTGTGTGATCGGCGCTTCCCCAGATGACGGCGTGGTCGACGTGCGTCATCGCGTCTTCGGCTACCAGAACATGTACGTGTGCGACGGATCGGTGGTCTCGGCGAACCTCGGGGTGAATCCCAGCCTGACGATCACCGCACTGGCTGAGCGCGCCATGAGTTTTATTCCGCCCGCGCACGAAAACACGTGGGACGACGCCGCAGTGCTCATCGAAGATGTTGGCACGATCCGCGCGCAACAAGAAGTTCAGAAGTAAACGCCGGCAGCGAGACGCCGGTGAAAACGGATCAGCGAAGAGGTTGACGATGCGAAAACTTCCTGAGGTTGAAGACGCTAAAGCCATCATGCGCGAGGGATTGGATTGGGGTGTGTGGAAGTGGCTGACGGAGAAGAAACGCCTGCGCGAGACCGCCGATAAGGCGCGGGCCGCCCTGGTTGAGCTGGAAAAGAAAGTGAAAGGTGGATGGAGCCCCGAACTGAAATCCGCTTACAACCATCTGGCTTGTGAAAACGGGAACGCTAAGCGATCGCGGAAGGGCTCTGCCGAAATCGGCCCAGAGCCGCTTGATGCCCATCTCCTGGCCGCGATACACGACGTTATTGCTGCCGACGACAAAGCCTACAACGCGCACGAGGATGCAGAAGAGGTTTTCGCCGAAGCCGAAGCCAGCATGAGCACCAGCATGGCTCGCGACGGAGCGCGCATGGCGCTGGAAGCCTACGAACTGCACGAAGCGGCGATTCGCCAAGCCGAAGTGCTGGCGAAATCCAACTAGGCGCTGACCCATCGCGGGCCTGTGGTCGAGCGTATGCTGGTGAACGGAGGCTTCACTGATGCAGCCGGAGGACTGGCCGCCGATTCGACACGGTTCACGTACACCTCGCCTGCCTGGGACCTCGACTGCGCGTTCCCTCTGGTTGTGGTTATTCCTTGCTCTCCTTGCTCTCGTCATCTTCGGTGGCCAGACTTGGTTGTCTTATTACGTCGACGCCCTCTGGTTCGGATCGCTCGGCTATGCCGCGGTGTTCTGGAAAATGCTGGGACTGCGGTGGGCAGTCTTTCGGCCATTGCTGGCGGCACTACCTTCCTCCTGCTCTACGGTATTTTCCTGATCCTGCAGCGTACGGAGTTCACCGCCGAGCCGGGCGGACAGACGATTCTCGTGGGCCGCTTAGCCGTGAAGTTGCCGGTCAAATCCATCTTGCGTCTGGTCGCGCTCGGCGGCTCTCTGTTCGTGGCCGCCACCACGGCTGGCGTCATGATGGCGAACTGGCAGATATTCGCCCTCGACTGGTATGCGCCGCACGCAACCGGATACCTGGACCCGATCTTCGGCAAGCCGCTCAACTTCTACCTGTTCACTCTGCCGGCGTGGCAGTTGATCTCCGGCTGGCTGCTGACGCTGGGCCTCCTGAGCTGTGTCATCTCCGGTTTCTTTCTGCTGGCCAACGCCGGCGCGCGCGCCCTTGAGGGATATCGCAACCGTTACGCTTTGGTTTCCTGGCGCGGCTTTTCCCTCACCTTTGCCTTCCTTCTGCTGGTGATCGCGTGGTGGGTGTACCTGGGGCGCTTCGACCTGATACTCGAGGACCACAAGGTTTTTAGCGGCGTCACTTACACCGACGCGCACATCTTCCTTCCCGGCCTGTTAGTGATCTGTCTCGCGCTGATTTTGGGCGCAGTAATCGCGGCGGCAAACGCGCTGTGGTTGAAGCGTGGTCGTTGGCTGATTGCGGCGGTGCTGCCGGCAATCCTCTGTTACGTTCTTCTCCAGTTAGCGGGATGGTACGTAGGCAGCTTCATTGTCGCGCCGAATCAACTGGTTCGCGAGAAACCTTACATCGTTCACAATGTCGAGGCGACGCGGCGAGCTTATGACCTTGATGAAGTGTCGCGACAAGAGTTTCCCGCAGACACCAATCCCGAGGCCGCGGACCCGGTAAATAATCAGGACACGCTGCAGAACATCCGCTTGTGGGACTGGCGGGCCCTGCAAGACACCTTGCGCCAGATACAGGAAATCCGCACCTACTACGATTTTCCCGATATCGACATCGATCGTTACCAGATCGACGGCAGACTTCGTGAAGTGATGCTCGCCGCCCGCGAGTTGAACATCAACAAACTGCCGGAGAGCAGCCGCAACTGGATCAACGACAAGCTGATTTACACGCACGGGTATGGCATCACCATGAATCCGGTCAACGGCTTCACTGCAGAAGGGCTGCCTACGTTGCTGCTGAGTAACATGCCGGTTCAGAGTACGGTTCCGGGACTGACCGTCACTCGTCCCGAGATCTATTTCGGCGAGCTGACCGACACTGATGTTTATGTCAAGACGCGGCAGAAGGAGTTCAATTACCCGCAGGGACAGGCCAACGACTTCACGACCTACCAGGGCAGCGGCGGAATCGTACTCGGCGGCTGGCTTCGTCGCACTCTCATTGCGCTGGACCGGGGCGATATCAGCAAGCTGCCGTTCAGCGATGACATCACCGCCGAAAGCCGGTTGCTGATGCAGCGCAACGTTCTACGGCGCGTATCGGCTCTGGCCCCGTTTCTCACCTTTGACCAGGACCCGTACATCGTTGTTGGAGAAGACGGGAGGCTGTCGTGGATCATGGACGCGTTCACGACATCGGACAGTTATCCTTACTCCACCCATTACCATCTCCGCGACGGCTTGATCAACTACATGCGCAACAGCGTAAAGGTAGTCGTCGATGCTTACGATGGAAGCACGACTTTCTATGTCTTCGACAGTAAAGATCCAGTTCTCGGGGCTTATCGTGGTCTCTTCCCCACTCTGTTCAAACCCGCTGAAGAGATGCCCGCAGGCCTGCGCAAGCACGTGCGCTATCCCCAATTGCTGCTCGAAGTGCAGGCTGAGGTTTACTCGCTTTACCACATGACCGACCCGGAAGTCTTCTATAACCGCGAAGACCTGTGGAACGTAGCCAATGAAGTCGTCATGGGGGACAGCGGCCAGCAAGTCACGCAAGCCATGCAACCACACTTCGTCCTGATGAAGCTACCCGGGGAAACCTCGGCGGAGTTTGTCGAGATTCTGCCCTTCACGCCCGCCAATCGCAACAACCTGATTGGCTGGATCGCGGCTCGCAGCGACGGTGCGCATTACGGCACTGCGGTGGTGTACGACTTCCCCAAAACCAGGCTGATCGACGGGCCGCTGCAAATCGAGGCGAGGATCGATCAGAACGCCCAGCTTTCCGGCCAGCTCACATTGTGGAATCAGCAGGGCTCGCACGTCCGCCGCGGCACGCTGCTCGTAATACCGATTGGGCGCACCCTGCTCTACGCCGAGCCGATTTATTTGCAGGCCGAGCGCAGCCCCATGCCGGAGTTGCGCCTGGTGGTGCTGGCATTGCAAGATCGGCTGGTATACGCCCCCACGTTTGAATCCGCGCTGGCGGCCTTGTTTGGCAATGGATCGTCAACCCTGCAAGCCTCTTCGTCCAGTCCGCCGCAGGCCGCATTGCCGCCCAGTTCCACCACGCCCTGCATCGCCAGCTCCCAACCTCAACCAACTGATAAGCCAGGCTGCCCAGGATCTTGCTGACTACCAGCGCCTGACGGCAGAAGGAAAACTGGGTGAAGCCGGGCAGAAGCTCGAGCACCTGAAAAGCACTCTCGAGAAGCTAAACCAAAGTCCAAAATGATGGGCCCGAACTGGGTCTGACATTCTCCGGTACGAGCCCTCGGAAACGAGCGCATCGGTATCGCAGTATGCCGCGCCCCGTCTGTCGTCGGCGTCAGCCTGGGGCCGCTAATCAGAAATAAGTACTAAGTAGAGTCCTTAATGCGAGCAGAAGTCTCTCGATTGCCTAGCTAAGTCACTGAAAAGAGACTCTATAGATCCTCTCTGGCTTCGCCGATTGGCGGCCCGCCAGAGTCTCTCGATTTTCACAAACTAGGTATTATGACCAATTGTTACAGAGTAGAAGGCTCTCTAGATTGGCGTTCGCGGGCAACTCGTGGATTCGAACTGTCCCGAATTTCTTTCCCGGAGTGTAACTTGCAGCGATTCATATTCATTCTTTCTCTCGCACTATTGGGTTCAACTCTTAGCTTCGCCGGCGTAACGGTCCTCACGCCCACCAACAACCAGCAGGTCGGCGCACCTACCAACTTCATCGCTTCAGCCAATTCCCCGTATGGCGCCATCGGTGCCATGACGATCAACGTTGACAGCAAGGACATGTACACGATTAACGCCGATCATTTGAACACCAACCTCAATCTCAGCGCCGGAGGCCATTCGGTCTACATGAAAGCCTGGGACGTGCATGGCCACTACTTCCAGCAGATACTGAACATTACTGTCGGCGGCGGAAACCATCAGGTAGTGAACGACGTTCAGAACCTCGTGGGATGGGAGAGTTGCGATACCTGTGCCGGCCCCGGCGGTCATGGCCACCCCGATGTGCATTGGATGAAGCAGCACGAAAACAACCCATCCATGGACGGGAAGACAGCCGAGTTCTACCTGGGAAAGACTACCGACGGAATTTACAACTATTCGAACGCGCTGTTCTTTGACCGCCTCACTCCCAATAACAACGCCAACAATTTCATCCTGGACTTTTACGTTTACGTCAAAGATCCCAGCATCATCCAAGGGCTGGAAATGGACGTCTTCTACTCGCGCGGCGGACATAAGAATTACTTCCTCACCGAATGCGACGCCCGGGGGAATTATAAAAACACCTGGCAGGTCTCCGACGCGGTTCACGACAGCTGGCAGCACACCGGATTGCCGTGCGTGCTGAAGCCTTACTCGTGGAACCACGTGGTACTGCAGTTCTACCGCAACCCCGATGCGTCCACGAAGTTTGTATCCGTATCGATGAACGGTGATCTGCATTACGTGAATCGCACCTATGCGTCCGAAAGCGTGAACTCCAGCGAGATGAACGTAGCGATTCAGCTTGACGGCGACGAAAAGCAGGATCCTATCGACATCTGGGCGGATGAAATCACATTGACTTCGTGGTAGGGCAATCAGTGTAGGCAAAGCAGTGTAGGGGATGCGGCAGTTCTTTCGAATCGCTGCATCCCCCCATAGCTTAAGAGTCGTGAAATATACCGCCGAACGCTACAAATCGGCGGGTTGCGAATTACTTTTTCTAACAATCAAGCTTCGGGCGGGAGTAGGACAATTCCAGTTTGAGCCGCTTTGCAGGCGTGAGCAAAGTGACAGGCCACAGGCGAAATCCCGAACCTGGTCAGTGGAGTGATCTCCTTCGACCCCGCTACCGTCGCAGCATGGCTGCGTCTGCAAGCCACACAAGACTCTGTCAAGGCTGGACCTTCTGGCTCTGTCCCTGCACCTAAGCTCCTATAGAATCGTGTCGCGTGGGCTGGGGTGCATGGGTGATCGATTCGACGCCACGCAGGACTGGTCGCCGAGGAGAGTCGCATTGTCCACTTGCCTAGTCGCGGGCGATCCGGATCCGGGCGGATTTCCCCCAATCTTCACGTCGATCTGTTTGGTCGTCACGCAAAGGGGTTTCGGCACCGGCTTCTTCGTCGGGGAGCGGTCGAACGTCGTCACTGCCCGGCACGTTATTCGCGCAGATGAGCCAGACGAGCACCCGCACGATGAGTCACCCGTTATCCTCGTTTGCTGGGTACTCACTGACAAGAGTTTTCTCTTCACCACTCCGGCGGAGGTCGTAGCCGAGGACGGGCGGTCCGATGTCGCACTGTTGCGGCTGAAAAGCCCCGAGGAGTTGCCCAAGCCTCTGTCGCTCGACAGCGTGGCCTCGCTCTCGCGGGAGCCGGCGACACGCGGCGACTGGCTCTACTTCGACGCGTTCCGGCGCATACCGAGCGGGGCATTCGAACTTTGCCGGGTGCAGGCGCGTGTGAAACAAATCGATCTGATCACCGTGACCGGCCAGGAGCAGCGCATTCTTACGCTCGACGCCAAAGGGTGGCGGGGCGCAAGCGGCTCTCCCGTCTTTTCCACGTGTGGACAGGTGGTCGGCGTTCTCACCGCCGGGGTCGCAAATAGCGGCGAAGCTATAGTTCGGGACGGCCAATCGGTTTGGGAACTCTTCGGGAAGACCCCGACGCGAGGACCCGAGACTGGCGTAATTTCTTTTCCTCCTCCCTCGTTCGCGCCGTATACAAGTCCGGCCCCGGTGCCGTGGTGGAGTCGCTTGCGGCGACTCGGCGTGAAGTTTGTCCGGTGACGGAAGCTCAAGGAATCGGCGAGCCGTCAGGAGAGGGCTGCCGTTTAGCTACTCTTCATATTCGTCAGAACCCTGCACCCAAATGAATGACTGGATATCAATCATGTCTCGTGGATGGAGATCTGGAATATCCCGGCGAACTTGATCACTGAACTGAAGGTAACTAGCGTAGGTGCGCCAGCTGGGGCGTGATTCATAGTGCAGCGGGAAGCCGTATTCACGCGCAGCGCGACGCGTCACATTGGGCTTCAGGAAGATGTGTCGGTCCGGCTGCGCGATAAATCCGAAGACAGTCACGATGGGCCAAGTGAATACACGGGTCTGCTTCCGCGGCAAGGAGTCAACGATTTGACACCATCGCTCAAACTTCCCTTCCATGCCGCCTCGCCCGTAAAGAAAATCGTAGAGCCCGGTAGCGAATGCTTTAGCTCCAGCAGCACTTTTGATGGCGTCGCGCATGGCCATCTTTTCGAACGAGAATATGAGATTAGTGCGAGCTTCAATTTTGACTGCACGCAGCGCGACCTCCGCGAACTCGCCTTTGCGCAGCAACGCATTGTGCAGAGACTGGCTTAGTACGCGGTTCCACTCTCGATGCGCGTTCTCCTTATAGTCCCGCTCCCATGCCCGATATGTCTCATCGCGAAAGCCTCCGGGAAAGAACCGGAGAAACTTACCACGGCAGCGCCTTGCACCCGGAGTTGCGGGAGCTAGAGGCAGTTGCTCGACATAGTGAGCCGCAGCGGCAAGGTTAGTGGCGCGCATATGGACCTGAGTTGCTTAGACTCACCGTGCACAACGAGGGTTTTCCGGAGAGGGGGATGGGCTCTCCGATCTGGGCGACGGTTGCCTCGGCGCATGCGAGCAGCTCTCTGCGTTCAACGGTAATTGAAAACCGCCAAGGCAACGTGCAACGTCTCGATGGAGCCCACTCCTCCGAATTCGTTTCTGTCGAGGGTGATGCGATTGCATCTGTGGGGGCGCAGGCGGTCGCGGCAGGTAGTTGAAAATGTGATTTAGATATTAGAGTTCTGGTGTAGTATTGCAGTCCAACCAGCAACACATTTTAGGATTTTGCGAGTTTCAGGACTCTGCGAGCCGGGTAGATCATCCCGCTACGCTGCGGTTCGCAGAAGGGCTTGGCGTAACCACCACGGAGAGTTGTGAACTCACGAAGCGCAACTTCACTGCTATGCGCCGCCGTTGTCAGCCTCCTGCTGTTAACCGCCTGTGGCTCCGGTTCGGGATCACCATCTTCCTCGGAAAAGGCTGCCTGTATGCCATTGCAGCCCCCCAGCGCTCCGGGGTTTCTGCCCCAGCTCACTTCGTTTCTCGAGCAGGGCTGCTATGAGTCCTGGCAGCACGATGCCAACGTACGTTCCAGCCAAGGAACCCATCCCTACGTTCAGGTGTACTACTCTCCCCTCATTTGGAGTTGGCTGACCACGGGAGACCGCAGCGCCAGGATTATCGACGGCAGCACGATGGTCAAAGCGCAATATAAGAATGCGGACGGCACAGGGCTGATGGACTGGACCGTCATGATTAAGGACAGCTCGGTGTGGGATAACTGGTACTGGGCCGACATAGGCGTCAACCCGCTTCCGCCGGTTCCGGTGACGAACGGTTGTTCAGAGCCGACGCCGGTCTATACGGGACATGGCCTGTACTGCCTTAACTGTCACGCAACGGCAGCGGATGGGCAAGGTACCTACGCAACCACATCGCACGTCGGCGGTTTCGGAACTTCGAGCATGATGCAAGACTTCGCCTTCCGGCCCACGAACCATAGCTCGTCGGCCTCGGAGTTCAACCCGCTCGAAGAGATACATCAGGGAAATTTTGTAAGCAGGAAGGACGTGTCGGGGAGCACACGGAGTCCGCTCACTGCGCCGCAATGTTCCACGGTATTTCCCCAGCAGCAGGCCCCTCGCAAATCGTACTGCATGGTATCCCAGACCTTTGACCACGTTGTTTCGTATGGTAGCCCCGCCGGGCCGCAGCAGTTCCTGACTTCGGACCAGTGCGCCGGCTGTCACGATGCAACCGGCACCATCAGCGACACTGGCAGAGCTGACATCCCATCCATGCTTTATCCCAACGCTCTGCAGACCTGCGATCCCGGCAGCAACCCGCCGACTAACTGCAAAGTTAACGTTTCTCCCAACGGCGAATGGCGATATTCGATGATGGGTTTGTCCGGACGCGATCCCATCTTCCTGGCCCAGTTGGAGACCGAGCGAACCATCCATCCCCAACTAAGCGGGCAACCGAACGCGGCGGATTTGATTGACGACACCTGCCTGCGCTGCCATGGAGTCATGGGAGAACGCCAGTACAAAATTGATACCAATGGCGGACTGCTCACCCATGCCCACCTTTCTGATCCCAACTCGCGATACGGCGCCTTGGCGCGCGACGGAGTTTCCTGCGACAGTTGCCACCAGATGGCCGCTGACGGACTGGGTACAGAAGAAACCTACACCGGGCAATTCAAAGTGGGCCCGGCTACAGAGCTCTACGGTCCGTATGCTCAAGTGTCCACCCTGCCCATGCAGAATGCGATCGGAGTCAATCCCCAGTTCGCCGGTCAGGTACAGTCTTCGCTGCTGTGCAGTTCGTGCCACACCATTTTTCTTCCCGTTTACGATAAGAACGGCAACCAGCCTTTGGACGAGCATGGAGTTCCAAAAGTCTCCCACGAACAGACGACATTTCTGGAGTGGGTGAACAGCAACTTTGCCGACAACGGCTCTACTCCGCAGAGTTGTCAGGATTGCCACATGCCACGCCAGTACAAGGGGCAGTCCCTCGCCTTCAACATCGCCAACATAGAAGACAATACATTTCCGCCCGAGCTGTTCCGCGCGCCCGATGATCAGATTCAACTGACCAAGCGGAGCACTTTTTCCAGGCACACTCTTCTGGGAATCAATTTGTTCGGGTTGGAAATGTTTGGGGAGTTTCGCAGCGAACTTGGCTTGTTTGCAGCCGACCCGATGCTTCCGAGCGGCGGCAAAGATATTTATGCCAGCCAATACACCGCCATCAACTCGAGCCTGGAGGTGGCAAGCAATACCGCTACCGTGAACGTTCTCTCGCTGCAAAACACCGGCAACACACTGCAAGCTGACGTGCAGGTTGTTAACCTGGCGGGCCACAGCTTTCCCTCCGGAGTGAGTTTCCGTCGTGCGTTCCTGGAGTTCCGCGTGCTTGACGCTCTGGGCAAAACACTGTGGGTTTCGGGCCAGACATCGAATGATGGCGTGATTCTTGATAATAGCGGGAATCCGCTGATCACGGAA
Source organism: uncultured Acidobacteriaceae bacterium (assembly GCA_963771535.1). Lineage (GTDB taxonomy): Bacteria > Acidobacteriota > Terriglobia > Terriglobales > Acidobacteriaceae > CAVVDY01. The sequence continues at coordinate 908,112 of CAVYTK010000004.1, read as the reverse complement.
TTTTTCGCGCCCAATCAGCAGGTCTATCAACCCCACTACAATCGGGCGAACCCGATCACACGCGACGATCAGGTGCAGATCTACGAAGAGCTGGCGCTAGATCCCGAGGGCCAACTCACCACCAGCTTTCTGGCTCTTGATCAAGTCGTAAAGAACAACCGCCTGCTTCCGCGAGGCTGGAGTGCCACCGGCCCGTCCGCTGATATGACGAAACCGGTTGGAGTCGATGGTGATCCAAACTACAGCGACGGCAGTGGATCGAGCATCGTTCGTTATGCGATACCCCTCAGCTCGCAACTGGCAAACGCGGCCAGCGTCGTCGCCACCTTGTACTACCAGTCGATTCCTCCCTATTATCTCCGTCAGCGGGGTGAGAGTGCGTCAGGGAGCGATACGGACCGATTGAAAAATATGGTGTGCTACCTGAACGTGAATGGAAACAATTCGCCGATACCGAACTGGCGGCTGCAAATCGCTAAAGCGAGCGCAGCAATCTCGGGCGGAAATTCACCTGTGCCAGCAATTCGAGGCGAAGCAAAGTCAATGGTTCGCTGACTTCCTGCCCGGCAAAGCGTCTTGTCGCGAACTCTCCGGCGCAGGTCGCTGCGCAGACCTGTACGCGGGTTTGGGCATCCAGGGAGATTTCGATGGTTTCAGCTTTGGAAACAGAAAATGGATTCCCTGTTACAGGGGGCCATCCAGAAATCGCGAAATATGACGCCACCTTCAATCAGATCGGCGCTTTGCTCGTTACTTCTCTGACAATCCAGACTAGCTAGCGCAGAGTGGGGATTCGCTACTTTGCCAATTCGATCCATATGGCAGAATCGGGCAGTCTAATGCACCAAGGCCCCACCGCCATAGTCAGCATGCTCGCTTCAAAAATCTTCCGCCAGTCCGGCATTAACGTGGCCTTCAAAACCACGTTTGAGGTATTCACCAGGGTTGGCCCCGACAACTCGCTTGAACGCCTTACTGAACGCAGCGTCGGACTCGTAACCGACCAACCGAGCGACGTCTATGAGCTTCTTGTCACGCTGTTCGAGTAGCTGCATCGCCTTCTGCATCCGCCACTCGGTTACGTATTCCAGTGGCGTTTGTCCGAGTAGCTCTTTAAAACGTGCTGCGAATGCGGAGCGAGACATGCCCGCCGCTTCGGCCAGGGATTCGACCGTCCAGGGTGTATTCACTCTGTCGTGAATGGCACTCAGAGCAGTGCCTATTTGAGGATCGAAAATCGCACGAAGCCATCCTTTGTTGCGTTCCGGTCCCGACGCGATATGCGCCCGGAGTACCTGGATAAACAGAACCTCGGCCAGCCGAGTCGCGACGACTTCAGATCCCGGCGCCTGTTCTTCCATCTCTGACGCGAGCGCCTGCACTGTGGTGTGAAGAGCAAGCGTGCGTGCCTGATCGGCCTTCATCAAAATGAAGTTCGGCAATAACTGAGTGATCGGCTTCAGGCTGGCGCGATCGAAACTCAAGGACCCACAGACGATTGTCGTCGGTGCGCCACCGCCGCCACAAAGAGCGACATTGCCGTTGGCCTTGGCCCCGATCTCGCGGAAGCTCCACCTCGGACGTGTTCGCGGGCTGTCGCGCAAAACAATCGAAGTCCCCTTAGCCAGTAAAAAGCAATCACCACCGGTGAGGGGAATCGGCTCCGCAATCCCTTCCACACTCAGCCAGCAGTTGCCGCGCGAAAGCATGGCGAAGTGCGCCAAATCTGTGGGTGACATCTTTTTGTCGGAAGGCGTGACTTTTTCTTCGGTCTGGTTTTCCTGTTTTATGCCCCACGGGGCTGTGGCTTCGAGCCTGTGCAGACCGAAAGCGGTTACGTGCATCGTTCTGAAGATGTCTGTTATCGGGTCCAACTTAGCCTCCCCCTTTTGGACGAATAGACAAAAGATTAGGACTCCCGAGCAGTTCTCGTCCACCGCCAAAGAAATCTACTCTACTGTACTGAATGCTACACATCTCCGAAGGGAGCAATTATGGGAAAGCTTGAAGGTAAGGTTGCAGTCATCACGGGTGGATCGAGCGGCATGGCGCTGGCGAGCGCCAAGCGCTTCGTTGAAGAAGGCGCCTACGTTTTCATCACGGGCAGGAGGCAGGAGCAGCTCGATGAGGCCGTCAAGCTGATTGGCCGGAACGTGACCGGCGTGCGCGGTGACGCGGCCAATCTCGACGACCTCGACCGTCTGTTCGATACGGTCAAGCGGGAAAAGGGCAAGATCGACGTCCTGTTCGCGAGCGCCGGCAGGGGCGAGGCCCTACCACTGGGCGAGATTACCGAGCAGCACTTCGATGCGACCTTCGGCCTGAATACGCGCGGAACGCTGTTTACGGTTCAGAAGGCGTTGCCGCTGTTCAACGATGGCGGATCGATCATCATGACCGGATCAGTTGCTTCGGTGAAGGGTTTTCCTGGTTTCGGCGTGTATGCGGCGAGCAAGGCGGCATTGCGCTCCTTCGCACGCACGTGGCTCAACGAACTGAAGGGCAGGAATATCCGGGTGAACGTGCTGGGCCCGGGGCCGATCGCCACACCGATGCAGGAAGAAGTTCTCACCAAGGAGGCGAAGGAGATGTTCGAATCCCTGATCCCGCGGGGAAAGATGGGTCAACCTGAGGAAATCGCGACGGTCGCGCTGTTTCTTGCTTCAGACGATTCGAGCTTCGTGAACGGGGTGGAGTTGAATGTCGACGGCGGCTTCTCGGCCATCTGAAGTCGGCGGATCTCGGTGAGTGCATGATCGCCAAGGGGCTCACCGAGATCCGATGCGTTGGGATCAATATCAACACGAAATCGGAGAAACATTATGAGCTATGCAATTGTAGGATTCGGCAAGATAGGCCAGGCCCTCGCCCACGCCTTCGCCCGTAAAAACATCGACGTGACCGTCGCGAGCCGCCGGCCGCCCGAGGAGTTGGCGCCGCAGGCTCGGGCGATTGGACCCACGGTCGTCGCCAAGTCGCTGCAGGATGCACTCGAGGCCGACACAATCATCCTGGCGGTCCCGTTCGGGGAACATCGCGAGGTTGCGAAGGCCCTGCCGAGTTGGAAAGGCAAGACGGTCATCGACGCGATGAACTCGTTTCGAGTTCCACCTGAGGAGCTGGACGGTCTCCCGTCCTCCGCCTTCGTTGCGAAGTCGTTCACCGGCGCCAAGCTCGTGAAAGGTTTCAATCACCTGGGTGCGGCCACCCTGGCTACCGATCCGATCGTCGAGGGCGGCCACCGGGTCGTCTTTCTGTCGAGCGACGACGAGGACGCGATCGCTCCCGTGGCGGATTTGGCCAAACAACTCGGGTTCGCACCCGTCAAGCTGGGAAAGCTCAACGAGGGTGGCGCGCTGGTGCACGCACGCGGCCGCACTTGGGGTCAGCTCATCTTCCAGGATTTGTTCAAGAAGGAGCAGTAATCGATCTACGACCGTGTGATTTGGCCCGAGAAGGATGGTTCCAAAACGTCCGATTAGATCGGACACGACCTGATGTAAGGGAAATGGAGAGATTTCGATGAGCATCGAAAAGAATGTCCAGGTTGTGAAGGATTTTTTTGCAGCAATCGGCAGCGGCGATAAGCAAGGTCTGCTGGCGTTGGCTGCCGAAGATATTGAGTGGATCATTCCGGGCGAGGACTGGCCGCTGGCCGGCACGCACCGCGGGCACGCGGGATTGGCGGATGTGCTTCAGAAGGCGTCCGAAGAGGTGGAAACGACATACCCAGAGCCCCCCGAATTCGTAGCGCAGGGAGACCGGGTTCTGGTCGTCGGCGTCGCTACGGGGAAAATCAAAGCCACGAATAAGACGTTCGAGGACCACTGGGTCTTCGACATTACCGTTCGAAATGGCAAATTGACGAACATCCGGGAGTATATCGACACGCAAGCACTGGCGCGGGCCTCCGAGATGGCCGCGAGCCCCAGGCCCTGACCCATCGACACCGATACCACACGAAACGATTCGTTAGTTGTTCGCTCTAAGCAACCGAGAAAAATCTGGCGGAGAGGGGGGGATTCGAACCCCCGATACAGCTTTTGACCGTATAACGGTTTAGCAAACCGCCGCCTTCAGCCACTCGGCCACCTCTCCGACCCGTAGAGGACTGGCGCCCTCTCTCGATCAGAAGCACCTAATCATAACCTGTCGACATGGGATGTGTCACGAAGCGCGCGAATAATCCGCTCATGCGATACGCAATGCCCGTTAAGAGAAAGGTTGCAGCTTGCGTCGACAGGCAGCCTCGCGCCGACCAAGCAGCCTCGCCCGGGCAAGCAGCCTCGCGCCGGTAAGTCGCCTCGCGGCGAACAAGCTGCGTCGCGTGCTCAGCGCTACGCTCGGGCTGCTTCCTTGGGTGCGGTCATGAAATCCAGCGCGCGGGAGATGTACGACTTCAGATCGCGGCGATGCACAATGGCATCGAGCATGCCGTGTTGCAGCAGGAACTCGCTGCGTTGAAATCCTTCAGGCAGCTTCTGGCGAATGGTCTGCTCGATCACGCGCGGTCCCGCGAAGCCGATCAGCGCTCCCGGTTCGGCAATGTTCAAGTCGCCCAGCATGGCGAACGATGCGGTCACGCCGCCGGTCGTGGGATCGGTAAGCACAGAGACGTAAGGCACGCCGGCATCATCCATGCGCGCCAGCGCCGACGAAATTTTCGCCAGCTGCATCAGGCTGACAACGCCTTCCATCATGCGCGCTCCGCCGGAGGCAGACACCACGATGAGCGGCACGCGCTGGTCGGTGGCGCGTTCCACGGCGCGGGTCAGAACTTCGCCCACCACCGCTCCCATGGATCCACCGATGAACGCGTATTCCATGGCGCTGACGAAAACCGGCTTGCCATCGAGCGTACCGCAGGCGTTGATGATGGCATCGTTGAGCCCGGTTTCGTTGCGAGCCCGCCGCAGGCGGTCCGCATAAGGCTTCAAGTCGGTAAATTTCAGTGGATCGGTGGAGACCAGGTTATCGTCCTGGATTTCGAACCGCCCCGCGTCGAGCAATTGCGTCAGCCGGGTCCGCGCATCGATGCGGAAGTGGCGATCGCACTTGGGACAGACGTTCAGGTTCTGGTCGAGATCTTTCTTCCAGATGATCTGCCGGCACTGATCGCACTTGACCCACAGGCCTTCGGTCTTGACCTTCTTTTCGCCCGAGGTGTCGAGCTCTCCGGTTTCACGCTTGAACCATGCCATAGGTAAGTATTCAGTTTAGCCGACAGGCAGAAGCTTGTCGCGTGACGCTCGCGGTCTGCGCGGGCGCATACGTTGGAATCGACAACTGACTTGATCGCGGTCTTAGCGGGTTACTTCCCGTTCTTCGCTGGACTGACTAGCTGCGGGCCGAGCGCGCGCGGTGCGCTGGGAGCGACCGGCAACGAGATTTCTATTTGCAATCCGTGGGGTGCGACGTTCTGTGCAGTCACGGTTCCGCCATGCACCAGCACGGCGTTGCGAACGATGGCCAGCCCGAGACCCATCCCGCCCGTAGCCATACCGCGCGAGTTGTCGACGCGGTAAAAGGGCTTAAACAGCAGAGGCAGCGATTCGTCGGGGACGCCTGGTCCGTTGTCGCGCACCGAAAGTGTTGCTGTACCGTTGTCGCGCTGCAGGGTGACGTCAACCTGGCCGCCGGCACCGGAATAGAAAATTGCGTTGCGTACGATGTTTTCGAAGGCGCTGCGCAACAAGTCGGCGTCGCCGCTGACGATGGCGTCGGCAGTGCCTTCGAAACGGATGTCCACATCGAGAGCAGTCGCCTCGAACCTTGCGTCATGCAACACGTTGTCGACAACGTCGCGCAACGAAACATCGATGAACTTCGGCTTATGCTGGCCGCCTTCGAGGCGCGCGACGATCAGAATTTTCTCCAGCATGGAGTCGAGTTGGATGGTGTCCTGCTCGATGCGGTCCAGCATTTCGCGGCGCTCGCGAACGTCGGCGCCCCGCGCCAGGGTCAATGCCAGGCGAATACGCGCAATTGGCGAACGCAGTTCATGGGAGACGCCGCTCAGCAGGTTGCGCTCGCTCTGGATGAGCTTGCGCAGCTCATCGGCCATGGAATCGAAGTCGCGCACCAGTTCGGCGATTTCGTCGCGACGATTTCCTATGTAGTGGCTGACCCGGATATCGAGATTGCCGCGGGCCAACTCATTGGTGGCGTTCCGCAAGCGCTCGATAGGTTTGCTCAAATAATGCGCGATGAGCAGGCAAAGGAAGGCCGAGACGACAGTGCCGAGCTTCAGCGTCCACAGGATGTCGCCGGGAACGCGCTCGGAAAGCGGCGGCGGAACAAACTCAGCCACCATCAGGTAATGCGCCTGCGGCGTGCTGATCTGGTCGGCCACCACTGAGGAATCATCAAGCCGGATAGACCCGCCGCTTTGCAGCGCCTGCTTAGCATGTGCCTGGAGACCGTTGGGCTCTGGCCGACTGCCCAGTGGCCGTCCGTCGGCGTCGAGCAGCCAATACGAGGCGCGGTCCTTGAGAGACATGCCGTTCAGGAAACTGTCGAGTGCGGGCTGGCCGCCGCGTTCATAATCCTGCGCCGCGTCGAGACCAAGCTGGGGCAGCACCTGCCGGGAAGGCTGGGTCCACCAGGGACGCTCGGAATGCAGGCGCACGTGAAGCCGCAGATAAAGCGCGCCGAGCAACAACGCCTGCGCCACCCAAAATGGCAGAAAGATCTTCCAGAACAGCCGGCGGTTCACGTGCGGCTCCGTTCCGGAGTTGCTGCGGGCATGAAGTAGCCAATGCCGCGAATGGGGCGAATCAGCTCGTCACTTCCCGCAAAGCTGCCCAGCTTTTTGCGCAAGCGGCTGACATGCACATCCACGCTGCGATCGAACGGATTCAGCGGACGGCCCAGCGCCACTTCAGCAATCTGTTCGCGCGTCACCACGTTTCCCGCGTGGCGCAGCAACAATTCGAGGACATTGAATTCGACCGAGGTGAGATCGACCGGCTGCCCGGCACAGGTCACGGTGCGAGTGGCCATCGACATTTCGATATCTCCGACGCTCAGGATCTCATCCGCCTCCCCACGGGTCGCGCCGCTGCCGCCTTCCTGGGTGCGCCGCAGGATCGCTCGTATACGGGCAACCAGCTCGCGGGGATCGAAAGGCTTGGCGAGATAATCGTCGGCACCGATCTCCAGCCCGAGGATGCGGTCTACGGCTTCGCCGCGTGCGGTGAGCAGCAGGACAGGCACTCCCGATTGCTGCCGCAGCGATTTCAACAGCTCGAATCCTGATCCGCCCGGCAACATCACATCGAGAATGATGATTTCGTGGTCGCCGGCTAGCGCAGCCTTCAGCCCGTCGGCATGATCGTAGGCGGTATCCACCGTAAAGCCTTCCGCTTCCAGAAAGCGTTTCAGCAGGTTCACCAGCCCGTGATCGTCATCGACGATGAGGAGGCGCTTCATGCTTCTAATTTTGCCTTGTTCAGAAGCGGGGTGCGGTGAAGAAGTGTTTCGGGATGTGCGATTAGCCTTCACAAAACTTTACCTTCCTTCACCCTCTCTTAACCGCCCTTGTGACAGCTGTTCCGGTCTAATACATGGTGACAATGATTTAGAACTTAAGATGGCAGTAGCGTTAAAGCCATAATATTGACAAGACCGGGTTTCGTTCCAGTGCCGTCAAGCGCCCTTACGTAATCGTCCTTACCCCAGACTGGAACTCGCGAACCTCTAGGAGGAAAGTTGAAGCGTCGCGGAATAATCGCATTTGCGATGGCCATCCTTATCTGTGCAGTTCTGGCCGCCTGCCAAAAAGGAAATAGCGCAGCCACTAGCGGCGGCAAAGGTGGCAAGGGCGCTGGAGGACCGCAAACGGTTCCCGTAGGCGTATCCACGGTCAAAGAACGCGACTTCCCGGTGTACCTGACGGGACTCGGCTCGGTACAGGCGTTCAACACGGTTTCCCTGAAGAGCCGGGTTGACGGACAGATCATGCAGGTCAACTTTCAGGAAGGCCAGGACGTTCGCAAAGGCGACCTGCTGATCGTAATCGATGAGCGTCCCTACCAGGTGGCACTGGCTACTGCCCAAGCCAACCTGCAACGCGACGAAGCGCAACTGGCGAATGCCAAGGCGCAATATGATCGCAACAAGGCGCTTTACGAGGGCGGCGTAATTGCCAAACAGGATCTCGACACGATGCAAGCATCGTTCGGCCAGTTCGAAGGCACCATCGCTGCGGATAAAGCCGCAATTGACAGCGCCAAGCTCAACCTCACCTACTGCCGTATCACTTCTCCCATCGACGGCCGAGTCGGGTTGCGCCAGGTTGATCCCGGCAACTATATAACTGCGGCCTCCAATACCCCGATGCTGGTAATCACGCAGCTGCATCCCATTGCCGTAACTTTCACGCTTCCGGAAGATCAGTTGCAGTCGGTGTTGCAGCAGATGCGCAAAGGCACGATGCAGGTTGATGTCTACGGCCGTGACGACCAGACCAAGTTGTCGGCTGGCAAACTGCTTACCATCGATAACCAGATCGATCCGACGACGGGCACCGCCAAGCTGAAAGCCGTCTTCGATAATCCCGAGAACATGCTTTGGCCGAACGAGTTCGTGAACGTGCACCTGCTGCTGGAGACACGTAAGAACGCCATTACGGCTCCGGCTGCTGCCATACAGCGGGGCCCGCAGGGAATGTTTGCCTACGTGGTGGATACCGACAACACCGTCAAAATGCAGCCGGTACAGATTTCGCTGACGCAAGGCAATACGGTGGTGATCGCCTCCGGCTTGCAAGCCGGCGAACGCGTGGTCACCGATGGACAGGAGAAGTTACAGGCCGGCAGTAAAGTCGCTCCGCAGGCGCCGCAGCAGCAAGGCGGGCAGTCGCGGAATGCACAGGTGACCGGCGAGGCGGGCGCGCAATCATGAGTATTTCCCGGCCATTCATTATCCGGCCGATCGCGACTTCGCTCCTGATGGTGGGGCTGCTGCTGGTGGGCGTCGTCGCCTACCGGCAGTTGCCTATTTCCGCGTTGCCGCAGGTTGACTATCCCACCATCCAGATCCTCACGTTCTATCCGGGAGCCAGCCCCGACGTCACGGCTTCGTCGATCACCGCGCCTCTGGAGCGCCAGTGCGGGCAGTTGCCGGGCTTGAGCCAGATGACTTCGAGCAGCGCCTTTGGCGCCTCGATCATCACCCTGCAGTTCAATCTGGATGAGAACATCGACGTCGCCGAGCAGGAAGTACAGGCGGCGATCAATGCGGCTCAGCTATTTCTGCCTACTGACCTGCCGGCTCCCCCGATTTACAGCAAGGTAAATCCGGCGGACGCGCCGATCCTCACCCTGGCGCTGACCTCCGATTCCATGCCGCTGCCGCAGGTCGAAGATTTAGCCGACACAACCTTCGCGCAGAAAATTTCGCAGTTGCCCGGCGTCGGATTGGTCACCATCAGCGGTGGACAAAAGCCGGCGGTGCGAATCCTGGCGAACCCGACAGCGCTGGCGTCGTACGGGCTGAGCCTGGAGCAATTGCGAACGGTGATCGGCCAGGTGAACGTCAACCAGGCAAAGGGTCAGCTACAGAACAATCGGCTGGCCTACACCATCGGCGCCAACGACCAGCTGTTCGATCCCAAGCAATACGCCGACACAATCATCGCCTACAAGAACGGCGCTCCGGTGCGCGTCTCCGATGTTGCGACGGTGATCGAAGGGGCTGAGAACGCCAACCAGGCCGCGTGGATGAACACCAGCCCGGCGGTGATCATCAATATTCAGCGGCAGCCCGGCGCCAACATCATCAAGGTCGTTGACAGCATCAAGCTGCGCCTGAAGCAGCTACAGGCAAACCTGCCCAGTTCGGTCAAGATCGCCGTCCTCACCGACCGCACCAATACCATTCGCGCCAGCGTCGCCGACGTTCAGTTCGAAATGATGCTGACCATCGCGCTGGTCGTGATGGTGATTTTCATCTTTCTGCGGACGCTGTCGGCCACAATCATTCCCAGCGTTGCGGTGCCGCTTTCGCTGGTCGGCACCTTCGGCGTGATGTATCTGCTGGGCTACTCGCTCGATAACCTCTCGCTGATGGCGTTGACGATCTCCACCGGATTCGTCGTCGATGACGCCATCGTGATGATTGAAAATATCGAGCGCTTCATCGAAGAAGGCCACACTCCGCTTGAGGCCGCGCTGCAAGGTTCCGCCCAGATCGGCTTCACCATCGTGTCGCTGACGGTCTCGCTGATTGCAGTGCTGATACCGCTGCTCTTCATGCCTGACATTGTGGGACGCCTGTTCCGCGAATTCGCCGTCACCCTGGCCGTCACCATCCTGATCTCAGCCCTGATCTCGCTGACGCTGACGCCCATGATGTGCGCCCTGCTGCTCCGCCAGCGCGATGAAATCAAGCACGGCCGCTTCTACAACTGGTCGGAGAATGCGTTCAACAAGACCATCGCGTTCTACGGCCGCACCGTTAAGTTCGTGCTGAATCATCAGACCGCGACGTTGCTGGTCACCATCGGGACGCTGGTTGCAACCGTCTGGCTTTACATCATCGTGCCCAAGGGCTTCTTCCCGGTGCAGGATACGGGCGTGATCACCGGCATCACCGATGCGCGGGAAAGTATCTCGTTCTCCGCCATGTCGCAGCGTCAGCAGGCCCTGGCCGCCGCCATCCTCAAAGACAAGGATGTCGAGAGCCTGTCGTCGTTCATCGGAGTCGACGGCACCAACATGACTCCCAACAGCGGCCGCATCCAGATCAACTTGAAGTCGCGCGACGAACGCAGCGATGATGTATCTACGATCATCCAGCGAATACAGAAAGAGGTTGCGGGCGTTGAGGGCATCACCCTCTTCATGCAACCGGTGCAGGACCTGACGGTGGAAGACCGCGTCAGCCGCACCCAGTATCAGTTCAGCCTGGAGGATGCCGACCCGAAAGAGTTGGGCATATGGACTGCCAAGCTGCTCGACAAGTTAAAGACGTTGCCGCAACTGCGTGATGTCGCCACCGACCAACAAAATCAGGCCACGGAAGAGCGATTAATTATCGACCGCGACACCGCCTCGCGCCTGGGCATCAGTGCCGCAGCCATCGACAACACACTTTACGATGCCTTCGGCCAGCGCCTGATCTCCATCATGTACACCCAGCTGAATCAGTATCACGTGGTGCTGGAGGTCGATCCCCAATATCGCGACGATCCTGACGCGCTGAAGAGCATTTACGTTCCCGGCACCAGTGGGCAGGTGCCGCTAAGCGCTATCGCGCATTTCGAAACCGCCTCGGGCCCGCTTGCGTTGAATCACCAGGGACAGTTCCCTGCCGTCACCGTCTCCTTCAACCTGGGGAACGGCTATTCTCTGGGCGAGGCGGTGACCGCCATCGACAACGCGGAGCGCGAGATTGGGCTGCCGGCCAGTATTCAGAGCAGCTTCCAGGGTACGGCGCGCGCCTTCGAAGCATCGCTGGCCAACGAAATGTGGCTGATTCTTGCCGCCATCGTCACGGTTTACATCGTGCTCGGTGTGCTGTACGAGAGCTACATCCATCCCATCACCATTCTGTCGACGCTGCCTTCGGCCGGTGTGGGAGCCATCATCGCGTTGCTCGTCTTCCGCATGGATCTCGGCGTGATGGCCTTGATCGGCATCATCCTGCTGATCGGCATCGTCAAGAAGAACGCCATCATGATGATCGACTTCGCGCTGGAAGCCGAACGCGGCGAAGGCAAGAAACCGGTGGACGCCATCTACGAGGCATGCCTGCTGCGCTTCCGTCCTATCATGATGACTACGTTGGCGGCATTGTTCGGCGCGGTGCCGCTGGCGCTCGGTTCCGGCACCGGATCAGAATTGCGCCGGCCGTTGGGTGTGACCATCATCGGCGGCCTGCTGGTCAGCCAGTTGCTCACGCTCTATACCACCCCGGTGGTTTACCTGTGGTTCGATCGCCTGGGTGAAGCGGTGCGCCACATGCGCGCCCACAAACCCGTGGAAGCAGTCGGAGATTAAATGAACATCTCCAAGCCGGCCATTGAACGTCCGATCGCAACAACGCTGCTGACGCTGGCGCTGCTGCTGGCGGGCGGACTTGCGTTCTTCATGCTGCCGGTTTCTCCCCTGCCGCAGATCGACTTCCCCGTGATTTCGGTAGGAGCAGGCCTTCCCGGCGCCAGCCCTGAGACCATGGCCTCGGCGGTAGCGACTCCGCTGGAGCGCCAGTTCGGCCGTATCGCCGGTATCAACCAGATGACCTCGAGCAGTCAGCTGGGCTCGACCGGCATCACCATGCAGTTCGACCTGAACCGCAACATCGATGCCGCGGCGCGCGACGTGCAGGCCGCCATCAATGCGGCGCGCAGCTACCTGCCTGCCGACCTGCCCAGCAATCCCACGTATCGCAAGATCAATCCTGCCGACTCGCCGGTGATCATGCTGGTGATGACTTCCGACGCCATGACGCAGGACCAGATGTACGACGCGGCCGATTCGATCATGGGACAGAAGCTCTCGCAGATCGACGGCGTCGGCCAGGTATTTGTTTGGGGATCGTCGCAGCCCGCGGTGCGCATCGAGGCCAATCCCAACTTGCTGAACAAGCTGAATATCGGATTGGAAACCCTGCGTACAGCCGTCGCCGCCGAGAACACCAATCAAGCCGTGGGCATGTTGCAGGACAGCGACAAGAGCTGGATCATCCACACCAACGACCAGCTCAAAAAAGCCAAGCAGTATCAGAATCTCATCATCGCTTACCGTAACGGATCTCCGGTGCGGCTCTCCGACGTTGCTACCGTCAGCGACTCGTACTCCAACATTTATAACGCCGGAAGTTTCGACGGAAAGCCCAGCGTGCTGGTGGTGGTCTTCCGCCAGCCCGGCGCGAACATCATCTCGACTGCCGACCGCGTTATCGAGGCGCTGCCGTTTTTGCAGGCGTCGCTGCCCGCCTCCATCAAGCTTGAGATCGGGCTGGACCGCACCATCACCACCCGCGCTTCGGTTTCCGACGTCGAACGGACGCTGTTGATTTCCGTCCTTCTCGTAGTTCTCGTGGTCTTTGTCTTTCTGCGCGAAGTGCGCGCCACCATGATCCCCAGCGTGGCCGTTCCGATGGCGATTATCGGCACCTTCGCCGTGATGTACCTGTTCAACTATTCGCTCGACAACTTGTCGCTGATGGCACTCACCATCTGCACCGGCTTCGTGGTGGACGACGCCATCGTGGTGCTCGAGAACATCATGCGCCACGTGGAAGTGGGCATGCCTCCGTACGAAGCAGCGTTGCTCGGAGCGCGCGAGATCGGCTTCACCGTCGTCTCCATGAGCACGTCGCTCATCGCCGTCTTTATTCCCATCCTGCTCATGGGCGGAATCGTGGGGCGCATGTTCCACGAGTTCGCGGTCACCTTGAGCGCGGCGATTGCCGTATCGCTGGTAGTGTCGCTGACCACGACCCCGATGTTGTGCGCGCGATTCCTCAAGGCGCACGATCCCGGATCGCACGGTGCGCTCTATCGCTTGAGCGAACGCGGTTTCGTTTGGATGAACCGCTTCTACAAGGTCACGCTGGGGTGGGTGCTGCGGCATCAACGACTGGTGCTGGCAATCACCATTCTTACCCTCGTGGTCAATGTTTATCTTTACGTGATCGTGCCCAAGGGCTTTTTCCCGCAGCAGGACACCGGCCGCCTGCAGGGCATCGTGATGGGCGACCAGGACGTCTCCTTCGATGCGATGAAGCAGAAGCTCGACCAGTACATCACGATCGTTCGCGCCGACCCGGCGGTGGAACACGTTCTGGCATCGGTGGGCGGCGGCGGCGCGCAGAACCAGGCGCGCATCTGGGTGATCCTGAAAGACCTCAAGTATCGCAAGGGCGTGACCGCCGACATGGTGATCAATCGCTTGCGCCCCAAGCTGGCACACGTCGCAGGAGCCACCGCCTATTTCCAGGCCTACCAGGAATTCCAGATTGGCGGGCGCATGGGCAATGCGCAATATCAATACACGCTATCGGGCGAGGACCTCAACGAGCTCTACAAATGGGCGCCGCTGCTGACCCAAAAACTTAAGGGCATTCCGCAGTTGAAAGATGTTAACAGCGATCAGCAGGTCAGCGGCCTGGAGCAGAACGTCGTCATCGATCGCGATACAGCGGCGCGTCTGGGAGTCACGCCGTCGCAGATGGACAACGTACTTTACGATGCCTTCGGCCAGCGCGAGATCTCGACCATCTACCAGACGCTGAACCAGTATCACGTGGTGCTCGAAGTCGATCCGCAGTACCAGATGACGCCTGCCGCGCTGGAAAGTGTTTATGTCATCACGTCGTCCGGCGCCCAGGTGCCGCTGTCGGCATTCGCTCATTTTGAAACCGCCGCGACCGCGCTCACCGTCAATCACCAGGGGCAGTTCCCTGCCGTAACCATTTCCTTCAATCTCGCACCCAACGCCTCACTGGGAGAAGCCACTCGGCTGATCGAGCAGACCGAACTGCAGATGCGTATGCCGGCCACCATTCACGGCAGCTTCCAGGGAACGGCCGCGGCATTCCAGGATTCGCTCTCCTCCGAACCGCTGCTGATTCTCACCGCCCTGCTGGCCGTTTACATCGTGCTCGGCATTCTCTACGAGAGCTACATCCATCCCATCACGATTTTGTCGACGCTTCCCTCGGCCGGAACCGGCGCATTGCTGGCGCTGCTGCTCTTCCACATGGAGTTGAACGTCATCTCGCTGATCGGAATTATTTTGCTGATCGGCATTGTGAAGAAGAACGCGATCATGATGATCGACTTCGCGCTGGAAGTGGAACGCCAGGGCCGCAGCGCGCCGGAAGCCATCTACGAAGCGGCATTGCTGCGCTTCCGTCCCATCATGATGACCACCGCGGCAGCCCTGTTCGGGGCGCTACCCATGGCGCTGGGCACGGCATGGGATCGGAGCTGCGCCGGCCGCTAGGCATCAGCATCGTCGGCGGCCTCATCGTCAGCCAAATGCTGACCCTGTACACCACCCCCGTCGTGTACGTCTATCTCGACCGCTTCCAGGATTGGGTACTCGACCACATTCCCTGGCGCCGGAAGAAAGTGGTCAAGGACGAAACTCCGGTCTTCGCCGACTAGCAACCCGCTGGTTTCTGCTCCCGTTTAGGAAGGGGAGCGGCTTCAGCCGCGCCGCCGCGCTTCTTCTTTTTCTTGTCATCCCGAACGCAGTGACGCATCTGCTCTCGGGTTTTTTGTCTTGTTATCCCGAACGCAGTGAGGGACCTGCTCTCGCTCGCAGCGGAACAGATGACGGCTTGGCAAGAAGTCGCACTCGTCAGCCGATCCCGAAATGCGACCAGACCACTTTTGCGCTATTGCGAATCAGGTCAAAACTCGATACAACTTCCAAACCTGACCCGCCATGCAAATAGGCTTCGACGCAAGCTCTGGCACTCCGCAATCCGCTCGCCCAAGCCTCCTCCATCCACCCGATAAAGCTATGGTCAATTTATAAGGATCGATCCATATGGCGTTGTCTCCGTACGTTACTGCCTATTCGAATCTAACTGTTGCGCAGGAGCTATTGCTCTACCTCGGGCGCGAAGGAGTCACCAAGGTCTTCGGCATTCCCGGCGGCGGCCTGACTGAGCTGCTGATCGAATTCAAAAACCAGCGCCAGAATTTTGAGTATGTGGTGTGCCGTCATGAGACCGGCGCCGCCTACATCGCGGACGGCTTCTATCGCGCTACCGGCACGATTGGCGTAGTCATGGTGACGACCGGCCCGGGTGCGACCAACGCGCTCACCGGCGCCATGACGGCGCAAAACGACGGCAGCGGCCTGTTGATGATTACCGGCGAGGTCCCTGAGCAGTTCTTTGGCAAAGGCTACCTTCAGGAGGGCATCGACACCGATCTCGATATCCAGCAGGTCTACAAAGCCGCCGCCGTTTACAGCGCACAGGTGAGTGATCCGATCGAGGCGCAAACTCTCATTGAGCAGGCCTTGCGCGACGCCATGACGATCCCGCGCGGCATGTCGCATATCTCGTTCCCCAACAATATCCCGGCGCTGTCAGCCTTGCCGCCCGCGCCTCCCAATGGACCTCCCGCTCCCATCTTGATTCCGAATAGCACGGCGAACTATCGCGCCACTCCCGCCGGTGCCGATCACGCAGCTGTGCTGCAAGCCGTGCAAGCTCTCATGTCGTGCAAGAGTCCGCTGATCTTTCTGGGGAGCGGATGCCGCGACGCGCTGCGTGACAAGAACACGCTGGACAAGCTGGTGATGTTCGTCGAGCGCTACGGCATTCCGGTGATGACCACGCCCGACGGCAAGGGCGTTTTCCCCGAAGATCACTCGCTCTCGTTGCGCGTCTACGGTTTCGCCAGCAATACCTGGGGTCCGATTTGGCTGCAGCAGAAGACCGCTCCCTACGACGGTCTGCTGGTCCTGGGCACGAGCCTGCGCGGACTGTCGAGCAACAACTTCAGTCCCATGCTGATTCCCACCAACCACGGACCCTTCATCCAGGTCGATCTCAACCAGCAGGCGATTGGCCGCTCGTTCCCGGTAACGCAAGGTGTCGTGGGAGAAGTCGGCGCCTTCATCCGGCAAATGGCCGATCCCGCGCTGATGGCGAAATATCCGCCGGTTGCCGCCGACGTTCAGGCGCGACTGGCCGAGGTCGCAAGCATCAAGCAGAACTCTCCCTTCTACAGCCAGGAACAGTACGACTCCAACGCATCACCGATCGAGCCTGCCGCTATCTGCCGGGTGCTGAAGGCGACGTTGCCGCCCGAGTCTATGATCTTCCTCGATGCCGGCAATTGCGTCGGCTGGGGTATTCATTACTACGTTACGAACGCTCCGCAGGAGGTACACAGTTCGCTTGCCATGGGACCGATGGGCTTCGCCGTCGGCGCCGTCATCGGTGCAAAAATAGGACGTCCTGATAAAACCTGTGTCGCACTGGTGGGCGATGGCGCCTTCATGATGCATGGCGCGGAGGTCTCCACCGCACAGGCCCACAATGTGGGAGCTATCTGGATTGTGCTCGACGATGCCGATTTGCACATGGTGAGCCAGGGCATGCAGTACCTCTTCCCCGACCCTAACAACATTTGGGACAGCCTGTATCGCCTAGGCAATCCCGATCTGGTGAAGTTTGCGCAAGGGCTGGGAGCGGACGCTTACCTCATCGATAGTCCACAGCAATTGCAGGAGCTGATGCCCACGGTAATCGATGCCGCCGACAATCAGAACCGGCCACAGGTGATCGTGGCGAAGATCAACCAGAGCAGCCTTGATCCCTATTTTCCGCCGAAGGCACCGGCACACTGAGCAGGAGAAATAAGCCATGAAAACCAGCAAAGGCAATTCTTCGAAGGCCTCCACCCACTACGACATCGCGATCGTTGGCGGCGGAGTCGGGGGCGTCTACTCGGGTTGGCGGCTGCTGACCTCCGCCGGCGAATCGCCACAGCTGAAGAAGCTTGCCGGCAAAAAGGGCAAGCTCAAGGTCGCAGTTTTCGAAGGAACCCAACGCATTGGCGGGCGCCTGCTGTCGGCGCGTCCCCCGGGCTTCCCCGACACCACCACCTGCGAGATCGGCGGCATGCGTTACGTCTCCACGCAAACCCTGGTGCGCAGCCTGGTGGAAAATGAGTTGAAGCTGTTGCGCTACAAGCAGGATGTGGATGAGCCCGGCAACATCATGTATTTGCGGGGGCAGCAATTACGTTTCAGCCAGAATCAGGATCCAGCTTCGATGCCCTACATGCTGGATTGGGCCGAAGAGCAGTACATCATGAAAAACGATCCGAGCGGACTGATCGGTTGGGGAATTTCGAAACTTCTTCCGGAGGTCAACTACCTCAAGCCCGATGAACTTCAGGAGTTTCTCAAAACCGCCGAAGTTGATGGTACGCCGCTCTACCAGCACGGCTTCTGGAACCTGCTGGCGCGCGCGTTGTCCCCCGACGCCTACGAGGTGGCGCGCACCCTGGTCGGCTATGACTGCCTGGGCTCGAATGCCAATGCCGTCGATCTCATCTCTGAATACTTTGAGTTCACTCCGGGTGTCGAGTATCACCTGTTGAACGACGGCTACGACATGGTGCCGTGGGAGTTGGAGAAGCGGTTCAAAGATGCCGGCGGAGAGGTAATCCAGGGCAAATGGCTTTCCGGTTTCGATAGCACCACCTTGGACGACGGCAGCACCGGCGTTGAGCTCAACTTCCGGGGCGGTCACGAATCCATCACTGCCGGAGCCATCATTCTTGCCATGCCGCGCCGCTCTCTGGAACTGCTACTGCGGGACGGCCCGGTCTTCGGCCCGAAGCACGCACAACACGTGCAGCACCTCGTCAGCTCAGTACGGGCGATTCCTCTGTATAAGCTCTTTCTCGCCTATGAGTATCCATGGTGGCAGGGGGTTGGAGTTTCTCAAGGCCGCTCGCTTACCGATACGCCGGTCCGGCAACTTTACTATTGGCCAATCGATCCTTTGGCGAAAGCTCCCGCGAACCGGGGCAACGCTCTCCTGATGGCCTACAACGACGCCACCAATGTCGACTTTTGGGAAGGGCTCAGCGGAAGAGATGCCGACAAGAAATACGACCGCGATGAGATGGAGCACTTCCGCAAGGTCCTGCCCAATGTAAACACATATCAGGCCACCCTGCCGATGGCCAAGCTCGCCCCGGCGCCGACCGATGAGTACGCGCGCCGCCTGCGCGACAACTGGAACGATCATCGCGCCCCCAAAGAGATGGTGATGGAGATGCATCGCCAGATCAAGCGCATGCACAACATGCAATACGCGCCCCATCCCATCGACGCCGCCTACATGGATTGGTCGGTCGATCCTTACGGCGGCGGGGTTCACTTCTGGAACCGCGGCTTCAAGTCCTGGGAGATTCTGCACGACATCACGCAGCCGGTGAAGGACTTCCCTTGCTACATCTGCGGCGAGGCTTACTCGACCAATCAGACATGGGTGGAAGGCGCGTTGCAAACCGCTGAGATTGTTCTGCAAAAGCATCTCGGGCTGGCAAAGCCGAAGTGGATCACGCCCAATCCCGCACCTGCGTCGAAGCCCACGCCGCCGGCGAAAGCTCCGGGGAAAGCGTCAGCGGCGAAGGCGAAGTAGAGTCAGCACGGCGGTACAGTTCAAATTGGAAGGATACTCATGCCCGATCTGCAACCTCGCATCCTGGGCCTCGGCTACTTTGTGCCGCCGAACCTGCGGGCGAATAACGATCCCATCTTTGCCTGGATTCACGACTATCTGCAGCACAACCCGGGTATCTCCAATCCGTTTCAGGGCTACGTGACCCGCGTGGTGCTGGGCCCCGGTGAAGATTTGATGACCATGATGGCGCCGGCCGCGATGAACGCCTTGCAGGCGGCAAACCTCGAGCCGTCGGACATCGACATGCTGCTGGGCTATGCGTCGGTCAGTCCGTATGCGACTCCCAACGAGTTGAGTCATCTGCACCAGATGCTCGAGATGCCGCAGAGCACCTACGTTGTGCCGCTGAATAATGAGTTCTCAAATTTCAATGCTGGACTGTTGTTTGCTGACGCACTGATCAAAGCCGGCCGCGCGAAGAACATCCTTGTCGTGGTTGGCGGAAACTGGACGCAGCACGTCGACTATCACACCGTGCAATCGGTCAGTGCGGCTGACGGAGCAGGCGCAGCCGTGGTGGGACTTTCGGATGATCCCACATTGTGGCACGTCGTCGACCAGAACACCGTGACTGACACCAGCTTCTTCGGCTCCATGTTCATGCAGGGGCAAAAATACGAGCAGGTGCCACCGGTCGATGGCCACCAGGCCTTGTGGAGCGACTCGTTTTTCCAGATCACGGCAGATGGCATGAGAGGCTTTGGACAATTCGGCGGGCAACTGGCGCCGACCGCCGTTACCGAACTGCTGACGCGCAACAACATCGCCGCCAAGACCTGGACGCTGATCGCGCACCAGGCCTCGAGCGTTCTCTTCGACATGTGGCAGACGCAACTGCAACCGGCACAGATGATTCAGACCATCGCGAATTTCGCCAACATGACGATTGCAAATATCCCGGTGAACCTCGCCTGGTCGGTAGGCAATCAGCCGATCACTCAGAACAATCTGGTGCTGTTTGCGCTATCGCCGGATATGCATGCCAATGCGCTGTTGCTGCAAAGGAACGGATAGGAGACAGGTGGAAGGGGGCATGCGGCGGGACGAAATTAGCACCTATGTGCTATCGCAGCAGCTTACTTGCGCATGGCCGGAAGTGACCAGCAGGCCAACTGCGCGTTTAAACTCGTTCTAAGCGCGTCGCGGTCTCTTGACGTAGCTGAACGTGCCGATGTCCCCGGCGAGCGCCCAGAAGTCAATTATGCGCGATTGCTGGCACGTCTGTGATGGCCCGAGATGCTGTTTAGTGGCGACGGAGATAATTACCGGCACTAAAGTGAGGCATCCGGGGTCGAAATCGCCCCGGTCAGGCGCTCTGTGAATGCCCGTTAACTTCTCAATAAAAGCCGCTATGCTAGGAACCCAGGATGCGCCTTGGCCCAAGCTAACCCATCTTTGAGCACTGCCCTGATCGGCGGCCGGTACGAACTGCTGGACCGTTTGGGAGCCGGAGGCATGGGCGAGGTCTATCGCTCGCTCGATCGCCTCACTGAAGAGGTTGTCGCGCTTGAAGCGCGCGCTGCAAATGCCTTCTGCGCTTCTGGAAAGCGCTGCAACGCGCGAGAGCGACAACATCCACGACGGTCCGACGACGCAGAAACCTGAACCAGCGCATACCGGCGAGGTCGAGCCGTCGGATTCGACCGCCGATCTTGCCACTGCGACTTCAGACCAAAATCGCCGCTCCGAGGACACCAGCGAAAAATCTCGCGTAGCGCGGCTCGCGCTGGCCTCGGAATTTCGCGTCTTGTCGTCGTTGCGGCATCCCAACATTGTCAGCGTGCTCGATTACGGATTTCAGTCCAGCGGCCTGCCGTTTTTCACCATGAAGCTGGTACCCGAGCCGAAGACCATCACGCGCGCGGCCCGGCGCCTGGCTCTCGAAGGCAAACTTGACCTGCTCTTCCAGATGATGCAGGCGCTCTCCTATCTTCACCGGCACGGCATTATCCATCGCGATCTGAAACCGTCGAACGTGCTAGTAACGGACGGCCACGTCACGGTATTGGACTTCGGAGTTTCCGGCCTGCCCGAGCACGAGGTGGCGGGCACCGCCGGATTCATTGCGCCCGAGATCCTCGCCGGCAGCCGTCCCATGCCGGCCAGCGATTTCTACGCAGTCGGCGGCATCGCCTACGAAATACTGACCGGCGCACCGCTGGTTCAGGGACATGCGGCTTTCGAGCAGCGTCCCGAGTTGACGCCGCTGGACGCGCTCGGTCCGGTGGGCGAGGTGGTGCGTACCCTGCTCTCACCCGATCCGGCGGAGCGCCGCTACACTGACGCGAACCAGGTTATCGCCGCCTTTGCCAACGCCGCCGGCTGCGAGGTTCCGGCCGAGACTTCGGCCCATCGCGAGAGCTATCTCAAGGCAGCTCCGCTGGTAGGACGTAAATCGGAACTGGCGCTGCTCACTACCGCGCTGGATGATGCCGTCGGCGGAAGAGGCAGCGCATGGTTAGTGGGCGGCGAAAGCGGCGTCGGCAAATCGCGACTGCTGGATGAAGTGCGGTCGCGCGCGCTGGTGCGTGGCATGGTCGCGCTCACCGGTCGCGCGGAAGAGAACCAGGCGCCCTACTCCATTTTTCGCAATAGCCTTCTGCGCCTCGCACTCATGATTGACATGAGTGATGACGAGGCGGGCACCATCAAGATCGTCGTTCCGGAAATTGAGCGCGTTCTGGGACGTCCAGTTCCCGATCTCGTCATCGATCCGCAACTGTTTCAGGAACAGCTGACGGCCGTCATGCTGGCCCTGTTTGAACGCTGCGAAGCTCCCATTCTGCTCGAAGTGGAAGATTGCCACGTTGTGGGACAAAGCCTTAGGATCATGCAGAAGCTGATCGAGCGTGCCGGGCAACTCCGTCTGCTTGATCCTGGCTTCGTTCCGCGAAGACGAGCGGCCGCAACTTGCCATTGAGTGTCCCGGAACGCACGTCCTGCGGATGAAGCGTTTTGGTGAGCGCGAAATACGCGACATTGCCGTGTCCATGCTGGGGCGCGAGCTCGGCAGCAACCCTGCGATTGTCACATTCCTGCACCGTGAGACTGAAGGCAATGCGTTCTTCCTGGTAGAAGCGGTGCGCGAGTTGGCGCAGCTTTCCGGCAGGCTCGATAACGTCTCGCCGGAAAAACTGCCCGAACACGTCTTCTCCGGCGGCATGAAGGACTATGTCCGTCACCGCCTCGACCGCCTACCAGAGTGGGTGCTCAATCCGCTGCGGCTGGCGGCAATCATCGGTCGCGAAGTTGACCTCGAAGTGTTGCGCGCCGCTGCTCCCGAGGTGAATCTCGATTCCCTGCTGATTGTGTGGGGCGACAACGCCATTTTCGAAGGCTACGGCTACGAATGGCGATTCACCCATGACAAGATTCGCGAAGCAGTACTGGCGGAGATCGGCCCCGAGCAGCGCCGGGACTTGAGTTTCAAAGTGGCCAGTGCGATGGAGTCGGTGCATGGCGCGGCTCCGGATTGGGTGCAGGCGCAGGCAGTGTTGTGGAAAGCTGCAGGCGTCGCCGACAAGGCAGCGCACTATCTTTTGTTAAGCGCGGCGCAGCTGCTGGCCACCGGTAATCCCGAGGTAGCGGCCGAACTCGCCGTCGATGCCGCTCGCCAACTGGGAGTCGATCTGCCGGAGTCGGCGGAGGAACAGGGCCGGGCCATCGGGTTCGAGATGCAAAAGATTGGTGAGCTGATGGGCGGGCGCACTCCCGCGCAGTTGCAGGAACTGCCGGTGCTGAGCGACGAGAGCATAGCGCGCATCATCGGCATTCTGATGTTGATTGGCCCGGCAGCGCATATCAGCCGTCGCTTTGAGCTTTTTGCCCTGAGCTCGCTGAAGTGTTTCACTCTCACCCTCGAACACGGGGTGGGTGCCGACGCTCCCAAGGTCATCGCTATGTATGCCGCTGTCCTGCGCGGCATGACCCAGGATAGTCATGCGGCCTATGCGTTTAGCGATCTCGCCATGGACCTCGATCGCAAAATGTATGGCCGGGTGAGCGCGCCGGTGGCGTTCCTGCACGCCTGGTTTATCAATCACTGGGTGAATCCGGTGAAGACCAACCCTGAACTTGCGCGCGAAGGCGCGCGCGTAGGGAGCCAGGAAAACGATGTTCTCTATGGCTGTTTTAACGCCGCCGCCCATGTGATGTACCTGAACTCCAGCGGCGCTCCCTTGCAGCAGATTGTGGCAGAAGCCGAGCGCCAGATGTCCCACATTGGCGGACGTGTCCGGGTAGCCGCGTTTCACTGCCTGCTGGAGCGGCAACTTGCGCTTGCGTTGCTGGGTCGCACCGAGCATCGGCTGAGCCTCATCGGATGAGCGCTTTGACGAAGAACGCGACGTAGCCTCGATCTGCAGGACGTCGAATTACAACCAGATCGGCTACTACTGCACGGCCAAGATGCGCCTGCATTATTACTACGGAGACTACGAAGCTGCCATGAAGTTTGCCGAGCAGGGACTGCCGATCCTTCCGGCATTCCAAGGACAGGTCGGGGAATGGGAATTTCTCTTCTATCGGGCATTGGCCTCCGCCGCGCTGGCGCAGGAAATCACCGGCCCTGAGCGCGATGCCCTGCTGAAGATTACGCAGGAGTTATTAGGCCAATTTCAGGCCTGGGCTGAGGTGGGTCCGGCCAACTTCACTCACAAGCGCGACCTGGTCCGTGCCGAACTGCTGGCTGCGCTGGGAAGCAGCGATGCGGCAGTAGCGTACGAGACGGCGGTCGTCTCGGCCGAAGCCAGCGGATTTGCTCACGATGTTGCGCTTGTTCATGAACGAGCCGCCCTGTTCCATCATGCGCAAGGTGAGACCGACGCGGCCACCTCACACGCGAACGTCGCCATCTCTCATTACGATCGCTGGCAAGCCTGGGCCAAGAGCGCCGCTCTCCGTGAGCAGATCGAGCAGATGAGGATGAACTCGATCAAGTGATGACGGAGGCTTTCGAAAGCAGGCCCTTGGCTGTGGAGGCCGTTAGCTGTGGAGGAAAGATGAGTGCAGTAAAAACTGTGTTTCTGCTGGTCCTGGGATTCGCCGGCCTTTCCATTCTCGCGCCACTTGCCCGGGCAGACAGCTTCGGCTACTACGCAACCGGTGGCTTTCAGTTCGACTCCACGGCGGTTTCCGGCAACGCAGCGGGGATTTGTTCGGGCGAATGTGTCCCATGGGGCAATCTCGTCGCGGTTGATTTCTCGTTTTCCGCGGCGGTCATCAATTACCGGGAAAGCTCTTCGTGCTCGAACGGTGAATGCGTGACCGAGACAACCGGAAATTTCGGGCCCGGCAGCCTTTCAGCGGAACTCACCGTTGGCCTGCCTCCGCAAATCTTCTATTTGAATTCTGGCTTGCTGGCGGGCAGTTTCGACAGTC
The DNA here is from genome assembly GCA_963771535.1 of uncultured Acidobacteriaceae bacterium. Lineage (GTDB taxonomy): Bacteria > Acidobacteriota > Terriglobia > Terriglobales > Acidobacteriaceae > CAVVDY01. The sequence continues at coordinate 883,557 of CAVYTK010000004.1, read as the reverse complement.
ACGTGTGCACCGGCCAATGTGGAAGCTATCGAGCTGAAAGCGAGCTGTTGTTGGATTTCCAGGGTTCGTGGAACAACGATTGGTATTCGACCGGAACAATTCAGTTGGAATGTTTTCAGAAGGACGGCTGCGTCGCCGCCGATGGTGCAGGCAGCCTGAACACATACACGCCTGAACCCACAACTCTCGCCTTGTTTGCAGGCGGGGTGCCGTGGCTGGGCTTCATCCTCCGGCGAAGTTGGTTTAGCTGACAGTCAGGGTTCGCCGCGCGGTTCGCGAAGCGTTGGCGGAATCGTGAACCAGGACGGTGATGTTGGCTCCGCCGGAAAAACCGGCAGCGACTACCACCTTCACCGTGGCGTGGTCCGCCGTAACCGTCACTCCGGCGATCGAGGTATCTGATGCACAGCTGCGTATTATCGCTCGCGGTCAGGGTGATTCCGTTGGCATCTCCCTTGGCAACCGTGAACCCGCCCGCTGCGGTCAACGTGAAAAACGGATCGAGCTCGACAGAAGCCGTAACCGCTACCGCAGTGGCGGCGTCGGGTCCGACCTGGATGGTGACCGTCACGGTCGTCGTGTCTTCCGGAGGCTGGTTAGCAGCAAACGTGACTTGAAACGCCGCCCCATCAGCCAGAAATGTTTGCACCGCGGGCGGAATGTTCGCCGCCGGCGCGAACTGCGGTTGGATGGGTGACGGAGATGCCGGTGAGGTTGTAGTGGCGAATGGCTGTGGCGCAATCTGTGAGGGCACTAACAGAAATGCGCTGCCTCCCGCCTGCAACGAAGCTGATAGCGGCCGCTGTGTGATCGAGCGTAGCGCGGAAGCCGTTAAAGGTTTTTGCCCCGGCTACTACAGCGGGTTGCACTACGTTTGTGACCTTTACCTGTACCCGCCGTACCGCGATGTCAAGGTCGTCGGGCAAGTGCATCGGCGTGATGCCTGAATCGAAGGTGTTGCTGGCCGCATTGAAATGATGGAAGCGGCTGATTTCAACGTCGTCGGTATCCAGCGTCGCATGCGCTTGCAGGTCGGAGCCGACGAAATCCACCACGAAGCCGGGCTCAGCCGGCGTCGCACGATACACCCGAGTGCCGTTGGGAGTGCTCGAAACGGCTGCGCGCTGAAACGGTATGAGGCTGATTGCGTCCGTAAGAGCGACCGCGTCCGTGACCGGCAAGTTTGCAATCGTCACCGCGACATCGCTGATGGTCAGCGGGAAGGTCATCTGCGACACACCTGCCTGCTGCGCCTCATCTGCATTGCTCACCTCTGTGCCGCTGACAGCACTGCCTGCACCTTGCGCGGTCACCTTATAAGTGTTGGGCCGGCTGAAAGCGACCTGCACCCCGACACTGCGTTCCAGGCGCGGAGAAACGGGCAGCCAGCCACGCGGCGCAATCGACTGGAAAACTCCCGCCGCATTCAACTGATAAAAATCTTCCGGCACTGAGTTCGCCGGCACAGGCGTGAGTGGAGAAGAGTTGGGCGCGGCCAGTCCCAGCGAAAGCACAGGCGCTTGCGATAAGTTCACTCCGGGGGCGTCCTGCTGTCCGAAGTTGATGAAGTCCCAGGGATTGCCGCCCGGGCTTCCCGCGCCCGAGCCGTAACGCTCGCCGCCGTTTTCGGTCAGCCAATAGCGGCCAACATCGCCGATGACCGAGGGCGTTGCATGCACCGACCCGATGGGAGAATAGGTGTCGCCGCTGTTGTGCGACGCCTCCTGTTCCATGGTCGACAGATAGCCTTTAGGCCGCTTGTAAGCGTTGTCGAACCAGAAGAAGCCCACGAACAGCGGACTCCAGGAGTGCGTGCTGAACAGGTAGCGTAATGAAGAAGTCGCGATACGACCGGGCAGCGCCGAGGGCTCAAAGTGGCGAGTCACCTGCGCCCACGGATCGTTGATGTAATTCATCCATCCCATGCGCACGGTATTGAGCACCGTGTCTTCCAGGAAGTGAGCATCGTCGGTGCCGATCTTCGCAACCGTGAAGTCGTTAGGATCTCCCTGCTTCACCAGCACTTCGTCTTCGACGGTGATCAAATCGCCGTTTACCGCGGCAACGCAGGTGGAGTGGCTGACGCCGCTGGGAGTGCGGATATCCAGCCGGTCGCGCACCTGCAACGTCAGCGTCTGCCCGCCGGCCGTTCCCAACTTCATGATCGCAGGCTTGCTGGCGTCAGGAATGCTTGCCGGATAATAGTCGTGGGCTCCGCCAAATGGGGCCGATCCCGGAGAGTACAACGCGATTTCGACCGAGCCCGCTCCCAGCGGCACATCCTGTTGCAGCACGACAGTCTGCCCATTGATGCTGGCAACCGAACGAATAAAAGTCTGCGCGTTGCCGCCCTGCGCGCTGCCTTTGACCGACACTGAACTGGTGGTTGTCAGTCCGGTGATCGTGGTGCCGTCCGCCAGTGTCAGTGTCTTGAGATCGGATTGCAGCTGGGCCGAGACGCCGTGTGGCGAAGAACTGGCGAGCCATCCGATGAGTTGCACGATCCAGTTAATCAGCCCGATCCAGCCGGCGATGTTCACCAGGTTGGTCAGTCCGCCCAAGGTCAACAATTGCCCAATGGAACTGATCCATTTGAAAACGGTGTTGGCGCCCGGGGTGAGCGAGCGGCGCATTTTCACATCGCCAAAGATAATGTTTTTGCCGGAAAGCGCCTGCATCGCCCTGTCTGACAAACGATACGCCGTGGGCTCATCCGGGAAACTGGTGTCGCGAGTGGATCCGATATTGATGGTGACTGCCCGGCCATCCTGGGCAATCTGCACGTCATCGTTGTCCTGCAGTCCGGCGCCGCTTAATACGCCCCCGGTCTTTATGCGACCATCGAAGTAGTCTGACATTGTGGGACCATTCACCCGGGTGAAGTCCGCCAGACACTCGAACACAAAAATCGGGATATAGCTGAGCAGCAGCGGTCCCCATCGGATGGCCTGCAAGGTGTGCGTCAATTCGTGATCGGTGACCGACTTCTTGCGATCAAGTTCCAGGCTGACGTTTTCGTGGTCCTTCGGGACACGCACAGTGCCATTGTCCAGTTTTCCGGTGACCGTCGCCGGAGCATCGATATACGGTATCGCAACAATGAAACCGGTACCGGGCGGAGTTCCCGGCGCAACCGCGAGCGGGCTGTCGTTGAACTGTAGGGTCGCTCCGTCGGAGACGAAGCTCAGGGAGATGCCGCTGCTCGTACGGGCGGGCGCCTGCGACAAGGTCACCGGACCGGCAACGCTACCCAGGGCTAGCTCTATGCTTAACGGCTGCATCGCGGTGGTGACTTTAGCGGCAAAGACGGTTGCGCCGTCGATTACCGCCACCAGCGGCGTACCGGTAAAATCGCCCAACTGCCAGACACTGAACTCGATCTGATTGGCGGCTACGTTCTTGCCGTCGATCGCCAGTCGCGCCGAGCCGTTTCCCGGGTCGACAGCGACCAGGCGCGTGACGGTGAGCGTGGCTGGATCGGCATCAGCTTGAACGATCTGTTCGTCGGCGGAATAGGTGATGGTGGAACCGGAAACGGCATCGATACGCGCGAACCGCTTCTGCGCTCCCCCTGCGCTGGCGCTGGTGAAGTCAACCTGCACCAGTTCGCCGGCTGCGAAGCGCGGCAGGTCGATGCGAGTGCCTCCGGAGAGGGGCCGCACCCGAAGTTTTCGATCGTCGCGACGAACCGCGCTGTATACCACGGGGTCCGTGTTTAGCTTTGCCACCTGCAATCCACTTGGCGAGAGGCTGAGATTTCGATCCAGGGTTACGGTCAGGCGTAAACGTTGCACCGTCGCAGCCTGCAGAGGTCCCGACGCCGGCGTGACGATGACTACCTCCGAGGCCCGCAGGGAGCTCAGAGCAGGTGCCTCCGCCGTTGGATCGACGGTCGTAGTCGCGGTGCTTCCGCTTACCGCAATGGCGCTGAGGATCGCAGTTCCCGCGGCTATGGCAGGCGTGCTGTACTGAATGACTTCGTAGGCCCGCACATCGGCCGGTGGCGGCGCATTCACGCCCAAGGTTTGCGAGGCACCGGCCGTGACACCCGGAATGCTGAGCGCCCCAATGGTGAATCGGTCGACGCTGTAGGGCGTCGCCAAATTATCCGGGAGCGACTGGCCCAGCACGATGGCATCGTGATCGATAGAGACGATGCGTCGCACCGCCGAGCCGACACCATCCACCTGTACGAACGGAGTTGTCGGGGCGGTGCCTGCCAGGTTGGGCGTATAGGTCAACACCGGCGCGGCCTCGGGAGCGCCGGTGCGCGTACCGATCGAGGCGCTGGGAGCCAATGGACGCCACGTGGTGCTCGTTCCCGCCGCGCCCAACCCTGAGATATCGCTATCCACGGTTACCACATCGACGGCGACGTTGGTCACGACCGCGGGAATCGCCGTAGCCGCAGGTCCTACGGTTACGCCCGCGCCTTTCGACGGCACAGTCCCGCTAACAACCTGGAAACTTGTGCCTGACTGGATTTTTGCGTTGAAGTCTCCGGGCGCGGTGGCCGGACGCACGCTGAGGCTGCTGCCCAACGATCCCGGCAAGGCCGCATTCAAATTCAGTTTGGCCTCGAGGCTGGTGACGCGAGCGGCTCCAACCGCGGCGTTGTTGCGACTGAGACGAATCACCGTGGTGCCGGGATGATAGTCGTTCGAACTTCCAGCCACGCTTAGCAGGGTGGCGCTGCCGGCGATTGGAGTCAGCGAGTCGGTGCCGATCTGTCCGCTGAGGCCGTTGAGCGTCAGCGGAGGACTGGTGAGACGCGAGCCCGACGAGTCTATGGTCAGAGTCGTCGTCGAACCCGCCTCATGAATGTTCAGCACGTGAACAATCTCTACCACATTGGCGGAGTCGGTCAGCAACACGTTATCGTTGACCTTTACCCCGGTTCCTGTACGGAGGATGGTCAGTACCGATGTCGAATTTACAGTTCCGAACAGCGTGACACTAGCCGGCACGATCTCGCTTACGGTGCAGGCCTGCTGCGTTACCCCGCCCTGGATGGTCCCGAAATGAATGCCGCCGGAAGGAAACACGGGAAGTTTTGATCCGGGAAACGCGGGCTCGGCAGTGCCTCCGCATCGGGACCAGTCGGTCAGCGCGGGGCCGGGACCGATGGGAGTGTTGTTGACGTTGGGCGTACCGTTTGGTGCGAGTCGTTGCCCCCGAGTAACAAACGCGGTGGAACTCGCCGGCTTGAACAGCAGCATCGACCCATACAATGTGGGACGGAAGGCGCTATCCGGAATAAACAGCCGCGTGTCGTCCAGCGAGTGATACGGTGGGCCTTCCTGGCTCATGAAGAACTGATAGGTAAACGCGTTCGGCTCATTGAAAGCCTTGGCGGTCCAGCCATCCGTCCGCAGAGCAAACATATCGAAGTTCGTGCCGCTCACCCACTCCAAGTCAAATGGGCTGCGTTTCACAGCCGCGTCTGCAATCATTCCGATAGGAGAGAAATCCAGCCCGAACCACATTCCCATCAGGCTGGCGATAGTGTTCTGCATCGACCAACTCAGCGCGCTGGGAATCGCCCACCACAGGTCTGAGATGGCTCCGGTCGGATCGGCCAGCGAAACCGGGTTGTTGCGGCACACGGTATATGGCCCGGAGGCCGGCAACTCGATACGGAGCGGCCCCGACCATCCCGAAGCGCGCCGGGGATCGTTCTGTTCGCCATCGAAGGGATCAGGCGAATCGAATGAACCGGTAATGGGATCGAGCCGACGATGCGGCAGGTGGACCACGCCGTCAAACGCCGCTCCACTGAAGATTGCCGGGGCGCCCGGGAAACGCAGCAGCCCTTCCCCGAAGGCGTCGCGCGGAATGCGATGCACTGTGTCGCGCGCGATGATGCGAACCGGGGTACCGGTAGGATCGAGCGAGTAGACGGCGGAGAGCGGCGCTCCTGGGCTACCGCCGATGGCCGCCAGGCAGTGATGCCCTTCCCACAGGTAGGTGATCAGGACCCGCCCATTGCTGTCCTTCACCGTCCACAGACGCCCGAACTCATCCAAATGCCAGCCCGAGGGAAGAGCCCGCCGGGATCGCCGACGTCCTACATTGTCGTACCCGACTGAAACGCTGCTGCCATTGCAGGTGTACGCCACCGGACGCCCGGTGTGGTCGCGCATGACACGGCGCAATTCACGCGGAGTGCTGATGACAGTTAGTTGCGCACCCGAATAAGCGTAATCCCAGCAACCCTCGGGACCACGACAGGAGACGGTTCGTCCCTCATTGTCGTACCCCACGTCAACGCCATCAACCTCGACCAGCAAGCCTTTGCTGTCCCAGCGGTAGGACTCCGCCCAGGTATCGCCCGCGGTCTTGACGTGGCGCAACATGCCGCCCGGCATTTCGATCTGCCGCATCTGCACGAATCCGCTGTCGAAGCAGAAGCTGCCCGGTTCAGGAGAGTCCACGTACACGCGGCCCGCGGCAGTGAGCCGCAGCAGTCGGCCAGCCGAAGTCCGCTCGATGTGAAGCGTAACGCCGCTGCCGGGGATCTCGAACGTCATAGAGTTTGCGGATTGCATCACGTTATCCCACGCTCACACTGGCTGATGCCGAGGCCCCGCCGGTCGCATAGCGCAACGAGTCGAGTAGCGCGACGATCTCCTGCTTCACCGCTTCGAGCAGGTGTTCGAAGGCGGCTTCCAGTTTGGGGCCAAGCTGGTTGACGGCCGCGATCAGGTCATCCAGTTTCACGTTCCCCAATCTCTCACCCAGCGCGGTCAGCGACTGCCCGACACTGGCCAGGCGCGTCGCCGGATTAGCCTGCTCGATTTTGTCGACGATTGGTTTCAGGATGTCGAGATTGCCCAGCAACTGCTGCGGATTCAGCGCCCGCAGTTGCTGAGCCAGCGACTGAATGACCTTGTAGATCTCGTCGGCAAAGACGCGCGGGTCGTACGCCGCTACTACACCGCGAATCACGCTGTGCAACTCTGCCAACTCGGCGGCAAGCCGGCGTGGGTTCAGGATGTTCAGCTCGTCGCGCAACACGTCGAGCACTACGAGGAACTTCTGCGCCTGCGAGCCCGGATTGAAGTGGTTGATCATGGCGCGCATGCGATTGACCGCAGCTTCCATGTCATCTGAGAGTTCGTCGGCCAGCTTGGGGAGGAGTGCGATCATGCTGTCCAGCAGAGCGTCGAACTCCTGCGCAATCGGCTCGGGATTAATGGCGTCCAGAAACTGCTCAGCATTGTTGGTGAGTTGCGCAAGTGGAGAAGACTCCAAAGCAGTCGCCAGCCGGTCGAGGGCTGCGCCATTACTGCCACCGGCCTCGGCCGCGGCACTGTGTATTAGTGTGCGCATCGCGTCGAGCGTATCTTTCAGCTCGCCCCGCATGGATCCGGGGCTAGCGAGTACGACGGCCTCCAACGAAACCTGCATCGAAGCATGTCCGGCGAACTTCGCCTGGATCGCCAGATGGGCCCGCAGCGACGCCGGGCCGAGCGCGACAAGCTGGGTGTCGAAACTGGCTTCTAACCGCGCAGCCGCCGCGTAGAGCGAGGCTTGCAATGCGCGAATCTGCTTTGCCAATCCGGCGCAGAGGCTGTCGATCTCGTGAAGCACGTCGCCAACCGGCCCGGCATCGAGCGCCACTACCGTGTCGTGCAGTTTCGCCGGAATCACGCCCAGCAACCGGACGGCATCGCCGAGATGGACGTCTGACAATGAGGTAGGTACATCAGAACCGCTGCTGGACTGTCCGCCCGACGCGGGTTGCGCGGCGTTGCCGGCCGGGGCGCCACCTGCGGCACCACTGGCCGGGGCAGCCCCGGCGGAAGTCCCGCCGCTGCTCGTGCCGCCGCCCTGCGACGGTGATGCTCCCAGCGCTCCAGTGAGCTGGCTGCCGCCAAGGTTCATGGTGTTGGTAAGACTGGTAACGATGCTCTGACTGTTGGGAGTAGGAATGGCCGCGAACGCCTTGTCGTAGACGTCGATCACCGGCTGCAGCAGCGTGTAGGGATTGACCTTGTCGATGGCATCCAGCACCGCCTGAAATGGTCCGCGTATCTGCTCGGCCAGCGGCCGAGGATCAAGCTGGTCGATATGGTCGGCTGCTTCGTTCAAGTATTGCGAAACATCAGGAATGAGCGACGCTGGATTGAAACCCTTCAACGTCTGCAGCACCTGGTCGACCTCCTGCTGGATAGAGTCGATGAGCTGCTGCGGGATGAGATTATCGATGACGTTCTTAGCCTGCGTGAGTCCAGCGGTGACGGTGCCGGAGACGTCGTCCGGGATTTTCAATTCGGCCACGGCGTCCCGCACCGGCTTGAGCATCTGCTCCAGATCGATGCCTTCCAGCAATGACGTCAGCTGCTCAACCTGCGGCTTCAGCGGCTCAGGCAGCGGCACGTTGGAAAGCAATTGCTGTACTTGCTTCCGCAGATTATCCAGCGCCTGCACAATCTGCTGCTCGGCCTGGTCGATGCCCAAGCCGTTGATCGCCGTACTGACCTGGTTGATCGCCTGCTGAAACTGCTCGAGCGCCTGGGTGACGCGGCCCAGGATGGCCTGCGCGCCCGAGGCGAGCTGGTCGATCTCTTTGGCGATCGCTCCCAAGGCATCGACGATGGGCTGAAGCACCTTGTCGATGGTCTGGGTAACTTCCTGCAGGGCCTGCTGAATGCCCGCCGTGAGCGCGCCAGCGTCGAGTGCTTTGCTGACGCTTTCCAGCGTATTACGCACCGTGTTGGCGGGACCGTCGAGGTGAGCATTCTGAATTGCATCTGCCGCTCCCAACAGGAAGCCGGTTAGATCGTTGCGCAACTGACGAATTGGGATCTGGCGAAACACATTGCGGACGAATTCCTTCGCCTTGTCGACCGCTTCGTCCACCGGCTTATCGATCAGGTCGCTGGCCTTCGACTCCACGGTGGCAACGGCCGAGTTCATGAATTCGCGGACCGCAGCGCTATCGAAGTGATCGATGTGGTCCTTGACCTGGGCGAGCACGTTTCGCAATTCGGCGAGAAACTCAATGACGCCCTGCTCGCCGTGGCGAACCGTTGCCCCGAACTGCGCGACCGGCTGCAGGATGGCCCCGACCCGGAGCTGCGACAGTTGCTGCGACAGGAAGCTCAGGTCATCGCGGAGCACACCAAGCATGTGGCTGCGCACCGAGGCAAGATTGCTGACGGCAAGCTGTAGCGCCGCATCATCGCCGCTCTGCGCCGCTGCCGTGACCGCGTCTAATGCGGCCACCAGCCCTGAGGCACGATCGGTGGGCAGTTGCAGGCCCGCTGCACCGCTGGCAACCAGGGTGATCCCGTCGCGTGCGGCTTTGAGCTGGGCTTTCGGAATGGGCAGAATGATCTCAATGGCGAGTTCGGCAATCTCGGTAACGTTTTGAGAGCCGCTGCTCGACATGTGACTCAGCTCATTGAACGAGCCTGCCTGCTGCCCAAATATGTTGCCGAGAAAGTCTCCACCCTTACCGGCAACCTGCACGGCATCGCCGATAGCTGTGCCGAAAATTTTTCCGAAGTCAGCGGGATTGCCGTTCACCGACGCCATGATCTGGGTAACGAACTGCATCCCCTGGCCAACTGCTTTTCCCATATCGCCGATGGGGAGATGTGACGGATCGAAGTGAATTCCCAGGCTGGAAACGACATCGCTCACCGGCTTGAGTAGCGCATCAGGACTGCCAAACGATCCTTTCAGCACATCGAGGCTCGACCCCAGACTGCCGAGCACGCTGGATGCGGGTCCTGACGACATCACCGATTGCAGACCGGGCGCATTCAAGGCCGAGGTGATGGAACCGCGCGCGTTGACGATGCCGGACACATCGAGGCCATGAAGATCATCGAGCAGGCTCATCGCGCGTACCTCAGCGTGAGATCGGCGCACTGCACAATTAAGAAAAGGTTTGACGTGAATACCGGCGCGCTTGCGCCGAAGCAGTTCGCGGAAAACTGAATGCCTTCCAGCTGGTCGAGCTACCCGATACATCCAGCAAGTGCGCGCCGTTCAGCAGCAGCGGGCGTCCGCCGGGATCGGGATCCAGAATGGCGATGCGGACAATGCCCTGACCGGGCGTGTGATCGACCCAGAAGAAGCGTCCCTTGTTGGCGCGCACCCGTACCGCCGATGGGCCGGTGATCTGCGTTCCCTTGGGCACCTGCGCCCAGAACCCGGCAATAGTATCGCTCTTCTTTAACTGTAGGACGGCAGGCGCGGCCAGGGTGTCGGTGGCTTCGGTGCCGACCATGCGCACAAACTCGATGGAGAGCTCACAGTCTTCGGGGGCGCGGCCATAGACGCCGACCTTCGCAGGCTTTTGCTGATCAAGCGCCTGCGGCGGCAAAACTCGAACCGCGCCTTCTGCGCCGACAATCGTTCCGGTGATCGCGTCCTTAGGAGCTGGCAAATCATCGGAGGCGTTTTCTAGAATACGAATGCCTTCATACTTCACCGTGACGTCGGCAATCACGCTGGCAGGGACCTCGCTGGCTAACGGCCCGGAAAGCTGGAGTGCCGCCGGATCGCCTTCGACGCTGGTGCTGACCACGCCTTTCTCGCTGCGCAGCAAAGCTCCGCTGGGGCCGGAGATCGTCAGATACACCTGCGCCGGAGCGTTGGCGGCCAGCGTGAACTTGGCTTGCGCCGGCTGCTTCTGGGCGAGTTGCTGGTTGAGCGCCGCCTGCAACGGAGCGCGCAAATCGACGGTTGCGTCCGGTGCCGCCGGATCGAAGGCTGCGGTTTGCCAGATCGCCGAGCCTCCCGGCCCGGTCAGCTTTGCATTGTTAGCCGGGGTTTCGGTGGTTATGTCCACCGACGATAAATCGGTTGCGTGAGTGGTGAACTGTGCGGGATTGTCTCCATCGACCAGCGACACCAGCACCTTGGTTGCGCTGACAGCGGGATTGAGGCTCAGCACCCGGTTGGAAAAACTCGCACCACTCAGCAACGGCCTGACGTTGTCGCCGGCGCCGAGGGCTGGCACAGCGAAGCGCGGTGGATCAAAGCCCGCTCCCTGCTGCGACGGGAACTCAAGGACAATGCGCCTGCCGTCGGGCACGGAAGAAACAATTTCATCCTGCCCGCTCTCTTTGAAGCCGTGCAGCGTCAACGCGCTCAAACGTTTGCCGGTTGGGATGTTGATTACCCAGCCGTTGCCTTGGGCAGTCGCCGGAACATCGCTTTCGGTCTCGATGACACTGGAGGGTGAGATCGTGGCCAGGGCTTGCGTGACCTCCGCTTTGGTTGCGCCCAGCGCGGCTGTCCAATTCACCGCGATATCGTGTCCGGGCGAAGCGATGTCGACCGGCACACGGTAACGCGCACGCCCGTTCTCTACTGCCCCGATCTGTTCCAGATCATTGCGCCGGACGGCCATCTTATGAACTCCGTGTGCGCAGCGGGAAGCGTCCCAGTTCGGTGCCCGGCCCGCCGGCGCTGTCGTCAAGTTTGACGACGAGGTATTCGTTTGCCGCCTGTGCGGGCGGAGTGTAGGTCAGCGCGGCCGCTCCCTCGCTAACCGGATACAGTCGCGTTCCACCCGGACCCGCGGTGCCGCCAGAAAGCGTTCCCTGCCCCGGGCGCCCGCCGGCATCGACAACGGAGACGACCAGCGATCCATAGGCAGAGTTGTGAATTCCATCGGCAGCGAGTGCTGTCGTTCCGCTCGTGCCGAAGTGGACGGTGAAGTCGGCTGCGGGGCCACCGGCGACTAGCGAGGCAGGCTGCGGATCGATCAGCAGCGGCTGCAATGCACTGCGGATGCGCGCCTGTTGAATCGCCACTCCCGCTTGTCCCGCAGTTCCCTTGGGCCAGAAGAAGCCGTCAGCATCAACAGTGATGGATTGCGGCGGCATGCTAGCGGAGACGTTCAGGCTACGGATGAGAAAGCCTGGATCGGAATTGTCGCCCGGCAGCAGGGCTGAGCCGTCACGCATGCTGCTGTCTCCCAGCAGGTAAAGGGCCCCATCGATCGCCTGCATTTGATCAGCGCGGCTGCCGCCATTGGGCAGCTTCGCGTCCAGCTCGACCGTGCATCGCAACTTCAAAACGCGTCGTGGCGCCACATCGCCGGGCACCAGCTCCGGGCGCAGGCTGAGCAGATCGTCGTCGAGGCGCTGCACGGCGGTAATGCCGAGCACGAGGCGTGAAGCGTCGCGGCCGGGGCTCACGTCCACGGCTCCCGCCAGCGGAGCGGCGAGCCGCGCCCCCATCACGTCAGCCAGGCGAGTTTCGAAATCGATTAACACTCCGCGAGCCTTTACTTGATTACGTTGATTGCGTTCTTGTTCACTTGGAGCTGCGAGCTGCTGACCCGCTGGACTTCGCTGGCCACCATGCCCGGCACCGCCGCGAACTGCTCGCTGACGGCGCTGGAGACCGCGCTCTTGAGCTGCGTATTCAGGATGGCAGTGGCCTGCTGCTGGGCGATGCTCTGCATATCGGCCGTGATCTGCGCCCGCATGGTGTTCGCGGCGTTGGTCGCGGCGGTAGTCGCGGCTTGCGTGGCGGCACTGCTCGCCTGCGTCAGGATGTTCTGCGTGGCCACGCTGAGCTGGTCTGACTGCGTCTTCTGAAAGGCGGCAAACTGATCGGAAATACTGCGATTGATAGTTGCCACCTGCAGGTTGACCTGGTCGATGACCGACTGCTGCAGGTCGTTTTTCAAGCTCGCCAGAGTTTGCGGCACCGAGGCCAGCTGCGTCGCCTGGGCCTGCAATGCGGTCCCCTGCTGCGTCACGGTTGCGGTTACCGCGTCGAGCTTCTGCGAAGCGGCGGTGAGCGAGCCTTGAATGCTCTGCAATGAAGCGCCGAGCTGCTGCGTGACCTGGGTGTTGATAGCTGCGGTCAGGCCGGCATTGACGCCCGCGATCTGCGCTCCCAGGTCGGCACGTATGGCCTGCTCGCGAGCCGCAATTGCTGCCTGCGCGCTGGCACTAGCGGCGTCGGTCGCGGCCTTCTGCGCCGTGGCGATGCTGGCGTTGAGACTGGTGGTAAGTGTCTGCGTCAGACCGGGGACGGCGTCGCTGATACGCGAGTTCACCAGGTCGCTGACCGAAGCCAGGCGCGTATCGAGGTTTGACTGCACCTGTCCCTGGAAGGTTTGCAGTTGGGTGTTGACCTGATCGTGCAGTGTGGTGCCCAGCCGCGTCTCCAGCGCAGTGATCTGGTCGGCAGGGATGACCACCGGATGGTTCTGGAACGCTTGCGTCAGCTGATCCTGGGTAACCGCCGCCGACTGTAACTGGGTGAAGCGTTGATCGAGAGTTGCGCCATCCAGCAACTGTCCGTTGGCCGATTTCAAGCCGTCGCGGAATTGTTCGAGGTTGGTGAGGCGGCCCGCCAAAGCACCTACATCGACCGGCTGTCCGTTTACCACCAGGCTGGACGCGGCCTGTTGCACAGTGGACAAACTACTCTGCACTGAATCCAGACTGGCGCGCATGGCGGCGATCGCCGGCGCCGGATCGCTAACCGAGGTCAGGGTGCGTTGCACGTTGGTGATCGCGGTCTGGCGCACCAGATCGTTGGTCGCGACATCTGACACCCGGCTGCGCAGATCAGTCAGCGTTGAGGTCGCCGCATCCAGGTTGGATTGCAACCGGCCCTGCCCCTGCTCGATTGCGGTGAGGCGATTCTGTGTCGCCGGATCGCTCAGCGAGCCGCGCTGTACCAGGTCGCTCACCTGCTGCGTGAACCAGGTGAGGTCAACCTGGTCGAGGTGCTGATGGGGAGGAACGGTCGCCGCGGATTCAGCCGCGAGGACGGCTTGCGCCAACTCGGCCACGGCGCCGGCAAGCGTGTTCCAGTCCCCGGCGCGAATCAACTCGCCGGGCTGGAACGAACTCACGGTCTGCAGCTTCGCCAGCAAAGCATTGAGCGTGTCGAGATCCTGTGCGGTCGGCATCGAGTACTCCCTGACTACTTTCCAAGCGCGACGGCCAGCTTGTTGCCGGAAACCGTCGAGGTGCGCTTGTAAATGTTCAACTCAGCCGCGGCGTTGGTCGCGGTCCCTGAAACGGCATACTGGGTCGCAATCTGCTGCGCCTTCTGTACCGAAGCGTTGCTGGCCAGCGCAGGATTGGCGGTGATCAGCGACGACATCGATGTGAGCACGCGGTTTCCGGTGTTCGACAATTGTGCGGTGAACGCGCTGGGGTCAGCCTGAAGTGAATTACTCAGCGTATCCACTCGACCGAGCAAGTCGTCGCGCGTAGCCTGCGGCGCCTGTGCCTGGTCGAGCGCCGCCGAAAGGCTCTGGCGCAGGTTGACGGTCTCGAACTCGCGTTCCACTTGCAGCAGCGTCTGCCCAAACGATTGCGCAAAATCGGTAAGATTGGTCTGCACCTGCTCGATCTTGGCAGCGATTTCGGGATGGGTGTGCCCGATCGGCGAGGTGAGGTTCGTCAGTTGCAGAACATTGGAAGCGAGGTCGCGTACCGCGGACGCCAGTACATTCCAGTCAGCCGCGCGAATTACTTCTCCCGGACTCTTGGCCTGCACCGGTCCGATGGAGTCGCGAATCGTCGTCAGCGCCTGCTGCACCGGCCCGAGATTCGCTTCCGGCACACTCGCAATGGGCGTGTCCTGAAACGAGGTCGGCGGAATAGGCACGGGAACAAACGTCGGCGGCAACTGCGGAAAGACGCGTATGGGCTGCTGAAAAATGGGCGTCACCAGGTTGGGGTGCGTGACCTTCATCTGCCAGATGCCGGGATCGAGATCGCGCACCACCAGCGAGCCGTCGAGGAACGGAGTGCGGGTGATGCTTTGTCCCGTGGCCGCATTGGTCAGCGTGACCTGCGCATCACGGTTGGCCGCAGGAAAGCCTGAGAGTTGAACGTTAAGTGAGCCAGTCGTCGCCATGTTCGTTATCCCGCCTTCCTACAGAAGCCACTGCAAATCGCCGAAGGGAAATCCAACTTCCCAGAAAAGTGTGAGCTCGTGGTCCGCCGCCTTGTCGATGGGCGCGAACACCACGCGGTTGTAGAGCGATGTGGTCTGCCCGTTGTGCGCCACCAGTCCGGCTTCGCGAATGGTGCCAAGGTTCATCGCCGCAGGCACTGTGCCCTGCACTCGTACGCGCACTACCCGTTTCACCGGATCGGGAGGATCGATCTGGAATGCGTCCGGCGTGATCGCAACCTCGGTGGGAGTGGTAAGCGCGGTGGTGGTGAAGTCCTGCGTCTCAGGCGTGTCGCTGCTGCCGACGGCCATATGCGTAATGCCCGTAGATTTCAGGGCGAACATGTCGGCCAGCAAACTTGCGCCGGTGCGCAGCACCGAGTTATGCGCCTCGCGCACGGTGACCAGGCCGCCGTCGGTTCGTCGCAATTCCAATCGTAAGAATGCCCGCATCGCTAATGCCTCACTGAAAAATCGAATCTTCCCAGCTGGTTTGTCCAAACAATCCGTTCTTGTCGATCAGCCGGTCAGCCCCGCCCGCTCCAGCTTCGCGGAAAGTCTTGGGCAGCACGCTGGTCATGAAATCGGTCGCAGGTTGTAATTCGCTGAAAGCCAGCGCCGTCACATCACTGCGCACACCTGCTGCGCGCAAGCGTTGCACTCCGTCATCGAGTGCGAATGCAATTTGATTACGCGCGTCGAGCGATGACCCGGGCGACGGCACTGCGCGATAGATCGACTCGGTGTGAACGTGCAGCTCGATGCTCGCGGGCTCCATCTCCAGCCAGGTGAGCCGCATGTCTATCGCGGCATCGAGGTAGAAAATGCTGTGGTCAAGCTGCGATGAATCCCAATGACCATCGACCAGCGCGAGGTCGGCTAGCGCCAGCATGAAGCGATCGAGGCCGAGCTCATCGAAGTGTGCCACCGGCAGAAACCATAGGGAGTTGTCGCCGCGCACCAGCGGCAACGCCTTCGCTGGACTGGTGATCTGCGGCGCTTCCCAGGGCACGCCCGGCGTGATGCCGGCGATGGATACCAATTTCGCCGTCACATCGTCGCGTTCCAGTTGTGCGCTGACCGAACCGTCGCTGGCGGCGCGAATCCACAATCTCTGGCCGGGAGCAACGTTGCCATGAAACAGCAGCGCGTCTCCGGTGGTAAGGTTGGCGATCATCGGCATACTCTCCGGCCCAGCCTCCCGGCCGGTGAGCAACAGCGACGCGTAAGTATCTTCCAGTCCCTTGGTGGTGATGGTGAAACGGCTGAGCGGAGCCGTGTCGTCCGCCAGGTCGGGCTTGCCATAACGGCGCCGCAGCGGATACTCCAACAGTTCAGGCTTGGCGCTGGGAAAGAAGTTCCCGGTCGCCGCCTGGAACGCTGCGAGATAGCTACTGGCGAAGCCGACGATGGCATCCACGGTCACGCCGCCGTTCTTCAGCACGGCATCGCGCTGAGCGTGTACCCAGGGACGAAAGAGTTGCAGCGACTGCCATGCTTCCGGAGTGAAATCGAGCAGCGCCGCCAGGCGAGCCACTTCCTCCAGTTGCAAAGCGTCGTCGAAGAAGTGCGCGCGCTGCACCTCGAGCGCGTCTTCCACCGCGATCTCCAGCTGCTCGGCAGGCTGCGAGAGAACTCCTGCCAGCAGCGGCCCTTCGCGATAGAGGTAGGGCAGCCGCGCTGTCATGTCGTCAACGCGCTTCATACCCCTCCCTCGCGGACGTCGATGTTGAGCTGATCTTTTTGCAGCGTCTCGTTGGGCGCCGGCGCGTACGAACCGACACCGTCCGTCAACTGGAAGAAGCGGGTGCCGCTCTCGACGGTCACAGTCGCCTGATTCCGAATCAGGGCGAAGCGGCTATCGTCGCGAATGGCGGCAGCCAGGCTGTCGAGGGTAAGCGGCGCGTCGGACGAACGTGTCGCCAGGTGACTGCTGAACGCGCTATCGATCGCCTGCTGCGCGTTGGCCTGCGTGGTGCCCGGCGTGAGATGTACGGGAAGCATGGCCGAGACCGTCACGTTGACGCGAGTCGTGACCGCTTCCTCGGTTTGTGGCGGCGAGAAGACTACGGGCGTTACAACCTGTAACACCTCTCCTGGATTGAGCGTGAGCTCTTCGGCTTCGGCCCCGCCGCCGGACGAGAGATAAATCTTGGCGTCGGCGATACGCGAGTCCGTCATCACCAGCGAGAGCAGCTTGGATCGGCGAACGGCTCCGCCTGGAGACGTCGCATTCAGCGCTGGAACCAACGCGGCCTGTAGCGACTGCTGGAGCGCACTCAAGTCAGGCCCGCTCACTCCCGTACCTGCCAGGGTGAGCGCCACCCGCACATTGACGTTGCGCGTCGCCGCTGCTCCGGCGATCACCCGAATGCCCGCAGGCTTCACCTGCTGGATGCGTGCGGCCACGACGGCCTGCGCTTCCGGCGTGTTCTGGTTGTAAGCAATGTCGATGCGGACCTCGCCGGGCACACCGTTCGGCTCTTCCGTAATCTTTACGTCCTTCACTTCTGCGAGCGAGAGCAACTGAAAGCGCAAGGCATCGAGGGTGCCGCGAGCCACGCCGTCGAATGCGCCACGCGCACGGCGGCGCAGTTGGTCGTCGGTTTCGGGTGACGACAAACGGTAGGAAGCATCAGGATTGGTGACGGTATCCACGCCGGCGACCAGCACCTCGAGCCGATCCAGCTTGTTGGCCGCGGCATCGGCGGTTCCCGGCGTATCTCCGGAAGCGAGTACATCGCGCGACGATTCGCCCGGCTCGAGGATCAACTCCTCGTTCGTCAGATAGCGATGACCGGAGTCGTCGGTGACAGCCGTGTTTGCCGGGATGGTGATGCGGCCCGGAGTTCCTGCCTTGCGCTGAAAGCGCAGCTTGACGATCGGGTATCCGCTGCCCAGGCGATTAACACCGACCAGCGCGACCACCTTGTCGAGCGACGATCCTTGCGCGGTGTCGATGTACGCCGAGTCGTAGATGAAGGCGAGATGCTGATACATCACCGCCATCTCGACTGCAACGGATTCCAGCATGCTGCGAATGACGCTGCCGACGTTGAGATCGTTGAGCGGCACCGGAGCGGTCTCGACCGGGTAATAGTTCACCGTCAAGTTGGAGTTAGGAATGGGGCGGCGTCCACCATCGCGGAAGCGAATGGCATCTTTGTTGTTGTCGTCCCCGGTGGTCGAAATCAGTTCGAAGTCAGTTGCGGTGAAGCGGTAGTTCACCGGCTTGTCGGGCGTGCCGATCACGCCATCCAGGCTGGAAACGCGGCGCACGGGACGGTTCAACAGTTTCGCAGGAGTAATCACCGCGTTGCCCGCAGGCGCAGTCACCGTCTCACGTACCGTTCCGCCGGTCAGCGTAGTGAGAATGTCGCGAACGATCTGGTCGTAGGTGCGCGGCTCGTAGCTCACAACGCGACCTCCAGACCAAGCGAAACCGGATCGCCGCCGGCAATGGGCTGCACGGCGACGGTGAAAACGAAAGTGTCGTAGGTTTCTTCGTCGGGCGAGAATTGCAAGTCGGTAGCCTTGGGCTGCACCCGTAGGCTCCTGGGCGATGGCTGCGAGCACGTAAGCCCGGCAAAGGTTGCGCAGCTCCTCGGTCTTGCGTCGCCCGATGAGCAAACCCAGCTGCGATCCATACGCCGCATGGCCAAGTCCGGCGAGCGTGCCGACGGGAGTGAGCAGGCGAATGAGCAGCGCCTGCGCCAGGTTCTGGCGCGAGCCCAGCACCGCGAGATCGGTGACCGAGTCGGGCGAACCGGCAGGCACTCCGCGAAGCACGCGGATCTGCGTGGTGAGATCGAGCTCCGAGGCATCGATCGCCACCATGTTCGGCACCACCGCCAGATCAGTTCCGAAGACGTCCATGCTTATCCGCCGATTAACACTGTGCCTGCCGCGACTACCACTCCCTTAAGTGCCGAGGGAGCGATGTCGTCGCAGGTGCTTGCCTGGTCACCGTTGCGTGCCGCCGCCTTGCCGCCGATGGTGACGGTGCCGCTGCCGGTTTGAATCGTGCCTTGATTTTGCGGCGGCGCTTGAAACGGGCCGCCCGCCGGTATGTGTGGCGGCATGTTGTCCGCGGTCGATCCCACCACCGCCGCAGGCTGCCCCATGATCATCACCGTGGCGACGGTGCCGCCGGTGATCTGCCCCGCGAAGGGCGAAGGCAGCGGCGTCGGTACCGGTCCGCCGGGTGATGGAATCATCACGATATGCGTATCAGTCGCCATGATCTGGCTTCCCTGGATTGCGGCCGGCTGTCCCATTCAGTTGATCTCCACCGTGGCCCCGCTGATTTTGATCTTGCCCTGCGCCGTGATATCGATTTCTGTTCCGTCGATCGTGATCTTGCCTTGCTGACTGCTGATGGCGATGTCGCCGTCTTTCTTCAAGGTGATCGAAGTCGATGCCGCTTCGGCGGTAAGACGTCCGCCGCCGGCAGCATCGAGGGTCAACTTGATGTCGCCTACTGCGACGGTCACCGTGTCCTCTTTGATTTCGAGCGACACATCGCCCGGCATGGTGAGCGTGACTTTCACCGGATCGGAATCGATCTCGCAATTGAGATCGGGATTGTCGTTGCCCGATGGCAGCCGCAGCACAATCTGCTTCTCATCGTGCTTGGGCGGATTCTGGTCGGGATGATAGAGGCGTCCGATCATCACGGGAGCGTTGTAGTCGCCTTCCAGAAATGTGACCAGCACCAGCTCGCCAACCGATGGAATTGCCGCGACACCAAAGGCGCCTACAGCGATGGGCACGCGCGGCAGAACCATTCCCGACTCGCGCAGCTTCACGCTTACGGCGTGATCGGGCGTGGTGCCGTCGTTTGCGTAAATGCTGGTGACCACTCCGACGGAAGCAATCGGACGCGCCGCTGCTTCGTGTCGCGCAATGCGGGCGATGCCATCGAAGAGGAGCGCGGTGCTCACAGCAATCCTCCGATGGCTCCAGCAGCGGCACCCAGCAGTCCGCCGAGTGACGAGGGCGCTGCGGCTGCGGTATCTCCCCAGAATCTCGTGGTCCCAAAGCCACGCTCGAAGCTATGCTGCACGCGGGTGATGAGCCACGGCCCTTTGGACAATCCGTTGGGAAGCTCTTGCACTTCGATTACGCTTCCCGGCCGCAGCGTCGGCAGCAGGAAGCAGTGAGCGGTAACGCGCTCGGCTTGCGCGGCGGCGATTCCCTGTAGGGCGCCCGAGGCCATAGTGGCTGCCGACGGCACGCGTAATACGGGAGTGGGAACGCGCCACACGCCGACCCCGCCGTCGGCTGCCGATCCGGGAATGGCATCGACCGACGGACGCAACACATCGTCTGCGCCACCTGATCCCGCCGGACCGAATCCCATGGCAAAGCGCTGTGGACTGAGCGCCGAGGACTGACCGGGTTTCGTAGCTGATAACTTCGCGCCCGTATTTCAGCGCCGAATCCGCAGGGCCGGACGGCTTCTGTTTCACAGTTAATGAACCATCGCCGCCACTGTAGGCGATACCGCCGGCAAGTTCCGCGAGCTGCGCAATGTGCTCCGCGGCGGTTCGTCCGGGATGCGCCACAAAGGCGCCAAGGTCTAGATCGATATCGACGTCGCCTGTCGACACGGAAACATCGGAGGCGAGCTTGTTGACCACCGCCTTCGCGTCTTGACCTTCCAGCGTCGCTGAAGGCCGATAGCCGGCTAGGTCGCCGATGTCGGTCATGACGACGTGAATGATTTCAAAATCGCGACGAATCGAGTTCACCTTGCCCGTCAATACGGTTTGCGCGCCCTCGCCGCCATCCAGCGAGACGATTGCCTTGTCGCCGCTCGCCGCTTCGAAACGCACGTTCGACGGCAACGCAACTTCGGCCGAGTTGCCGCGCGGCAGCAGTGCCAGGCAGATGCTCGCGCCGGCTGCGTGCGTGTCATAGCGCAAGCTGCCCAGCGTTACCGAGAGTGCAGGAGCGAGACTCATGAGGAGAACAGCCCTCCGAGCGAACGCGCAGCATTCTGGAATCCGCTGGTGATGCCCTTTACGCCGTCAACCGCCTTGTTCATGGGATTGAGGATGCCGGAGAAGTTGAGCCCGCCCGAGGCGGCGATGTTGGCAATCGCGCTGACTGCCTCAACTGCGCCTTTCGCTTTGTCGACCACCGATGTGACCTCGCCGGCCGCGCTGGCGATGTCTCCCAGCACGCCCGGATCGACGCCGAGGTCGCCGAGCCCAAAGTCGTCGAGTCCGCCAAAACCGCCGATTTCCGCAGGCGGCGGCAGCGGAGGGCTCTCCACCAAGTCCACGCTGTAGGCGATGCGATTGGGCTGGCCAGCCTGCTCTTCTGCCTGGAAGCTGCGAATGACTACCTTCTGCAAATCCAGTGCGCTGGTGATGTCGGCGGAGAACGTGAGCTCGTTGCCTGTCTGCGCAGCTTTTTGCAGCTTGCCCAAATCGTCCTTTGCGCTGTCGCCTATGAGCAGCCCGGCGATACGCACCTGGTGCGACGGACGACCGGAGCGCTGCTGCACCTCGCCCTCAAGTCCGGCGATGCGCGTGCC
This sequence comes from uncultured Acidobacteriaceae bacterium, assembly GCA_963771535.1. Lineage (GTDB taxonomy): Bacteria > Acidobacteriota > Terriglobia > Terriglobales > Acidobacteriaceae > CAVVDY01. The sequence goes on along the minus strand of CAVYTK010000004.1, from coordinate 862,115 downwards.
GGTGAATCCGGCGTCGAGCGAATGCTCGATCTGCTGCACGTAGGACAGCGAGATGTCTCCCAACAGCGGAATGGGCCGGGTACTCATGCGTCGAGTCCTCGCAGGTCGCACTCGTCGGCTAGTGCGGTGGCAATCTCATAGATCCAGTCACGCTGTGGGGCGACGGCCGTTGCCGTTTTAGCAGTCAGCGAGGTCTCTGACATTGTGGGAGTTGTCGGCGAGGCGGAAATAGATGATGTCTCGACGGGCACAGACGGCTGGGCGGTTCCTGCCGCCGGAAGGGGCGACCTCCCGCACTTGAGGCGCTCGCAGCTGTGCTTTTGGGGCGACTACGGCTGAGCCGGGATGAACCGGCGACGCTGAACGCGCAGCAGAAGCAAGTCCACCCGCAGGCGCCGCGGCATTATCCCACGCTGTGGTACTCGGATTATTGCTCGTGGCGGACGCCGGGGGCAAATTGTTCATGCGAGCGTCGGCAACCATGGACGGAGCGAACACGTCTTGGCGTAGACCGGGCTGCACGGGCTCGGATTGCAGCCATGGTTGCTTCGACTGCTCTGAGTTTGAATGGAGAGTTCCCGTTATAGGGGCAGGCTTGTCCTGCGCTTGAACTCGACTTCGCGGCAATTCCTCTGCCATCGGCAGCACTGCCCGCACGCGTGACGATTGCGCAGCGCGCGGCCATGCCGCCAACGGGGGCTGGGGAATCTCATCCGCGGGCTCGCCGCCCAGCGAATTCTCATCGGCAGCGCTTTGCGTATCGCCGACCTTGCGACGCGCAGACAATGCTTCCGATGCAACATTGCCAGTTTCGCTGCCCGGTTCCTCACGCCGCGTTCCGCGCTCCAGCAATTGCTCCAGCATTATCCGGCAGCAATCCTCCACGGAAACTGCCTCCGGCGCTTCCCGAAACTCAAAACGAGTCCAGCCGTCCTCTTGGTGAGCGCCCTCCTCCTCCGACGCTAATTTGGTCAACCAGCAATGCGGGCGTTTGCTGCACGCTCTGCCAATCGGCCTCCCTGCTTGCGACAGGCTTCACGCGCACAATCTGAAAATGCTCCGGCCGGTTCACCGCCTCCGGCGAGCGCGAGAATGAGCGCGTCTGACATTTCGTGGCTGTGTCGTGCGAAGGAGCGGCGAGGGCCCGCAATTTGGTCAGCAAGGCGCGGTGCGGCTCAGGATCGATCAGCGCCCCGGCAACAATCGACGAGCGTTCCGCAAAGGTAAGCGCACGTGCCCGAAAACCGCCGGGCGCGGTGAAGTACCCGTCAGCGCGCTCCAGCGACACCCGGGTGCCGCCGATGGTGACGACACCGGTCGCGAGATCGACCGTAACTGGACGAATTGCCGGCATGCGAGCGCCTTACTACGCGACTTCCTCGCGCGCCCGCGTGGCCGAGAAGGTGTAGACCGCTTCGCCAAATCCGCCAACGCTCAGGTCGAACGATTTTTCCTGGAGATAGCAGTCGTCAAAAGTGACCGTCATCTTCGTCGACCCGTGTACCAGCAGCGCACTGATCTGTAACTTGTCCTCGATGCCCAGCTTGTCGAGTGCCTGCGAAGTGGACGCAACCCGCAAACGGCCTTCGTACACCTGCGCTCCCGAGACCAGTCCAATGCGCTCCTGGCTGCCCAGCCCATACACGTTCTCGCGGGCCTGCAGCTTGCGGTATTCCAGCGAGCGAACGCCGTCGACCGCCTTCCCGTTGACCAGCACCTGGCTTTCATTCGCCGCAAAAATAGTGGCTGCCACGTTCTCTCCTCCTAGTTCTTCACACGAATGGTGGCGTAAATGTAATCGATTGCCCGCACCGGACGAATCGCGATGTCAATGCGCACAATGCCCTGCGCAAAATCAAGTTGCGTGGAGTACACGTCGACCAGGAATGCCGGGTCGGTACCATCGGTAGAAGGCACCAACGCGCCGTCCCGCTGCATCTGGGTAAACGTCGCGACGATCTGTTGTTTCAAGGCCAACCGCGCCTGATCAGTGTTGAGCTCGCCGATGAAGTTCTCGGCGATGTCTTTGGTCTCGCGGATGGCGATGTCAGCCACGCGGGTCACGGAAATCTGATCGCCCGTGGTATCAATGCCGCGCAGCACGATCACTCCGTGGCCTACGCGATCTTCCACCACGCACAGGTTCGTCGTCGAACCCAGCAGGCGATTCAATTCGCCTTGGCGGAAGGTTGCAGGGTTGATGCTGAACAGCGGCACCGGCTTGAAGGTAGGTGACTCCTGCGGATCGAGTCGACCGACCAGTCCGGCAACCGCGCCTTCTGCTCCCGGAGGAGCGACGAGAACAAAACGCCGGCTGCGCACCAGTGCCGAGTGTTCGCGAATCTGGTCGAGATCTTTCACTTCATTGGCGGTAATGGATCCAAAGGCGATACGCGGCGCAGCATCCTCGGCCATGGCGACGGCGTGCGCGCCCAATGCCTGGTGCACCTGTCGAACATCGGCGTCAGCTCGACCCGCTTCCATCGAAGCCAGGACAAGGTCAATGCGCGTGTCATCGGCGAGACGGTTGATCGCGTCCTGATACTGCTGCACGGTGGGCGAAGTGCCGCCGGTGAACACCACCGGGACCGGCGTCGCATCGGGCATCTGGCCGGTGTCACGGGAACTCAGGGGCACGAAGCGCACAAGATTGCTGCCGGTCGCCAGCACAAACGGCAAGTAGTTTGGATCGTCCGGATCCATCTTTAGACCGTTGAAGCGCTCCTGCTCGCCACGCTGGAAGACGACGACGTTCACCGTCTGATCATCAACCTGATCGATGCGAACTGAGAGCCCCGTCGGGTCGGCCTCGGGCGCCGGACGCATACTCAGGATGTTGCGAACCCCAGGCTGTGGCTCTTGCACATTGATAGGCGTGGAATCGACGAAGGTGTACGTGCCGGGCCGCGGCATCACGGTATCAAAGCCGGGGTCGACGGCCACCACCAGCGTCGACATGGAGTTTATGGCTTCGAACAGATCGTCGGGCGCTCCGGGAGAGACCTTCAGGTCGGCGAAGGTCTCCTGCACAGAGCCGGCGCGCATCAGGTTCAGTGTCACGCGCACGACGTTGTTGGAGGCGTCCTTCACCGTGCGCACTTCGGCGGTGAGTGCGTTGCCAGCGGCTCCCTTGGAGCGCGTGCGCAGGCGAACCACTTCGTCCGACGTGGAATTCAGCAGCTTGGCAATGGCGGGAGTTCCACCAGCGACGGCGGAGATAACGACTTCACTCACTCCATTGGCCAGGGCATGTGACACCTCGGGCATGCTGGAGATGGTGCCGGGCCCGAGCAACTGCGCGACTTCCGTCACCTTGGTTACGCTGACCAGCGAGTTATCGCTCGGAGGCTGATCCACAATTCCCACCGCGCCAAGAATTCCCGAGGGCGCTGGTAACGGAGGCAGTACATCGAACTTGGCTTCAACCCGAACGCCTGGAACTACCAAACCTGCCATGTCATCCTCTCGCGGAGTGCCCTCACTTCGGCGCCTCCGGAATCTTTCCGAACCGCTGTTCGTAGTCGGCCAGCGACTCAGACAATGTGGCTGCGAATACCTGTGCGATGGCGGGCGACACCACAATCGCAAACGGTCCGGCGGTAGCTATGCCCGGCAATGCAAAATCCTCGAAATGAAGTACGAACTCGAAAGCATTAAAGCCGACCTGAAGGCGGCCAGCACGCCCAACGCGCTCGTCGTTTTGAGAGGCCACCGAAGAAACCTGCCTAAGCCAATGCAGGCAGACTGCCATTGGCGCGCGTCCGCATAAACACTGACTGCGAAGGTGGACTAGAGGGAAGAACGCGCAGGCATGTTACAGCCCGTGTGACATTCGGAGTGACACACTGCACCGGAATGATGGAAGGATTTCGACGACAGAGCGATCAGGCGGATTTCGAAGAACGCGAGAGTCCGTACTTGGCGATCTTGCGGTACAGAGTCATGCGGGAGAGGTGCAGCGTATGCGCAGCGCGGCTGACGTTCCAATGCATCTGGTTTAGCGTCGCCACAATGCGCGCGGCCTCATCCTCGGGAGCGTCGGCGGCCTGGCGCAGGCGTTCGCGAAGGCTCTCCGGCAATTCGGCAAAGTGGACACGTCCTGCCGGCAGATCGATGAACGCGGCTTCGACAATGTTCTTCAACTCACGAACGTTACCCGGCCATCCATACGACTGAAGCTTTTTCATACTGGCCTCCGTAAAGCCCGCCAGTTTCCGGCCGAACTGGAGGTTCATCTGCTGAACGTAATGCGATATGAGCAGAGGAATATCAGAAGGGCGCTCACGCAGCGGGGGCAACGTAACACGGGCAACATTGAGCCGGTAATAGAGGTCCGATCGGAAGCGGCCTTCCGCAACCAGGCGCTCAACATCCTGATTGGTGGCGGCGATGATGCGCACATTCACCGTGGCGCCGCGGCTGGCTCCCAGCCGCCAGACCTCGCGCGTTTCGAGAACGCGAAGGATTTTGGCCTGGGCGGCCGGCGTCATGTCGGCTATCTCGTCGAGAAAAAGCGTTCCTTGATGCGCATGATGAAACTTGCCGTCGGAGGAGGATTGCGCGCCGGTGAACGCACCCCGTTCGTGACCAAATAACTCGCTCTCCAGCAGGGTGTCGGGCAGCGCCGCGCAGTTGACTGAGACAAAGGCGTGTGCGTGCCGCTCGCCATGCGCATGGATGTAGCGCGCCGCTACTTCCTTGCCGGTTCCGGTTTCCCCCGTGATGAGTACCGTGCTCGAGGTGGCCGCGATGCGATCTAGTTGGCCGACAATGCGATGGGTCGCCCGATCCCCGGCAACGATGGCAGGCGCGTTTGCGCTGGCTGGCTGCTTTCTGGGCGGATGGCGCAGAGGATCGTCAACCCGCGCCGCTTCCGTGGTGGAAATGTATTCGTCGGCTCCTGCTCGTAAAGCAGCGACTGCCACTCGATCGCAGCCTGCAGGACCAAGTACGACGGTCCAGACTTCTGGCGCACGCAACTTGATCGCGCGCACCAGTTCCATGCGCTCGATAGTTTCAGAAGTGACGGAGAGAACAACCGCGCCGACACTTCGCAAGTCAACCAGCGAGAGCAGTGCGTCGGGGCCGTCTACCCGATGGGTACAACCAGGATCAACCAACAGGCTCTTCGGTACAGACGACGTACCTGGATAGACAGCGACACCTCGGCCGCCTCGGACCGCTTTCGCCCCACTTGCCATGCTTGGTTCCGTTCAGCGGAGCATAGCCTAAAACGGGCGGGATGAACCAACTTTCTTATTAAATTCGGGCTGGCATTTTAGTGGATTCAGCTACTATGCCAGTCGTTCTACCATGACTTAAGGTTACTGGCTCGAACAGTCCGGAGAACGCTGGACGTACGCGGTAGGCGACTACGATCCACAAAAGAGACACGAATGCCGCTAAAGGCAGTCCTGTAGGCGCCAAGAATACGTGAAATAGCACGATGTTCACCAGCACTGGCGCCAGCAGCGCTATCGCAAGCGGGACATACCGCGTAGCAAGGAGCAGCACGCCGGCAAGAATTTCGGTTAAAAATACAGCGGTCATGATATGCGATTGCAGGAGCACACCGAAGAACTGTCCGGCTAGCGGCGGCATTGGCCCCATGGGGATGAAATGCAGGAAGCCATTGAGGCCGAAAACGGTGAAGATCAAGCCCAGCAGATAGCGAGCGATGTTTGCAGCGATTCTCATCTGATTCTCCTTTGGAGTGGAGGGCCGCGGACGATTCGAAACCCAAGCGGCCCAGCTTCGCTACAGTAGATGTCTAAGCTACATCTGTAGTTTCACCAAAAACGACAGATGTCGCTCGACAGTCTCGAATTTGATAGGCTTGGAAAGGAAGGACTGCAGGCCTTGACCGACGTCGATGTGGATCCGCGAATCCGGCGCACTCGCCAGCTGCTTCAAGAAGCTCTGTCTAAGCTGTTAGCTGACAAAGACTTCGACAGCATCTCGGTACAGGACATTGCGGCCACCGCCACAGTCAATCGCGTCACCTTTTATGATCACTACCCCGACAAATTTGCGTTGCTGGAGTGTATGGTCGCGACTCGTTTTCAGGAACTGCTCGCGAGAAGAGCCGTGAAGTTTGACGGAACCTGCGCTTCGGCCTTGACCGGGATGGTGTTGGCGCTTTGCGATTACCTGGCAAACTGGCCCGGCATGGACAGCGACCGCAGTCGGCTGAGGGAGCCGCACATGGAATCGGCGATCATCGCCGTCTTGCGGCACATGATTCTCGACGGATTAAAAGAAAACGCCGCGCAGGAGTCGCCGCCGCCGGAGATGAGGGCGACAGCTTTGAGTTGGGCCATCTACGGTGCGGCACAAGAATGGGTTCGCACGCCCAAGCGGCCTCCGTCGGAAGAGATCGTCGGCACGGTGGTGACGTTGGTTTCACCGCTCCTGGGACACTGATCTTCAGTAGTTGGATGAACCTGGTCGGGATCGAACCGACGACCTCTTCCATGCCATGGCGGCGGGAATAACATTTTCGACAAATTACAAGGGATACGGGGACTAACTGTGCCGGGATCTCCCGAGCCTTCGGCGGATTTGCAAGATTTAATCAGGAAATTCGGGACCGACTGACAATCCGATTTACCGGCTCGAAGTAAAGCCGCCGGACGAAAGCGGGATTGCGCAAGCCGTGAAGATGTGTCGAGAGCGCAACCAAATCAACAAGCCAAAGTAGCTGTTAATTGACCTCATGTGGCCCTCTCACTCGGAACCGGCCTGCTCGCGTCCTTTCGGGATTGCGAACGACATGGCCTGTTCTCGCTCGCTACCTGCGGACAGCCAACTTCCGGCTTGTCTGTTATGGGCAGCCTGAGCACTCGAAAAGCTAATTCATCGGTTCGCGTTATTCAGGTCAGTGCGATGTTGTGCTCCTGAAAATGAGGTAAGTCGGCGCGACTCGAATACCCATACCGCGCTACTTAAATAGGATCTTGGCCATCATGCCTTTGTCCTCATGACTCAGCAGGTGGCAGTGAAAGACGGACATGCCGCGGATGATTGGGTCAGTGAAGTCCATCACAAGATCGACCGTGCCGTTGTATGGCACATTGACATCGTCCAGCCATTCGGGTATTTCCATCGGAATCCCGTTCACAGCGTAGACCAGGAAGTGGACCTGGTGAATGTGGAAAGGGTGCAGCTCGCGCGTGGCATTGACAACCTGCCAGTGCTGTAAAGATCCGACGTGAACCGTCAGCATCGGCTGCGAGTCCATCGAAAATTTCTTCTCATTTATGTAGAAGCCGTTTTTGTCTTCGGTGAATGAAACTGTGAAATCGGGGTTGCTGGCTTCCGTCTTCTGTATTTCAGCGGCTGGGAATTCGCGGTAGACCGGCGCTCCGTGCGTCCTCGGAACCCTATGGGATAGCTCCTTCACACCAGAATTGCTCGCGAGATCTGCGATCACCATCCCGGGATTCAGGTCCCCATCAACGCCGGTGTCCACACACCGCGTGCCCAATTTCGCATTTGTTCCCGCAGCAGGCCCGGTGACGATAGCCTCGACCCGGCCCGCGGGCGCCACCAGAACATGATCAACTTTCCGTGTGTGCATGGTTCGGTCGTGGTAAGCGAGCGGCATACCATCCAGGGCGACGATGTCCAGCTGTTGGCCGTTGATTTCAAGGTCCGCGTATCGATCAGGAGAGGCGTTCACAATGAGCCAGAACTGGCGCTCGCCAGGCCGGATAGGGAGCTGCGGCCGAACTTCGTTGTTGACGGTGAAAATGCGTTCCGGTACGACATCTGTTGAGCTGCCGCAGTGCTCAGCGGGAACGTCCACCCGTTGTAACAACCGGCTGCGGGCTTCTTCATTCTCGCCTGCGAGATCTCGATCGCGCAGAACCAGGACTCGCTCCCGCATCTTTCGAAGCTCTGGATAATAGCGGTCGATACCATCAATCACGATCGCTCCGGACATGCCATCCAGGTCCTGTCGCGCACTCTCGCCGTGCGGATGCGTGTGATACCAATACAGTCCAGGCGCGGCATAGGACGGTATCTCGACCCGGTACTGCAAGGTTTGTCCCGGCATCGCCATCATAGTCAAGACGTCATCCTGCGGACTGTTAGGGGAAACATGCAACCCGTGGAAGTGCAGATTGCTGTGATTGGCACACGGGCCAAGCGCGCATTCTTCAGTTGAACGCTCCGGCAGATTATTGCGGAATGTCAGACTGATGACATTACCCGGCAAAACACGAATCGTTGGCGGCACCGGTTTGCCACGGAAGAAGAAAGCGTTTCGTCCAGCCAGCGAATCGTAAGCGGCAGTCAATTCGAATGGTCTGCGCACTTCAGGAGGGTCCGGGGCTACGCTGGCCTGCCCGAACGCAGGCACTACCAAGAGCAACACGTTCAACAGCAATATCACGATTCTCATTGAACTCATCTCCCATATAGGCGAGGGTCTTGGCGACCGGAATTTGAGGTCGGAAAGAAGCCGAGTTACGATCGCCCGGCTCCCTGCAGTACTCCGATCACCGCATATAGTAAGTCTCGGCGAGTAAAAAATCGCACCCTGGGCCAAGTATTTACCGGAGACGGTCAGATCGACGGACCTCTCCATCTGTCGAATTACGGAAGAGAAGTCCGCGGCAGGATCTTCTAGGAATGCGGCACAATTTACTTTGAAAGCCGCGGCTATCGCCGGCAACGTAAGGTCGGCGGAATCCGCTGCTTCGAGAAATGGCCCGTTCTCGCCAGCTATTTGCGAGCGACCGGGCACAGTCCACTCCTACGAGTCGCCGACTACACGCACGTGAGAAATGCGCGTCGTCAACGAGCGACTTGGCGATTTGGCGTAAACGAGGACTCTACCCTCGACGTGCGCATGTAGCAGGAAGATGCCATGTTCCGCGCTGAAAAGTGGTTGAGTCCATGTGCGCCACGGGAATGCCTCCAACCACTCCTACGTAGACCGAAGCTGTTAGCGCTTTGAGGCACTGGATCGGCCGGATCGCTTACTGATCGCTCTCTTCGGCAATCGCGGAACAGCCTGAACGCCCGCCCAAAGCGTTGCGATCGTTTGCTCGATCACGAGAGTCCGGTCAGGCAAGTCGGGCACCAGCCCTTGGATAACAAAGAGTGTGGCGAGGCCAAAGATCGTAAACCACCAGGTGTGGGCTACCACCATGTCATCCCTATTTGGCAATCCCTCATCCCTGGCAACCTCGAAAAAGAGCTGCACGAAACGTCCGAACAACGGCGCGCCAATGTCGTTGATGTATTGTCCAGCGCGGACGCCGTTTCGGTTCTCAGGCCCGAAGAAGACGTTGCGGAACTGCTGTGGATGGGCAATGCAGAATTGAATCAAGCCGCGCGAGGTCGCAAAAAGGCGCTCTTTCGGAGAAAGATGTTTAGCGGCAATCGCGTCGAAGTTCTGAATCATCAGCCCGATCGTCTCGCGGCTCAACTCGGCAAGGATGTGTGATTTGTCCGGGAAATGCTGGTAGATCACGGCGTGCGTATAACCGATTTCTTTAGCGATCTCACGAAGCGTCACGGCTTCGTAACCGCGATCGGCGAACATTTTACCTGCAGCCGCAAGGATTTCGCCCCGCAACCTCTCCTTGCGCTCTACCCGGCGACTTGGTGATGTGGATGTCACTTCAATAGCTTAGCCCCTTTTGAGCGATTTATGCGACCGATTGTTGATTTATAACCAGTGGTAGTTAACCAATGATTATTTTGCAACCAATGGTTTCTCCAAGCCTCTAATAGTCAGGTCGCTCATTTGGATGGGCGGCCAAATACAAGGCAAAAGGAGGATGCGATGAAAGTTCTAGTGATTGGAGCAGCGGGCAAGAGCGGAGAAGCGCTGGTAAATGAGGCGCTGGCGGCCGGACATAAGGTGACGGCTTTCGTGCGCGGTGCCGCGCAGTACAAGAAGGCGAACGTCAGAGTTGTTGCGGGCGACGTGCTGGACGCGGCCGCGGTCGACGTTGCGGTCGCCGGACAGGATGCGGTGATCGACGCGCTGGGCGGCAAGACGCCGTGGAAAGTGACGACGATGGAAACGAGCGCGGCACACAATATTGTGGACGCGATGCGGCGCAATGGCGTGCGGCGATTGCTGAAGATTTCGGTGGTTGGTGCGGGCGAGAGCGTCAAGAACGCTGGCTTTTTCAACGAGCACCTGCTTATGAGGACGTTTCTGCGGGGTCTGCTGGTAGACAAGGCGGGCATGGAGGCCGAGATCGAAGGCAGCAACCTGGACTGGACGCTCGTGCGGCCGCCGATGCTGACCGAAGGCGAGAAGACCGGCGTTGCCAGGGTACTGAGCACGGAGGGCGGCGAGAAGGCGCACAAGATTGCGCGCGCCGATCTTGCAGCATTCATGGTGAAGGAACTGGAGAGCAGCCGGTATGTGCGTCAGGCCGTGACAGTGACGACCACATAGCAAGGCCTTCGTGAGGATCAACCGCCTCTGTCATTGAGGCGATCCGATCGGCTGTGTAAAGGCCTGTAACGATTCATGCGACAGATAACTGTGGAAACCCACGGGACTAGCGGAGTGCTAGCTGCGCAACTCACAAGCTCTCGCGTTCGCATCAGAGCATCACTTTCGTTCTAACAAGGAGAAACCAGCATGTATTTAGTCATGGGAATTACTGGAAAGGTTGGGGGCGCCACCGCGCGGCATCTGCTGGCGCAAGGCAAACAGGTGCGAGCACTTGTGCGCGATCGCAAGAAAGCGGCGAAGTGGGCTGACCAGGGCGTGGAGTTGGTAGATGGAGACTGGAACGATGCGACAGCCATAGCGGCGGCGCTCAAAGGTGTTGAGGGCGCGTTTGTTATGTTGCCGGCTGTATGGGCACCCTCGCCTGATTACAGAGAAGCAAAGGGCGTGATTGCGAACTATGTCGAGGCGCTGACCAGGGTAGTGCCCTCGCGGGTGGTAGCGCTCTCGTCGATGGGCGCGAATAGAACAAGCGGGTTGGGGATGATCACGGCATTGTCACTCCTGGAGCAGGGCTTTCGCAGCCTGCCATCTCCGGTGGCATTTGTGCGCGCAGGCGGCTTTTTCGAAAACTTTCTTTTCGGCTTACAGGCCGCCCAAGGCGGAACACTACCGGTCTTCTACAGTCCTACAAACCGGAAATCGACAATGGTCGCGTCAGACGACATCGGCGCAGAGGTGGCAACGCTTCTGACCGGGCCGGCGTGGTCAGGGCATCGCGTCATCGAGCTGGGTTCGATGGTAAGCGCAGATGAAGTAGCCGGACAATTGGGTGAGGTCCTGACACTCGATGTAAAAGCCTTTGCGGTCCCGCGTGCAGGCTGGGCGGAAGCGTTCGAGCAGTTCGGCATCCCGAAGGGCCACACTGGGCCTGCCGAAGAAATGTACGAGAGCATTAATGCGGGATGGATGGACCTCGGAATCACGGGTACGGAGCACGTCGCGGGCACGACGTCCGCACGCGAGGTGTTTGCGGCTGCACAGAACGCCGTCAAGGCGTAAGTCCGGGTAAGCTGGCGAAACGCCATTACGTCGTGGCCCCGGCTTGCTCGGAGGCGAGCGCCGATTTGGCGGGAGTAGACAGGATCGAGGGCGATGCTCGTTACTAAGGCGCCCTCACCTGTTCTCCTGGTGGTGAAGGATGCAGACAGCCCTCGTTGAACGCACGACCCCGAGGCCTTCACGCCCGTGCTGCGCGTGGATTTCAGTCGCGTACAAGAGCCGACTAATTGCGGAACGATCTAAACCATTTAAACCGTAGGAGGAGGATCTTTTGATATGAAAGCCGAACACACCATTGATAAATCCGCGCGGGCAGGTCGAGCAACTGAAATAGCCGCGACGTTACTAACCAGCCTTGTTGCCTTCATCTGGGTGTACTTCGGAGGGTTGTATCTAATCCACGATCCCGGCGAATGGAGGATCGCCAATCAACTCGGATATCCGCTCTATATCATCCCGCTGATTGGCGTGACCCATATCCTTGGTGGCGTGGGCCTTCTGATTCCCAATGTACCTCGATTGACTGAGTGGGTTTATGCCGGTATCGCGATTGATCTTTTTCTCGCGTTCTATTCACAAATGAATGGCAGTGGCAGTACCTGGGATAAATTTGATCCGATTCTCGTCTTGGCGTTCGTTTTTGCTTCGTATGTATTGAGACGCTGCATGCGCGCAAACATGTGGTCGATATGAAGAACACGATCAATCCACCGCGGGTCGTCTCCTTGACGGGGCGATTGGGAATCTGGACCTCGCCCAAGCTAGGTTGGCCTGGGCTCAAACGCTGACCGCCCTACGCGATCGCGGGAACGCTCGATGCGATGAGCAGCAATATGGCCTGCGTGAGCACTCTTATTTTCTGTAAGCTTCCGTGCATGGTTTGTCCGAATGTAATTGCAACTACTTCGCAAGTTCTTGTTGCTGTTCGCAGGGCGAGCGTGGCTGCAATCTGCCTGGCGCATCGATGTGGAGAAGTTAGAGCTCAAGAAACCTCAAGGCGTGCCTGTTCATTTCCCTCTTGACGCGAAACCAGGCAGCAGGTGAATAGATAAGCGGATTAAAGGTGGAGGGAGATCGATCGCCAAGCGCCTTCTTGGCCGAACGGCGGGTTCCATGATCGACCGGGAGTTTCCGCCGCATGCAACACCGCGACTGCTACCTCCCGTGCCTGTTGTGCACGCGGCTCCAGCTCTACATCTGCATTGATGGTGGTTCACGGTTGCACACGTTGGGAAGCGTCTTCGTTCGACAGGAAGTCGATCGCATCTGAGAGCCACATCATGGCGTCGGTGCGATCCAGGCGCAGGATCACCTTATCGAGCGACCCCCTCGACGCTTGTAGAAAGTCCCTCACCGACGGTGGGAGATTGGGATCCTCCAGCAATTCGCTCAGGATTCTTCGCGCCCGGGTGTCGCGCTTGCGTTGTAACTCTTGCGCGATTCGCCCGAAGACACCTCCCGCCAGCAGCCGGTGCGCCTCCTGCAACTGGCGAATCGCGTATTGATAGTCGTAGGCCATGCGATTACCTGCTCCGTTTACGCGGACGCCTGGGCTGGCGGAGCATACACAACAGCCGCGATTTCGCTGTAAGAAGCCAGCAGTTCGGGCTTCTGCTCCACGACCGTGACCGTCTACTCCGTGCAGACGCGCAACCTCCACCAATTCATCCACTACATTTGTCACCGGCAACAGAGGCTTATTGCAGAATGGACAAGGCTCTTCGTGCAGCGAGACGTAGTGGTGTTCTTTGCAGACAAATCCCGCTTGCTCGAGGCCTTCGCTTACCACCAGTTTGCGCAACAGGAACAGATTGCTTGCTTCCATCACCTCCTGTAATCCAGAGATGACATCCTGGTGTGGCTTGTAGTCGTTCAGCTCATTCATAACCTGGTGCGAGGGCAACCGACAAGACCCCTTGGCCAGCGAGTGCTCCACATTCACCGGAACCCGGCAAACAACCTGCGCGCGAACATTGATAACTCCTGAGCAGGGTCTTCGCCGGTGTACTTGAGTCCGATGCTAGCGGCATAGCGAGGTCAGCTCAATTGGTCGCAGGGACGAAATGCGATTCCCCACAATGGCGTATATCTTGCCTGGTGAGACGTCGTAGAGATCTGCAAGACTTCTGTAGGATGAGCGACGAGCCTGAAGGAGCGAGCGCCCAACGGATCGCTGAGCGGAGATCTCCCCGGGAATGGTTTGGTTGATCTGAGTGGACCTGCGTGGGTCTAGAGAGTGACGCAGGTTCGGGGCAGGACAGTTTCAGCTGCTAAGGCGCGCAGAAGGTGCGGCTACGCCAGAGTCAGAGGACCGGACGTGGCCATCACCCTGTCAGCGACAATATAGTTTCGAGCGACTTCGATGTGCTTACTAAATCCCGATGCATTAAAGCTCGAACTTCCGACGGAACCCGTTGAACGCAGCCAGTACGCCGCCTCCGAACATTACTAGCGTACCCGGCTCGGGAGTATCTGCTGTCGCCTGTGTTATCTCAACGCGAGCTCCGTCATCCATTCCGTCGTCAGCAGTCATCGTTACAGAGAGGGTGTTGATTCCGTCAATCAGGTCGGCGTCGGGAACCGTAAAGCTCACTCCGGCAAAAGTGCGCGTTTCGGTGTCGATCGGGATTCCATTAATGGATAGCGTGCCGGTGTCGTCGATGGACCAAATTCCAGTGATCACCGCAGTGTTGAGAATGTAGCCGCTCATCGAGAAGGTTTCTGAGAAAGTGTAGGGTGGCGGCGGCGTGGGGTTCGTTGTAGTCGCGCCGATCCAGGATGACTTCGAGGTGTTGGGAGCCCATCCACTAAACCAGTTCTGGCAAGTGGAATCCAGAATGAACGCCGGTCCGTTGTTCGTGCTCACGTTCCAATGCGCGTCAGAGTGTCCGCACGTTGTATCGCCGTTACCGGTGCTGAATAGAGCGATGTTCGCCGCGTTGGCGCAGGTCGCGATGAATACAACGACCGCAACCACAGTCGCGACAGTACGCAACGTACTGCGAACCGAACTACACCACAGAATTCTCAACATGGCCGTTCCTCCATTTGTGAGTTGCAAGATTCGGATCGAGACCTACCCCATACCGCTTTGGGGAGCTTCGGGCCTATTGGTCGGCAAGTCAAATCACCCGCGTTGTACGCGTAGTTAACGCTGTAAATCTTGCATAATCAATCGCTTATAGGAGAATGTCACGCACTGCGCAAGCACAGCTGCCTTCGATTCCGTGATATACTCAGCGCCCTCTGAGGCTCAGGTGGCTGTGGCTGCGGAAAGCGAACCTCTGGCAATTTTCCGATTCGGCGCCTTCGAAGCCGACTTCCGTTCAAATGAGCTGCGGAAAAGCGGAATCAAGGTCAGAATCCAGGATTTGCCCTTTCGCGCCCTCAAGCTCTTTCTTGGGCGCCCGAGCCGGATCCTTAGCCGCGACGAACTCCGTGAGGCGTTATGGCCAGACAACGTCCATGTCGATTTCGAGCGGGGCATCAGCAGCACGATCAATCGCTTGCGGGAAACCCTCGACGACACGGCGAGCAGTCCGAGATACATCGAAACCGTACCTCGTATCGGCTATCGTTGGATCGCTCCCGTCGAAGCGTTGACTACCGCTTCGCCTGTGATTCCGTCGATTTCGTCTGGTCCAGCGGCGGGGGTCAACTCTGAGCTTCTGCTTGCACAGAACGGACGCAGCTGGAAAATGCTCTGGGCTATGGTCGCAATGGTCGCAATGCTCCCTCTTGTCATTGGGGCCATCATTTGGAAGCACACCGGGCTGACGCCTCCTTCGCAGAGGCAACGCTCTCCGCAATTCGCGACTCTTTCGGCAAAATATGTCCCCAATCCAGAAGCTGAGGAGCTGTATCTCCAAGGTCGCTACCATTGGGACAAGCGCACTCCCGAGGACCTTCATCAGGCAGTCGATTATTTCAACCAGGCCATCGCTCGCGATCCTAACTATGCTGCGGCTTATGTAGGACTGGCGAACTGTTACAGCCTGCTGCGCGAGTTCGCTGCCATGCCCTCAGAAGAGGCGTTTGCCCACGCTGAGGCCGCCGCCAGGAAAGCCATCGAATTGGACGACTCTTCCGCCGAAGCCCACACTGCGCTGGCCTTCGTGACCTTCTACTGGAACTGGAATGCGATGGACGCGGAGCGGGAATTTCGCCGTGCCCTTGAACTGGATCCCAACTACGTTACGGCGCACCATTGGTATGCGACATTTCTGATGATGCTCGGTCGTTTGCCCGAAGCGCTTGAGCAGATCGAGCGCGCCCGTCAGCTTGATCCCGCGTCCACAGCCATTCTTGCCGACAAAGCTCTCATCCTCTTTCATCAGGGCGAACGAGGGCAGGCGATTGCTTTGCTGAAGCAGTTGTCCGCGTCGCAGCCGGCATTCTTTTCCACCCATCGGTACCTGTCTCTTGTTTATATGGATAAGGGGGAATATGGCGCTTATCTGGAGGAGGCGGGCAAAGCAGCGGAGTTGTCCGGCGATGCTCAGGAGATGGCAATCGTACAGCAGGCTCGCGAGGGATATCGCTCGGGTGGCGCCAGCGGAATGTTTCAAAGCATGGTGCTGGCACAGAAGCAGTACTTCGAAGCTGAAAAGATGCCGGCCTTTTCTGTCGCCACAACCTATGCCCGGATGGGACAAAAGAACGAGGCGCTACGTTATCTGCAAACGTCCTTCCGACGGCATGAAGTAGCATTCCTTGCGATACGGGTGCACGAGGCCTTTGTCGATCTGCACCACGACCCTGCTTTTCAGCAACTGGTTGGGCAGGCTGGCCTGCCGCCGCTCTCCTGAATTCTCCATACGTTTTCGCTGAACCACGTAATGGCAAGAAGACCCAAAGCCTACCGTTCCTTTTGGTACGGTCGTTAGATCAGCCGCATTCTCCCGGCGAAGAATCCCGTTTCCTTCTTCAAGAACCACGACGGGTACCGAGGTCCACGGACGCACGATCGTGTTCGCCGGTTTGTGGACGCGGCATTCCGAAGTTGTTGAGGAATTTGGTGGACCTGGTCGGGATCGAACCGACGACCTCTTCCATGCCATGGAAGCGCGCTCCCAGCTGCGCCACAGGCCCACTATTTAAGGAAGGACAGCGCTGACGAACGCGCCATTGTTATTCTCTCGCACGCGCCCGGCAGAGTCAAACCAAGAGGTGCTCAGCTGGTGCCGCAGTTACATCCCGAGAGGCAAAGGATCCCTGATAGCAGGGCGTACGCACTACAAATAGCCAACAGCAACGGCATTCCTGAATGCGAGACTTAGCATCTCAAGTGCAGGTGTTCGATGGGATCAAAGTCTGATGTCCCCGGCCGCTGTGAAGTGGCCGGCCGCAACTTTGTAGCAGTGATGCTGCTGGCGCTTTCCCTCTGGGCAACATGGATCTACCGTCATCGCGCACGAGCAGCTCGCGACTTGCAGAACAATCCAGCAAATATTACCGAGGGGAGCGACACGACAGATGTCCCGGCAACATGGTCCATCTGACGGCGCCAGTTCCGCTTGTGCCCTGGTCCGCATCGAATTATTCTCGTGAGCATACCCGCCATTTCTAACGACAACCAATCAGCTCTGGCCAGGAGAAAGCGAATGCGTTCCCCGGTGCTGCTCGGGCTGCTGCTCTGTTCCCTGCCCCTGCTGGCGCAAGCGCCAGCGGCCTCGTCTGTCCCTGCGCCTGCTCCGGGCGCACAGCAATCGATGGGAAGCTACTCGATGGCGCCGGTGCTGGCGGACCTCGACCGATTGCAGTCGGCAAGTTCAGCCACCGATGAAATCATCGGGCGACTACGAGTGGAGAAGTGGAAGGCCGACACCAACTCCAAGCGGCAGGCGGAGTCCAACGCGGAATCGATCCAGCGTAATCTGCGATCGGCACTGCCCGGGATGATGACCAGCGTACGATCGGCCCCGCAAGACGTGGGAGCAGAGTTCAAGCTTTATCGCAATGTCAACGCCTTGTACGACGTCATGAGTTCGCTGACAGAATCGACTGGAGCCTTCGGACCGAAGAGCGACTACGACGCCTTGGCCCAGCAACTCGACGTGATCGATGGCGTGAGGCGTAGCCTGGGCGATCAGCTTGAGCAGCTGACGGTATCGAGCCAGTCGCAACTGGATCAGCTTCGAACCCAGGTACGAAGCTTGCAAGCCCAAGTCAATACCGCACCTCCGCCCAAGAAAGTTGTAGTAGACGACACCGAGCCGGCAAAGAAAACCAGCACCCACGCCAAGAGGAAGCCGAAGCTCAGCACCAGCGACGGTGGCGCCACAACCTCCACCGGCACTACGAGTCCTGCGCCGCCGAAGTAAATGAAGCGGCGCGTGCAAGGCTCATCCGCGATCGCGCTTATTGTGTCTTCTTCAGGACGGCGGTCGCCGATTCGTCTGCGTAGATCGCATTCTCCAACTTACGCAGGTCGGCCATCTTCTCTGTACCGATATATGGATCGGTCACCACGTACTCGCGCGAATAACGAATGGTCGAACCGGTAGCTTCGATCTTGCTCGTATAGCTGGCAAATCCAACATCCACCTGCTTCGGGTCGGGTAGATCGTCCACCACATAACCGGGTGGCAGCTGAATCTCGAAGGTATCTTTCTCCCGGGTAGCTCCCGCCAGTTGGATGGGGAGCTTGCGCTTGGCCCACTCGAGCTCAATTCCCTTCTCGCCGAGTATGCGCGTCCGCAACAACACCAGCGAGCCGCTGCGCTGAGCATAGCCAGCGGCCACCATCTGGTATTCAACCGTGAGGTCCTTATCCCGCGCGCCTATCGCGGCAAACTTCAATTGCTGAACGCTGGCGTTCTTCACCGATTCGGAAAGATAACGGTCCAGCGCCTTGGCGCGTTCGCTTTCGTTTTCGTGCACCAGGTTGGCGCGCTGGCGTGATGCATGCGTGCCTGTCAGGCGCTCGGTCACGCTGCCTGCCAGAGAACCGTCGGCCTGCAAGGTAAACTTGCCTTCGCGATCGAGAACGTTGGTATCTGGAGCCTCGACCGGCAGCATGATCAACTCGCCACCCGAGGCGGCGGCTAACAACCCGTAGCTGCCCTGCAATCCAGTTCTCAGGTCGCCAGGAGGCGTGTACTCGTCGGTGGGATCGAAGATCAGATACCTCTTGCCTGAAGTGGTTTTTACCAGGCTTCGATATTTATCAGCAGGAGCATTCGCCGGAACTGCGATAGCCAGAATCGCATGATTGAAAACAGTGGACGGCACGTCGGGCTGCACTACGCCGCGCTGGGTATCGACCAGGACATAGTCGGAATCGATGCCAACTTCTTTCAGCATCGAACTCAGCAGCGTGGCCTTGTCCTTGCAGTCGCCGTAACGCATGCGGTAGATCTCGCTTGCGGGATGCGGCTGATAGCCTCCAATGCCGATCTCGATCGCTACATAACGCACTTCCGATTGCACGAATGTCGCCAGGGTACGCACCTTGCCATCGAACGTATCGGCGCTGGACGTCAACTGCCGGGCCTTTGCTGCGATGTCGGGATTGGGATCACGCCGTCCGCCGGTCAGCTTGTAGTACCAGTCGCCGATAGCTTTCCACGACGCCAGATTAGAAGCCGCCGGTTCAAAGAACGCAACCGACATGCGCGCTTCGAGAGCGCCCATGCTGGGACTATGGGTTTCATCGGGTATGCCACGCAGTCCGCGGCAAACCCACTGCCAGCGGTTGGGCCCGAGTTGCACAGCGGCTTGCGGCGGATGATTAGCCCAGCTGTCTTTGTAGTCCCAGCCACTGGGCAACTGGATGGTAAGACGCGCCTCATCTACCGGGATTTCTTCCTGGAAGAACCAAGGCCATTGATCCATCCAGAGACGCCGTTTGACGGAATACTCAAAGGCGACCACGCTGCCGGGATTTCCCGCCGGAACTTCGGTAGCCCGGTAGTGAACGTCGCTGTACATCTCTTCGCTGAAGGGATTTACCTCGATGAATTCTTTTTCTTTGACTTCGTACTGTCGGCCGGCGCTATCAATACTCCAGGCGTGCAGGTACTGCGTCTTGTCTCCGGGCGACAGATGCATGTGAAACAGCGCCTCTTCGTGGCCCTTGGGGCGGAGTATGCGCACCACGCGGCGATGATTGATTTCCGCCTGCCCCGGCCCGGTCACGGTCAGGGTCTCGTCATCGAGCAACACAACCGCGCTGGTCTCGGCGGGATAGCTTCCGGCGGGCTTGGCGGCAGCCTGCTGCACCCAGTCGGGCGCCGTGGCGAAGCTCGGCGTAGCGGCCAGCAAGCTCATGCAGCCGATAGCCAGGCACAGGGCGAAACTAGTTCTGCGCCACATGGGCTACCTGCTTGAGCAGTGCTTGTTGCTGGTCGCTTTCCTTCATCTTGTCGTAGAAACTCTTCAGGTTTTTGTAGTCAGCAGGTTCGAACAGAAACGTATTGATAGCGAAGTCGCGGGTTATTACCAGCTCATTCTTCTCCTGCTTGCGGTCGACCTTATACAGCGCGTAGGGTACTCGATTGTTTTCTGCGGCGGGCAGGTTCTCAACCTGCAGGCTGTCGGGCAACTTGATACGGATATCGTCGATTTCGCGGCTGGGATAGTCGAGATACACCGGATATTGCCGGTCGTTGTGCGTGAACATGACCGGCCTGCTGAACTCGAATATGTTGGTGGGCAGCAAAACTCGTTTGCCGCCGGATACCAGGATCGGAGTGGAAATTTTGTAGGTGGTAACGAACGGAGTTTCTACGCTGTTCCAGTCAGGATCTTTGGTGACCGTCACCTCGGCATTTTGCGGCAGCCACGCCTTCATCTCGTCTTCGACCATCTTGGTGCGGCCCACGTCATCGGTCTTCGAACCTTCAATCCGGTGCAGGGCCGCTTCCTGTCCGAGATAGGCGACCGCAACGATTCCCTGCAGATTGCCGTCATCATTCAGGGTAAGTCGCGCGACGCGCTTAGTGACGGCCGTGGTGTATTCCGGCATAGGAGTTTGAGCCAGCTCAATGCCGCCACCGGTCTCTCGCAGGCCGGCGCTGTTGCTGTGCGGCCAGTACAGAACGCCGTAGGGACAATATTTCGTGCCCGGATCGAGGAAGACTTCCTTGCCGTCGACATTTACCACTGCAACATAACCGTGGAGCTGCTCGGTACTCAGATAGTTCTTTTCGAAGATGCCATGACTGCGATTCGTTACCCACATGGGGTAGGCTTGCAATCCAGCCGCGCGAGCCATGGCTATGAACAGCAGCGTGAGCTCCTCTTGTGTACCAGCGCGCTGACGAACGATGTCGTCCACTGTCTTATCTTTCACATCGAGCGCCCTCACTTCTTGTTCGCTGAGCTTTGGCTGGTAGCTGAGGTTATTCAGGGTGGACACATAGTCGTAGATTTTTTTCGCTTTTTGCTCGGCAGTATCCCCGGGGGCCGTAACCTTGGCCAGCGCGTCATTTACCGCGCTGTGCTTGCCCATAAACTGCTCCACAGTCTGCCGCCAGTACTTGCCTTCATCTTTCCAGTACTGGTCGGCATTGCTGCCTACCCCGTAATAAAAATGCACTGTGTATTTGAAGGCATCGGGCGGCGGCATGTGTTCTTCTTCGACAAATGCCGGCACGTCCGCAATCTCGAGCTCGTAGAGATTACCCTGGGAGAACTTGACGCTGGTTCCCTTGGGAAGCTTCCAGGTGTAGGCAACTCCCGATCGAACGTTGTCATGGGTGGTTTGTACCAGGCTGTCGTAGGCCACAAACTTGAAGTGTTCCTTGCGCTGGAAGAGATCGTTCTGTACCACCCACTGTGGCGGGAACAGGGAGTTGGAGTGATAGTCAATGGTATAGCGATATTCCAGCACGCTACCCACCTGCACGTCGGGAAGGGAGAAAACCTTTACCTCTTCTTTTATCCCTCTGGCTTTGACTACCGTCTTGTCGTAAGGCTTACCTCTGAATTCGACCACCGTTCCGTCGCTATGAATGGTGCGACCCTGGACGTCGGTGACTCCCAACTCGACTCGACGAATACCGAAGTAGGGAATCTGCACGTCGGCGTACTTTCGGCCAGCCTCGGTGAGTACCTTGATTCGCGTATAGATAAAGCGGGAATGCTTCAGGTCGTCGTCGGTTTCCTCGTAGGACAACACGCAAGCCGCCGCTCCGGGCTGCTGAGGCAGGTCCTTCATCTGCAATTCGGCAGGATCGATAGGTCCGCCGTAGTTGGAAACAGCGCGTGAGAGACGAGGCAGAAAGAGTACAGCCAGCATGAGGACAAAACACATCCGCCGGGGGAGGGGCATGGGGAACTCCTGATCAGTAGTGGCGCAATAACCTTGAGCCACTTATAGCGCAGCAGAGTACCTGACCGCAAGGACATGAAGGTGTGATAGGACGGCAAATGCGTTACTTTCTATAGCCGCACCCCAAATGGGAACAATCCACCTGGCTGCGGAGTCTATAGGTGTGTGGGCCCTCCCCCAATACGCGCCTTGCAGCGCGGGCCCAACGTCTCTAAGGAGGATCGTCAACCGCGCGTCCGAAGTTGGAGTTGTTACGGATTCGTGAACTCATTATCATGAGGTTGACGCCGTGGGATCATGGCGGGAGTAACCACATTGAGCAATCTCGCGAGTGCGATGGGGATCCGCACGGAAGAAGCTGCGATCGTGGCCGAGTTGAGGGCCGGATCGGAAGCGGCTTTTGAGTGGCTGATCGCACAGTACAACCAGCCGGTGTACAGCCTCCTGTACCGGATGCTGGACGATCCCTCGGACGCCGCCGATACCACGCAAGAAGTGTTCATAAAGGTATTTCGTGGCATCAAGCGTTTCCATGCCGATTCCAGTCTGAAGACGTGGATCTACCGCATCGCCCTGCATGAGGCCTCAAATCAAAGGCGCTGGCATTTTCGGCACAAACTGAAAGAGACCTCGATCGAGCCGCAAATGGAGTGCGGAGACGAGTCGGCGGTGGGCATCAAAGACCTGCTGATCCATCACGGCAAGTCGCCTTTGGACAATGTCTACGACGAAGAACTGAAGGCGCGCGTCGAGCAGGAGCTGCGAAGCCTACCTGAACCCTATCGCACCACGGTCATTCTGCGCGATATCGAAGAGCTGTCCTACGAACAGATCGCGGAAGTGATGAGCACCTCGCTGGGAACAGTGAAATCGCGACTGGTGCGCGGACGCGATGCCTTGCGCAAACGGCTGGAGCGCCATCTGCCGGCGTTCGGCGTGAGTTGTGCGGCACGGCGGCGCAAGCTGCCCAAACACAGCGCGCTGGGGACACAGGAAGCCGAGGTGTTGCCATGAAATGCTCGACAGTTCAGCGGCATATGTCGTCGTATCTGGATGGCGCGGTTACGCGCAGCCAGTTAGCAGAAATGAGCCAGCACATCGCAAGTTGCGAGGAGTGCTCGGCTGAGTACGAAGGTGTACGTCAGACCCAGAACCTGGTGGGATCACTTGGCCGGCGCCCGGCTCCGCCGGAGCTCGCGTTGCGGGTACGGGTTGCACTTTCGCGGGAGTCGGCCAATGCGCGGCGGCCGCGCTGGGAGGCACTCGCGATCCGCTGGCAGAATGCATTCAACGCCACCATGGTTCCGGCGACGGCCGGGCTCATCACCACCATCATCATCTTCGGCTTGCTGATCAGCTTCCTCTATTACCCGGGACAGCTCTCGGCTGCCAATGACGTTCCCACTGCGTTCTATACGCCGCCCGAGCTCCAGTCCGCTCCCTTTGAACTGGCGACCGGACTGGCCAATGCTGATGCGCTGGTGGTTGAGGCTTACGTTGACGCCAACGGCCGTATCCAGGACTACCGGATTCTCTCCGGCCCCGACAACATGAAGTCGCTGCCGGCGGAGTTGAAGAATGTCCTGATCTTCACCACCTTCCGTCCTGCGACCAGCTTCGGCCGTCCCATCTCCGGGCGCGCCATCTTGTCCTTCTCTAAGATTCAAGTCAAAGGCTAGGATCGGCCGGAGCGTCAGCCGGCGTGCGTACCTTGTACAACCGGCAGCGTACCCGGTGCGCCCTCACCCGTTGCGCTCCGCTTTGTGTCCCACGTCAGGATCTTCAAATCAAGCACGCAGATGGAATAGAACACCGGCACCATCAGCAGGGTGATGAAGGTCGCCACGGTTAATCCGCCGATCTGCGCATAACAAAGCGGCTGCCAAAGCGGGCCGCCGTGCATGGCGAGTGGAAATAACGCCAGCACCGTGGCGCCAACCGTAATCAGCACCGGACGCAGGCGAACGATCCCGGCATCGATCACCGCTTCTTCGAAGGGCTCGCCGCGGGCGTGCATCTCCTCGATGAAGTCGAAGAGCACGATTACGTGGCTCACGATGACTCCGATGAGGCTGGCAATTCCAAGGAAGGCCATAAAGCCGAAGGAAGTGTTCATAATCCAGAGCCCGAAGATGGCGCCCACTACTCCATACGGAGCGGCGGCAAACACCAGGAACGGCTTGATGGCGTTGTTGAACTGGAACAGCAGCGCCAGGTAGATGGCGAATATCGAGATGGCAAGCACCACGCTCAGGTTCTTGAAGCCCTCCTGCTGCTTGTCGTACTCGCCGCCGATACGCATGCCATACCCCGGCGGCATATTTTTCTGCAACTCCATCAGCTTCGGCAGCGCTGTCTTTGTGATCTCCGATGCCAGATGCCCCGCCGCTGGATAGGCGAACACCGACATCGAGCGGAAGTGATCCAGGCGAATGATGCGCTCGGTTTGCAGAGCCGTGTTGATGTCGGAAATCTGTACCAGTGGAATCTTGGTATTGCTCTGCGAGCCGTAGACGTAAAGGTTCTGCACGTCGGAAAGCTGGGCGCGTTCGTCCATGCGAAGCCGGGCGACGACCGGGATGTTGCGATCGCCGTCTTGCAGCGTAGTCAAAGGCACCCCGCTCAGTGCACTGGTGGCTGAGTTGGCGACGTCGTAGTTGGAGATGCCCGCCAGGTTAGCGCGATCGGGATTAATGCTGAGGCTTACCTGTGAGCTCTCATTCTGCCATTCATTGCGCACTCGTCTCGCCGCCGGCGAGCTGTCGAGAATGTCTTCTACCTGGCGAGCGATCTGCCGCAGGGTACGAATGTTCTCGGAGCTGTCGGTGGTGCTGACGTCGGCCAGGCTTGCAATGCGAACTTCCACCGGATAATTGAGCGGGTTGGTTTGCAGTTGCCGGAAGTCGGCTCGCACTCCCGGCAGCGAAGCCGTCAGGATCGGCTGTACCTGGTCGACGAATGCCGGCGTGATGTCTTTGTCCGTCAACTCAACCAGCACCTGCGCATAGTTGAGCTGCTGCGCCTGGGGGGAGAGCGAGAACCAGAAGCGCGGGCTGCCGCCTCCTACCCAGGTAGTGACGTAGCGCAATATGTCAGACGGTTTGCCGTTTTTGTCAGGATGCTGCTTGGCCCACTCCGCCGCCTGCTGATGAATGATTTGCTCAACCTGCTTAGCCGCCTGCGCGGTGGTTTCAAAGTTGACATCGTTAGGCAGCCAGACATCGACGTACGACCAGTACTGCACGTCGTCAGGAAAGAACGATGTCGCCAAGCGGGAGAAGGCGAAGCCGCCCGCGACCAGAAATAGCAGCGACGCCAGTGCTACCTTCCAGCGATGCTCGATGGCAAACTTGGCGGTTCGTGCGTAGAAGCCGGTGAAGCCCTTGCTGCGACGCTCTTCGATTGGCCTTTCGGGATGCTTGTCGGGACGAAGCAGGTAATAGCCGAGCAGCGGGATGAAGGTCATCGACGCCAGGCGTGACGCCAGCAAAGCACACGTCATCACGATCGGCAGACTGTAGATGAATTCTCCCGTGGTGCCGGTGATCAGCAGGAAGGGCAGATACGCGACCACGTTGGTCACGGTGGCGTACATGATGGCGGTGGCGATCTTGGTCGGTCCCAACCAGGGCGCGACGTCGCGCGCCTCGCCTTCGGCCAGACCGCGCTTGATGGCATCCCCGGCAACTACCGGATCGTCGACCAGCAGGCCTAACGCGATAATGAGCGACGCCACCGATACCTGCTGAATGTCGACGCCCAGCAGGTAGATCATCCCGAACGTCATCGACAGCGTGATGGGGATAGAGATTGCCATCAGCAACGCCGAGCGCCATTCCCAGAATCCGATCAGCGACACCAGCACGACCAACGCGATCGCTTCGTACAGCGCGTCCATGAACAGGTCGATGTTCTCCTTCACCTGCACGACCTGGTCGGAGGTGTGGACCATCACGATGTCGTCAGGTAGATAGGTCTTAACGCTGTCCAACGCCGACGTCACGTGCTTACCGAACATCTCGATCTGCTGTCCGGATCGCATGTTGATGCCCAGGGTAACGGCGCGACTGCGGACCCACTTCCCATCCGCGTTACGCCACGTCATAAAGTTCAGGAACGTCGGCGGGCTCTGATACGAGCGCGAGATGTCGACCAGGTCGCGGAGATAGACCGGGCTGTTGGAGGTGGAAACTCCGATGATGACGTTGCCGATGGCCTGCGCATCGGGAAACAAGCCGGAAGGATTGATATCGATATTTTTGGAACCCGCCTCGAGGGTGCCGCCGGGCAGCGTGATGTTCTGCGCGTTCAACAGTTGTTTCAGCTTGGAAGGGTCGTACCCATACTGCGCCAGCCGCTGCTGCGAGTAGTCGAGATAAATCTGCTCCGGCAAGACCCCCGAGCGGGTGACCTGCGACACCTCGGGAATGCCTTGCAGCGTTCGCTGGATGAGGTCGGTGAAGTCGTCGAGCTGGCGATAGCTATATTTCGCGCCGGCAATTTCCGTGAGCTTGGCTTCCGCTTCCGCGGGGTCGCCGATCACCGTGGACTGCCATGCATCCGGCGGGAGTTCGTCGCGATGCAGACGCTCGTCCATCAACTTGTCGCCCAAAGCGCGAAGTTGCTTCGAGTCCAGAGTAGTATTCACGTCGGCACCTACGAAGCCCGGTGCCTCGAAGAAATGCACATCGTGCAGCCCGCCTTCTCCTGTGCCGGCCCGCACCAGTTGCTGAAACGATTGACGCACCAGGCTGGGCGACACCGACATGGGGAAGGAATAGATGATGCTGAGTCGCGGCTGCGGCGCGTCGCGCGGCTCCGATGCCCGTACCTTCTCGATCGCGCTGCGGACAGCGCGAGCGCGCAGCGAAATCTCAGTAGGTGACGCGATGGGGCTGGCAACCGTCAGCATCAGTGCTGCCGTGTCGCCGAAATTGCTGTTGAACTGGATCGGCCCTGCGCCTGCCGGTAGCTTGTTGTTGAGCTGTTGCAGCTTGAGATTGATGTCCGAAAATTGAACGGATTTATTGTTCACGTTGTCGGAGAGCTGCACGTAAACCACGGCCTGCCCGGGAAAGCTGATGGAGCGAATGCCGAAATCCGACGGGCTGGGAGCTTTAATGGTGCTGTTGAGCGCAATCGCCTGCTCGATAGGACGCGTGACGAGTTGTTCGACCTGTTCGGCCGTCGCTCCCGGCCAGGGACATTGTGCCGAGGCCACACGCACCGGGATGTCGGGGTCCTTGCGCTTCGGCATGTGGTGGTATCCGTACCAGCCCCATACGAACACCGCCAGCAAGAGTACTGAGGCGATTTGCCGATGCTCGGTGAAGAACCGCGCCGTGTTGTGCGTACCGGCGATGTACTCCGCATCCGATTTGTGGACGTGTGCCATATTCTTCTGTCATCCCGAGCAGCGCTTCAGTTGCGCAGCGAGGGATCTACTGAATCACGCGAACGGTTTCGCCATCCTTGATCATGGTTGAACCGTAGGTGACCACGCGGTCGCCCGTCTTCAGCCCTCGCTCCACGGCGATGGAGTTGCCATAGGTCGCGCCCAGGTCGACTTCCTGCGCATGCACCTTAACTCGGTCGCCGTCGCCGTCGGGCACGAAAACGGCGAATCCGTTGGGACGCGTAAGGCTCCTCACCACGGCGGCCAGGGAGACCACGTCAACCTGCTGGTGTTCCGAGCCAGACCGAATGGTGATGGAGGCGATCATCCCCGCCTTCAGGCGGTTGTCTCCGTTAGGTATGGTCACTTCGACGGAGTACACCCGGCTCTTGGGATCGGCCGACGGCGATATCGAAGAAACATGGCCGTTAAAATCTCCAGCCAGCGCGTCGGTAGTTACTGTCTCAGGACTACCCAGGCGGATGTGCTCCATGGATATGTCGGGAACGCCGAACACCGCCTTGACCGAGCGCACGTCCGAGATGGTGAAACCGTTGGTCGTCGGGCCGACCAGTTGTCCCTCGTCAACGTTTCGCTTAACCAGCCAGCCATCGAAGGGCGCGCGCAACTCGCAGTACGCGAGCGCGATCTGGGCCTCGGCAACACTGGACTTGGAGCTCTGAATGGCGGCCTGGGTATCCAGCATCTGCGCATTGGCGTTGTCGTAGTCGGAGACAGTTGCCGCCCCGCTCTTGTACAGAATTGTCATGCGGTCGAAGGAAAGCTTGGCGCGATCGTAGTTCGCCTGCGCGCGAGCCAGCTGCGCCGTCGCCTGCTGTAATTTTTCCTTGTAGTCGTCCTGCGAGACGGTGGCCAGAATCGTTCCCTTGGTGACCCAGTCGCCCTGATCGATGTTGCGCATCTTGCCGTTCGTATCCTTTACCTGGCGGATGCTGGCGAGGTATCCGTTGGACTTGAACGCAAGGTCGACCTGCTGATAGGGCTGGATGTTGGCCGAGTAAGTATTCGCTCCCGTTGCCGCAATGGACTGCACCACAGCGGTGCGCACGGGCGTCAGCGGCTTCTCCGTGGAGACCGCTTCGCGACAGCCATTGGCCGCCAAAGCGATGCCGCAGATCACCAACGACAACGTAAAACTTTGATAGCGCGATTTGGGATGCATCACTCTTCACCGATCGCTTTCTCGAAACTCGCCTTCGCGCTCCAGAACGAGGCCAGCGCGTCGTCGTAGTCGGAGTTGGCCTTATCGACCGACGACTGCTGCTGCAGCACATCGCGCAGGAGCTTGGTCTGCTGGCCGTACTGCAGCGTGACTTCGCGCAACTTCTCTCGCGACGAGGTCTGGGCGACCTGTGCCACCACGACGGCGGCGCGCGCTTCTTTCAACGATCGAAACGCGTCGCCCACGTTGATCAGAATCTTCGACTTGGTATTTACCAGTTCCAGTTTGCTCTGCTCTACATTGATGGTCTTCTCGTTGACGTCGTGCTTGCGGCGCCCCCACTCGAACGGTTCCCAGCGGAATTCGAGTCCGGCGTTCGCAATGTTCGTCGGCACGAAGCTGTAACCAATGGGCGTGGTGTACTGAATGGAGAGGCTCAGGTCGGGAAGGTATTGCGACTTGGCGTAGGCGCGAGCGTTGTCGGCCTTTTTGACCGTGATCTCGCCCTCTTTCATCTTTGGATTATTTTCCAGCGCTTTGGCCTGCGCCGATGCGAGATCTAACTCGTCAACCGAGATGGGCGCCACCGCCGCGGTGTGAAACGGCGTGTTGATGTCCCGCCCCAGCAGGTCGTTCAGCGTTTCCTTGGCGGTCTCTTCCTTGTCCTGCAACTTCAACAGTGCAAGCTGTTCCTGTGCCAGCTTGGTTTTCACTTCCAGGCTGTCCGATTCAAGAGCAACCTGTTGCGATACATATTGCAGGGTTATCCGGTCTAACTCTTCGAATTGCTTGATGCTGACCTGCGTGGACTCAATCTGATTGTCGATCTCGACAACCTTGTAGAATGCCTGCCGCACATTGTCGACGACCGCCTGTTTCTGCTCCCGCAGCTGCTGTTCGGCTTGCTCTACCGAGAGCTGTTGCCCGCGCAAGTAGAGGTTGATTTTGTACAGCTGAAGTAGCGGTTGCGATGCCGACGCCAGCACCGTTGCGGTGGGATGGCTGCTGGTCGTCAGGTAAGTATTCTGTGACGGAATAGGACCAATGCCGGGATAACAACAGCCGAACTGACCGGCGGGGATGAAATAGGAAATAGGACTTAGTAGCTCTGAACCAAAAATATAGGTGTTGAACGACGGCAGGCGACGAGTTTTGTCGGAAGCGTATTGTTCTTTCTGGACGTCGAGGTTCAGCGAAACGATTTTCAGAGTGCGGTTATCGGCCAGCGCAATCCTGACCGCATCGTCGACGCTCAGGACATTGGTTGACGGGACATTCTTGGCGGCGGTGGGTTGCGCGGCGCTGTCTTGCGCGGCGAGCGAACCCGGCTGCGCGAGCACAAGCACCATCAACATGCTTGCCTTCGCCAAAGTTTGACCGGGCCATGCACAATTTCTGCGCCGGACGCCGCCTGAAGCGAGACGCTCGGCCGTCGCCACCTGCCGCGCGGTCGCGACACTTCCCGGTGCCAGCAACCACAACAGGGCCCGTACGAATGAATTAATAACGCCCCCTCCAGGGTCTCAGCGAGCGACTTGCGGGCTCCGCTTCGAATGTCTGCTGACGGCAAGTATGTTAGGCAGAGTTATATGCGGGTGTAAAGAGAAATGGTGAAACGCAGAGCCCACGATCATGGCGGCGGTCGTGGTGGCACGAACTGCAAATCCTTCGGCGCAACTCGGGATCACGCCTTAACCCTAGGGGAAGGAACGCTGGGGATGAAGCCGCCCCTGCTCTTACTTCCCCTTGTATTCCACGAACAGCTGGGGAAATTCTTCTTTCAACAACTTGATCTTGGGCAGATCGCAGATCTGTATGTACGCACTGTCGGGGTTATGCAACGCGTAATCCTGATGGTAATCTTCTGCGCGGTAAAAACCCTTCAGCGGAGTGACTTCGGTGACGATCGGCTGCGGAAAAGCCTTTGCCGCATCGAGCTGCTGAATATATGCAGTCGCGATGCGCTTCTGCTCGTCGCTGGTATAGAAGATGGCTGAACGATACGACGTTCCTACATCCGGTCCCTGTCGGTTCAGCTCGGTGGGATCGTGAACCACGGAAAAGAAAATACGAAGCAGCTGCCCATAAGTAATCTGCGATGGATCGTAGACCACCTCGACCGACTCGGCATGCCCAGTCGTCTCCGTCGTCACCTGGCCGTAGGTCGCGGTCGCCGCGGAGCCGCCCGAATATCCGGCAGTGGTCTTCAGCACTCCTTTGACCCGCTCGAAAACCGACTGCGTGCCCCAAAAACAGCCACCCGCGAACACGGCAGTTTGCTTTCCTGCGCTGCTCGCAAGTGCGGCGTCTGACTTAGCTGGCGGGATGGGTCCCTCCCTTCGGTTGTCCATTGGCTGAACAGGCCAGCATGGACATGCTGATGCCAATTGCGAGAAGTAGCCGATACATACCTGTGCGCATGTGTTTCTTCTTCCGCCTCTCCCGAATCAGATGCGCAGGTGCCTGAATAGATACAGGCGCGAGCTCAGGCGGATGTTTCTTGATCAGGCCCGATGGTTCTGGCTTGCACGTGGCCGCCGCGAACTCGCCGGGTCGATCAGAGTTCCGGCTCGACTTTTCGTTTGCCACAACTTCCGTATCGAAAGTGTGTTTGAATCGGACAACCTGTGCCTTCAGAAAACTTTGCTCATACAGCAACGCCTCTGGGCGTTGGCGTTTCAGACTCGCTCTACCGCGAGTATGTCAATCCGCAATGGGCCCGACTGCTTGACATCCTGGGGATGAACGTCGGCTATGCCCGGTGTCGCGGAACAGTTCTGGAAACCGACGACGGACGACGAATCCTGGACTTTCTCTCCGGCTACTGTGTCCATAACATCGGCCACAATCATCCTCACGTTATCGATGCCCTGGCGGCGGAGCTTCGCCGTGATGGGCCTGCCATGGTGCAGAGCCACGTTCCTGATCTCGCCGGCGAACTTGCCGCCGAACTTTGCGCGCTTGCCGGTGGCGGATTAGAAAAGGTCTTCTTCTGCAGCTCCGGAAGCGAAGGCGTGGAAGCAGCAATGAAGTTTGCCCGCGCCCGTACTGGTCGCGCAGGGTTCATTTATGCCAACGGCGCGTTTCATGGTCTCACCTTGGGCGCGCTTTCGCTCATGGGAGACGACTTCTGGAAGCAAGGTTTCGGTCCGCTGCTTGAAGGCTGCGACGCTGTTCCCTTCGGAGATTTGAAGGCGCTGCAAGCCGCGCTGGCCAGCGAGCGTTATGCCGCATTGGTGCTGGAGCCGATGCAAGGCGAAGCCGGTATCTGCATCCCCAGCCATGAGTACCTGGTTGAGGCAGAAAAGCTATGTAGGCGCCATGGAACGCTGCTGGTCCTGGACGAAGTGCAAACCGGATTGGGAAGGACTGGCCGCTTCCTCGCCACCCATCACTTCGGAGTTCGCCCGGACATGGTGATTCTGGCGAAGGCGCTGAGTGGCGGCCTGGTTCCGATCGGCGCTGTTCTGTTGTCCGACGACATCTACAAGTCGGTCTACAACTCGCTCAAGCGATCGATTGTTCACACCTCAACCTATAGCGAGAACGCTCTCGCGATGCGCGCCGGGCTCGCGACGCTGGAAGTCATCAAGCAGGAAAACCTTGCCCAGCGCGCAGAGATGATGGGCGTCGTCCTGCGTGAGCAGTTGCGAGACGCGCTAGATGGTTACGAGATGGTGAGCGAAGTCCGAGGCCAGGGACTCTTCTGCGGTATCGAGTTTCGCGCTCCCAAACAATTGCGCCTGCGCGCCTCATTTGAGGCTTTCCGCGCGATCCATCCGGGACTCTTTGGGCAGATCGTGGTGATGAACTTATTCCAACGCGGAATTCTCACCCAGATGTGTGGTAACAACTTTATGGTGCTGAAAGCAGCGCCCCCGCTGATCGTTGAAGAAGTGGAGATTAGTCATTACGTGGATGCCGTCCGTAGTGTCGTCGAGTCGATGCATACATCGGTTTCGTTCTGGACGGACGCGCTGGGGATGGCTCGCCGGGCGGTGAATATATAGACACGCTCCTCTCCAGAGAGAGGCGGGAGTTTCCCGAAAACCAGCTGTACACAAAGAAACTGGCAAAGCAACACTGACTACAAACTTATGCGGATTATCAGCGCGGCAAGTGCATTTCCAAGTCACCGCTACTCACAGCAGGCCATCGCGGGCGCCCTGAAAAAGTATTGGGGCAAGAATCTGAAGCAGGCCGAAGCCATCGACCGTTTGCACAGTCGCACAGGCGTGGACCATCGCCATCTGGTGCTGCCGCTGCACGCCTACGAACGCGTCGACACCTGGGGTAAAGCCAATTCCCTTTGGATCCAGGCGGCACAGCAGTTGGGAAAGACCGCTCTTTGCCGGGCCATGCTTGAGCCGGGGATCGTTCCCAGCGAACTCGACGCTCTCATCTTCGTATCGGTCACCGGTATCGCCAGCCCCTCCATCGATGCCAAGCTGGTAAACCTGCTTGGGCTGTCGCCGAACATCAAGCGTATGCCGATCTTCGGCCTGGGGTGCGTCGCGGGCGCCGCCGGCATCGCGCGCGCTGCCGATTATGTCCGCGCCTTTCCCGATCAGATTGCCGCGCTGGTTTCGGTTGAACTGTGTTCCCTCACCTGGCAGCGCGATGATATGTCAGTGCCCAACCTCATCTCGAGCGGGCTCTTCGGCGATGGCGCGGCTGCGGTACTGGTCGGAGGCGCCGCAACCAAGTTCGATGGACCGGAGATTCTGGCAACGCGCTCCGTTTTCTATCCCCACAGCGAGGACGTCATGGGATGGGACATCTCCGAAAAGGGCTTCCAGATTATGTTGTCCGCCGATGTTCCGAAAGTGGTGCGCGAGCACTTGCGACAGGATGTGGATGAGTTCCTGTCCGACCATGGACTCTCGCGCGCCGATGTAGGTAGTTGGATCATTCACACCGGAGGGCCGAAAGTTCTGGAAGCGGTGCAGGACTCGCTCGAACTTGCTGACGGCGCCCTGGACGCGTCGTGGGACTGCTTGCGTCGTGTCGGTAATCTCTCGTCCGCGTCGGTGCTGGTTGTGCTGGAAGACGTATTGCAACGTGGCGGCGGAGAACCCGGTACGTATAGTGTGCTGGCGGCCATGGGTCCGGGCTTCTGTTCCGAACTGCTGCTGCTGCGGTGGTAAGCATGCCTGAACAACCATTCGACACAGATGTCTTCGTAATCGGCGGAGGTCCGGCAGGGCTTGCTGCGGCGATCGCTGCGCGGCAGCGCGGATTTCGCGTGATGGTTGCCGACGTTCTTCGGCCTCCCATCGACAAAGCTTGCGGCGAAGGCCTGATGCCCGACTCAGTGGCAGAACTTCAGCGTCTTGGAGTTTCGCTGGCGGGATATGCACAGGGCTCATTCCGTGGGATTCGCTTCATCGGACCGCAATCCTCGGTGCAGGCCGATTTTCCTTCCGGTCGCGGAGTTGGAGTGCGTCGGACCACCTTGCACCTGGCATTGGCGGAACGCGCCGCGCACTGTGGGGTGGAGTCGTTATGGGAAACGCGAGTCGATGGCATTCAGCGCAACTCGGTCAGCCTTGGCGGCCGAAAACTACGGTCGCGCTGGATTGTGGGCGCCGATGGCCACCACTCGCTGGTGCGCACGTGGGGAGGGCTCGATCAACGTCGTGAGTTCGAGCGGCGTATCGCGTTGCGACAGCATTTCAAGCTGCCCAACATGCCCAGCCACGTTGAGATTCATTGGGGAGAGGACAGCCAGGCGTATCTCACTCCAGTGGATTCTAACGAAGTCTGCGTAGCCATCATCTCGAAACGCAAGCTGGACAGTTTCGAAAGCGAATTACAACGCCTGCCCACTCTCACCAACACGCTGGCCGGCGCGGAACCCACCAGCCCAGTTCGCGGCGGCTTGAGTTTGTCCAATCGTCTGCATCGCGTTTGGCGCGACAATGTTGTGCTGGTGGGCGACGCTTCCGGCTCAGTCGATGCGATAACCGGAGAAGGCCTTGCCTTGTCGTTTCGGCAGGCGCTCGCACTGGCAGATGCCTTTGTCGCCGACGATCTTAGTTTGTATCAAGCGGCACATCGCCGTATTGAACGGCTGCCCCAGTTCATGCGCCGTGCCATGCTGCTGATGGACAAGAGTACGACCCTGCGTCGCCGAACTTTGGCGGCGTTCGACGTTGAGCCCGAGCTCTTTCAACGGATGCTATCGGTGCATGTTGGCGAACTGCCTCTGACTGGCTTTGGCGCCGGGGCAATCGCGCGCTTTGGCTGGCAACTGGTGAACGCATGAAGCGCAGGTTGAGAGGGCCGTCTGTTCGCGTACTGCTGCTGGCAGTGCTGATCTCGGCGGCAACGACTGCCGTTGCGCAGGAGATGCAGTTCGATGCCGATCCTGCGAAAAGCAATGTCGAGTTCACGCTGGGTGACGTTCTGCATACCGTCCATGGCACCTTTCGTTTGAAGCAAGGCGCTCTTCAGATCGATCCCGCAACAGGCAAGGCGACCGGCTCCATCATTGTCGACGCGACCAGCGGAGACAGTGACAACAGCACTCGCGACCACAAGATGAACAAGGAAATCCTGGAGAGTACAAAGTACCCGGAAATACGTTTTACGGTGCAGAGTATGCAAGGAAGTTTGACTCCAACTGGAAAGTCTGAGGTCAAGCTTGTGGGCGTGATGTCGATACACGGAGGTGACCACCCGCTAACGGTCGTCGTTCCTGTAGTCGTCAGCAATGGGCAAGCTACCGCAGACGTGCACTTCGTCGTGCCTTACGTGCAGTGGGGGATGAAGGATCCCAGCACGTTCGTACTGCGGGTCGGCAAAGAAGTGGACATCACCACACACATGGTTGGATCCCTGGCCCAGCGGGCAAAGCCATGAGCCGCCCGGCTCGGCAATCACTCGGGTAGAACCTGGCCTCGCGTCTCGTACGCAAACGGTATTAACAGCAGACCTATACCAAAGCCAATCGCAGTTATCGCGACTGGCTTCCCCAGCGTTCCCATGTGAATCACCAGGCTGCCGATTGCGAAGTTCACGCCCGCCGCAATGAACCGCCCGAACGAGGTAGTAAAGGCAAAGGCGGTTGCTCGCATCGAGGTGTCGTACTGTTCCGGAAGCCAGAGACTGAAAACAGCGAAGTTGCCACCGAAGAAGCCCAGGAAGAATAGAACCACGATGAACGGTCGCAACCCTTGTGCTACGTAGAAAACCCAGCCAAAGCTCAGCAGAATCGTAATCGCCATGCCCGCAAAGTAGATCGCCAGTGTACGTTTCCTGCCGATTCGTTCGGCGAGCGGCGGAACCGCAAGGCAGCCGAGAATGGTTCCTATCGAAAGCAGACCCATGCCGAGCGATGCCGTGCGCACTGCCTGCGCTTGAACCATGTTTGCGCGCTTGGCCAGCGCTATGATCGCGGTAGGCGCGTAAACTGCGCCCGCCCACAAACCGCAAATTGCAGACCCCAGCAGAATGGTATTGACCACGGTGCGGCGGAGATACGGCCCACTGAAGATGGCGCGCAACGGCGAATGGTGGTGACCCGCTTCGCGCTTTGCTGTTTTCTGCCAGCGCTCGGGCTCCTTCACCCGGCGCAGGATGATAAAGGTCAGCACGATCGGCGTCAGGCCGCACCAGAACATCGCCCGCCAACCGTAGTGCGCGCCAACCGTGAAGTTCAGGGCCGAGGCAAGAAAGAACCCTGCGTAATAGCCGGTTTGCAGATACCCGGCTCCCATCTTCCGCCGATCTTCAGGCCATGCCTCGGCAACGTAGGTGCCGGCCAGCGCCCATTCGCCGCCGATACCGACGCCGGCAAGTAAGCGGAATACGGCCAACTGCCATACGTTTTGCGACATTGCTGCCGCACCGGTGAATAGCGCGTAGACAAAGATGGTCGCCGCCAAAACACGAGTACGTCCGAAACGGTCGGCGATCGGGCCCCAGATCAGAGACAGGCCCCAGCCGACCAGGAAGAGAGCGAACAAGACGGAGCCTGCGTATCCGACATTCGCCGGAGTGGCTTTCGATGCCGGATTTCGGCAGCAGCTCGTTGAGCGCGGGACTGAGAACCAGCGCGTAGATCACCGAGTCCATGCCATCGAGCGTCCACCCAGCCCAAGCCGCCCAAAAGCCGGTGATCTGCGACCGGTTGAGCTTGGTTTTGATGACTGGCCCCGACCGCGAACTGGCAATATCAGACATTCACGTTGTCTCCGGAGGAATCGGCGTGTCGGCCAATACGAATAGTCGGGCAGCATATCACGGCGCTCAAGCTGCAGAGCACACGCTTATTCTCGATCGGCTTCGAAGAGGGCGCGAACCGTGGGCTTGGTCACTTTGCCCATCGCATTTCGGGGAAGCTCGCTCAATAGCACGAGTCGTGACGGCACCTTGTGCACCGCCATTCGCTGCTTGGCCCAAGCGCGAAGCGCGGGCAAATCGAGATCATGTCCTTCTTGCAGCACGAGCGCGGCTGCAACCCGTTCGCCCCACTCCACGTCAGGTACGCCGACCACGGCACATTCGCAAATCGCAGGATGTTCGCGCAAAGCTTCTTCGACCTCCAGAGCGGAGATCTTGTGCCCGCCCGTCTTGAGTATGTCGATATTGGTGCGCCCCAGAATGCGATAGGTACCGTTGTCCAGGACGGCGCTGTCGCCGGTGCGAAACCAGCCGTCGCGAAAAGCGTCGCGAGTCGCTTCCGGCCTGTTCCAGTATTCCAGGAAGACATTGGGACCCCGAACTTCGATCTCGCCCGGCGTAGCTGCCGGCACGTTCTCGCCGCTATCGTTCACCAGTCGCACCTCGACTCCCGGCAAGGGGTAGCCAACGCTGCCCGGAATACGCTCTCCGCGATATGGATTCGAAAGCGCCATCCCGATCTCCGTCATTCCGTATCGCTCCAACAAAGTGTGGCCGGTGATTTCACGCCAGCGTTCGAGCGTGCTCACGGGGAGTGCTGCCGATCCCGACACCATCAATCGCAGTTTGGCGGCGCCCTGTCTCAGCTCCGCCTGTCGTTCGGGAGAGCACGCTTCCCAAGCTGCGATCAGCTTCACGTAGATGGTCGGGACTGCCATGAAAAGCGTCAGGTCACCACTGCCGATGCGCTCCCACACAAAGTTGGCGTCGAAGCGCGGCAGCATTTCACAGACGGCACCTGACCACAGCGCGCAGGAAACGATGTTGATGATCCCGTGGACGTGGTGCAAGGGCAGGCACAGTACGATGGCGTCATTGGCCGACCACTCCCACGCTTCCGTCAAACTTGTAATCTGCGCCGTGATATTCGCATGGGTCGTAACCACGCCTTTAGGACGGCTAGTGGTGCCGCTGGTATGCAGAATCAGCGCCCGACGTGCGCCAGCAATCTGGGGCAACACACCTGGGGTGGCGGTGAGCAGATCATCACAAGAACGAACTTGAATGCCGAGGGACGATGCTACGCGAACAAGAGCTTCGTGTTCGGCTGCATCGCTGACGAGCACTGAAGCGCCCGAGTCCGCGATGAAGTATTCAAGTTCGGCGTGGGGCGAGCCAGCCGGGAGCGGGACGGCAACTCCTCCGGCGCGCCATATTCCCCATTGCACAGCAACCCACGCGAATCCGGGCGCTACAAGGAAGGCGACCCGTTGTTCGCGAAGATCTTCGCCGCCGGCCAGCAGCGCAGTTGCTACGCGAGCTGAGCCTTCGAGGAGATCTTCGTAGCTGTGGGTTCCCTGCGAATCGATAATGGCTGTGCGCCCGCGGTGTGCATTGGCGCGGTCAGGCAGGGTGGACAGATTTGCAGCCGGCATATGGGAAAAGCATACTCGCCGGATTTGTCATCCGCAGCCGGAGTCGCCGATACCGGCTCCAGTTCTTCGGCGTTGCGACTTCGGTGGCATCCTCTCTATATTGAAGTCTGTTGCGTGACTCATTGAAATGACAAAGCTGTTCAGATATCTGGCGCTGATCGTTGGTGTTCTCTCGCCATTGCTGGCGCAACGCCTTTACGCGCTGGTTTACAGCACACTGACACGGGCGAGCGTTGATCGCGACAAAGATTGGCTCTTCCGTCTTACGCTTTCCACGCTGGCGATGACGGTACCGTTTTTACTCGCGGTGTTATTTGCCTGGCTCGACTGGCGACAACGACGGAATCAGCAGGCCACATCGCGGTCCGAGAAGCGTCGCCAGCAACGTTCGACACCGCAAGCTGCAGAGAAGGCGCAATCGACTCCGCTGGTAGTGAAGATCGGCCTGGTTGTGGCGGCCTTGTCGCTGTTGCTCATGTGGAAGCCGATCGGCGATGGCGCGTCCCGCTGGAAGCAGCAGCGCAACATGGCTATGCAAGGCGTTCCCGCTCCGGCATTCGACACGCTGGACATTGACGGCACCCCTCAGCGGCTCGCCGATCACAAAGGACAAGTCGTGCTGGTGAATGTCTGGGCGACCTGGTGCGGACCGTGCCGGGCAGAGATGCCGGCGCTAGACCGGCTATACCAGACTGACAAGGACCGGGGGCTCGCGGTGTTTGGAATTTCGAGCGAAGACGCCGAGCTGCAACGGCGGTTCCGGCAGATCGTACCGGTTACGTATCCGCTGCTTACGATGAGCGGACAAGTTCCCAATCTCTATCGCGACATTGCCCGCTACCCGGCGACATTTCTCGTTGACCGCCAGGGACATCTGCAACCTGCGCCAGGCCCCGACCAGCCGTTCGAGCAGTTGCAGGCAGCGGTTGAGCGGTTACTCAAAGAGGGATCCTAGTCTGCAGTGCGCAATACATCACAATGTTTACTACATTGCAACGCGCCAACCTAGCGGACTGTGAGCGACATCACGAAAAAGTAGGATTTAAAATACCTTTTTTTCAATAGTTTAGCGTAGATTTATATTCCAGATAATTGAGCGCGTGAGACTTACAGGCACTTAATTCATTTAAAACAGCTTAGCTACCAACAAACTCGCAAAACCAAGCGAGGCTCCAGCAGCGGACAGTTCACAGCAGACTGGCCATTTGATAACCAGATATGAACTAGGTATCGTCAACCTGAGCTGTCAAAGAGCAATGCATCGCCTGACCGGATCACCGGGCAAGCATGGGCACACGAACTCTTTTGCCCACCATTTGCAACCTAGCAGTAGAGAGAAAGTTTCGCAAGTTACGAAAGGACATGTACTTTCGTAACGTGAGTTTTCTGCATGCGGTTGCCGTCCCGCGATGAGTTAGTGATACTCGCGGCTGTCCGAAAGCTGCGGTGCAATTTTTCAAGCAACCGGTGTCCATTAGACTAGCTACCAACACGGGGACAGCCGCTCGATGAAACTAAGATCGCGTTCGTATCGCCGCATCCTACTATCGCTCTTTTTACTTTCGATCTCCGCGATTGCCCAGACAGTATCCCCAGAGTTATTCAACGGCCTGCGATGGCGATTGATCGGACCGTTTCGTGGCGGCCGGGCTGTGGCAGTCGCCGGCGTTGCGGGCGATTCGACTACGTTTTACTTCGGCGCGGTTGACGGTGGCATCTGGAAGACGACGGATGCGGGCGTGGTCTGGACGCCCATTTTCGACGGACAAGCGATTGCATCCATCGGAGCATTGGCTGTCGCCCCGTCTGATCCGAACACCATCTATGCAGGAACCGGCGAGTCGGACATTCGCTCATCGTTGTCGTCGGGCAATGGGGTGTACAAGTCTGTGGATGCCGGCAAAACCTGGCAGCATATCGGCCTCGACGACACGCGCCAGATCAGCCGGATCGTCGTCGATCCGCAGAATGCAAACATCGTCTACGTCGGCGCATTGGGGCATGCCTACGCTCCCAATGAAGAGCGTGGCGTTTACAAGTCGACCGACGGCGGTGTGCATTGGACCAAATCCCTCGACCTGGGGAAAGAAATCGGCGTCTCCGATCTGGCGATCTGTACCGGAAATCCCCAGCTTCTATTTGCGGGAACGTGGCACACGTGGCGTCCGCCGTGGACGACGTATGCGCCGATCGATGGACCCGGCGGTGGTTTGTACCGTTCTCAGGATGCCGGCAAAACCTGGTCACGACTCAGCGGCAATGGTCTTCCTGATGGCGATTGGGGGCGGGTGGGCGTCGCCGTGTCGCCGGATGGACAACGCGTCTACGCTCTCATCGAAGCGAAAAAAGCTGGACTCTACCGTTCTGACGATGGAGGAAACACCTTCACACTGGAAAATGCAGACCCGCGGCTGACCAGCCGGGCCTGGTATTTCAACGGCATTACCATAGACCCGCAGAACCCCGACGTGATCTACATTCCCAACGTTGCTCTGTATCGCTCGGAAGATGGCGGGAAGACGATTTCGATCGTGCGTGGTGCGCCGGGTGGAGACGATTACCACCAGATCTGGGTCGATCCAAAGAATTCTGCCAGCATGGTGTTGGCGACCGACCAAGGCACAACGGTCAGCCTCGATCGCGGTCAGCACGTGGAGCAGTTGGTACAACCAGCCCACCGCCCAGTTCTACCATGTGATCACCGACAACCAATTCCCATACGTTGTTTACGGCGCGCAGCAGGACACGGGAAGTGCAGCCGTCGTAAGCCGTACCGATCATCATCAAATTACGCCGCGAGATTGGTTCCCTGCCGGACCCAGCGAGAGCGGATACATGGCACTCGATCCTGGTGATCCGAACGTCATCTATCTCAGCGGAGCCTATGGCTCGGTGGGCCGCTTCGATCGCCGTATCGGCCTAAGCCAGGATGTCTCGCCCTGGCCGGCGATTGCTTTCGAGGCCGAGATCGATCAACGCAAATATCGCGCCCCATGGAGCCCGGTACTAGTGTCGGGAGCCGTCGACCCAAAGACCCTGTATTTCGGTACGCAATACGTGATGAAAACTGCGGATGGCGGTTTGCACTGGGAGACCATCAGCGGCGACCTCACCGGAGCTGTCCAGTCGCAGGCAAATGGCGAAGTGTCGACACCACCAACCCTCGCGAACGCAAAACAGCGCGGCTACGGTGTCGTGTCAACCATTGCGCCGTCGCCTCGCAGCGCGCAGACCATTTGGGCAGGCAGCAATACGGGTCTGGTTCACCTCACGCGGGATGGAGGAAAGACCTGGAAAGATGTCACTCCGCCAGGGTTGACCGACTGGAGCGAAATCTCCGTGATCGAGGCGTCGCACTTCGATCCCGCAGTGGCCTACATCACGGTAAATCGCGCCCGGCTGGATGATCAGCGACCCTACATCTACAGGACGCGAGATTACGGCGCCACCTGGCAACTGACGGTGGACGGCATCGCTCCTGCGGCGTTTCTGCGTGCCGTGCGTGAGGATCCGCAGACGAAGGGGCTCCTCTTCGCGGGAACAGAGTTGGGAGTCTACATATCGTTCGACGACGGCGATCATTGGCAGCCTTTGCAACTGAATCTGCCCGCGACCTCAGTGCGCGATCTCACGGTGCATGGTGATGATCTGGTGATCGCAACTTTCGGCCGCGCATTCTGGATACTCGACGACATCACTCCGCTTCGCCAGACGCAAGCGGCGGAGAAGGCCAGCCAAGCCTGGCTGTTCCGTCCCGCCAAGGCAATTCGCGTCGACAACGATGTATTCGTGGGCACGCCTCTGCCGCCTGAGGAACCCACGGCGGAAAATCCTCCGAATGGCGCGGTGATTGATTACGTCCTGAGGTCTCCGGCGAATCGCGTTACGCTAGAGGTGTTCGATACCCGGCAGAACCTGTTACGTCGCTTCTCATCAGAAGATAAGAAGCCTGCTCGGCACCCCGCGCTAGCTATTGCGGAGCGTTGGCTTCCGGAGCCTGCAAGATTGGAAACATCCCCGGGAATGCATCGTTTTGTTTGGGACCTGACGTCCGCAGGTATCGCGCCGTCAACTGAAGAGGAATCGTTCTTTCGCAGCCCCACCGGACCGAAGCTGATTCCCGGGACGTATCAGCTGCGCCTCACCGTGGATGGGCGCTCGCAGACACAGCCTCTCGACGTGGCCATGGACCCACGCTCGCCCGCAACTCCTGCGGTTCTTGCGCAGCAGTTTGAATTGGGAAAGAAGATGTTCGACCAAGCCGTGCAAGCGCGCCAGGCGTTGGCCGAGATCAACTCGATTCAAAAGCAGATCGCCCAAGCCCAGCAGAATCCGGCGGCGCAGAGCGGAGAGATAAAAGCGGCGTTGGCGGAAGCCGAGTCGGCCCTCGCCAAGATGTTGCGCGGTGGAAAGAGCCCTCAAGAGCAGGGGCTGCAAGGCGCCTACAGCGATCTCACATCGGCCCTGCGAGTCGTCGAAAACGGCGACCGCACTACACCTTCGCAAGCTATGGAAGTTTACGAACAGACGAGCGGAGCGATCAAAGCTCGGATGTCGGAGTGGACTACATTCAAGCAAACACGACTGCCAGAGTTCAACCGGCAACTGCGTCAGGCAAATCTGACGCCCATCACCATAGCGGAAATCGCACCGGAAGCCGACTTCGTGTCGTCGCAGTGAGCGAGCTCAGGTTGCGACGCAAGCCCGCAGCAAAACCAGCTATGCGTCTTCTGGTTTGGCTTTGCCGTCCTCGCGAACGAAATAGGAACCAACCGCGGACAGCAACCCCTCGCGATCCAGGCAAGGCTCCGTCTTTTTGTAACGCGCCTTCCAACAGATCCGGTTCACCAGGTCTCGCGGTTGACAGGCGCGCAGCGGTTCCTTCATCTGCCGGCTGATGACATCAATCAACTCGTCGATGACGTGACTCTCGCACGTGAGATTCTGGGTGCTGCATACCGCCTGAAAGATAGTGTGGAACTGCTGCTCTGAAACCGCGCCTACTTTGATCTTGGTCTGAATTCTTCTCAGGAAGGCGTCGTCTGCCAGGGCGGATGGACTTAAATTGGTGGCAAACACGACGCAGGGCTCAAAAGGAATCTCCACCTTCCTGCCGCCTGCCAGGCTGAGGAAGTCGATCTTGCGATCCAGAGGAACCACCCAACGGTTCAACAGTTCTTCCGGACGCAGTCGCTGACGTCCGAAGTCGTCGATGATCAGCACTCCGTTGTTCGCCTTCATCTGCACCGGGGCGGAATAGAACTTCGTGATGGGGTTGAACTGCAGGTCCAGCATCTCGAGCGTCAGTTCGCCGCCGACCAGAACCGTCGGGCGATGGCAGAGCACCCACCGCCCGTCAGCGCTGTGCTCTGAAGGATCATTGATTCGTATGTGAACGTCGGGATCATAGACGCAAATCACTTGACCATCGACTTCCACCGCATACGGTATCCAGACTCGATCGGTGGCCATTACTTGCGCCAACGCCGTAGCTATTGCAGTCTTCCCGGTGCCACTTGGTCCATACAGGAAAATTGCGTTGCCCGAATTCAAAGCGGTCCCCAGATGTTCGAGAAGCTCGGGCTCAAGCACAAGGTGAGAGAAAGCCTCCGCTACCGCCGATTCATGCACATCCAACTGGCGTACGCTTTGATCGCGAACCTGCTGTTTGTAGTGTTCCAGGGAAACTGGCGCCGGTCCCGAATAGTGATTAATCGCCATTGCGTCCACCGCTCGCGACCTGCCTTGCGAGGTGATGGCGATCAGGGGAAGATTACCCGTCATTCCCGTGAATTCACATAGCTGCTCGGAACGCAACCGGCGAAGCAGTTCGTTCACCACCGAGAACGGGAGCCTCATCTGCGCTACCAGCTCGCGCAACGACAACGGGCTCGAAAAATAAAGCGTCTTTATCGTCAGCTCTTCGAGCACCGATCGACGCACTCCGGCCTCGGCCACCGAGTCGGGAGAGTGCTCGGGTCCAGACCAGTATCGGGCCCCGGTTGAAGATGACCCACTCTCGAGTGCCGTCTGTACGGCGACTGACCCCGACGAATGCAGCGAGCGCCGGACGCCGGACGAAGAATCCAGCGCGCTCCGCCTCGCTGCTACCGATCCGGAGGTGTGCAGCGGGCTTTTGACGCCAGCCGACGAAACCGCACCGCTTCCCTTCCGCGCGACCGATCCAGAAGTATGCAGAGGGCTCTTGCCGCTGGGCGCAGAATCTGTGCCGCTGCTCCCTGCTGGGACTGATCCGGAAGTGTGCAGCGGGCCGCGTTTGCCCGGGTTATCCATGTTTCGCTCCTGAGGACATCCACGTACGACAATAACCCTGTACATGGGTTGCTGACTACTACTCTGAAAGGGCACCGAGCGCAGAATCTAATGCCTGCGAAGAACTTACATGGCAGTTGCAGTCGCGGCGTTCGCAGTTATCGCGCCAATTGCCGCAGCTATTCGGTCCCTTGCAATTCCCGTATGGCTTGCGCCAGCTCTTCTACGCTTCGCAGGAACGGCTGCCAGCGTGGATCAGCGCGATAAGGATCGAGCATCGGATCGGCTGCCGCCGTCGCGAGCACCGCAAAACCCAGGTCCCGCGTGTGCTCGAGTTCCGCGAAGCC
This sequence comes from uncultured Acidobacteriaceae bacterium, assembly GCA_963771535.1. GTDB lineage: Bacteria > Acidobacteriota > Terriglobia > Terriglobales > Acidobacteriaceae > CAVVDY01. Next base: position 817,371 of record CAVYTK010000004.1, on the reverse strand, counting down.
GCGATCAACCTCGCCCAAGGCGCCGTAGACTCCAGCGGCGAAGTAGGCATGCTCCGCCAATACGGCTTCGTTAAGCTGTTGCAGAACTCCTTGTGCTTCATCGCGCTGCCCTGCGAGCGCGTCCACGTAGGCCAGCAGCAGTTCCCATAGCTGGTCAGGATCACGATTCAGCACCTCGTGAATTTGCCCAATGCCTTCGGAAGTTCGCCCGGACCGGGCAAGCGTAATCCCGAGCATCGCGCGCGCCAGATGAAACTGCGGAGAGATCTCCAGGGTGCGGTGCAACTGTGCCTCTGCCTCGTTCCAGCGCCGCTGATAATACAAAAGTAGCCCGTAGCAATAGTTGACCGGCGCCATGAGCGGATCGACGGCGCAACCTTCCCTGGCCTGTTCTACCGCTTCGTCCAGACGTCCATTGGCACAAAGCGCCATTGCATAGGCGTATCGCGCGACGGCAGAGTCAGGGTTCAGTTCGAGCGCTCTTTCTCCCTGCCAGAGCGCCTCGGCGAGATTGAAATCGCAGAACGCTTCCGCAAGGCTCAAAGCTGCGTGCGCTTCTGAGAGCGTATCGTCCAGTTCGATCGCACGCCGGGCACAGCTTTTGGCCTGACCCAACTCTCGCACGACATCGACTCGACCCACCACCATCAGCATCGCGTGCGCCATCGCCATACATGCATATGCCGGAGCATGCCGCGCATCCGCTTCAACTGCCTGGCTGTAAAGCTCGATACTCTGCTGCAGGCCTTCCGGAGTCCACTGGATCGCGTACTCGTTTGCCTGAACGAAGAGCTCTTCCGCGACGTTGCGTATGCGCGCCGGCGACGCCTTAGGCGCAACTTTCTTGCTTCCAGCCGATGACGGTGCACGAAGTCGCTCGGCAACAGACCTCGATATCTCTTCCTGGACATCGGCTATTTCGTCGGCGCTGCAACTGAACTGGGATCCCCAGAGCTGCGTGTCTTTGGCTACGTCGATCAGTTCGGCTCGAACCGACAGCTGATCGCCGCGCAGCGTGATGCGGCCGCTGAGAAGAGCGCGGACTGCGAGCTCTCGCCCGACGGCATGCGGATCATCTGCGTGATCCCGATGCCGGAATGCCTTACTGCGAGGCACGACGCGCAGCTTGGGAACGTGGGAAAGGCCGTCAATCACTCCCTCGGCAATCGCATCGCCCAGTTCGTCGAATTCCGCATTACCTGTCGCGTTGAGAAAGGGCAGCACGGCCAGTGAATCGATGTTCTTCCCTGCCTTGCGTGCCGTTGGTGTGGCTGCATGGGCTGCCTTCACTGGATTGCCATCCCGCAGCCGGCGCAGGTCCGCCAATACGTCCGACGCCCGCTGATATCGGAGACGGCAATCCTTCTGCAACAGCTTTGTGACCAGGTTGCAAAACGCGGGAGGCAGCGCCGCGTTCAGCTGCGAAGGAGGAAGCGGATCGCGATTCAGAATCGCATCAAACATGAGCGCCGTGGTCGCGCCGGAGAACGGCAGAACACCGGTCGCCATTTCGTAGAACACGATGCCCAGCGAGAACAGGTCGCTGCGGGCGTCTAACTTCTGCCCGCGCGCCTGCTCGGGCGACATGTAAGCGATAGTTCCGACGGTTTGGCCGGACGTGGTTAAGTGCAATTGCCCACCGGCAGCAGGTGCGACAGGCACTCCGTCGGCCGCGGTAATTCCTGCCGCCGTGACCATTGCCGTTGCCGTAACGGAGGCATTCTGTTCTTCCACCTTCGCCAAACCGAAGTCCAGAACTTTCGCCTCGCCGCGGTTCGTCAGGAACACGTTCGCGGGCTTCAGGTCGCGATGAACAATGCCCTTCTGATGGGCCGCATCCAAAGCGTCGGCGACTTGGATGCCTATCGCGAGAAGTTCGGCGGTCGGAATCGGAGTATCGGCGATTCGCTCGCGCAGAGTCTGGCCCTGCAGCAGTTCCATGGTGATGAAGTGCTGCCCATCCGCTTCATCGACTTCGTGTATGGTGCAGATGTTGGGATGATTCAGGGAGGAAGCCGACCGCGCCTCGCGGACCAGGCGTTCCACCATCAGCGGATCGCTGGCCACCTCGGGCGGCAGCGTTTTAAGCGCCACCTCGCGTCCCAGACGCGTGTCCTGCGCCCGGTAAACCACGCCCATGCCGCCAGAGCCCAACTTGTCGAGCACCCGGTAGTGGGAGATTGTCGTTCCGATCATTGCGTGCAGATTGCGGCTGCGTTGCCCCGACTATATCACTGGTTTGGCCGTGAAAAACCTCGGAAGTAGCTTTGTTTAGCGTGCCGGAGCGGAAGGGCGAGCAATGCCGTCACTGTCGTGCAGATATGGATTGTTGAGGCTGGCCCCTTTGGACCATCCGCGAAGCTCCCAGGTGCCAGCGGGTTTCCGACCAAAGTGGTTTGCAGCGCACGAGTCGCAGCGTGCGGCGAGTTTGCCCAGGGCTCATTGCAAGCAGTGAAAACTCTTATACTGTTAAGGATGAGCGAACGTCGTCTGATCAGGCCCACCCTTTCCAGGTGCTGCGACCATTGGCCGCCGCCGAATCAGCTGTGAGCCAGCGATACCCGATGTGATGAGCGTTTCCGTAATCTTCCCTCACGGTAACTACACACCTGTTCGTGAATCAGTTCGGATCTGAAATTATGATTGGATTCTCAACCCGTATCTCGTACGCATTTCGCTGCTTTTTCTCGCTCCTGTTCGATGGCGTGATCCCGCAAGACATCGCGGCCGAACTGGGCGCCCCGACGACGGCTGCGACTCCCGCCACTCTTGCCGAATCGAAGCCTAAGCCTGCCGAGAAGCCCGCGGTCGAGTCGTTCGATCGAGCGGTGCAGATGCTCGCGTTGTTGCAGCGCGATGGCAGACTGGTCGACTTTCTTGCCGAAGACGTATCTCCTTATCCGGACGGCCAGCTTGGCGCCGCGGTGCGTACCATCCACAGTTCGTGCCGGCAGGTGCTCGAGCGTTACGTGAAGCTCGAGCCCGTGATCTCCTCCGACGAGGACCAGCCGGTCACCGTGCCTGCCGGCTTCGATCCGGCTGCCGTGAAATTGATCGGGAACGTGGTAGGTGAGCCGCCGATCAAGGGTCTGCTGCGGCATCGCGGCTGGCGAGTCAAAGAAGTGAACCTGCCCTCATTGCCGCAAGGCGCCGCGCGACAGATCGTCGCTCCGGCCGAGGTTGAGGTTCCGTAGAAGAACATCGTCTAGCTCATCAAGCAAATTGCATTTCAGGTTTGGAGATTGGTTTGGATTCTGAATTCATCGTTGGCATCGACCTGGGTACGACAAATTCCGCGCTTTCGTTTTGCGCTTCGGCCGACGAGAGCGGCCAGATTGCGGTCGCGAACATTCCACAGCTGGCGAATCCGAATGAGGTTGCGGATCGCACTCTGCTTCCCTCGTTCCTCTACATTCCCGGCGAGTTGGATTTTCCGGCGGGCAGTCTCGCGTTGCCGTGGGATGCAGATCCGAAGTTCGTGATCGGCGAGTTGGCACGCAAGCGTGGCGCGGAAAATCCCTCACGTCTGGTTGCGTCGGCGAAGTCGTGGCTGTCGTACGCCGCCGTCAATCGGTCCGCACCGATCCTTCCTTGGCAAGCACCCGACGAGGTACACAAGATGTCGCCGGTCGAGGCCTCTGCTCAGTACCTGCGCTATATGCGCACCGCTTGGGACGCACAGCACGCGAGCCAATCGAACGCATCGCTGGGGCAACAAGACATACTGCTCACCGTCCCTGCATCGTTCGACGAAGAAGCGCGTGAGTTGACGCGGCGTGCGGCGGAGCAGGCAGGTCTTGAACACGTCACGCTTCTGGAGGAGCCGCAGGCAGCGTTTTATGCGTGGCTGCAAAGCCAGGGAGACGACTGGCGGAAGCACGTCAAAGTCGGAGACCTCGTATTGGTATGCGATGTCGGTGGCGGAACCACGGACTTCAGCCTCATCACTGTCACCGAAGAAAACGGCGACCTCGCGCTGAAGCGCGTTGCCGTGGGAGATCACATCCTGCTCGGCGGCGACAATATGGACCTCGCGCTCGCGCGATTGCTGCAGCAAAAGCTGGAAGCTGAAGGTCACCGCATCGATACGTTTCAACTGCAAGGACTGTGGCATCAGTGCAGGGCGGCCAAGGAGTATTTGTTCGAGCATCCTAAGTCGCAAAAGCAGGACGTCACCTTGCTCGGTAAAGGACGCAAGCTGGTCGGCGGCACCATCAAGGCAGAACTGCTGCGCGAGGAGCTGGATCGCGTTATCGTCGAAGGCTTTTTCCCGCAGGTTGCCAGCGATGAAATGCCCATGCGGCAACGCCGAATCGGCTTTCAGGAGCTGGGCTTGCCTTACGCGGCCGACGCCGCGGTCACCAAACATCTTGCTCGTTTTCTTGTCGCAGCACGTACAGAACAGTCCAGAAGCCGCCAACATTCGGCGTGGCCGCAATGGTCTGGCCTGTCCTACACACGTGCTGTTCAATGGCGGCGTGATGAAGGCCGCGATGCTGCGTGACCGGGTGGTCGGCGTTCTGAATCGCTGGGTGACGGAAGAAGGCTTCGACGCGCTGGGTGCAGCGCAAGTGCTGGATGCTCCGGACCTCGAGCACGCCGTGGCTCGCGGTGCCGCTTATTACGGCAGAGCGCGGCGCGGGCACGGCGTACGCATCCGCAGCGGCGCCTCGCGCAGCTACTACATTGGCATCGAGAGCGCGATGCCCGCCGTCCCTGGCATGGAAGCTCCGATGAAGGCGCTGTGCGTCGTCCCCTTCGGAATGGAAGAAGGGACCGAGGCGAAAATCCCTGACCGGGAATTTGGATTGCTAGTCGGCGAGCCGGCGGAATTTCGTTTTCTCAGCTCTACCGTCCGCAAGCAGGACCACGCTGGCGATCTGCTGGAGAACTGGTCGGGGGACATCGAAGAAATCAGCCCGCTGGAAGTGACATTGAACCTCGACGGCCAACAAGGCAACGTGCTGCCGGTGCGCCTGGAATCGCGTATCACCGAACTCGGGACTCTCGAGCTGTGGTGCGTCTCCCGCGACGGCGCGCACCGCTGGAAACTTGAGCTCAACATTCGCGAAAAGGGCGATCCGCAGACGGCTTGATGATGGACCGCTCCTCCCGTTACCTGATCGGAATCGACCTTGGGACCACCAACTCCGTGGTTGCGTATGTCGACACCACAGAGACACACGACGACACATCCGGCATTTACGTTTTCGATGTGACGCAGGTGGTTGCGCCCGGCGAACTGCGCGCCGTTCCTGCCCTGCCTTCGTTCCTCTACTTCCCTACGGAAAGCGAAACTGCTTCCGGACTCTTCGATCTGCCGTGGGAGGAAAAGCCGGCGGCGGTTGTTGGAGAGGCCGCGCGCGAGCATGGTGCGCTGGTGCCCGGCAGGCAAGTGTCTTCGGCAAAGTCTTGGCTTTGCCAGGACGCTGTAGACCGCACGGACGACATTCTTCCCCGCGAAGCCGAACCACCTGAGCCGATGATCTCGCCGGTCGAAGCTTCGGCACGCTACCTGATGCATCTGCGTGATGCGTGGAACCATGCGATGAGCGCCGCGGATGGCAGCACTCCAGAGCGGCGGTTCGAAAATCAGGACATTGTCCTGACCGTTCCGGCATCATTCGATGAAGAAGCCCGCGAGTTAACGGTGGAGGCGGCGCGCCGTGCAGGCTTGGATCACCTCACCTTATTGGAAGAGCCGCTGGCCGCCTTCTATGCGTGGGTGGCGATGCATCGTCACGCGATCGCCGAACACGTGCGCGACGGCGATCTTGTTCTCATCTGCGACATTGGCGGCGGCACCTCGGACTTCAGCCTGGTGCGGGCACGAGTCAAAGGCGACAACGTTGAATTTGAAAGGACCGCGATTGGCGATCACCTCTTGCTTGGTGGCGAGAACCTCGATCTCGCGCTGGCCCGCCGCATCGAACAGAAACTCAATGCGAAGTTGAGCCTCCGCCAGCGCCATGCGCTCGAGCTTGCCTGCTCGGCGGCCAAGGAGAAACTGCTCGGCGACGCCAGTCTCGACCGTCTACCAATCAGCATTCTGGGTTCAGGACGCGCCGTCGTCGGCCAGACGCTCAGCAGTGAGTTGACGCGCGACGAAGTGGTGGAACTGCTTCGCGAAGGGTTTCTGCCGTTGACTGCTCCGGACGAGCGGCCCGCGCGAACTCGCCTCAGTGGATTGCGTGAGGTGGGCTTGCCCTACGCGAGCGACCCGGCAATCAGCAGGCATCTCGCAGCGTTTCTCGGACGCGCAGCAGAGGCGATGGACAGAGAGTCGTCTCCCGCGCGTGATCGCAATCGTCAGCAGATGGTGCGACCCGATGCAGTTCTCTTTAACGGCGGCTTTTGCATTCCCGACATAACGCGCCAGCGAATCGTCGAAGCAATCGCCAACTGGTTCGGCGAGCGTCAGGATGGCTGGCGCCCGAGGATCCTCGAAAACGCGGGGATGAGTAGTGCCGTCGCGGTTGGCGCGGCTTACTACGGCCAGGTGCGGCGTGGCGCAGGTTTGCGGGTGAAGGCGGGCAGCGCGCGAACGTATTACATCGGAATGCGCGCCGAGGGCACCGGAGTCTGTGTGTTGCCGGCCGGCACCGATGAAGGTACGACTTTGCGCTTGGACCGCGACTTCTCTGTGCTGGCTAACCGGCCGGTGTCATTCAACCTGTTTAGCTCAACCGTGCGGCATGATCGGCATGGAGAGTTGTCCGAACTCGATGCGGAGAACGTGCATCGCCACTCGCCGCTGGTGACGTTGCTGCGCTACGGTAAGCGTCTGCAGGAGATGGAACTCGCGGTACGGCTGTCGGTGAGTTTTACCGAAGTGGGCACGCTCGAGCTCTGGTGCGAATCCGTAACGTCACCGCATCGTTGGCGCCTTCAGTTCGAGTTGCGGGGCAATTCTGCGCTTACTGACGGCAGCGCCGCACCCAACCGTCCACTCGCAGCGACAACTGCGCATGTCTCCGAAGAAACTCTGCGATTCGCTCAGCAGCAGATACGCGTTACCTTTACCAAGGCTGCCGATCAGGAGACGAGTGATCCGGCGACGCTTGTCGGCGACTTGGAAGCAAGCATCGGTCTGAGGAAAGAATCGTGGCCGTTGTCATTGCTGCGCGCAATGGCTGACACTTTGCTCGAAGCCGCTGATGGCCGCAAGTTGAGCCGCGCACATGAGGCACGCTGGCTGAACCTGTTGGGCTTCTGCCTGCGCCCGGGCTTAGGCGATGCGCGTGACAACCAGCGCATGAACCTGGCGCGCAAGATCTATCAAGCAGGGCTGGCTTTCTCCGGCAATCCGCAGGACGAGGTGAACTGGTTGATTTTGTGGCGGCGAATTTCCGGCGGCCTCAGCGCGGCGCATCAGCACGAAATTCGTAACTACCTTGGCGGAATCGGCATTGGACGCAAAAAGCCGGGCGCGCGCCTGAATGCCCAGGTGGAGCGCGAGGGTTGGCGTTTGCTGGCCAGCCTCGAACATTTGTCCGGTGCGACTCGCGCCGCGCTTGGTTCTGAACTCCTGCGTAAGCTGAAGAAGGAGCCAACGGATGGCAGTTGGTTGTGGTCGCTCGGCCGCTTCGGCACGCGTATTCCCCTCTACGGTTCCCTGGCCTGCGTGGTTCCGAAAGAGACCGCGCAAGAATGGATCGCGGCGTTGCTCCAGTTGCGCGAACTGAGCCACGAAACAGCAAGCGCCACCGTTCAGCTCGGCCGCAGAACCGACGATCGCTCGCGCGACATCGATGAGCATCTTCGGGAACGCGCCGTCGAGCAACTCAAAGCGGGAGGCGTGGCCGACGACGCTGAACTGCGCCGCCTGTCAGAGTTCGTCATACCCGATCACTCCGATGTCGCGCGCACCTTCGGAGAATCGCTGCCCAAGGGACTGTACCTCGAGAGTACCGCGGCCTGCCTCACATCGGTTTCGGCAATTACCGCCCAGACCTGATCTGGCGAAGTCAATTCACCGGCTGAAGCCCGGCAGCTCGACCCGCCTCGCGATGTGGTCCTGAATCCAGTGCCGGTCCCACCACTCTTTGGGATCAATCTGCACCCCATCCAGCTGCATGGCAAAGTGAATGTGATCGCCGCCGGCCATGCCTGTCATCCCGCTCAGGCCCATGACCTGTCCCTGCTTCACCATGTCGCCTTCGTGGACATCGATCCGGCTCAAATGCCCGTAGATGGTCTGCAGCCCATATCCGTGATCAACCACGATGCAGTTGCCGTAGATCCCAAGCGGAGCGGCATAGACCACCCTGCCATCGTTCGAGGCTTCGACTCCTACGTGCTGGGTTACTGCAAGGTCATATCCCAAGTGAACTTGCTGGTCAATCTTCTGCCCGTGATAGATATAGTTGCGCAAGTCGGCGAATGAAGCCTCGGCTTGCGAGTGGGGCTGGCGAATGAAGGGTTGCGACCATAGAAACTTATCGGCGGTCTTGAACTGAAGATCGGAAAGAGTCTTGTTGTTGGCGCGGCGCATCTCGCTGTTGATCATCACGAAGCGCACCACCAGGTCACCGGTTCCGTTCGGGTCAAGCTCTCCGACGACTTTCTGCATGAACTGGTCGCTCACCTGCAGATCGTGCGTGGTGTATTTCGGCTGCTCCTTCTTCGGGAAGACCACCACCAGCGGAGTGGTTACATCATTCCCAGCCCCGTTCGCCGCAAAAACCAGCGGAATGGTGTCAGGTGGCATATTCCATGCGAAAGCGAAAAGCGAGAACATTCCGGGTTTGCCGCCGGGCATGGGCCACGCGCGGAACTTCTGATCGCCCACGCGCACGCCCGCTTGCGTCCAGCCGCCGGTGACGTCGAAGGTCGCGAGATCCGCCATCCCTAAATAGAGGTAGTGCTGCTCGGAATCAGCGCTGATGCTGGGCGGCTGCGTGATGACTGTCACCTCACGCTCGGCTCGCCCCGTTTTTCGCAGCAGATCGTTCGATGTGGCCTCGACGATCAACTTCGCCTTGCCCTCTTTAAGCTGCGGGGTCGTCTTCACGCCTGCGGTAAAACTCACGGCGTTGTCTGCCGATTTCGACGGTTGCGCGCTTTCGAATACTTGATACTGTGCTCCGTTCTGCTCAACGAATGCGGCTACCTTGCGGATGCCTCGCCGGTCGCGAACCTGCACTGTGATGGGCGTGGCCTGCCCCAGCGAAGTGAGGGTGGTCGGAATCGTTATGGCCGGGGTGACAGATCGCAGGGCGAGGAACGCGAGCGGCAACAAAATGACGGCGGCGAGGACGGCAATGAGTTTCTTCACATGCCATTTTAACGTCGAGAATCGCGTGCCCGCCTGTGGGTGACAGTGGAGAACTGAATTAGTACATGGCCGGAGAAACAAAGCGCGCACCGCCGCGAGCGGATCGTAGGGTTAAACGGGTATTTGCGCGCTCAACTGTAAAGCCACGTTGGGCGGTCTGGTGGCAGACCCAATCCGCACCCGTCTGTCTGATTAGGACACTGCCTATTCCCCGCCGCTCGCCACAGCGGCGTAGGGATTGTCGGACAGCACTCGCCACACCGTATCGATCAAGCTTCCGTCGACCCACTTCACCACCGCGACTGGACGATCTCCGAGGCGCGGTTTAGCTGGCTTTCCGCCGCAGATCTTTTCGACTTCGGCCTTGATTGCTTCGATCGAGCGAATCGGCAGTCCTTTTCCCTTCGCCGCGTCGAGCAAATCCCGCCGACGGGGATTGATCGCAATGCCCCGCTCGGTGGCAACCACGTCGACCATCTCGCCCGGGCCCGTGATCGTTGTGACTTCGTCCACAATCACCGGAATGCGATCGCGGAACGAAGGCACGGCCAGGATCGTGCAACCTGCGAACAGGCAGTTCTGCCATCCGCCAATGCCGTGCAGCAGGCGGCCGTCGGAGTGCGTAACGACGTTAGCGTTGAAGTTGACGTCAACCTCCGTCGCGCCCAGCACACAGGCATCGATCATCGAGGCGAAGTTACCTTTGCCGTGGAAGTTGTACGAGGTGAACGGTGACGTTGCGACGTGCCGCGGATCGCCGGCGATGGAGCGCACGCCATCAAGATCGAAGGTCTGCCCATCGAGGATGCAACCGATGAGACCCTCGTTCAGCATGTCTACCAAATACTTCGTAGAACCCCCACGGACGAAGCCGGCTTTCACGTTGGCTTCGCGCATCAGGCGAGCGAGGTAGTCGACAAACGCGAGCGCAATGCCTCCTGCTCCCGCCTGGAACGAGAAGCCGTCGCGCATGATCCCGGTGTCGCGCAGGAATCGCGCAACCAGTTCCGCGATGCGGAGGCGGTCAGGGCTGCGCGTGATCTGAGTTGTGCCGCTGACAATCTTTTCCGGATCACCGATGGACGGTACCTCGACAACGTAATCCACGTTGTTGCCCTGGATCTGCCACGGCACGCACGGGAACGGTACGAGGTGATCGGTCACGACGATGACGCGGTCGGCATAGATCGAATCAGCCAGCGCGAAACCTAACGACCCGCAAGCTGAAGGACCATGCGATCCGTCGGCGTTACCGAAGAAATCGGCGGTGGGAGCGGCGATTACCGCGATGTCGATGTGAGCTTCGCCGTCCTGGATTGCCTGCCAACGCCCGCCATGCGAGCGCAGCACACCCAGTCCGCGCATATTGCCATGCGAGCAGAATTCGCCGAGCGGGCCGTTCATGCTGCCTTCGATGTGGTGAACCGCGCCCGACTTCATCAGATCGATAACCGGCTCGTGACACGGGAAGGACGCACTGGGAAACCAGACAAGGTCTTTCGCCCCCATCCGAGCAGCGGTCTGCAGCGCCGTGAGCGCAACACGATCGCCGTTGCGCAGGTGATGATGGCTGCTGATGGTCATGCCATCACGCAAGCCACACAGGCGCAGCGCGGTTTCCAGGTCGGGTACGCGCTTGTCGCCGTTTGTCGGGTAATCGTTGCTGCTACGGATGAGCGGCCCCGTCTTGTGGCCGTGCGGCGGCTGGCCTTCGATGCCGATAAACGGCAACTGTTCGCGTCCGTTTACTAAGGTAGGAACGCGACGGCCCAGAACATTGGTCACGACGTCGGAGGCTACTGCAGTTTTCATTCTCCCGCTCCTGATTGCGTGTCGCCGGTGAGAGCGCCCATCTGACGGGCGCATTCCAGCAACTTGAGAGCGCGCTGCACTACCGGAGGATCGATCATCTTGGAACCAACGCTGACAACACTGAGTCCGCGCGATTGAGCTTGTTCAAATGCCGCGGCGACCTTCTGCGCCCTCTCGATCTCTGCCGCCGATGGCGCGAAAGCACGGTGAATTACCTGTATCTGCTGCGGGTGTAAGCATCCCATTCCTTCGAATCCCATGGCGCGGGACGCCTCTCCCCAAAGCCTCAGGCCTTCTTCGTCGGCTACATCGCCGTACACCGAGTCAATCGCCTGCACGGCGGCAGCGCGTGCGGCGTTCAGCAACCGCATCCGTGCGTATAGCGTCTCGGCTCCCGCCACCGTTTTCGCCACGCCGAGATCGGCCGTGTAGTCCTCCAGGCCAATCGTTATCGCAGCGTTGCGCTCCGATGCCTGCGCAATTGCGTACACATTTTCAACTCCCAATGCCGATTCGACGATCGGCATCAGCCAGATCGGACGGGTCGAGCCCGTGCGCCCTTGAATGCCTGAAATGGCGGCCGCCACTTCCCTCACCTGTTCAGCGCTCTCGACCTTCGGGATCAGGATCAGGTCCGGCGATTGCGGGACGATCTCCTCCAAGTCGGCGAGTCCCAGCGGCAGCTGATTGATTCGCACCATGCGCTCGCAATGGCCGAAATCGACTGCTCTCAGGGCATTGCGAACCAGCAACCGCGCGGCGTCCTTCTCTGCGTGATGGACGGAGTCTTCGAGATCGAGAATGATGGCGTCGGGCGCATGCAGGCCCGCGCTGATGAAGTACTTCGGCTCGTTGCCGGGCAGGTAGAGCCGCGACCGCCTCATTCGATCGCGTGCTGACGGTGGAGGCAATGGCAGCGCCTCCGGCAGTGCCGCTACTCCCGGAACAATTCCGGCGCGCCGAACCGCCGTCTCCACTCGTGCGTCGATCACAAACGGCAGCGCGCCTTCATCGACGATCGATACGAGGGCGTGCGCAACGTCGAGAGCGAGCAGTGCAGACTGCACTTGTGCGCGAATGGCGCCGCCGTAGTAAAGATCGACGCGCGATTGCATTTTGACTTCAATACCGCCGGCGTTTCGCTCTTCGAAGATAACGTGCAGGTCGGAGCGCACATCACTGCCGGCGCGACCCGCCTCGCCCCGGCGCACGTTAGCTGCGACTGCTGACGGCATAGGCCTTCTCCACTGGAACGCCCAGCTTCTCCCCGAGTTTGGCGATGATTGCGTCGCTCATCGCGCTGGTGGACGCCGCGCCCTGCACGATCGACTTTGCTCCGCCCGGCAGCCGCATCATGTCGTAGGTGCGGACGTTGCCTTGCTCGACGACGGCTGCAATTGACGCGCGCACCTCATCGGCCCGCGCGGTCTCGCGCAGATGGTCGAGCATCATGGCGGCGGAGAGGATCATCGCAATCGGATTGACGATGGGGGGATCGAGTTCGGCATACTTCGGCGCCGAGCCGTGCGTGGGTTCGAAGACGGCAACCTCCTCGCCGATGTTGCCCGAGGCGGCAAAGCCCAGGCCGCCAACCAGTCCGGCGAAGGCGTCGCTGATGACGTCGCCAAACAAGTTGCTGGCCACGATCACGCCGTACTCTTCAGGATTCTTGGTCAGCCACATGGTCTGTGCATCAATGTTGGTGGACCAGAGCTGGATGCCGGGATACTGCTTCTGCACTTCCCTGGCGGTCTCCTCCATCATCCCTGAGGTTTCACGTAGTACGTTCGGCTTCTCGCAGATGGTCACCGCTTTGTATCCAAACGTCGCCGCGTGCCGGAATGCCGCTTCGCAGATACGCCGCGCTGCGGGTCGGGTGATGACGCGAACCGATATCGCCAACTCGTGCCCAGGCACGGTGTCGAAGGGTTTGAACTTCGAGTGCAAGCGGAGCGCCTCCCGTACCTTCTCGGGAGGATTCGTCCACTCGACCCCGGCGTAGAGCCCCTCCGTGTTCTGCCGGAATACCACCACGTCCACGCGCGGCTCTTCAAAGCCGCCGCCGGGCAGTTTGCGGATGAAGTTCAGCGGATTGCCGGGAAACGAAAGACAGGGCCGCATGCAGATGTCGAGGTTGAAGATTTGCCGCATCGACACGATGGGGCTGAAGTACTGATGGCCCTTGCCCCTCAGCGCGGGTGCGAGTTCAGCTTCAGCTTCCTTCTTGGGCTTTGAGGTAATGGCCCCAAACAGGCCGACCTTATGCTTGCGTAGCAACTCAACCGTGCGCTCGGGCAGCGCGTTGCCTTCGCGGCGCCAGCACTCCCAGCCAATGTCGGCGTGTACGTAGTCGGCTTCGAATCCAACGGCTTCGAGCACGCGAATTGCTTGCGGCAGAACCTGATTGCCGATGCCGTCTCCCGGCATAGTGACGATCGTATGTTTTGGCATAATCAAAACCTTTCCTTAAGTGTCATCCCGAGCGGAGCGAAGCGAAGCCGAGGGACCTGCAGTTTCTGCGCTCGTGCACAAATCCCTGGCGCGCCATTCACACCGTCGCCGGCTCCAGTCGCGCCTTCAACTTCTCGGCCACAAGATTCTCGATCCCTCCTGCCACGACCAGAGACTGCGGCACCGAACCCAGCGCGGGGAAGGAGAACATCTCTCCGCAATACGAAATCGTGCTGGAGGCAAAATCGACCTCAATGGCGTCACTCGAAATGATCGTCTTCTCCCCGGCTGCAACGTTGTCGGCAAACTGTTGTCGCAGACATTCGACGAGCTCCGGCGCCTCAATACAAAGGAAGCCGTTGTTAAAGGCATTGCGTAGATACGTCTGCGAGAAGCTGCCGGCGATGACCAGCGGAATGCCGGCGCACTTCAGTGCCGTGACCGCCTGCTCGCGACTGGAGCCGGTTCCGAAGTTAAAGCCGCCGACCACGATGTCGCCGAATTGTGCGCGCTGCGCGAATTGCGGATCGTAGTTTTGCATCACGACGCTCGCCATCATCTCGGGCGTCATGTCTTCGCGATAGGTGTAGTCTTTGCCGTAGATGCCGTCGGTGTTGAGGTTGTCCTGAGGGAGAAACAGCAAGCGCCCGCGAATGACGTCAGGGAAGCCCGGCAGGATCTCAACCGCTTCTTCCGCGAGCGGTGGAGGAGCAAATGCTTCGAACTGCCGCCGAACTTCGCGCCGGGGAATGTGCGCGGGCCCGCAAATATATCCGGCAATGGCTGAGGCAGCGACCACCTCGGGGCTGGCGAGATAACACTGGGCATCGCGCGATCCCATGCGGCCTTTGAAATTGCGATTCGTCGCCGAGATTCCCACCTCGCCGGGCTCCAGCAATCCTCTACCCAGCCCGATGCAGGGCCCGCAGCCCGGCGGAAGCGGCTCTGCCCCGGCATTCATGAGCGTTTGCCAGACGCCGCGCTTCACCGCCTCGTCCTCGACTTCGATGCTTGCCGCGGCGAGATAGAGCTTCACTCCCGGAGCGATCTTCTTGCCATGAAGCACCCGCGCCGCCGCCGAAAGATCTTCCAGCCGCGAGTTCACGCACGAGACGAGATACGCCTTCTGGATGGCAACCTTCTTCTGCTCGATCTCGGCCAGCGATTGCATCGCCTGCGCCGTGTCTGGACCAGAAACATGGGGCGTTACGTCGTCCAGGTTCAGCACGATGCGACCAGCGTAGACCGCATCTTCGTCCGGCACCGGCGGACTGGTGCGCCATTTCAGCAGGTTCAGCTCGGTAATCCGCTTGATGCCGTGTTTGCACAGCACCAGGTTGAGACCTTCCAGGTAGGCAATCGTGACGGCATCTACCGGGAACCAACCCACCAGCGCGCCCCATTCGGTGGTCATGTTGGCGATGGTCAGGCGCGCGTCCATGCTGAGCGACGCCACTCCCGGTCCGCTAAACTCGACCGCCGCGTTCAGCGCCTCGTCGTGGTTGTACAGTCCGCACAACGTGAGGATCACGTCTTTGCCAGTAACACCCGGGCGCAACTCGCCTTCAAGTACTACTTGAATACTTCGCGGTATCTGCCACCAGAACTGGCCTGTGGCCCAGATGGCCGCGGCGTCGGTACGCACCACCGGAGTGCCGATAGCGGCGAGCGCTCCGTACATGTTGGAGTGCGAATCGGAGGCCACGACGAAGCGGCCCGGCTGCACGTATCCCTGTTCCACCATGATCTGGTGGCCGATGCCCGTTCCTGGCGGATAGAAGTCGATGCCCTGCTCGCGTGCGAAAGTCTCCATGCTGCGATACTTCGCCAGGTTCGACTCGTCGGTGTTCTGGATGTCGTGATCGGCGGCAAACACCGGCTGCCCCGGATTGCTCACCCGCGTCGCGCCGATGGCCTTGAATTTTTTCATCACCGCCGACGTGTTGTCATGCGTCATGACATGCGTCGGCCGGATGGAGACGAAGTCCCCGGCGCGCAGCGGCCGCTTGGGACCTTCGACCATGTGGCGCTGTGCGATCTTCTCGACTACCGTTTGCTTCATAACGCCTGGCCTTTCCGGCTGGCGCGAAATAGCCGCATCAGATCTGTCACATTGCCCTGCTTCTCCAGATTCCAGATCGCCTCGATGGCTTTGCGGCGCGCCTTCTTCGACAAAACGGGCTCGGCCAGTGCTTCGAACTTCTCTTCCACTTCTGTGTCACTGAGCGGATTGCGCGGATCGCCCTTGGGATAATCGAGCTGGGTCAGAACTCCGTGCCATCTGTGGTGCGAATGCTGACAATGACTCGCTGCATTGCGGGGAAAACTTTTTCGATCTCCTTGTCGGCAACGACTATCACCTTCTTCAATTGCTCGCGGATGAGCGGATCATTGATCTTCTCCGGCGTGAACTGTTGAGGCGTGACCTGCCGCTCGGCAATGGCAGCCGCGATCACGTAAGGCAGCGAATGATCGGCCGTTTCCTTAGTGTGCGGATCGTACTTGCTGGGATCGCTCAGGATGTCGGCGCCGCGTGCCGTGGTACGAATATGGACGCGGGCAATACGGTGCGGCTCGAGATCGTTATCTTTCACCAACTGCAGCACCGCGGAAATCGGTGTGTGGGTGAGCGCCTCGGTGGGAAACGCCTTCATCCCACATTGTGTGATACGCCAGGATTCCCCGAGGCCATCGGTGAGAAGGTTCGAGTTTCCACTCCGGCCCGAAGCAGTGGACCAGCCCCTCTTTTCCGTCGATGACGTGTTCGGGGCCGGTGTAGCCCTTTTCCGCCAGCAATGCCGCGAGAACGCCACTCTGCGTCGCCAGCGGGTCGACCGTGTTCTTCATCATGGTCAGCTTGCCTGCAGTAACCGCCCCCAGAGTGGCGCGCGCGCTGGCGCTGATTCCTATAGCATGCTGAATCTTTTGCCAGTCGAGGCGCAGCATGCGCCCGGCAACGATCGGCGACACAAAAGCCGTCAACGTTGCGTGATGCCAGCCGCGCTCGCGAATTCCGGGGAACGCCGCCTCGCACAGCCGCATCTCGAACTCGTGGCCCAGCACCAGCCCGACGATCAATTCGCGGCCATCAGCCTTCGCACGCTCGCAGCAGGCCATCGCCGCAGGAAAAATGTCGGAGGGGTGACACGGGTCCTGCTTCCAGTAGATGTCGTTGTAGTCCATGCAGCGGATCATCAGTGCGTTTGCCAAGCGACGCCGACACAGCATCGACGTGCAGGCCGGTGCCGATGATCGTCGACCTCGCCCGGCCCGGCAATCTCGTTCAACACATCGAGCGCAATCGCCACATCGTGTTGCTGGTAGCCGCCCAGAGCGCAACCCATGCTGTCGAGCAGAAACCGCTTGGCCTGGTAAACAGCCTCCGGCGAGAGATCTTCGAATCGCAGATCAGCAGCCCACTCCGACATGATCGCAGTGACGGTCTGTTTGGCTTTGACAACGGGAACTGTCGGTGGCGGTAGGCATCGAAGTCTTCTCCTTACTTCCCCAGGTTCTTGAAGGGCAGAAATGCCATGAAGTCGGCGTGATGCACGATGTAGGCTTCGGTCGTGCGCTTCACCAGGTCACCCTCGGCCGCGTGCGCCGCGATGATGTGACATACCGCATCGGGCACGCCGCACTGCATTGCCAACGCGACTCCGGTGAAGGGATGGCGCAGCAACTCGCCTCGCTTGCTCTGGCGTGCTTTGCCGTCCACCTTCTCGTATTCCAACAACTTGCCGACATCGGCCAGAATCGCGCCGGCGATGACGGTGTCCAGATCGATGGGAAGTGCGCTCCCCATAAACTCCTGCATGCTTTCAGCTGCTTTGCGCGCGATGTGAACCACGCAACGCTTGTGTTCCATGAAGGTCGTGGGGCAGTTGGGAACTAACAGAGTGAAAGGAATGTGCTTCAGGTCGTCCGCCGTGAGCGGGCTAAGTTCGAGGGCGCGTATCCAGGTTTGGGTGACTTGCTCGCGCAGCCCGGGATGAGAGATCCAAGCGATCTCGGGCCACAACTTTAGTACGGTGTCGCGCAACGTGGTTCTCCAGTTCGCGTCCGCAGGAGCGCAATACCGCAGCGCGGCACCCGCTTCACCGCAAACATTTCACGTTACGCTTTTCACTGCCCAAGGAGATATGACGTGCGTCACAGAGCAAATTGTGACGCAGCACCTTGATCTACGGAAATGCTACTACCACCCCTCCCCTATGATCGTGCGCCAACTTGACTCATGTTAATGAGTTAACTAGGCTACTGCTATGCCTAAACGGTTACAGGTAATCCTGCAAGACTCTGATTATCGAGAGATACAGCGAGCCGCCCGCTCTCGTCGCATGTCGATTGCGGAATGGGTTCGGCAATCTTTGGCCGCAGCTCGCCGGCATCAGCCCGAGGGCAGTGTCAACAAGAAGCTGGCTGCGCTCCGCGCCGCGACTCAATATCAATTCCCGGTGGCGGATATGGACCAAATGCTGGCTGAGATCGAAGCTGGTTATCTGAGCGGTCAGCGCCCGTGATCCTGGTCGATTCCAACATACCCATGTATCTCGTAGGGACATCTCATCCCCACAAAGTGGATGCTGAGCGTCTGGTTGAGGACCTTCTACGGCGACAGGAACGGCTGGTTACAGACGCGGAAGTCTTGCAGGAAATCCTTCACCGCTACGTCGCTATCAATCGTCGCGCCGCAATCCAACCGGCATTCGACGCGTTGCTCGGCATCGTGGATGAGGTTCTCCCGATCGATGCTGCGACTGTGGAACGAGCCAAGCAGGTCGCCCTACAATATCAGCACCTTTCGGCTCGCGACGCCATCCACTTGTCCGTTATGGAGCAGAATGGAATCACCCAGATACTGAGCTTCGATTCAGGATTTGACGCACTGCCCAAAATCACCCGTTTATCCTGAGGGAACTAAGGCCGTGCGGATCTGCGGCTTGCTTACTCCTTCACCGCAATGCCCAAAGCCTTCATCTTGCGATACAGGTGACTGCGTTCGAGGCCCAACACCTCGGCGGTGCGGCTGACATTGCTGTGGTTTTCATCCAACTTCTTGAGGATGTAGTCGCGCTCGTAAGCGGCTCGCGCTTCGTGCAGGCTGGAGAACTCTGCCCAGGGACGCCGCGCCCCATCTCGAAAGATTAGCGATGGCAGATGCTTGCGGTCTAGCCGAGCCACCGTGGGATTCATGATCACGATGCGCTCGATCACGTTGCGCAACTCACGAACATTGCCCGGCCACGAATAGCGCAGGAGAGCGTCGATAGCCTCGTCGGCAATCTCCTTCGGATGGCGCTGGTAGGTGTGCGAAAACTCCTTCAGAAAAAACTGTGCGAGCACGGGGATGTCTTCCTTCCGTTCGCGCAGCGGCGGCACATAAAAAGGAATTACGTTCAGCCGGTAGAACAGGTCCTCACGGAAATTGCCCTTGGAGATTTCGTCTTCCAGATCTTTATTGGTGGCAGCGATGACACGAACATCGACGGTCACCGACTCATCTTCCCCCAGCGGCGCAAATCGCCCTTCGTCAAGCGTGCGTAGCACCTTGGATTGCGTCTTGAGACTCATGTCGCCCACTTCGTCGAGAAAGAGCGTGCCGCCATCGGCTTTGCGAAACTTGCCTTCTTTTGCCGCCGCGGCGCCGCCAAATGCTCCCCGGCGGTGGCCGAACAGTTCGCTTTCGATCAGGTCTTCGGGAATCGCCGCGCAGTTGACCTCAACGAACATCGATTCCTTGCGCAGGCTCTGCGCATGAATGGCTCGCGCCACCAGCTCTTTGCCGGTTCCCGATTCACCGTAGATCAGCACGCGCCCGTTCGTCGGCGCCATCAGCCCGATCTGCTGCCGTAACGCTTTTACCGGAACACTGTCACCAACGATGACACTGCGGGATTGAAATTGCCGTTTGAATTCCAGGTTCTCGCTGCGCAGGCGCTTAGCCTCGAGCGCATTTTTCAAGACGATGAGGGTTCGCTCGACCGAAAGCGGCTTCTCCAAAAAATCGAATGCCCCGAGCTTGGTGGCTCGCACCGCGGCATCAATGCTGCCATGCCCGGAGATCATGATGACCTCGGGCGGATTGTTGGTCCCCATGATCTCTTCGAGGACTTCCAGCCCGTCTCGGCCCGGCAGCCAGATATCGAGCAGCACTACATCAACCGCTTTGCGCCGCAAGGTCTCGAGGCAGTCTTCGCCCGTCTCCGAGAGAAGTGTCTGGTAGCCCTCGTCCTCCAGCACGCCCTGCAGGGACGCGCGGATTTGCGACTCATCATCCACGATCAGTATGGTTTGCATTCGATTGCGCGGCCGAGGCAGCCATCTCCTGTTGTACCGGCAACTCTAATGTAAACCGGGCACCGACAGGACGGTTTTCCTCTACACGGATAGAGCCGTGATGGTCTTCGACGATTCGGCTGACGATCGCCAGCCCCAGGCCGGTTCCGCGCTTCTTGGTGGAGAAGTATGGTAAGAAGAGCTTCTCCTTCAGTTCCGGAGTGACGCCATGGCCGGTATCGGCAATGACGATCTCTACCGTGTCACGCTCACCGGCTATGCTGGTGGAGATTTGGATTTCCTTGACCAGCGAATCCTGCATAGCCTCGGCGGCGTTGTCGACCAGGTTGGCAATGGCGCGCTTCATGGCAGCAGCATCGGCCAGTACCGGCGGCAAATCTTCGCCCAGGTACTTACTCACGCGGATGCCGTCGAGACGACCGTTGAACATGCTGAGGGCGCTTTCGATGACACTGTTGATGTCGGTCGGCTCGGGGCGGGATGCCGGAAAACGCGCCAACAACGAAAACTCGTCGACCAGCGTTCGAACCGTCTCCACCGACGTTCCAATCGTCTCCGAGCAGCTGCGGATGATTGCCAGGGAAACTGCATCGGGCGGCGTGCCACGTTCCAGGTGGCGGCGAATACGCTCGGCTGACAAGGCAATAGGCGTCAGCGGGTTCTTGATTTCGTGCGCCACGCGGCGGGCCACTTCGCGCCAGGCCGCCTGCTTCTGTGCGCGCAACACGTCCGACATGTCTTCGAAAACTACCACGTAGCCCATGCGCGGAGTCATCGGCGCCCGCAGCGGAGGATCGAGTGTTGCAACCGTGACTGCAACATTGAGGCTGGCGTGCACCGTCGCAATCTCCATCTGGCTGGTGGTCGAGCCCATGCGGTCAGCACGGCGCAGCATGTGTTCCAGTTCGGCAACCACATCTTCGGAGAACAAGTCATGCAACGACTCTCCGGGAAGATGGCCTTCCTCGCGCAGCAGGCGCCGCAAGGCCCCATTCATGCGGGTAATTACGCGCGCCGAATCCAGAGACAACACGCCGCTCGGGATGCTCTCAAGAACAGTTTCGATATGCCGGGTGCGCTGTTCCAGTTCTTCGTTAGCTCCGGCCAGTTCCCCCCGCGAAGCCTCAATCTTGCTGCGGCTTGACTGAAGATCTTCGGCCATCTGATTGAACGATTCCACCAACTGGCCGATTTCGCTATCGGCCGCAACATCCACACGGACATCCAGACGCCCACGCGAGATTTCATGCGTGGCCTCGGCCAGCGCGACCAGCGGCCGCGTCACCATTCTCGACAGGAATAGCGCCAGCCACAGCGAAGCGAACAGCACTCCGACGGTCAGAAACAGCAGGTAACCCAGGTAGGCTCGCCGCAGCCGCCGCCTTTGTTTACGCAGATTGTCGTATTGCTGCTGGCTCTTCTCAATGTCACTCAGCATCGCCGAGTAATTTGCCGGAAGCGGCATGGCCACCAGGATCTTGCCTTTGGGCGCAACCCTGGCCTGGCCAAGTACGTACAGCGTTCCGTCGAGGTCGAAGGTACGCGCCTGAGCTGACGCCGCATCAAGCGGCAAACGCTCGCGGACTAACGGCCACGGGTCGGGCGAGTGAAATGTAGCCTCGGCACGATCCTCTTCAACTGCAAAGGCAAACCCGCCCTGCAACGTGATCTCACTGCGGCGGAACTCGTCCATGACCAGGCTGAAATTGCCTGTCTGAAACGACTTCTGAGCACCGGGAGTGGCAGCCAGCCGCTCCGCCTCTGAACGGGCATTGGCTGCGGCATAGTCGGTGAGAAGTGACGCGATTGTGCTGGTCCGATACTGAACGTCTTCCACCGGCCGCGAGAACCAACGCTCGATCGAGCGATTCATCAGTCCGTAGGAGAACATGAACAGAAAGATCACCGGCCCCAGCGACAGCAGCAGAGCTCCCATCACCATGCGACTGCGGAACTTCGATCCCAGCACGCCCGTTTTGCGTTCTGCGTAGAGCCGTAACAGGGTGCGGATAAGTACGAATACCAAGGCAACGAACAGAAGGAAGATCAACGCCGATAGCGCCGCGAAGATCAGGGTTTCTTCACTGGTATCCGGGTCGAGCAGGGTCAGCTTGAAGGTGGCCTGCGCGAAGATGATCGCGAACAGCAGGAACGTGGCGATCGAGAGCGCGATGACCGCAGGTGTGCGGTTCTTTTTCGTCTTGTCAGAAGGCGTCGCTGACGGCATGAATCGTTCTGTCCTCCGGAATACGTCTTCCGGATCTCTCTGGGTCGAAGCGGCGCGCGGGGACAGCTGGCAGACGCTTAATTATAGCCGCGATGTGCGAAGAATCTACTCCGCTCTGAATCTTTAGCCGCGGTTCGCACCAGCGAAGGCGCTACGTCGCAACTGTGGCTTCTTTCAAAGAAACAGCTTGCATCTCACAACTCGCTGTGGCGACAGCGCTTACCATCTGTAATCCGCCTCACTAGCATTTTCGCTTTAGACCACTCTGCGGTTCCATTGTTGCGTCATGTCCCGCAAGCGAAAAGAGTTCGCTGTCGAAACACCCGCAGTCGACGTTCGCTCGGGGCCCAGCAGCCTTCTAAAAAGCCAGGCGAGGGAACCATAACCTAATTGTTTTGTTCAGCTACCTCCTTGGCTGGACATAGGTTTTCAGTGTCCGAAAATGGACAGCTCCGTGAAGTAAAGGAACAGCCCGAGTTTCGTCCTCGATCGAGCGACTTCCATAAGTCGATGGCAAGATTGGACTTCTTTCCCGTCCGAAGCTGACATTCTTGGAAGAGCAAGTGCACTAAGCACTCTGCAATGGATATCGCTCGCCCCGAGTTTAAGAAGCAGAAGCGCCGTAAGCAGGCGCTGATCGGCGTCGTTGTGGTCGTGCTCGCAGCCGTCGCATTTGTAGGAGTATCGCGGCTCAAGCCCGCCGCTCCCACCGTAGAACGCAGCACCGTCTGGACCGACACGGTGAAGCGCGGCCCCATGTTGCGCCAGGTACGAGGGCCTGGGAACACTGGTGCCGAGTCCCGAAGACATTCGCCAGATTCCCGCCGAGACCGAAGCCACCGTGGTGCGCATTCTGGTGCTGCCTGGGCACGCAGGTGAAGGCCGACACCGTCCTGCTGCAGATGAGCAATCCGCAAATGGAGCAGGCAGCCGTCGATGCCCAGCTGCAACTGAAGGCTGCCGAGGCTGAATACCAGAGCCTGCGGGTGAAGCTCGACAGCGACCTGATGACTCAGAAAGCCGGCGCTGCCACCGTGAGCGCCGACTACAGCCAGGCACAACTGCAGGCGGAGACCGACAAGGAGCTCTCTACGACCTCGGCGTCATCTCCGGCCTGACCTACAAAGCCTCCAAAGGCAAGGCCGACGAGCTTAACTACCCGCAACGATATCGAGAAGCAGACGACTCGATGATCAATCAGCAAGCGATTCGACTCGCAGGCTTGCCGTGCAGCAGGCCAAGGTCGACGAGATGCGCGACGCTGGCGCAACTCAAGCAGAAGCAGCTGGACGCATCTGAACGTTCGCGCCGGAATTGCGGGCGTGCTGGTCGATCTGCCCTTGCAGGTCGGACAGCACGTGCAGCCCGGAACCATGCTGGCCAAGGTCGTGCAGCCCGAGCATCTCATGGCTTCGCTGAAGATTGCCGAGACCCAGGCGCGCGATGTCCAGATCGGCGAGCCCGCCGAGCATCGACACCCACAACGGCGTCATCGACGGCACGGTGATGCGCGTCGATCCTGCGGTACAGAACGGAACCGTCACGGTTGACGTGCGAACTCACTGGCGAGCTGCCCAAAGGAGCCCGGCCCGACTTGAGCGTCGATGGCACCATCGACCTCGAACGACTTGACAACGTGCTTTACGTCGGCCGCCCGGCCTTTGGACAGGAGAACAGCACCATCAGCCTGTTCAAGCTCGACCCGACGGCAAGTACGCGACGCGCGTTCCGGTCAAAGTCGGGCGCGCCTCCGTCAACGCTATCCAGGTCCTCGAAGGGCTTCACGAAGGCGACACCGTGATCCTGTCCGACATGTCCCGCTGGGATCAACGACCGATCCGCATCAGAGCTCGACTAACACAAATTCTTGACAGAGGCGAAGCAATGAACGATGGCCAAAGCAGCCTTGATCCACATCGAAGACATGACCAAGGTCTTCTACACCGATGAGATCGAGACGCATGCGCTCTCGGGCATTCATCTCACCATCAACCGCGGCGAGTACGTCGCCATGTCCGGACCTTCGGGCTGCGGCAAGTCGACCCTGCTGTCGATCATCGGCTTGCTCGATACGCCCACCAGCGGCAGTACACGCTGAACGGCAAGCCGGTGGCCAACCTCGACTTCGCCGAGCGCTCGCGCATCCGCAACCAGGAAATCGGCTTCATCTTCCAGAGCTTCAACCTCATTGGCGATCTCACGGTCTACGAGAACGTCGAGCTGCCGCTCACCTATCGCCAGCGCATGTCGAGCGCCGACCGCAAGACGCGCGTGATGGAGGCGCTGGAGAAGGTCGGCATGGCGCATCGCCTGCGCCACTATCCTTCGCAGCTTTCCGGCGGTCAGCAGCAGCGTGTCGCCGTGGCGCGCGCGCTGGCGGGCAAGCCGTCGATCCTGCTGGCAGACGAGCCGACCGGAAACCTCGACTCACGCAATGGCGAAGCCGTGATGGAGCTGCTGCAGAACCTGCACCGCGAAGGCGCGACCATCTGCATGGTGACGCACGATCCTCGATTTGCCGCGCATGCCCAGCGCGAAGTTCATCTGTTCGACGGCAAGGTCGTGGCCGAAGAAGAGCTCAAGAAGCTCATGCAAGAGGTGGGCTGAGTTTGGGCCGACTCAGATTGCTCGCGGACTAAAGTCCGCTCGCGATGGGGAAAATGAACGGACGTTTCGGCACGACTAAAGTCGTGCCCTGACGCGAATGGTCGCAAGCAGAGTTTTTCGGAACGCCTGAAGCCGCGCTCTTTCACACCGCGCATGGAGTAAGCAATGAGTTCGCTATCACAGCACCTGCGTTACGCATTTCGCCAGCTGAATCGTTCGCGAGGATTTGCCATCGTGGCCGCACTCACGCTGGCACTCGGCATCGGCGCAAACGTGGCCGTCTTCAGCGTGATGAATGCGGTGCTGCTGAATCCCAGCGGCGTGCCCAGCGCTGGCCGCATGCTGGCACTCCGCGCGCACTACGGCACTCCGGCGGAGCTGGGCAACATCGGCATGTCGCCTCCCGACTTCGCCGACGCCGAAGCTGGAAAGCAGTTTCTCTCCAGCACGGCGGCCATGACGGTTAACAATCTCTCCTATCTGGCGGAGGGACGCGGCCCTGAGCGACTGGTGAACGCCGCCGTCTCCTGGCAGTTCTTCGATGCCTTCGAGGCCAAGCCCTTGTTGGGCAGAACGTTCCTTCCCGAAGAAGATGTTCCTGACGCAAATCGCGAGGTTGTCCTTTCCTATCGCACCTGGAAGAAGCGCTTCGGCGGTGATCCGAACATCGTCGGCCGCAAAATCACACTCAATCAGCAGGCCTACGAAATTATCGGCGTGATGGGCGCTGGTTTTGGCTGGCCCAACCAGGCGGAGGTTTGGACGCCGCTGGCGCTGAAGCCGGCTCGTCTGCAGGACAGCAATTACCGGTATAACGAATACCTGTTCGTCGTCGGGCGTATGAAGCCCGGCGTAAACATCGAGCAGGTCAATCAGTACCTCGCGGTGAAGGCGCGTGAGAATGCCAATTCCGAAGGCGAGAAGAGCTACGCCAAGATATCCGGCTGGGGCATGTTTGCCATGCCGCTGGTGGACTATGTTGCCGGCGATCTGCGTAAGCCGCTCTCAGTGCTGCTGGGCGCCGTCATCCTGGTCTTGCTCATCGCGTGTGCGAACATCGCCGGACTGCAACTGGCACGTGCTTCCGATCGCCAGCGCGAGACCTCGATTCGCATTGCACTCGGCGCCGGACGCGGCACGTTGCTGACCCAGGCCTTCACCGAGAGTGCGGTTTTATCGATCGTCGGCGTGGCGTTCGGATTAGTTCTCGCGCGCACCACCATCCCGCTGCTGCTGATGCTGGCGCCTGAAAACCTGGTGCATAACCTCAACGTGCAGATCAGCGTTCCGGTATTGCTCTACGTCATCGGCGCCGGAGTGCTGTGCGCGATTCTGTGCGGGGTCGGCCCTGCCTTCCAGATGACCCATGTCCGCTGGTTTCAGGCCTTGCAGGAGAGTGGACGTTCCGAGACTTCCAGCAAGGGACGCCAGCGTCTGCGCTCCTCCATGGTCGTAGGTGAGATCGCATTAGCCATGCTGCTGCTGGTTTCCGCCGGACTGCTGGTACGCAGCTTGCAGCAGTTGGAGCGAGTCGAAGTTGGGTTTGAACCCAAGGGACTGCTGTCCGCCAGCCTGACTTTGCCGCGAGACACTTATAAGACTGATGAGCAGCAGGAGGCCTTCGCCCAGGCGCTCGCGTCACAACTCAGCAACCAGGCTGGAGTGACCAGTGCCGCACTGGTGGATGCCCTACCTTTTACTACCAACGGGGGCTCAGCGTCATTCGAGATCGTGGGGCAGGTGCTGCCGCCCAACTCGCCGCCGCCGCATGGCAACATCCGGTCCATCTCTGCCGACTACTTCTCGACCCTGAAGATCCCCTTAGTGCGAGGACGCTTCTTCGCCTCCACCGATCAGGCTAAAACCCAGCAGGTAGCCATCATCGACGAGACGCTCGCGCGCGATTACTGGCCCGGCAAGGACCCGCTCGGCGCGCAAATCAACTTTGGCGGCCCGAAGCAGCCCAGCATCACCATCGTCGGTATCGTGAAGCACGCTCGCGTAACTTCTCTCGAACAGGACAACAAAGAAGGCTTTTACTACTTACCCCTGAGCCAGGCACCTTCGCCCGGCCTCGACGTCGTGGTTCGAACTGGCGCGAATCCCAGTTCGATGGCTGACGCAATCCGAAATGCGGTGCGGCAAGTCGATCCCAATCAGGCCGTCTACGACCTGCAAACCATGCAGCAACGTATCGACTCCTCGCTGGTAAGTCGCAAGTTCATTGTCGTGCTGCTATCCCTCTTTGCCGGACTGGCTCTCCTTCTCTCCGCGCTCGGACTTTATGGCGTCATCAGCTACGGAGTACACATGCGCATGCGGGAACTGGGTATTCGCATGGCCTTGGGCGCAGGCCGCTCGGACGTGCTGGCACTGGTGTTGCGACGAGGCATGGAGATGGCTGCAGCCGGACTCGTCATCGGCTTGCTCGCCACCTTCGTTGCCGGCCGGGTACTCTCCAGCATGCTGTTTGCCACCCACTTGTTTCAGCCACTGCCGCTGCTGGCCACCTCTGCCCTGCTGGCGGCGACGGTCTTACTGGCCAGCTATCTTCCGGCGCGACGCGCGTCGAAGCTCGACCCCATGCGCACGCTGCGGGAGGAATAGATGAGCAACTTGCTACAGGACTTTCGCTACGCGGTTCGTCAGTTGCGCAAGAGCCCAGGATTCACGGTCGTCGCCATGTGCATCCTGGCGCTGGGTATCGGTGCGAATACCGCCATCTATAGCCTGCTCGACCAGGTGCTACTGCGCAGTCTGCCGGTGAAAGATCCCGGTCAATTAGTGCAACTGGAGTCGGTCGGTTCCGATTCCGGTCATGTGAGTTCGTGGGGCGGCGATGACCATCTTTACTTCTCCTACCCCATGTATCGCGATCTGCGCGACAAGAGTTCGGTGTTCGATGGCATGCTGGCACGCACTCCGGCGCAAGTCGGCGTTCAATATCACAACGAATCGAAGCTCGGGATGGCGGAGCTGGTCACCGGCAACTACTTCCAGGTGCTCGGCCTGAAACCGGCGATGGGCAGGCTCATCATGCCAAGCGATGACGAAGTGCAGGAGCGCGATCCCGTCGTCGTCCTCAGCTATGAATACTGGGTGCGACGCTTTGGCAGCGATCCCAGGGTGCTGAACAGCAGCATCTCGATCAATGGGCACCCTTTCACCATCGTCGGTGTCGCACCTTCCGGGTTCCGCAGCGTCGTAGTTGGCGAAAGTCCCGATTTGTTCGCTCCCATGATGATGAAGGCTGAGGTCACGCCCGGCTGGAACGATCTCGACAAGCATCGGTCGCGCTGGCTGAACATCATTGCCCGGCTCAAACCGGGCGAGTCCGTCGCCACCGCGGAAGCCGGCCTGGAGCCGCTGTGGAAAGCGCTGCGTCAGGAAGAGCTGAAAGAGATCCACGATCATTCTGAAAAGTTCGTTGATCGTTTTGTCGCGAAATCAAAGATCTCGTTGCTCGACGCCCGCCGCGGCTTCTCGCCCCTGCGCGACCAGATACGCACACCGCTGCTCATCGTCATGGGCATGGTGGTGCTGGTCATCGTCATCGCCTGTGCCAATCTTGCCAGCTTGTTGCTGGTGCGCGCTGCCGGGCGAACGCGCGAGATGTCGGTACGTTACTCGCTGGGCGCGAAGCGCAGTCGCATCGTGCAACAACTTCTGATGGAGGGCATGCTGCTGGGTATCGGCGGCGGCCTGCTGGGATTGGCGTTGGCTCCCGAATTGACCAGCGTGCTGGTCAGCCGCATGTTCAGCGATCCCAACCTGCATCCCTTTAGTGCGGGCCTTGACCTGCGCATCTTTGCCTTCAATCTCGTCGTTGGCATTCTGGCCGGCTTGGTGTTCAGCCTGGTGCCGGCGATGGAATTCTGGCGTCCGGACCTGACCGCTGCCTTGAAGCAGCAGGTGAGCACCGCAACAACGCGCCAATCCCGGGTGAAGAAAGTCTTCGTCGGGGTCCAGATCGGGCTCAGCGTGCTGCTGCTCTTCGGCGCCGGGCTCTTCGTGCGCAGCATGAAGAACCTGCGCTCCGTCGATGTGGGTTTCCGCCCCGATCATCTGCTGACCTTCACCGTCGATCCCGTACTCGCGGGATACAACAAAGACACCGCCACATCGCTGAACCATCGTTTGCTCGACGCCATGAGCGCGCTTCCCGGAGTAAAGTCGGTCGCTGCAACGGATGATCCTGAGCTTTCGGGCAACGATAGCGGCACGAACATCACGGTAGCCGGGATACCGGAATCGTCGCAGGACGATACCGATGTCGAGCGCGGCCAAGTCACTCCCGGCTACTTCGCGACCATGGACATGCCGCTGGTCGCAGGACGTTCCCTGACCGATCAGGACAACCGTCCGGATGCGGCCAAGGTCGCCGTCATCAATGAGACCTTTGCGAAGAAGTATTTCGCCAGTCCGCAGGCCGCGATCGGACGTTATTACGGATTAGGCGGCGGCCCTACCGTGAAGACCGATATCCAAATTGTTGGGGTCGTGCGTGACGTCAAGCACTCCGATTTGCGCACTCCGTCCAAACCAACCGGTTATCTCGCCATCGATCACGATACGGAACGCCGGCGATTTGATATGACCTACTACCTGCGAACCTCGTCATCGCCTGATGCCTTGATGAGCAGCGTGCGTAACGCAGTGCAGCAGATCGATCCTAAGTTGGTGCTCGACGTGTTCCGCAGCATGGATGCGCAAATCGACAGCCAGCTGACCACCGAGAAGCTGGTGACCTTGCTGGCGACCTGCTTCGGTGTGCTCGCGACTTTGCTGTGCGCCATAGGTCTTTACGGCGTGCTGGCGTTCTCAGCTACGCAGCGCACCCGTGAAATCGGTATCCGCATGGCGGTAGGCGCCAACCGGATGGCGGTCTTCCGCATGATGCTGGGTGAAGTGGGCCGCCTGATGCTGATCAGCTTTGTGGTTGCCGTGCCCGCGGCCGTCGCCGGCGGACGCCTGCTCGGGAATCAACTGTTCGGCGTCTCCAACCACGATCCGCTCACGCTGCTGGCGGTGGTTGGCATCATCGCTGTGGTCGTTTTGGCGGCTGCGCTGCTGCCGGTACGACGCGCGGCGGCTGTCGAGCCCATGAAAGCGCTGCGATACGAATAGAAAATCACATGATTAACCTTAAGGACGTAGAACGAAGCTATAAGACTGCCGCCGGGGAGACCTGGGTGCTCCGTCGCATCAATCTCAAGATTGAGCAAGGCGAATTCGTCACCCTGATGGGACCCTCCGGCGCAGGCAAGTCTTCCCTGCTGAACGTGCTGGCCCTGCTCGATGACGAGTGGCGCGGCGAGTACTTCTTCGGCGAGCAGCCGGTACACGAGCTCAAGCGCAAGGGCCGCGCCGAACTGGCCAAGCGCAACATCGGCATGGTGTTTCAGAGCTACCACCTGATCGACGATCTCACCGTGCAGGAGAACATCGACCTGCCGCTGTCGTACAAGGACATCGCCAAATCCGAGCGGCAATCGATGGTGGCCGACACTCTCGACCGCTTTCAGATTGTCGCCAAGAAAGACCTGTATCCCAGCCAGCTCTCGGGAGGCCAGCAACAGCTCGTAGGAGTTGCCCGCGCCATCATTCACAAGCCCAAGCTGCTTCTTGCCGACGAGCCGACAGGCAATCTGCACTCCAGCCAAGCTAAGGAGATCATGGAGCTTTTCTGCGAGTTGAACCGCGAAGGAACCACCATCGTGCAGGTCACGCACTCGGACGCCAACGCCGCTTACGGCGGCAGGACCATTCAGCTACGCGATGGTTGGATCGTGTCGGAAGAACGCAATGCCGCACGCGAGGTGGTGGCCCGGTGATCGAATGTCTACGTAAGCCATGTGCGGTCCTGGCCCTTGCGGCCACGCTGTTCGGCGCTCCGCTCACTACGCTGGCCCGGTCACCGCAGGAGCAAGCGTCACCGGCAACAACTTCGCAATCGCAGGAGCAGCTGCCGTCCGCTCCTCCGGCTCCCCAGCCCCCTACTTCGTTGTCCACGCCGGCTTCGTTGCAAATGCCAAGGTCATATGGCCCGCTCGCACCCTACACGCCGGCGACCGTGCCCCAGCCGAATATGGGTAACTCGTCGCTGCTGCAATCCCTCATTCGCGATGGCAAGCTTTACATTTCGCTGCGTGACGCGATCGACCTGGCATTGGAGAACAATCTCGATCTGGTGATCGCGCGATATAACCTTCCGATCGCAGACACGGACATTTTGCGCACCAAGGCGGGCGGCATTTTCCGTGGCGTGAACACCGGTATTGTGCAAAACACGCCGGGCGGCGGCGTGGGCGGCTTTGGCGCGGGAGCACCGGGAGCGGGCGCCGGCGGCACCACGGGCGGCGCTGGTGGCGCGGGCGCGGGCGCGTCCGGATTGGTGGAATCGACACTCGGTACCGGTACCAACGTTCCCAGCTTTGATCCGTTGATAACCGGTAGCGGAGGCGTTGAGCATCTCACGCTGCCGCAAGCCAACTTACAACTGAACGGCGTACCCACGCTTCAGCAGAACACCGGCACCCTTGACCTTGCCTATCAGCAGGCGTTTGCGACCGGCACCATTGTCACCGCCCAGTTTTTCAACAATCGGCAGACGGTCAACAGCATCTTCACCAGTCTCTCGCCTGCATTGAACGCGCAAACGCAATTTCAGGTGCGACAGCCTCTGCTGGCTGGCTTCGGCTTTGGACCTAACCTTCGCTACCTGCGCATTGCGAAGAATGACAAAGAAATTTCCGACATCGCCTTCCGCAACCAGGTGATCGCCACGGTCACCCAGATCGAGAACATCTACTGGGACCTGGTCAGCGCCTATGAGCAGGCGAGGGTGAATGAGCAGTCGCTGGCGTTCGCGCAGCAGTCGCTCGACATCGCACGCAAGCAGCTCGCCTTGCAGGCGATTCCCGAACTCGACGTCACCCGCGCCGAGGCCGAGGTTTCGCGACGCGACCAGGACCTGACGATCGCGCGCACCAACCTTCAGTTGCAGGAATCGTTGATCAAAAACGCGTTGACAAAATCACTTGATGATCCCGTGCTGGAGGAAATGCCCGTGGTTCCCACTGACAGGTTGCAGGACAGGACAGTTGAGGTCAAAGTCGTTCCTATCCTCGACCTCATTCAGGAGGCATTGCAGACTCGACCGGAGTTGTCTGAATCAATCGTCGACCTGCACAATCGCGAGATTAGCCGCAAAGCGGCGCGCAATGCCCTGCTCCCCACCGTGGACCTTGTTGCCTCCTACGGCGGCACCGGGCTGGCCGGTCTGGACAATCCGGCTTATACGCTGGGAGGCATGAATAACGTCCCCCGGGATTTCGGCGGCGCTTTCAGCAACGCCTTTAACGGCTCGGCACCGGATTATTACGTCGGGCGCATCGGTCAACATCCCGCTACGTAATCGCGTGGCGAAAGCAGACCAATACCGTTCCGAGCTGGAATATCGCCAGGCCGAGGTGCGCCTCGAAGAGTTGAAGAAGCAGATTCGCATCGAAGTCCGCAATGCGCGCTACGCGTTGGAGCAGAGTGCGGCGCGTGTCACGGCTGCCACCAAAGGTCGCGACCTGGCGCAGCACCTGTTCGAGATTACCCAGAAGGAGCAGCAGCTGGGCGCGGCTTCCAGTTTTCAGACCCTGGGTGCGCAGCGCGACCTGGCTCTCGCCCAGCTCGATTTCGTGAACGCCATGACGGTTTACGAAAAGTCGCGGGTCGAGCTCGACCGTGCAACCGGAAGAACTTTAGAACATAATGGGGTCCAGGTGCAGGACGCGATCAATGGTACAGCCAGCTCTCGAAAGTAAGGACATGAATCCAGTACGCTCAGCCCGCAGGCCCCGCACTGTGGGCAGCGAACGCCCCCGGGTGCTGGCCGCCGACGATCAGCAGGATATCCTCGACGCCATCGAGCTGCTGCTCAGCGCTCAGGGATACCAGGTCGATACCGCCCGCTCTCCGGCCCTGGTGCGCGAGGCGCTTTCGCTCGATAACTACGACGCCGTCCTCATCGATCTCAACTACACGCGCGACACTACCTCCGGCCAGGAAGGTCTCACCCTGCTGTCAGAGATCGTCGGCATCGATAGCAATCTGCCGGTGATCGTGATGACCGCGTGGGCCAACGTGCAGCTTGCCGTAGAAGCTATGCGGCGCGGCGCGCGCGACTTCATCCAGAAGCCGTGGGACAACGAGCGCCTGGTGTCCATCGTTCGCACCCAGATCGAACTCTATCGTGCGCTGCAAAAAGCGCAGCATCTCGAAGCCGAGAACCGGTTGCTGAAAGCTGAGAATCGTCCCGACTTCATCGCCACTGCTCCCGCTATGAAGAGCGTGATGGAGACGATTACGCGCGTCGCGCCGTCGGATGCCAACATCCTGATTCTCGGCGAGCACGGCACCGGCAAGGAAGTCGTGGCGCAGACCATCCATGCGTTGTCTTCTCGTGCACAGCGTTCGCTGGTGGCTGTTAACACGGGCGCGCTTTCGGAGGGCGTGTTCGAGAGCGAGCTCTTCGGACACGTGAAAGGCGCGTTCACCGACGCCAAGACCGACCGCATCGGCCGCTTCGAACTGGCGCACGGCGGCACGATCTTTCTCGACGAGATCGGCAACGTTCCTTATCGCCAGCAAGCGAAGCTGCTGCGCATTCTGGAGTCGGGCGAGATCGAGCGCGTAGGCTCGTCGCGCTCCAAGCAGATCGACGTGCGCGTCATCTCCGCCACCAACATGGACTTGCACGCCGCAGGCGCCAACGGACAATTTCGCGAAGACCTGCTCTTCCGCCTCAACACTGTCGAGATCCAACTGCCGCCGTTGCGTGATCGCCGCGAGGACATCCCGGTCCTCGCCGCGTACTTCCTCTCGCGCTACGCCAGCCGCTACCGCCGCGATATTCGTGGCTTCGAGCCGGCAGCACTGCAGGCGCTGCTGCAGCATCCCTGGCCGGGAAACGTTCGCGAACTGGAGCACACGCTGGAACGCGCTGTCCTCATGTGCCGCTCCTCCGACCTGCAGGCCGCGGATCTTGGACTGTCGCAGCAGCCGCGAGGTGGCTCGGCAACCATCGACGATATGAGCCTCGAGTCGATGGAGGCGGTACTCATTCGCAAAGCGCTACAGCGTTTTCAGGGCAACGTTACGCAGGCGGCGGAGGCGCTTGGCCTGAGCCGGGGCGCGCTCTACCGCCGCATGGAAAAGCATGGCATCTAGCCGGCACGGGCCTGCGCTTGCACCTTCGCGACTGCGCACGCGGAGACTGCGCCGGGTTTACGAGCGGCGCATTCGTCTGTTTTCGCTTCTCTTCGCCGCCCCCGGGCTCATCATTGCTATCATCCTCACGTTTCGACAAAACTGGTCGGCCGACGCCAAGTGGTCGCTGGCCGTGTTTCTCGTACTCTTCTTCTTCATCTTCGAAGCCGTTCTCCACGATCAGGTCATCCGTCCGCTGCAGACGCTGACCAATGTCGTCTCCTCGTTGCGTGAGGAAGACTTCTCCTTCCGCGCGCGCGGCGCAGTGCCCAATGACGCGCTTGGTGAACTGGCAAAAGAAGTGAACGCCCTTGCCGACACGCTCTCCGAGCAAAAGACCTTCGCCGTCGAAGCTACCGAGTTGTTGAAGCGCGTTCTGGAAGAAATCGATACCCCGCTGTTTACCTTCGATCCCAATGGCAAGCTTAAGCTGGTCAACTCCGCCGGAACCCGCCTGCTGCAACAGTCGCGCGAAGACCTTCTGGGACGCACCGCCGACGACATCGGGCTCACCGCATTTTTTCAGTCGGAAACCGGCGTGGCGTCGGTCAGCCCGCTCAATCCCAACGCCCGCTGGCTGGTACGGCGCACCTCGTTCCGCGAAAAGGGCGTACCGCATACCTTGATCCTGCTGTCCGACGTGAGCCGCGCCTTGCGCGAAGAAGAGCGCAGCGCGTGGCAACGGCTCATCCGCGTTCTCGGCCACGAACTCAACAACTCGCTCACGCCCATTAAGTCGATTGCCGGGACGCTCCTGTTACGCGTCAAGGGGATGGATCTCGGCGCCCAGGAGCAGGCCGACTTTGAGAAGGGACTAGGCATCATCGAGTCGCGCTCAGGATCGTTGAACCGCTTCCTTCAGGCCTATCGCCAGATTGCGCAGATGCCCGGACCAAAGCTGCAGTCAACCGTAGTGCGTACCCTGGTCGAGCGCAGCGCGGCTCTTGAAACCCGCGTGCCGGTGCAAGTGGAGCCCGGACCCGACGTGAGCGTCAGCCTAGACCCCGATCAGGTCGAACAAGTGCTCATCAACATTGTGCGCAATGCGGCCGAAGCCGTGATCCAGGCAGGAGAAGATACAAACGGCGAAGCTCCCGTATCCGTGCGCTGGTCGGTCAACTCCCAGTTTTTACAGATACAAGTACTGGACCGCGGACCCGGCCTGCTGAATCCGGAGAACGCGTTTGTGCCGTTTTACACCACCAAAGAAACCGGCAGCGGCATTGGGCTCGTGCTCTCGCGTCACATTGTCGAAGCGCATGGCGGCAGCATTCAGTTGCTCAATCGGAAAGATGCTGTCGGATGCGTAGCTGTGATAACCATCCCGGCATCCCGGGAAGAAGCGCTCTAGAAAAATAGGTTGACCGTCAACCCTCCGACGTTCAGGTGCGCCGGGTTGCAAGTTGTGCAGTTCTGCCGAAGGTAATAGGTCTGCACCATCACTAGCTTCTTGTACGGCCATTCGATACCGGCGGTGTACTGCTCTTCATTCCACGAGCCTACAGCTCCATTGTAAAAAGCTTCTGCCGACGTATACGGACTGAGCCGGAAGTTGCGAATGGCAATGTCATATTCCCCAAAGACCAGGTTGCGGTAGCGCGTCGAATACGTGCCGTTAACCCAGCGAAATTCCACCCTGTTTCGATCCGATACATACCACCGCGAAGCGGGGCGGAAGCTAGCGAGGCCTGACAGTACCAGGCGATTTTCGTCGCTTGTCGTTCCGGAAGACTGCAGCGTCTGCAGCCGTTCGTATCCGCCACCAAACAGGAAGAAGTGTTCTTTGTCAGGATCGATGTTCTCCAGGTGGGGCTTGGAGATTCTCTTCCACTGATATCCGAGTCCAACGCCTGCGTTCAGCTGTTGATAAGGAAAGTCTTCTCCCTTCTTCAAGCCAGCAGCCACCAGCATCCGCCAGTCCTGTGGAAGCTGGACGTGGGCATCGACAGCCGGCCAGAATTCACCAGCGGACTGCGACTGTGCCGGGGCCGGCGACCGAAGCGCCACGATGAGCACAACGCCCAATACGATTCTAGCTGCCATAGCTTCATGCCATCTTGCGCGTCGGAACTTGCCGATACAACCCGCAAAAATAACAGGGAGCGTCGTACACACGCTCCCTGCATGGTCAGACCGTCTGTGACGTTAATCGGAGGCAGGCATCGCCTTCGGCATATTCTTCGGATCCAGTAGCGGCAGCGGGTTCTTTGGATGCTGCAAGTCAGGAATCAGGTCAGTCGAAGCGCCGCCCGGAAACCGCTGGATGCTCGGGTATTTCATGATGGACTGGTCGAACTCAAACAGCGCCTGGGAGAACAGCGCAGCTGCCCAGCCATTATCTTCGCCCGCGTAACGTCCTGGCGAGGTTCTCAGGCCATTCATTTCACCTTCGGCTCCGTTGAAGATCATGTCGTATCTTTCAAACGGATCCATGGTGAGGTTGTAGACGGCGGGAATTGAACCCAACGGTTGACTTGGTCCCAGCCATGAATCCTTCGCTGTCCAAACGAACTTCCACGCGATGTTCACCCAAGGTTCATTCGGGTCGCCAGAGATATCGGTGCGTATCGCGTTGAGATACTCGCCATTGACATAGATCCATGACGTTCGCGCCGAGTGCTGCGCCTTACCCATGATGTAGGCGCTGTTGTCGATGCTGTCGAAATAGATGGGCTTCCCGTTATTGTCTTTCATCTCGCCATGGGGCGGAGGGGTGATGCCAGCCATCGCCGCCAACGTCGACCAGCAATCGATATGCGACATCATCTCGCCGTAGTTGGCGCCTGCAGGAATGTGTCCCGGCCACGTCATAATGGCAGGTACCCGCCAGCCACCTTCAAACGCCGAGCCCTTCTCACCGCGGAACGGGGTCGTACCGGCATCCGGGTAGGCATCGAGCCATGCGCCATTGTCGGCCGTCAAGATCACGATGGTGTTGGGAGCGTACTGGTGAATGGCATCAAGCACCCTGCCGATGTCAGCGTCCATTTCCATCAGCGAATCGGAATAGTCGCCGAGATGCGACTTGCCACGGAAGTCCGGCGCCGCATTGGTCGGGTTGTGCATCTTGATCCAGTTCACGTCCATGAAGAAGGGCTTGCCGCTGCTGGCATGAGCCTTGATGTAGTCAACCGCGTAGTCGGCCTGCCGTTCGTCCATGGTCGCCATGTAGTCGTAGGTGATCTTGGCAACCTGCTTGGCGGGCTGGCCAGCTACGCCTTCCCACTCGTACAGGTTCACCACGGAATCAAACATCTTCTCGAAATCAGGGTTATACGACGGGAACCAGGGGTGAAACCACTTATCGGTGTCGGGATAGGAATATACGCCGGCGTAGTAGGCAGCGAACTCCTTCATCTCGTCGAAGCCATGGTTGATAGGATAAGCCACTGGCTTGTCGCCCAGGTGCCACTTGCCGGAGAAGTAGGTTGTGTACCCGTTCTTCTTGAAGAATTCGGCGATGGTCGGCGTCTCGGGACGCAGATAGTTCTCGTCTCCCGGGGCGACCACAATCGACAGTGCCGAGCGGATTGGAATCCTTCCGGTCATAAACGAGGCGCGGCCCGCAGTGCAACTCGCCTGTCCGTACCAACTGGTGAAGACGGCACCCTCTTTTGCCATCTTGTCGATGTTCGGTGTCGGGTGGCCAAGTGTCATGCCACCGCCGGAATAGGCGCCGAAATCGTTCCACCCGGTGTCATCCGTCATCAGCATGACGATGTTGGGTTTTGAATTTTGTGCCGCGCTGGGAACTACGCCGGCAGCCAGTAAGAAGCTGGAAACCGCCAGCACCCCTGTTGCTAGGTTCCGTACACCCACTCCTAAATCCATATTCTTCTCCTTTGCGCTAACTCTGGCTGAGTTGCCGTGTCGGGGACGAATCCCCGTTCAGACCCTGTCGAATTTGGGTCATCGCGTGCTAGTCGCCGGCGTGACTTATGGCCCGCTGTGCTTTGATCTGCTGCAAGACCTGGGATAGGTTGTAACTTGCCGGATCCTGCATGGGCGGGTATGGCCCATAGGACTCAAGTTCCCTCAACCAGAGCAACTGTCCCATGGGCAGAATGTTCCAATCGTAGATGTAGGCGGTCACCGGCCCAGCAAGTGCGCCACCCATTCCAAAGGCGGTTCCTTGGTCAAATCCGACGGCCGTCTCGAAAGGGTCTCGTCTGATGTTGTCGACCTGAGCCCATTTATAGGTCTGAACACCGGCTAGTCCGCAGGTTGCGCAGGCGCCCTCCATGGCAAAATAGATTTTCCAGTTCTTATAGCGGACGGCTGAAGGCGTAGGCCCGGTGTAATAGAAGAAGGTGTCGCGCGCCGAGTCTTTCGAGGTGCCCTCAAGATAGGCTCGCTGGTCAACACCGTCGAGCGTTGTCTTCACGATGCCGGGATATTTCCCGGCCTGAATCTGTTCCTTCAAACCGTCACCCTTTGGGCCTCCAGCGATATCAACCAGTGTAGGCACCCAATCGAGAGAGGCAAAAATCTGGTTGTAAACCGTGTGGTCCTTGATGTGTCCGGGCCAACGAATGACGCATGGGGCTCTCATACCGCCCTCCCACGTCGTCAGCTTGCCGCCCTTGAACGGAGTCGTACCTCCGTCGGGATAGGTAATTACCTCGGCGCCGTTGTCGGTGGTAAAGACGATGATCGTGTTATCCAGTTGACCCATTTCCTCCAGCTTTTTGATTACGTAGCCGATGTTGTCGTCCATCTGCTTCATGCCGGCTTCGTTAACGCCCCAGTCCTTACCACCGGGCTCTCCAACCATAGCCATGTATTTGTCCGACAGCACCGTCGTGACGTGCATACGGGCAGGGTTGTACCAGACGAAGAACGGTTTGCCGGTCTTTTTGGGATCGTTGCGGTCAAGGAAATCGATAACGTGAGTGGAAATCTCCTCGTCCACTCCCTTCGATCTCTCGAGCGTCAGCGGGCCTTCGTCGTGGCAGGTCTGATTTTTCGAAGTACCGTCAGAGGATTTACACAACAAAACGTTGCGAGGCGGTGTCAGGCAAGGCGTGGTTCTGGGATCAACTGCACCAGGAACTGGCGGCAGTCCGGGGACCGGCGTGTTTATGCAGGGAGGGATGATTCCCTGCTTGTTCGGATTGATGTTGATGTCCGGGAAACTTACGCCTTGCATCGCGTCGAGATGGTAGAGATAGCCCCAGAATTCCTGGAAGCCATGAGCCGTCGGCAAGGCGTCAGTGTGATCGCCTAAATGATTCTTGCCGAACTCGCCAGTGGTATAGCCCAGATCGCGCAGGAACCAGGCGAGTGCCGGGGTTCCGGGCTTCAAATAGGTAGGGCTGCCCGGAAGCTGTGGCGGAATCATGCCGGTGCGCAAGGGATGCATACCAGTGAAGAAGGCATTCCGACCGGCGGTGCAGCTTTGCTCCGCGTAGTAGGTCATGAAGATGCCGCCTTCATTGCCAATGCGATCGATATTGGGCGTCTCTCCGACCATCAGCCCGCGGTGGTAGATGCTCGGCTGCATCCAGCCAATATCGTCTCCCATAATGAACAGAATGTTAGGTTTTTGGCTGGTTTGTGCGACGGCTGAAGCTACGCCAAGGCCAACTAAACTCGACAGGGCAACTACTGCCAAGGCTAGTTTTCGTACACCTACTCCTAAATCCATAATCTTCTCCCTTGCAAAAACTCTGGTTGCCTTACGTGTCGCGAACGAATCCCAGAAGCTTGAGGGCAGAAAGATGCTCACAAGTATCACCGGCTAGATTGTTGGACAGCTTCTCCCAGAGGTTCTGCTGACTCTATTACTAAAACGGTGTCAAAGCCAGTAAATTGTGGTGTTTACCACCAGTTCTGACTAGTGGCTGATAATCAAGGTGACAGCCAACCGGAAATTTGTAACTGGAGTGCAATATTGCGGCGAAATCCGGCTCGTTCTGCCCTCGTCAGTTCGACTGCCCACTTGGGAAGAACGACAGTCGCAAACGGTCTCGGCGAGAACACTAATGCAGCGGGGGTTGCGGGCGGCTCATGGGACCGCAAGTTTACAAACGACATCTTTAACCCGGATGCGCCGCGAGGACTTCTGCGGCGCATATCGAGTGGACGCGAACCTTTATTGCTCTACCCGTGGCAACTCTCATTCACCACGGCGAGATCCAGCACGTCCATTGCGCCGTGCTGATTTTGTGCGCTCGCAGCCTGCCGTGATGCGGTCGCGTGATGGCCTCCGGATTCAGTGCCCGCCACGAACACTTCTTTTCCCGCGTACGTTCCTAGATTCATGGCGTCGCTGGTGACCCGCCAGTTGGCTCCGTCTTGTCCGCTCAGGGTGTAGTCGTTTCCGTTGCCTTTCTGAAGGCAGCCTGTCGCGGTCTCATTGCTGTTGGTGTTGCTACGACTGGCATGCATGGAGTGCCTTGTAGGGTTTTGCTGGTTCTGGACGGCGTTGTCTTGTGCCTGCACACCCACGGCACCGCACATGAACATGATCGCCGCTGCCACGGCGGTAATAATGTTGGCTTTCATCTGAAGACTCCCAAGGGAGGAACGTCACTCGCTCCAATCCCTACCAGATTGGAGGTCGAACTTGGGGGAGGGTGTTGTCTAGC
Source organism: uncultured Acidobacteriaceae bacterium (assembly GCA_963771535.1). GTDB lineage: Bacteria > Acidobacteriota > Terriglobia > Terriglobales > Acidobacteriaceae > CAVVDY01. The sequence goes on along the minus strand of CAVYTK010000004.1, from coordinate 776,846 downwards.
TAGCTAACAGTATGAGAGCTGAGGATCCAGCCGCATGCGACGGAGCAGCGGAATTGCTCCGCTGCTCTCATCCGCTGCTTGGAACCGGTACGTCCTTCGCTCGATTTCCGGCTGGCTAGGTAGCCACAACCTCGTCCAGACGCGCGACGGGTAGGACCGCGGTGTCCTGTGCATCTACTACCGCAATGGTAGCCATATTCACCACATCCTCCACTTCCGAACTGCGTTGCAGTACATGTACCGGCTTCGCCATACCGGAGAGGATGGGTCCGATGGCCTCGCCTCCCCCCAATTGCGGCAACAGCCTTGCGGCGATGTTGCAGGACTGCAGATCGGGGAAGATGAGCACGTTGGCCCCGCCCTTGAGCGTGGTAAACGGGAAATCGGATTCCAGTTTCTTTCCGTTCACCGCCATGTCGGCTTGAACCTCTCCGTCGATGATCAGCGTGGGATCAGCGTAGCGCACCAACTCCACGGCGCGACGTACCTTGTCGCATAAGGGATGCCGGGTGCTTCCGAAGTTAGAGAACGAAAGCATGGCGACTCGCGGTTCAACGTCGAAGCGTCGAGCCTCCTGAGCTGCGCAGAGCGCAATCTCCGCCAAGTCTTCCGCCGTCGGTTCGATGTTCACCGTAGCGTCGGCGAGAAAGTAAAGGTCGCCTTTCCTGGTAATGAACAGGTAAATACCACTTACCTTATGAATGCCCTCGCGCACTCCAATCAACTGCAACGCCGGACGAATGGTGTCAGGATAATTCCTGGTGACACCGGAAACCATGGCGTCGGCATCACCCATGCGAACCATCATGGAGCCGAAGATGGTGCGATCCAGGACCATTTCCTCAGCCGCGGCGATGGTAACTCCACGACGTTGGCGGATACGGTACAGCTCCTTCACGTAATCTTCACGCCGCGGTGAACTCTCGGGCTCAACAATGACGGCTCCGTCGAGTGCGATGCCCAGTTCTGCTGCCGCCTTTTGAATGGCGTCGGCCCGGCCCAGCAGTACTGGAATGGCGATGTTCTCTTCGATCAACACGTGACAGGCCCGCAGTATCTTCTCGTGTGAGCCCTCCGGAAATACCACACGTTTGGGATTGGCCTTCGCCTTGTGGATCATGATGCGCATGAGTTCATGCGCTTTGCCCAGCCGCTTCTCCAGTTGCTCGCGATATTCAGCCAGGTCAACCGGGTTCCGCGCCACACCGGTTTCCATCGCAGCCTTGGCGACGGCGATGGCCTCCCACACCAGCACCCGCGGATCGAACGGTTTGGGGATGATGTAGTCGGTGCCAAACTTCAGGCGTCCAACCCCGTAAGCCCGGCAGACCGAGTCGGGCACGTCTTCTTTTGCAAGCGAAGCCAGGGCATGGGTGGCCGCCAGCTTCATCTCTTCGTTGATTGTGGTGGCGTGTACGTCGAGCGCGCCGCGGAAAATAAAGGGAAATCCCAGCACATTGTTCACCTGGTTGGGATAATCCGAGCGCCCGGTCGCCATGATGATGTCGTCGCGGACCGCTCTGGCCTCGTCGTAGGTAATCTCAGGATCCGGGTTCGCCATGGCAAAGACGATGGGCCGCGGCGCCAGCGACGCGATGATTTCCGCAGTGAACGCGCCCTTCACCGACAAGCCCAACAGCACGTCGGCGCCACGAGTAGCATCGGCCAGCGTGCGCTTGGTGGTCTCACGTGCGAAACGCTCCTTGTAGGGATTCATTCCCTCTTTGCGCCCCTTGTAGATGACACCTTTGGTATCAACCATGGTGATGTTTTCGCGCTTTACGCCAAGGCAGATGTAATGCTCGGCGCAGGCGACGGCGGAGGCTCCCGCGCCGTTGACCACCAGCTTCACTTCTTCCATCTTCTTGCCAACCAGCTCGACGGCATTCACCAAGGCCGCGCCCGAGATGATTGCGGTCCCGTGCTGATCGTCATGGAACACCGGAATCTTCATCGTCTTCTTCAGGGTCTCTTCGATGTAGAAACATTCCGGCGCCTTGATGTCCTCCAGATTGATGCCGCCAAAGGTCGGCTCGAGCAATTGACACGCCCTGATGACTTCGTCGGGATCATGGGTGTCGAGCTCGATGTCGAAAACATCGATGTCGGCGAAGCGTTTGAAGAGCACTCCTTTGCCTTCCATCACCGGCTTGCCGGCCAGGGCGCCGATGTCTCCAAGTCCGAGTACGGCCGTGCCATTGCTCACCACGGCGACCAGATTTCCTTTGGCGGTGTAGCGATAAGCGTCCTGCGGGTTCTTCTCAATCTCGAGACACGGTACGGCGACGCCCGGGGTGTAGGCGAGGCTCAGATCGCGTTGTGTCCGGCAGGGTTTTGTGGCAACCACCTCCACCTTACCGGGACGTGTTCCCTGGTGATATTCGAGTGCTTCCTGCTTTGTGATCGCCATTACAAACTCCTGTGAGTGAATTAGCTGGACGGCATAGCCGTAGATAAGCGGCACGTGTAGCTGCACGGCTCACTGACCTCAGCATCTGCTGATGGCCTCTCACCTGCTAGTGCAGGTATCACAGCGGTGCGTTCGCAAATCACAGACTGGCGTGAGGTCGGGAGTGGTTTGCAATCAGCGTCGGCGAAAAGCTCACGAATACCAATGCACGTTCTTTGTCACGTGCCGGCGTGAGCAGCGCCACAGCCACCGTCTTCGTTGCCGTGCTAAATGTGTATTTGTGGGTGCGCTTCGCGGAACTCAATCGCAGACAGTCCCACGACATTGGAGAACGCAATGACATTCATCGTACGGGTACTCATGGAAGAAGCTGGTAACGGGAACAAGGTCGTGCTCAGCAGTAGTAACGTGCACGTAGACGGGCAGTTCGAGTTCGACAATCTGGAGAAGGCACGGGAAGCCGCCGAAGTCGCTTGCCATGCCGCGGCCAATCTGAAGCCCGTTCGCTACAAGGAAGTCGACGACGACGACTGGAAATTCCACCCCGACCGTACCGACGACTAGCAGATGGAGGGCAGCCCTCTTCGGCGCGGCCCGGTTGTGCAACAAGAGAGCGGCTACGCATCGAACCGATCCCTCGACTGCGCAAGCCAGAGGTGTACCTGTGAAATATCATGGGTCGCCGTCGGTAAGCTGGGCGACCAATTCGTGCTCTACTGACTACCATTCCTAGACTTCTCTAAATGCCTTAACCGCCACTTAAGGGTTGCCGTTGAAGCACCTTAATAGCCGCTTTATGGGCTGTTTATCGTGCGCTTCCGGGCCATAGATTCCAGTCCATAAGCGGGTTACTTTTGAAAGATGAAATTGGTGGTATGGTTTGTGTCCGCGTTGATCTGTGTCGCGACCCTCATCTACATCAGCGGCGCAGATCCGATGATATTGATGTCGCAGGCGTACGACTTTCTAACGATGAACAAGCTTCTCCTGGTTGTCGCCGCGGCTGTGCTGATCGCGCTGAGACTGGTTTACACCGCTCCCCGAACGCATTAACGCGGACGCCTGAAATCGCTGCAGAATGCGCGCGCATGTACTGCGGTCACCATGCGCATGAGGAGCGCCTTACGCATCCTGGCGCGCCACGCCCGCCGGCAACGCACTGCGCGAGACCAAGTCAGATCTTCTTGTCTTCACTCTGCCCACCGGCGCTGCTGCTTCCAAATGAGCCTGAGCTGCGCACCGCCCCGCCCTGGCGGGTACCAGGCAAATACTTCGCTGAGCCAAGGGCAAGAGACGTGTCGAGAGCTCCGCGATTCAGATCTGGCGAAAGCTTTTACTCCCTTTAGAACTGCAGTTTCAACAGAAACTGAAACTGGCGCGGTGTGCCAATTCCGATGGGAGTCGTATTCAAAGGGAGATAGATCCTGCCGAAGTCGGACGCCGATATAAGGCCATTCGGGTTAGCAAACTGCGCCCGATTGAAAATGTTAAACACCTCGGCCCGGACCTGAATCTGCAACTGCTCGTTAACGGGGAAGCGTCGGGAAAGCGCCCAATCGGACTGCGAGAACCCGGGACCGCGCAAGAAATTGCGGGGCACATCGCCGAATCCTGAAGGGCAGCTACCACCTGGGTAAAGCGGGTCTCTTGTTCCCGGAGTGCAAAATGCCGCTGCGTTGAAGGTTCCCCCAGACAGATACAGGGGCTGGCCAGGAACCAAGTTGGGCCGCTGCGAATTAGTGTTGCCGTCTGGGCCGGTACCGCTCGTCGTGAGATTCACCGGGAAGCCGGTGCGGGCGATGAAGATGCTGCTGATCTGCCAGTAGCTGAAAACCGCCCTGGTGAAACCGTTCTGCGAAAGGTATGACTTCCCTGTTCCAAAAGGAAGCTCGTAGATGAAATTCGCATTGAACACATTGCGGGCGTCGAAGGCGCTGCTGGCCTTCTCGCCGCATTGCGCCCCGCCTTGCGGCCAGCAGGAAACATTCTGTGCAGCGAGGGAATCTCCGTCGCCGCTGCCATTGGAGCCGTCGTCGATGCCGTGGGACCAGGTGTAATTGGCGGAGACCAGTAAGCCGCGAGAGAAATTCCGCTTTAACGATAGGGCCAGCCCGTTATAAGAACTGTTGCCTACGTTCCCTCGCCACGCGATCTGCGAGAACGCCGGAAAAGGGCGCTGACCAGTGAGCGGATCAATGACGTTCACATAGGACAGTTGCAGCAGATGCGTGCCTTTGCTGCCCACGTAAGACATCGAACCCACGAGGTTAAACGGCATCTCCTGCTCAATCGAAGCTCCCCACTGGGTCACGTACGAGTCTTGGCGGTCGCGCTGTTCCGCATTTGGAGATTGTGTGCCGGTCGAGCACACTGGATTGCCTTGCGAGTCGAAAACTATTGGGAAGCTAAGTCCCGGGCAGTTCTTCGGAGTCAATGCGTAGCTCAGGACTTCGTTCTTATCGGGGATGTTCTGATCGTCCAATTGCCCGTCTTCGTGATAGACACCGAAGCCGGCGCGAATCACCGTCTTACCTTCATATTTGGCGGGAGCCCAGGCAAACGAAATGCGGGGATCGAAGTCGGCGTAATTCGGCGGCCCGAAGCTGGCTCCTGCGCCGCAGTATCCCTGGGGCCCGCAGGTGGCGAAATCGAAAGGATTTCCACGCCCCTGCACTTCATGGAAAACCCCGAAATAGCTGTACCGCAGGCCCACGTTCGCGGTGAATGTCGGCCGCCACTTGAACTCGTCCTGCACATAGCCAAAAAACTGCGTCTTGCGCAGGCCGTTTACCGGGTACTCGCCTGTGATACTGGCCTTATTGGCTTGGTTCCCCGCGAAGCTGGCGAGGGAATTGTAGCTGATGGTTCCATAGGAACTGCTCCCCTGGTTCATCTGTACGCGTCGCACCTGGACTCCGGCCTTTATCACATTTCTACCCTTGACCGAGGTGATATCGCCAAGCCAGGAAAACGAATTGCCCACGCCCGTACTGATACGACCATTATTCAAGGAAGTGAGCCCCGCTATCGCTACCGCATCGAGTGATCCAGTAGGGTTGAGGTAAATGGTGTCGGTCGTGCCGCGGTTGAAACCAAACTTGAAGTCGCCAAGCAGGGTCGGAGAGAAGGCGTGGGTCAGGGCAACCACGCTATTGACGGGAGCGGACGTGAGCTCCTGCCGTTCGTCCAGGTACTGTCCGGAACTTGGGGAATACGGGAGAAAGTAGTCAGCTTGATCGATGTTGGCCCGCCAAAAAAAGTTAGTCGCGTCGGAGAAGCGATAGTCCAGGCGGAACATTCCCGAGTTTTCCTGTCCAATTTGATCGCCTTGCCCCACGAACTGAGACACGTTCGGATTCGTGGTCGCGTTCTGTCCTATCGGGTAGGCATTGACGATCGGGGCAAGACTTGGCGACTGTCGCCAGCACTTGCGACCGGAATGCGAGACTCGGCACATAACCTATCAGTGTCTGACCCAGGTCTTGCCGGTAGCCTTCATAGGCTGCAAAGAAAAATGCCTTGTCGCGGACGATGGGACCACCCAAAGAACCTCCGAACTGATTCAAGTGGAAGGACGGCTGGTGGTTCGGATTCAAGGAATCAATCGGATCCGTGGCGTCGAAAGCGCTGTTGCGCAGGAAATCATATGCATCTCCATGGAACCGATTCGTGCCTGAAGTTGAGGCCGCACCGACTTGGCCTCCTCCCGATCTGACCGGTCTGCGCCGTCGCCAGGATGGGGTCGACGCGCATCTCCTCGATGGTATCCAGTGGAATCGCCGCGCGCACGTAATATAGCTGGGACTGATTGATGATGAAGGTGGCATCGACACCGTCGTAGGTGTAGTTGTTGTCGTCGCGGCCGCGGCCTGCATAGCGAATCGAGCGCTGGTTGCCGGCGCCGGGCCCGCCGGCAGTGTCCACGGCAGTCGGAACCAGGGCGGTCAATGTGGCCCAGTTCTGCCCATTCAAGGGCAGTTCCTTAGCCTGTATACGTGCAATCCCGTGCTCAGGGTGTTGTTGGTCTGATCCAGCGAGACTGGGCTGCTCAAAACTTCCACTTGCTCTGTGGGCGCCGCGATCTTCAGAGTTACGTTGAGAACTCGGGTTTCAGCCAGCTTCTGCGCAACATTGTCGAAGCGCAGCGACTGGAAATTCTGGCGGTCGAAAGTTACCGTATAGCTTCCAACCGGCAGTTTAGAGAAATAGTAGGCACCCTCCGCCGAAGAGACCAGCTTCCGTTGAAGTCCCGTGGCGTCCTGTACTGCCGTTACTTCAACACCCGCTAGTCCATGGCCGGAGGAATCGCTGACCGTTCCGGTCAATCCGCTGCTGGCCCACTGCGCCCAACCGGGCGAGATAAAACACATAGCCATAAATAGAGCGCCTAAGAGCCTGCCGCTGCGCCGCAAGATCATTCGTCTGCAGAGCAATTGTTCACATTGCGCTTCTTGCTGCATGAAACTCTCCTGGACCTGGGGTACGTTCGCACCGTGGCCTTGGGCAAGGCCGGGACGCGATATGGATGACATTACACTTTTGTCATCTACATAAAAGTCCAAAAAGATGGCTGCAAGATGAAAGTGCAACGAAGCTTTCGTGAAACGGAAGAACGGCCAGCCCGGGGCAATGTGCGTAGCCGTTGCAGACGCCTGAGGTAGAGGGTTATTCCGCCCAGATGTACCACCGGTCAAAGGCGGAGTTCGCCATCGGTTCACATGACTACTCGAACCCTGCTGGGAAATCGAGGTTGGAACGGAGGATTCCCTGGGGGATGGGAACCAGGTTCAAGAAGAATAGCTCCGCCGGCCATGTTCGACCGGCGGAGCCATGCAAGAGAAGGGTTAATCGTTGTCCTTAGGAGCGCCGGTGCTGACCAGTTGAACGGCTGCCTGGTACAGCTTCGTCTGTCCCTTTTTGTACTGCGCGGTGTTCAGCTTCTTATCCGCGGCAGCTTGCTTGTGCAGATCATCGGCAGCCTGCGAGAGGCGGCCAAGCTGCCCAAGGCGATGGCTATCACGGTCAGGAGCCGAGGTGTCCAGCTTGCCGACGAGGGACCAAATCTTCTTGCCCTCGGGGCTGGGTTGATAGTTCAAGCCGGTGATGAAGTCCCACTGAATATCGGCGGAGGTGATGCCGTTGTAGGTGGGCTGGAAGAAGTCGCGAAGGTCGGTCGCCATCAGGTCACCGAGATTGTTCGGTGGCAGGCCGAGCAGCAGTTCTTCGGTCTTGACGATCGAAGCTGAGTTGTAGTGGCGAGTCGAGTAGAAGCCCGGCTTCGCGAACGGACCCATCACCACCACCGAATTGCGGTGCGGGTGGATGTGATCCAGCGACGACTGGGCATCGTCACGGGTCTGGAGGATGGCAACGCCCGTGTTGGTGTCCTTGTCGTAGTACACGGGGCTTTCCATGATGTGTTTGACGATAACGCCGACGGCCACATCGCCATCAGCTACCTGCTGAACGTTGCTGGCCGATCCGAAGACCTGCGCATCATTCGGAGCCTGACGGCTGCCGGTGTGCTCGTTCGGAACATACAGGTAGATGAACTGCGGCAGCGTGTTGCTTTCGATCATGCGGTCGAAGTCCTGGATGAACTCCTGCGCACGGCGCTGGTCGGAGATGTTGAAGTTGTAACCCGGATAGTTCGTGTCGAGGCGAGGTTCGCCGTTGGCGTTCTTTCCGCCGACGATGGCCAGGCCCGGCAGTGTCATGAAGAACGTCTGGCCGACGCCTCCATTCAGCGGTGTGCTCACGTCGCCCAGGTTAACCAGCGGCTGCGTGATATGAAAGTTGTCGGCTTGAAGCTGAGGAGCACCGGTCAATCCGCTGGGCGGATCGTTCAGCGTTGTCGGCGCGCTGGTGCCGGTATCGCTGCCCAGAAGACGAGCGGCTTCGAGGCCGTACAGCTTGAAGCTGACACCGTTGCGGGCGGCGTTGTTGTAGATGTAGCCGGTTTCCGGATAATCCTCAGGCTCAAAGTTCTTGTTGACCAGGAGGCCGCGGCCGGACTTCACCAGCAGGGTCTTTTCGGTATAGTCAGTGGCCATGCCGGAGGCGCAGAACTGATGCCCGGCATCGCTTTCTTCCGAATCGGCATAGAAGTTCACGCCCGCGGCAAACTTCGTAGCAAGCTGCTGGAAGTTCAGCGTAACGCCAGTGTACTGACCGTTGCGATAGTAACTTCCATTGGCGTTGTTATAGGTCAAGGTAGCGTACTTGCCGAAGTGTCCTGTCTGGTTGCCCAGTACGGAATCAAAGGTTTTGTTCTCCTGCAGGATGAAGATCACGTGCTTCACGCGATCTGAGGCCTTGCCGCCGACCGGTACGACCGAGGTATCGGCAGTCTCAATGGTCTTGTAGTTATTGGCCGGAACCGTAGTGCTGTCGATGTTGTAGCTGGTGAGATCGACTTTCTGCACGGTACCGAAGATGTAGTTGCTGTCCGTCTTTGGCGTGGAAATCAGTCCGGTGGGAGGCTGAGGTACCGGCGATCCTTTGATGTTGGTGGCGGGGTTGATGTCTTCGCCCACGCCTTTCGCGCTGGCGATGTACAGCGAGTTGTTGTCGGCGCTAAGCGTGACTGCCGTCGGATACCAATCGGTCGGGATCCAGCCGAGCAGCTTCGGATTCAGGACGTCGGAGGAGTCCAGCACCGCAACGCCATTGATACCGGCTTCGGCGACATAAACCCGCTTGTAGTCGGACGAGACGGCGATCGCGTTGGGCTGCGCTCCGTGCGTCGGCTTGCCCGGGAAAAGCGACAAATCGACGATGCTCAGCGGTGTACCTGTATCAGCATCGATCAGGTTGACCGTATCGCTGTTGGTTAGCGTCACGTAGAGGATGTTTCGCGGGGCATCGCCAGGCGTACGCAGCAGGGCGACGGCGGAAGGATGAGTGTCGCCCACGAAGTTCTGGTCATCCAGCGGGTGTCCCTGGTAAACCGATCCTTGAAGCGCGAGCTGGCTGCCATCGCCATTCGGCGCCGACAGGATCGAAACGGAAGAGGTTTTGGGGTTGCTGCCGGTGGTGTTGGTGGCCGGAACGAAGAAGCCGTAGGGCTGGTTGCCGGTGTTGCCGATGCTGGAGAGGTTACTGCTTCCATCGTACTGCGCATTCTGGAACTTGTACTCGGTTACGCCCCAATTGGAGACGGTGACCTTCTTGCCGTCTGTGCTGACCGCGACGGAGTACGGGAAGTAACCGACTGCTACCTGCTTTACGACTGTCTGCTGCGTGGTGTCGATGACGGCTACGCTGTTGTCACCGTTGCAGGCAACGTACAGGAACTTGCCGTCAGGACTGAGGGCCGAACCCGCGGGGAAGGTGATCTGAGTGGTGCCCGTGCGGGCGAAGCCGGTCGGGGCCGGCGGCTTGAATCCATTTCCCTGGACCGTGTTCCAGTAAGCCGACGGAGTGTAGTTGGAGACGTATCCGGCGGTCGAAGGAGTGATCGGGCTGATGGTGATCGTCGGACCAGCCGCGATGGAACCATTCGCTTGCACTGTGTAGAGCAGAATCTTGTTACTCACACCGCCAGAAGCCCAAACCGTGTAAGGACCGTCGCCCGTGACCTGTAGACCGATATAGAACTGGCCGGTGGTGGCCTGCGAGACGACCGTCATCGTGGACGTGTCAATCACATTGAGCGAGTAGCCGCCTACGTTCTTGCTGTTCTGAAAGGATTGATATCCGCCTTCGCGTTCATCGTCGTTGCTGGTGATGAGGTATTTGCCATCCGGCGTCGTCACCATGCCCAGCGGGTTCATACCCGTCTGGACAACGGTTCCAGCCGGCGTCAGCTTGCGGCCGTTGGGCGCAACACCTGCGAAATAGCTGCCAAACTTGTTAGGTCCTGCGAACAGTTCGGCATCGGAATAGGGAGCGGTTTCCGATGTGTTGTAAACCGGCGCGACCACCAATCCCCAGTTGGAGTTGTCCCACTGAGCGTAGGCTGGCAGGGTTGCGATGACCAGCAGCAGCAGAGCCAAGGGCAACAACAGCGCCCGGCCATGCGAGAGAGAACTTCTCTTCATAATTTCCTCCGGAAACACAGGTCAGTTCAGTTGCGAGACGGCAATTTGTAGTAAGCGAACGAGGCGACTCGCGTTAGGACAAACGCGATTGCATCGTTTGCGGCTAAGTGGCTCGGCAGTTTCGGACTGCTTACGCCAAAGTCGTGGGCGCCCGGCCTGTCTTCGTAGGCGCCTGAGACACACTTCTCTCGTAACCATCAGAGACCCGGGATGTGGCGGAGTGATGAATCTATCGAAAACCTTTGATTAAATGCAGGATGCGGTATGAATCCCAGAAGTGTGGCTTTTTGCAACACAAGAAAAAAGCCGCCCCTTTCGAGGCGGCCCAGTTACAACGTGAGGTGTCTACTCGCTGCCGTGACCGGGACGAACGTCGCCGTCTGCGTCGCGGCTGACCTTCTTCGAGGTCTTCACATCGTCGTCGTCCTTATCGTGACTAACGACGGAGGAGTTGTGGTTGTACACCGGCATGGGCGTCTTGGCGCCCTTCGCTGCGTGCCACAGCACCTCGTTCAGCTTGTTCGGATCCACGCTGTCAGGCACATCGAAGTTCATCTTCCCGGACTCGACTGCCCACTTGTGCATCGGATTGCCGGCACGCTGAAGATCCGCGCTTCCCTTCTGGCACATGATCTCCTGCGCCGCCGGAGTCGCGTTGTACACAGCGCTGTTATTAGGAGCGGTGTCGAACGGCGCCAGGATCGGACCGGCGATACCGTCGTACTGGTTCAACGGGGTGACACTCAGCAGCATTTCGATGGTTTTGAGAATGCTGTCGGTGTTGTAGAAAGTGTGGTCGACGTACCCCTGCTTGATGTAGGGGCTGATGACATAAGCGGTGGAACGATGCGCGTCAACATGGTCGGGGCCGTCCTGCGCGTCGTCTTCGATGACGAAGATCGCCGTGTTCTGCCACAGCGGTGTCTTGCTGATGATGTCCACCAACTGACCGACTGAATAGTCGTTGTCGGCCACTTCAGCCTGCGGGGTAAAGTTGCCGCTGCTCAGGCCCTGGGTGTGATCGTGCATTACACGCAGGGTGATGAAGCTCGGAACCGTATTGCCGGTCGGGTCCTGCGCGAGAAACTCGTTGAGCTCGCGGCGGAACTCCGAAACCCGGCTGGGCATGTTGTAGTGTCCATACGTCGCCAGGCTGTAGGGGCAGCCATAGTTCGTAGGAGCTTCGCTGTCAGCATAAGCGGCGTCATAGCGACGGAAATCGTAGTCGCTCACCCCGCCCAAATCGTGTCCGGCAGGCTGCAGGCCGCCATCCGCCGGGTAGTTATCCGGAATAATGACCAGATTGTTCTGAGTTACACCGAAGGTATAGAAGAACCCATAGTTGCGATAGGTCAACTTTGCTGCCTGAACGGCGTCCCAGATGTGTCCGCTGGGCGGAACATTGACGTCCGGTATCTGCGGCAAGCCGTTGGGGAACGCCTGCGAGAGCTGCTGACCGTAGGGGTCCGTGGCCGGGAAGCCGCCAACCGGGTAGCCGTTGTCCTGACCTTCGAAGTCGTAATTGCGACCGCGATTGCTGTAGTTGTAGGGCAGGTTCTTGATCACGTACTCGCTGCCCATCGCCTGGGTACTCCACGGCCAACCGTCACCGCTGGCTTCCCCGTTGTCATAGAAATTGTCGAGCAGCACAAAGCGGGTAGCTAGCGCATGCTGATTCGGAGTGATGCTCGAACCGAAGATCGTCAGTTGCGGATCTCCGTTACCCTGTGGAATGTCGCCGAGCACCTGATCATAGGTACGGTTTTCCTTGACGATGTAAACCACGTGCTTGATCTTGCCCGACTTCAGGCCGATGCCGTTCAGGCGGTTATCATACGGTCCCTGCTGTGCAGTGGCGTTCGCCACCCCGTTGTTTGCCAGCACCTGCCGGGTGTAAGTTGCCAGCTGATTCGCATCGGGAACAGCAATTGAGTTCGCCGTACCCAGAATTTCGTTCAGGTCGTAGCAGGGATTGTCATTGAACTGCCACTGCACGTAGCAGGGATTTGGGTTTAGCGGAGTAACGCCCTTGCGTTGGTGACCAGCAGCTGTTTGTTGTCGCTGCTCGGCTGCACCGCGGTCGGATACCAGCCTGCCGGAACATAGCCCTGCAGTGACAGATTGTTTCCATTGATGCCCAGAACCGCAATTGCGTTCAGATCGCCCAAGGCTGCGTACATGGTATTGCCGTCACCCGAGATGCTCGTCTGCAACGGCGTGACGCCGATGAAGTTCTGCAGCGTCGGGACGGTGAACTTCAGCGTGCTGACCACAGTGTCATTCGTGGTGGAAACTACCGCGATGCTGTCGGCGTGCGCGACCGCCACGTACAACAGCGACTGCGACTGGTTGAAGGTCAAGCCCACGGGATGCGAGCCTACTGGAATCGTTGACTGTAATGCGATCGTCCCCGGGTTGCTGGTGTTCAACACGTAGACAGCTCCGTCGCGCTGGCTGCCCACATAGGTTTTGCTGCCATCGGCCAGCACCGCAATACCCAGCGGGAAGTTCGGCGTGCCGTAGTAGCTGCCCGAGAAGCTATACCGGCCGATCTGGCTGCCGGCGGTATTGTAGATGGCAATGCTCGTAGGCTGAGCGAAGGTGTCGGGATCGTTGTTGGCAACATAAAGGTTGCCATTACCGTCCACCGCCAGGCCCGACGGGAAATCATGCGGCATCACGGCGAAGTGATTGGTGTCGATGAGGGTCAGTACACCGTTCTGGTCCATGCTCACCCGAGCAACGGTCTGGTTCTCGCCCATGGCAGCGTAAAGGGTGTAGGGCGCGGAGTTGCCGGGAGCAAATGCCAGTCCGTAGTACAGTCCATACGGACTGTAGTTGTCGTTAGGCTGCTGGCCGAAATCTACCTGCGAAATCACCGCTCCCGTCTTCAGGTCCACAGACGACAGCCACTGATTAAGCCCCATGTCGCTCACGATGCCGTATTTCCCATCCGGCGACTTGATCATGTACATCGGCAGGTTGCCGACCTGGGCGTTCGTTCCTGCAGGCGAAATCTTCTTGCCCGTGATGAGTTGCTGCGACTGCTGCGCAGAGATTGTTCCGGAAAGCACGGTGGCTACGACGGCGGCCAACATCAGCTTGCACAACAGACCGCGGTGCCGGGACGGGCGCGTGACTGCATTGCGCATAGTTGCTCCTTATGTTTGTGGTTGAGGGTCGTGAGTTCAAAAAGGTCGAAGAAGCGAAAGCGCCACTCAAGGCTGGCCTTCTCTTATAGCGATAGTTAGTTAACTCGCGATGACTAGGAAATTAAATTCAATGCAAGCTGGATTGCGGATCAACTGCTTCTATGAATGGCGGGCGAATACGCGGTTTCAAAGCGCTAACGAAAACTCAGGTGATCGTACGACGTACAGATTGCAATCATGCCCGCGTGCAATGTTGATGTGAGTGCTTTGGACTACTTCTTGGCGAGCAAGATCAGTTGTCATCACGAGCAAAGCGAGGGATCTGCTCTCTTATCGAGCAAAGGTGAATGGAAGAAGGGGAGCTACGGCGTGATGCTGTTAACGGCAGCCAGTGCCTTCTCGGAAACCGCGGAGGGGAGGGGCACGTATCCGAGTTCAGACGCAAATCGCTGTCCATCCTGTAACGACCATTGAAACAGCTTGCGGACGGCGTCTGCTGTTTGCGCGTCTTTGTAGGACTTATGGAGCAGGATCCAGGAGAATGTCACTACCGGATAAGAGTCAGCCCCGGCCGGGTCGGGAACAAAAGCTCTCAAATTAGCCGGCAGCTCCGCCGTAGCCAGAGCACCGGCACAACTCTGCTCCGACGCCTTCACGAACTTGCCGTCTTTGTTCTCCAGCGCTGCCGTGTCCAGGCCAATACGTCGCGCAAATTCGTAGCCGACGTATCCGATCGAGCCGACCGACTTCTCGATCAGACCAGCGACCCCTTCATTCCCTTTCGCGCGCATCGCATTACCCGGCCAATTCACCAGGGTAGCCGGGCCGAATTGGCTGCGCCAACGCTCGTTCACCGCATCCAGGTTACGCGTGAAAGCATAGGTGGTTCCGCTACCGTCTTGCCGCACCGCCGTGACAATGGTGAGCTTCGGAAGCTTCACTCCGGGGTTGGACTGCGCGATCAGGGGATCATTCCAGCTGGTGATTTCTCCCAGGAAGATGCCGGCGTAGGCCTTGCGCGAGAGCTTGAGTTCCCCATTGAAGCCCGGCAGATTGTAAGCCAGCACCACGCAACCTGCGGTGGCCGGGACCATCAACGTATCGTTGTTCGTCGCGGCCAGTTGAGCATCGGACATGGCAGCGTCGCTGGCGCCGAAGTCCACCTGCTCGTCGCTTGCGACATCTTTCCCGATGAAACGGCGGACCCCTTCTCCGCTGCCCACGGCTGCATACTTCACGTAGGTCTCAGGATGATTGTCGTGGTAAACGGCGAACCAGCGTTTGTACAGCAGCGACGGAAAGGTCGCACCCGCGCCCTTCACCAGTAGACTTCCCGGCGGTATCTGCTGCTCGGGCGCAGTCTCGGCGGCATCGACCTTGGCCGGAGCCTTCGATTGGTTGCAACCCAGCAGAGAGGCGCAGCACGCAACAGCGACCACCAAACCAGCAAGTTGAACTCGGATCGTGGTGCGCTTCGTTGCCCTCATTCTCCTGCTCTCCGTGCGGATCAAATCTGAACTCTACTACTACAGCCGATACCCGGCGGCACAACGTCTGCCGTGCACTTCCAGGCAGCTCTAGCTGAACTCACCGCGAATGTAGTCTTTGGTGTGCTTCTCTTTCGGGTTGTCGAACATTTCTTTGGAATCACCGAACTCGACCAGGTAACCCGTGCGCCCTCCCTGCGTGGTATCGACATAGAGGAACCCTGTTTTGTCGGCGACGCGCTGGGCCTGTTGCAGGTTATGAGTGACGATGGCGATGGTGTATCGCGTCTTGAGTTCGAGCATGAGCTCTTCGATTCTGCGGGTGGCAATAGGATCGAGCGCAGAACACGGCTCATCCATCAGCAGCACTTCAGGATCGGTAGCCACTGCGCGCGCAATGCAAAGCCGCTGCTGCTGTCCGCCTGAGAGCGACAATCCACTGTTCTGCAGCTTGTCTTTAACTTCATCCCACAGCGCGGCGCGCTTCAGTGCCTGCTCGACTTTCTCCGTTTTGTTGCCCTTGTAATTGTTGATTCGCAGGCCGAAAGCCACATTATTAAAGATTGTGGTGGCAAATGGATTGGGCTGCTGAAACACCATTCCGATGTAGCGCCTCACCGCCACGGGGTCGATGCCGGTGTCGTAGATGTCTTTCCCCCGGTAATGCACGTGGCCGTTGAATCGGAAACCACGCACCAGGTCATTCATGCGGTTCAGGCAACGCAGGACAGTACTCTTGCCGCAACCCGACGGACCAATGAACGCTGTGATCGCATTCTTCTTGATCGGAATCTTCGTGTCACGAACTGCCTTGAAATTTCCGTAGAAAAGTTCCTTGATGTCGCAGTCCATGATGACGTCGTCTTTCGCCAAAGCATGGGAAACTCCATTGGCGGGAAGGTGGACGTTCGGACTAGTGTTCGGAACCGCACCGGTTGCCATCGTGCAACACTCCTATTGATTGACCTGCTGACGGGAGAAGCTCTGGCCGATGAGGTTCGTAACCAGAACCATGACCACCAAAACCAGCGCGGCTGCCCAAGCCAACTCGACCTGGTTTTTAAAGGGCATGCCGGAGAAGTTGTAAATCAAGACGGCCAACGATGCGGTGGGCCGCATGAGGTCGAGGCGTCCGTGGCTGACCAGCCAGTAATTGCTGAACAGCGCAGTAAATAGAAGTGGCGCCGTCTCACCTGCGGCTCGCGCTACCGCCAGCATCACCCCGGTAAGTATGCCGGGCATTGCCGTGGGCAGCAGAACCATCCAGACCGTTTGAGTGGTGGTGGCGCCCATGCCGATCGAAGCTTCTTTCATCTTCGCCGGCACCATCGCAATCGCGCTTTCTGACGTGAGGATGATGGTTGGCAGCATCAGAATCGAAAGCGCTATGCCGCCGGCAATCGCCGAATAGCCGCCGGTCGCGAGGACGATAGCTCCATAGGCAAATACGCCGGCCAGAATCGACGGAAACCCAGTCAGCACCTTGGCGGAGAAGCGGACCGCCGATGCCAGCTTACTGTTGCCCGGAGCTTGCGCCAGGTAGACAGCGGTGAGCACGCCCAGTGGGATCGTGATCAAAGTCGCGAGACCGACCATGATGATGGTTCCGACGATCGCGTTTCCGAATCCGCCGCCCTGTTCCAGCGGGGCCGGCGGCAACTTGGTGAACAGAGCAACGCTGAGCTTCCGCCCGCCACGCCAGATCAGCATCCACAACACGGCGAATAGCGGCACCAACGCGAACAGCGTCATTCCCCCAACCACCCAGCTCAGCAGGATGCTGAAGAACGTCCTCGGACGATACAGCGAAAGTTCAAGCTCGGCGAAGTCAACATCCGCCAACGGATTGAGTTCAGCCTCCGCCTCCGCCCTATGTAGCTGAGCTTCAGCCTCGCTTTCGCCCCTGGTCAGAACTGGCTTTGGCTCGCTCACTTCGCCTCCGCCTTACCCGCGGCGCGCTCCAGCACCAGGGCTCCGAACATGTTGACTACCAGGGTTATCGCCAGCAACACCAGTGCCGCATACATCAGCACAGGAATTTCCTTGGGACCGGCTTCTGGGAAACTGTTGGCCAGCAGAGCGGCGAGGGTGTTTGCCGGCGAAAACAGAGAAACCGTCAGCCGGTTGGCATTCCCCACCAGCATGGCCAACGCCATGGTCTCGCCCAGCGCGCGGCCGAATGCCAAAACAATTCCGCCGAAAATCCCGCGCGATGCGGACGGCAGAAGCACACCGAGAATCGTTTCCCAGCGAGTCGCGCCCAAGCCGTAGGCGGCCATGCGCAATTTCGGCGGCACTGACACCAACGAATTACGGCTGATCGCAGTAATCGTCGGCAGAATCATGATGGAGAGCACCAGTACCGCGGGGAGAATCCCGGGCCCGCTCAGATCGGTTGAAAACAGCGGAAACCAGCCAAACTGCCCGTGAAGCCAGTTACAGAGTGGCCGAATCATTGGGATCACTACAAACAATCCCCACAACCCGTACACCACACTGGGCACGGCCGCCAAAAGCTCAATCAGATTCTTCAACAGCCCCTCAAGCCGCTCCGGAAGCTTGCCCCAAAACGGATGAAAGTGCAGATTGAAAGTTTTCAGCACCTTGAAGACTGCTTCTCCCAAATAGGCTTCGCTAAGAAAGATTGCCGCTGCGACGCCGAACAGCGTTCCAAAGAACAGAGCTAACAAGGATGTATAGAGGGTGCCCCATATCTCCGGCAGAATGCCAAACACCCCGCGATTCGCGTCCCACGTCCTTCCCCACAGAAAGCGCAGGCCGTACTCGCTAAAGGCAGGCACAGCCTTGACCCCGATCTCAACCACCAGCAGCACGATGAGAACAATGGTCAGCGCGGCGAATACCAGGCACAACCGTCGAAACACGAAGTCAATGCGGCGCTGCGCTTTGCTGGGAGGTTGCCAGATCTGGCCAACGTTCCATGCCTTGACCTCTTCCGGGCCTTGGAGTCGAGTTGTTCCGCTAAGCGATGCCATAAGTTTGTCTAAGTCGAAGCCGAACTAACTGCAACCGATTGCCTAGAGGGCCTTCACGGCTTCCTGTGCCTTGGAAACAACCGTTGCCGGCAATGGTACATATCCCAGCGCTTCTGAATCTTTCTGCCCATCTGTCAGGCCGTAATTAACCAGCGCCTTCATGGCATCAAGCTTCTCTTTCTGGTCGTATTTCTTGTGGAGAATCATCCAGGTATAGGTAACGATTGGATAGGCGTCCGCTGCTGTCGGATCGGAAACCCAGACTATGAAATCTGAAGGTATTTCCGCCGAACCCAAGGCTGCCTTCGCCGAATCGATACTTGCGGCCACATAGTTTCCGGACTTGTTCTCCAAGCTTGCGGTGTGAAGGTTCTGACTATGTGCGTAACCATATTCGACGTACCCGATGGCCCCCGGGGTCGTCATGATGCTGGCCGTAACACCTTCATTACCTTTTGATTTTGTTCCCACCGGCCAGTTGGGCATAGTATTTGCGCCGACGGCTTTGTCGAACTCCGGGCTGATGGCGCTGAGGTGTTTGCTGAACACGAAGCTGGTACCGCTTCCATCGGCACGAACAATGGGGCTGACCGGAAGGTCGGGAAGCTTCACCCCCGGATTGTCTTTCACAATCATCGGGTCGTTCCACTTGGTAACCTTGCCATCGAAGATACCAACGTAGGCGTTCCTGGAAAGACGCAGGTTGGGGACATCCGGCAGGTTATAGGCGAGCACGATGGCACCGGCCGTCATGGGTATGAGTTGAACGCCGCCGTCGACTTTGGCCATGTCCTCAGGTTTCATCGCCGCATCGCTCGCAGCGAAGTCCACAGTCTTGTCCAGGAAGCTCTTCACGCCACTTCCGCTTCCCACCGACTGATAATCGACCTGAACATTTGGGTGCGCGTCGCTATAGGTCTTAAACCACTTAAGGTACAGCGGCGCCGGAAAACTCGCGCCAGCGCCCTGCAGTTTTAGATTGTTATCTTTGCTTCCACTACATGCGGTGAAGAAAAGTGCGATCGTCAAAAGCGCGGCGGATACACCTGCGTGCTTAAATTTCATCGGTTGTCCTATCGTGTTGAGGCCTGAGTTTCCCAGCAGTTGTAATACTTCGTTCCCACGCATACGAATGCGAATATCAAGTGCAGCCCGGGAGCATTCATAAGTGTCAGACAAGACTGCCTGAGTGACGTTTAAATTTGATGAATATTCGCGAAAATTAATTAATTAGGCGGGTAAGAGAGGCTTTGGGAGGGACGCCCTGGCGAGAATCGGCTATCACTAACCGACCGATGAACACCCCTGCGCCGCGCGACTCAGTCTTGGCGAGAATGGCCAATGCTGCTGCCCTGCTAACGGATCACCGGCGATTGCTCAAAAATTTGGAGGTCTCTTCTGGCGCTCGTAATTGGAGATGGCATCTTCGTGCGCCAAGGTGATGCTGATCTCGTCCATTCCGTTTAAAAGCCGGGAACGGCGAAACTCGTCGATTTCGAAAACTTGCAACAGACCGAAATCATCGGTAATCGTATTTCGCTCGAGATCGATGTGGAGGTGATAAGGGTGAAGCCTTTCGGCATTGTCTGCGATCTGCTGGATGACTTCGTGCTTTAGCTCAATCACAAGGAGACCATTGTTGCCTGCGTTATTGCGAAATATGTCTGCATACGACGGCGCGAGAATGGCGCGGAACCCAAACTCACCCAGGGCCCACGCGGCGTGCTCGCGCGATGAGCCACAACCGAAATTCTTTCCGGCAACCAGGATGGTCGCTTCACGATAGCGCTTCCGGTTCAGAACGAAATCCTTACGCTCACTCCCATCCGGGTTGTAACGCCAGTCCGAAAACAGCAGGTTCCCAAACCCCGTCCGCTCGATTCGCTTCAGGTGCTGCTTGGGAATGATCTGGTCGGTATCGATGTTGTCCTGATGAAGCGGAGCAACCATGCCTCGGTGCTGACGAATGGGTTCCACGTTTATGCCTTGTACGTCCACTGGCGGATGTCGACCAGATGGCCGGCCACAGCGGTCGCCGCCGCCGTCGCTGGACTCACCAAATGGGTACGGCCTTCCCTGCCCTGCCGACCTTCGAAATTGCGATTACTGGTAGAGGCACAACGCTGCTTGGGCGCCAGGATGTCCGGATTCATCCCCAAACACATGGAGCATCCGGGCTCCCGCCACTGAGCACCGGCCTCCGTAAATGTGCGATCGAGTCCTTCGCGCTCCGCCGCCTCCTTCACCGCTTCTGAGCCAGGTACTACCAGGACAGTGACGCGCGAGTGAACGCGATGCCCTTTCAAGGCCGCCGCAGCCGAGCGTAAATCTTCGATCCGTCCGTTGGTGCAGGAGCCGATGAAGACGCGATCAACTTCGATGTCCTCGACTTTGGTTCCCGGCTGAAGGCCCATATAGTCCAAAGCCGCAGATATCGCGCGCCCCTCGGCCTCACTACGAGCGCTGTCGGGCCCGGGGATACTGGCGCTGATGCTGACCGCCATCCCTGGATTTGTGCCCCAGGTAACGGTCGGCTCCAAACCACCAGCATCGATTTGCACCTCGCGGTCGAAGCTCGCTCCCGTATCACTTGTGAAGGTTCCCCACTGAGCGACAGCCTGAGACCAGGCGTCGCCTCGCGGCGCGTACGGACGTTCCTGCAAGTAGGCAAACGTGGTGTCATCAGGTGCGATCATGCCGGCGCGGGCGCCGCACTCGATGCTCATGTTGCAAAGGGTCATTCGCTCTTCCATGCTGAGGCTGCGAATAGCTTCACCCGCGTACTCGATGACATAGCCGGTGCCACCGTCGGTTCCGAGCTTAGCGATTATGTGCAAGATAAGATCTTTGGCAGAAGTTCGTACCGGCAACGCTCCGGAAACCGTGATCCTCATGCCGCGAGGTTTGCGCTGCGACACACACTGGGTTGCCAGCGCATGCTCAACCTCTGACGTCCCGATGCCGAACGCCAGCGCCCCAAACGCGCCATGCGTACTGGTATGACTGTCGCCGCATACGATTGTCATGCCAGGCTGGGTCAGCCCAAGTTCCGGACCGATGACATGCACCACGCCCTGCCTTCCAGACCCTACGTCGAAGAGCGGAATGCCGGCTGATTCGCAGTTACGACGCAGAGTATCAATCTGCTGCGCCGCGATCTGGTCCTTAATGACCAGCCGCTCGTCCGGCGTTGTCGGGATGTTGTGATCTATCGTCGCAAAAGTGAGATCGGGCCGGCGTACCTTTCGCTGTGCCAGGCGCAAGCCTTCGAAGGCCTGTGGAGAAGTCACCTCGTGGACCAGGTGCAGGTCAACGTAAAGAAGCGTCGGCTCCTCTGGCGCTTCATGCACTACGTGGGCATCCCAGAGCTTGTCGAGCAGTGTCCTCGGATTTTGCACGGGTACGTCAGACCGCATGGTAGGCCATGCTCCTTTGCAGCAGGTCGCTCAGGCTCTGCACGACAGCTTCGCCGATTTCGCCCGTCGTAGCGCTGCTGCGGCCGCCACGTCCGAGCAGATCTCTCGTCACCAGACCACGCTCCAGGACGCTTACAACCGATGCGCTAACCTGCTCTGCCTCTTCCGACAATCCGCCTGTATAGTCCAACAGCATCGTAGCGCTTTGAATTGCGCCTATGGGATTAGCCAGCCCACGTCCGGCAATGTCCGGCGCCGATCCATGAACCGGCTCATACAGTTCGACTTTTCCCCCAATGCTCGCCGAAGCCAACATCCCTAACGAACCGCTGATGACCGCGGCTTCATCGGAAAGAATGTCACCGAACAAGTTTTCTGTCAGCACCACGTCGTACCGTTTGGGTGTCAGCATGAGTTGCATGGCAAAGGAATCTACGTAGCCGTGTTCGAGCTTCACGTCGGGATAATGTCTGCCGACTTGCGTAACGGTGTGCCGCCATAGTTGCGAGGTTTCGAGAACATTGGCTTTGTCGACTGACGTAACCTGCTTCCTGCGACGGCGCGCCTCCCGAAATGCAACGTGCGCTACCCGCTCGACTTCTTCGGCACTGTATCGCATGGTGTTGTGCGCGGAAGATGTAATTTCGTCCAGCGCGCGAGGCTGACCGAAGTACAGCCCGCCCAGCAGCTCACGCACGATGAGGATGTCGGCGCCGCGGATGACATCTTCGCGCAATGGCGAGCAATCAAGCAACGCGTCGCATGCCTTCACCGGACGCAGGTTGGCGTATCCGCCCAGTGCCTGCCGCAACGCCAACAACCCGGCTTCCGGACGCTTCTCACCGGTGACACCCTCGAACTTTGGAGAGCCGACAGCCCCCAGCAGCACTGCGTCGCAATCGAGGCATGCAGAAAGCGTTTCCTCGGGCAGAGGTGTTCCGTACCGCTCCAGCGCAGCGCCGCCAATTGCGTGGGTGGCAAAGCGAAAATCGTATCCGCAGACCTCGGCCGTGGTACTCAGGACCATGACAGCATAGGTTGTAACTTCCGGACCGATACCATCGCCAGGTAGTACGGTTATCTTCAGCTTCACTGCGCCCTCATTCCTTCGGCTACCTGCACCTCTGGTCGCGAGGCGGAGCGTTGCGCAAACAGCATCGCAATCAGGTCCTGTTCATAAACGTGTTTCTTACGGTCAGCGAGGCGCATGAAATTCTGATAGAGCCCGTTGATCTCTTCGCCCGATAAGTCGTATCCCAACTCTTTGAGCTTGTACGCCAGGGCATGCCGGCCCGAGTGTTTCCCCAGCACGATCCGCTCGGCAGGAATTCCGACCGTCTCCGGCGTCATGATTTCGTAGCACAGCGGATTGCTGAGCACTCCATGCTGATGGATGCCGGCTTCGTGAGCAAACGCGTTTCTGCCGACGATTGCCTTGTTCGGCTGCGTCTCAAAGCCGATGATCTTCGATAGCATCCTGCTGGTTGAATAAATCTCGTCGTGCTTGAGTCCGGTGCTGATGCCGTAGCGGTCTCCACGAACGTGCAGCGCCATCGCGACTTCTTCCAGCGAAGCATTGCCGGCGCGCTCACCGATGCCGTTTATGGTGCACTCGACCTGCCGGGCGCCAGCCTCAACCCCTGCCAATGAATTCGCTACCGCGAGTCCAAGGTCGTTGTGGCAGTGAACTGACAGAACCAAGTTTTCAACTCCCGCAAAGCGCTGCTTGATGGTGGTGATGAGGCGGAAATACTCCGTCGGAGTGGTGTAGCCAACCGTGTCGGGGATGTTGAGCGTAGTTGCGCCCGCCTCCACCGCCGCTTGCAAAACATCGCACAAAAAGCTCACGTCCGAGCGGGTAGCGTCCTCCGGCGAGAACTCCACATCGGCACACAGCGACCGCGCATAAGAAACCATCCGCGCCGTCTGCCGAAGCGCCTCTTCGCGCCCGATCTTCAGCTTGAACGCGAGGTGAATGTCAGAGGTCGCAAGGAAGGTATGGATACGCGGCCGGCGCGAGCAGTTGACGGAGTTCCATGCCACGCTGATGTCCTTCTCCACGCAACGTGCCAACGCCGCGATTACCGGCCCATCGATTTCGCTCGCAATGCGATGTACAGCTTCGGCATCGCCGGTTGACGCGATGGGGAAGCCTGCCTCGATGATGTCAACGCCGAGGACCTTCAGCTTATGAGCCAGCGTCAGCTTCTCCTCAGTGTTCATGCTGCATCCCGGAGCCTGCTCGCCGTCACGAAGAGAAGTATCGAAGATCAACACGCGGTCTGATTGCAACGCATTCCCCCCGTTTAGTGAAGTACCTCCCCACGTTAGGTGTCGTTGTTCAAATTAGTCAAACTAATAAATCTTGTGATTGCATTAGATATTGTGATTTAATCACTTTTGCTGCTGGATCCAGCAGCCGGCAACTATGGAAGTCTTTCAGCTCGAAACCTTTTTAACCGTGGCGCGGGAGAGGAGCTTTTCACGCGCGGCAGTTCGCATGCACCGTACCCAATCGGCCGTAAGCCAAACCATCTCCAAGCTCGAAGACGAGCTGGGTGAACGTTTGTTTGACCGCTCATCGCGCGACGGTGCACTCACGGATGCAGGCCAATTACTTGTCTCTTATGCGGAAGAGCTGCTGAATGTCCGGGCCGAAGCCCGTGACGCCCTGCGCGAGCTGCGTATGCTGCACCAGGGCAAGCTGGTGATCGGAGCCAACGAGTTCACCTCGCGATATTTGCTACCCGTCCTGCAGTCGTTTCATCGCATGCATCCGATGATTCGTATCCAGGTCGTGCGCACGTTGGCGAGAGAGATTCCTGGCAGTGTTCGCAGTCACAGCTTTGAATTCGGTGTATTGTCGTTCCGCCCGGATGATGACCTGACCTCCATCGTGCTGTACCGCGATGAGTTGGCTTTGGTGGTTTATCCCAGGCATCCGCTTGCAAAAGCGAAGAAGGTCGGCATCAAGGATCTCGGCGCAGAGAACTTTATCGCTCACAGCGTACTGTCGCCCTATCGGGAGAAGGTGATCCAGGCATTCACCAAGCGCAATACCACCTTACATATGAGCATCGAGCTGCCCACCATCGAGGACATCAAGCAGTTTGTGCGAATGGAGATCGGGGTCGCGCTGGTGCCGATCATCGCGGTTGAGCAGGAGATTCAGCGCGGCGACCTGGTGCATGTGCCGGTAGACGAACTTGCCTTCGAGCGCAAGATCAGGATCGTTCATCGCCCCGGAAACGCCCTGTCTCACGCCGGCAAAGCCTTCCTGAAGACATGCAAAGCGCTAGCTCAGTCGCCCAATTCGCGCTATGTTGCCGAGATCGAGCGCTAGGCGGCGCGATGCAGGCAGCGTTTGGGATTCTCGCGGCGCAGCCCTGCGGGACGGCTCAGATGCGGCCACTTAGCATTGATTACTCGGGCGAATTCGCGCCAAGCTTCCAGAGGATTTGACGAAACATTCCGAGGACGACTTCCGCGTCAGGTTCGGTCAGCTTCATACGAAGCAGCAGCCGGCGAAGCTGTTCTGCCGACGTGGCAGCCGCAGCCTCGGAGTAATAGCCGCAACACTCCAGAGTTTCGTGCATGACCTCGGCAAGCCGCAACAGACTTTGCATCATCGCTGCAGATTCGCCAGCCGCTATGGCCTCGGACTCTACCGTCGCGGGAATCTGGTTCCAGGATCGGGCCAGTTCGTACAGCACGACGACGACCGACTGCGCGAGATTCATCGACGGACATTGCTCGCTTGTGGGAATGCGCATCAGCCAGTGACAGTAGCTCATGTCATGGTTGGTGAGGCCGCGTTTTTCGGAGCCAAACAGCAGTGCGACTTTCCCGGTGTGTGCGGCGTCAGCAATCTGGGGCGCCCCTTCGGGGAGGGTGATGAGTGGAAGGCTCACGCTGCGATTGGTGGCTGCGGTTGTGCCAATGACGAGCGCGCAGTCGGCGACGGCCGCCGCAACGCTCTCGTACACCTCGGCGTTGGCTAAGAGCTCGCCGGCCCCGACCGCGGAGCGGGCTTCGCGAAACGCCGGATCATACGGCGCCACGAGCCGCAACCGCGAACTGCCGAAGTTCGCCATGGCCCGTGCTACCGCTCCGATGTTGAGCGGGTTACGGGTGCGCACGAGAATGACGCACAGGTTTTGGTTGAAGTCGGAAGCAGCAGCAGACATGACTCAATTATGCGGTGCTGACTTGTTCCTTCGTGGCTGATTTCTTGAGCAATGGAATAGGAACGACTGGCGGCGACTCGGCCATCGTCCAGAAGATGAGCCGGCAATCTGCCGCGCATGCATCGCGCGTCCACCTCCGGCTTCTGTTTTAAATTCCCGCACCTGTCGTGTTGACAGCCAATTGATGCCGGCGATATTCTCCTTTTTACGATGACTTCGTTGACCCATCGCCATCACCACCATCCTCACGTGGCGAACGTGTCAGCGGAGATCACCGGATAATTTCTTAATTACCCAGATTTCACGAACCCCGCTGACAAGCCTCAGCGGGGTTTTTATTTTTGGCGAAAGGAAGCACGCATGGCGGTGGAAATTGACTTCGAAAAAATGGATGGGCTGACGCCCGCGATCGTCCAGCATGTCAAAACCGGCGAGGTTCTAATGCTGGGCTTCATGAATCGAGAGGCCTACGAGAAGACCCTGCTCACGGGATACGTTACATTCTTCAGTCGCACTCGAAGTCAGCTCTGGACCAAGGGTGAAACCTCCGGCAACCGTCTGAAGTTGATGGCCGCCAGCGCCGACTGTGACCTTGACACGATCCTGTGCCGCGTCGAAGTGGAGGGCGAAGGGGTGGTCTGCCACACCGGCACCCGCACTTGCTTCAACACCGAGTTACCGATTGCCTGCACAGCGGAAGGCCGGCGATGAAATTACGAGTCGGTATCCCGAAAGGCAGCCTGCAGGAAGCCACCTTACAGTTGCTGCAACGCGCCGGGTTGCAGGTTTATGTGAGCCCGCGGTCGTACTTTGCCGGCACCAATGACCTCGAAATCGAATGCATGCTGATCCGCGCTCAGGAGATGGCGCGTTACGTTGATCACGGGGCCCTCGACGCCGGTCTAACCGGACTGGATTGGGTGCTGGAGAGCGGTCTGCATGTGGTCAGCGTTGCCGATCTGATTTATGCCAAACAAAGTCGCGGCAAAGTGCGATGGGTACTCGCCGTGCCAGAAGAATCGCCGGCGCGCACGCCCGAGGACCTGCGCGGCGCAACCATCGCAACCGAATTGGTGAGTGTTACGACCCAGTACTTTCGGCAGCGCGAGATCGAGGTGAAGGTTGAGTTCTCGTGGGGAGCCACGGAGGTAAAACCGCCTACGTTGGCCGACGCCATCGTGGAAGTCACCGAGACCGGCAGCTCGCTGAAAGCCAACCGCCTGCGGATCATCGACACCGTGTTGGAATCGAACACCCAAATCATCGCGAACCCCAAAGCCTGGATGGAGCAATGCAAGCGGCAGAAGATCGAGAACCTGGCGCTGATGCTGCGCGGGGCAATGGAAGCGCAGGGTCGCGTCGGGTTGATGCTCAACGTCAGCGTCGAAAACCTTCCTGCGGTGCTCGGCGTTTTGCCCGCGCTGAACAGCCCTACGGTCTCTCCTCTGAGCGACCGTAATTGGGTGGCGGTTAACACTATCCTGGAAGAGGCGGCCTGCTGGGAAGTAATTCCTCGACTGAAGGCTGCCAACGCACAGGGCATTGTTGAATATCCACTCAACAAGGTGGTGCTGTGATGCGAATCCTGCACGGTGAAGCCGCGGAGAAAGCGGTCGCCAAGCTTACCACCCGAAGCTCGAGATTGGACGAACTGGAGCCCCGCGTTCGCCGGATCATCCGCGCGGTAAGAAGCGATGGAGACAAGGCGCTGACTCGCTATGCCACAACGTGGGACGGCTTGCAGCCGAGCCAGTCGATCAGAGTTACAGACGAAGAGATCGCGGAGGCATGGCAGTTGACCCCTCTCTCCACTCGGACTGCCCTTCGGCGTGCCGCGGCCAATATCCGCCGCTTCTGCCGATGGCAGATGCCTCGCGAGTGGCGCAAGAAAGTGCCGGGCGGTGAGTTGGGTCAAATCCTGCGGCCACTCGACTCCGTTGGCTGTTATGTTCCCGGTGGGCGCTACCCGCTTCCTTCCACCCTGCTGATGACCGTAATACCCGCGCAGGTGGCGGGAGTGCCACGCATTTGCGTAGTATCGCCGCGTCCGCAGCCGGCGACTCTGGCCGCTGCCGCTCTGCTCGGTGTACACGAGATGTACCGCTGTGGCGGGGCACAGGCAATCGCCGCGCTTGCCTATGGTACCGAGTCGGTCCCGCGGGTAGACAAAATCGTGGGACCCGGAAACAGTTACGTCGCTGCCGCCAAGAAGCTGGTCAGCTTCGACTGCGCGATCGATATGCTCGCCGGCCCAACCGAGGCGGTGGTGTGCAGCGACCGCGGCAATCCGAGGTTTCTCGCCGCAGACCTGGTTGCACAAGCCGAGCACGATCCAGATGCGGTGGTTGTATTCATCACTACCAGGCTACGGCTAGCGAAAGATACGCAAGCCGCGATGCATCACCGCCAGCCGTGGCAATGTCATTGCGCAGAAGGCGATCCGCCGAAATGGGCGTTTGCTGGTGGCAAGTTCGCGGCAGCAGGCACTGGCTTGGATCAACCGCATCGCTCCAGAACATCTGACGATCGACGACGGCAATTTAGACGAGGTGCACAGCGCAGGCTCGATCTTCGTCGGCGACTACTCACCGCAATCGGCCGGAGACTATGCTGCCGGGCCGAATCACGTTTTACCGACCGCCGGTGCCGGGCGTTTTCGGGGCGGGTTAAGCGTCCATGATTTTCTGAAAATCATCACCGTGCAGCAATTCGATGTGGAGGGCCTGCGCCGGATTGCCCCCGTGATCACTACGCTGGCCGACGCCGAAGGGCTGCGTAGTCATGCCGAGTCGGTGCGAGTGAGGTGCGCCCATGCTTAGAGCGAGGGAGGCGGTGCACAATCTACTCGAGTATCATCCGCCGCTGGCGCGTCGCGAGGGACTGCGCCTCGACTTCAACGAGAACACCGAGGGATGCTCGCGACGTGTGCTGTCACGGCTGCAGGCGATCACTGCAGATGACCTGTCACGCTATCCCGAGCGCCAGCCGGTGGAGGAGATCGTCGCGCATTATCTTGGGCTTGCTCCCGAGCAGACCCTGTTGACCAATGGAGTGGACGAAGCCATTCACCTGCTGTGCGAGGCGTACCTCGAGCCCCGGGACGAGGTGCTGGTAGTCACGCCGACCTTTCGCATGTACGAGATCTATGCCGCCGCCACCGGCGCGCGAGTGGTTCCGGTACAGTGCGGAGCTGATTTCCGATTTCCCCTGGCCGCGGTGTTGAACAGCATCACCGCTGCGACTCGCCTGATCGCTGTTGCCAGCCCGAATAACCCGACCGGGGCAGTGGCGAGCTGCGAGGAGCTGCTGCAGATCGCCGATGCCGCACCCGCTGCGGCGCTGCTAGTAGATGAGGCTTACTTTGAGTTTCACGGCGACAGCGTAATCCCCGCAATCAATCGATTGCAGAACCTGTTCGTAGCGCGAACTTTCTCCAAGGCCTATGGACTGGCAGGACTGCGGGCAGGAATTCTGGCTGGCCCGCAGCGACAAATGCCTCTGGTGCGCCGGGTGTCGTCTCCATACAGCGTCAATGCGATAGCACTTTCTGTATTGCCCGTCGCTCTTGCCGACCGCGATCACGTTGCGCATTACGTTTCGCAAGTGAAGAGCGGACGCGAGCGGGTAGCAGCCGAGTTGAACACGCTTGGACTCTTCAACTGGCCCAGCCAGGCGAATTTCGTGCTGACGCGAATTGGAGAAAAGCACAGTGAATTCGTGGCGGCTATGCGACAGCGCGGGATTCTGGTTCGCGACCGCTCTTCTGATCCTGGCTGCGAAGGTTGCGTACGCATCACCATCGGGAGCGACGCGCACACCGTTCGCCTCATCGGCGTGCTACGGGAAGTGGCACACGAACTCAAACTGGGTAGCGAGATGATCGCATGAGACGGGCGCGGCTTCATCGTAAGACGAACGAAACCGAGATCCGCGTCGCACTCACCTTGGAGGGTCACGGACATGCCAGCATCGCGAGCGGCATCCGCTTTCTCGACCACATGCTGGAGTTGCTGGCCCGTCACGGCGCATTCGACCTGCAATTGAAGGCAACCGGCGATCTCGATGTCGATCAGCATCACACCGTCGAAGATGCAGGAATTGCCCTGGGCGAAGCTTTTGGGCAGGCGCTCGGCAGCAAGCGCGGCATTCTGCGGGCGGGCTATTTCGTGATGCCCATGGACGAAACGCTGGCGGTCGTGGCCGTTGACTTTGGCGGCCGCAGCACGTCGGTAGTTGATTCGAAGGTGCGAACTCGACTGGTTGGAGATTTGCAGACGGAGCTGGTTGCCGACTTTTTCGATGGCTTCGCCCGCGGAGCCAAAGCTAACGTGCACGCCAAGGTGCTTTACGGGCGTTCCAGCCACCACAAAATAGAAGCGTTGTTTAAAGCTTTTGGCCGCGCTCTGCGCGTGGCATGCTCCAAAGACCGGCAACTCGGGCGCATGTTGCCCAGCACCAAGGGACTCTTGTGATTGCCATCGTCGATTACGGCGCTGGTAATCTTGCCTCGGTGATCAAGGCCGTTCGGCGTCTTGGGCGCGAGTGCGTGACCACGAACGACGCCGACGTGGTGCTTGGTGCGGAGAGGCTGATCATCCCGGGTGTCGGCAGTTTCCGCGCCACTCTGCCGTTGACTACCGGGCCGCTCGGCGCTGCTTTGGATAAGGCGATCTCCGAGGAAAAACCACTGCTCGGCATCTGCCTGGGCCTGCAATGGATGTTCGAGGCCAGCGACGAGGCCAGTGAGCTACAGGGACGGGGAATCTTCTCGGGCAAATGCACGCAGTTCTCTGCGCAAGTGAAATCGCCGCACGTTGGGTGGGACCGCATCGCGATTGAACCGAGCTCACGATTGCTGCGAGGAATTCCCTCAGGTTCCTATCTTTACTTTACCCATTCTTATCAGGCTCCGCTTTGCCCCGAGACTGTCGCCACCTGTACCTATGAAACACCGTTCACGGCTGCGGCGGAACGCGGCAACCTGTTGGGCGCGCAATTTCATCCCGAGAAGTCCGGCGACATTGGGATGCAGATCCTGGAGAACTTCTGTGCTCTCTGATTCGCTTGCCAAGCGCGTTATCGCCTGCCTCGACGTTTCCGACGGACGCGTGGTGAAGGGCATCCAGTTCGTGGGACTGCGCGATGCCGGCGACCCCGCCGAGCTGGCTGCGGCCCACAGCCAGGCCGGTGCTGATGAAATCGTCCTCCTCGACATCACGGCGACCTCCGGCTCACGGGGCACGTTGCTGGAAACGGTCCGCCGCGCAGCCACCCAGCTCTTCATTCCCTTCACCGTGGGCGGAGGCATTCGCTCGCTGGAAGACGCCGCCGCCATATTCGATTGCGGCGCTGACAAACTTACCCTCAACTCTGCCGCCGTCGCCGACCCAGCCTTGATCACCCGGATTGCCCATCGTTATGGCTCGCAGGCCGTGGTCGTCGCCATCGACGCGCGCCGCCGCGGTGATTCCTGGGAAGCCTACGTTTGGGGTGGACGAAAGCCGACTGGCTTGGACGCTCAGGCTTGGGCGTTGCAAGCCGAGCAACTGGGCGCAGGCGAGATTATGTTGACCTCAATGGACCGCGATGGCACGAAATCGGGGTTCGATTGCGAACTCACGCGCAGCGTTGCAACTCGTGTAAGAATTCCGCTGATTGCTTCCGGCGGTGCGGGCGAGCCGTCACACTTCGTGCAGGTTTTCAAGCAGGGCGCCGCCGACGCAGCCCTGGCCGCCTCGGTCTTTCATTTCGGATTGGAGTCGGTGCACGCCATCAAGCATGAGCTGCACGCGGCCGGGATCCCCGTGAGGCTGCCATGCTGATTCCCTCGATTGACTTGATGGGCGGCAAGATCGTGCAACTGGTTCAGGGCCAGAAAAAAGCCTTGGAGTTCGACAATTTCGGGGTTTGGAGTAAGCGCTTCTCGCAGTATCCGCTGGTACAACTGATTGACCTGGACGCGGCCATGGGCACCGGCTCAAATCGCAAGCTCATCGCCGAGTTCTGTTCCGCATTGCCCTGCCAGGTTGGGGGAGGAATTCGCTCCGCCGCGGAGGCGCAGACGGTGATCGCCTGTGGAGCAAGAAAAGTAATTATCGGTTCGGCGCTGGTCAAATCTCACAAGCATCCGCAAGAGAATGGCGTAGCCAGCCCCGACGTTGTTAATGTGGCATTCGCCAGGGATTTGTACCAACAGTTCGGCGCCGATCGGTTGGTGTTTGCCGTGGATTCCTGGCGCGGCCGCGTCGCCATTCACGGCTGGAAGACAGTCACAGAGATTGAACCAGATGCGATGATGCAGCAGCTTGAGTCGTTCTGTTCCGCATTTCTCTACACGCACATCGATAGCGAAGGCTTGCTGACGGGCATCCCAATGCACGTGATCCGCGATTTAGGGAAGAAAACTTCGCGCCGACTGATTGCAGCAGGAGGCATAACCCGCATCGAGGAAATCGAAGAACTGGACAAACTGGGCATCGACGCCGTCGTCGGAATGGCCATCTATTCGGGCTTGCTGCCAGTATAGGCTCGCGGTAGAGCCGTTCGTCATATTCTCACCCACGTTACGGCCCCTACTTCAGATCGGCAAAGCGACAGGTGTGGCAGTGGTTTAGCGCAACGACGTGGGAGAGCATCTGTTTACCGCTTCAGAAAGACTACCTGGTGTATCCAGTCCCACTTACCGATTTTTTGGTAGCGCTACCGGGAATCGAACCCGGGTTTGAAGATTGAGAATCTACAAACGTGGCTAGCGGCATCAACAACATACAAGGCAAGCCCGCTTTGTTGTGCCCCAAATTGTGCCCCTTTTCGCCGTTTAGCACGTCGTTCAGGCGCTCGGGCTTCCCCCTCCGTAGCATAATGAGTGCTATCGCCTGTTACCGACAGTTAGTGTTGTTTCCAGCTCACTTGTCCGGCATTCGGGTGTAAAGTACACCTCAACAGTATGCTGCCGCACCAGTGAAGGAGACGCTCATCACGAACCCAGTGCAACACTTCACATCATTATTGAATAGCTTATCTCGGGCAGCAAGCTTTGCACCGGTGCTGCTCTGTGTGCTGATGACTATTGCAACGCAACCAGCGCAGGCACAAACATTCAGCGTGCTACACGCTTTCGCGGGCGGGCAGGATGGGTGGAATCCGCGTGCTGGCTTAACGATGGGCAGTTCAGGAATCTTCTACGGCACGACGCATGTCGGTCGTGGCATCGTCGGTTGCGGCAGGGTCTACCGATTACAGCACAAGGCCTCGGGCTGGGCCGTGGATCCCCTGTACCTCTTTACCGGTCCCGACGGTTGCACCCCCTCCGCCCGAGTGGTCTTGGGCCCGAACGGCCTCCTCTATGGCACCACATTTGACGGTGGTCTTCAGGGGGTTGGCACGGCTTTCAACCTGAAAAATCCGCCATCCGTCTGCACAACTGCACTCTGCCCATGGCAGGCGCAAGTTATGTACGCTTTTGGTGCGAACGGGTACTTCCCTGGATACGGCGATACCGTCTTCGACGCTGCCGGCAACATCTACAACACGACGATGGAAGGGGGCGATGGCCCGCGATGTTTCGGCGGCGGCTGCGGTTCCCTTTACCAGTGCTTTGGCGTCGGTTGCGGTACGGTTTACGAGTTGACGCCCTCAGGGAACGGCTGGACCGAGAAGGTCCTCCATAGCTTCACCCGAACCGGCGGCGATGGAGCTGATCCAGCGGGAGGCGTGATCATCGACCATGCCGGCAACCTTTATGGCACGACCGTCTCAGGCGGTAACCCGGGTTGCTATGCCCCAGATGGCTGCGGGATCATCTACCAGCTGACACCTTCCGGATCTGGCTGGGTAGAGAATGTTCTCTACACCTTTCAAAACGGAAGCGATGGAGCAAATCCGATCGGCGGACTGATCTCTGACCAGTCCGGCAATCTATACGGCACCACTAGCCGGGGCGGGGCAGGTCAGGGCGGTACGATCTTCGAGTTGTCACCCACCCAAGAAGGCTGGACATTCCAAGTTCTTTACTCTCTTAGCGGCGGCAATGGACCAATGGCGCCTCTCACGATGGATGCTGCCGGTAATCTTTACGGCACGACTAGCAGAGACGGCACTTACGGCTGGGGGAACGTCTTCAAACTAACATCTTCAAGCTTCGGCTGGACCTACACCTCGCTGCACGATTTTACCGGTGGAAGCGACGGCTTAAACCCGATTTCAAAAGTAATATTTGACGCGAATGGGAATCTCTACGGCACCGCCTCACAAGGTGGCGACTACGGTGGAGGTGTCGTTTGGGAAATCACCCAGTAACGGAGAAACATCCGTTAGGTTGTTGCACTAGCTGGCGTAACATCGCCATTCGAACTGTGGCGACTACTAGCGCTCCTTCCTAGGGCATATGAGGACGTTTGGCGCGAATGGTTCCTGCCGACCGCATTGGGATATCTCACATCCGGATCGTAGCAAGGCACACGTGTTGTGCCCCAAATTGTGCCCCATCTGTGCCCTCACTCTGCCCCACGACGTGTTACGACGTGTTCTGGGCGGTTTGAGCCACGGGCCGCAAGCACAGGAAATAGCAGGAGATAACAGGAGAGCTTTGGTAGCGCTACCGGGAATCGAACCCGGGTTTGAAGATTGAGAATCTTCTATCCCTTGATTCTTGAGCTTCAAAACTCGAACGCTGCCGAGTTTGTAACGGGTTGAAAAATAAGTCGTTTAGCTCTCGTTCTTGGCTCACAGGGGAAGCACGTTAAGAGTGCGAAGATTGACCGGTGTTGTGGCAATTTGTGGCAAATTGTGCAGACGATTGCCACAAAATTGCCACAATCACACAGCGAAGGTTCAGCGAAATTCGCCGCGGTCGCAAAACCAAATTGTGATCTGGAGCTTCCTCTCGGCGAATTGCCAGCATCATTGCTGCTGCCATTCGAAAAGACCAGGTTGGGCGTCGCCTTCATCCCAGTCCCGAAAGTTGCTCAACCCTACCCCGACGAGTCGATAACGCTGCTGCGGATCGAGATCGACGTGCTCCCGCAGTTTCAGCGCAATCTCAATCAACTGTTCGCACGATGATGGTGACAGCTCTGACGTATGGCTGCGAGTGAGAATTTTGAAATCGCTCGTCTTCAGTTTGAGGACAACGGTTCGTGCCACCCGCGATTCTTTGCGCGAACCAGACCAGAGCTTTTCTGTTAGCCGCCGGATCATTGGTTCGGTTTCCGCCAAAAGAACGTCCTGCTCAAAAGTATCCTCGACGGAGATGGATTTGGTCGGCCTGTCCGGGACAACCAGGGTATTGTCGATGCTAAGCGCAAGTTCGTGCAGGCGCTGCCCATAACGCCCGAAATTCTGTTGGAGTGCGGATAAGCTCAGAGTCCGCAGGTCCCTCACGGTTTGCACTCCAAGCCCAGCCAATTTCTCCTTTGTAACCTTTCCAACGCCCGGTATACGTTCAACCGGCAGTGGCAGCAGAAACGCATCAACATCTTCCGGTTGAATGACGAACAGTCCGTCAGGCTTGCGCCAGTCGGATGCCAATTTCGCCAGCAATTTGTTGGGAGCTACGCCCGCAGAAGCCGTCAAATGCAACTCGTGGCGGATTTGCTCGCGGATGGTGCGGGCTACCAGAGTAGCCGTCGGTAAACCAGTCTTATTCTCGGTCACGTCAAGGTACGCCTCATCGAGCGATAACGGTTCGATCAGGTCAGTGTGACGTTTGAAAATCTCTCGCACGTGGCGGGAGACCTCGCGATACCTCGGGAAATTTGGAGCTATAAACGTCGCTTCCGGACACAAGCGTTCCGCACGTTTTGCCGGCATGGCTGAATGCACGCCGAAACTCCTGGCCTCGTACGATGCAGCGCAAACGACCGAGCGATTGCCAAGCCAAGCGACGATGACGGGTTTGCCGCGCAACTGCGAGTTGTCCCGCTGCTCCACAGAAGCGTAGAAGGCGTCCATGTCGACATGGATGATTTTTCGCACAGCAAGGAGCCGAATCTGGAAAGGATAGATCTTTCAGAATCTTATGCTAAGGAAAGATGAACATCGGCAGCAATAATCCATGCACCCGCATTTGATGAAATCTGGCTTCGGAACCCTAAGCTGTCTGGTGTCTGGTCATACCTCCCATTACACCCGCAAGGATCCGTACTCGCATGGCCCGCGGCAATGGCATAAGCGAGTAGGTCAGGAATTTGCCAAACGCGCCGGGAATCACGGTCGATGTTCGTCCAAGTGCTTGAAGCGACACCCTGGCGACCGTGAAGGGAGTGTCGGCCTTTCCCATTCGCATGTCTGCCGCGCTCGCGAACCCACTGTTCACCGGCCCCGGAGCCGAAGCCAGCACATCCACATTGAAGGGAGCGAGCTCACGGTGCAGACCTTCCGCAAGGGATTGGACATAGGCCTTTGTGGCCGCATAGTGGGCTGCAGTTGGAACATCTTGCCAACTCAGCAGCGAAGCCATGAGGATAATTCCCCCTCTGCCGCGCTTGACGAAACGGCGGCTGAAGGCAATTGACTGCTCGAGGACAGCCAGGCAGTTCACCTGCAACATATTTCGTTCGGTGTCCGGATCCGCATTGAGCAGAGGCCCCGACGTGCCAAAGCCTGCCGCAGCGACAAGCAGGCCCACGTCCAGGTCCTCCGTTCCATGTTCCACCGCTGTTCTGCCGTCTTGGTGAGTAAGATCGGCGGCAATGACACGGGTATCGACACCGTGCGCCTGTCGAATGTGATCGGCAAGTTGTCGCAATCGCGCCCCGCGCCTGGCGACCAGTACGAGGTTTACTCCGAGCGCGGCCAGTTCCTCGGCAAACGCCTGGCCGATGCCATCGGATGCGCCTGTAACCACCGCCCAGGAACCGTATTTGTTGACGAAGGATTGCCGTTTCATTTCCAAACCTTTCTTCAGGTATTCCTGATTCAAAAACCAGACACCCGTGCCACCGCTGCCTCATCGGGTGCCCGATCAGGAAGGAAAGCACTTCGCGAATGCCAGTAACAGCCGTGGCGAGCCTTTGATCCGAATAGCTCTCCGTAACAGAGCCCACAGCAGGTTTGCGCGTTTACGCAGGAAACGAAGCCAGGTTTCACTGTCGGCAATCAGAGTAAAGTCGGCCTTACCTACATGGTCGTGAACAACGCGCAATTGGTTGTCGCGGATTTCAACCGTCGCCTTCGCTTGCTCCGCGCCGGTAAACGTGAAGTTTGGTGGCCTGAATGCCCGCGGACTGCTCGCGCTGAAACACGACAGGCAGATTGCGCAGAAAATTCGCAATACTGGATACTGGCAAGCTGTTCCGGACTCGTTTGACCCGCTTGTTAGGAAAGCGCCGCGGCACGTACGACTCTGCATCCGAGCCCGGGACCACATAGATGGTTTCCGCTTTGGCTTGCAAAGGACGCACGACCTCTTCCAGAAACTGCTTGCGATCGTTGAGGAACGGCGATATGACGTCTTCGCCTGCCTGGCATACGGCAAGGCAGTAGGCTGCTTTGTAGTTCGGGCCGAACGACAAGCTCTGCCACATCGATACGGTTTCCGCATCGGTGAACTTCTTCTCGTACTCCGTGTCGCTGCGGCTGTTGGCGAACGTGTGTGCCCAGTCGGCACGCTTAGTTACGATCGGACAAACGAGGCTCTTGCCAAAAGCGTACAATTTACTCACATCTCAACGCAGGTCATCCCGCCACGGGGGTAGGTTCATTTGCGCATCCAGATGCGGCGTTTACGCCCACGGAGCAGCAATGAACGCGCCTGCGCGCAAGTACCGAAATCGCATCCTCTCAAGCCTTAACGACGCCGAAATGATGCGTCTGACGCCTCATCTCAGCCCAGTGACTCTTGAACAGCAGGAAACCCTGCTGGGCAACGAAGCAAGATACGGATTCTTTCTGGAGCAAGGAATCGCGTCTGTGGTGGTAACGGTAAACAACGGAGACACGGTCGAGGTTGGGGTAATTGGCTGCGATGGTGTCGTCGGACTCCCTATCTTGTTTGGCAGAGTTGCCCCTGCGGTGTCCCGAAAACCAGGCTTTTTGCTGGCTCGAAACACAATTTTATTTCACATGACGTCTCGCGCTACAGGCGACTTTCCGGGAAGGGCGCGGCACGCGATCTCTAAAGTGCCCAGGCTCGACAGACGAGACGGACGTTTCGGGAGCAATGGTAAAATCTAATGCCGAATTCGGCGCGGGCGGATGGTGAGATAACAATGAGGTTGTCCACCTCGGGGCAACTGAGCTGCCGTCTAGCAGCACCTAAGAGAGTTCCTCGGGTCCGAAGTGTATCTGCCGCCATTTCGCAGTGAAAACAAGACTGCGGCGAGGGTGCTGTGAGTACTTCGAGCACAGGTAGACCAGCGAAGCATGTCGCAACAGAGTCTGGGGTTCTAAAGGCTCCGGAAGCCCCGGATTCGAGTCTTGTCGAGTCTGTTTTGTCCAGCAGCGGCGAGATGGGCGTGCTGATGCGGGCCTTCGATTGGTCGCAGACGCCTCTTGGTCCGGTCAGTTCCTGGTCTCCGGCTTTGCGGATGATGGCCCGTTTCCTGTTGGCCAATCGTTTCCCTCTGTTGTTGTGGTGGGGACCGCAGTTCTGCCAACTTTACAACGATGCCTATCGGCCGATTTTGGGTAAGAAACACCCTCAATTCATTGGTCGCCCAGCCAACGAATGCTGGAGCGAAATCTGGCACATCCTTGAACCATTGATCCAAAGCCCTTTTGGCGGCGGGCCGTCAACCTGGATCGAAGACTTCCCGCTCGAACTCAATCGGCACGGCTTTGTAGAGGAAACGCACTTTACCGTCGCCTACAGCCCGGTGCCCGACGAGACCGTACCCAACGGCATTGGCGGGGTGCTCGCCACAGTCCACGAAATCAGCGAAAAGATTGTCGGTGAGCGACGCACGATGGCGCTACGCGATTTGGGCGCCAGTATTTTGGAAGAGCGGAGTGCGGAGGAGGCCTGTGCGCGTGCTGCAGGCGTGCTCGCGAAATACCCAAAAGACGTAGCCTTTGCTCTTCTATACCTGCTCGACCCCGAGCGAGGGGTGGCGCGTCTTACGGGATCAGCCGGGCTCGATGGATCGAGCCCCGATCTCGCTCCGGCGATGATCGAAATTTCGGCCGCTAATTCGGCGTGGCCACTTTCGCTGGTGATCGAAACCGGACGAATGGAAGTGGTGGAGGCCCTAGGGCAGAGATTTAGGTCAATCCCGCCCGGGGCATGGTCCGATCCCCCGGATCGCGCGGCTGTTGTACCCGTACGCGCGAATGTTGCACATCAACTGGCGGGATTTCTAATCGCGGGAATCAGTCCGCGGTTACAGTTTGACGATTTCTATCGTGACTTCCTGGACCTAGCAGCTTCGCAGATAGCTACTGCCGTCGCTAACGCGCGTGCGTATGAAGAGGAACGCAAGAGAGCGGAAGCCCTGGCAGAATTGGATAAAGCCAAGACGCAGTTCTTTAGCAATGTTAGCCATGAATTTCGAACGCCGTTGACCTTGATGCTAGGACCGCTGGACGAGGTCCTCGAAAAAGCTTCCGCTCGGTTGGATTCTGGTGAGCAGCAGCAATTGGAGGTCACCCGACGGAACGCTCTCCGGCTACTTAAGTTGGTGAACACCCTGCTCGACTTTTCTCGGCTTGAGGCCGGCAGAGTGCATGCGGTCTACGAACCTACCGACCTCGCAAGTGTGACTGTTGAGATCGCGAGCGTATTCCGCTCCGCAATGGAAAAAGCGGGGCTCCGCTTCGCAGTCCAATGCGAGCGAATCGATGAACCGGTTTATGTGGACCGGAACATGTGGGAGAAGATCATTCTCAATCTTCTGTCTAATGCTTTCAAATTCACGTTCGAAGGCGAGGTCGCTCTGGAATTGAGGGCGGTCAACGGCTTAGTAGAACTTTCGGTGCGAGACACCGGCGTAGGTATTCCGACAGAAGAACGAAACCGTATATTCGAGCGATTCCATCGGATCGAGAGCACACGGGGAAGGACCTATGAGGGAACCGGCATTGGCCTAGCACTCGTGCAGGAACTTGTGAAGTTACACGGTGGCACTGTTCGCGTCGAGAGTTTTCAAGGCGCCGGCAGCACCTTCACAGTGTCAATCCCGCTAGGCACAGCGCATTTGCCCGCTGATCGGATTGGAGTCGAGCGAACGTCGGCGTCAGCCGCCGTTGGCGGTGATGCGTACGTTGATGAAGCGCTGCGCTGGCTGCCCAATGCGTCCGGCGGGGTTGTTGAGCTGCACACCGAGACCACGGCTGGCTCAGAGATGGCGACAGGCGCCGTCGCACCGGAAGATCGGAGAGACGTGATCCTTATCGCGGACGACAATGCCGATATGCGCGAATATCTTGTCCATCTGCTCCGTGATCAGTACATCGTTCACGCGGTCGAAGATGGCAAGCGCGCCGTAGAGGCAGTGCGCGCACTGCGCCCGTCGCTCGTACTATCTGACGTCATGATGCCGGGCCTCGATGGCATTGGAGTAGTGAATGCGATCCGCAGCGACGATTCCCTGAAATCCACCCCTGTGATCCTGCTGTCGGCCCGAGCGGGAGAAGAGGCACGTGTGGAAGGCTTGCAGACCGGGGCAGATGACTACCTGGTGAAACCCTTCACGGCCCGTGAACTTACCGCACGCGTGTCTACCCACGTCAAGTTGGCGAATCTCCGGCGCGAAGGCGCGGAGCGAGAATCTCGTTTGCGGGCGCAAGCGGAGCGCGAGCGAAATCGATTGCAGGAACTCTTGGCGCAGGCGCCGGCCGCCATTGGCCTCATGTCTGGGCCGGAACATCGCTGGGTTTATGTAAATGAGCAGTACCTGCACGTTACCGGACGGGAAAGCACTTCTGACTTCGTTGGCAAGACGATCAGGGAGAGCCTGCCCGAGATCGAGACGCAGCCCTTTACCGACCTCCTTGACGAAGTTTACCGCACCGGCCAGCCATACTTTGGTCGCGAAGTGAAGGCGAGGTTGAATCGCGCCCAAAGCGGACAGCCCGAAGAAGCTTATTTCGACTTCGTCTATCAACCGGTTACAGACACGCAAGGCGCGGTCGAAGGCATTCTCGTACATGCCATCGAAGTAACAGACAAGATCATTGCGCGAGACGAAATCAAGAATGCAGCGGAGCGCCTGCAATTGGCTGAGTCCGCCGCCCATATTGGGGCGTGGGAATGGGACCCGGCGAGAGAGGTCAGTTCGCTATCGCCGGAACTGCATCGGCTGTTCGGAACCGAGGCGGATGATCCGCAATACAGATCGAAGTGGGAATCGCGCGTGCACCCCCAGGACTGGGCATTCGTGCTCCAGAAGATGTCGGAAGGCCACCGTTCGGGAAGCATGGAATTTGAGTACCGATATCAACACCCGGAAACGGGATTGCGCTGGTTCTACTGCAAGGGAAAGCGGCTGAACAGTGAGACGCGCCTGTTCGGCATCATCCAAGACGTCACTGCGCGCAAGCAGGCCCAGGAAGAGCTGCGTGAAAGCGAGCAGAAGTATCGAGACTTCGTTGAAACCGCAACCGTGGCGTTGCACTGGGTAGGCCCCGACGGCACGATCCTGTGGGCGAACCAGGCGGAACTGGACATGCTCGGTTACACACGCGAGGAATACCTCGGGCACAACATCGCGGAATTCCACGTGGACGAGCCTGTGATCAGCGAGATTCTCGTCCGCCTGTGTCGCGGCGAACGCCTATGCGAGTATGAGGCGCGCCTGCGGGCCAAGAACGGTTCTATACGCCATGTGGTCATCGATTCCAGCGTTCTTTTCGAGAATGGCAAGTTCGTGCACACGCGCTGCTTCACGCGTGATATCACCGAGCGCAAGCTGGCCGAAGCAGCAGTGGCTGCAACGCGGCAACGCATCGATGCCGATTTTGAGGCCATACGCCTTCTGCATGAAGTCGGAATGCAGTGCACAAGGGCGGCTAGCGATTTCTCCGGGTGTCTGCTGAAGATGGTGGAAGTCGCCGTTGCAGTTA
Source organism: uncultured Acidobacteriaceae bacterium (assembly GCA_963771535.1). Lineage (GTDB taxonomy): Bacteria > Acidobacteriota > Terriglobia > Terriglobales > Acidobacteriaceae > CAVVDY01. The sequence goes on along the minus strand of CAVYTK010000004.1, from coordinate 735,157 downwards.
GCGGAGCAGAGAAGGGCAATCTGCAATTACGCGAGCCCGGCTCGAATGTATTAACAATTGCCGCACAGCAAGGTTTTGATCGCCCATTCCTGGAGTTCTTTGCCTTGGTCCGCGACGATGAGAATTCCTGTTGTGGACGGGCGCTTCGCGACGGCGGGCGGGCGGTGGTTGAAGATGTGGCGAGAAGCGAGATCTTCCAGGGCCAAGAGTCCCTCGACGTAATGCTTGCCGCCGGCGTCCGTGGCGTGCAATCCACGCCACTTGTAAGCACCAGCGGTAAGGTGCTGGGGATGATTTCGACCCACTTCAGCCATCCACACTGTCCGACGGAACGGGAGCTTCGCCTTATTGATTTGTTGGCGCGGCAGGCAGCCGATTACATTGAGCACAGGCAGGCAGAAGTAGCTTTGCATGAGTCCGAGGAAAGGTTCCGGGCGATCTTCGAGACGACGCCGGAATGTGTGAAACTCGTCGCGCCGGACGGCACCCTCCTACAAATAAATTCCGCTGGTTTGGGGATGGTGGGAGCAGACTCCGCGGAGATGGTCGTCGGCAAGAGTGTATACGACGTGATCGCCCCGGAATACCGGGAGCGCTTCCGGGAATTCAATGAGAGTATCTGCCGCGGCGAGCACGGCTCTTTGGATTTCGACATCGTCGGGATCAAAGGCGACCGGCGACATATGGCGACCCAAGCGGCGCCGCTGCGAAACACTGATGGAAGTTTCGTGCACCTCGCTGTTGCCCGCGACATTACGCAACGGAAGCTGGCAGAGCGTGCCCTGAGAGAAAGCGAACAGAAGCTGCGGGTTGTTACCGATGCGACACCGGTCATGATCTGGCTGTCCGGGACCGACACCCTCTGCTTTTACTTCAACAAGAGCTGGCTGGATTTCGTTGGCCGCACTTTAGAACAGGAAATCGGGAATGGCTGGGCCGAGAACGTGCACCCCGAAGACTTGGATCGGTGCGTGCAGATTTATGTCACGTCCTTTGAGGCGCGGCAGCCATTTGAAATGGAATACAGGCTTCGACATCACAGCGGAGAATATCGCTGGATTCTCGACTGTGGAGTTCCGCGCTACGCGTCCGATGGAACCTTTGAAGGCTATGTGGGTGGTTGTCTCGATATACACGACAAGAAAGAGGCGGCAGAAAGAACGCGGATCGCTGCGGAGACGGTTCGTCGCAACAACGAAATTCTTGAACTGCAAAAACGAACCTTGGAGATGCTTGTCCAGGGGGAGCCTCTGACCGATGTGCTGTCTGTAGTTGCAAGTGCCGTGCGGCAGCTGTCAGAACACGATCTGATGGCTGCCATCCACCTGCTTAATGACGATGGCACTCAGTTTCAGATGGCTATCGCGCCCGATCTGCCGGAGACTTACCGCATTGCGACTGAAGGAATGCTTGCCGCCACGAAGACTGGTCCGTGCTGTTGGGCCGTATTGACTGGCGAGCCCGTCATGGTCGCGAATGTCGAAGAGGAGGAGCGCTGGAGCGAGTTTGCAAGATTTGCTTCTCCATTGGGCATACGTTCCGCATCGTCCTTACCCATTCGCTCTGCCGATGGGAAAATGCTGGCAACGCTTGCCATGTATGGCCGGGAGGAGGGGCTCCCAAGTTCTGAAGACTTCAAGTTGATGGAAGTCTTGACCCGCACGATTGCGCTCGCGATCGAACGTCAGCGCACTCAGGACGAGTTGCGTGACAGTGAAGGGCGGTTACGTCTCGCACAGCAAGTCGCGACGATAGGAACATTCGAGTGGGACTGCCAAAGCAACGTGAATCGATGGACGCCGGAATTAGAGGCCATGTACGGACTGTCCCCGGGAGGATTTACCGGTACTCAAGAGGCATGGGAGCAACTGGTTCATCCCGAAGACAGGGCCAACGCTGTGAAACAGGTCGAAGTTGGATTTGATACCGGCGCTCCTGTCCAGGGGGAATGGCGGGTCGTCTGGCCCGACGGAAGCATTCATTGGATTCTAGGCAGATGGCAGGTCTTCAAGAATGAATACGGTCAACCGGTACGGATGACCGGGATCAATATCGACATCACGGCACAGAAAAAGGGGCAGGAGGCGCTGCGCACGAGCGAAGAGCGATTCCGCGCACTTGTAACCGCAAGTTCTTACGTTATGTATCGCATGAGTCCGGACTGGGGGAAGATGTGGCAGTTGGATGGTCGCGGATTCATCCCCGACACACAACATGCAATCGAGAATTGGCTCGAAGTCTACATTCATCCTGATGACCAACCAGCGGTCTTGGCGGCGATCCGCACCGCGATCGACAACAAGTCCGTTTTCGAGCTCGAAAACCGCGTTCGCCGCATCGATGGAACACTGGGATGGACTCTGTCTCGGGCTGTGCCGCTCTTAGACGATGGGGGCAACATCATCGAGTGGTTCGGTGCGGCGACGGACGTAACTGCGCGTAGAGAAGCTGAGGAAGCCCAGCGGCGTCTGGCAGTAATCGTGAAATCGTCCGACGATGCAATCATCAGCAAGGACTTAAACGGCACTGTGACCAGCTGGAATCCGGCTGCGGAAGCGCTATTTGGCTATTCGGCGCAGGAAATGATTGGTCGGTCTATCGCCACGATCATTCCGCCGGAGTTACAACACGACGAGCGAACAATTCTGACTGCCATCGGTCGAGGCGAGACCATCGACCACTTTGACACGGTTCGGGTGACGAAGAGCGGCGAACGAATTCAGGTCTCCGTAACTGTTTCTCCCATACGCGATGAAGCAGGAAGCGTAGTTGGCGCTGCCAAGATCGCTCGTGACATCACACGCCAGAAGCAGGCTGAGCAAGCGTTACATACCACGGAGCGACTGGCCGCCGTTGGTCGACTTGCGGCCACAGTAGCTCACGAGATTAACAATCCCCTAGCGGCGGTCACGAATCTAGTTTATTTGAGCAGGCAGCAAGCCGTTGGCGGTGAAATTCGCGAATTTCTGGCGAGTGCAGAAGAAGAGCTGGATCGCATTGCGCACCTGACGAAGCAAACGCTTGGGTTCTATCGAGAAAGCAAGACGCCGATTCTCATAACGCTCGGTTCGGTGGTGGAATCTACGATTTCGGTGTTTGCCCCCAGAACGCGGAATAAAGGGGTCACAATCCGGCTGGAAATCAAGCAAGATCCAGAGATCTGCGCTGGCCCCAGTGAGCTTCGTCAATTGGTGGGCAATCTTCTAAGCAACAGCATTGACGCCACTGAAAGTGGGGGGCAAATTCGAATACGTATATCGGCAGTCAGCAAGAGTGGATTGTTCAGCAAAGGGGTGCGGCTGACAGTAGCGGACTCTGGATCAGGCGTTCCCGATGAAGTTCGTTCGCGGATTTTCGAGCCTTTCTTCACGACAAAGAGGGATGTTGGTACCGGGCTCGGATTGTGGATTTGCAAGGGCATTGTCGAGCGATATTCTGGTTTTATGAAAATACGGAGTAGTACAATTCCAGGTAGAAGTGGAACAATCATTTCGGTTGTCTTGCCGATAAGCAATCAAGTGCAACACGTAACTGATGCTCTGAAGCAGGCTGTATGAATAGTACACGTGACGACAGCAGTGCTCCTATAGCAGAACGAAGAATCGTCGTGATCGATGATGAGAAGCGAATAGCCGATACACTGGCCGTGATTCTGCGTTCAGCAGGTTACTTGTCGGAGGTGGCGTACGACGGAAGATCCGGGCTGGTGCTCTGCAAAGAGACTAGTCCGGATCTGGTCATTACCGACGTTGTCATGCCGGGTATCACTGGCATCGAGGTCGCAATTGAAATCCGCAAAACGTCTCCGACTTGCCATATTTTGCTGTACTCGGGCCAGGCCGCTACGGCCCAGATGATGGACGAGGCTCGATCTCAGGGTCATGACTTCGAGCTACTTGCAAAGCCGGTCCACCCCATACAACTCCTTGAAAAGGTCAAATCACTGATCGGAAGGCATGAGGAAGCGGCGACGCTTCACGTCAACTCACCGTGCTGAGGAAGTGCGAGATTGACAATACTGCTTGCGCATCAGCCCCTCTACGCGGCTGATGTTCCAGAATGGCAATCTTGAAAGACGTGTGAGTGCAGGTCGTGAATAAGGCGTACCTCGGCTGCATCGGAGAACACTGAACTCGGGTACGCGCAGTGTAAATGGAAGGTGTGGTCGCCACGGAACACGTCCTGCCAGAACCGCTCCAACGTCAGCGCAGCCTGCTTGCGACGTTCATTCCAAAGCAGTGCGACACATTCACCGTAGACCGTCAGGCCCCGGTTCTGGTTGCGGGCGTGCTGACGTACCTTTTTGAGAGTCTTGGCGAAATTGCTATCGAACAGATCCGGGTCAGGCTGCCCCTGACGCATGACGGAAGTCATTACCTCCACAGCGTCGAGAGCCACGTAACGTCTCTGCTCTGTACACGTTTCCACATCAATGCCAAGCCTCTCCAGTTCTCGCGCGATTTGTTCGCGGTGCTCAGGTGTCGCGACAACCAGCACTGAGTCGCCGAACGAAAGACTGGAGGCAAGCATTGAGCCAACGCTCGTGACGAGGTCGGCGTCGCGTTCGTAGATCTGGACTGAATGAGTGCCTGGAAATTGAGTTGACATGATTTATACCCCACCAGTGCTGCGTGAAGCGCTACTGCACAACGTGTGTGTGCAGGCCGTGAACAGAATCAATATCGCAGGACCCACTGAAGCCTTCGCGCGGGTAAGCACAATGAAGATGGAAGGTGACGTTGTGCATCGCCTCGTTCCAGAGTTCTTCCAGTTTCATAGCGGCAGCCTTGTTGCCGTCGGCCCATAAAAGGGCAACCATCTCGCCGAAGACAATCAAGCCTTGATTTCGACCTTCTGCGCGACGGCGTGCATCCAGGAGCACAGCACCGATTGTCTGCCGAAAAAGATCGCCATCGGGCATACCCTCGCGCATGAAAGTAGACAATAGCTGTTGCGCATCGAGCATCGTGTAATGTCCATCGCGTGCACAGGCCCGCACATCAATACCAACCTGTCTCAAGGCAGTCACCAGCTGTGCCCGGTGTTCAGCGGTCGCAACAATGAGGGCCGAATCTCCCAGACGTAAGCTGGTTGCGATGATGGCGCACAACCGCGCTATGAGCGAGTCGTCGTTTTCGTAAATGTGAACAGAATGAACGGCTGGCAACTGGATGCCCATAAGCCACACCTCACCGCGTTACGCGAGTTTAGCACAACGTTGAGGCGGGAAACTTCCGCGACTCATATGGACCCGGGACTACGTTCGGCGGCCCCCATAATACGGCGCGGCTGTACGGCCCTATGAGATAGATGTGCGGGACAAACCAACCTTACCGCAACTATTGACTGGCAGAAAATTCCGAGTTAGTTTCTTGGTAAGAAAACCCAGGGGCTTGTTTTTTCATCTCATTCTGTTTCAGCTAGACATTTCAGACATTCCCGCGAAGGGGCGCCACATGTCCGAACCAATCACTTTTGCTGGAACTCCGCTGGGCCAGTATCGTCATATCTGCGCCTTCTTCCATACCCCCGACGAAATGTATCGCGTGCTGATGCCGTTTATTCAAGACGGCTTTACGCGTGGAGACCGCGCGTTCCACATCGTCGATTCGCGCAATTGGGAAGGGCACGTAAACCGGTTACGCAAGGCGGGCATTGAGGTTGACTCGGCTATGGAGCACGGGCAACTCGAGGTTCGTAATTGGCACGAGGCGTACCTTCGCGATGGGCACTTCTCTCAGGATCGAATGCTGGCGCTCATCGAGGAGGTACTTCAGGCGGGCCCGAAGCAGGGATATGAAATAACGCGACTGGTGGCCCACATGGAGTGGGCGCTGGAAGACATGCCGGGCGTTAACGATCTGGTGGAATACGAGACCCGCCTCAACTACGTGCTCCCACGCTATAAAGATCCGGTCATATGAACGTACGACTGCGCCAAGTTTGGCGCCGGCGTCGTGATGGACATCATGAGAACGCATCCCATGGTCATCATCGGGGGCGTTCTCCAGTCGAATCCGTTCTTTGTCCCACCCGACGAGTTTCTGCTTGAGTTGAGGGAGCGTGGTGCGTACCGAATCAAAGCAGAACCCAAATATGCCTGAACTCAACGAACGCCTGAGCACCGACGTCGAGGTGCGCGAGGCCGTCGTACTGCGCCGAGCGATGCGCGACCTGCTCGCCTTGTGCACGATCCCGGCGGCATGGGTGGGACGGGACCCTGAGGCAATCGCAAAGGGCGTGGTGGACGTCCTCGTTTCCGCTCTGCGGGTGGAGTGCGGCTATCTGATGCTGCCGGCTGACACACCCGGCATTGAAGTCATTCAGGGGCAAGTGCCTCCCGAGGTCCTTGCCGCTCTGCTTCAGAAGTGCTCCGCAGAACTGCCGCGGGCACCCGTGGTGCACGAACTCCCCCAGTCATACCGTGCCGCTATTGTCCCGGTCACCGTCGCCTCGAAATCCGGCATAGTGGCTGCGATTTCGTTGCGAACGGACTTCCCCACCGAAACAGAATCCATGCTGATGTCGGTGGCCGCCAACCAGGCTACGGTTTCCCTTGAAGAAGCGCATTTGCTGCAAGCTCAGCGCAAAGCCCAGGAAGCTTTGGAGCAGGCGGCCCAGCGGGAAGCACAGCTCCGCACGGAAGCGGATCTGGAACGGCGCAGGTTGCAGGATTTGATGGCGCAAGCGCCTGCTGCCATCGGTCTGATGTATGGCCCGGAGCACCGCTGGACGTATGTCAACGACTACTACATCCGCGTTACAGGTCGAAAGAGTCCAGGTGACTTCATCGGCAAGACATTAGAGGAGAGCCTTTCGGAAATCGACACGCAGCTGTTTCGCAAATTGCTGGACGAGGTGTATCAAACGGGCGAGCCTTACGTCGGCCATGAGATGAAGGTGACTCTGAACCGGCCGCCGCAGCCCTCAGAGACGTACTTCGATTTCGTCTACCAGCCGGTACGGAACTCGGCCGGAGAGGTCGAAGGGATTCTGGTTCATGCGGTTGATGTCACCGACAAAGTTTTGACAAGACGAGCGATCGCAGAAAGCGAAGAAAGGCTACGACTAGCTCAGAATGCCGCGCAGGTCGGTACTTGGGAATGGGATGCGCTGCACGACACACGCAGCCTCTCCCCGGAGCTTCATCAACTGTTTGCTACTAATGCGTCCGATCCCAATTACGTGAAAACTTGGGCGGAACGAGTCCATCCCGAAGACTGGGACGAAGTGCAGCGGTTAATGGAAGAGAGTTATCGCTGCGGAGAAATGGAGTTCGAATACCGTTACCAGCATCCCGACCTTGGAATACGTTGGTTCTATTGCAAGGGCCGTCGAAGCGAGGGTGAGACGCGGATGCTCGGAATCGTTCAGGATGTCACCGAACGAAAGTTGGTAGACCAAGCGATACGTGAGAGCGAGGAGGAGTTGCGGGTCCTTCAGCGGATCGGGGCGACTCTCGCATCGCAACTCGAACTCAAAGAACTTGTGCAGGCAGTCACGGATGCTGGCCGCGAACTCAGCCAGGCTGAGTTCGGCGCTTTTTTTTACAACGACATCGACCCGGTGGGCGAGAAGTATCTTTTGTATACGCTTTCTGGCGTTCCCTATGAGGCATTCAGCCGTTTTCCGATGCCCAGGAATACCGCGGTGTTCGGAGCCACGTTCAGGGGCGAAGGGACCGTTCGCGTTCCCGATATACGACAAGACCCGCGATATGGAAAGAACCCTCCTTATAACGGCATGCCGCCCGGACACCTTCCGGTGCGCAGTTACTTGGCCGTACCGGTTGTATCCAGGTCCGGCGAGGTGATCGGCGGTCTCTTCTACGGCCATTCTCGAGTCGGAGTTTTTACTGATCGAGCGGAAAGACTGGTGGAGGGTATCGCCAGACAAGCTGCGATTGCAATCGATAATGCCCGGCTCTACGAAACTGCCAAGCGGGAGCGGACCCGTGCCGCGGAGAGCGAAGCGCACCTGCGCGCAATTATCGAGACCACCCCTGAGTGCGTGAAGTTAGTGGCAGCGGACGGCACTCTTCTCGACATGAACTCCGTGGGGCTGTCCCTGGTGGGCGCCGATTGCTTAAATGACGTTGTCGGCAAGAATATCTACGACGTGATCGCGCCCGAACATCTTCAACGGTTTCGCGAGTTCAACGAAACAGTCTGCCGCGGCGAACAGGGCACGCAAGAGTTCGACATTATCGGCCTGAAAGGGATTCGCCGCCATATGCAAACGCATGCGGCTCCCCTGCGACTGGAAAACGGGCAGACCGTCCAACTGGCGGTTACGCGCGACATCACCGACCGCAAGCAGGCAGAAGAAGCCCTGCGCCGTAGTGAAGAAGAATTCCGCGGGCTAGCCAATGCTGTTCCGCAGCTGGTGTGGATGGCCAATCCCGACGGATGGATCTTCTGGTACAACCAGCAATGGTATCAATACACCGGCACGACACCAGAACAGATGCAGGGGTGGGGCTGGCAATCGGTGCATGACCCGCAGACCTTGCCCTCTGTTGTGAGCCGCTGGAAGCATTCTCTAGCGAGCGGTGAGCGCTTCGAGATGACTTTTCCCATTCGCGGTGCGGACGGTGTATTCAGGCCCTTCCTCACCCGCGTTGTTCCGCTGCATGATCAACAAGGGAGGATTACCCGTTGGTTTGGAACCAACACAGATATCAGCGTGGAGGTCAGTGCAAAGGAGGAACTGGGAAGGAATCACGAACGACTGCAAACTGCCCTGATTGCCTCCCAACGCCTGGCGGCGATTGTCGACTCTTCGGATGATGCCATCGTCAGTAAGGACCTGAATGGCATCGTGACGAGCTGGAATGCCTGTGCCGAGAGGACATTCGGCTATACATCGGAAGAGATGATTGGCAGGTCCATTACTACTATCATCCCTCCTGAGTTGCACGACGACGAGCGGCGCATCCTGGCGACGATCGCGCGAGGTGAGCGTATCGAACATTTTGAAACGGTACGAATGAAAAAAAACGGTGAGCGCATCGAGGTGTCGCTGACGATTTCGCCCGTTAAAGATGAACAGGGTAGGGTGATAGGGGCGGCGAAGATCGCTCGCGACGTCACCCATCGAAAGAAAACGGAAAGAGCTCTTCAGTTAACCGAAAAGCTGGCTTCGGTTGGCCGGCTGGCTGCCACCGTAGCGCACGAGCTGAACAATCCATTGGAGGCAGTCACCAACTTCATTTTCCTGGCTCAAACCACTGAGGACCTGCCGGCAACTGCTAAGGAATACCTTACGTTGGCGGACCGGGAGCTCGAGCGGGTCAGCCATATCGCACAACAGACACTCGGGTTCTATCGCGACACCTCTGCTCTCGCCCTTGTAGATGTCCGGACCTCGATCGACGATGTGATACGGGTTTTTGAGGGTAAGCTTCGTTACAAATCACTGAAAGCCGATCTCCAGATAGAACACGGATTAAAGATCGAAGCCCACCACGGAGAAGTGCGCCAAGTCTTTTCTAATCTGATATCGAATGCCATTGATGCCTCTCCCAAGCGTGGCGTTATAAAGGTACATGGCAAGGCTGTGCTCAAGAACGGCGAGCCTTGCGCGCAAATAGCGTTCGCAGATTGTGGATGCGGAGTACCAGAACACTTGAAAGCAAGGATCTTCAACCCGTTCTTCACAACTAAGAGCGATGTGGGAACAGGGCTCGGGCTGTGGGTATCAAAGAGTCTGGTGGAAAAGCATGGTGGACGGATAACGTTTCGAAGCACGGATGGCAGGGGAACCGTGTTTTGCGTTCAGTTTCCGTTGAGTGTATCTAATTCCCTGAGGGAGCGTCGACATGCATGAGCATTGGACCAGTGACCCCTGCCGGGTGTCGGTTCCGGGGCTATACCTGTTCTCGGCGAAGGTGCCCGTCCCGGTCATTTCTGCGGATTCATCCACGCTTGGTCGTGACCATTCTCAAAAGCAGCGCGTTCTAGTCGTAGATGACGAACAGTTAATTGCCCAGAGCCTTAGAGAAATTCTTTCTCGTGCAGGCTTCGACGCAGTCTTTGCCCTGAGCGGGACTGAAGCCATAGAACTTGCGGAGCAAGTCTGTCCGGATATCGTGATCAGTGATGTGATTATGCCGGATATTGACGGAGTACAAACAGCGATCGGTATTCAACGCGCATGCCCAAACGCTCGCATCCTGCTATTTTCAGGGCAAGCCGCGACCTCCGACATACTCGAAAGAGCAAGAGCAGAGGGACACAATTTTGAACTCCTGCCCAAACCCATACATCCCGCCCGGCTACTCGCAGCCATCCGCAAGCTGACGTGAGCTGACAGCCAGTCAAGTGGCGAATCCTTAGGCAAGGAAAGGATCCAGTCGAAGCAGAGGTGACTAGATTTTCCGCGTCGCGAATTGCCACGCTCACACAATTGCTGTTCTCCGCCTTTCGGTTGTCGGATTTGCCCAAAGCACGGGCAAGCAGGGCCGTTTATGGTTTCTTTGTTTTAGGAAGTCCCCATGTCCATGATCCACCAAAGACGATAGTGCGACCCTGCGTGTGCGAGTACGCGAGATATTCCGGTTCGAACTTGAAGAAGAACTCGAGATTTCTAGCCGGCATAACAAAGTTACTCTGTACTCCAATCGCGTGGACCGAATAGAACGGAATCAAGTGCGCTGACATGCCATCGCTTAGAGTTCCACCGTCGTCGGAAACCTGCCATTGGTCGTAGCCAATCACACCCAACTGCAAGAGGCGGGTCATTTTTTTATCGAGTGGAAAAAGTTGTCCAAGTCCCCATTCCATCGTGAACGCCTGCCCTGGCGTCTCGTTCGTCCCCTGCTTTTTGCCATGGATTTCCCAGTTCGTCGTCAAATTGGCAGTAGTTTTCTTGTTGCTGGTCAGGTACACAGTTGTGCCGCTGACAATGTCATTACCCCAGTAGCCGGAGCCGACGTTATTCGTCGCGCCCGGGACAAAGCGTCCGGTGGGCGCCATGAAGCATAAGCGACCCAGGTATCGACATGCTTTAGGTTCCAGCCCAGGGTTGCCCGCTGGACCCAGGTATCGGAGTATCCGGTCCCGCCGGAGCTGACACCAAATCTCGGCAAAGTCACTGAAGCATTTGCGGTCGGCATCATGATCTGAGCGGCGAACTCGCCTCCGAGTATGTCACTCTGGAGGCCGCGCTAATCCCGTCTCGCGGAGCTATCTTGCTGCTTGGGATCCAAGAGAACCGCTACGAATCCCGCTTCCAATCCGAAATTCTTCGACTAACCAACGACCTTTCGATGATGATGCGGGAGGGCGCGCAGAAGAACCGTGAACTTAAGGAAGCTAACGAAACGATTGAGAGGCTGGCCGGAACCGATGCGTTGACAGGCCTGGCCAATCGTCGGACGCTGCACACCACTCTACAGAGCGAGATTGCTCGGGCCGAGCGACTAGGCACTGACTTGAGCATCGTCCTAGCCGATCTGGACAAATTCAAATCCGTTAACGATGAGTGTGGCCACTTAATTGGCGACCAGTTACTTGCCCGAGCCGCCGCAGTGTTCCGAAGCCAACTCAGGGAGTATGATCTGGCGGCGAGGTACGGCGGCGAAGAGTTCCTTTTAGTATTACCCAAGACGTCGACTTTTGATGCCATCGCGATCGCCGAAAGAATAAGAAAAGAGGTGGCTGAGATCAAAATACCCGGATGCTGCAAACCAGTGACAGTCAGCTTAGGCGTTGCCAGTTGGATACAACGCGAGTCGGCCGAAAAACTTGTCGATCGCGCCGACAACGCGCTTTACAAAGCTAAAGAATCTGGTCGAAACCGGGTCGAACGGTAGGCGCGGGGAATTGAAGTATTTGGGGAAGGGTTAAAAAGATGCGGGAAGCGATTTCTGCGAGGTACCGCCTTGCCCACAAGCTTTCTTCGGTGAAGCAGACGGTGGCGCAAGCTGTGGGCGATGACTTTTTGGTCACTCATCCCGATTGGATTGCCCGCTATGGAGAACGGGCTCGTCAGTTCTGTATGGCGGATACATGCTTCCACCTGGAGTTTCTTTCCGGGCCATCGAAGCCGCTTCCCCACGAGCCTTTGCTAATTATTGCCAATGGACCGCTAGGATGCTCGGGTCGCGCGGTATAGCCGACCACACGCTTGAAGAGAACCTGACTCAACTGGAGAAACACCTGTCTTCCGTGTTACTTCCGGAAGAGCAACAGGCAGTTGCACCGTTTCTGACTCAGGGTCGACAAGCTTGCACCCAACTCCCCTACACTTACGAAAGGGTGCCTGACGAGCAATCATTGGCTCTAGCCCGGGAGATATTTCTAGCTGCGATCTTGAGCGGCCAACGAGAAGCCGCGATAAACATTGTCGAGGAAGCGTTGCGGAACGGCGCCAGCCATGTGGACATTTATGTCAAATTGTTTGCCGAGTCGCTGCATGAAGTCGGCGAGCTTTGGGAGATGAACAAGATCAGCGTAGCCCAGGAGCACATGGCGACGGCAATAACGCAATATGCGATAGCCTCAATCTATCCAAGATTGCCGTCGCCCAGCCAACATCGGGGCATTATGGTCGTCACAGGTGTTGCTGGAGAACTACATCAAATCGGCGCAAATCTCGTTGCCGATTCGATGGAGGCAAATGGTTGGGCGGTGCAGTTTCTTGGAACCAACCTGCCTCACTCGGCGATTCTCAGCGTCTTGGAACAAAGCTCGGTAGACATTTTGTGTATTTCCACGACCCTCCTAGGCAGTCTCACCTCGGTAGTGGATTTGATCCAAACCGTCCGGGAGAAACTACGCGATCGGACTCCAAAAATTATCCTCGGCGGTTCGGCTTACCGCCTCGCTGCTAGATTTGCCAATGAGGTTGGCGCAGCGGGAGCGTTCACTGATCTACGGCAGGCAGTCAATGTACTCTGCGATTAGAGCCTCGCGTTTCTTGCCCAGCCGGCTCCACTTCCGAGTCCCTGCGACGCATTCATTCCGCATATTAATCGAGATGTGGATCGATGAGCGAACCTATGCCCATCAGGCACGTAGAGCAGCTCGGTGTGGCCGCAGGATGCGTTTGAACCTGTCGTGGCTGCCTATTCCCTGTGCGCATCGCGATCAAAGCGAAACACATATCGCAGTAGCCCAGCATTGATCAGGAGTAAGACGGATGAGCCCGCGGCTGCGGGAATCAGAGTTTTGTAGGCTCCGCTGAGCAGAGCCTCCATCGACACAGTCAGCAGCCAGAGCTGCAGCACAACCGCGCCCCCCACAGATGCAAGCATGGCGGAGAACAGGGTCGTTCCTTGCCGTCGCAGACTCATAACGTCTCCATGCCGACGGCAAATATTTGATCACCCCGCTGGTCCAAACGCACTCGCGGTAGAGGCCGGGTTGGCGGACCTGCGATCGGCTGCCCCGCAAGATTGAACAGGCCGTGGTGGCATGGGCAAAAAAGGCCATTCTCCGCCTTGTCATATACCACCGCGCAGGACAGATGCGTGCACACCTGCGAATAGGCCACCAGCTTTCCCTCTGGCGTGCGAACGGCGATGCAAGGGTCCGCATCCGTGGGATAACGAAACAGCATAGACCCAGCCTGGTCAAGCGCAGAGGCTGAGCCTAAGTAGCGCTCCGCGTGCGACCCACGGTGCAGCAGCCTGCTGGCGACAGCGGTTGCCCAATTCGCAGAAGCCAGCAACAGCGAGCCCAGTGTTAGAAACTTCACCATCTCGCGGCGAGTTACGTAATGGTCGCCCTCCCACTCAATCGGGAAGTCCTGACGCCATTTAGGCGTGGATGCCGCTTTACAACCTGCACAGCCTCGTTCTTGGTCGCGCATATTCATCCCACGTTCTCCAACATCAGCGCTACGTCATAAGGGTCTTCGGACAGGGCACGATGGCGTCGGCGAAATCTGCACCAACTCGACATTCACCCGTTCTACCTCGCGCGGCACGATGACGAACACCTTCGTCGTCACTTCTTCCTTGCCAAATTTCCAGCGATTAATCGCAACGCCGCGCCGGGTCCGCTGGATCTCTTCTGCGGTAGCGAACGCCAGCGCCTGCGAAGGACATACCGTGGCGCACATCGGCTTCTTGTCGACACTGGTGCGGTCGTAGCACATGTCGCACTTCATCATCTGGTCGATCTGGACCTCGTATTTAGGAACCCCGAAAGGACATGACAGCACACAGTTGGAGCAGCCGATGCAGCGCGGTTTCAGAGAGCTCTGTACTACACCGTCGGGCGTTTTCTTGATTGCATCTGCCGGACACACGCGGGCACAGATCGGGTCTTCGCAATGCATGCAGACCTGTGGCGCGGTCTGCACGCTCTCACGGCGCTGAATGGTCTCCAGATGAATCATCGATACTCCGCGATGGGTATCGCATTCGGCGCAGGCAGCCACGCAGGACTGGCATCCGATGCAGCGGGAGTAGTCGATGTAAAAGGCGCGCTCGCTCAACGAATTCCTCCGGCCTCGGTTTCCAGTTGCGCGATTGGGTCTGTCGGCTGCTCTGCCTTGGATATGCGAACGGCGCAGATTTTAAACTCGGGAATGTTCGACACGGGATCGATGGCGCGAATTGTCAGATTGTTGGCCGAGCGATCAAGCGGCCAATGGTAGGGAATGAATACCGTGTCGGGCCGGATGGTCTTCACCACCTGCGCTCGCACAACGACGCTACCGCGACGGCTTTCTACCTTAACGAAGTCACGGTCGTTGACGCCCAACTTCTCCGCCAGTCTGGGATGCATCTCGCAGAGCGGTTGCGGATACTGATCCAGCAATCCGCCGATACGGCGTGTCTGCGTTCCGGAGAGGAAGTGCGACACCACACGTCCGGTGGTCAGGATGATGGGGTAGTCATCGTCCGGCATCTCGGCAGAAGGGCGCCACTCGATCGGGATGAAGTGCGCTCCGCTTGGTACTGGATAGATTTCCGACCTGCCCGAGGGTGCGCAATCGGAGAGAGTGTTCAAGTGCTTTCATCGAGAGCCGTGGCGCTCTTTGGTTCAGCCAACGGGAGCAAGGCGGGATGCCGTTGGAGGAAGTCCGGCACCTCGCCCAATGGGCTCAAACATTGCCGTTGAATTGGTTCGATGATGAGA
Organism: uncultured Acidobacteriaceae bacterium; assembly: GCA_963771535.1. Taxonomy (GTDB): domain Bacteria; phylum Acidobacteriota; class Terriglobia; order Terriglobales; family Acidobacteriaceae; genus CAVVDY01. Next base: position 720,065 of record CAVYTK010000004.1, on the reverse strand, counting down.
AGATGCCTGGGTGGAAGTTTCCACGATGAGCGCGGGAGGCGCACGAGGAAGAGAAATACGAAGACGAAAGAAGACGCACTCTATGAGGTGCTCGATGGCCAGTTGCGGCGGGCAAGGGTCGCCGCCGGTAATTGGCGCCAATCCCTGGCAAGATTGGTCCTGTTAACGCCCTTGGATGGACTGAGCGTGGCAAGCTCCAAGTGGTCGGCGCCCCGGAAGCTACTGCCGGCTGGTCTGTCACCGCACTTCGTTGTCTCGACCTAAACGACCCCTTCGTTTTAGCGGTTTAACGAGTGAGTAGGGCACCTGGTTTTTCCGCTACAGCGCTGTAGTCGATTTGTAGACGGTCCTGCATCGTCCGAAGCGACTGTCATGCAGTATTTATGCAGGTCGGACCGCTAGAGCACCTGGGCCAAAACCAAGTGGGTCGATTTTGAGGCTGTCGTGCTGCCTGTATGTTGTTGGAAAGGATTGGTCGGGGAGAGAGGATTTGAACCTCCGACCCCCTGGTCCCGAACCAGATTTCGGCTCTTGGTGAAATTTAGTGAAACGTGGTGATTCCAAGTGATTTGTGATTGTGCCACTTGCGAACTGCCTATTGAAATCTGGTGAACTGTGGGGATCCTTGGAGGCGAGACCGCTACAAAATCGACTACAGCGAAGGCGCGAATAAACAGCGAAGCACAAATCCTGCCTTAACAGGTCTCGATGTCGCCGCTAGACGATTGCGGACGGACACTCAATTGTCAGCGGACGAAATGTGAGCCGGCCCTGGCATAAACAAACTAGCTTATTGCCGTGAAGCGTACTTTCGGTGAGATAACGTCCACAGAAAAGTCGCTTACGTACCTGACCGGATTTACGCAGAACAGGCAGGGAGTTTCCTGAATTTCCTGCACGTTTTCCCGCAGAACGCTCAAGGGACAAGAGCGGAGGCATTGCGTACACGTCAACACGATGAATGGCACCCCGTTGGAATCTTTTCCATTACGCGGTATCCTCGGGAAAACTCTGAATTGAGTTTCCGTTTGGGCTGCATCGGCGACCTAGGCGTGGAATGCTGTTGCGCTAGTTGTTGCCGCCTTGTTGAAGTCTAGTGAAACGCGGTGATCCTTCGAAGTACGACCGTTACAAAAATCGACTACAACACGCAAGCGAACAAAAGGCGAATTTCCCGCCACCACCTCGCCGGGCCTCCGGTTCATTTGCGGGTTATATCTACGAGCCGCGTGATGACATTGGCGATGCGGGTTAAATTCTCCTCGACATAATGAACGTACTTGTCGCTGCCGGTTGCAGCCGCAAGAGTCATACAGTTAACGATAGCCTGAAGGGGATTGTTGATTTCATGTGCCAATTGATTGATGAGTTCTAGATCGCGGGCCATTTGCTGGGCTTTCTCTACTTTTCGTCTCGCTTGCAGATCGCTTACGATCGCCGAAAAGCCTGCATAGTCGTCTACGGGCTCTATATTCGGAGCCAGACTTACAGCCGCATCGATCAGTTCTCCATCCTTACGCCGCAAAATCATATCCTGCTGCATTGACTTGCCGGACCGCAATGTCAAAACAATTCTCTTAAATCGCTCATTGTCGATTTGTTGGACCATGAGTTCACTAAACTGTCGTCCGAGAGCTTCTGCCGCCCCATAGCCGAAGACAGATTCCGCTCCTCGGTTCCAGGAAGTCAGGTTTCCTTGTGAGTCGATTGTCATGGCCGCTTCCGCAGCGTTGGCGACCACCTGTGCTAACTGCTCGGCTCTTCTCCGCTCCACCAACAGCTCTCGCTCGTACCGTCTTCGCTCTCGGATATCGAAAATGGTGGTGAGTACCAAAAGCGGTTCACCCGAGCTGTTGCGGTGAATGTTTGAGTTCACTAAGGCGGGAAAGATTGATCCGTCCGAGCAAACGAAATCGACTGTGATCTCTCGCACGAAACCTTGCATTCGCAACAGTGGCGCAAAATGCGTCTCATAGAAAATTGCTGCCGGACGGGTGAGTAATTCTTGAAAGCGTTTTTGATTTAGAAGGTCCTGGGCAGTGTAGCCAGTCCACTGCAAGAAAGTCAGGTTCGCCCTTGTAAGTGTGCCGTCGGGGCGAGTGAACAAATACCCACAAGGCGCAACTTCAAATAAATCTAATGCTGCCGCTACTTCGGCCGCACTCATCATCAGGCCTCTGGAATGTTCGTCACGTCAGAGGACCGGCTGAGAAAGTCACGGATGGCAGCAGCCGTTTCGCCTGGCGCGCTTAGATTCGGGCAATGCCCCGTCGCTTGCATGATCACGAGTTTGCTGTCACGAATTTGATTGTGCACGAATTCTCCCACCGAGAGAGGGGCAATGATGTCCTCAGAACATTGCAATACGAGTGTCCGCGTTTGCACTTTGCTAAGGTCTTCTCGATTATCGGAAAGGAATGTCACGCGTGCAAAGAACTTCGCGATTTGGGGATCGGTTCGACAAAAGCTACTCTGCAGTTCCTCTGTGAGTTCAGGCCGGTGAGAGTTACCCATGATGACGGGTGCCATCGTGGAAGCCCATCCAAGGTAGTTGGCGTCCAGCATGTCCAGCAGGCCATCGATTTCGTGGCGTTCAAAACCTCCAACGTACGACCGGTCGTTGATGTACCGCGGGGAGGGACCCACAAGTACGAGGTTGGCAAATTTTCTTGGTTGTTGAATCGAAGCAAGAACACCGATCATCGAGCTAACCGAATGGCCTACAAAACTGACGTCCGTCAGATCGAGCTCGTTGCAGATTTCGAGGACGTCCTGGGCGTATCCCTCGAGCGTCTGATACTTGCCCCGGGCAAACGCAGTCAGATCGGAATCGCCAGCACCAACGTGATCAAAAAGGACCACCTTATAGTCATTCTCGAACGCAGGTACGACGAAACGCCACATGTTCTGGTCACACCCAAAACCGTGCGAGAACATGATGGGCAGAGTACCCCTGCCCAAGACTTTCACGTTATTGCGCTTTATAGCTGACACATCACTTGGGATCCAACGAAGGAGTAGATTAAGACTCATTAGACGCTGAAGAGGCAGCCAAAGCCATGCGTGGTTTTACCTGCCCTGATCATTTTGGAAACCCGGACTGTCCTATGATAACCAAGATGATCGAACATGATTCTATGGCGGCAAACTAGGCGTCGGATCCTTCATGCGAGTCACGTTATGCCGCCAACCTGCCCGACTCAGAGTCTGATCCGTGCTGTTTCACCATCTTGTTGTAATTGCCCAGAATCAGAAAGGGAGCTGGCCATTGACCTACGAACAGAGCCCAGTTGTCTTTGCCCATTACTTTCAGAATGGCCGACAGAGCAATAGAACCTATCGCTAAGCCCAAGAATACCGTTGACGGCAGTTGGGACGTTTGTTTCTCAATTGCGCCTGTGAAATGGTCCTCCGTAGATTCTCCGCGCGAAACCTTGCTTGAGTCATCCATTTTTATTTCTCCTGTTGTATTTTCTCAGTGCCGTATGATGCGTCTGCTACGAGGGGTGCCGCCATCCAGCAGGCGTTATTTAGCCCTCTGATGCAGCCAACTGAGGGTAGCTGTGTCTGGTAAGCGTAACGGCAAGGAACGAAATCCCTCGACGCTTTCGGATACGCTGTTCCGCGCTTGCTAGTCATGGAGGTTCGGGAGCGCGATGTACGTTACGCACAGGCTAGTTACGTCCGGATAGCACGACCAGGCGTTTCGGATGGAAATAGGAAAAGGCCGCAACCAACACCATTTAACTAACGGAGAAAATGCCGGTAGGAGATCGCGAAAGCAGCGGAAATATTGAGCGAACGCCTCGACCGTCTACAAAATCGACTACAGGAATGTAGCGGTAAAACCAGAAGCAGCGTTTAAGTTATTGAAAATATTGGTCGGGGAGAGAGGATTTGAACCTCCGACCCCTGGTCCCGAATCAGATTTCAGCTCTTGGTGAATTCTAGTGAAAATTGGTGATTGCAAGTGATTGCTATTGCGCTAGTTGCCGGGTGGTGAAGTTTGGAGGCGGGACCGTTACAAAATCGACTACACTTTGCTGGGAGAACAAAAGACGAATCAAGTTCGCCTGTTCTGTTAAGAATCGTGAAGAACCCTTCTGCTACTTTTTCAGGGATGCAGAGTGATTATCATTCGGCAGGCCGGTGAATGCTCATCGCGCTGCCCTGCGAGGCATAAAGCTACGGCCAGAACAGTTCAGGAGTGAAGAGGCTTTAGCCGCGCGCTGATTTAGCGGTTCGAGGTTTTGCCATCTCGTTATTGACCTCGGCAAAATTCCTTCTATCAGATGACATCTCGGCCTTGGTTTGGGCCGGAACGGCAGGAGAGGGCTGATTCTTCAAGAATTGAGCCTTCCACGCGGCCCGTTTTTCCGGCGAAGTCACAGAACGGGAAAAATCTATGATGTAAGAAACTTCGTGCGGGCAATAGATGCAAGGCGTCTTTAGTATCTCCGCACTCGGTTCATGTTTGACGGTGAATGGGAACGATCGCAAACATTCCGTGCAGGTGAGTACCACAAACGGTACGCCGTTGTGATCTTTTCCGTTTCTCGGGATCCACACCGGGGCGGTTTTATTGTCGTGCCCGGTTGGTCCTTTGATGAGAGCCTCTGCGATGACCTCCAGCAGTTTGCCGGCATCTTCCCGGCCCTTAGCATAGAAAGCATCGGCAATCACTCCGGGTGGCACTGAGCCCGATGAGTATGCTCCGCTCGTCGCGACGGCGACGACCTGCGGGAACCTGCGGCGGATGACCGACAGCAATTCGAAGCCTGACATAGCGGGCATATTCAAGTCGGAAAGCAGCAAGTCCGGGACACAGTCCTGGAAGTGCAGCAAAGCCTCGAAACCATCTGCCGCCGTGGTTACGCCGTAGCCGCTGCTCCGGAGGATATTGGAAATGGTTTGGAGGACGGCCCGGTCATCTTCGGCGACAAGAATTCGAATTTGTTTCTTTTCAGTCATGCCATCCGCCCTCTTACTTTGAGGGCTAAGACGAGAGTATCTGCAGTCCGTTTTTCAGTCTGTGTAGTTTTGAACACTCCTGTCGCGGTTACTGCTTAGCCAACGGCCAGACGGTACTCATGCGAAAAAGCTACAGACTCAGAAAGCTTCTGCCGTTTAGAGCTTAGCTCAGTCGGTAAGATTTCTTGCATGCTTAAGGGTTAAGCCATAAGGGTGGTTCGAATTACACTTGCGATGCGAATGCACCTTGGCCAACAGTAATGGCCTTGGTTGGACGAACCGCGCCTTGGTTGGAAGGGACGCAATCGCTGATTCTTACGGACAAGAGAAAGGTCGCGATGGGATCGCGGCCTTATGCAGCCTTCCTGTGTCGGAATGCTTTCACTTTGTCGTGTGAAGCCTTGAACTTTGTTCCGATGTGGGCGTTGGGATTTCGGTGCGGAAGCTGGTTCCAACAGAAGGACATACGGGTGTACGACAGAATGCGCGGGAATGTGGCGCCGAAAGCGCACGTCCCGGGTTTCTTGAAGAGGTATAATCTCGAGTTGTCAGGGCGCTTCCCCTTCGGAGGTGTGTGAAATGAGCGCCGGCAACATTCCAACCCGCAGCCAAGGCCGTCCCGCCAAACCGATTTCATCGGCCAATTCGGTGAGATCCGCGGAACCAGCTAAAAGCGGAATTTCAAAGTCTTCCGGGCTTCAAACGCCCAAACCGCGACCAAGAAATGGCAATGCGGTTTTCGATCCCGAGATCTTTCTCGCAAGACTGGGGTTAGGCAAGCAGGTTCTCAACCTGAAGAAGAACGAGACGGCATACGCTCAAGGCGACCCTGCGGACGCGATTTTGTACGTGCAGAAGGGCCAGCTGAGGGTAACTGTCACCTCCGCGAACGGAAAAGAAGCGACGCTTGCCTTGGTGGGCGCAAGGGAGTTCTTGGGGGAGGACTGCATGGTCTTAGCTCAGCCTCTTCGACTCGCGACTGCTACCGCCATGACCGAGTGCGCACTACTCAAGATCAGTAAGGCGGAAATGGTCCGCATACTGCACCAAGAGCATGCGCTGTCGGATGTGTTCGTTTCTTTTCTGCTTACCCGGAACGCTCGGGTCCAAGCGGACCTGGTTGATCAGCTTTTCAACTCAAGCGAAAAGCGGCTGGCGAGGATTCTGCTGTTGCTCGCTCAGTTCGGCAAGGACAGCAAACCCGAGACGGTGGTTCCGAAGATCAGCCAGGAAATCTTGGCGGAGATGATTGGCACAACGAGATCCCGAGTGAGTTTTTTCATGAATCGCTTCAGAAAGCTAGGCTTCATCGAATACAACGGCGAGATTCGGGTTCACAACTCCCTCCTAAATATCTTTCTGCGGGAATAAGGGCTGCAGTTTTGTGCGGCTTCTATGCGATAAAACAACGGTCTCCGTTACAACCCTGAGGTTCAACGGTTGCCGGTACTGCTGAGGGTTCAACTCGTCCGAACAGAAGAAGGCGTAGGCTCCTAGGCGCCAGCCCAGAACGTAAACAGCTTGTACCGACCAAGAAGAGGATTTGGCTGTGAGGGCCGCGTACTGCGCTTGGATTGATAAGCACTCACGGATCGACAAGTTTCAACAACACACCAGAGGCTCGGGTATCCTAAGTGATTAACAGGCAGCACTTTAGAGCCGAGAACCTAGTCCCGAACCAGGTGCCCTACCCAAAACGAAGCCGACAAGGGCAAGCTTCCCGTAAAAACACTTTTCGGCTGTGAATCGAAGCCTTTCAGCGTCTGCCGCACATATCCCGCACACCGCCTCCGTTCAGCCCCTGCATTCATGCGGGTCTCCGGCGCGGTGCACAGAGCGGTCACGGCTACCCCGTCCTCTTCGACCCTTTCTCTCCGTTGCACTGTCGATGCACGGCCTGGATGTTATCCGGATGATCGTCGCGTCGTGCTGCTCCCATTCCCCGTGGCTCGATGTGGTCGGGGACTATTTCGCTGCAGTCAGCAAATGCTTCGTGACAGATACCGCATTTCCCGCCCTGTTCGGCAACCTTCCGGTTAAGCAGCTTGCGCATCTCGGCTGGTGACCGCAACTCGCGATACCCGCGCGGATGATGAGAATCTTCGACACGCTGAACGCCAATCCGCGGTTGTCGGACGTTCCTCGATTGCTCACGGCCGCAGCAGAACAGCGATCGGTGGATTGGGCAATACTCATTCTTTCGAAGTTTCATGCGAGAGGCTCCTTGGCGTCGGCTTGAATTGCTGGTGCGAGAGGGCGCCTTCAGGAGGAGGCGCTCACGCTCGCCAGTTGGGAAAGGGATTTCGTGACGAGTTCTTGAAACCAAGGATCAGGTCGCGCACCTTGCCGCGGCGTAGCAGTAACGCGTTCAGGAGCCGGTCGAGTTCATGGGAGTCGTGGTCGTACCACTCCGGAGGAACCTGCTGGGCAATGGGCCATAGTAAGCTCTCAGAGAAGTTCTCAATCCGGCTCATCCATGGCTCAAACGACTCCCAACCTGTCACGTTGGCGTAAACATCATTGCGGCCGAAGACGCCACGTAATGGGGCATCGGGAAAGGTCCACTCTCCGGCATTGAAGCAGTAGCCCTGATCGATGAAGCTGGCGGTCAGCTTGCGTTGGCGGGGCCGCTTCCAGAAAGCGACTTGCCGGCCGTCGGCGTTGCAGGTCCATTTGTCCAAAGCAAGAATGCCGGCGAATTCTTCTTGATTGCGGACCCAAGCCATGCTTCCTTCGGGCAGGTAGTCGTGCACCACTCCTTCGTCCTGCGGGACAACGTACCTGGAACCGAAGCATAGCCCAGCACTTGGCATCAGCTGCTTGCCCCCAAGTTCGAAGCGCAACTCCGGGGTATGTTCGATGAGCCAGGGATCCACTCCGACGATGGCAGGCGTGGGAACCGATAAGCCAACCAGCGCGGCCAAACAGGTACCGAGCCAGTCGTTGGCCAGCACTCGGGTGTGTTGCGCGTTGTTTTGGAACTTGACCACGTAGAAGTTCCCGTCGGAGCAGCGCATGAGATGGCTTTGGGCGCCACCGCGCATCCGGCGGATGTGTTGTACCGCTTGTATTGTCATGGGATATTCCGTTTCTGGCGTGGATTAAAGGAACCGAAAGTTGGGAGACGCAGGCAATGCGGGAGCTATTGGCGGAATCGTCGGGAATGACAATTCCGGAATCGTCACAGGTGCGGTGTTCTTCTCTATTCCGGAATTGTCAAAGGCGAGAATTCCGCAAAGCCATCGCTTGCGGAACGTTCGGCAGGAACGAGAGATGCTGAACTTGACCACTCTTGCTTCGTACCGCATGATGTAGGCGGATGGACGTTGAGCGGACCATTGCCGAGATCGAATGGCTGGAGGACATCGCCTCCCTTTCCGACACCCGGCCATTCAGCGCGAGCGACATCGCAGCGGCCAACCGGAGGCACGACGAGGCACTGTCTCACAGCCCGTGGTTTCGCCTCTGGCAGTCGTACGGTGTGTGTTGCCGGCCTGCAACCCCAGGCCTCGCCTTACCGGAATCCGGCAGCTAGCCTGAGAACAAGCACAATTCCCGGAACAGCAATTGGACTCACAAGAATGGCGGCGTCGATTCTGGAGCGTCGGTTGCGCCAATTCCTTGCATTGCGGCCCCAACGGAAAAGGCGCCCTTGTGTGAGAGCGCCTACACCTTAATCACAGGTTTGTGAATGTTCTCGTCTTGTTGGATCAGCTCAGCGCGTGCAATCGAGACAGCACCTTCGCTGGCCGGCAGATCTTAAGATCCGCCATTTGGCTGCGGTTTGAGCTCCACAGCAAATTTGGTATTGGACACAAGATTAGGCCTGCTCGTACGGCTCATCGTTGTCTTCGTCGTCCTCGTCCTCAGATGCCGCTTTCATCCGCTGGGCGTAGGCGTCGCGCTCGCGCTTGTGGCTGCGAGCGGTGTGGTCATCCGGCATGTCTGCCGCCATGACGAATTCTTTAAGGAATTGGATTCGCTCGCGGGGAGCAATCCGTCCTCCGACTTCGTAGATCAGATAATTGTGGTTCTTACGGCAGAACCGTTCGAATTCCGCGTCTTCGGCGAACTGAACGGTGATGCTGCCTCGCAGTTCTGATTTCAGCTCCAGCCTGCCGTCCGCGTGCCACTGCCTTACGGTCGCTCGCGTAACCCGCAGTACGGCCGAGATGAGGGAAACGGTGTAGATCGAGCCATTGCGTTCGGCCCTTTTCCCGTTTCGGATGATTTTCAGGTGGATGGTTCGAACCGTGGTGCCGTACTCCTCGGCGATCTCGGCCACTGAACGGTCTGACTCGCACATCTTGAGGATTCTGGCGATGTCTTCCTGGCTCCACGGTCGGCGAGCATGCGGACGGAGATATCCGTACCTCTCAGCCAGCCGCCAACAGACTTTTTCGGGGTAGTTGGTGATTTCTTGCAGTTGTTTGACGACCGCAGCACCGTCTTTCTTGGGGATGCGGCCGTACCGTACCAGGCTTAGCGCTTTATCCGGCCACACGTACCTTTGCCGGAGGGATCGGATTGACGCGTTGCTCAATACAGACATGGGCCCAAATACCGAATCAGATTCGTCTCCTTTCTGTGATTTGAGGGTCTCAGAAGCGGCATGTTGCGACCTATAAAAGCAGGTACTACTTGCAAAAGTAAAGAGAAAAGTTAATGAATCAAGCAATAACGAAAAGGTACTCTGGCCTGAGTAGCTGGATGTGAGATTTTGAATTTCGGAGCGCTGATTAGACCGCTGCAATGCGGAAATTGCGCTCGTTTCCGGATAAAGTTCAGGACTTCTTTGGTGCTCGATGAGAACGCTTCTCAAACATGCGTTCATCGAAGTTAAGCGGCTCCAGCTCACGCACGACGATTCTTCCAAACTCCGCGTGAGCCGGATTGATCAGGCAGTTGTTCTCGTCAGGGGCGAGAACAGACGGTACGAAAAGCAAGCAGCTCTTACCGGCGGCCACGAACTCATCGCCAAATCGAGTTAGTTCCGGTGGTGCAGCGGCACCCCGCCAATTCTTGGGCAGGGCGCGGGGTTCAACGGGCTCTCTGGTCAGATCCTCAGGAACTTCGGCAACCGCCAGAACGAGATCGGTTGGCGGATCGTCCTTGTCCAAGTGGACGAAGTACTCCAGCATGGCCAACGATTGATGTTCCGAGGTGTAACTGAGGCGGACGCCGGGACTGGACCAGCGTCCGCCATAGCGATAGGCACCTTCGCCGTCGAATGGATTACGAGCGTATGCCCTGCGAAGGACCCGATAGACCAATTTCAACTGATTCCGCCGTACGCAATGCGCCCAAGTATGCTTTCAACCTGGCGAGCGCCAAGCTCGGTATCGATGGCAGCTACGGGGGCGATTCCGCCCAGCGCTCGGTTGGGGCGCTTGAGCCAGCGCAAGGCTCGCTCCCGGTCTCCGAGGAAGTCATTCGCGATGGCCACAATCCGAGCCAGCCGATACAGACGGTCGGACTCGTAGCGCGCCAGCCGTCCGCTATTGCGGCGACGTTGCAGGCTGCGCGGGGAAAGGTCAAGTGCGCTGGCGAGTTCCCTGAGGGTCAAGCCGGAAGCACGCATCAGTTCCTCAACGACAGCAGGGCGAAAGCCCTCGCGGATGGCCTCACGCAGATCGCGGTCATTGGACAGGTGCCGTCCCAAAGTCCGCTCACCGCCCAACTCGTCAATTACGGCTCTGAGCTCGTTAACCATTATGTCGCATATGATAGCGACAAATGGCGCAGGCCGTCAATTGAAGGGGAAAGGCACGTGCGACGCCTCTGCCCCCTGATTGCTCACGCTGGGCTGAGAATCTGCCCGGCGACCTTGCTGATCTCCAGCTTGCGCTCAGCGTCTTCGGTCTTACCCGCCACCCAAGATATGGCATTCGACAACCGCCACATGCTGTTGCCTGCCGGCATGTTCACCGTATCCGCCGAGTTGTAGGCTTCGACGACGGAATCGGCTTCGTGCTTTTGCAGTGCCTTGCGCAGCATGTCACGGGCGTGGCTGGCATCCACTGGCCGGTCATTCGCGCTCCGGATCAGGTTCATGTGCTGCTGCAACTGGTCGGCGTTGAGCTGTCGCTGGATGACGTCCTTCAAGGCGCTGACGGTAGCCTGGGCGTCCAGTTCGTAAGTCCGCTCGGAGTAGATCATCGATTCGTCCAGGCGTTTGCCCAGATGCACCTGCCGCATCTCCTCCTGTGTGATGGCAAGGTTGGAGCACCAGATGCGCAGCAGGTAGGCGCGAACGGACAGCGCTCCGTTGCCGAAGTCGGAGTTCTCCAGCGACAAGCCGTAGGCGACCACTTCTCCGGGGACCGGTTCGTACACCTCGGGCATGATCGCCTGGATGGCGATCTTGGTATCGGTGACGTATCCCTCGTAGGGCAGCGCACCCTTCTCCTGCACTGCCGTGGCGAACGCTTCCACTACAGGCCGAGAGTCGATGCGGCGGTAGGAGTCGGAGAGAAACCCGCGCACTTCCTGCTGGAGTGAACGCAGGAGATAGCGTTTCTTCTGGAAGCGGCGGTTGAAGACAGTTTGCAGATTATGGGCCAGCAGTTCGCGGCCCCACGGCTCGGCCACGGCCTGCAGACTGTCGAGAAACTTCACCGGCATGTCCGTAGTCTGCGCCATCTGGTAAATGGCATTGCGGTGCAGCGTCTGGTCGACCTTCTCCTGTTCCCGGTCGGGCACGGTGATCAGAATCTCGGGCAGATTCTCGGCAACACGGAACTGCAGGGCATCGCCCCGTCACCAGGCGATCGGTCGGCTGGTGACGCATGACGTGATCGATGACGCTGGCGGCACGTGAGCGGCCGCGCTCGATCAGCGATTCGAGTTTGGAGACAGCTTGGTTTTTGTACTCGGCAGTTGCGAGCATGAGAAGGCTCTCCTTTAGAAGACGGATTAGGCGGACAGGCTGGAGCAGTAGAAGGCGGCCGGTTCAGCACCGGTCGCCTGATTGCGGTCATGCCATTCGCGGTGAGGACACTCGCAGCGGACGGTAAGACCATGGTTCACGCGTCGGAATCCCGAACACAGATGGTGCTCGTTGCGCTTGCAGTACGAGCACCATCTAGATCGAGGACTCGGCGCACTCTTGCCGGCATCGGCAAGGCTGAGTCGATGGAATTTCATGGGAGTTGAAGCAGCGTTTCAGCCGTTCTTGAAGAACTGAGGTTTAGAAAAGCGACAGCTGCAACGCCAGGTTGGAGGTTGAGTTGGGGTCGATGCACGGGTGATTGGGAGCGGTGTCAGCGGTCGTGCTTGAGCCGAACAAATCCGCAGGTTCGCTCTCCGGAATTTGTTCCGCTTCGGATGCCGATCCGGCCGAGGGCAGGAATTCGCCGACACGCTTCCAGAGCAAATCGGCCGATTCGCCGATGCCCCGGTTCTGCACCAATTCCCGCGCCATCGCCGTCAGCATGTCGTCATCGCCGTCCATTGCCTGCAACCCTTCGGAAGCGAACTTGCCCTCCATGGCCAAAGCGACGAGAAGCTTCTTGCCCATCAGGCGCAGACAGACTTCCTGCATCGTCCCGCTATAGGCGAAGAACTTCACTTCCACCGGCCGCTTCTGGCCGATGCGCCATGATCGCCGGCTGGCCTGCCGCAACGTGTGCAGCGAGTAGCCAGTCTCATGGAACAGGATGGTCGGAAACTCCAGCAGATCCAGTCCGGTCTCGACCAGCTTGGGGTGGCAGATGGCGACGTCGATACCGCGCCTCAGCTGCTCGCGGTACCAGGCTTCCCGCTTGTGCGTAGGCGTACTCGCCCGCAGCACCGCTGCCCGAATCCCTTCGCCTCGCAGCAGCTTCTCAAGGCGCGCCGACACGTCGTACTTGTTGGTGTAAACCGCAAAGACCTGGCACTTGCGGCCGCGGGCGAGCTGACGCTTGATCTCCTCGATCAACGCCTGTTCCTTGGGATAGACCTCGGCTTCGTCCAGGTCCTCGGTTTCGGCAATCACAAAGGTTTCCCGCTGCTGGATTTCGGGATTGTAGCGGGAGCCGTATAGCGTGCCTAAACCGTAAGGATGATCGGGATAGACCAGCAGCGCATTGAGCATGGTACTCAGCACGCTGCGGTTGCCCCGATGCTCCTGCAGGGTGGCGGTAATGTCGTCCTGCAGTTGCTGGTAAGCATCTTTCAGCTTGCCTGCCAGCTCGACGGAAACGACATCTTCCCGGTACGCCGGAAGAGCGTCGGAGATGTCCTCCAGCGACACGAAGGCGCAGGTATCCATCAGGTACTTACCGAAGAGCAGCGGCGATGCTCCCGGCTTTCGCCGGATGGTTACTTCCGTCTTGTTCTTTTTGGAGCAGGCATTGTCTTCGATCTTGGTACGCTCGATGGTTTCGATCACCCCAAACTGCTGGGTGAAGCGCTCTTTCCCAGCCGAGCCCCAGGTGAAGCCGTCACGCACCATTCGCTTGGCATCCACGCGGAACAGGGTGTTGTAGAGGTCATCGGCATAGCCGCTCAGAAGAGTGCCCGTCAGTCCGGCGACATTCTTTGCGACTCTCGCCAGTACCCCCAGAGCATTGCCCTGGGCGGTGTCCCCGGCCAGCTGATGCACTTCGTCGGCAATGGCGTAGTCGAACCATTCCGGCATGTAGCGGCCCATGAAGTCGGCGGGCGCCATACGCTGGATCTTGCTACGGTCGGCTTGCCAGAGTGGCGAATGGAGCGTGGTGCCGTTCTTCTCCCTCTCCACTACCTCGTGCAGACGTTTCTTATCGAAGTCGAGCACGTCGAGAAACTCATCGTCGGTGGAGATTGGCTTGTGCGTGTCCGGGTTGAGTACGAGCCCGAGATGCTTTCCGGAACGACCCTTCAGATAGGCGTGCTTCCAGAAGTAGCCCAGTTTGGCCCGTTCCCGTCCGAGGATGAAGACTGATGTTTCCGGACAGACATTCCGCCATCCTTTCCGCCCCATCTTCCGCAGATCAGCCAACGAGGTGTGCAAGCCTTCGCGAACGATCTCGCCACGCCGCAGACGCACTTCGTTGACCCCATGCGGCTGCTTGGGATCGCCGCCGTTGCGCATGTCGTCGATCAGGAATACCCGGACTGAGGGCAAGGTTAGGAAGGTCTCGCGCGCCCACTTCTCCACCAGGTGCGGCGGAGCCATGACGATTCCGGAAAACGGTTTACCATCGGCATGGACAAACATCATGCCCAAGGCGATCAGGGTCTTGCCAGCTCCGCACTCCGCCACGACGTGCGCACCTCGCGCAATCTTCCAACGCTTGGCAACGCCCATGATGGCCAAGGCTTGCGCTGGATAGGGTTGACGGAGCATGTGCGCGATCCGCGGAGACGGCGGAGCGCCTGGGCAATACAGAGGAGGGTACGAGGCTAAAATGCGCTCTCCCAACTCCGCAGAGTGGTGCGCCATATACTCATGAAGCGAAGAGGGGACGTGCATAGGTGCTCCCGGTCGATGATGTTTGGAAGTTGGAAATCAAGGACTGTGCGCTTCCGGATCCTGCTTTGCGGCAGCAGAGACTTCTTCACGGACGAGCAATTGCGACAGGAGGCTGTCGAGGCACTCCATTACGATAGTCAAGCCTTCGCCCATGTCCTCGATGGTTTGAGCGATCTGCATGCGTTTATGCTCGCGCTCGCGTTTGGCGTCTTCTCTCAGCGCCGATTGAGTTCGACTCAGCAGATTGCGAAGAACCGACACGAATTCCCGGCGGACAGTTGACGGTAAGTCCGAACCATTGCCCGAGAGTCCTTGAGGCACTCGTCAATGGATCGCAGTGCGGTTTGTTGGTATGACGAGAGCAGGTTTTCACCCCACTCCTGAACCAGTTCGGCACGTGCCCTTTGCAAGAGTTCGCAGGTAATCGCCAGCTGTGATGTTCTCTCGGCAGATTGTGTAAGCACGAGTTCTAAGTACAAGCGCTCGACAGTGACATACGGGCAAAGAGGATCAGCGTGGCTCAACTCCGCCATGACCGCATTGAATATTGAGTTGTTCATAAACACTCCTCGTGTGAGCCGGCGGCGATGGGTTGTGCAAAATGTCGGGTGCCGGTGTTTGGTCCTCAAGCAGATCAACGGCTGTGCAAAGCACGTTTCTGGGCTTTGGATTGTGAGAAACTCACTTGCAGAATGCGTTCGAATATCGGCCAACCCTCTGCTGAATGCGCTCGGTTCTTTGAGATTCAGAAGTGAAGGTCGCCACTTTCAACATCAACGACATCAACAAACGGCTGCAGAACCTTTTGACATGGCTGTCGAAGAGCAAGCCCGATGTGGTTTGCTTACAAGAACTCAAGGCGGAACAGGGAGCGTTCCCTGCGGGTTCCCTACAAGCTTTGGGCTACGAGGCCGTGTGGCAAGGCGAGCGCTCATGGAATGGTGTCGCGATTCTCGCTCGACATCGCGCGCCCGTCTTGACTCGTACTTCTTTGCCTGGACTTGAGAAGGACACGCAGGCTCGCTATATCGAAGCAGCCGTGAACGGGGTATTGATTGCCTGTATCTACCTTCCCAACGGCAATCCTCAACCCGGTCCAAAATTCACTTACAAGCTGACTTGGTTTGAAGGGCTCATTCGCCACGCCGCAGAACTAATCGCAAGCGGCCTTCCTGTCATCTTGGCGGGCGACTTCAATGTAGTTCCCACCCCACAAGACATCTATCCAACTCGCTCCTTAGATAAGAATGCCCTGATCCAACCAGAGAGTCGGGCGTCATTTGCCCGGCTACTTGCGCAAGGCTGGACCGATGCTCTGCGGAAGCTGCATCCACACGGACCGCTCTGGACATTTTGGGATTACAAGCGTGAGCGATGGCCGGCCAACAAGGGAATGCGGCTTGATCATTTTCTGCTCTCGCCCGAGCTGTCAAAGCGACTGGTCAATGGAGGTATCGACCGATGGGTACGTGGCGAAGTGAATGCCAGCGATCACGCACCAGCGTGGATCACGTTGGACCTCTGATCATGCAATACGTTGCACTCCGCCGGCGAGCGTTCGGTGACGGCTCGTCTCAAGTGAGATGCCTATGGTTCCTACTAGTATCTTCCCGCTTCAATCGGATTGAGCTGGTATCTTTGCGTCACGTTAAGCGCCGAAGATGCCGATACTGGTCGCGAACAGTCCACACGTTGTGGGGTAAACTCCATCGCCCCACTGCAGCATTGTTGAAACAAAGGGTAAAGTTCACGGTCCCGCCAACACACATGAAACTCCACCCGGCAGACTGATCCCGATCGCTTTGCCGAGAAACTGCAGCTGAACGTCGGCCCAGGTGCGCGAATTGGCGTCGGGTACCGATTTCCCGTGTGCGCCTCGTTACCGACCCCAACATAGTGTTCATTAGTCCGCTGTCTCCGTACGACAATACAAGCGAGGCGCTTGTGCCCAGACGTCATGTGAACATGAATCCTTCCCCGTCCCGACTAGCATAACCTTCCAAACCGAGAGTACGATGCTCCGGGAGGCTCTTCTATGGCCATCGACGAGCTCTATGCGTCCGAGATTCGCAAACAAACAGGACTCTTCGCGAATTGGGTTCCCAACAGCCCTCTTGAAATAGGTCACTTCGGACCTATTCGAGGCCTTCTGTTTCAGCCGATGAAACAAATAACGGGACTAAAAACTGTGACGGGCACAGGGACGGCCAACTACGACTTCACCATCAATGCGACGAGGCAACTCAACGCCAATGCGAACGCGCTCGCCGATGCTGGTCTGACCAATGGCAAGGCTCTGTTGGAAGTGAGCTTCCAGAAAGAGGCTGGAGTCACGTTCAGCGCTCCAGAGACACGAGTGACTCGCGTTGATGACATTCTCGCTCTCGGCCAGCAACTTATTGCCAAGCTCAACGCGGGACAGTGGGATGAAAATCACGGAATCGTCGTAGAAGTCGTCACCGCTCCCCGCGCGACTATCATCACGTCGATTAAGTCGGGCGCAGAGGTGAAGTTTGCAGTGGATGCCAACACGCCGATTAACGTGAATGTGATGGCGAATCTGAGCGCAGCGAACTCTCTGGTAGTAGAGAAAGGAGTGGGCGCCAAGGTCATCGGCGAAGGCCCTCTAAATCCGCTGTTCCGACTGGCGTACATCAAAACGCATCTATTCAAGAATCCAAACATCCAGTATCGGGGACCTGGGGGAGATGAAAAACCTCACCAGGAGGTGCAGATTTCCGATAAGTACTCCGTGGTGACATACTGACTTACTCGCTCAGTTCGTCATCAGTTTAGGTAATACTCAGCCGCGAACGCAGCTCAGGATCGAGAGGGTAGAGGCCGGTGCGACCGGGCGTTCGCACCGGTGAAGGAAGTCTCCTGGGGTCGGAAAAGACCCAAGCGAATAAGCCTGGTTGGAACCTTCCGAAGTCGAGGTGGCGATCTCGCCATGCCTCCCAGCCAATTTCATCCACGGGTTCAATGGCGTTCAATTCCACCATCCCGATCAAACCTCCGCGAAACAAATCATGCAAGCCAAAGCGCCTGTCCAGAGCCTCATCCACGTGCAAGCCGGCGTGAATCCAAAGCGGACCGCGATAATCCGCCTGCCAGCTCCGGATCTCGAGTGTTTTCCTGCCCTGCATGATCAGTTCCGCCCATGGTTGCCGAATGCTGAGGGCCGGAAAGTTCGTCTCGTTCATGACCGTCCTCGAGGACCCGCAATCTCAAAGGCATCGCAGAACTCCTTGGCGAATCTGCGAAGCAGGGGCACAATCTCCTCCGCGCGCGGCCCTGCGGGACCATCGATCAGAGCCCGCGCCTCCGGCGCCAGTTCTTCAATCAGGGCTCGATCCTCGGGGAAGTCAAGGACAATATTGATCAACTCCAAGTAGGCTCGGAAGGTAAGGCCGAGCTTCGGTTCATTATGAACCCGCGGTTTCTTCGGATCATAAGCGTATCCGCGCCATCCTGGCCAAGCCCCTTTGTCGGCCTCGAACGGTCGCGCGGTCCGGCGAACAATGCAGGGAGTACAAACTCCACAGGGCGTGCCGGGTCTTTTGGGCTTCCCGCCGACTTTCGCCTGGGAAAGCCGCCAGCACGTTTCTGTTCGGCGGAGAATATTTTCCGCGAGGGTCGATCCGGCCGACTTCGAGAATGCTTGAGCGGTTTCACGCTTGGTCAAAAAAGCGAATGGGTTCGTAATAACGATCTCCCGTTCGAACACCGCTCGAAACAGGCGCTCCACGCGACGATGCAGCTCCGGGTGTGCGTGGCGCGTCGGAATGAAGCTTCCGGAAGGAGGGATGGCGGCAGCGAGAAAACCGTTTTCGTACTGGAATATGCTGGACGCACGGAAAGTCTCCGCCACCACGGCACCGAGCGTCAGGAACACAATCGAGCGTATCAAGTTCATGCCCTCTTTGCCGCGGCCGCCATACAACCGCCACTGCGTGGGGGGAAGGTAGCCTAATTCTGCGGCGATTGCTCGCTGCAGACCACCTTGCCGGGTGGAGAAGGATACAAGCTGAACCCTTTGCTTGTCGAACTTGTGAACGCCCGCGCCACACGCACTATCCATGCCGCCGGAAAACAGAATCACTTGCTCCACTTTGCGAGCATTGCTTCTGGTCAGAACGGGATCCGCGGCGTTACGCCGGCGTTCGAAGGTAAACGTCCAAAGAGCCCTGTTCAAAAAACCAAGGGAGGAGCCGAGCAGTGTGCCGCCTTCTGCAGTCCAGAACTTCAGATCCCGGACCGGAGCTGTGATCTTCCACTCCTTCGCGGGGTTGGTGAGTCGCTGTGGGACCTGCGATTCGATGCGATAAATAGCTCCCACGAGATCCATCAGATCAAGCACGCGCGGCGTCAAGGGCGCCGAGCCAAGCGGGCCATCCGCGGTCCACATCGAAGACGGCGGAAAAACGAAGCGGACCTGCCGAGGTTTATAGGCGGAACGAACGCCAATTACTGAACACTCGACGCTCACTTCTCGGTCGGAATCTTTCTTCGTAGCTGCTCGGAGAGCCATGCGGGATCTTCCTTCATTACCCGAAATAGGTGAGTGAACCCGACCTGCTTTATGTCTCCCAACGGTTTTCCCTTGAATTTGGTGTCGAAGGAGCGGACGAGTTGGTTGGCTTTGGCTTCGGAGAAATCGCGCAGTCTTTTCCGGGCCAGCTTGGTCATGCTCGTTTCTTCCTGACGGAGGAACTCGGTGATATAGGCACCGAGAAAGTAAGCCGACGTCGACTGAAAGACATTCGGTCGAACTGCGGCGAGAACGTCCGCTGCCGTTCCGGAATCCACCGTTACGGGATTGTCGCCGACGACTCTGCGAAAAAAGTCGACCAGGGCTGCCTTGAGAGGGGCGCGCAAACGAGGGCTGACGGCTGCCGCACCTTCGTCTTTGCTCAGAGCGTCCGCCAAAGCCCGCAGACATCCCTTGTCACCGGGAACGCCGAATCGCTTTTGTACCTTGTCCCAAGACTTCTCCTGCACCAACATGACGTGAAGGGAGTGCAGGGCCTCGTATGCAGCGCCGACTCCCGCGTCCCCCGCGAGGAACCCGACATAGTCCTGGGGCAGCCTTGAGAACATCGATTGGATGGCCTCGCGAGCTTGTTGCTCTTTCGGGTCGACTTCCCTTAGCTTGCCCTCACGAATAGTAACGACGCCAGACCCGGTTCCACCCCCGCCGCCGCCTCCGCCACCGCCACCACCACCGGAACCGCCGGATCCGCCGCCGGCACCTGATCCTGAGGTACCCATAGTGCTAACCTGCCAATTCCCAAGCCTTTTTCGGCTCGTCGTATTCAGTCAACCACTTCTCGGCCCACGGCTTTTGCTTGAGTTGATCCCACGATCCAGGGTTGTCGTAAAGGCTCAAACCGGCAAACAGCGCGACGATTCTGCGCTGATCACTTCCCTGATCAAAATCGGGATTCCTTTCGATCAGCCGTTTCGCCTCGGCCAGTTCTTTCAGCGCCAATGCGCGCTCTCCCCTTTTTCCCAAACGATGCGCTGCGCGGAGTCGTCCGTCAACCTGAACTCGCGCCGCCCAGGCGTGTCGTTCAAAGACAGACAACCTTTGCGCGCATACGCCCCATCCCGCATCATCGAATAAACCTGCGGAATCCTGCCCCGGGTCAGCGCGCCAGAACAAACGCGACTCGACAATCGCAACCATCATCATGTTATTGGTTGCCAGCGCCATTTCGCGACAGTTCTCGAATCGGCTGCGAATCTCTGCCTCACCGAGAGTCAAACGGATGGCAAGCCTGCCATCAAGATATTCGAGTTCCGAGACCACCGCATGCCTGGTCCAGTTGGGAATCAGCCGGCGCGCTTTTCCGACTTCTCCCTCGGCTTCGGCCAGACGCGAACAGTCCATCAGAGCCTCGGCAAGGTTGCGTCGCGTAATTGCCTGATCGAGTTCTGCAAACGGTACCGCGTCCCATTCCGTGGCAACCTGCTCATACAACGGCACCGCGGTCTGGGGCTCTTTTCCGAAGAAATGCACCAATCGCGCGATATCGTGACGGATTCGCAGGCGCTGGCGCACCGCGTCCTCGATTTGCTCCCCTTCCAGCGCGGAAAGCGCCTGTTCAAGATAAGGCCGTGCGCTTTGTTTCGAACCTCTCTGGCCAGATGACTTCTCGACCTCCGCGGCCGTTGCATACCATCTCGATGCCACCAGGGGTTCGAGATCATCCGGCTCCAACAGATTCAGCCAAGACTTCGCGGCATCCGCGTTGCCCATGTTCAGATATGCCCAGGCAGCGTTGATCTTTAGCTCCTCGGGAAGAAACCGCTGTTCACTCACCACATTTTCCAGAATGCCGAGGAATGCGGCGGCTCGGTCCTGACGAGCATAGAGTCTGAGAAGATTCGTCCCATCGGCCCGAATTGCTTCCGGCCATTGTGAAGCTTGTGCGTGGCGCCATCGGGCAAGGAGAATGTCCTCGCGCGGCTGTTCTATCATCTTGCGCTGCGCCACCATTCCATCCAAAAACGTATAGGCGAGATGGTGGGCATCCTTCACGGCCTCGGGGCCGAGCTGCGAGACGACGTTTTCGGCAAGGCTCGCCGGCATCACGCATCCGGAACTGGTCTCGACCAGCATCCCTCCATCGATCCATTTTCCGGGATCTTCGGAGGTTGCAGCCTGGATGTCTGACCGAGCAGCCGGATGGTTGAGTACGGCCAGGCCACCAAGAGCCTTTAGCTCGGTCGGGTCCACGGTCGCAACTCCTTCCATCACAGCATCAACCTCCCAAGTTTCCTGGGCTCGATCTTCCGGATAGTCTTTCGCAAGTACAATCGCGCACGCATTGGAGCCGTCGCGAAGACCTTTCCATAACCATTCCGGCTCGCGTTCGGGTGGTTCGATCATGGCAAGGATGAACTCCGCGCGAGAACAAAGCGATTTCCATCCTTTCTCATGGTCCGCCGTAATTTCTTGAGCGGCGGTTCGGATCAGACGGTTCCTGTCGTCATCATGTTCAACTTTGCGGCCGATGGCTTCAGCCCATTCGCGAATCGCCAAATAGGCGGGTTTGGGCTCCGACAGTGTAGATGAGAAATCAAACCAAAGAACAGTCTTTTCCGTCCGTCTTTGCCTCGCCAATACGCGTTTCGCCCAATGTAGACGCGCGTCTGACGCTCCAGGTACCGAGCTCTTAATCCAAAGCCTCGAAACATCTGGCCATGGGACGATTTGCTCTCTCGGTGCAGCCTCGATTGGCAGATCGCTGAGACTTGCGGGCAGTAGCTTCCAGGCCGTGCTTTGATTCTGCGCTTTCTGCTCTCGGCCATCCACCCAAGTTAAGGTTGGCGGTGGAGAGCCTTTCGACCAAACAACCGGACAAACCCAATCAATATCCTCAAGTAATCGCGCTCCAGACACCCTCATCAGGTCGCCCCTAGCGCGAGCTACTCCGTGGTCGAGCGGGCGCCCCGAGGCAAGTGATGCGAAAACATGTGCGGCCACCCGACGCGCCGCGGCTTCGCTCAACGGAGCTTGGGCGGCCAGCAGAGCGGAGACACCCCGGTCGAAGAGAACGTCGACAAACGGTGGGGCAGGCATGGAAATCGCAAACCGTTCCGCTGAGCCCGTATTGCACGCCCAGAGAACCGCATAGATCGGTGTCCTGCCGTGTTGGGCAGTTGTTCGCTGAATCGAACTCGCAAGTTCTTCCGGGGTAAGCCAGTGCCCGTCGCTGAGAAGCAGCCCGGGCGGGCTCGGGCGAGCGTGGCCGCTGAACCAAAGAACCGATGGCCGATGTTTTAGAAGAAGAGAATCCAACTCCAAAAAAGAAGATTTCTCTGCGATGGGAGGGGATACCGCCTGTTGAACAGTAAAGTCCCTTTCTTCATAAGCCCGTGCGATCAGCTGAAACTCGGCATCGAGGTTGAGTATGTCGAGGTTCGGACCCGTGGGTGCTCCCTGGAGAACAAGCACGGAAAGGGCATCGCTGAGTTCAGACGGGTGACCTGGAGCCTCGTCACCTTCGATCTGCCGAATTACGCTAACGTCTCCCCATCGTGACGGGTCGAGCGCGGAAACCATAGCCTCCCATGGCCGCTCCCATTCCGTTGACGCCGTCTGAACTCGAAAACGGCGCACTCCAGGCTGCTCGCCACCACAGGCGTTCAGCCACCAAGGTCCAAAGTCACCGGATCGAGCGAGCTTTTGATATTCCGCCGGCGCTCCTTGCTCGAGGCGAGCCGGCACTCTCGACCATATCTCAGAGGTGAAGGTAACGGTCTGGGTTCCGGCGCCACTCAGAACGCGCATACCCGGGCTTGGATCGTTGACCCAAGTAAGGACGAGACCATCATTGAACACTGTCGCCATAGGGAAATGTAACCAAGATACCTCAACCGATGACTCGAATCGGTGTGCTCTCAAGGTTGCGAATGTGTCCGCGCGTTCGAGTGGCCTTTCTCCACCGGGAGACGCAGATGAGATCACAAAGCAAGGGAAGTTGGGATCTTCTCATTGTCCTTGTTGGAGGCCGCGTGGCTGAGGACTGTCTTTGCCTTCCGCCGGACTTCTCTGCACGACGATCAATGCGTTGAGGCCGGCATGGGCTTCATCCGAACCAGTGCACCGGGCCATTTTGGCTGGGGAAGGCGAGCTTTTTCCTTCGCAGTCCGTGTTCGGCCATCTTTAAGAGTTCCTGCCGATTTGTCTTCACTGCGATTCCCGTGTAGCCGAAGCCCATCATGGGCTGCATCTTCTTGCGTGAATTCAGCTCTGCGAGAAACCAGTCCGCCCACTCTGGCACCGCCGGGAGTCCGAAGTGCAACACGAGGGACGACCAGACGAAGGCTGGCTCATTGGCGATCAGAAGCAGGCGATCTTGGCCGCTGCTTCCAATCATCTCTTGGGAGAGCGCAACCAGGTGCTTCAGTGGCCTCTTCCTGCCCGGAGATGTTCAATGCTCCACGGAAACAGGTTGGTGATTCCCCTAGGGAAACGATTCTTTCCCTGGCCGTCCGGGTCAATGACGGTGAAAGGATCGTGGCTGGCAAACGCGGCGGAGAGTGCGCCAATCTCCGTGTCGCCAGCAATAACCGAGACCAAGTGGGCCTTGCTCTCTTCGCCAATCCAGGCGCTCAGATGAACGCGGATGTGGGTCCGCGTTTTCTCCGAGCGCCGGATGTAAACCAGTTCGCCAAATCGTTCATGTGCATTCTTCATTGTTCTTCACCTCCTGTTCCGCCTCTTTGAGAACGACCACTCGCCCGCTCTGATAGGCCAGCGTCAGTTCGTGGCTAAAGCGTTCTCGTCGCCTGACGATCTGGTATCCGTCTTCTTCCTCGTGGTAGACGTCGACGTGTTTGACCGAACGCCAGTGTGCGATGTGTCGCTCTCGACCCTCGCCCGAACACCCCGTTCAGCATCCCGGCAGTGCACAGCAGACCGACGTGACCGCCATGCAAAGGAGTGACCGGGCGTCCCGTGATGGACTCTGGCTTTCGGATCAGCAGGTTCAGCGCGCTCTGCATGGCGCTGGACCGGCCCAGCGCGTCTTCGATCTGATCGAGGGGCAAGCCACGGTATTGCACAGCAACGCCACCGACGGCGGAACCGGGTACCGCTCCGCCGTTTCGGGGCCGAGAATTGGCAATCGCTCGGTTGCATATGCAATCCGTAAAAGTTGATCGACTGCCCGCGTGTCGCCCCGTTTGTGTTCGGGTTTGCGAATGCCGATGACCGCCAGCTGATAGAAGCGAACCGATTCTGGGTGGCCGAGACGGAACACGGAGATCCGCTCGAACTGGCTGGCAAGACGCTTGGCACAGTGCGAAAGCGCAATCTCCGGGATGATGAAGATCAGGACACCAGTAGTCTTCAGCCACCCGTAACAGTGGTCGAGGAAAACCAGTTCCAGTCGCTGGTTGCTGTGTCGGCCCATCTCCACGTCGTAAGGCGGGTTGAGATATAGGAGCGAACAGCTTCCCGCCGGCAGATGCGACTCGAAGGTGCTGCCGTGTGTGGTCGCGATGCCATGTGCCGCAGCTGCCGCGGCGCGGTCCGCATCCAGCTCGATCGCTGCGTTATGGGCGGGAAGCTCTCGCGTGATTTCCACGAGAGCGGTGCCGTCTCCGGCGCAAGGATCGACGGCGAAAAACGGGTGTGGCGCGACCAGGAGGTTGCGGATGTTTCGCGCCTCCTCGATGGGCAGAGGGTAGTATCCGAGTTTCAAACGTCCGGCATTACGCATAAGGGCTCCTTGCGATGGCGGTTTTGGTGTTTCCTGTGAGGCAAAGAACGTCCGAAGGTCAGTCAGATGCAGGACGGTTTTGAAGACAATAGGAGTGGGGCGGATTGAAGGAGCCCCAGTTTCATGAACACAGAATCAGTATGGGATTACCCGCGACCGCCTCGTGCGGAGCCTACTTCGAAGCGAATCCGAGTGTATTTCGGCGGCGAGCTGGTGGCTGACACCACTCGTGCCGTGCGGATTCTGGAAACCAGCCATCCCCCCGTCTACTACATCCCGCGCGACGATGTCCGTTCGGAGTTTCTGAAGCGCGGCACGGGTCGAAGCTTCTGTGAGTTCAAGGGCTCAGCTACATATTGGAGCTTGGACGTGAACGGCAAAACAGCCGAAGACGCGGCTTGGAGTTACGAGCGTCCTTCCCGCGGATACGAGTCGATTCAAGGCTGTCTCGCGTTCTATGCTTCCAAAGCTGACGAGTGCTTTGTCGATGAGGAGCGCGTGCAACCGCAGCCGGGTTCGTTCTATGGCGGGTGGGTGACCTCCGATGTCATCGGACCATTCAAGGGTGGGCCGGGATCGGCCGGATGGTAGCGTCCGGGAGCTTGGCCTCATCTAGGGTGCGTGGCGCCAGAATCTTTCGATCCCGGCGCCCACGATTACGCTTGTTTCCCGTCCACAGCTACGCCATTGAACGAGGCACATCGCGTGATGTGCTGTTCCAATGCTTGTAACGATCGCTCGACCGCCAGTTTGCCCGCATATAGCTCGTACATTGCCAGGCAATAGCGGCATCCTGTTCGGATCGCCCCTGCACCTTCACACTCTGGGTTGTAGCGGGGATGGCGCGGGCACTTCACCCGGACAGATCGGCGCACCCGGAGATGGATCTTCAGGCGCAACATACAACTCACCTCTTTTCAAATGGAGTATTCGCGATGAACCGGGGCCGGCGAAGCTAGTCGATCCGGATATGACTTCCACGTTCCAGCTTGGCTCCGGCAACTGTTTCGCCCCGCAGCAGTGCATCGCGAACCAGCTGCGTGTTGGGCTGGGTGTTGATCATGGCCTGCAGTAACTCGCCTTTCAGCCCGATAGGCAGATGCTCCAGCACCTCTTTCAACAAGCGATGCGGAATGCTCCCGGTATGCAGGCAGAAGTCCTGTGGTAACTCCCAGTCGTCGATCTGGATGGAAGGCTGTGAGTTCGTCTGCAGACGAATGGTGTTAAGCTCACCTTCCAGTCGTTTCAGGTTGCGGCAGCGCATGAAGTAGCTCAGCATTTCTTTCACGTCACTGACCCGCTGCTCGGCTGAACGGCGGCGTTGCTGCAGCCGCTGCGCTTCGTCGGCTGCGATGTTGGCTTTGCGTTGCTGGGTTCGCAGGTATGCCGCAATACGGTCAATCTTCTTGCCGAGTTCGGCGAACAAACAGAAGCAGCGCTCCCGAGCTTCGTCGCTGATGTTGCCGGTGATCTCTCGTTCTTCCTGCAGCTGATCGAAGGCCACTTCCAGTTCGACGTCTATCTCGAATAGGCTGCAGTTCTGTGCCGTTAGTGCCTTGGTGCTCATCGTGAAAACCTCCTAAGGAGAGGGCACGGGAGACACACGAATGCATGTGCGCCTCCCGTGTTCTTGGAAGGACAGCCGTGATCAGGCTGCGCTGGGGTGGGAACCGTTGACGATGCCTTCCAGTCCCTGAACGACTTGGACCAGCGTAGGCATATCGGCGATCTCATTGAGGGCTGGAGCTTGCAGCTTCGCCAGCAGGGCGCTAACCTGTTTCTCGGGAACGCGGTCGAGGACCGCTTCCATACGTCGCAAACCGCGGGTGGCGGATTCCAGCACGTCGAGGATCTTCTTCTTCTGCTGGATATCCCGCACCAGGTGCGGCTGGTTGGCATGGCCGTACTCGCGCATCACCCAACGGTAGAGCTTGGAGCCTACTGTCTCTTGCAAAGCGGCTATGCGCTTGTCCAACTCAGACCCGTTCTGAGATTGCGCGGTGGTACTCTCCGGCTTAGCACCGTTCTTCGGACCGCCGTTGCTGGAGCCGTTCTGCCGGCCCTTATTACGTGTCGCTGAGGAAGTGTGCGCTGTGCCGTTCCCGTTCCGGTGACTTGAAGTGGAGGTGCCGTTCGAAGCGCCAGTGCTCTGCGCTGCCGGCTGCGAACTCGTTGTCGCCTTTCCGGACGGCCGCTGGCCTTTGCGCCAGTTTTCCGGAACCATCCACGCGGGTACGGTTGGAGCCTTCTTCGGCCGCGATCTTGTCGTCGATATCGACCCAGGGCGCGTCGAAGTCGTAGAAGTAGCGCCCGAGCCCAAAACAACTGCACGCCCGCTTGAAGGCTTGTGCCTCCGCCGAAGTCATGGCGTTATCTTCGTCGGCCCACTCTTCGCCGGTACCGGAATGCGTACCAAGCCCCTCAATCGTCACCTTGCAGGTCACGAGGATCTTGCCGGTGACGATCTCGGCATTGCGCTTGGCGCGGGTGATGTTGTTCATCGTGACCGTCTCGTAGCTGCGGGTCCAGCCTTGCGGGCTCACCAGCGCGTTGAGACGGTCGGTGTAGGCGCGCGGGTCGGCGTACGGTACGACCTGCCCGCGCGTGCGGTTATTGGCGGTGTTGGTCACCCGCCAAAGAACCTGGTCAACCGGAAATGGCACTTCCAGTTCGGCCAGCAGTTCTTCATTGCTGAGTTTCTTCATGGGAGAGAAGTCTCCTTTGGTTTCAGGAAGGTGTTCGTGGTCAGAGCGAGAGGATCAGTTGGGTGGGGGATTGAGGGGGCAGCGGCTCAAAATGGAATGTCGCTGTCGGTGATCATCGTGGGATCTTCCTGGCTGTAGGACTGGTCTCGTCGTGAGTTCGCCTTTCTGGCCGTCCCGGCTGAGATTCACCCAGGAACTCGATCTTGTCGGCGTACACGAACGTCATGTACTTCTTGCCGCCGGACTGCTTGTCGTCCCAGGACTCGGTCCGCTGCCGGCCTTCGAGAAAGATCCGGCTGCCTTTGTGCAGGTGTTCGGCCACGACCTCGGCGCGCTTGCCGAAGGCCTTGATGTTGAACCACTCGGTGTGTTCCTGGGGCTCGCCGGCACCGTTCTTCCAGCGTTCGGTGCTGGCCATGGTGAAGGTGGTGATGGCGGTGCCACCAGGGGTGTACTTCATCTCCGGGTCTTTGCCCAGATATCCGATCAGCAGAGTCTTCTGCATGGGGTTTCTCCTGTGATTGAAGTTTGAGAAGTGGCGCGAAAGCAGTGAACTAAGTAAGACCGGCCTTCGCCATTTCGCGGCGGAGGGCAGCGCGGAAGCGATCGTCAGCGGACAAGCTTGGTGTGGTGCTAATGAATCTTGGCGAGGATGTGACTGCAGCAGCGCCGGCCTGTGAACATGCGCTGAAGTGGTAGACGGCCTCTTGTGCCTGGTGGTGACGACGGTAGAGGGAGCGAATTCGAGCGGCGGACGTTGCCATAATATGGTTTCCTTTGGTTGTGGATTGTGGTTGATCGAACGCGGAGGCGGGCGGGAATGCCCAAAGCGAAGGCGACATTCATCGAACCGATGCTGCTCCTGCGGGTGGAGAAACTCCCGCAAGGTGCGGACTGGTCGTATGAAGTTAAGCTGGACGGTTACCGGGCGCTGGCCATCAAGAGCGGCGGCAAGGTGCAACTGCGATCGCGCAACGATAACGACTTCACGGGGCGCTACTCCTCAATTTCGACCGCGCTGCGCTCGATGCCGAATGAAACCGTGTTGGACGGTGAAGTGGCAGCGCTCGATGAAGAGGGCCGCCCGTCTTTTAACCTGCTGCAGAACTACGGCTCAGCCGATGCCCCGCTGGTTTACTTCGTCTTCGACCTGCTCATGCTGAACGGCCAAAACGTGATGGAGAAGCCGCTGAGCGAGCGGCGAGGGCTTCTGGAGAGTGAGGTCCTGCCAGAGCTGGCTGAGCCGGTCCGCTACTCCGCGGAGTTGAAGGCTGGCCTTCCCGATCTGATCGCTTCTGTTAAATCTGCAGGGCTGGAGGGGTTGGTCGCGAAACGCCGGAACAGCCCCTATGAGCCGGGCCAGCGCTCCGGCGCCTGGCAGAAGATGAGGATCAATCGCGGTCAGGAATTCGTGATTGGCGGCTACACACCATCGGACCGAAACTTCGACGCGCTGATTTTCGGCTACTACAATGACGGGAAGCTTCAGTATGTTGCGCGCACACGTAACGGATTCACACCTTCATCTCGTGAGCAGCTGTTCAAGAAGCTGAAGCCGCTGGAGGTTAAGCAATGTCCGTTCGCGAACCTTCCCGAGGCAAGAAGCGGCAGGTGGGGAGCAGGGCTGACCGCAGCGAAAATGCAGGATTGCCGCTGGCTGAAGCCGGTGCTCGTCGGTCAATTCGAATTCACCGAATGGACGCCCGACAATCACCTCAGGCACTCGCGCTTTGTCGCTTTGCGCGATGACAAGAAGCCGAGAGAAGTGGTGCGGGAAGGATGAGGTGATCGGGTTTACTCTTCGCCTGGTTGTTGCAGCTTCGCGTATTGCTCCGGCGTAAGCTCCAGCCAGACGCCTCCGCGTTTCTTCCTGATTGCTTCTTGAATCTCCTGGTGTCCGGATATGTTGAGGGTGAAGCCACCGCGCTTCACGAGTTCAAACAACTTCTTCTCATCCGCAAGTATCACCGTGCGCGGCAGGCGGGTCTTCCGGTCCTCTTCCATGAACTCACAAAACCAACCTTGGCGAAAGCTGAACTGCAAGAAGACTCGTTTCATGCTCACACCTGCGCAGCGGTGGCAAAGTCGCTCGCCTCTTCGGTGAGGAGGCGGAAGCGGAGCCTTGCATTCGCAGCAGATCTTTCCTGCGTACCGCTGCCGAACCGATGATGCGCGCTCGCCGCCCACGAAGGAAGTATAACGCAGTATTCGCCTTTTGTTCGCCAAGGTGCCTGACCGTTCCAGGCGCCGTTCGTCTGGCACGCGCGAGTCTCCGGTCAGTTGGGAGTCTCAGCTGTTCCTTCGCGATTTCGCCTCGCGATCATGTCCTTCGCTCTGGCCTGTAGGGCTAGGCAGACTTTCGCAGCGTGACTTGGCATCGGGGTATGATCCCCCTGCCCGATCCGGATGAACCCGTCGCCTGGCTGATGACCGCGAACCAGCAAACCTCCAAAGTCCTTCCAGCCGGAGAACTGGAGTCGATTATTGAGTGCGCGACGAAGAATAGTGGCGAGCATGTCACTGAGTTGAAGGCCAAGCGAATCGCGTGAGTCTTGAAACGTTAATTGGTCGGTCAGAAGCAGTCCCGCATTGATGCGCACTGAATCCTTCGTTCTGGCCGGCGTGTCGTAAGCCAAATCTAACCACTGGCTATGCCGCAGCATCTCTGGGTCGGCCGTCGCTTCCGTGAAACCGTATCGGGCGTCGAAATGCGAATAGTCTTCTCCCCTAATGCAAATCAGCGGCTCTCTGGCAAAGGCACCTTCACTTAATGGAAGGATAAGCGTGCTCCACGTTTCCTCCATCTGGGTTATGGTTCTGTCCTTGCGATCGATAACCCAACCGATATTGCCTAACTCCTGAGGCTGGCGTTGGACGTAATAGAGAGTACCCTCGCGGATCGTTCTGATGATCAATTCCCATGTGGCGAAAGCTTGAAGAAACAACTGATTGGGCATCGCGCGAACAGCTTCGCCGAGCTGATGCAAATGCGGAATAGGACCCGGGTGATGTGCGCGGGTAATATTTGCCGTTACGCCGTCCGCCTGTCGGTTCTTGAAGTCTTCGACGACACGGTCGGGATGCATGTTGCCATCTAGTGCGATGAACTGGACGAGAGTGTCGTATCTCTGGACCAGACCAATAACCTGGGCTGATTGCGACTCATCCAGACTGCTGCCTTTAATCTCGATGTCCTGGTTCGGCCAAGTGTCTCGGAGGCGCAAGAACTCTTCGAATAAGTCCTTTTCGATTGCGGTCGGAATCATCAGTGCAAGGACGAGCGAGAACAATGAGCGTGGCGGATTCGGTGGCAGGAAGGGTCCGGCCTCATCTATATAGATTCGCATCTACCCATACTTCGGAGAGAGTACTTGGTAGGCAAGTCATAATCTGCTTGCTCCTAGCCCATCTACCAATGATAAATCGCGATCCTTTAGGTAATCGCCAGATCCGGAAATTACCGCGATCGGTTCATCTTACGTCGAAGCAGTCGCAATCGCGTGCACAACCGCCATGACTAGCAAGACGGCCGTCACGTGATCGCAAGCCTTTATCCATTTTGACCCGTTCTCGGACCTTGCAACCGGTGCACGGCCATCAGTTTGCCGGTGAATGATGTAGCGGGCAACCTGAGCCGCACCAATCGCCAGTCCAGCTGTGCGATAAACACGATCGGCCCAGAAGTGGCACCCCAGCCCGAAGGCCACGAGTGCCACTCCCAGCGTTACTAATTGAAGCGGTAGGCCCGACTCGTCTGGCATCGCTTACGCCACTGCCGCCGCAACCTTTACGCTCTCAAGGTCTGCCACCGACATTTCCATTGATGGCGGCTCCAGCAGAGATGCTGGTGCTTACATTTGGTACACGTCACGGCCTCGGTCATCTTGAAGACTGCTTGCTGAATACAGATGCGGAACTCTTGCTTCACTTCCATTCGACATGAAGAATTGCGGTGCTACGGCTCCGCGGAACATCTTGTCCTTGCCCCACAACTCTCGTTCCAGAACTCCGAATCGATGAAAGAAGATCATCTTTGTTTCTAGTTTTGGTTTCGGCTTGTCCTCCTCGGTCACCAGAGTGTGGCTCGTGATCAACAGGTCGTAGCTGGTTTCGAAGCGGTACATGTCCAGCCGCACGACCGGGCCCTCGGCCAGCAGAATGGCGTGCAGGCCGTTGGGCATGAAGTTCTTTACCGACTGTAGCCAGCTCAGAGGCGTGCCGTCTTCCTTGCAGAAGCTGACATAACGTCCAATGTCCGCGACCGCGCCTCCTGATTCCTGGCCACGGATGAGCCAGTCCTGGTCTCGGCGTTGCACGGTGAGATTGGCTTCACACCAGATGCCGACAGTGCGAAGGCGTGTCAGAGTGGGTTCCGGTAGAGTAAGGCCGCGACGGGCGATGAGTTCCAGTTGCTGCGAAGTCATGGGGTAAGCTCCCTGTGATCCCGCTTGCCGGGATCAGATTCGAATTGGTTAGTCGCTCGCTCACCGCCCGGATCAGACCTTCCGAAGCCGTGAGCATCGTTGCTTACGGTCTTCGGATCGGAATTGGCTGGCCAACAGCCGCACGAATCATTTCCTTCGTGCAGCCTGCCCAGCATTTGTACTTGCGAGAGTCGCTGATCGAGATGGCGAGGTTATCGCCCGCTCGGTCGTTGCCCGCCTGCGCACAGGACGGACACTGGGTGTAGTAGTTCCCGCTCGCCTTGCGCCTTGGCTTCTGGACGAAGTCGAGGATGGAAAACTGTTTTCGATTGGGATCGAAGATTGCGCGGCGCAAATTCGATCGCGGTTGATCTGCCAAGAAACTCTTCCGGGATGGTCATGCCCAAGCTGAGCCGCGTCAGCTCGGCTTCGGTGAGCTTCTTCAGATTCTTCAAGTAAGTAAGTTGTGAGTTGATGTCGCTCCCGGCGTCGTAGAACCAGTAGCGATGGTTATTGGCGCGATGTACTCCGAGTGGGCCGCGCAGGGCGTTGCCGAACTCACCTGGGGCAAGTCGGTCTTGACGGGGAAAGATTTCGATTCCATCCCTCAAGCCGGCTGCTCCCTTGATCGGCACACCGAGCCGAAGGGCGACGTTATAGATGTAGACCCGGCACTGTTCCGCCAGGAGCGGTTGCTCGCACAAGATCCATAGGTGACCGCCCCTACGGGACATCTCCAGAGCTGCCGAGACGCCGTCCAGTTCCAATTCACCCTTCAACTTGCCGAGGTCGAAGAACGCGTCGTCGTAGTCGGCATCGATGGCGATCCACTTACAGCGTTGAGATTGAGAGTTGATGGCGTACAGGCCGACAGTGAGCCAGCCGGCCAGGTGTTTGCGGACGGTCGCCGGGTCGAGTTCAAGCGGCTGGCCGCTGTCCTTATTCTTCGGTTGATAGTGATAATGCCGCCCCGTTTCCGGGTGCGGATTAGCGGACTGCCGCGTGTAAGCCTTACGGTTTACGAACAGAGCCCACCAGTCTGCGACATTCTCCTGTGTGACCGGAACGATGGGCGGTTCTGGCCTAGGGAGGTTCAGCCCCCGGGGCTGGTTGGTGGTGAGGCTCATCGCTCCGCAGTACCTCCTTTCTGAGCGAAGTGGGCGCAGTTTGGCCGTGATGCAGAGCGCCGTCAAATTGGAAGAGCACCCTCTTGCAAACTGCTGAAATTGGGATACTTAAAAAGGGACGAACGGATCGGCTCGCTCGCTATGGTGACGTCACGGTGCAGAGAATGCCCTATATAAAGGAGCAGGCCGTTGAGCGATCATCAGCCGCTGGCATCTCCGGGTTCACTCGGCTCGATAAAATGTCTTATTGCTGAACTGGAGACGCCATGTGTGGTCGCTATCGACTGTCGAGAAGAAAGCAATTGATCGCCGAGTATTTCGACACGGTCGATGAGATCGATTGGGAGCCGCGCTACAACATTGCTCCCACCCAGAACGTCGGCATCGTTCGCCAAGATCGGGAGCACCCGATTCGTAAGTTCTCACTGGTGCGCTGGGGCTTGATCCCTTACTGGGCAAAAGACCCGAACATTAGTTCGAAGATGATTAATGCCCGTTCGGAAACCGTTCTCGACAAGCCGGCGTTCCGCGACGCATTTCAAAATCGTCGCTGCCTGGTACCGGCCGACGGCTTTTACGAGTGGGTGCGAACCGGCAGGTCAAAGCAGCCCATTCACATCGGCATGCAAGACGACTCACTGTTTGCCTTCGCCGGAATTTGGGATCGCTGGAAGGATGCCCACGGCAATGCTGTTGAGACGTGTTCCATTCTAACGACCACACCCAATTCGCTTCTAGCCGAGCTGCACGACCGAATGCCGGTCATCCTGAAACCGCAAGATTACGAACTGTGGCTTGATCCTGGATTCAAAGATCTCGATACCTTGACTGCAATGCTGAAGCCGTTTGATCCGACGCTCATGAAGTGTTATCCCGTGAGCACATTGGTGAACAGTCCGGTGAATGACGACTCGAACTGTGCGGTAGAAGTTGAGCTCGCTCAAAGCGCCACTCCCACCCTGTTTTAGCCGATTCCGAAACTCAAGCCTGCATCGCATCCAATAGTCGACGTTGGGGCTTGCGCTCGAGGCGCAGCATCCGCCGATCAAATTTCGCCTTGATCTCGCGATAAGCGCCCGGCGTAATTTCGCCCGCTTGGTTTGCCCTAGAAAGTTCGTCGATTGCCTGCCGGACTATCTGGCGAGCTTGCTCTGGGTCGCGCGCCTTGCGTTCGTAATGAATCGCTAACTGCTCATAGGCCTCGTAGCCCTGTCGTGAGTTACCGAGGGCCTCTTTCCAAAGCGCACATGCCAGATCAATGTCGCCCGCCCGCTTCGCGAGTTTGGCCAGCGACCGCCGGGCCACTCGATCTGCCTCAGCTGGCAGAGACGAAGCAATCGACTGTTGGTAGAGGTTCCGCGCACGGGTGTGCTCTCCTCGCTTCTCGCAGATTCGAGACACACCGAAGAGTTCCAGCCCGTCTTGCCCCTCGGTTTCGACGTTGCTGAGCAGCGAGAGAATTCGCGTGGAGAGCGCTGCCAGTCCGCGCAGGTCCATCTGGTTGTGATTGAAAACGGGAACCAGGCGCTCGGGAGAACCGCCTCGCACATAGTCAGAATAGATTTGCGGTATGAGACCAGAGAAAACATCCTCGCCCCGGTCCCAGCCCAAGATGTGACGTTCGAGTTCAGACAGGCGCACTGACCCAAGGCGCAATCGCCATAGATTCCGGGCGGGGTGAAGGAAATCAAGATGCGCCTCGAGACTTGGAACAGCAATCTTGCGGCTCATGCGAAAGCGGGTTTCGAGCAGCGGCCAATCAAAGGACTTGCCGTTGAAGGTAACCAGTACCGGATGTTCTGCGATCCGCTCTCGCAACGCGAACAATAGGGATCGTTCTTCGCAGTACTCGCGCAGGAAGAACTGCTCAATCTCAAGGCCGCCGCCTTCCCACCACGCAACTCCAATGAGAAATGCATAGGTCCCGCTGCCACCAGCAAGGCCTGTGGTTTCGGTATCAAGGAAAAGCCACTGTTCGGTATCCGCGATACTCTCCGACCCCTCCGGCGAGAGCAATCGGACGGCACTCGTATCGGGCGAATACCGCGGAGGAGTAGCGCACCAGCAGCGCACTGAAAGATATTCCCCGAATTGGTTCTTCTTCGGCGTGGCTCCCAAAGCTTGAGCCAACCGCTCCGGGTCATAGCAGGCGGCCTTCCTGGGGTATTGCGACTCCTCATCGTCACTCTGCAGTTTCTGTCGTGAAGAGCGCTGCAGTGCTTTCAGCTTCGGAACGCGCTCAAGGCCAACATAGCGCAGGCTCATGCGGCACCCGTCCCGGCTTTCGCAGACAAATTCATGTCGCCACACACCCGCCGGAGAATCTCGAGTGCAACTTCCTTGGTTCTTTCGCTACGGTTAGCGGTGGGCCCAACGCACGAAGGGCACCCGTTCTCGCATGGGCAGGCACTGATCAGCTCCAGGGTGCGGCTCAGTAGCGTGTCGCAGCTCCTATATAGAGGTTCGCTGAACCCAATTCCTCCCGGGTAGGCATCGTAGATGTACAAATTGGGCTCGAAGAATTCTCTCTCCGCCGATGTGTTCCCCTGCATTACATTGCTTTCCCACTGGATCTCGCCTGCCGCGCTGGCGAGGCGTTCGCCAACTGCGGTGCCGAGGTCTCGGCGGTCGCACATCATCAGCAGCGTTGCCATTGACCCGAGCGCGTACAGCAAGCCGAAAATCCCGCTCTGTTGCTCGGAGAGGCTAAACGGCAATTCGGCCAGCAGCCCATGCCCGAGCGTCAGCCAGAAGGATGTGGTGTGCATCTCGTTTTCCGGCAATTCGAGTTTGCCGGAGCCTACATTCTCGTTGGTGAAGAACTTGATCTTCTTAAAGCCGACGACTTGTGACCGCACCAGCACATCGCCGTGTGCGCGAGCTGCCGGACCAGCAATTGCCTTTTCCTCGGCAACTTCGAGCACGCGAACCTGGGTGTAACGAATTGCGTCTGTGAAATAGTCCACGCTGACAGGCTTCACATAGGCCTTGCGCTTCTCGAAGTCCAGATGCTCGACGTGGTACTGCTGGCCTTGGTGGATGTAAATCGCCTTGGGATGAACGGTTGTGAGCGCAGAAGAAAAATCGACTTCGCCGATCACCTCCGGCTTGCCGTTATTTCTGCCGGCGGTATCGATGATGACGAAATTGTCAGATGTGACCGAACGCAAGCTGACCGTGTCCGCCGGGTAGGCTTCGTCGATCCAGTGCCAGTCTCCACCGCTCCGATGCAGGAACCCAGCCTCCCCAAGTTGCGCACACAGCCCAGAGATATCGACCTTGCCGAACGGCTCCTCCGGAGAAATGGGCAGTTCGAACGCCGCACATTTCAGGTGATTGACCAGAATTTCAAGATTGTCGGGCTGGATATGGGCCTGCTCCGGTGGATTGCCGAAGAAATAATCGGGGTGCTGCATGATGAATTGATCCAGCGGAGCCGAAGACGCGACCAGCACGGCACACGAGCTTCCCGTCCGTCGTCCGGCGCGGCCTGCCCGCTGCCATGTCGAGGCAATCGATCCCGGATATCCCGCCATAACGCATGCGTCCAGCGAACCAACGTCAATTCCCAGCTCCAGAGCATTCGTCGCCACCACGCCTCGGATCTGTCCATCGCGCAGACCACGTTCAATCTCGCGCCGTTCGCTCGGTAAATAGCCTCCACGGTAGCCACGGATGGGTTCTCGTTGGCCGGGTCGGGGCGGATTCGCGTGCTGCAAATACGTGAGCAGGACTTCGGTGTGCAGTCGGCTGTTCGCGAAAACGATGGTTTGCAGTTTTCGGGCAAGTATCTCTTTGGCGACGCGCGTTGTTTCATTGATATAGCTGCGCCGGATTCCGAGATTCCGGTTCACCATCGGCGGGTTGTAGAACACAAACAGCTTCTCGCCAGCGGGTGCTCCGTTCTCTTCGACCAACGCAACTTGCTTTTCGATCAGTTGAGAAGCCAACTCGCCGGGATTGGCAATTGTGGCAGAACAGCAGATGAATTGAGGATCTGATCCGTAGAAATTCGCCACCCACTTAAGTCGTCGGAGAACATTTGCCAGATGGCTTCCGAATACCCCGCGATAGGTGTGCAATTCATCGAGCACGATGTAGCGCAGGTTCTCAAACAAGCGCATCCATTTCGTGTGGTGCGGGAGGATACCGGTGTGGAGCATGTCGGGATTGGTCAGGACAATGTGTCCCCGTTCCCGAATTGCTTTGCGAGCATCGCTTGGCGTATCGCCGTCGTAGGTGAAGACGCCAAAGCCGTCGTCGAGACGCTTTGCGAGCTCTTGCAGTTCGGCCAGCTGGTCCTGCGCCAGAGCTTTGGTCGGAAATAAGTACAAAGCCCGGATGTCAGGATTCTCCAGAACCGCATTCAGGACCGGCAGGTTGTAACACAAGGTTTTTCCCGATGCGGTCGGCGTAACGACAACCACATTCTTTCCGTCACGCACCAACTCAGCGGTCGCTGCCTGGTGTGAATAAAGCTCCCGAATTCCCTTGGCTTGATACGCCTCGGCTAATGCCGGTGTCACCCAACTTGGTACCGGGCGGAAAATTGCTTCTCGTGCCGGAATCTGCCGCACCGCGGTCAGCACTTCATCCGTGTGGAAACGGCTCACCAGAGACGAGAGAATATTGTGGACGGTTTCAAGACCTGCCGGCGCGCGCGGTGCTAGGGATTGGACAGAAGACATGAAGACTCCCTTGTATTCGCCTTTTATTCGCCAAGGCTATCACCCGTCTTGTGCCGCATCAAGGTGTGACCTTCTTCCTTGGGTTTGCTCAGGCATTAACTAGAGGGTAAATAAGCCTGTGAAGGAGTCTTTGACTTTAAGAGATATAGGGATAGTCAGCCGTAAGCTGCTGACGCAACGTGGGTAGGAACTCAGATTTCAAAGGCATTCAAAGGCAAAGCGGGCCGGGCCAATGGCAAATTTTCAAAGGCAAAGGCTTTGGTCTGGAGTGCCAAATTTACGCAATCGCAAATTGCCGGATCAGCTGAACTTCGTCCGCAACTTGCTCCAACATGGCGGACAGCGGGCCTCCCTGTGACAGCGTCCTCACCGCATAGGCCTGCCGCCCCATCCGACGAAGTGCAGCGGCGGTGACGAAGAGAATGCGGGGATGCGCGCAAGCGAGATGGCGCGCGATCGCGACCAGGCCCTTGGCATCGCGCAGGACGTAGAGAATTGTGTCCACCTTGTACTCGTCCGACAAGATGCTCCGGATTTCAGAATACCGGGCAACACTCTTGTTGCTCCTCTCGTATTCGACGGCACAGGTCAGGCTTCTGCCCCCTACGTTGACGACTGCGATAGCGTCGTAATCCTTGACATACTGGTCGTCCGCCATCAGATTTTCGGCGCACACCTCAACGTCCGTTAGCCACTCTTCCGCAATTCCTTGTCGCAGCATCGCTAGGCGTACGGCATTCAGTTCCAGGCAGTGCATCATCTTGGACGGGTGGCAGATCACTTGGGTTCGGGAATTGAGCGAAGCCAGAGAATGTCCAAAAGATTCCAACTCGATTAGCCCAGTGTGAGTGACGGAATAGACTTTTTGCCCTTCGATTCTTCGATCATGCAGAGTTACGAAGCCACCGGCAAGGAGTCGCCCGATTCTCCAGAGAAAAGTCGAGTATTTCGAAGCCGACCGGTCATGGCCGGACAGGGCGATCAATTGCTGGTGAGTGATGTAGCCGGAATTCCTAATCAGCAACAACAAAGGAATATCGAACTCCCCACTAATTGCAACTGATCCCTTTCGATATCTCATGCTTGATACCCCTGATCGGTTCTCAACAGCAATTGCTCTTGGCCATTGCGGGTTGAAATCTGCCATAGGCCGGCGGCGGTTAGGAACTGGCCAGTAGCGGAGAGAAGCAACAATGCCTGTTGCTGGCCGTCGTATTCGCTGAATGCGACGACGGACACACCGTCGTTCTTCCAGTGCGAAGCGAAATTGATGTAGCCGTACAGGCGACTCTCGATTGACACCAGATAATGGGTAGGCGTCACGGGACCGTACCGCTTGCCGACGGCGAGGAGTCGGTTTTGGCCGTTGTGTTGAGTGATGCCAACGCAACCAAAAATACATCCGAGTACGTCTTTCGGCCGGTGAGGGTCGATTCGGCTGTTGCCGTTAAATCGGAGGACGCCCGGAATTTTCCAGCTCCGCCGGAATTTGCTTCCGTGCGGAAATGCGGTGGTATTGAAATAAGCGGCATGCTTGGTAAAGCGCAGAGGATCGGAGCGGTCGTGTCCGGGACGCACCCACCACTCCGGTCCGACACCCAAGATGCGCACGAGCAGTTCCATCCCTTACGCTCCGACCGACCGGCGATGCTGCTTTTCGCAGTGCTGGACCTGAGTTAATGCCTGGTTTAATTGGTCCCGCAAATTCTGGACCTGCTGGGTCAATGCCGAAATCTGGTGCTTCGCTCCCAGGGCGGATGTGCGCTTCGCCTCCTCGACTAGCGATTTGATCTGCTTCTTCGTCATGAATTCGCCATCAGCAGTGGCCTCGGGTGCAGCTGCTTTATCAGCTGAATTGGATTTCTGCTTCGTGGGAGTTTCGACTTGAGCGAGCGGCGCTGCGGTTTGTACAGGAATTTCGATCGTCGAATCCCCTAAGGAATCGCTCACGATGGCAGTCAATGAATTGGTGCCAGCCTCTTGCCGACGGGACTGCTTTTCAGCGAGCGCGTTGTAATCGTCGACTAGGCGGTTATGCCGGGTTATGGCATCGACCGCTCGGGAGCGGGTGTAGAGGTAGGAATTGGCCAGTTGCGTAACGATGTTGACGCTGATTTCGAGACGGTCATTGCGCTGGCGAAATAGCCAGAAGATGTAGCCGACCAACAGCAGGATCGTGAACGACTGCCCAAGGGTGATCCAGAAATAGGAGTTCTCGGCGGTCTGCTCGACCAAGCGCTCGCGCGCCTCCGCGATCATGGCTCCGAAATCCCGGTCACGCGGGTTGATGGAATCGAGGAATTTATCCAGCGGCCCATCTTGCAAATGCTTTTGGCCGGCCAGGGGATCGTAATGCCGTTGCGCCTCCAATTTCGTCTGGTCGGAATTGGCACTCTGCCGGGAATGCTTTGTGGCCTGCGCCTCAACTACAGAGGGAAACGTGGCGGTCAAAATCAAAGCCCAAATCAGCGTTCTCATAATTCAGCTCCCTCCCTGCGGCGGTTGCGCATTCCGCGTTTTCGGCTGGCTTCGAGCGTCACATCCCGGAAGCGCAGATTGGCCCCGACTTCCGGGTTGTACAGCGAGGCGTAGCGCGGCAGGATTTCGGGAACAACGGACGACAGCCTATCGACTGGCGCAACCCTGACGTGTGCGTGACCGTGAATCGTTCCGAATCGTTTGTCACTCATCAGGTATTCCATTTGGCCGACCGGCAGGTTCTTGATGTGCTCCTCTTGCGAACGGGTGTCCTTGATCTCGGTCTGGCTGCCGACGCCCTGGTCCTCGTAGCTGGGGTTGAAGATGCCCTTTTTGCGGATGCTCATGCTGCGGCGTAATTGCCGGACCCGGGCAGAAGCGTTCAGGAAGTATTGCGCCGTGTCCTCATCGCGGGTGCGCAGCATGAAGGTCGTATTGGGCGCTGACGCAACGTCATGCTGAAAGGCTTTGCCGACGCTCAGCAACTGCGGAATGCTCTGCATGGCGAAAAGGAATGCCGTATTCGAACCGCGGGCGGTCTGCAGGATGTTGGCGAAATTGGAATAAGCGATGGGCGCAAACTCGTCCATGATGACCGAAACGAAAGGCATATACATGTCGGCCCGCTTGCGCTCGTAACGCTCGCCGATGATCAGCTGCAGGTTTTGCAGGATCATCCGGCCCAGTGCCCGGGTCGTGTCGTCGTTCTTGTTGGTATTGAGCGAGACGAAGAGGATCTGCCCCTTTTCGATAACGTCCTCGATCGAAATCAAATCTTCGTACGGGCCGGTGATGATCGAGAGCTTGTCCTCCAGGAAGGTCGTCATCTGGTTGATCAGCCCTCGGATCATTTGGACGCGCTTGGGATCGCCGAACGACTCGATCAGGTTGCGGACGCTCATCTGGAAATTGAGGCGCTGCTGGTGGCTGACGTAGGGGAGCTTTTCAATGCGGGCACTGGCGATCTTGGCCTGTTCCTTCAGAACCTCAAGGTCGTAGGCCATGACCAGGATGTCGTAGATGTTGTAGCGCTTCCCGGTGTAATAGAGGATGCGCACGATGTCCGAGAGATAGGTCTTCTGGTGACCGTGGAAGAAGTCCTCCCGCAGGTCGAAGGACTCAAAGATGAAGCTGACGTGCTCCTGATACTGACCGGTAATGGCAATAAACGGATTGAAGCGCACGCTGATCTCCGGACGGGCGGGGTCGATGATGCGCAGATCGTCCAGTCGTCCGGCGGCGGCGATCAGAGGCAGCAGCTTGTCATCGAGGAATTCGCGCTCGCCTTTGCCGTCGATGATGATCAACGGAATCTTGTGGCGGTTACCCTTCGGCCCAGTCTCACGGATGAGGTCCTGCTGGATGATGTTCAGCAGCAAGGTGGTCTTGCCCGCGCCCGTCATGCCGAAGCCGTTGGCCTGCATCACGCGTACTTCATCCGGCCAGAGCAAAGGTTTCTGGTGAATGTCGTAACCGATAACGATGGAATCGTCGGCGAACGCCTTTTGTAGTGCTTGGTTATCTTGCTTGCGGCTGATGCGCAGTGGCGGATGCGGCCAGGCGTTCTCTTTCTCGGCTGGGGCGGTCAGGACATAGCGGAGCACATCCCAGAACACGAATGACCACGCCAGGATGTAGAGGCTGGCTTCCATCAACTGTTCTTTGCGGACGTGCAGGCGCGAGTAGCAGATGTAGCCTGTCCCGGCGACCAGCGCGACGGCAACGAAGCCGAGCAGCAGCTTGGCTTCGGCATTGGGGTCGTGGTAACGAGCAACACTGGAAGGCACGACTAACTCCTCTCAATTCACCGACTGGCGATGGTGAAGTAAATGAACGCCGACGCGACGAGCGCTGCAACAATGGCCATCATCACCAGCACGGGGTGGAAGCGTCGCCGCTTCCGTGGACTCACGGGCCGGATCGGATCAGAAAGCGTGTCCAGCAGCGACTGCAGAAATCCGCATCCGGTGCGGCCGCGATATATTGCCAGCAACTCGCTTCGAGTGGTTTGGGTGTCAAGGTTCTCGGGGGCAGAGGTGGCCATCACAGCACCGCCTGCGCCACGACCGGCGAGACCTTGTCCGAGCCAAAGACGAACTGATAGAGCATCGGGGGTGAATCCTTTGTCTTGATCGCCAGCACGCCTACCGAGGTCTTCCCGGGAGCGACATCTTCCTCGCCGATCTCAGAATGGAGGACCTCGATGGGCTGTCGGTTAGGCGTAGGTAGGCGGTCAATGTATGCGGTGCCCAGCTGGCTGTTTA
Source organism: uncultured Acidobacteriaceae bacterium (assembly GCA_963771535.1). Lineage (GTDB taxonomy): Bacteria > Acidobacteriota > Terriglobia > Terriglobales > Acidobacteriaceae > CAVVDY01. Next base: position 677,734 of record CAVYTK010000004.1, on the reverse strand, counting down.
CGGCTGGCAAACCTAGAGGTGCTGACTCATTGGTCGTGAGCAACGAGACTTCTGGCGCGACAACGCGATAAGGCACGACGCTTAGGTTTGTAACCTGATAGCGAATGTAGATGGCGTCCTTGCCGCGGACCACCTCTTCCAACTTCACGTTGACCCGGTTCTTCTGCGTTTTGAGGCCAACTGCATTGATGCGTTCGGCGTTGAGCAATGTTTGGCTAAGGACCTTCTCCGCGACCTTCGAAACGTCGTCATCCGAGAGCTTGTCGGCCGTGACGCTGACGGACGGTGTTTGCGCTGCGCCGATGAGCACGTCCATCTTGGCCACGTCCGTTGCGGGCTGCAGCTCGTAAACCGAACGTCCGTGCTCGGTCCAGACGAAGAGATTGGTCGATACCCCGGCTCTCGTCGGCTTTACGAAAACGCGGTTCGCGTGGCGCTCGATCTCAAAGGCATCGCTTCCTGCGGCCGCCATGGTAATCGGCTCGCCGACTTCAATGACGGTCAGGTGGTTGAGCGCAGTGTGGACCTGAGTTACGGGTTGTTGCTGGGCAAAAGAGGTTGCGACGAACAGGCAGGCGAGACAAAGACTCAAGAAGGTCTTCACGGAGTACTCCCTTTCTTTACGCGCCAGGCGCGGACAGTTAACGGGAGCTCGATGCGCTTTCACGCACCGAGTCCCGTCCCCATGACTCACAGCCGAACTGAATCGCTGTGATCGCTGGTCTAGCGTTGGAGTAAAGCGGAGCCGTCGTGCAGGTCGTGCTGGCCCGCCTAATACTGGGTGAACTTGCTCACCGTCGAACAATGATTTCAATGGGGGCGCCACCATACGTGCGCTGTGCCCACCGTGCGATCAAGGGAGCTTCCGCCACCAACTGATGCATCTCCCATCGATCGTTGGCCTGGCTTTCGACCGTGAAGCGGTACTCATCACCCAGGACCCGTACCCGCATCTCGGTCTGGCCTAAGCCTGTTCTCGTCCAGGGATGGTCTTCCACCACTCGCCAACCCTGCCCGGGCTCTCCGCGCTGCGGCGTCTGTGACCGCAGGAGGCGTAGCTGCAATGGCTGTTTTGGCAACCATTGCTGCCGGCCCGGTAATTGTCTTGTCCTATCGACTCGGCTGATCCAGAAGCCCAGCATCACTGCCGGTAGCATCAGGATCCAGCGAATCACCATGAGCAGCCGTATGACTGTCGCCACTTGCCCTCCAAGAACAACCAGAAGAGCTCGGCTGCCGACAAACTCTCCATCCGGAGAGCCTGCTGCAGTGAGCCCTTCCGGATGCCAGTTGAGTCTGTCGTTTACATTGAGACGGTCCGGTTCTCGGCGTTATACCGGAACAGGAACTTTGTCCCTTCTTCACCCTCCAGGTAGAACTTGTCCTGCTCTACCCGCATGAGGGCACCCAGTTTGGGAGGCCGGACTCTCACCCGATTGCCACCCGTAGCCGATGCCACCGCATCGACCAGCTCTTGTGGAAAGGCGTACAGCATCACCCCGCCTTTGCCATTGCCCCGCGATGAAACGTGGTGCAAGGCTTCGGCCCAGGCCGTGCGTTCCGCCTCCGGCTTGCTCTGCGCCCACGCGTACAGATTGCGGGCCAGAGTGCCAGCTTCCTTTTTCGTGCGCTCGGTGATTTCCTTCTCCCGGGCACGCGCGGCATTGAGTTTCCTCTCCGCCTGTTTCTTTTGCTCGTCACCCTCGGCCGATTCCAGCATGGCCTTGGCTGCGAGCACTTGTGTCTGTGCAGCCGAGCGACGCTCGGCCAACTTGGTCTGTATGGCAACGTACGCGCCGTACAGAACGCTGGCCTCGTCATACATGGCAGCCGATGGATTGTTGCCCACCAGCAGCCCACGAAACGACGAGATGGAGAGCGGGGCCTCAAACAGCTCCTCGATCTCCTTACGCAGCACGTTGTAGAGCGCTCCGATCCGGTCCGTCGGCTGAACTTCCAGCCTGAGAGGCAGCTCGGAGACTCTCTGCACGCTTTTCAGTAGCAGCCAGGGGCACATCGTCACCTGCTGCCGGATTTCGTTCAAGAGTTTGGTGTCGGCCCTGACTCCATGCTTGAGCGAGTCCAGCTCTTTCTGGAGCTCGCCAACCAGGAGATAGGCCAAGTCATTGCGGCCGGCTGCATAGCACCGGGTTTTCAGGTCGGTAATGGTGCCGATCCGATTGCCGCGGGCATTGAGAGCAGCAAAGCCGCGATTGAACCAGGGCGAGTGGATCTTCTTCGCCTTGATCTTAGTGACGACATTCCGCTCCGGGAGATTGAACCTCCAGGAGACGAACTTGGGAAAGCGGTTCGAATCGACCACGGCAACCGTGTCGAAGTCGAAGTCGCCTCCGTTGCGTTTCGCCGTCTCTGAGCGAAGCACATAAACGTGCTTCAGGCAGATTTGTTCCCTGGCAATCCGCGCGGCTGCTTCCGGCGAGATTGCACGGGTGTTGCTCAGCACACCCGCCACTTCTGAAGTTGGCAGGTGGTGCATGGGCAGCAAGTCTTCAGCCATGCGGATTGGGTACCGCACACAGAGGCCGTATTGCGACTCGACCGTGGTGATGGCCTGATGCAGCGGCAGCCAGTCGGCTCCCGCGTACAAGCGCCCATCGTGGTACAGGAGGTATCCATCATCGGCCAACGCGAACGCCGGCATGTTGAATCCTCCTCCGGTCAGGGTCTTGAATGCCCACTTGGCCAGCATCTTGTCGAGCTGGTAGTGAACGTAAGGATGGCGCGAGATTTCGCCAGTGCTGTCGGCAAGCAGCAACGCCTCAACTGCGCGCTGCTCCTCATCCGATTGCTGATCGTCGGGATCGAAGCATTTGCCTCCGATCTTTTCCACCAGCGCATCGTGTCTCCCCTCGGCCCAGGCCTGTTTCAGTGCCCGGACTTCGCGGACTGCCTGCGGGAAAATCTCTTCCAACAGCGATTCCTTGGGAGCATGTTCGATGAGCGTATAGCTGGAGGCGAACTCCAAGGGGCGGGATACCTCGCGGACGCCCAAAGCCACACGGGAGCATAGCCGGATTCCGCCGGAAGGAACGTGCATCTTCTGGGGAAACGGCTTGATTGAGGAGGACGGGAGCACGACGTCGGCGCCGAGATGGTCGGCCGTCGCGTCGTCCATCACCTTGAATGCACCCTTGGCCTGCAGCGAATTGTCCATTGCCAGCCGGAACTGGTAGAAGCGTCCGGCTGGCAAGGAGAGTTTGTCGAAGAGCCTTTGCCGAACCCAGCCGCGGCAATCGTTCGTGCCCAACTGAAGGTCCGGGACGAGGAGGACAGAGCAACGCGGCTCCTCCACCATCGTCTTGAGTGCCGAGGTCAGGATCCCGAAGTACGACAGAGCCGCTTCCGGCCATGCGTCCATCCTCTTGCGTACCGCGTCTTCATACTGCTTTTCGACGCAATAGAAGAGCCCATTCTTCGCTGAGCCGGAGGCTCCAACGACGGAATAGGCGGTGCCCTGATACTCGAATGCCATCATGGTTCCAGCAATTTTGGCCTGCTGAAAGGTTTCCAGCATTCCTTCGCAGACCTTGATCCGGCAAGCCTTGATGCCGGGATAGAGTCGGTCCAGCAGGGAGTTGTCCAAGAACGACTCGCTGCCGGCGTCAGGTGTGCGCTCGCTGAGCACACCGTTTTCGTCCAGATCCATTTCCAGAATCCGGTTCTTCATGTGAGGCGCTCCTTTGCGGGATGGGTCAGTTGTGAACAACCGGCCATCCAGAGCTCAGGAGCTTTCGCCACCTGCGCCGCCGTCTGGCCAGTACATCGGCCAGGTGCGGGAGCACATGGCAGCGGACAGTCTTCGTGGTTCGGCCCACGAAGTTGCTCAGGAAAACCTACAGTCCAAGAGGAAAGTAGATTCTCGCTTTGCAAACCCTCTGCTTAAACTCTGTATGTAAAAGAACAGGCCCGCGTCTATGTGTGTGGCCGCTTCTCAATGACGATCGACGCGCCTTTCTTCTGCGTTGACGCGATGTACGTCTCGACCCGAAGGAACGGGATCCCATCCACGAGCGACCGTACGAGCGCCTTGTCTTCACTTTCGAACTCTTCGCCTAGAACTAGCTTGCCGCTCTCCTGACCTGAGCTCTTGGCCAACAGGAAGTACCTGGCCTTCGCCACGCCGTTGGCCTTCTCGCTCCCGGGCTTCCGACCACGCTTGCTTCGCTTTTCGCCCGTTCCGTTTGCAGATCCGGTCATTGGAGCCTCAGGTGTCGCTACGTTGCCCTTCGTTGCCTCTGCCACAAATCACCTCAAAGCTTGTGAGTTGAACTATTGTTGTTGCCGCAACATGCGGTAGCCTTCCGAGTCGGCCGCCAGCAACGCTGCCTTCTTTTCGCCATCGATCTGCTTTTCGGAGTATTCGCCTACAAGCAATCCGCTGGGATTTTCCGGGGAGCGGTTCTGGTCGGCTAGCCGAATGCGGTACTGGTTCACCGTAGTCTCGATAACCTCGCGGTCGCCATCCATGCGATGAAGCTCGCGGACTCCGTAGGCGGTGTACAGCATTGGGTCTTCCTTCGACGTCTCAATCCCGCGCAAATGGAACACCGACCTTGTGTTCTCGTCTTCGATCTTGCCAACCGTGTTCTCCTTCTGCATGACGCGCAGTGCCGAGGATTTCAGGTTCGAACTCATCGAGTTCAGGGCCGAGGCCCACTGCAGGCCTACGTTGTGCACGTCGTAATTAAGGTAGTGATCGAGGAACTGGCGGATGAAAGCCTCTTTTTCATAGCCCTGAGGCTGAGGCGATTGTCTGGAATCGACTAATGTCCCGGGTACCTGCTTGCGGAATAATGGACGACCGCTCAACACCGTGGAGACGCCATCAGCAGAAACGCGGATGATCGTCGGTGGCTGCATACGGACGTAGATCGCGAAGGCCAGCGACAGGAAAGCCAGCAGCGCCATGGAACCCGCCAGTAGCATGGCTCGGTTGGCGTAGGCCCGCAGTGCGCCGTCGTGCTCGTAGTACTTGGTGTAGTGCAGCCGCTCTGGCTGTTTTTCCTTCTCGGTTCTTGGCTTCTTCTGTCCGAACATCTCTCACCTCTGGTCTTGTCGACGCTTCAGTCGTTTCTCACGAATAGCGAGTGCCGTTGATTCTTACGTTGAAAGGCATGTTTCCTCCAGCTGGGACAACACCGAACCAACGAGTGCCGCCAGAAGCGGGTGGAGTATGAGGCGGAGCCGTCAGGGGAGCGTTCACGCCGGGGATGACACCGCCGCCGCCAGCCATCACCGCACCACCTGCGGGAGCGAGCGCGCCCCCTCCAGCCAGTGCTCCCGATGAACCGCTGGCAGCAGCAAGAGAACCCCCACCGGCAGCCGCGCCTGCCGCAGCACCGGCCCCTCCGGTCGCTGCCCCCGCACCCGCCGTGAGCGCCTTGGAAGCAGCGGCTCGGCCCCAGGCGATGGCGGCACCAACAGGGCTGTATTCGCCAAGAAGAATCCGGCGCGCCGTCATAGGTATGGTTGCAATTAGGAGCGCGAAGATTATGCTCGCGAGGCTGAGCAGCAGGCTTCCTTCCAGCCCACTAAAGGAGCCCCAAAGGTCGCCTTTGCTGAGAACCACTTGAGGATTGTTCAAGTGGATCGCGGTCATCAGGCTCCACAGGGTATCGGCAAGAATGGGCCAGCAGTTCCAGATGAAGAGATTCTCAATCCAGCGGTGATGGAATCGGCCCAATGTCGAGCTCGGCATCGTTGCGAGCACTAATGGGCCCAGGACATAAAGTACGCAGCCCCAGAAGACGTAACAGATCGTGAACACAGCTAGGCTGAGAGGAAGAACGATATAGCCGATGATCAATCCAGCTTCGGTGATTAGTGCGGAGATGCCACCTCGAATCAGTTCGAGCATGCTGGCCATCCCGTCACTTCGCCAAGCGTCTCCCAGCCCATTAGTCCAGGCATTTACGACATCTCCGAGACTGGAACTGCCGTAGATGTAGTTGCTGACGTAATCGAAGCTACGAGTCAGGTCTCGAAACACCGTTGACCAGGTCAGCAAGATCAGTCCTACCGCCGCATATTTCAGCATCGTGACTCCGAGCGAACGAACATCGCCTCCTCGGACGAATGCGTCATAAACGCCCCACAGGAATGTCACCGTTAAAATCGAATTGGCGACAAACCAGATGATCGGCATAACACTGCCATCAATGCCGCTGAGAGCGGTGAACAGAATGTCGAGATAGCTGGAGCCGCTGCCCATATTTGCCTCTACTGGTTGCTGGCGATCTTGCCGATCGCATCCGTCAGATGGTTTGTGTTGCTGGTCGCCCACTTCGAGACTGCGCTCTGGTTGGCCACACTTGAGCTGCGAACTCTCATCAACTGCGCCATGGCTGACTGCGAATAGGCATTGGCGCGTACCACCCAGGCTGCCGCTATTGCCTCTACCATCGGAGCCGTTCCCGGTGTGGCCGTCCTTATCTGGTCTTGGAGCTGTTCGCTGACTTCCATTTCGCGTTGGGCCAGGGCGTCCAGTTCGATCGCTCGCTTCATCGCGTCCTGAGCCTGCGCATCAGAAATGTCAATGCTGTAACGAATGAACTGCGGTGCCTGCGCGTCGGTTGGCAGAACTCCGTAGACCTGTTGGAAGCTCCCGCCGACCTGCTTGACCGCATTCGGATCGCCCGACATGAGCAGCTGTTCCAGTTGTTGGGTTGCCGGCAGTTGCGCGCTCACGTACTGCTTGCTCATCAGGCCGTTCATCGCCATCATCTCGTTGCGGAAGCTGACCACAGCATTCTTGAGCTGGTTGATTGCCGTGAGCGGATAGATGACTTGCGTCTGAAACAGCGTGTATTCGCTTTCGATCTGCTGAATGGTTTTCAGCGGAGCCGCGACTTGGGTGGTCAACAGGCTATTGATCTGCTTCAATCCCGCGATGATCAGCGCAAGATCGAAGCCGAACTGCGCTTGTGCCTCTCGTGGAATGCTCAGCAAGAACAGGCAGATCACGAAAGCAGCAACTGCTTTCTTCGCCGCCCCCTGAAGCGTGCTCTTCGAAAACCTTGTCCACATTCTCATCATGATGACTGCGCCTTAACGGGTGGAAAGTATGTTGAAGATCGATTGATGAAGATCGTTGGTGCGCTGCGTGTCCCGCTTCATGTCGGCCGACTGATGCGCCAGGTGAGCGCCTTCTTCACGTAACTGTGCCGCCAGCAACTTGTGCTGATACGCAAGAGTCTGAAGCGTCGCCGCATAGGCACTAGCACTGACGTAACTTGAGGTTCCCGGAGCCAGAGTCGCGCTATTTTCCATGTCGTCGGCCATCTTCAGAAGACTCTCGTTCGCCTGGTCGGAAGCCACCGTCTGCTTGAGGGCGTCCTGCGCCAGTGAGTCGTTCATGTCCATCATTTGCCGTAGATCCAGAGGCGCCTGCTGGTCGGTCGGAAGAGTGCCGTAGGTACTGTTGTAGGCAGGCCCAAGCTGACCCAATTGGCCCACCTTGCCGCTCAAGATTGTGTCCTCCAGCTTCTGCGGTGACATGGTCTGAGCGCTCTGTATGGGCAAGTGGTAAACCAGAGACATCCAGCCGCGGTACTGGCCCACCAGGTTCCTGGACCACGTGCGCGTACTGTTGATCACCCCAATCGGCCACACGACTTCTTCATACAGCGACCGGAGGTTGGTCTGAACGGTCGTGATTAGCGTTAGGGTCCCGCCGATCAGGTCAGAGATGGTCGAATCGATCGCCGCGAACAGATCTCCCAATCCCGCATGGGCTGGAACCGGCGCGAACATAGCAAGACACAACAACAAGCTGACCACCTTCAGGGGCAAGTTGTTCTTTTTGCTGTTCATCGTCCTACTCCCCGAGCCTTCGCCTGCTGCGCTCGCACGTGATGCTCGATCTCGTAGACCTCGCCGCTTCGCTCCTCCGGCAACTCGTCCAGCGCGGCGATACCTTGCGGATATCGCTCGGCCAACAGGCCATAGCGTTCACACACCGAGATGCCGTTGTGCTTTTTCATCCACCAGGCGCGGTACCAGCGCTCACGTGGATAGGTGGTCATAATCCAGTACTCGATGGGAGAGAGCACGACGCGGAGCACGTGCGTGGTGTCTGCTTTTTCGCCAATCACAACGATGAAGTCGCTCCGCTTGCCCTTCTGCGTGTGCCCAAGGTTCTTGATCTCGTTGAGCGTGGTTTCGTTCAGGTGCAGGAACTCGCGCAAGACATCCAAATTCCCGGTCTGCCGACCAATGATCTTGATCGTGGTGTTCTTCAGGATGGCCGCTCCGAAGGGATTCGGAGCTTGTGTTGTACCGGTGAAGTCCTCAATCGCCTGTGACACACCCCAAACCCCGCCGTTTCGCTTGCGGGCGGTGCGGTAGAGCTGTACAACCAAGTCGGCCAGGAACGGGGACTCCAGCAGCATCCAGCATTCTTCCAGCACGGTTATGCTCTTGTGACTGCTCTTGCCGGAGGCTCGCTTCGTGGTAGCCCATGCGATGAGCAGGCTCATGGCCGATTCCAGCCGGGCGTCGTCCTTTAGCTTCTCGATGTTGAAGTAGATCCAGGGCGAGTCGAGCTTCAGGTTGGTCTGGCGGTCGAAGAGATTGGCGTACACGCCTCCGGGCGCGACCCAGTTGCGCAGCTTGAACGCCGCCATACGAGCCTCTTCCATGACACGCTCGTTCCGGTCCGCGTCCTGGTAGTACTGCAGCTCGTCACGAAGATCACCGAAGGTGGGGATGGTGTTGCCCGGACGCATCGCAGCCCGACGGTAGGTCCGTTCGATGGCATCGACCAACACGTTGTCGAGAACGTCCGAAACCTCAACGTCGCCCAGCATGTGGCGGGTGAGCCCCTTGAGGAAGGACACTTGCTCTCGGCTAGGCTCAAATTCTCCGGCCTCCAGGTCCCACGGATTCAGTGTCTGGTCGGAATCAAGGGCCATGGTAATCATCTCTCCTCCCATGTACTCGACCAGGTTGCGGTAGGAATCACCGCGCTCGATGATTGACACCCGTGTGTCCTGGCGCGCTGCCTGCAGCAGCAGCTGTCCCGTCATCATGCTCTTGCCATGTCCGCTGGCCGCGGCAATCAGCATGTTTGCGTCGGAGAAATCCGGATCGAAGGGCGAGAACGGAATCAGTTGCCGGTAAGGTGTTTCGATCAGGATCTGAGGTGAACGTGGAGTACCTGTCCACGGCATCTCCAGCGGCAGAAGGTCCGCCGCGTGACAGCTGAGTAGGTCGAGTTCGCGCTTGTCATCGCTGGCCAGACCAGGCAACGACGAAATGAAGATGCGCCGTTGAGCAATGTCCTCGGTCAATCCGGCTGCGCCATTCATACGACTGATGATGTGAAGAACCTGCTGCTTGCGGCTGGCAATCTCCCGCTCGGCTTCCTCGTATTCAGCGGTGGTGTGAGCAGCACGCGAGGTGCGCACTCCGATGGTGAGGCTCACCTTCACTGCTTTGAGTGAGCTGGCGATGATGTCCTGCTGAATGCGCAGCAGTTCTGCTTCGGCAACTTGGGCGGTGACGTCGATGCGCAGGTTGCCCTTGGCGTCCCGCTGGGCGGCCATCATCTTCTTGTGGCGCTTCTTGAAACGTTCCAGTACCTTTGACTGGTTCGGAATCGAAACCTGGGTGCTGACGACCAGAGGCAATCCCGATGTCAGCAAGCTCCGCAGTATGCCTGGATAGGTCGCGTCCGGCGGGGCCTTAAGGGTGATGAAGCTCCAGAGCAGCCCGTCGATATTGATGTAATCTTCCGTCTGCCCCAGGATGCTAGCAACGGAGCACTGCTCGCGAGGACCGACGTAGCGCTGCGAGCATGGGTACTGCCGCAAGGGAAGTCGGTCAGGCCGTTGTGGGGAGAGTGCCCGTTTGGTTTCGAGAAACAGCTCCTCTTCGTCCATCCGCTGAGGATCCAGACCGGCGGCGACCATTGCCGACTCGATGCCATTCAACAGGCTTTCGAACTCGCTCACCAGGTCCACATGCTGCTTGAGCGTGCGCTCAATGATCTTGCGGCTGGAGAAACCGAATGCCGATCCGTACTGATCACGCTTCGCTGTTTTTCCCGAAGTGGCCAACACCCGGTGGTGTTTCTCCGGATCCCAGATCAAGTACAGGTGCGTCATGCGCCGCAGGTACTCGCCGGCCGATTCCTTCTGCTGCCACATGGCCAACCGATGTTGGTCCATCGCTAGCGTCGCCTCGTTTTTGGTCTTTGACGAACCCTCGTAGCGCTTTAGCAGATCGCCAAGATCTTCCGTGACCTCGAATCGGAACTGGAGGCGCATGCTTTCCTCGGGAATCGTCCGCAGAAGCGCTTCCAGGTGCGTCTTGATCGTGTTCAGCCCGGCATCGTCCGCGAAGTAGCTGATCGCGCCCTTAAGCTCGTAACCAGCAACCAATTCGCCGGGCAGGCGCACCATCACTTGGTCGAGGAAGTCGCGAATCGGCAAAAGCTCGCAGAGCCCAGGCTCACTGAGGGTCTTTTCGTGCTGTGTCCACGTGGTCGGCATCTAGGCCTCTTCTTCCTTGAAGTAAGTCGTCTGAATCTGTGTCTCTTGGGTTCCGGCGCAGTATTGTTGCGGGCGGGCATGGAAGAGCAGCAGGTCGAGCAAATAACCGCGCGGCTTGCCGTACTTGAAGATCATCAGCACTGGAACTCCGACGAGCAGGATCGCCAGCGGCAGGAAGTAGTTCATGGGCAGGTGGAAGATGTAGCGATCGGAGAACAGGAGGTTGCCAATCAGCATCGTCCCGCTCACGGCCAACATGATGGCCAGTAGGTCTTCCAGTTCCAAAAACAGAATCGTCACCTTCAGGTGCAGGTTGCGCGATACCGGTGATGAATTCAGTGCCATACCATCCCCCTTCAAGCCGCCGCCACGAAGTGTTCCAGCAGGCGCAACAGTCCGGAGACCATCAGCGCTCCCATGGCCGCCATCAGGTGTCGCAGCCAGTCATCTCCGACGTACAAGCGTTCGAAAACGCCTCCTAGCCCCAGCACTAGCCTCACAATCTCGATGGCGGCATAGAACGGCAGCAGCACGTTGCCGACAAAGTTAGTGAGCGTCAGCAGCATGACCATGTACTGGTCGGCATCGGTCGCCTGCTGCGAAATCACTTCGGCCAATCGAAGAAGTCCGGAGCCCATCAGAGCTCCCAGTGCGCCGTACACGTACCGCTCAAGCTCTTGACCCTTGGAGAACTGGTAAATGCCGCAGGCGAGAATCAGCCCCGCACCGATGGGCAGAACGACGTTACCCGTCCAGTTCGCCAAGTTCAGAAGTCCCGGCTGGAGATCGCCCATCACTTGCTCTCCGAACCTGTCTCGTTGTTAACCGCTTTCTGTGCCGATTTGCGCACCATTCTCTCGGCCAAGATCCCGGCGAGTATCCACATCGTTTCGGTGACCCGACTCACTAGCCGGAAGCTGGCCCAGAGCGTGAAGGCCACAACGGCAACGTTCAGCAGCAATATTCCGAGTTTTGTAACAAGCAGCACTCGCGCAGTCAGCAGCAGTAGTAGAACCAACCACGCGAAGAAGAACTTTTGTCCCAATTTCTGATCATTCATCTCACGCTCCCGCCATAGCTTTGATCAGGTACCAAAGACCTGACACGGTTAGCAGTCCGAAAGAAGACGCGGCGTACCGTATCCAGTTGCGATTGCGTACATAGGCCAGCACCGCTCCTCCAATCGCCAGAGCTGCTGCGAGTGGACAGAGCTGTGAAGCCAGGTAGTTCCATGCATTGACTAGGAAATCTGTGGTCGCGAACTGGGTGCCGTCATTCCAACCCTGGAAAATGGTGAAGAGGCCTTGAACACCGAGAAGAAATAATGCCGAGATGATCGACGCCAGTGGGCTATGCCCCTCCGCCGTGTCGAGAATGGCCTTCAGTACCAGCGCGGCTGCAATAACCGGGATCAGGTGCGCCAGTACCACGTCCTGCATGAACTTTGTCACGACTGTTACAACAGGAGCGAGAAAGCCCGTACCGAAGCTTCCGTTGATACCGTTCAAACCGAGCCCAAGGCTGGCGAACCAACTGCCAATGCCTTGTACGGTCAGGAAAATCGCTGCCCAGAGAATGTACTTAAGGAAGCTGCCTCCAACCTGGTAGTTGATCCCGCCTTCTGCCCGCAACGACAGGCCCGCCAGCACCAGACAGCCCAGTGCGGCAGGCACCATCAGCGCCAGCAGAAGAGCGATCACGTTCCCGAGGAATGGAGGCAGCGACATGGATACGCTCCCTTAGCCGACCTGCTGTCCGTTGGCGATGAAGAATTCGACCAGGCGGGTTAGAGCTGACACGGCGAGAAGACCGCCAGCCGTGAGCGCCCAGGGCATGAAGCCGCGGCCCTGCCGCCACGAGATCACGCAGCCGACGATGGCCAACGCCGCCCCTACCGGGCAGATCACGTTGCCGATCCAGTTGACGAGGTTCAGGAAAGCGCCTTCGGGCTGGCTGGCTTGCTCGCCCTGCACCGCTTGTCCCGTTGCCGGCTGCTTGCCCAGGTTCTGTGCGGAGGTGACGATGGGGACAGAAACAAAGCTGAAGAACAGGAGGGCGGTACCGATCGCCCGGATCAGGGGCGAGCCGTACCAGGTCATGGGTCGCGAGTTGGTCATGAGGCTCTCTCTCCGAGGCGGTGATTCCGCCGGGTGAACGGAATGTATGACCTCTTACGAGTTGCCTCAAATTCTCCGGGCTACTTTCTCCCGCGAAGTTCCCGCTATGCCATCGAGGAAGGCCCACCTCTAGAGTCTTAAGCTGGCTTTTGTTTGCTTTTCACAGCCAGGGTTCTCACCCATGAGGCCAGCCGCACTAGCCCGTATGTCGCTCCTACGCGGATGAATGCTGGCTCTGTTGCGGAAAAGTGAGAAATGACAATTCCGGAATCATCAGAAGTGCGATGTCTTTCTCAATTCCGGAATCGTGGGAAGTGCGCTGTTGTTCTCTTTTCCGGAATTGCCAAACAGAGAATTCCGGAATTGCAGCAGGTGCGGTGTTGTTCTCAATTCCGGAATCGTCAAAACGGAGAATTCCTTAACTTCGTTGGTTCAAGATGGCAAAAAGTAAGCCCCGTCACGCTGACGGGGCTGAGGAAACAATACGCCTGGTTGATATCAGTGGGGACCCGCGAATGCGTTGCCAAAGCTGCGTTGCAGCCCGTTTGCTCGTTCCGTCAGCTTACTCTGTGCCTTCTCAAACACCACGTAGATGGGCAAACCTGCGGGCAGCGTCACGATGGGATGTTCCATCAGGGTCATACGGTTGATTTCTTCATCGCCGGCGCGGCCGACATTCTCCGCTAATTGCATCCGCATGAGATCGGCTTCACTGATCGCGCCATTCAGGTTGGGTTGTCCAACCAGCATCGCGCCCATCTGCCCGATGCCCGTGGCCGCGCGCACGGCGAAGTTCTTGCCTCGTCCTGTGCCCGTCACTTTGCCGCGCAATGGGCCGAGATTAGTGTCGGTCGCGAGAGCGTCGATAGGAATCGACGAACCGTCAGGTGTCTCCAAGTGGTCGAAGTGGATTTGCAGATAGCCGCTGCGGTCCGCCTGATGGACCGAGCCGACGGCCTTCGAGCCTGCAGGCACGATGAGTTGTCCATCGTGCTCGTAGCTGTACTCGACGATGGCAATTACGGGTTGATCCACAGCAGTCGTAACCACCGAAGCCAGCCTGGCGGCTAGACGCGAACCAGTGCCCATATCGAGCAACGGGACGTCTTGATCAGTTGGAGCGGATTGAGACGATTTCTCCGTGCTCGCCGTAAACACCAGCGACGGCTTGGCGAGCCCGTCAGCTGCTTTGTCCTGCACTGGTACAGGATTTGCCGCAGCAGATTCCTGCTGGCCATAAGGAGGCGGTGCCCAGCCATCGCCGTTGTCACCTGATTTTGGAAACGCCGGAATTTGTCCAAGGTTTCTTGCCTGAACATCTGCCTGGTTTGACTTGGTCTCGCCTCCGCTAACCCGAGTCTTCCTCGTGTTCTCGATATCGTTCGCGTTCACTTGTCCGGGCTGTTGCTGGTCTTCCCGCATCGGCTGCATGCTGCCTTGCGGAACCACAGAGCCGTTGTCGGTTGGAACGGCAGTGTCTGCCGTTTTGGGACGCCCCAAACTTGCATCAGCGGACTTCTTGGTTCGAGGTTTGCCTTTGTCCGAGAACAGGATCAGCATGATGAACGCCACCGCAACCACGCCCGCGAATCCGATCAGCAGGCGTACGGTTTTGTCATCCTTCGCCATGCGGAAGCTGCGCTTCGGCGCGACCGTCTCTTGCGCCACTTCAGTCGTTGCCTCCTTGTCCTGAGCCTCTTGTGCCTGGCGCTCCAGTTCCGTGAGGTAGAGCGTGTGAGCCTTCCGCGAACCGTTGTTTGTGTCTTGATTTATCTGAGACATGGGACTTCTCTCCGTTTACTTGGCGGACTCGTTGCTTGCTGTAGCTGTGGGGGCCGTGAATGGCAGATCGAGCAGAAGCGGCCGGTTTACTGCATCGGCAGTCGCCAGAACCAGTTGCATGTGTTCCTGGTACTGCTTGAAATCGGGACGAACGAAGCGCACGACGCCATCGGCGCGCGCGCCGGGGGCAAGCCTCCGTTGGGTGAATCGGAAATCACGGATCGCAACCTGGTCGGCAAGTACTTTCTTCTTGCTCCGATCATCGGTTGATTGATTCCCGCTCCCATTGGGATTTCCCAACTCTACTTGTGGCGGTAGCAGCTCGACCCAACGCTGGCTGTTGTTCAGAACTGAAAAAGCGACAATCGCGTCGGGGCCATCTTCGGTGACAGCACCAAGGCTCGCCGTTAGATCACCGCGGCTCGCACTCCAGGCGGGGCTTGAGACATTGGCCTGTTGCCGGTAAGCGGATTCGTAGGCCGAGGAGTCTTGCTTGGCCGAAGACGGGTTTACCGGCGAGGCTTCGTCTGACGGACCGATCAGAAAACCCTTTCGGGGCTTATAGGTCAGAACGAAATCTACCGGTTTGGTATTGCTGCTGACCGCGCCGTCACTCATCAGCCTGAGGCTGACTACCTGGCCTGACTTGGTGGCGATCAAGAGATTGCTCGCCGCAATTTGGGTGGTAATCGGCTTGACAATCACCAGTTCTGGTTCGTGCTCATTGTGTTCAGCCTGGAAGAAGGTTGGAGCGCCGACGACCACCGATGAGACCGGCTCCGGCATGCGAATCGTCGCCGCATAGAGAGGCTTGAGGTGCAGATCGGTTACCATATCCGGCGAAATGGTCAGATTCGAAATGACAGGCAAAACATCTTCGTGGCTGCCTGTAGCTTCCTGTGCGTAGCCAGCCGTGAGGGCGAACGGGATGAGCACAGCGAATAAGAATGGTGTCATGTGACCTTTCATCGGTGAGACTCCTTCGAGGTGTGTTTGGCCGATAGCTCTTGCAGGTAGCGTCGTCTGACGTCTTCCACGTAGCGGATGACGTCTGCATTGCTGTATTCGAGGGAATGGATCCTGTGCTCTCCGGCGTAATAGGCGGCTACAGTGAGCCGAATATCCCCGTGATACTGAGCGAGCAAATCACGCAGGTACCGGACGCCCCCGCCTACGTTCTGGCTGATATCGAATGAGTTCCGCACGCCAAATCGTGAAGCGGTGCCCGGCATCAGCTGCATCAACCCGCGAGCATTCTTCCCGGAGATAGCACGCTGGTTCCAATTCGATTCCTGGCGAATGATTGCACGCACCAGCTCCGGTGGGACGTGGTAATGCCGCGCATAAGCATCGGCGTAGTAGGCAGCCTCAGCATGATCGGCAGCCCAACTCCGGGAGGCGAGAACCACCGTGAGGACAGGCAACAGGAGCGAGATTCTTCTCACGCCGCAGCCCCTTTTGCCAAGACTTCAGACTCTGCGAGCGTGTGCTGCAGCTCAGTGGCTTCCATGGACTCCGCATAGTGCCGCGCCGCATGGATGATGCTTGCGAATCCGTCTCGCAACAGCAGGCGCTGGCGGTCGCGCTCGGTCTTCGCGAGCAGTGGAAGCAGCATGTCCCGATGCTCGTTAGTGATCTCATCGATTCCAAGATGCTGTAGCGACAACGCCATATCGATCATCTCGGACACCGATGGCGGCTTTTCCAGGCTGTATGCACGTAATGCCTTGGCGAGTCCGGCGATCAGGCGATGTGCCGGCGCTCCCGCTTCCGGTGTGCGTCGTGCCACGATCTCGCCTTCGCGTTCCGCCGTTGGGTGCTCCACACGCACATACAAGCTGCGTCGCCGTATGGGATCACCCAGTCTCCGTTCCTCGTTCGAGGTCAAGACGGTGAAAGGGATCGAGGAGGCAGTCACGGTCCCTAGACGCGGAACCGACAAGCGAAACACAGACAGTACCTCTAGGAGAGTTGCTTCGAAACTGTGGTCAACCTTGTCCAGCTCGTCGATGAGCAAGACGCACGGCGACGGATACTGCAATGCCTTCAGCAGCGGGCCGGCCGAGAAGAAATCCAAGACGGAGAGTTGCTTGCCCAGGGAGGCCCAATCAGAAGCCCCGGCGCCACGTGTAACGGTGTCGAGGTAAAGCCTCTGCAAGCCCTCGTCGAACTTGCCTATAGCTTTCTCTTCAGTGATGCCCTCATAGCACTGCAGGCGCTCCAGTGGAGCACCGATTGCGCGTGCCACCGCGTAAGCAAGCTCCGTTTTGCCGCTCCCGGCAGGACCTTCCAGTAGTAGTGGTTTTTGTAAACTGGCCGCCAAATAGACGGCCGTGGCCGTCACAGTATCGGTGATATACCCGACATCCGTGAGCGCTTGATGTACGTGCTCGGACGATTGAAACACTCCTAGACCTCCTCCCGCCCCATCTCAGGGTGGGAGGAGGTTAGGAACATTCAAGAGTTGCGTCAAATTCGGGGCGCTGCGAGAGTCTGGGCCAATCAGGAGCTAAATGGGTACAGATGTTCGTCTGGACCGATCCACCCCTTATCGGTTTTGCGAAAATCGTAATACGACTTCTTGGTCTCCACCTGCCCGGTACTCAGCCATTTTTGCTGGGCTTCAAAATACAGCAGGTAGTGATCCTGATCCCGATGACCGTTGACAACCTTGAAACTGAGGAGTTCCACCCTGTGGTGATCGGCACCGTTCTGGCCGAAGAGGTTATGCCAAACCTGTTCACCGTCCTTTTCAGTGGGCGGTGGGACTCCCGGCTTCTGGCAAGCAGAGAAGGACAGGAGAAGAAGGAGAATCGTAGCTATGACAGAAAACTTCATAAACCCTGCTCAATTTGTTCCTGATTAGATGCGAGCTGACGGACCAGTGACCAAATCCCGGGGAATTGCTAGTTCGGTCTGGATTCTTGCTGCTGAAGGCGCCTTATCTCTAGATCCACCAGAGTGTTGAGCTTTTTTCGAACCGATTCCAAGGAGTTCCACTTTTGTTTGAGCAGTTCCTTCTTCGAGCCGACAGTAGCCAGAGATTTCTTCGGCAGGTGCTTTCGCTCGTCATCGATGATCGCCTGAAACAGTTCGACGATCGAACGGAGATTTTCGTACAAAATCTTGAAACAGTCTTCACCGTATCTCGCAGTCGCGAAAGTCACATACCCGAGACCCGCCCCTGTCAGCAAAAGGGCATTTGGTACTGCGGGATTTTCGTCCGCGAATTCATTAATGACCGCAAGGATGCGTTCCTGTAGAACCTGCCAAGCGGGGGCAGCATCGGGACATTCGGCGTTCGATTGCTGTTTCTTCTTTGGCACTGTCTCTCACCTCGGGCCGGTATTTATTGACGAGCACACGACACCGACAAAGCTGATGAAATCGACCTATTCACGCCGGCTCGTTACCGGCAGGAAGATCTGTGTGCACCTAAGGCAGATCCAGGTGATCTGCCACTCTCGATAACACTCGGGCCACGTAGATCTGTTGTAAGCGGCGGCGCGTCCGAGGAAAACAACTGCACAGAGCTCCAGCATTATCACTGATATCGCGGCGAGAACATCGTGAATCTGGGCTTTGCCGTTAAGGTGTTCCATGACGGCGAACGGCAATGCTCCGATGACTGGACCGAAGAACAGCAACAGCAGACCTGCCCTGTAGCTTCGTTTGCGGGGAGGAGCAGAAATCTGGGAAAGCGTCGTTTGGCATGTGCCAGTGGTCCAGCCGCTCCCCCCGGCGGGTCCTCCTGCCCATCCGAATCCGCCTGTTGTGGCAGAAAATTGCGAGACGCCCGACATATACGCCGTAGACAGCCGCTGGGTGTTTTCGCTTCCGCAGGTTGGACAGGAATACCTGACCTGAGCATCGGCGGGTCGTGGAAGAGGGGTTGCGAATTTTGGGGGCCGTGTCCACGAGCGTTGAAGGGCCCTAATGTTAACTTCTCGACTACTCATTGCGAAGGGCACGTTACGACAGAAGCGGCAGACTTGGCAAATAGAAAGGGCGGAAATAACGGATCCAGAGACTCGGAATCCAGCAACTCTCGAAAGTTGGGCATCGCTGCAACTTTTCTCTTGCGTTCGAACCCAAAATCGTTTTAAGTGTTGCGCATAAGAGTTGATGATCACGGAGCATAGTGATCCCGATTCTTCCTCCGGCAGCTGCAGCACGACACAGCGTCCGGCCTGTCCCGTGGGTGCCAAGTTGCCCACGTTCTTTCAAGTCCGATACTCAGTCAGTTCAATCTGCTCAAAAGACGTTGAATGCTCGCCTGCATCTTCGGATTGCAGGTCACTCAGCGCGGCCATGGTTTGGTCCGCTCGGCGAATCGTGGAGGGAGCATCTGTTGCTTCCTCCTGACTCGCTCCCCTCCGGCAATCAGTACTTGCAGTTCTAGAACCTATTCACGTCTGACAGCGACGGGCGCGTCGCGTGGGCTATTGTCCGCTCGATGCCGCTCACCCGTAATGCCAGATTACGGGATCGGAGTCGGGGCATTCGATTCGGCGAACCGGTCGGGTGCTCTTGAAACTCAGAGACGCTGGTTCTTCTGGCAATGGGCGAGCAGATGATTCCACCGAACGCGTTTTATGGGTCCAGGAACTCGCAAACAGCGACGAAAAAAAGTAACGCCTGCGCCTCCGCACCTGATTCTGCTGAGAAGGGAATGTCCCTTCCGGAACTTCTGACCGAAAAGCAAGTGAGCGAGCGATGGAACGTGAGTCTCAATACGCTGCGTTTCTGGCGCTCCACCGGGGATGGCCCACCGTACGTCAAGCTCGGTCGATCGGTACGTTACAATGTGTCGGCGCTGGAGAAATACCTGCGGCGCAACACCTGCGAGTCTAAGACGAGAGCGACGGCTGAGGAGGCTTTACAGCATGTCGCTCATTAAACGTGGAAACCTCTGGCACTTTGCCTTCATGCACAACGGCCGGCGATATCGTGGTTCTTGCAAGACCTCGAATCAACGGATGGCCGAAAAGATTGAAGGCATCATGCTGACGCGCGTGATGGAAGATGGGAAGTTGCCGGGATCAACCCGAGTTCCGACACTTTCCGAATTCTCGGAACGCTTTCTTGCCTGGTTGACGGCGTTGCCTGCAGATCGATCGCCCAAGCCGGCAACCAGAAAGTACTATCGCATCGGCTGGCATCTGCTGGAATCGACCAAGCTGGCTTCGATGAAGCTTGATCAGATAACTACTGATCACGCCTTGGCCATTGAGGTCGGAAAATCGCCAGCGAACACAAACAACGCTCTCCGCACGCTTCGCCGCATGCTCAAGAAGGCCAAAGAGTGGGATTTGATTGCCGCCACTCCGGTCGTCAAGTTGGTGGAGGAGCATGGTCGAGAGCATCTCATTGAACCCTGGATGGAGCAGAAACTCCTGACAATAACCTCTGAAGAACGGCTCACTCCCAAAGGTCGGGCTTCGCGGGTCGGATGGGATCCGTTTCGCACGATCCTGCTCATCATGCTGGATAGCGGACTTCGCCCAGGGGAGATTTACCGCATGCGCTGGGAAAACATTCACTGGGAGCAAGGCATGATTTTTAATCCGCGCGGCAAGAGCCGGAAGTCTAAGCGGTACGTGCCTCTAACCGAAAGGATGAAATCAGCGCTGCTCCAGCGCCAATCCGGTTGGCGAGAGGGCTGGGTGTTTCCTTCGAAGAAGGCGGCATCAGGCCATATCACGGATCGCGAGGTTTCGAAACAGTGGCTGGAAGCCAAACGCTTGGCGGGGATTCCCGAGTCGGTGGTGCTCTATTGTGCGCGGCATCGTTTTGCCACAGATGCCCTGCAGGCCACCGGAAACATCATCGCGGTGATGGACGCGATGGGGCATGAGCGGGTCGATACTCTGCGAATTTACAGCCATCCAGAGCTGACACAGATTCGGGATGCGATGAACAAGCGGAACGGAGCCGTGCAGTGAATTGCCACAAAATTGCCACAATCGGGGAAAAAGGATGTTCGGGAAAGTGGTGGTAAGTGCTTAAGAATCAATTGGTAGCGCTACCGGGAATCGAACCCGGGTTTGAAGATTGAGAATCTTCCGTCCTAACCCCTAGACGATAGCGCCACTCGGGTGAAACTTCTCGAATTATAACAAACTGAGTGGCCGGACGATTTGCGATCTAATATCCTGTGCTGGGCTCCGCTTCATCCCGTAATGCCCTCGCCGAAATCTCGAATTTCCCTTTATTTATGCGCCTTACAACTGCCGGTTGACAACCTCCCCCGGGCGTAGCAGAATCCCATTGATGGGCGAACAAAAAGCGAATAACCGTTGCGCTGTTTCATCAGAGATCGCCTTCGTGCGCCTCGGGTGCAGGCATCAGTTCTCAGCTTTCAGCTTTGGAGTTTCAGATTTGGATGGTCAACATTCGGCCCTCAGGATTTGTAAATATTTCTGACGCAGATCCAGCCAATCTCAACTGCAGCTGCACCCTTTCTGACGCCTGGAGACTTGACACCTGACGCCCGGTTCCAAAACTACTGATGTCATCCCTTGCCACAGTTCGTGCCCATATCGAGTCGTCGCTCGGCGAGCGGCTCTCGTCTACCTTATTAATGCGCGAACGCCTGGCTCCGCAGGTGGTCACCACCGGCGTTGCCGAACTCGACGCTCTTACCGGAGGCTTGCCTCGCGGTGCCCTCAGCGAGATCACTGGCCCGCTATCTTCAGGACGTACCGGAGTCATGGTTGCCGCCCTGGCCGCCGCCACACGCCGCCAGGAAGCTTGTGTGCTGGTAGATGCCGCCGACAGCTTCGATCCCGTATCGGCTGAGTCCGCGGGAGTTGATCTTCAACGCCTGCTCTGGATTCGCTGCAGCGATCGCGAGCCGCTTGTGTCCGCCGATTTCGCGCGACGTACTCATTCGCAACGTTCGAAAAGTAAGCCCCTGCGCCGCCTCGAGCAGGTTTTGCAAGTCACCGACCTGCTGCTGCAAAGCGGTGGCTTCGGCATGGTCGTGCTCGATATGGGCGACATCCCTGCGGAAAGCGCTCGCCGCGTGCCGCTCACTTCGTGGTTTCGTTTTCGCCGCGCAGTCGAGCCGACCGCCACCGTGTTGCTGTTGATTGAGCAGGAAGCCTGCGCGAAGACCTGTGCGTCGCTGGTGCTGCACCTCGAACGCCAGTCCATCTGCGTGCAAAACGCCGCAACACAAATCCAGTCCCACAATGTGGGATGGAGAATTGTAACCAATGCCAACGCGTCCCTTCCCGCCAACAATCCCGTAAGCCATGCGGCGTTGCTGCAGGGAATGCAATTACAGGCTGAGGTCCTGCGCTCATGGACGCGCAAGCCGGTACAGTCTGCCCGTTCTACTTTCGCCTTCACCGCCAGAAACGTAATCGGCTAGAGATTCGATCATGTTTGCCTGTATCTACATTCCCGATTTCCCCGTCGAAGCCATCGTTCGTAGTGAACCGCTGCTGCGCGAGCGTGCCGTCGCCGTGCTTGAGGGCAAGCCTCCGCTGGTGCGCGTGATTGCGTTGAATGAAAAAGCCCGCCAGCTGGGAATGGAAGCTGGCATGACCAAGTTGCAGGCCGCAATTTTTACCGCCGATGACAGGGCTGGCGAGACCCGCAACAGCGCTCTCCGCTAGCCGTTGCGCATATCAGCGGTCTCCATCCGCAAAAGCTATGGCAGTATTACGCCCACGCTCGCCGGCACTGGAGAAGTCGGCTCATGCCGCGTTGCTCGACGTCGCCTTCGGCTTCTCGCCGCGCGTGGAAGACACAGCCGACGACCGCGTGCTGCTCGACCTCTCCGGCATGGAGCGGCTGCATGGTTCCGCCGCCAACATGGCACGCGAACTGGCGGGACGCGTCAGCGCCGCCGGGCTGGAAAGCAATGTGGCGATCGCCGCCAATCCGGATTCCGCAATGCATGCGGCTTGCGGATTTACGCGGCACCAGCGTCATTGCCTGCGGCGAAGAGACCCGGCGATTGGGCATTCTGCCATTGCATTTGCTGCTGGATTCCTTCGATTTACCGCGGGCGAAGAAAAATGATCCGGGGGCCGCGCGCGAGCGTCAGAAGTTACGCGAAAAGATGCTCGACACCCTCGAGCGCTGGGGAGTCCGCGATTTTCGTACTCTGGCGCTGCTGCCGGAACATGCGCTGGCTTCGCGCCTTGGGCAAGCCGGGGCGCGCCTGCAACGGCTGGCGCGTGGCGCAGAGCTACGTACTCTGACATTGTGTGAGCCGCCAAATCGCTTTGAAGAAGTACTGGAATTGGAATCTGCGGTTGAGACCCTTGAGCCGCTCTCGTTTCTTCTCAATCGCCTGCTGGAACAGCTTTGCGCCAGGCTTGAGTCACGCGCGCTGGCAGCCCATGAACTGCAGATCCGTTTGCAGTTGGAACGGCGGGTGGGCGATGAGGAGACAACCACCTCGGAAGAACTGGCGCACTCTGACAATGTGGGGGTCTCCCCTATCTCCAATTCCTCACTGGGTAGGATGCCGAAGGCGCTTTTTGAGCGGCGATTGCGGCTGCCGGTAGCTATGCGCGACTCCAAGGTCTTCCTTAAGCTTTTGCAACTTGATCTCGCGGCACATCCTCCCGGTGCTCCAGTGTTAAAGGTGTGGATTTCGGTCCAGCCGGCTCCGCCCCGCTCCGCCCAGCGGGGTCTGTTTCTGCCGCTCACGCCTGAGGCTGAGAAGCTGGAGATTACCCTGGCGCGCATTATCTCCATTGTCGGCGAGCACCGCGCCGGGATAGCCCGCCTGGTGGACACGCACCGTCCTGATAGCTTCGTCATGGAGCGGTTCGCTGCTTGCGAAGAATCAGCTGACGCCACTCTGACATTGTCAGACACCGCTAAACCCTCCCCATATATGTTGCGGATCCTTCGCCCCGCCCGGCAGCTCAGCGTGCGTACGGCAGAGGGCCGTCCTATGGCAATTCAAAGCCGGATAGAGCCGGATCAGATTTCTTTACAGGGCAAGGTGTTGTGGTCGGCAGGCCCATGGCGCTGCTCGGGCGAATGGTGGGGAGAACGCAACCCGGCGCGAGACCATGGGCAGGCCTCCGGCCCCTGGGACCGCGAGGAGTGGGACATTGCCCTACAGAGCGGCCCCGATAGCAGCGTTGGCCTGTACCGCATTTACCAGGACGTCGGCAGCGGGCAATGGTTTGCCCATGCCAGCTATGACTGATTACATCGAGCTGCACGCGCGATCAGCTTTCAGCTTTCTCGAAGGCGCATCGGTGCCCGAGGAGTTTGCCGAGGTTTGTGCCGCGCACCAGATGCCCGCCATGGCGCTGCTCGATCGCGACGGCGTGTATGGCGCGCCACGCTTTTACTTTGCGGCGAAAAAACTTGATCTCCAAGCCCACATCGGCGCAGAGATTACTTCGCTGCTCTCACTAACTACATCGGGTGCCCCATCCCGGCTTCCCTTGCCGGGGTGGGGATTTTCGGGTGCCCCATTCAAGCTGCCGTCGTCGGAGTGGGAAAGTGCGGGTGCCCCATTCAAGCCGTCTTTTGGCTTGAGTGGGTCTTCCTCTTCTCCGGGTACCTCATCTCTTCCCAGCAGTTGGAAAAGGGTAGGAACTGTAATCCATAGCCTGTTGCCGCGCATTTCCCTGCTCTGCGCCTCGCGCACCGGATATCAAAACCTGTGCCGCCTCATTACCCGCACCAAGTTGCGCGCGCCCAAGTACCCGGCATCGTTGCCCAAGAACGGCAAGCTTTCCGACGAACTGATTCTGCAATCGCAAGCCATCGCTTCCCTTCCCGATCTCGCGGAATTTGCCGAGGGCATGATCTGCATTACCGGTGGAGACGAAGGCCCCCTCGCTCACGCATTGACCGCCGGCGGCATGGCTGAGGCGCGGCGCACGCTCGAGCTGCTCATCTGCACCTTCGGCCGCGGCAATGTTTATGTCGAACTCCAGCGGCATTACAACCGCGAGCAGGAGGCACGCAACCATGCAGCTATTTCGCTGGCACGCAGCCTCGGCCTGCCGCTGCTGGCCACGCAGGGCGCGCAATACGCCAAGCCGGAGCAGCGGCAGATTCTTGATGTCTTTACCTGCATCCGCAATCACCGCAAGCTCGAGGATGCCGGGCGCCTGCTGGCCAGCAACAGCGAGCGTTTTATCAAGAGCCCTCAAGAGATGCTGCGCCTGTTTGCCGATCTTCCCGAAGCCACCGCCAACACCGTCGAGCTTTCTTCGCGCCTGGAGTTCACGTTGGAAAATCTCGGCTACGAATTCCCACGCTATCCCGTTGGCGAGAACGAAAGTATGGACTCGTTTCTGCGCGAGCGCACCTTCGAAGGAGCGCGCCACCGTTATCTTCGCCCCGGACAAGGCGAACTCTGGCAACGCGCGCGCCGGCAGATCGAGCGCGAGCTGGCGTTGATTGAAAAGCTCAAGCTCGCCGGCTATTTCCTCATCGTGTGGGACATCGTGCAGTATTGCCGCCGGCTTGACATCCTGGTGCAGGGACGCGGCTCAGCAGCCAACAGCGCCGTCTGTTATTCGCTCGGTATTACCGCGGTCGATCCCGTCGGCATGGAGTTGCTGTTCGAGCGCTTCCTCTCGGAAGAGCGTGGCGAGTGGCCCGACATCGACCTTGACCTGCCAAGCGGCGACCAGCGCGAGAAGGCCATCCAGTATGTCTATGAGCGCTATGGCAAGCTGGGCGCGGCCATGACGGCAAATGTCATTACCTATCGTGGACGCTCCGCCGCACGCGAGGTGGGCAAGTCGCTCGGCTTCGATGAAGAAACCCTGGGCCGCCTCGCCGGGCTGGTCAACTCGTGGGAGTACAAAGATCCTGGCGACACGCTCGACCGGCAGTTCCGCGATGCCGGATTCGACCTGCGTCATCCACGCATTCGCAAATTCTTCGAGCTGTGCCTGGCCATCCAGGACCTGCCGCGCCATCTTGGTCAGCATTCCGGCGGAATGGTTATCTGCCAGGGACAGCTTGATTCCATTGTGCCGCTGGAGCCGGCGAGCATGCCGGGCCGCGTGGTGGTGCAGTGGGACAAAGAAGATTGCGCCGATCTGGGCATCGTCAAAGTCGACCTGCTGGGACTGGGAATGATGGCCGTGCTGGAAGAGTCCATCACCCTCATTCACGACCACTATAAAGAAGATGTGGACCTGGCCAAGCTGCCGGCCGACGATCCTGTCGTCTATGGCACCTTACAGAAGGCCGACACCGTTGGCATGTTCCAGATCGAGAGCCGGGCGCAGATGTCTTGCCTGCCGCGCCTGCATCCCACGCGCTTCTACGACATTGTGGTACAGGTCGCGATTATCCGACCCGGACCTATCGTCGGCCAAATGGTGAATCCATACCTGCTGCGCCGCCAGGGCCGGCAGAAAGTCATGTACCCCCATCCCTCGCTTGAGCCGGTGCTGGAACGAACCCTGGGCGTACCGCTGTTTCAGGAGCAGTTGCTGCGGGTGGCGATGATTGCCGCCGGATTCACCGGAGGCGAGGCCGAAGAACTGCGCCGTGCCTTTGGTTTCAAACGCAGCGAGAAGCGCATGAAAGATATCGAGGTGAAGCTGCGCGCCGGCATGGAGCGCAACGGCATTACCGGCGCAGCGCAGGAAGAGATCCTGCAGTCGATCACTTCGTTCGCGCTCTATGGATTTCCCGAATCGCACGCCGCCAGCTTCGCCCTGATTGCCTACGCTAGCGCCTGGCTGAAGTGCCATTACCTCGGCGCATTCACTGCGGCCTTGCTCAACAATCAGCCGATGGGCTTCTACTCGCCGGCAACCATCGTTAAAGATGCGCAGCGCCACGGGCTGAAGGTGAGGCCGATCGATGTGATGGTTTCCGACTGGGCCTGCACGCTGGAAGAGGAATCAAGCTTCACCACGGAGGCACGGAGCACACAGGATTTTAGATCTGCTTTTGAAGGAGCTTCGGCTTTGAAGGGGCCCGCCTTTAGGCGTGCCGAAACCGTTTCCCGTTCCCAAGAGCCGGCTTCAGTCGGCGGCAGAATTAAACACGACAAAGAGCCGCAGGGGCTAAAGCCCGAAGTTTGCTCGCATCCTTGCGGCACGCCTGAAGGCGTGCCCTTTCAAAGCCGGATTGCGAACACACCTGAAGTCGCACCCCTTAAAAGCCAGACTGCGAACACGCGCGAAGGCGTGCCCCATCAATGCGATCCTTCTGACCCCTCCTTGAAGGCCGAGTCGCCGTTCGCCTTGCGTATGGGACTTCGCTATGCCCGCGGCCTTCGTGAAGAAGCGGCGCGCGCAATTATTCGCGAACGCAATCGCTCTCCCTTCACCTCAATCGCGGACCTGGCTTATCGCGTTCCTGAGCTGCGTCGCGATGAGATGGTGCTGCTGGCTTCCATCGGCGCGTTGAACTCCATTGGAGGCAAGTCCAACGGGAATGAGCTTGCGCAGGTGAATCCATTACGCAACCAATCAAAGCTGCACCGTCGTGATGCGCTATGGCAGGTGGAGCGGGCAGCACGCTTCGCCGGTCCACTGCTCGATGGCATTCCGGAGAACGACTCGGCTTCTCCTTTAATAAGGATGAGCGCCGAGGAGCGGTTAGTCGCCGACTTTCATGGAACCGGACTCACGGTAGGACCTCATCCCCTGGCTTATCGTCGTGATGAGCTGCGCAAGGCGCGCATTCTCTCGGCCAAGGACCTGGCCAACGTAGCTAATGGCGCGCGCGTGCGCACCGCCGGATGTGTTATCGCGCGGCAACGCCCAGGCACGGCCAAGGGATTTGTCTTCCTCAGCCTCGAAGACGAGACCGGAATCAGCAACGCGATCATCTCTCCTGATCTGCTGGACAAAAACCGTGTCATCATTCTTTCTGAAAAGTTTTTGCTGCTCGAAGGGATACTGCAAAATCAGGAAGGCGTAGTTTCCATAAAAGTTGCCCAAGTGCGGCCACTCCGCGAGGCCTACGCAGCCCAGGCGACCGACATCACCGACGCCGCCGTACGCTCACACGATTTTCATTAAGTGGCTTTGAATCACATGTCCTGCCAGATCTCAGGGCAACAAGCTCCATAATATCCGCTGGTCAGCTCGCAAAGCCCTTCTGAATTACGGGGTTTAACCATTTAGATACAACAACTTATAACAAGCTTGCCGGATTAAGCGCTCTATCTTAATGCAGGCTACGTTTTTCGCTTGAACCCGAATGCCAAGTCAGGGTACTCTTAGTCGCGCAAAAAAGGGGTAATCGATTCGGTCATTACTCGGAGGCATTGCGCGAGTTGCGGTTCGCGACGTGCGTGTCGCTTAATTAAGCAACTTCGCAATTGAAAGTGCTGAATTCCCTTTCGCGCTGCGGTTCGGGGTCGCGTTCATCGTGACTTCGCATCGGTGAAAGTTGTCTTACTCAGGAGGAAGCTCAATGAAGAAAGTTGCACTTGCTTTGTTCGTGGTAATGGCCTGCGGTCTTTCGGCCTTTGCTAGCGATTGCATCGTCACCAGTTATGACCAGTATCTCGGTTCCAGCTTTTCTTGCGGACTGGGCGATACAACTGCCTTGAATTTTTCGTATTCGACTTCCGGCAGCAGCCAAATGCCGGCCACCAGCATAACGGTAAATCCCGTCACAACGCCGAACAACCCGGGGTTCCTGTTTAATGCGCCCTGGGCCGCAGTAGGATCTCAGACCCAAAACTCGTTAATCGGATTTACCATTACCGGCGGCAGCGGGATCAACGATCTCAGTCTCTTCATGCTAGGCGGCGCGACCGTGGGTAATGGCCTGGTGACCGTTTCCGAAAGCTACTGCGCCGGAGATACCTTCGCCGACCTGTGCGCTCACGGAACTGAGGGAACGTTGTCTACTTACCTCGGCGGCGGCCTGAGCAAACTGACGGACAGCGCCACCTTCGGCGCGGTGAGCGAAGTCGACGTAGTCAAATCCATCACCTTGCTCGGCGGCGGCAATCAGAGCTTCGCAGTTCTGGGTGGCGTGGAAAATCAGTTCTCCGAAGTTCCGGAACCCGGCAGCCTCGTTCTGCTCGGCTCTGGCATCGGATGTCTGGTAGGTGCGATGCGCCGTTGGGTGAAACTGTAAGCGTGGGTCGGTTCCCCGCTTTCTTAGCTTGATCCTGATGGGCTGTTCGCCTCTTGAGTAGTGACATGTGTTTCGAGGGACGGTGTGCGTACACCGTCCCTTTTATGTTTCTGCCCTGTCTCCTGCTTCTTCTGCGGCCTTCCTCGGTTCCGCTTCTCAACAAATCAGCCCGCGAGACGACGCTCGGGTTGCTGCTCCGGCTCACCTGATTGCCCAAGCCCAAGCTGACGGAATCGACTGCCACTCCCGATGACGGCCGCGGGATTCTTCCCTACACCACTTACCAGCACCACCGGGCGGGGCTTCTTGCAATGCGGTGCCGGACATCCCAGGTTTCAGAACCGCTTTTCCGCCGACTCAACAGCAGTCAAAAGCCCCACCCAACCAGATGAAGGTTGGATGGGGCGATATCCGTTAGATTGACCGAGACTGCTGGCCCTAACGTTAATAAGCCGAGTGCCTGGTGATGAACTCTGACTGCACGATCACTCCAGCGTCACCTCTAATGATCGTGGTGTCGCCGCGAATGGCTCCCGCCGGACCGACAAACACGAAGCTGGCTGCACCCTGTTGATTGATGGGAACTCCGCTGGCTTTAGCGCTGATCTGGGTGAAGCGGGCTGCCGGAAGCGTGACCGGAAGGCTCGCAAGCGTCATTCCATTAGAATTCACCACGACGAGGGTACCCGAAATATCCGTCTCAGTGAGATTCGTAAGTGTCCACTGCGTATCGAAGTTTGAAAACGTGCTCCAGTGAATGTTGTATAGGGTGGTGTCCGTAACCCGTACGTAATACACATAGCTATTGTTCTGGTCCGGATTGCCGACTGAGATCTGCAATGTCTGGTTCGACGCCTGGGTCCAACTGACTCGGCTGGCGAATCCTCCGCTAAGGTCAGGATCCACGTGGGTCACATCGGTCGCACCAGCGTTATTCGAATTGCAAGACGTGCCCACCATGATCACAGGTGCGACATTGGCGGTAAAGTCGAATGGGTCCCATATCTCCAAGCTGTAGGAGTGCCCCGCCTTGGCGTTCAGTGTGTAGTACACCGTGGTGCCCGGAAATATTTGGTCGTAGTCGTTGTTTGCAGCGCCGTCCGAGGACAATACTGGGTCGTTGGGACAAGTGGTAGGCGCGCCGTGAATCAGTTTCGCCTTAGTACGAATCTGTTGGGTTTGGTCCGGTTGCGTCTGCGAAAAGGCCAGACCAGCGGTTAGGGAACAGCAGGCTAGAAGCAGGAACGCTTTTTTCATTTTGACCTCTATATTCAAAGGTACTTTCTTATCTTGCTGTTGTGTTTAACTTAAGGAACCATTGCGACTTTGACAATAGATTTCTATGGAATCCGGCTTGTCTTCAACTCTCACTCGTTGGCCCGCGGCTGAACCGACCGCTGCTGCCCGCCAGAGTGTTTGGCCGTGGCCGCCTTCAGCGGCGGCGCTACCGGACTAACCGCCAGCAGATATGGCGTATAAGGGGAGCGAATATTGGTCACCGTCGGGTCCCCGCGCTTCTCCAGTTTGCTGGTATCGGCAACCAGAACCAAATCCGAATTGTAACCCGCCAGATAGAGGTAGGCGCCATCACTCGAGAAGGCAAAACCTGAGTAGTCCCCGGGCGAGTCCGCCGCCACATATCCCCGTTCCCGGAAGTTGCCATGGGTCCGGTCGAAGTTAAAGACTACCACTGCGCCGCGGCTATCCACACCATAGAGTTTGTCGTTTACAACCTGGTAGTTATACACCTCGGGGAAGCCCCACCGCGAGATGGGAAGCGGAGTAATCTCAGTCAAGCCTCTTGGGCTGACCGGATTGGAAATATCGAATACTTTGATGCGAGTGCGATTGCCGCGATTAGTAGCCAGCAACATCGACTGCCCATCCGTCGTGATACCGATCTGAACCTGAGAATCGTAGACGCGAAGATTGTCGTATCTGATGCTGGTGAAAGCGCTGGTTGACAGATTGTATATGCCCAGATAGGCAAAATCGGTGTAGTACCACACATAGGCGTACTTCCCGTCAGCCGTCACCGTCAGCGTCTGCCCAATCGGATTAGAGTTGACCCCGAGACCGGCATTGAAGGTCGCGACGATGGTGTTATAGGTAGGCGATGACGAATCGGAGTCGATTTTGCTGAGACGCAGATCGTCAGCGTCAGACCACAGCAGATACATCACCGGAGTATCCTTTTGGGGATCTCGTCCGCCACCGAGCGGTGACTGCTGACCGAAATTGTAGGCGTCCGGAGGCAACGATATCGGCGCTTTGGACGTGTTGGTACTAAGGTCTACCGGAAGCACGTAGAGGCTTCCGAAAAAGGGAGTTGACGCAAGGTACAAGGCTTTCCCATCCACATTAAATGCGAAGCCCGAAATGTAGTCCCCCGGATGACCGGTCGGTACATTGACCATCGATTGCTGCTTAAGGTCATAGAGGTAAAGCAACCCATTTCCAGTGGCAAACGGCGTCGCCGGCTGGAAAATGGGGTTCGGCGAAATGTTGAACTTGCCTGCCAACAGCCCGCTCTGGTTCTGCTGGTTGGGAGGCGCGTTGGTCATCGGGTTAGTGACGATGATGTCCTGTGCTTTGCCGGCCGGCGCGCCGGCAGGAACGGTGACGCTCAGCATGTTGCTCCCCAGGAAGTTTGTCGCGATCGGAGGCAGGCTGCCGATGCGGACCAGGGCACCCGGCTGAAAGTTTGTCCCGGTAATCGTGACGTCATTGTCCTGGTTATTGATAATGTCGCCGCTGACACCAGTAACGGTAGGCGCCGTATTCGGGTTTATGGTGGAGAAGAAGCCGGTGCAGACCGCTAGTCCGGGCACTCCGTTGTCGATGGTCAGTTGCGTCGCGAGAACCTGGTTCACGGTATCTACCACGGCAACGTTGGGAGCCGGAGGTTGTAAATATGGAGTTCCGATGGCAATTATACGGCTCCCATCGGAGTTAATGGCCATGTCACTCAAGGTGAGGTTGGGAATGGCTACAGCCGTGTTCGCGAGGATCTGCCCATAGGTTGGTGAGTTAGGCCGAAGATCCAAGGTCATTACCGAACCGCTCGACGAGGCATAGACGTAGCCCAAAAGCGATCCGGCGCTATTTGGTGTTACCACTAAAAAAGACACAACATAGTTACTGATCTGGGGGAAGTCCGAAATAATTTGATTTGTGGTGGTGTTTATCAACAAGACGTGAGTCTTGCCATCTGACCTCTCGTTTTCAACTACCACAACGATGCTGCCATCCGGAACGCGCGCCGCGCAATGGCGGCAGAAGAAACCTGTGGGAACGGAGATAGAAGCTAACTGGAAAGTCGTGAGATTGACAACCGCTACCTTTTGCGCCTGCCCGCGACCAAGCAGATAGGCCTGATCGTTTGCTGCCACTATAGCTCCGGGGAGCCCAACCGAGGGGAGCACTGAGCCGAGACCCACGGTTCGGACCGTCATCAGAGTGTCGGTATCCACGATATCAAGGGCAGTATTGTAGTCGGAAACCAGATAGTACTTACCACTGTGACCGATCGTGCTGGCCGAACCTCGAACCCCCTTCAACCGCGTAATCGCCCGTTCAATTGACGTGTCGAACGCCGAACCGTATGCGCCACCTCCAGCCATAAATGCCAGCCTGTTATTAGGAGAAGCAGAGACGGTGTAAGTAAATGGGTCATTCTGGGTAGACTCAATGGGTGAATAGGTTGTCAAGTCGACCAGATTTACTACTCCATCCTGGGTTACGACCAGGAAATTCTCTTGCGCCGCCAAACTCTGGCAGAATGCCGCAGCCAACAGACACAAGAGCATCGCGAAGGCAAAGCGGTACCGCAATTGAGAACCTCGGGGGAATTGCGAAGCACTAGCAATTGAGTGCTCGAAGACTTGCGATTTCATAGCGCCTCCCTTCGCACAAAAACCGAAATGCAACGGCAGATAACGGGAGAATGCGCCGAACGATTTGAGGAGAGTAGTTGCGCGGCGCTGGGCCGCCTGCGGGGCAAGCAGCATCTTAGCTCATTCGGATGAGAAGTCAATGGCGATTCCGTTGAGCGTTCAAAAGGAATTTGCACCCTCGCCGGGGCATTACTTCGACTTCCGCGGAAGCTCCGAACATAGCATCGTCCCCGCACGCAGACACATTTCCCGGGACTCATAGTTTATCCGGCCACTTAGCGACTGACTGCAACCCGACGGCGCGATGTTCCAAGTGTCGCCCGCTGCGGCGGAGCGGCTGGGCTGACGTCGATAGCGTAGGGATAATAGGGTGCGCGTATTGCTGTCAGTAACGCGTCTCTGCCATAGGATAACCTGCTTGCATCGAAAACCAGCACCTGATCGTTGATAGTGTCGGTAGTATAAAAATAAGCTCCGTCCGGCGACAACCGAAAGCCACCCCATAGGTCTTTGCTCTGATACACAAAATATCCGGCCTGTCGGAAGTCACTCTTCTGCAGATTGAAGTTGAATACCACGACGATTCCAGCGAGATCGGTAGCGTAGAGCTTCTCGCCGACGATCTGATAGTTAACAATGTACGGCAAACCATGGCCCGGTATCGGAACCGGCTTAAGCTCAGTCAGGCGTTTGGGTTGTATGGGGTTCGATAAATCAAAAACCTTGATGCTGGTTCCAGGCCTGCGAGACGCAGCCAACGCCATCAGCTTTCCGTCTGGCGATATACCAATCTGGTATTGGTAAGAATTGACAACCAGCGCGTTCGAGTTGATCGTCGTGAGCTGCCCGTTCGAGAGATTAATGATGTTCAGGGCACCCAGGCCATCATCCCACACATAGCCGTACTTACCATTGGGGCTTATAGCTATCGCGGAGATATCCTGCACATTGGCGGCGAACGTGAATGTCCTTATGACTGTATTAAAGCTGGATGATTCGGAATCGCCATCAATGACGCTTACGTGCATTTGGCTGTTGTAGTCCAACCATACGAAGTCTATGACTGGGCTGCCGGTCATGGGATCGCGGCTGCCCGCAACGAAACCCGACAACATACAATCGCTCGTCGAGCAGATTTGTATTGCGGGCGAGAGTTGGTTGTTCTTCACGTTTACAGGGAAGATGTCAACGTAAAACCCTACGCCTCCCGCTACGTATAGCTCCGCACCGTCAATGTTGAAAGCTGGTGCGATCGAGCCTCCCGGCATGGACACATTCACCATGGTCTTGTGAACCAGCCCATAGGTAGAAACCGAGTTGTCGAGATTAACCGTTGCCATCTGGTTCGCGGGCTGAAACTTGGGGTTGGGCAGGATGTTGAATTGCGCCGCCAGTAAGCCGCTCTGGTTGCGTTGCCCGAGCGGATCGTTGCTTTGCGGGTTGGTAACGATGATGTCCTGCGCGTTGCCGGCAGGAGTGTTCGCGGGCACAGTAACATTCAGCATGCTGCTGTTCGTGAAGTCGGCCGCGAGCGGATCCATGCCGCCGATGCTTACCAATGCTCCGGCTTTGAAGTTTCCACCCGTAATCTGAATCGTATGGGAAACGTCGTTAATGATATCGCCGCTCACGCCAGTGACCGTGGGCGCGGTATTAGGTGGGACAGTTGAGAAGCTTCCCGTACACACGCCGGCTCCACCCACTCCGTTATCTACCGTGACGCGAGCAACGATCGCATTTTGCGGGTCGCTCAGCATCTTGGCGGTATCAATGATATTGACGTTCGGCGAAGGTGCTTGCGATTCTCCCACCACAACCAGGCGGCTACTGTCTGAGTTGACCGCCAGCCCGGAGGATGGCACGAAGTCCACATCCAACGCGACGGCTGAATTCGGCAGGACCTTCCCATAGGTTGGGGAGTTCGCCCGCAAATCGACGGCTAGTGCCGATTGGTTCTGATAGGTAAAGTAGGCGAAGACCTTGGATGAATCCGTACCGGGAGGGCTGATAGTAAATGAATTCGTGCTATAGCGCTGTGTTTGAGGAATGTCGTTGACCAGCGTGTCCGTAGCCGTGCTGATGAATAGCAGATGAGATTTGTTGTCGGAGTTCTCGTCCTCAAAAGCCACCACTGCGCTTCCATCCGGGGTGACAACGGTGGGACGATAGCCCAGGTTCCCGGCCGGCATCGGAATGGAAGACACGGAGAAAGTGGTCAGGTCAACTACGGCAACCTTCTGCGCCGGCGAGGGAGTTCTGGGAAAAATATATGCTTTATTATTCAGCGCAACTACAGACCCCGGATAAGCCTGAAATGCCGAGCTCAGATCCACCTTTTGCACGACCTTGAGTGTCGAAGCGTCGATCACATAAAGCACGAACGACTCAGAGTACGGCGTGAGCGGTCCGAGAAATGCTACCAGCAGAAACCTTCCGTCCGGAGTTGTGGCGGCCACCTTGGTAGGCGAACTTAAATAGAAGGCATCTCGCAGCAGACGATTCGTCTCGCGGTTGATAGTGAGATCAATCACCGAAACGTACGCTCCACTCACGTCGTAAGCCAGGCGATTGTTGAGACCCGCAAGCGGTACACCGCGAGAACTGATGGTCGAGTTCGCCGCAGTGAATCCGAGACTTCCCTTGACCGTCTCGATCAGAGAGTTCGTGGCGAAATCGTAAAGGCTCAGCAGGCCATCTTCTGTGCTGACCAGGTATTTTTCCTGAGCGGCCAGTGGCGCACTTAGCGCAGCTAAACAGACAGCAATCGACACCACGCAAATGCCGATGCTTCTGAACCTGCGCAGCCTCGTGGTGGAGAGACAGCCTTTGATGTTCATAGCGTACTCGACCGTTGCCAGAGACTCGGGAGTGCGCCTGCGGGAAGGCTTGTGTATGGTGCGCCCGGAGAGATTCGAACTCCCGACCTAACGCTCCGGAGGCGTTCGCTCTATCCAGCTGAGCTACGGGCGCGTGCCTGTCAGATTATACGCGAGACCGCTCCCTCTCCTAAGCGGTTCGCAGCAGCCGGGATCTCACGGCGTCCCGGGCCAGTTCGTTGGCCTCGTAATTATCCTCCCGGCGGATGTGGGCGATAGAGAACTCCAGCGAGCGCGCGAGCTTGCGGCAAGTCCAGTTCAGGGAATACAGGCGCGGGCTGCGGCACTCATACTGGCCGGTCATCTGCTTGACCACGATTTCCGAATCCGAGAACACGTGCAGCGCCTTGGCCTTGGCCGCCACGGCATGCTGTAAGGCTTCCAGCAGCGCAAGGTACTCGGCCACATTGTTGTCCTGGTGTCCGATCCACTTCGCGATGCGCACGGTCTCGCCGCACGCCTTGTGGATCAGCACGCCGATTCCCGACGGTCCGGGGTTACCGTGGGAGCCTCCGTCGACATATGCGGTTAGACGCAGGCATTCGTCTCTTCTACCCTCGTTCAATAGCTGAGATTCGTCAAGACGCGAAGTTGATTCCTCGAATTGAGCCCGGAAGCAAATGGCTATTCTGTGAAAAAGGTGTGAATCGTGATAGAAAATCCTGAACGCCTGCAGCCAAACTTCTCTCGTTGCTACCGCTTGCGCGCCCACAAAATCACAGGCGATTATCTCACGGGTGCACACACCTCGGGCGTTGACTTTCGAACATCCTGTATTAGGATTCACCTTGTCGACGGCAGAAAAGAGCGGCATCAAATACGGAGCCGACTTGAAGTAAGCTGAGCGATCGGTTGAGCAAGGCGACTTGCAACAACCACCAGACCCGAAAAAATCGACGGCGTTGCGAGATGTCCGCCGAGGTTTGGAACTGCGAAAGCAGTGATCGCGTCGAGAGCTACAGCGGTACATGCATCCACGCCGGCAACTCTCTCGCAGGAGTCCACGGCTGGAGCATAACCAAAGCTGCAGTTTCACAGTCGACGGCCGAAAAGAGCGGGCTTCACTAATCCGTTGCCCTCTTGAAGTAGGCTGATCGGTCGGTTGCGCGAGGTGACTTGCGCGAACCGCCAGACCCGAAAAAATCGACGGCGTTGCGAGATGACCGCCGAGGTTTGGAACTGCGAAAGCAGTGATCGTATCAAGGGCTGCGACGGTACATGCGTCCATGCCGGCAACTCCCTCGCAGGAGTCGGCGGCTGGAGCATAACCAAAGTCGCAGCCTTTTTCATTTTTTGCACAATTCCGCAGCTTGCATTGGGCCGCGTCGTTTGCCTTCCACGGCAGCTCCCGCCGACGATTTACAAAGTACCCGCACAAGGCATACAACAGCAGGAGACGGTATTCGTCTCTAACCACACTTGCGGCCTGTCGGCTGCCATTCGAGGTGAGGTGCACATGCAGAATTGGAAGAAGACGTTGGTGTTTGCCAGCATTGGAGCCGGAGCCGTGCTCATGCTCACTGGCCGCCGCGGCATCGGAATGGGCTTCGCTGCCGCCGGCCTCACGATCCTTGCCAGCGAATATCCCGAGAAGTTTGAAGCCGTGTGGGAGAACGCTCCCGACTACCTGCAGAAAGGCATGCAGATCTTCGGCACGCTGCAGAAGCTGGGCGAAGGCTTCGTCGAGGAAGCCGAGAAGCGCGGCGCCAGTTCGTGGCGCGACATGCGCGCGCAGTACGGGGATTAAATACGCCCGTCGGATATCCGAACTTTGAAGGGGCACGGCTTCAGCCGTGCCGCCACCCGCTGCTTCGAGCATGGGAACCGGCTTTAGCCGGTGACAGTTCGCGACCTCAGCGGCTAAAGCCGCCCAATCCACAGCATCCTTTATGGCACGCCTGAAGGCGTGCCCTTTCAAATCGTCGTCGGCGCGCATGAAGGCGTGCCCTTTCAAACCCTCGTCGGCGCGCATGAAGGCGTGCCCTTTCAAATCGTCGTCGGCGCGCATGAAGGCGTGCGCTTTCAAAACTATCGTTGCCTCTGGCAGCAACTGCAGGTCCCTCACTCCGTTCGGGATAACACCCGAAAGAGCAGATCCCTCGCTTCGCTCCTGATGACAAAACAAACTCATCCCTTCCCTTTCGCGTGGGGATGGGTGCGGTCGTAAACGTCCATCACATGCTTCGCCGTGAGCTGGGTATAGCGCTGCGTGGTGGAGAGCCGCTCGTGGCCCAGCATCTCCTGGATGGCGCGAAGGTCGGCGCCTTCCTCCAGCATGTGCGCGCCAAACGCGTGGCGCAGGGTGTGAGGATGCACCTCGGGCGAAAGCCCGCGGCTCACCGCGATACGCTTCACGATGCGGCCGACACTGCGCGTGGTCAGCCGCGAGCCCCGCAGATTGATCAGCAGTGCCTTCTCCAGCCCACGCTTCTTCTCTTCGAGCACCTGCTTTCGTGCCGGCAGGTAACGAGTTAACGGCTTGCGCAACTGATTCGCCAAAAGGAACGTAGCGCTCTTTCTTGCCCTTGCCGCGCACCAGGATGATCTCGTTCGCCCAGCGCACGTCGTCGAGGTTGATGCCGATCAGCTCCGAGTTGCGAATGCCACAGCCGTAGAGCAACTCCATAATCACTTGATCGCGCTCGGCGAACGCCGACTCCTCCGGCATACCGGCATCGAGCACGTTGCAGACTTCTTCTACAGTCGGCACGCGCGGCAGCTTCTTGGGAAGCTTCGGCGTCGCCACCAGCGCGGCCGGATTCTGCTCGACGACTCCCTCTTGCGCTAGCCACTTGTAGAGCGAGCGCAGCGCCGCCAGCGAGCGCGCCACCGACGTCTTACTCAACCCGCGCTCGTAGAGATGCGACAGGTAGCCACGAATCAGGACGTGGTCAATGTCTCCCCAGCCCTGCGGGCCCGACGTACTCGGCAAAGCCTGCGAGATCGTTCGTATAAGCCTTAACTGTATGCGGCGAGGCGTTGCGCTCCTGCAACGAGCGCAGGAACTTCGCGGCTGCCTTCTCTACCGTGGTTGCCGCAGTCCTGCTCATTCGGCGTCTCCTGCTTTGCCAGCGGCGCGCTTCGCCCGCGGATGATGTTCACGATGCACCCGGCTCAGGCGATCGAGCGCGAGATGGGTGTACACCTGCGTGGTCGAGATGTCGGCGTGCCCGAGGATGGTCTGCACCGTGCGCAGGTCGGCGCCATTCTCCACCATATGAGTTGCGCAACTGTGGCGCAGCATGTGCGGCGAGGCGTCGACGTCCCACATTGTGGGATGACGCACGCACCAGCTGCCACACCCGCTGGCGGGTGATGGGCTTGGCTCCGCGAGCAATGAAGATGCACGGCGAGGATTTCTCGCCGGCGAGCACCGGCCGGGCATCGTGCAGGTAAGCCTGCAGGATCTGCTGGGCCGTGCCGCCCATGGGGACAATGCGTTCCTTGTCGCCTTTGCCGCGCACCAGCACATATCCCGAGTCGAGCTTCAGGTCCTCGAGCTTCAATGTAACCAGTTCCGAGACGCGCAGCGCTCCGGCGTAGAACACCTCGAGCATCGCGCGATCGCGCACGCCCAGCGCCTGCGACATCCGATCGTCCCTGGCGCGCGGCGGGCCTTGCAGCACCTGCTCGACTTCCGACGGGGCCAGCGATTTGGGCAGCACCTTCCATTGCCGCGGCGTGTCGATGTTCAGCGTCGGATCCTTCTCGATATAACGATCGAGCAGCAGGTACTTGTAGAAGTGCCGCAAAGCCGACAGCTTGCGCGCAACGCTACGCGCGTCCACTCCATTGGAGAACAGCTGGTTGAGGAAGTCGCGCACATCCTGTCGCCGCGCTTCGCGTGGCGTACGCTTGCGCTTGCTCAGGAACTCGGCGTACTGCTCCATATCCGAGCGATAGGCGGCGACGCTCAGCGCGGCCAGTCCCTTCTCGACCTTGAGGTAGTCAAGGAAAGAGCTGAGCAAGCGCTGGTTGGGATCGGCAGTCGTCACGTCTTTAGTATGTCCTCCGTCTTCGGCCGCGGGAATGATGAGGTGGGTTCGGGGAGTAGCCGTCAGCTATCAGCCATCAGCTATTAGCTATTAGCCATCAGCTCTCAGCTACAGCTCGGCGCTCGACAAGGACTGCAGCTGTGCCCGGAGCTAGAGCGCGTTTCATAGGCGACCTGTTCTTCTCCCGCATGAGTCTGTTATCAAAACCCTTCCGGCTCACGCCTACCCAGCGTTGAAACGCTGGGCTTAGATATGCTGTCCTTCACGGGACGGCGTGTCGTTTATTCCATCGCAGTGGCTCCATCACGATTCTGGTGACAACGGTTGTAGAGCGTCGTGTTGTTCGGCCCGCAGATCACAATTCTCTGAATTTCACCGTCCTTTAGAATCAGGCATTTAAGCCACAAATCCTTTCTAAATAACTGATTCGCAACAACTTAAACGTACTTAACAGAGCCGCAATGACTTACGCCTCGGTTGCGACGGCTTGGGGCTCCGGCGTGGCAGCCTCGCTGTGGGGCAGCTTGCGGATGCTTTCGGCCCCAGGCTGAGCCGAGTCTTCAACCGCGGATTGAGCCGGGGCCGAGAGAGCCGTCGGGGCGCTCGCCTCGGCCTTGCGCTGATCGGCGGCCAGCTTTTTGGCAGCCAGCTGGATGTTGTGATTGCGCGCCAGTTCCTCGTACTGCAGGCGACGGGCAACGCGCTCGCGGCGCCTGCGGCTGCGCTGCTGTTCGGCAATGCACTTCATCATGGCTTGCTCGCCCTCGCGCTCGTAGACATCCACGATCTCAACTTCATCGGCGGTGACGTGAACCGGGCTGCCGGGGATGGGTGTCTCGGCGTCACGCAGGATTTGGCCGAGCCTGGCGCGCAAGGGATCGTCGGTTTCACCCGGGTTAGACCAACGAACGGCCGAACCCTTCGGCAAGCTCAGGGCAGGCTCCGGGGCACCGGATTCTCTCCCACTCAATCCAGATGATGGATTGATTGGGGCACCCGAAGCGTATTGTTCCTGAGGCAGCGCACCCGATTTGTGTTCTTCGTCAGGCGGCGGAAAGGCGATTTCGGGATCGAGACTGAGGTCGAGGGCGGCGGGGAGATCGTGTTCCTGCTCGAAGGTTTTCCACTCGGTGACGGTCTCGTCGCCGTTGGCCAACTGGAAGCGCGACGAGTGCTCCCATGCCTGCTTGCTCGTCAGGTTCTGCATAGCGAGGCGCAACACGGTGGTGAGCAGGCGCGCGGACTGCGGATCGATCTCGCGGTAAGCGATGGCGTCGGCCACTTGCATGAGCGCTACCTGCACTGAGTACAAATCTTCAAGCAGCGGCAATCTAAGCCTCGGCGCCTGATTTCGCGCACGCGCTCGCGCGGCCTTCATACGACGGCCAATCTGCTCGAAGGTGAAAGCGACAGTAGTCGCGATGGCGCAGCGGCGGCGATTGACACAGCGCTCCGCTGGCAAGGACGTGGTGGCAGGTGGATTGAGGCATCTAGAACTCCTAATTCGGTTAAGTGATGTGCGGCGAGCGTTCCTCCGATGAGAGGCAAGCCGCCGGCTTCCAGCCACCAGCCGCCGGCTAAGGCGGGGTCGCTGAGATTCGAGCTGGCGGCTGGAGGCTGGCAGCTTCTTCGCAAACTTTCCCAGTTTCGAGACTAAGCACAGGTCATCGCGAAAGTCAGTGATGTTGCCACCGCGAGAGGGTACGAAGGTAACCAGGGCCGAATTGGGGCCGGGTTTAAGGATCCGCGGTTAGATGAGGTTTCTGGCTGAGAGTACGAAACATCCCCACGCCGCCCAGACGATGGCGGAATGGGGCACCCGCAAGCTCAATTGCCATCCGCTAAAATGACATCGATCCGCGACACCTGACACTAATCCAATCCCTTTTTTCGCGTGAAAGCTATGTCCAACAAACCGATCTCAAAATCTCAGCGCGACGAACTACTCAGGACACTCAAAGCTCGCTTCGAGAAACACATGGAGCGCCACAAAGCTCTTGAATGGGAGAAGGTACAAGCGAAGCTGGAATCTAATCCCGACAAGCTGTGGTCACTCGCCGAAATGGAGAGGACCGGCGGTGAACCGGATGTTGTCGGTCACGACAAGAAGACGGGTGAATACATCTTCTACGACTGCGCAGCGGAAAGTCCTAAAGGCCGCAGAAGCATTTGTTACGACCAGGAAGCGCTGGACTCGAGGAAAGAGCATAAGCCGGCGGGTAACGCCGCAGCGATGGCAGCGGCCATGCGCGTTGAGCTCCTGACGGAAGAACAATATCGAGAGCTACAGCAACTGGGAAAGTTCGACGCCAAGACTTCGAGCTGGGTAAAAACACCTTCTGCTATCAGAAAACTCGGCGGCGCACTATTTTGCGATCGCCGCTTCGACACCGTCTTTGTGTACCACAATGGCGCGGAGTCTTATTACGCCGGGCGCGGTTTCCGCGGCTTATTGCGGGTGTGACCCGGCATACGGAAAATCCCCACCCCGCCAAAGGATGGCGGAATGGGGCACCCGTCGTACGAAAATTCGCAGATATTTCACTTGGTATCGAAGAGGGGGCGCGACATCTCCTCGGTATTTGTAGACTGCGGATGCTCGGCTTTCCAGCGCATGGCGGCGGTGATGCGGGTGCGTCCGCTGGGATGATCGTAGAAGAGGAACTCCTCGATGCCGTCGGGGTCAAGCTTGCGATACTCTCCCAGCAGCATATCGACATTCGCCTCGCCGTCTGGTTGCTGGGCCGCATTCAAGCCATACATATCGGCCTCAAATTCCATATTGCGGGAGATGGTGTTGGTGACCGGCGTCATCAGAAAGAAAGTAGAGCGAGAACACGATCACCGCCAGCGGCAGCACGGCAACGTCGGTAATTCCGCGCACCTCCCACTGCTCACCCCAGCGCGCGAGACCGTAATTGATGCCCCAGTTCAGGAAGGCAAAGCCAATCACGATCACCACGCCCAGCATGACCAGACCCTTGTAAGCATGGTTGAGGACGTAGTGGCCCATCTCGTGTCCCATGGTGGTTTCGATTTCGGGCAAGGTGCAGCGCTTCAGCAAATTGTCGTTCAACGAAATTCGTAGCGTGCCGGCAAACCCGCTGACGTTGGCGCTCACCCGGTTCGATTGTCGCGATGCGTCGAACTCATATACATCATGGGCGGGA
This sequence comes from uncultured Acidobacteriaceae bacterium, assembly GCA_963771535.1. GTDB lineage: Bacteria > Acidobacteriota > Terriglobia > Terriglobales > Acidobacteriaceae > CAVVDY01. The sequence continues at coordinate 635,326 of CAVYTK010000004.1, read as the reverse complement.
ATTCCGTTGGCGCGCGCCATGCTGAGAATCGGGTCCTTGATTCGAGCATCTGTTAGGGTCGTGTACTTATTGAAGAGTGGGAACACGTAGACCGGAGCGATAAGGGACACGAACGCGCCGAAAATGATGCTCAGAACTGCTCCCCATACCCACCAGTTCTTTCCCAGCCGTCTCACCAGCGCAAACAAGGGAACGATAAGGATGGTTCCCAGGACTATGCTGACCAGGAGCCCTACCATCTGGTCCCGCATCCATGGGCCGAAGGTTTGATTGAGCAGGCCATACTTATGCTCACGGAAGTAGCCTTCGTATAGGCTCAGTGGAAAGCTGAGTAGGGACACCACGAGAATGAATTGAATCCAGTAGAGTGCCGTCTGGAGAGGACGAAACCGGGTGAGGCGTTCGGCCAGATTGCGCATTCGCGCCGACCAGCGGAAGCGCAGCAGCAGCCACATGATGAAGAAGGTGGAAAGGAAGTCCCACAGAAGCAGCCAGTATCCACCTTCGAAGTAGGCATCGGAGCGGGCACGCTGGGCAGGCGGCATCTTGGCCAGATATGCGTCGACCGCAGCTGCGATATCGAAAGCAGGGCCAGACGGCGTTTGGCCGGCGACAGCCGGAGTGGACACGGAATCCGATGCACTTGCCTGCGCTGGAATAAGGATGCTGGCCAACGTAAGAGTCAGAAGGATAAATAGGCGTATACGAAGCATCGCATCCTTTCAATTCCGGGATGAGTATACGACTTCGCCTCACGGGATTGTTCTATCCGTGCCGGCTTCACAAAGCAACCCGCCGGTAAGAAAGCTGGAATTCGACAGGCAGTAGCGGAGCATGCAATGCATGGTGCTCGATGCTCGAAGCCTGCGTGCGCGACGCGGGTCATTGTAGTTAAATACCACACATTCCAATGATGGAACGTATGGGCAAGCCGCACCCAGCTACCGACGATTACTGTGCGGCTACCACTTGGTTTTGTGCGCGAAACTACTTGTCAGGGCTCCGAAAACAGATATAGAATTCCGGCACAGCTTCACACCGTTCGCGCTCCCACTTCGGCACCTGCGCCCGGCACGATTTCTATCCCGCATCCAGGGAAGCAAGATTGACAGTCGTGATTCGAACTATAGAGCGATTCTTCAGGCCGAGGCCCTTCTCAGTATTGTTGGGCGAACAACACTTCATCTATCCCCCATCGTTACTCTACCGGAGGTGTGTCGTGGTACGTAACTTTCGTCAAGTTATCGCAAGTCTATTTCTGGTAAGCCTCTGTACAGTGGCTAGTTTCGCCACGGTAAAGCCCGCAAGCTTGTCGCTTACTCTTTTGCCCAGCGTCTCCAGCCCACAGTTCCTCGGAACCAGTATTGATTGGACGGCCACCGTGCATAGCCCGTTCCCGGGACATACTTACGATTATCAGTACGCGGTGATCTTCAACAACCAGTACCAGATCGTGAAGGACTTTAACCCTTCCAACTCCTTCACCTGGGTACCGCACACCGTAGAAGGCACCTACCGGATCAGTGTGACCGTGCGCGACATCACGCAACAGCCCTACATCACTTACCCACCTGCCGTCGTGAGCTATGTGATTCTGCCCTGGGTGACGGCGCCTGGAGGATCGGCGGTTCATCCTACGTCGCATCCGCTGGTGGCCCTATTCAGCGGCCCACCGTGCGCGTCAGGACATACCCTGCTGGTGCGCTTCCATCCAGTGAACTCGAATGTCTCGAGTACGACCAACGCCGTGCCCTGCTCCTCCAGTAGCGCCAACTTCTACGTTGCAGGGATGGCTGCCTCTACGCAGTACTTGATGCACTGGGAAGAGAATGGTCTAAACTTCTTCAACTCGGGACCAGATGTGCCGTTCCAGACGGGCCCACTGTCGGCAGATTATCCAAGAGCTACTTTCACAGTAAATGTTCCTCCTACACAGCACGACGCTGTCTATCCTGTGGTCTTCTGGGGGTTCTTTCCTACGGGAGTGACCACATACTGGCAGACCGCAACGGATCTGCTGGGAAATGTGATCTGGTACTTCCCCGGGCCGTTGTTCGTGACTCGCATCGAGCCGGGCGGCAACCTGTTTTCCTTCCCGGACGACATGACGTTCCGGGAGTTTGATTTAGTCGGCAACCTGACCCTGGAAACCAATGTTGAGATATTGAATGAGCAGCTGGTGAGAAAAGGGTATGCGCCGATGAATGATTTCAATACTCATGAAACCCGCCGCTTACCCAACGGCAACATCATTCTGTTTGGCTCCCACGATATGGTGTCGACTGTCTATCAGGGGGGCACGCAACAACACCCTGTCGATATCCTCGGCGACATGATCCTGGTGCTCGATCACAATATGCAGTTACTCTGGGCCTGGGACTCGTTTCAACACGACGACCTTGCCCGCGTAGCTACGTTGAATGACATTTGCATGCACAATAGCGGCGGATGTCCCAAGTTCAACGAGAACTTTTCCCAGGCGAATGACTGGTTACATTCCAACGCGGTTCAGTTCACGACTGATGGGAATCTGCTCGTCTCCGAACGCAGCCAGGACTACGTGATCAAGGTGAATTACCAGAATGGACAGGGCGACGGCAGTATTCTTTGGAGGATGGGCCCGTACGGTGACTTCACCATGTTGAATCCACCGCCAAACTCCTGCGGCGACCCAAATGTATTTCCGTGGTTCACCCATCAACACGATCCAGCAATTCAGGCAGCCAGCAAAACTCAGCTCGGAACCGAGGTCATGACGGTTTTCGATGACGGTAACCTGCGGAATTCGCAGTGTGGCGGGGGCCAGAATAGCCGGGGAATGATGATGCTGGTGAGCGAAAGAAATAAGACAGTCTCTCTGGTGACCTTGGCCGATCTTGGGGCCATCTCCACCGCTCTGGGCAGTGCCGATTTCATGCAACTCGATGGCCTTTACACCAGCTACGGGAATGGGTTCATCAATGGAACCGAGGCGCGGTCAACGGAGGCTGATCTTCCGGGCGACATCGTCTATGACATACAAGCGAATTCCGCATCCTACCGAACCTACCGGATGCAGAATCTCTATACTCCTACCTTACCGTAGGAAGTTTTCGCTGGTAATTGGCTGCACATAAACAGGGGCCGGCCGAGAGGTCGGCCCTATTACTTTGTGGCTCTAATCAGCGGGGAAGGACGTAGCTTCCTAACCGGGAGAGTAGTCTCGCCGGTCGCGGAAGTCACTCTGATCAGTTCGAAGTTGTTTACGTTGCATCCGGCCGCCCCTTGACATTCAATTCGTACACTGAATGTTCGCTATAGACACCGGGACAGGTTTCGAGGAAATCCCATTGGTGATCACAGTGAGTTTGTAATTACCGCTGCAAGACCCGCCCGGGACAGTGAAATGGGTTCCGGTTAGGTGATGCGGCTCAATAGAGTTCGACCTGGAGATTGGGGAGTCCGATGGGTCAAATTCATTCGAGGTAGTTGCGAACACCAGACTTGCAGGGTTGTTGGTGTCTTGCAACACGATCAGGGGATAGTTGCTCGCCGCCTGGTAATCGTCACCGAACATGTTTGCCTGGCTGAGCCCATTCAACTGGTACCCGAGTAAGGAATAAGTGTTTCCGCCGCTAAGCGAAGAATTGTCCGAGATCCAACTCACCTGTGGCGCGACATCGGGCCAAGGCTGTTGTTGCAAGGGGGTAAATATCTCCGCAACATTGGAGGTGTAGGTCAACATGACTTGGCCGGTTGGCAACACCAGCAGGTGCCCGGGGATCTCCGAATAATTGAGGCTGCACATTCTGGGTTGTTGCGCCAATGCTTGAACGAGTCCTATGCCCGTTCCGGGTGAGGGTACATACTCCACCGCCTGGCATGCGCCCGGACCAGGTCCCAGGTGAAATTGCTGGTTGTACGTGCTTCGGGCGCGCGTTGTCCAGGGAGACATCAGAGCCAGCACGTTGCCATTCGGTTCCAGCGCGGCTGGCCCATCCGTCTGTATAAGGTTATTCGGCGGGGTGGGGCCCCACGTCCAAGAGTCGGTGGATACGTTGTAGAGGGCAGTAGCGGGCATCTGATCGTTGGCTCCGAACTGTATAACATCGCCGTTGTACATCATCACGGCCGCGCCAATTTCACCGGTGTCCGACTGGTAAAGCTGCCCTGGAACGTGACCGCTACCGCAGGACCACTGGTCCGCCACAGGGTCGTAGAGCTCATAGCCACTCAGGGGACACTGGGTATGCAGCCAGGGCTCAACCATAAGTACTTTGTCGTTGGTCATCAGGGTCCAGCCCGCCTCGCCAAGGCTGGCCAGGCCATTCCCCCGCCATGAATCCGGCCATTGCAGAGTCGTGGGGTCGAATTGGGCGGTCCGGTCGCCCGGATCACAGCAGTCGGCCTGCATGTAAACTCCGCTCGGCAAGACCACGGACGGTGAATCACCGATAGCGGACCAGCCTGTGGGGGGCATTACCGGCGTCCACATCTCGCTTATCGGATCGTAGATTGCCCCCAGATTGGAATCGCAGATTGGGGGATGCCCGCAGTATTCGCCGCCTTCCACTAGCAGACGGCCGTCGGGAAGCACGGCAGAGCTGAAGAATTTGGGCTGATAGCCGGCGGGCATCGGTCCGGTTGTCCACCAGACGCCGTTCAAATAATCCAGGCGCCCATCGGGTGTAACCACGGGTTTCAATCGATACCAGATTTCGGTGACGAAACCTTGATTGCTTTCGTTGTGAGCCAGCACGCTCCCATCCCGCAGTAAGAAAATCGCTCCTACATCACCGGGCGGCCGATTGGTCATGGTCGTCCAAGTTTGGGCGACGGAGAGGGCTGGAAAAATGGAGGCAAGCAGAAGAGTTGCAAGGTAAGCGCGAACGAGGATCATACATACTCCATCGTCTTACTGGGTGGCTTCCGTTGTGGGTAAAACCTGGGATCAAGCAGCAGGTATCTTCAAAGTGGCTTACAAGTTGCCGCAATAATGTATGAGAAGAACTACTCAAACAAGTAGCAGAGTAGTTAAGAGACACTACAGTGCCCCCTTGATGGGCCGATAGTGGGGAGTGGGCTCAACCAGGGTGGATCATCCCCGGCTGTGCATGGTCCGCTTCATCACAGTCAGGTTACCAACTTGGTAGCTAGATTGGGGAATAGGTAAGGTTTGATTAAGAAGCTGGCAGGGAGATTCGGGGATCCAGGGTAATCTGCCCCCGTACTCAGGCGCGTGAACTACGAGACAGCGCCTTCTTGGCTGCGGTCTTTTTCTTCGCAGGTTTCTTCTTCCCTGCTTCCTTGCCGGCGGCTTTCTTCAGCTTCGAGGGGACCGCGAAGGGCAGGTCTTTCATCTCAGCGGCGCGCCACAGATACCAGCAGGCGACGCTGCGGTAGGGATGCCAGCGCTCGCCATACGCCGCCAGTTCCTTCGGCTTAGGCAGCTCGGTGAGCTTGTGCATCTTAGCGAATCCTTTGCGCACGCCGTAGTCATCAACCGACAGCACGTCGGGGCGGCCGAGGCGAAAGATGAGCAGCATCTCCACCGTCCAGCGGCCGATGCCGCGCACCTGCACCAGGTGCTCAATCAACTCCTGATCGCTCATTTTGTGCGCCTGTCGCGCGCTGGGGACGATACCTTCGATGGTCTTGGCGGCGAGGTCTTTGATGGCCAGCATCTTGGCCTGTGAGAGGCCGGCAGAACGTAACAGTTCGGGCGTCGCTTCCATGACTTGTTGCGGGGTGGGAAAACGGGCGACCAATCCGCGGCGGGTGCGCAGGTGGCCGCTGTTATCGGGGAACAAGGCCTTCACCCTGCCGAGGATCGTAGCCGCGACTTTGCCATTGAGCTGCTGGTAGACGATGGATTCCAGCAGCGCCTCGAAGATGCTCTGCGTGGTTTCCATTTGCAGGCGGCATTCGCCGGCTTTGGCGATAATGCGCGCCAGCTTGCGGTCGACGCGGGAGAGGTGGGCGAGGGCGGCAGTGTGATCGAGTTTCTTGGGCACGGGGATTTATCGTAGCAAATCTGCTGGGTATCGTAGACCGAAGACCCACAAGCCAAAGGGTGGCTCGAATGGGCACTCGACAGAGGATTTGGGTGCCCCGTTCGGGCCGGGTTTGCCCGGGTGGGGATTTTGTTCCGCCAAATGAAAAACCCCCACCCCTCCAAAGGACGGCGGAATGGGGCACCCACCCCTCAGGTATATTGCTTCCAGCAGCCATGCCTGAAGTCTCACCAGATGAATTTCGCGCCGCCCTGGGACGTTTCGCCAGCGGCGTCACGGTGATCACCGTGCCGACGGCCGACGGCGGCGTGCACGGCATGACGGCGAGCGCCTTTTGTTCGGTGTCGCTGCGGCCTCCGCTGGTGCTGGTGTGCGTCGACCACCTGACGGAAACCTATCTGCACTTGCGCGAGCGCTGCTGCTTTGGGGTGAGCGTTCTCAAGCAGGAGCAGGAGGCGCTGTCGGAATTCTTCGCCGATCCGGAGCGCAATCCTGATGCGGCCTATCGCCTGGGAATCACCTATAAGAAGATGAGCAGCGGCATGCCGGTACTGGGCGAGGCGCTGGCGCAGCTCGACTGCTCGGTGGTCGAAGCGCATCCAGCGGGAGATCACAGCATCTTTGTCGGCCGCGTGAATGAAGTCGCGGTGCATGAAGGCACTCCGCTGCTGTATTTTCGCGGGCGGTATGGGGTGGCGGATTTCGGGAACAACGATTCTTAACCGCCGATTTACGCGGATCACGCGGATCAGAAAAGCGTTGCCACGGATTTCACGGATGAACACGGATCAGATTTGAATATCTAAAATCAACGAGTAGTTCCTGCTCGCAAAACTTCTAAATTATTCTCTTCCGATCCTTTATGATCCGTGAAATCCGTAGCAGAGCTTTTTCTGATCCGCGCTCTCAGCGTAAATTCGCGGTTGAGCTCTTTCTGATTCGTGTTGCCCCGCGTCAAATGCCCGGCTGCGGTATTCTTGCGTGAGGCTATGCCGGTCGCACGCGTCCAGAACGAACTCTCAATCAATGGGCTGATCGCGCGCATTCGCGAGGTTCGCGAGGGCGAGACGCTCTCGCCTGCGCTGGCGCTAGCGCTGCTCGGGTGCGAAGGCGAGGTGCAGCAAGAGCTGCTGGCCGCGGCCGTCGTGGTCAAAGAGCGGCATCATCCCGGCGTCGTGACCTACTCGCGCAAAGTTTTTCTTCCGCTGACCAACCTCTGCCGCGACTATTGCGGATACTGCACCTTCCGCCGCGATCCGGGCGAGGCGGGCGCGCACACCATGACTCCCGACGAGGTGCTGGCGGTCGCGAAAGAGGGCGAGAAGCTGGGCTGCACCGAGGCGCTCTTTTCGCTCGGCGATAAACCGGAGATGCTCTTCCCTGAGATGCGAGAGACGCTGCGCCACCTGGGATATCGCAGCACGCTGCATTATCTGGAAGCCATGTGCGAACTGGTGCTGCGCGAGACGCGACTGCTGCCGCACGCCAATCCCGGGCTGCTGAGTTATCAATGGATCCAGCGGCTGCGGGTGACCAATCCCAGCCTGGGCTTGATGCTGGAGTCCACCAGCGAAGCCCTATTGCAGCACGGCGCGGCCCACGACAACGCTCCCGACAAGCTGCCGGCGTTGCGGCTGAAGACGATCGCCGACGCGGGCAAGCTGGGGGTACCGTTCACCACCGGCATCCTGATCGGAATCGGCGAAACGCTGCGCGACCGCGTCGATTCCCTGCTGGCCATCAAGCGGATGCACGACGAGTACGGCCACATTCAGGAAGTCATCATCCAGAATTTCCGCGCCAAGCCGCGCATCGCGATGGCGAGTTGGCCGGAGCCCGACAACGGCGACATGTTGCGCACCATCGCGGTCGCCCGCCTGCTGCTGCGCGAAATCAACATCCAGGCTCCGCCGAACCTGACAGAACACGGATACGAGCGACTCCTACAAGGTGGGATCAACGACTGGGGCGGGGTGTCGCCGCTCACGCCTGACTACATCAATCCGGAAGCGCCGTGGCCGCACCTCGCGGATCTTGAGCGCCGCACCAATGCTACCGGACAACAGCTTCAGCAGCGGCTGCCGGTCTATCCGGAGTTCGTTGCTGCGGTGGTGAGGCGGGGCGGGCTGCTGGCCGAGCGAATTACAGAGCTGTCAGACAATGTGGGATATGCCAAGGCAGCGTAGATGAAAGTCGTCATCTTCACCGGAGGCACGGGGGGCACCAAGCTGGTGCAGGGGTTGGATCGCCTGGTAGCGCCAGAAGACCTCACGGTCGTGGTCAATACCGGAGACGACATCGAGTGGTGGGGGCTGCACGTTTCTCCCGACATCGACTCGGTGCTTTATGGCTTGTCAGGAGCGCTGAGCGTCGATCGCGGATGGGGCGTCAATGACGACTCGTTCCGCTGCCTGGAGCGGATGAAGCGGCTTGGCGAGCCGGCGTGGTTTAGCCTGGGCGACCTGGACCTGGCGACGCACCTGGTGCGTACTTCCCTGCTGCGTGGTGGACGTACTTTGACCGAGGCGACCGCAGAGTTGGCGCGTCGTATGAAGATTCGGTGCGCGCGTACTGCCCATGTCCGACGATCGCGTTTCGACCATGCTGGAGACGGAGAAGGGCCGGCTGAATTTTCAGGAATACTTCGTGCGCGAGCGGCACAGCGTAGAGGTCAGCCGAGTGGAGTTCGTGGGCGCCGACCAGTCGCGGCCTGCGCCGGGCGTGCTGCAGGCGATCGCTTCGGCGGAGGCGATTGTGTTTGCGCCGAGTAATCCCGTGACCAGCATCGGACCGATCTTGGCCGTGCCGGGGATACGCGAGGCGCTGCGACGATGCCCGCGCGCCGGTGGTTGCGGTGAGTCCCATTATCGGAGACGCAGCGGTGTCGGGCCCCGCGGCGGCGTTGATGCGCATGCAGGGATGGCCCAGCACGGTTGCGGGTATTGCCAAAGCCTACGAGGACTTCCTCGACGTGCTGGTGATCGATACCGCCGACGTACAGTCAGCGAAAGGCTTGAGCAGCGACAACCTGCGCGTGGTTTGCACCCATGCGTTGATGCGGTCGCTCGAAGACAAAATTCATCTCGCGCGGGTGTGTCTGGATTGGTCCTCGCGCGCGAACGGTCAAAGAGCCTGACATGAACGGCATACTTCTCATCCCGGTGAAAGATCTGTCGAACGCCAAGCAGCGCTTGGGTGCGGCGCTGGACCAGTCGCGTCGTTCGCAACTGGCGAAAGCCATGTTGCGCGACGTGCTGGCCGCGGCTGCGGAAATTCGCTCGCGAGTTGATGTTGCGCTGGTCACGGGCGACGCGCGGGCGCAAGAGTTGGCTGCCGAGTTCGAGTTCATGGTGATCGAAGACACGCAAAACGAGAGCGAAACCGCCGCCATCGAGATGGCAACGGCGTGGAGCGAAGAGAACGGTTACGACACGACGATCGTTGTCCCAGGGGATATTCCGCTCACACGCGCGGAAGAACTGAGTCAGGTGCTCGATGCGGCACCCGAAGAGGGCGCGGTGTTTGTTCCGGCATATGACCGTCGGGGCAGCAACTGCATCCTGCGGCGGCCAGCGGCGATCATTCCATTGCGCTTCGGCAACGATAGCTTTGTCCCACATTGTGAGGCTATGCAGCGAACGGGCAAGCCGCTGGTGATTGTTGAGATGGAAGGCATTGGCCTCGACATCGACAATCCGCACGAACTCGACCTGTTGCTGGCGCGCCCGGGCGACACCAACGCACAACGACTGCTGCGGTCGTGGAATTTAAGCGCGCCATCCCAATCGCAATCCAAGGTCACGCCCACGATCTCCGAATGAAGCGCGCGCCCGCACAATCGCACGCCGGAGAAGTGCTTGCCATCCCGGTACACGGCATTCCAGAGGTCAAGCCGGGCGATTCGCTCGCCGAGATCGTGCTCGCGGCCGTTACCGCGAATCACCTCGCGCTGGAGGACGGCGACATCCTGGTGCTGAAACACAAAATCGTCGCCAAGGCCGAGGGGCGGATCGTTCGCCTCGACACGGTGAAACCATCGCGGCGTGCACTGGCAACGGCCCGCAGGAACAACACCGATGCGCGGGCCGTCGAACTTGCGTTGCGCGAGGGCCGCCGCGTGTTGCGCGACAAGCATGTGCTCATCACCGAAACCCGGCATGGCTTCGTCTGCGCCAACAGTGGCGTCGATGTTTCCAATGTAGATGGCGGCGAGTCGGCGGTGCTGCTGCCGCTCGATCCTGATGCTTCGGCTGCGAAAATTCATCGCCGACTGAAGAAGCTGACCAGCCTGCACATTCCGGTGATCATCTCAGACAGTTTTGGCCGGGCGTGGCGGCAGGGACTGTGTGACGTTGCCATCGGAGTTGCCGGCATGCGGTCGTTGCGCGACTATCGCGGGCGGCGCGACGATTACGGATACACGCTGCGCGCCACCGAGCACGCCGTCGCCGACGAGCTGGCCGCGATGGCGGGACTGGTTTCAGGGAAGGATGCGCGTGTCCCGGCTTGTATAATCCGGGGTTACGTTTACACGCGGGGCACGGGAGGCGCACGGCAGTTGGTGCGTCCCGCAGACAAAGACCTGTTTCGCTAAACTATTTTCTCTTCTCTTCCTTCGGGAGCTCCTTTTATGCACGACTTGAGCTGGTGCCGGCAGAGCACGCTTCGCACGACCTGCTGGAGTGATGTTCAAAGTAAAGTTTCTCACCCCATCCGATCGGCCCTCGACAAAGTTCTCGACACACACGACGGCGCCGCGCTCAGCCGCGAAGAATGTCTGCTGCTGGCGCACGCGACGGGCGACGATCTGTTCGGGCTGGTGGTCGCGGCCAATCAGTTGCGGCAGGAACTGGTGGGCGACACGGTCACGTACGTGGTCACGCGCAACATTAACTTCACCAACGTTTGCATTGTGGGCTGCAAGTTTTGCGCGTTCGCGGTTGGCCCGCGACACGAGACGGCCTACTTCCTTTCGCTCGATGAGCTGGCGGACAAGGTCCGCGAAGCGGCACGCTGGGGCGCGAGCGAAGTCTGCATTCAGGGAGGACTGCCGCGCGATCTGCCGCCGTTTTATTACCGCGACATTTTGCAAGCGGTAAAGGCGGCGGTACCGACGATGCACTGTCACGCGTTCTCGCCCATGGAGATGCGCTACGGCGTCGAACTTACCGGCATGCCGGTGCGCGAGTACCTGCTGATGCTGAAAGCGGCGGGGCTCGACACGCTGCCCGGCACTGCGGCTGAGATTCTGGACGACGATGTCCGGCACGTGCTGTCGCGCAACAAGCTCAGCGTGGCACAATGGCGCGAGGTGATCGAGACCGCGCACGAGTGCGGCATTCGCAGTACATCGACGCTGATGTACGGCCACACCGAGACCCCGGAGCAATGGGTAAACCAGCTACTGCTGCTGCGCGAGATTCAGTCTCGTACCGGCGGGTTCACTGAGTTTGTGCCGCTGGGATTCATTCATGACAACACGCTGCTGTTCGAGCAGGGGCTGGCACGTGCAGGGGCGACGCTGGAAGAGCATATGCGGATCCACGCGCTGGCGCGGGTGATGCTTGCCGGCTCCATCGATCACGTCCAGGTGTCGTGGGTGAAGCTGGGTCGCGAAGTTTCGCAACTGGCGTTGCTGGCGGGCGCCGATGACTACGGCGGAACATTATTCGAGGAGAATATCTCGCGGCTGGCGGGCGCTTCGTTCGGGCAATACATTTCGACCGACGAGTTTCAACAGCGGATTCTTGAGCTGGGGCGGGTCCCGGCACAGCGCAACACGACGTACACGCGACTCACGTATCCGGAGCCGTTGTTGCCGGCCGGGAGCGCGGCATGATCGCCATCGTGGGCGGTACAGGTCCTGAGGGCTCCGGGCTGGCGCTGCGCTGGGCGCGGGCGGGGGAGTCCATCATCATCGGATCGCGTGATGCCGCGCGGGCGCAGGAGAACGCAGCGCACATCGCGGAAAAAGCCGGCGCACTGGCCAGTGTCGAGGGCGCGGACAACCTTACCGCGGTGAAGATGTGCGACATTGTGGTACTCACGGTCCCCTTCGCCGGACAAGCCGAATTGCTCAAGCAACTGAAGCCGTCGTTTCGCAGCGGCACGGTATTGATTGACGCGACGGTTCCGCTGGCCACCGCGGTTGGCGGACGTCCGACTCGCTTGCTGGGAGTGTGGCAAGGCTCGGCGGCCGAGCAGGCGCAAGAGGTTGTCGGGAAGAATGTGTCGGTCGCGGCGGCTTTTCATTCGCTCTCGTCGACCGTGCTGCACGCCGACGACGACGTCGATTGCGACGTGATTGTGTGCAGCGACGACGATCGCGCGCGGCAGGTCGCGTCAGAGCTGGCAATTAAGATTCCCGGGGTGCGGGCGGTCGACGGCGGCAAGCTGGAAAATGCGCGCATCGTGGAAGCGATGACTGCGCTGCTGATCACGCTGAACATCCGCCACAAGGTGCATGGCGCGGGATGGCGGGTCACGGGGTTGGGCATTTAGAAGAGCGACCAGTGCCTGCTTTCGTTCGAGGCAGGCGGCCCCTTGCTGATTGCCAGTTGCTTGCCTGTGATTCTCCTCACAAATCGGCACGCGCGTCGCTTGCTAGACTCGACTCATGGCACTCATCCTCGATAAATCACGCGAGCTGCAAAAGAAAGCTGAGCAGCTCATTCCCGGCGGAGTGGATTCACCGGTGCGCGCCTTCAAATCGGTGGGCGGCGATCCGCCGTTTCTCGTCCGCGGCGAAGGCGCTTATGTGTGGGACGCCGACGGCAATCGCTACATCGACTACGTCGGCTCGTGGGGACCGCTCATTCTTGGCCACGCCGCGCCTGAGGTGATTGAGGCGATCGTGGCGGCGGCACGCAATGGCACCAGCTTTGGCGCTTCCACGCCGACGGAGGCCGAGTTGGCGGCGCTGGTCGCCGAAGCCTTTCCGGCGATCGAGAAGGTGCGCTTCGTCAGCTCGGGTACGGAGGCGACCATGTCGGCCATTCGCCTGGCGCGCGCCTATACAAATCGCAAGTTCGTGGTGAAGTTTGAGGGCTGCTATCACGGCCATTCCGATGCGCTGCTGGTGAAGGCGGGTTCCGGCGTGGCGACGCTGGGTATTCCCGGCTCGGCGGGCGTGCCGGAAGAGTTTGTGGAGTTCACCCTCGCGCTGCCCTACAACGACCTCGAAGCGGTGGAGCAGGCGTTCCAGAAGTTCAGCGGCAAGATTGCGTGCGTCATTGTCGAGCCGGTGGTGGGCAACATGGGATGCGTGCCTCCGTGCGATGGGTACCTCGCAGGCTTGCGCGCGATCACCCAGCGTGAGGGCGCGCTGCTGATTCTCGACGAGGTGATGACGGGATTTCGCGTGGCCTTTGGCGGCGCCTCGGAGGTCTACGGCGTGAAGGCCGACCTGGTCACGCTGGGCAAGATCATCGGCGGCGGCTTGCCCGTCGGCGCGTACGGCGGCGCGGCCAAGATCATGGACATGATCGCGCCGCTGGGGCCGGTTTATCAGGCAGGCACGCTGAGTGGTAATCCGCTGGCCATGGCCGCGGGTATCACCACGTTGTGTCAGCTGCGTGCAAATCGCGAGCGGATATACAAGCAGCTCGATGAGAATTCAGGACAGTTAGTCGCGGGAGTCTTGCAGGCGGCGCGGGAGGCCAAGCTGTCGATGACGGCGAATCGTGTGGGATCAATGTTTACGTTTTTCTTTACTGATAAACAGGTGACGGATTGGGAGACAGCGGCAACCTGCGACACAGCGAAATTCGGCAGTTTCACAACGCCATGCTGAATGCGGGAGTGTGGCTGCCTCCGTCACAGTTTGAGGCGGCATTCATGAGCGTGGCGCATACGCAAGCAGGACATCGACGAGACCATCGCTGCGGCGCGAGAAGCGTTGGCGCAAGTCTGAAAATCCCCACCCCGGCAAAAGATGCCGGAATGGGGCACCCGATGCCCTGCCGGCCCATAGCGGTCCTTCGACTCCTCGCTACGCTCGTCGCTCAGGATGACAGCCGTTGATTCCGTGCTTAGTTGACGCTCACGATGGCTGCAGGTTCTTCCTTTTCTTCGCGAAGTACCAGAAGATCGGTACGCCGGCGAGTATCACGGCGCATCCCCAGACCGAGTTGCGCAGGTTCTCGGTGAAGGTGAAGTACAGCAACACCGCCGCGGCGAGAACGAACAGCGCTGGAACCACGGGATATCCCCAGGTGTGATAGGGGCGCGGCAGGTCAGGTTCTTTCTTTCGCAACACAAAGACTGTGCTGGCGGCGATCATGTAGAAGAGCCACTCCGCAAAGATCGCCAGCGAAAACAGTTGGCGAAAATTTCCCGCGAACAGCAGCAGGAAGATCGACAGCACAAGCTGCACGCCCAGCGCGACCGAGGGCGTGTGAAAGCGCGGATTCACGTCGGCGAGCGCCTTGAAGAAGTAGCCATCGCGAGCCATGGCGTAAGGCACGCGGGCTCCGCTCATGATGGTGCCGTTGAGGCTGACGAGCATCGAGAGCGCCATTCCGGCGGAGACGATTCCGGCTCCCCAGGCTCCGACCGCAATGGCGGTAGCTTGCGACGCGGGACGCTCAGACACGGCCACCGCCGAAGCGGGCAGCACGTATTGCACGGCGGCGTTGGTCAGCATGTAAAGAATGGCGACCACGCTGACGCCGAGAATGAGTCCGAGAGGAATGTTGCGCTCAGGATGACGCACTTCCCCACTCACCATGGTGAGGTCGTTCCATCCGTCGTAGGCCCACAGCGCCGCGACAAGTGCGGCGAAGAATCCCGCAACCCCTCCGGTGGCGCCGGTGAACTCGGATGCGAAGTTGCGCCAGGTTCCGCTCGAGGCGGTGAAGCAGAGCACGGCAATGGCCACGATCATCGCGATCTTCAGCACGGTAAAGAAGAGCTGAAACTCTGCGGCCTTCTTCACCCCGAGGTAGTTCAGCCCGGTGATCAGCGCCGCGGCAACGATCGCGACCAGCTGGCCGTAGGTGATGGCAAACGGTTTCGCAACAAATGCCTCGTTAAGAAACGAGAGCGCGCTGAAGGTTCCCAGAATGCGAACGAGGCCGGTCGTGGTAGTCGCGATCGACGCAGGCTTGGCGATGGCAAACCACGTCCAGGCATAGAGAAACGCGGGCAGCGGACCGTAGGCATCGCGGATGTAGATGTATTCGCCGCCGGCCTGGGGCTTCATGGCGCCAAGTTCCGCGTAGGTCATAGCGCCAAACATCGAGAGCAGACCGCCGACAATCCAGACGAGATAGACGAGCCGTGCCGAGCCGACCGCCTGCATCATCTCGGCGGGAACCAGAAAGATGCCGCTGCCGATGATGGTGCCGATGACTACCGCGGTCGCGTGGCTGGCGCCGAGGTCGCGCGAGAGGGAGCTGCGCTGGGCCGCAGTTTGCATGCCGCAGTATATGTCAGTCGGGCTGCGGGATTTGGCTCCGGGCAGCAATGGGTGACAAATCACAAGTGCCCCTTTCAAAAACGTTCGCAACTCCCCCGCAAAACTTCGCATCGTTGCAGTTATGCCACGCAAGTCTCAGCCCGAAAGCTCGGCCGCTGCGTTCATCCCTCCGCGCGCCTCCCTCTCAGAACTGCGCGAAGCTTCGAAGGCTTGCAAAGGCTGCGACCTATGGTTGCGAGGAACGCAAACTGTCTTTGGCGAAGGTGCACGGCATGCCAAGGTGATGTTCGTCGGCGAGCAGCCGGGCGACAAAGAAGACCTCGAGGGCAAACCATTCGTCGGACCGGCAGGCGCGCTGCTCGATAAAGCGCTGGTCGAAGCAGGCATCGATCGCAAGCAGACTTACGTCACCAATGCGGTGAAGCATTTCAAATGGGAGCCGCGCGGCAAACGCCGAATCCACAAGAAACCGAATTCGCTGGAAATCTCCGCCTGCCGGGCGTGGCTGGATGCAGAGATCGATGTGGTCAAGCCCGACGTGATCGTCTGCCTGGGAGCGACGGCGGCGCAATCATTGCTTGGCCGCACGTTTCGTGTGACCCAGCAACGCGGAGAAGTGATGGACTTTCGCGGCGCCACCAAAATTGCGGCGACGGTGCATCCGTCGTCGATCCTACGGGCTCCGGACGAGGAGGCGCGTCACCGGGAAATGCAACTGTTCATCAACGACCTGCGGCTTATCGCAAAATTGGTGCAGGCGCAGAATGGCGCTTGAGAAAATTGCGCGGCGGTAGGGCATAATACGGGAAACACCGGATACCCTCAGAACCTGCGCTCCACCGAGGAGGGCGCTTTGTCGCCACATTTAGAGAAGGTTCGCGCTCAAGCGGAGCGCCTCACGCGCGATTTCTCGCCGGACGACTGGCGGTACTCGCGCCAGGGGAAGTGGTCTGCCTCGCAAACCATGGAACATCTTCGGCTCACCTTCACCGGAACCACCAAAGGCATGCTGAAAACCATGCAGGCGGGCGAGCCGTTCTGTCGCGCTGCGACTTGGAAAGACCGAGCAGGGAGGCTTTATGTTTTGGGGCTGGGCCGGCTTCCCTCCGGGCTGAACGCGGCCAGGAATATCACGCCCAAACAAGGTCTGACGGGCGACAACCTGCGCAGCTTCAATGATGCGCTGGTCGCTATGGACGCCACTCTGACCGATGCCGAACGGCGCTTCGGCAAGAACAAGCGAATCCTCGACCATCCCCGCCTGGGACCGCTCACGGCAGAGGAATGGCGGCGCTTCCACCTCGTACATGCCGAACATCACTTTCGGCAGATCGAGGCGCGGCGTTCCAGCCCCTATCAGCAAAGAGCGTCAGCCTGACTCGCTTAACCCAAGGTGGCCCAGGCAAGGTAATGCCGCCACACCGCTTCACCGCAGAAGATCGCCAGCAGCGAGCATCCGCCCAGGAAGACTCCGAATGGGACTTCTCCCACCCGCAACATCTCGGCTGTGCTCAGCCGCGGCTGTCCGGCACTTCCCGGCTCACTGTGCCGCTTGATGGAATTCCAGAGCAATAGACCAACGGCATAAATGGCTCCGACGACGGGGGCGGTGAACAGAACAAAAATAGTCAGCTTGAGACCGAGAAACGCGCCGCACATGGCGATGAGAGCGATGTCTCCAAAGCCGAGCCCGTGACGCTTGCGAACCAGGTAGTACAGGGCCCAGATGAGATAGAAGAATGCGGCTCCGATGGCGGCCGCAACCAGCGCATCGACCATCGAAGCCTGCGCGGGAGTGAAGGTGGTTGCAAGCCCCAGGACTCGTAACAGGAAATCTGTGCCGCTGCTGTCGCCCGGAACGAACCAGGCGAACACCAAGCCGAGCATGACGCCGCTGTAGGTGAACTCTGCGGGAAGCAAGCCGGTTTCGGCATCCATGAAAATCAAGCCGACCAGCAGAAACACAAACACGCAATACTTCAGCAGTGCGAGGCTGAGGCCGAACTTCGCAAAGCAGGCGACGAAGAGAAGCGCAGTAAGCAGCTCAACCGAAGGATAGCGATAGGAGATGGGCTCACGGCAGTCGGCGCAGCGGCCCTTCAGCCAAACGAAGCTTATAAGAGGAAAGTTGTGATACCAGCGAACCGGCTTGCCGCAGCGGGGACAATGCGAGCCAGGAGAAACGATGGATTCATCACACGGAATACGGCTGATGCAGACGTTGAGGAAGCTGCCGAAGACCAGTCCTGCAATCGCCAGCATGCATGCCAGAAAAAGATCCACTGAATCCTTGCGGAGTTTGCGCTAGGGTTGTGAAAAGCGCAGCAAATCTCCTTTCAAAGTTATATCGCAATGGTGCGCCGGAGGGAGCTCCGCCATCCAGTTCAGCAGCTTGCGGTTGATCAGGCGCACCTCGGGATCGAGTGTGTGCCAGCCGGCCCCGTTTTGCTCGCGTACCTCGACTTTGCAGCAGGTAAGCGTCTCGTCCTGATCCTGCGACTTCCACTCGAGCAACGAGGCCTCAAGCTCTTCGGAGAGCGCCTCGTTGGGAAGAACGCAAAGGATCCAGTCGTTACTGGCGTCCATGGCATAGGCGCCGCGAGCGACGCCCGGGATCGCCTGTTTGATGTCAGCGCCATTCTCGTGCGCGACGCGGGAGGTGTCATCGTCGGAGTTGTCGTCGATAATCAACACCTCATCGCAGGGACGCAGCGAGTCGAGAGTGCGCCCCAGGCGCAGAGCATCATTATGAGTGTGAAGTAGAGCGGTAATTTTAGGCATGATGTTAAAGGCTTCTACTCGCGTGCTCTTAAATAGAAGCAAAAAAGGCGCAGCCAGTTGTGACTGCGCCGGTGAATTTTACTGCGGATTATTGCTCCATCGGCGTACGGCCAGCATTGCGATCGTTGGTGTTCTGCGGCGTGACGGTCAAGGGGTTTGTCAGCTGAAAATTAAGTGTCGATTCCGGGCCCAGCTTGATCTGCTCGCCCTTCTTGGTCGCAGCAACACCGGTGCCGGCTGCACCGCCCGCTGCGGCGCCAATCGCTGCTCCTCGGCCTCCACTGGCTAGACCACCGATAATCGCACCCAGCGCCGCTCCGCCTCCGGCCTTCACCGCAGTGTTCTTACCCTCGCCTTTACCCTGGCGCGACCACTGGTTGCTCTGGATGTTGTAGGTCTTGCCATTCACCGCCATGCTGGTCAGGTCCAGCGTGAGCAGCGAGCTGCCGGCAAAGCGTCCGGCGCTCTGCACCGCCGCGACGCGGCCGGTAACGTCAGCACCCATCGGAATTACTGTCTGATCGTCAACCACGATAGGAGCGCCTAAGCTGCCGTGGAACTGGTCGCCAACCTGGTTCTTCTCCGAGTCGAGCGGCTCGTTCAGCCGAACGGTGAGCTGCGTACCCGCGGGTATCGTTACCTTCTGCGGCGGCGGGGGAGGTGTCTGCGCTACCACCGGCGTAGGTTGCATCGCAACATTTGGATCGGGCTGAGAAGTGCGTGCGAGCACCGGCTGATCGCTGTCATGGTTGTCGTAGCTGCTGCTGGCCGTATGCTTCGCACGATCACTGCTGTGCGATTTGGTGTTCGACGCGGAGCGCTTCGGCTCGGGCTTGCGCTCAACCGGAGCCGGTGCCGGCGTGGGCTGTTCAACAACAGCAGGAGGCGGAGTGGCTTGCGCCTGCTGCACCTGGAGGTTGTTGACGACGGTCCTGACGCCGTTCACCACGGCGGCGTCGCCGGACGCGGCTCCGCGCTCTGCGTCATTCGCCACGTTGCCGCTCAGGGTAACGATTCCGCTGCTCGCCTGCACACTGATGTCGCGGCTCTGTACGGCAGAGTCGCCGTAGATTTTGCTCTGCACATCGCTGGCGATCTGGGCGTCGGTGCGGGCGGGCTTCTGATTGCATCCCGCGAGTACCAGCAGCGCCAGCATGAGAATCACAACGCCTGAAAAAAGATACTTCCTGGGCATGTTTCGGGCTCCTGTCATACAGACGCTTAAACCCGAAAAATGAAGCATTGTCGCTGAAAGCAACTTGTGGGTAACTGGCTGATCTGAAGTGACTTGCAGAGTTGAAATGTAAAGAATAGTAACGGCTCTACTGGGGATGGAGAAGCTTACCCCGATCTTCGGATCTCAGCTCGAGAGCAGACCAGCTTGGCCCGGCGTTGAGCACACCGGAACCGGCCATGCAGGCAAAGGGATGGGCCGATCAGCGCTGACCGCTGCTCCGGCGCGATGTTGCTTAACCACCCGCGCCGGCGGCGTCGGTCAGGCGATTGTTGATGGCGAACAGTGCGAGTTCCAGGCGGCTGTTGACCCCAACCTTATCGAAGATATTCGTCAGGTGATGCTTCACCGTGTCTTCGCTGAGGGTGAAGCGGCGGGCAATCTCCTTGTTGCTCAGGCCGGTCACGATGCTGACCAGGATGTCCATCTCACGCTTGGTGAGACCGTAGTTTTTCTGCGGCTTGTCGCCGGAAGCGCTGTTGCGCATGAAGTCGACGATGTCGCCGACGGCCTCGCGTCCCACCCAGTATTCGCCCCCCATCACCGCACGGATGGCTTTCATCAGCAACTGGGTCGCGGCTTCTTTCATGACCACGCCGCGCGCCCCGAATTGCAGTGCCTGCACAATCTGGATGCGCTCGATGGCCGCAGTCAGAATAATGATCTTGGTTTTGAAGCCGTTGCCTTCGGTGGAGAGCTCGCGCATCGCGTCCATGCCCGCCTTACGCGGCATGGCGAGATCGAGTAGCAGAACGTCAGGCTTCAGCTCGCGGGTGCGCAGCACGGCCTCATCTCCATCGGACGCTTCGCCGACCACCTTCAATTCCGGTTCAGATTCCAGGAGGCGGCGCAGGCCGTCGCGAAAAATGGTGTGGTCATCGGCCACCACGATGTTAACTGTGAGTCGGTCATCCATACGATTTCCTTTCAGGAGGAACTGCAACTCCAGTGCGTCTCGGTCGAGTACACGCCTAACCAGATACGACTGCGGCAGACCATGCCTATGCTGAGGTGCTAAGGCGCGGCCAGCGCTGCAGGGTGCCCGAAGATCTACCGGCGCAAGGCAGACACTCAGGACTTCATCCCACGATTATGCACACTAAAGTGGGTTCCGCAAGCACTATCGTCGCGGTCGTGCATTTTTCGTTATCACCATGTCCGGTGACAGGGCTCACTGCCGGGAGGAACTGTCAAAGCTAAGCTAAATCGTTGCAGTGTCTTAGCACACCGGAGGCTGGGAACCGGAACATCCTTCTCTTGCCTGCCCGCCTATTTGCCGAATCAGATACTGCACCCGCAACAGCCGGAAGGAGGTACCGACTATGACTACCAGTTCGTGGTCAAAGTTTCTGGCGCTCTCATTAGCAACACTTCTATTAACCATCGCGGCACTTGCTCAAACATCCGGGAAAAACGTCACGAAATACGACGTCAGCCAGGAAATCAAGCTCAAGGGATCGGTGACCCAGGTGATCGAGAACCCCGATCCCATCGCCGCCGTCACCTTGATTGTGAAAACTGCAGACAAGACCGTCACTGTGCAACTCGCCCCGAAAGATTACCTGAAAGAGATTGATTGCTGGGTAAAGGTGGGCGATACAGTTGAGATTACCGGCGCAAAAGTGGCGGATTCAGGTGACGAAATCCTGGCGCGCGAAGTCGTTTTCGGTAACAGCACCATGGTGCTGCGAGATCCGAAAGGCATTCCGATCTGGGAGACGTGGAAGCCGGGCAAAGGATAGCCAGCGGCGCAGGTGTCATCCCCGGCTACGTAGAGGGACTGCTCGTCATTGAGCGGAGACGGTGGGATACCTATGAGCCCGTCCTGCAGGGACGGCCTATCATAGCCAAGCGTTTCAACGCCGCGTAGGCGTAGTAGAAAACTCAAGCGCGCTTCAGCGGACGAAAGTATCTTGGTTACCGCGGCTGCCACCAGAGGATCATCTTTTCGAGGCGCGGAAAAGCGCGATCTCCAATGAGATCTTCGCTTCATCCTCCCTTACTTCTCTACACGGTCGAACTCGCCGCTGGTGGCGTTGACGGCGATGCGAAGCTGCGCATCATCCATGCTGCTGCCATAGACCACGTGCCAGATCAGCGTGCTCTTGCGCGCATCCCAATCAAGCATGAAGAAGACGGGCTGCCTGGGATCCTTCTTCAGCAGCTTCTCGCCGCCATGTTTCTGCGCAATCTCATACGCCTGATCGCTATCGATCTTCAGGAACGCCAGCTCAAATGGCTGAGTAGCGGTGTTGGTTGGGCTCCAGGTGTCCTCGGAGGTGAAGGTTACGCCCTGCTCCGGTGCATCGGGACCGACCAGCCCTGACCAGATAAACATCTTCATGGAATGCTTCGACTGCGAAGCGAATGACGCGCGCCACAGCCCCGCCTTGCCTTCGTTGATCGGAGCGTCGGGCGTGTACTGCGATTGCAGCCGGAAGGGCTTGATGTCAGGCGCCCACATGCGCGCTGCCAGGTACATCTTCTGAAACGCGGTGCGGCCGGTTTCAAACTGCGGCTGCTTGGCTTCGGCCTTCTTGGCGGTCTGCGAAGCAGTTGAAGGTGACTCCGCGGGTTTGGTGGAGGAGCAGGCGGTGAACAGCGCCAGCAACAGGATGGCGGCGAATGTATGTCTCACGTATGTATGGAAGCGCAGATTGATTGCAGGGATGTTTCGGGGTGGCAGGATAGTCCGAAGTAGGACAGAACGGCAGTTTCAGTAAGGAAAAGCGGCGCATATCGTGGTGGCTACAACCTATGCATTGCGAAGGGAGACTAGCTCAATCGGCTCAGAGGCTGGTCGTGAGCCCGCGGCGCGCGAACAGGCGCGACGCGGATTTTCGCCCTAAAGCTGTCTCTTACGCCGACGCTACCTTGGCCCTCAGCCCCTTGTGCCAGACTTGCTGCTCCAACGGCCCGACGATGAAGATCCACGATGCTGTGCCGGTCAGCGCAACGCACGTAAGAACAACGAATGCCAAGTAGAAGTGTCCCGTTCGCTGTAGGAGGAATCCCGTGATTGCCGGGGCTACGACACCGGCCAGATTGCCTACGAAGTTCTGAAAGCCGACCCATCTCCCCACGGCTCGCGGCCCCGCCAGAATCTGTGGGATTGCCCAAAGGTTCGAACTGCTCACGCCATAAAAGATCACACCCAATACCAGCATCGTCAGGCCGACAGACCGGCCGCCCATGGCGGATAACCCGAGGCAAACTCCGGATATCGCGATTCCTCCGGCAGTAAAGGTTTTGCGAACTCGCGTGGGCGTTGCTCCCGACATGATCCAGCGGTCGGACAGCCAGCCCGAAAGCAAAGATGCGGCCCCTGCAAGCAGGTATGCTATTCCCCCCACCTGGGCCATGGTGTTCATGGAGAGATGCCGCTCGCGCACCAGGTAAAACGGCAGCCAGGTGATCAGGAAATAGTTCACGTAGTTGCCGGAGAAGTGCCCCAGGCAGCATCCCCAGGCAGAACGCAGGCGCGCAAATTCTGCCAAGCTGGGAGCGCCAGCGGTGTCGGTGTCCAGGCGAACTGGCGCTTTCGCCTCGGGCATCCAGCGGACCCAGGGAATCAGCCAGAGCAGGCTGGCCAATCCAAGCACGATGAAGAACGGACGCCAGCCGAATCTCCCCATCAGCATGCCGCCCATGAGCATGCCAATCCCGGGGCCTAAGACCAGGCCCGCGGAAACTGCCGAGTTGGCCAGTCCGCGATGCTCTTCCGGGAAGTTGAGCGCGATGATTTTGGAATAGGACGGAAACGCGACCGATTCTCCCACGCCCAGCAGCAGGCGCAACGCGAACAGCATGGCGAAGGTGTGGATGAGGCCGGTGGCGGCGGTCGCACCTGACCACAGGAAGAAGCCTGCGGCCATTACCCAGTTCACGTTCAAACGATCGACCAGCCACCCCGCGAATGGCTGCAGGCAGGCGTAGGTCCAGAAAAATGCTGAGAGCAGAATGCCCAATTGCGAGGCCGAGAGGCGCAGCTCCTGTTTCAACATGGGAGCTGCAATCGAGAGATTGCCGCGGTCGACGTAGTTGATGAAAACCGAGATTCCGAGCAGGACGACAACCATCAATAGCCTGCCCGACAATCGTTCGTGAGCCGGCGGCATTGAGGTTGTCATGTGGAGCAGGATTCTTGCAGGCCCAGACAATTTTGGCAATGCTTAAGCGCTGCGGAGGGCAAAGGGGAACTATGCGCGAGGTTTAGCTTGAAGTGGCGTTTGCGCCGACAGCCGGAATTAGCTAACCGTGCGAGCGCATGTGCCCCTTCGAAGCTGATCCCCTTCGACGATCTCAGAGTTTTAGGTCGCCAACAGGGCGACGCCGGCGGCGACGAAGAGTGCGGCGGTCCAGCGACGGCGGCTTACGTGTTCGTTGAGGAAGATGCGCGCGGCGAAGGCGTTCGCCACAAACGTCAGCGACGCCGATGCCGGGCCTACAACGCTGACGTCGGCCCAGGAGAGCGTGATCAGCAGGCTGAAGAATCCCAGCGCCATGAAGAGCATGCCGATGAGGAAGCGCGGATTGCCGGCCACGCGTCGGATGACGGCGGCCAGACCGCATTGCGACGGAGAGCTGCCAAGTCACCGATCTCTCGCATGGCCGACGCCTGCAACACATCGCCGGCAGTGGCGGAGATCACGATGGCGGCGACTCCTCCCCATGTGGCGACGGCGCTCATGCTTCTCTTGCCAGTCCCACTGCGGCGGCCATGGCTCGCTTGTGAGTCCTGCGTTTTGCGGCGGTGATTGTTTGGCTTGCGCCTGCTGCGGCAACCGTACTCATGCTTCGCCTTCGCCTGCTGCCGCCGAGAGCTCTTCCCTGTCGCGCGAGTCATCACGGCCGCGTAGTTCGGGTCGGCCCGCCGGCAACGAATCCGACGCCAACCGTGACCAGCGCGATGCCGATCCAGTGTCGCGTCGTGACCTGCTCATGCAGGATGCGCTGAGCGAGCAACGCCATCATCACGTAGCTGATGGCGGTGGCAGGAAGCACGTAGGTGAGATCAGCCCACGACAGGGCCGTGAGGTAGGTGGCGAAAAAACCGATCAGCAGCAGAATGCCGCAGAGGATCCAGGGATTGAGCAGCGCCGGAAGCAGGCCGCTGAGGTTGGACAGGCTGACGGCGCCGAAGTCGCGCATGCCGCGCGCCAGGCACACGTCTCCGCTGGCAGCGAAGACGGCGACGGCGATTAGAAGAAGGTAGCGGCGGAAGCTCACTACCGCCCGATGACGACCAGCTCACTCTCCGGCTTGCTGGGCTGGGTTGGAGCCGCCGGCGGATTCGGCTGGTTGCGCCGCGTTTCTTTCACCGCACGATTACGCGCCGCACGCAGCGTCATAAACGACTTCGCTTCCTTGTAGAGGCGCTTGCGCTCGCTGGTGTTGAAGAACGCTTTGCGCACGATACGGAAGATGGCCTTCGGCCGGAAGTAATATTCGTCGTAGAAACGGTGGACCATCTCCATGACATAGTCACGGGGCAGGCCGGGATACTCGATCATGGCCAGCTGGTGACCGCCTTCGTCCACCATCTGCGCGCCTTCATTCACGATGAAGCCGTTCGCCTTGGCGTAGTCGTAGAACTCGGTACCGGGATAAGCGTGGGCCACGGAAACCTGAATGGTCTCGCACGTCGAGTTCCTTGGCAAAGTCGATGGTGTTGCGAATGGTCTCTTTGGTCTCGCCGGGCAGGCCGAGGATGAAGTCGCCGTGCACCTTCAAACCGAGCTTGTGGCAATCCTTGGTGAACTGCCGCGCGCGTTCGACGGTGGCGCCCTTCTTGATGTTCTTCAGAATCTGCTGATCGCCTGACTCATAACCAACGATGAGCAAGCGGCAACCGGCTTCCTTCATGGCTTTCAAAGTTTCGTAGTCGGTAGTGACGCGCGAAGTGCAGGACCAGGTAATACCGACGGGCTTCAACTTGGCGCACAGCTCGATGGTGCGCGCCTTCTGAATGTTGAAGGTGTCGTCGTCGAAGAAAAATTCCTTTACGTTCGGCCAGTACTCTTTGGCCTTCGCCATCTCGCGAGCCACCGCGTCGCTGGAGCGCTTGCGCCAGGGATGACCGCTCAGCGTCTGCGGCCACAGACAGAAGGTGCACTGCGCCGGGCAGCCGCGCGTCGAATACAGCGCAACATAGGGGTAAAGCAGGAACGGGACGTTGTACTTGGTGACGTCCAGGTCGCGCTTGTAGACGTCGACCACATCGGGCAGCACGTCCAGATCGGCAACGTCGGGCCGGTCAGGATTGTGAACGATCTTGCCGTTGGCATCGAGATAAGAGACGCCGAGGATTTCGTTCAGCGGCTTGCCGTTGGCGAACTCCACGGTAGCGAAATCGAATTCGCGACGCACGATGAAGTCGATGGCGCTGCCTTCGCGCAAGGACTGCTCAGGCGCGGTGGTTACCGGCGGGCCGACAAAGCGACCTTCAACTTGGGATTCGCCTCTTTCATGGCGGCGGCGAGGCGAATGTCGCCCGGCCAGCCCGGAGTGCTGGTGAACAGCACCAGGAACTCGTAGTCCTTGCCAATGCGAATGGTGTCTTCGCTGCTGACGTGGTGCGGAGGAGCGTCGAGCAGCCGTGAACCTTCCAGCATTCCGGCGGGATATGCGAGCCAAACCGGGTACCAGTAAGACTCGATCTCGCGGGTAGCGGGCCAGCGTGAGCTTGCGCCACCATCATAGTTCTCGAAGGAAGGAGGGTTCAGGAATAGTGTCTTAAGAGGCATCTTCATCATTGTACCGTATTGTCACCGGGTTGGATGCTATCCAACTCCCTTGTGAATCAGGAAGTTACCGGGTAATCAGCGAATTGCGATTTAAGGGGTGGGAATGGCCCAATTCTCCAGTTCATTGGTAATCCGGAGAAGTTGAAGTTCCGCCCTGGCGAGATCGAATTCCGTGTCCAGGTAGACAGCGTACTTGTCATTGGTGTCGAGTTCGGCGTTTTGCTGATCGCGCAGGGTAGCCGCGCCGGTCTGCATGCGAGGGCCAACGGCTTCCAGTTCGCCCTGCGATACCTGCCAGTCGAGCTTGGCCACATCGCGCGCGGCTTGCAGTTGACGGACAGAACGTTGCAGCTTGAGAGCGTCTTCGCCGACCTGGTTCCTGGCGAGGTCCGCCTGCTTGTGGGCGATGATCGCGTCGGCGTCAGCTTCCTTCGCATGCGACTTCTGCACGTTGTTCAAGAAGGGAAATTTGACGTTCAATCCTGCCGCCAGGTTGTTGGCCGAGTAGCGCAGGAAGTACAGGTCGTAGTTGTTGAACCTGGCCAGATAGGCATACTGGCTGGCGAGGTCGGCAAAGGGCCACAAGGCGCGGTGCTCGCCCTTGGCGTTGGCGTCGGCTGCTACAGCCTTCTGCTCCGCGTATCGCACGCTGGGGCTGTTGGCGACGGCGCGCGCCGCATAGTCGTCATCCTGCGAAATCAGAGGCAGTGCGGGAAGGCTGTCAGGCACCACTGAAATTTCACTTGGCGCCAGGCCGACGAGCTTCGACAGGTGCTCGCGGAGACATCCTGCTGCCCTTCGGCTTCGGCGATCCGCAACCGGATGCGCGCGGCGACCAGCTGGCTCTTGGTAACGTCGAGCTGGCTGTCGACCCCTTGCTTCAGGCGCTGCTCGGAAATGTACTGCGCCTTTTCCGCGGCGTCCTGAGCTTTCTTCAGTGTCGTGATTTTGCCGCCCACATTACTCAGTTGCTCATAGCTAAGCGCGACATCGAGAATGACGGCGTTCTTCTTATCCTCGACGTCGAAGGACTCGGCCTTCCATTGGATCTTTGCGGCTTTAATGAATTGCTTCAGCGAAAGATTGAACAGCGACTGCGTCGAGGTAAAGTTCACCACCGAAGGAGCGGAGCCTTCCAGCGTCAGCGGAAATCCGTAAGAGTAGCCCAGCCCCGAGCCCACCGTGAGCTGCGGCAGGTAATGATTACGGGCTTCCTGGTACGCCTTCAGCGAGCGCCATTGATTGACGGCGGCAATCCCCATGACTCCGCTATGCTGAAGCGCCAGGTCGATCGCCTGGCGGAAGGTGAGCGGACCGCCGTCAGCAGGTGCGGCCGCCGGCGCAGCGGCCGTAGTGTCAGGCGTCTGCGCGAACAGCAGCGAACTCAGCAGCAGACTGGCCACGAGCGTCAGCAGGCGGCCGCTGCCAAAGACGAAATTAAATTGACGGTATACAGGTTTACGCGACATCGCTCGTCGACTTTTGCCAGCGGAACCGGAACATCTGCTTCTAGTGCAGTTGATCGAGGGCCTTCCTCGCGCGGCCGAAGCCTGAAGCCAGAGAGAGCGAGGCCTGATATTCGGCCGAGGCCTGCGCCTTGTCGCCACTCTTCTCGTAAATCTGCCCCAGCAGATAGTGAGCGCGGAAGGCCGGCGCATCTTCCACCAGTGCTCCCGATGACAGATAAGTCTTAACGTACTGCACCGCGGCTGGGAAGTTCTGCCCGGCTTGCAACAACTCGCTGGCGGCGTCGTAGTAAGTGATCGAAGGACGGTTCGGCTGAATGAGCGCGGAGTTGATGGCGCTCTGCATTTCGTCCACACGGCCACGCTGGCGATAGAACGAAGCCAGGTTCATCCAATACTGAGCCGGATTCTGCGCAGTCGCAATGGCGGACCTGAGATGACCTTCCGCGTCACCGTATTTCTTTTCCTTCTCCGAAGCGATGGCCAGGATCCAATCTGCCGCAGCCGGGTCGAGACTTTGCACCGCCGAAGCCTGGTTGCGTGCCTTACCCAGACCGCCGCCCATGATGGCGGGCGCTTCGACGTAGTATTCCGAAAGATCGGCGCGGGCCGAAACGTTACGAGGATTCAGTTCTACCGCGCGCTCGAACTCATTCTTCGCCTTGCGGGCCAGGCCTGCCGCGCGCAGCGGATTCCCAATCTCGGCTGCCTTCTGCCCGTAGGCGCGGCCCAGCCAGAGATGGTATTGCGAATCGTTGCCTTGCAAGCTGACGGCCCGCTCAGCATTCTGAATGGCCGCGTCCCACTGCTCGGTGGCATAGTAAGCGCGCGAGAGCATGTGATACGACTCGGGATCGGTACGATTGCTCAAGCCGCCGATGAGATCGTTCATCCGGCCGGCAGACAGCAGTTCAACTGAATCCATCACTGCCGGAGCAGCAGCCGCAAACATAGCTAGAGCCACAATCAACGAAACAACTGCGGCAAGCTTTGGGAAACCGAACTTCATGGATTGACAACCTTCACTGGCATTCCAGCCGCAAGCGACTGCGAGTTGATAGCTCCGAGTGCCACGACCGCATGATCTGATAATCCACTGGTTACCTGAACCCGAGTGAGATCAGATACGGACGTTTGCACGTCGCGCCGCTTCAGCTCTCCATTGATAACCTGAAACACGTAGCGTCCGGCAGAGTCTTGGTGGATCGATTCACGGGGCACGGTCAGCACATTTTCCTGCCGTTCCACGATCACGGCCACGGTCACGTTGGTATTGGGCAGCAGGCGAAGATCGGAGTTGTCAACGATGCAAGTGACTTCGCCGACATTACGCGTATTGCGCTGCACGATCACCGTCGGCAAAGTCTCGACTTCACCCTTCCACACCCGGCCGGGCAATGCGTCCCAAGTGACTTCTACCGTCTGGCCTTTACGCAAGCGACCGATCTCCGGCTCGTCAACAAACGCCCGCACCCTCACTTTGTGCAGATCAGCGACTTGAGCCAGCAGGTCTCCGGCATTCACAAAGCTTCCCTGCTTCACCGGAAGCGAGTAGACCATTCCGGCGAACGGCGAAGTTATGTTGGAGTTGTGTAACAGCGTGTTGGCTGCCGCCAGGGAGGCCTTTGCCTCCGACTGCTGGGCTTCGACATGGCCGACTTCCGCCGGCGAATAGCGATCTTTGAGCCTCTGCTGCTGGAGCTGAACATTGGCGTCGGCAGCCTTGAGCGTGTTGCGCGCGGCATCGACCTCGGCCTGCGATGCGGCGCCACTCTGCAACAGCCGTTGCATGGCTTGCAGGTTGCGCTCGGCAGCGGCGCGATCGGCTTGCGCCTTGGTCAATGCATTGCGATTAGTCAAAATTTCTTCCTGGGTTCCACCCTGAGAGACGGCGTTCAACTGGGCCTGGGCGCCTCGCAGTTGGGCCTCAGCCCGCGCCGCCTGGGCCTTGGCGTCGGCGTCCTGAAGCTGCAACAGAAGCTGTCCGGCCTTCACCCAGTCGCCCTGCTGAACGTCTACCCGGGTGACCGTGGTGGCCACCGGGGCGTGGGCCTCAAAATTCGTAATCGGCTCGATCTTGCCGTTGGTTGAAATGCTGGCAGTAATGGTCCCGATGTCCGCGGTGCCTACCCGGATGGCTACCCGGGCCCGGCGCAGCGAAATGAAAGCTGCAAGCAGAATCACGGCCAGGATCAAGGCCACAAGAATGATCCAGGTCAGTCTGCCGCTCCGTCCTCTACGACCTCTCTCAGTTGCAGCCAACATTGCAGTTCAAACTTCTGAGTATAACTTAGCTAAACGAATGTTCCGGCTATCTGAACGCGCACTCGGAGTTGAACAGTTCGGTTCACAGGCGCTCACCTTCATTAAAAGATCGGTGATTCGAGCGGACGGCCAAGCCCGAATCTTTGGATGTGTAGCCAGCGAATACGACTCAGCTTCCGCACCACGCACCCCGGCAACGAAATCTGCCATCCCAAAAGCAAGCAGCAATTCAGGACGAGTTAATCTTAGGTAGCCGCTATGCGCCTCAGCCAGTGGAGAACCGTGATCGTCCGCTGCGTGCAGGACGTCGATCGTAATCACACGCTTTCCTTTGCCGCTGCCCTGTCGTATTACTTCGTTATCGCCTTCTTCCCTGCCCTGATCGCGTTGGCGGCAATCATCGCCTATATGCCGGTTCCGGATCTGTTTAACACCATGGTGAGCACGTTGTCGCGGGTGATGCCGCCGGAGAGCATGGGATTGGTGCGCAAAGTGGTGGCGCAAATCATCTCGCCCAACCGCGGGGCCCTGCTTTCGTTCGGCCTGCTGGGCACGCTTTGGAGTTGCTCCGGCGGCTTCGCCAGCATGATCGAAGCGCTCAACGTGGCGTACAACATTCCTGAGACGCGGCCCTTCTGGAAGACGCGCCTGCTGGCACTCGAGCTGACGTTCGAAGTTGGAACCCTGATTCTGTTCGCTTTCTCGGCGATGATCGTAGGGCCGGAATTCGGCGAATACCTCGCGGCGCACATGGGTTTCAGCCATGCTTTTGCCGTGGTCTGGCCTTATCTGCGCTACACCTCTGCGATCGCCTTTATTGTCCTGGCGGTCGAGGGCCTGTATTTCATCGGGCCCAATGTCAGACAGCGATTTCGCGACACTCTGCCCGGCGCCGTGCTGGCGGTGCTGGGCTGGATTCTGCTCTCCGCGCTGCTAAGTCTGTATGTGCATCGCATCGCGCACCTCAACAAAACTTACGGCGTGCTGGGCGGGGGCATCGCGTTGTTGCTCTGGATGTACTGGTCGAGCTTCACCGTGCTGCTGGGGGCGGAGCTGAACTCCGAGATCATTCAGCAGCGCGGGGATGGCAAACTGGTGCTGAAGCAGCCTCCGCCATTGAAGGTGGAACCGCGTCCCGCGACCACCGCCGAGGAAGCGAAGCCGGTGGCGTAGGAGAAGCTGTCAGCTATCAGCTTTCAGCCATCAATAAAGACGGTCTAAAAGAAGCTGTCAGTTGTCAGCTTTCAGCCATCAGTGCAGGTCGCCTCCTGAGAAGAGTGATTCGAGACGCTGGTGACGTCGGCTCTAGTGCTTTTGCTGAGAGCTGACAGCTGACACTGACAGCTCGGCCTCGAGCAACAGTTCGTCGCCATTACAATAACTCCCATGGCAAAGAGTGCGCGTTACACGGACCAGCACGCCGAATCCGGGCTGGACGCCAAGTTTCCGGAGATCGAAACCTGGCCGAATCAGTTTCCAAACTACGAAATCGTTATCGACATTCCCGAGTTCACTTCGGTGTGCCCCAAGACCGGACTGCCCGACTTCGGCACGCTTTGGATCCGCTACATGCCCAATCGCGATTGCCTGGAGCTGAAGTCGCTGAAGGAATACCTCACCTGCTATCGCAACCTGGGAATCTTCCAGGAGAACATCGTCAATCGCGTTCTCGAAGACGTAGTGCGCGCCGCGAAACCGAAGTGGGCCGAAGTGAAAGGCGAATTCCGTCCGCGAGGCGGTATCGGGACAGTAGTCATCGCGAGATACCCACGCCCGAAAAAGTAGAAAAGCCGCTCTTGGCTCTTGGCTCTGCGCTATTGGCGAGTCGCTATTCGCTATTCGCCAATCGCCATGGGCCTTATCATCCTGAGCGAAGCGAAGGACCTGCTTTCCCCCGGCAATGCTCTTTTCGTCCTGTCCGATTTCGGACGGCGAAGTGAGCATCCGGGCAGAATCCTCGCGGCGCAAACCTATCTCAACGACAAGTCGTCATTGCGCCACAATGCCTTACGCGCGTCGCGTTCTGGAACCGGATGTGCTATTTCCTCGTACTGATAATCGAGAGCACTCGTAGGTTTGGGGGCATCCATGGAATCGCTGCTGCAAGATTTGCGCTATGCGGTGCGTGTACTGCGTAGAAGCCTGGGCTTTACCGCGCTAGCCGTCCTGACGCTGGCGCTGGCCATTGGTGCGGCAACGGCGATCTTCAGCGTGGTCTATGGCGTCCTGCTGCGGCCCCTGCCCTATCCCGAGCCCGGCCGCATCATGGCTATCCACGAAGTTAACGGCAGAGGCACATGGTCGCCACTGGCGGACCCGAATTTCGACGACTTTCGCGACCAGAATCGCAGCTTTCAGGCCATCGCGAAATATTCCGACGGCATCGCCTCGGTATCCGGCGGCTCGCAGCCCACGCGTTCTGCGGTGGCGAATGTTTCTCCCGACTTCTTCAAGGTCTTCCGCGTACAACCGATGATCGGTCGCGACCTGACGGCTGCCGACGGCCAGATGGGAGCCGCGCCGGTGGCCCTGGTCAGCTCCGGATATTGGAAGCGATACCTTGGCGCATCCAGCGACCTCTCTCAGTTGCACGTGAAGGTTGACAACGAGGTGTACTCCGTCGTCGGTGTGCTGCCCGACAATTTTCAATTTCCCGCGAGCACGGCGCTCTGGATACCGGCGGACCCCCAGGGAGAAAGTCGCAGCCGTACCTCTCATAACTACGAGGCAGTGGCGAGGCTGCGTGCCGGAGTAACGGTCGAGCAGGCACGCGACGATATTCGCGCCATTGCCCAACGCATTCGCGATACGGCGACCGAAAAGAACGAGTATCTGCTCAAAGACGCCGCGGTCGTTCCGTTGCAGCAGTCGATGACCGGCAAAGCGCGCTCAGCGTTGCTCATCCTGCTCGGTGCCGTGGGATTCCTGCTTCTGGTGGCCTGTGCGAATGTCGCCAACCTGATGCTGGCGCAAGCTTCGGCGCGAACCCGCGAGTTTGCCGTTCGCAGTGCGCTGGGCGCAACCCAGGCGCGCCTCGTGCGCCAGTACTTAACCGAGGCCTTGCTGCTCGCCCTGGCCGGCGGTGCTCTCGGAATCCTGGCGGCATTCGCAGGTGTAGCCGCACTGCTCTCGCTGGCTCCTCCCAGTCTTCCCCTGCTGGAGAGTGTATCCATCGATGTGCCGGTGCTGGCGTTCGCCGTTTTGCTTTCCACCGTGGTGGCGATCGGCTTAGGAGCGTTCACCGCCGTGCGTACAACTTCCATCAGCCTGAAGCAAGGGCTTGGCGAAGGCGGCCGCGAGCAAGCCGGCTCGCAAGGCTCGCAGCGCGTGGGACGAGTTATCGTCGCCGCCCAGATCGCCATTACGCTGGTGCTCGTCGTCGGAGCAGGACTGCTGGGACGCAGCCTGATGAAAGTGTTGCAGGTGGATCCCGGCTTCCGCGTCGACAAAATTGTGACCATGGACGTGAGCCTGCCCTGGGTGGAATGGAACGACCAGAAAGGCAAGGACACGCTCGGCATTTTCTATTCGGAGCTGATCGACCGGCTGAGGCGCATACCCGGGGTGGAGAATGTCGGCGCGACCAACGTTCTGCCGATGGACGGCGGCCTTCCCGATGGCATGTTCATGCTCATGACGCAGGATGAGGTGCCGAAGACGGTCGAGGGCTTCGCGCCCTTCTTCGAGCAGAAAGAACGCCTGGGCACGGCTGATTTCAACGTTGCCAGCGCTGACTACTTTAAGATCCTGGGGATCCCGCTGCTTCGCGGGCGTTTCTTCAGCGAAGGCGATGGCCCCAATTCGCCGCATGTGGCCGTCATCAGTGAGTCGCTGGCGCGCCAACGCTGGCCCGGTCAGGACCCGATCGGACACACCATCGAGTTCGGAAACATGGATGGCGATCCGCGTCTGCTGACCATCGTTGGCATCGTAGGCGACGTTCACGAGTATGGTCTCGACTCGCCGCCGCGGCCGACGGTCTATGTCGATCTGTTTCAGCGGCCGCGTCCGGCAATCGCCGTCACGATGCTGACCGATGCCGATACGCAACAGGTGACCGCCGCAGCCCGGGAGATATTGCACGAGCTCAATCCCGAAATCCCGGCACGCTTCCGAACCTTCTCGCAGGTGTATTCAGCTTCACTTGGTTCGCGTCGATTCAACCTGATCCTCATTGCATTCTTTGGCGGCGTCGCCCTGCTGCTGGCTGTTGCCGGAGTGTTCGGCGCGATGGCGTATTCGGTCAGCCGGCGCACCCGTGAGATCGGCATTCGGGTGGCGGTGGGAGCCACCTATGAGGACGTGGTGACGATGATCGTGCGCCAGGGATTGCGGACGGTGCTCATCGGCGTTGCGATTGGGCTAGTCGGGTCGCTGGCACTGACGCGAACCATGCAGTCACTGCTCTTCGGGGTGACCGCAACCGATCCCTTGACCTTCGCGGCGGTGGTCCTGCTGCTGATGGGGGTTGCGCTGCTGGCCTGCTACATCCCCGCGCGACGGGCGACGAAGGTGGACCCGGTGGTGGCGTTGCGGAGCGAATAGGTCGGAAACCGGAATGCGCCTGATTCAGCCTGCAAGCTTCTCAAGCCGTTTGATTGTGTCGGGGTACCGGCGCACCAACAGCAGCAGGGCAGCCGCCTGGGGATTTGGCTTGGCTCTTCCCTGTTCCCACTTCTCGAGGGTTCGTTCGTTCGTGCGCAACTTCCTGGCAAATACTGCCCGCGAACAATTCAGTTGTTCGCGTGTTTCCCGGATGAACTTCGAATCTACGGACGGCGCCGCCGTTGGCTCGATCTTGTAGGTACGTAAAGTAAGCTTACCTTCGCGATGGCTCTTCATAGCGGCCACGCCTTCCATTATTTCGTCGAAGAGCTTACGTTTCGGCATTAGCGGTTTCTCCTTCTGTGGTGCTCTGCGTTGGCACGCCGTTCGGTCTCACTCCGAATCGCGTCTTTTAGCGCTTTCTTCTCTGTCGCGGTCAAGTCCGCCGCTTCATCTTTGTCGTAAATCGTGACCAACCAAATCTGTCGCTGATCTTGAAAGTAGTAATAGACGATGCGTAATCCGCCTCTGCTGCCCTTACGTCGCCTCGGGTCGCGCCATCTTAGCTTGCGAAAACCGCCCGTAGCCGGCATGAGGTCGCCCTTATCGGGCTCAATTGCCAACACGGATTGAAGCTCGCGATAGCTGTCGTCTTCGAGATAGTTCCCTATGTGACGCGTGAAAGCTGGAGCCTCGACAAACTCCATCACCTTTCTCGCACAATATGACTGTACGCTAATGGCGTACCTTTGTCATGAACTTTCACAGCGGTATATTCCCATGCTTCTTCGGCGGGTTTTTGTCGCGCTTGTTCTCCAGCATCTCCAGGGCCTGAATCAGCTTGCGGCGCGTGTCGCGAGGGCGGATGACGGCGTCGAGGTAGCCACGCTCGGCGGCGACGTAAGGATTGGCGAAGCGGTCGCGGAACTCTTCGATCTTCGCCGCCCGATCGGCCTCGGGATTTTCTGACTTCTCCAACTCGCGCTTGTAGACGATGTTCACCGCGCCCTCAGGTCCCATCACGGCGATCTCCGCCGTCGGCCAGGCGTAGTTCACGTCGGTGCGAATGTGCTTTGACGCCATCACGCAATACGCCCCGCCGTAAGCCTTGCGGGTGATGACGGTGATCTTCGGCACGGTCGCTTCCGAAAACGCATACAGCAGCTTGGCGCCGTGCATGATG
The DNA here is from genome assembly GCA_963771535.1 of uncultured Acidobacteriaceae bacterium. Lineage (GTDB taxonomy): Bacteria > Acidobacteriota > Terriglobia > Terriglobales > Acidobacteriaceae > CAVVDY01. The sequence continues at coordinate 599,695 of CAVYTK010000004.1, read as the reverse complement.
ATGCCGCCGTACTCCTGCTGCGTGCCGGGGAGGAAGCCAGGCACGTCTTCAAAGGTAATCAGCGGAATGTTGAAGCAGTCGCAGAAGCGCACGAAGCGCGCAGCCTTGATGCTGGCGTTGATGTCGAGCACTCCGGCCAGGAACGCGGGCTGATTGGCAACGATGCCGACGGACCGGCCGTTGAGGCGGGCAAAGCCGATGACGATGTTCTTGGCGTAATGCTCCTGCACCTCGAAGAAGTAGCCATCATCGATTACGCGGTTGATCACGTCCTTGATGTCATAGGGCAGGTTTGATTCGGTAGGCACCAGCGTATCGAGCTGTTCGTCGGCGCGATCGATGGGATCGGTGCAGGCCCGGCGCGGCGGATCTTCAAGATTGTTCGACGGCAGAAAGCTGAACAGCTCGCGAATCATGCTGAGGCATTCGGCGTCGTCGTGCGCCAGGAAATGCGCCACGCCCGATTTCGCATTGTGCGTCATCGCGCCGCCCAGCTCGTCCTTCGTGACCTCTTCGTGAGTGACCGACTTGATCACGTCGGGCCCGGTGATGAACATGTACGAGGTCTTATCGACCATCAGGATGAAGTCGGTCATCGCCGGCGAATACACGGCCCCACCCGCACAGGGACCCATGATGGCCGAGATCTGCGGCACCACTCCCGACGACAGCACATTGCGCAGGAAGATGTCGGCGTAACCGGCCAGCGACTTCACGCCTTCCTGAATGCGCGCGCCACCCGAGTCGTTGAGCCCGATGACGGGAGCGCCGACGCGCATGGCTGTGTCCATGATCTTCACGATCTTGGCCGCGTTGGTCTCAGAGAGCGAACCGCCTAAGACAGTGAAGTCCTGCGCAAAGACGAACACCAGCCGACCTTCGATGCGCCCATAGCCGGTGATGAAGCCGTCTCCGTACACGACGTTCTCTTGCATGCCGAAATCCGTGCAGCGATGGGTGACCAGCTTGTCGGTCTCTTCGAAGGTGCCCTCGTCGAGCAGGAAGTCAACCCGCTCGCGGGCCGACATCTTGCCCTGTTTGTGCTCGCGCGCGCGGCGCTCTTCCCCGCCTCCGGCTTCGGCCAGCGAGTCGCGACGCTTCAGTTCCGCCAGTTTCTGTTCGAGGTTCATAAGGGGGGATTATAGCGATGGGCGGGGCATTGGCCTTGAGGTCAACGTCACAGGGGCTTGTGACGTGGGAAACATCAGTTCACCACGGCGACACGGAGGGCACGGAGGAACAATGGCTAAGGCGCGAAGTGCTGCCAACCGGCGGGTTCCACTCGTGTGGCTGTGCCATGGGCGTCAGCGATTCTCAGTTCTTTGCCGCGCACGATCTCGCCGATGCGGGTGACGGGCACTCCCTCGATCTCGTCAGGTATTTGTTTCCTGGGAGCGGAGGTGAACAGCAACTCGTAGTCTTCTCCGCCATGCAGGGCGAATTGCAGCCCTCTCGAACCGCGAACGCGCGGCAGCGACTCGGCGTAGATGACGGCGCCCACCTGGCTTTCCTGGCAAATGTGCAGCAGATCGACCGACAGGCCATCGCTGGTATCGAGCATGGCCGACGCGAGCTTCTTCTCGCGCAGGTAGCGGCCGACCTCCAGCCTGGGATCGGGATAGAAGTGCCGCTGATGCGCTGCGCCGCGTGGCTTCTTCCCTTCCCGCAGCAGTTCGAGGGTAGCGACCGATGCCCCGAGCTTTCCCGTGACGTACACGAAATCGCCGACGCTCGCGCCTGAGCGCAGAACGGCTTTTCCCTTGGGGATCGACCCGAGCACCACGATGTCGGCAAATACGCCGGCGGGCGATTCGGCGGTGTCGCCTCCGGCCAGTTGCACGGAATAGCGCTTTGCCAGCTTTAAGAATCCCGCAAAGAACTCATCGACCCACTGCTGCGGTAGTTCTCTCGGCAGCGCCAGCGACAAGAAGGCCGACCGCGGCTCGCCTCCCATGGCTGCAATATCACTCAAGCCGCGCGCCAGGCAGCGCCAGCCGACGGAGTCGGGCGAATGCCATTCCCGCCGGAAGTGAATGTTTTCAAGGCTGAAGTCGGTCGTTACCAGGGCCTCGTGACCCCGGGGCAGGTCGACGACAGCGCAATCGTCGCCAATGCCAACGCCCCCGACTGGATGTCCAGCAGCCCGGCGTATTTTCGCAATCAGCTTGGTTTCTATGAGCGGCACAGTGAAGTTCGACTGACAGAGCTACCGGCCCACTATATCGGATACGCAACGAAGACGTTCTGCAGGGCCGCGATCGATCAAGCATTGCTCAAGGCGGCAGTATCCGACTCGGGCCCGGCGACCTCAGGTGGCTGGTATGAGACGAAGGACTCGGTCTTGGACGGATTTGCCGATCCCCCTCCGGTATCGCTGGTGATGAGCCTCGCCCACTCCAAAGAATTGATGTAGTGTTGCGAGGCCGTGGTCTCTCGAATGCCGACGTGCCGGGCGAGTTGGGCGCAGCTCTGCCAGTCGCCGCGTTCGTACGAGGTTAAGAGCTGCAATACGTCATGGTAGATGCCGGCCTGTCCGCGCAGGGCTTGCTTGACCGGCTGGGGAATTGGCAGTTGATCGAGCACACTCGCCAGTGAAATTTCCAGCAGAACGGGAAAAGCTGACGTCATCCCCATCCAGAATGCCCCGGTCAGAGAGTCGTCGATAGCACCGGCCACCAGCTCGCAGAAGCGTGCGCGAACCAGGGCCCACACCACCAGCTCCGAGGGCTTCTGGATACAGTTTTCAGTTACCGCGCACACCAGCACCCACTTGCGGATATCGTCCTCTCCCAGCAGCTCTAACACATGCCGTATGGAGGTGACCTCAAAACGGAAGGCAAATGCAACGGAATTGATATAACGAAGCAGCCGCAGGGCGAGCGACGGCTCGGCGTGAACCAGCTCGGCAATGGTTTCCCGCTCCAGTTCGGGCTGCTGCACGGCGTTCAACAGTCGCATGCAATTCATTTGCGAAACACAGATATTCCTTCGCTGCACGATTTCCGGTTTTTGAAAAAAGAAGCCCTGGAACAGTTCGTAGCCCATGTCCATGGCCTGGCGAGGCTCGTTCGCATCCTCGACTTTCTCGGCTAATGCGATCAGCCCATGTCTGCGGACGTCCCGCGCCAGCGCCCGCTGTTGAAAACTGCTGGTCAGGCGGAAATCAACTTTGACAATGTCGGCCAGCCCCAGGTAGGGCTCGACTGCCGCCATGGAGCAAACGTCGTCGAGTGCGATCTGGTATCCCTTTTCCTTCAAGGCCCGGCAGGCTGCCAGCACCTGGTCGTCGGGCACCACGTCTTCAAGAATCTCAACCACCGTGCGCGACGGGGGCAGCAGCTCAATCAAACGATTGGTAAGTACCGACCGGGTGCAGTTCACCAAGGCAAGTTTGTCGCCGCAAAGCTGGTCGAGCCCCCAAAGCATGGAGCTGTCCAGAGTAGCGAAGCTGGCCTGGTCGGAATCTGCAAACCTGGCAACGGACTCAAAACCCGCACGAAACAAAATCTCGTACCCGAACAAACGCATGTTGCGCGTGAATACCGGCTGCCGAGCTGCAAACCGCATCGGCCTTACCCTCCAGCAACTGCCAATTGTCGATACTCGTGCTATCGGCATGCGGGGACGACGGCATGATGGGGGGCGGGGCATCCCTCGCAAGTGACCAGTAATCAAAGGGATGGTCACGCGTCATTGACATGGCTTTGCGCAAGCTGTTAGGTTCTGAGGTTCCATGGTGGTCCCGGCACCTAACTGAATTCATTCGGCGAATCCGCCGATCTTTGTAAGTCTAATTTGCGCCCGGTTTAGGGCCTCAACGATTCAAAACGGTTCCGGAATTTCATAATCATTCTTCCCGGACGATTCTCTGCACGAGGTAAATGCCTTTGCGCAAGCGTTTTTATCTTCTTTTCGTAGCTCGCGATGCTGAAGGGCAGCTCCGTAAGATACCGATTCCCGTTCACTATCTATATGTCTTCATGGCCGGCGCTCTGCTGGGGATGTTCACCATTACCGGCATGGCAGGCTCCTACGCGCGCATGCTGTCGAAGGTGGCGCGGTTCAACGAGCTGCGCTCGGAAAAGAAAGCCCTGCAAACCCAGTACAAACAGCTGGAAACGGTTTCTCACGAGAAGGACGTCCAGGTCGCGTCCCTGGGATCTTTGGCCAACGAAGTCTCTCTTATTTACGGGCTCAAGCCCAATCCGAAGCTGATGGCCGAGCCCGACAAGCCAATGCAGCCGGAGCAGGTGAAGTACACCATCGACCAGCTCTACGCGTTGCGCACTTCGGCGTTGACCGGAACGGCGACAACCGCGCTCGGCCTGGGGTTGACGCATGAGGCCACACTCAGCCAATGGGCTCGGGCAGCCGCAGCGCCCAGCTTGTGGCCGGTGACCGGTCCGATCACCAGCTCATTCGGAGAGCGCATCGACCCCTTCAACGGTGAGGGCGCGTTCCATTCCGGAGTGGACATCTCCTGCGCGTATGGCCAGCCGGTGGTCGCGCCCGCAGATGGCACGGTCACCTACGCCGACATGCATCCCGGTTATGGACGCATGATTGAAATCGACCATGGCAACGGCGTCGTCACCCGTTACGGCCACCTGTCGGGATTCGCAGTTGCCGACGGGCAGGCAGTGCAGCGTGGACAGGTCATCGGCTACGTGGGATTGAGCGGTCGCAGCACCGGGCCGCATCTGCATTACGAAGTACGCATCAACGATGCGCCGGTAAATCCGCACAAATTCCTGCGCGCCACCAGCGACATGTTGAACGCGCGAGCCTCGGGCAGTCCGTAATTATTTTTTGTGTTTAGGTTTTGACGGAGCCGCCGGTTGAGATTGTTCCGGCGGCTTCTGCATTTGCGGAGCGATTTCGACCGGAGACTGGCTGACCATCTTACGAAAGAACGCGAACGGCACGCTGGCACTGACGACGGCTTCATTCCTGTTCTGCTCAACGTGAAAACTCTCGAACGTCTTCTTTACGTCAGGGTCGGGGCCGCCGCCGTCCATCGAGATGTCAATCGAGTTGAAGAGCGCGAGAAAGGCGTTCAACCTGCCGACAAAGGCACGCGCCTCGGCCTCATCCCGGGTGATCACCTGGGCGCGAAGATGAACCTCCGTCAGCGGCCTGCCTGAGGCAATCACCAGACTCCCTTTGGGCAGCAAACTGCTCCAACCGCCAGGTATCAGCAGCTCACTGCGATCCTGCATTGATACCCGTGCCGGAGTGCGCGCGATGGTCCAAACCACGCTACCCAGCGGCACGCGCCGGTAATAGTCACGTACCAGCGCCGGCCCGGGAAAGGGCAAAGCCGATCCTTTGTAGCGATCGATGATGTAGTGAATAAAGCCGGGATCGGCGTTGTTGGAGGCGGCCGCGGTGTCGAGTCCGAGCAGTGCAACCCGCAGGGTGCGACCCTCCAGCGGGATAACGTAAATATCGAATCCGCCATACTGCTCGACAGTGTTGTTTGACAGCTTGGCAAGGTATTGGCTGACCCGGCTATGGTCGAAATGACCTTGCAGGATTTCCGTGTAGCGGGTCTCGGGATCGCTGGCGGTTCCGTAGTGAATGGCGAAGGCGGCGCGGTCGAGATCACGCTCAAAATCGAAGCCGGTCTCGTTGACGAACTGCTCATAGTCGGGATCACGATTGGGCGTCGGCTTTTTGCCAAGTTCCGTCAGCAGCCGGATCGGTTCGAGGTTGACGTAGAGGACGGCGTCGGAGTCCGGCAGCAGCCGCACCGCGTCGGGCGGAGCGTTCTTGCGCAGCAGTATAGCGGCGACGATAGCGCCGGCGAGGAACAGGACTACAGCAAGAGCGATCCAGAGTTGACGCCTGCGGGTACGCATTGAATAGCCAGAATCATACGGTAAAAGCTCCGGCTAGCGAAGTGCGGGAAAAACAGGTAGACTAGTTTTCGTTCCGCTTTACGTGCCCGCTGCCGGGCACACTCTGCAGAATCCCCAGCCCTACAGGCCTCCGGGAGTGGCGAGATGCGGGTATTGTGGTCGCTTTAAGAAGCGGCGAATATCTGGGTGTGTGCCGCCGATTGCACGTGGGTTGCCGTTGTGTTACCCTCAATGTTTGTGCCCGGTTGGCAGGAAAGTTTCAGGCCAGTCTGAGGTGCCGATGGTACCGCGGAGGGCCGCAGGCTGGCGTAGCTCAGCTGGTAGAGCATCTGATTTGTAATCAGAGGGTCGGGGGTTCAAATCCCTTCGCCAGCTCCAGGTTGTAACCCGTGAGCGCGCCGCGAGGCGTAGCAGGAGCAAAGCCAAGCAAGACGCGCAGCTTTCCCAGAGAACTGAATCCATCAGCAGCTTCCTTCCTTTTGAATTCGCGCGTAAGTGCGATTGCGAAGCGGTTGCAGGATTGCGCGGAGGGTTTGCGCGGGATGTTCTTAGTCGCTGAGCGGCTGAGGTAAGCGGTTCTTTGACAGCAGGGATAGCGGTTCCGGGCCCGCGCATCTGCGGCGACGCAAATAGTTTTAAGCGTCAGGGCGGTTTGCTCGGTCAATTGTGCACAGGTGGCCGAGTGGTTAATGGCAGCAGACTGTAAATCTGCCGCTCCTTGCGAGCTACGGAGGTTCGAATCCTCCCCTGTGCACCAGGTTTTCTTTGATGAAGTTTTGGATAGCGATGGGTGTCTACGCGATCTTGGCGGTTTTAGCGGCGCTCACCATCGACGATCAGAAGTTTAAGCTGGCGACCCTGGCAATTTTGGCGTTGTTCGCCATCCGAACGCTGACGTGGAGCCGAAAGCTGGACCGCGAGCGTGAAGAGCAGCACCGGGACGAATGAAGTTGCCGGTTATCCGTGGTCAGTCGTAAGGAAGATCGCAATCGGTTGTCCGGCCCCTTGGGCTGCAGGTATGGGAACGGCGAAGTTCCAGGCCCGCAGGGCCGAAACCGTTTAGCCCAGCATGGAGGCGAAGCCGGAGTGCTGGGTGCGATGCATTTTGACGCTGGAAGTCCCGTAGGGACGGCAGGAGCAAGCGGGAGTAACTCAGTGGTAGAGTCACAGCCTTCCAAGCTGTTGGTCGCGGGTTCGATTCCCGTCTCCCGCTCCAGTTGCAAGTGTCAGTAGAAGTTTAGAAGCTGATGTAGCTCAGTTGGTAGAGCACTCCCTTGGTAAGGGAGAGGTCATCGGTTCAATCCCGATCATCAGCTCCAGATTCTCAACAAACGGGCAGGTAAGAATCGATTTGGCGCGTGCAGCGTCAAATACTTACAGCCCAAAACTTAAGTGGTGAGATGCTCTCCCAGGTGGATGACTAGTTCCAGTATGCAAACGGAGCCCAGACCAGCCTTTCAGCAAGCCGGTCTCAAGGTCGAAAAGCCTGAGGAGTTCGAGCAACTGCAGTCCGCGTTGAAGCGGATTTTTGGTGCGCAGAGCGTAGAGAGCTTTCTGCGGCTGCTGCAGCGCAAGGGAGTTCCCATCCGCGATTTTGAGCGGGTCTTGCGGGAATCGTTGCTGGACACGGCCGACCCGGCGCTGAAGGGCGGCAAGGGCGCAAAGCAGCTGTATGAAGCGCTGAGCGTGAGCGACCAGGCACAGGTTCGGGAACGTTATTTAACCGCGCTGGAAGACATTGAGCTTTCCATGCGGAATAAGTACAGCAAACTTTATCGGTATTACTAGGTGAGATTGAGATTATGGCGAAAGAGAAATTTGACCGCAGCAAGCCGCACGTAAACGTTGGCACGATCGGACACATCGATCATGGCAAGACGACGTTGACCGCGGCCATCACCAAGGTTCTGTCGAAGCACAACCCGAACATCAAGTTCCGCAGCTTCGACTCGATTGACAACGCGCCGGAAGAGCGCGAGCGCGGCATCACCATTGCCACGGCGCACGTGGAGTACGAGACGGCGAACCGGCACTACGCCCACGTCGATTGCCCGGGCCACGCCGACTACATCAAGAACATGATTACCGGCGCGGCGCAGATGGACGGCGCGATTCTGGTGGTCGCTGCCACCGACGGTCCGATGCCGCAGACCAAAGAGCACGTGCTGCTGGCCCGCCAGGTTGGCGTGCCGTACGTGGTCGTGTTCCTCAACAAGTGCGATGCGGTGGAAGACCCTGAGCTGATCGACCTGGTTGAGATGGAAGTGCGCGAGCTGCTGACCAAGTACAACTTCCCGGGCGACGATCTGCCGGTGAGTTCGCGGCTCGGCGCTGGGAGCGTTGAACGGCGAAGCCCAGTGGGAAGCCAAGATTGACGAGCTGATGGACGCGGTGGACAAGAACGTTCCGCTGCCGGCGCGCGACATCGACAAGCCGTTCCTGATGCCGATCGAAGACATCTTCTCGATTCAGGGACGCGGCACGGTGGTAACCGGCCGTATCGAGCGTGGCAAGGTGAAGGTAGGCGAGGAGTCGGAGATTGTCGGCTTCCGCGAGACCCGCAAGACGGTAGTCACCGGCGTCGAGATGTTCAAGAAGCAGCTGGACGAAGGCCTGGCGGGCGACAATGCCGGCCTGCTGCTGCGCGGCATCGCGAAAGAAGATGTCGAGCGCGGCATGGTCCTGGCCAAGCCGGGATCGATTACGCCGCACACCAAGTTCAAGGGCGAAGTGTACGTGCTGTCGAAAGACGAAGGCGGACGTCACACTCCGTTCTTCAAAGGCTATCGGCCGCAGTTCTACTTCCGCACCACCGACGTGACCGGCGTGGCAACGTTGCCCGCAGGTACGGAGATGGTGATGCCGGGCGACAACGTGGCGCTCGAGATCGAGTTGATTACACCGGTCGCGATGGAGAAGGGCTTGCGGTTTGCTATTCGCGAAGGCGGACGCACCGTCGGCGCAGGCACGATCAGCGAGATCATCGCTTAGAGTTGTGGGATCCCAGGTTAGCCCAAAGGATGGGCGAACCTGGGGCACCGAAGTTTGGGATCCCACATATCCCAAAAGAAGGGATATGTGGGCCACCCGGAAATTTTCTCGGCGGAGTACGAAATACGGTCCGCTGATATCCGAGCTTGGACTCGGACAAGGCCTCGAAGCCCTAAGCCGAGAGGCAAACGAAATGGAGAAGGCTCATGCCCCGCGAGATTGTTACGTTGCAGTGCGGTGATTGCAAGAATCGCAATTACTCGACCACCAAGAACAAGAAGACCACCACGGCCCGGCTGGAGTTCAACAAGTTCTGCCGGACGTGCCGGAAGCATACGTCGCATAAAGAGACGAAATAGCTGAAGCAGCTTTCAGCCGTCAGCTCTCAGCTTGTTTTGTGACGGCCCGAAGCTGATGGAATGTTGCCGGGTGTTTCCGGGCGAGAACTCTGGCGTAAGACGAAAGTGGTCGCTCAACGTAAGACAAGCTGAAGGCTGATAGCTGAAAGCTGACGGCTCAGTAGGGGCGTAAGCTCAACGGTTAAACTGCCGGTCTCCAAAACCGGACTTGGGGGTTCGAATCCCTCCGCCCCTGCCAGGTTTGGAAGCGCCCCAGCGAATGGGGCGAGGCAAGAACAAGCAATGGCGCTAAGAGCGCCGGGAAACGGGTATCCGATGGCGAAGTTGGCAGCACCCGAACGCGTTCGTGAAGATCGCATGGCGAGCATCAAGGCGTGGCCGCAGCAGGCCAAGAGCTTTTACAACGATGTCCGCACCGAGATGAAGAAGGTCACCACGCCCAGCCGCAAAGAAGTGCAGGGCACGACGACGGTGGTCATCATCACGGTGTTCCTGTTCGCGGCTTACTTCTGGATCATCGATACCATCATCCAGAAGACGCTCGATCAGGCGCTGCGCAGCCTGGCACATCGTTAGGTGCAGGCGGAATGGCAGAAGCGGTACTAATGGCAGACGAAGAAATCAAAAACGATAGCAGCAGCGCGGAAGTGCAGCCCTCCGGCGAACCGGCCACCACCACGGCGGTCGCGGAGGAAACGCCGGCTCCGAAGAACCCGAACATGAAGTGGTACATCATCCACACTTATTCGGGCTTCGAGCGCAAAGTGAAAGAGTCGCTGGAGTCGCGCGTGCGCGCCTATCCCGAGCTCGAGCAGCGTATCGGCCAGGTGCTGATTCCGACCGAATCGGTGACCGAGGTCCGCGGCGGCAAGAAGTACACCAGCGAGCGCATGTTCTATCCCGGCTACGTGCTGGTTGAGATGGACATGGACGACAACGTGTGGCACGTGGTGAAATCCACGCCGCGCGTTACCGGCTTTGTAGGCACGGGCCAGCAGCCGACGCCGCTTTCGGAAGAAGAAGTTCAGCAGATCGTTTACCGCGTGGCCGACAGCAAAGAGAAGCCGAAGCTCAAGGTCAAGTTCGAGAAGAACGAGTCGGTGCGCATCAGCGAGGGTCCCTTCGCCAGCTTCACCGGCGTGGTGGACGAGGTCAACGAAGATCGCGAGACCTTGAAGGTGATGGTCACGATCTTCGGGCGCTCAACTCCGGTGGAACTGGGATTCGGACAGGTGGAGAAGGTCGTAACCTAGGTAGTGCGGCGCTTTGGTAGTGCAGCGCTTCAGCGTCGCAGTGAGAGTGTGTACCGATAAGGGGCTTCAGCCCCAACGAATTTACGGGCGGCTAGCCGCCTTGGGTGAAGAGAGACAATGGCAAAAAAGATTACAGGTTCGGTGAAGTTGCAGATTGCGGCGGGCAAGGCCACTCCGGCACCTCCGGTCGGTCCCGCACTCGGCCAGGCGCAGATCAACATCATGGAGTTCTGCAAGCAGTTCAATGCCAGGACCAGTGCGAAAGAGATGGACGGGCTCATCATCCCGGTGGTGGTCAGCGTATATAGCGACCGCACGTTCACCTTCATTACCAAGACGCCTCCGGCAGCGATTCTGTTGAAGCGCGCCGCTGCCGTCGCCAAGGGTTCGGGGACGCCGAATAAAGACAAGGTCGGCAAGGTCACCGAGGCACAGGTCATCGAGATCGCCAAGCAGAAGATGCCCGATCTGAATGCCGCGTCGGTGGAATCCGCCGTTAAGAGCATCAAGGGCACAGCGCGTTCCATGGGCATCGAAGTCACGGCGTAAGCATTCTGTCCCACATTGTGGGATGGTCGTAAACACCACGGCTCCTCAGCAGCAGCGTTGAGCGGTGGAAGACAGGGAGAGCAATGAAGAAATCAGGAAAGAATATCGAGAAGGCACGTCAGGGAGTTGAAGCGCAGTCATACACGCTTCAGGACGCGGTGCCTTTGTTGCAGAAATTAAGTTCGCCAAGTTTGACGAGACGGTGGACCTCACCATGCGTCTGGGAGTTGATCCCAAGCACGCTGACCAGATGGTGCGCGGAACCGTAGTTCTGCCGCACGGCCTGGGCAAAACCAAGAAGGTCCTGGTGATCGCCAGCGGCGAGAAGGTTCGCGAGGCCGAAGCGGCCGGTGCTGACTTCGTAGGCGGCGAAGACATGGTCGAGAAGATCCAGAAAGAAAACTGGACCGACTACGACGCCGTGATTGCCACGCCTGACATGATGAAGTCGGTCGGCCGCCTGGGAAAAGTGCTCGGTCCGCGTGGCCTGATGCCGAACCCCAAGACGGGCACGGTGACCTTCGACGTTGCGGGCGCGGTGCGAGAGACCAAGGCCGGCAAAGTTGAGTTCCGTACCGATAAGACAGCGCTGGTTCACGTACCGGTGGGCAAGATCTCGTTCGAGGCCGACAAATTGGTCGACAACGCGGCAACGGTGATCACCAGCGTGATCAAGGCGAAGCCCTCGGTAGCCAAAGGCAAGTACGTCAAGGCTTGCTACTTGAGCTCGACCATGGGCCCGGGGATCTCGATCGACATCACGGCGGTAGAAGCGGCAGCGAAGGCATAGGCGTTCCGGGGCTGATGCCCCTGACTTGCAAAGGCCAAAGCGGCACGGCTAGAAAGCCTGCCCTGAGCGAAGTCGAAGGGCGCCCCTTCCAATCAGAGTTTGAAAAGGATCTGAACATGGCAGTCACCAGAGAAAAGAAAATCGAGCAGGTCGAAAAGCTGACCGAAGAGTTGCAGCAGGCCAGCCACGCCATTGTTGGCACCTTTGCCAAGATGACAGTGGAGAAGGATTTCGAGCTGCGCAAGGCGGTTCGTGGCGCGGGCGCCAAGTATCGCGTGGTGAAGAACACGCTGGCCGAGCGCGCCGGCAAGGGCAGCAAGGTTGAAGAGGCCCTGAAGGGTTTGGTGGGCGTCACCTCTGTTGCTTACACCAGCGGCGACCCGGTCGCGCTGGCCAAGGCGCTTAGCAAGTACGCCAAGGACAACCCGGAATACACCTTCAAGGCCGGCATCGTTGAAGGCCGCGTTATCGCGATCAAAGACATTGACGCGCTGGCCAGCATGCCGTCGAAGGAAGAGCTTTACTCCAAGCTGCTGATGCTGATGAACGCTCCGGCACAGCGCCTGGTCACGGTGATGAATGCCGTGGGACGCGACCTGGCGATAGTGATCGACCAAGGCGTGAAAGAAAACAAGTTTGCTGGTGGCGAAGCCCCGGCCGCGTAAGCGCCCGGCCCACGATAGCCAAAAGATGGCGATCGTGGGGCACGAGGGTTCAGAGATTGGTTGGGCGGGTAGGGGTCCTTCGACTCCGGCGGCGAGAGAAGCCGCCTCCGCTCAGGATGACAGTTTTGGAAGTGTAAACAAGTTTGGTGGCAAAACATCGCTTCCTGAAGATTTTGGTTAGCCGTTGTGAGGCGTGCTTCTGCATGTTGTCTGGCGTGCAGGTGAGCACACTGGAAGCCTCAGGGCGATAACGAAATCAATTACAACGAATAACGAATATTGGAGATACACATGGCGGATCTGCAGCAGTTGGAAGATTCAATCGTAGGCCTGTCGCTTCTGGATGCGTCAGCCCTGGTAAAGAAGTTGGAAGAGCGTCTTGGCGTCTCGGCAGCGGCTGCGGCCCCTGTCATGATGGCAGGCGGCGGTGGCGCAGCAGCGGCCGCGGCCCCGGCGGAAGAGAAGACGGAATTCGCCGTCGTGCTCACCGCTGCCGGCGCAAACAAGATCAACGTGATCAAGGCTGTCCGCGAAGTCACCAGCCTCGGGTTGAAGGAAGCCAAGGACCTGGTCGATGGCGCTCCCAAGACCGTGAAGGAAGGCATTTCGAAGGAAGAAGCCGAGACCATCAAGAAGAAGTTCACTGACGCGGGCGCAACCGTAGAAGTGAAGTAAAAGGGTTTCGCCCCGTTCTGCAATTCAGGGATGCTTTGTATCGAACTTCCCTGGATGGCGACGGACGGGGCGCTTCACTCCGGTGAGCTGACCGGAGTGCTCAGGCTGCTGCCGCTTTCGGTCAACGAAGCGGTGGCTACAACGTACTTCTTCACGTGAGAGCGGCCGTGGAGAGGCGCGATGAAGCCGTGGAAGCGTAGCGATGCACGACAGCAGGCATCGTGGAATTCCCGGGCATCGTGGAGCGGATTGCTAGTGGATCCGCGAACACAGCAGGTGAGTGGCAGGCGGCAAACTGAACCTCAAAGCACCAGCTCAGGTGTAAGAGGCAGGTAAGCCGAGGACAAGGCCTGAAAATACTGGCGCGGGAAGAAATTCTCATTTCGGCAGAATGCAATTGGCCGATTTCCCGAACTGTTTGGTTACGGGATTGCTCAACGCCTCAAGCGGCGCTTGCGGGGACCTCTGTCTCTGCGGGCGCGCTTGTGTTTTTGCGCAATTCCCTGCCCCGTATCTCAGACCAAAATTGCCACAGCGCGGCGGCACTGATCCCCGTCACGCACATACGATCGGGCTCCGCCGAGCCTGGCCGGAACTGATTTAGGAGCTTTATACATGGCGCAACAGAAGACTGCCAATAGAAATCGGTTCGACTTTTCCAAGATCCCGGCGACCATCCAGATTCCTAACCTCATCGAGGTGCAGAAGCGTTCCTACGATCGCTTTCTGCAAATGGATGCGCTGCCGAGCGAGCGGGACGACGCTGGTTTGCAGGCGGTATTTCAGTCCGTGTTTCCCATCACGGACTTCCGGAACGTGTCACAACTTGATTTCGTCGAGTACGCGATCGGCAACTGGGAGTGCAAGTGCGGTCACCTCAAGGGGCTGAACCACCTGCGCACGACTTGCCGGAACTGCGGTGCGACGGTCAAAACCGACCCGTTCCATTTGGGCGACGTGCTTTGCACCAAGTGCGGCACGTACAACGCCAACACACCCGATTTTTGTAACAAGTGCGGCGACCCTGTGGGGTTGCAGCTGAAGTATGACGTGGCTGAGTGCGAAGAGCGCGGCATGACTTACTCCGCGCCGCTCAAGGTCACGATGCGTCTGACCATCTACGACAAGGACCCGGAGACCGGCAACCGCTCCATTCGCGACATGAAGGAGCAGGAAGTCTTCTTCGGCGACATTCCGCTGATGACCGCGAACGGCACCTTCATCATCAACGGGACCGAGCGCGTCATCGTCAGCCAGTTGCATCGTTCGCCGGGCGTGTTCTTCGAGACCGCCAACAACCGCACCTACTTCCTGGGGAAGATCATTCCCTATCGCGGCTCGTGGGTGGAGTTTGAGTACGACCAGAAGAACATCCTGTACGTGCGCATCGATCGCAAGCGCAAGTTCCTGGGCAGCATTTTCCTGCGCGCCCTGGGCCTGCGTTCCGACGAAGACATTCTGCGCACCTTCTACACCGTCGACCGGCTGGCTCTGCGTGACAACAAGATTCTCTGGACGCTGGAGCCGGGCTCAGACCGTGCAACCAACCTGCTGGGCATGAAGCTGGCGCATCGCATTGCCACCAAGAGCGGTGATGAGATCGCGCACTCCGGCCGCAAGGTTACAGCAGCAGTGATGAAGGAGATCCAGAAGCACAAGATCTCTGAAATCGAAATCGACATCAGTGACCTGGAAGGCGCGTTTGTTGCCGCCGACGTCATCGACACCAACACCGGCGAAGTGCTGCTCGAAGCCAACTCCGAGCTCACGGCCGATAAGTTGTCGAAGATGATGGAAGCCAACGTCGGCGAAGTGCATGTGTTCTTCCCCGAGCGCGACGATGTGGGCACCGTCATCAGCACCACGCTGCGCCGCGATTCAGTGAAGACGCCGCAGGAAGCGCTGATCGAGATCTACCGCAAGCTGCGTCCCGGCGATCCGCCGACGCTCGACACCGCGACCTCGCTCTTCCACGGCATGTTCTTCGATGCCCGGAAGTACGACTTCTCCCGCGTGGGCCGCTTGAAGTTCAACATCAAGTTGTTCGACAAGGAAGACGGTACCAACCTCGAGAACCGCACGCTGGAGCCGGAAGATTTCTACGGGACCATCCGTTACCTGCTCAAGCTGCGCAAGAACATCGGCTCGGTGGACGACATCGATCACCTTGGCAACCGCCGCGTACGCGCGGTCGGCGAGCTTCTGGAGAACCAGTTCCGTATCGGCCTGGTCCGCATGGAGCGCGCCATCAAGGAAAAGATGAGCGTGTACCAGGAAATGTCGACGGCCATGCCGCACGACCTGGTCAACGCCAAGCCGGTGATGGCTGCCATCCGCGAGTTCTTCGGATCTTCGCAGTTGTCGCAGTTCATGGACCAGACCAACCCGTTGTCGGAGATTACGCACAAGCGCCGTCTGTCGGCACTGGGGCCGGGCGGTCTGTCGCGTGAGCGCGCAGGATTCGAAGTCCGCGACGTTCACCCGACGCACTATGGCCGTATCTGCCCGATTGAGACGCCGGAAGGTCCGAACATCGGACTGATCTCGTCGTTGAGCTGCTATGCGCGGATCAACGACTACGGCTTCATCGAGTCTCCGTATCGCAAGGTGAAGGCCGGCCGTGTGCTCGACTTCGTCAGCGTGGTTAATGCCGGTGATAGCGATCACCGTGTCGGCGACCATATGGAGAAGTCGGAAGCCCTTAAGGCCAACGCCGATCTGAAGGACCGCAAGAAGAAGCTGATTGACTACGAGCCGTTCTCCTTCTACCTGTCAGCGTGGGAAGAGGACCGGCACGTCATCGCGCAGGCCAACGCGGAAATCGACGACAAGGGCCGCATCGTTGCGGAACTGGTCAACGCCCGCAAGGCCGGCAACTTCGTGCTGGTCAATCGCGAGGAAGTCGACTACATCGACGTCAGCCCGAAGCAGCTGGTATCGGTGGCCGCTTCGCTGGTGCCGTTCCTGGAGCACGACGACGCCAACCGCGCTCTCATGGGCGCGAACATGCAGCGTCAGTCGGTTCCCTTGCTGCGCGCACAGGCACCGCTGGTCGGTACCGGAATGGAAGGCGTCACTGCCCGCGATTCCGGAGCCGTGGTGCTGGCACGCCGCAGCGGCATCGTGGATTCGGTGGACTCGGAGCGCATCATCGTGCGCGTCGAAGGCGAGCATCATCCGATGCAGCTTTCGCGCGAGGTGGGCAGCGACATCTACCAGCTCACGAAGTTCAAGCGCTCGAACCAGAACACCTGCATCAACCAGCGTCCCATCGTGAAGAAGGGTATGCGGGTTGCCAAGGGTCAGGTCATTGCAGACGGTCCTTGCACCGACATGGGCGAGCTCGCGCTTGGCCGTAACGTGCTGGTGGCCTTCATGCCATGGCGCGGTTACAACTTTGAGGACGCGATCCTGGTCTCCGAGAAGATGGTGAAGGAGGACTATTACACCTCCGTCCACATCGAGGAGTTCGAGATCGAGTCGCGCGATACCAAGCTGGGTCCGGAAGAAGTCACGCGCGACATTCCTAACGTCAGCGAGTCGGCACTGCGCGACCTCGACGAGAGCGGCGTAATCCGCATCGGCGCCAGCGTCAAGGCCGGCGACATCATGGTGGGCAAAGTCACACCGAAAGGCGAGACGCAGCTCACTCCGGAAGAGAAGCTGCTGCGCGCCATCTTCGGCGAAAAGGCCGGCGACGTTCGCGACGCTTCCCTCACCTGCCCTCCGGGTATCGAAGGCACGGTGGTGGATGTGAAGATCTTCTCCCGCAAAGGTCAGGAGAAGGATGAGCGTGCCAAGGCCATCGAGCTGCAGCAGGTCGAGCGGTTGCAGAAGAACCTGTCGGATGAGATTCGAATCCTCACCGACGAGCGTCTGAAGCGCCTCGAAGCTCTGCTGGGCAACAAGGAAGTGCTGGCTGACCTGCACGACGAGCGTACCAATAAGCGCCTTCTGAGCAAGGGCGTGATCCTCGATCGCGAAGGCATCGAGCGTATCTCGACCCGCAACCTGAAGCGCATCAAGTTCGCCGATAAGGATCCGCGGATCAACGAGCAGATCGACGAAATTGAGGAGATGACGTCACGCCAGATCGACGTACTCCGCAAGATCGTCAAGGAGAAAGAAGAGAAGCTGCAGAAGGGCGACGAGCTGCCACCGGGCGTAATCAAGCTGGTGAAGGTTTATATCGCCATGAAGCGCAAGCTGAGCGTCGGCGACAAGATGGCCGGCCGCCACGGAAACAAGGGCGTCATCGCGCGCATCCTGCCGGAAGAGGACATGCCTTACCTCGAAGACGGGTCGCCGGTGGAAATCGTTCTCAACCCGCTGGGCGTGCCAAGCCGTATGAATGTGGGCCAGATTCTTGAAACCCACCTCGGCTGGGCTGGATTTGCCCTGGGGCAGAAGGTCGCCCAGTTGTTGCAGGAAAACTCGAAGGCAGAAATCCTGCGACGGGAATTCAAGGTCATGTTCAAGAACACGCCGTTCCTGAATGACCTGGTCAACCTGGATGACGAGACCCTGGAGCACGTAGCCGACGGCATGAAGGAAGGCGTTTTCTTCGGATCGCCGGTATTCGATGGTTCGAAGGAGAGCGAGATCAAGTCGCTGCTGGCGGAAGGTGAGCTGCCCACATCGGGTAAGACCTACCTTTACGACGGCATGACCGGAGACAAGTTCGAGCAGCCGGTAACGGTTGGTTATATCTACATGCTCAAACTGTCGCACCTGGTCGACGACAAGATCCACGCGCGTTCGATTGGTCCGTACTCGCTGATCACGCAGCAGCCGCTGGGCGGCAAGGCCCAGTTCGGCGGACAGCGTTTCGGCGAAATGGAAGTGTGGGCGCTGGAAGCTTACGGCGCAGCGTACATCCTGCAGGAACTGCTCACCGCGAAGTCCGATGACGTATATGGCCGCACCAAGATTTACGAGGCCATCGTCAAAGGCGAAGCGGCGATCGAGCCGGGTGTGCCGGAGTCGTTCAACGTGCTGATTCGCGAATTGCAATCGCTGTGCCTCGATGTAGAGCTGATCAAGGTGCACGATCGCAAGGAGCTGCCGGCACCAGAACCTGTGGCCGCCGACTGACGCTCGGGTTTGAGGATTAGGGTAGCTGCCTCTATCGCTTCCGCAAGAGGCAGCACCCGCTGAAGATCGAAATTATCGGGAGCCGCGAACGGCTGCGCAAAGCCGTGGACCCCTGCAGCCTTCGGCAATAGGCCCCGCAGGGAAGGAGGACAATTTGTACCGCTCGAGTCCATTCGATCTGGGAAATGCAATCGCCGATTTCGACGCGATCCGTATCAGCCTGGCCTCGCCGGAAAAGATTCGCAGCTGGTCACACGGCGAAGTCACCAAGCCGGAGACCATCAACTACCGCACCTTCAAGCCGGAACGTGACGGCTTGTTCTGCGCGCGAATCTTTGGGCCGGTCACCGACTGGGAGTGCCTCTGCGGCAAGTACAAGCGCATGAAGCACCGCGGCGTTATCTGCGACAAGTGCGGCGTGGAAGTCACGCTGTCCAAAGTTCGCCGTGAGCGCCTGGGCCACATTGAGCTGGCTTCGCCCTGCTCCCACGTGTGGTTCTTCAAGGGACTGCCCAGCCGTATCGGGCACATCCTTGACATCTCGCTGCGCGAGCTTGAGTCCGTGCTCTACTTCGAAGCCTACGTCGTGGTTGAAGCCGGCGACGCTCCGGTGAAAGATCACGAGGTCATCAAGGACGAAGCCAAATTCCGCGAACTCGATCAGCAGTTCCGGGCCAGCGGCTTCAAGGCCATGATGGGCGCCGAAGCAATCAAAGAATTGCTGAAGCGGGTTGAGGTCGAGACCATGTCGACCGAGTTGCGCGAAAAAATGCGCACCGAGACCTCGGTTCAGAAGCGACTGAAGTACGCCAAGCGCCTGAAAGTGGTCGAGGCCTTCCGCAAGAGCGGCAACAAGCCGCAATGGATGATCCTCGACGTGATTCCGGTCATTCCGCCGGAGCTGCGCCCGCTGGTTCCACTCGACGGCGGCCGCTTCGCTACCTCTGACCTGAACGACTTGTACCGTCGCGTTATCAACCGCAACAACCGGTTGAAGAAGCTGATGGACCTGCACGCGCCGGAAGTCATCGTGCGTAACGAAAAGCGCATGTTGCAGGAAGCCGTGGACGCGCTGTTCGACAACGGACGCCGTGGCCGCGTGCTGCGTGGCGCCAACAATCGCCCGCTCAAGTCGCTCTCTGACACGCTGAAGGGCAAGCAGGGACGCTTCCGCCAGAACCTGCTGGGCAAGCGCGTGGACTACTCCGGCCGTTCGGTGATCGTGGTTGGTCCTGAGCTCAAGCTGCAGCAGTGCGGCTTGCCGAAGAAGATGGCGCTGGAACTGTTCAAGCCGTTCATCTATCACCGGCTGGAGCAGACCGGACATTGCACCACCATCAAGCAGGCGAAGGAGATGGTCGAGCAGCAGGAGCCCATCGTATGGGACATCCTGGAAGAGGTGATTAAAGATCACCCCGTACTGCTGAACCGCGCTCCTACGCTTCACCGCCTCGGCATTCAGGCTTTCGAGCCGGTGCTGGTGGAAGGCAAGGCAATCAAGATTCACCCCCTGGTCTGCACCGCGTTCAACGCAGACTTCGACGGTGACCAGATGGCCGTGCACATTCCGCTGTCGCCGGAAGCGCAGGTCGAAGCCAGCGTACTGATGCTGGCCTCGCACAACATCCTGTCGCCCGCGTCAGGTCAGCCGATCACGGTTCCTACGCAGGACATGGTGTTGGGCATTTACTACCTGACCAAAGCCAAGCCGGGCGCCAAGGGTGAAGGCCGCGCCTTCGCCAACATCGAAGAAGTGCTGCTGGCGAAGGAAGCCGGCGAAGTGGAAACCCTCACTCCGATTCGTCTGCGCTATAGCGGCGAGGTCATTGACCTCACCACGGCGTACGACGATCAGGACGTGATCCACACCGAGCCGACCAACTTCGAGCGCCAGTTCATCTCGACTACGGTTGGCCGCGCCATCATGAACGATCACCTGAAGCGCGGCGCGTCAGAGATGCCGTACATCAATGGCCTGCTCAAGAAGAAGGGCGTCGGCCAGTTGGTGAACTACTGCTACCTGCGCTTCGGCCTGGAGACCACGGTGCGGATGCTCGACGGCATCAAGCAGCTTGGCTTCCAGTACGCGACCAAGGCGGGCCTGTCCATCGGCATCGACGACATGGTCATCCCGCAGAGCAAGGCCGGCTTGGTCCGCGACGCGGAGCAGCTTGCCATCGCCGTACAGCAGCAGTACCTCGACGGCGCCATCACCAACGGCGAGCGTTACAACAAGGTGGTCGAAATCTGGTCGAAGATCACGGAAGACGTGGCCGATGAGATGTTCGGCGCCATGCAGGAGCGCGACAAAGCGGGCGAGATCAACCCCATTTACGTCATGGCTGATTCCGGTGCTCGTGGTTCGAAACAGCAGATTCGCCAGCTCTCGGGCATGCGCGGATTGATGGCCAAGCCTTCGGGCGAGATCATCGAGACGCCCATCACGGCGAACTTCCGCGAAGGCCTCACCGTGCTGGAGTACTTCATCTCGACGCACGGCGCGCGTAAGGGTCTGGCCGATACCGCTCTCAAGACGGCGGACTCGGGCTACCTGACTCGCCGGCTGGTCGACGTGGCGCAGGACGTGATCATCAGCGAATACGATTGCGGAACGGTCGATGGCATCTACGTCACCTCCATCGTGGAGTCGGGCGAGATCATCGAGCCGCTGCGTGACCGTATCGTTGGCCGCGTGTCGCTGGAGAAGATCAAGGACTACGAAGGCAACGTGATCGTCGACGTCAACCAGGAGATCACCGAGGAGCTGGCCATCGCGGTGCAGGCTGCCGGTATCGAGCGGGTGAAGATTCGTTCGGTGCTCACCTGCGAATCGAAGCGCGGTGTCTGCGTCATGTGTTACGGACGCAACCTGGCTTCGGGCCGACTGGTCGAATTGGGCGAGGCCACGGGAGTTATCGCGGCGCAGTCCATCGGCGAGCCGGGAACGCAGCTCACTATGCGTACCTTCCATATCGGCGGTACGGCTTCGCGAGTCAGCGAGCAGTCGCGCCTCGATGCCAAGAACAACGGCACGGTACGCTTCGTGAACATGGTCACGGTCCGCTCCAAGGAAGGCTTCCTGGTGGTCATGAACCGCAACGGTTCGATCACCGTGGTCGACGAAAAGGGCCGCGAAAAGGAACGCTACGCTGTGGTGTACGGCGCTCGTGTGAAGGTCGAAGACGGTCAGCAGGTTTCGCTCGGCGATGTTCTGGTCGAGTGGGATCCCTACACCTTCGCGATCCTCACCGAAATCGGCGGAACCGTGCAGTTCAAGGACCTTGCAGAAGGCATGACCTTGCACGAGGAAGTCGATGAGGTCACGGGCCTGTCGCGCCACGTGGTCATGGATTCGCCTGACGAGAAGCGCCAGCCCGCCATCAGCATCAAGGGCGGCAAGGCTACTAAGCGTTACCTCATGCCTTCCCGCGCTCACCTCATGGTGCAGGATGGCGACGAGGTTACGCCGGGCGATGTGCTGGCGAAGATCCCGCGTGAAACCACTAAGACCAAGGACATCACGGGCGGTCTGCCGCGTGTGGTGGAATTGTTCGAAGCTCGCAAGCCGCGTGAGACTGCTGTCATCAGCGAAATCGATGGCGTGGTCAAGTTCGGCGATGTGGCCAAGGGCCAGCGCAAGATCTACGTGGTGGCCGACAACGGCACGGAGAAGGAATACTCGGTACCGCGTGGTGTTCACATCAACGTTCAGGAAGGCGAACGCATCAAGGCCGGCGAGCCGCTGATGGATGGTCCGCTCAACCCGCACGACATTCTGGCCGTGCTGGGAGAGAAAGAGCTGCAGGCTTACCTGGTGAATGAAATCCAGGAAGTCTACCGCTTGCAGGGCGTGAACATCAGCGACAAGCACATCGAAGTGATTGTTCGCCAGATGATGCGCTGGGTGAAGGTGGAAGACGTGGGCGATACGACCTTCCTGCTGGAACAGCAGGTTGATAAGTTCCGCTTCCGCGAAGAGAACGAGAAGGCGATCTCCAATGGCGGCAAGCCGGCTACCGGCCGTCCGCTGCTGCTGGGTATCACCAAGGCCTCGCTCTCAACCGACTCCTTCATCTCGGCGGCGTCGTTCCAGGAGACCACGCGTGTACTGACCGAAGCCTCCATCCAGGGCGCGGTCGATCACCTGCGCGGACTCAAGGAGAACGTCATCGTGGGCCGTCTGATCCCCGCGGGAACCGGCATGGAGTATTACCGCAATGTCCGGTTGTCGGAGGAGATGGAACAGGCGGCACAGAAGGTGCAGGAGGAGGTCACGGCCGCGTACGAAGAAGCCGAACGCGCGCTGGAACTGCTCCGCAACGAAGGCGAGAACGAAGGCGAAGAGCTGACGGTCGAAGGCGACTAGCCTTTACGTTCATCCAAACTGCAACTAAGAAGCCCGGGGCGAGAGCTCCGGGCTTTTGTTTGCTAGTAGCAAACCGCATCGGCCATTGACCACCGGCAACTCTTTCCCATCGCTCCTGAGCCTCGCCCTGTGTAAACTTCTTCTGCATACCTGATGCTCGCTTTCTTTCATCATCTGCGGCTGGCCTTCTGGAGGGCGTTTGAGCACGACGCGTTTTCCATCGCCAAGGCGGCCGCGTTCTCGGCGATTCTCACGCTCTTCCCTGCCGTCCTGGTGGTGGCTGCTGTATTGTCCACCTCCAACACGACCGAGTCGTTTCTTCGCGAAGTTTACCGCTCCTTAGGCCGAATTCTGCCGGAGGGCACCAGCAGCGCAGTGCTGCAGTATTTCTCGGCAGGTAAGGGGATAAAGCTCAAGCTGCTGGTCACCACCTCGATCTTTACCTTGTGGACCGCGTCCGGCGTGATGATTTCCTGGATGGAAGGCTTTCGCAAGGCCTACCAGATGCCCAAGACGTGGGGCATTGTGAAGGAACGCCTGATCGCTTTCCTGCTGGTGGTGCTGGCCGGCCTGCCCATGGCGTTTGCCTCGTTCCTGGTGGCCTTCGGCAATCAGATTGAGCGCTGGACGGTATTCCACAGCGGCCATGAGCTTGGCCCTTACATTCTGGGATTGTGGACCGCCGTGCGCTGGATCATTGCTGCGCTGACCAGCGTCGCCGTCATCGGCCTGGTGTACCACCACGGAGTGCCGCGCACGCAGCCCTGGCATCGTGTGCTGCCGGGCTCAGCCCTGGCTACGGTGCTGTGGTTCGTCTCCACCGTGCTGTTCGGCGTCTACCTGCGGCGCTATGCCAATTACGATGTGATCTATGGCTCGCTGGGAACGGCGATCGTGTTGCTGATCTGGCTGTACCTGGTCTCCATGGTGGTGCTGATCGGGGCGGAGTTCAATGCGCTGCGCTTTCCGCGATACTTGTTCGGCGCGCATTCGGAAATCGATCCGGCAAGAAGAAAGATGCAGGCGTGAGGAAGCTGTCAGCCGTCGGCTATCACCCGTCGACAATTCCAGCCCAGCGCGGAAGCGCTGGGTGTAACGCCCAAGTAATGGTCCGAGCCCCTTCAGGGGCGACACAAACAGCATGATCCCCGACTCCACCACGGCTCTCGACCCGCTACGCACTCGGGCGACCCACCATCGCCGCGCCAAAATCGTGTGCACCATCGGCCCCGCCAGCGAGTCGGAAGAAGCGATGCGCGACCTCATGCTCGCCGGCATGGATGTCGCTCGCCTGAACTTTTCCCACGGCACGCACGATGAACACCGCGAGCGCATTCATCGGCTGCGGGCCGTTGCTGCCGGGCTCGGCAAGACCATCTGCCTGTTGCAGGACCTGCAAGGCCCCAAGATCCGCACCGGCAAGCTCAAGGACCACCTTCCCGTCACACTCATCACCGGGCAGACGCTTACCATTACCTCCGCCGATGTCGCCGGCTCGTCCGACGTCATCGCGACCACATACAAGGGTCTGCCTGACGATGTGAAGCCCGGCGAACGCATTCTGCTCTCCGATGGAAAAATCGAGCTCGTGGTTCGCGGCATTCGCAATGGCGATGTGGTTTGCGAAGTCCTGAACGGCGGTACGCTGGCCGAAAATCAGGGGATCAACCTGCCGGGAACCAACATCAGTATTCCGTCGTTCACGCCGAAAGATCTGGCCGACCTCGAATTTGGCATGAAGAACGGCATCGACATCGTCGCCGTTTCCTTCGTGCGTTCTGCAGCGGACGTGGTGCGGGCGAAAGAAGCCATTGCGCAGTACCGCAACGACGTGGGTGTGATCGCCAAGCTGGAGAAGCCGCAGGCTATCGAAGATCTCGACGCGATCCTGAAAGAGGCGCACGGCGTGATGGTTGCGCGCGGCGATCTCGGGGTTGAAGTCCCGCCCGAGAAGGTGCCGCCCATTCAGAAATATGTCATCCGGCGCGCGCTCGATTTCCGGCGTCCGGTAATCACCGCCACCCAGATGCTTGAGTCGATGATCGCCAGCCCGCGGCCCACGCGAGCCGAGGCCAGCGACGTTGCGAATGCAGTCTTCGACGGCACCGACGCAGTCATGCTTTCCGGCGAAACCGCGGTTGGCAAATATCCCCGGGAAGCCGTGCAGATGATGGCGCGAATCGTGAACGAGGCCGAAAGCGCCAATCTACACCCGCTGACGCCGGAGCATGAGCCTGGCCAGCGCTTCTCGATCGCCGAGACCATTTGCGAATCAATGGCGCATGCCGCACGTGATCTGAATGTGCGCGCCATTGCCATCTTCACCGAGACAGCGAACACCGCCCGCATTCTTTCAAAATACCGGCCGGCGGCCGATGTCTATGGATTCAGCTTCTGCGAAGCGGTTCATAATCGCATGAACGCCTTGTGGGGAGTGACCCCGATACGCTGTCCTGCGGAGCTGACCGTCGAGGGTATGGCGCAGTTCGCGGAAGACCAATTGCGCCGCCTGGGCGCGCTCGCTCCCGGAGATGTGTTTGGCCTGGTGGCAGGAACGCAACGCGTGATTGGCGCCACCAACTTCATGCGTCTGATCGCGGTGGAATCGAAAGCCTAAGGAGGTGGGGATTGGTTGAGGAAATCGTTTCTCTGGCTATTCTTGAGGCTCTTCCCGGCAAAGAAGAGGAGCTCGTTTCCATGCTGCGCGATCTCTACACCCTGATGCACGACAAGGGTTACAGCCGCGACTCGTTGCGCCGTGATACTTCACGTCCCGACCGCTTCCTGCACACCCGTCACTGGACATCGGATGAGATGCGCTCCGAAGCGCAGCATGATCCCGAGGTGCATCGCTACTGGCAGCAACTTCCCGAGTTGTGCATTATTCCGGTGGTCTACGAGAACCTGGAAACGGTCTTCGAAACCTAGCTTCAGTTCACCCAGCCCGAGCGCGAGTCGCCGTTCTTCTTGTCGCCGCCGGAAGCGCCGGGCTCTTTGAAATTGCCGTACTCATCGAAATAGTCGTCGTGCTTGTAGTCGGACGGCTCATGCTTACGCATATAGACCTCGAACTTGCGGGCAGCGCGGCGACGCTTCCACTTGTAATACGAGTTGCGCAATCCGTAGTAGCGCTCGGAAGTGGCGTACCCAAAGCCACGGCGCGGGACAAACTTCAGGAACACATAGCCAAACAGCAGGCCGCCAAGATGTGCCATGTAGGCGGTGGACTGGCCCAGCGTATGCGCCGATGACAGCGCTCCGTAAAGCGCCAGGCCGATGATGCCGATCACAAAATACTTCGCCTTAATCAGGAACGGCAGCGGGAAGAGCATGATTTCCGACTCGCCGTGCAGGATTCCAAACGCCAGCAGCAGGCCGTAGACACCTCCCGACGCGCCCACCGTCGTCGTGGACGGATTTGCTCCCAACAACCCGATGAACGATACGGCGATGGTGGTGAACGCGGCGCCGATCACGCAGAAAAAGTAAAACTGCAGGAACAGGTTGTAGCCCCAGTCGACTTCCAACTGCGCGCCGAACATCCAGAGCGCGAGCATGTTGAACAGCACATGGAGAAGCCCCTGGTGAAGGAACGAGTAGGAGACAAGCTGCCAAAGCCAGCCATGCAGAATGGTGAGCGCCGGCACCAGGCCGAAGTGAAGATCCATCCATGGACGGAAGCCCGGTGACACGAAGGCATCGACCAGCAGTTCCAGGAAGAAGATCGCGAAGTTGGCGATCAGCAACTGCTTCACTGCCCGGGTGAACGGCGGGAAGCTCAACCCCATGCTGCCGAAATTGGACGTTCGTCGCATCAGTTTATGATTCTACCGCTCCGGCAGCGGCACCACCGCCAGGCTGCGATGCCCTTTTGCGTCGAATGCCTGCACCGCGAAAAACACGTTGTCTTTGGATATCGGCAGCGTCGCCTTGGTCGCATTCCCAACGTCTTTCGCGTGCTGCCATTGGCCAGCTGTCGTGTCGCGCCACAAGACCTCGTAGCCCGTCGCCAGGCCGCCGGGAGAGGCGTCCCACACCAGGGTTGAATCGTTCTGCAGCTCCTTCGTCAGGATGCGGACATTCGCCGGCGGAGCGGGCGCCGCCGCCAGCGACGCCAGCACGGCCGCATTCAGCCGGGCCACGTTCGCGGTGTAAGCGTAGTCCACAAACTTCGGCAGGTCCCCGTATTCGGTGCCGTTCTCGGTCCGCAGAGTCTGGTGCTGGTGATTGTAGTTTTCGCGAAACTCGGTGAACCGCACCGCCGCATAGCCCTGCTGGTTGAACGAGGTCTGGTCGCCTCCGCGCAGGAAGCGATCAGGACGAAACACCAGCATCGGCTCAAAGCTCTTGGGCTGCAGATACTGCTCGGAGGTCGCAGCTATATAGCGCGCCAGTTCGCGCGACTGGCTGTCGCTCTCGGCACCCAGGGCGCGAATCAGCTTGATCTGCTTCTCGTCGCCTGTAGCCGTCGCTGGAATCCCCTCAGAAAACACGCGCACCACGTGCGGATCCTGTCCCGTCATCCCCGGCGTGCGATCGCCGCCAACGATGTCGTTGTTCAACACGGCCTCGATCGTCCAGCCCTGCGCCCTGGCCATCTTGGCGAAATGCGCGCTGCCGTACAGCCCCTGCTCCTCGCCGGCCACGCTGAGAAAGATGATGGTTGCAGGAAACTTTAACTTGCTCAGCACGCGGGCGCATTCCAGGCTTACAGCGGTGCCGCTGGCATCGTCATTTGCGCCGGGTGCCTCTGCCGTCGTATCGTTCGTTTCACTGTTGCGCGAATCGTAGTGCCCGGTCACCAACACGATACGGCTGGCGTTGGCGGGATCCGTACCACGCAAAACGGCATAAACATTGGTGAGCTTCGTCGGCTTCGGAACTCGCGGCCCTGGCTCCTGGGTGAACTCGTCGGTCTTCACCTCAAGGCAGCCGCCGCAGTCTTTCGAGTAACGGTCGAACTCGCTCTTGATCCAATCCGCTGCGGCATTAGCGCCCTTGCCGCTCGCGGCCGGCATATCGGAGGAGAGGGTTTGCCGGGTATAGAAGCTGACCAGTTTCACGATCGTTTGTTCGATGCGGTTGGCGGAGACGTTGCGCAGGGCGGCAGCGATTTGGGGGTCGGCAGCCGGGGCAGGCAACGCATCCAACTTGGCGGAACTCTGAGCAACCGACAGCGGAACCGTCAACATCCAAACCGCGATTCCAGCCAGGAACAGTTTCAGGTTGAACATGGCAGGCACGAGACCTCGGATTTCTACAGCGCTCTTACTTGACCGCTGCTACTAAGAGATTCTAAATATAAAGGGGTGGATGGCGTTGTCATCCAAGCGGCCAGGGGCCGATCACGAACGGAGGGGCATCATCATGGTTATTTGTCCGGAATGTGAAAGCGATCTCGATATCGAAGAAGATGAAGTCGACGAAGGTGAAGTCGTGTCTTGTCCGGAGTGCGGCACCGACTTCGAAGTCGTGGCCGTCGATCCGCTTGAGCTGAGTAAGGTGGAGGAAAAAGATGACGATGACGACGAAGAGGAGTCGGAGGAGGCTGAGTATTGATCGCCCTCTCGGCGCATGCCGGGAAGTTCGCGGCGCGGCCACTCTCCGTCCTGCTCTTCCTCTTCTTGATGGGTGGTGCGCTCATTTCGGCGCCACTGCACGCTTCTCCACAATCTTCATCATCCAATAAGAACAGCGCAGACAAAGATTATGCCTTGATATTCGGCACCGTGTGGGGCCCCGACTCGCATCCTGTACCGGGAGTCCCCATTCGGATCCGGCGTGCCTCGGAGAAGAAGTTCCGTTGGGAACAGGTTTCCAACCGCACCGGTGAATTCGCCCAGCGCGTACCCGTCGGCAAACAAGATTATGTCATTGAGGCGGACATCAAGACGCCTAAAGGCGTGCCCAAACCTGAAGCCAAGGTGCACATCGACGACAACGAGCGGCAGGATGTCGGCCTTCACCTCACCGAGCAGCAACTCGGGCGGCGCTCAGAGTAAACTGTAGGGCAATGAAGAAGCTGTTGAGCTTGCTCTCTCTTTCGCTCGTCCTGCTGTCGTGCGGCGCATGGCAGTTGCAAATCCCTCTCGGCCAGCCCGGATCCAATAATGACGACTCGGCGAAGAAGGCGCGCGTCAACCAGCGCGTGCTCACCGGAGTGGTGATGGACAAGAACGACCAGCCGATCCCCAATGCGGTCGTCTATCTGAAGAATGAGAAGACCCTGAACGTACGAACGTTCTTCGCGCAGCAAGATGGCACCTATCGGTTCCCGCAGCTGGAGCGCAACGTCGACTACGAGGTCTATGCCGAGATGGACGGCAAGCGCAGCGATACCAAGACGGTGAGCCAGTTCGACGATCGCAACACGCCCCACGTGAATCTGCGGATCAAGACCGACAAGTAGGATTGGGTTGGCAGCATTCGCGTCATCGCACCTTCAACTGACTGTCACGGCAAACGAAAGGCCGCCATCGCTGGCGGCCTTCGCTGTGAGCTGTTACCCGTTTAGCTGTTTTCGTTGCTGGAACGCTTCCAGTTCATGAACTCGCCAATCGTCGATCCAGCTCCTGAGGTGGTCGTCGCCGGAGCCTTGTAAGCTTCGACGTCGGCGCGAGTCGCTTCTTCGCCCACCGCCCGGATGCTGAGCCCGACCTTCTTCTCGGCAGGGTTCATCTTGATGATCTTGAACTCGAACTCCTGTCCGGGTTCAAGCTTGATCGGCGCTCCATGCGCGTCCACCGCTTCCGAGTTGTGGCACAGGCCTTCGACTCCGTCAGCGATTTCCACGAACGCTCCGAAGCTCGCCAGGCGCAGCACCTTGCCGTGAATGACGTCGCCAACGCGATGCTGATCGAAGAAGGTCTCCCACACATCGGGCTGAAGCTGTTTCACGCCAAGTGACAAGCGCCGCTGATCGGGCTCGATGGCCAGCACAATAGCGCGTACCTTGTCGCCCTTCTTCAACACTTCGGAAGGATGCTTCACCCGCTTGGTCCAGCTCAGGTTGCTGACATGCACCAGTCCGTCGATGCCGTCTTCAATCTCGATGAAGGCACCGAAGTCGGTCAGGTTGCGGACTTTGCCCTCCACGATCGTCCCGGCGGGAAACTTCTCGTGCAAAGTTTCCCAGGGATTCGACTCAAGCTGCTTCAGGCCAAGGCTGATGCGGCGCTCCGTGGGATTCACGTTGAGCACCACGGCTTCCACGTTGTCGCCCACGTTCACCAGCTTGGAGGGATGCTTCATGCGCTTGGACCACGTCATCTCGCTGACGTGTACCAGGCCTTCAATTCCCTGCTCCAGTTCGATGAACGCGCCGTAATCGGTGACGCTGATAACGCGTCCGCTAACATGCGCGCCGATGGGATAGCGCTCCGCAGCATCGAGCCACGGATCGGGAGTGAGCTGCTTAAATCCGAGCGAGACACGCTGCTTGTCTTTGTCGAACTTCAGCACCTTCACCTGGATCTGATCGGCAACCTGCACCAGGTCATGCGGATGGGTCAACCGCCCCCATGACATATCGGTGATGTGCAGCAGGCCGTCAATGCCACCCAGATCGACAAACGCGCCGTAGTCGGTGAGATTTTTCACCGTGCCGGTGAGGATCGCGCCTTCCTCGAGATGATCGAGCGTTTTGGTGCGCTTCTCTGTCTGTTCTTCTTCCAGCAGCTGCTTGCGCGAAACCACAATGTTGCCGCGCTTCTTGTTCAGCTTGATGATGCGAACTTCGATCTCGTGACCCTTCAGGCCATCGAGGTTACGCAACGGGCGCAGATCAACCTGCGAGCCGGGCAGAAATGCACGAGCACCCATGATGTCGACCGTCAAGCCGCCTTTGATGCGGTCGATGACACGCACCTTGACCGAAGCCTTATCGTTGTAGGCCTTTTCGATTTCGTCCCACGCGCGCAGCCGCTGGGCCTTCTGATGGGAGAGGTGGATGTAGCCCTCTTCCGTGTGGCCGGG
Source organism: uncultured Acidobacteriaceae bacterium (assembly GCA_963771535.1). Classification (GTDB taxonomy): domain Bacteria; phylum Acidobacteriota; class Terriglobia; order Terriglobales; family Acidobacteriaceae; genus CAVVDY01. The sequence continues at coordinate 569,118 of CAVYTK010000004.1, read as the reverse complement.
CTCGCGCATGACGGCAATTTCGTCGCCGGCATGGACGGTCACGTTGCCTTCGTGGTCGGTAAACTCCGACACCTGAACAACGCCTTCAGACTTGTAGCCGATATCGACTACAACGTACTGAGGAGTGACCTTGAGCACGTGACCGGATACGATCTGCTCATCGTTGAGGGCAGCTTCCGTCTGCGCCTGCTCCTGCTCGAAGGATTCCAGGACGCTGGCGAAGTCTTCCATGCCAGGCTCCTTTTCTGCCTTCTTCGGAGCCGCTGGTTCAGCCGGCGTCTGGGCGGCAACAGGGGCTGGTGGAGCTGCGGCTGCCTCGGGAGCGCTTTCCTCCCGCGGTGGTTCAGCCTGAGCTTCAGCCTGGGCATGCTCTGCTGGTTGGTGGTTAGCTGCGTGCTGGTCTTGACCCTGGTTAGACGCTTGCGCGTCGGAACTTTGTTCGTTCGGCTGGTGTTCGGAGGCAGGGTCCTGAGTTTGCGTGGTCGAGGTTTCAGTCTGGGTGTTGTCGAAAGCCATGGGTTGAGTATGTAAGCTACCGCTATTTGAGTAACGATAGGGAGCCTGGATTCAAAACGGACTGCTGGCTTGATTCTTCTTGAATGATTTCCCGCTTCTGCGGGTCTGGAACAACCCAGCGGCCGGATCTTTCGGAGCGGGCCCCGCTTGCCGAATGACTGCTTCGACTATAGCAATCGCCCCTAGCAGTGTCAAACCTCTAACCTCAACACAGACGCGGATTTCACGGCGTAGAAATGCATTTTTATGCAGTCTTAATGAACCCGGCCGGATGGCTTTGCGCGAGCGCCAGTTCCGCACGCAAATGTGCGCTGGATAGGATCACCGCCTTCCACCACTTCCCTCTGATACCCTGCCATTCGTGGACTACCTGTGGACACCCTGGCGCTTCGCTTACGTCAGCACGGCCGACGCCGCCCCGGAGTGCGTCTTCTGCCACCTGCTTGCCATGAACGATGATGAGCGCGCGCTGATCGTACACCGCGGCGTCCATAATTTCGTCGTACTGAACGCCTTCCCTTACACCTCGGGACATTGCATGGTGGTTCCCTACCAGCACCTCGATCGGCTCAGCAAGCTGCCGGCGCAATCGCTTGCCGAGATGACCCAGCTTACCCAGCAGCTGGAGGCAATTCTGTTCGAGGTCTACCATCCTGACGGCGTGAACCTGGGCATGAACATCGGCAAGGCCGCCGGTGCCGGGGTTGCCGGACACATTCACATGCATGTCCTGCCGCGCTGGGTTGCGGATGCCAATTTCATGACCGTCGTCGGCGAGACCCGCATTCTTCCCGAGTTGCTGTCGGAAACCTACACCCGCCTGAAGCAGGCTTTCCTGAAACTAGCCTGAGGCCGAAGACGGCATCAACAGCGCGCTCCTGCATCTGAGTGACGGTAACCGAAGTTAACCCCGAACAGGAGTATTTCCATGGCGCATTACGGAAGGCTGCGCGACTATCGCTTCGGCAACGATGTCGATGACATCCGCGGCTCATCGCTTTACGGACCCAATGACGACAAGTTAGGCAAAATCGACGACGTCATCTTCGATCACAGCAGTGGCACCATTCGCTACGCAGTGGTGGATGCCGGCGGATGGCTCAGCAGCAAGAAGTTCCTGCTCGCTGCCGATCGCATTCGTCCTTACGAAAAGCACGACGACGACTTCTACACCGACATGACCAAGCAGCAGATCGAAGCTCTGCCGCCCTACGACGAAGATCGTGCGAAGAACGACACAGACGACAACGATCGCGAGTGGTCTGACTACGACGAGCGCTACAGCAAGTCGCTGGAAACCACCGGCGACGTATTGCATCGCGAAGGAAGCACGCACATCATCACGCCCGATCCCGACGAACTCCCCGCGACTGGCGAGGCTTTACCCAACGAGGCCAGCTTGGAGCCGCAGCGACTGGAAAACGTTTTCACCGACACCGCTCCCAATAGCAGCGAAAATCGCTTGCGCCCCGCCGGGATTGCGGCGCGTGCCGAGGACTCGGCAGTGGTGGGACAGTCCGTTTCACAAGAGATGCCTACCCGCCTGGAAGACGAGGCGCTCGATCGTGAGGCAGCCCGAGGAGCAGGACGCGTGCCTCCCTCGAGCAGCTACAACCAAGCCACGACACAACGCGGCGACCTGGCCAGCGACCAGACATATGACGCGACCGGCATCGCCGGCTCTCTGCTTTCGAGAATCACCTGCGGCGCAATCGGGTGGACATCACATCCAGCTGCGGAAGCTGCGACGTTAAGAAAGACAGAGTGGCTTAGCAAGAGCCGGAGACGAAACGACGGGCGCAGCTTCGCGTCCGTCTTTTTTGTTTCGCGTCCGTCTTTTTTGTGCTGTGAAAACGGGAGGCCGCTTAGTCTTCGATCATCGAGGCTTCTGGGAACCTGAGCTTGCATTTCGACAATGCCCCGTTCAGCAGGTCCTCGATCTCCGGCTCTTCGCAATTTTTGGCCATCGCCAGTTCGCTCACCAGCAGGTAGCGAGCGCGCTCAAGCATCTTCTTCTCCCGGAAGCTCAACGGCTTGGTCTGAGCCAGCAGCAGAAGTCCCTTCAAAACGATTGCAACATCGAGAAGGGAGCCGGTCCGCATCTTGTCGGAATTCTCTTTGAACCGGTACTTCCAGTCAGCGTTGTTTTCGATTTCGCCATCCGTCAGGAACCCGAGCACCTTTTGCACTTCTCCGTTACGGACGACCGGGCGCAGGCCGACGCTTCCCACATTGTGGAAAGGAACCATCACCTTAAGACTGCTGGCCTTGATTTTAAGAAGATAAAAGCGTTCGATTTGGGAGCCAATAGTCCGGCTGCTGATTTGTTCGATTACGCCGACCCCGTGATTGGGGTAGACGACCTTGTCTCCGACGCTAAAGCTCTGGTTATTCATGAGGGCGACCGCTTAGCAGCGGTTGGAACCAGATCGTATGAAGGGCGTACAACTTATGTGGTAAGTATAGCTCTTCCGCAACCAAGCGTCAACGCGCTTGCAGCCGCGGTGTCCGCTGCTCACCCGTGGCTCCCGGCGGTTTGTATTTCTGCAAAACGGGTGCTAACATCCGTTTTCATCAAGTTCACTTCCGGAGGCAATCATGGCTGATAACGATGGCGGCGGTTTCTTGTGGTTCCTGGCGGGACTAGGCATTGGCGCAGCGGTTGGAATTCTCTACGCCCCGACTACCGGCGAGGAAACCCGGCAGAAGATTCGCGATGCGGCCGATCAGGGTCGCGATGCAGTGGCAGATCGCGCCCGTCAAGCACGTGAGCAGGCCAACACCTGGGTCGATCGCGGCCGCGACTACATCTCCCAGCAGAAGGACCAGTTCCGTTCCGCGGTGGATGCCGGCAAGCAGGCTTATCAGCAGGCGACGACCGACCAGCCGAATACCGCTCCCGGCCAGTAGCTCACCAGTAGCGTGGCCGAAGCGTCGCCAAACTCCAGCCAAGGAGCACTCCATGGACGACAAGCTGACTATTTTTATCGCCGTGACCGCGGGTGCCGTAGTGCTCCAGATGCTGATCCTGGCTGGCATGTTCTTTACCATTCGGAAGCTCAGCGCTCACATCACCCAGCTGTCGGATGACTTAGTCCCGCGCATCGTCCCCGTGCTCGAGCAGACGAAGAAGCTCACCAGCGATGTGCAGAGCATGCTGGAAACCACCCGTCCTAAGCTGGACGTGATCCTGGATAATGCCGCGGTGGTGAGCTCGACCGCGCGCGAGCAGACCCAGAAACTCGACGTCGCCCTGACCGGATTCATGGACCGGGCGAAAATTCAGGCCATCCGCGCCGACGAACTCGTGACCCGGACCTTCGACCGAGTGGAAGACACCAGTTCGAAAGTTCAAAACACCGTGACCGCCCCCTTCAAGCAGGTGAACGCGATCCTGCAGGGCGTCGGCGCCGGCTTGGAAACGCTGTTCAACAAATCCAGACAGCCCCGAAACGGCAAGCACCAAGACGACATGTTCATCTAGCTGCTACCTCAGAGACACCCTTCATAGCATTCCCTTCACAGCAATCCCATTTCGGGAATCCCTGCAACTTTCGTAACCTTCCTCTTCGAGCTTTCCCGTGTAGATCACTTCGACCACCGGTAAACTGCCTTCGAGGACGCCGAGAGTGTCTCCGCAGGGTAGCTCATCGAGCGGGCTACTTGCGCGCTAAGCTCTTTGAAATCAGGTATGTACCCGTAAGTCTCACGGGATGAATTATTTGCGATATAAACATCGCCTAAGATGTTGAAAACAAGGTACCGAGCATGAGAGATATTTGTGATTTAGATCACGTTTACTCGGTATGTGCTCAACATCCGCAGCACCGCCTAACCACTGCAACCGGCGCGTAAACTGGACGGCTAATTGGGAGGAGAGGAGAGGTGGTCAGGCGATCCAAGCGCCGCCTACGACCACGTCTCCGTCGTAGAACACGACGGCTTGGCCGGGGGTGATGGCGCGCTGGGCAACGTCGAAGGTGACCCGGACGTCACCGTTCGCCAGCTTCTCCAGCACTGCATCCGCGGGCTCGTGGCGATGGCGAATCTTGGCTTGGATCCGCATCGGCTCGCGTAAATCCTCGATGGCGATCCAGTTCGCTCGCTTGCCAATCAGCGTGCGCGAGTACAACTCCTCGCCGCCGCCGACGACGACCTGCCGCTGGTCGCCGCGAATCTCCAGAACGTAGACTGGCGATCCCGTGGCCACACCCAATCCCTTGCGCTGCCCCACGGTGAAGTTGTGGATGCCGGAGTGGGTGCCGATGACCTCGCCCGAGGTCGTGACTAGGTCGCCCGATGTGTCGGGAAGCTCCTCGCCCTGCTCGGCGAGGTAGGCGTCGAGGAACTTCTTGTAATCGCCGCCGGGAACGAAGCAGATCTCCTGCGAGTCCTGCTTCTCGAACACACGCAGGCCGACGCGCTTCGCCTCTTCCCGTACCTCCGGCTTGCGCATCTCGCCCAGCGGAAACAGCGTGCGGCTCAACTGCTCCTGCGTCAGCCCGAAGAGAAAATACGTCTGGTCCTTGGACCGATCGGCGGGTCGCTTGAGCAGCCATCGGCCGCTGCGCTCGTCATACTCATTGCGCGCGTAGTGTCCGGTGGCAAGCATCTCCGCTCCAATCTGGCGGGCGGTGATGAGCAACTGATCGAACTTGAGATGGTTGTTGCACAAGCTGCACGGGATCGGGGTGCGCCCGGACAAATACTCATCGACGAAGGGACGCACTACATCTTCCTCGAAGCGCGACTCCTGGTTGACCACGTAGTAGGGGACGCCGAGAGTCTCAGCCACGCGGCGCGCATCGTAGACGTCGTCCAGCGAACAGCAGCGACCAGTGACTGCTTCGGGCATGCCCTCATGTCCCGCAAGACGCCGCTGGTTCCAGAGCTGCAGCGTAAGTCCGACGACGGTGTGGCCCTGCTCGCACAGCAGCGCCGCGACGGTGGACGAATCCACTCCGCCCGACATGGCAACGGCGATGGTCTTGTTGGTAGTCATCAGCAATTAGTAACTAGTAATTATCAAGATCGCACTGACGAGATTCGCGTCAGGGCACGACTTCAGTCGTGCCGAATGCGTTCTATTTCCCCTTGTCATTCCGAGCGGACTTCAGTCCGCTGGTGCCCCAGGTTCGGCCATCCTTTGGCCTAACCTGGGTTTTACGATGGCTTAACTGAGAGCCGAAGGCTGAGAGCTGACAGCCTTCTTATACACCGGGCTCAACTCGCGCAATCGTCCCACTACCTCGGGCACCAGCTTAATCGCGAACTCGATGTCTTCCGCCGTGTTCTGCTTGCCCAGGCTGAAGCGAATGCTGGCGCGAGCGCCGTCGGTCGACAGCCCCATTGCCGTCAGCACGTGCGAAGGCTCGATTGCTCCCGACGAACACGCAGCACCGGTCGAAACCGACAGTCCCTTAAGATCAAGCGCAATCACCATGGCCTCGCCTTCAATGCAGTCGAAGTGAATGTTCGTCGTGTTCGGGACCCGCGGAGCGTCTCCGCTGTTCACGCCCACCTGATCGACCTGCTCGACGATGGCGCGCTGCAAGCGATCGCGCAAAGCCGCCATCTTCATCACGCTGCCGTCGGCAAATCCGAGACGCGCAATTTCGGCGGCCTTACCCAGGCCGACGATTCCAGCGAGGTTCTCGGTGCCCGGCCGGCGCCCGCGCTCGTGACGGCCGCCATACAGCATCGGCTGCAGCAGTGTTCCCTTCCTCACATACAGCGCACCCGCACCCTGAGGCGCGTGCATCTTGTGGCCAGTGATGGTCAGCAGGTCGCAGCCAATCTCGTTCACATCAAGCGGCACCTTGCCTGCTGCCTGTACCGCGTCACTGTGGAAGTAAACATCCGCCTCGGCGGCGACCTTGCCGATCTCGTTCACCGGCTGCAACACTCCGGTCTCATTGTTGGCCAGGATGATGCTGATGAGCTTGGTGTTCGGACGCAATGCGCGGCGCACGTCGTCGGGATCGACCAGCGCCTGGCCGTCGACCGGAAGATACGTCAGCTCGCAACCGAGTGCTTCAAGTCGCTTGCAGGTGTTCAACACTGCACTGTGTTCGACAGCCGAGGTAATCACGTGATCGCCAGGCTTCGTCAGTCCAAACAGCGCCAGGTTGTCGCCTTCGGTGCCGCCGCTGGTGAAGACCACTTCGGCGGCGCGACAGTTCAGCAACTCGGCAACCTGCTCGCGGGCATGCTCGACCGCCGACCGCGCCTGTTGGCCCTGCCGGTGGATGGACGAGGCATTCCCAAACTGCTCGAAGTAGTACGGACGCATCGTCTCGAACACCTCGGGCAGAAGCGGGCTGCTGGCGTTGTTGTCGAGATATACCTTACGCATCATGAGCTCTATTCTAGCTACTTTTGTTAGATACCGGCCTCAGGGGACCCGATTCGGAATTAAGGCCGTACTGGTAGGCACTGTAATGTTGCCGGGCTGCTGCCGAGACTTTATAGTTAAGAGTTTGCTTAAAGGATCCGCTGATTTCTGCAACGGGCCTTTCAAATGGCGGATCCCGCCACGGAGCCATCATGCACAAGCGCGTTGTGATTTTTCTTTGCTGTCTCATTGTGGGTCTTCCTGCGTTCGCAGATGAAGGCATGTGGTTGTTCAACGAGTTCCCCAAGGATAAGGTCCAGGCGAAGTACGGCTTTTCGCCTTCGCAAGAGTGGCTGGACCATGTGCGACTTTCGTCTGCGCGCGCGCCCAACGGATCTTCGTCGTTCGTCAGCCCCGATGGTCTCATCTTCACCAATCATCACATCGCGCAGGGCTGCATTCACGACCTCTCGACCAATGGCAAGGATTACAACAAGAACGGCTTCTATGCCCCGACGCGCGCCGATGAACCCAAGTGCCCCGGCATGGAATTCCTGGTCCTGGAGAACATCTCAGACGTTACCGACAAGGTAAACGCCGCGGTGAAGCCGGGCATGAACGACGCCGACGCCGGAAAAGCACAGCGCGAGGAAATGTCATCGATCGAAAAGGAGTGCTCGAACGGGGACATCCGGTGCGATGTGGTGACGCTCTATTCCGGCGCCTTGTACCACCTGTACAAATACAAAAAGTACGACGACATTCGGCTGGTTATGGCACCGGAGTTCGACATCGCGTTTTTCGGCGGCGATCCCGACAACTTCGAGTATCCGCGCTACGACCTGGATATTTCCTTCCTTCGCGCGTACGAGAACGGCAAGCCGGCGAACACCACCGACTATCTCAAGTGGTCGAAAGACGGCGCCCAGGATGGCGAGTTGGTATTTGTATCCGGGCATCCCGGACGCACCGGACGCCTGCTCACCGTCGATCAGTTGAACTTCCTGCGCGACGACCAGTACCCGATGATGTTGGCTTCCTTTCAGCATCGCATCGACGTTCTTAAGAAATTTGGATCGCAATCCGAGGAGAATGCACGCCAAGCCGAGGATGCCCTGTTCGGAACGCAGAACTCCTTCAAGGCGATCACCGGCTATGAAGGCGGCCTGAAGAACGCCGACATCATGGGCAAGAAGAGTGCCGAGGAGAAAGCCCTGCAACAGTACGTCAAGGCCGATCCCGCCCGGGAGAAGCAGTTCGGCGATCCCTGGCAGCCGATCTCGCAGGCGGTCGATGTACAGAAACAGATTTACAAGCCGCTCTACTACCTTGACGGGCTGGCGGGTTTCCGCGGCACGTTGGCGGATGACGCGCGCATTATCGTCCGTGCAGCCGAGCAGCGGCAGAAGCCGAGCAATCAACGTATCCGCGGCTACCAGGACTCTGCCCTGCCAACGCTGGAGCAGCGTTTGTTTTCGACGGCGCCGATTTACAAGTCGCTCGACGAGGTGCAACTCGCCGCCAGCCTGGCTGAAATGCAGCAGGTGCTGGGCACCAACGACGCTAGCGTCAAGACAGCCTTGGCCGGTAAGTCGCCCGAGGAACGCGCCAAGGAAGTCACCGACGGAACCAAGCTTGACGACGTAGCCGTTCGCAAGCAGCTTTACCAGGGCGGTAAGAAGGCGGTGGATGCCAGCACCGATCCGCTCATCGTCATGATGCGCACCATCGAACCGGATGCTGAAGCGGTACACCAGCGGAACGAAGACGAAGTGGAATCGGTGCTGCGCAAAAACGCCGGCACCATCGCCAAGGTCCACTTCGCGCAAGGTGGATTCAGTGTGCCGCCCGATGCGACTTTCACCTTACGCCTTAGCTACGGCGCGGTGAAAGGCTATGAAGAGAACGGAAAGCACATCCGGTGGTTCACGACGCTCGGCGGCGCCTATGATCACGCTGCTGCTCACGGCAATAAGCCTCCGTACCAGCTGCCTGAAAGCTGGATGAAAGCCAAGTCATCGTTGAACCTGAAGACGGTTTACGACACGGCTTCCACTCCCGACATCATCGGCGGAAATTCCGGCAGTCCGGTGATCAACAAGAATGCTGAGGTGGTAGGAATTATCTTCGACGGCAACATTCAATCGCTGACCTGGAACTTCGCCTACGACGACAAACAGGCGCGCGCTGTCGCGACCGACTCGCGATCTGTCATCGAGACGTTGCGTCGGATTTACCACGCCGATGCACTGGCCAATGAGTTGACGGGCTCAGAAGGCGGGGTCAGCCAAGGAAACTCCAAGGCAATGAAGCCGAAGCAGAAACAGAAGTAGACCAGCACTCGCGACTGTGGAGAGACCAAAAAGGCTCAGCAGATTGCTGAGCCTCTCGGTCGTTCTGGGGAGCGATTAGGCGGCAGTTGCGTTGGATTTCTGTTCCTGCTTCTCCAGCTTCGGATCTGCAGTAGTCGCGAGGTGAATACCACCATCGCCGCGCGTTTCACGGAATTTCTTGGGTGTGATCCCAACCAACCGGCGGAAAACGCTGGTGAAGTGGCTTTGCGTCTCGAAGCCGACATTGGTCGCTACTTCAACGAGAGCGGTGTTGCCCTCGCGCAGCAGTTCCTGGGCACGCTCGACTCTCTGCCGCATGACGTACTGGTGAGGGGTGGTGCCGGTGCTCATCTTGAAGAGCTTGGAGAAGTAGTACTGGCTCATGCCGACAACCTGGGCCATCTCGGCGACGCTGAGGTCCTTCTCGATGTTCTCCTTGACGTACTCCAGCACGCGCTGCAGACGGCGAGGCGGCAGACCTCCGACCAGTTCCACAGGTGCAAGCGTGGCTCCCACGTAGGCATCCACGACCTCTTTTGCACGGTCGAGGTCAAGGGACTGAACCGACAATACGAGAACGTTCATGCCCTCCGACTTCGCTCCCGAAAAGGCGGAAAACGAATCGTTGCACAAGGCGGCCCGAATGCCGGGCACGCGGTTGGCAGCGACGGAAGCGCCGACGCCGCGACCGGTGACGATGACGCCCCGTTCTGCATCCCGACGCAATACGGCCAGGGCGACTTGCTCGGCATAGTCGCCTCGGACCTGGGGCTCGACGGTCGACGTCGGGTCAATCACCTCGTGGCCTGTAGACGCCAAAGTCGCCGTCAGTTGCTGTTTCAAGGCATTACCAGTTTCGTCAGAACCGATCGCGATTCGCACTTTACTTCTCCTCCATGGGCTGAATTTCTCGTGCACTGCCGGAGTGGCACGGACGGCAAGGGGCCTGAAGTGGTTTCACCGGGCCTTCCGCCATTCGTTCCACTAAGTATGTGTTCATCACATCCGTACAGCGAAGCGTTGCGCCTCGCTGGTAAAGCTTCTGCAAACTGCACTCGCCGGCTTGATCCATACCGGTCAACCCGCAAAGATCTACGATGACCGGCCGCTCTGCTGCGATGACCCGTTGCTCAATAAAGGCCTTCTCGAGCTCGGAAACCAGAGCTTCCTCCAGCCTGCCCTCAAGCAGTAAGCAGACTTCGGTCTTACGCTCTTCGACCGTGATTCTCAGCAATTCCCGTCTCCTGAGATGGCTCACTGGCTGGAGCAGAGCGGTCGCTCGAGGGCGCGCCCAAGCCAGAAGCGATGGACAGCCACCTAAGTGCACTTGGCCCACCATATCCCACCTTAGTAACCAGGCTGCGTAAAGAATTGAAAAGATTGCGATACCACCTGGTATCGGCTTTGGGCCAGAGCGTCGAGTGTCAAAATAGTGAAGCTGATTTTGACACTGAGCGTCAGTTTTTTGACTCTGCTGACAGTGGCTGGCGAGAGATACCCAGCTTCTCCATTCGATAAAGCAGCGTGGTTCGCTTAAGCCCCAAGCGGGCTGCGGCCCCGGTCGGACCGCCAATGACCCATCCGGCTTGCCGGAGGACCTGGAGGATCCTGTCCTTTTCTATCTCTCGCAAACTGACTTGCACGTTAGAAGTGGCGGAAAATATTGCCGGCATTGAAGCTCGGAGTTCGGAAAGCGGCGCATTCAACTCTTCACCCGGGGTAAGGATGACGGCACGTTCAATGAAGTTCTGCAACTCTCGAACATTGCCCGGCCAGGAGTACTGGGAAAGTGCGGCTATGGTATCACCTGAAATCCGTTCAATCCTCTTCTTCATGCGCCGAGCGTATTTACTGACGAAGTACCGCACCAGGAGAGGAATGTCCTCGGCGCGTTCGCGCAGCGGTGGAACGGTTATAGGAAAGACATTCAGACGGTAGAAAAGATCGCTGCGGAACCTGCCATCACCGACCATCTGCGGCAGGTTGTGATTGGTGGCGGCGATCATGCGAACGTCTACCCGTTGGGTATGCGAACTTCCCAGCCGTTCGAATTCCTGTTCCTGGACAACGCGCAGCAGTTTCGGCTGAAGCTCGGGGGGGATGTCGCCAACCTCATCGAGGAAAAGGCTCCCCTGGTGCGCCAACTCGAAGCGCCCGATCTTGCGGCTGATAGCGCCGGTGAATGCTCCCTTTTCGTGTCCGAATAGTTCGCTTTCTAGAAGCCCGAGCGGAATAGCGGCACAGTTGATCCTGACGAAGGTTCGGTGGTGGCGGGCGCTGCGCTCGTGAATGGCGCGGGCGATGAGTTCCTTGCCGGTCCCAGTCTCGCCACAAATGAGGACGGTCGAGTCGGTAGGCGCTACGATTTCCACCTGTTCGAGAACATAGCGAAGCGCGCGGCTGCTGCCGATGATGTCTTCGAAATCCTGTTCGGCGCGAATCTCATCCTCGAGATACAACTTCTGTTCCGCTATCTGCTCGTTGCTTTCGGAAAGAGCCATGTGCTGCAAGGCATTGCTGACGGCAATGGCAACCTGGCGGCCGATTTGGGTTGCGAACTCCAGATCACTGCTCGAGAAGGCCTGTTCGCGGCGGCTACCGAAGGACAAAACGCCCGCCGGCGAGCCGTTACTCTGCAGTGGGACGATCATCGCTGACCGAAACCCTTCGCCCGCCCTCACCCGCACCGATTGCTCTTCCTGGCTGTAAGGCACACCTCCAGCACCGACGATGAGTCCCTTGCCTTCTCGAAATGCGGTGCCCGCATGGGTCCCGTCGATGTGAACCAGCATGTCTTTTTGCAGGTAGCCGCGGCTCTCGGGAAAATCGAGAGCGTGCAGGCGCAGCATCTCCGGGCTTTCCGGAAGATAGAGGCTGGCGGAGTCGTACTCGATACTTTTCCGGAGGTTCGCGGAAAGAGCGCTTAACAAATCTCGCGGCTCAAGATTGGAAACGACGGCGTTATTCAGCTCGAGTACCAGTCGCAGGCGGTCACGCTCACGTGTCAGTTCACGCTGGAGGGAGGTCGAGCGGCTTCGAAACATCGCGTTCTCCAGCGCGACCGCTACCTGTGCGGCGATCAGCTTGGCGAATCCGACTTCCTCCTCGTCGAAGCCGCCGGGCTCGGCGCGTCCGATGGTCAGGGCGCCCAGACGTCCTGCCGGCGTGGTCAGCGGCAAAACACACAGAGAACGAACGCCATGTTCGCGCAGCAGTACACCCACTCTTTGAAACCGTTCCTCTTCGTCGAGATCTTCACAGACAAACACCTCCTGGGTTTGCCACGTCAGCCCTGAAGGCGAATCATCGATTTCGAAGCTTTCCCCGATCCAGTCAGGAGTTGATTGGGAGGAATGCAGGATGTGCAGCCGCATAGCTCTGGATTGCTCGTCATGCACCACCACACTCACGTAATGGGACGGCAGCAACTGGGAGACATGCGGCGAAAGCGCCACGAAGACATCCGACAGATCGCGATGCGAGGCGATGGCGCGACACATTTCCTCCAGGGCAGCGAACTTAAGCGCGGTTCTTTCCTGATCGATCATTGGGCGCTCAGATAGCGCAAGCGAGGATTTCGATTTTGAGCCGACACGATTTTAGGGAGAGAGAGCACAACTGCTTTGCCCCATAATAGTGGATGTTTCGGCTGGCGGGATGCTGCCATTTTCTGCCGGAAGCTGCTGAAGCACCGGGAATTCGGTCCCCTGCTCGGGTCAGAATACGAGCAAGCCACCGCGACCAAGGCTGTTGTAAGCTCTAACATCCGGCATCAGCGAGGAGCACCATTGCCAATAGAGAATCCGGCCCCCGGCGGTCCCGGGATCGTTCCCAAGTGGACCTTCGGAGCCAAAGATGCAGTCGGAACCGCCTACTCGGTTTCCAGCCGCCTGTGGTACACGCTGGCCAACGGCGTCCTCACCGAGGTCTACTACCCGACGATCGATACGCCGCAGATCAGGGACACGCAATTCCTGGTGTCGGATGGCGAGTCCTTCTTTGAGGACGAGCGTAGACGCATGATCACCCAACTGGATTGCCTGGGCAGTGCAGCCCTGGGATTTAAGGTGACCAACTCCGATCCTGATGGCAAGTATTCCATCGAGAAGACAGTCATCGGAGATCCTCACCTGCCTTGCTTGCTGATGCACACCAAGATCAACATCGCTCCGGAATGGCAAGGCAAGCTGCATGTGTACGTTTTGTGCGCGCCTCACTTGCAGATTGGCGGCTGGCACAATAACGCGAACGTTGTGCAGGCCCGTGGACGCCGCTTCCTGATGGCGCATCGTGACAACGTTTTTCTGTCTCTGGCTGCGACCGTTCCCATGAAGAAGCTTTCGGTCGGCTATGTCGGAGTGAACGACGGCTGGACGGACCTCGCCGACAATTTCCAGATGGATTGGGAATACACGTCGGCGACCGACGGCAACGTGGCGATGATCGCTGAGTTGGACCTCAGCCAGACCACCGAGTTCACCCTGGGGCTCGCCTTCGGCCACACCGCTCATAACTCGGTTTCAACCCTGGCCCAATCGTTGGCTATTCCGTTTGATCATTCTTTGCAAGTCTTCGACGAGCAGTGGCAGCGCACCAGGAAGCGGACGGTATTGCTCGACAAGCTCTCGGCGGTGGACTCTTTCCTGTTTGCCCGCACCGTGAACCTGCTGCTGGCCAACGAGGACAAGATGTATCCCGGGGCGATGATTGCCAGTTTGAGTATCCCCTGGGGCGAGGACAAGAGCGACGACGATCTGGGCGGCTATCACCTGGTGTGGACGCGCGACATGGTGGGCTCTGCTACTGCATTGCTGAGCGTAGGAGACACTACTACTCCCCTACGCGCTCTCATTTACTTGGCGATTACCCAGCGGGAAGACGGCGGGTTCTACCAGAATTTCTGGATCGACGGCGACCCGTACTGGAAAGGAATTCAGCTTGACGAAGTTGCGTTCCCCATCATGCTGGCCTGGCGATTGTGGAAGGCGGATGGACTGGCGAACTTCGACCCTTACCTGATGGTGACCCGGGCATGCGGCTACCTGATTCGCGAGGGCCCCGCAACCATGCAGGACCGCTGGGAGGAGGCCGGTGGCTACTCACCGTCAACCTTGGCCGCCAATATCGCGGCGCTCATTTGCGCAGCCGAGTTCCTCGAATCGCGGGGGGATTCTCACACCGCCGACTTCGTACGTACCTATTCTGATTTTCTCGAATCGCATGTAGAAGAGTGGACTGTCACAAATCACGGAACTCTGGTTCCCGGAATCGAACGCCATTACATTCGCATCAATCCCGCTATCAGTTCAGAGGGTTCAACCGGAGACGAAGATCCGGATACGGGCGTGCTTACACTGGCCAATCAAAAGCCTGGCGACTGTTATGAATATCCTGCCAATCAAATCGTGGATCCAGGATTCCTGGAACTGGTTCGCTACGGAGTCAGAGCTGCCGACACTCCGTTGATGATCGATTCGCTGAAGGTGATAGATGCGGTTTTGAAGGTCGAAACTCCGTCCGGACCGTGCTGGAAACGCTACAACCATGACGGCTACGGCCAGCGCGATGATGGCAGCGCTTTCGACAAGTGGGGTGTTGGCCGACCGTGGCCCTTGTTGACGCTGGAGCGGGCGATGTACGAGCTCGCGGCCGGGCGAGACGCCACCAGTTTCCTTCGAACCGTCGAGAAGTTTACCTCGGGGATAGGCTTGATTCCCGAGCAGATCTGGGATGCACCCGATCTTCCCGAGCAGCACATGTTTTTTGGCCGACCTACTGGCGCAGCTATCCCGCTGAACTGGGCGCACGCAGACTTCATCCGGCTACTGCGGTCGATTTCCGACGGAAAGGTATTCGATGTCATCGAACCGGTGGCCGCCCGCTATCGCGATTGCGCGGAAGAGGGTCGAAGCTGCAAGATCGAAGTCTGGAAGATGAATCGACAGGTTCGCAGCATCGACGGGGGCGTGCTCTTGCGAGTGCAGGCGTCGTCCGCGTTCCGGCTGCGCTGGAGTACGGATGAATGGAATACCAGCAATGATTCGACGTCGATTACCACCTCGCTGGGCATCGAATACGTGGACGTGCAGACCTCTGTAACCCAAAATTCACCTGTGCGGTTTACCTTCTTCTGGCCGCAAGACAACGAGTGGCAAGGAACGAATTTCGTAGTGCAAGTGAAGCCGGTGGCGCAATCTGCATCGCAAATATGACAAGCATGAAAGGTGGCAATGTGAGCAGCCAAGTCGATACCAAAGCCGAAGCTCAGCAGCATGCAACCGCAACGGCGGTTCAACCCGTGCCGGGCCGGGAACCCAAGCAGACCGACCAACAGAAGCTGGAGCAGCTCTGCATTAACACGATCCGAACGCTGGCGATCGACGCGGTGCAGAAGGCCAACAGCGGACATCCGGGCACACCCATGGCGCTGGCTCCGCTCGCCTTCGTGCTGTTTGACCGGCATCTGAGGTTCAACCCGCGCAATCCGCACTGGCCGGGACGCGACCGCTTCATCTTGTCCAACGGCCATGCCTCCATGCTGCTCTACTCCATGCTGTACCTGACCGGCTACGATCTCCCGCTCGATCAGATCAAGCAGTTCCGACAGTGGGGATCGAAGACACCCGGCCATCCCGAGTACGGCATGACGCCAGGAGTGGAAACCACGACCGGCCCGCTAGGTCAGGGCTGCGGAAACTCGGTTGGAATGGCCATTGCACAGCGCTGGCTCGCCGCGCGCTTCGACAAAGACTTGTTCGACTACAAGATCTATACCTTCTGCGGGGATGGCGACCTGATGGAAGGCGTGAGTAACGAAGCCGCATCCGTCGCCGGCCATCTCGGTCTCAATAACCTTATCTGGTTCTACGACAACAACCACATCACCATCGAAGGCAGCACCTCGCTGGCCTTCACCGACGATGTGGCCACGCGCTTCCGCGGATGGAATTGGAACGTCGAGCACATCAGCGACGCGAACAATCTCGACCTGATCGACGTCGCCATCAAAGCTTCGCAGCGCGAGCCTGCACGACCGACGATTGTCATTACCGACACTCATATCGGCTGGGGCTCTCCGAACCGGCAGGACACCAGGGAAGCTCACGGCGAAGCGTTAGGTGTGGACGAAGTTCGCCTGACCAAGCTGGTCTACGGCTGGCCGCCCGACGCCCAGTTCCTGGTTCCCGATGAAGCCAAGGAGTACATGGGCAAAGCAGTCGACCGTGGCGCTGACCTAGAGAAGGACTGGAACGCGCGCTACAGTGCGTGGGCGAAGCAGCATCCCGAGCTCGACAAGATGTGGCAGCACATCATCAACGGCACGCTGCCCGATGGCTGGGACAAGGATATTCCGACCTTCCCTGCCGACCCGAAAGGTATCGCGACGCGGAAGTCCGACTCGACCGTGCTCAATGCGGTGGCCAAGAACGTTCCCTGGCTGCTGGGCGGCTCGGCTGACCTTCATCCCTCGACGTTCACGCTCATCGACGGCGAAGCCGACTTCGAACGCGGCAGCTACGGGGGACGCAACTTCCACTTTGGCATTCGCGAGCACACCATGGGTTCCATCCTGAACGGTATGGCAGTGCTCAGGCTTGCGTCCTTATGGTTCGACGTTCCTCATCTTCTCCGACTACATGCGCCCGCCGATCCGCCTGGCCGCGCTGATGGACATCCCTGTCACCTTCATCTACACCCACGATTCCATCGGGCTGGGCGAAGATGGGCCGACGCATCAACCAATCGAGCAGCTCATGTCTTTGCGCGCCATCCCGCGTCTGCTGGTGTTCCGTCCGGCGGACGCCAACGAAGTCGCCGAAACCTGGCGGACGATCATGCCCATCATGCATCAGCCGGTGGTGATGGCCTACACCCGCCAGCCGGTTCCTACTTTCGACCGCAGCAAGTACGCGTCGGCGGCAGGAGTGGCCAAGGGTGCTTACATCATGGCTGACTCGGAGGGCGGCAAGCCGGAGGTGATCCTGATGGGCACCGGCTCGGAAGTGCAGCTCTGCGTGGGCGCGTACGAGAGGCTCACGGCTGAAGGGGTGAAGGCGCGCGTCGTCTCCATGCCCTGCTGGTCGCTGTTCGAGAAGCAGTCGGCAGAGTACAAGATCCAGGTGCTCCCGCCGGATGTGCGGGCGCGTGTCGCTGTGGAAGCAGGAACCAGTCTCGGCTGGAAAGAATATGTAGGCCACGACGGTATTGTCGTGGCGCGTACCGACTTCGGCGCATCTGCTCCTATTAAGGAACTTATTCAAAGAGTTCGGTTTCACCGTCGACAACGTGGTGGAAAAAGCCAAAGAGACCATGGCCAAAGTGAAAGGCTAACGCGGTGGGCGCCCTCGGATTCGTCCAGGGAAACGGTGGGAGCGCTGAAATTCGTTCGGGAAAGCGGTAAATAGCACCCGCGGACTTCCATTCCCGGTGGGAGCCCCCGGATTTATCCGGGGGACAACGCCCGCCCCACTTCATGCGGCTTCAGCCGCGGCCAAATAAAGGAGTGTTCAGTGAGCAGTAATCCCTTAATGCAGCTTCATAATTACGGGCAGAGCGTGTGGCTGGATGAGATCAGCCGCTCGTTGCTGACCACAGGCAAGCTTAAACGCTTGATCGACGAAGACGGTCTGCGCGGCATGACGTCGAACCCCACCATCTTCCAGAAAGCGATTGGCAAGGGCGACGACTATGCCGAGGAGTTGAAGCAGCTCGGCGACAGCTCCGTGTCCGAGGTCTATGAAGCGCTGGTGGTGAAAGACATCGGCACAGCTGCCGACATTTTCCGCCCGTTGTATGACCGCGAAAACGGTGGCGACGGATTTGTGAGCCTCGAAGTGTCGCCTCTGCTCGCCAACGACACTTCGGCCACCACCAAAGAAGCCAAGGAACTCTGGAGCCGGCTGAATCGTCCCAACGTGATGATCAAGGTTCCGGGAACACCGTCAGGAATACCAGCGGTGGAGGAACTGATCGCGTCCGGGCTGAACATTAACGTCACGTTGATCTTCGCCGTCCCAGTGTACGAGCGCGTGGCTGAAGCCTACATCCGTGGCCTTGAGCGCCGGGCTGAAGCGGGTCAGCCGATCGATCGCATTGCGTCAGTCGCGAGCTTCTTCGTCAGCCGAATCGACACTGCGGTCGATAAGCAGCTCGAGCAGCTTGCGGCCAAGGAAAGCAATCCGGCCCGCAAGCAGAAGATCGAAAGCCTGATGGGTAAAGCCGCCATCGCCAACGCCCGCTTAGCCTACGAGTCGTTCCTGAAGATCTTCTCCGGCGACCGTTGGGAGAAGCTGAAAGCAGAAAGGCGCCAAAGTTCAGCGGCCACTGTGGGCCTCCACCAGCACGAAGAACCCCAAGTATCGCGACACGATGTACGTGGAAGAGTTGATTGGCGCTGCACACGGTCAATACCGTTCCCATGAAGACGCTGGAAGATTTTCGCGATCATGGTGTGGTGAAGCCGACACTCGAAACTGGCCTGAAAGAGGCGCACCAGGTTTTCGATGATCTGGAAGAAATCGGCATCGACATGAAAGGCGTCACCGAGAAGCTTACCGAAGATGGTGTGGCCTCATTTGCCGAGTCGTTCAACGGACTGATCGAAGTTATCAAGAGTCGCAGAGATGAAATGAGTCGCGCCGCCTAGGCACTTTATCTAACGTTCCAGGTCCCACCACTTCCAAAACCGGAGCGTGATACGTGAGCACATTGGTTGAGCCTAACGTTCAGCCCACCGTTGAAAAGCAGGAGTCGCACCACCTTCCGCAGGGCGATTCCGCGTTACTGGTTCTGTTTGGCGCCACCGGAGATCTGTCGCGCCGCAAGCTTATGCCCGCGCTGTACGATCTTGCATGCATCGGCTGCACCCATCGTAACTTCGAGGTGCTTGGCATCGGCCGCACCAAGCTGACGGATGAGGAATTCCGCCAGCGTATGCATGACGGCGCAGCAGAATCTTCGGACTCGCGCGGCTTCAACGAGGAAGGTTGGCAAGGTTTTGCCGCGCGGCTGCATTACCTCATCGGCGATGCCGATAAGCCCGACTTCTATCCTGAATTGAAGAAGAAGATCGAAGAGCTGCAGCGGCAGGGCGCAAGCAAGAATATGCTGTTCTATATTTCGACCTCGGCATCGCTCGCGCCGCCGATCGTAAAGGCCTTGGCCGCGCCGGGCTCGCGCATAACGACCGAGGGTTGGACACGTATTGTTTTAGAGAAGCCGTTTGGCCATGACCTGCAAAGCGCCAAAGAGCTGAACGAAATGGTTTCGCGGGTCTTCGAGGAAGAGTCGGTCTATCGCATCGATCACTATCTCGGTAAAGAGACGGTACAGAACATCATGGTGTTCCGCTTTGGCAACCTGATGTTCGAACCGATCTGGAATCGCAATTACATCGAATACGTCGAAATCACTGCCGCCGAAAAATTGGGTGTCGAAAGTCGTGCGGCCTTCTATGAAGAGACTGGCGCATTGCGCGACATGGTCGCCAATCACATGCTGCAGCTTCTGACCCTGACTGCGATGGAGCCGCCCGTAGCCTTCGACGCTCATTCCGTTCGCGAGCAGAAGGTGCAGGTGCTACGCGCTATTCGCCCCATGACGGTGGACGAAGTTGCACAGCGCACCATCCGTGGCCAGTACGGCCCGGGCACAATTGACGGCAAGCCGGTCCCGGGCTATCGGCAGGAGAAGGGCGTCAATCCCAACTCCAACACCGAGACTTATGCCGCGGTTGAGTTCCATGTCGACAACTGGCGTTGGGCAGGAGTTCCCTTCTACGTACGGGCCGGCAAGCGCCTGTCGAATCATCTCACCGAGATCGCTGTGCACTTTAAACGCACGCCGCAGGCGCTATTCGCCAGCCGCCCCGGCGACGTTCATCACAATGTTGTGACCATGCGCATTCAACCCAACGAGGGCATCGCCATCAATTTCGAGGCGAAGGTTCCCGGAACGCAGATGCGTGCCACGCGCGTCAACATGGACTTCTCCTATCGCGAGGCGTTTGGCTCGGACACCCCTGCGGCCTACGAGACGCTGCTGCTCGACGTGATGCGCGGCGACGCGACGCTCTTCACCCGTCGCGACGAAGTCGAGGCTGAGTGGCAGATCATCACCCCGATCGAAGAGGCTTGGGCGCAACTGCCGCCTCCACAATTCCCTAATTACGCCGCAGGCAGTGACGGGCCCGAGGCCGCCGATCAGATGATCAAGTACGATCGTCATCGTTGGCGCCCCCTGAAGCGCGACAACGGAGGGAACCTGTAAAGCGCCTTCGCTAGTCCACATCCCTGCCGACACGATTCACGGCAGAGGGCTGAAGCGCCCCTGTTGCCCGGGCGATGATAAGATTTTGCCTTCATGGTTACCTTCGTCGTGCTGCGCCTGGTGGCGGTCGTCCTGATCGTCGCGGCGAATGCGTTTTTTGTTTCTGCCGAGTTCGCCATGGTCAGCCTGCGCGAAACCCAGATTCAGCAACTGGTGGCGGCGCATCGCGTAGGCTCGCGCACGGTCCAGAAGCTGCATCAGCAGCTTGACCAGTTCATCAACGCGGTGCAGTTCGGAGTCACGCTCTCCAGCCTGGCTCTAGGCTGGATTGGTGAAGCCGCGATGGCTCGCGTGCTGGAGCCGCTATTCGTTAACCTGCCTCACGCAAACCTGTATGCGCACGGCGTCGCCGTGGTTTTCGCCTTCACTCTCATCACCTACATGCACGTAATCCTCGGCGAGGTGGTGCCGAAATCCATTGCTTTGCAGCGCACCGAGAGGGTTGCGCTCGCGGTCGCCGGGCCGATGGATTTCTTCATGCGTATCGCAGCTCCTCTGCTCGCTTTCATGACTGCCTCGTCGCGAGCGGTGCTGAAGGCATTCGGGATGCGTCCGGTGCGCGAGGCCGGCGTCCACTCTCCTGAAGAACTGAAACTCATCGTCAGCGCCAGCCGCAACCTGGGGCTGCTGGAAGCTCCGCAGGAGGAGATGATCCATCGCGCCCTCGATCTGGAAAACGTCCTGGTGCGCGAGGTGATGGTTCCGCGGCGCGACATTTTCTCCCTGCCCGGCGACATGACACTGTTTGAAGCGCTGGAGCGCGTTGTCGATGGGCAGCACTCGCGCGTTCCCGTCTACGATCCGCAGCGCGGACCCGAGCACATCATCGGCGTGCTCTACGCGCGTGACCTCATGCGCTGGATGCGCTATCGCCTGTCGCGTACGCCGTCGGGCCGAATCATCACCCGTGAGACCAACCTTCGCGTTCGCCACATCATGCGCGAGGTGCTCGTCGTTCCCGAAGCCAAAACTCTTCCCGATCTGCTTTCTGATTTCAAGGAACGCAAACGTCACCTCGCCGTTGTGGTGGATGAATTCGGTTCGACCGCCGGAGTGATCACCGTCGAAGATGTGCTGGCGCAATTGGTCGGACCGATCGAAGATGAATTCGAAGGCCGCGAGCCTGTACCGTTGCCCGGCGCCAGTGCAATGGAACTGGACGCTTCCCTCAACATTCGCGACCTGGAGTTGGAATATCAAATCGTACTGCCACGCGATGAAGGTTTCGAGACGCTTGCCGGATTCGTCTTAGCGCAGATGCAGCGGATTCCGAACGTGGGTGACAGCTTTCAGTTCGAAGGACGCCGCTACACCGTAACTGCCATGGACGGTCTGCGCATAGACCGGGTACGCGTCGAAGCAGAGCAGTCTCTCTCGCAAACCGAGCCGCAAACCGCAACGCCGGCCTCGACCTGATGCGCCGCTATCTCTTATCGCGTCTGTTGCTCATGCTGCCGGTGGTCTGGCTGGTGGTGTCGGTGGTCTTCCTGCTGATCCATCTCGTGCCGGGCGATCCCATTCAGCAGATGCTTGGGGAAGGAGCGGCTGCCACCGACATCGCGGCCGCTCGCCACGCGTATGGGCTCGATGTTCCCCTCGGCCAGCAATACGTGAAGTACTGGGCCGGTCTGCTGCACGGTGATATGGGACGCTCACTGCGGTTCAACCAGAGTGTCGGCCACATCATCGCGCAGGCTTATCCCTACACTTTGCAGCTGACCATCGCCGCCCTGGCGGTGGCCCTGTGCCTGGCCATTCCTGCAGGAGTTCGTTCGGCGCTCCGTCGCAATCGCTGGGACGACCGCCTGCTCAGCTTCGTGTCGCTGCTGGGACTCTCGTTCCCGAACTTCGCGCTGGGACCAATTCTGATTTTGCTGTTCGCGATTGATCTCGGCTGGCTGCCAGTTTCCGGAGCAGGTTCACCGCTGCATCTGATCCTCCCAGCGATCACCATGGGCGGAGCTTTGGCGGCAATTCTCACCCGCATGGTTCGCACCTCCATGCTCGAGGAGCTCTCGCAGGATTACATTCGCACCGCTCGCGCCAAGGGTCTTCCCGAGCGCACTGTGGTTTACCGGCATGCGCTCAGGAACGCGATGATTCCCGTGCTCACCGTCGTCGGACTGCAGTTCGGCGCGATGCTGGCAGGAGCTATTGTGACCGAAACCGTGTTCTCGTGGCCGGGAATCGGGCGGCTCACCATTCAAGCGATTTCGAACCGCGACTATTACCTGGTGCAGGGCTGCATTCTGGTGATCGGGCTCACGTACGTGCTGGTCAACTTCCTTACCGACCTGACTTATTCCTTTTTCAACCCGCGAATTCGCGAGTGACGAGGATTTCGCTCGCCAGCAGTATCCATTAAGCATAAACTTGCATCTTCATACTCACACAGGGAGGGATCAGCATGCGGGTTGACCGTACGAGCAACAGCAATAGCTCTGATCCTGTCGGCGGCTTAAATCGCGCTAAAGCAGGGATCCACGAGTTGGAAAGCAAGATGCGTCGCAAGGCGGCCAATGTCGCCAAGCGCATTTCTTCTACGTTCCACCACGACGAGGGAGAAGAGCTACCTGCAACCAAAGCTCGCGAAGGCATCGTCTCCATTAACGGACGCGACGTTGAGACCATGCGCTGCTGCGGAAATAAGCGCGTCGGCTAATCCGTCATAGAGCCACGGTCCGGAGCTACGCGCTCTTCCTGCTCACAATGTTCGGTGCCGGCATTGGCTCTTTCGTGAGACTAAGCCGGCGAAGCTCCGAAATTGTAAAACCCAAGCCCGCAACCAACAGCCCTGTCACCAGCGAGCCGACTGCAAATACCAGCCAATCGAGCGAACTCATCTGCCCCTCGCCGCCTGGCGGAAGTAGCTGCCGGTTGCCAGTATGGAAGGCACCCAAAGCCCTACGAAGATGCCCGCATCTTTGCTGAGCGGCACTCCGAAACCGAACCACAAAGCGACTGAAAAAAGAAACGACACGAAGGCTGCCGCGAAGATAAACCAGTCTGATCTGCTGAACATGATTGACTCCCTTGTTGTAGTTGGTACGCCTATGTGGATGAGCGTACCTAAGGCAGGGAGTCGGGATAATCAAAATAGTTTTATCATCACGAAAATTTTAAGAGCCTGCCCCGCAGAGCTCACTGGTTCCCAGCGAACGCACGTTTAGGTGTATCGCTCCACGATGAAGTCGCTCATCTTCTGGTACGCGGCTTCCAGCACATCTTCCGGTGGCAGGAACACGATGCGCATGTGGCGCGTTCCAGGCTTCTGACCGAAGCCTGAGCCATGCACTACCAGCACGTGCTTCTCTTTCAAAAGCGCGGTCACGAACGTCAAATCATCTTCAGGAATATCGAGCGACGGGTGCGCATAGAACGCTCCCTTGGGAGCAACCAGGCTAACCCGCGGCGTGCGCTTCGCCCAGTCAACCGTCAGTTGCGCCCGGCGGCGCAACTTCTCAAGCATCGCCGGGATGTGGTCTTGCGGCCCTTCGAGCGCCGGCTTTATAGCGTGCTGGAAGGGATGCGGCGCCGAAAGCCGAGCGCGCAACAGCCGGTGCACGGCTTCCAAGTAGGGTTGCAGCACCTCGTGCGGACCGGTCGCGATAGCCCATCCAATTCGCCAGCCCGGAACCAGGTAGGCCTTCGATAGACCGTTGAAGGTCACCATGGGTACGTCCTGCGCGAGCGTTGCAATCGAGATGTGCTCGACGCCAGGTGCGTAAATCAGCTTGTCGTAGATTTCGTCGGCGAAGATCAGTAGATTATGCTGCCGCGCCAACTCGATAATCTCCTCAAGCGTGCGGCGCGACATGACCGACCCGGTTGGATTGCTGGGATTGATCAGCAGAATCGCCTTGGTACGCGAGTTGATGCGGCGCTTCAGATCGTCAAGGTCCGGCTCCCAGCCGTTGGCCTCGTCGAGATCGTAAGCGTTCGGCTCAGCTCCCAACTTCGCCAGCACCGCGCCATAGAGCGGATACTCCGGGCTCGGCGTCAAGACGTTGTCGCCGGGATTGAGCAGCGCCGTCAGGCAACTGTCGATCACTTCCCCACTGCCGTATCCAACGAAGATGCTCTGAATATTCTTGAAGCCGTGCCGCTCCGCTTCATCCCCAATTGCCATCACCGCTGGCCGAATGCCCAGCGAATCGCCGTAGCTGTTGTGGCCGTCGAGCATGGCCTTATTCACGGCCTCGATCATGTGCGGAGGCGTCGCGAAGTCGAACTTGCAGGGATCACCGATGTTGAGGAAGAGAATCTGGTGCCCGTCGCGGGCGACCTCGTCGGCAACGACGGCGAGGTCGCGGATGGCATAACGAACATTCGCCATGCGGCTGGCGGGCACCACGGGATGCAATTTGTTGAACAGGCATTGATGAATCCTTGTGTAGTAACTTAGCGAGTCAGCAACGGTATCGCACAATACGCTATCTCATAAATCGGTTCGCTTTGTATTAGGGCACGCCTTCCAGGCGTCCCCAACGAGCTATCGAAAATGTCTGGGCTTCAATGCCTTGCAAAACTAGGGTCACGGGGCTAAAGCCCGATGATTATTTGCCGTCTGCGGCACTGCTAAAGCTCGTGCCCTGATACAACTCGATTCATGAGATAACTCCGTAGTTGCTAACTGCCACTCTTAGCGTGCTGCGACAGGCTCAATATGTTGCCGTCCGGATCTTTGAACCACGCGACCTTCGTACCGTCCGGGCACTCCAGACACCGAGTTCGTCCTGCTTCATGTGATCGGGAAGCGCTCAAACACCACGCCCTTATCCTGAAGCTCGCGGATGTCGGCGGCAATGTCGTCCGTCTCCCATCCCAGCACGGTAAACGGTTGCGGCTTCACCTCTTTCATTTTAGTGAGCCGCACCTTGTTTCCATTGGCGTCCACTACGATAGCGAAACCGTCGTCGCTGAGAAACTTCAGCCCAAGCTTATCGACATAAAAGCTCCGGGCCTTTTCTCCCTCCGAGATAGGAACCAGCGCGACGATTTTGTTGTCCGATAGCATTTCAATCCTACGAGTGCCGTCCGCTTAAGCGGACTCTCTTGCTTGTGAGAGCACGGTTCCCAGCGCTTCCGCGCTGGGCTGGAATTGTCACGATCAGCCGCTGCTAACCGCGAGTCGCTAGCTGCTGACTGGCAATCGTTATTGCCAGTGCTAGTTGCTATTTGCTAATTGCTAATTGCTAGTTGCTAGCTGCTAGTTGCTTCTTCACTTCCCCATCACCAGCTTGGCGATGGTGGCCAACTGCATGTTTGACGTGCCCTCGTAGATCTTGCCGATCTTCGAATCGCGGAAGTACTTCTCCACCGGATAGTCCTTGGTGAATCCGTAGCCGCCGTAGATCTCCACGCACAGCGATGCGACGCGTTCCGCCACCTGCGAGCAGTAGAGCTTCGTCATGGCGGCTTCCTTGACGAAGTTCATGCCGGCGTCTTTCATGCGCGCACAGTTGTACAGCAGCATGCGGGCAGCTTCGATCTCGGTCGCCATCTGCGCGATCTGGAATTGAATGCCCTGAAACTCGCCGATGGCCTTTCCAAACTGCTTGCGCTCCTGGGCGTACTTGACGGCATATTCCCATGCTCCGCGCGCCAGCCCGATCATCTGCGCTCCAATGCCGATGCGGCCTTCGTTCAGCGTCTCAATGGCGATTTTGTAGCCCTTACCAACCTCGCCCAGCACGTTCGCCTTGGGAACGCGGCAATCTTCCAGAATCAGCTCGCAGGTGCTGGAAGCGCGAATGCCGAGCTTGTCTTCTTTCTTGCCGACGGTAAAACCGGGAAACTCCTTTTCAACGATAAAGGCGGTGATGCCCTTATATCCCGCCGAAGGATCCACCGTCGCCAGCAGGATGAACACGCCCGCCTCTTTCGCGTTGGTGATCCACATTTTTTGTCCGCTGAGGATGTACTCGTCTCCTTTAAGTTCGGCGCGGCACTGCAAGGCGAAAGCATCGGATCCCGACGCCGCCTCGCTCAAGGCATAGGCTCCCACAGTGTCAGAGCACATGCGCGGCAGATAACGCTTCTTCTGGTCCTCGGTGGTCCAGCGCATCAGGGCATTGTTCACCAGCGTATTCTGCACGTCGACGACAACGCCCGCGGAGGCATCCACCGCCGAAAGTTCTTCGACCGCCAGAATGGCCTCAAAGAATGTGCCACCGCCGCCGCCGTACTGCTCGGGAATCTCAATGCTCATCAGGCCCAGCTCGAAAAACTGGCGGATCAGTGCAGGCTCGAACACGCCCTTCTCATCCATCTCCTTGACGTGCGGCTGCACCGACTCGCGGGCGAACTGGCGAACGGTATCGCGGAATAAAACTTCGTCTTCGGTAAGCGCCACCAGGGGCGCAGGAGCGGACGATTGGACGGCAGTAGATGACATGAGAGCGATCCTTAAGGCTGGAATAGGAAACCCTTGATTTTACACCGCAGGGTGCTGAAGGTCCCACGTTCCCAACAAAGGGAACTGTGGGACCACCCACGTCGGCGCGTGCTTTGCAGGCCCCAACCGTCCGCCGGGGGCGGTTAACGTCCAGCTACGGACGCGTTGAGCGGCCGGGCGCGACGCGTGATGCATCGATCTTCGGCTCACCGCCTGGAGCTCTCGTGGTATCGAAAGTCAGAATTCTTGCAGCCTGGCGTACTCCGCTTTGGCTTGCTTATAGATAGGAATATCGGGGTCGGCATCTTTCCAGAGGGTGAGGAAGTCTTTGTAGGCGGCGAGTGCTCGAACCCGGGCGGCGTCGGCATCGGCGCCTTGGGCGCTTTTCATCTGCGACACATTCGCGCGGGCCACGCCGAGGCGCGCCAGTGCTCCGGTCCAGCAATTCCAGACGATGCCGGTGTGGTCAAGAATCTTCTGGAACTCGACCGCAGCCGCGGCGCCTTCTCCCGCCGCCAGGTAAGCTGTTCCCCGGACGTAAATGCTGTTAAGACATGAGCAATTGAGAAGGAAGCTCATATTTCCGAACTCAACGGCTGAGGGAGCTAGCAGTGCATTCAAAGCGAGAGCCGTATCTTTACGATTGAGAGCCAGCTGCCCGCGAATTGCCGGCAGCCATATTGACTGCACCTGAGTGTCGACCGGGTATTGCTTGTTCAGGTCTTGTGACATCGACTCAGCTCGCGCCGTGTCGCCAGCAAGGGCGTAAGCCAGCGCTGCTTCGACTTCCACGTCCTGGCTCTTGGGATCGAGCTTCAATCCTTCGGCCGCCGCCTGCCTGGCTTCCGCAATGTTGCCGAAGGCTGCTTCGCGCAGCGCAGCATTCTCCCACCAAACCGCGCCGCTCTCCCTGGTGTCGGCGCGTACCGCAGAATCAACCGATCGTCTGGTCAGCTCTCTTGCCTTTTTCAAGTGGCCGGCATATGCCTCCGTGTCGGATGCCAGCGAGAGTCCGATGTTTTCGCCCCGTTGCTTGCCCGCAAACCATTGCTGCTGTTCCGCCATTGCCGGCAAGTCCGAAGCGATGAATGCTAGCCCATAAAGCGCCTCGTGAAGTGTGTAGTCGTCCAGCTTGCGAGCCAGCGCCTCTTGAATTACCTGCCGGGTTTCGTCATAGTGCTGCAAGCTGATGAGGCAATTGGTTAATTCTTCGTAGCTGGCCACGTTATTCGGTTCGAGTTGCAGGGTCTGGCGCGCCAATTCGGTCGCTTTCTCATACTGTCCGAGTCTGGTGTAGACAATGCTAAGAGTCAGATATCCGAAGGCGTCTCGCGGGTACCGGTAGATCAGCTCCTGATAGGCCTGTGCCGCCTTGTCCAGTTCTCCCGTCACATCCAGGTAGTAATCAGCCGTGATGAGTAGTTTTTCCCGGTCGTTGGCGTGCTCCCGCAACTCAAGGCCTTCGCGATGTACTCGCGAGAGCGGCCTAATTCGCCTTGATAGTCGTAATCGTCCCCCGCGACCATGAATCCCATGGCAAAGTTCGGGTCTAGTTGGATGGCGCGCTGGTCATAAGGCAGCGATGCCTCGGTGCCCTTTTCGCTGTAAGCCTTTCTTCCCAGGCTGTACGCTTGCAAGGCTTCCAGCGAAGAGGTTGTAGCTTCGTTCAGCGGAACATCGTATTTTTGCACTGTAGCCAAAGACTCGCCCAGTTGACCCCGGAGCTGGGCGGCAGCTTCGCCCAGCGTGTTGAGAACTTTTTCTTTGCTGTTGGCCGTCCCCTGCTGTTGCGCAAGTGTGTCACCGCTTTGGCAATTCACCGCCTTCAGTCCAACCACGTACTCGCTGCCCAGGCTGGCAATCGAGCCCGCAATGTAAGCTCGACTATTCGCCCGCTGGCAAAGCTCGCGTGCCACTTCGGGTGTCAACTTCGTGCCCGGCGGTCGTGTCATCAGCTTCAACGTTGCCGTCACCTTGTTGTCGGAGAGCACATTTAAAAATGGCGACTGGTTCAGGGCAACAGTGAGCGCGGTCTTTAGCGTGTCATCAAAGATCGGATCGCCCGTCTTGTTGTCGAAGTCCGCCACCACGATTGTGTCTTTGTCGGTAAGCGGATTGCTCCGATGGGATCGGTAGTACAAACCACCAACCACCAGCACTGCCATCACTACAAGCGCCGCTCCGACCATGAGAGGCCAACGTTTGTTGTGACGATCCGCTGCTCCCGCTTTGCCCGACGGCGTGTCCTCGAGTTTCGTTGCGCTCGTGCTTGCCGCCGCCATAGCGCCCGACTTGGCTGCCGGATGCCAGCCGCTCTCGGTGTCGCGTTTCAGCCTTTGCAGCTCCGCCCGCATGTCGGAGGCGTGTTGGAAACGCAGATTGCGGTCTTTCTCCAGGGCCCTATGGACGACCGCCTCCAGTCCTGAGGAGATCTGTGGATTCACCTGCGATGGCGGCAATGGGTGATCGCGTAGAATCGCGCTGCATATGTCACCTGAACTTTCTCCCTGAAACGGCATCTTTCCCGTCGCCATCTCGTACAACACCGCTCCAAACGAGAACAAATCGGTGCGCGCGTCCAGGTCTCTTGCCTTTACCTGCTCCGGAGACATGTAGGCTATGGTGCCCAGCATCGCCCCCGGACTGGTTAAGTGTTCCGAATCGGACTCGGCCGTCATCGTTTCGGCGCTGGCGGCGGCCTTGCCGGTCACCTTGGCTAAACCGAAGTCGAGCACCTTGGCATGACCGCGCTTCGTGACGAAAATGTTTGCCGGCTTAATGTCGCGGTGAACGATCCCTTCGCCATGTGCGGCATCCAGCGCGTCGGCGATCTCGATGGCCAGTGGAAGCAGTTGTTCTGACTCGACCGGACGGCCTGCGATCAAGTGCTTCAGCGTCACGCCGTCGAGGAACTCCATGGCAATGAACGCCCTGCCACCTTCCTCGCCGATGTCATGAATGGTGCAGATGTTGGGGTGGTTTAACGCTGACGCGGCTTGTGCCTCACGCTGAAAGCGTGCCAGAGCTTGCGGATCGCGAGCGACCTCATCGGGCAGGAACTTGAGGGCGACGAAGCGGTGCAGCCGGGTATCCTCGGCCTTGTACACCACCCCCATGCCGCCGCCGCCGAGTTTCTCAAGGATGCGGTAGTGAGAGACCCTGGTGTCGATCATGCCGGAACGGAGCGGATTGAATGCCTGATACTAGGGCGATTGTTCACGCCAGTCAATCTGGTCGCCGCCCACTATGTTTACCGGCTGCTCAACAGCTTGTGCTGAAATGCAGGTTGTCTGGCATAACATCGCCGCATCATTCATTGCCGCCCAATGCGAGGTCGGGACCCGCCTCGCTTTGTGCTGCCAAACGCGGGCCGCCAGGATCACTGAGGATCGCGAGGCTAAGCTTCCCGCCCCACACGATGACCCGACCGTATTCCCGTTTCGGGAATCCCATACGACCTTCGTAACCTCTGCACGCGATTTGTCCGTGCAAGTCACTTCTGTCGCCCATAAGCTCGTCTCGACAGCACCAAACGGTGCGCCGGTATGAGCATTCGGCTTTTGTCATTGGTTGGTAAACAGGACCGCTTAAGCTCTTTGAAATCTATTATTTACCCGTAAGGCTCGTGGGCTCAAGTATTTGCGATACAAATCTTGTCTAAACCATTGAAAACAAGGTATCGTGCATTGAATTTATTTGTGATCTGCGTCACAGATTTGGGCAGTCGAGCCGATCGCTGACTGTCACGCGCGAATCGCGGCTCTGAGTTTCGGAGTGCCCGCGAGCGCCGCCTTCAGTTGCGAGTTGGTGGCTCACCACGCGCATCACCTCGCGAGTCATCTGGTCGTCGATGTCTTCGGCATGGTCGATGACTACGGGGTAGCGCAGCACCAGCTCCAAACCGGTGTCGGTGAACTGCCACTTGGTGCCCGGTTGCGGCCTGGGAAAAGCGGTGTCCATCACGCGCTCAAGCACCGCGTGCTGATGGTCGATTTCCTTGCGATATTTCTCATAGACCGAGTTCGCCGCGTTGGTCAGGGCGGATTGCGCAAAGGCGGCATCGGTATCCGGCGACAACGTCAACGCCAGCTCGTGCCATGCGTACGAAGTTCCCGGCAACTGTTTGTAGAGCGGATTGGCACCGAAGAGCACCGAATTGGAGAACACCACGACCCGGCCCGTCGGATAGAGGTCGATGCCCGTGCCGCCGAGTTCCATGAGGTACATGCGTACGAGTCCGATCTCCAGAACATCTCCCGTGACTCCGGAGATGGTAATGCGGTCTCCGGCTTTTACTCCCCGGCGGCCGATCAGCGTAAAGTAGGCGGCGACTGAAAGGATGACAGTCTGTAAAGCCACAGCGATGCCTGCGGTGATGAATCCGGCCATGGTCGCCAGCGAGCTGAATTCGCTGACGAAACCGAACACCACGATGAGCAGCATCAGGAAACCGGAAACGAAGCGGCGCACCAGCAGCAATTGCCGCCGGCGGCGCGCATCGTGCACATAGCGCACCGTGGCGCGCCGCCAAATAGCGGAGAAGCCGGCCACTAACGCGAGGGCAAACAGGATTGCGCCGACCCGGGTCAGCACCGACCGCAGCACCGAGCCGTAGGCACGCAGCGTCGAGTCGCGCCATTCTTCCAGGTTCCCCTTCGCCTGGTCGAGCAGCACGATTTCCTGACGCAGCGGCAACGCTGCATCACCGATCTGCTTGAACTCGCCTGTAAGCGCTCGCAGATTCTTCTGCGTATCGGCAATGGCGGCTGCATCCGATGCGGAACTAGCGTCGGCTGTGTTGCGCCCCTGCTGCACCAAGGCCTTCAATGCATTGACGAGAGGCTTCTGCAATTGCGTTGCAGAGTCGCGCAGGTGATTGGTCTGTGCGATGAGGCGTGTCGATCTTATGGATCTCACGTGTCTGACCCAGCAAATAGGCGGCCTGGCCGATCAACCCCGAGGACTGGGCGCGCGCAACACTCGCGCTCTGCGCATTCGCGCTGATGGCATTGGCCGACACCTTACCGGCTTCACCTGCATCGGTGGCGAAGACTTCAGGAACCGACTCCTTCAGGGCGGCGATCTTCCCCGCCATTCCGCCCTGAGCACGTTCGTTGGTTGCAACAAAGGTTGCGATTCTCTGCAACTGTTCCTGCAGCGCCTTGTCCAGTGGAATCACGCCCTGCAAAGCATCGCGCTGAGAGACGAGTTGCTCCCGCTGGCTGGCGCGCGCGTGCGCGAGTTCGGCTTCGACTTGCGTCAGCTTCGCCTGGTCTTGACTCAGCCGATCGGTTGCGCTTTGGAGCGCCTTCGCCAGCCCCTGCTGCTCCGGTGCTGGCGCAGTGGGGTTCTCAGTGGCGTCGGAAGACGGTTTGCCATTCCCGGGGGCGTCACTCTGCAACCCGGAGATCGACTGTGCAGCCTGGAACGCAAGTTGCAATGACTGCCTTGCCTGACTGCGAGCGTTCGAAAGATACAGAACATCACTGGGCTGCCCTGCGCTTTGATCAATAGTGCTTAACTGGCGATACCAAGTGATGCCGGCATTCAAATGGTTGAGGATCGCGCTCTCGGCGATTTGCGGCGTCTGCGCAAATAGCACTCCCGCGAGCAGAACGGTGATCAATAAGCAAGACGCGACAAGACGAGGGACCCGTAGCCTCAATCAAATACTCTCCTGGGGAATGTGAGCTGTAAGTGGGATGCAACTTCAATGCGAAACGCCACGCGGGGACGTAGGCGCGAACGAGCTGCGACCGCAAAGCGATGATTCTTAAAGGGTGACCTACACTCCGCGACGATAAACCAGTTTCAACTTGTCAGCTTCCAGGATGCGCGCGATTTGCTTGCGCGCATGGATGGCCCACGCACCGCTACGGTCAAGCTTGACGTAGGCTGTCCAGTGACGCAGTGCCAGCCGAGGCTCGCGCAAGCGCTCGTAGGCGAGGGCTAAATTGTAGTGAGCGTCGGCGTAAGTGGGAGCCAGTTGGATTGCGGTTTTGTAGGCGGCAACAGCGTCTCCAAACCGTCCGGTTTCATCGAGCACGTTACCTAGATCGAAGTATGCCAGCGCGTAGCGCGGATCAGACTCGACCGCAGAACGATAATGCTGCTCGGCGGCCACGAAGTCCTGCCGGTTGTAATAGAGCGTACCCAGGTTGATGTGTGCGGCTGCGTGGCCGGGCTCTATCTCGAGGATCCGCAAGTAAACCTGGATGGCGTCGTCGTGATTACTGGGATGCTCTTCAAGAGAGACGCCGCGGGCGAATAACTCATGAACCGAGTCGGTTCGCAAGATCGGCTTAGGCTTGCTTGTCGGCGGCTCGGACGCCGTGACGAGTGCACCCGATGGCGCGAATTCCATAACATACTGTCCGTCCACCGGCTCGACGGCGCGACCTTGGTGGCGGAACGCGACCCGCTTCCCTACCGAAAAGGCGCTGGCTTCGAGGAAGGGATTCTCCATGCCGGCAACTTGGCGCTGCATGGCTTGCAGCGACTCGCGGATGACCGCAGGGCGTACACGCTTGGCGCACAAGTCTCGTATCTGTTTGATTTGAAGCAGATCCGCGAAGGAAAATTCCTCACAATCCGGAGCCAAGCCTGCTCGTTGCCAGCCAGTCAACTGCCGGGCCGTGATATGAAGGATTCGCAGTACGTCCGCTCGACCGAAACTCGTCATAGTAGGTCGGAAGCGCAATCAGAGCCTGTCTGTATTATCAAGCTGGGGGCTGGACGAGGCAAGTGTAAAACTGGCTACCTCGGTGGAAAACCAAGACTTAAGGGCGCACCCTGCCGCTATTCCTGATGCCGATGGCCTTTACGGCTAAGGAGCAAGCCTTTAAGATGAAATTCAGGCCGACGTAGCTCAGCTGGTAGAGCAGTCGATTCGTAATCGACAGGTCATCGGTTCAAGTCCGATCGTCGGCTCCAGACTTTATGCGGGTTTCAGGCGCTCTCTCGAGCGCCGTTTTGTCGAGTTGGCCCAAAAGCATTCCCGGCCGCTTCGTTACGGCGATTAATGACGCTACGCACAGCTTCCACATATTCAGGATGTTGATAGCGCATCATCATGCGAGCACTTCCTTGCCCCATCGCCTTCATGGTCACTGCCGGGTTCTTTGGGTTTCTCGTTCCTAATCCGATAAGACCTCATAGACTCCAAGGTGTCCGAGTGTTGACCGCGATTCGTCTACTTCAGGTTTGCGTACTCGGCTTTGGCTTCTTTATAGATGGGAATGTCGGGATCAGCATCTTTCCAGAGGGTGAGAAAGTCCCGATACGACTTGCGCGCGGCTTCTGTGTTGCCCATCATCGCCTGCGCGCGGGCGAGTTGCAGACGAGCCAAAGCTCCGATCAAGCTGATCCCCACGATTCCGGGATGTTCTATGACTCTCTGAAATTCCGTCGCGGCTTGCTGGCCTTGGCCCACCTGCAAATAAGCGAGTCCGCGTAGATAACTCGCAAACATGTTCCCCGCGGCCAATTCATACTTTGAAGGCGTCACCAGTATCCGAATAGCGTCGGCGGCCTTGGATTGCCTAATCGCAACCGTAGCCGCACGGCGATCGCGAGATGTGCCAGCAGGAACAGCGGCACGAGGAATGCCGGGATCAGCACCCACGGAAGGGTTCCCATCGCCTGCGTGCCAGGAGCTTCCGTGAAGACGCGAAACGGGGTCCCCGCCGCCGACAAAGCGCCCAAAGAGAGAGCCGTCACCAGGTCGAGTATTCCGAAGGCGTTCCATGCACTCAACAGCCAGCGAGGCGCCGTGTCCTTCCATACCATGACTGCCGTGAGCGGGATTGCGACCGCACCCGCAATGATGTCACCCCAACCTGCCGAGGTCGCGAACGGCGCCGGAAGGCGACCTTCAGTGTGCAAAAGCAGAAATAACACTCCCGCAACTCGGAAACCATGGACCCCGATCAGGGCCGCCAGTGGTATGGAACGCACCGCGTGGCGGAAGACCGGCCACGCCCACCACGCGGCCGAACCTGCGATCATCAGGATCAGGAACGGTATCACGGGAGCGGGGAGTGGCCCGGCGACTCCCGTCGCAAACCCACCTGCAGCGGCAATGGCCACGATGAGAGACCACGTAGCGGCGGCGATCGCAAATGCCGCAAACTTGGCCGTTGGCCGAATTGCCGCCAAGCCAATCAACACTACCAGCACCGCCGTAGAGATTGCTCCTAGTTCCAACGCACCGATTACAT
Organism: uncultured Acidobacteriaceae bacterium; assembly: GCA_963771535.1. Classification (GTDB taxonomy): domain Bacteria; phylum Acidobacteriota; class Terriglobia; order Terriglobales; family Acidobacteriaceae; genus CAVVDY01. Next base: position 533,991 of record CAVYTK010000004.1, on the reverse strand, counting down.
CCAACATACAAGCTCCTATCCTTCAGACACTTTTCCCTGACGGTTGATTGTTGTGCTCCGCAACCATTCTGGTTACGTCATTACTGGCACGCATGAGTTCATCCCAAGGGTGTGCCCCCAGCTTCTTCCTTACCCGAGCCTGGGCCTTCTCCCAACTAGGCAGCGCGCGCTCGAGTTGCGCCCTTCCTGCGCTCGACAGCCGGACCAGGGTCACCCGGCGGTCCTCACCCCGGCGCTGCGTGATCCAGCCCTGCCGCTTCATGATCGCCAGCGTTCGGGTGAGGGTAGTGCTGTCCATCGCCAGCATCTGGCCCAGTTCTCCCTGGCTCACTTCGCCCGCTAGCGAAAGCGTCTGCAGGATGGTGAACTGCGATCCGCGCAGCCCCAAGGGACGAAGCCCCTCCTCGTACAGTTGGTTTAGCGCCCGCGCCGCCCGTCGCAGGCTGGCACACAAGCAAGGCAAATCAGGTAGCGAATCCGGCTTCATACGCAAATAAGATGTATATGCATATAATTGGATGCTGAAAATCTCGATCGCCGGTTTCCACCTGCTCGTCGAGATCGTGGATTCAGCGGAGCTGGCTGGCTACGAGACTGACGTCCAAACCAGAAGGGCCACTGATTAGGTGCAACATGGCCTGTTCACGCCAGCTACCGATATGCTCGGCAATTCGCGAATGCGAAACAACTACTCGGTCTCGCCATGTGTCGCGATGGGCCTCAGCGGATTCAACAGCCGTACTCTTGTGACATTTATTGTCTCCTGTGAGACTTCCATGGATTTCGTCACTCTGCCGACTGCTTTGCTCGGTTACGGCTGAGACGGTTGCATCTGAGGCTTCTTCCATGTTCCGTTTACTACCTCTGGCGCTGGCATGTAAATCCGTAAGATCGAATAGAACGGTCCATCGGGGGCGGGCAGCCAGTTTGCTTGCTTCGCCGGTCCAGGCGAATCCTTCTGCACATAGATGGTCAGCGAACCGTCACTGCCGTACTTGAACGATTTCAGCATGGTGGAGTTCAGCAAATACCGCTTTAGCGGGTTCGCCACCAATAGCTGCGTCTTACCGTCATACATGGTCAACGACCAGAATGCCTTGGCCGGCGGTAGCTGGCCTTTCGGAAACACGAGCGTATAGCCGACCTTCGACGCATCGAGCGGTTGATGATTGGCGTCAACAAAGTACGCAAGATAGATTGCCTCTTCGCCGGAGTTTCCGTAGAGCCCAAGCTTAGCCCCGGCGTACCGATACAGATAGTTGCCCTTCAAAAACTCCCGTGTACCAAAGAAGTCCGAGCTGGAAACCTCGTCGGCGTTGATGCGCTTCATGAGCGCATCCATGTCCTTGCCGGCATCGGCGATGCCGTCAGTCATCGCCTTCTGCGATTCCGGCGATAGTTTCGCGAAGTCAAACGTCTTGCCCGGGCCTATGTTCAGCTTCGCGAAGCGCGCCATCAGGTCTGATTCCGCCGGGTTCGTGGGACAAAACTGCAGCATGAAATTCAGGTACGGAAACAACGTGGGGGTAGTCAGCATGTCGGCCGACGGCGCGGGCCAATTCACCCCGGGAGCTGCGGCAGGTGCAGGCTGTTTCAGATATTGGCTCAGCGGCTCCGAGCGATAGCCCGCCTGTATCTTCTTCACGTTATTCAGATCGGCGGGGTCGAACAGCTGGGTCCGAAACAGAATGTAAGCAAACTCCGTTTCCGATCGCATCACCGCCTTCACGCCCTTCGGGGTTTCACCCTTCCACCCTGGGCCCGCGATCATGAAAGTCCCGCCCTCATTGCCGTAGCTGCGCGTTCCCAGGTAGGCGAAGTTGTAGGTGTAAAGATCGATTATTTGCCCCGTGTAATACCTGCCCTTCTCGATTTTCGGCATGGTCACGATGATCGGCTCGGCCCGCAGGTCGATCCACAGAAACGAATATGGCGTATCGGAGTTGGGCGTCACCACGAACTTGTCTTCCGGCGTAGCGACATTCGCCGAGTTCGCAATCGTGTTGAAGGGCGCGCGATAGTCCTTGCTGCTCTTGTCGATGGCCTGCTTGTACATGGTTGCGTAGTTGGTCACAACAGGAAAGCCGTAGATATAAGCTTCTTTCGCAATCGCGCGAACTTCTTCAGAAGATGGGCCGCTCTGTGCAGCACCCTTTGCTTCTCGCTTGTTGTCGCAGCCCGCAACGAGAAACAGCAAGCAGGATGCGAGGGACAGACCAACCATCAGTTTCAGCATATGAGGCCTCGTTGCTTTTGATTTTGGCTCTCGAGCGACTAGCTTGCCTTTTCGACTAGTGGCGACTTCCATTCTCCGTCCAACAGCTCTGGCTTGGGCCAGTAGTAGCGAATCGTCACCATGAACGATCCTTTGGGAGCGGGCAACCAGTTCGCTTCTTTTTCCTTACCTGGAGACTCAGCCTGGATGTAAATGGTGAGGCCGCCGTCCGCATCACGCTTGAGGTGGGGCAGCATCGGTGAATTGATCAAGTAGCGATTGATAGAATTTTTCACCAGCAGCTGCTGCGGCAAGTCGTACATGGTCAGCGACCAGAAAGCGTTCACCGGGGGCAGGTCGCCCTTGGCGAAGCGCAGGGTGTAACGTCCCGTCGACCCATCGAGCGGCTGGCCGTTGGCATCCTTGTCATAGATGGGATAGATCGCTTCTTCGCGCGAATTCGCACCGATCCCGACCTGCGTTCCAGTCGCGCGCGCCACATAATCGTTTTTCAAGTATTCGCGGGAGCCGAAGAGCGTATCCGTCTTGCCGCCGAGCGATGCACGCTTCGCATCGATCTCCTTCTGCCCATCAGCCATGCCGTCCTTCATGGCCTGCTGTACCTCAGGTGAAAATGAAGCTGGATTGAAAGGCCTTCCCGGCTCAATCCCGATTTTGGCGAACTGGTTTCGCAAGTCCACTTCACTGGGATTTGGCGGCAGAGCGAATTGCAGCAGGAACGCAAGCTGGTTGAAGAAGTCCAGTGAATTGCGCTGCATAGCCGGCGTTATCGGCTTTATCCAATCAACGGTGGCACGGGCAGGTGGCGCGGGAGTATCCAACAGCTCGTGCAGCGGTTCGATCTTGTAGCTCGCCTGGATCTTTTTCACGTTACCCAGATCCGCTGGATTGAACAGCTGTGTGCGTCCAACAACACTTACCAGCGATGTTTCGGAATGGATAACCGCCGTCACACCCTTCGGCGTTTCACCCTGCCAGGCAGGACCAGCAATCATATAAACGCCGCCGTTGTTCCCCGTTGTCCTGCTGCCGATGTAATCGAAATTGAAGGTGTAGAGATCCATCAGCTGAAACACGAAGTAACGGTTCTTCTCCATCTTGGGAACCGTTATCACCTCGGGCTCCGCGCGCAGATCCAGGCCCGCGAAGGTGTAGGGCGTATCCGAATTCGGGGTGACGAACGCCGTATCCTCAGGAGTGAACACGCGCGCAATGTTCAGCACGCTGTTCCATGGTCCCTTGTACTGTGGATTGCCTTTGTCGATGGAAAACGCGTACATGGTTTCGTATTGAGAGACCATGGGCAGCCCGTAAACATAAGCTTGTTTGGAGATGTCCCGGACTTGCTGGAGCGACAGTCCGTTGAGGGCCGCAGGAGTTTGCTGAGCCTTGTTGGTGCATGCCGACATCAGGCAGAGGCAGGCCATCATTAGCATTGCGGAAATAACTTGTCGGTTCACCGATCCTCCCACCGTGTAATCGAGATTAGCTCTCACAGCGATAGCTGCCCGCTGCTTGCCATTCTTCGCGCTGATCTCCGTAACCCTAGCCACATCGAAAGTCACTTATGGTGTAACGAAAACTGAAGATTCAGGCCGGTAAACAATTGAAACTTGGGCTGGCCAATCCCGTTGTGCGCCACCGTCCACTGCGGCTCGGCGAACAAGTTGATCGTCGTTCCATGATCCACAATCCGCACATGCCCGACTCCTGCGCCCAAAGGAATCGAATAGGGCCCGCGCTCCAAATCGAAATTCCACGTAGCCGTGGACCGCAGATACCATTGCTTAGGTAAGTGATAAAGCGCTAACGGTTGCGCCATAAGATTGTCTTGTGCGAGTCTCTCGTTTCCACCAGCGAAAGAACGCTGCCATGTAACCAGTGCGCCCAGCAACCCCCATTTCTGGGGCGCAATCAACACACCGGCTGCGCCCGCCTGCCACTTGCCTGTGCCGATCGCATTTTCCGTCGCCGTAGGAAAGGTGAGCTGCGGACCGAGCCCGATTTCCATATGCCCTGCGGGGAAGAGGAAAAGATCGATCAGGTTCAGGTCACCCAAACCCGTCGTTGTTCCACCCACATCCGGCACAGCTTCTGTGGGAAGAGTGTAGCGGAGGATTTGCGGCAGCCCGAAGAGTTTATGGGAGATGACGCCACGAAAAGAAAGGCATTTGTGCCCTCTTTGGTTCCGTAGAGCTGAGCGCCCCAGTAGTCATGAAAATTGACAGTTATCTTCGGCGTCAGCGGATTATTCGCCTCGTTCGTGCTTTGATCGGACGACGGCACTGGAGCGCTGGGGTCAGAGGCCGGAGACTGACCGCACATATTCAAGGCGACCAAGAGAAACGCCGTTCCTAACAGGCAGCTCATTGGTGATTTCCGAATTCACTTAACCCCTCGGCCGGCGTCTGCACGGCTCAGCCGCACTGCTGTCCTTCTGCAAACACGCCTCACTGCTTCGGCAGCTTCACCAACGACTTTGCAACCCACGCGATGCTTGATAACACGGTTTGTCCCTGCGGGACATTGCGCGCTAACTCGGGATCGGAGGGTGCAGCAGAATCGGTCGCGGTTTCGGAAGGAACATGTTGAACTCGGGCGCCCGGCCGAGAGCTCATTGTCCTCATGCCAAGTTCTCTGCTGCCGGTGCCCCGGGCGAGAATCTTGCCGTGAGAACATAACGTGCTGTAGGCGGCGTTGACGTCAGCCCGCTATATCGAATTTCCGGATTCACGTCGAGAGTTGCGCGATACACAGACCGACATCGAAACGATTCCCGCGATCCTAATAGCCTGTGCAGAAAAGCTCCAGTCGGGATGCGAAGTTTGTCGTGCTTTATCAAAACAAGTTTTACCTGGATGATAAAGCAGCACAAAATCGTGCGTGCGATTCCAAGCCCGGCATCACGAACTCATGCATGAGTTTCATCGGTTCGGCATTCCCGTTGGGATCGGGTACAACTTTGCCTTGGCCTACCGGCGACCTACGACCGAGCCAATCGAGGAACCAGTCTAGCGAGGGAGGCAGATCACGGTTCTGAGAGGCGGCAGTGGAGCTTTGAGTACTCATCAATGTGCCAGTTTCAGCCCGAAAATGCCGAGCACGATCGACGACGCGGAACCCAGGCGTATGAGCCTGCTCGGCCCAGCGAAGAAGAGCATGCCCACAATCAAAGTGCCGACAATGCCAATGCCAGTCCAGACAGTGTAGGCAGTACCCATCGGTATTTGTAAACAGGCGTGCCATGACGACCCCACGATCCGGCGTTCCAGATTTTCCGCGATCTTCAACCCCAGTGGCCAATCGATCTTAACAAGCCCGCAACCAGCAGATAAACCTATGGCGTGCTTTCAGCCGGTAAGGTGACCAGTCAGGGCCCTAAGCGCGTTTGCCAGGGAACGGTCCAGCGTTTCCAAACAATAGTCTTGCTGCACACGCCGACGTGCCGCAGAACCCAACATCTGCCGGAGGTCGGGACTTCGCAAAAGTCGGATGACCTGATGCGCAAATTCGGTCGGCGTGTCGGCCAGCAGTATCTCCTTCTCGGGGACGAAATCCAGGCCCTGTGCCCCTAGAGCCGACGACACGATAGGCTTGCCCATGGCACCGAACTCCAGGATTTTCAACCGAGTGCCGCTGCCAATGCGAAGCGGTACTACGGCAACTGTGGCTTGGCGAAGCACCGGCCGCAAGTCGGGCAGTGTCCCCGTGAACGACAGGGCCTCGACATCTGCAAATTCCGCGCGGAACTGTGATGAAGGGTTACGGCCCGCAGCCACCAGTCTCACCTTGGGAATTTCCTTTTGGACTTGAGGGAGGCTCTCTCTCACGAAGTAGCGCAGCGCATCACAGTTCGGATACCAGCTCATATCGCCGGCGTAGAGAATGGTGGCTGGATCTTCGGCGTCGCCGTGGCAACCCTCAATGTCAACGACGTTGGGAACCACGAACATGGGTAACTGCGGGCACAGCGTGTTTATCTGCTCAGCATCAAAGCTTGAACATGCAATTCCGAGATTGCAGCGGCGGAAGACGCGGGTCTCAAGACGCTTCATGCGGATAGATTCCCAACGTGCATACAATGCTTTGAGTGGATTCTGCTCCACCTGGCTGTAGAGCTCGAGAATTCTAGACTCGACATTATGTGTGCTGATGAGGATTGGGAGCGTGCACTCCGGCAGGTTTACCGCGCTAAAAACGTGGTCGCAGAAGACTACATCGAATCGCTCTGCAAGCAGCTTCTTTCTCACTGCCTCTTTCATCTCCGCCGACAGGTAACGGCGCGCGGAGTATGGCAGGGACGCCAAGATAGAAGTCAGCCGCCTAAGATAGTTGCTCGCGCCCCCGGTGAAGTGCTCGACATCCTTGCAGACAATGACTATTTCGCGGCTTACAGCCGCAAGCTGGTCGAGCGGTGCCTCTGCGACCTCCTTAGGAGTTGCGAGGGTGATCAGCGTGATCTCGTGCCCAGCCCTCGCCAATGCGCCGAGAGTGGACCACAAGCGCATCTTCGCCCCTTGGTCTTGTGGCAACGGATAGCGCACCGAGAGAAAGAGAATTCGCATGACAAGTTCGCAAAATGAACGGCGAAATCGGAGAATCTGCCGATCTACTCCATCTTAGCGTTGCACCTATCGCTGTTTGATATCTCGCGCCTGGGGAACGGCTGCAATACTCCGGTGACTTTTGAAAGAGCTGCCTATGCTCGAACGATTGCGTCTGAACCGCAGAAGCAAGAGCTAAAGCACTCAGTCAGTCAAGCCATCTAACCTGGGACGGGAGATGCAGTTCATCAGGATCCGGCGGCGACGGGTCCCATCGAAGTAACATCTGCCAGCAAACTCCTGCGAGTGCGAGCAGTAGAGCCAGCAACAGGAGTGCATAGTACTTGGAAGCGCTGCCGACGATCATTCCACATGCCCACAGCGCAACGGAAGCACACATGAGCAACAAATCGACCTGGTACTTCTTGAGGCCCGCTTTTTGTAGACGCAGCGCAACATGGTCAGGACTTCCTCGCCACCAAGGCAAACCTTTTTGAAGACGGACGGTGGTGATAAACGCCAATTCGAACAGCGGAACCGCTGCAAATAGTATCGGAGTGAAAAGACGGATTCGGGTAGGGGGTAATACCTGGCTAACCTGAAGAGCTGCCACTGCAATGAGAAATCCCAACCCGAGCGAGCCACAGTCGCCGAGGTAGATTCGCGCGGGCGGTCTATTCCACCACAAGAATCCTACACAACCTCCCGCTACCGCCAAATAGATTACGGAAGAGTTTGACGGGACAACCCACCCCGAACACAACAGATTGATGAAGGCGAGCGAAGCGACAACTCCATCGCAGACGTCCAGAAAGTTCATCGCATTAACTACCGTAACCAGCCACAAGCACGAAACCAAAACGTCGAATGGCACCCAGCCAGTGATTCGCCAGCACAGCTCCGGAAATCCACCTAAGAATCCAACCAGGGTCAATCCACCGGCAATTGCGATTTGCGAGCTTAACTTAATCCACCAGCGCAAATTCAGTACATCGTCGACCAGGCCCAGGAGCAAGAAAGCTACGAACCCGCCGAAAATGACGTACCGAAGAGCCACGCTCTGCCCGCACAATATCAACGCCAGAGTGGCGCCTATCAGCACGCCGAGTCCGCCGAGATACGGAATCGCCTCACGATGATCGCGGACAATCGGGTTAGGATAGTTCATTACGCCCAGACGAGTGGCCATGATCAGCATCGTCCGCGTACCAAAACCACCCAGTATGGCGGCGGCGATTACGAGGGCTATTCTCATTGGCCACTCCTGTCAGCACTGTACTGGGCGAGAACGTGTGAAATCATGGCGACGCCAGCGGTTAGCCTTTCTGCTTCCACGTATCTGCCCAAAGCGTTGAGGGCGGAACAAACGCAATGGATAAAGCGCACAAAGAAGCGAGCATTAGAAGGACGAAACTACGCACAACTGAAGTGACACGCTTTCCTGCCACGCCAACTGGGATAACAATATCAAGTATCGCCAGGGCAAGAATTGCAGACCAGGCGCTTAACGCCACACGTTTATATGGTTCCGGTAAGGCAATACTACCGGCTATCGTCATGATCAATAAAAAAGGCATAGCTAAACGGCCGAGCCGGTAAGAAATGAAGTGCCAGCGCATACGGTTGCTTGTCGTCAGCAGCGCTGGACAACGTTTTATAATCTGGTAAATACCGGCAAGTGTCCGTACCTTCCGTAGAAACTCACTTTCGAGGGAGTTCGGATATTCATAGGTGATGGCATTTTCTTCCAGCACGAACCTATAGCCCTGCAGGAATGCCGACAAGGGTAACCAAGAGTCGTCCAGTAATGTTCCGGGTGGTATTCGCGTCGCGAGGTCACGATGAATGACGTAAGTACACGTCCCGGCTAGAAGAGAATCGTAGCGGGATAGATTTCGTCGAAGCCACCTTTCGTAACGCCAGTACAGTCCAACATGAGGTAGATTCTCTCCTGATATAAACTGCAGTTGGCCACAGGCTGCCCCGACGTGCGGATCGCCCAGGCACTCCATGAGCCTACGAAGGCAATCGGGATGAAGAGGCTGGCGAACGTCAGTCAAGAAAAAGACGTCCCCGGTCGCGCGCTCCATGGCAGTATTCAGCGCGGCTGCCTTTCCGTCGTGCTGATTACGTAACAGTGTGACTCCCTCACTCTGGAAACCTGCAGCTATAGATTCCGTTCTATCCTTGGAGCCATCTGACACTACAAGTATCTCCATAAGATGGCGAGGGTAGTTGAGGTCAAGGATGGAGCGGAGTTTGCGCGATATCCAAGGTTCGCCGTTGCGCACCGGAAGAATGACCGTGACCCGTCTGGGGACAAAGCTCTTTGTTACAGGTTGGGGGTGCCGATTCGCCATTGCGGACAATATGAACGGATAGCCAACCACAATGTAAAGGCAACCGCAAATTCCGAAGACGAAAACCATCAGGCCCAAACCGTGCATTACCTACCGCCCTCCGACTTTGCAGCAGCCCGGCATTCTAGCGTGAGCCACCGATGTCCGCGGCTGTGGGCTTGAGAACCAGTCCGGCGAGCCTCACCAAACCGCCCCAGCCAGCGGAAGGCTACTTGACCGACACTGTTTCTAATGCACGCGATGCCCAATTGCGGCCGTCGCGCAGCACTCCCCCCACGGAAGAGTACTCCCATTCTCCATAGCGGCCGAGGCTGGTGACAGAGTATTGAGCAAGGAATGCTTTTAGTCGATCCAAAATTGCAGGCCTCTCATGACTAAAGACGACGTATGCCGGGTCTATGCAGGTGACATGTTCGTGTACGATCTCGCAGTCGTCGGGCAGGAGGCCAGCCCGCTTCATGTCTTCCCTGCAAATGCCTGCGATCTCGGCGTCTGGTTTGCGCTCTTCTTCTGCCCTTTCGATAATCTCCGCCATAACACACCAGCCATCGGCGGGAACCATCTCGGGATCAAAGCGATGCATATAGATGATTCGCGTGAAACAGAGCGACTCATCGCTGTAGTACTCCCAATGCCCGCGATGGCTCGGCCGGGGGCCGCGTACACAGAACATGACCGATATGACGCGGTTCCATTTGAGCCGTGCCGCGTCGGCGCGAAGCGACTCCGGAGCCTGCCGGCATATACGTATCAAAACCGGCAGTGGAATAGTGCTGCACAATCCGTTTTTCCATGAGATCTCAACTTCCCTACCGTGGTGTAGGCAGGAAGCGACTCGTTTCTCCAAATCGAGCGACGTGACCGTATGATTTAGGCGCAGGTCTGAAGCTTGCGACGCGAGGGAGGCGGCAACTACCTCCATGCCGCGCAATGGTGCTTGCTTCGAAGGTCTGGGATACCACCCGTTCGCGTTATAAGAAAGGTAGGTAGCGTCAGGATCCAGAGCTCCGCGCAAAACCTCGTCAAACTGGGGGGGCGTAATCGTCCATTGAAATCCCACGCTGGCCAGACTAGTCAGGGGGCGCTTCCATACCTTGCGGTTGTAAGGAAAAAGAAACAATTCACACATGGCCTCGCCGAAGGTGAATCGTAGTGTCTGCTCAAAGTTCTCGGCAGCGCAGTTCGGTGTTCTGAATGACACTTCCGCAAGGTCTCTAAGACATTCGACGATGCTCTCACGAGGTAACCCGGAGAGATGCATCTGGAAAGGGTATTTGAGGCGACCTTCGGTCGTGTTTACCCAGGCCTCTGGCGGACAAGGAGCAAGCTCCGGCACCAGAGAGCGAATGTGTCGCTCTGTTTCTTCGTCGCTGAAATACAGAATGTGGATCACGTGGTCGCACCAGTAGGAACCGAATTGCTCGGTTCGCACCAGACCACCCGGACGGTTTTCTCGCTCGACAATCGTTGCGTGTTCGCCGAGAACGCTGCCCGCGGCCAAGCCGCACATCCCCGCCCCAAGAATCAGAAATCCGACTTCAGAGGTAGAGGGGGACTTAGCGCTGGAACTGGAAGGAGGTGTGACCACGCTAACCTGCCATAGCCAACGCGGATTCGCCGTTCGCCTTATCCGGATGACTTTGCTGGTATTGAACTATGTTAATCAGCGTTTCCTCCAAAGAAATACGTGGCTCGTAGCCGATGAGTCTCTTCAATTTCGTCAGCTCAGGCACACGACTTGGCACGTCCTCGAAGTCGGCAGGATATGCCTGTTCGTAAGGAACCATGACAATACGGGAGTTTGAGGCCGTCAACTTCTTAATCCAGTGTGCCAACTCGAGGATTGTGATTTCGTGGGCGCTCCCCACGTTATAAACTTCACCAGTCTTATTGGCATGTACTGCAAGACCGATCAGAGCTTGCACGGTATCGGCGACGTGGGTGAAGCAGCGGCTCTGAGTGCCATCACCGAAAACTGTCATGTCTTGGCCCGCCAGAGCCTGTCCTACCAAGGTCGGAATCACCATGCCGTAACGTCCTGTTTGCCGCGGACCAACGGTATTGAAAACGCGAGCTATAACAACTGGAACCTGCTTTTCTTTGCAGTACGCCAACGCGAGGAACTCGTTCATGGCCTTGGAGCAGGCATAGCTCCATCGTCCTTTGCAGGTGGCACCCAATATTAAGTCGTCGTCTTCCCGAAACGGCAGTTGCGATCGCTTCCCATATACTTCGGAGGTTGAAGCTATGAGCACCCGCTTCGACTTTTTCGCGGCGCACTGTAGAACTACGTTTGTTCCGGAAAGATTAGTTTCGATCGACCTGATTTGCGCACCGAGAACCCGTCGGACCCCCACTGCCGCCGCAAGGTGGTAGATTACGTCAGCAGATTCGATCAGCTCTGACATCAATGACAAATCCGTTACTGAGCCTGAGACGAAACGGAATTGCGGAGAGGCTTCGAGATGCGCGATGTTGGCGAGCGACCCGGTTGAAAGATCGTCCACAACCGTAACTTCGTCCTGCAGCAGATGTTGCTCCGCCAGATGGGAACCAATAAATCCTGCACCACCGGTGACAAGAACCTTCAACGCAGGGCCTCCTTTGCAGGACGCGAACCGCCACGACACTTACCCACCCGGAATAAGTAGACTAGAAGGTGAGGGCCGAACTCGGCCAGCGCAGCATAATACCCCGGAACCGGAAGTCATCCTAGAGGATTTTTCTTTATTGATTGGCGTGACTGGTTGCACGCTCTGCAAGCAGGCGTTCACGCAGTTGCAAAGATGCTGGCGGGGAATCCAGCTATGCGTTGGCTCAGGCGAACCACACGTGTCGCAGGATTACTTCCGGATACTGTTAAAGTGCCTCTTTCCTTCCAAAAGGCACTCCGCTACCATGAGCCTCAGTGAGCCGATCTTTGCCGAATGACATCGTTAACGCTTTTTGTATCGATCTTGAGGAGTGGTTTCACGTTCGCGCAGTCGGCACCCCGTACGATGATCCCAAAACTTGGGAAACGGCGGAAGTATGCATCGTCAAAGATACGGATGTCATTTTGCGTCTGCTCGATCAAGCCAAGACCCGAGCGACCTTCCTCGCCGTGGGATGGCTGGCTGAGCATCGCCCTGCGCTGATCAAACGCATCCGGGATGCGGGACACGAGATCGGCTGCCACACGCATTTCCATCGCCTGGTCTACACGCTGACACCGGAGGAGTTCGAAAGCGATCTTAAACGCGCACTGGGCGCTCTGCGCGAGGTCAGCGGTCAACCGGTAGATGTGTTCAGGGCTCCGTGGTTTTCGATTAAGCGTTCTTGTTTCTGGGCGTATGCCCTGATGCGACGCCACGCTGTTCTGGTCGACGTCTCGATCGTACCCGCACCGCGCGACAATGGAGGTATTGACGGCTTCTTGCGCGATCCCTTCCTCCTGCACACGGACGAGGGCGAGATGAAAGTCTTTCCCATGTCAATCATGACGGCCTTTGGTCAGCGCGTTCAGTTTTCCGGTGGCGGATACCTTCGCCTGTTCACCATGCCGATTGTTCATTACGGATTCCGTCAGAACCATCGCGCCGGACGGCCGGTGATGACTTATGTCCACCCCCGTGAGGTCAATCCGCAGCACCCGCGCGTGCGGCTGTCGCGGCTGCAAAGCTTCAAGAGTTACGTTAATACCCAGACGACCGAAGACAAGCTGCGACAACTGCTCAGGAGCTATCGCTTCGGCACTGTGGCCGATGCGCTGGCACAGATCAAGTCCTATCCCGAATACGAACTTCTCAACGGCGACATTGTTGCCCTACAGCAACGCGCTCAGAACTTTTCTTGAGGTCGAACCGTCAGCGCCGGCGGCACAACTCCACCCTTCGTCAGCACCGCCAATATTTCCGGTTGAAGCTTCCCGTGAAACCAACTCGCCAGTGATTTCAAAAATACGCATTCCAGCCACGCAACTGGGCCAAGTCGATCCAGCATACAGCCCGATCCTACAAGGGATAGGTGCTGCACCTGGAAGCCATTATCGAGAGCGAGTTGTTTGATTGTGCCAGGAGTATTGAGCCTGTAGTGCGTCGGAAAAATCTCTTCTTCCCGCCTCCCTTCCAGGAAGCCTACGATCCTCTTCTTCATACTTGTGGGCATCGCATGGGCCACCAGGAAGTAAGGTGATAGACGATTCGGTGTGATAAAGAGGAAGCGTCCGCCGGGCCGAAGTACACGTGATACTTCTGATAGGACTAGCGTGGGATCTGCCACGTGCTCCACAACCATATTGGCAGTAACCAGGTCGAAAGCTTTATCTCGAAACGGCAGCTGCTCGCCCGCTGCCATGACCCGATAGGTCAGGCTGGTATTTTCGGCAATCCCTTCGTCCACATCGATTCCGACTACGTACGCTGCGGACCCGACCAGATGATCCAGCTCTTTCTTTGACAGAATCCAGCAGACATCCTTTCCGCACCCTATGTCGAGCCAACGGTCGCCGACGCCCACTTCGCTCCGTAAGAGCTGTGCATAGTGTTCCTGCTGGTGGGTTAGATCGAGACTAATAGCTCGCGCAATCGCGAGTTTGCCCGCTTGCCAGTCCAACTGTTACCCTTCTTCTCCGCAGAGCGATTGCTACGCCTTGGTTCTTCGGTTCCATTCTGAACGAAAGTAAATGAAAGCGCATTCTGTTCGCAGCAAGCCACCCCCGGGACACGGCATGAGACATGATAGATACTGGGCTGGTTGAAGTGGAAATCGTTTTAACCTGGGTGATGCTGCATCTAGCTACTTCGCGTAACGCCGCTATAGCATCCAGTGATGTCATATTCAGACGCGAGTAAGGGCGTTGCAGGAGACCGGCTCCCACGAAAGCTGGCGTCATCTGAACTTGACGTAAAACGCCCAACCCACCAAACTGGCCGCCGACCTAATCATTCCCGAGTGGACTGCGGGCATTCGGCAATCCACGTCCAGTGAGGTCGGCAGAGATTAGCTGGCGATAAATCGCCAGCTCGCACGTAATCCCGGATGAGCGGCCGGGGCGGTTTAGGTGCCAAGTTGGCGTGCTCACGACAGCGTATCGACGCGGCCAGAAGTCTGCTTGGAGGAGGTTCCACTTGGCCGTATAACGCCCGAACCGCCAGAATGGTCAGCAAACTGAGGCTCCCGCTTGGTTCGTCGACAACTCGGAGATTACCCGCGGCGACTTCGGCGGAGATTACGTTGGTGTGAAATGGCTATGTCACATGTGATCAATGAGAACGGGATTCAGCCAGCGCGCAGGTTCAATGAGGTATTCCTAAAAGGGACGCTCAGCCATAAGATGCTCGACACCGGTGATTACTTCAGCCCCTCAACCAAATAAAGGTCTCCAACCGTGCGATGGAAACCGTACACATATGATTTTCCGTCAGGATTCATCAGAACCGGAGAGATGGTGGAGATACCGGTCGGATCCAATGGAGCGATCTCTTTCCACACCGACTTTTTGCCCGAGACCAGATCCAACCTGTAGACCTTCGCCGGTATTTCCCCTGTGTGATAAAGGTAAATCGAATGGCCGTCGCTAGTGAAGTTGATGGGAATATCGCCCGGCTGCATGCCCGACGATAGGTTTTGGCTCGCCCGCGGAAATGGGGAACAAATAGGCCTTCTGATCGGGCCCGATTCCCAGCACGTTCTGCCCGTCAGATGACACCACAAAATTCAGAGCATCTACCCCCTCAGGAGAAATCGCCTTTGGCGGGCCGCCCGAAAGTCCCTGCAGATAATAACGAACGCCCTTGCCTGCCTCATTTCCACTGAATATGAGCTGTTTAGCGTCAGGCAGCCATCGCGCGTACTGGTGCGCAATCGAGTCGTTGGTGAGTGACTTCGTTTCGCCCGCTCCTGTGGGCAGCAACCGAAGTTGGGAGGGCTGAGTCGGCGTGTAGATGATGACCCACTTCTTGTCGGGAGAGAGCGCCGAGGCTCCACCCTCGCCTAAGCGAATCGCGGGTGATCCGTCCGTGTCGCGAATGTATACCGCGTAGGTGAGGTCCTGCACGTCGCCGTACTGTACGCCGCCACCGATACCCTCCTCGTCGAACAACAGGGTTTTGCCATCGGCCGAAAGATCTGCGGGAAACGAGTAGTCAAGCCAGGAGAGGTCGCGCTCCTTAGCAGCTCCCGGCGCCAATCCCATTACTTCTCGCCTCCGGTCGGCCCGCGCCAGCAGCACACGTCCATCTTTCCAGATGTCGAACATAACCAACGAGCCGGGAACGCGGGTGACGAGTCGCAGTTTCTTCGACAGCGTGGTCGCTGAAATGTAGTGAAAGAGCCCGAGTTCGCTTGCTGTAAACCAGATTTCCGAGCCGTCAGACGTCCATGCCAGTCCCTCAGTGCCGTACCACTGCCGAGTCAGGGTCTTCTTGTTTCCCGAGGTGTCAACCACGGCTAAGGAGCCACTGTCGTCGCCCTGGTTAGGATGGTCGAAGAAAGCAACGTAGTCACCCTTCGGCGACACTCGCGGGTAGCTGATCCATCCGCCTGTCGTTTCATAGAGCACCTTGCCGATGGGATATTCCAGCCGGTCACGTCCATTCACATTGCGGATCACCGCGAGGCTGTTGCCGTCCGGCGACCAGTCCGCCCACTCCACGTCGTCCAGCACAGGTCGCGGTGCTCCACCGGCAATCGGAGCCCGCGCAAGTGTTCCCACATTCACCCAGGTGCCCAATGGGTGGCTATCAAGCAGCAATGCCATCTCGCCTTTCGTAGAGATCGACATCAGTTCCGACCGTGGCAATCCCAGCGAGCGCGATTCCACCATTCCTTGCCGAGCCGAAAAGGTTTCCACCGGATTGCCCTGCCACGCGGCACTGTAGTAAATCGTTTGCCCGTCGGGCGCAAACCGCGCCGACCGAATGGTCCCTCGTCGGAACGTTATCTCGTGGTAAAGTGGCGCGCTCGGCCCCGAAGATTGCCAAAGCTTCTTGCCGACGAAAAGCCCGAGCGCGCCTGCAATCAGCAGTCCTGCCAGCCACAAGAATGGGGCCACGCGACGTCCGCTCTGCTTCGAAGGAGCCTGCGCCGGCGGTAACGCCACAGACAAGTCGCTCGCCTGCGATCGCAAAGCAGCGGATGATCTCGCCGCCGAATCGGTATCGCGTTTCAATCGCTTCAGGTCTGCCCGCAATTCGGCTGCGCTCTGGCAGCGCAGATCGCGATCCTTCTCCAGCGCCTTGTCGAGGATGGGCTCGATCTGTGGGGGCAGTCCGGGGTTGAGCTGCCCCGGCGCAATCGGCTCCTTGTTCAAGATTGCCTCGAATACCACCGCCGAAGTTGCGCCCGTAAACGGCTGCTTGCCCGTCGCCATCTCGTACAGCACGACACCAAACGAAAACAGGTCGGTACGATGGTCCAGCGGCTCGCCACGAGCCTGCTCCGGAGACATATACCCAATCGTGCCCATTGCCGTGCCCGGAGTGGTGAGCTGATCCATGCTGAACGCGGTGGGCGAATCCGTCAGACCGCCATCGCTGCTCGCTGCGTGCTGCTTCTCCGCATTCAACTTGGCCAGCCCGAAATCCAGGACCTTCGCCTGACCGCGCTGGGTCACGAAAATATTTGCGGTTTTTATGTCGCGATGCACAATGCCACCCGAATGCGCGGAATCGAGGGCATCGGCAATCTGAATCCCCAGATCGACGATCTGCGAAGTCTTCAGCGCATGCCCCTCAATCATGTGCTTCAGGGTCATGCCTTCGAGGTACTCCATCGCGATAAACGCGCGGCCGTCCTCTTGCCCGATGTCGTAGATGGTGCAGATGTTGGGATGGTTCAGCGCCGATGCGGCTTGCGCCTCGCGCTGGAAACGGCTCAGCGACGCTTGGTCGTGGGCGACTTCGTCGGGCAAGAACTTCAGCGCGACAAATCGGTGCAGGCGGGTATCTTCGGCCTTGTAGACCACCCCCATACCGCCGCCTCCGAGCTTTTCCAATATGCGGTAATGCGAGATGATTTGTTCGGCCATGCGAAGTGGGCCCGTGCTTGGGTTGCTACATAGTATGGGTGAAGTATCTATCAGTCAACGAGGCACGAAATGAAGGCATCATTGCCGATTGGTAGCGCCAAGCCGTTCCCGTGTGATCGGCAGAGAACAGCAAGGCGGTTACCGATCAACCGAACCAGCAGCTCTAATTGCAACCTGACCGCGCTTGACGCATCCTCGTCCTTGACCTGACCGATATTGGTTTACCATTCGGCAATCTGTGCACCGCAGCGGGAGGTATTCCAATTACCATTCACGGTGACCTGTATGTGGTTTGTTGACAGGCTGGCCAGTATTCAAAGATTTTTCGGATGAACCATGAATAGCTTTCTCGCCGACCTACGCTACGGGGTCCGGCTGCTCACCCAGTCTCCAGCCTTCACCGCGATTGCGGTGTTGACCTTGGCGCTCGGAATTGGCGCAAATACCGCCCTGTTTTCGGTGGTAAACGGAGTGTTGTTGAACCCGCTCGCGTATCCGCATTCCGACCAACTGGTGGCAATCTATGCGCGGATCGCCGGTCTAGACAGTGCTCCTATCGAATATCCGAACTTCCAGGATTGGCAGCGCGACAACCGCACGTTTGCCTCGATGGCCACATACCGCAATGAAGACTACAACTTCATCGGCAACGGCGAAGGTGAACGCTTGAGCGGATACATGATCTCGGCCGGCTTCTTCGATACCCTGGGTGTCGTACCGGTTCGTGGCCGCACATTTCGGGCCGATGACGACCAACTTGGCGCTGCGCCGGTGGTCGTATTAAGCGGTGGCTTTTGGAAGCGCAAGTTCGGCGCCGCGCCCGACATCATCGGCAAGCCCATCACTTTGAACGGAACTGCGTACACCATCGTCGGCGTCGTCCCCGACAGCTTCAGCTTCTACGGCAATATGCGAGATGTTTACACACCCATCGGGCAGTGGAGAGACCCGTCGTTCCGCGATCGACGCATATCGGTGAGCGCTCGCGCTTTCGGCAGGCTGAAGCCAGGAGTCACACTCGCCCAGGCACAAGCCGAGATGGATGAGATTGCCCGCAATCTCGCGGTAGCTTATCCCGAAGCCGATGCCGGTCACGCCATCAAACTGGTCTCGATGAAGCAGGACCTGGTCGGCAATGTTGAGCCCCTGCTGTTCGTGCTGTTAGCCGCTGTAGGATTCCTGATGCTGATTGCGTGCGCCAACGTTGCGAACCTGTTGCTCGCAAGGTCGGTGGCGCGTTCCCGCGAATTCGCGATTCGCTCGGCACTCGGTGCAAGCCGCGCGCGCATGCTTCGCCAGCTTCTCACGGAGAGCGTCTTGCTTTCCGCAGTCGGGGGAGCACTTGGCCTGTTGCTCGCTTATTGTGGGTTGAAGACGCTGCTCCTGGGCTTGCCCAAAGCCTTACCCAGAGCCAGCGAGGTGTCGCTCGATCCCAAGGTACTGCTCTTTACCGTTTTCTTGTCGCTGTTCACTGGCGTGATCTTCGGCTTGGCGCCTGCGTTGAAGGCAACGCGAACCAACCTGCAGGAAGTGATGAAGCAGAGCGGACGCGGGTCGAGCGGCTTCCGCCATCGGCTGCAAGGGATCTTCGTCGCTGCCGAGGTTGCCTTGGCGCTGGTTCTGCTGGTCGGGGCTGGACTGATGGTACGCACACTGAGCGCACTCTGGCGAGTCAATCCGGGATTCAACCCCAGTCACGCCATTACCTTCAATCTGTCGATGGCGGCGACGCCCAACACCACCTCGGCTGAAACCCGGGCCCGCCTGCGTAACTTCGACGATCAAGTGCGATCGATCCCGGGCGTGCAAGCGGTGTCGGTCACGCTGGGTTCGCGTCCCATGATTCACGACTCTTCGCTGCCGTTCTGGATCCAGGGTGAACCCAAGCCGGCCCATGACAGCGAAATGCATGCGGCGACATTCTTCCTGGTCGAGTCCGGATTTCGGGAGGCGATGGGAATCAACTTGCTGCGGGGCCGCTTCGTAACCCAACAGGACAACGAAAACACGCCCAACGTGGTTGAC
The DNA here is from genome assembly GCA_963771535.1 of uncultured Acidobacteriaceae bacterium. Classification (GTDB taxonomy): domain Bacteria; phylum Acidobacteriota; class Terriglobia; order Terriglobales; family Acidobacteriaceae; genus CAVVDY01. The sequence goes on along the minus strand of CAVYTK010000004.1, from coordinate 514,818 downwards.
ATCGACGACAACTTCGCGCGTACTTATTTCGCCGGTCAAGACCCAATTGGAAAGCACGTTAATTTCACCGAATTCAACGTGCAAGCCGAAATTGTCGGAGTCGTCGGGCATGTAAAACAGTATGCGCTCGACGTCGATCCGCCTGGCTCGATCCAGGCCCAGTTCTTTTACCCCTTCATGCAGATTCCGGAGAAGGTGATGCCGCTGGTCGCAAAATCGGTTGCAGTCGTGCTGCGAACGCAGGACGATCCGACGGCGGTCATGGGACAGGTTCGCGAAACGGTGAAAGAGATTGATCCGCGCCAGGTGATCTACAACGTACAGACGATGGATGATGTCGTCGCCACCTCGTATGCCGCGCGCCGCCTTACGATGATTCTGCTCACCGCGTTCGCGGGATTGGCGCTGCTGCTGGCTTGTGTCGGCATTTACGGCGTGATCTCCTATCTGGTAGGGCAGCGTACTCAGGAGATCGGCATTCGCATGGCACTGGGGGCGCAACGTCGCGACATCCTCGTCCTGGTGCTTGGCGAAGGAACTAAGATGGCGTTGATTGGCGCTGCGATCGGCACGGGTGCGTCGCTGGTCTTAACTCGACTGATGGCGAAGCAACTGTTCGGCGTTAGCGCACACGATCCCTTGACTTACGCGAGCGTGGCTTTCGTCCTGATGCTGGTGGCGATCGCTGCGTGCTATGTTCCAGCGCGACGGGCGGTGCGAGTCGACCCTATGAAGTCTCTGCGTTGGGAATGACTCGCTTCCCGCAAGTATCCGTAGCTCTGCCTGCCGCCCTCTAGGTTTGGCAAACACAACCGCGTAGTATCGAAGACAGCCAGTCTCTATGGAATCGAAGCGCGGTTTGCCAAGACCGGTGCTGTTGTCGGTCGCCGTGGTGTTCGCGGCCACTGCGCTGTTTTATGCGGTGCTGTGGACCTTCTACACCAGCCACGGAGTTCCCGTCGAACTTGGATTCGAAGACAGGTACGATCGTTCCCAACAAAGCGATCTGGTCCTGGAGGTTCATGCCGGAAGCCCTGCGGAGCGCGCCGGATTGAAGGCTGGAGATCGTGTAATCGCGGCCGACGGCATTCCGCTGACAGGTGCGGAGGTCATGCCACGCATTTGGTCGCGGCACCATCCCGATGACACTGTCGAATTGAAGGTGCTCAGGCCGGGTTACTCTTCGCCTCTTGTTCTTCATGGAACGTTCCGACTGAGCGAGTCGGGAAGAGCGGAGGCCGGGTTAGTCAGCAGTATCGGGCTGAAGATCCTAAGTGTTTATCCTTTCATTTTCATCATCGTCGGATTTGCTGTCTTGCTTCTTCGCGTCGATGATCGCAATGCTTGGCTGCTCGCGTTGCTGTTCGCGGGGTTTGTCGCCATTCCGGGCCTGGAGAGCGGAGTCAACAAGCTGTCTGCCTTCCCCCGACTGTTTGCTCTCACTTATCGCTCTATCGTTAACGACCTGGTGCCCGCGGTCTTTTATTTCCTGTTTGCAACTTTCCCCGAGAGGTCGCCGCTTGACCGAAAACTCCCCTGGCTCAAATGGTTTGGAGTTGCGTTCGCACTGGCAGTCGTGGTGCTTGATTTGCCAAGAGTTTTCGAGACGGCGACCTCCTACCCGACATGGAACGAGGGCTTCCACCTGGGAATTTCCCTCATCAACTATGGGCTGATCGCCCTGGGATTCGTTTCGCTGGTCTGGAACGACCTGGTCCTCACCTCCCCGGATGCCCGTCGTAAAATTCGCGTCATCATGTGGGGGACGTTGGTCGGGGTGGTACCCGCCACCATCGCCCTGGGCGCCAACACGTTCTTCGGATTCACCATAAGCCGCGCGCTTTCCGCCGTGCTGGTCCTTCTGCTCTGGCTCTTTCCGTTGTCGTTTGCCTACGCAGTGGTCAAGCACCGGGTGCTTGAGATACCGGTCCTGCTGCGTCGCAGCGCGCGCTATCTCCTGGTACAGCGCGGCTTCGTGATTTTGCTTATCGCCTTAAGCGTGGGCGTCACGTTCGCGTTCGCGATGAGCTTTTCGCGATATCTACAATCCTTCACCTCTGTAGCTCTTCCGGGAGCGATTGCGCTGGGCTCGGTCTTCGGATCTGTCATGCTTTGGACTGGAGTGCAGGTCCACAACAACGTAGGCCGGCGCATCGACCGCGCGTTCTTTCGTAATGCCTATGACGCGCGAGTGGTGATGGAACAGCTTCTCGCAAAGATCCACACCGTCAACAGTCGCGATGAGTTGGCGGCCCTGCTGCAGTATCATCTGCGCGAAGCCCTGCAGCCCGGTTCGGGCGCGGTCTACCTCGAGTCTGACGATGGTCAACTGGTGGTCTTTACTGGCAACCTGCCGCCGGAATGCGCGAAGTACTCGCCCGCCCAACCTGGCCTGAGGGAACTTGCCAAACTCGGCAAGCCGTGGGACCTCTCCAGCGCGACAATCAACGGAGAGCCTTTACCCAGCTCTCTTCTTTCAGTTGCGCCTGAATGCCTGGTTCCCATACCCGGCCGTGACCAGCGCCTGGCCGGACTTATCGTCCTGGGACCACGTTTGTCGGAAGAGCCCTACTCCAGCGAGGACAAGCGGCTTCTCAAACTGATCGCCAACCAGGTCGGAGTCGCACTGGAAAGTATCTTGCTTGCCGAAAAGATCGCCGAGCGTATGGAAGCTGAGCGCCGCGCTACCCAGGAGATGGAGTTCGCGCGCCAGGTACAAGCCAGGCTGCTGCCTCAAAAACTGCCCGCAATGAAAACTCTGGAGTACATCGGAGGCTGCGTCTCGGCGAGGTCGGTGGGCGGTGATTACTACGACTTTCTCGAGCTTCGAGCCGGCAGGCTGGGGTTGGTGTTGGCCGATATCGCGGGAAAAGGTGTTCCGGGCGCCCTGCTGATGGCGAACCTGCAAGCCAATCTGCGCAGCCAGTACGCCATGGCCGTCGAAGACTTGCCCCGCCTGCTCGATTCCGTCAACCGCTTGTTTTTTCAGAACACCGGCCAAAGCAGCTACGCCACGCTTTTCTTCGCTGATTACGACGACCAGACTCGGGTGCTTCGCTATGCGAATTGCGGACATCTTCCTGCTCTGCTGCTGCACGCTGAGAGCGGTGCGCAGCCAGCACCGGCGCCCGTGTGGCTAGATTCCACCTGCACCGTGCTGGGACTGTTCGAAGAGCTGCCAATCGCAGTCGCCGAAGTGACCCTTGCCCCGGGAGACATTCTGGCTCTGTACACGGACGGGGTAACCGAAGCGGTCAACGCCGCGGGCGAAGAGTTTGGCGAGTGTCGCCTGGTCGAGGTCTTGCGCGGAAAGAATCAGCTTTCACCGCCCGAGCTCTTGCGAACCGTGTTCGACGCGGTGGAACAGTTCAGCCCTGGCGAACAACAGGACGACATCACCCTGGTGGTCGCTCGCTGCCTGGAATGAGCTGTGTCAGCATGAAGCGTTGTGCAACCAGCAAGAGTAGTTCATCCGTCACAGACTGGCGGCTCTCCTGCTTCTAGAATCGGCTTGGGTTCCATTATGCCGACCGCCACTATCATCGAACCGTTTCGCATTAAGAGCGTTGAGCCTATCCGCTGGACGACCCGCGAGCAACGCGAGGAACTCTTGCGCGCAGCACATTACAACCTGTTTCTGCTACCCGCCGATGACGTTCTCATCGACCTGCTGACTGACTCGGGTACGGGCGCGATGTCCACCCGTCAGTGGGCCGGCGTGATGGAAGGCGACGAGAGCTACGCCGGAAGCAGAAGCTTCGATCACTTCCGCGACTCGGTTCAGGACATCTTCGGCTATCGTCACGTAATACCCACGCACCAGGGCCGCGCAGCCGAACGGATCCTCTTCAACGTGATGTGCAAAAAGGGCGATGTAGTGCCCAACAACACTCACTTCGACACCACACGCGCCAACCTCGAATTTGTCGGAGCTGAAGCGGTTGATCTTCCCTGCCGCGAGACACGCGAGCCACAGCACCGTGAACCGTTCAAAGGCAACATGGCTGTCGATGCGTTGGAATCGTTGATTGCCAAGGTGGGGCGCGAGCGCATACCGCTTGTCATGTTGACCGTGACCAACAACTCCGGCGGAGGTCAGCCGGTGTCAATGGCCAATGCGCGCGCAGTCAGCGCAGTGTGCCACAGCAACGGCATACCGCTCTATTTCGATGCGTGTCGATTCGCCGAGAACGCTTACTTCATCAAGCTGCGTGAAGCCGGCTACGCCCACAAGACTCCGAAGCAGATCGCGCAGGAGATGTTTGCCTTGGGCGACGGTTGCACCATGTCAGCCAAGAAAGACGGCATGGCAAACATCGGCGGCTTCCTCTGCACCAACGACGACCTGCTCGCCCGCCAGGAGCAGGACCTGCTCATTCTTACGGAAGGCTATCCTACGTACGGCGGATTGGCAGGCCGCGATCTGGAAGCTGTTGCGATCGGATTGCAAGAGTCGTTGCAAGAGGACTACTTGCGCTATCGCATTGCCTCGACTGCCTACCTTGGCGATCACATTTCCCAGCACGGCGTTCCGATCGTGCAGCCACCCGGAGGCCATGCAATTTATCTCGATGCCAAGGCGTTTCTGCCACACATCCCGCTCGATCAATTCCCGGGCGTCGCGTTGGCGACTGAGCTTTATCTGGAAGGCGGCATTCGCTCCGTCGAAATCGGCAGCCTGATGTTTGCCGGCGCAGCCAAAATGGAACTGGTCCGACTGGCGATCCCGCGCCGCGTTTACACGCAGAGCCATATTGACTACGTGGTCGAGATCATCCTCAAAGTGTTTGCCCGGCGGAAGGCAATCCGCGGCATGAAACTGACCTATGAAGCGCCGTTCCTGCGGCACTTCACCGCGCATCTGGAACCGATCGAAGCGGCGGTACCTGCATAACCTATCGGTTGTCATGCTGAGCGGAGTGAGTTCTAGCTAGCTGGAGCGAGTCCAGTCGAAGGACCTCTAATCGAGCCAGCCGTCTTTCTCTAGGTCGACGTTCGCGTTCGCAGGCTCGCGCCCCACCACGCCATGGACAGAATCATCAACACCGCGATCAGGCTTTGCGAAGTGACACAGTAAATGCACCAGACGCCAAGCACATGCGCCTCGATGTTGCTCAGGTAGAGCGCAAAGCCCATGCCGATAACGGTTGCACCCAGCAGCAGGCCGCGCCGCCGCGCCAGGGCAAGCAGCGCGATCAAGAGGTAGCCCGCGATGCCAATGGCGGCAACCGGAACGCCGTGAATAACTGCATACGGACTGTGGTTCACGATGCCGCAGTCCCACTTCTCGTTGATACTGCAAGGCGCGCTGCCCGTATCGTAGTGCACGCGCAAGGCCAGGTAGGAAACCACCATGCCTGCGACCGCCAAAATTGCGAGGATGTAGCGCATTGGAAGATTATTCCCGATCAAGTGGAAATGTTTAAACCGCAGTATACGTTCCAGGCGTTTCATCGTGCATACGTCACACCCGCCTGTGATGTTGTACAATCTCGCTACTTTATGCGAAAGGGTCTTTCCAACGTGGTCGTGGTCGCGATGCTGCTGATGGCAGCCGCACCGCTGCTGGCTCTTTCGCCGCAGACGCTGCCGGCATGTTGTCGTGCGGGTGGCCAGCACCACTGCGCGATGACCGACCTGGGCGGTGAAGGCTTCCGTACACAAACGCCTCCCTGTCCCTACCGCAGCAGTCCCGCGGTAGCTCCGGCACTGACCGCATTGCAAGCCCGAAGCGCGACATTCACGGTCGCGCGTACCTATGAGAACATCGCCGCGACGACGTCGAGCGTCGTCACTTCCTCACCGCAATACTCCGCTCCCAAACGCGGCCCTCCGCTTTCGTAAGTCGCCTCACTTCCCACAACACAGTGATAACGCAGTAAGACCTTCGCCGTCTCCTTGCAGGGCGAGGACTGCTGCTTTGCGAATCGAAACGGAGAGCCTGCTTGCACAACCAAAAAAATTCCCTGTCGCAGCGCCTCATGGTGCTGCTGTGCCTGTGTATGCCAGTGGCGCTTCCCTGCTCCGCCACCATTCTCGGCGATGTCCGCGGTGTAGTGCACGACCCCGAGCACCATCCCATCAGCGGCGCCCACACCACGCTCGAATCCACCAACTCCGCCTACAAGCGGACCGGCGACACCAACGCCAACGGCATCTTTCAATTTCCCGGAGTACCGCTGGGGGAATATAAGGTGACGGTCGAAGCCCCCGGATTCGCGCCTACCGCACAGGTGCTGCTGCTGGGAGCGGCCAGTGCTCCGGTGCTGCATTATCAGCTCGCCTTGGCGGCAGCACACGAAAGCGTGAGTGTCAGCGCCTCGCCGGCAGACCTCAATCCCGAATCGCCACGCCGCGATATCTTCATCGACCAGCAGCAAATTCGGACCTTTGCCGGAGCCGACGCCAGCAACAGTTTCAAGATCATCACCGACTTCGTTCCTGGCTCCTACGTTGTACACGATCAGTTGCACGTTCGTGGAGGCCATCAGGTCACCTGGGCTATCGATGGCGTGCCCGTGCCCAACACCAACATCGCCTCCAACGTCGGGCCGCAGTTCAATCCCAAGGATGTCGACTACCTCGAAGCGCAGACTGGCAGCTACGGCGCCGAGTGGGGCGATCGTACTTACGGCGTCTTCAACCTGGCCATGCGCAACGGCTTCGAGCGCGATCGCCAGGCCGAACTCATCACCAGCTACGGCAATTACAACCAGACCGACGATCTGCTGAGCTTCGGCGATCACACCGAGAAGTTCGCCTACTACGCCAGCGTCAGCGGCAATCGCTCGGACTACGGGCTTGAGCCGCCCACCCAGTACAACCTGCACAACGAAGCTAATGGCGGAGGCGGATTTACGTCGCTCATCTACAACCCCGATCCTGCCAATCAGCTCCGCTTCAACGGCGCTTTACGGCTCGACTACTACCAGGTGCCCAACGATCCTGACATGGAGGCTGCCGGCATTCAAGATCGCGAGCGCGAGCAGGACATCTTTGGCACAGTGACATGGGCCCATACCTACTCGCCGACAACCATGCTGACGATCTCGCCGTTTTACCACTTCAACCGCGCCGCCTATGAAGGCGGTCCCACCGACGTTCCGGCCGCCACGGATAACCGGGCTTCGAACTATGAGGGTGGCCAAGTGTCGCTCTCGCTGGTCAAGGGCAAGCACAACGCGCGCTTTGGAACGTACTTTTTCGCGCAGCAGGACAACACTTTCTTCTCCGTAGTCGCGAATGACGGTTCGGGGCAGCAGTTCAATCAAACCGTGACTCCCGGCGGCAACATGGAGGCGCTATTCGCCGAAGACCAGTACCGCGCCACCTCTTGGCTCACGTTGAGCGGCGGCCTTCGTTACACGCATTTCGCCGGCAATGTCACAGAGAACCCGGTTGATCCGCGACTTGGAGTGGCCATTCGCATTCCCCGGCTTGGCTGGATCGTGCGCGGAGCATATTCCATGTTTTACCAACCGCCTCCGCTGGACACCGTCTCGGGCTCGCTACTCGACTACACCATGGCGCAGGGGCTCGGCTTCCTGCCGCTCAAGGGTGAGCGCGATCAGCAGCAAGAGTACGGGCTCACCATTCCGTTTCGCGGTTGGGCCGCCGACCTGACCTTTTTCAACACCTTGGCCAAGAACTTCTTCGACCACGACGCGATCGGCAATTCCAACATTTTCCTTCCGCTGACGATCGAGTACGCGCGCATAAAGGGTTTTGAGGTCGCGCTGCGCTCGCCTGTCATCGCCCATCATTACTCGGCGCACGTGGTCTACTCCAACCAGACCGCGCAGGGCGCCGGCGGCGTAACCGGTGGCTTGACCGACTTCTCACCACCTGGGGAGGGTTACTTTTTCCTGGATCACGATCAGCGCAACACACTATCAGCGGGCGTCACCGGCAACCTGCCGTGGCGCACGTTCGCTTCGCTGGAGTTCAACTACGGCTCCGGGTTCGTCAACGGCGATGGCCCCGACCACCTGCCGACTAACCATACCTTCGACTTCTCAGTGGGAAAAAATTTCGGCGAGACATGGACAGTGCGTTTCATGAGCACCAACATCACCAACCAGCAATACCTTCTCGACAGCAGCAACACATTCGGCGGCACCCACTTTGCGCCGCCGCAGATGCTCGTCGTGCAAGTAAAGTATCGCTTTACGTATTGAACTCAACCGCAGAAAAAGCGCGGCTTACTGAAGCCAATCCGACGTACATTGATAGCCTAATCGGCTGCAGCGGTTCGCTCGGCTTGCGCAGCGGAGTGGAGCGTCCTGCTACCTGACGTCTGCCCGGACGTGCAACTCGCGGTTACCAACATTTTTGAACCATGCGATGTGCTCGGAAACCAAGTCGATTTCAAGGTCGTATTCGCCGGGAACAAGTCCACCGAAGTGCGCGATGGCAGTCAGTTCTGTGCCGGGTTCTACCGGCACATCGGAGAGGTGCGACCGAAATTGATAAGAGCTCCCGTCCCTGTTCACAGCCACCATCCCGAGGTTGACTGCGCCCGGAAAACTGCCGGAACGAAGCCAGGTCGCCTGACCCACATTTCGCACCTTGACGCGGACGTCGAAGGGCATTTCCGAATCGCAGGCAATGACGGTCGGGGTCGGCAACTCCAATTCGGCGCGTAGTTCGCTGATACTGCGACTGTCGAGTGGTGCTGTGCCGCTCATCTTTAGGAAGAAGATGGGGTAGTTCTTGATTCGCCAATCAGTGACGCCGAGATAACGGTTGGCAACATCAGGATCTGCGGGAAATGCCGCATATTCGGAGTGACTGACGAATAGAGGATGAAGCGGGCTGAGGCAAATCTTGAGATCGTCAAAGCCCAGGCTTTGCGCCGTTGCAAAGATATCTTCCAAGACAATGTCGTTCTCAATTACTTTGTGAAGCGTCATTTCGCGTTGTGATTCGGGGTTCTGGGAGTGTCTTGGACCAGGTTCACAAAAACCGGCAACTCCGCCTGGGGTAAGCACGCGAGCAAATTCCCGCAGGACGTCAGCTTGACTTGGCACATGGTGGAAGGCGTCGAGCACAACGATCTTGGTTACAGAATGGTCTTCTACGGGGAGGCGATGGCCGTCAAAGCGGCGGTACTCCAGAGTGGAGTTGCCGTGCGGGCTGTGCAATCCCGCCGAATGCCATTGCTCAGAAATTGCTTTCGCCGCATCTAGTGCGGTTTGGGAGACATCTACGGCGATGACATGGCAGCCGCAAGCATAGAGAATCCGAGAGGTCCAACCGGTTCCGCATCCGAAGTCAAGTACGTGGTCGCCTGGGCGGATGTCAAGGCCATAAATCAGATATGCCAACTCGACCAGGAGATGACTGGCTTCTGGAACCCGGAACGGCTTAATCGCCAGATGCTCAAGGCTCAAGGATTTGTAGTATTCGTCCGCGGTCTGAATGAGCTCTTCAACCGTGTACTTGGCGATTAGACTTTTGACATCGACCATTGTCCTATTTGGAAAATCCCCTTTAACTATCTTTTGATCAGCTTACTCTAGCAATTCGGTGGCGTGTTTTGGCTGGGCCCATCCGGTCTCATTGCATGGAACCTCCGCAAAATGTTATTGCCCGTGCTCGTGGTCTGCATGCACGTGTCGGTGTGGATGGGAATGCGTCACCTGGCCGTGCGAATGGCGATGGGCATGGACGAGATTCGCGCGCAGCAGGAGGTCAAAGTCTGAGAGGATTTCGCGCGTATGGCCGGAGGCTAAGACCAACCCTTGATCCAGCACGCAGATCCGATCCGCAAGGTCCTCCACAACGTCGAGTTGATGAGTTGCCGTGACGACGGTTTTAGTCGTACCTTTCCAGCTCTGCAACAGGTCGATCAACTGGCTCTGACTGCGCGGGTCGAGTGCAGCGGTGGGCTCGTCGAGCAAGACAACATCCGGCTCAAGTACGATGACCGACGCTAGTGCTACTCGTTTCTTTTCTCCTCCTGAGAGCCGGTATGGCGGCCGGTCGTGCAGGTTTTCGATCGCCATCAGGTGAAGTGCCCGGTTAACGCGTTCTATTATTTCGGACTTCGCCCACCCCATTTGTGCCGGGCCGAATGCGACTTCGTCGAACACCGTTGGATTGAAGAGCTGCACATCCGGATTCTGAAACACCAGGCCAACCCGGCGGCGGAACGGCAAAGCAAACTCGTCAGACTGCAATCGCTCTTGCGTCAGCGCAGTTCCGCAAAAGGAGACGCTTCCGTGGGAGGCGAAACACAAAGCGTCGAGCAGGCGCAGCAACGTGGATTTTCCAGAGCCGTTCGCGCCCACCAGCGCAAGCGACTCCCCTGCGGCAATATCAAACGAGAATCCGCGCAATGCCGCAACGCGGTCGTAGTCGAAATGCACATCGCGGCATTCGAACAATGCATTCAATGCGCTACCGTCCCCACCGTATCGCCAGAACCGCCACTGCTAACGCCGCGAGCAGCGCGACGAAATCGCCGGCCTGCATGTGCTGCTCGGCCACGATGAGCACGTCTCCCCGATAGCCACGCGACTGCATGGCCAGGAAAACTTCCTGGCTCAGGTCCATGCTCTTGCTCATCAGCACCCCGGCGGTTTGGCCGACCATGCGCCTCTGCTCCGGGCCGCGTAGCACGCCGACGCGCCGGCTCTCGCGCGATTCGAACATCTGGTTCGCAGTCTCTGCCAGCAGGAAGATGTAGCGATAAGCCATGGCCAGCATCATCACGATTTCCCTCGGGAGGTGAAGCGAACGTAGGGACTTGAGAATTTGCGCCCAAGGCGTGCACAGCACCAGGATTGTGGTCAGCGTCACCGCGGTCTCGACACGAGCGACGAGCATGACCGCCGTATACAGCCCTTGGCGAGTAACTCCGGGCGCACTAATCAGAGCATCTCCCGGGGTGAGAAACAGTGCAGGCAGCGCGATCATGCCGGTAAATGCCAGCACGACGATCCAGACTCGTAACGCCAGCGTACGAAGCGTCACCGCTGAGAAGACGGCGAGCACAACCGCACCGACGAAGAGCGCTGCGACCACCACGACCTTGTGCACCAGGACGGTAGCGATGACCAGGATAAAAATTCCAATCAGCCGCACTCGTGGATCCAACGACTGCATAACGCCGGTTTGGCGCGATATCTCCTCGCCCGTAACGGCGCGACTCAGCGCGTGGCTGAGACTTCGCATGGTGGAAACGAGAAACTTGCCGCGGCTCACGTGACCTGTTCCGTCCGGGTGCGGATCCCCCAACGGCCGCGGGCGGCGAGAGCGATCAGCAGGCAAACGCCCACGCCGAACATGGCTGAGAGGAAATATCCAAGCGCATGGCTCTTGATAAACGCCGGGGCATACGCGGGAAAAGGAGAAGTCCAAAGCGTAGCCATGCGAGCCATGCCTGTGGGCACTGTATCCGGAGGTCTCTGGTTACGCGACGCCGCTGCGATCTGGGCTCGCGACTCTGCATGCACAAACTCGCTGGGCCCCCATTCGCCCCAAGCCTTGCCGGTCGCCAGAACGCCCAGAGGAGTCAGTATCAACAGCAGCGCAACCGTCACCCACAACTTTCGCGACGAAGCCGGCGAGCGCAACGCGGAGCTAGCGGCGGGTTCTACGACTCCGGAAGTGCCCACCAGTAAGGCCGGGTCAGCCGTTTGCAGGTAAGCCACCAGTCCGGCGGCGAGCACCGCCTCGGCGACTCCGGCAAACGTGAGATGTCCAATCAGCATCGCCGGAATGGCGATCTTCAGCGGATACGGCGCGTACAACGGAGCGCCCGCCGCATCGTGAAACAGCGCCGGCTGAATTCCCAACTCAATGGCAGCGGCTAGAGCCGATGCATTCGCCGCTACATACCCTGCAATACCCGCAGCCACGACTCGACGACGCGAGTCGATGGGAGACTGCATGGCCAACAGGCGATAAACCCCGTAGGCCACCAGCGAACCAATCACCGCCATGTTGAAGCAGTTCGCGCCCAACGTCGTGATGCCGCCGTCGCCGAACAGCAACGCTTGCAGCGCCAGCGCCAGTGACGTGGAAAGCACGGCTCCCGCGGGACCAAGCACGATGGCCGCAATGGTCACCCCCAAGGCGTGTCCGGTGGTTCCCCCAGGCAGCGGAAGGTTGAACATCATCACCACGAAGGCGAAGGCGGCGAATACCGAAATGAGTGGGACAACGCGGGTGAGCAGAACCCGTTTCAGTCGCTTCAGGCACACGTACCACGAGGCAATCGTTGCGCCGTAGAAGACGGCGCAGGTCGACGGGCTCAGGTATCCGTCCGGGATGTGCATGCAGCGAGTCCGGCTCCGATTCTAATTGAATCAATTGCCGTCGACATGCGCACCTCCAAAGAGCGCGCTACTCGCTGCCGACCACCACGCGTGCGACGGCCAGCATGCCGATCGCCGCAGCCGAAGGATCCTGCAGCCGCTGGGTGCGCCGCAACGCTTCCGTGGAATCCACCTGCGCCGCGGCCTCACTCACTTCCTGCACGACCGCAGGTGCGCTGGTGCTGATCGAATCGCGGGCCGCCCAAACTTCGTTGAGTGACGAGAAAGCGATGTCAAAGTAATGGTCCGCTGTCTTGCGGTCGCCTGCGGTGCCACTGGCGAATCCGCTGGCAGCAGCCTCACGTGCCCTCATCGACGGTGGGAGTGCCTCCAATGCTGACGTCTGGTCGTCGGTTTTCTGCATGGCTTGCAGAACCGAAACATTCTCCTCCTGCGGAGGTGTGAGGACAGCGTCTTTGTCTCCACTGGCAGCAACCTGCTGCGCCATCACATCGGAGCGCAGCAGTTCGTCGTACGCCTCCTTGCCCAGGACGTTGCTAAGCAGGTCGGTCGTCATATTGACCGCAACCTTCCTTTGATTGCTGTCGGGAAGCTTTGCCATCCACAACAAAAACTTCAGTCCCGCCGTCTTTACCGCGTCCTGGTCCATCTCGGGCGCGGCGCGCACGAACATGGCCGCATAGTTGGGAGCTTCGTTGACATACTGCACCGCATCGGCAGGAAGCGATGCGAACAGGTTGACGAACATCCGCTGCGACCACTGAGACTTCATCCCGCTGTATTCCATCAGTGCCATCATGGCACGAGCAGCAACCACTCCCTGCTGCATGCCGGCCTCAACTTTGCGCGCTGCAGACTCACGCACTCCGGGACAGTTGGTAATCGCCCCAACCAGCGACTGTTCGGCGTCGAGCACGGAAGTCGCCGGAATAGTTTGCACAAAATTCAAAGCTGAGGCGCAGTCCACTTGCCCGGCCGCGATCATCGACACGTCCGGCTTCTTCCCCGAAGAAACCAGTTCTGTCTCGATGCGGGCGCCCTCCTTGGCAAACTGCGCAGCCATCTTGGCATCAATCGGCGCAACCAGGCTGGCCGCAGCCGACAACACGCGCAGCCGGTCCTGCGGATCGGGCTGGGGTAGAGCCACGGCCGATTGCACCACGTCGAGCACGAACTTCTTGCGTGACGCAGCTTTCGAGTTGGCAGCAACGGTCTGCGCTGCGCTGGCGGGCGTGGATTTCGTCGCCGCTGCGTTTTGCTTTAGGGAAGGTGAGGTAACTTGGGCGCTCGCCAACGAGACGCTGATCAAGCAAGACATTACGAGCAATGAAGAACAACGAGGATAAGAAAAAGCCATCTGGAGCAATGCTACGCAGAAAGCAGAGCTGGCTCCATGAGAAGAAAACCGGAGGGCCTTAATACGAAAGTGCGAGAAGCCAAGAGATGTGCGGAAGCAAAGTCAGGGTGACCGGAGTATCCGGCCACCCTGTTGTGAGAGTTACGGCAGGTAATAACGGAAGGAGGTGAAGACCATGTTGTTGATGGCGTTCGGCTTGCCGCCAATACCATTCCAAGTACCACGCGTGAGGTACGAGTACTGCATACCCATCTGCAGTCTGCCCTTGGGCCCGTTATAAGGTTTGTACCAGAAGCCCATGGTGCCTTCAATGATCGCGCGGGTGTCGCCCGTGCAATTCGCCAACGCTCCGGGACCGTAACCGTTAGCCGCGGTCGGCACCGTTTCGGTAGCGCACCCGGTGTTCACGAAGTAGGGTGCTCCGTATCCCACCGGCTTTCCTTTGAGCAGAGTCGACCAGCTGCCTACGTACTCGCCGCCACCGTCGAAGTAGAGGTCAAACTTCGGTGCGTGGTAATCAAGCTCGGCCAGCGCCTGATAGGAGCGCAGCGGATGCAGGACACCAGATCCGTCCACGGTCACATCGGGCAGTCCCGAGGTGCCGTAACGGCCCACACCGTTGCCGCCCATGAAGTGCAAGGCAGTTTCAACCCTCTTCTTGGCGAACAACCAGCGTGCATTGGCACCCCATCCGATGCCACCTGCGTTGCTATTGTAGGCTCCGGCAGCTGACGCCGGCGCGTTCGGGTAAATGCGCTCACGGAAAATACTTCCCACTGCGAAGAGTTCGTAAGTTCCGAACCCGGGCTCAAAGTGCAGCTTGCCGACGAAGTCCGGCGCAAGGTTGGAGGAATAATTCGCTGTCGGATTGTAAAGACCGCCGCCCGTCCCCGGTCCACCGAGCAGGAAGTTGGTGGGGTTGCCGTGTGCCACCTCGATCGTCTGAGAGTCTTCAACCGAGACGCCTGCCCAGACCTTGTTGTGGAAGTTCTTGGTCACACGGAAGGCGTATGAACGATCCCAACTCATGCCAGCTACGTACTGCGCGTCAATCTGCAGCGGCAAAGCTTCGGTCCGGTTATCCAGGCCTTTGCGGGTTTCCGTCACCAGGCTCCACATCTGCCCACCAGTGAACGTCCAACCGTTGTTCAAAGCAGCCTGCGCCCACGCTTGCCGCTGACGCATGGTGTAGCTGTTGCTCTGGTTGTTGTTGGAGGTTACGCCGGCAGACAGGAAGTCCATTTCGTAGTAGCCAGTGAGGTTCATCTGCCCGGTCTTGCCCTGAATCAAGAGCGACAAGCGGGACTGCCGTCCTGAGCCATAGAACTCAGTTTGCCGAGCTTGCCCGGCGGCAGAGAACGGAGTGCTGTTGAATGGGGTATTGATGTCCGCAAGTATGGCGCGCTGCCGCCAAACTGTTTCACCCGCCAGGAAGCCGCCCGGCGTGATGGTCACACCTTTGTAGTGGATCGAGGTCGGGGTTTCCAGTTCCCCCATACGCTTTTGGGTCTCAGTCAGGGTTTCGGCCATGCTGACATCCTGCGCCTTGAGGTCCTTCACCTCGCCCTGCAGTCCGTTGATATCCGGACCGTAGTCGGTCGGAGTCGGCGGCGCAGGAGGCGTAGGAATGTTCTTTACCTCGTTCTGCAACTGCTGAATGGCCTGATCGCGAGTGGAAATCTGTTGTTGTAACTGCTGGATTTGTTGCTGCTGAGCAGCTACCGCGTCTTTAAGCTCTTGAATTTCGTTAGGAAACACCGACTTCGCAGACCCTTTGTGCTGGGCCTTCGTCTTGGTGTCACCGTCTTGTGTTTGCGCGAAGACGCTGCACGTTATGGCGCACGACAGCGCAATGACCAATCGAAGTTTCATCGCATCTCCTGAGATCGATGGGCAGGATGTACCGCACAAAAAACACGAATGCCAGAAAGAAAACTAAGCGACCGCAGCCCTGACCCAAACGTTTAGTACTAACGAATCCTAGGTTCCCGAAGTTAAGGAATTGCGAATGAAGCGTTAAAATTGTGCAAACAGACTACCCGTTTTGTGGTATTAAGCTTTTCATCTGGCATTCATCTGCCTGGGATTCTCGGCAGGTATACTGCGGCTTTCCGGGTCATACGATTGCAACGAATGCGTCACATTCAATTTCCAAGGAGATCTACTGTGTTGCGTCGCAAATCCGCAGTTTCGGCAGCTGTAACAACACTATTACTGACTGTGATTACCCTGTGCGCCGGTAGCGCGTCGGCGCAGAGCATGTTTAGCTCGCAAACGCCGGAGTTCTCGCAGAATGTGAAGGCCGTCCTCTTCCCTTTTAACGCCTATAACCGGGTGGAGAATCCCGACGTGCTGATGGCAGATGCTCAGTGGTTGAAGCAGCATCCCGATGCACAGTTCTGGATCCAGGGTCGCGCAGATAACCGTGGCGACGTGGTTTACAACCTGGCGCTCTCCTACCGTCGCGCGCAGTTCATTAAGCAGGATCTCCTTAAGTCGGGTGTGAGCGGCTCACAGATCGGTTTCGCGACCGGGTGGGGCAAGCTGTATCCGGTCTGCAACAATTCGAATGAATCGTGCTTTCAGGACAATCGCCGGGCGGATATCGTCCAGCCCGATCACGCGCTGTAGACGTTTGCGTCGGACATCGAGCCTCAGTCGGCATCAGTTTGGCGATGTCGGCGAGGCTCTTTCTTTCTGCAATATCCACGGCAAACCGCAGCTGTCTGATTTGCGGTCAGCCATGTTTGATGGTTCGACCTGCCGGGGCTGGAACAAGTGGCGGCATGCAAATGTCGCATTCTCAGTCAGTCGATCTAAGATTGCACTGCTCGGCGAAGGCACGCCTTAAGGCAATTCGGCTGTTTGGTGAAACCGGGAAGCCGTTGATATAATCAGCGAGTTGTAATCCTTACACGCGCGTTCGCGCCTGTGGCCAGATAGCTCAGCTGGTAGAGCGCAGCCCTGAAAAGGCTGGCGTCGGCGGTTCGATTCCGTCTCTGGCCACCATTATTTCCAATCGTCTAGCCACCACTTCGATCTTCTCTCGATCGCCATTCCATCTGCCCTGGATAGGGCAATTGGCCGCCTAGTGGGACGTGTCCACCGTCAGACCCCCGCTAGTCTGGGAACTGCCCGCAGTAGCCGTAATGACGACTGAGGTCTTCGTTTTTACCGGGAAGGTGTTCACTGCGAAACTCACGGAAGTTTTACCTCCGGGCACGAGAACGGATGACGGAGGATGCACCACGGCGGGATGATCGCTGCTGATGGCTACGGACACTCCTCCGGGCGGGGCCGGCCCGCTGAGCGTCAACGTTCCCGCCGTCAGCTGGCCACCTCGAACCGAACTTGGATTGAACGTCAGCGAGCTCAGGGTGACCTGATCCAGAGTGAATGTTGCGGTCAAGTTCCGCGCACTCGACATGACAACCGTGCAGACGTTCCCCTGTACGTTGTCGCATCCACTCCAGCCAATCGTATAACCCGGGCTGGGAAGTCCTGTCATGCTGACATTGGAACCATCGGGATACGCTCCGGAGCACGTCAACCCGCAGTAGATACCACCATCACCTATGACCAATCCGCTTCCTGATGTGGCTACAGTCAAGTAGTAGAGAGCCTTGAATGTGGCGCTCACGTTTCGTGCATTATTCATAGTGACCGTGCAAACATTCCCATCGCTGCGATCGCAGCCACTCCATCCGGTAAGTCCCCAGCCCTGGCCAGGGACTGCGGTCAGCACGACATAGCTCCATGCCAGGTACAGATATGAGCAGGTCGCTCCGCAATTGATGTAGCCGTCGCCACTGCTGACGGTTCCGCTACCACTCTTGGTCACCGCGAGCGCATAAGTAGCGATATCGATCTTGGCCGTGACGTTCCGAACCTCGCCCATCTTCAAATAACAGCTGCCGTTCTGCACCTGGTCGCAACCCACCCAACCTGACAAGACGGAACCATGCTCCACCTTCGCGGTCAACGTCACATTGTCTCCCGGATTGTAATCAAAAAAGCAGGCAGAACCGCAGTTGATATGGCCGTCGGTGCTGGTGACGGTGCCGATACCTGAACCCAATTTCTGGACCGCCAGCCGATAGTTACCTTGCAAATTGAAGGTTGCGCTGACCGATCGGTAGCCAGTAATAGAAACCGTACAGACGTTATTCTGAACATTGTCGCAGCCATTCCACCCGTCGAAGCGAGAGCCTTGCGCAGGACTTCCCGTTAAGGTGACAACTGTGCCGCCCAGATAGTCGTGCGAGCATGTCGGCCCACAATTGATGTACCCATCGCTGCTGGTAATGGTTCCGCTGCCGGTACCGACTTCTGAAGCGAACAGCGAGAAGACCCCCTGCGTAAATGTCGCCGTCACTGATCGATTGCCGTAAAGAGTGAGGGAACAGGAGTACTCATCCCCTGAATCGCAGCCGGACCAGCCCGAGAACAGCCAACCTGGAGCGGCGGTTTGCTGCAAAGTAACCTGCGCATAAACGTTGTAGCTATATGAGCAGGTCGGGCCGCAGTTGATGAAGCCGTCGAGACTGCTAACGGTTCCGCTCCCGGACTTAGTTACATTCAATGTGGCTGGCGGTGTAACGCAGTTCGGATACCGGAACGCAACGATCTGGGTTGAGAAATTGCCGGAGCTTCCTGAGGCCTGGTCAGGGTAGAACATGTTGGTGTGCCAGAAGGTGCAGTCATCGACTGGATCGATCGTCGTACTGCTGTAGTCTCCCCAACGATGACAGACGCCTGGACCGCAATTAATCACCTGTGACCCACCTCCTGCTACATATTCGGTTTCCCCCTGAGGAAGCTGGCCAAGCGGGTCCGTAGCCAGTCGTCCTGCGCACTGAATACTGGGAAAATTGGGCGCAGTCCCGTTCGACGTGCTATAGCACATGGCCATATCACCGAACGAATCAACCGCCAAACTACCCAACCAGCGGAACAAGTTGCTATCCGGCCGGTAAATCTGTTGCTGCACCAGGCTGGTGTTGATGTTCCCGCCGGTTACATCGATCTGTGCCCACTGTGGAGAGGTATTGGAATTTGTAACGTAGGTGGTGTGGTTCACCCATAGCGATTCGGTGGCGCCCACCTTACGATATTGCACCCACTGCATCAGCACGTTATGGATTGTGTCGAGGTCGTTACCGCCGTTGGCAGGCGGAGGCTGCGGCACTATGTTTTGGGAAAACGAGTTATAGGTGTCGTGGGGAACAGCAACCGCTCCGCTCAAGCTTCCACCGGAAACGCATGAGCCCGGCGAGATAGTTCGAATATTGAACGCGTCTGAGGTCAGCGACTCCTGCACGTAATATTCAGCCTCCGATGGAGGAGGCAGATTATTGCCCTTCCCCAGCATGGTGGCGGGAAATAGCGCAAAGTTGGCTGAGCCGCTAAGAAAGCTCAGCGAATAACGCGCCGGGTTCCCGCTGTACATGTCGGCAAGGCTGACGGACAAAATAACCTGCCCGCTGTAGCTATCTGCAAGATAGCCGTCAGATCCCATGTAAAGACAACCGTCATTCCAGATGGCGATCTTGGAATAGTCGTTCAACATACCGGCCGGAACGGGATTCTGATCGGTCTGAATCGAATAGGTATGCCAGTTCGCATTATGGGGATCGCCGCTTGCGGATACGGCGAAGCATTGGTAGAAAGGCCCAGACTGGCTGTCGGTAAAGGCGAAGAACGAAAGTACCCACCGGTCCGCTGTAGCATCGTACAAAACGGTGGGATCACCTGTAGCATTTGCCGAGCAGGCGCTGTTCCAATCGAAAAATTCGCCTTCCGGAAAAGAGAAAACCAGGGCGCCGGTGTTCTTGTCGAAGACGGCGAACGTCGTATTGATTGCCTGCATGTAATATTGCAGGCCTACAGCTCCCGTGGTATCGGGAGGATATCCTGTCCCACACCATCCTCCCCAACAGTTGCCCTGAAGACTCATACCAGGAAA
Source organism: uncultured Acidobacteriaceae bacterium (assembly GCA_963771535.1). Lineage (GTDB taxonomy): Bacteria > Acidobacteriota > Terriglobia > Terriglobales > Acidobacteriaceae > CAVVDY01. Next base: position 495,212 of record CAVYTK010000004.1, on the reverse strand, counting down.
GCTGATGAGTGGTTGTGGCATGGGACCTACCGACGCCATGAGAGTATTTGCCGGAGGCAATGGAGGAGCACTGTGGTGCACGCGATCCGCCGGTACCATCAGTTCGGACTCCAAACTGTCGTGCAACCCGACGTGCGGCACCGGTCGCGATACTCCGTTGTACTCACCTGGCTCTACGGCTCCTACGAACTGGACCGGATATTCCTTCCGCTCGTCCGAGGGATCAGCCGGAGGGGGCAGCAGCGCGGCTGCTTGCGGTGGCCGCATATCGTTGCCGGCCGACAGCCTGCGACCGCCTCTTAAACTGCTTTCCGCCGCCAGATCCGACTCGGCAATCGTTGCTTCTGTATCAGAGTCATTGCCGGCGACCGTCATCTGTCCCCGCCAATTGAGCGGCATCACCGTCAAGGTGGCGCTCACGTGAGACAATCCCGCCGAAGCCGTGAGTTTGGCCACCGTCTCAGCGTGCACCGCGAACGTTTGGACGGTGATGTTGACAGAATTCCGTCCACCGGGAACTACGACTTGGGATGGTAGATGCACCACTTCAGGATGATCGGTGCTCATGGCTATTCCAACTCCGCCGGGAGGCGCAGCCCGCGACAGCGTAACCGTCGCGCCGGAGAGTCTGCCACCCTTTACGATGGCGGGTTTCACTACCAACGAAGTCAGCGTGACCGAGCTCTGCGAGAACGTTGCTGTTACATTCCGCGCGGCCGACAAATGAACGGTGCAGACGTTTCCTTGTACGTTATCGCAGCCGCTCCAGACCATGGTGTATCCGGGGTTAGGAATGCCAGTCAGGGTGATCATGGAGCCGTCGGGATAGCTTGCAGAGCACGTTGATCCACAATAAATACCGCCATCTCCAATCACCAGACCGCTTCCTGATTTCGACACAGCCAGGTGGTAAAGGAACTTAAAAGTGGCGCTCACGTTTCGCGCTTTGTTCATGGTGACCGAGCAGACAGTGCCGTTGCTCTGGTCGCACCCAGTCCATCCGGTCAGCACCCATCCCTGGTCAGGAACCGCGGTCAGCAGAACGTAGCTCCAGACTAGATAGGTATGCGAACACGTCTGGCCGCAGCTGATAAATCCATCGTTGCTCGTGATTGTGCCATTGCCGATTTCCGAGACTACAAGCGGATAGGCGGGCTGGAACGTCGCAGCCACGCTGCGAGCATGATTCATGGTGACGGTACAAACGTTCGCCTGAACCCCATCACAGCCAGTCCAACTTACGAATCCCCACTGCTGGTCTGGAGTCGCCGTCAGAGTAACGACATCGCCGCTCTCATAATTGGCCGAGCACACAGCGCCACACTGAATCTTGCTGTCATCGCTGGTGATCGTGCCATTTCCAGACTTGGTAGCGGAAAGCGCCGCATTGAAATCAATCTCCATCTTGAAAAGCGTTCCGCCGTATCCCGTGCCTCCCTGGGTTGTTACTCCATAGAACTTTCCGTCGCTGGCTTGCAGCAATGCACTGGTGGGATAGGCTCCGTCGTCCCCCGCGAAGGTGTGCAGCAGGCTTAACTTGCCTTGCGGAGTGATTCTGAACAGCGTGCCCAGGGTAACGTCGCCACCGCCATAAGCGGTACCGTAGTAGTTGCCGTCGGTGCCCAGTATCAAGCCGCTCTGGGGATTCGCGCCCGTCGGGCAGAAGAAGTCGTCACAAAAGCTATAGAGGGTGGTCAGCTTACCATCGAGACTAACTTTGAAGATGGTGCCGCAGCCGGTGAACGAACAATTCACTCCATCATTGCCGCCGGCTGAGGTGGTTCCGTACAGGTTGCCATCGGCACCTTGGACCAGTGCCCCGTAAGGATTCGCGCCATCCGCACAGTTGGTCTGTGAGCAGAACTGGTACAACGAGGTAAAGTCCCCGTTCGGCGTTATCTTGAAGATGGTTCCGCAGCCATCCTGGCAATTGCTGTTGCCTCCATTTACCGTGGTGCCGTATAGGTTGCCGTCACCAGCTTGCAATAATTCGCCGCGCGGGTTCGCGCCGTCAGTACCGTTGAACTGGTGCAGCGGATTGGTGTATGAAAATCCGTACAGTGTGTATACGAATCCGCACCCGTCGGAGCACGCCCCCGATCCACCACTAGCAGCTGTCCCATAGGTGTTCTGCTCGGGCGCGCCAACCAACCCTGCGCGTGGAATGCACCCGGTGCAGAGGGGAAACGCTTCGGCAATCCCTGTTTCGCTGGCTTGGAAGAGATATCCGGTTGCGGCAATCTGGCCCGTAGTAGTGCCAAAAAAATAGCCACCGGGCGTAGGTAAAAGACGGCCGGAGGGGCTGTCCAAGTTGAAGCTGAATCCAGTCGTCAGCGTTCCCGAAAGCGTTACTTGATAGAGCGTCCCGAGCCCGAAAGTACCGCCTTCCGCCGTGACTCCGTAAAGATTGCCATCGTTAGCCTGGACGAGAGCCCCCGACGGCATGTACCCGTTAGATCCATCGAAACTTGCCAAAGCGGTGAAGTCTTGGGCGTGAAGCAGCAGCGTCGACACGAGCACAAGGTACAAGTGCAGGACTATGGAGAATCGGCGCATGCAAACTCCCGAGGTGACCCTATAAAAGCAGAGTTGCTGGCTGCCTGTCTATGAATTTAGGCACAGGAAAGTGTGATCTGACTCTGAGCAGCGCCCCTAAGTACAAGCAGCAGCGCGGCCATCGAAGGATGAAACAGGTCGCAGTCCAGCCATATTCGATAGTCCGCCGGCCGATCAGCGGCGCCCGTGGCATTCGCATTAAGCGAAGTTCGTGGTTATCGGCGCGCGCTATCTTCTCGTCCGATGACCACTATGCCGGAATCGGTGACGTGCCATCCTCGTTCGCGATCGGCATCGAGATCGTATCCCACGGTGGCGTCCTCCGGAATTCGGACGTTCTTATCCAGGATGGCGCGGCGCAGTTTCGCGCGACGACCGATATGGCAGTTATCCATTAAGACGCAGCCTTCTACCAGTGCCCCGCTGTGGACATGCACAAAGCGTCCTAGAACGGATCTACGAACTATGCCGCCGGAAATAATGCAGCCGCCGGATACGATGCTGTCGATGGCTTGGCCACGGCGGTCGGCATCGTCGAATACGAATTTCGCAGGAGGATCGGAATAGCTTGCACTGCGCACCGGCCACTCGCGATTGTAAAGATTGAGTTCGGGCTTCACGTGGTTCAAGTCCATGTTGGCATCGTAGAAGGCATCGATTGTGCCCACGTCGCGCCAGTAAGGCATTGGTTGTTCAGCCTCACCGGGAATGCGGTTGGTCTCAAAGTTGTAGGCATAGATCGAGGCCGCACCGGCGAGTCTGGGCAGAATGTCCTTGCCGAAATCATGATGACTGCCCGGGACATTTGCATCTGCCTGCAGCAGATCCAGAAGCGTGCGCGTAGAAAAAATGTAGTTTCCCATCGAGGCGTATACGCGCTCAGGATCGCCCGGCATGGTGGGCGCATTCTGGCTCTTCTCGTGAAAACCCATGATGCGTCCCTCTTCATTGGCTTCAATGACGCCAAATTCCGACGCATATTGCCGGGCCACCGGAATGGCAGCGATGGTGACTTCCGACTGTTTCTCCAAGTGAAAGTCAACCATGCTGGCGATGTTCATGCGATAGATATGATCGCCGCCGAAAATAGCGACCAAGTCCGGCTCGAACTGCTCGATTAGATTGATGTTTTGGAAGATGGCATCCGCCGTCCCCAGGTACCAGGATTCGTTCTCGGAACGCATCTGTGCCGGCACGTTGATGATGAACTGACTCTTCAACATTCCGCCAAACTGCCATCCCTCGCTTAAGTGCTGCAGTAGCGATTGGCTGCGGAACTGCGTAAGCACATATATCGAATGAATTCCTGAATTGACGAAGTTACTGAGAACGAAATCAATGATCCGGTACTTGCCCCCGAAAGGCACCCCGGGTTTGGCACGTTCCCGGGTAAGAGGAGCAAGGCGAGTCCCCTTCCCTCCAGCCAGTACTATGCCCAAAACGCGAGGGTGCAGGGTCCTTTGCCCGGAATTTGTGGGTTCTCGTTCGGCGGCCATAGTTTGCGGTAGCAAGAGATCTAAAATCGCTTTCGCGGCAAGATATTAACAGAGAAGCAGAATTCAAAGCGGTGATGCGAAACCCAATCCGCAACCGTGGCTGACATACATGCTCTTGTGGAACGACTAGCGCTCGCGCAACGTCGTTTGAATTACCGCGAGCAGAGCGGCACGGGTGAAAGGTTTCTCCAGCAAGGCCACATCCTCCCTCAGGCCGTGATCAACCACCAGTTCCCCGGTATAGCCCGACATGTAGACAAACTTTGTTGCGGGATGGGAGTTCATAAGCCGCAAGACCAACTCGGGCCCGCTTACCCCGGGCATGACAACGTCGGTGAGCACCAGGTCAATTCTTCCTGAGCTATCGGCAACTCGCTGCAATGCCGCTTTTCCGTCTTCCGCATCCATGACAGAGTAACCCTGCTCCTCCAGCATCTTCCGCGTCAGGCGGCGCATGACAACGTCATCCTCCACCAGAAGGATCGTGGTCCCCTCACCGCGAGGGAATGCCACCTCCGCCTCACTATCCCGAACCATACCCGCTTTCTGGTCTGCGCACGGCAAAAACACCTTGAAGGTAGTTCCACGCTCCGGCTCGCTGTAGACCCAGATGTGTCCGCCACTCTGCTTCACAATGCCATACACCGTCGCGAGACCCAGACCCGTTCCTTTTCCGACTTCCTTGGTGGTGAAGAAAGGCTCGAAGATGTGGCACCGAGTCGCCTCATCCATCCCGATTCCGTTGTCGCTCACGGCAATCATCACGTAGCGGCCGGGCTTCATCGTCGGATGCTGGCGAACAAAAGCTTCGTCAAAATCCGCAGTGTCCGTTTCCAGAACAAACTTACCACCCTGCGGCATGGCGTCCCTGGAATTCACTGCCAGGTTCAGCACAATCTGGTCAAGCTGTCCGGGATCAGCCTCAACAAATGCAGACTCCGAGCGCGGAATAAACACAACACTTACGTCGTCTCCCATGAGCGGCCGCAGAAGTTTGCAAACATCCTGCAGGCGCTCATTCAATTCCAGTACGCGCGCTTGCACCGGCTGCTTGCGGCTGAACGCCAGCAATTGACGGGTAAGGGTCGCCCCACGCTTGCTGGCATCTCGGATGTAGCCCACAAGCTCTGCCGTCAGTGCGTCATCGCCCATCTGCGGCCGGAGCAGTTCGGTGCAGGAGGTGATGATGCCCAGAATGTTGTTGAAGTCGTGTGCCACGCCACCCGCCAGCCGTCCTACAGCTTCCATCTTTTGTGCCTGGCGAAGCTGCTCTTCCGCCTTTCTCTGTGCTGTGACGTCGCGCGCGATGGTGGAAGCTCCCACGATCTCACCGTCTTCATCGCGAATTGGTGAGACCGTGATGGAAACGTTCAGATGTTTTCCGTCTTTGGTGACGCGAACCGTTTCAAAATGCTCAACCTGGCGCCCCTCGCGGATATCCTGCAGGATGTTGGTTATCTCATCGCGGCGATCAGCGGGAGCCAGCAGTGCGATAGGTCGTCCAATCGCCTCTTCGGCGCTGTAGCCATAAATGCGCTCGGCACCCTTGTTCCAGCTGGTGATGACGCCGTCCAGGTTCTTGCCGATAATCGCGTCGTGCGAGGAGTCCACGACCAGCGCCAGACGATTTTGATATTCCCACAATTGCCGGTCCTTGCGACGAGCAAGTTCTTCATTGGCGCGTAGCAGAGCCTCTTCAATGCGCTTGCGCTCGGTTACATCGCGGATCGCGCTGAGCACCACCATGCCACCGTCGAGCGGCACCGGACTGAGGCTGATCTCGACCGGAAATTCCGATCCGTCTTTCCGCCTTCCCTTCAAATCCAGACCGGCTCCCATACGGCGGGTCTTAGGCTGGCCGATGAAGCGCCCAAAATGATGTCGATGCTGTTCGCGCTGCCCCTCAGGAACCAGGCTCTCGATAGGTTGGCCAATCAATTCTTCGCGTGTGTATCCGAAGAGGCTTTCGGTCTGTGAATTGATCTGAAGAATTACACCCTCGTGATCGACGGCCACGATTGCGTCCGGAACGGCTTCCAGCAGGGACCGCGATAGTACGGTCTGGGCCAGCTCGCTCTGTCGAGCAGCATCGTGGCCCGATGTTCCGGAACCGCCAGAACCTTTCATTTCCCACCCCAAACCCAATGTCGCGGAGACCAGTACTTTGTCCTCATGATACGACCAATTCAGGCGGGGGTGTACAATCCCGGCGACCTATGGTTTGACAGGGCTTAAACCACCAGCCATGGGCACGAAACGCATGTCTTCCAACCAAGCCGATCAAACCGCACGCACACGACTGTGGATTTACGACCTGACGCGAGACGAGATCTCCACCTTACTGGCCACGTTTGGCGGCTGGGGACTCGACGGCATGGACGTAATGATCTACAGCTTCGTGATTCCGACCCTGATTGCCGCCTGGCACATGAGCAAGGCCCAAGCCGGACTATTGGGCACAGTGGCGCTGCTCATCTCCGCGGTCGGGGGATGGCTCGCAGGCCTGCTGGCCGACCGCTATGGGCGCACCCGCATTCTGCAAGCCACCATCCTGTGGTTCGCGGTGTTCACTTGCCTGAGCGGATTCACCAATTCGTTCTGGCAGTTGCTGGTAGTTCGCGGCCTGCAAGGTCTGGGTTTCGGCGGAGAGTGGGCGGTAGGCTCGGTGCTGATGGGCGAGGCCATTCGCGCTAAATATCGCGGTAAGGCGGTGGGAACAGTCCAAGGGGGATGGGCTATTGGCTGGGCGGTGACGGCGATCTCCTATACCGTGCTGTTTTCCGTGCTGCCACCCGCGGTTGCATGGCGAGCACTGTTCTGGATCGGCATCCTTCCCGCACTACTGGTTTTCTATATACGGCGACACGTTCCAGAGCCTGAGGTTTTCCGGCGCACCCTGGCCGGCGAGAAGGCGAAAGGCGAAGGCAGCCATTTCCTGGAGATCTTCAACCCGACACTGCTCAAAACTACCGCCTTGGCGGCTGTGCTGGCCATTGGCGCTCAAGGCGGCTATTACGCCATCACGACGTGGCTACCCACCTATCTGAAGACTACCCGCGGCCTATCGGTGCTCAACACCGGCGAATATCTGTTCGTGGTGATTGCGGGTTCGTTCGCCGGGTACCTGGTGAGCGCCTGGTTGTCTGACCGGCTGGGCCGAAAACACACCCTGGTCCTGTTCGCCGTCTGTTCATTGCTGGCGGTGATCGCCTACACTTACCTGCCGATCAGCAACTCCGTGATGCTCGTATTAGGCTTGCCCCTGGGCTTCTTCGCCTCGGGCGTATTCAGCCCGATCGGTGCCTTCTTTACCGAACTGTTTCCCACGCGAGTTCGCGGCTCAGGCCAAGGCTTCTCCTACAATGTGGGACGCGGTATCGGTGCACTGTTTCCCACGCTGGTCGGCGTGCTGAGTGCGCGGATGGAACTGGGACACGCCATCTCTATCTTCGCCGCAGGGGCCTACATCACGATGGTCATTGCCACCCTGCTGCTGCCGGAAACTCGAGGACGCGAGTTGCTCGCGGATGAGTAACTCACGCGCCAACTGCCCCGGAGACATCGTCCATCACGACTCAGTCAGCGTAGGCCTCGCTTGGCCGACGCTCGGCAAGGTAGGCCCGCTCCTTTTCTCCCACTTCGTCGAGCTGGAGGTGCTTGGTTTCAGGCGAGTAGAGCAGGCTCACGAAGGTCATGATGGCGCCGATGGTTAACACCACGGCCGGTGATAACCAGGTATCCGAACCTTCGATGGCATGAATAAACGGAATTTTGTGGGCCCAAAGCACGTAGATGGGAAACCATGCTCCCAAAATCGCGCCGGCTGAGTAGCCGAAGCCTACACCCGCCGCGCGGCGCTTAGTCGGGAAGCGTTCGCATAGATATGCCGGAACGACGCCCCAGGCCAGCTTCAGCATGCCGGCCATGCATGTTCCCACTATAGCCATCCCAATGTTTCTCGCCAGTGCGGCATGGTACAGCACGTAATAAACCGGAACGCCGAAGATCACCAGGAACACACAGTACCACTGCGTCAGGATTTTCCTGCCTGTGCGGTCAGAAATCCAACCGTAGAAGTTGTACCCCAGGAACGACAAGAAAAGCGCAAAGCCATAAATCAGGCTATAGGTCGTAGTGTCGAATCCGCGGCCGTCCAAAGTCAGAATCTTGGGGAGGAAACCATAGACGGAATAGTCCGTCAGGAATAAGCCTGTCATGAAGAAGAATACCTGCAAGAAGTCGTAAACTTGTGGAGTTTTGAATAAGCTCAGGAACGGCGCTTTCTCGATAGTTCCCTTAGCCTTGGCCTTCTCAAACTCAGGCGACTCCTTAAGATTGCCTCGTATATAAAGCGCCAGGAAAACCGGTATGACTCCGGTCATGAACGCGATGCGCCAACCGTATTGAGCAAGGATTGCTTTGCCGGCGAGGTAAGAGATAAGCGCAAAAACCAGCGAAGCCAGAACGTAGCCCAGTGGAAAGCCAGACTGGATGAAGCCACTGATGGCTCCGCGACGGCCTTGGGGCGCATATTCGATGGCGAAGGTATGGCCTACGGCGTACTCACCTCCGAAGAAACAACCCATGAAGAACCGCAGCACGCAATATAAGACGTAGGCCAAGACTCCGGCTTGCGCATAAGTTGGCAGGAAGCCAGAAAGCAGCGACATGATTCCCACGCCGCCAATGGTAAAAATCAACAGAAAGCGGCGCCCGATCTTATCAGCGTACGCCCCAAAGAACGCCGATCCAACCGGCCGGGCGGCCATGGTGATCGAGTATCCGAGCACAACCGCGATGTAATTGCCATAAGACACTGCCTTTGGGGGAGATGAAGACCTTGCCAAGAATCGGTGCCATTACGATGACCATGGCCATGTCATAAGCGTCGAGCATGAATCCCAGGAATTGGGAGGTCATGGCCATTTTGGTGTCTTTGGAGAGAGGTTGGTTATTGCTCATTAAGGGAACTCCGATTATGCCGAATGAATACTCTGGTTGAATAATTTATAAAATAGGGGCGCCTGCTACTTGGGATGGCTGTCACACATCGCTGTGACAGCCTGCCAAGTATCGCTTAACGGCGGCCTTTCCGAATTGGCATCAGGAAAGACCTGCCCGTAATCCAGGCCTAGCAACAACTCATGTTGACTTCTGCCAGTTCCGGTTTCCCGAACGCTTCCTCTGGGATTGGAGTGCCGTGCAACGTCGCCCAGCATCGCCGCCCTGCTTCGAACAGCACGATAATCACTCCCAGGATGAAGATGATCATCAGCGCAGTATCCAGATAACCCTGGAACTGCTTGCCCGGAGTATGTGCCAGCGGCCAATATATGGTCTTGATGGATAGATAGCCCGCGGTGAGCGTCGTCACTCCCACGAAGCACATGGGAACCGCAGTCACCCATGCATACTTAACTTTGCCCATATTGATCAGGAAGGTGGTCACCACAGCAAGCGCAATGGTCGCCAGCAGTTGATTGCCGGTGCCAAACAGCGGCCAGAGCGTCGAGATGTTTCCCGTCCAGATCAAGTAGGCCCAGGCGACCACAACCACGGCCGATGTAATCAGGTTTCCTGGCAGCCACGCAGTGTTCGCGAAGGGCTTGTGTACCCGCCCCAGCAATTCGTGCATGACGTAGCGGGCGACGCGCGTACCCGTATCAACCGTAGTCAGGATGAACAGCGCCTCGAACATGATCGCGTAGTGGTACCAGTAGCTGGTCAGCGTCGTCATACCGGGCAGGCCCTTGAAAATCTGCGCCATGCCGATGGCGAGCGATACGGCTCCGCCGGTGCGGCCCGCGAGCTGTTCACCCACTTCCTTCGAAAACATGTCGAGATTCACCGTATGCATGCCGAGCTTGGCAAACACTGCGGGGGCGCTATTGATGGCGAAGTAGTCTCCCGGAAACATCGATGTAGCAGCGATCAAGGCCAGCACAGCGACCAAGCCTTCGCACATCATGGCGCCGTAACCAATGAAGCGCGCGTCGGTTTCATACCAGAGCATCTTGGGGGTCGTGCCCGAGGACACCAGCGCATGGAACCCGGAGATCGCGCCGCACGCAATGGTCACGAAGAGAAAGGGAAAGAGCTTGCCTTTGATGATCGGGCCGCCACCATGGACGAACTGCGTGACCATAGGAAACTGAATGTTGGGGTGGACGATAAACACTCCAATCACCAGCAACACGATGGTTCCCAGCTTCATATAGGTGGAGAGATAATCGCGCGGCTCGAGCAGGAACCACACCGGCAGCACCGAGGCGATGAATCCGTAACCTGCCATCAGCAGGATGATCTGGTGACCGTTGAAGGTAAGCGCTCCTGCGTAGGCCGACCCGGCGAACCAACGGCCGGCAACAACGGCGCCTATCAGCAATACGACTCCCGCGGCGCTTGGCCCGGCGATCTTGATCTGGCCCGGCGTGCTCTTGAACATGTAAAGTCCCATGGCGATGGCGATGGGAATAGTCCAGCCGATAGTGAATACGCCCCAGGGACTGTTGGCCAGCGCGTTCACCACTACGACCCCAAGGCCCGCAAGCGTGACCAGCAGAATGAATAGGAGCGCGATCATGGTTACCAGACCCGCGCTCGGGCCAATCTCGGTGCGGGCAACGTCAGCCAGTGACTTGCCTTTATGACGAACGGATGCCACCAACACCGTAAAGTCGTGCACGCAGCCCGCCAGCACCGCGCCGATGAGAATCCAGAGGAAGCCGGGAGCGAAGCCGAATTGGGCTGCCAGCGTGGGTCCAACCAGCGGCCCGGCACCGGCGATTGCCGCGAAGTGATGTCCGAACAGCACCCACTTGGGCGACGGCACGTAATTATGTCCATCTTCGTAGGTGTGAGCAGGTGTGACGCGACGGTCATCCAGCACCAGGATTTTAGCGGCGATAAAGGCGCTGTAATAGCGATAAGCCAGCGCGAACACGCAGAGCGTTCCTAACATGATCGGGAAAGTGTTCACAGAAGCCTCCTAGGGGCCAATAGCCTGCGCCGAGAACTGGACTGGCGCCACTCCCAATACGCCATGTGGGTTTGTACCCCACCCGGCATGAATGCCTATATGTATACGCCGTGCCGCGAATTGCTGCGACGCCGTTTCGCGTCTTCCGCCTGCCCCCCGTCGCCCAGCCCAGCTACTCTGCCGTTACCTTGACTACACGGTATAGCCTAGGGAGTACCAACTACTCCGCTTTGTCTTTACGAGGCCAATCATGACTCCGATACTTTCGACTTGCCTTTTGCTGCTACTCTTCAGCACAGCATTGTCCGCTCGAGCATCCGCAGCCAGCGCATCTGCCGATAAGAGCAACAGCAACACCCATGACACGGCCGAAATTCAGGGCTGCTTGCAGCGGCAGGACGGTTACTTCATCCTGGTTAATACAAACAATGAATACCAACGGCTGTCCAACAACAAGGCCTTGAAAGCGCTGGTCGGCCATGAAGTCCGGCTGACCGGCAAGCCGGAGATCCGGACCATCGACACCACCTTGCCGGGTGGGGCCTCCAGTGCAATTGAGCAGCGCTACTTCTCGATCAAAACGGTGCAAGACGTGGCGCCAAATTGTCAGGCCTATGGCAAGTAGGCCGCCTGTTGAAGCTTTGGCCGGTACGCCGCCTCCCGGGTCAAGGAATGGCTGGCGGGAGACACCCGGTTCAGGTGTCTCCGCACCAACCTATGCTTCTCCTCGGGACACTACTTTGCGATACCTAAAGCCCTGCAACCTGAGACTAGAAGGTAAAGATCGGACCAAACTCCGTACGCCAGTCGGTCCAGGTGCAAGTCGGTTTTCCGGATATCAAAGTGGTACACACGCCTTTGTTGTTCTCGACCGCATAGCTCTGATATTGGCTCTCTTCGAAGCCGAACTGCACGTAATTGTTCATCTTGTAGAACAGAGTTCCGGCCCTGAGATTGCTTTTGACTGGCCCGGCGCCAAGGGTCCCTACGTTCTTGGCCTTCCGGAAGTCGGCGGCATTGGAACCGTCAACGCCATACTCGAGGTACGCTTGCCATCCAGCGTTGCGCCCTTTCGGATCGGCGTTGAACCAACGGGACAGCGGCATGCCGACCTGCACAAATCCACCGTAACCGCGGACTGACCTTTGCGGAGCCACTACAGCGGCGCCGTTTCCGTTGGTACCGAACACCACCGTGGAAGCGCCATCGACTGACGCCGCGGTCGCGGTTCCGGTCAGACCTCCGCTGTAGTTGTAGATGGAGTTGAGCTGATCACCGAAGAAGAACCGCAGATCAGCTCCCATATACCCGCTGGCTACTACGGTTAGCCACCGGGTGGGTAATGACACGGCAACCTGGTTTCCATAACCCGGCGAACTCACATCCACGCCGGTCGGGAAAGAGGACTTGTAAGCCGCCGGCACCGCCGACCCCAGCACTGTGGCTTGGCGGTGAGTGTAGAACCCACTCCATAAAATCTGGGCAGGTACCACACCAGGAGCTTTATCCAGTTGGAACTGCAGCACCGTCCTGGCTTCCAGTTCAGGAGCTGCGTAGTCTGCGCCCTGCCGTTCGCCATATCCAAGCTGATTGCCCAGACCATTCACGAACGTACAGGTAGTCGGGGTGTCGAGTTTGGTGACGGTGCAGGTCACGCTGTCGGCAGGAGTAATGCCCTCGCTGGGCATCATGATCGCGAATTCCGGGGTGAATTTGAAATGACGCGAGCCGCCCATGTTCTGCACGAAACCGAACCTGAACTGCGGTGCGCGCTCGTAGATGTTGCCCCAGTAAGCGCCGAAGAACGTAGTCTCAAACAGGTTCATCATGGCGCTGGATCCGAAGATGGTCCAGTCCTGACCGGCTTCGAAGAACACATCCGTCTTATCGTTGACCGCATAATCGATGCGTCCATAGGCCAGTCTCAGCTGCAACGCATTGCTGCGAATGCTTGAGACGTTCCGGTTATCGGCGCGGCTGAAGTTGCCTTCGAAATCCGCTTCGATCTGGCCGGTGATGGTCATTTTCCCGTCCATGTCAGGCCATTCAAACCGGCTGCCCATGCGGGTGGCACGTGCCTTGATGTGAAATTCCGGATTCTTGTTCGGTCCGGTGTCGGAGTTAAGGAATCCCGGCACGATGAAGTCATCACCGCGCGGGTCGCTGCTGTCGTAAGCCACCGTCGACTTGATGAATCCATAGGGGCGCATCCTCACTGCGCCGAGAGATATTCCCTCAACACTGCCTTTGCGCGGCGGATCGACGGCCAATACGCGAAGTGGAGCAATGGCGGGTATCACCGTCGGACCCGGAGAAGCTTCCTTCGGCTTTTCCGGTACGGTCTGGCTGCCAACCGTTCCGGCCTGTGCTACCAGCAGGCTGGCTCCCGATTGGGTGTCCGCGATCGTGTGATCGCTGGACCCTGACGCGAACGAGGTCTGCATCGCGGCCATGTCCGTATCGCTGATGACGCCTTTCTGCTTGAGGAGTAGCAGCAATTGTTGAGTTGCGGCGGGTCCGGAAGCAGCATTCAGACTTGCAGCTTCTCCGCTGGTGAGAATGCCTTTGCTGACCAGCAGGTTCAGCAGAACGGCATTTGGCGATGACAGGTTTGCGCCATTTGGTGCAGGATCTGGCGCAGCGGCTGCGGCCCCGTCCGGTGCAGCTGGACTCTCTGGATTGGCAGCGCTCAAAAACGCCGGATTCCAGAGACATAGAATCATGAGGAGGGACGACAAACCCTTTGATCGGAGTAGATTACGCATTTCGCCTCCCGAGTGGAAGATTTGGGCTGAGAGCTTAGCATGCAGCGTTTTTCACAACGCAAATGCTTCGCAGACTTCGCCTTAGGGCGCAAATGTATTGGAAACATTAGTGCGAACGTGTGGGCACGGCTCACTGAGCCTTGTGACTAGGGACACAATGGTTAAGGGATTGTTACCGGCAGCAGAGCACAATTATTAAAGCTAAGTTACAGGAATGTAAACACTTGCGAACTTGCGAGACAGTGAAAGAACAATTCACGATCGGCTCGAAAATTATTGCTACCACTTTTGTGGGAGGGAGAGGGCAGTCGCGAGTGCCAGCGGCCATCGCGGGTTGACAGCCACAGCTGAAGGCTCATGGCTTCCGATCTTGATGCGTCAAATCCTATTGCGGAACGCGACGTTGCCGCTCGCGCCATAGATCGAGCATTTCCGAAACCTTGGCGCACATGTTCGCCGGCCCCGATACCTTGCTGAGAAACAGGTCGGCGTTGGAAGCGTCTTCGGGGATTTCATTTACTCCGGAATACAAGATGACGGGCAATTCCGGTTGCCGTGATTTCACTTCGCGGGCCAGCTGCGCGCCGCTCATGCCCGGCATCAGCATGTCGGTAAGCACGAGATCCACACAGTTCACCTCCAGCAGTGTCAAAGCCTCAGTCCCGCAGCTTGCCGTCACCACGGAATAGCCGGCTTTCTCCAGCACGGACTTACGCAAAATCAGCGGGATCGGTTCGTCGTCAACGCACAGGATCACGCATTTCTCATTCAACAATGGATGTCTCCGTTCACCCGATCGGCCCTTCGGCAATACCCGCCGAAGCTTTCAATACATTGGGAACGATATGTCCCGGCAAGAACACGCGGAAGCACGTCGCGCAGCCGCGCGCGGTACGCACGCTACGAAAGTGAATGTGGCCATCGTACTTCTGCACAATACCTTTGCTGATCCACAATCCGAGGCCGGTGCCTTTGACCGACTTGGTGCTAAAAAATGGCTCGAACAACTGCTTGGCGTGTTGCGGATCGATGCCGGCTCCGGTATCGCCAACCACTACGGCAACGCCCCGCGTTTGCGTGCGGGGATCGATTTCTGCCCGCACTCGCAGCCGAATGCGGCCTCCATTCGGCATTGCCTGCACCGCATTGGCGATTAAGTTGAGGAAGACCTGTTTCAGTTCCACGGGGAAGCCGAACACCGTGGCATCCGTCTGGTAAAGCTTCTCCACCAACACCGAATTCAGTTGCAGATGGCGCGCCTGCAATTCCAGCACATTGTCGAGGATCTCGGGTAGAGAAACCGCGGTAGGGTGCTGTGACTCGCGATAGAAACCGAGTGTCTGGCGCACGATGTGCGCCACCCGCAGCAGCTCTTCTTCGCCCAGCTGAGCAAAGCGTCGCGCCTGTTCGTCAAGCGATGGGTGATCGCGTAGCAGGTAAAACGCGTTGATGATGGCTTCAAGTGGATTATTGATCTCGTGCGCGATGATCCCCGCCACTCGTCCCATCGCCGCCAGCCTCTCAGCTTTGCGCAGCGCCTCTTCGGTTTGCAGGGTGGCCGTGATGTCGCGATTGATTTCCAGGACGGCGCCGGGACCTCCATCGCCATTGGTCTTCAAAGCCTGGCGGCTGGCAACGATAATCTCCCGGCCATCGCGGGAGGAATGAATCAGGTTTCCTTCCCACCTTCCCGCAGTGAGTAGTGCCGTCTGCACGTTGCCATTGGCGTTTTGCGGAATCAGCCCGATAACATCGTTGACGTTTTTGCCGAGTACTTCGTCCCGGCCCCAGCCATAAAGATCCTCAGCTCCTGAGTTCCAGAACTGGATCACCCCGTCCAGGTCGCGGACCATGATGGCTTCGGTGGCAAGATCGAGAAGGTCAGCCCGCTGTTTCAGCTCATGGGTGCGTTCGGAGACTCGATGCTCCAGTTGCAGGTTCAGCTGCTCCAGCTGGCGTCGTTTACGGTGTAGCTCAGCGAAGATGCTGACTTTCGCGCGCAGCAGTTCAGGAACCACCGGCACGGTGATGTAGTCCACCGCTCCCTGGCGATAGCCTTTCACCCGATCCAGATCGGTGAGGTGGACACCGGAGATAAAGATGATGGCGGTCTTCTGAAAGCGCGGATGCTGGCGAATCATCTCCGCCAAATCAAAGCCATTGATGTCGGGCATGCTGACGTCGGTCAGCACGACCGCAATGTCCTTTTTCAGAAGATGCTCAAGCGCTTCGTTGGCCGAAGTAGCCTTGATCAGGTTCTCCCCGAGCTCCTCAAGTATGACCTCGTAGCTGAGCAGCTTCGCCGGCTGATCGTCGACCATGAGGATGTTGACCTTCTCACTGTCCTCAATCGCCGTTGCAAAGCTATCACTCATGTTTGTAGCCTTCCAGCCAGCTGCTGCCATCACACCCTCGTTTATCGATGGAGCCACATGCGCAAGGCCGACAAAAGCTGGTCCGTATTCACCGGTTTGGCCAGGTACTCCGATGCGCCCGCTTCCAGGCATTTCTCGCGATCACCCTTCATGGCCTTCGCGGTCAGAGCGATAATCGGCAACCGGCGAAACGCCTGGTTCTGCCGGATGACCTGCATGGTTTCGTAGCCATCCATCTCCGGCATCATGATGTCCATCAGGACGATCGCAACGTCGGGCGTGGACTCAAGCATCGCGATCGCTTCACGCCCCGTGCTCGCCGTCAGCACATTCATGCCGCGGCGCTCCAGAACGCTGCTCAACGCGAAGATGTTTCGCACGTCGTCGTCCACCACGAGAACACGCTTGCCGACCAACGCCTCGTCGGAACGGTGCAGCCGGTCGAGCATTTTCTGCTTCGCCACCGGAAGATCCGTAACCACCCGATGCAGAAACAACGCTGTCTCGTCCAGTAACCGCTCGGGCGACTCCACATCTTTCACCACCACCGACCGGGCCAGCGTGTGCAGCTGCGCATCTTCCTCCGGCGACAACGACTTGCCAGTAAACACCACAACCGGCAAATCGTTCAACGACGGATCGTCCCTGAGTTGCTCCAGCACTTCGAAGCCGGTCATGTCGGGCAGCCGCAGATCGAGTACCGCACAATCGAATTCCTCTGCCTTGATCCGCTCCAGTGCTTCCACGCCGGTGGAGAGGACGGTTACGTCAATGTCGTCGTAGCCCAGCAGTTCCCTGATACTCAGCTGCTCCGCCGGGTTGTCTTCGACAATCAGCAACCGCTTACGGCGGGGAGCTGAGTACTCCTTGATTCTCGCCAACACCGCGTCGAGCCCTTCGGTCGTGGTCGGCTTGGTGACAAACGAGAACGCGCCGCGCGACAGCCCATGATGGCGGTCTTCGTCCATGGTGAGCATCTGCACCGGGATGTGCCGGGTGCCGGGATCCTGTTTCAGGTGGTTCAACACCGTCCAGCCCAGCATGTCGGGAAGGAACACATCCAGCGATACGGCGGTGGGATGATACTCGCGCGCCAGCGCCAGCGCCTCGGCTCCCCGCATAGACACCAGCACCTTGAAGCCCTTGTCGCGCGCCAAGTCGCGAAGCACGCGTCCGTAATGCGGATCATCTTCCACGATCAGCAGCACCGCGTCCCCGGGTTGCAGCTTGTCGCGATCGTCCTCCAGTTGCTCGGTCGGACGCTCCACCACCGTCGCCCCTGCCAGCTTGAGCGCTGGAGTAGAAGACGCCGCCGCGCTCTCTGCCACCAGCGCCGCACCCGCCGAACCGACGTAGGTCTGCGGCAGGTACAAGGTGAACGTGCTGCCCTTGCCGGGCGTGCTGCGCAGTTGAATTTCACCGCCTAACAGACTGGCAAGCTCGCGGCTGATGGCGAGCCCCAGGCCGGTTCCACCGTACTTGCGGCTGGTGCCGGCATCTGCCTGCTGGAACGCCTCGAAGATGATCTTCTGTTTCTCCTGCGGAATTCCAATGCCACTGTCGGCGACTTCAAACGCGACCACCGAGCCCGCGTTACTGAGCACAGGATGGTGATCGCTCCAACCGCTCTCCGCAGTGAAGACCGAGAGCCGGACGCCTCCCTGGTCGGTGAACTTGAACGCGTTCGACAGCAGATTCTTGAGCACCTGCTGCAGACGCTTGGAATCGGTGACCAGGCTGCGGCTCAAATGCGGATCGGTGTGAATTTCGAACGACAGCTTCTTGTTTTCCGCCTCGTGGCGGAACGGACGGCCAATCATTTCCAGCAGGCTGGAGAAGAATACTTCCTCGGCCTCAACCGATACCGTGCCCGACTCGATCTTCGACAGATCGAGAATGTCGCTGATCAGGTTCAGCAGGTCGGTGCCCGCGCCGTGAATGGTGCGCGCGAACTCGACCTGTTTGCCGCTGAGATTGCCGTCCGGATTGTCCGCCAGCTGCTGGCCCAGCACCAGAATGCTGTTCAGCGGCGTACGCAGCTCGTGCGACATGTTGGCCAGGAATTCGGATTTGTACTTCGAGGTAAGCGCCAGTTCCTTTGCCTTCTCTTCCAGCGCGCGGCGCGCCTGTTCGATTTCCTGGTTCTTGCGTTCGACTTCGACGTTCTGCTCCGCCAGCTGCTGCGCCTTCTGCGCCAGTTGCTCGTTGGTCTGCTGCAATTCTTTCTGCTGCGACTGCAGCTCGGTCGCCAGCTGCTGCGACTGCTTCAGCAGCCCTTCCGTCTGCATGGTGGCTTCAATACTGTTCAGCACGATGCCGATGCTGGCGGTCAGCTGCTCAAGAAACGCAAGATGCGAAGCCGTGAAGGCGCTGAGAGTCGCCAGCTCGATGACCGCTTTCACCTGGTCTTCGAACAGCACCGGCAGCACGATCACGTTGCGCGGCACCGCTTCGAACAGCCCCGAGCGAATCGGGACCGTTCGATCCGGCGGCAGATCGGTGATCAGCATGCGTCGCTTTTCCGCCGCGCACTGACCGATGAGCCCTTCGCCAATGTTCGACGCGCTCAGATGCCCTTCCGGCGTATTGGCAAACGCAGAGAGCAAAACCATGGTGCCCGACTCTTCCGCCTCCGTCTGGTAAATCACGCCCTGCTGCGCGTTCACCAGCGGAGCCAGTTCCGAGAGCAACATGCGCCCCACGGTGGTCAGATCGCGCTGCCCTTGCAACATGCCGGTGAAGCGCGCCAGGTTGGTCTTCAGCCAGTCCTGCTCGGTGTTGCGCTCCGTGGTCAGGCGCAGGTTGTCGATCATCGTGTTGATGTTGTCTTTCAGCTCCGCCACTTCGCCGCTGGCCTCCACCTGAATCGAACGCGTCAGGTCGCCCTTGGTTACAGCGGTCGCGACCTCGGCGATCGCGCGCACCTGGTTGGTCAGGTTGTCGGCCAGCAGGTTTACGTTGCCGGTCAGATCTTTCCAGGTTCCGGCAGCGCCGGGCACGTTGGCCTGGCCGCCGAGCCGGCCTTCCACGCCGACTTCGCGCGCGACCGTCGTCACCTGATCGGCAAAGGTGGCGAGCGTGTCCGTCATGTTGTTGATGGTTTCCGCCAGCGCGGCGACTTCGCCCTTGGCATTCACCGTCAGCTTCTGCGTCAGCTCGCCGTTCGCGACGGCGGTCACCACCTTCACGATGCCGCGCACCTGCTCGGTGAGGTTCGCCGCCATCACGTTCACGTTGTCGGTGAGATCTTTCCACGTACCGGCGACTCCGGGCACCTGCGCCTGGCCGCCCAGCTTGCCGTCGGTACCAACTTCGCGCGCCACGCGCGTCACTTCAGCGGCGAAAGCGTTGAGCTGATCCACCATCGTGTTGATGGTGTTCTTCAGCTCGAGAATTTCGCCCTTCACGTCCACCGTGATCTTGCGCGACAAGTCGCCGCGAGCCACAGCGGTGGTCACCTCGGCGATGTTGCGAACCTGCGCCGTAAGGTTGCCGGCCATGGCGTTCACCGAGTCGGTGAGATCCTTCCACGTTCCCGCGACGCCGGGCACGTTCGCCTGACCGCCCAGCCGGCCTTCGGTACCCACTTCGCGGGCCACGCGCGTCACTTCGGCGGCGAACGAACGCAACTGCTCCACCATGGTGTTGAGCGTTTCTTTCAGCTGCAGAATCTCGCCGCGCACGTCCACCGTGATCTTCTTGGAAAGATCTCCGTTGGCGATGGCGGTCGCGACTTCGGCGATGTTTCGCACCTGGCCGGTCAGGTTGCTGGCCATGAAGTTCACGTTGTCGGTGAGATCCTTCCAGGTTCCGGCGACGCCGGGCACCTCGGCCTGACCGCCCAGCTTGCCGTCGGTGCCGACCTCGCGAGCGACGCGCGTCACTTCGCCGGCGAACGCGTTCAGCTGATCCACCATCGTGTTGATGGTGTTCTTCAGCTCGAGAATCTCGCCCTTCACGTCCACCGTGATCTTGCGCGACAAGTCGCCGCGAGCCACGGCCGTCGTCACTTCGGCGATGTTTCGCACCTGGCCGGTAAGGTTTCCGGCCATGGAGTTCACCGAGTCGGTAAGATCCTTCCACGTTCCGGCCACGCCCGGCACGTTGGCCTGACCGCCCAGCCGGCCTTCGGTACCCACTTCGCGGGCCACGCGCGTAACTTCGCCGGCGAACGCGTTGAGCTGGTCCACCATGGTGTTGATGGTGTCTTTCAGCAGCAGAATTTCGCCGCTGACGTTCACCGTGATCTTCTTGGACAAGTCGCCGCTGGCGATCGCGGTCGACACTTCAGCGATGTTGCGCACCTGGCCGGTCAGGTTGCTGGCCATCGAGTTCACCGAGTCGGTGAGATCCTTCCACGTACCGGCCACGCCGGGCACCTGCGCCTGGCCACCCAGCTTGCCGTCGGTTCCCACCTCGCGCGCCACGCGCGTAACTTCCGAAGCGAAGGCGCGCAACTGGTCCACCATCGTGTTGATGGTGTCCTTCAACTCCAGAATTTCGCCCTTCACATCCACCGTGATCTTGCGGGACAAGTCGCCGCGAGCCACGGCCGTCGCCACCTCGGCGATGTTGCGCACCTGGGCCGTCAGGTTGCCGGCCATGAAGTTCACGTTGTCGGTGAGATCCTTCCACGTACCCGCCACGCCCGGCACCTGCGCCTGTCCGCCGAGCTTGCCTTCCGTTCCCACTTCGCGCGCCACGCGCGTGACTTCGCCGGCGAAGGCGTTGAGCTGGTCCACCATCGTGTTGATGGTGTTCTTCAACTCGAGAATTTCGCCCTTCACGTCCACCGTGATCTTGCGCGACAAGTCGCCGCGCGCCACGGCCGTGGTGACCTCGGCAATGTTGCGGACCTGGCCGGTAAGGTTTCCGGCCATCGAGTTCACGGAGTCGGTAAGATCCTTCCACGTGCCGGCCACGCCCGGCACGTTGGCCTGTCCGCCGAGCCTGCCTTCCGTTCCCACTTCGCGCGCGACGCGCGTCACTTCGCCGGCGAAGCGGTTGAGCTGGTCGACCATCGTGTTCAGCGTTTCTTTCAACTGCAGAATCTCGCCGCGCACATCGACCGTGATCTTGCGCGAGAGATCGCCGCTGGCGATGGCGGTTGCCACCTCGGCGATGTTGCGAACCTGGCCGGTCAGGTTGCTGGCCATGAAATTGACGTTGTCGGTAAGATCCTTCCAGGTTCCGGCCACGCCCGGCACCTTGCGCCTGGCCGCCCAGCTTGCCTTCGGTTCCCACTTCGCGAGCCACGCGCGTTACTTCGCCGGCGAACGCGTTCAGCTGATCCACCATCGTGTTGATGGTTTCTTTCAGTTCGAGAATTTCGCCCTTCACATCGACCGTGATCTTGCGCGAAAGATCGCCGCGGGCCACGGCGGTGGTGACTTCGGCGATATTGCGGACCTGCGCCGTCAGGTTGCCGGCCATGGCGTTCACCGAATCCGTAAGATCCTTCCAGGTTCCGGCCACGCCGGGCACCACCGCCTGGCCGCCGAGTTTGCCGTCGGTGCCGACTTCGCGGGCCACGCGCGTCACTTCCGAAGCGAAGGAGCGCAACTGGTCGACCATCGTGTTGATGGCTTCTTTCAGCTGCAAAATTTCGCCGCGCACATCCACCGTGATCTTGCGGGAGAGATCGCCGCTGGCCACCGCCGTCGCGACCTCGGCGATGTTGCGCACCTGGCTGGTGAGGTTGCTGGCCATTGAATTGACCGAATCCGTCAGGTCCTTCCACGTTCCGGCCACGCCGGGCACGACCGCCTGGCCGCCGAGTTTGCCGTCGGTACCGACTTCGCGCGCCACGCGCGTCACTTCCGACGTGAACACGCTCAGCTGCTGAATCATGGTGTTCACGATGTTGGCCGAGCGCAAGAACTCGCCTTCCAGCGGACGGCCATCCACGTCCAGCCGCACGGTCTGATTCAGATTGCCTTGCGCGACGGCGGCGATGGCGCGTGTCACCTCGGTCGTGGGACGCAGCAGATCTTCCACCAGCGTGTTGACCGAGACTTCCATCTCGCCCCAGGCGCCGTTACGGGCGCGGAAGCGGGTTCGCTCACGGGTCCGCCCTTCTTTGCCGACGGCCTGGCCAACCCGCTTCAGCTCCCGCGCCATCTGCTCATTGGCGGCGACGATGTCGTTGAAGGTATCGGCGATTTTGCCCGGCAACCCCGTCCATGATCCCGGAAGGCGAACCGAAAAATCGCCCTGCTGCATCTGTTGCAGGCTGACCAGGATGGCACTCAAGTCCGCCGTGGTGGGATCGGAAATGCCAGCGGCATTCCCATTACCAGCATTCGAGGAACCTTTCAAAACGGTGGCAGTCGCCGAACCAGCGACATCGGCATTTGAGCTATTTCGTTTCACGGGTCACGTCTCCAGGGACGGAACTTACTGCAGGTCATCGTATGGCTCGAACGGAGGACGGCGGACAGCTCGACCGAAGCTAACAGGAGGCACTTATGTGCGTGCAGCTTCACGGCCTCTGCCAACCTCCAGCCGACCTGAACCAAGCTACCCGGATTGTCGCCACCACTTGATTCCCGGTACCGGATCTCGCAGGATTCCGGCTGCCGGTTTATTGACGGACGGCGACGGTGTGACTTTCGGGCGGCCTCCAGCCTACGGCGCGAGATGCAGTTCGGATGCAGAAGCAGCAGTTCTGGTTGGCTTGCAACCCGAGTCTTACGCTAAAAACTTCCGTTCCCGGCAACTGAATGTTGAATTCGCCCTAAACCGTTTCGAAAACTGGGGGACGGGTTGCGAAGCCATGTTTGTGTCGTTAGGATGGCTGATTCTCGCATGTTCAGCGCTCACCCGGCGAGCGCCTGACGTTACTTCCGAAACATCTTAATTGTCTTTGACCCGCACCCGCAAAGACATCAACGCCAATGAACGACAAGCCGACCAGACAAGACGTCGATCAGTTCATCCTTAAGGAGATCGATACTGTTCCTCACCTGGAGGCCCTGCTGCTTCTGTGGAACGGCAAGCCGCAGGAGTGGTCGTTCGAAGAGATGGCCGGCGCCCTGTATGTTGAGTTGGACGTCGCGCGCCCGGTGATCGCCGACCTGGAGCGCCGTGGTTTCGTCACCTTGACCGACAACGGTCGCTTTCTGTACCGTTCCACCGACCGGGACAGCCTGATTCAAGAGGTGGAAAGGACCTACCGGCGCGAGATCGTTCGTATCGCCAACTTGATTCATTCCAAACCCGCAGCCTCTCTGCGCGAGTTTGCCCGAGCATTCCGTTTGAAGAGAGGCCGAGACTGAAATGGGACCTGCCGTCTATCTATTCGGGGTGCTGGTGACGCTGCTGTGCGGCGCTCTCTTAACTCGCGCCTACCGCGACGTTGGCAAGCGGCTTCTGCTGTGGAGCGCGATCTGTTTCTTCTTCCTCGCACTCTCCAATCTCATTGTGTTTTTCGATCTGGTGGTTTTTCCCGCTGTTGATCTTTACCGCTGGAGGCTGGGCACGGCCGCGCTCGCCATGCTCATTCTGCTCTATGGCCTCATCTGGGAGGGAGATAAATGATTGAAGGATTTCTGTTGGGAGTGATCGCGACTGCTTCCCTGGCGGCCGGCGTTTTCTTTCTGAAGTTCTGGAGAGAAACTCACGACACGCTTTTCCTGATGTTTGCGCTGGCCTTCCTCATCGAAGGCGTGAATCGGACGGTGTTCATCGCGCTCCCCCATCCCAACGAAGGCTGGCCTTTGATTTACCTCGTCCGCTGCTGCGCCTTCCTGCTGATTGTCGCCGGCATTGTCAATAAAAACCGGCACGTCGTTCCCTGAAGCTCCCAAGCGAGCGGGACAGGAGCATGATGAGGGCAGGTCACGCGAACCGCCGCGCAAACGCGAACTCTAGAAGTCACTCGAATTGTAGGAGAGAAAACTCATGCCGCTGGTCAACATTTCGATTCCCAAGGGCAAGTCGCCGGAGTACGTCAAAGCCATCGCCGATGCGGTGAACTCCGCCGTGCTGGCTACGTTTCAAGGATTTCCACCGGATGACCGCTATCAAATCATCCATGAGCACGAGCCCTACGCCTTGGAGCACCAGAAGCGCACGGAAGATCGCGTCATGATGTTCCTCATCATGCGATCCGGCCAGAATCCCGAATCCAAGAAGGCGTTCTACCGCAAAGTCGTCGAAAACCTGAAGCGCAGTCCCGGTATCGACCCGGCCAATGTACTGATCACGATTGCTGAAAACCACGAGATCGACTGGTCGTTCCGCGACGGGGTTGCGCAATTTGTGCCCGACTAGCGCCCTCGCCCGCAGCAACCTTATGCCCGGATTTGTGCTCTGATTTAGTGACTCGCGAATTGTCCAGACTTCCTCCCGGTGGGCTAGTGCTTTCGAACCGTGTTACTGCGGGCAACACTCTACCTGTCGCCTCGCCATGCAGGTTCAGGGTAGCTGCACTGGTCTCGGCGATCCCGTGTCTCCTAACCCTGTTCTGCACGCTGGCGCTCCCAATGGCTGCGCAAACCGCTACCGGCGGCGTTCGCGTTCTCGTCCAGGACGCGTCGGGTAATCCGCTTTCTGCCGAACTCACCTTACGCTCCATGGGCGGCGACCTCGAACGAACTATCAGTACCGGCTCCGATGGCACGGCGGAACTCCGTTCCCTGCCCTTCGGATCCTATCTGCTGTCTGCCTCGCAGGTGGGATACCGCGCAACCCAGACGAGAATCGACGTGCATTCCGCCGTCCCTCAGCTTGTGAACTTGGCGCTACCCCTGGCGAGTTTGCAGCAGTACGTTGACGTCACCGGAGCTCCGACGGCCGTACCCACTGACCCCGAGACCCGTGCGTATATTTCGCAACAGCAAATTCAGTCCTATCAAACTCCGCAGGTGGGGCGCGCGGGACCGGAGATGGTCGCTTTGCAGCCCGGCTGGCTCATGGAAGGCAACGGCGTTCTCCATCCCCGCGGCAGCGAGTACCAGACGCAATGGATCGTCGACGGCATACCCGTCACCGATAACCGCTCCGCCGCCTTCGCTCCCGCCCCGGGCCTTTCGCAAACTGAGTCGCTGACCGTGTGGACGGCAGGCTATCCTGCCGAGTACGGCCGCAAGCTGGGAGGCGTTATCAACGTTGTCTCCGAGCCCTCGCCCGCAGGATTACAGACCCAGGCAGCGCTCACCGGAGGCAGCTTCAACAACATTGGTGGAGCACTGGCGCTCAGCTATGGCGCCAGAAACTATTCCGCCGGAGGCTCGTTCTCCTTCGGCCAGACAGATCGGTTTCTCGATCCTCCTGCACTGGAGAACTACCACAATGTGGGACAGCTCGAGGATGGCCTGCTGTGGCTGGACCTGGACCCGACGTCCCGAGACCGGCTGCGCTTCAGCTTCAACCAGTCGTCGCTCGAATTCCAGATTCCCAACCTGCCCGATCAGCAAACGGCGGGACAGGAGCAGTATCGTTCCACGGCGGAGTTTAGCGGCGCTATCTCGTACCAGAGAGTGCTCGGGCCGAAGGCGCTGCTGAACGCGCGCTTCTCCATGCGCGACCTCGAAACCAGCCTCGACGCAAACCTCGCATCCACGCCCATCATTCCGCGGCAGCAACGCGGCTTCCTCGAAGGCTACGGCGGCGTGAGCCTGAGTTGGATCAAGGGACGCCAGGAGTGGACCGCCGGTGCCGACCTGCTCTTGCAAAGCCTGCACGAAAATTTCAACTACCTGATCACTGACCCTTCGCAATTCGATCCCAGCCTGCCGCTGAGCTACGCTTTCACCGGACAAGCTCACGATGCCGAGCCCGCGGTTTACGTGCAGGACCGCATCACCTTTCGCAATCTCACCGTCCAGGCCGGCATTCGTTTCGACGCTTACAACCTGCTGGTACACGATCACGCGGTGAGTCCACGACTGGCCGCGGTGTGGTATTCCGAAAAGGCGGGGCTGAGCGTTCACGCTTCGTACGACCGCGTATTTCAAACCCCGGCGTCGGAGAACCTGCTTCTTTCCAGCTCATTCTCAGCGCAACACCTCACCTCCGACACTGCCGGCCTGCCCGTGCTGCCCTCGTGGGCGAATTTCTTTGAAGCAGGCATCAGCAAAGAGTTGTGGGCGCGAAGCTTGCTCGATGTCTCCTGGTTCGATCGTCGCGGCGATAATTTCGCTGATGACGACATCTTCCTCAACACCGGCATCAGCTTCCCGATTGCGTTCAGCCGGTCGCAGATTTACGGCGTCGAAGCTAAGTTGCGCCTGCCCACCTGGAAGCGTTTCAGCGCCGAGGGAGCCTACTCCTACCTTGTGGGACGTGCCCTGTTACCCGTCACCGGCGGCCTGCTGTTGCAAGATGCCGATACCTTGTTGAATTCGCATTACTGGATTCCCATCACCCAGGACCAGCGCAACACGGCGAATCTCAACCTGCGCTATCAAACGCATCCTCGGCTTTGGTTTTCAGCCCTGCAATCCTATGCCAGCGGACTTCCCTTTCAGGATGCACAGGTACAGGGGACGGACCCGCGCATCCTCGCCGCCGTAAATCTCGATCGCCAACGGGTGCGCCCGTTCTATTCGCTGGATGTGCAATGCGGCGCCGAGTTGATTCAGAGCGAAAACCGTGAACTTACGCTCGAAGGCAGCGTCTTCAACGTTTTCGACCGCCTGCACGTCATCGACTTTGCAGGAGCACTTTCCGATACCGCGCTTGGATTGCCGCGAAGCTATGCGTTGACTCTGCGATTTCGCAATCGCCACTAGGGCATCTTTGCCGACGAGTCAACAGCGAAAGCACCGTTCACCTCATCGGCGGCACATAGGCCAGCGTCCGCGCAAACCACCAGCACAGAAAGAACACCACCGGGATGTGCAACAGCATCTGCAACACGGTGTAGCCCACCAGGTCGCGCGCTTTCAGCTTCAGCAATCCCAGCAGAGGAAGCATCCAGAATGGATTGACCAGGTTCGGCAGCGCTTCCGCCGCGTTGTAGATCTGCACCACCCACCCCAGATGTACCTGGTGCAAACTTGCCGCCTGCAAAACATACGGAGCTTCGATCACCCACTTGCTCCCGCCGGACGGAACGAATGTGCCCAGCACGGCCGAGTAGAGCGCCACCAGCAGAGGATAGGTTCCGGTCGTAGTGATGCGGGCAAACATGTCGGCCAGCCAGGTTGAAATGCCGGTGCCCACAATCATTCCGAAGATGACGGCGTAAAACGGAAACTGGATCAGCACGCCGCCGGTTGCCGGCACCGCGTCCGCAACCGCGCGAATGAAACTGCGCGGCCGCCAGTGCAGAAGCAGTCCCGCGGTGATGAACATCAGGTTATAGGTGTTGAGGTCCAGCGCAGCCAGCGCGCCTTGCGGCGACGTTCTGAAAAAATCGAACAGGTACCACGTGATGAGGCCCACGACGAAGAGCGTCAGGATCGGACTGTACTCGAGCCATTCTCCCGGCTTCGTGCGCGGCTCCAGTTCGCGATGCAGCGGAGCGCTGTCGATACCGAAATCCTCTGCCGTGCGAGCGTTCTCCGGCGAAGGCGCCGAGAAATAAGCAATCGCCGTCGAGAGCGCGATCAGCACAACCGCCATCGCGATGTTCTGCCACAGGAACAGCGTCTGTCGCAACGGCAGCACGCCCGAGATGGCAAACAGCGGCGGAGGGATAGCGGCCTTGGTGGCCATCATCATGGCCGCCGAAGACGACAGCCCAAGCGCCCACACCGCGCCCAGTCCCAGGTACGCCGCAGCCCCCGCCGCGCGGTAATCCATACCTTTCACCCGGCGCGCCATCTCGCGCGTGAGCAGCCCGCTGAAAATCAGGCTCAGCCCCCACGAGATCAGCGACGTCAGCATCGAGAACAGCGCGATCATCGCAATTGCGCTGCGCGCACTCCGTGGCACTTTCGCCAGCGCAACAATCAGCCGGTTCACCAGCGGTGTGGTCGCCACCACATACCCGCCGATAATGATCATCACCATCTGCATGGTGAATGGAACCAGCGTCCAGAAGTTCTTTCCTCCCTGGATGGCCAGCTTGCTTGCCGGTTGCCGAAGGCACAGGCCAATGAGGAAGACGATCAGGATTCCAGCCAGTGCGAACACCAGCGGATCGGGAAACCAGTGCTCGCTCCAGTTCGCCAGCGTCAGCCCGAAGCGAGCCAGCCCAGCTTCTGACGCGGTGTTCCCTTGCTTACGTGGTCGTTCGGCAACCACCAGTCGCTCCCGGGATGTTGACTAGAAACGCGGCAAAGTCTAACACACCGCCCGTCATCGCCAACCCTACAGGAGCCTGCAATTGCCGACGGTGGCGACGGTCCCTGAACTGGCCACTACCTTCGCAATCCTTTACTATCCCATCCATGCGCGGTGGCTTCTCGTCGACCACATCGCACATCTACTGAAGCAGCTTATGGCCCTCATCGTTGTTGGCGGACATTCCCGAAGCGTAGGCAAGACCAGCGTGGTCGCTGGACTGATCGCTGCCCTGCCCGAGTTCGGCTGGACCGCTGTCAAAGTCACGCAATACGGACACGGCATCTGCTCAGCCGATGGCGAGCTCTGTGATTGCGCAACTGACGACCATAGTTGGGCGGTAAGTGAAGAACGCGACCGCTCAGGAGAGAGCGACTCTTCGCGTTTCCTGGTGGCCGGCGCAAAGCGATCGCTTTGGGTGCGAACGCGTCAGGGTTTTCTCGCCGAAGCCATGCCGCGACTGCGTGAAGAATTGGCCAAGGCGGAAAACGCCATTGTGGAATCCAACAGCATAATAAGGTTCGTTCGCCCTGACCTGTACATCACCGTGCTGATCCGGCGACGCCCGATTTCAAGCTCTCGGCGCAGAACTTTCTCGACCGCGCTGACCTCATTGTTTTGCACGAGCATGCCGCCGACGCTGCATGGGAGAATGTTTCGCTCCGACCGGTGCTCGACCGGCCGCAGATCCGCATTCGCCCGCCGCAGTACGTTCCCCCCGAGCTCGCGGAGTTCGTTCGCCAGCGGCTGGCCGCAGCACCGATCAGCAATCGTTAAGCCGCGCGTGTCCCCGCTTGCTCTTCCTGCTTGCTCTCCGGTTTACTGCCCACCGCCGCCTTCCGGCTGCCACCTTCACAGGCGATGCGCATGAAGGTCACATCCAGCAGCATGCCGGTGAAAGCTCCAATCAGCGACTCGTTGGCCCGCGCCACAAACGAAATCTCCTCATCCGTCAGCCCCGCCTCAAGCAGCCGCGAAATGTCGGTTTCGATCTGCACCGGCAAGTCCCGCACCAACCCCCAGGCACTTTCACCAATCCGGTATTGGCAATCGGCATACAGTGGCGAGGCGACCAGCTCCTTCAGCGCGTTCCAGCATTCCTGATACAGTGCGGGCCACATCGCGGCTGCCCGGTGCTCCTCAGGAACGAACGCCAGGTCCAGCGTTCGCCGGCGCTCCTCCCAGATTCGTTGCAGCGCAGGAGCGGTTCGCTCGACGTCCGCCAGGTCAGGTGAACTGGCTACCAACTTCGGCGAGCCTGACTCGATCTGCGGTTCCGCTGAGCCGACGATCCCATCCAACGCCTGCATCTGGGCAACAGTAATCAGTATCAGCAAGGGATCCAGGTATTGGTAATATTCGAGCGCACCGACTAGAGCACTGATCTCGGTCTCTCGTTCGTTGGACACGCCGGGCTCACGCAGTTCGCGGAGATCGGGAATGGCGAAATAGCTTTGCGCCCGTGTATAGGCTTCGGCGGCCAGCCGTTCGCCCATCCGAAAAAAATCCTTCGTTCGCACCGCGGGACGAAACGCCTCCCAGTGAAACTCCAGGAATTTCGGTACGGCAGCGTACGCCTGATACAAAATCGGTACAGCGGGCACTCCGAGGCTGTGGCGGACCTCGTCGAATATGGCGCGTATGGGAGGTAAGGCCTCGGCTTCGCTTACCAGCCTGAGCCGGCTCCCCCTTTTCCATCTCATGCTGATTTAGACAAAAATTTGCGGAGAGTAGATGTAAGGTAAAAACCGCAATTTAACCTTAGAAGCCGCATAAATAGCGGCCTTCGGAACTCCTGGTACGCCCTGCCCAGACCTCCCTTGTATGAATTGGCTGTTTCGAAACCGAAAAACTCACAGCCAGGTAGATAAAATTGACAGGCGATGCCCGATGAACCGCTTCAGCCCTTCGAGGTCCTCTTCGACTACGCCGACCCAAGCCCGTTCCAGGATTCGGCGTTTGCTCCCTATGGCAACTTCGGCTTCCCTCCCGCACCCCAGGGCCGACCGTGGATCTACACCAACTTCGTTCAGTCGCTGGATGGCATCACCAGCCTGCTCGGCGAATATGCTTCCGGGCAATACATCTCGCAGTCACGCCACGACCGCTGGCTCATGGACCTGCTGAGGGCCAACGCTGATGGCCTCATCATGGGCATGGCAACGCTCTCCGAGGAACGCAGGCTGCGTGGTCCGGATAGCCGAGGCATCGTCTTTCAGGTGGTCGAACCCACAATGCATGATTTGCGCACCCACTTGGGTAAAGGGCGGGAGCGAAACATCTTTGTAACTCGCGGCGAAAATCTCGACCTGTCGCAGTTCAAGGTCTTCGACGGAGACCTCGTCGATGCCGCGATTGTCACATCTCCCTCAGGCGGCGAACGTCTCCGCGCACAAGGGACCCATCCTCACCTCGCCATCGTCACCGCCGGGCAGGGTGAAACGCTCGACCTTCCGGCTGCAATTGTTAAGCTCCGCACGGACTTAGGAATCGAGCACCTGCTGTGCGAAGGTGGTCCGACGTTGTACGGGACGCTGGCCCGGGCTGACTTGATCGACGAAAAGTTCCTGACCGTTTCCCCTATCGAGGTCGGACAGGCGGTTCCCCCCAATCAGCCGCGCCTTCCGGCTGAGGAGAAGGTTGTGAGCTTACTGCGACCAACCGTGTTCGGCGGCCCCGGCCTGACCAAAGACACGATGAGCCGCTGGCAGTGGCTGAGCTGCCGAAAAGCGGGAGATCATCAGTTCAACCGCTACCGGCGGCATCGCTAAAGCTTAGGCAAGCGCGATCTGGACCGAGCTACGAGCAGCCGCCGGCTCTACGTATATTTGCGAGCGTATCCGGGTATAGGCCAATTCGGGGATGATCATCTGGTTCAGCAGGTCGAACTTACTGCGGTAGGGACGACTATCCAGGATGCGATCCGCAAAATCGTCGTTCATGCCCGGCAGTCGCAACAATTCCTCGCGGCTGCA
The DNA here is from genome assembly GCA_963771535.1 of uncultured Acidobacteriaceae bacterium. GTDB lineage: Bacteria > Acidobacteriota > Terriglobia > Terriglobales > Acidobacteriaceae > CAVVDY01. Next base: position 463,832 of record CAVYTK010000004.1, on the reverse strand, counting down.
ACTGTTTAAATCCAGTCCTGTCTGGCTCCGCACCGCCGAGGGACGGTTACGACGCCAGCTGGCAAACTGGGCCAAGGCTGCTGCCGCACCAATTCCGGCCAGAAACCACACCACGCTTTTCATCGAACGAACCTCCCTTTACGCTTGAACCTGCGTAGGATGCGAACGCGGTATCAGAGTTTGCAGACGCGCGGCCAGCCCTCCCGGATTACTGACATGAACTCTCGATTTTTCCGCCTCGTTTTACCAGAGACGCCTTAAAATAGGAGCCGGAGCGACCGATTGCCAAAGTTTGAAGATTGCCTTCAGCGCCTGGAAGTCATCGTGAACGATCTGGAAAAGGGCGACGTCTCGCTCGACGATGCACTCAAGCTTTTCGATGAAGGCGTTACGCTTTCCAACTCCTGTCGCAAGGAACTGGAGGAGGCGGAAGGCAAGGTCGAGATCCTGCTGAAGAGAAATGGCAAGCTTCAGCCGGAAGCGTTCGAGCCAGCGCCGCCCAGCGGCGGCACAGCAAAATAGTCGAGTAGGCCAGTCAACTCAAGCTCAGTGTCTGTAGCCCGGCGGCTGGAGCCGTCGTTCCCTCATCCCCAAGGGGGTTTACTATGCGGCCCATCAATGTGGTGCTCGCCCATCCTGATCCGCTTGTGGCGCGATCCCTTGCCGAGTCCCTGCGGCCACAATTTCGAAAGTTAGTAATTGTAAACACCGTCGCCGAAGCCGAGGCCGAGATCGCACGCCTGCGCGCAGGCTTCGTGGTCGTCGACCTCGAGCTGCTCTCCTATCCCGAATTGCGGCGTCTGTGCTCGGAGTTCCCGGGAACCATCTTCGCCAGCGTGCATCGCCTCGCCGACGAAGCCATGTGGCTGCAGTCACTGGCCGTCGGCGCCGTCGATTGCTGCCAGTCCAACGACGTGCGCGGCTTACTGCGCGCCTCCGAGCGCTGCCCTGGAGCTATGGCTGCCGCGGCGTAGGTGGCCGCACAAAATTAACCACTGTCATCCTGAGCGAGGACGCCGAGCATCGCGAGGGGGACGAGTCGAAGGACCCCTATTCGCGCCACAGCATCCTTTCGCATCTTTTGCGACAATCGCCCTCACCCCGCCAATATCTTCTGCAAATCCGCGACCCCGCCTTGATTCGCCAGCTGCTCGTAGGTGCAGCTCTTCGGATCTTTATCCGGACGCCAGCGTAGAAACTTTGTTCCATGACGAAAACGTCCGCCTGAAAAATGATCGTAGCGGACCTCGCACACCAGCTTGGGCTCAAGCCGCTCCCACTCGCCTGACCGCTCGGTGCTCCAACGGCTCGGCCCGCCCGGAGCATGTCCGCTGAAACCGCTCCCGCCCATGTACGGCTTCAAAATTCCTTTCAGCTTTTTGCGCTCGTCGGCCACGAAGCTTGAGCTGAAGCCAACATGGTTCAGCAATCCGTTCTCGTCGTACAAGCCGAGCAGCAGCGAGCCTACTTCTCCGCCCTTGCTGGCGTAGCGAAATCCGCCGACCACGCAATCAGCGGTACGAATGCGCTTGATTTTTCGCATCGCGCTTCGCTCACCCGAGGCGTAGCTACAGTCAAGCTGTTTCGCAACTACGCCATCGAATCCGCTGGCCGCCAGCTCCGTCAACCAGTGGTGCGCCGTGCTGAGATCGCCCACCGAAGGCGACAGCCGAATTTGCGGCGCACCATCCGAAGTCTCGGGTGCCCCATTCGGGCCTCTTTTGCCCGGGTGGGTCTTCAATTCGGGTGCCCCACTCCTCTCGGGCGCGTCACTCCGCTCGGGCGCCCCATTCAAGCGCTTTTTGCTTGAGTGGGTCTTAAACTCACCGAACAGCTCCTCCAGCTTCTCCCTCCGCTCACTCAACGGCAGCTCTATCAACGACTTCCCCGCTTTGATCAACCAGCAAATCAAACACCAGGTACGACGCCGGCGTTTCCTTCGACAGCTTGCGAATCCTGCTCTCCGCCGGATGAATTCGCAGCAGCAGATCGTCAAACGACAAATGCCCGTCGCGCACGATCACGATCTCGCCGTCGAGCACGAACTGCTTCGCCGGCAACTTGGCGATCGCCTCCACCATCTCCGGAAAATAACGCCCCAGCGGCTGACCCGCCTTCGATTGCAGGAGAACCTCATCGCCCTTGCGAAACGCCAGGCAGCGGAACCCGTCCCACTTAGGCTCGTACGCCCAGTTCTCGCCTTCCGGCAATTCCGCAACCGCTTTCGCTTCCATGGGCGGAAACGGCGGCTGAATGGGGAGCGCAATCGGCGGAAATTCCTGCTTCAGCTCTTCAGCAGGAAGCGCCCCTTCGGCGATATCAACATGTTTTTTTGCGGCAGTGCGGCGGCCAGGCATGCAAGTTGGATGCTGCCAGGCAGGTCGAGGCGCAATCGGGAGTGAGCCGAATAATGGGTCGCTATCATCGGCTTTTTACTTTAGCCGATGTATTCCGGTCTCCGCCTCAGCCTCAGCTATCCAACAGTTCCGTCCAACGCCAGGCACGGCCTGTGGTTCAACTTGTACAGCCGTTAGCTAAGGCTTGATCATCCAGACCACGCCTGAGTTCTGCAACCCGCCTCGCACTCGCAGTGCCGTAGAGAGTACCGTCGGCATCGATGGTCACGCCGCCTATCGGATAAGCCCCGTCGTTTCCGGCGAAGTCGTGCAGCGAGGTATAGACCCAGCTATCTCCTGCTTTCGTCAGCTTGAAGACGCTACCCAGGTGATTTACACCCTGGCACACGGCGGTACCGTACAGATTGCCCACGCTGTCTAGGGTGAGAGAAGCTTGCGGCCCACACCCCGGGAATGGTGAAAAGTTATAGAGCACCTGAAATGTCCACGTACCGCCGGAAGGTGATATCTCGTAGACGACTCCTCCGCCTCCGCTGCCGCCGTCCGTGGTAGCGCCATAAAAATTACCCGAAGCATCCACGACCAGACCAGCGACTGAATTTGTTCCATTGCTCGGGCTACCGAAATCGTGAAGATGGCTCTCCGTCCAGACACCCCCCATGAGTTCAAGTTCGAAGACTTCGCCCTGGTGACTTAGACCGCCGTCCGACGATGTGCCATAGAGATTCCCATTGATGTACAGCACACCAGACAAGGGATCGATCCCGTTAAACCTTCCGAAGCTGTGGATCACTTGCTCGGTCCAAGGGTTCCCCGGCTGCAACTCATACACTGCACCGTCGGTGCTGTTTCCGCCAGAGCCTCCTAGGTAGGTTGTGCCGTAGATGTTTCCAGCCGGATCCCAGGTTAGATCGCCCGTGGGTTCGTCTCCGTCAGGCGCGCCTTGGAATTCATGGATTAGTTTTTCTTTCCAGAAGCAGGCTAACGTTCTGCAAATCGACAACGGCGGCGTAAGCGTGAACACGACACCTTTTCCAAACGACCCACCGAATTGAGCCGTGCCGTAGAGGTGGCCGTCCGGGCCAAACGCCACTCGAGCGGCTGGACCAGTCCCCCCAGACCCATCAGCGGGGAATTCAAAAATTAGAGCGTAGGCCCATCCGGAGCCGCCACGGGTCAACTGGTAGACCGTGCCAGGCCCGTTTACCCCTCCAATCCCGCCCTGAGCTGTCGTGCCGTACAGCGTGTTCCCTCGCAAGGTCACTCCGACAGATGGGTCGGCCCCATCACCAACGGCGGTGAAGCTGTGAATCACGCTGTAGGTTTGGGCTTGTGCCTCAGGGACGGCGAGTAGTGTGACCGTGGCGCTCGCCATCAGCAAGGCCACAACCAACAAGATGTTGTACTTAAGCAGGTTTAGCAGTTCTCTCGGGTTCGTCATCACAGGCCTCATATTTTGCCAACTTGAAGCAGGGAAAGCAGCGAGATTATGCCAGTCTCTCAAGCGGCGGTCTATTAAAAAGCAGATAAGATCGACACCAGGTCCGGCTAAGGTGACGCCTGAAGCAGGCCTTCTAAATCGCTCCACCGACGATGATCTCCTTTGCCCGGCTGGGCTCACCTCCTGACAACGCAAAAAGAGCCAGACGGCGGTTTGCGCCTTCTGGCTCTACTGTCTTCATGATAGCAGATTTTGCGGGAAATCTTTAGTAGTTGCGCAACTTTATATCTTTAGCACTCTCATGCGTTTGCGTGGATTCGCGCCACCTTCGAGCTATTGACAAGCCTCTTCCCGAATCGGGAAGGAGAACCACCGGTCACAACTCAGTAGCTACTCCCCGCCCGCCAGCGCGTGCTCCACCACGTGCCCTACCCGCAGCACGGTAGCCTCGTCGAAATGCTTGCCCAGCACCTGCAACCCAATCGGCAGTCCGTCGGAGTTATTGCCGCAGGGCACTGACAATCCTGGAATACCTGCCAAGCTCGCGGTTACGGTGAAAATATCGGCAAGATACATGGCCAGCGGATCGTCCGCCTTTTCGCCAAGTCGGAACGCCGCCGTCGGGGTCGTGGGCGTGACAATCGCATCGACCTTTGCGAAGGCCTCGTCGTAGTCGCGCGCGATGAGCGTGCGCACCCGCTGCGCCTTCAGGTAATAGGCGTCGTAGTAGCCGGCACTCAGCGCATAGGTCCCCAGCATGATGCGGCGCTTGACCTCCGCGCCGAAACCTTCGTCGCGCGTGCGCCGGTACATCTCCGACAACGTCTTCGCGCCTTTCGCTCTCACTCCGTAACGCACGCCATCGAAACGCGCCAGGTTCGACGAGGCCTCGGCCGTCGCCACCAGGTAGTACGTCGGAATCGCATACGCCGTATGCTTCAGCGAGATGGGCACGATCTCGCATCCGGCTTCGGCCAGTTTCTGAATTGCCGCCTCGACTGCCGCGCGAACTTCCGCGTCGAGCCCTTCCCCGAAGTATTCGCTCGGGATGCCGATCTTGAGCCCGCTCACCGGCTGTCCCACACTGTGGGAGTATACAGGGACGGGTCCCTCCGCTGAGGTCGAATCCCGAGGATCGCGGCCGGCCATCACTTCCAGCAGCAGCGCCGTGTCTTTCACGGTTTTGCCAAACGGCCCAATCTTGTCGAGCGACGAAGCAAACGCGATCAGCCCGTAGCGCGACACCCGTCCATACGTCGGCATCAACCCGACAACGCCACAGAAAGACGCCGGCTGCCGAATCGAGCCTCCGGTGTCAGTGCCCAGCGATGCGACTGCCGTGCCCGCCGCGACCACAGCCGCCGATCCGCCGGACGATCCGCCGGGAACGCGCGTACGATCCCGCGGATTGCGTACGGGATGGAATCCCGAGTTTTCGTTCGACGAGCCCATGGCGAACTCGTCGCAGTTGGTTTTGCCGAGAATGATGGCGCCGGCGTTCTCCAGCCTCTCGACCGCCGTCGCGTCGTAAGGAGCGTTGTAATTGGCCAGTATCTTCGACCCCGCCGTGGTGCGAACACCCTTGGTGCTGATGACGTCCTTCACTGCGATCGGCACGCCGGCCAACGGCGGCAGAGCGTTGCCGCGTCCCGCCAACTCGTCGATGCGCGCCGCCTGCAGGTAAGCGCGCTCTTCGCTTAGCGTGAGATACGCGCCGATGTCGGGATCGTCGCGCCGGATCTTTTCGTAAAACGCGTCAACCACCGCGGCGGCCGTGAACTGCTTCTCGGCAATCGCGGTGCGCGTCGATTCAACTGTGAGCAGGTCGATGTTCATGGCTAGCGCTCGATCACCTTCGGCACTTTGAAGAATGTGCCATCGGTCTGCGGAGCGTTGCTCATCGCCGCGTCGTGCGGCAACGACGGGATAAGCTCGTCGGGCCGCATGGCGTAGGCGAACGCCTCGCCGGCGTCGGCGTCGCTGGCATAGCGCGTTGAAACCTGCGCCATGGGCTCGACGCCCGAAGTGTCGAGTTCGTTCAGCCGCTCGATGTAGCCGAGGATGGAATTCAGGTCGCGCAGCATGCGGGCGCGTTCGCCCTCGTCTAATTCGAGGTGCGCCAGGTCAGCAACATAGCTCACGTCTTTCTCGGAAACCATGGATTGAGTGTAGCCGATTAATCCGTCGTGACGAACCGGATGCTCTTCACCTTGTGCCGGCTCACCTGGTTGAGCGCGGCCAGGTAGCGGTCCTGAAAACGCTGCAGCTCATTACGCCACACTTTGTCGGGCACTCGTACTGCAAGCTCGCCGTTGACGCACCCAGCGCCGCCGTCCGCTGCGCGACTTTGGAGCCGCAAGCCAGCGGCCAAGCCAGCACAGGCGCTTGTTCGCCGGCAACCTGCTGGACCGCCTTCCCGTAGATTTTGTTGAGAGTGGCTCTTGCGTGATGCATGATCGGGAGAACCGGATACTAGCATCCGCTAGGTCGCGCTGCATTCTGTGGATATTGCGGATAACGCGAGAAAGAATAAGCTCTTGCTTTTGGCGGATCACTTTTGGCCAAGCAGATTATGCAAGAGAGCAAAACCGGATGGTTCACCGCGTCCTGCAGTGCCTCCGTGCATAGGATGCGCCTTCCGGTTCGCAATGAGATGCGATCATCTGGCCAAGAGCGACGGCCAATAGCTAACAGCCCGTCACTACAACGGAAACTCGCTTGCGACGAAGCTGAGCGCCTCGTCCCGTGTGTGCAGCGAGCCCTCGAGTTGCGCGTCTTCGACCGATGAAAGAATCTCGCGAAAGCGCGGGCCCGGCGGATAGCCCATCGTAATCAGGTCGTCGCCGGAAAGCAGCAACTGCGGACGAATCTCTTCTTCCGTCGCTCGCAAGCGGCGCTCGCGAACCATGTTGTACAGCGTAAGATCGCCGTGACTGCTCAGGCAATCCATGCGATGCAGGTCGAGGTGCTCTTCGAACTTCGGCAGGCGCATGAATCGTTTTAGCGTTGACTCCTTCATCTTCCCGGTGTCGCCGAAGCGCATGTGATTGGCTACCAACGCGGCAATCTGCTCGGTGTCTTCGCCAGAAAAATGCAGGCGCCGGCAGATTTCCTCGGCCATGCGAACGCCCACCTCGACGTGTCCATCGAAGCGAATGCGGTCAGGAGCGACGCGAAACGTGGATGGCTTGCCGACATCGTGCAACAACACTCCCCAGGCCAGCGTGCGAGAGCAATGCGGCCAGAGTTTTTCCAGCAGCAGCATGGTGTGAACGAAGACGTCGCCTTCCGGGTGATACTGTGGCGGTTGCTCGACTCCGTGCATGCGATCGATCTCAGGCAGCACGCGGACAAGCAGGCCCGTCCGGTCGAGCAGTTCAAATGCCGCTCGCGCATGGCCTTCGGTGAGCATCTTGGTCAGTTCATCGCGAACCCGCTCGCGGCTGACCTGGCTGATCTGGGGCGCGAGATCCTGAATGGCAGCGAAGGTTCGCGGCTCGATGATGTATCCAAAGCGCGCAGCGAAGCGCACCGCCCGCAACATACGCAGCTTATCTTCGCGAAAGCGCAGCTCAGGTTCGCCAATGGCGCGGATGACGCGCTCGGCGAGGTCTTCCCTGCCGCCGACAAAGTCGAGCACACGATCCCCGTCCAACGGATCCATGAGCAGTCCGTTGATGGTGAAGTCGCGCCGCTGCACATCTTCCTGCGGACTTTTCGAGTACTGCACCTGGTCAGGATGGCGGCCGTCCGAGTAGTCGCCGTCGCTGCGAAAGGTCGCGACCTCAACCGCGTGCGGGTGTTCCGGCGGCAAGGTCTCGTAGCGAACTTCATCCGGCAGCGGCACCAGGACCACGCCGAACTGGGCGCCCACCGCATAAGTCCGGGGAAAAATCCGCATGACGTCTTTGGGTGTCGCGTCGGTGGTGACGTCGTAGTCGGCGGGCTCGAGTCCCAGCACGGTGTCGCGCACACAGCCTCCGGCGAAATACGCCTGGAATCCGTGTTGTCGCAGCTCGCGCACAATGCTGGTGGCAAACTCTCGCATCAGAATGATTGTAGCGAGTGGATGACGGTTCGGTGGCGGACAGCGAGCGCCTGAGTCGCGCACTCAGGCGATGAGGGCCAGTCCCTTCTTTTGAACGAGGGATAGCAATTTCAAAGAAGGCCCATTGGGATGTTTCTCCCCGCGTTCCCACTGGCTCACCAGGCTCACTGGCACGTTCAAGTAGCGTGCGAAAACAGCCTGGCTGGCGCGTTCCCGCTTGCGGAGCCTTCGAATCGTTTCCGGCTTCATGGTGACAATTGGGGTGAGACAGGCCTCGTCAAACTCTCGCATGGTGGTCTTGTCTATGACGCCGGCCTTATGTAGGTCTGACATCATCTCGTGCACTGAGGTCATTGCTGCACTGCGAACTTTTCTAAGCATCAGATTTTCTCCGCTTCTGCACCTCTAAGAAGACGCCCGTTTCCAACGCTCTGCTGATTTCTGTGTCAGTCAAATCGAGCACGATTTTTGCTGCCTTTCTAAACTGCCTCAGCTCCCATGGTTCGATGTTGCTTTGAGAGCTCTTCTCGAATCCGTGAACGAAAAAGGTCCTCGCGCCTTTTCTAAAAAAGACGATCGCCCGGAAGCCGCCCGACTTGCCTTGTCCCGACCGCGCAATCCGCTGCTTTATCACGCCGGAACCCAGATCGGCATCGATAAGTCCCCGCTCGGCACGTTGCACGGCATCGAGAAGGCTGGCATCATCGATGCCACAGTGACGAGCGAACCGATGGAAGCTCTTGCTCTTGAAAACTCGCACCGCTGAAGGCTCGTCGGCCACGAACTAAGTATAGCACTCTGTGCTATGGGAAAACTTTTCTAGCGGAGCATCTAAACTTCGATGATCTACAGATGTCCTTCTGAAGCCGCGGTGCTTCCCCTCGCATGACCGAGATGCGGCACGTCCTCTCGCACTGGCACATCGTGGCGGCGTGGGTCATCTTTCTTGCCAGTTATCTGGTCTTCGCCGTCGGGCGGCTGCCGGGCACGCTGATCGATCGTCCGGCGATGGCGGTGATCGGCGCGGTGGCGATGTTCGCGGTGGGCGTGCTGACGCCCGGCTCCGCCATCGCCAGCATCGATTTCGCAACATTAGTTCTTCTGTTTTCGATGATGCTGATTGTTGCCAGCCTGCACCTGGCCGGCTTCTTCGATCTCATCACGCGACTGGTCATTGAACACCTGAAGCCGCAGCAACTGTTACCCGGCGTGATCTTCACCAGCGGAATCCTCTCGGCGTTCCTGGTGAACGATGTGGTCTGCCTGTTCATGGCGCCGCTATTGCTCGATATCTGCCGGCGCATGCGAGTAAATCCAGTTCCCTACCTGCTGGGACTGGCGACCGCGGCGAACATCGGCTCGGTCGCGACCATCACCGGTAATCCGCAGAACATGTTGATCGGCTCGTCATCGGGCATTGCATACCGCGACTTCCTGGCGCACCTCGGGCCGGTAGCGGTGATCGGGTTGTTCATCGACTGGGCAGTGCTGCATTGGCTGGAGGTGCGGGGACACGAGTCGCAGCCTCTGTTGCCCGAAACCGCCGAGGCCGCAGTGCATCGTGAAGAGCATCCCGGCTGGCCGGTGACGGTGACGATTGCGGTGCTCATCGGATTTCTGCTGGGGCATCCGCCGCCGCTGGTCGCTGCTGCAGGAGGCGCGCTGCTGCTCATCCGCCGAACCCGCCAGCCGCGCGAAATCTATGGTGATGTGGACTGGTCGTTGCTCGTGCTTTTTCTCGGCCTGTTCATGATTCTCGGCGGCGCCCGAGAGGCGGGCATCACCGGCGAACTGCTGGGCTACGCCGAGAAACTGAACCTGCACAACAGCGTGATCTTCGCGACCATTGTTGCGCTGCTATCGAATTTGGTGAGCAATGTTCCTGCGGTGATGCTACTGCGCGACCTGGTTCCGCATTTTCGCGATCCTCATACCACATGGCTGCTGCTCGCCATGTCGAGCACGCTGGCAGGCAATCTCACCATCACCGGATCGGTGGCCAACATCATCGTTGTAGAAAAGGCGCGGCAGGTGACCCGGATCAGTTTCTGGGATTACATGAAGATCGGCGTGCCCGTGACCTTGGCCACCCTGGCGGTGGGACTCGTGTGGATCAGCTTTGTACGTTACTAAATCGTCCGCAAGTCAAAAAGCAAACATTCTCATACCAGACACATCCTAAGCAGCAGAGAGTCTGAATTTGGAGGCCTGCTGTGCGACATACCTTTGCAAGGTTCTGCCCCCCGGTATTCCTATTGTTGATTAGTCTCTTGGGGATGCAAGGTATCTCCGCTGCCGACGATCAAAATGCAGTTAACTCCCAATCAGTGGCCTACGCGTACGTTGGCAGTTCTGTGCCTTCGCAACAGGATTATTCGCAGGGTTTCATCACCGGATTCGCAGTCGCGCCCGACGGCTCTGCCCAGGCCATACCCGGGTTTCGCGTTTTCGGCGGGATGAGCGCTCTGACGACGGCATCCGGTTTCGTCTTCGGCGTCGGACGTCTCGGCACCACCGTGGAAACCTATACCCCCCAAAGTGATGGCTCATTGCGTCCGACGTCTGCCGTTGACGTTATCGACACCTACGACCAACACAACGATCAATACGTCTCCGCGCTGAATCCCGACCGTACCGGGACACTGCTCAATATCGGAGCGGTGTGGCCGAACAGTGATTTCTTGCCGTTCGCCATCCAGCCGGACGGAAGCCTTTCGCTGGCGGGAACCATCACCGCCGGATGCGGCAAAAGCCAGGCCCAGCTTACGTTCTCGCCGGATAATCGCTGGAGCTACGACGAGTGTTCATTCTCGGTTTCGCTGTACCAGCGCCAGGGCAACGGAGTTCTTGAAGGTCCCCTTAGTTTCCAACTCGACCCGCCCCCCGGAGTTCTAGGCTCAAGTGCGTGCGTCCCGGCATTCCTTGGATCATCTTCGCTCGGCTACATGGCCGTGGTTTGGAATGGCAATGCCTACGCCTGCAATAGCAATTACGGAAACGTACTGGCGGCCTATACCGTCGGAGCTGACGGAAATCTCACACTCGTACCTGGGTCGGTGAACGTACCTCAAATTTGGGAAGCAAGCGTCGCTTTCGATCCCAGCGGCAAATATCTCGCCCTGGCGGGATACGTTGGCTATCCCAACCCTCAGGCGGCTGCCCTGCAGGTTTTTCAACTCGGAGCGAACGGGAAATTCCAGGCCGTGGGCTTTCCGGTGATTGCGCCGGAGATCCAAAAGTTTCAGCAGGTCGCCTGGGACAATTCCGGTCATCTCTACGCGGCGCCAACCTGCTCGCAGCAGACTTGTCAAAGCCAGAAACTCTATATCTTCAACGTCGGACAAAATAGCGTGACGCCGGCTCCCGGTTCGCCCCACGCAGTTCCTTACTTGCAGAATCTGGCAGTCCTGCCAACGAAATAAGCGAAGCGACGAAATAATCAAAGCCCGGAGCTACACTCAAGGCGAGTGCAGCTCCGGGTTTGGTTTTTGTCGCGAGGCCGTGCTTCCGTCCAACTCCGAGCAGCCTACTCTACGTAGGGTTTCCAGCTTCCGTCTTTAGTTTCCATCAGCACCACGCTCACATGAGTCGGAGCGCCACCGTAGAAATCCACACCGTAGGACTTGATGAGCGTCCCGCGGTCCCAGGTGTTGAAGCTCTTCACCAACTCGCTGGAGGCATCGAACTCTCGGCCGAGACGGTTTGGCTCCCAGTGCCAGGAGTACGTCACCCGCGCCAGGTGCGGCCGGATCATCTCAACCTTATCGATCGCCACCAACTGGCGTTGCGCAAGCGGAACCTGGTAGGTCACGGTCTTGTCCGGGTTGGTCACCTTCTCGACTCCGCTGATGCTGTCGAGCAATTTCTGTCCTGCCGGCGTTAGCTCCGAGGTGATCGAATTCCAGGTCTTCTTCTTGGTCGCCAGCACTCCCGCTTTGGTCAACAGAGTGTAATGCGGGTCCGTGGGCTTCTCGTTCATACTTGACGTGATCAGCCCAGTGCTGAAACGAAGGACCGCCGGTCCCTGTCCTTTCAGGATGTTATTGACCGCAGCGGTTGCGACTGGTTCGCTCAGCACCGCTTTGGCGCCCTTTATGAAGTAAAAGATACTTCCACCGACAACGAGCACCAACATGGTCACGAAAAAGATGGGAAAGAGATTTAACGACTTCCCTTCCATTGCGATTTCTGCGGCAAACATTTCCGGCTGTTTGATTTCGGACTCAATCAGCTGCGGTGTCGATTCCTTTACCTCAGGATCACTAGTAGTTGGCATGAAAGCGCACCTCCGACGGGCACGGCTGTCAGCTCAGCCCGGAGGACGCCCGGACCTTCTGCCTTGAACTGCGGCATCCGAGCGTTGCAGGCTTGCCTGGCGAGCAGCCGTGAACACTTCAAAGTATGAGTTTTCGGCACAAAGCCGCAGTGAGCCACATCACCGGAACCTGTGAGGCGTTGGCAGGTGGAAGTGTCTACGGCAAAACGGTTCGCGCAAAGAAGATCGGACTGAGGAATTACTGGATGAGCTTTTCGAGAATCTGGTGTACGGATCCGAGGCTGCCCGGCCATAGCAGCGCCGCGACGACAAGGCCGGCCGTTACCAGAGCGAAATTGCGTGCTACCTGCACCAGCGGAGCCAGCGGCTTTTCAGCATACTGCTGTTCGCGCAGCAGGCGATCGACCCGGACGGCGAGATCTTCGTCTTCGGCAACCAGCGTGGAGTAGAGGGAGGAAAGCAAATACGCGGACCGATGGTTCACGCCCATCTTGGCGACGGAAACCAGCGCCGCCGCGAGCGAGAGCGCGCGGTTGGAATCGCCGGCCACGGCGTGATCGTCGGCCGCCCACTCGGTGTAGCGCGCCCATTGCCGCTCGATTTTGCGGAAGCCGGAGACGAACGGGAAGGCGTCGGGAGCCAGCAAGTAAAGGAAACGCTTCAAATTGTCGCGCGAGGCCTGGTGCGCCTGCTCGTGACGGAAGGCTGCTTCGCGCTGCTCAGGCGTGAGCTTGCGCAGTACGTTGCGCGAAACGATCAGCCGGGGATGAAGCAGTCCGGCGACGGCCATCACTGGCGTATCGCGCTTCACTACCAGCACCGGAGCGGCTTCGCCTTCGACCGCCACTTCCTGCCCGTCGCGCTCGCAGCTGCTCATATAACGCGAGGTCCGCAGCAGCGAGAAGCCGACACGAAACACCGACAGCATCCAAACGGAGAATCCCAGGGCGGCGGCGACGAGGCAGTCGACTCCGACTTTTTCCCCGCTGCTCAGCGGCTCAAGCCACAGATAGCTGGGAATGCAAAAGCCGAGGACTACAAACGAGGTCAAAGCGAAAGGGAACATCCGAAAGACGAACAAAAACTTGGCGGCAAAGCCGGGCCGGGAATGCTGGGCCACGCGCAAAGCTGCCGGAGCCCCGATCCACACCAGTATTGCGGATGCGGCGTGCACGATGAAGAACGTCGCAAAACAGAGACATAAAAGCCGCAATAGGTACGGCAGGGCCATCTACTTCACTTCTCCGGTAAGCGCGCGGCGCTTGGACTGGATCTTGGCTTCGAGTTCGTCGAGCAGGTTGGGATCATGCTCGCCCACGGCATCCACCAGGCACGACAGCAGTAGCTCGCGTGAGGGTTGGGTCCCGGCGAGGAAGCCGGCCAGCAGGTCGTCGGTACGCTGACGCTCCCATGAATCTTTCGAAATGCGCTCCGAATAGAGGAAGGCCCGGTCACACTTGATGCGGTCGAGCAGACCCTTCTTATATAGCCGGTCCATGGTGGTCATGACCGTGGTGTAGGCGAGCGAGCGATCCAGTTGCTGGACCACGTCGCGCACATTACACCTCCCGGTCTGCCACACCACTTCCATGACAGAAAGTTCGAGCGGTCCGAGCGCAAGCGATTGTGCAGCCTCGCCTTCGTCAACCCGCCGTTGCGGAAAGATGCTTACCATGAAAACTCCCGATGCAGCTGGAACTGTGTGAACTGAATTCTACTCCGTCGTCAGTCGGTCCGGCCAGACAAAACCGCAGCGTCTGCGCGATACGTTCCGAGGCGGCATGATTGCCAAGCTACTATAGCGCTAGTAGTTAGACGCCTCCCGAGGCGACACTCAAAGATCCAACCGGGGCTCGCGCGTTCCGCGTGTCGGCCGGCGATGACGTGTACCGGATATTTAACTCATAGCTACGGTCTATATGTCATAGTTTGCCAACACCACCTTAGTGTATGCATATAGAGTGGTTGTGCCTTCAATTCTGGTAATTCAACTCGTTACTCTTAGTTCTGAAAAGCTTCTAAGTGCTGCAACCTTAAGACACGGCCATAGATTTATCACGACACCAGGTCAGCTTTTAAGTAGGAAATTTAGGGTACTTCAATAACTTTCTTGTAGCGCTTTCGGAGACTCTGGATTATAGTGAGCACACTAATTCTATGCTCTCCCGAATAACTTTTGCTCGAGGTGCGGCCGTGCGTGCGTATTGGGTTCTGTTTTGTCTTCTGGCAGTGGCAGCTTGCGCCGTTCCGGCCGCTGCCGATAGCGGTCTAACCTGTTCCACTTTTGGTGGTACCTGCGCAAGTCCGCTGCAGATAACCGCCCAGTTTACCGGTAGCATCACGGGCAATTTGTACTACCAGTCGGCCAATTTCACCGATTATGTTCGGCTCATTGACACCAACCCGAACAATAACTGGACCAGTCCCTGGGTGCTGAGCAATCAGGGCCAAATAAATTCACAATTAGTGACTTTCGGCCAGGCACTTAAAGGCGATGTTCTGGTAATGCAGTTGTGCGATCAGCAGGAGCAGCCAAACATCTGCACCAGCGCAAGCAAGAACGAATACCTGTTCGCCTCCGACCCGAACTACAGTGCCGACGGCAAGAATCACGCCCTCGTCAATGTGAATGGCGGCGTCTCACCGGTGGCCAACGATCCCACCAGGAACCTTCCCAAGTCGTGGGTGATCTGGATGGAAGATCTGAGTACAAAGCAGAACACCGATTGGGACTTCAACGACACAGCTATCGCGCTGCATAACGTCAACATCAGCTTCGGCGGATCAGAGTTCTCCAACGGACCAGGCCAGCAGTCGGAAGTTCCGGAGCCAGGCACGATCTCGCTGCTGGCGTCCAGCCTCGCAGCCGGCTTGCTTTGCAGATTTCGGAAGAACTAGCAGCAGCGCACGGAGTAGCAGCACAAAGGACTAGCAGAGACCAATCCTGCTAGTCCTTTTTTTCTTCTCCGGAACCTGACCCCGCCACTTGCAGCGCAACTAGCCGCGCAACCAGCACAGCTAAATACAACTGCCCGGTAAATGCCTCTCCCATAGCCAGAGTTCGAGCCACCGGCGCCACCGGGACGATATCGCCATAACCCAGGGTAGTCAGGGTAGTGAAACTAAAGTACGTCCAGGCAGCGGGAGTGGCCGGCGCCGCTGCCGCGGCGAACGCATGCGGATGATGGCGGCTTAAGATCCCGTAGGCATGCGCCCAACCTAGTCCCAGCATTAGATACACGGAGATCGCTCCCTGTATCCGCGACCCCGAAACCTGTTCCTTGCTGAACACCCGTGCCAGCAACACAACAATCAGCAGCAGGAGAGCGGCAAATGTCAGGGCCTCTCGTAACGATCCCAGTGCGGGCAGCAACCAGCAAAGCCAACGCACAGCCAGGCCCGCTACGCCGACTACCGCGGAAAGATAGAAGAGCCAGCCCAGGCCCCACCCGATCGCGATTCCCGAGATCAGCAGTATCGAGTACGCGAAATCCATATAAAAGCGGAAATGATCCTCGACCAGCGGAGTCAGCGGCAGAACAAATACGAATGACACCAGCACTGCAAGAAAGAAGGAAAGGTTGGCTTGCGCCTGCCAGGTGTCTTTTACCAGGCGGCGCGCCCGATGATGTATGGGTTTGGCAGCAAGTTGGGGCATCTGCGCAGCAGAATACTGTAAAACCGTCGTTGACCACACGATTAATCTTTGCGTCGTCCTAAGGTGCTGACCGTAGGCCCGCAGCAGGCAGGGTATTTTTCGCTGCCGCCCGCGATTTTCTTCGGGCTTCTAGTAGTTTTTCTAGTTCCTCTGTAGGCAGTAAGCTCGTAAGATGGGCTGATAACTAACATCCGCTACATGTGGGTAGCGACAGGAGAGCATTATGCGTAATGCATGGAAAGTCGCCAGGCCGGCCGCACTGTGTATGCTCGCGGCGGCGCTGGTCTTCGCACTTACAGCTCCGGGATTTGCGCGCGACAAGAACGAGACGATCGACGCGACCGCATGGGGCACGAGCACCCAGATGGGTTCTCACGCTGACGTCACTATTACCGTCTACGAATGGTCGACACCGGCCGATCGCCAGATCCTGGTCGAAGCTTTCCAGAAGGGACAAAATCAGGGCCTGGTCAATGCCCTGACTAAAATGAAAGCCGTCGGCCACATCGCCATCACCGGCACCCTGGGCTACGACCTCAGCTACATCCGTTTGGAGCCTACGCCAACCGGCCGCAAGATCACGTTCGTCACCAACCGCCAGATCAAGTTTGCTGAGGCTTTCGCCGACACGCAGTCACAGGCCTACAACCTCAGCGCCGGCGAACTGCTCCTCAATGACCAGGACAAGACCAAGAGCACCGGGCAGCTGTTTCCCGCGGCGCAGCTCATCATCAATAGCGATGGCAAGCTGCAGCTCGATCTTCGCCAAAATCCGTGGCGGCTTTCGGACTTCATCGACTGGAAGGGTTCAGGCGACAACTAGGGCAGTCAGCTTTTACCTCCTCAGGTTGTCAACTTCATAAAAGCTGGTCTCCGGCCCTCTGCCGCGGACCAGCTTTTCTTTCTTGTCAGTACGGCGCCTTCCCCCTCGGCGGACCTGATTCTCCTATCTCGACAACCTGCACATCTACTGAACAATCTCCGTCCAGTCACCTAGCTGCAACCAGAGCCGGCTTCGGCGTTGACCTGGTGCATCCACCGCGGGCTGTTTTCATCTATAAACGCCACGGACCAGTTCACGGTCGTTCCAAGAAACGAAGACACCAATCATTCGCGCGTGCCTGTCAGTCCAGCGGATTGCGCTTGGCCGCCCACATTCGAAAGGAGCAATCATGGCAAATGCAACAGCCAAAGCAGCAACGATGAAGTCAGCACAAATCTCCAAACCCGGAGGCGCCTTTGAAATTGTTGAGCGCGAGATTCCCAAGCCCGGAGCAGGAGAGGTCCGCATTAAGGTGCAGGCATGCGGGGTCTGTCACAGCGACGTGCTCACCAAAGAAGGCATGTGGCCGGGGATCCAGTATCCCCGGGTTCCAGGACACGAAGTCATCGGCCTCATCGATGAAGTTGGCATCGAAGTCTCGGGATGGACAAAAGGTCAGCGCGTGGGTGTCGGCTGGCATGGCGGACACGACGGAACATGTCAGCAATGCCGGCGCGGTGACTTCAACAATTGCGTCAACCTGCAGGTCTCCGGTATCAGCTATGACGGTGGATACCAGCAATACATGGTCGCCCCGGTCACGGCGCTCGCTACGGTGCCCGACAGCTTGAAAGATGCCGAAGCAGCTCCACTGCTCTGCGCCGGCGTTACCACATTCAACGCACTGCGACACAGTGGCGCGCTGCCCAGCGAGCTTGTGGCGGTACAAGGCATCGGCGGTCTCGGCCACCTTGGAATTCAATATGCAAACAAGTTTGGATATAAAGTGGCGGCCATCGGACGTGGGCCAGAGAACGCGGAGCTGGCGAAGAAACTCGGAGCGCATGTGTACATCGACAGCCAGGCCACGAATGCCGCGCAGGAACTGCAGAAACTCGGCGGCGCCAAGGTGATCATAGCGACCGCCCCAAGCGGGAAGTCGATGTCGGAGCTGATCGACGGACTGGGTCCGAACGGAAAGCTGATGGTCATCGGCGCGTCGGCCGATCCCATTGAGGTCACGCCCCTCCAGTTGATTACGGGAGCTAAGGCGATTCAAGGCTGGGCCTCGGGCATTCCGACCGATTCCGAAGACACACTGCGCTTCGCTGAGCTAACCGGCGTTCTTCCCATGATCGAAACGTATCCGCTGGAGAAAGCGGGTGAGGCGTATGACCGCATGATGAGCGGCCAGGCGCAGTTCCGCGTCGTGCTCACCATGTAGTTTGGGCAAATCTGGCGAGCCAACTTCTGCCACCCACTCCTTCCAAATCCAGGAATGAGTGGGGGCACCGCTCGCGCGCTTTCAACTTCTGGCCCAATCCGGCGGGGAGGAACCTTCATGCGCAATCCGACGTTTTATCGCACCGTAAAAGTGGACGGGCTCTCCATCTTCTATCGCGAAGCCGGTCCGAAAGCTGCTCCGACGCTCCTGCTGCTGCACGGCTTCCCTTCTTCGTCGCGCATGTTCGAGCCGCTGTTTGCGCGACTTTCGGAGCGTTATCATCTGGTCGCACCCGATTATCCGGGATTTGGACACAGCGACTGGCCAGACCCCAAGCAGTTTGATTACACCTTCGACCATATCGCCTCGGTGATGAACGACTTCACCCAGGCGCTCGGCCTGTCGCGCTACGCACTGTACATGCAGGATTACGGCGGCCCGGTAGGTTTTCGCATGGTGTTGGAACATCCGGAACAGGTGCAGGGTCTCATCGTGCAGGATGCCGTCGCTCATAACGAAGGCCTGGGCGCGAACTGGGCCAAACGCCGCGCGTTTTGGGCCGACCGCGCTGCCAACGAAGAAGAGTTGCGCAACAACTTGATGTCGCTCGTTGTCACCCGGACACGTCACGTTGGCGACGATCCAAATGTCGAACGCTACGATCCTGATTTTTGGACCGACGAAGATGCTTTCCTGAACAAACCGGGACAGGCGCAGATCCAGAGCGACTTGTTTTACGACTACCGTACAAACGTGACCAACTATCCCAAGTGGCAAGCTTGGATGCAGAAGAATCAGCCGAGACTTCTGGTGATCTGGGGAAAACACGAGGCGTCGTTTGAAAATGGCGAGCCGGAACGCTATCGCAAAGATGTTCCGAACGCACAGGTGCATGTAGTCGAGGGCGGGCATTTTGCGCTCGATACCGCAGCCGACGAGATTGCGCTGCTGGTTGATGGGTTCATGAACGGTAAGAAGTAGAGGAAATGCTGCGTGACCTCATTCCATTACTTCGGCCAACCAATCCACGAATACTGCCAGGCGACCTGCACATTCTGGTAGTTACCGCCGAAGCGGATGTAGGTGCCGTCGCTGTAGGCGATCTTGACGGACTGGTGCTTGGAGTAGGGCAACGAAACAGTTCCGCCGATGCGCGAACCGGTCTGCCTGCTGGCGAGGTTCTGAATCCCGCTGATCGCGGTGACGCCGCCAAACCAGAAGTTACCGTCGAGCGAGGCCCAGCCTCGACTTCCCTTCAGCCATCCGATCCTATGAAAATCGTAGCTAAGGTGACCTTCGAAGCTCCCGATGGGAGACTCACTCTGCGGTAATGGATTGGGGGGGTGGTAATACTGAGGATTCGTGGTATAGAACCACACTCCTGCATAGCCGTCGAGGATGATGTTGCCCCAGCGCTGCGAATAACCGAGCTCGGGCTTGAATGCCCAGCGATTGATGCCCCAATTGATGAGCTTGGTCGGATCGTACTGTCCGGTAGGAGCGACGATCTTCAGGCTCGCGCCGAGAATCTTGTGCTGCTTCCACTTGCCATATTGCTTCGGCTGCATCGCAGGGGCTCCGATCAAATTGACCGAGATGCGGGCGGAGAGGTCGAGCAGTCCTGAGCGGTAGAGGGAACGGTGTTCTCCCAGCAAGTCCCCACTGAAGTTACCGACTGCGTACGGCAGCGACCCGGTAACATTCGCCGATCGGCCGAAGAAGTTGAACGAGTGATACAAGCTGATGATGGGGACGCTATAGGTTCCGGTGGCGCCGGTGACCGGAATCGTGCCGTTGAAGTTCACGCCGCCGTCGTACCACGACCAGGTGAACGTGACAGCATTGGAATGCAGGGGAGTAACGACGTAAGCGCGCGGCGCGAGGTCTTGTGCGCAGGATGAGACGGCCATAGCAGCGGCCAGCAAGCCCCACACCATACATGCCGGCGCACTGCCCCGGCACAAGTGATGGAGTCGCCCAAGGATGATCTGCTATAGGACCGCTTTTCACGTTCTTCCTCGAATCGGCAAAAGCTGATCGCGATCCCCATTGGGCGAAATGGGTTTCGCTAAGCTCCCTTGGGATACTCCTTGAACATCTTGGAGATCGCACCATTCACTTCGTCGACAATTTTCTCGGGATCCTGCGATGAGAGGCTTTCGCTAGCCATGCCTCGCCAGACAAGTTTCCTGGCCTTGGCATCGATCAGGTCTACGACCATCTGGCCCTTGCGAACGGTGACCGTCGTGTTCCCGTAGAAGCCGACGAAGGCGGGCCCAGTCTCGCTGGGATCAAACGGCGGAATGCCTCCGGTCCCCCCGTAGATAGGGTCGTTGGAGTACATGGTCATGTCGGTGTCGATCGAACCGTAGATCTGGATGACGAGATCAGGTTTGGCGTTGAGGGTTACCCTTTGCAGTCCACGGGCCTGCAACTCCTGGTCGATGGCAGCGACGATGTTGGCCGCCAGCATGGGATGAGCCACCGCTCCGTGCTCGGCCCAGGCATAGGTTTTGTACTGCGAAAAGCTGAAGCCTTTGGCGTATGACACGCTGATTTTGTCGCGGGCAGATGCTGCGAGCGCCAGCAGCGAGATGATCGCAATGCAGAGAGAGAAACGAAAGGCGGCGTATACGGGACTGGTCCGGTTCATCGTGTTGACATCCATAGTTGACTTTGCGAACTTCGCTTCTACCGTCTGCCGAGGACTTATGCAGTCGCCGAAGCGGACTCGCGTTTTCTTCCTTATGCCTTCCCAGCGTTAAAACGCTGGGCTTAGATATGTTGTCCCTGCGGGACAGGGTTAGAGCTCGTCCTGCCGTCCCCGCTCAGAACTGACATCTTCTTTCCGACAACTGACGACCGGCAACTGACAACTAGTTCCTAGCTCTTAGGCCACTGCTTGAACATCTTCTGCACGGCCTTGTTAACCATCTCCTGGTTCTTGTTGCCGTTGGTGCTCAAGGTGTCCTGTCCGATGCCGCGCCAGACCAGTTCTTTCGCTTTCAGGTCGTAGATGCTGACGATCATGGAGGCTTCCACGTTCTGCTGCGGGGTGATGCCACCCATGCCACCACCGATACCGCGCATGCCCCAGGCGTTATACGACGTCTGCTCGCGCTCGCCGCCGCTGGCAGTCAGGATTAGATCGGGGTTCGCCGACTCCTCAACCTTCTGCAAACCTTTGGCAGCCATCGCGTTCTCGATGTCCTGCTTGGCTACCTGGGCGAGAATCGAATTCTGGATCTCGTTCTTGTTGTTACCTCCCCAGGCATAGGTGTGGTAGTTCGCAAACGACTGGTTGTGGTTGTAGTTCACCGAAACCTGCTGGGCCAGGGCGGAGCCCGCCAGCATAGCCACGGCCATTAGCAATATCAACGATTTGAATTTCATCGACTACTCTCCCTTTTTCTGCGCGATCGACTCGCGCCGACAGTTCATCTGGTTGGAAACTGATTAAGGCAGTACGATGGCTTCGGCTTCCCGGTTGCCACACATGCCATAGGTAGCTCCGGAATAGCACGCGCCCACCGAGTACTTGAAGCACCCGGCACGCGCGGCTTCGACCGTGACATCGTTTTTGCCGCCGCCGATAATGGCGTCGTTCGGATCAAAAGGCGATTGCGGCCCGAAGTCGATTACGAATCCGGTGTTCTTGTTGGAGGAATGCCAGACAACCTTGGTGCCTGACTTCACGCAGAAAAGCGCATTCTTCTTGGGATCGGTGATGCTGGCCGTCGCCGAAGCTGAATTGCCTTCCTTGTTGACATTGACGGTGCAAGGATTGGAAGCTGATCCGCAGGTATTAGCCGCGGTGCACAGCGTTTCGGGCTTCGCTTCCAAACAGACATACTTGCTTTTCTTCTGAGCCACGGCCTGCCCCAATAGAGCGAACAGGCTGATGAGCGAAAACACAACTAAACGCCGAGACTTCATAAATGCACCTCAGTGAGTTAGAAGTTATCTCTAATTCGTTATTCGATTTGTAGCAGGGCCCGATTTTACAAGCTGCTAAAACATCCGATTAAAGCGCCCTGGGTTAAAGCCCCAACGTCTTATCCGGGCCGGAACGCTGGCCTGAAGGCCAGCTCTACCCGAGCCTCACCGTTAAAAGCCTTACCGGAAGCTACCGATGAGGCCTTACACATGGAAGCCTTACCGACGGAAGCCACCGCCGCCGCCGCGATCGAAACCGCCGCCGCCACCGCCACCACCCCAGTGATCGCCGCCGCCGCCCCAGCCACCGGAACCCCCGCGACTGGCCCAGCCACCGCCGCCACTATGGCTGCCCCATCCGTCGCTGCTGCCGTATCCGGAGTGCTGCGCCTGGTCGTAGCGCTGGGTTGAATCGGCGCCAGTCGCGCGGTTCTGCGCTTCCTGATTGGCGTCGCCCCATCCCCCTGACGCTTTGGCATTGTTGTAGTCCGTAGTGCCCTGGGGATGTGCCTGCTGTACGCTCTGCTGCGTTGGCTTGTTTACGTTGTTCCAGCTTCCATTGTTATAGCTCTGCCAGCCGGAGCCGGTGTTCTTATACACATTTCCATCGTGCGCGGCATACATGTCGCCGTTCGAACTCTTGGCGGCCGCGCTGTTGCCGTATCGCGTGCTGGTCGCCGCCGCCTCACCGCCCTTGGTGTTGTAGCCGGTAGCTTCCGAACCATTGGGGCCGCTCTGATGCTGCGTATAGGTGGTGGTTCCGTTCTTGCTATAAACGGAATTCCCCCACGAGCCGTAGGCGTTCGAACTTTGATGAGTCTGCCCGTAAGCGCCAGTGTAAGGATTGTAGGCCTGGGCTGCGGCGGTCGATCCCCACGGACCGGATGCGGTTGCTCCGCGCGCGTAGGTTCCAGTGTAGGGATTGTAGGAAGCTCCCCAGTGTGCCTGGCCACCGTAGGGGCCATAGGCTGCGGCGCCATAGCCATAGGCGCCGGTGTATGGGTTATAGACAGGATGATAGCCGTAGGTCGCCGGATACGGGTAGTAAACGGGAACACCACCATACCAGCCGTAGTAAGGCGGATAGTAGTAGCCGGTGCCATCGGCAATAATCGCGCCCAGGGCCATTCCGGTAATAAAGGTTCCCATGTATCCCGCCGTGTAGCTTGACTGTACATAGCCATTGGGCAGGGTAGTCTGGGTCACGTAGGTCACGTTATAGACCGGCGAACTTGCCGGGATGGTATAGATCTGTGATGGCACGGATGGAGCGGTCTGCCATGGGCCATTCGGCGTGTTTGACATGAACCACACACCATTCAGACACAAGTAGTAGACGCTGCCCACCTGGATCACCCGGTTGGGAGTGTTGATGGCGTACGACATTTCGGTACCTGAAATCGAGGTGAAATCCGGCGCACCGTTGTAGCTGACCTTCACCTGCTTCGCCGCTTCTGTCGGATTGATTTCCGCAGTGGTCGGCACCTGCGCCATCAGCACGGCGTCTTCCGCCTGCTGCGTCCCCGGGACAGAAGCCAGCACCCCACCCATCGGGCTCGATGGCGGGATCACGCGAAAGTCTGCCGGCAGGCTATTGGTCGCGAAGCTCCACGGACCCATTGGAGCCTTCGAGGAAAACCAGCGTCCCGATGTCAGGTAGTAATACATGCCGGTCGGGATGTACTTGAACACCGGACTGGCCGTGTTGCTGGCGTAAAGCAGTTGCGTGCCGGTAACCGCTTCCCATTGCGGCTGGCCCTGGAAGACGATAATTTCCGCCGGGGTGCTGCTGTAAAAGACTGCGGGACTGGTGGGAACAACCGGCGCCGGAATATACGGCTTGAGATCGGGATAGTTCGGACTGGCGGCTACCTTGGAAAAGTCTGCCGGCAACTTTGAGGTCGATACCCAGTCGGCGTTCAGACTCTTCGACGTCATCCAGCCTTTGCCATTGAACAGGTAGTAGGTCCCCGATTCCTCGAACAGCGGCCAGTTGGCATTGACCACGGTTTTGATATTTCCGCCGACCGGCGCCAGCACCGGCTTGCCGTTCACCAGCAGAATCATCGCCGGTTTAAAGCTGATGTAGATGGTCGGAGGATCGTTCTTTATTTCGGCTGCGTGCGTCGGCGCCGTCTTCTTCTGCAGGCTGGCGGTCAGCCGCTCGATGGAGATATTCATCGTGGCCGACGGGTTCAGGAACGTCCTGACCAGGCTTTCCAGTTGCGCGGAATTGGTGTTCGGCGGCGGGAAGAAGATGGTGTTGATGGTCGGGCTGTAGAGGAACACAGTGTGGCTGTCCATGTCGACCACCGACTGCATCTTGAAGGTGACGACACCGACTTCCTCTTTGCCGCCCGCAGGCGTCAGCGAGAAGGCCGAACGCGCATCGACTACCGAGTAGTTCTGCCAGCTATCCACTTGCGGCTGATAGAGCACCAGCGTGCCGCCGGAATTGCTGAACGACCGCGGCCATCCCTTGTTTTGGGCGGAAAGACTTACTGCCAGTAAACCGGCGACAGTGAGAAATAAGAACAAGCGTGAGACGAGACTGCGGGACGTATTCATTTGTGTCATGACCAGCTACCACCCAACAAAAATCTATTATGTTTCCTACCCCGGGCCTCGAACGGCTTCGAGGCCTTATGCGAACTGATAACAAAAAATTGAGGGCTGCCGTCCAGCAGCCCTCGTTGGTGAAGCTTACATGCTTTCGACCAGGCCCTTGTTGACGATGACCTTCACATCAACGCGGCGGTTCAACGCACGACCCTGGGGATCGTTGTTAGGAGCGGCCGCATTGCTCGCGCCCATGCCGGCCGGCAGCAGGAAGCGGCGCATGGGAACATTGCCCTTCTGCCGCAGGTAGTTGACCACGGAGGAGGCCCGCTCTTCGCTCAGCTTCTGGTTCAGTTGCGCGCCGCCGGTGCTGGAAGTGTAGCCGGCAACTTCAATCATGTAGTTCGGCGCGCCGGCCAATGCGGCGGCCAAAGTGTCGAGGTCGGCTTTGGCTGAGGCATCCAGCGCAGCGCTGTCGCTGGCGAAATAGATGCCGGCGGCAGCCACCGTCTTGTAATCGCCCAGGTCGGAGACGCGCTCGTTGACCATATGAATGGCCTGGGCATCGACGATTGCGCCGGCCGCAGCCAGATCAGCCGTGTTCTGCGCGGTGTTGGCCGAGCCCTGCGCCTGGTTGGCGGAACCCTGGGCAGCATCGGCCTTCTGGACTCCAGTATCGGCCGTCGACTGGGCGCCGGCCGCAGCGGCCTTGTTGCTCATAATCTGCTGCTCTTGCGCCACTTCGATGGAGAAGGTATCGGGGAAGAACGAGATCTTGCTGGCGTCCAACTGCCCTTTGGCGTTACCCACACCCTCGGCTTCGATGGTGAGGCCGGGTACCATGGCGGTTACATCCATCGACGACTTGCGAATGAATGCGTGCTTTGCCTTCTTGCGATCGATCTTGGTGTTGTCGGTGATGTTGATTGCGACGTTGGAGCCATCTTTCACGTCGGTGACGTACACCAGGTCACCATTCCGCGAAGAAATTTTGCCCTTGATCTTGGCCTTTTCGCCGCTCGGAATCTGCTTCATATTGCCGGCCGCCGCGAAGCTCAGGATAGTCAACACGGCAATGCAAACCGCAACTAGCACTACGCGAACTTTCCAGTCAAACCTCTGATTCACAATTTCCTCCGAAGGCAATTTTGATGGGACTATCGTGGGGACTTCACAGAGCGGGCCACTCCGCACCTAAAATGACCTAAACCATAACTGCTTTGGTAACTTACGTATATCGCAGAATCAGCTTAGCAGCCATTAAAAATTGCTGCGTTCCAACCATCGCAGCTGTAGCACCTATGTGCCGCATGGAAAAGGCCTGCTTCTAAGCCGCAGGCCTTCTCCATTTGAATCTAGGACTTAGCCCATAGAGCGTTGTCGCTCTACTGCGCGGGTGCC
This sequence comes from uncultured Acidobacteriaceae bacterium, assembly GCA_963771535.1. GTDB lineage: Bacteria > Acidobacteriota > Terriglobia > Terriglobales > Acidobacteriaceae > CAVVDY01. The sequence continues at coordinate 437,949 of CAVYTK010000004.1, read as the reverse complement.
GCCGCCGGCTTCGACTTTCTTGCTTTCTTAGTCGGAGCAGGCGTGTTACGCGACTGCGGCTGAACCTGGCTTTCGTCGACAACCGTACCTTCCTCCAGCTGTCCACCGCATAAGTTACCCTCGGGGACGAAGTAGAAGTGGGTCGCCTGGCCCTTGCTGCCGCCCGCACGAGGCTGGACGCGGCTTGCGTCAACCTTGGTAGGTCCGTCTGTAGTGAGGTAATACTTCACGTTGACGGAACGCTGCGAGCCGATCTGCTGCACGTTGACCGATTCTTCCTGGTTCGTGTAGCCGACCACGTCCAGCTTGCCGTTCGGCATCTGCTGTACGCGCAGGGACAGCTTGTCGAGAACGTCCTTGCAGTCATTGTCTACGCGCCAGGGCTTCTTGGGGTTCTTCTCAAAGGTGCACTCACCCCAATCCTCAATGGTTCCGCACTGCTTGATGGCCGGAACATTGACCTGTGCGGTGCAACTGGCGCTGAGATTCGCTCGGGCGTCTGTAGCAGTTCCCTTCACCGTCATGGTGTTCCCCGCGTCCGCGTTGGTCGCGGTTAGCGTGACGGAGGTGCCACTGCCGCTCAATTGTCCACCAGTGTTCGACCAGTTATAGGTCAGCGGCCAGCCCTGGGGATCGGTCGCCGTCATGGTGATGGTCGATGGCTCGTTGATGGCAACCGTGGTGGGATTGGCCGAGCAGCTTACCTGTGGCGGCTGAGGCTGCTTCACCGTAAACGACGAACTGCAGCTCGCCATGTTGTTCTTCTTCGCTTTCGGGTCGGTGGCCATGCCACTCACCGAATAGCTGCCGGGTGCGAGGCCGGCCGTATCCACATTGGCGGTGGTGCCGGTGCCGGAAACCTTGGCGCCGGTGCTCGTCCACTTATATTCCAGAGTGTGTTTGGGATTGAAGTTCTGGGTGTTGATGGTGGCCGTCACCGGATCGCCGGACCAAATCTCAGTGGGTGAAACCGAGCAGGTTGCCGCAACCGGCGGCGCAGGCTTGCCGCCGAAATTGAAATACAAGCCGGCCAGGGCGCCGCTCTGAACTACGTCATAAATAAATTCCTGATCGCCCCGTACGCCGAAATTCTTGCTGTAGTTCACGTCGAGATAGCGCCAGCCAAGACCTAGACCGAGCTTGGGAGTGAAGTTGTAAGTGAACAGTCCGACCGCCTGGTAGTCCAGACTGGCTCCGCCGGCGCCGGCGTCACCGCTGGCCATGATGGCCGCCTTCTCGCCTAGAGGCACTATGAAGCGCGCGCCGCCCAAGCCGTCAACCCAGTTGGACGATCGCGTGTTATTGATCCCGGAGGGTACCAGCGCAAGGTTCTGGCTTACATACCAGTAGCGTATGCCGGCCAGCGCATCGATCTTTAAATGATCTCCGTTCAGGATCCGGTAGCCAACCTTGGGGGTGAGAATGGACTCGGTGACATGGAGATTGATGGAAGTCTGCCCGAAGTCATTCAAGGGGATGCCTTTGTCGACGCCGAGCTTCACCCAGAAAAAATCTATCGGCATCAGGAATCGTCCCTTGTCAGCCTCAACCGCGATGGGAATCACGCCTTTCAAAACGTGGAACACGTCGCTGAACGATTCGTGAACGCTGACATCATGGCCAGCCGCTCCGACGGTTCCGTGGATTCCGGGAAACCAGCCGTAGATCGACATTTTCACGCGCCAGCCGTCATCGGCCATCGCCTTCGAGGTGGAAGCCGAATCCGGAAGCGGGCTCGGCGGTGCGGGATCGGCACTTGCAGCCGGGCTGGCAGTTGCGTCGGGACTGGCGGCGCTCAAATCCGCGGGACCCTGAGCTGTCAAAGACAGGCAAGATAACCCAAGTATCAGTAGTAATAAGGACGCCAGGCGCAGGCCGCGGCAGGAACTCATATTGTTTCTCTCCAGTGCAATCGAATGCTTTGCACACACCTCTGCTCTTGCTGTAGGACAACATGGGAGACTTTGTGTGTACTTGTCTGAATTGTAGAGAAAAAACAACTTTTAGGCACTAGTAGAAATGGGAGGTTTTTCATAGGGAGAATGGTGAAATTTGCCTTATCCGGGCCTTAACACCGTCAAACAAATAAAAAAATCATAAAAAAGGAGATGAAGCGACATGCCTCATCTCCTTGTGACCAATCTTGACCGGCTCAAAAAAGAGCCGAAATTACATGGTCTTCTGGTAATTCGAGTTCTGGTCTTGAATGGTCAGGTGCTTTTGCACCCCATTGATGGTGGCCGAGGTGACGTGATTCGTACCATCCGGTAGTTGCGCGAATTGTGCTCCGACGGTCACCACGTCGCTGGGATCGCTCAGGTAGGAATTGACCCGAATGCTGACCGGAGCCTTGCTCTGATCGCTGATCACGAATGTGACCTGGTCGTTCGGCTTCACGAAGCTCTTGATGACCAGGCTCATGGTGCCGATTACCGGGAACGATTGACAGGTTGCCCTGCTGCTTGGCCTGCATCAGGCGCTCAGGATCGGGCACGGTGTACTGCTTCACCAGCTGGCCGATCTGCTGACCATACTCCTTGTATTCGTCGGTCTTCTTTTCGACCACGTGCTTTTTCAGGCGGCCTTCACGGCCGCCGCCGCTGGATGCCTTCTGGTCATTGATCTCGGTTTTTTGCTGCTGGCCGTTGACCGTCGAGACCTGGTAGGTCCTGGTGTCCTTCACATCGCCTTTGAGGCTGATAGTTTCAACTTGCGTGTACGTATACATCGCCAGCTGCTGCTTGTTTTTGGCCATGTTCTGCTTGATGGCCATGAGCTTCTCTTCCATTTGCGGGTTCTGCGCCACCGCAACGGTGGCAGCGAGGGCGAGCACGGCAACAGTAATTCCTTTGAGCCTCATAGTTTCTCCTTCGGACTTTTTTCCTTACTTGGACGCGGCCGCTACTGCTTTTTCATCATGTAATGCAAGCTTATATGCGATGTAGTACTTGTAGACATTCCCGACGTAGGTAACCGTCTCCTGCCCGATGTCCTTTGCCACCAGCAGCTCGACGTTGCCAAACCACTTGTTGGGATCGAGCCCCTGTTGCTGCGCGTGTGCGCGCAGCCGGGCGATACGGTTAGGGCCGGCGTTGTAGCTGGCAAACACCATCAACGTTTTGTCTACCGGGCTTATGTTGGGATCGTTAAAGTACTGGTCTTCGATGTTGCGCAACATCTTGACCCCGGCTTCAATATTTCCCGATGCCTGGTTCACGTCTTTCACATTGATAGGATTGGCGGCGGCGTACTTGGGAATCACCTGCATAATACCCACAGCCCCGCTGGGATTACGCGCACCCTGGTTCAGCAGCGACTCCTGGTAGCCCTGCGCCATCATCATCAGATAGTCAAAGCCATACTGGCTGGAGTACTGCTGGAACATTGCCCGCATCGCCGCAAACTTCTTCATCTCCTCTGGAGAAGTGGAGTCTTTGATCCATTTGGTGTTTTGCAGATAGCGGCGCACCAGCGTGTTGCCAAACGAGGTCCCAACCGCTCGCGAAGGCAGGAACCCATCGAGCATTTGCTTCAGTTGAGGATTGTCTTTCCTCATCGCCCATGCGGTTTGCTCGCCGCTGGCAATGACCGGTTCAGGATGCACTACCAGGTTAGGCAGGACTTGCGACCAGAGCTTGGCGCGTAAATCGCTGGTGACGGTCGCCGGAATCAGCCCGGCATTCACCATCTGGACCAGGTCGTCATCAATCAGGTCCGGGTCTGCGGTCTTGACATTGATGAGCGGCTTGCCTTCCTGCTTGAGCTTCTGATTCACCTGCTGCAATTGCTGAAAGGCGACCGTCAACGGGTTGGCGTAAATCTCTTTACCGCTCAGGTCGCCGATGGTGGCTACGGCGCCGAAGGCGGTGCCGCTGACGATGAGCTGCTTCACATCGGTCTGAAGCGGAACGGTGAATGCGACCCGCTGCTCGCGCTCGGGCGTCACGATCAAGCCGTACGCGATGAAGTCGCCTACCCCGCGATGCAGGGCCTCTTCCACCTGGTCCGGGCGCAACGGAACAAAGGTGACTTTAACCGGGAATTTGCCGGTTTTGTGGGTGTCGTTAACATACTTCTCCAACTCGCGCAGCGCCTCGTACATCACCCCCATAGGGTGACCATGGCTGTAGAAGAATCCGATGGGGTTGATGATCACGATCGCGCGGATATAGCGCCGCTTCATCATGGCATCGAGGTCGTCGGTGTGGACGCCATAGGGCGAGGGCAGGACCATGCTGGCTGCAGCCGCCGGTTGCGCTGCCGGCGCGCTGGAAGCCGGCGCGGCATTCTGCTGTGCGGCGGTACTTTGTTGTGCGGCTTCCTTCTGCTGCGGAGCTTCCTTCTTGCCGCAGCCGGCGGTAAGTAAAATTGCCAGGAACAGCAGAGCGAACGCCAGTCTTCCCCCGGCCCGACTTGTTTTCATGTCTGCACAGTGTCTCATGGGCGTCCAGGCTTGAGTGGCTCGCCACGGGCAATGCGACGGCAAATGTCTTGGGCATCCTGGTCGATGTGGTTCCAGAACTTCAGCAAGCCGCTACAGAGATAGTTCAACCCCATCTCGCCTTCAGGCGTCCGGATCAGCCGGTTCTTGGGACATTCGCCATTACAGGCGAACAGATATTTGCAGTCGCGGCACATTTTGGGAAGCGTATTGAACTTGTCGAAACCAAACTTCTGCTGCTCCTGGGAAAACACCAATCGCGAGCTTGAGGTCTGCATGATGTTGCCCAGCTTGTATTCCGGATAGACGTAATGATCGCAGGAATACAGGCTGCCATCGTGCTCCAGCGCAACGCCCTTGCCGCAGAATTCGTTGTAAATGCAGAGCTGCGATTCCTTGCCCATCCACTGGGCGACGGCGGTCTCAAACAGGTTGACGAAAACTTTGCCGATATCGCGGCGATACCATTCGTCCCACGTCTTGCAGAGAAAGTATCCCCAGTCGTCAGGATCGATTGACCAATCTGTCACCACAGAATTGTCGTTCCCGGGATGCGCCGCCGCCGAATCATAGAGCGGCAGCGTGGCTCCATCCCACATCTGCGGAGCCACGTTGCGAAACGCGTTGGGCTCAAGCCCAGGAATGAACTGCATCTGCCGCGGACGAACTTCGTTGCGCAAGAAGCGATAGACATCAAGCGGCTTTCTGGCGCTGTTGCGATTGATGACGCTGAGCGAGTTGAACGGAACTCCGTAACGATGGAGCATCTGCGATGCGGCGAATACCTTCTGGAAGGTGGGCTTGCCGTCTTTGGTTACGCGATAGGTGTCGTGCAGTTCTTCCGGGCCGTCGATACTCAAGCCGACGAGAAATTTGTTGCGCTTTAGGAACGCACCCCAATCGTCGTTGAGCAGCGTGCCATTGGTTTGCAGATCGTTTTCGATGCGCTGAAATGGCTTCTTGTATTTTTGTTCGAGCGCGACAGCTTTCTCGAAGAACTCCAGCCCGAGCAGCGTCGGTTCGCCGCCTTGCCAGGAGAAGACAACTTCGTCGCGGTCCTGGCCTTCGATGTATTGCCGGATGTGGGTCTCGAGAATCTCGTCTGTAATCTGAAATTTGCTTGTGCTGCCCAACAACTCTTCTTTGTGCAGGTAGTAGCAATATGTGCAATCGATGTTGCAAATGGCGCCTACCGGCTTGATCATGGCGTGATAGCTGCGGGTCGAGCCCGGAGCGCGAGGCGCGGGCGACAGATCAGCGATCTGCAGAAGTTGATTCATCATTGCCACGGAGAGCTCAGGATCTTGGCTTGCTGTTGCGTAACATGGTCTTTTGCGGTGTGTTCTTAGTATGCCTTCGAAGCCAGCTTCGGGCCTAGAAAAATCTTGTGATCGCCCTTCACCCGCCCAGGTTACATTACTGTTCTGCACGTTCCTGGCGCGCTCTAGCTCCTAAGTCGTATTCGTATACGGCGCTTCGATCAGTAGAATTTTGTTCAACACCCAGGGCCACGCTGCATTGACAACTGCTTAGTCGGTAATGTGCGCGTGTGTCCGCACCAGAAGGTGGGGGAGCCCGCGTGATTGCCGTGTCCGCCGCACAAATCAGCCCAGAGCCCGAGGAGCGGCTTCGCTTTGAGACACTGATTGCCGATCTCTCCTCGCGTTTCGTAAATCTGCCGGCTGAAGACGTGGACCGGCAGATTGAGGACGCGCAGCGCGCGATCTGTGAATGTCTGGGTGTCGATCATTCGTCGCTGTGGCAAGCCTCGCCGGCAAGTCCCGGCGAACTGATGCTGACCCATCTTTACCGCGATCCCAGGCTTCCACCGCCACCTTCGGACGGCATGACGGGCAGCGATTTCTTCCCCTGGGCGACAGCGAAGTTGATGGCGAAGGAGATCGTCTATTTATCCGATGTTGAAGATGCGCCTGCAGAAGCCGCCATGGATTTGCAGGGCTGGCGCCACTATGCCATCAAGTCGACCTTGGGTATTCCGCTTTCTCTAGGTGACCAGCCGGTGTTTGGCGTATTGAGCTTCGATGCGACCCGCGTGGTACGCACCGTGACGGTGGCAATGCAGAAACGGCTGCAGCTCGTCGCGCAGATATTTGCCAACGCGCTCGAACGGAAACGGGCGGAGCAAAAGCTGCGCGAGAGCGAAGCCCGGCTGAGCCTGGCAGCGGCTTCGGCGCAGGCAGGTCTGTGGACGCTGGAACCGGCAAGCGGCCTGATCTGGGCCACGCCCGAGACGCGCGCGCTGTTCGGGCTACCTGCCGACGCAAACCTCGACTTGCCCACCGTGCTTGCCAGGGTGCATCCCGACGATCTCGACGATCTGCGACAGGCGATCGATGAGGCCATGCGTTCTGGGGTTGATTCCGCGGCCGATTACCGCATTGTGATGCCGGATGGCGAGCTGCGCTGGATTTCGTCCCGTGGACGCCGGCAGCAAGTAAGCGACGGACAGCCCGACCGCCTCATGGGGGTAAGTGTTGACATTACAAAATCCAAATGTGCTGAGCAGGAGCTACTTGAGTTACGTGAACGGCTGCAAGCCGAAAGCGACTACCTGAAAGAGGAGATCCTGATACGCGACAGCTTCGGCGAAATGGTCGGCCAGACCAGGGAACTCAAGAAGGTGTTTCAACAGATCGAGCAGGTCGCGTCCACCGACTCGACGGTCCTCATCACCGGAGAGACCGGTACCGGCAAAGAGCTGGTGGCCAGAGCCATCCACAATTTGAGCCGGCGCAAAGACCGAGTCATGGTGAAGGTCGACTGCTCTTCGCTTCCCGCTAGCCTGATCGAGGCGGAACTGTTTGGCCGGGAAAAGGGCGCGTATACCGGCGCGCTCACCAAGCAGGCCGGACGCTTCGAAATAGCAAACGGTTCCACCCTCTTTCTCGATGAGATCGGCGAATTACCCCTCGAACTGCAAGCCAAGCTTCTGCGCGTGCTGCAGGATGGTGAGTTCGAACGTCTGGGCAGTCCGAAAACGGTCCGGGTCGATGTGCGGATTATTGCCGCCACCAATCGCGATCTGGCGCAAAGAGCCAAAGACGGTTCCTTTCGCCAGGACTTGTACTACCGGCTCAATGTCTTTCCCATTCACGTCCCGCCGTTGCGTCAGCGCATCGACGACATTCCGTCGCTGGCCTGGGCCTTCGTCCGAGAGTTCGAACGAAAGATGGGAAAGCGGATCGAGTCCATTCCCAAGAAAACCATGGAGATGCTGCAGAGCTATCCCTGGCCGGGCAACGTTCGAGAGCTACGGAACGAGATCGAACGGGCACTCATTGTCAGTTCCGGCGGCCAACTCAACATACAGATGCATAAGACTGAAGATGAAGCTGTTCTTCCTACGCTGAAAGGCGCGGAACAGCGGCACATCGTAGCTGTACTCGAAAAGACAAACTGGCGGGTGAAAGGCAGTGGTGGTGCCGCCGAACTTCTGGGCATGAAGCCGACCACGTTGTACGCGACCATGCAGCGACTAGGTATTCCCTCGTGGCGGCAAAAGTACGATAGCCGGACCTGAGTACGACATATCGTACTTCTGAGTCGATTACCTCCCCCCATATCGGCTCGGAAGCAATCTCTAAGCTCTTTGTTACCAGCCGGTCTATCCGGTTAGGAGGGCTTTCACCCGATGGGCATTCACCGTGCACATCAATGTGAAGGTTCTTAACCGTCAATCGAACTCAAACAGATGTACCACCCGGCAGCAGGAGGTTACACGCCGCCAAGTGGCATCGGCGAACTGCTGCGCCATGACGGATTCTGTGCGCGGTCAAGGTCATGAAGCGAAGGCTCCGACCTGGAAAGAGACGGATTGGTAATGATTATCGCGAGCCTGGAGTTGGTGCCTCAAGTCGACAAGCGACAAGCGATGCTGGAAATCCTTCGCTCGGTCGAAGAGCGGGTTCGGAGCAAGGCGGAGTGCATGGGCTGTGGCGTCTTCGAAGCAGCGGACGGCACTTCGAGAGTGCTGTACGAAGAGCAATGGAATTCAGCCAAGGATTTGCACGCTCACATTCAATCCGGCCTGTACCTGCGAATTTTGAATGCGATGGAACTGGCCAGCGAACAACCCAAGATGTCGTTCCACGAAGTGTCGCAGACAAGCTCAATGAAGCTGGTCGAGGAGTTGAGAAGCAATCGCAAGCCTAACTGAGTGTTGGGTGGTACAGACAAAGCAGCCGGGCGGCAGTCTGCAAGCTGTCCGTTGAGTCAGGAGAGAGATAATGAAAGTTAAGTCACTTATAGTTCTGGCTGTATTCGCGAGCCTTCTACCGTTCACTGCCTGCAACTCCGGACCCGGCTCGGGGGTCAAAGCGCAAACCGAACAGAAGCCCGGTGTTGAGCAGGCGGTTAGCGATGCCATCGACGTTTATGTCTATGGATACCCCCTTGTCACCATGGACATGACACGGCGGCAATTCACCAACGTAGCCGCGCTCGACGCTGCCCATGCGCCCATGGGGCAGCTCCTGAAGCTGCGCACGTATCCTCCGGTGGACAACCACACCGTGACTGCTCCGAACGCCGACACGCTTTACACAATGGCGTGGATTGACGTGTCGAATGAGCCGTGGGTATTCAGCGTTCCCGACATGGGCGATCGCTACTACCTATTGCCCATGCTGAGCGGCTGGACGGATGTCTTCCAGGTTCCCGGCAAACGTACCACCGGTGGCAAGGCGCAGAAGTACGCGATCACCGGGCCTAACTGGTCAGGCACACTGCCGGAAGGCGTTACGGAATACAAATCCCCCACTGGAATGGTATGGATTCTCGGCCGCATCTACTGCACCGGTACGCCAGAGGATTACGCCAAGGTTCACGCCCTGCAGGACAAGTTTTCGGTGGTTCCGCTCAGCTCGTACGGCAAGCCTTATACGCCGCTTCCGGGAACGGTCGATGCCACCTTCGATATGAAGACGGGGATCCGCGACCAGGTGGATGCCATGAGTGTGAACGACTATTTCAACTATCTCGCGCGGCTGATGAAAACCAATCCTCCCGCTGCGGCTGATGCGGCGATGGTCGAGAAGATGAAGGCAATCGGGATTGAGCCCGGCAAAGATTTCGATCCCAGCAAACTGGGCGCCTTCGACAAAGAAGTCATCAAGACCGTACCGAAACTGGCGCAGCTCAAGATCATGGAGTACTTCAAGAAGGCCGCTGAGCCGGTCAACGGTTGGATGTACATCACGAAAGAGATTGGAGTGTACGGCACCAACTACATTCAGAGGGCGCTGGTCACCGCCATCGGCCTCGGCGCCAACCGTCCGCAGGATGCAATTTATCCGACTTCGCAAAAAGACGCGAAGGGCGACGAGTATGACGGCTCCTCGAAGAAGTACGTCATGCACTTCGATAAGGGCCAAACGCCTCCAGTGAACGGGTTCTGGTCGCTCACCATGTATGACAAAGACTACTTCTTCGTTCCCAACCCACTGAACCGGTACACGCTGAGCCAGCGCAATAAGCTGATCGCCAATTCTGATGGGTCAGTTGACCTGTACCTGCAGGCCGACTCGCCGGGCAAGGCGAAGGAAGCGAACTGGCTGCCTGCTCCAAAGGCAAAGTTCATTCCCATGTTGCGTCTGTACTGGCCTAAGGACACTCCGCCTTCGATTATCGACGGCACCTGGAAGCCGCCGGCCATTATGGTAGCGGAGTAATAACGAAGCACCCGGGCAGCTCGCAAGGGCTGCCCGATGAACCAACATAAAACATGCGCCCCGCATAGCTAGACCGCTAGGTAGCGGCGCGGTCAACATTAGGAACTTTCGCTAAGGAGAAGAGGAATGAAAAGGTACTACCTGCTTGCGTCTGTCGCAATCACCTTGTTGTACGTGACCGTTGGAACCGCCCAACAATATCCCATCATGGATAAGGTCGCAGACAAAGTTATCCAGAAATATCAGACCTCCACCTGCGAACAGCTATGGATTTCGAAGTCGCAGAAGAAGCCGCCCAGCGCTGAGGAGCAGAAAGCGATTCAGCTGTTGAAGGGCGATCCGCAAATGCGGCAGGCATTCATCGCCAAGATCGCTGCCCCCATCGCGAACAAAATGTTCGAATGCGGAATGATCCCCTAGATCGGTTGCCGAAGGATTGATCCGGGAGGATCACGATGAAACTGAAAATGTTCCGAACGCCGGCGCTGCTCGTGTGCTTCGGCTTGCTGATGCTATCGCTTACGGCATTCGCCCAGAGTGCGGCGCCAGCTTCCAAAAAGAAGCCGGCGGCGAACAAGGCGGCTGCGGAAGATACCCGCCCTGCGCTCGAACCGAAGGCCCTTGAGCTGCTGAAAGCCACTAGTAAGCGGCTGGCGGCGGCGCAGACCATGTCGTTCACGGCGATCGAATTATTTGAGACTTCGAGCCGTCACGGCCATCCCCTGGCCTACACCACGAAGTATGAAGTCAGCTTGCAGCGTCCTGACAAGCTGCGGGTTATTATCCCTGGGGATGGGCCGGCTTCCGAGTTTTACTACGACGGCAAGACCATGACGGCCTATGCTCCGGCGGAGAACCTTGTCGCCACCGCGACGGCGCCTCCGACCATCGACGCTACCCTCGAAGCAGCCTACAACCAAGCCGCGATTTACTACCCATTCGACGATGTGATCGTTACTAATCCTTATAAGGACATGGCTCCCGGGCTGGAGCTGGCGTACTACATCGGCCAGTCGCACGAAGTGGGTAACACTACAACCGACATGGTCGCCTACATCGACAGCGGCGTCTTCATCCAGGTATGGATCGGCGTCGACGACAAGCTGCCGCGACTCATTCGCGCGGTCTTCCTCAACGATCCCGAAAAGCTGCGGCATGAGTTGGTGTTCCAGAATTGGCAGCTCGATCCTTCGCTGCCGCCCGACACCTTCGCTGTAGCCAAGGCTGCCGGCGCAACCAGGATTGAGTTTGCTCATCCCCATCCGCAGCCGCCGCCGGGAGCGAAGCCGGTAGCAGCGAAGGTAAAGAAATCAACTACTGCGGCCGCGAAGGCTAGTACGCCGTAAGGAGACAAAGCCGTGAACAAGATTGTTATCGGATTTATAACTATTGCGATCGCGCTGCTTCCCGGCGAGTTCGCCTTCGGCTACGCTCACTCCAATCGCTACGGTGGCAGCACCTCGCATAGCTATGACAGCACGTCGCACACCAATGCTTACGGAGGACACACGTCTGGGTCCGATGGCAGCGGCGCGACTCACACCAACAGCTACGGCACTGGCTCGACGTCGGGCAAATACGGAAGCGGCGCCACCCACACCAACGAGTATGGCGGTACCACTTCCGGTAAGTACGACGAAGGGGCGACCCACACCAACACCTACGGCGGAACTACCTCAGGAGCCTACGGCGAAGGTGCTACCCATACCGACCCTGACGGCTATACCACGACAGCGTCGGCTTATCATCCGCCGACTGCATATGCCGCGCCCACGGCTTACTATGGATACCATCCGCCAACCACGGCCGCCTACTACGGGAGTGGATGCTACAACTGCGTGTCTGCCGGCGGCGCAGCTGTGGCCGGCGCGGTGGTTGGAGCAACCGTAGGAGCAGCAGTCGCCAGTTCCAACAGTGCCGCTAACAGCCAGGCTGCCTATGCGCAAGGTTATAACGCAGGCGCTACCACCACTGCTGTCGCCACAACAAACGCCTATGCAGCGGGTTATAACGCTGGGACAACTACGGCGACTGTTGCCGCCGCGAGCTATGTCCCCGGCCAGATTGTCGCAGTCCTGCCTGCTGGATGCGCCCAGCCCAACGTGCAGGGTAAGACCTACTATTTATGCGGCAATACCTGGTTCAGCCCAGCCTATGGCGCAAATGGCGTGTACTACAGAGTGGTACCTACGCCCTAGGTTTTAATTTCAAGGCAGTACCTAAGTTGTCCTGAATAAGTCGTGCTCAAACATACAAAGGATTTGTGGCCCCTGAAAGGTGAGGATCATGGAACGCAAGACTCGACTCGTAATCGCGGATCAGCAGAGATTGTTTGCCGAAGCCTGTAAGCAACTGCTGGAGCCGGAATTCGAGGTAGTTGGCATCGTCAACGACGGCCGGGCACTCTTGCAGGAAGCGTCAGTGCGAAAACCAGACGCGCTCATACTCGATGTTTCCCTGCCCCGGCTCAACGGCCTTGACGCTGCCGATCAAGTCGTTCGCAAATTGCCGGCGCTCAAGATCATGTTCACTACGGCCAATGCCGACCCGGAAGTGGCAGCCGAGGCGTTCCGGCGCGGTGCCGCTGCCTATGTCCTGAAACAGTCCGGAGCCGACGAGTACCGGGCGGCCATCCGAAAAGTTATGCAAGGCGAGTCGTACCTGTCGTCGCTGATCGCCCGCGAGACCATCGATTACCTGCTGAACAAACCAAAGCGTGAGAGCTTACGGCGTATCACCCGCAGACAGTCCGAAATCCTGCAACTACTGGCTGAAGGCAAATCGATGAAGGTGGTAGCGGATATTTTGGCGATTTCGCCGGGCACGGTCGCCTTCCACAAGTACGACATGATGGAGCGCCTGGGAATCGATAGCAATGCCGGGCTGCTGCAATACGCCATGCGGAACTGCCTGGCACCGGACGAAGCAGAGTGGACGATTACAGACTCCAGCGGAATGAGCTCGTCGTTCACCGTGGGTCGCAATGGAGTGGCCGCCGCCAGGGCGCAGGAAAGGTCCCGCCCGCGCTAAGTATTCAGACCGTCGCCAGGTAATCCCACACCGAGACTTAAAGCCACTGTCTCGCGATGGTTCAACTCATAGACGCTAATTCGAAGGCCACGCGCATTTTCATCGAAGGTGTTAGCTACTGAGCGTGCCGCTATGGTTGAATACGGTGTTCGCTCGGTGGATCAGACATGAAAACTGCGCAAAGTGGAATCTTCGCCCTCGGCAATCCGTCGCACGCTTATCTCGAATTCGATTTGTTGCCCGGAAAAAACCGTCGCGACCTGGTCGCGGCCTTCTGCTCGTTTCGCGAGCCACGAACCACCATCGGCGGAGTCAACCTGGTGGTCGGCTTTCGGCCGGAGGTGTGGGCCGAGGTAGTTCCGGACGACGCGCCCGTGGGCCTCACCGGCTTCAACCAAGCGATACGCGGCATTGAGGGTTTCGCCATGCCGGCCACCCAGCATGATGCTGTGCTATGGCTTTCCGGGGGCGCCTACGACGTTATCTTCGATGTCTCGCATAGGGCTGCAGCTGATGTGAAAACGCTGGCGACTGTAGCGGAAGAGACTTCGAGTTGGCCCTACCGTCACGACCGCGACCTGACGGGATTTATCGATGGCAGCGAGAATCCCAACCTGATCGATGCACCGGAAATTGCTCTGCTGCCTGAAGGAAGCCCTGGAGCGGGTGGGTCGATTCTGCTGTTGCAGAAGTGGGCGCATGACACGTCTTCGTGGGAGTCACTTGCCGACGCCGCCCAGGAGTAGGTCATCGGTCGAAAGAAACTGGACAGCGTTGAGCTTGAGGATAAACCAGCCGACTCGCACGTGGCCCGTACCGATCAGGATTCCTTCGGGAAAATCTTCCGTCGCAACATGCCCTATGGCACGGTGACCAATCACGGCACCATGTTCGTGGGATTCAGCGCGGAACAGCAGCGCCTCTCGACCATGCTCGAAAGTATGGCTGGACTGAAAACCGGCGTGCGCGACGCGCTCACGCGCTACACTCAGCCGCTTACCGGCGCCTATTACTTCATCCCCTCGGCCGACAGCGTGCGTAATAAATCTGACGGACTTGAGGAGTAGGGCGGCGCCCGAATGTTAGGCCCAGGAGCCAGCGCTAAAGCGGCTCTCCCGTAGCGACGCATTTTCCCACGCATGAATGCGTGGGCTCCCACCCGAAAGTACTCATAAATGCGTGGGCCCCACCCAAATTCGTAGTCTCGCCACCGCCGACGCAATGGTGGGCTTCACACCGACTCACCGCTCGCCTACATGCCGTTGCTGGTCTGCGGCTTGTAGGGGCTCTGTAGGTACTTGCGGGCTTCGTCGAGCGCGTTGGACGTATTGTCGTTGGTCTGCAATGCCTGGCGATATTCGTTGGTGGCGCGCTCGCGCTGGCCGGTCAGGTCGAAGATGTTGCCCAGCCGGATGTGGCTCCAGACTTCAGTCCACCGCGGATCGCCATTGCCATTAAGCGCCTCGCGATAAGCATTGGCCGCAGCCTGGTAATTTTTCTGCAGGAAGAACACCTCGGCAATGCGATAGTGCGCCAGCGAACTGTTCTTATTAGTGTCGAGCGCCTTCTGGAATTCCTTCAGCGCCTCGGTCAGATCTCCCTGCTCGACGTCGGCCTGGCCGCGCACAATAGAGGCGCGAACCCGTATGTCAGCCGAGTTCTTCAACACGCGGTTGTCAGGATCGATGGTGATCTTGCGCGGCTTGCCGAAGGTCTCGACTTCATACGCCGAGTTGGTGCCCGAGACTTCGATCCGCTTGGTCTCGGTCTTACCGTCGGTATCGATCTTCAGCTCGACCGGCATGCGGAACAGGTCCATGTCCTGCGAGATCTCTCCCACCACGCGAAAACCTTTTTGCACGCGATAGATGGTGTACTTGTCCTTGAACTCAGGCGCGCCGGTGGAGTCAAGCCACTGGGTGAAGAACCACGTCAGCTGCTGCCCCGAATCTTTTTCTGCGATAGCGCGAAAGTCGTCGACCGTGGTCGGCTTTCCCGAGTACTGCGCAACGAAGTCGCGCATCACCTTGTCGAACGCCTGATCGCCAATGATCCAGCGCAACATGTTGAGGATGACAGCGCCCTTATCGGCGGTCAGCGACTGGAACTCGGGCGAGAAGGGATCAAGCTTGCCCACCTGCGCCAGCGGCACGGTTTCGTACGCGAGGGCGCCGACCTCCATGTCTTTGGTGACTTCCTCAAAGCCCGCTTCGCCGGAGACGTGCTCCACGTACAGCGCTTCGGAGTAGCGCGCGAACCCGTCGTTGATCCACCAGTCGTTCCGGGTTTCCGGGCTGACCATGGTTCCCCACCATTGGTGGGTGACGGTGTTGGCCACCAGGCGATAGTTCACCTTCTGCGCGAAGCTACGCGACGCAATGGCGGCGATCTCCGGGGCCCAGGCGGAAGGAACCGTGTCGTTGGGCAGCTCGACCAGGCTGAGGTGGTTGCTGTAGGCCGGACCAAACTGAGAGGTGTAGAAGAAGAAGGATTTCGAAGCCGAGTCGGCGTATTCGGTCGCGAACGGTTTGTTCTGCTCGGAGGTGTAGACCGTGACGTCCAGCCCGCCTTCGCTGCTCTTGGTTGCGACGTACTTGCCGATCAGAATAGTGCCGGGAAAGCTCGCCTTGCTGTAAGCGAAGGTGTAAATCTTGTTGCCCGCAGGTGAACTGAGTCGCCCTGCCTGCGCGCGAGCTGCACCTTTGCGCGCCGATGCCGAACCGCCGCTGACTTCGATCGGAGTGAACTCGCCGGTGCTTTGCTTACCGCTTCCGATGGCGGTATAGCCAGCAGGCACGCTGACGCTGATGGTCGAGGTAAAGCGGTTGATGCCATAGCCCGACATGGGAAACCAGCCGCCGGCATATAGAAGATAGGTTTCGGGATCGCCAACATAGGCCAGCTTCAGTCCCGGTACCGGGCTGTCATCGGACGATTGCAGCGTGCCTTCATACTCGAAGATCAGGGTGGTGCTGCTGCCCTTGCTCAGGGTTCCAGGCAACGAGATGCGGATAGTGGCGTCCTGGCTGACGCGCTCGGCAGACAGCGTTTCGCCCGTGGGATCAATGACGCGAGTCGGCTTCAATCCGTTGTGCAGGGTGAAGATAGCTATCGTGATGTCGTCGAGGGCGGTGAAGCGCACGCGCGCGATGGCCTTGATCTGGTGGGTCTGCGGCGTGACTACCGCCTGGATAGCGTAGTCGTCGACTTGAAGCCGCTGCTTCTCGACGGCGTAGGCGCCCGTGGCCAGTACTGTCAGTAATGCAATATAGAGAACGCGCTTCGTAAGTCGCGCTGCGCTGTGCATCCTGGAGAAAACTCCTGCTCTGCAGTCACTATAAATGATATTGAAATCCTCACGGAAACTGCGTGCGCTCACGAGGGGCGGTCCAACGCGGTCAAAACAACCTGGGCCGCACGACGGCTGGCCTGCAAATTAGACGTATCAGCGCTCAATCGGTGACGCACGTCGCGAAAGGCCTCTGCCATCGCGGTCCGCGCGCTACCGTCGGGAATCAGCCGATTCAACTCTGAAACCACACTCTCGGCGGTCAACGCGTCCTGCACCAGCTCGGGTACGATGTCACGCTCGGCGATCAAGTTAGGCATGGCGAAGCGATGGACCTTTACCAGTTGCCGTCCGAACCTCCACGACAAATCCGCCACCCGGTAGACCATAACAAAGGGCGTGCCGATGAGCGCCGCCTGCAAGGTCGAGGTTCCGCTGGCCACCACAGCTGCACGGGCATGAGCTAACGTCGCCGGAGCATCGTTGGTAAACACGACGCGTACCTGCGGATCGGGCGGAACGAAGCTCTTCATCCACGAGTCTTCCAAAGTTGAAGCGACCGGAACTATGTAAACGTAATCCTGGCCTAGAAGTTGTGCCGCTTCTAACAACGTGGGAAAAATCCGGCTGACCTCGCCCTGGCGGCTTCCGGGCAGGAGCGCGATCCAGGTCTGCGCCGGGTCAAGGCCATATTGTGCGGCGAACGTCTCCCGGGTGGTCGTGTTCGGCGGTACGTCCGCGAGCGGGTGACCGACGAACTCGGCGGCAATCGCGTGTTCCGCATAGAACTTCTGTTCGAAGGGGAAAATTACCAGCATCTTGCGAACATAGCGCCGGATGAGCTCGACCCGCGACTGTCTCCACGCCCAGAGCTGCGGACTGACATAGTAGACGACGGGGATGCCGCGGGCATGTAGCTGGCGAGCTAGACGCAAATTGAAATCCGGGAAGTCGATGAGCACGGCAACGTCGGGACGGCGGCGCTCAATGTCGCGAGCTACCTTGTTGAACAGCCCATAGATTCGCGGGAGATGGCGAACGACTTCGGCCAGTCCGACAACGGCAATCTCATGCGCGTTGACGACGAGGTCGCAACCTGCTTGGCGCATTGCATCGCCGCCGACGCCGAAGAACTCTGGTTGCGCAGGATCGCCTTGTTGACGCAACTCCTCGCGCAATGCGTCGATGAGCCAGGCGCCGTACATGTCGCCCGAAGCTTCGCCGGCAGAGAGGAAGATGCGCATGTGTGATTATGGCAGGTTAGCTGTCAGCATCAGCCATCAGCTGTCGGGCATCAGGTATCAGCTGTGCTATCAGGTATCACAACGCGTTGGTGGCTTTGTATCAGGGCCGACTTTAGTCGGGCCGAGTGCTCCCTCAGAAAATTGCAAATAATCGCTTTCTACGACGCGAACGGCCTGGCTCAAGTCGGGGCCCTGATACAAAGCCAACCCGCGACGCGGCGCTGAAGCGCCGCACTGCCACAGTCCCCCGGCGGAACCTTTCCGGCCCGCCTCACGTACACTTCTGCGTATCTTTGATCCCAAATCCTGATTTCGCAAGACAGGAACGAATGATGATTCGCTACCGCTTTGCGAGCGCGCTGCTCGCCCTGCTTCTCCTGTTCGCCGGCTTCGCCATCGCGCAGCCTTCGCCCACGCTCGACCAGAGCCAGCTCGACATCCCGACGACCATCCCTGCGGCGGCACAGGCGTCTGACCACTTCGATGTCGACGCCGCCACCGAGGCCTACCTCGCGGAAATGCCGGCCTCGGCACAAGCGCGCTCCAACGCCTACTTCGAGGGCGGGTATTGGCTCATTCTCTGGGATTTCCTTTATGGAGTACTGGTCGCCCTGTTGCTACTGAACCTGCGCTGGTCGGCCGCCATGCGCGACCTCGCCGAGCGCTTCACGCGCTTTCGCTGGCTCCAGACTTTTATCTATTGGGTGGAATACCTTCTGCTCACCACCCTGCTGACCGCACCGCTGGCGATCTATGAAGGCTACTTCCGCGAACACCAATACGGACTGGCGACCCAGACCTTCGGTCCGTGGCTGGGCGACCAGATGAAAGGTCTCGCGGTAAACCTGGTGCTCGGCGGCCTGCTGATCGTGGCCGCTGTTCGCGATCGTGCGCAAACTCCCGCGCACCTGGTGGATTTGGGGAGCCGTAGTCAGCATGATGTTTCTGATCTTCAGCATCATGATTAGCCCGGTCTACATACAGCCACTGTTCAATAAAATCGTGCCGCTGAACAATCCCAAGATCACGCAGCCGATTCTCAGCATGGCACGCGCCAACGGCATTTCAGCGCACGACGTGTACGAGATGGATGCCTCGCGCCAGACCACGCGCATGAGCGCGAACGTCAGCGGCTTCGGCAACACCATGCGCATCACCCTCAACGACAACCTGCTGCGCCGGGGCTCGCCGCAAGAGATCCAGGCGGTCATGGGACACGAGATGGGCCACTATGTGCTCAACCACATCCCTAAGACCATCATGTTCCTGCTGATCGTAGTGGTCTGTTTCTTTGCCTTTCTCAACTGGTCGCTGAACTGGAGCCTGGCGCGGTGGGGCGAGTGGTGGCACATTCGCGGCATCAGCGATCCGGCGGTGCTGCCCCTGGTTGTGTTGTTGGCGTCGATCTTCTTCTTCATCCTTACGCCGGTCATGAACACGCAGACGCGTTCGGAAGAGGCCGAAGCAGACATGTTCGGACTGAATGCCAGCCGCCAGCCCGACGGATTCGCCCGCGCTGCCCTGCACCTCGGAGAGTATCGCAAGATGCGCCCGGGCCCGGTGGAGGAGTTCATCTTCTTCGACCACCCCAGCGGCTACAACCGTATTCATCGCGCCATGGAATGGAAGAACGAAAACATGTGCCTGTTCCTGCCGGCTGCGTGCGAGCAGGCGTCAGGACAGCCGTCGTCGCCGACCGATCACTGATGCATTTGAGGTCGCGGCAACTGTATCGCAAAGCAACGCTCGGTAAGTCGGCTTGCGCGTTTGTCGCATGACTAAGACATGACTAAGAAAGGGAGGGGCCGCCGGCTGAGGCGCGGCGGCTCTTTCCTCAACGCGAATAAAACGAATTTTTCGGTAGCAGTTATGCCTCAGCGTTCTTCAGCTTGAGACTGGCTTTGTTCTCTTCCATGAACTCACGCAGTGCGTCAACGTTCTCCAGCAGGCGTGTCCACTGCTCGTAGTACAACGTCACCGGAAAGCGACCGAGGCCATAGACGCTGACCCCTCCCTTCTCACTCACCCGGAAATCGATCGAGCCCCGTTTGCGGCCCTTCAGCTGTTCTTCGGCGGCCACGAGTTTAGCTTTCAGTTCTTCGTAAGTAGGTTCCGACACGGTTCATCCCTCTAAGAAAAATTTTCTAAGTGCACCTCCAGTGTAAGACAAGCACGCGGAGCAGGACGCCCCCCGGAGCCGCCTTAATCTTCGCTCCACAAAATGCCTCACCAATATCGTCTTCGTGGCCGAAGTACGCGACAAAAGTTCATTTGGCCCTGCGTACCAAGGTGAATACGCAGCTCACGCCACAACGAAGCAACAGCAGGGCTGCTGCTGCCCATCTACCCACAATAGTCAGACAAAACAAAGATCTGAGGGGCCCATGCTTCGCCGTTTCGCGCGTCTGCTTCAAATTTCTGCCTGCACATTTTTATTTTTAATCGCCTTCGGTTGCGGAGGCTCAAGCAACAACAACTCCGGCGGTTCCGGCAATGCCGGACAGGGTGGTTCAAATCAAAATCCGCCTCCCGTCGTAGCGATCACCATCACTCCAACTTCCGTTACTCTCGCCGCGGGCGCTACTCAGCAATTTCAAGCCGCGGTGACCGGCAGCTCGAACACGGCAGTGACCTGGCAGGTGAATGGCGTCGCAGGCGGCAGTCCTCAATCCGGGACCATCTCGTCGACCGGCCTCTACACCGCTCCGTCGCCGACCGATCCGTTGCAAGTCACGGTCACCGCGGTTGCGAGCGCCGACACCAGCAAAACTGCGGTGGCCGCAGTGACCGTGAATCCGCCGCCACCACCACCACCGCCGGTCATCATCGTGGCGATTTCTCCCACAAGCGTCACCATGGCCGTCAGCACTACGCAGCAGTTCACGGCAACGGTTACCGGAACCTCGAACATAGCGGTCACCTGGTCGGTAGACGGAATCAATGGCGGTAACGCGAATGTTGGCACGGTGAGCGCGTCTGGTTTGTACACCGCACCCGCCGCTGCTGCCGGCCACACCGTCACCGCTACCAGCGTGGCGGACACAAGCAAGAGTGCGACCGCAACGGTCACTCTCGTCAGCCTCATGGTCTACCCGCAGAATGCTTCGGTTACGCCGTTGGGAACAAGGCTGTACAACGCCAGTGTTCAAGGAATCCAAAACACCGGGGTGACGTGGTCGGTCGACGGCGTCTCCGGCGGAAATTCCTCGGTGGGCACGATTGACTCGAAAGGCCATTACACGGCGCCCGGCAAGACGGGTTCGCATACCATCACGGCGACCGCTTCCGGGCTCCCGACCTATAGCGTGAACGCCAGTGTTTCCGTCGTGGCTGCGCCACCGGGCGTCACCGCGATGCTCACCTATCACAGCGACCTCGCTCGGGACGGAGCCAATCTGCAGGAGACCACGCTGACGCCGGCCAACGTCAACGCTCAGCAGTTCGGCAAGCTCATGTCGCTTCCCGTCGACGGCCAGGTCTACGCCCAACCTCTGTACGTGCCCAACCTGAAAATCAAGGGAGTACAGCACAACGTGGTTTTCGTTGCCACAGAGAACGACTCCGTGTACGCCTTCGACGGCGATGGTTTGTCGGATTCGCCATTATGGATGCAGCATGTCGGCACTCCAGCCCCGGTCAACGATAAGGAAGGTATCCGGCCGCTGCTGGGTATTACCGCCACACCTGTAATCGACAGCGTCACCGGGACGATGTACGTGTTGTCGGATAACCTGGAAAACGGCAAGAAGGTCTTCCGCTTACACGCCCTCAACCTGAGCACCGGTAACGAAAAATTCGGCGGTCCGGCGGTGGTCACCGGAACCGTTCCCGGCGCCGGCTGGGACAACAACAATGGACAGATCACCCTGGAAACCAGCTGCTACCAGAGAAATGGGTTGGCCTTGGATGACAGCACCAATGCCATCTACATAACGTTTGGGCACTGCAACCATGGATGGGTGCTGGCCTACGACAAATCCAGCCTGCAGCAAACTGCGATCTTCAACGACACAGCTGACGGCGCTGGCGGCGGCTTCTGGGGCGGAACACCGGCCATCGACTCCAGTACCGGTGACCTCTACATCATCTCGGGTTCCGATCTGAACGATCCCGCACCGGGCTACAACAATTCTGCCTTACGCCTGCAAGCCACCGATCTGTCGGTGCTGGATTACTTCAAACCCGCCGATGACGGTTATCTACGGCAGAATGACGCTGATTTTGGATCAGGCGCACCCGTTCTCATGCCCGACAACTCGTCGCAGTATCCCCATGAGTTGATCGGCGGCGGCAAGGATGGGCGCATCTTCGTTATGGATCGCGACGATATGGGACAGTTCCAGATGACCGACCACGTGATCCAGATTGTGCAGACCGGCGTCAGTCAGTTCGACAACATCTTCGACACGCCTACCTTCTGGAACGGACACATCTACTACCACTGCGAAAACGATGTAGTGAAGTCTTATTACTGGGATGGCTCAACCGGGCTGCTGTCGAACGCCCCGACCACCAAAGGTACGAAAGTATACGGCGTGCATGGAGCTACCGCATCTCTGTCGGCAAACGGCAATTCCGAAGCTGTGCTGTGGGAGATTGAAAGCACGGGCGCGCCCAGTAGCGGGCCGGCCATCCTCCACGCCTACGACGCTCTCAACCTGGGCAAAGAGCTCTACAATAGCCAGCAGTCCGGGATGCGGGATACCGCCGGACCAGCCGTCAAGTTCACAGTCCCAACTGTCACTGACGGGCATGTCTATGTAGGAACGGCCAGCGAACTGGATATTTACGGACCATTGGGACAGTAGCTATTCCCGTAGTCCAATCACAAATAAAAAGGGAGCGCTCAAGGCGCTCCCTTAGTTTTTAATAGTTAATTTTCTAGGCACTATACAGCAGTACACCTTCGTTCTTCTCTTCGCCAACCGGGCGATAGAAGAGCTGGTCGTTCTCGAGATAAACCTCGATGAACGCCGGACGCTGCTGGAAGGTGCCCTGAATCAGCGCCTCCGACAGCGGGTCCTCGATGTATTTCTGCAAGGCGCGACGCAGAGGACGCGCGCCATAGGTCCGGTCGACCAGCGTCTTGGCCAGGATCCACTTGCGGGCGTCTTCGGTCACAGTGACCGTGATCGAGCGCTGCGCCAGGTTCTGGTTCAGCAGGTTTACCATCAGCTCAACAATCTGAATGAGATCAGGCTCAGTCAGCGCGTTGAAGATGATGACTTCGTCGAGACGGTTGAGAAACTCGGGGTTGAAGGTGCGCTTGACCTCGCTCTTCACCATGTCCTCGACCTTGCCGGAGACCATGTCTTCCTGATCGGTCTGGAAGCCCAGGCCGGTGCGCTTCTGCAAGTGCCGCGCGCCGATGTTGGACGTCATGATGATGATCGTGTTCTTGAAGTCCACCGTATTGCCGAGTCCGTCGGTGAGCTGGCCGTCTTCAAACACCTGCAACAGGATGTTGAAGAGATCGGGGTGTGCCTTCTCCACTTCGTCAAGCAACACGACGGAGTAAGGAGCGCGCTTTACCCGCTCGGTCAGCTGGCCGCCCTCTTCGTAGCCAACGTATCCCGGAGGCGAACCGATCAGCTTCGAGACGGAATGCTTCTCCATGAACTCCGACATATCGAAGCGGACAAGCGCCTTCTCGCTGCCGAACATGAACTGCGCCAGGGTGCGAGCGACTTCCGTCTTGCCGACGCCGGTCGGTCCGAGGAACAGGAACGATCCGATGGGACGGTTCGGGCTCTTCAGGCCGGCACGCGAGCGGCGAATCGCACGGGCCAGCGCCGAGATAGCGCGGTCCTGCGAAATGACTCGGCGGTGCAGCTCT
Source organism: uncultured Acidobacteriaceae bacterium (assembly GCA_963771535.1). Lineage (GTDB taxonomy): Bacteria > Acidobacteriota > Terriglobia > Terriglobales > Acidobacteriaceae > CAVVDY01. The sequence goes on along the minus strand of CAVYTK010000004.1, from coordinate 414,419 downwards.
TCTTCGATGCGAAGCAGCTTCTGGCTTTCTTCTTCCTTGATGGAAGCGATGGGCACGCCGGTCCAGCGCGAGACCACGTCTTCAATGTCTTCGCGGCCGACAACGCCGGTTGACGACTCGTCGAGGTGATACTTCTCGCGCAGCGCACGCAGGTTCTCGCGCTCTTTGCGTTCCTCGTCAGAGTAGAAGCGGGCCTTCTCGAACTCGTGGTTCGCGATGGCGTTTTCCATGCGGTGCACGATGAACTTGATCCGCTTCTGCACTTCCGTGATGTCTTCGGGCAGCGAAGTCTGCCGCAGCTTCACCCGGGCGCCAGCCTCATCGATCAGGTCGATAGCCTTGTCCGGCAGGAAGCGGTCGGGCAGATACCGGTTGGAGTGCGAGACGGAGAAAGTAATCGCGTCGTCGGTATAGCTGACGGCGTGGAACTTCTCGTAGCGCTCCTTGATGCCGAACAGGATCTTTACCGCGTCAACTTCATTCGGCGGCGGAACCTTAACGGCTTGGAAGCGGCGCTCCAGAGAACGGTCCTTCTCGATCGACTTGCGAAACTCCGCCGGCGTGGTTGCGCCAATGCACTGAATTTCGCCGCGCGACAGGGCCGGCTTCAGGATGTTGGCGGCGTCGAGCGAACCCTCGGCCGATCCCGCGCCCACCAGGGTGTGCAACTCGTCTATAAAAATGATGGAATTCTGCGACTCCATCAGCTCTTTCATGATGGTTTTCAGCCGCTCTTCAAACTGGCCGCGATACTTGGTTCCGGCCACGATGAGCGACAGGTCAAGCGCGAGAATACGCTTATCCGCCAGGAACGACGGTACTTCCCCGTCAGCGATGCGCTGCGCCAGCCCTTCGACGATGGCAGTCTTGCCCACGCCAGGCTCGCCGATCAGCACCGGATTGTTCTTAGTGCGCCGGCAAAGAATCTGGACGACGCGCTCCAACTCGCTGTCACGGCCGACCAGCGGATCAAGCTGATTGTCCATGGCCGACTGTGTAAGGTCGCGAGAGAACTCGGACAGCAGCGACGACTCGCGTGAACGCTGTGCCGGCTGCGCTTTTTCCTGCGAGGTGCGGGCCAGCTCTTCCCGAATCGACGACAGCCGCAGGCCGCGCTCGTGCAAAATCTCAGCGGCGAAGCATTTCTCTTCCCGCAGCAGGCCGAGCAGCAGGTGCTCGGTTCCAATGTGCTTGTGCGACAGGCGTTCCGCTTCTTCCGCAGCATAGGCCAGCACGCGTTTGCACTCATTGCTCAAGGGCAGGTCCACGGAAGTAGAGACCTTCTCCCGAATAGTGGTATGGCCTTCGATCTGCTTTCGGATGGACTCCACCGAAGCGTGTGAGCGAAGGAATCGATTTGTGAGCGCCTTATCTTCGCGCAACAGGCCAAGCAGCAGGTGCTCCGTCTCAATGTATGGAGAACCGAACTGGCTGGCTTCGTAGCGTGCAAAGAAGATGACGCGTCGGGCCTTTTCCGTGTACCGTTCGAACATTTAACCTCTCCGGAGCTTCCGGGGCCGTATCCTTCTATTCTGACGCCGAACCGAGTCCCTGAAAACCCTAATTTGCTCTCGCTGGCTGTTTTGCCCTCCGTCGAGGGTCATTTTGGAACCTCTATTCAGTTCCCTGTCGTTACGTGTCGAAAACCCGTCTGGATGTTCTCGTTTCTACATGGCCAAAGATTCCGGCGACACCTCAAGCAATCGCCCCTGCGCCAGTTGCATTACCCGATGGCAGCGACGTGCAAATGCAAGATTGTGGGTGACGATAATCGAGGTGAGGCCGTACTCGCGATGTAACCTGGTGATCAACTCAAATACCGCTTCCGCCGTCCGGCTGTCGAGGTCTCCTGTCGGCTCGTCGGCCATCAGGAGCTTTGGTCCGGTGACGAGCGCACGGGCCAGCGCTACCCGTTGCTGCTCTCCCCCAGACAACTCTCCGGACCGGTGCTCAGCCCGATCCGCTAACCCGACCTCCTGCAACCATTGCAGGGCGTTCAGCTCTGCCTTACGTCTCGCTTCGCCGCGCATCAACAGCGGCAGGGCGACGTTTTCCAGCGCGGTAAACTCCGGCAGCAAATAGTGAAACTGCCAGACAAATCCTAATTCCCGGCCGCGAAACTCAGCGGCAGCTTCTTCCGACAACTTCCCCAAATCGGATTGGGCGAAGTATACGTCACCTGCGGAAGCTCTATCAAGAACTCCGAGGATGTGTAACAAGGTACTCTTCCCCGTTCCTGACTCGCCGACAATCGCGAGCATCTCACCGCGCTGCACCTGAAACGACAAGTTCTCAAAGAGCACTAACTCTGACGCACCCGAGCGGAAAACCTTCTTCAGGTTGACCACTCGCAACAACTCGTTCTGTTCCCTTAGATGCAGGTGCACTCCCTTGCGTTCCAAATTCGGGCGAAGCAGGGCAGCTTGGCCAGCCGTCGCTTGTATCCGACTGTAGATTAGACCAACACCCGGCGGGGAAAGAAGCTATTGAGCGAGGTACTGGGATTCGTATTTGACGTGCAGCCGGCCGGTTTGTATCAGGGCACGCCTTCAGGCGTGCCGATTCGCCATCTTTTCTTTGTCATCACGAGACGACTTCAGTTTTTCTGTTTGTCATCACGAGACGACTTGAGTCGTCGAGGGATCTGCTCTTTGTCGTCCTGAAGGGACTTTGGGTCGACCAAAAGACCGAAAGCACAACCTACGGCAACACCGGTTCGTAATTGTGCCTCCCGCATCCAATTACAATCGCCCCCATGCCGCACCACGGTCCTAAGTTCGAGAAGGACATCCTCAAACTGATCCCCCCGCCTGATGAGCCACCCAAGCTGACAGCGCGTCGCATCGGAATCCACACCTCGACCGCCGGCGGAGTCGAAAACGCCGCCGAACGTGCCTATCGCCTGGGATGCAACGCGCTTCAGGTCTTCTCCTCCAGCCCGCGACAGTGGGCGCCCTACGAACTGGCCGACTCGCAGTGTACCGAGATGAGCCGCCTGAGGGAGCGTTATGACCTGAAGCCGCTGGTCATCCATGCCAACTACCTGATCAACCTGGCGGGAGGCAATCCCGAGTTCCACGCCAAATCGATCGCGGCGTTTCGCGGAGAGTTGGAGCGGGCACTTGCCCTGTGCGCCGACTATCTGGTCGTGCATCCCGGCTCCTATCGTGGGCTCACTCGCGAGCAGGGACTCGAGGGCGCCGCCGAAGCCATTGAGCGCGCCGCCGAAGGACTGGGCCTCTGGAACCACGGTCTCCGCGTGCTCATTGAAAACACTGCCGGGTCGGAGTTTTCTCTGGGCGGCAACTTTGAGCAGGTCGCCGAGCTGGTTCAACACTTGCGCAAGCATGTACCCGTGGGCGCCTGCATCGATACCTGCCACACCCACGTCGCCGGATACGACATCGTCAGCAACGACGGCTTCGCGCAAACCCTGCAGCATCTCGACCAAACCGTCGGCCTCGGCAACGTCCACGTCTTTCACTGCAACGATGCCAAAGCCGCCTGCGGCTCAAAGCTCGACCGCCATCAGCACATCGGCAAAGGAACCATCGGCCTCGAACCGTTTCGCCGGCTGCTCAACGATCCTCGCCTTGCACACGCCGCCTTCGTCGCCGAAACGCCGATCGACGAGCCGCTCGATGACCTGATGAATGTGAATGCGCTGAAGAGCCTGGTGGAAAGCACTGCGACGAACAAAAGGAAAGTCGCCAAGGTCGCTGCAGACCGACACGAAGCCCGTCCCGCCCGGCGGGACGGCAGAGGATAGCCCAGCGCTTCAGCGCTGGGTGAGCGCGTTTTGTTGAGTACGAGAGTCCCGGAGGGCGGCAGCCTTCACTCACGGCGAGGCAACACGTGCTCACATCTGTGTCCTCCCTGGGGAAACTCCGCGCAATATAAAATCAAAGATTACCCACTATGTCTGATTCCATCATCAACGCGGCACACTCCGAGTCCTCAACCGAAGCCGGCTCCCGTCCCGAGCGCTACGAACCGCAGATCATCGAGCAGAAATGGTTCGATCGCTGGGCCCAGAATCCTGACCTCTATCGCGCCGAGCCGCCGACCTCGGCTCGCAAGAAGTATTACGTGCTCGAGATGCTGCCCTACCCTTCGGGCGCGCTGCACATGGGACACGTGCGCAACTACTCCATCGGTGACGCGCTTGCCCGCTACATGTGGATGCAGGGCTATAACGTGCTACACCCCATGGGCTGGGACGCCTTCGGCCTGCCTGCGGAAAATGCCGCGCTCAAGAACAACACTCCACCACGCCAGTGGACGCTGCAGAACATCGCCGCTATGAAGGCGCAGATGAAGCGCCTGGGCTTCGCCTACGACTGGTCAAAGGAGCTCGCCACCTGCCTGCCTGACTACTATCGCTGGAACCAGTGGTTCTTCCTGAAGTTCTTCGAGCGCGGGCTGGCCTATCGCAAGAACAGCAAGGTCAACTGGTGTCCCGAATGCGCCACCGTGCTGGCCAACGAGCAGGTGTTGGCCAACGGCTGCTGCTGGCGGCACGAGACCACCGTTGTCGAGCAGCGCGAGCTGGAGCAGTGGTTCGTGCGCATCACCGACTACGCCGACGAGCTGCTCACCGGACTCGACACCCTCGATGGCTGGCCGGAGAAGGTCAAGACCATGCAGCGCAACTGGATCGGCCGCAGCGAAGGCACACTGGTCGATTTCAAGCTTGACGGCATGGCCGGACCCGCGGGCGACAAGATCTCGGTCTTTACCACGCGCGTGGACACCATCTTCGGCGCGACCTCGTTGCAGCTTGCGCCCGAGCATCCGATTGTCACCGACATCATCGCCAACGACGCCGCGCTGCTGGCCAAGGTCGAAGACCTCATCAACGAACAGCGCCGCGCCAAAGAAGCCGGCGACGTGGGCACCATCGAGAAGCACGGCGTTGCGACCGATCACTACGCCATCAATCCGTTCACCAACGAGAAGATTCCCATCTGGGTGGCCAACTACGTTCTGCTCGAATACGGCACCGGTGCGGTCATGTCGGTGCCCGCGCATGATGAGCGCGACTACGAATTCGCCAAGAAATACGACCTCGACATTCGCGTCGTGATCTATCCTCGCCGCGAAGGCGACGCGCCCGGTGGCGAACCGAACGAACCGATCCTGCCCTTCGTCGAGACCAACAGCCTGCTCATCAACTCCGGCGAATGGAGTGGCCTGCCCTCTGACGACGCGATGGAGAAGATGTCGAAGCACGCGGAAGATCACGGCTTCGGCAAGGCGACCGTCACCTTCCGCCTGAAGGATTGGGGCATCAGCCGCCAGCGTTACTGGGGCACGCCGATTCCCATGATCTACTGCCCGGTCGATGGAATTGTTCCGGTTCCTGAGAGCGACCTGCCGGTGCTGTTGCCGGAGAACGTTTCCATCACGCTAGCCGGCGGCTCGCCGCTGAAAGATGTGCCCGAGTTCGTCAACGTGAAGTGTCCCAAGTGCGGCCAGCCGGCGCGCCGCGAGACCGACACCATGGACACCTTCGTCGATTCGTCCTGGTACTTCTATCGCTACACCAACCCGCAGCTCGAGACCGCGCCGCTCGACACCGCTACCGTCGGCTACTGGTTCCCTGCCGACCAGTACATTGGCGGAGTCGAGCACGCCATCCTGCACCTTATCTATTCGCGCTTCTGGACGAAGTTCATGCGTGACATGGGCCTGGTGAAAAATGACGAGCCTGCGGCACGCCTGTTCACCCAAGGCATGGTGATCAAGGACGGCGCCAAAATGTCGAAGAGCGTGGGTAACGTGGTCTCGCCCGACGACATGGTGGCGCGCTACGGCGCCGATTGCACCCGCATGTACACGCTCTTCGCCGCGCCTCCTGACCGCGATCTCGACTGGCAGGACTCCGGCCTGGAAGGCGTCAGCCGCTTCCTGTAGCCGGTGTACAGGTTCGTTGCGCGCAATGCGCCAGCACAACCCAATGCTGTCATCCTGAGCGAGGAGCGTAGCGAGGAGTCGAAGGACCCCTATCGCCAGAACACGCCGACATTGCAATCGAGCGCAGCTTCTTCCGCTGTCATCCCGAGCGAAGTCGAGGGACCTGCAGTATCTTCCCGCGCCGACGCTGCCAGCGTAAGGAACGCTTCTTCCTCGGTCATCCCGAGCGCAGCCGAGGGACCTGCAGTTTCCCCCGCAGCCCGCAAAATCCAGCGCAAGCTGCACCAGACCATCAAGCGCATCACCGACGACTTCGGCGGACGCTGGCACTTCAACACCTCCATCGCCGCCATCATGGAGCTGGTCAACGAGCTCTACGCCTACGAAGACGCCGTCCAGAAAGGCGAGCCTGCAGCGACGCCGCAAACGATGGCCGACATGCAGCGCGACCTGACGCTGATGCTCGCACCGTTTGCGCCCTATCTCGCGCACGAACTCTGGGAGATGCTCGGCCAGACCAGCGAACTCCTGCGCGCCCCCTGGCCGAAGTACGATCCCGAGCTGGCGAAAGAAGAAGAGGTCGAAATCGCGGTCCAGGTCAGCGGCAAAATCAAGGCGCGCATTACCGTTCCCGCCGATGCCGACGAAGAAGCCGTGCGCTCCCTCGCCCTCGCCGACGAAAAGATCAAGGCTGCCATCGAAGGCAAGGAAATCGTGAAAGTGCTGGTGGTCAAGGGCCGGCTGGTGAACATCGTGGTGAAGTAAACAGCGGGTGCTCCAGAGCCATGAGCGGGTGCCCCAGGTTCGCCATCTTTTGGCTAACCTGGGTTTATCCCTGCCCATACTCTTGGGAAAGGGTGGGACAAGCCGCGACTCCGCGAAGCGGAGGCCAGAGTTAGCCCAGCACGCAGGCGAAGCCGGAGTGCTGGGTACGCGAGACGTCGAGAGCATTTCAGTGGCAGGAAGGCTATGCAGCATTCAGCCTCAGCCATTCGCAACGTGAAGCGGTGGTGAACTACATCGCCCATCAAAGCCGAGCACCACAAACGGCGCAGCTATGAAGAGGAATTCAGCGCATTGTTGCGCAAATCTGGCGTGAACTACGATCCGCGGTACATTTTCGGATGAAGGTTGGCGTCCGTGCGGGACTCGGCACGGTTATCGCGAGTCACCCAGCATTCCGCTGCGCTCTATGCTGGGCTAGACTGTAGCCTCCGCTTCGCGGAGTTCAATTCCCACGATTCGCGCTTTTCGGATAAGTGGGACATGAAACGTCACACATGAACCTAACCCCCATCGAAGCTCGCGTGCTCGGCGCACTGGTTGAGAAGGACATCACCACGCCCGACTACTATCCGTTGTCGCTCAACGCGCTGGTGAATGCCTGCAATCAGAAGAACAACCGCGAGCCGGTGATGACGCTGGACGAAGACTCTGTCCGCGGCGCGCTGGAGGGCTTGCAATCTCAACGGCTGGCCGGGCCCGCGCGCGGAGCCGACAGCCGCGTCACCAAGTACGAACACCGCCTGCAGGAGGTTTACAACTTCACTCGCGGCGAGATTGCCGTGCTCTGCGTGCTGCTGCTGCGTGGACCGCAAACCCCGGGCGAGCTGCGCGGGCGCACCGAACGCATGCACCGCTTCGAAGATCTCGACCAGGTGCAGGCGGCGTTACAGCGCCTGATGCAGCGCGAGCCTCCGCTGGCAGCCGTACTCCCCCGCCAGGCCGGAACCAAAGAGGCCCGTTACGCCCACCTCATGTCTGGAGACATCGACTCCACAGCGCTGGAACATGCACACACAACCTCGTCAACTTCTGCCGGCTCTCCCTCAGATTCCGATCTCCGCGAACGCATCGCGCACCTGGAAGAAAACGTGGCCGACCTCAAGTCGAAAATTGAAGAGCTAACGCAACAGCTGACAGACTTCCGACGCCAGTTTCAGTAGTCGTTTATCGGCAGGACATCGATACTGTTGCTGGGGCGCGGTCCCGTATCGAGAATTCACACTGCAAGTCCCGATCGCACGATAAGCTACAAGAAGGAAAAACAAATTCAGAAAATCCTCTTGCAGCATTCGACTGGCTAGGAGAACCTCTCCTCTGTAGTCACTTCTTCGAAGATGCTGAGCCGTTCCATCTCACATTGCCCGCATTTCAGAAATAGGCGCTGTCATGAGTTCTGCCGTAGACCAGTCCACCACTGAAGACTGTGCCAGGATTAAAGACCTGGGTTATAGCCGCTCCCACCACATCAGGATGTATGGCAAGCAATTCGACATTGTTTCCGATCCTTTCCGACAGGGTAGCGGCGTCGCCGTACAGGTCACCACCGCTGAGGAACCGACGCAAAGGACGCTGCGGCTTCCGACGGCGATTCTCGTAGGTCTCAGAGACTTGCTCCCGAAAGCGGAGTGATGCGTGCACCTTCGCGCTGACCTCTAGCGCCGAGAACCGAGAGTTGTTGTACTTCGCGGTTTTGCAGGTTCCGATACCTGCCACAGCACACCGTAGCATCCAGGAACCCATGGCGGACAATCATTTTAGTCTCGGGAGTAGCATGAGCAGGTCGGAGTTCCTTAGTAGCGAAAGGCCGGTCACATGAGCAGCGAAGGGTCTGACCAGATGCTAATGCTCTTGAAAGAGCTATCCGTTTATAAGGCGATGGACGAAGATTATCGCGGCGGCTCTGCGGGAGAGGCAGAGACAGCAGCCTACGTACAGCGCGAGCGGAGACGCCACGCAATTGCACAGGAAATGCAGAACCTCGCCGCTGAGAAGAAGGCCAGTCAGTCCGAGCCAGCGCCGGGAGAGACACCGTAGCCTGGCCAGCGCTCGCGGACGGCTTGAGAGCCCTTGCCCCACATGTTGCCCTTTTACGCCGAGAAGTTTCTTCCTGCCTGCCGCAGTTCGGCCATGCGGTTGAGCAATTCTATTTCAGAATGTGGTCAAACTTGACCAGACATGGGCCGCTGTTCCAGCGACCATGGAGTTAAGTGACAGTCGCAGGTTGTGAACGTGACAAAGCCGCCCTTCTGACAAGGGTCGTGTACGGTCCGCCCCTAGAAAATCACTTCTAAGCAATTGTCACGCAAGCCTCAATCGCTCTGCGAAATGCATGGAAAGGTAGTCGATTATGCCTTTAGTTCAGGTAGTCCTGGTTCTGATCGTCGTCGGAGTTCTTCTGTGGCTGGTAGATCGCTTCATCCCCATGCAGAGCTCCATTAAGTCAATCTTGAACGCGGTGGTTGTCATCGCCGTTGTGTTGTGGCTGCTGAATGTCTTCGGGCTCCTTCATTCCCTCTCCGCGATTCGTGTCGGCAAGCCGTAACCGGATGCTCAGGTGAATGTGGTGTTGAAGTGGTCGGAGCGAACCGGCGAATCCTGGGCTGGTCGTTCGACATTGCCGACTGCAACGGCACCTATAAGTTATTTAGAATCAATAATTTGCCTGTAAGTCTCACGGAATCAAGAATTTGGGATATGAATGTTGTCTAAAGTGTTGAAAACACGGGATCGCGCATAGACATTTTTCGTGATCTTGACGAAGTGGAAGACGCGGCGGCTCGCATTCAGTAATGCTTTTGGCAGGCGGAAAATAGCAGCCCGCAACATACACCGACTTTTAACTCCCCTTTCTTGGTGCCGCCGCTCGCCTCGGGCATCTGTGACCGTGGAGGTAACACTCATGTACGTTGTCACTGGCGCGAGCGGGAATACCGGGAGCGCAGTCGCCGATACTCTTCTTGACAATCAGAAACAGGTGAGGGTCATCGGGCGCACCGCCGAGCACTTGCAGCGCTTCACCCAACGCGGTGCGGAGGCGGTCATCGCCGAACTCACAGATACCGGCAAGTTGGCGCGCGCCTTCAACGGGGCAGAAGGCGTCTACGCGATGATTCCACCCGACCCGTCGGCGCCGGACACGTTGGCTTACGAGGAGCGCGTTACGTCAGCGCTGGTCTCGGCGCTGAGCGAAGCACGGGTACAACACGTCGTCGCGCTCAGCAGCGTGGGGGCCGACAAGTCATCAGGCACTGGACTGGTTGTCGCCCTTCATAATCTGGAGCAGGCGCTCAATGGCATTTCGGGGCTGAACACGATGCACGTACGCGCCGGCTATTTCATGGAGAACACGCTTGCGCAAGTCGGCATCATCAAAGCCATGGGAATCATGGCGGGACCACTGCGCGGCGACCTGAAACTTCCCATGATTGCCGCAAAGGATATAGGCGTAGCCGCCGGCAACGAATTATTGCGGCTCAATTTCCAGGGCCACCAAACACGCGAGTTACTGGGTCAACGCGATCTCGATTACAGCGAAGCCGCTGCCATCATCGGGAAAGCCATCGGCAAGCCCGACTTGAAGTACCAACATATTCCCGACGAGCAGCTTCGCCCCAACCTGGCGAACCTCGGCATGTCGCCAAACTTCATCGATCTGCTGTTCCAGATGACGGCGGCTTTGAACTCCGGATACATGAATCCGCTGGAAGCGCGCACGGCGCAGAACACCACGCCAACCTCCTTCGAACAATTTGTTGCTGAGCGGTTCGTGCCTGCTTACAAGGAGCTCTCGACCGCAGCCTGATCTCCCTTGATTGCGTGGCGGTTCCCGGACGTGAGGGTCTGCCACGCAATCCTGTTCCAGGGTAGGCATTCAGTTTGGCCGCAAAGTACCATGGTTCCGTCAGACACTCAGATCCTCAGCTGGAGCGGAGGAGGAACTATGCCGGGCGGCAGCGATAATCCAAAGCAACGCACCATAACCTTGCACATGGTTTCGAGCCTCGACGGTTTCATCGCCAGGCAGGACAACACTGTCACATGGCTGGAGGCCGGAAGCGTTTACGATGCCGGGGTTACCGTTTCGGCGGAAGAGGCTGCGAATTTCGTCAAATCGATCGACTGTTACGTGATGGGTTCGCACACCTATGAGCATGCGCTGGAGCTCGGCTGGCCATACGGCGACACTCCAGTGGTGGTGGTGACCGGCAGAGAATTGCCGCCGCCGCGGAAGAGCGTCGAGTTCTATTCGGGCGATCTCACAAAGCTGGTCGACGTGAAACTCGCGCCGCGGTATAGCAATATCTGGCTGGTGGGCGGAGCCATGTTGTGCCAGCGCTTCCTCGAGCTAGGCCTGGTCGACGAAATCAGGTTGACCATTGCGCCCGTGCTGCTGGGCGACGGATTGCGGCTGTTCGGTGGTTCCTTAACCGAGCAACCGTGGGACCTGAAGAACGTCGTCGCATACAAGAACGGCTTTGTTGAACTGTTGTACTCCGCCCGTCGCGCCTAAAGCTTGCGAGCATTAAGCGCCGCGTTCATCGCTGCTATTTCTTGTTGTGGATTTGTACATAATCCACTCCGCCCATCGTCTGGTCGCAAACTCCCGTCGTAGGCTGCGTCGGCAGCGGCGGCACCTGCAACAGGTGCGCCGAGCTGAAGTCGAAGAAACCGTTTACGGGATCGGCCATGTCTTGTGTCGTCGCATCGCGCTGGGTCAGCGGCGCAAGAGCGAAGCGCTCTTCAATCAGCTTCAGGATCGACGTGTAGTCGGTTGCCAGGTGGGTGACCGTCTGCGGCCTTGCCCACGGCGAGACCACGACGACCGGCACGCGGAAACCGGTGACGTCGAACTTACCTGGGATGTCGCCCTGGCCCAGGTCTGTGGGTTCAGTGAGACTGTCGGGCGGAGTGACAAGAAGCGGTTTCACATGGTCGAACAGACCGCCGCCCTCATCGTAGGTAAGGATGAACGCCGAATCCGGCCACGCCGCACTGGTGAAAAGCGCGTTGAGCATGTTCGAGACGGCCGCCGCCCCGGTCTGCACGTTGTTCAACGGGTGCTCATCCAGGGCGAGGACGCTGGCGCGCTCGATGAAAACTACTTGCGGCAACAACTGGTCCGCATTCGGGCTGGAGAGGTAGTTATAGTACTCCTGAATGCTGCGAACGTTGCCTTGGATGCGAGGATCGTTCCAGTCCGCCCACTGCGCCAGGAACACGCTGTTGTCCTGATAATAGTAGCGCCAGGTAATTCCCGCGTTGGTCAGCGTACGGAAGATGGTCGGCTGCTGCCACGCCGGGTCATTTTGATTGGTAGGCGAGAACGCATGGCCGTACGAAGTTCCAGAGAACAGATACATGCGGTTCGGCACCGTATTGGTGTCCACCGGAGAGTACCAGGCGTCGTCGCTAGTGAACTGGGTGGCCAGTTCGTAATAGAACGGCAAGTCTGTCTGGTCGTAGTAGCCTAACGGCCGGGTGTGCTGGATGTCGTATACGCCGCCTTGACCATTCGACCAGTTCTGGGCGAGAAAACGGTCCATCAGGAACACCGAGTTTTGTGTGAGGTTCAACCAGTCGCGGCCCACCAGGTCCATGTCGGAGTGGGCTTCATCCCAGGCTGGCGAAAGATTTTCGGTGCACTCCGTTCTGGCGTGGAACGGGCCGAAGCATAGATTGTTCAGATTGCAAATCTGGTAGTCGGGAGCCAGGGTGTGAAGATCGTTGACGTCGCTTAATTGTGCGCCCTGGATTGGCGGGTTGTGATTGACGCGATACTCAGCCAGGTTTCCAAAGTAGTTGTCGAAGCTGCGGTTCTCCTGCACCAAAAAGATGATGTGGTTGAGGTTGGAGAGTCCGCCCGTGCTGACCGTTACCATGGCCGTTTTTACAACCGGAGGCGCGCCAGGATAAATCGGGGTCGCGGTTGCGGTGTAGGTGGTGGTTTGCGAGGGATAGACGCAGCAATACGAGCCGCCGCCTATCGGCTGTAACTGCCCGACGCCGTGATCGATGGTGATGTTAGAGGCGTTGCTGGACGCCCACCTCAGCGTGACTGCACCGCCGGATTTCACGCTTTGTTCCTGCACGTTGAAGCTCAGTGTCGTCGGCTGCTGCACATTAACGATGACGTTGGGCGAATACGCCTGGCCTCCTGTAGGAGCCGGCCCCGTGGCTGAAACCGAGAACCTCGTGCTGGCGGCGAGCGGTCCACTCTGGTAAATGCCTGAGCAAGTAGCGCCGCTGCACCCGGGGCTCAACGGGATTTCAGTGTCACTGCTGCTGGTATGCATCATCCAGGTGCTGTTGTTATTGGGCCCACTGTAGCTGAGGGTGACAGATTTACCGGCTGGCGTGCTGGTGACGGATGCGCTCAGGCGAACTGGAACGATGGTCAGCTTTGCGGTCAGCGGTGACGACGCGGTGCTGCCGGAGCCGGCGACGGCCTGGAACGTCGTAGTTTGCGCCAGTCCACCTGTGTTGTAGGAATACGCCGGATCGGTCGAAGGCAGCGTCATGTCATCTTGCGCGATGTCCGGCGTGACGTCGAAGGTCGTCGCATTGGCGCTCGCCCAGGTAAAGTTCACGAACTGTCCAGGTGCCGCCAAAGCGGGCGAGACCGCGAAACTGGACACGACCGGGGGTTTCGCGCTGCGGGCGCCCCTCGCGCCTACGCTGCTTGCGTGACCTGCGGAGCTGTTCGAAGCACCACGGGCAAATCCGGAGGTAACGAAGACGGACGACAGCATGACCAGACTCAGAGCGATGCGCAGCTTAGACATAGATGTAGCCCTACCGATGATTTGTCGAATCCTGAGTTCGCTCGGGATTCGGGAGCCGAAACATTTTTGGATGACCTTGGGGGTCGCGACACGGGGGACACAAGTAGGATTCAGCAACTCACGATGGAGTTGGCTCGAAACTCACTTTTAACATTTGTGGGTAAGGCGGTTTGGGTAGGGTCTTTGGATCAATATCCCGGGTATCAGCAAAAGAAGGGGCCCGCTGGCCGGCGTCTCGGTGCAGAGCGGGCCCGGTTGTTCAGGCGAAAAAGAGAGTGCGATTCGCTTGCTGCTACTGTTTGTTTCCAGCTATCTCAACCGCCGACGATAAGTGGCTACAGCACCCAATAGACCCGTGCCGAGCAGAATGAAACTGGAAGGCTCGGGGAGCCAAACATCCCACACCCCGCTGGAGAAGATCGGGAATGGACCTTCGTTGTTAGCATTGGTGAAGTTTGCGCCGAACGCCGGGGCACTGAAATACTGCAGATTGCTGGTCTGGGACCCGATCGCGTTCAGACCGAAGGTATTGCTATTGAACGATCGGTTGGCGTTGCTGGGGTCGTTGGGTACGACTGCGAACCAATAGGTACCTGCCGGCAAGTTTATCCACAAGTTTTGAATCTGGTCGGTGTACTCGGTGTAGCCGAAGCCGCTGCGTCCCGTGGGGGTATGAGTAAAGTTGTCTCCGGATTCGGTGCCGGAGGCGATCAGGGTTCCCCCGTTACCTTCTGAAAGGCCTGAGCGGATCTCCCAGTAACCGCTCGAAGGGTTGAGGCCGCTCAGGTTATTGGTGAAAAGGGCGGCGATACCATCGGCGGTGTTCATGGTGAAGTTTTGATAAGTAGCAGCACCGTACGGGGTGCCGCCGATGATGGCGTCGTTCTCGTTGGCCAGACCGTCTGCATTCCCATTGTTGGGGTCAAAGTCACCGCCATAAAAGATTATGCCGCCACAGGTGTTGCAATCGGCGTGGAGCGGCATCGCCGCTGCCGCAAAAATAAATAGAGTGAAAAGCAGCAATGCAACTTTCTTCATGATGTCCTTCTTTCGTTCGTACGCAGGATTAGCAAATGCGCCGACGCCACGCGGCGCCAGCACCCAATAGACCCGAACCTAGCAGAAATAAGCTGGAAGGCTCGGGGATGAAACCATCATCCACGCCACCGGAGAACAGTGGGAAGTAGCCATAGTTGTCGGCGTTGGTAAAGTTCTCACCTAGGGCTGGCGAGTTCCAGTACTGCTGGTCGGTGATAAATGTGCCGGAGCCATTCTTGCCGAAGGTATTGGAGTTGAATGAGCGGCCGTTCTGGTCAGGAGCTTGAGGCACGACCGCAAACCAGTACGTGCCGGGATCCAGCGGTATGAAGTAATCGCCGATGTCCGCATGGTTTCTGTATTCGGTGTAGCCGAAGCCGCTGCGGCCGGTCGGAGTAGACGTGAAGTAACTGCCCGTAGAAGTGCCGGAGGCGATCAGCGTGCCTCCGTTGCCTTCCGAGACACCCGAGCGGAGCTCCCAGTAGGCACCCTGCGGCGCAATGGACATCAAATCGTTGGTCGAAAATCCGATAACCCAAACGCTTCCCGTTTCGACGAAGTTCTCGTAGGTCGCGGCGCCATATGGCATTCCGCCAATGATGGCGTCGTTTTCGTTCGCCAGAGCATTGGCGCTGGGATTATTTGGGTCGAAATCGCCGGTATAGATATCAGCACATAGCGGGACGGACACAACGATCAGAACTAGAAGGAATGCAATGCGTTTCACGGTTTCTCCTTGATCGGCTGTGCGGGCGAACAGCCTGCGAAATAGGGGCGCGGATTAGAAGCGTGCAAAGGAGATTGAAGCTGGAACAGTCCACGCTAGTCCGCCACTCGCTGAGGGTCAACGCGGAAGTCGTCGTTGTATTCCGATATTCATACCCGAGTTCCGAAGTGGGAATCGGCCGGTGGCGCTCGAATGTTTTCTCATTTCCGACCGACAGAACTCTCCGCTCTCCGCGACCTCCATGCTGGTGCTCGCGCTGAGCCAGAGCCGAAAGCCCAGGGCATCTCATCAAATCTGCGATACTAACTAGACCTGCATGAGCGATTACCTCAAAGCGATACAAGAGCGCGTCATCATTTTCGACGGAGCGATGGGTACCAACATCCAGCTTCGTAACCCGTCACTTGACGACTTCCGCGGCAAGGAAGGGTACAACGACATCCTTGTGCTCAGCCGTCCTGACCTGATCGCCGACATCCATTCGGCGTTCTACAAAGTGGGCTGCGACGTGGTTGAAACTAATACTTTCAATTCCACGCGTATCGTCATGGCCGAGTACCAGATGGAAGCCGACGTCCATGAGGTGAACCTGGCCGCCGCGAAGCTCGCCCGCGAGGTCGCCGACAGCTTCTCGTACCAAGGGTCGCAAGCGCTTCGTTGCCGGATCCATGGGTCCCACCACCAAGCTTCCGTCACTCGCCCACATCACCTGGGACGACATGGTCTCGGCCTATACCGAGCAGGCGCTCGCGCTGATTGAGGGCGGCGTCGATGTCCTGCTGCTGGAAACCTGCCAGGACATCCTTCAGGCCAAGGCCGGACTGGTCGGCATCTTTGACGCCCTGAAGCAGGCAGGCAAGCAGATCCCGGTACAAGTTCAAGTGACACTTGAGGCTACGGGAACCATGCTGCTGGGCACCGAAATCGGCGCCGCGCTCACCACGCTGGAGATGTTCGATGTTGCCGTCATCGGCATGAACTGTGCCACCGGTCCCAAGGAAATGAACGACGGCGTTCGCTATCTCGGCCTCAATTCGCCGAAACCCGTCTCGGTGCTGCCCAACGCCGGGCTGCCGGAGAACGTTGGCGGCGTGGCCATGTACAAGCTCACGCCGGAAGAACTGGCGCATTACCACAAGCAGTTCATCACCGAGTATGGGGTGCGGGTGGTCGGCGGCTGCTGCGGCACCCGGCCTGAGCACCTGAAGGCCGTGGTCGATGCCTGCGCCAATCTCGAGCCCGCGCGACGCGATCCCAAGATGATTGGCGCGGCGGCCAGCGCTTACTCCATGGTGCCGCTCGAGCTCGATCCCAAGCCGCTGGTTATCGCCGAGGAGATGAACACCACCACGCGCGTCGAGCACTTCAAGAACATGGTGCGCACCCAGAACTACGACGCGATCCTCACCCTGGCCAAGAAGCTGGTGAACGAAGGCTCGCACATGCTCGACCTCTGCTGCGCCATCGTGGGCGAGGACGAGAAGGCCTACATCAGCGCCATCCTGGAGAAGATTGCCACGCGCGTGCCGGCGCCGATCCTGGTCGATTCGACCGAGGCCGACGTAGTGGAAGAGGCGCTGAAACGCATTCCCGGCAAGGCGATCATCAACTCCATCAACCTGGAAGACGGCGAGAAGCGCACGTCGAAAGTTCTGCCGATGGCGAAGCGCTACGGCGCGGCGGTGATCGCGCTGACCATCGACGAAGACGGCATGGCGCTCACCGCCGAGAAGAAGCTGGCCATCGCCAAGCGCATCTACGATCTGGCGGTGAACAAGTACGGCATTCGCCCGGTCGACATCATCTTCGACGCGCTGACCCTGCCGATCTCGACCGGCCAGGAAGACTACCGCAGCGCCGGCATGGAGACGCTGAAGGCAGTGAAGGCCATCAAGCAGGAGATGCCGCTGGCCAAGACCGTGCTCGGCGTCAGCAACATCTCTTTCGGCCTGAACACCTACGCGCGGCGCGTGCTGAACAGCGTCTTCCTGCACGAAGCAGTTGAGAACGGGCTCGACATGGCCATCGTGAACTACAGCAAGATTTATCCGCTGTACAAGATTCCCGAGGCCGAAGTCGATGTTGCGCGCAAGCTCATCTTCCAGGACCGCTCCAACGGCGATCCGCTGCAGTTCTACATGAAGTACTTTGCCGGCACCAAGGGCAAGGAAGAGCACACCACCGCACACGTTGACACGCTGTCGATTGAAGACAAGCTGAAGTGGGTCATCATCAACGGCGAAAAGCAGATTGGCGACGGCGAGAACAAGCACTCGCTCGACGAGCTGCTGGAGCAGGCACTCACCACCTACACGCCGCTCGACATCATCAACAACGTACTGCTCGACGGCATGCGCACCGTCGGCGACCTCTTCGGCGCGCGCAAGATGCAGCTGCCTTCGGTGCTCGATTCCGCCGGCGTGATGAAAGCCGCCGTCGCCTATCTCGAGCCCAAGATGGAGAAGAAAGAGGGCAGCCAGAAAGCGACCATCGTGCTGGCGACGGTGAAGGGCGACGTCCACGATATTGGCAAGAACCTGGTCGACATCATCCTCACCAACAACGGCTATCGCGTGGTGAACCTCGGCATCAAGCAGCCCTCGGACACCATCATTAATGCCGCCATCGAGCACAAGGCCGATGCCATCGGCTTAAGTGGATTGCTGGTGAAGTCGACGCTCGAGATGAAGTACGTGGTGCAGGACCTGCATCACCAGAAGCTGGATTTCCCGGTGATCTGCGGCGGCGCGGCGCTCACCCGCAAGTATGTCGAGGACGATCTGCGACGCGAGTACAGCGGCGGCATCTTCTATGCCGACGATGCCTTCGCCGGATTGCACATCATGGAAGACCTGGCGTCTCCTAATGGCGCGCGCGAGAAGCGCATCGCCGAAGGCAAGGCGGTGAAGGAGTTCGCTCGCGCAGCCGTTGCCGGAGCAGGAGAAGGCGGCGGAGGAACCAGTCCCAACATCGAGATTCCGGCAGCCCCGAACATTCCCCATCCGCCGTTCTGGGGAACGCGTGTGCTCAAGCCTGCCGACTTCGACTTGCGCGAGATCTTCCAGTACATCAACGAGACCGCGCTGTTTAAGAATCAGTGGCAGCTCAAGACGGCATCGCAGGAAGACTACGCGCGCCTGGTTGAGGAGAAATATCGGCCGATCCTGAAAGAGCTGGAAGAAGAGGTCATCGCCGCCGGTTGGTTCGAGCCTAAAGTCGTCTACGGCTACTTCGGGGCGCAGGGCGAAGGCAACGACATCATCGTCTATGAGCTGCCTTCCGATTGGAAACAGGGCGATCCGGTGCCGGCGGAGAAGCTGCGCTTCACCTTCCCGCGCCAGCGCGAGGGACGAGGCTTGTGCATCTCCGACTTCTTGCTCAAGAAATCGAGTGGCCAGATGGATGTACTCGGCATGAGCTGCGTCACCATCGGCGCGCAAGCTTCGCATGAGACGCAGAAGCTTTTCGAAGGCGGGGAGTACACCAAGTATCTCTACCTGCACGGACTGAGCGTTGAGACCGCCGAAGCGCTGGCCGAGTTCAACCACAAGCACATGCGCGAAGAGTTGGGCATCGCCGGCGAAGACGCACCGCACGTCCGCGACCTCTTCCACCAGAAGTATCGCGGCTCGCGCTACTCGTTCGGCTATCCCGCGTGCCCCAATCTCGAAGACCAGACGAAGCTGTTCGCGCTGCTGCATCCCGACGAAACCATCGGCGTGCAACTGACGACCGGCTTCCTGCTTGACCCTGAGCAGAGCACGTCCGCCATTGTGGTACATCATCCCGCGGCGAAATATTTCGTGGCGTAAGGGCGGTTCGAATTACGCCAGCACGGAATGATTTTGACTGCGAACCCGCAAGCCTCAACGAAAAGCCCAGCTCAGCCGATCGCCACCACCTTATAAATCAGCAGCACGATGATCGTCGCGGCCGCGGTAAGCGCCGCAGCCCGCGGCTTTCTCCAGAACAGCAAGCCCACGGCAGCAAGGCAGAGCAGCGCGTCGATCAGCAGTCCGCCGATGTAGGGTTCGTAGCGGAGGAGTGCTTGCTCACTTCCGTAGTAATGGCGCAGGCGGTAGAACTCCGCAACGGTGCGGATCATGATCACGAGTTGGGTGATGACCCCGATCCGTGCCCACTGTTCGACGCTGATCCCCCGCCAAGTTGGAGATGTGGTTTTCGTAATCAATGCGATCCTGTCGGCGCCAGACCAAGGCGCGGCCGAATTTGAGCTGCCGTCGAGTTTCACCGGACTAGTTCGCGGCCCTGTTCTCTGCGCAACGAAAAAGCACGGCCGCAGCCGTGCCCGAAGTCTCGTGTTTGAAGCTTATCCCTTCTTCGGAACCAGCGGGTCTCCGGGACGCATGCGGGCGTTGCCCTCGACGTTGAACACTGCGTTCGCCCCGATGTGCGCGGGCGTCCCGGCAAGCAATTGCTCTTTGCGGTAAATCAGCGTGCTCGCGTTGAACGTCGCCAGCTCAAAGCCGTGGCCGTGGGTGATGGCATCGGTAGGGCAGGCCTCGACGCAATAGCCGCAGAAAATGCAGCGGTTGTAATCGATGTTGTAGACCTTGGCGTAGCGCTCGGCGCCGCTGACGCGCTGCGTCTCCGTGTTCTCGGCCGCCTCAATGTAAATGCAGTTGGACGGGCACGCTGCCGCACACAAGAAGCACGCAACGCATTTCTCCAGGCCATTCTCATCGCGCTGCAAGATGTGCATGCCGCGAAAGCGTTCCTGGAACACTGCTCCCCGCAGCGGCCCCGGGCCATCCGGATAGTTCTCCACGATGGTGGGGCGGAACATCTCGCGGAAGGTGATGCTCATGCCCTTGGCGATGGCAGCAATGTTCTTGACGATACCCATGCGAAGTCCAGTATATCAAGGCTCCAACGTCCTATTCAGCAGAGTTCACACTGAACGGCAGCCTGCTTTTTTCTCGCACGGTTGCAGTCCTTCTCGCTTCCAACGGACAGCAGGTCCTTAGCTACGCTCAGGATGACAACTGTTGAAGAGCCCTCCGGCACAGCATTTCATCACCAGCCAATCTCCATTCGCCTCTTCTCCTTGACAGCTTAGGAGAGCCACGCTAGTCTTCCCCTAAGCCACTTAGGAGACTTAATGGCCGAACAGGCGCAATTGCTTCCCGGAACACTCGATTTGCTCATCCTGAAAGCCGTGTCGCTCAGCCCGCTGCACGGTTACGGCGTGCTGCTGCGCATCGGGCAAATCTCCGGGCAGGCGCTGCTGGTGGAGCAGGGCGCGCTCTATCCTGCGCTCTTTCGCCTGGTACGGCAGGGACTGCTCAAGGCCAGCTGGGGCACCTCAGACAACAATCGCCGCGCCAAGTTCTACGAGCTCACCACCGCAGGCCGTAAGCGCCTGCGCGAGGAAACCGAAAGCTGGAACCGGTTGGCAACCGCCATCGGCTCGGTGCTTTCGACGCAACCGGAGGAAGTATGACAATCCTCAGCTCTCTTCGCTGCCGTGTCGCGGCTATGTTTCGCCGTTCAAGAATCAACGCCGACATGGATGAGGAACTCCGTGCGCACATCCAGTTGCGGGCCGACGATCTGGAACGCGACGGGATATCTCGGCCCGAGGCAGAGCGCCAGGCGCGCGTCGAATTCGGGGGACAGGAGCGCTATAGCGAGGAGTGCCACGAAGCACTAGGCGGAAATTTTCTCGAGACGTTACGCAACGACGTCCGCTTCGGCGCTCGCGTTTTGCGCAAGTCTCCGGGATTCACCATCGTCGCAGTACTCACCCTGGCACTGGCGATCGGGGCCAATGCCGTGGTATTTGCGGTGCTCAACACGCTGATCCTGCGTCCCGTCAACGTGCCTGACGCGCAGAGCCTGTGGTCCATACAGCGTGGCTCGCAGAAAGCCATCAATCATTCCTATCCTGATTACCTCGACCTGCGCGACCGCAACCGAAGCTTCGAAGGACTGGCGGCGTACGACCTCGCTCCCGCCGGGCTGGACCTGGGCGGCGATCCGACCAGCGCGTGGATCATGGAAGCGACCGGGAACTACTTCGACATGCTGAAGGTGCACCCGTACCTCGGGCGATTCTTTCATGCATCCGATGAGCGCGGTCCGAATAGCGCGCCGTATATCGTGCTGACCTACGCCTATTGGCACAGCCATTTTCAGGATGACCGCAGCGTGGTCGGACGCGTCGTCCAACTGAATAAGCATCCCTTCACCATCCTGGGCGTCGCGCCGCAGGACTTTCGCGGAACGCTTTTGTTTGTCTTCCCCGATTTTTGGGTGCCGCTGGTGAACCAGGAGCAGGTAGAGGGACTGGATGTCCGCAACGAGCGCGGCAATCACTTCCTGCTGATGATGCTGGGACATCTCAAGCCGGGAGTCACGCCGGCGCAAGCGGTCGCCGACCTGAACTCGATCGGCGCATCACTGGAGAAGAGCTACCCGAAAGACGACAGTCAGATGACTTTTTCTCTGACTCGTCCCGGTCTCGCCGGCGACTGGCTGGCCGGCCCATTGCAGGCTTTTCTTGCAGGACTGATGCTGCTGGCCGCTCTGATCCTGCTGGCTGCCTGTGCGAACCTGGGCAGCCTGTTTGCCGCGCGCGCCGCCGACCGCTCTCGCGAAGTGGCTCTGCGACTTTCTCTGGGCGCGACGCGTGGGCGCATTCTTCGCCAGCTGTTTACCGAAGCGGTGCTCATATCGCTGATGGGAGGCGCTCTCGGATTGTGGGGCAGCATGGTGCTGCTGCGAGCGCTGAGCGTGTGGCATCCGCTGCCGACGGCGCCTCTGCAAATTCCCGTCACTCCTGACTGGCATGTGTATACCGTCGCGCTGCTGCTCAGTCTCGCGAGTGGACTGCTCTTTGGCGCCGTACCCGTCCGGCAGGTGCTTCAGACCGATCCCTACCAGGTGGTGAAGGCGGGACCGGCCGCAAGAGTCTGGCGGCGGCTTACGGTTCGCGACCTATTGCTGGTGACGCAGATTGCGATCTGCGCCGTGCTGGTCACTTCATCGTTGGTGGCGGTGCGTGGCCTGGTGCGCTCGTTGCATAGCAACTTCGGATTCAACCCGCAGCACGCGATGCTGGTGGAGACCTCGCTGAGCATGGCCGGCTACAAAGGCGAGCAACTGCCGGTGATGCAGAAGCGCATCATCGACGCCCTGCAAAATATTCCCGGGGTGAAGGCGGTGGGAACCGTGGATCGGTTGCCGCTGTACTATGGCGCCAACTCGGCAAATGTCTTCACTGACCAAACGTCGGACCTGAGTCCTTCGAATGCCGCTGCCTCGGCGGCAACCTACAACATTTCTCCCGGTTACTTCGACGCTGCCGGTACGATCGTTCTAATGGGCCGTAAATTTTCATGGCACGACGACAAGAGCGCGCCGCGAGTTGCCGTGGTAAACCGTGAATTCGCACGGCGAATCCTGGGCTCTGCACCCGAAGGTGTAGGCCGCTATTTCAAGCTGAAGGACGGCTCCCGCGTCGAGGTAGTCGGCGTGGTGGAAGACGGCAGGTATGAGACCCTCGCCGAAAAAACTCGGCCGGCCATGTTCTTGCCCATCACGCAATCGGCGCCCACCAGCGATATGTCGATAGTCGTCCGCTCCGATCGCGATCCCCAGCAACTTGCGGACGCGATAACGGGCACCGTCCGCGGCCTTGACGCAGGACTACCCTTCACTCTGCGCACGTGGCAGCAGGAATTGGATGGAGCGCTCTTCCCTTCCCGCATGGCGACGCTGGCGCTCGGTGTTTTCGGACTGATGGGCGCAGTGCTGTCGATCACCGGTGTCTTCGGGATGGCCGCTTATTCCGTCAGCAAGCGTATGCGTGAGTTGGGGATTCGAATCGCACTCGGCGCACGCCGCCAGGAAGTGTTGCAGGCAGCGCTGGGCCGCTCCTTCCAACTGCTGGCCTTCGGCTCAGTGGCGGGGCTAGTGCTGGGACTGATGGCCAGCCGTGTGCTTGCTTCCATCGTGTACCAGGCATCTCCGCGCGACCCGCTGGTACTCGCCGGAGTCGTACTGGCGATGGCGTTGCTCGGTCTGCTGGCTACATGGATCCCTGCGCAGCGTGCCCTCGGACTCGATCCGCTGATACTGTTGCGCGACGAATAAACTTCCATAGCAGATCCGGGAACCATACAAGAGCCGGACACGTACTTTCGAAGTGTGCGGAATCCAGCAAATGCACTTCGCTCTGCGCTTAGCGTCGGCCGTCTCGCTCTTCTCCTGCTGACGTTTTCGGCTTCTATGGCGATCGCTCAGCCGCCGCTCAGCGTCAGTGTGAATCTCGTCAATGTCAGCTTTTCGGCACGCGATTCGCAAGGCAAGCTCGTGCAGAATCTCACACGCGACGAGATCGAACTCTTCGAGGACGCGGTTCCTCAGAAAGTAGAATTCTTCGCCAGAAGCACCGACCTGCCGTTGACGCTAGGCCTGATCGTCGATGCAAGTGGCAGTCAGGACCACTTCGGCAAGCAACACAAAAAAGACCTGGAAGTATTCCTCAAGCAGATTCTTCGGCCACAGGATCGCGTCTTCCTTCTCTGCTTCGGGAACCACTTGCGGCTGGTGAGCGATTACACCAATTCGCCAGACCAGATCCTGGAAAGCTACGAGCGGTTCGACAAAAGCTCGAAAGGATTCCCCGAGATCGGGCCGCACGAAGAACGCGAGATGGGTACGGCGTTTTATGACTCCATCTATTACAGCGTGACTGAAAAGCTGGCCCGGGCCGAGGGGCGCAAAGCCATCCTCATGTTCAGCGATGGCGAAGACAATTCCAGCTCGCATAACATGATGACCACCATCGAGACCGCGCAAGCTGCCAATGTGCCGGTCTACAGCATTCGCTACACCGAAATTCATCACGGCAAGCTCAACGCCCGTAACAAATACGGCATCAGCGTGATGGACCGCATCGCCAAAGAGACTGGGGGACTGCACATCAACGCGGAACGGACCGCGCCCGACGTATACTTCGCGCAAATTGCGGAGGAGTTGCGCTCATCCTACAGTGTGGGATACTACTCAACGAACAAGAGCAAGGACGACGCCTTCCGCAAGATCGCCATCAAAACCAAGCTGGACGGGGTGACGATTCGCGCCAAGACTGGTTACTTCGCGAGGCTTCAGTCCAACCCAGGCGAGTAGCCGTAGATTATCCGGCGTGTATTCCCGAGCGCTTGCCTTTCTCCTGGCAGGGCTCGCAGATGCCGTAGATCTGGAAGGTATGACGTGTGGCCGAGTAATGGTTGGCGCGGCCGATCTCCTGCTCCAGACGTTCGATCTCGGGGGAGAAGAACTCGACCGAGCTGCCGCACTCGGTGCACACCATGTGATGGTGGTTGCGCCGGTTGTACTGCGCCTCGTAACGCGTGATGCCGTCGTTGAATGCCACCTCGCTGGCCAGGCCGCATTCGGACAGCAGCTTCAGCGTGCGATACACGGTGGTAAATCCGATGCTCTCGTCCCTTTTCTTGACCAGCCGGTACAACTCGTCGGTGGAGAGATGGTCGCGGGTGTCGAGGAATGCGCGCAGGATGATGTCGCGCTGCGCCGTTTGTTTGAGCCCGACCCGCCGCAGATGGTTCAGGAAGATGGATTGCGCCTCGCGCAGGTTTTCACGCGAGATCGCAGGGTGATCATCCACCCGGCTCTGAAGGATCGACGTGGTGCGTTTGGCGGGCATGTATCTGACTCGGAGAGAACGCCATCAGCATAGCACCGGGAAAGACTCTTGGTATGGGTGCCGGGAGGAGCGTCAGCGTACCCCGCGCTAATCCGCGGTTCGCTCTCTCTTGATACCATCGAAAGGTGAGCCCTACTTCCGAAGTACGCGTTCGTTTTGCTCCCTCCCCTACCGGCCAACTGCATGTCGGCAATGCACGTACTGCGCTGTTCAACTGGCTCTTCGCGCGCCAGAAGCACGGGACCATGGTGCTGCGCATCGAAGACACCGACCTGGAACGCAGCGAGGCCCGCTACGAGACACAGTTGCTCGACGATCTGAAGTGGCTCGGGCTCGATTGGGATGAAGGGCCCGACGTGGGTGGCCCGTATGCTTCTTACCGCCAGAGCGATCGCATCGCCATCTACCGCGAGCATGCCGAGCGCCTGGTGAGCGAGGGCAAGGCTTACTTCTGCTTCTGCTCCCAGGAGGAACTGGAGCACGACCGTGAAGCTGCCATGTCGGAGGGTCGCTCGCCGCTGTATCCCGGTACCTGTCGCGGCATCGACCCGGCGGAAGCCCGTCGCCGGCGCGCCTCCGGGGAGCAGGCTGCCGTCCGCCTGCGCATTCCCGAGCATCCCATTCGCTTTCACGATATCGTGCGCGGCATCGTCGAGTTTCCCAACGAAGCCGTGAGCGATCCCATCATCCTGCGCTCGTCGGGGATCCCCGTCTACAACTACGTCGTCGTGGTCGATGACGCGCTGATGAAGATCACCCACGTGATTCGCGGCGATGATCATCTGTCGAACACACCCAAGCAGGTTGCGCTGTATGAAGCGTTGGGATGGCCTGTGCCGGAATTCGCGCATCTCTCCACCATCCTCGGCAGCGATGGCAAGCGGCTTGTCGAAGCGCCATGGCGCAACCTCGATCGCAAACTTCCGCGACATGGGTGTGCTGCCCGAAGCCCTGATGAACTACCTCGCCCTGCTGGGTTGGGCGCCCAGCGGCGGCACGCGCGAGCTCTTCTCGCCCGCCGAGTTGACGAAAGAGTTTCGCCTGGAGCGCGTTACTCCCAGCCGCGGCCGTGTTCGACATGGAGAAGCTCTACTGGCTCAACCGGCACTACATCAAGCAAGCTCCAGCAGAGCGGATCGAGCAGTTGGCGCTGCCCTTTTTCTCCCAGGCCGGCTACCTGCCTGCGGCCCCGAGCGCGGGTGTGGCGCAATGGTTCAGCAAAGTGATCGCGCTGCTGGCGCCCTCGGTGAATAAGCTCGATGAACTTCCTGCCCGCACCCAGCTCATCTTCCATGTTGATCCGGTCGCCGCGCTGAGCGCAGCCGACAATGCTGAAGTGCTGGCGCTGCCCAAGGCTAACGACGTGCTCTCCGAGTTCCTGCAGAAAATCGAGGCCGACAACGACGCCATGACTCCGGAGCGCTTCAAGGCGATTGTCAACGAAGTGAAAGAGAAGACCGGAGCCAAGGGCAAAGAGCTGTTTCACCCCATTCGCATCGTCATCACCGGATCGCACTCCGGCCCCGAGTTCGACAAGCTGATTCCGATCCTCGAAGAAGGTTCGCAGCTCGATCTCCCTACCCACGTGATGAATGTTCGCGAGCGCGTGCAGGCTTTCCGGGCGGCATGGGCGAAGCAATAACCACCGCAGCGGCGGTGCTATTATTTCGACGCACATGGCCAAGACGTCCGCGCGCAACAGCTCGAACTCCTCAGTCGGATCTTACGGCGCGACCAGAGATACTCGCGACCGCCGCGATTATCGCTACACGCCTACAGCCGCCCCAAAGAAGCTACCGGCGGAGGTCGATTTGCGGCCGCTGTGTCCTCGTGTGCACGAGCAGGGGCGGGTCAATAGCTGCACCGCGCACGCGGTTGCAGGAGCTTTTCAATTCGAGCAGCGCCGCCTCGGGCTCAAGGATTTCTCCCCCTCGCGCCTGTTCATCCTGTACAACACTCTGGCGATCATGCACGCCAAGCATAAGGACGCGAGTCTGCGCATCGCGTTGAAGGCGGTTGCTACTCACGGTGTCTGCCCCGAGAAAGCTTGGCCATTCTCCTACACGCAGGCAGCTATGGCTCGAAAGCCGACCAAGCGCGCGTACGAGTTAGCAGAGCATCACAAGATTACCCGCTACGAACGCATCGTGATGGGAAGCCGTTCACGCGACGAATTTCTGCGACTGATGAAGTGCCGCCTGGCCGAGGGATTCCCTTTTTTGTTTACCTTCCTCGTCCACGAAAGCTTTGAGTCGGAGAACGTAAAGAAGACCGGCATCATGCCCATGCCCAAGCGGGGCGAGAAGCGGAAAGCGTGGCATGGCGTGATGGCCGTGGGCTATGACGACCGCAACCGGCGCATGCTGGTGCGCAACTCCTGGGGATGGAGTTGGGGAATCAAGGGCTACTTCTGGATGCCGTACGACTACATCAGCAATCCGCGAGTGACCTCGGACTTCTGGACCATCCGCGGGGTCACACCGAAGATGGAAGGCGACTAGCCTCTTAACGCCATCAGCTTCGTATCAGGGCACGGCTTCAGCCGTGCCGAACGCCGCTCCACTCTTCGTCGTGTCATCCCGAGCGTAGCGCAGCGGAGCCGAGGGACCTGCGCCGTGTGCCGCGATTGCCGCCGTTCGTCATCCGCGACACTCGGTGCTCCTCGCGAGATTGATCTCGCGTCGCAACTCTTCGCCCAATTCCAGCCCAACGCGGAAGCGTTGGGTACACGGGCCACGCAGGGGTTATCGGAGACGCCGTCAACCCAGTGCTTCCGCACTGGGCTGGAATTGGGAACGGGTGCCATGGCCAAGCGACATAGCAGCCGAGGGGACCTGCAATTTACCGGTGTCATCCCGAGGGACCTGCGGTGTGCCGCGATTGCCGACGTTCGTCATCCGCAACACTCAGTGCTCCTCGCGAGATCGATCTCGCGTCGCAACTCTTCGCCCAATTCCAGCCCAACGCGGAAGCGTTGGGTACACGCGCCACGCAGGGGTTATAGGAGACGCCGGTCAACCCAGTGCTTCCGCACTGGGCTGGAATTGGGAACGGGTGTGATCCGAGCGACGAAGGAGCCGAGCGACATGCAGTTTGCATCAGAGCGCCCAAAGGCCACGAGAGCAGATCCCTCGCTACGCTCGTGATGACGAATTACGAAAACGTACTACTGGATTCGCGACAGCTCTTTGGAATACAACTTGTTATCGGGAAATTCGGTGGCGAGTCCGGCGAGCAGCATCTTTGCCTTGGGATTGTCTTTGTCGCGCAGCGCCGCAACGGCAAGCAGTAGCCGCGCGAAGGGAGCAAGGTAGTGGCCCTTCTCCGCCACGATCCGCAGCTGCTCAATTCCCTGCTGCTTGTCGGTCTTCGCTCCGGTAAGGCTCAGCATCCAGCGGACCGGCGCAGAGTTCGCTCCCAGCAGGTAGTTCTCCGCCCCCAGCGATAGGTACGCATCGTAACGCGTAGGGTCGATGGCGAGCAGTTGCTGCGGCCAGCGCGCGTGACGGTCTTCATGTATCCCAGGCTCGCCACATTGCGCTTTTCGATCAGCGCTGCATAGTCGCTGCGTAATCCATTCGCCAGTACCTTGGCAAACAGCGCATCCGAATCCTTCGGATTCTTTGCCAGCGCGGCGTCCGCAAGCGCCTCGGCCTTCGCCAGGTGCGAGTCAAATTCCGCCTTGATCGCCGGGTCCGGCGTCAGCTTGCGACGACTGTCGAAGCTCTTATCGTCAACGAACAAGTCCGATTCCAGTACGTGCAGCCGTTCGAACTCCGAGAACAAATACGCAGCCGCGTTAGAGACGTATCCCATGGGATCGTTTGGATTCGCCTGCTGAAACTGGTGGAAGGTGGCGTGAGCGCCCGTAAAATCCAGGTTGTACATCTGGCGATATCCGCGATCAAGATCGGGAGTGCTCGCGTGCGCCTGGGCAGCGCAGCACGCGACTGCGATCAGCAACAGCCAAACAGCACGGGATGGCACGATGCGCGGCAGCTTCAAAATGGTCTCATTATTGACACTGTTTTCTTTAGATGCAATCTGGGCCAGGCCCGGCTCGAAACTGCGATTAAACCTTCAGACCCGTGCCGCCAGCGAAAGTTTCACACATCCTTGTAAACGAACCGTAAACAGCACCGCGCACAACCCATTCCCACGTTTGCATTTGAATCTGACCCAGCGACGAGGTAAGCTGCTCGATCACACCACTTTCAGGGTAAAGACGACCATGGGGGACAAATTGATCAAACGCGCGCTGCTCGTCGGTCTTGCCATCTTCGTTGCGATGTCTGCCTGTGCTCAATCGAGCGCCGATCCTCGCCTGAAGAACGCGTACCGCTTCGAGCGCGCTGGCTGGGTCTACGTTCATCTCGAGGGCTCGCCTTCCGACATCGGCTTTCAGCACGGATACCTGCTCGCCCCGGAAATCGCTGACGGATTCAAAGCAGTGCAGTTCCTGCAGACCCATGACACCAAGCGCGACTGGAACTTCTTCCGCGACACCGCGCAAAACGTTCTATGGCCGCACATCGAAGCCGAGTATCGCCAGGAACTGCAGGGCATCGCCGATGGCCTGAAGGCGCGCGGTGAGTCGCTCGACCTCTGGGACGTGGTCGCGCTGAATGCCAAGGAAGAAGTCGCCGACTATTACGTTCCGACGCTCGATCGACAGCAGAAAGGCGCGGCAGCCGCCACTCTGAAGGCTCCCGGCCACTGCAGCGCGTTCGTCGCCACCGGTTCGTGGACCAAAGATCACAAGCCCGTCATCGCGCACAACAACTGGAGCGCATTCCCCGACGGCTCACGCTGGACCGTCATCTTCGACATCGTCCCCGCCAAGGGCAATCGCATGCTGATGGACGGCTTCCCCGGAATCATCGTCAGCGATGACGACTTCACGGTCAACGCTGCGGGACTGGTCATCACCGAGACCACCATCACCGGATTCTCGCTCTATGATCCCAACGGCATTCCCGAATTCGTGCGCGCGCGCAAGGCCATGCAATACGCCAATTCCATCGACGACTTCGTACGCATCATGCTCGAGCAGAACAACGGCGGCTACGCCAACGACTGGCTGCTGGCCGACAACAAGACCGGCGAAGTCGCGCGCTTCGAGCTCGGCCTCAAAATCCATCGCGTGTGGCGCAGCAAAGACGGCTACTTTGTGGGCTCGAACTTCCCCAGCGATCCCGAGCTGATCAAGAAGGAAACCGACTTCAATCCCAATGATGCTTCCGCTTCCATGAACGCGCGCCACAAGCGCTGGGACGAACTGATGGCGCAGAACAAGGGCCAGATCGACGTCGTGCTGGCGCAGCAGTTCCTGGCCGATCACTGGGACAGCTACCAGAACAAACAGCAGGCCAACGAGCGTACGCTGTGCGGCCATCTCGAGGACTCACCGCGCGGCATGCCCGCATGGGACCGCACGCCGTTCTATCCTGACGGAGCCGTCACCGGCAAGGCTACCGACAGCGCCATGACGAAGAACATGTCGTTCGTCGCGCGCGCTGGCCATCCCTGTGGCGAAGACTTCATTGCCGACAAGTTTCTCGCCGCGCACTCCGAATACAACTGGATGCGCCCGGTGCTGAAAGACATGAAGGGCAATCCCTGGGTGCCATTCACCTCAGGCGAGAAGGCGACCGCCGCTCAGTAAAGTTGTGACTGCAGCACACGAAACTGTCACGCTGTGACGGATCGGCCGACTCCCCGCAATCGACTTCCTCCCGCTGCTCGGCTGATAGACTCGCCAAAGGCGCGCGTGCGCGCTATCTGGTGAATGATCGAATTCTTCCGCCGTCAGTCGCGCCGAGTCCGCCGCCTATGCCGCTTCACCGCAGTCGTGTTGCGCGAGCGGGCGAGAGTACTTCATCTTCAACAACGTTCGGGGCCGGCGACGCTCGAAACGCGCCTGCGGCTTTTGCAGCACTGGGGCCGCGCTTCCCTAACCGCGCTCGAGGTTCAAGTAATGGTTGAGGGTAGTCCGCCAAGTAATGGACTGCTGGCCAGTAATCACCTGAGCTATCTCGACATCCTGGTCTACTGTTCGGTCCTTCCCTGCGCCTTTGTATCGAAGGCTGAGGTGCGCCGCTGGCCGTTCTTTGGAGACTTCGCCGAGTATTCCGGAACGATTTTTGTGCCGCGTGAAGACCGCGTCGCTTTGCGTGAGGCTAACCAGCGCGTTGCCGACTACTTAAAGTCCGGCATCGCCGTCGTTCTCTTCCCCGAAGGCACCACCACCGACGGCTCGCAGGTTCTGCGATTCCATTCCTCGATGCTCCAGCCGGCGATCGATGCTGCCGTGCCGGTGACTCCTTGCGCTATTTCCTACGCGCTTGGTGATGGCACTGAAAGCGAGGTTGCCTGGTGGGGCGACATGAAGCTGGCGCCGCAGTTTCTCAACTTGACCGGCAAGAGAAACATTCGCGCCAAGGTGGTTTTCGGCGAGACCTTGGATGTCCATGACAGTCGCAAAGCGTTGAGTGATACAGCGCGAGAGCAGGTGGTGGCACTGCGCGCGGCCAGCTCTTTTGTCGTGTCATCCTGAGCGTGCCCTGTCATCCTGAGCGCAGCGAAGGACCTGCTTTCTGCTCGCGCCGCGGTGACTGCGCTCGCAAGAAACTTGCAAGCGAGATCGACGGCGCCGACCTCTTCCCACGCCGCCATTTTTCAGCCATGCTAGTACCGGGAAGGTCCTCTATGGCCGATTACGAAGACATCTGGACGACAAAGATCCGTCAGCATCCCGAGCGTGCAGTTCCCGGGCGGGCGCAGGAGTTTCTCGCTTCAGGACAAGTGGCCCACGTGGGCTTTGAGTTCGACGGCAGGCCCTACGTCATCCCCATGTTGTACGAGTATTCGTCGAAGCGGCCCAACCGCATCTTCCTGCATGGCGGTCCGTCGAGCCGAGTGCTTGACGCGCTGGCCGCTGGCATTCCCGCATGCGCCACTGTCACCCAGCTCGATGGGCTGGTCTATTCGCGCGATGCGAAGTATCACTCCGCCAACTACCGTTCTGTGATGTGCTTCGGACGCGGACGCCTGCTGCAAGATGAAGACGAGAAGCGACAGATTTTCGAGGAGATGACGCTGCGCTACTTCCCGGGCCGCACCGCCGGACGCGACTACATCCCGGCGCCGCCAGCGCATCTGCGTACCACCATGGTCATCGAACTCGTGATTGAAGAGATGAGCGCCAAGATGCGCGAAGGCGGACCGCGAGGACCGAGCGACGAGGATGACAACGCTCTCGGTACTCGCGGCGTGGTCGAGCTGTAGTCCTACCTATTCGGATTCCAGCACGAGATAGCTGAGCGCGCCATCGCGTTCGATCTGCAGCACCACCGGAGTTCCGGGTTTCACGGCGCGCAGCTTTTCGCGCAGGTCCGCAACATCCTCAACCGGCTGCCCATTGACACTGTGGATGACGTCACCGGGCTCCGGGCCTTCTCCCAGCAGCGCAGCGCTCGCCGTTTTGGCTGCCACCACAACTCCGCCCGGCACTCGCAGGTCGGGCAGCATCTGCTGCAACTCATGGTCCAGCGTTATGCCGACGATGCCGAGCCGCGGCAGCAGATTGTTCGGCCCGGTCACCATGTCGGCAAAGCGCTGAGGATCGTCAGGACGCTCCACCAGCTTCACCGGGTAAGTGATCGTCTTATTGCCGCGCAGCACTTCGATTTGAGTGGTCTGTCCAACCTTGTACTCCAGCAGGTCGAGCGAGAACTGGCGCACATTCGTCACCCGCTTGCCGCCGACGCTGGTCACAACGTCGCCAACCTTCAGCCCGGCCTTCTGCGCCGGCGAGTCGGGCGTGACATCCTCCAGCAACACGCCGCGCGAAGTCGGCAGGGCAAGTCCCTCCAGCAAGTCGGGAGTAATGCTGCGCACCGCAACGCCGATCTCTCCCCGGTGCACGTGTCCTTCCGTGCGCAGTTGCTCGTACACGTTCTTCACTACGTTGCTGGGAATCGCAAACCCCAGGCCTTCGTTGCCGCCCGATTCCGACAGGATGAAAGTGTTGATGCCGACCACCTTGCCATCCACGTCAACCAGCGGACCACCGCTATTGCCGGGATTGATGGGCGCATCGGTCTGAATGTAGATCGCAGGATTGTCAGGATCGATCTGGCGCTCGGTGGCGCTGACCACGCCCATGGTGACCGAGTTCTCCAATCCCAGCGGGCTGCCGAAGGCGAACACCACCTGCCCCTGGTTCAAGCGGCTGGAGTCGGCGAACTCCAGCGCGGGTAACTGCTTGCTATCGATTTTTAAGACAGCTACATCCGACAACTGGTCGACACCAACCAGCTTGGCTTCGATCGGCCCGTGCACATCAGCCAGATCAGCCGGGTCCTTCATGCCCTGCAAGCGCACCCGAATACGGCGCGCGCCTTCCACCACGTGCGCGTTGGTCACGATGTAGCCATCGGCAGTCACGATCACGCCTGCGCCGATGCCGCGTTGTGGAGTGAGATAGGCAGTATCGGTTTTGTCGTTCTCCGAGCTGAGCCCGTATCCGATCGTCAGCACCTGCACTACCGACTTGGTCACTGCGCCCGAGAGTTCCTGAACTGATTGACTGAAGACGTGCAAAGGATCGTTCTTCAGCAGCTTGGCCGCTGCCGCAGACTGCGTTGGCTCCTCCGTTTGCGGGTAAGCAGCCCCGCTTAGCAAGAGAAGTGTGACGATGCCCAGGAGACTCGAGCGAACACGAACAGGCATGAGCATGATTTTAAGCTGGATTGCGAAATTGGCTGGAAACTGGCTACTTAATTTTTCCCTGACTACGATGGAAAGGTTCCATTTTCATTCGCCTCACCTGGTCTTCTGCCAGCGCAGTCCGACCCGCACCAGGATGGGCTGCCCAAGGTTGACGTACGGCGTGCGCGCAATCTCGTAGCTGGAGTTGGTAATGTTCTCTCCCGCGACAAACATGTCCACGCCCTTGTACACCGGATGCGACACGCTGGCGCTCAGCACGAAGTACGATCCCAGCGGCAGCAGGTTCTGGTCGTCGTCATATTCATTGCTGGCGGCGCGTCCCTGCAACGCGACCATGAAGCGCCGGGGCGCGGCCCACGTTCCCTGGAACGTCACATTGTTGCGCGGCACCAGCGGAATCAAGTTCCCCACCAGCGCCGGGTTCGCCGGAAACGATATCACCGTCGAGTCGACAAATTGATACGCCGCGGAAAAATTTATCTTCTCTGTGACTCGCAGGCTTGCCCCGACCTGAAATCCCGGTGCGCGAATCTTGCCCAGGTTCTCCCGTTGTCGCAGGATCAGCGCATCGGTAACTTGCAACGTGACATTCGCAATCGGCGTGGTCACGTAGCCCCAGAAAAATGTTCCATTCACATTCAGCCGGTTGTGCCAAAGCGACGCGCGCACGCCGGTTTCGAATCCCGCAAAATGCTCGGCTACGAGGTACGGATCTGCCAGGGTCTGCACATTGCCCACGCGAAAGCTGCGATACAGCTCGTTCAGCGTGGGCGCGCGAAATGAGCGATAGCCCGAGGCATAGAGCACGGTACCGTTGTCGAGCCGATACGAAACGGTGGCACGTGGGTCGAACGAGTTTTGCCCGCGGGCGGGATAGTACACCTTGCTGAGTTTGCCGCCGACCGGAGTGCGCGACGAGCTGGCATCGAAGTTGCTCCACAAATCTTCGCGGCCCGACGCCGACAGCGACCAGCGTCTCGTCAGTTGATAAATACCTTCGACAAACGCTCCCAGATACTGCTGCCGCCCTCCGTTCGCCAGACTCGCCGTAGGCCTGCCGAGCACGTACGACTCTTCCAGGCTCCATCCCTGCACGTCCTGGCCATCAAGCCCGGCCAGCAGGCTGAACTTTGCGTTGATGGCCTTCGACCACTGGCCGATGAACCCCATCTGTTGCACCGGAACATGCTGGTCGTTGGTCAGCGACTCGCTATTGCGATTTGGGCCGATGGACGAAAACGTCTGATGATAGTTCTCGGTTCCGCCAAACAGCCGCAGGGTGAACACGCCTGCCCGCTGCGACTGCCAATCGGTGCCGAAGCCCAGTTCGCGCAGCGTAGCCGCGTTGATCTGTAGCGGAGTGCCGTTATCCCGGCGCTCGCCGTACAGTGAGCCGTCGAGGAAGATGCGCCCGCGGTCGCCGAAGAATCGCTCGACCTTCACATCGCCGGTCGCATGTTCGGACGAAACCGGAGTGTCCACCGCGCCTCGAATGCTAGCGGGCACGTCGATGTAGCCATTGGTGTTGAAACCTTCGGCGCTGCCAGACACCGCCCACTGCCCAGCGCGAACCCCGCCAAACACCGAGCCAAACGGTGTGTTGTTATTGCCGAAGGAACCTTCAGCTGCGAAGTTGGTCAGCACCGACGGCCGCGTCTCCAGGTTGATCACGCCCCCCAGCGCATCGTTGCCATACAGCGACGACGCGCCGCCGGGCACCACCTGCGCTTCGTCCAGCGAAGCCACCGGCACGCGTCCCCAGAAAATCCAGCTGCCATAGGGATCGTTAATCGGAATGCCGTCGCGCAACACCAGCGCACGGCTTGCGCCGCTCGCCCCCAATCCGCGCAGCGAGACGCCTTGCGAAGTAGGATTGGCCGTCATGCTTCCCGACCGGCGCAGCAGCGAAAACCCGGGCACCTGTCGCAGCTTGTCGTCAACCGTGATTGCGCCAAACTGTTGCAGGTCTGTTGCCGCAAGTATGGTGGTACTGGGTTGTAGTTCGAGGTCTTCAGCGCCCGTCGGCAGGATCGCCGTTCGCGTCGCCGTCACGTTCAGCGTCTGCTGGATCGCCGCCGGAGGCAGCACAATCACCAGCGTCTTATCGCCTGCACGCCACGGCTGTGTGACAGTCGCGAATCCGGCAGCTGAGACGGTGATGTCGCCCGCGCTTACCGCGACCGCCGAAAAGCTGAACACGCCAGACGCGTTGGTCGTCTGCTGAACTGCCGTCCCGTTCGTCGTCAGCGAAACCGCCGCCGCCGGTATCACCGCTCCACTGCGGTCCTTCACCACTCCGGAGACAGTCTGCTGCGCCACGCACCAGGCTGGTGCAAGCAGCGCAAGCACTGCAATCATCCAGACCCAGAAACGCCAACGCAGGCATTTACCACGAACAAACAAAAGCAACCCCCAACCATAGCGATCTACTGGGAGTGTTGGATGTAAGTTTGTCTCTGAATG
Source organism: uncultured Acidobacteriaceae bacterium (assembly GCA_963771535.1). GTDB lineage: Bacteria > Acidobacteriota > Terriglobia > Terriglobales > Acidobacteriaceae > CAVVDY01. The sequence continues at coordinate 378,280 of CAVYTK010000004.1, read as the reverse complement.
GCGGTACTGCGGCATGAGGAACTCTGCCGCCGCAATTACATATCCGCAACAATCGTCGTTTACTGGCAGTCCGAAGGCCCACCACTGGTCGTAGCGCCATGCGCCGCCGCCCACTCCAGGAAACCTGCTGGCGCATTGCGCACCGCCTGCAGGCTGGTCCCCTTCACGCTCTTGATGTCCTGCCATTTCAGGTTCGTAAGATCGGTACTTCCCATGTCAGCGCCATCGAGGGTCGCGCCTGCCAGGTTCGCGCCACTCAAATTCGCATAGCAGAAGTCGGCTTCTCCCAGGTCGGCATCTTGAAGATTGGCGCCTGCGAAGTTGCTGTACCTGAAATTTCCCGCGTGCAGGTTGGCCGCGACGAAATCGGCATCGCGGAAGTCGCTGTTACGGGCGTCCACCGCATTGAAGTTGGCGCGCAACAGCTGCGCATGCGGCAAGCTCAGCCCCTGCAAAAATGCCCCTGACACATCGACTCCGACCAGGGGCACGCCATCGTGCTCCAACTCTTGCAAGGCTTCAATGCGTCCGCCGCTGCCGCCCTTCCCCTGCGCGGTGTTGATCACCTGCCACGCCTGGTAGTGCTTCTGCTTTACGCGATCGCCCGACTCGCTGAAATAGAAGATCACCGCGATCAGAATGGAGAAGCTGCCCAGGTATTCGAGCGCTTCCAGAAACGCCCACTGGCTAAGTACGTAGGCCAGCCACTCGAACGGATACTCCAGCGCCAGCAGCAGCACCATAAAAGGATTACGGGCTGCGGCGCGCTTTTCCTGCCACGGCTCAGGGCGCTCCCGCGGTGAATGCAATATCATCGTTCGCCGATCAACTCCTTCTCTCGTGGGCATCTTCTCATGGCCGGTTTGACTCCGAAGACCGGATTTTGTGACAACCGCTGCCGCCGCCACCAAAATATCGCGCTCTGTAACTTTCTACCGGAAGCCGCGTCTTACCTCGCAGTACAGCGTGGTACATTGCTGGGCACCGGTTCACTGCCTAACCCGGCGGTACCACCAAAGTGGGGGATGTCGAATATCTCGCGCAGAAAATATTTGCCTTGCGGGAAGAAATCCCGGAAGATACCCCGCACGTAATCAATCTGGGTGAGGTCAACTCGACAGTGGCCCGCTCCAAAAAAAACGGTGAGGAGAATTAAGCAAATGACGAAGTCAATGAAGTCTCTGATGATGGGCGCGGCTCTGGCCGGCTTTATGGCCGGCGGCACCATGGTTGCCCAGACCAACAACGGCAGCAGCACTGTTTCCTCCGCGGACAACGGCTCTTTTGCCGCCGATTTCTCTAAGGACAAGCACGCCTGCAAGGGCCAGAACTCCTGCAAGGGCAAGGGCGGCTGCAAGACCGGCGACAACGGCTGCAAGGGCAAGAACTCCTGCAAGGGCAAGGGCGGCTGCGCCACCGACGGATCCAAGGCGCCCCAGTAACCCTCCTGACTCATCACAGGGGCCGGAGTTAACCAGCTTCGGCCCGTATCAACTTTTCGCAATCACCTGGGCCACGAATTTTTCCAATGCCTGCCAATCGCTTCAACGGTTTCACCGATTACGGAGTCGGCATCGGACTTCGCATTCCGCATTACAACCACATCCTGGAGAAAAAGCCGGTCGTCGACTGGTTCGAAATCATCTCCGAAAATTTCATGGTCGATGGCGGCCGTCCGCTGCACATCCTCGACCAGATTCTCGAGCAGTATCGCGTGGTGCAGCACGGCGTCTCCATGTATTTCGGCTCCGTCGAGCCACCGAACCGCGAGCACCTGAAGCGCCTGAAAGCGCTGGTGCGCCGCACCAATACGCCGTGGCTCTCCGATCATCTTTGCTGGGGCAGCGTCGACGGCAGCTACTCGCACGACCTGCTGCCCATGCCCTACACCTTCGAAGCCGCCGCCAAAACCGCGCAAAAGATCCGCGAGGTGCGCGACTTCGTCGAAGTCCCGGTAGTCGTCGAAAACGTCAGCAGCTACGCCGAGTTTCACGCTTCCGAAATGACGGAGTGGCAGTTCCTGAACGAAGTGGTCGAGCGCGCCGACTGCGGCATTCTGCTCGACGTCAACAACATCTACGTGTCGTCGCGCAATCACACCTTCGATCCCTTCGACTATGTAAACAGCGTGCCGCCTGAGCGCGTCGCGCAGATCCACATTGCCGGCCACTCGAAGTTTGAGAAATACATCCTCGACACGCACGACCATCCGGTGATCGATCCCGTGTGGGAGCTGTACGCGCGCGCCATCGAGCTCACCGGCCCGACTGCCACGCTTGCTGGAGTGGGACGACCACATTCCTTCCTTCGACGAAGTGCACAACGAGGCGCTGAAGGCCCATCGCTATGTCGCCGAGAAGGTAGGCGCCTGATGTCGCTCGACCACATTCAGCGCGCCATGTTCGATGCCATCCGCCAGCCTCTCACTGCCGAGGAAGGAATGCGGCAGCGTTCGCGCGAGGGCAAGTCGCTTCGCGCCGTAGCCGAGGAAATCATCAAGCCCAACGATCGGCTGACCTCGTTTGAGCGGCTGGAAATCTACAACCGGCAGTATTGGTTCCGCATTCTCTCGGCGTTGTCCGAGGATTTCCCCGGGCTGCGCGCCATCATCGGCGAGCAGCGTTTTGAGAAGATGGCAGTCGAATATCTCTACGAGTGCCCATCGCAGTCGTTCACACTGCGCAACCTGGGCTCACGCTTGCAGTCATGGCTGAGCGAACATCCGCAATACATCGCCGCCAACGAGCAGATCGCACTCGACATGGTGCGCCTGGAGTGGGCCGAGATTGAAGCTTTCGACGAAGCTGCCCGGCCGCGGCTCACCGAAGCCGATCTGCCCGCACTCGGTCCCGATCCTCACTTCCAGTTGCAGCCTTATATTCGGCTGCTCGATCTGAGCTACCCGGTTGACGATCTGCTGATCAAGGTTCGCAGCGAACTGGAAGAAACCGACATCGTGAGCAACGCCGTCACCGAGCGCACCCATTCCCGTTCGCGCCGCCGCCGGCTTCCAAAACCCGAGCGCACTTTTTTGGCGGTGCATCGTGCCGAGAACACCGTCTTCTTCAAACGCATCGACCAGGAAGCATTCACCATTCTCACTTCCCTGCGCCAGGGCCTCACGCTGTCCAATGCGGTGGATGAAGTCGACTGGAGCGGCCGCAATATCGACGCAGCCATGGCCGATGTGCAGAAGTGGTTCGCGTATTGGTCGGCCTCAGGATGGTTTTGCAAACCGTAGACGCTCGCGTAGTGCGCCGCTTCAGCGCCGCGTTCGCACGCTCGGGTAGAGCCGACCTTCAGGTCAGCGTCACCTGCGCCGTAAACATCCGGGGCTTCGGCCCCGAATATCCGTAACTTTTCCAGGGCCTCTGAATCCTACGACTGCAACTCAAAGCAAGGATCGAAAACATGACTGCCCTGCAAAGGCTCTACGCTCAGTTTGTGAAGGCCGCCAACGCGGTTCAACCCTATTTCCTGTTGTTCGTGCGGCTCTACTGGGGATACCAGTTCGCCGTCGACGGCTGGGGCAAACTGACGCATCTCGCGAAGGTGACCGAGTACTTCGGAAGCCTCGGGACTGCCCGCGCCCGGCGCGACGGCAATGATGGTTTCGCTTCTTGAACTGGTTGGTGGAATTCTGCTGGCCCTCGGACTCGGCACCCGTCTCATCGCGCTGCTGCTCTTCGGCAACATGACGGTGGCCTACTACACCGGCGATCACGACGCATTTCTGGGAATCTTCTCCGACCCCGACAAGTTTGTCGCTGCCGCCCCGTTCTCTTACTGGCTGGCATCGCTGATCATCCTGGTCTACGGTCCGGGATTCCTCTCGCTCGACGCTTTAATTGAGCGCAAGTGGCTTTCCTCCGCATCCAATGTGGATGCCGATACCCGGGGAACGGCCGCGCGCACGCCAGTCGTCAGGCGATAGGCACAACCTGAGGGTCCGTTTCTCACTGGCGGTTGTCGTGTTGGGAGCTGCAGTTCTGGTGGCTACTTTCATGTCGCGATCCGCATCCGCCATTTCCTCGCAGAGCTTGCCCGCCTGCGGCGCAAACATTGACATCCGCTTCGATAACGATTCCAAGGGCATCTCCAACGACGCTCTGCTGAACTGGATCAAGCGCGCCTCAACCGCCGTCTGCACCTACTACGGCAAGTTCCCTGTACCGCAGCTCAGGTTGCAGGTTAGCGTACGCGGCGGCGAGGGCGTACATGGTGGCGTGACCTACCCCTCTGACAATGGGGGACTCATCCGCATCTCCGTCGGAGCTACTACCACAACGTCAGACCTCGACACCGACTGGATGCTCACCCACGAAATGATCCACCTCGCGTTCCCCTCCATGGCCGAGGAGCATCACTGGATTGAAGAAGGCATTTCCACCTATGTCGAGCCCGTCGCTCGCGTTCAGGCCGGCCAGCTCTCGCCTACCACAATGTGGCATGACGTGGTACGCGATATGCCGAAAGGCGAACCCCAATCCGGCGACCAGGGTCTCGATCGCACCCCGACCTGGGGACGCACCTATTGGGGAGGCGCGATGTTCTGCCTGGTTGCCGATGTTCGCATCCACGAGCAGACCCATAACCGCAAAGGCTTGCAGGATGCGCTCCGCGGCATTCTTAAACGCGGGCGGCAACATCAACCGAGATTGGGAGATCGAGCAGGCATTTGCTGTCGGCGACAAGGCGACCGGCACGCATGTCCTCGTCGATCTTTATCACGAGATGCGCGACAAGCCTGCTCCCGTAGATCTGCCTGCCCTCTGGCAGAAGCTGGGCATCCAGCGCGCCCCCGACGGTGCCATCACGTTGGTGAACACCGCTCCGCTGGCCGATGTGCGCGAGGCCATCACCCGTCCCCCGAAGTAGCTGCGTTCCTAGCCCTGGACGCCCGCCATCACCGTCGTGGTCTGGCCCGTGCGCCGCATGGTGCGAAACACGCCTGCGGCCAGCAAAGCAGCCGTCGCAATCGGCGGCACCAGCAACAGGCACAATCATCCAATTGGCGGCTGACTCGAATTGCCCCGGCACCGAGACGTACGGCACCAGCCAGCGCAGCATCTGGACCATGTTCTGCGGTCCGGCCAACGCCGCCGCCACCAGCACGCTGCCCACGTAGTAGCACAGCAGCAGGGCCGAGCCCTTCAACACGGGCGCCTTCACCTTCTGGCTCACCATCCATTGCAGGAACATGCCATCGCGCACCACGTACGCCATCACGCTGAGGTACATCGCGGTCAGGCTGAACCACTGCGGTACCGCGCCGGCAAACATTTGGCGATAGCCGACGAGCGCCAGCACGGCTGCAATCAGCGACACCATGCCGGTGGCCAGCCACGGAGCCACGGCGCGCAGCGCCACGTCCATCGGCGTCCGCTTGCGCAGTGCATGGCGAAGATTGTCGCGCGTCAGCAGCGTGGCACTCACCGCGAAATAAAGGCAACCGACCGCCGCGGAGATGCCAAGTGCCACCAGGCTTTGCAGCGTGAGCTGCGCAGTTTCCAGGTCCTCCGGCGCCAAGTTCGGAGCGGTGATGAACGCGTCGATGGGTCGGAATCCTGCATAGACAAACAGCAAAACCGACGCTGCCACACCGACCACCTGCGCCGGAGAGAATAACGAAATCTGGTCAGGCTCGAACTTGATGCAGCGCTTCAGCGCCACGAGGCACCAGGCGATGATGGCCAGCAACAAGACCACCGTCACCAGCAGCGAAGGAACCGCCATACCGAAGAGCGACACCCGAAGCATGGTACCTTGCAGCCATTCGGCAATACCGAGCGCCGGACCCATCGCGCTCCAGGCGCTCGCCAGCCCCGCATGATGATGCGCGTTGGAATTCACACTCAGCGTGGGCAGCAGCGCGATTACCAGCACCAGCATGAAGAGGTTGGCCCGGCGCGCATCCTGGGCGCGTGCCGATCCGCACAGTGCAATGGAGCTGAGCGCAACGTTGAACAGCGCAACAACCAGGTACGATCCCACAATGGCGGACAGCCGAAAATGTGCTATCAACCCGGTGACCAGCAGCACGGGAAACGCACTGCCATACAACAGCCACGGACCCAGCGGTGCGCCGAAAAGTTTTCCCAGGGCCAGCGTGACCGACGAGAGGCGGGTCGTGCGCCAGAAATCGAAGGTGCGGTGCGTCCGCTCGCTCACCACCGATTGCGAAACGTTCAGCAGGCTCCACAGCACCAGGATGATCGACGCTGCCACAAACACGGCTCCGAAAACGTCGCTCCAATAAGCAGGGCCGAGCCGCTGCCCGTTCTGCTGATACACAAACAGCGCCATCAACAGCGCGCCCGCCCAGCTGGACAGTACGATGACGGCAACTCGCGCCGGCCGCAGCTCGGAACGCACGTAGCGCAACAATTCAGGATTGCGAGCCATCATCACATCACCTGCCCGTGAGAAAGTTTCAGATACAGTTCCTCGACCGACTGTTTGACTTCGTGAAATCCGGTGAGCCGCAGTCCGGCAGACGTCATCTCCGAAAGCAACTGGCTCAGCGCTTCGTCGTCTCCGCGAAACGGAAACGCCCCTTCATGCTCCTGGAGCACCGCCTGTTGCAGCAGTCCGTGCGCGCGCAACAGCTCGGCCACCGGGGTGCCCGGCCCGACCCAACTAACATGGATGGTGCGAGCGTCGCCCGATTCTACCTCGTGGCGCAGTTCGCCCACGCGGCCGCTGCGCAGCATCACGCCGCGTTCCATCACTCCGATCGATGTGCTGAAATCTTCCAGGTCAGGCAGGATGTGCGACGAAACCACGATGGTCGCCCCCTGGTCGCGCAGCCGCTTGAGTAGTTGTCGCAGCTCGAAGCGCGCTTTGGGATCGAGACCCGAGGCCGGCTCGTCCAGCAGCAGCACCTTGGGACGATGGATCACCGCGCGGCCAATGCCCAGCCGCTGCTTCATGCCGCGCGACAGGCCCTTCACCATGGAATCGCGTTTCACCTCGAGACCAATCGCGGCGATCACCTCGTTCACCCGTTCGGGCACCAGCGTCGAGTCCAGCTGGTACGAGCGCGCGAAATAGTCAAGATATTCCCAAACTTTTAAATCGTCGTAGACCGAGAAGAAGTCGGCAAGATAGCCAATCTGGGATTGCGCCGCTTCGAGATCGCCCTGCACGTCGATGCCGTTGACCACGACGCGTCCCGAGGTCGCCGGCAGCAGGCCGCAGCACATGCGCAGCATGGTAGTTTTTCCCGCGCCATTGGGCCCGATCAGGCCGTAGATTTCGCCTTCGGGTATCTCGATCGACACGTCGCGAACCGCCACGACCTCGTCGTATTCCTTGGTGAGGTTCTCAAGTCGAATCATGGGTGCTCGTCCCTCGGAGAAAGATACGGAAGTGGCCGGCGAGAAGTTCCGGGGATTCAGCCGCCAGCTACTAGCCTCCAGCCACGACTTCTCTTGAAAAGATTGTGCTGGAACGCTGGCATCTGGCGGCTGGCAGCTCCTAATACACCTGCATCGCCGGCGGCGGCACAAGAAAATTCGGCTTCCGCGCGATCAGCAACAGCGCGCCAATGCGCTTGAAGTCGCGCAGCTCTTCCGAGTTCTTGAACCAGCGCCCGGAGTACTCGTCCGGTGTCGGCGTCAAATCTGGCACTCGCACCGCACGCACGTCTTCAAAGGTATGCGCCTTCAACAGATCAACGTACTCCTGCTCGGACTTCATGTGGATCGGCACCTGCAACAGCTTCTGCCACTCCAGCGTGTAGTGGTTGTCGCTATAAAGATTGATGAGAATATACAGCTCGCCCAGCGGCGCCATCACGCGAAAAAGCTCGGCCAGCGCGCGCTCCTGATCGGCGTAGTAATAGAAGGACTCAACCGACAGCACCTTGTCGAAGTAGTTCTCTTCCCAGGGAATCTGCTGCGCCGAGCCGACGACGAACATCAGGTTGTCGTAATCGGTTGAGCTTGCCCGCGCGCGCCGAATCATCTCGTCGGAAACATCGAGCCCAATCACCTGTCCCGGGTTCGCGGCATCATCCACCGTCTTCGCCATCAAACGGCTCGCCCAACCTGCGCCGCAGCCGAGGTCAAGCACCTTATTGCCGGGCTTGAGTTGCATCATCGCCAGCGTCTGCTCGGTGATGGAGATGTGATGGTGCTCCATCTCCTCGCCCTTGCCCTGCTCGGCCCATTGGTTGAATTCCTGGCGTAAACGCTCGTCGGCGCTGCTGGTGCGGGAATCAGGCATGGTTCCTCCGGAAGTACGGCTGTTGGCTATTAGCCTTTGGCTCTTGGCCAGAGTTGACCAAACTGCTTCTGACTTCGTAAATCACTGCCACCTGCAAGAACGTTAGGTCGAATTCGAAAAGCGAAAAGCGAAAAGCCAAAAGCCAACAGCCGTTTCCTATGCTACAGTTTTCCGAATCCATGGCTCAAACTCCCGACCGCCCTACCAACGGATCCGGCCACAGCTCTTCCCTGCTGTATTGCCCGACCTGTGCGCGCGAGGTCGATGACCCGCTCACCTGCGGCGACTGCTCCGCCGTCATCTGCCGCCAATGCGGCACGCCGCTGGAGATGCCGGAAGACCTGGGCATGGGATAGGCGGGTCGCCCCGAAGCAAGCGTTTGCCACGGTCTTCCATGTCATCTATCATGGGTATATACCACTTTGGGAGGTAGCGCCCGCATGGCGAGCACGGCAAAGATTTTCCGCAATGGACGCAGCCAGGCAGTGCGGCTGCCCGCAGAGTTTCGCTTCCAAGGCTCGGAAGTCTACGTCCGGCGCGATCCTCGAAGCGGGGACGTCATTTTATCGCAGCGCCCCCCGTCCTGGCAGGAGTTCTTCGACCTGGTCGACTCCCTCGATATTCCTGAGGATTTCCTGGCCGACCGCGATAAGACGCCTCCACAAAAACGCAACCTGTTCTGATGCCGACGCTCTACGTGCTGGATACCAACACTGTCAGCTACATCGTCAAGGGACATCCGGCTCGCGCGCGTCAGCACTTAATGGACGTACCGGCGGAGCAAGTCGCTGTCTCGGTAATTACGGAGGCGGAGTTGCGGTTTGGCATCGCCAAAAAACCCGGAGCAACAACTCTCAAACGCGCGGTTGAGGAGTTTCTGTGGCGAGTAGCCATTTTGCCGTGGGATTCTGAGGCGGCGCATCATTATGCCGAGCTGCGTGCGAGCCTGGAGCGAACCGGCCGCACTATCGCCAATCTCGACCTGATGATCGCAGCTCACGCCATCGCTGCCGGAGCCACCCTCGTCACCAATGACGCCACTCTAAGGCGGCTAAAGCAGCTCCGAACCGAGGACTGGACACGGCCTTAGTCCTGCCACATATCCCACATTGTGAGACACCGGACCTTAACGGATTTCGGCACCCCAACGCCGCAAGCCTGTCCGCACCCGCCACCCGCAGCAAACAAAAACGCACGACGGGGAGCCGCCGCGCGTCCTGAAGCAAATACCCGCGCTTCTACGGATTCGACCTGAATCGTCGCCATCATGCCTCCATCCTCGTGGTCCAGGATGTGGCAGTGATACACGAACGTACCGGCAATCCCCGGGTCGCTGAAGTCCATCCGCAGCGTTGCCGTGTGATAAGGTCCGCTGCCCGCCCACTCCGGAATGGTAAGCGTGTCCGCCATATAAGGATTGGCCAGTGGCACTCCATCGATGGCCATCACCAGGAAGTGCAACTGGTGAATGTGGAAGGCGTGCGGCTCCGCCGTCTGGTTAGAAACCGTCCAGTCCTCGATGTTGCCCACCTTGGTCACAATCGCGGGCGGATTCATAGCATCGAACACCTTCGGTATCTGACCCTGCACGGTGATGAAGAACTGTCCCGGCCCATTGCTGCCAACATTGATTTCCGAAAAATAAAGACTGCGCTGCACGTTGGGCTTCTTGCCGGCAACACCGGAGAAGCGCTCGACCCGGGTCTGCTTCACGGCAGGCGGCATTCTCGGCGGCTCTTTCCTGGCATTTCCCGAGGAGACCACCACATTCGCCAAGGTCCACGGCTTCATCGGGTCGCCGATGGAGCCACTATCGAATCCCTGGGTCTGTAGCTGGGTATGGACCGCCTGCAACTCCGGGGTTACGAATTCCGCCCGTGCCGCCGGGGGAATGGTCACCGTCGTCATGGATTGCGGCGGATTCAGCGGAATGCCGTCGATGGAAACCACCAGCAAGGGCAGCAAGTGATCGGTGTAAAGCTGCAGCGTCAGGAAGCCGTTGGTCGAAGCGTTCAGCACTCGCCAGAATTCCTTTTGCCCGGGAATGGTATTGATCACCGGCAAAGGTTTGCGCGGATAGTTCGCCGGCACAAAGTTGACCGAGAACTGGCCGTCCGCTTCATCGGTGATCATGTCAGCATTGTTGCGGATTTCAATGATTCGTTCCGGCAATCCCTGGGTGTACTGATTGCTGCCGTTGATGATGATCGCTCCGGCCGCGCCGCCGAAAACCTGCGGCGCCGAGAACCCGTGGGGATGGGGATGATACCAGTACATCCCGAACTGATCGTCGGGCGGAATCTGTGTCGAGTACGGGAACTGCGAGCCGCCGTTGGGGATGATGGTGTTGATCACTTCATCCTGATGACAGGTGGGCGGAATGTTCAGCCCGTGAAAATGGATGTTCGTCGTGGTGGCGTCCACCATGCCGCCCTGACAGAAATCGCCGGTCTTTTTGGCCTCTTCGGGATCACCCATGGCCATGGGTTTGTTAGGCGCATGTCGCGACTTCAGCGGATGCTTGGACCCCGTAACCGAGATGTTGTTGGTGAAATTGATGTTCAACTGATCGCCGGGATTGACCCGCAGCGTAGGCGCTTCCACATTCTGGGCGCCGTTGTTGTACACGTAGCAGTAGCGAACCTGCTGCGAGGGCCCAAACGAACTATTCTCCGCCAGGTTCAGCGTCAAGCTCCCATTCTTGCTGGAGACTTCCGGCGGATTCACCACCTCGTCGCCATAGGTCGGCCGCGTAGGACAAACATTTTGAGCCGCCGCCGTCATCGATAATCCGCAGAGCAGAGCGCCCGCCATGATGCCAATCTTGGAAATCATCTTCATATCCTCAGTCCTTTATCGCCGGAAAAATCCACGAGCACTATGAAGCCCCGCCCTCAATAAGGCCGCGGCGGATACGCACCCAGTGACAGAGCACCGGCAAACGGCACAGCCACCGGCGAATTCGCAGACTCCGTCAGCGTGCAGCTATTGCCGTTCACCGTGACGGTCAGAATGCCCACAGCCGACGGCGGCCCACTCTCATCGATGTACCGCCCGAACTCGGCAACATACAGCACCTTGCCCGTGCCTGTGGTGTCGCGGGTCGCGATCTGTCCATACCAGGGCAGGAAGTTGAAGTTCCTCAGCGGGGCAGAGGTGCAGCCCTTGGTGAGCAATCCGGTCGCGGTATTGAAGAAGGCGGCGGTCACCGTCCCGCTCTCGTTGTTCACCATGTAAAGCAGGGTGCCGTCGGGACTGAGTCTTACGTCGCCGGCATCAACCGCGGTGCCCAGATTGTAATAAGGCCTGGTCGCAGCCAATTGAGGATGGGCCAGGGTGAACAGGCTGGCCACCTCGACCAGCGACAAAGTCGAAGTGTCACCGAAAATCGCCCACCTGCCATCCGCGCTGAGATCGACGCCGTTGGGAATATTGCCCAGCGGAGAGTTGAGTCCGGTGATGGGCCCGCCAAAGCCGCGCGAGTTTCGCCGATCGTTGTTCGCTAACGGCAGGCCGTGTGTCAGGTCAAACGATTGAGTGGACCCATCGCCGTAGCTCACCACCAGGATGTTGTTGTTGGCAGCGATACCGGTTGGCGAACCGCCGTTCACGCCCGCCGCGGGCAAGCTCTCCAGATAGGTCAGCCCGCATCCCGCGCTGGTGCTGAACACGGCGATGCTTTGCGAGTCGCCATACCCGGCATACAGATAATTCGCGTTCACTGCCATGCCGATGCCATCTGGTGTGCCGTTGTCGGTAGCACCACCGGAGAAAGTTCCCACGAACCCCAGCGTATTCAAAGTCATCGCCGAGATGGTGTTGTCGCCTGAGTTCGACACATACACGCAGTTGGTGTTCACGTTGGCGGCGGAGGCCACTCGCGGTGTCCCAAAATATCCGCCGTAGCTGCCGAATCCACCGGTGTACACCTGGTCAACCGGGGTGAGCGTGGGTGCCGTGTCCGTCCCGCCTGCCGCATAGATCGCAACTTGATTGGGATACGGAAAGCCCTGGTCCTGGTTAACGATCACATACGTGGGCGTCGCGGGCGTCTGCGGCTTCGATTTTGCGTCGGCCGCACTGCATAGAACGCTGGAGCCCAGTAGCAGGGCAAGCGAGAGACAGGTACGTCGGTCGAGTTTCAAGGATGGTTCCTCTTTGTATTTCGGAAAACTCGGAGGTGGTACTCAACGGAGAGCAGAACTTCAAGGAAGCTGATGACCGTCAGAGCCGCTGTAACGCAGAGTAGATGTTGCAATCTACTAGCTCCCGGTGTCAATGGGACTAGGCAGAAACAGTTGCAACCCGGGTGCAACAGATGCAAAACGCGACGCGACAAAAAAAGCCCGTCTGTCACGACGGGCTGAGTGCATCTGTGCCGGTTGCGTAATTAGCTTGTCCTATCCCCCGTTTGGACCGTTGTGGCAGTCATAGCAGGAGAACTGGTGACCTGCGGTGAAGTTCTTCTGCCCGTTCTCCGTATTGAAGGTCCGATTGGTGCGAGTCGCCGACAGGAATGATCCCCGGTAATCCGATCCATGACAGTAGGCACAGGCGGTGTACTTCCCGTTCTCTGCATAGTGGGGATGCCCGTTGACCCAGCTCTGCCCGATGGTATGCATCGCGTGCGGCCCCTGATTGTTAGTCACCGGGACGTTGGTGTGGCAAATACTGCATTCCGTCAGCTTGCCGGTGTAGGTTTGGATTTGCTGACTGTAGACGTTGTCGTTCGCCTGCAAGCTGGGGTATTCGGAGTGCTGCGAGCCATGACAGCCGGAACAGTACACTCCGCCATGCGTCGAGCTATAGCGATACAGGCTCTTGCCCGGCAACGGCTTGTCGGGATTGGTAGCGAACGTCAGGTCGCTGGTCTGCCGCCACTGTCCATTGCCGTCGAAGGTAGTCAGATACGCGCTGGCTGGTGTTATGACACATCTGGCAGCTGGGTTCGTCCAGCCATCCGTCGCGGGTCTTCTGTCCAACCTTGGTGAGATTGCCGTGACAATCAAAGCACGCCACCTTGTTCATGGGACCGCGCTGGCACTTCGTGACCTTTCCCGGATGACACAAGTAGCACGAGTTGAGCGGATCAGTCTGGTTGTCCAGCGAGATGCCGTTGTCGTAATTGATCTGCGGTCCGTGCAGAGTGTGCGTATCCGCCGTCAGGGCACTCACCCCGGGAACTCCGGTCAGGCCCAGCGCGTTGGTTGCGTGGCAGGCGGCGCACAGAACAGCCGTTCCGCCTTTGGCCGTGGCGTACAGCGTGTTCTGATAGTTGTAGCCATTCTGTTGCAGGTAGGGCAGGGTGAAGCTGATGTCCCAGCGGTCATCGTGCTTCTTCAGGATATTAAACTTCATGTCCTTGCTGGGATCGGGATCGTTCTCCCATCCGTTTTTCGGTTTAGCGTCGTTGTCGCCGCTGGTGGACGAGTGACATTTGCCGCAGGTCAGCTCGTCGCTCACCGACAGCACGGCAGGAGCGGTCGCCAGCAGGGCCCCGGTGCTGATCTCTCTCGCCTCGACGGTCACCATCGGGTAGGGGTTGCTCTGCATCGTGTCGTCATAAGGAATGGTCGGAATTCCCGCCGCTTCCCAGTAGCCCAGGGTTGCGTTATAGGTCAGCGGATTGGGCCCCTTGCTCTGTACCGGAGTGCCGTTCAGGCCGTGGTCAGGCGGCGGACTCACGTGGAACAGCGTCTGCACATAGCTCCAGAAGTTCGTCTTAGTCGAGCTGATCGTATTGCGCGATCGATTAACGTCGAAACTGGCCTTATAGGTGATCACGACTCCGCTGGTGATGGGGACCGGCGGCTCGGCCCGGCGCAGCAACTGCGCATGCAGCACGTTGTACGGCGGCAAAACGGAAAACACCGAGTAATCCTTGCCGTCGATGCAATGCATTCCCAGCTCGCTCCACGCCAGCAGCGTATACGTCACGTTGCTGGGCGTAGGCGCGCCCGGCAGTTGCTTATGTTGGGAGGTGAGTTGGGGGTCAGGGCTGGTGGAGGATTGTTGACTCCCCCATGCCATCAGCGGCAACAGGCAACATAACAGCACACCTATACGCTTCATGAACGTTCTCCATACCTGGCTTTCAGACGAGGAGGCGCCAACGTAAAACAGGGGGACCGAGGTGGCTTGGGCGCGTCTTGGGGAGCAAGTATGGTTTGCGACAGCCCGGGCTGTCGGTGACCGTGGTCACAGGCGGGTGTGAGGTGAAAATCGCGCCGCCAACGTTGCGCTGGTGGCACTCCTGGGGAAGGGCTGCTTCTGACTGCACCCTTCCCCAGAATGGTTGACTGGACTTTCGCTTACATGTCTCGCGGCGTACACAGGCCGGTCCCCGGATTCGGGGTCGGCGGTGTCGGTGGCGTTGCCCAAGGCACGTTGACGAAGTCGAAGAAGTTCACCAGTCCGGGCTGAGCTGCATCGCGATTGGTCAGGTGCGCATTGGGCCCGATGAAGCGATTTTCCACGAACTTGATGATCGCCGTGTGGTCCATCGGAATATGGGAGACATAGTGCTGCCGGGTGAACGGCGAGATCACCATGTTCGGTACGCGTGCGCCAAGCTGTGCCGCAAACCCGAAGTGTGACGGAGCATCATCCGGATTGGCTCCCGGATCCGTCGGCTTCAGATCGCAATTCCAGGTCGGAATTCCACCCGGCGGCAGACACGGATTGTAAGTATCCGGGTTCACCGCGATGGTGGAAATGTCAGGCGCATTGATGCCCGCATCCGAAAAGTCGTTGGAGTGCCCCGATACCGGCGGTACGTGATCGAACGGTCCACCCGGCTCATCGTAGCTCACGAAAAATACCGAGCTCGACCACGACGGGCTACTCATCAAGGCGTTCACCAGGGTAGCGACCTTCTGCTGTCCCAGCGAAATGGGCTGGCCGGAGCCGGGGTGCTCATCGCCCTTGCCATACGCCGCCTCGATGTAGGCGAAGCTGGGCAGCGTGTTGTTTGCCACGTCGCTCATGTAGTACTCCAGGGGCGCAATGTGATTGATGTCGATACAGAAAGCATCGCTCATATCGCCCACTGCCTGCTGCGAGCCGATAGTCGGCGCGATACAAGGGAGGTGCTGCGGGTTCTCATACAGGTACTTGGTGGAATACGAGAAGTCGGAGAACGTGGTCACCGGATAGTCGCTCGAGTGCCCGCCCGGCCCGCAGTCTCCACTCTTGTCGGTACAGCCGCCGGCGGTCAGCGAATAATAGATCTTCCAGGACACTTTGTTCTGATCCAGCTCCTCGAAGATGGTCGTAGTCGTCATCTGCTGCGTCTGCATGTCATCCGCGTAAGGATCGCGCACCAGTCCCTGCGTGGTTCCTCCCGTGTACGTCGCAATCCGGTTAGGCGTGCTCTTGCTTGAAACCGGCGCGAACCAGCGATCGGAGACCGCGAATTGCCCCGCCATGTAGTAGTAGTAATTCAGGATGTCCTGGTCGTAATAGGCCATCGCTCGCTTGCCTTGCAGGTCGGTGAACTCACCGTCGCCCCCGGCGTCCTTGGCGAAGGCCTCCGCCGTGTGCACAAAGCCATCCATCAGCATCGGACGATCAAAGCGGAAGTCGTAGCGGTTCACGTCGCCGTAGCTTTCCAGCCAGGCTGACGTCATGTCGTCCAGGCACGTGCTCTTGGTCTTGAACAGCATGAACGGCTCATTCTCGTCGTCGTAGTTGACGAATTTGCTGAGCTTGTCGTCGATGCCATCCACGGTATACGTCTGGTTGTCCTCGCTTGTGGTCCAGCCCTGGGCTACGCGATAAGGATTCAACATGCCGAAATAACTGTCGAAGCTGCGGTTCTCCTGCAGCATGAACAGCACGTGCTGGATGCTTTGCAGCGACGCCGGCTGCACCGTGATGGTGGCTTGCGCGGTCACGCTGCCGTCCGGACCGGTCGCGGTAAGGGTGTAGGTAGTCGTCTTCGAAGGCTGCACCGTCACGCTGCCGCCCCCGACCGGCGTCACTGCGCCAATGCCGTTATCGATGCTGGCCGAGGTCGCATTCGTAGTCGCCCAGGTGAGCGTAGCCGTCTGTCCCGACGTGATGCTGGTCGGTGACGCCGTGAGCGTCGCTGTCGGCGGCCCCGTGGCCACGGTGATCGTTGCCTGCGCCGTTGCTGTGCCGTCCGGCCCGGTCGCCGTGATGGTGTAGGTAGTCGTGGTCGTGGGCTGCACCGTGACGCTGCCACCTGCCACCGGCGTCACCGCGCCCACGTTGTTGTCGATCATGGCCGACGTCGCATTCGTAGTCGTCCACGTCAGAGTAGCTGTTTGCCCCACAGTGATAGCCGTCGGCGCCGCAACCAGCGTCACCGTCGGCGGAGCCGCCGCCTGCACCGTCACCGTGGCTTGCGCCGTCGCCGTGCCGCCCGGCCCGCTGGCCGTGATGGTGTAGGTCGTCGTAGTCGCCGGCTGCACCGTCACCGTGCCTGCAAGAACCGGCGTCACTGCGCCAACCCCGTTATCAATGCTGGCCGACGTCGCGTTGGTCGTGATCCAGGTCAGCGTCGCGCTTTGCCCTGGCATGATGCTGGTCGGCAACGCCGTGAGGGTCGCCGTGGGAGCCGTCTTGCCACCCCCGCCGCTGCCACCGCAGGCTGAAAGAACAACGAGACAAACAACTACCACGCTGGTAAAAAGGACGGCCGTCGGCTTGGCAACTCTGATCATGGTTAGCAACCTTCAGGTACTCAGAGGGGAGAACACAATCAGGTGTTGCTTGAGAGCGAGAGGCGGTTGTCCTTGGAATATCCGAAAGAGGAGAAAACCGGTAGTAGTGTTCAAACAGCAACTCACCTTCGATCGGTACTTATTAAGGTTCGGAAAGCGAAAGCTGGCGCTCGGCGGCGTCGCTCGGGCTGAATATCAAGATTGCGCCCGAGTCACTCTGAACCTCATCGAATGATTGACCCATGACCCCAAATGTAAGTTCAGGCAGCAACCCCGCCGTGCGTACCGAGAACGTCTGCCGCCACTACCTGATGGGCGGCAACACCATCCGCGCCGTCGACGGCATCTCCCTCGACATCGAACCCGGTGAATTTGTCGCCCTGCTGGGACAATCCGGCTCCGGCAAATCAACTCTGCTGAATCTGCTGGCTGGCCTCGATCGGCCGACCTCGGGCTCGGTGCTGGTGCATGGCCGCGACCTGGCCCGCATGTCGTCGGAAGAGCTGGCACGCTACCGTCGCAACGATGTCGGCATGGTCTTTCAATCCTTCCATCTCATCCCTTCGATGAAGGTGACCGAGAACGTCGAGCTTCCCATGCGCTTCGCCGAAGTCGACCGCGCCGAGCGCGACCAGCGCGTTCGCGAGTCTCTGGACCGGGTAGGACTCGCCAAACGTATGGACCATCGCCCGTCGGAGCTTTCCGGCGGCGAGCAGCAGCGCGTGTCCATCGCCCGCGCCCTGGCCAACCGTCCTTCCCTGCTTTTGGCCGACGAGCCTACCGGCAACCTCGACAGCCGCACCGGAGAAGACATCCTCAACCTCATTCGCGACGTAAGTCTCTCACTGGGCATGACCGTCGTCATGGTCACCCACGAGCGCGCGCTGGCCGAACGCTTTGCCCAGCGCCTCATCTTTCTTGCCGACGGCAAGCTGCAAAGCCAGGAGGTGCGCGCGTGAAAAGCTACGACCTGTTCGACCTGGCAGTCCGTAACCTGCGGCAATCAAAGTTGCGCAATGGATTAACTACCATCGGCATCTCCGTCGGCGTGGCTTCGCTCGTCGCCATGTTGTCCCTCGGTGTGGGACTTCAGCAGCTGGCCACCCGGCGACTGGCCGGCTCAGGCATGTTCGACACCGTCTTCGTCACCTCGCGCCAGGACTTTCGCGGCTACGACAAAGAAGACGATGCCAAGGCCCCGAGTCCCGAGAAGTCGCCAGTGCTCGACGAGCCTGCGCGCCAGGCCATCAGCAAGCTGCCCAACGTGATCGAGGTCGAGCCCGAGATGCGCGTGATGGGTGAGATTGGCTATGACGGCCAGACCCACATGGGCTTCGTCACCGGCTTGCCTATGTCGGCCAAAGAGAACGAAGCTTTCGAAACTTTGAAAGGCAAGTTCTTCAGCAGCGACAACGCAGACGAAGTCGTCGTCCTTAAAGATTTCGCCAAGGAGCTGAACGACAAGGATCCCAACGCCGTGCTTGGGCAGGAAGTGACGTTGCGTTACGGCGAGCGCCAGGCGCTGCCCAGCGATGCCTCCGACAACCGGCCGGCCATGGGTGCACAAGACGCAGCGCAAGATGCAGCCCGGGACAGTGGGACGGCCGATTCTTCCGGCGACAGTTACGGATTTTCCGTAGTCCGCAAAACTCAGAAGGTGAAAGTCGTCGGCATCATCGACGAAGAGCCCTATGGCGGCATGCGTACGGTTTCGCGCGGCCGCATCTTCCTGCCCGTGGGCACTATGGAGCGGCTGAACATGGCGCAGTTCACCGACATGCGCAGCTCGCTGCGCGGCACCGGCAAGAACTACATGACGCTGACCGTGAGGGTGAAAGATCCGGGTAAGGTGCAGGCGGTGCAGGACGCAATCGCCAAAATGAACTACCGCACCTTCTCCATTCTTGACGCCACGAAAAGCCTGCGCCGCTTCTTCACCGTGCTCGACGTCTTCCTCGGCATCTTCGGTTCGCTGGCCTTGGCCGTCGCGACGCTGGCGATCATCAACACGCTAGTGATGGCGGTGCTCGAGCGCCGTCGCGAGATCGGCGTCATGAAAGCCATCGGTGCGAGCGATGGCGACGTGAAGAAACTGTTCTTCACCGAGGCGGGAGCCATGGGCTTCTTCGGCGGACTGCTGGGTGTTGCCCTGGGCTTTGCCATCGGCAAGGCCATCAACATCGGCACCGGATTCTATTTGGTGCGCCACCAGCTTCCCGCCGAGCCGGTCTGGATCCTGCCGCCATGGTTGATCGGCGCCGCCATCGCCTTCTCGATTGTGGTGAGCCTGCTGGCCGGCCTCTACCCCGCCAGCCGCGCCGCCAAGCTCGACCCCGTGCAGACGCTGAAGTACGAGTAGGCGGTAGAGCTGCGTTCGGGTAGCTGCAGTTCGGGTAGCTGCGTTCGGGTAGCTGCGTTGGGTAGGCGTCGGGTAGAGCTGGCCTTCAGGCCAGCGTCGATGGCGCCCCTAAACCCTTCCCTCTTTCCTCCGGGTGTCATCCCGAGCGACGACCCGAAGCGCAGCGAAGGGGAGGAGCTGAGGGACCTGCAGTCTGCTGGGTGGCCCCCGCATCGGCCTGACTGGGAGTGCCACGCTCTCGCCGTGGCCGCCGACGCTAGTCCAGCAAGCGTGCAACGGCTGAACCTAGGAAAATATTGCACGCCTGGCTGCTCGGTTTTTCAGGGCTTGCAGTTTCTGTTGCGGCTATCTCCTTTGCCTTGATAGCGGCTGCGCAAGCCACCCTTGGCACGAGAAATGCTTCTACATAGTCGTGAAGTGCTTCTAAGAATTCTGGAGGCCGAGCGATGCCGTTCCTACGTGTTCATTCAGAAGCTCTAGCGCTCGAACAAAAGCGCATCATGGCGCAGAAGTTGATTGAGATTACCCTGCGCGCCTTTCATTTGCGGGCTGAGGAGCGCCGCAACATCAATATCCTGTTCGTCTCGCAACTGCCGGCAAGCGATCTGAACCACGCCGACCTCACACTCGAAGTTCTGGGCCACGATCTCACGGACGAGAAAAAAGCTAGCTTCACCCGAGAGACCGAGGGCATGCTCACCCACCTCCCCCCTTCGAAGCCGAAAGGCTTGATTGAACGCTTCCTCGGAGCCAAGGCTGATTCGCAGCGTCAAATCGCTCTGCAGTTCCACGAACTGCCGTTAGCAAGCGATTCGCACGCCGCACACCCTCAGCAGCGCGCAGCGTAGCGATTGCTGTTGGCGTGGCGCGCCCGAAACTCTCTACGGGTGTCATCCCGACCGACGACCCGAGCGCAGCGCGGTAACGGTTGCGTTCTACTGCAACGATTGTCCCTGCTCGACCACCAGCTTGTAGGCGATGTAGTACTTGTAAATATTGCTCACATACTGGACCGTCGTCTGCCCCACCTTCTGCGAAACCAGTAACTCAACGTTGCCGAACCACTTGTCGGGATCGAGGCCCTGGGCCGGTGCCTCCTTACGAAGCGCTGCGACCCGATTCGGGCCCGCGTTGTATGCCGCGAATGTAAGTAGCAGCCGGTTCATCGGATCGATCTTCGGGTCGCTGAAATACTCAGTTGCAATGGAATTCAGCAGCTTCACTCCGGCGTGAATATTGTTTTCGGCGGTCCCGATGTCGGGGATGCTGATGGGTGGCGCCGCCGCCGTCGAGGGTTTGACCTGCATGACCCCAATCGCGCCCCCGGGACTTCTTGCCGCCTGGTTGAGCTGCGACTCCTGGTAGCCCTGGGCGATGACCATCAGGTAGTCGAAACCATATTGCGAGGAATAGGTCCTGAAGAAATTCGCCAGCTGGTTGAATTTCTTGATCTGTTCGTCATTAGTCGGATTCGTGATCCACTGATTGCTCTCCATGTATCGCCGCAGCAGGGTGTTGCCGAACGACGTTCCGGCGGCGTGGGTCCTGACGAATTCATCCACCAGCTCTCTAAACTTCGGATTGTTCTTGCGCATCGCCCATGCCAGGTCCTCCTGGTTCGCAATAACGACATTGGGCTGAGGAGTGATGTTGTGAAAAACGCTGGCCCACAGCTTGGCGCGCTGGGTGATAGTGACGGTTGCCGGAAGTATGCCGGCGTTCACCATCTCCATCAGGTCTTCGTCCAAAAGGTTCTTGTCGGCGCTCTCGATCAGGATGGGCGGCTTGCCTTGCTTGACGAGTGAATCGCTTACTTTCTGCAGGTTCCCGTAGTACGTAGTGTCGGGATTGACGAAGACTTTCTTCCCGCTCAGGTCCTGCAACGACGCGACTGGACCGAAGTTCTTTCCGGTCACAAGAATCTGCTTCACCCCGGTCTCAAGCGGGACCGAGAATGCGACCTGCTGTGCGCGTTCCGCAGTCGTGGCCACGGGATACGCGATCAGGTCGCCGATGCCTTCGTTCAAGTACGATTCAAGTTGGTCGGGTCGCACCGGAATAAACGTAACCTGGATGTGTTGCCGAGTGCGCAGCTTCTGATTGAGAAACTGCTCGAAGTATTGCAGCGCCTCGTAATAAATGCCCTCCGGCTTTCCATCCACGTAGAAGAACCCTGAGCGGCTATACAAGACCAACGCTCGAATGCTCCCGCGCTTCACCATCTCATCCAGGTCGCCGGTATGGCGCTGGAAGTTCAGTGGCAAGCCGCTGACACCGGACCGCGCTGGAGACTTCTCCGTCGAGGGCCCGCTCTGCTGCCCGAATGCCAGCGCGGCCGCAAACAAAAGCAACAATAGCGACAGGCGAGAAAATCGCTCCATTCCTTCAAGATAGTCCAGCTTCGTCGCTGGACGCCACTGCGAGGAGGGAGCGGTTGTGCGGTCGGTGTGCAGGTAGGGCTTCGCTGGCCCGATCTGAGAAGCGAGAGACGCTCCTCCGCCCATCACTTGGCCGG
This sequence comes from uncultured Acidobacteriaceae bacterium, assembly GCA_963771535.1. Lineage (GTDB taxonomy): Bacteria > Acidobacteriota > Terriglobia > Terriglobales > Acidobacteriaceae > CAVVDY01. Next base: position 356,490 of record CAVYTK010000004.1, on the reverse strand, counting down.
GCGCCCCGTCACACCACCCAGTTTTGAAAGGGCACGGCTTCAGCCGTGCCGCACGGCGACCAGTGCTTGAAAGGGCACGGCTCAGCCGTGCCGCACAGACCGCCTCTTCTGGTTGTCATCCTGAGCGCAGCGAGGGATCTGCTGTTTGTTTGCGTGACGCAACTGCAGGTTCCTCTCCGACTAACGTCGGCTACCCTGGTGACGGGCGTTCTTCCCGAATTGTTTGGTGTCGGCGTTGCGCAGGTTTGCTTTTTGTCGTTCCCGCTCTACCTTGATCTGCAAATCGACCTTCAAAGCCTGACAGAACCCGTCGATCCCACAACGGCGTGCTGACAACGCCCTACTCGTACCGCAACGCCTCCGCCGGCAGCACGCTGGCTGCCGACCACGAAGGATACAGCGTCGCAATAAACGAAATCCCGATGGCGATGCACGCCACCAGCACGCCATCCAGCACCCGCGGCGCGAAGGGCACGTAGTCGATGGAGTACACCTCGGCCGAGAGCGACAGCAGCCGATAGTGTCCGGCAACAAAAGAGATCCCGTAGCCCAGCACCAATCCAATCGCGGTACCAATCACGCCAATCAGCAGCCCCTGGTACATGAAGATGCGGCGCACCTGCCGCTTGCGCGCGCCCATCGAAACCAGCACCGCGATGTCGCGTGTCTTCTCCATCACCATCATGATCAGCGAGATCAGAATATTGAGCGCGGCGACAAACACGATCAGGCCAATGGTGATGAACGTAACCAGCCGCTCCAGCCGCAGGGCGCGAAACAGCGCGCGGTTCTGCTCCATCCAGTTGGTCGCCATGAAGCCCTTGCCCGCCGCCTGCTCCAACTCGCGGCCAATCTGGTCGGCTTTATAAATGTCGTCGACTTTGAACTCCAGTACCGAAACCACATCGCCCAGGTCGAACAGCTTCTGCGCGTCGGCCAGGCGAATGAATCCCCATGTATTGTCCGAGTCGTAGAAGCCCGAGCTGAAGATGCCCACCACTTTGAAGCGCGCGTACTTGGGCACGATGCCGAAGGGCGTCAGCTCGCCTTGCGGACTGGTGACGGTCACCAGCGATCCCACTTGCGCGCCGAGCGAATTCGCCATGTCCTGCCCCAGCAGGATCGGCGGCAGCCCGGCAGTCACGCGCGCCGACAAGCCATTCGTCTCATCGCTGTCAGGGGGCGCGCTCGCCTTCTCGCTCGCCGGGATCAAGCGGCGCGGCCGAGCCCGACTTCACCGAATCGAGAATGTCGCTGACCTTGCGTTCGTAGCTGGGGATGACGCCCTTCAACACCGCGCCTTGCGCATGTGCTCCGCGCGAGATCAGCACCTGCTCGTACATCGCCGGAGCACCTGCCACTACGTGCGGCTCTTTCGCCAGGCGCTGCAGCAGCTCTTCCCAGTTGCGAATGCCGTCGCTCTCCACCCGCAGCAGGTTGACGTGCGACATCGAACCCAGCAGGCGGTCCTGCAAGTCCTGGCGAAATCCGTTGTTGATGGCCAGCGCCACGATGAGCGAAGCCACGCCCGCGGCAACTCCGATGATGGAGATGAGGGTGATGATTCCGATGACAGCTTGCCGCCGCTTGGCCCGCAAATATCGCGCGGCTACGAAGAGCTCAAATTGCATGAAGCGTCATTCTAAACGCGGCCGAGCTTGTTGCATTTCTGAGCGGACCTAACTAAATTCTGAACGCGCTTTTTTTGAAGGGGCACGCCTTCAGGCGTGTCGTAACCTGTTTTGAAGGGGCACGCCTTCAGGCGTGCCGTAACCGGGCGATAATACTCCGGCTTTAGCCGCTGAGGAGTCTCTCTTCGCGGCCTCCGTGTCACTCTCTCATAACAGCATGGCTGAAGCCACGCCCCTTCGATACTCGGACACAGTTTCCGAAGCAGTTCCTACGACGCAGCCCCCGGCACAATCTCCGTCGCCTTGCCGTTGTCGAAGGTCACGCGCAGCGGATGGCCCGTCGTTCGGATAATTCACCACTCGCGGATTCTCCGTCCCGGTTCCCTCCGGCGCTCCCACCCCCACGGCGAACGAAGCCTGCAACTCATTCATACCGGGCTTCACCTGGTGATTGTCGATGGCCTGCCACACCTCCGCTGGCCAGTGCTTGTACAGCTCGTGCGGGTCCTGGATGAAGAGAACATCGTCGGAATAAATCTTGTAGTCGCCGCCCTCGGCATTGCCAATGGTGAACGCGTAGCGCTTGCCATCTTTCTCGAACACCGCCATCACCTGCTTCTCGCCGCCCGCCGGACGATCCACCACCACATCCTTAATGTCGAGCTTCTCGATCGGCCCCAGGTGTCCGGCCTCTTGTTTGAAATCGGTATGCCCGTTGATGAACGGGTAGTAGACGATCTGGTATCCCGCGCGCACCCACGCCGGCTGCTTGGTCAACTCTTTCGCATCGGCCAGGTCTTGCGGATGCAGCTTCTTCGGCATGACATACGCATCGGCATCGAGCGCGATCTGCTTCTGCTGCGGCGCGACGAAGGTATCGTGCCGATCGCGCATGTAGAAGTAAAGGCGAACTCCGGCGAAGACAATCGCCACCAACAAAACCAACTGAACGATCCTGGCAGTTTTCGACATAGTTCTGAACGGTGCTCCGGACGCTTCACTTGGATGCGAGCCGCCGCGCCGGTGTCAGTCGATGCCCAACTGTTTGCGCGCCTCGGGGCTGAGCCGCTCCGGCGTCCATTGCGGATACCACACGATCTCCACCGTCGCCTGGTTCACCCCCGGCATGCGCAGCAGGCGTTGCTTCACCTGGTCGCTGATGTGGCCGCTCGAAGGACATCCCGGCGAGGTCAGCGTCATCTCCACCTCCACATCTTCGCTTCCCACATTGGGAAGCTCTGCCGGCTTAACCCGCACTTCGTAGATCAACCCCATATCTACGAGGTTCACCGGAATCTCCGGGTCATAACATTCTTTAAGTGCAGCCAATACTTCTTCTTGCGTGATTGCCATAGCTTCTCCTGTTACCCAGTTTACCCAGTAATCGCCTTAGAGCACATCCGGTAACCATCGCTGTTTCATACGATTACGCGGAGATTCTGCTTGACTTCGTGGCCCTTTCGCCACAGTATTCCTTCCCATGAAGTGAATCGTCGGCAGCCAAAAACTGCCGGCGAATCCCGCTTGCGAAAACCAGCTCCCGCGGCTGATTCGGCCAGGCATCACCGGCTTCTCCGGTGGAGGACTCAATGTCCGAAAGTCGAAACTATCGCCGGAGTCGCCCTCAATTCCACTGCGGTACTCCCCATATCTCAAACCAAACGACTGTACAGAAAGGGAGCAAAGTCCGTGAACCAAAAAGAGCATCGCCAAACAACTACCATTGTCGAGCACGACGATGAGCTAAACCCTAAACCCGAGACTCAACCCAATACCCCAGCCGCGTCGGCAGTCCCTAGCCGTCGTTCGTTCCTTGGTAAGATGGGCGGAGCAACTGCCGTGGCATTGGCGGTCGGCATTCCCCTGGAACCGCTCTTCGAAGGCAAACGGGGTCAGGCAGAGGCTTCTGTGATCAATTACGGTTCCAGCTCGCGCGCCGGTGCCAGCTATGAGCTATCGCAAGGACACGGCGCAAGGCGACAACATCGATATCGGAAAACTTCCCGATAACGGTGACGACTCGCGCTACACCGATTTCAGCGGACTCTGGAGCAAGTGCCTGAAGCATGACGCATTGGGAGTCCCCAATGCTGCCTCTTACAAGAGCTTCCAGTACGCGCTCACCACCGGTAACTTCCAGGACTTCGAGAACATCATCACCGGCAACCCGGGTGGCACCGGATTCACCTCCACCCTGAACAATCCCCAGGGCGCCTTTGCCTTCGACCTCGAAGGCCTCGACTCGCACGCCACCAACATTCCGCCGGCGCCCACCACCGCCAGTGCGCAGACGGCTGACGAGTTTATCGAGCATTACTGGGCAGCCATGATGCGCGACGTGCAATTCGTCGACTACGCCAACAGCTCGCTGGCTGCCCAGGCGGCCGCCGACCTTAACAAACTTACCTACGTCAGAAGTCACGGAAGCCTGTTTCCCTATCCCGTGACTCCGCAAAACCTTTTTCGTGGACAGTTCGTTCCCGGCGATGGCAACGTCCAGGGACCCTACCTGTCTCAGTTCCTGGTACAGCCCACCTTCATGGGCGTACAGCCGTTGACCCAGCAGTACCAGCGATTCCGCTCCGTCGGGGACGGCGGTGCTGACTACATGACCACCGTCCCCGAGTACCAGGCAGTGCAGAACGGCCAGGTCCCGGTCAAGACACTGGCATTCGACAACGTCTTCCGCTTTGCCCGCATGGGTCGCGACATGTCGGCTTACACCCATGTTGATGCGCTGCACCAGGCGTACTTCGTCGCCCTCCTGGTGCTTTGCGGCATTCACGCGCCGATGAATCCCACCAATCCGTACGGCCCGACTGGCATCTCCCAGACCGAACACGGCTTCGTTACTTTCGGCAGCCAATTCGGCATGGTCGACGGTTTCGCAACTATCCCGGAGATGGCCACGCGTGCCCTGAAAGCCGCATGGTTCCACAAGTGGATCGTGAACCTGCGCATGCGTCCCGAAGAATACGGCGCATTGGTACAGGCCAATATCACTCACACCCATCCTGCTCCTCAAGCTGCCGGAGCGCTGCACCAGGACGTATTTAACTCGGCAGCGACTTCGCTGATTTTCTCCAAATATGGCAGCTACCTGTTGCCGCAGGCCTTCCCCGAGGCTTCTCCCACCCATCCCTGCTATCCCACGGGACACGGCACGGTAGGTGGAGCTTGCATCGCCGCATTGAAGTTCTTCTTCGATGGCAGCCAGCCGCTTCGGCCGCTGTTGCAACGGGCGGGCTCCGACATCATGGTGCCCAGCTCAGACGGACTGACGCTGGTGCCCTATACCGGCGCCGACCGCGACAGTCTGACCATCAACGGAGAACTGGCCAAGCTGGGGTGGAACATCACTACCGGCCACGGAGTTCACGCTGGCATCCACTTCCGTAGCTCCAGCTACTGGTCGCTGATACTGGGTGAGCAGGTAGGCCTCAGCATCCTGCAGGATCGCGCCGATGGTTACAACGAGCCGTTCCGCATCAAGATAACCAAATTTGATGGGACCACGGCCACCATCTCCAACGAAACAGCCGTAACCGGTAAGCTGTCGCACGACGCAAACCTTATGCCGCCAGCGCTGCAATCACAGCCTGGCGGTTTTTTGCTTCGTTCAAGAAGGCTTGCCTCATGGTCCCGGTCTAGCTGCGGTTGCGTTACACCAGTAGCGAAGACCGTCACGATTCACGTCTCGCACGCAGCAAGACTGACTCATCGACGTAAGCAGCCCATTCCTGTAAGCTACCTCCTTTCGCCCACAGGAGGCTTTCCGTGCGTCGTCTGCTCGCCGTCGTCTTAATGTTCGGATCCGTCTATTCCCCGTCGCAGACTCAATCTCCGCAGCCCGCGAGCAACGAACCCTTGCTTGGCTTCACTGCGCAATCCAGCGCGCAAGAGCGTCAGTGGGAAGACAAGTTCAAGAGCATCCCCGATCCGAAATTGCTGCGCGACTACATGCAGCGGCTCAGCGCGCGCCCTCATCACGTGGGCTCGCCCTACGACAAAGACAACGCCGAGTGGATCCTAGCCCAGATGAAGTCGTGGGGCTGGGACGCCAAGATCGAGCAGTTCGACGTGCTCTTCCCTACTCCGAAATCGCGGCTGCTGGAGATGACCGCGCCGACTCACTTCACCGCCAAGCTGGAAGAGCCAGCGGTCGCGGTTGATCCCACCAGCAATCAGAAGAACGAACAGCTGCCCACCTACAACGCCTACTCGCCCGACGGCGATGTCACCGCACCACTGGTGTTCGTCAACTATGGCGTGCCCGCCGACTACGAAGAGCTCGAGCGGCTGGGAGTTTCGGTGAAGGGCGCAATCGTCATCGCCAAGTATGGCCACTCCTGGCGCGGAGTGAAGCCGCAGCGTTGCCTGGGAGCACGGTGCCATCGGCTGCCTCATTTATTCCGAGCCGCAAGACGATGGCTACGGTCCCGAGACGACATTTCCCGCAGGACCGATGCGTCCGACACGAAGGCGTGCAGCGCGGCAGCGTGATGGACTTCCCCCACGCTTATCCCGGCGATCCGCTGACGCCCGGCATCGGCGCCACCAAAGATGCCAAGCGGCTCGACATCAAAGACGCGAAGAACCTTGCGCGCATTCCTACGCTACCGATTTCCTACGGCGACGCTCAGCCGCTGCTGGCCGCGCTGACCGGGCCAGTCGCTCCCGAATCCTGGCGTGGAGCGCTGCCCATCACCTATCACGTTGGTCCCGGCGCGGCCAAGGTACACCTCGCCGTCACCTTCGATTGGAAGATTGCGTCCGGTCTACGACGTGATCTCGCGCATGGCCGGTAGCAGCGAGGGCGAGGAGTGGGTGGTGCGCGGCAATCACCACGACGCCTGGGTCAATGGAGCGGAAGATCCCGTCTCCGGCCAGATCTCGTTGCTGGAAGAAGGGCGCGCGTTAGGCGAGCTGCACAAGCAGGGATGGCAGCCCGAAGCGCACCATCATCTATTGCTCGTGGGACGGCGAAGAGCCCATGCTGCTCGGCTCAACCGAATGGGCCGAGACACATGCAACCGAGTTGCAGCAACACGCCGTCGCCTACATCAACACCGATGGCAACGGCCGCGGATTCCTCGAAGCCGAGGGCGCTCACTCGCTTGAAGCGCTGGTTAACGGCGTCGCTCGCGACGTGCAGGATCCCGAGGCGGGCATCTCCGTCTGGAAGCGTGCGCAGGACTACCGCATTCACGAGGCGAAAGACGCCGAAGCGCGCACCGCCATTCGCAACCGCAGCGACTGGAAGCTGTTTCCCCTCGGCTCCGGCACCGACTACACCGTCTTCCAACATCATCTCGGAGTGCCGTCGCTCAACCTCGGCTACGGCGGTGAAGATCCCGAAGGCATCTATCACTCCATCTACGACGACTTCTACTGGTACACCCACTTCTCCGACACCGACTTTGTCTACGGCAAAGCTCTGGCGCAAACCATCGGCATGACGGTCATGCGCCTGGCCGATGCCGAGGTGCTTCCCTATCGCTTCAGCAGCCTGTCCGACGCGGTGAATCAATATCTGAAAGAAGTGCAGGAGCTGCTCAAACAGAAACAAGAGCAGGTGAAGGAGCAGAACCGGCAGCTCGAAGATGGCGTATATCGCGCCATCAACGATCCCCGCCGTCCCGAGGTCGCTCCCAAGATCGAGGAGGTGCCGCCGTTCATCAATTTCGCTCCGCTGCAAAACGCTGCCGACGCGTTGGCGAAATCAGGCGAGCACTACAACAAGGCGCTGAGTGCGGCGCTGGAGGCATCGCCTGATGCAGCGAAGCTGACGGCGCTCAACGACCGCCTGCTCAAGGCCGAACAGCAACTGCTCAATCCCGACGGCCTGCCCACGCGTCCGTACTACAAGCACATGCTCTACGCTCCCGGACTGTATAGCGGCTACGGTCCTAAGACCATGTCGGGTATTCGCGAGAGCATCGAGCTGAAGGACTATAAGCTGGCCGATTCGGAAGTTCCCAGAGTTGCGAAAGCGGTGAACGATGAAGCCGCCTTCGTCGAGCAGATGGCAACGGAGCTGGACCAGCTGGCGGGCGCGAGAAAATGATTTCGGGTGCCCCATTCCGCCTGCCTTTGGCGGGGTGGGGTATTTGATTGGTGGTGGGAACAAAAATCCCCACCCTGGCAAACCCGGCCCGAATGGGGCACCCGATGCGTGAGCAACCCCTACTCCGCCCTCAGCGCCTGCATCGGGTCCGTGCCGGCGGCGCGGCGTGCCGGAATGAAGGCCGCCGCAACCGCTACCATTACGACCGCCAGCAACGCGCCGGCAAAGGTCAGCCAGTCGTCAGGGCCAACGCCAAACAGCATGGCGTGCAAAAGACGCGAAGCCAGCAGTGCGAGCGGTAATCCAATGGCTATTCCAACCCCCGCCAGGATAAGGCTCTCGCGCAGCACCATCAGCAGCACTTCCCCGCGCTGCGCTCCCACCGCCAGCCGCACTCCAATCTCAACCGTGCGATTACTCACCCGGTAGGCCAGCGTGCCGTAGAGTCCGATGGCCACCAGCAGTCCAGCCAGCAAACCGAAGAACACAGCCAGCCGTGAAAACAGCCGTCTGCTGCTGATGGATTGATCGAACTGCTCCTGCTGCGTCATCGGATCGCGCAACGGAAGGTTCGGGTCGATCTCGTGCACCGCGCGCTCGGCATTCGGCAGCGCCGACATGGGATCGCCGTTCACGTGCATCTCCACATGCATTTCGCCGACCCCGAGCGCGCCCGTCTGGGTATACGGGATCCACATCATGGGCACATCTTTTTCATCCACCCCGGTGTATTTGCTGTTGCCCACCACGCCGACGATGGTCCGTTCCGACCCCTTCGGCCCAACCTGGTGCCCCAGAGGCGACTGATTGGGAAGGTAGCGCCGGGCGAACGTCTCATTCACCACCGCGATCCGGGGAGACTTCGCAGTATCGCTCTCCTCAACGCCGCGCCCCTGCAACACGGGAATCCCCATCACGTGGAAGAAATCAGGGCCAACGTTATTCGAGCGCAGCGGAGCAAACTTCGAGCCCCCACTTTGCGGGACCGCGCCATCGACGTACGCCTCGTTGTTGCTGCTCCAACCCGTTCCCGGCCGATTCTCAACCAGCGTTGCGGACTCCACCGCCGGCAGCACGCGCATTCGCTCCAGCAGCCGCTGATAGAACTCGTTCTTCTGGTCGTTGCCCAGGCTACCGGGAGCATCGACGCCAAACACCAGCAGCCCTTGCGTACGCATGCCCAGCGGCACGTGCTCGAGGTTGCGCAGGGTGCGCAGCAGCAGTCCCGCCGCCACCAGCAACACCACGCACAACGCGATTTGCAATGCCACCACCAGGCGGCCGAAGCGCGACTTACGCTTGTCTTGCGCCCCGGTGCGCGTAGAACTTTTCAACGCCAGCCCTGCCGGAACCGACAACGCGTCGTAGAGCGGCGCCAGGCCGAACGCCAACGCGGCCGCGATCAGCACCGCCAGCGTGAACAGCAACACCGTGGTGTCGGGACGCAAGCTGGTTTCCAGATGCGACCAAGCGGCTAACGCGCTGGTCGCCGGCTCAGCAAACAGCCACGCCACCACCCCGCCGGCGAGCACCAGCAGCAGGCTCTCCATCAGCAGCTGGCGGAAGAGGTCGCCCCGGCCGGCTCCGATTGCGAGCCGCAAACTGAACTCCCGCTGCCGTGCCTGGTTGCGCGCTACCAGCAGCAACGCAACGTTGGCGCACGCAATCAGCAGTACCAGCGCAACCAGCGCCATCAGCAACGACAAGGGACGCGAGTAATCGCTGACATAGTCGTCCAGGCCTTTCGCCTGCGTCATCGTGAGATAAACCTGCTTCGTGCCCGGCTTGGGAGGTCCCACCGGAGCATATGCCGTCGCTTGGAATATCGGCTGCACTCGCGCCAGGGCTTGCGCGGGCGTGACGCCAGGCGCAAGCCGCGCCGTCAGCAGCAGGCACCACCACTTCGGCAACCCGAAATATGTTTTGCCATCGCGCCCCGCCTGTCCCCAGGCATTCAGCGCAACGTTGTCCTGCATCGGAATCCAAAAATCGGTGTCCCCCTGGCCGCGCTTCAACCCGCTGAAGTCCTCGGCCGCAACTCCGATGATGGTTTGCGGCACTCCGTTCACGTACAGCGTTTTGCCAAGCACGCCGGGATCGCGATTGAAGCGTCGCGTCCAGAACTGATAGCTGAGCACCGCCACCGGCGACTGCGCGGTCTCGTCCTGCTCGCTGAACCCGCGCCCTCGCGCCATCTTCACCCCGAGCCCGGAGAAGAAATTTCCGCTGACGAGTTCGCCGTCGGCCAGTTCCGGTTCCTGGCCGAAGCGAATACTGGTCTTGCCGATGGCCAACGGCGCCGATGCGACTACGTCGGAGAAGACATCGCGCTGCTGCCGCAACGCCTGGAACACGGGATAGGAAAACGATGTGTCTCCGTTGCCGGTGTTCTCGGCGCCATCCGGCTGATCGGTCGGGACTCGCAGGTAGTAAACGCGATCAGGCTGCGGAACCGGAAGCGAGCGCAGCAGCACTGCATTCATCACGCTGAACATCGCGGTGTTTGCCCCGATGCCCAGGCCGAGCGTCACCACCGCGGCGACGGTGAAGGCCGGCGACTTGCGCAGCTGCCGTGTCGCATAACGAAGATCTTGTAAGAGGCGCGCCATAGTTTCTCCCCCGATAATCCATCTTTTATGAGCAGTCTGGCGGCCACCGTAAGAGCATTCAGAGCTTTGACTTACGCGCACTCAAGTTCGCATCGCTGTTCGAGGCCGGGCGAAGACGTCCGAAAATGGACAGCATTCGAGAGGAAGGAACACAGCTCCGCACGGCATAGCCCCGCCGCGCCCTATTCCGCGGCGGGGTGATGATCTCCGGCTGCCCCATTCCGCCTTCCTTTGGCGGGGTGGGGATTTGGTTTGTCATCATGGTTTGTCATCACGAGCGCAGCGAGGGATCTGCTCTCGCTTGCAGCAGGCGAGAATGTCGCTGATGCGAACAAACTGCAGGTCCCTCGGCTACCGCTGCGCTCGGGATGACAACGAAAAAGCCAGAGGAAATGCGTCTGCGCTAATTGCTAGTCGCTATTGCTAGTTGCTAGCTGCTAGTTGCTATCCAACGGCTTCCCCTTCAACTGCTGCTTCCACCCCAGCACGCGCGCCTTCGCGGCCTCGGCCTCCGCCTCGGGAACCATGCCCTTCCGTTGATACAGGATCGACAGGCTGGTATGCGCCAACACATCGTCGGGATCAAGTTCAGTAATACGGCTTGCAACGCCAATAGCGCGGTCGTACTGCTCCGTATCCTGAAGCACGCGCGCCAGCCCATGCATGGCATCGAGGAACGAGCATCTTCGGCGATCGCAGCTTCGTACTCGGCGATCGCCTCGCGCTGACGCCCTTCCGCATAGTGATCGAGCGCGCTGTAATAGTGATCTTCAGCCGCCCTGCGCGCCTGCTCGTCGCTCATCCTCGAAGGTTAGCATGCGACTTGGCGCATGCGTTGAACGCTCCATTGCACCGCGAGCCGACGATCTCCGGGTGCCCCATTCCGCCGCGGTGTAATGATCTCCGGGTGCCCCATTCCGCCTTCTTTTGGCGGGGTGGGGATTTGTTTTTCGCATTTTATGTTTGTCATCAAGAGCGCAGCGAGGGATCTGCTCTCCTTCGCAGCACCACAGCTCTCCGCATGCCCGCTATACTGCCTATTCATGCGCAACGTCCTCCGGTTCCTGTGGAACGCCACCCGCGGCCATCATCTCGCGCCCTGGCGCAGTCCCTACCTGCGCTGGCGTATCGAGACCTATAGCGGAGTGAAGATGCAGAGCATCGGCTTCCCCGAGTTCTGCGGATTCCTCTGGCACGAGCGCGGCGAACTGTTGCGCTTCCTCAAATGGACAGGCCGCATGGAACGCTACGCCCGCGTCCATCCCAAGAACCAGTAACATCGGCCGCTATCACGACATACATGCACGGTTTCGCAACCGATGTTGCCCTGGGCCGGCCTCCATTTATCATCACCAGCCTTGCCGCCTTGTCATCACCAGCCTTCTCGTTTTGCCATCACCAGCCTTCCCGTTTTGCCATCCCGCGCCCTCTTGGCTTGTCATCACGAGCGCAGCGAGGGATCTGCTCTCCTTCGCAGCACCACAGTCGCAGCCCTCATGTCCTGATCAGGCTCCCCGTTTACGCTATAGTCATCGCCCATACATTTCCCTTTAACATTCGTGACGGTTTATCATCGCCACCGCGATGTGTTTTCTACTGCGCCCTTCTCCACTACGACAGTTTCTCTTCATCGCAATCCAACCACATCCTTCGAGGAAATCATGAAAATCGTTTCTCCCCTCGTCGCATCCCTGGCCCTGGTTCTTGCGGCCGGCGCTGTGGCCCAGCAGCCCGAAGCACCTCGGGAACGGGTACGCAATCCCAACCCTGCCACGCAATCGAACGCCACCGAGGCTCCGCCGCAAACCGCGCCGCCGCAGGCGCCCACGCGTGAGCACGAGCAGCAGCAGGAGCAGCGTCACGAGTCCACCGCGCCTGCGTCCGAAGGCGAGCACGCTGGTGGCGCAGCCGCCAACTATCACTGGGACATGAAAGAAGTCGCCCCGGTACAGACCCATCACCAGATCACCATCAACGGCCGCACCCTGCACTACACCGCCACCGCCGGACGCATGCCCATCAAGGACACCACCGGCAAGATCGACGCCGAAATGTTCTTCGTCGCCTACACCCTCGATGGCGCCGACCCGGCGAAGCGGCCCGTGACCTTCTCCTACAATGGCGGACCCGGCTCGGCTTCGATCTGGCTGCACATGGGCGCGCTCGGTCCGCGTACCGTGGTGTTGCAGCCCGAAGGCTGGATGCCGCAGCCGCCCTACCGTCTGCATGACAATCCCTACACTCCGCTCGACGTCAGCGACATCGTGATGATCGACGCCATCGGCACCGGCTACAGCCGTCCTGCCGACATGCAGCAGGCGAAAAAGTTCTGGGGATTGCAGGGCGACATCGAGTCCTTCGGCGAATTCATTCGCATGTACATCTCGCGCTATGAGCGCTGGTCCTCGCCGCTCTACCTGCTCGGCGAAAGCTATGGAACCACGCGCTCCGCCGGAGTCGCCGGATACCTGTCCGACAAGGGCATCAACTTCAACGGCATCTGCTTACTTTCAATGGTGCTGAATTTCGAAAGTCTCGAATTCGCTCCTACCAACGACGTGCCTTACCCGCTCATCCTGCCGACCATGACCATGATCGCCGGCTATCACCACAAGCTTGCGCCCAACCTGTCGCAGGACATGAACCATACCCGCCAGGAGGTCAGCGACTTTGCCATGAACCAGTACTGGCAGGCGCTGAATAAAGGCGACTCGCTCAGCCCCGAGGAGCGCTCCGCCATGATCGACAAGGTCGCCGAGTACACCGGACTGCCGAAAAACGTCGTACAGATGGCCAACATGCGCATCGACGTTCGCACCTTCATGCAATGGCTGCTCGCCGATCAGCGCAAAGTTGTCGGCCGTCTCGATGGCCGCTATACCAGCCCTGCTCCCAACGGCGCTCTGGAAAACGGGCGCTTCGATCCCACCTCGGCGGCGACTCAGGGCCCGTTCACCGCGGTGTTCAACGACTACATTCGCCGCGAACTGAACTACAAGGTCGACATGCCTTACTACACGTCAGCCCGCGATCTCGGCCCCGGCGTCTTCACCTGGAACTGGGCTCGCCCCAATCCCGGCTTCCCCGGAGGCGGCTTCGAGATGGGATATGCCGACGTGGCCTCGGCGCTGCGCTCGGCCATGATCAAGGATCCCGATCTCAAGGTTCTTGTCATGGAGGGCGACTATGACATGGCAACACCGTTCCTGGCCGCGCAGTACACCATGAACCAGCTGAACGTTACGCCCGACCTGCACAAGAATATTGCTTTCACCTATTACGCGTCAGGACACATGGTCTACCTTGACCAGACAGCTCACGACAAGATGCATAAGGACTACAGCAACTTCGTGAACTATGCATTGCAGTAGAGACTAGTTGTCGGTTGTCAGTTGCCGGTTGTCAGGAAGAAGTTGTCAGTAGGCAGTTGTTAGTGATGTGTTGTTAGTGTTAGTACCTGCCGATAAGTCGGGTGCCCCATTCAAGCCGTCTGCGGCTTGAGTGGGACGCTCTAAGCTGGTGCTATATTGTCCAGTACCCCACTCATTCCATCTATTGGAATGAGCGCGAAACGTTTAAGCTAGTTGCTAGTTGCTAATCGGTAGTTGCTAATCGGTAGTTGCTAATCACTAGTTACTAGTTACTAGTGACTTCTTCGAGGCGCGGCTCTTGTTTTGTCATCACGAGAGAAGCGAGGGATCTGCTCTCTGGTGCATCAGCAACAACGTGTGGTCTTCGCCGGGTACCCCATTCCGCCACAGCTCCCTCCATCCCCAGGTTAGCCCCAAACGACGGGCGAACCTGGGGCACCGGCTAGTCACTAATTACTCCCATCACGGCACATTCACCGTCACCTGCGCCGTCGACCTTCCATACTGATTGGTCGCATATAGCGTGTAAGTCGTCGTAGTCTGGGGAAACACGGCTACGAAGGTACCGCGCACCGCGCCCACTGTCGGCGACACTATGGAGTAGCCGGCATTCGCCACGTTCCAGCTTAGCGTCACGGGCTGACCCGCTCCGCCGGAAGCGCTTGCGGTGAAGCTGTTGATGGTTGGATTCGGTCCGGTCGGCACATTGTTGGAGTCATACAGCGGCGAGATCAGCACAACTTCGAAATCCGAAGCCGTCAACTGCTTCAGTAGATCGAGGTCGTCATTGTTCCAGCGATTATCCGGAGTGCCGCTGATGAACATCGATCCGCCATTGTCGGCCATGATCATGCCGTATTGTTTGAGCGCCGTCAGGATTACCTGGTCATCCGCGGGATAGCCCGAGATGTCGAAGCTCGCCTTCAGCCGCATGCGCATTCCCATCGGCGCAGCAAGTGGGTCGCCGGAATTCGCCGCCCAGTGCGATGCCGGCGGCGTGAACGCCTGCTTGCTGTTCTGCAAGGTAAAGCGAACCGCGTGCTTGATCGCACCCGCGTTCACCTCGTCCCAGCGAACCAGTCCCGGCATAATCGGCAAGCCGGCGGCATCGGCCGAGGTCCAGGTATACGGTCGCTGCTGGTTCATCGTCAGGTCCCACACTGCGGCCGAATCGGCGTTCCAGCTGCCATCGCTTTGCCGGTAGGCGTGATACAGCTCGTAGAGCCAGCAGTTCGTGCGGTCAATCACCAGCACATGACGATCGCCATCGCCGGGGTTGGGATAGCCTTCGATCAGCGCGTTGAACGGAATCGGCATGGGGCCGGGATCGCTCTCATCGCCATACGCCGTGAAGTGGATGTCAGCCAACATCGGACTGTTGGGCACTACCTGGTAAGGGATGCCGATGCTTGATCCCTGGTACAGACCGGCGCCAAAGTCGGGATGCAGTTTCACCCCTGAGCCGATGAAACCTATGATTGCGTCGGAATTAGGATCGACCGTCGCATTGGCAATGTTGGTGTTCCATAGACTGTTGGGCAGGAAGGGCACAAACCCGTTCAAGCTGCCCTCGGGTCCGAGGATGAGCTGGTTGCAACGCGGACCTTGCGCGTTCGCAAGGTTGGCGATCAACAAAATGATGGCGAGAAGAAGACCGTTCGACGCGGTCCGGTACAGAGTGCGGTGCATGGGGGCATTCACCTTTTTCTGCCGCCGGACAGGGTGTGTCCGGCAACGAGTTTCGGGCGTTCTCCGCCAAAGGTAATTGATAATCGGCGACACGGATAGGCGATAAGTGCCTTAGGTTTCTCCTAAGCGAAGGCTTTCTCGAACCGTCCCCGTCTTCTGGCGGGGAGGGACTATTGTTGGTCATCACGAGCTTTTGTTTTGCCATCACGAGCTTTTGTTTTGCCATCACGAGCTTTTGTTCTGTCATCACGAGCCTTGCTTTGTCATCACTAGCTTTGCTTTGTCATCACTAGCTTTTGTTGGTCCATCACGAGCTTTTGTTTTGTCATCTTTTTAGCGAGCTTTTGTTTGTCATCACGAGCTTTTGTTTGTCATCACGAGCGCAGCGAGGGATCTGTTCTCGGTGGCATGACCGACAAGGTGTGGCCTACCGGTGCCGCCGACCGCCCCAGCCTTGCATCGGTTGGAATGCAGACGGTGCGGCCTCGACGAGCCAGTCCCACTCTGTGGGACGACTCAGCTTAGCCCAGCGTGGAGCGCAGCGGAACGCTGGGATGGCGGCGGCACCAGCAAGTTGCCGGAGCCCCGACCGGGGCTCCGGGGCGAATCGCTCGCTACCCAGCACTCCGCTTCGCTCGGTGCTGGGCTACGCTGAGTCGCGCCTTCGGCGCTGGGTTTTTGGGAACATCTTAGAGTGCCAGAGGGACCGTTTCCAACATACGCGGTTCAGTCTTAACTAATTACTAACTACCAGCCCTCAGCTATGAAGCAGCGCCGGGCGTCTCGTGGCAAATCTTAAGATGCTCCCGCTCGGCCTCTTCCAGGGTTTGGTCAAAAGCGGTACGCACCGTCAGGAAGCAACACATACAGATGCTCTCGTGGGCGGAGCGGCGGGTGAACTCCCCGTCGGGAGTCATGCTTTCTGGAGGATTCATGGCGACTTAAGCAGGATTTGGATACTCGATTATCGCGACAGGCTGGCGCTCGGGCAAGCGCAAAATGATGGCCAAAGCTCCTCCCGGAAAAATCCCCACCGAATGGCGCGCCCCTTTTCAAATTGCTGATTGCCAATTCTCTTCCCGTCACACCTGACTGTGATCTCGTCACAGATTTCCCATTCTGGGAATTTAGTGGTTACCAAAGAACTTCCCTTTCGTAACCTGGTAACCCGACTATCTTGGTGACTTCTCCTTACCTGGGCTTCTAGTCTCGAAGTGGGAAGTATCAAGCTGCCGCTCGTCTTTCCTTGATAGCTCACGGCTGATAGCTATTCCCAAGGAGTCCTACATGCCTTACTCAACCTGCCGTCATATAAAAGAAGATGGCCATCTTTGTCAGTCTCCGGCCTTGCTCCGGGAACACTACTGTTATTTCCACCACAACCATCGCGCGCGTCGCATGAAGATTGCGCAGGCCCGCGCCAACGGCGAGCGTCTATGGCTCGACCTGCCTCCGCTGGAGGACATGCGCGCGGTGCAGGCCGCAATCTCGCAGGTGATCGAAGCCATCGCCGCCGACGTCATCGAACTGAAGCGCGCCCGGGTTTTGCTCACCGCCTTGCGCCTGGCGGCTGGCAACTTACGAAATGCGCAGGCGTGGACCGACCGCAGCCAATACGAGGTTGACGAACTTCACGAGAGCGTCGCCAGCTCCCCCGGCCTGGCGAGCCAGTACGGACTGCCGGCCAACCTCGATCTCGACGCCGATCCGGAAGCGGTCTTCCCGCCACCGAAGCCTAAGCCGGGCGCTCCGCCGGCCACGCACCTGGCCGGGCATAAGCGCAGCGCCGTCGGATGCCGCACCATCCCGGGCATCGTCGACACCTGCAAAAGACTCGGGCCCGACGACCAGCTCGCCATGCTCCAGGAGATAAGGACAGCCCTCGCCGAAGGCCTTGGCCTCAGGAAGCCGCCCGCCTCCGCCAGCCCCACGGCGACACCCGCGGTAACAGTAGCCGGGTCGTAAGTCCTTGCAGATCAGGAATATACATGTAACTAGCTGTAGAATGAGGAATTTAGCGACAAAATCGCACTAAACCGAAGCAAGTAAAGGATGTGCCGAACAGAAAGTTGACAGAGGGTAGGGAGTATTCCAAAGCTTCCGATTACATCCCGGCTTCGAGCCGCGAGCGCGGATCGAGGTAGTCGCGCAGGCCATCGCCTACGAAGTTGAACGACAGCACGGCCAGCATCACGGCCGCGGCGGGAAACAGCACCAGGTGCGGCGAGTCGAACAGATGCGAGCGCGCGTCGTTGAGCATGGCTCCCCAGCTCGCGGTCGGAGGCGGCACGCCCAGCCCGAGAAAGCTCATGGTGGCCTCGGCCAGGATGGCTCCGGCCATGCCGATCGCGGCTTGCACCAGCACCGGCTGAATGATGTTGGGCAGGATGTGCCGGATGATGATGCGCAGGTCACTGGCTCCCAGGGCGCGCGCGGCTTCCACGAATTCGCGCTCGCGGACGGCCAGCACCTGGGCTCGCACCAGGCGCGCGTATCCCACCCAGCCGCCGATGGAGAGCGCGAAGATCAGGTTGAAGATGCCGGGTCCGAGGAAGGCGACGAAGGCGATGGCCAGCAGAATTCCGGGAAACGACATGAAGGCGTTCATCACCACCACGTTGAGAAAGCGGTCGGTCAGGCCGCCATAAAATCCGGCGATGGAGCCGAAGATCAGTCCCAGGGTGAGCGACGCCGCAACCACGCTGCTGCCCACCAGCATGGAGATGCGCGCGCCATAGATGACGCGAGACAGGATGTCGCGTCCCAATTCGTCGGTGCCGAACCAGTGTGCCGCCGAGGGAGCCATGAGGCGCGAAGGCAGGTCGATGTACGCCGGATCCTGCGGCGCGATCCAGGGCGCGAACAGGGCGCAGGCCACGAACACGATGATCAGCACCGCGCCCGCCGTGGACAGCACGTTGTGGCGGGCAGCGCGGCGAAAGCCGCCAATGGAAGCCGCAGGAAGCATGAATGCGTCATCTTAACGTACCCACGTGTGCATCGGCGGAGTACAATCGCCTGTTTGTGCTCGCGGCCATGCTTCCCTTCAAACTTGTCTATAGCGAGAAGTATTTCCTGCCCATCGGAGAGCACGTCTTCCGCGCCGACAAGTACCGCCTCATCATCGAGCGCCTTACGCAGCTGGGAGTGGTCGACGCCTCGGACCTCATACCGCCGACTCCGGCCTCCGAGCAGGACGTGATGCTGGTGCACTCGCCGCATTACGTCAACAAGCTGATGGAAGGCAGCCTGTCGGTTCGCGAAGAGCTGCAGATGGAGATCCCCTACTCGCCGCAGGTGGTGGACACGTTCCTGCTGCACGCCGGCGGCTCGATCCTGGCAGCCGAGCGCGCGCTGCAAGACGGAGTCTGCATCAATGTCGGCGGCGGCTTCCATCATGCCTTCCCCGATCACGGCGAGGGCTTCTGCATGATCAATGACATCGCGGTCGCCATCCGCTCGGTGCAGAAGCGCGGGCTCATCCAGCGCGCCATGACCGTTGACTGCGACGTTCACCAAGGCAATGGCACGGCGGCTATCTTCAGCAAGCCGGCGGCGAGTTCTCCGACTTTGCCGTCGGCTTCGCCGCCTGTCGTCGAAGGCGGTCGCGGCAACATGAGGCAGGGCTGCTCGCAGGACGTCTTCACCATCTCGCTGCATCAGGAGAACAACTATCCCTACGTGAAGCCGGCTTCGTCCATCGACGTGAACCTGCCCGACGGATGCAGCGACGAAGAGTACCTGGCATGGCTGGACAACGCGCTCAGCTCAGCGCTGCGGCAGTTCGACCCGCAACTCATCTCGTACGTAGCCGGAGCCGATCCTTTCCGCGAAGACCAGCTCGGCGGCTGAACCTGACGGTCGCCGGGCTAAAGCAGCGCGATGAGCTGGTCTTCCGCGTGGCACGCGCTCGCGACATTCCGATCATGGTCACCTACGCCGGCGGCTATGCCAATCACGTCGAGGACACGGTTTCGATCCACGCCAACACCGTAGTCGCGGCGGCTGAGGTGTGGGCCGGCTTTGAAAGGGCACGGCTTTAGCCGTGCCGTCTAGAGGCGATGGGTGGCCCACAATTGCCATCCGTTGGCAATTGTGGGATGGAGCAGTACAGAAGCGGGCGCGACGATCGCGGGGGAAAGCATCATGCCTCCCACATTTCCCAACGGAAGAGAAATGTGGGCCACCCATCTATTGGCAATCGTGGGTTGGCACAGCACTCGCGCGGACCCGGTTGCTTACCATCCGCATTACATCGCACAATAGATTCCACCCCGGAGATTAGCCGTTGGAAATCGCAGTCGGAAGCACACTCTCTGCAGTACACCATCGTCAGGCACCTGGGCGCAGGTGGCATGGGCGTGGTGTACGAGGCCGAGGACAGCAAGCTCGGACGCCATGTCGCGCTCAAGTTCCTGTCGGCCGAGGCCGAGCAGGACACCTACGCGCTCGAGCGCTTTAAGCAGGAGGCGCGCGCTGCCTCGGCGTTGAACCACCCGAACATCTGCACCATCTACGCGGTTGAGGAGTGCGACGGGCGCAGCTTCATCGCCATGGAGCTGCTCGAAGGCCAGAGCCTGGCCGAGCGTATCAACGGCCACGCCCTGCCGCTGGACAAGATTCTCGACATCGGCATCCAGGTCACCGACGCGCTCGACGTCGCGCACCACAAGGGCATCGTGCATCGCGACCTCAAGCCGGCCAACATCTTCATCACCTCGCGCGGACAAGCCAAGATTCTCGATTTCGGACTTGCGAAACTGATTCGCGACCGGCACGCCGCCATGGAAACCGTAGGCGGCGAGGCGCCCACCTATGCCGCGCCGCACCTGACCTCGCCCGGAACCGCGGTCGGCACCGTCGCCTACATGTCGCCCGAGCAGGCGCGCGGCGAGGAGCTCGATGGCCGCAGCGACCTGTTCTCGATGGGAACCATGCTCTACGAGATGGCGACCGGGCGCATTCCCTTCGCCGGCAATACCTCGGCCGTGATCTTCAGCGAGATCCTGACGCGCAATCCGCCGCCGCCGTCCGAGTTCAATCCTGCAATCGCACCGCGGCTGGAAGAGATCATCGGCAAGGCTCTGGAGAAAGACCCCGACCTGCGCTTCCAGACGGCGGCCGAGATGCGCGGCGACTTGAAGCGGCTGAAGCGCGATAGCGACTCCGGCAAAACCGTGGCGCACTCGACGGTGGGTTTCGCCCCCGCGGGAACTGCCGCTTCGGGCGCGTCAACCATAGCGCCTCCCGTCTCATCCGCCGCTTCGTTGCCGCCGGCCCCCTCGGGTGGTACCGCCGCGCATCGTAGCTCGCCGGTAATCGACGCGGCGCGCGAGCACAAAGGCCGCGCCGGATTGATCGCGACCATGGCTGTGCTGGTGCTGGCGGCGGCAGCCTTCGGCGTCTACTCGCTGTTCCATTCCAAAGCAGGCGGGCCGCAGCCCTTTCAGTCGGTCAGCCTGGAGAAGCTCACCGACTCTGGCAAGGTCAGGCTGGCGACGATCTCTGCGGATGGCCGCTACCTGTTCAACGTTCACGATGATGGCAAGGGCACCCAGAGCTTGTGGATGCGGCAGATCGCTACCGGCAGCGACAAGGAAATTATTCCTGCCACCGAGGCGACCTACGTCGGACTCACCTTCTCGCCCGACGGGAACTATCTCTACTTTGTGCGCAACGAACCGCAGCGCCCCCAGATAAATTCTTTGTACCAGGTACCTACGCTGGGAGGTGCACCGCGGCTGCTGATTGCCGATGTGGATAGCGCCGTGAGTTTTGCCCCCGATGGCAAACGCTTTGTGTTCCTGCGCGACAGCGGCGCTGACGCAAATTCCAAAATCATCATCGCCAGTGCCGATGGCAGCAACGAGCGCACACTTGCCACCGTTCCCTTGCCCGGCTACAAAGATCCGGCATGGTCGCCCGATGGCAAGACCATCGCCGCTTCAATCCTTGATCCCGGTGCCGCGAACCTGGGGCGGATTGTCGTCCTCGATCCGGCCAGCGGCAAGGAGCAGACGCTGTATGCGGCAACCGCTCAACTCAGCAAACCAACCTGGCTTTCCGATAGTAAAGCGCTGGCTATGATCTTTCAGGATGTTTCCAGTAACTGGGACGGCCAGGTGGGCGAGGTTAACGCGCGCGATGGCCAGTTCCGCCGTATCACCAACGACCTGAACAACTACAGCAGCGCCACCCTGGCTGCCACCGGAGACGCCAAGGAATTGGTTGCGGTGCAGTCCAATCCGAATGCCGGCATCTATACCATGAGCTCGGAGCCCAATGCTTCCGGAGCTCCTACCATGGTGGACAATCGGGATGACGCCTACGTGGGCTGGACCAACGATGGAAAACTTGTAGCCATCAATTGGGATGGCCATATTGTGAGCATGAACGCGGACGGCAGCAATCGTGCTGTGATCTATTCCAACCGGCTGTTCATGATGAATCTATCTGTGTGCCAGGATGGGCGCCATGTTCTCTTCAGCATGCCCAACAAAGAGACCAAAGGCATCAGCGTTTTCCTGCTCGATCTGCAATCCGGAACGCCACAGCCCATTACCTTCGGCAAGGTTGACGGCAATGCGTTCTGTTCACCCGACAGTACCTTCTTCCTCTATACCCAGCTGGAGAATGGGAAAAAACGATTGATGCGTCAGCCGCTCAACGTAGGCGAGGCGAAACAGATTTTCTCCGATTTTGCCCAGTTCGCCAGTTTGACTGGCGACGGAAAAACCGCAGCCGTGCTCACCTTCGAGGGTAAGGGTGTCGACGCCAGGTCTTTAATCAAGCTGATCGACGCGAATGGCGGCTCTCCGATAAAGTCGATTCATCCCAGCAAGTCGATTACCGGATTGATGACGTTTTCGCCTGACGGCAAGTACCTCTACTATCCGGTGAACGAGCACGGAGTTACCAACCTGGTGAAGCAGTCAGTGGACGGCGGCGATGCGGTTCCGGTGACCAACTTCGACGATCTCATGATCTACGACTATTCTTACGACTGGAAGAACAACCGGCTGGCGGTAACGCGCGGCCGCTCCAACAGCGATGCCGTGCTTATCAAGGACCAGCGTACGGAGTGAAATCCACTGGATCAGGGTTAAATAGAAAGCCATGTTCTGCACAAATTGCGGTGAGCCAATGCGAGCGACCGACAAGTTCTGCGCCAGTTGCGGAACTGCCGCCGCACCCCGGCCGGCCAGGACTCGGGAAGCTACGCCTGTTACACCGGAACCACCCGTCGCAACCCGCGCCGCCCAATCTACCGTCGAGGCATTCCGCGCTCCGCTTCCTCCGGCGAACACCGCCGGCGTGAGACAGCCGGAGCTCGGGTTTACCCCTCCCCCGCGACAAGTGCCCGCGCCCGTAGCTCCGACGCAACCGGATCCCATGCCGCAGACCCGGGTGAATCAAGCCGCGCCACCGGCCGCGCCTGCTGCCAGTGCAGAAGCACCATTGTCCCGTCAGCAGGAACAGCAGGTACTGCTCGAGGGCGAGGAGATCGCCGCCACCCGCGGCATGTTGCCGATCGACGCTTTGCCGGAAAAGTTCTCTGCGGCAGCTCCGGTGTCCACGGATGCTGCCGCGAGCAGCTGCGAGCCAGACGTGCCCGTCCTGTGGTGCACAGAATCCGGCGGAGAACCGCTTCTGCGAGCGGTGCGGCAGATCACTCGACGAGACTTCAGCTCGACCAGAAGCCGCGCGAGTTGCAGTTCCCATTGCTACCAGCACTTGGCTCGACACGCCGGAGGAGCCTGCATCAGCTCAAAACGGCACGGGCGGAAGCGGCAGCGCGTGAGGCCGCAGCTCGTTCGGTGGACACGCCGCCGGTCGCGAAAGCCGCCGCGGTCGCATCGCACGGCAAAGACGAACCCTTCTTCTACATCTACGACGACACCGCCGCGCAACGCGGCAACAGCCGGTTGGTGATTGCCCTGCTGGTCGTGTTGGCGCTGGGGGTGCTGGGAGTGATCTACCTGATGTCTCGCACCCCAGCAAAGCACGCGGTCACCGGAAACGTGACCATCGTTATTTCTCCGACAGAAGCGCAGGTCGTCGCCGGAGATGCACATGACTTCTCCGCCACCGTCACGGGTAGCGGCGATACCGACGTCACCTGGTCGGTACAGGAAGGCAGCTCCGGCGGAACCATGGTGAACCATGGCGCCAAGGCCCAGGGAGGCACGGTCGCCAGCATGGCTGTCTATATTGCTCCCTCAACTGCCGGGACCTACCATGTAGTCGCGACCAGCGATGCGGACAAATCCAAGTCGGCGACAGCGGAAGTGTTGGTAAGTGGGAAGTAGGAAGCAACTAGCAACTAGCAACTAGCAACTAGTCGGATTGCTGATCGGTGCTGAGTAGGTGCTGATAGACCATAAGAATTGGGTGCCCATTCGGGCCGGGTTTGCCCGGCTGGGAATTGTCGGCGTCATCGACGGACTTCCCGTCATCACCCCTAGGTGGGTCTGATCAACCCAGTATCATCGCCGGGCCTCACGTCATCGTCCCTGTAAACAGAGAGCAGATCCCTAGGTGCGCTCGTGATGACAAGCCAAAATGCGACGGATAGACAATCGTCATAATTGATAATTGCCAGTTGCCAGTTGCCAGTTGCTTGTCGCCAGTCGCTAATTGCTAGTCGCTAATTGCTAGTGGCGAATTGCTAGTTGCTAGTCGCCACTGCTAATTACTAATTGCTAATTACTAATCACTAGTTGCTGGTTACTAGCTTCGCATACTCGGCCTTCGCTTGTTGGTAGATAGGAATGTCGGGGTCAGCATCCTTCCAGAGAGTAAGAAATTCCTTGTAAGAGTTACGAGCTGCTTCCGTTTCGCCCATACTTGTTTGCGCTCGCCCTAGTTGTAGATGGACTAACGCCCCACTAACGAAATTCCCCACGGTACCGGGATTGTTGATCAGCTTGCGAAACTCAGCCACGGCGCGCTCCGGCTGGTTTGTCTGAAGGTAGGCCTGGCCACGCAGATAAGCTGGGTAGATGTAGCTGATGCCACCTTGAGCAAGTTCGTAAGGTCCGCTTACTCCGAGCACCTCAATCGCCTGGAAAGGCTTGTGCTGCTGCAGTGCCGTGGCTGCCCGGATACTGGGGAGCGCGACGTTCTGAAGCAGTGTATCCAGGGAAAACTCCTGATTCAGTACATCGCCCAGGCTTTTAGCCTTCGCGGTGTCTCCCGCGCGAGCATAGATGAGCGCAGCGACGATGCGATTGTCTCGCCCATTGCTCAGAGCGAGGGCGTCGGCGGTCAGCCGCTGGGCCCGGCTGTAATTGCCCAACTCAACTTCGGCGAGCGCCTGCCGTAGCTCCCATTGCGAAGCCGCTTCCATGGCATCGGCAGACTTGGCAGACTCTACCGCTCGCCGCGCAACTTCGCGCGACCGCTGAATGCGTCCGTAGTACGACTCGGTATCCGCCTGATGCTGCAGCATCACATCTTCCGTCCTGGGCTTGCCCGCCGCCCATTGCAGCTGCTCGCGCATGGCCGTCTCGTCCTGCTGAAGGAAGGCCAGCATGTACCGCGACTCACGCAGATACGGACTATCCAGGTTTCGCTTGTGGGCCTGGTCATAGGCAAACTGCGCCAGGCTCAGCTTGTTGGCGGCACAGGCCATTTCCATCAGGTTGCCATACGCCCCGGGATTCTCCGGAACCAGCCGGATGACTTCCTGAATCTCGCGGACCGCATCATCGGGCCTGCCGGCCTGGGCATAAATAATGGACAAAGCATTATGCGGCGACCAATCTCCGGGATAGCTCAGTGCCCATTCCCTGGCGGATTGCTCACCTTTCTCCAACTCTCGAGTGACCAGCGAGTAGTATGCGGTCTCAATCTGGAAGCGCTCCCTCGGGCTTGCCTTGTCCCTAAGCGCAAAGCCCTTGGAGATGTATTGCGCTCCCAAACTACCCTCGCCCACATTCCAATAGCTCGCACCTAACTGTTCATAGGCCCAGGCGAAGTTTGGATCCAGTTCCAATGCGCGCTTCACATAGGGAATATTCTCGCTCGGCGTTCCATAGGCCCTGGTCTTGGATAGCTCCTGCAAAGCTGCTAAAGATGTGGTGGTAGCTTCGAGCAATGGCTGGTCGAATTTTTGTACGGAGGCGAGAGACTCACCTAGTCTTCTGCGCATTTCGTTCGCGGCCTGATTCAAAGCAGGCAACACTTGCTTCTGGTCTTTGGCCTGCGCCCCCACAACCTCGAAAGGATCTCCGGTTTGGCAGCTCTGGGCTTTCAATATCAGCCGGTACGCGCTGTCGACGCGCGCGATCGATCCAGCAAGAACGGCGTTGCTGTGCGTCCTGAGGCAGATTTCAGCGGCAATTTCCGGCGTCAATGGCTCGCCGGGAGCTTTTTCCATCTGCTGGAGAGTGGCTCGCAGCTTGTTGTCGGGGAGGACGTTGAGGTACGGAGACTGCCCCATTTGTAAAGCGACCGCTTGCCGCAGGGAGCCGTCGAATACAGCCTCACCCGTGGTATTCACGAAGTCGGAGATCACTACCGTGCCTCGCTGGCCGAAGTTCGGTGCAGCCCTGTGGGAACGCCAGTACAGCAGCACGCCAACTATCCCAAGCACAGCCAAGGTGCCGGCGCCCACCCATGCCTTGTGATGGGGCCAGAAGCGCGACGGCCGGGAGGGCTTGGTCTCCAGCTCGAGGTCCTGCAACTCTGCCAGCAGCTCGGCGACTGTCTGGTATCTTGCCTCTCGATCTTTCTGCAAGCTCTTGTCGATGATGGCGATCAACCTGGAAGGTAGTGCTGGGTTGAGCTCCTGCACGGGCACAGCCGCCGCTTGCAGGATAGCGGTTTGAACCACCGCAGCCGTGTCGCCGCCGAAGGCGCGATGTCCTGTAGCCATCTCATAAAGAACAAGGCCAAAGGAAAAGAGGTCGGAGCGGGCGTCCAACTTCTCACCCCGCACCTGCTCGGGAGACATGTAGCCTGCCGTTCCCATGGTCGAGCCGGTCCGGCTCAGGGTAAAGCCCAGGGGCACTGACGACGAAGCGCCGGAGGAAGCACCGGCCACAGCAACGGCTTCTTCTTCGGCTTCGAGCAGCTTGGCCAGGCCGAAGTCAAGGACCTTGCAGACCCCCTTGCGGGTGAGGAAGATGTTGGCCGGCTTGATGTCACGGTGAATGATGCCCTTGTCATGCGCCGTCTGCAGGCCGTGACTCACCTGAATTGCAATGTCGAGCAACTCTGCCAGCGGAAGCGGTCCCTGACTGGCCATCAGACGGTCGCGCAATGTCTGCCCTTCCAGCAATTGCATGACGATGAAAGGGTGCCCATCGTGCTCGCCAAACTCGTGAATCGAACAGATGTTTACATGGTCGAGGGAGGAGGCGGAGCGCGCTTCGCGGCTGAATCGCTCCAGCGCAAGCGGGTCGCTGCCCAACTCTTCCGGCAGAAACTTCAGGGCTACGGCCCGACCCAGCTTTAAGTCTTCCGCGCGATAGACCACGCCCATACCGCCGCCGCCGATAATGCCAAGCACGCGGTAATGGGAAACCGTTCTTCCGATCAGCTCCCCCCGGGGTGCCTGTACGCCGGGACCTTCCGCGAGGCCTCCGGCGAGGCGCGCGAGCTGTGAGCCCGCTGGCTCTACGGATGCGACGATGCGCTCCACCGGAACCATCAGGCGATAGCCGCGGCGAGGAACCGTCTCGATGTAGGTGGGCTGGTCGGCGGAATCGCCTAGGCTGCGCCGCAGACTTTTGATCGCCGTATTGATTCCGTGCTCGAAATCGACGGCAGTGTCGTTGGGCCAGAGCTTCCTTTTGATGTCCTCGCGATTGACGAGTCCACCCTGGTGATCGATCAGTACCAGAAGGAGTCGAAAGGGCTTCTCGGCGAGGTAGATAGCCTGGCCATTGCCGCAGAGCCGCCCGCTCTTCAAATCAAGCTCGAACTCGCCGAACCGGACATAGGCCGAGAGGCTGTGTTCCATAGACTTGGAAAATGGGCTGGGCGGTAATTGTACTACTGTTACGGTTGTGTAAAGAAGCAGTGACTTTGGGTTATTACCAGGGAATCGAACTCCGCATGGGTCTTGTCATCGGCCCCACTCCCTGAAGAATCAGCGACTTCCACCTCTCGCTTCGCTCTCACCAACTACTCACCGGCAACTCACCTCGCGTGCATTGACCCCGCGACGGTGTGGGCTCATTCTCCGGCCATGCGGTTGGGGTGTGGGGTCAAGCGGTTGGCAAAGATCTCCTGGCTTCGGAAGTTAGGCGATGTGCCGACTCGGAAAAGATGGTCCTCACACCCACAACGTGGACAAAACAGCGCAGTCGGAAAAGCGGTCGCGCTGCTAGTCCTCGGCCATTTTCACAGAGTTGAAACCATTTAAGGAGGAGTACTAATGTCACAGCCAAAGATCGCAATGCTTCTGCCCGGCTTGTTACTTGTTTTTGCCCTAACAGGCTGTAGCAACAACAGCTGGCGGCAGTTCCGGAATGACGCCAATCACTCCGGGCAAAATTCAATGTCCCTTCTGCAGCCGGCCAATGTCGCAGCAATGGTTCCCAGTATGGTCTACAACAGCAGTTACGCTTACATCTTCAATTCCCAGGTTGTGGTAGACCAGCTCAACACGATCTTGAATCCGCTCCCTCCGCACAACACTCTACTTTTCGCCGATGGAGGCAGTGACCTGATCGCCTGGGATCCTGACAAGAACGTCCAGGCGTGGCCGCCCTTTTCACTAGCATCGGGAAGCATCAACTCAACCCCCGCGGTGGATGACACCCGGTACGTTGTGTATGCCATGGACGCCGACAAGCTCTATGCAATCGATGAGTTGAAAGGAACGCTGCTGTGGTACGGATTAGTGGCAAACCACAATTCCCCCACGTTCCAGGGACCGTCGCCGACCATCTACAACGGCTTCGTGTATGCCCCCAGCGGTGACGGCCACGTCTACAAATTTGATCCTGCCAAGTGCACCAACAACCAAAAGCAGTGCGCGGCGGTGTGGCAGTCCCAGGGCGTGGGAGCTACTTACCAAGGCTTCTACACGTCGCCGTCGATTGTCACAACCACAAAGGGAAGGTTTACGTGATCATCGCAACCTTCATGAATTCCACCACCCAGGAAACCTTTGCCTTCAACGATGGGGATGGTTCCGAGGCCTGGGGCACGCCTGAGTTCGCAGGCATTCTGCGCTTTTCGGGTAGTACTGTGGCAGCACCTGCGGTTCTGAACAACACCGTCTTCATCGGCTCATCGCTGCCGGCATTTCCGAGCATAGGCTCGCTCCGTGCCTACGATGCCGATACTGGGAAGGCTTGCTGGGATCCAGGGTACCTTCCGGTCTTCGGTGAGATCAATGCCTCGCCAGCTCTGGTGACAGAGAATGGGCAACCGGTTGCCTACGTTGGAAGCAGCCATGGCCTGCAGAAGGTGGATGCCCGCTGTAGCGGCGGTGGTGGAGTGCTCTGGGCAGGGTCGGTTGGAGGCCCAGTCGAATTCTCGTCTCCCGCGGTCGCCAACGTGGGCAACAATGAAATCATCTTCGTCGGCACGACAAACAACGGACAAGGACAACTAGAGGCATTTGACGTGAGCGGCACCAGTCTCAGCCTGAGCGGCTGGTTTGGAGACAACTCGTCTGTGCAGACCGGGCCCACCGTGTTTGGAACGTCGGTGTATACAACCGATCAGGATGGGAACATCTACAGATTCCGGTAAGGAACTCTGCAGATTTCGGTGGTTGCAAATAGCGTTGTGAACCAATAACTGCAAGGAAGGTACCGTGAATAAGAAGCAGCTTCACATGGTCGTATTGGTTATCGGTGTTCTGACCAGTTCATCGATATCTGCCGCTCCACTCAGCAGTGTCGTGCGAAGCGCGGTACCTTCAGCAGTTCAGCAAATCACGTCCATTGACTATCGCGCGCTCCGGAATCTTCGGAGCGCGCATTCACTGAAAGCCCTGCTACTGCCGGGGAAGTTAGCCGAAGTGGAGATGACGGTTGCGAAGGCCGGTATCAATCCCGAGACGGATATCGACCAGGTTACCCTGGTGAGCTACCATGGCGCCGGAGATCTGCTGCATACCATAGTCATCGCCCAAGGAACATTTAACCAGAAAGATGTATTAGAAAGGCTGAAGCTAAAGAAGATCAAGCCGGAGAAATACCTGCTCTCTTATCTATATCCTATAGGTGGTGGCACTCGCCTGTTATTTCTCGACCCATCGACGGTATTGTGGGGAGAGGCCTCAGCGGTTAAAGGCGCGATCAACGTACGCGACAACGGCGCTCAGTCATTGGAATTCAACGGCAAGGTAAACGACCTTATCTCGGATGTTTCTGAAGCGCCGGCGTGGAGTGTGCTTGACCGGGTGGCCACGCAGAGCATGATTCGTACGGCGATTGGCCGGGGCCGCGCCGCGGGCGACTTCGGCCCGGTCGCCAGCCGGTTGTTGGCGTCAGACTATAAGCTGACTTTCGGAGACGGAGCGACACTCGAGGTGAATTTGAAGACTCCCGACACGATTACCGCCGCGCTCCTTGCCTCACTGATAAAGGCAGACCTCCTCTACACTAAACTTAGTTCTTCACGAACTACAAAAACCATCGCCGACAACCTTGACGTGGATAGTTCTGAGGAGATGATCCGGATGCAATTTCGAGCCGATGAGCAGACGCTTCAGTCAATGGTGGACTCAAGTGTAATTGCGCCGATGACGCGATAAGAAGCTGGGGGCCGGGTTTGCCCGGGTGGGGATTGTCGGGTGCGGCCGGTGTCATCGATGGGCTCCACGTTATCGTCTCTGGGAATAAAGAGCAGATCCCTCGCTGCGCTCGTGACGACAATTTCAAAGCTCGTGGTGACAAACCAAAAGCCCCACCCCGCCAAAGGATGGCGGAATGGGGCACCCGATTCTTTAACTAATGGTCTATCAGCAACTACTCAGCGCTGATCAGTAATCTATCTAATTACTAATTACTAATTGCTAATTGCTAGTTGCTTCTTCCGCTACACCGTGGCGCAGCTTACGCCTTTGCCGCCCAGCGCTTCGAGCACATCGACGGCGCAGGAGTAGCGGCCGAAAGGAGCGGCGATCTGTGCGCCTTGCACCATCTCGCGTACGGCGGAGAGCATGTCGCGGGCGATGGCCACGCCTTCGGCGCGTGCGGCTTCGGCGGTATTGGCCTTGACCATGCGCTCGATGACGTCGTCGGGGATGGAGACGCGCAGCTCGTTCTTCATGAACTCGGCATTGCGGGCGCTGGTCAGCGGCCAGATGCCGGCAACCACTGGAATGCGGCAGTGCGCGATGTTCTTCAGGAACTCTTCCAGCAGGCGCAGATCGAAGACGGGCTGGGTCACGGCCAACTCGGCTCCCGCCTGGACCTTGTATTCGAAGCGGCGAATCTCTTCCTCGATGTTGTCGGCCCCGGGATTGGCGCCCACAGCGATGACGAAACGGGTGGCATTGCCGATCGGGTTCGCGCCGATGTCCAACCCGCGATTCAGGTTGTGGACGATGTTGACCAGGCCGATGGCATCCACGTCGAAGACCGCGGTCGCGTCGGGATAGTCGCCCATCTTCGGCGGATCGCCGGTGATGCAGATGAGATTGTTGATGCCGATCGCGCTAGCTCCCAGCAGGTCCGACTGAATGCCCAGCACGTTGCGATCGCGGCAGGTGTAATGCAGGATGGGCTCGATGCCGACCTGTTGGGCGACCAGCAGGCACAGCGCCTGGTTGCCCATGCGCGCCGAGGCACGCGGGCTGTCAGGAATGTTGACCGCATCCACGCCCACCGACTTCAGGAACTTCGCGCCCTCGATCTCCTTGCCAGCGTCGGTGCCTTTGGGCGGAACGATCTCGACCATGGTCACGAACTCGCCGTGGGCAATCTTGCGTCCCAGTTGCGAGCGCTCCTCGAGCGGAATGCTTTCGACGGGATGGGCGGCAGGAGCAGCCACCGGCTTGAACGAAGTGGTGCGCGCCGAACCGACGCGAAGACGCGACTTCATGCTGTGGATGTGCTCGGGAGTAGTGCCGCAGCATCCGCCAACCAGGCTGACGCCGACTTCGACGAACTTCTTGGCATAGCTCGCCATGTATTCGGGCGAGCACAGATAGATGTTGCGGCCTTCCACCGAGCGCGGCATGCCGGCGTTGGGCTGGGCTGACAGAGGAACCGTGGTCACGGCGCGCACCCGCTCCATGGCGTCGAGCATGGCGACCGGACCGACACTGCAATTACAACCGACGACCTCGGCTCCCCATGCCTGAAGCTGCGGGCCGTAGTGCTCGGGACTGGAGCCGTCGAGGCAGTTGCCATCTTCGTCGATCGTCACCTGCGCGACCACAGGCAGGTTGGGATTGACGTCGCGCGCCGCCAGCAGTGCCTGGTGCAGTTCCTCAAGGTAGCCGAAGGTTTCGAGAATGATGAGGTCGATGCCCTCTTCATTGAGCGCCGCAATCTGTTCGCGAAAGGCGTCGCGGGCCTCCGAAAGGGAGATTTTGCCCAGGGGCTCGATGCGCACGCCGAGCGGTCCTACGGCTCCGGCGACCAGGGCGTCGAAGCTCTTGGCGGCCTCGCGAGCCACGCGAGCGCCCATGCGATTGATGTCCACCAGGCGGTCAACACATCCGTGCCGGCCCAGGCGAAACGAATTCGCGCCAAAGGTGTTTGTTTCTACGATCTCTGCGCCGGCCTGGAGGTAGTCGTGATGGATGGTGCGAATCAGGTCGGGCTGCGAGAGGTTGAGCTCGTCGTAGCAGCGATTGATGAAAATGCCCTTGGAGTACAGCAGCGTACCCATGGCTCCGTCACAAAGAACGGCGCCGGCTTGCAATCGAGTTAGCAGGTCAGTGGCCATACTGCGTGTCTGCGACCGTAAAGGCGCAGAACTCTATCGTACATGAAGCTGCAGGCCGGCAAAGCCGTGGAGGGTCGATGCGTTCGCTTTGTTATAATTCACTTTTCCAACAACTTAGGTATAACAGCAAAGAATTGCGGGGCAGAGTTTTGAATCGAGTTTTGGCTCTCTTGGCAGCGGCGACCTGCATGCTGGCGTTTGTCTCCTGCGGTGGAAACAACAACAACCAGTACACCCTGTCGAACGGCAACACCATCACCAATCCCAAGAACAGCATCACGCACCGGGCTTACATCAGCAACCAGTATTCCGGCAACCTGCAGATTGTCGACAGCGCCAACGACACCACGGCGTTCTATTCTTCGTCGAGTTACAACACCAATACCACCAATCAGATTGCCGATTTGTCGGTAAACATTCCGGTGGGCATCTCGGCCACGTTTCTGGCGCGCAGTCCCAGCGGGGCAATGACTGCTGTGTACGAGCCGCCGACCGCCTCCATTGGCCTGGTAACTAACTCGACGCAGACGGCAACCTCGACGGTGACGCTGCCAGCCTGGGCGGCGATGGAAGTGTTCTCGCCCGATTCCAATACGCTGTACGTTCCCACCGGCAATGTTGCCATCGAGGGAACCGCTCCGGGGGCGGTGCAACTGGTCGACGTTACCACCGGTACTCTGTCGACCTATATTCCGATACCCTCGGTGCGGTGGGTGGCGCTGAATCCGGCGGGCAGTGTTTTACTGGCGTTCGCCGACAACGCCGACTCCATGTGGGTGACCAATGTCAGCAGCAACACGTATACCCCGATCGCGATCCCAGGATTCTCGCGTCCGGTCAATGCCTTCTTCAGCAGCGACGGCAATACCGCTTACGTGCTGAACTGCGGCAACCAGTGCGGAGGCAGCGCGCCTCCTTCGGTAGCGGCGTTTAACATGACTACCCAGACCATCACCAGTACAACGGTGGTGGGCGGCGCCACCGTCGGCCTGCTGAACGGCACCACGCTGTATGTCGCGGGATTTGCCGGCGGTAACAACGGAACCCTGGACATCGTCGATACCACGACCATGACCCGGACAACGGCGAATTCCATCTCCATCAACGACGGGCAGCAGTGGAAGATGGCGATCAACAACAACAAGCTCTACATCGGCGCCAAGACCTGCAACAACACGGTCACGGGATGCCTTTCCGTCGTGGACCTGACGACCATGACGCCCGACCCGCCGTTCCCCCCGCTGGGTCCGGTTACCGGCTTGCTGTCGGTGCCCAACCGCAACATCATGTACGTGGTCCAGGGCGGCATCCTCAACATCTACGACACCACGACCGATCAGCTGCAGAAGACGCAGCTCTCGTTCCGCGGCGCGCTGTACGATGTGGTGCAGATCGACCAGTAACGGCCCGCTTCCGAAGTTCGGGTAGTGTCCTAATGTTGCGTTGATGCCTTTCGGGAAAGCTTGCGGAGTTCATTGGACCGTCGCTGTAGGCGTGCGATTTCTTCTGTGAGCCTTTTTTGATCTTCGAGTAGCTCCCGACTGCGCTCCGCGAGTTTCCGCATCTTGTCGAGCAATTCATCGCGGCTTAGGCTCAAGACAGCAACTCCCTCAAGCTCCAAATGTGATCTGTGATGCCCAATTCCATCGCTAGGGTGACTCGTTGCGCAGGAATCGATGGCGGATCTGGCACTGCCACTTTAGTCGCAAATGTGACCATGTCTCTTTCATTTGTGAGCCCACCGGGAGCATCATCGTTCCATTGTGGACAAACCCTCGATATGCCCGGTTTGCTGGGACTCAATGATCGTCCGGTTTGATGAGCTGCAAATGACAGCTAGGGTTCAAAATCAGGAACAGCCAGTGTGCTCGGGCCACGTTTATAGATGTTCGCAATGGCACATATTCGTGGTCTTCACTGCAATGGCCATGCCTAAGCCAGCAGTTCGCCAAGCGACCACACGTGACCTGTAAGGCCAGCTTCCATAGCGGGAGTAACGCGCAGCGATTTGTGTATCCGGCAAAAGTTGTAATAGGCGAAGCGCAGAGCGCAACCCGCTTTGTGATTGTCCAGTTTCTTCGAGAACGCATTCGTCAAACGCGTGAAGCGGCGAATCGCCATGCGGTGCGGAGTATGTCGTGTGCTTCGCTGATCAGCTTGCGGAGTGCATTCAGATCGTTTCGTTTCGCCATGAGCCAACGGTAACAGCAACCGCTTGCTAGGGCGATGAGGCATCAACGCAGATTTAGGACACTACCCACTGCGAAGCGCCATTGTCTGCCAACTCCCGGCTGCGATTTCAAAATTCCTGCTGCTCGTGGCAAATTGGGAGTAGCACTTCCGCATCCAAGATAAGCGCCGTAGACTATCCGGAGCAACGGGCGGCCACAACTTCCCTGCCAACTATATGAGCACACGTGTCACCCCGAAAGCAGAGGGTAGCGCCAAGGAAGCGCCTGCGCCCGCGGCGACTGCACCGGCGCCGGAGGCAGGCGCAACTCCCAGCCAGCCTGATACCGGCCTGAAGCTGACCGTCATGGAGACGGACAGTGAGATGGCCGCGCGCATACGCGCCTACGACTGGTCGCAGACGCCGCTGGGGCCAGTTTCGACCTGGCCGCAGAGCCTGCGCACCTCGGTAAGCCTGATCCTCAACTCACAGCACCCCATGTGGATCGGCTGGGGTCCGGAGTGCACTTTTCTGTACAACGATGCCTACATCCGGGTATTGAGCCGGGTGAAACATCCCTCGGCATTAGGCCGGCCTACGGAAGAGGTCTGGCGCGAGATCTGGGATGTGTGCGGGCCGCTGGCGGAGAAGGTCTTTCAAAAGGGCGAACCCTCGTTCCTGGATGATGTACGGCTGTTTATGAATCGCGGCGACTACCTGGAGGAGACTTACTACTCGTTTTCCTACAGTCCGATCCTGGATGAATCGGGCAAGGTAGGCGGACTGTTCTGCCCGTCAACGGAAGTGACTCCCAAGGTGCTGAATGCGCGCCGGCTGCGAACGCTGTCGGAGCTTTCTGCCGACGCCTTTCTGGAAAAGAGCGTGAGCAACGCCTGCGCTTCGGCTGCGCGTACCCTGGCCCGGAATCCGGATGACGTGCCGTTTGCACTGCTCTTCATGCTATCTGCCGATGGCCGCGAGGTCTCACTGCAAGCTAGCACCGGCGTGCCGGAGGGCGACTGGCAAAGTGCTTTCCCATTCCTGGCGCGGGGCGCGTCCGGGGAGACGGACGGCGGGGACGGTTTGCTGGAGGAGATCAGCGGCGGACACTCGCGAGTGATCTCGGTTGCCCACATTGACGGCCTGCCGCTTGGCCCGGCGCAGCAGCCGGTGAGAGAAGCGCTGGTGCTGCCCATCAAGTCGCGATCGGAGAAGCAGGCACTGGGCATTCTGATCGCCGGGGTGAATCCCACGCGCAAGCTGGATGAGGAGTACACCACCTTCTACAACCTGGTGGCGGACCACGTGGCCACCGCCATCGTGAATGCGAGGGCCTTCGAACAGGAGCGCAAGCGAATCCAGGCGCTGGCCGAACTGGACAAAGCCAAGACCATCTTCTTCAGCAACGTCAGCCACGAGTTTCGCACGCCTTTGACCTTGATGCTGGGACCGATTGAGGCTGCCCTGGCGCGCCCGGCACACTCGGAAGAGGAGCGGCGCGACACTGAGCTGTTGCACCGCAATGCCATGCGCCTGCTGAAGCTGGTGAATGCGCTGCTCGACTTCTCGCGCATTGAAGCAGGCCGGGTACACGCAGATTTTGAACCACTCGACCTTGCGGGCTTCACCGTCGGAGCTGGCCAGCGTCTTCCGCTCAGCGGCGGAAAAGGCGGGGCTGCAACTGCGCATTGAGTGCCAGGAACTCTCCCAGCGGGCCTACGTCGATCGCGATATGTGGGAGAAGATTGTGCTGAACCTGCTGTCGAACGCCTTCAAGTCTACGTTCCACGGCGGAATCACGGTAAGCCTGCGAGAGTGGGAAGGCGCAGGCCGAGCTGGCGGTAAGCGATACAGGAACCGGAATTGCCGAAGACGAGATCCCGCACCTGTTCGAACGCTTCCGGCGCATTGAAGGCGCGCCGCGCAGGACCAACGAAGGCAGCGGAATTGGGCTCGCGCTGGTGCACGAACTGGTTGGGCTGCACGGAGGCTCTATCGGCGTAACCAGCACTCTGGGCTCAGGCACGACATTCACCATCCGGCTGCCATTGGGCGCCAACCACCTGCCTGCGGAACGGGTTCGCAGCAGGGCCCGCGAACACGACGTCTCGCCCACCAGCGCAGCCGCCTACGTGCAGGAAGCGCTGGGCTGGCTGCCCGATACCAACGAGGATTCGGATTTAAGTCTGGATCCGCGGAGCGACGATTCCGTGCTGCCCTCGGCGGCCGAAGCGCCTGCCGGCACCGTGTTGCTGGTGGATGACAACCACGACATGCGGGACTACGTTCGCCGCCTGCTGGCACGGCGATTCCGGGTGATGGCGGCGGAGAACGGCAAGATGGCGCTGGAGATGGCGGCTAACGATCCTCCCGACCTTGTTCTGAGCGACGTGATGATGCCGGAGATGGATGGCTTTCAGTTGCTGGCGGCGCTGCGAAACAATGCTGCGACCAGCACCGTCCCGGTCATCCTGCTGTCAGCGCGTGCCGGCGAGGAGTCGCGGGTCGAAGGGCTGCAGGCCGGCGCCGATGATTACCTGGTCAAGCCATTTACGGCTCGCGAGCTGCTGGCGCGAGTCGAGTCGCACCTGCGAATGGCTGAGTTCCGCCGCAATGCTCAGCAGCGCGAATTTGAGTTGGAGCGCGCCGCGCAGCAGGCCCGCAACGTGGCGGCGCAAACGCTGGAGCATATCAGCGACGGGTTCTGGACTTACGATTCGGAGTGGCGCATTACCTACCTGAATGCGGCGGGCGAATCCATGTCGCAACGGTCGCGCAGTGAGCAGATCGGCAGACCGCTGTGGGAGCTGTTTCCTGATCTCGTGGGAACGGAGCTGGAACGCCAGTTCCGGAGGGCCATGGACACCCGGTCAATGGTCGAGTTCGAATGGCTGTACGAGCCTTACCAGCGATGGTTTCGCCACCGCGTTTATCCTGCGCCGGACGGCGGCATCGTGGTGTATGTACGCGACGCGACCGAGACGCGCCTGATCGAGAAAGCGCTGTTGCGCGCGGAACAGGTAGCGGCGGCAGGCAAGTTCGCGGCCAGCATCTCGCACGAGATCAACAATCCACTGGAGGCAGTGACCAATCTCCTGTTCCTGGCGAAGACTGCGCCGGAGCTGGCTGACAATACTAAAGAGCTGCTGAGCATTGCCGATGCCGAATTGCAGAGGCTTTCGCAGATCGCCCGCACCAGCCTGAAGTTTTTCCGCCAGTCCAGTGCCCCGGCGCCCGTATCGATGTGCGACCTCATCGACTCGGTGCTGACGGTTTACCAGGCGCGCATCACCCGGTCGGGGGTCAAGATAAGAAAGCAATACGACGAAACTCCCGATCCGATTGGTTTTGCCGGTGAGTTGCAGCAGGTGATTACCAACCTGATCTCGAATGCGCTGGATGCCATGAAAACCGGCGGCGAGCTGTCGATATCGGTACGGCGAGGCATCCCGGAATCCGACGGAAGCCGTGAGGGTGTACGCGTCACCATCATCGATTCCGGGGCCGGAATGGAAGCGCGCGTGAAGTCGAATATCTTCGAACCGTTCTTTACCACCAAGTCCGATACCGGTACCGGACTTGGGCTGTGGGTGAGCAAAGGCATCGTCGATAAACACCGCGGCAGTATCCGGGTGCGCAGCACGCCGGGACGAGGAACGGCGGTATCGGTGTTTCTCCCGCTCGACGGTGTAGCGGCCGCCGCCAAGGCCTGAACCAGCTACTCGACAGCCTACGCGCCTACTGCGGCTCCAGCCGCAGATGATGCTTCCCCGCTTCCTGCACCGCCCGGGTGGAGAACGGAAGCGGGAAGGTGCGGCCGTTGTAGTACGCGTCCCACTGATCGTTGAAGTGCTCGTCGAAGATGTCGCCGGACTGCCCATTCACGATGTTGAGCGTTGAGTGATCGAGGTCCGACATGTCGGCGGTGAAACGCTCCGACGGACCGAAGTGCGTCTGCACCTGCTTGATTGTCTGCTCGTCTCCGGAGAGCGGCTGCGGACCTGGACCAGCACGCTTGAGCACCGGGATGTTGCTCCAGAAGGGATGCCTTACATCCACCATGTGGACCCGGCCCCACCTCCAGGTGGAGAGCGCGGTGGGCGCATGCTCCTGCGATAGAGCGGATTCCACCGCGGCGGTGAGCAGCGCGTCGTAGTTGGCATACTGCGACGGCAGCCAGCGCGGTGGCTGATTGATAAGAATGTTCTCCAGCCACACCGGCTTCATGAACCAGCGATAGGTTTTCCAGTCGCCGCCCAGCTTGGCCTTCAGCAGCAACTCTTCCAGCGCAGCGCGGGAGTAGTAAGCGATGGTGGGCGCCGGAAGGTCGGTCGCCATGGTGCCGTCCCAATTACGCATCAGCTCGGCGGCGGCCTTGGCGCGCGACGAAGCCTTGGGCGTGTGATCCACGGCATAGACGAAGCGCTGGGCGCAGAAGCGATCGATCTCCGAGACCACATCGGTCTGGATGTTCAGCATGTCGGCAGCCGTGTACTTCTTGTTGGCGCCCAGCAGCTTGTAGATGCGCTGCACACGATAGGGCGCGCTCCACTCGATGGCCAGGGTGTAGGGATAATCTTTCGGCGTGACGCGCGCGTTCGCGGTGGCAATGATGCCCGACGGCGGATTGTAGACGCTGGGCATCTTGTCGTAGGGAACGTAGCCGGTCCACTCGTGGCTGTCGTCGTCACCGGGCACGGGCAGCGCACCGTCCCCCGGGCGAATGGGAACCCGCCCTGTCGCCTGGTATCCGATGTTGCCATCGGTGTCGGCATAGACGACGTTCTGTCCCGGGGCAGCGAAGTTGGCGAAGGCGGCGCGAAACTCCTCCCAGTTGTGGGCCGAGTTTAACTGGAAGAACGGGATGTTTCCGTCGCTGTCGTAGATGGTCCACTTGAGCGCGAGCTGGCGGCTTTCGCCGGGAACGACAGGCGTGATGATGGGACCGTGGCGGGTGATGACCACGTCGAGGTTGACCTCGGACTTGCCTTTCACCCGGATGATCTCTTTGCGATGCTCGGGCTGCTTCCAGCCTTGCGGGGTGAGATATTCGCCGCGATCGTTAAACTTCTCCACGTACAGGTCTTCGACGTTAGGCCCAAGATTGGTGAATCCCCAGGCGATATGCTGATTGTGTCCGACGATGACGAACGGCACGCCGGGGAGAGTGACTCCCACAACGTCGTAGTCCCCCGCTGTCAGATGCGCTTCGTACCAGGTATTGGGGATGCGCAGGTCAAGATGCATGTCGTTCGACAGCATCGGCTTGCCGGTTATGGTGTGCGCGCCGGATACGACCCAGTTGTTGGAGCCAGGGCGAAGATCGCCGTCCATATCAGGTGGTACCGCGAGTGACGCGGGTCTGCCAAAGCCCGTCACGCGTGCCAACTTTGTCATCCTGAGCGGAGCGAAGGACCTGCTTTCCGTCACCCGGCCGCAAATTGCTGGTCTTTCGCTTCGAGGGTGCTGCCTTTCCTGGCTTCGCTGGCGCCTCCTCTTCTTCCTGATCGGGATTGTCGCCCATGGGAGCTTCCTGCTCGATCGACTGGCCTTCTTCGCCCGGCGCGTGATCGCGCCACGACGAGTTCACATACAGGTCGGCCGTCAGCTCCGGGCCCAGCTGCGCGAGGATCTTCTCCCGCTGCAGCTCCTTCTTGTACATGTAGTGGTTCAGAAACTCGGTCATCGACAGACCGACCAGCATGGAATCTTCCACCGTCCATTCGTACGGGAAGTAGGTCATCAGGCGGAATTCCAGGGGCAGCGTCTTTTGGTGCTGCTGGATGTAGGCGTTCACGCCGTCGGCGTAGGCCTGCAATCGCGCACGGTCTTCCGGAGCCATGGCGGCGACCGCTTCTCCGCGACCTGGCGCAAGTCCGAGGATGCGCTGCTCCTCGTCGGCTTTGATGTATTCAGGGCCGAGAATGGCCGAGAGGTCGCCGGAGGCGTAGCGGCGCGTCATGTCCATCTGCCAGAGGCGATCCTGCGCGGTGACGAAGCCCTGGGCGAAGAAGAGATCGTGCAGGTTCTGGGCGGAAATGTTGGGCACGCCCAGCGAATCGCTGGTGACGATCACCGGCGCGTTCAGGCCCGGCAGATGCAGGGTGCCGTCCACCGCGGGCAGCGAGGCTTTGGCAGCACGGTAGAACCAGACGTCCGCCGCCACGAAGAGCAGCAGGACAAAAGCGAGCAGAAAAATTACCACTCGCAGGGTGATACTGAATCGCTTGCGACGCGGAGGCGAGAACGTTGTGGAGACGGCCATGGAAAGTTCGATTATAGCGATGGACGCGGTTGATAAATTCACCACGGAGGGTGGGAGCCCCCGCATTCATGCGGGGGGATTAGCGTTGCTCAATAGCGGGCTTTAGCCCGGGCCCTCTCTGCCCGCAGAAAAGGCCCGGCGCTAAAGCGCATTTCCGCACATGCTCTCACTCCCACGCATCAATGCGCGGGATCCTACCGGGTTGAATGCAGTGAACGTGACACTCGCGATCGGCGGCAGGTTGCAGCCGCTATCAGGAGTTGCCATAATTGGGCGCATGAAGTCACGTTGCGCAATGCTGGCGGCCGTAGTGATGATGCTCACGCTCGCCGTCACGGCGAAAGACAAGAAGGGCACTCCTGAGACGCTGGCGAACCTGAAGTTCACGGTGGTGAAGGACGACAACGGCAAGCCGGTGCGCAACGCATCCATCATCCTGCATCCGGTGGGCAAGGACGGCAAGCAGAGCCGTGGCGGCTATCAACTCAAGACCGATAACGAAGGACTGATTGAAGACGAAGGCGTCCCGTATGGCAAGCTGCGCATCCAGGTGATCGCGCCGGGCTTCCAGACCTTTGGGCAGGATTACGAGGTCAACCAGCCGAGCATGGATATCGACATTCGTCTAAAACGTCCGGCGGGACAGTTCACGATTTACGATCAAGCGAGCAAAACCAGCAAAGAGGATGGCAGCCCGCAGCAGGGCACCCCGGTAGAGAATCCGCCGAAGCAGTAGAGCTGCTTACTTGGGCTGCGGGGTCTCCGCGCTGGCGGTGATGCCCTTCTGCTTCAGGCGCTCGATTCCCTTCTGCGCCTTCTCCGCATACGGGCCCTTGGGAAGGATCTTCAGATAATCCTGGTAGTCGGCCATGGCGGCTTTCAGGTCGCCCGACTTCTCCAGTGCAGCGGCGAGCTTGTACGTGGCCTCGGCATCGTGAGGCTTGTTTTCCAGCGCCTCGCGATAACGGCTGGCGGCAGCGGAATAGTTCTCTCGCTTGAAATAAAAGTCGCCCACCTCGATGTCCTTCATCGCCTTCATGGGATTCCAGGCGGTGAACTCGCTGGACTCGCGATCGGCTTCCAGGTCGGCTCCGGGATGACTCTTGGCATCGCCGGCGGGCGGGGAGACGTCGATCTCGGTTTGCTTACTGGAACTCTCGCCGGCAGTGGCGCCGTCTGAGCGCGGAGCATCGGCAGCATTGTCCTCGGGCGGAGGGGCGTTCTTTTCGACAGGCACTTGCTCAACGGGGGCCTGGGCGTGCGCAACATAAAACGGCAAAGCCAGCAGCCCGATTAGGCAAAACAGAATAGCTCGAAACTTCACTCCCATATTCTAGTGAACCCGGCACCCAATTTGAAATCTCGGTATTTCTGCTACATACAACCGGCCAAGGGGCGGCAGGGTCTAATTAGCGTTGCGAATTATGACAACCATCCGCCGCATCGCGCCGCTGATTGTCTTCAGTATGCCGGCGTCGTATGTGTTGTGGATCGTTTTCGTCGGCACATTCTCGCTGCATGAACTGGCGTTAGGGATTGTCGCGACCATTCTTGTGGTCGCCGGCATGGTTGTGATCGACGTGCAGTATCCGGCGCGATTTGCGCCCAGTGTTGGCGAGCTGCTCTCTGTTTGGCGGCTGCCCTGGTACCTGGTGGCAGGGACATGGAAGGTGCTCCTGATCGCAGCGCGCGATCTGGCAGGGGTGGACAAGGCGGAGTCTCTGTTCCTTCTGGTGCCGTTCAAGGCCGGAGGCAGGGAGAGTCCGCGTGCGGTTGCACGCCGCGTGCTTGCCGTGGTGTACAGCACTATGACGCCGGAAACTATCGTGCTGGGCATCAACACCGACACCAGGCAGATGCTGCTGCACGAGCTCAAACCCAGTCCGCTGCCGAATATGACGCAGGAGTTGGGAGCGCGACCGTGAACGTCTGGGAAATCGCCGCCGAGGTAATGATTTTCTCGCTGGTCCCGCTCACCTGGAGCTCGATGCGCGGCAGCGCGGCTTCACGGCTGGTCGCGTTTTATATGGGCGGCGTGGTGATCACGCTGCTGCTGATGCTGCTGACCATGGCATTCAACCGCATGCCGCTGATGGACCTGGCCAATGCGCTGGCGCTGATGTCGTTTGGCGGCGGAATCGTGTTCGCCCATTTTTTCGAGCGTCATTTGTGATGAAGATTATCGCCATCGAAGTGCTGCTCGCATTGGCTGTCGTCATCGTGTTGGCCGCGGTGGGAGCCATGATGCGCATGCGCGATCCCTACCAGAAAATGCATTACCTCGCGCCGCCCGCATCGCTGAGCGCCGCGTTCATCACCATCGCCATTTTTCTGCAACGCGGGTCGAAGCCGGAGTCGTTCAAAGCGGTATTCGTGACGCTCACGCTGATCGGCATGAACACGGTGGTGACGCATGCGGCGGCGCGCGCTTTGCGCATCGCGGAAGTGAAGGACTGGCATCCGAAAACCGGCGAAGAGGTGCCAATCGCGGGCAGCGACGAACTGCTGACGGCGGCCACGAAGGAGCAGGACGATGCGGCTGCTTGAATGGATGGCCCTGTTGCTGGTGGCGGCCTGCGCGCCCGGCGTGGTGCTCAGCCGCGATCCTAAAGTGCAGGTGGTGACACTCAGCTTTTACGGACTGCTCTGCGCGCTGATGTTCTTCATCTTCCAGGCGCCTGATGTCGCGCTGTCGCAGATCACCATTGGCGCCGTCATGTTGCCGCTGCTCATCCTGCTGGCGCTGACCAAGATGCGCCGGCAAAACCTGCGTCGCGAGCGCGAGGGCAAACGATGAGCGCACGCCAGCGCACCACGATGTTCCTGGTCGCCGCCGCGGGACTGGCTGCCATCTTCGCGTGGGGCTTTCGCGACCTGCCTCCGCTGGGAGACTATCGCGGACCTTACGGCAACGTGGTTTCGCAAGTCGCCGTCTACGAGCGGCACGCGACCGACGTGGTGAACGCCATCAACTACGACTACCGCGCCTTCGACACCCTGGGCGAGGAGTTCATCCTGTTCGCCTCGGTGCTGGGAGTGCTATTGCTGTTTCGCCCTTCGGGCCAGAAGCAGGGCAAGAACGAGAAAGCCAAGGTCGAGGACGCAGTACCGGTAAGCGACGCTCTGCGCGTCAGCATGCAGGCCATGGCAGGGCTGATGATTGTGTTCGGAGTTTACGTCGCCACGCACGGGCAGCTTACCCCGGGCGGCGGCTTTCAGGGAGGAGTGATTCTCGCCTCGGTCCCACTGGTGGTGTTTCTCGCGGGAAATGCTAAGACTTTCGAAACTATTGTTTCGGGTCCGCTCATCAAGCTCTCGGAAACCTTGGGCGCTGCGGGTTATGCGGTGCTTGGACTCATCAGCCTCTTCGCCGGAGCACACTTTCTCACCAACATTCTGCCGCTGGGCAAGACCGGCGACGTG
Source organism: uncultured Acidobacteriaceae bacterium (assembly GCA_963771535.1). GTDB lineage: Bacteria > Acidobacteriota > Terriglobia > Terriglobales > Acidobacteriaceae > CAVVDY01. Next base: position 312,399 of record CAVYTK010000004.1, on the reverse strand, counting down.
TTTTCTTCCGGCAACATCGCGGTCATCAGCGCCATGGTCGGGCTCGAGGTTGCCGGCGGCTTCGTGGTGCTGATGCGGAGCTACTTGCGCGAGATCATCGACGAGCGTCTGGAGAAGGACAACTGATGCTGCACTATCTGCCATACGCGGTTGCCGTCTGGATTTTTCTCTGGGGACTGTACGGCATCGTCACCAGCAAGAACCTGGTTCACCAGGTGGTGTGCCTGGCGGTGCTGCAGACCTCGACCTACGTGCTGCTGCTCGGCATCGGCTATAAAGTTGGCGGCACTGCGCCAGTGTTTGCCGACATTCCGATGGGCACGCCGGTGGTCGATCCCCTGGTACAGGCGCTGATGCTGACCGATGTGGTGGTCGAAGCCACGGTCATGGCGCTGCTGCTTTCCATGGTGGTGAAGGCGAATGAAGTGGCCGGCACCATCGATCCAGAAGAACTGCGGATCATGACAGGATGACGATCACACCGCTCATCCCGCTGCCGGTTGCCCTGCCGCTCATCGTGGCGGCGTTCATCGCGCTGACTGGCGAATGGATTGGCCGCCGCGCCAGCGACACCCTGGCGATTGCCGCGGCCGCCACTAATCTCTGTATCACGGCGCTGATCCTGCGCGGCGTCTGGCTGCATCCGCAGGTGTACTGGTTTGGAAACTGGTGGCCGCGCGCCAACGGTGTCGCGCTGGGTATCTGCTTCAACGTCGATGCGGTGGGCGGCGCGTTCGCGCTGCTGGCGTCATTGCTCACCACCGCCGCGCTGATTTTCTCGTGGAAAGTTTTTGAAGAAAGCGAGAACCACTATCAGCCGTTGATGCTGCTGTTCATGGCGGCGATGTGCGGCTTCAGCTACACCGGCGACCTGTTCAACCTGTTCGTGTTTTTCGAACTGATGAGCGTTTCCGCTTTCGCGCTGTGCGGCATGAAGACGCTGGAGCCCGCGCCGCTACAGGGCGCATTCAACTTCGCCATCGTCAACACCGTGGGCGCGTTCATGATCGTGATGGGCATCGGCACGCTTTATGCCCGCACCGGCGCGCTCAACTTCGCACAGGTTGGGCGTTCGCTGGGCACGCATTCCGACGCCCTGGTACTGCTGGCATTTTTGCTCATTGCGGTGGGCTACCTGACGAAGGCGGCCATCGTGCCGTTTCATTTCTGGCTGGCCGACGCTCACGCGGTGGCGCCCACGCCGGTATGCGTGCTCTTCTCCGGAGTGATGGTCGAACTTGGCATCTACGGCGTGGCACGGGTTTACTGGACGGTATTCAGCTCAGCCCTGGCGCCGCATGCGGATGAGTTGCGCAACATATTATTAGTGGTCGCCGCCCTCACCGCGATCCTGGGCGGATTGATGTGCTACGCCGAGCATCACCTGAAACGCCTGCTGGCTTTCTCCACCATCTCGCACTCGGGATTGATGCTCGCAGGATTCGCGCTGCTCACGCCCAAGGCGCTGGGAGGCTTCTTGGTGTATGCGCTGTCGCACGGATTCATCAAGGGCGGACTGTTCCTGTGCACCGGCATTGTGCTGCACCGGCTGCACCGGGTGGGGGAAGATCATCTGCACGGATGCGGACGCGGCATGTGGGCGACGGCGGCACTGCTGCTGCTGGGCGCCTGGGGGCTGGCGGGCGCGTGGCCCTTCGGAACCATGCTGGGCGAGAGCATGTTTCTGACAGCGCAAAGACGATTGGCCAGTCCTGGCTGCTCTACCTGTTCATGTTCGCGGAGATCATGACGGCCGGCGCTATCGTGCGCGCAACCTTCCGTATCTTTTTCGGATGGGGTGAGCCTGCGCCCAGCGATAAGTCTTCCAGCGTTGATGAGAAACCGGAGACACACGAGGAGCAGCATCACACTCCGTTCACCATGATGGTGCCTGCCGCTGTGCTGGTGCTGCTGGGTATCGCCATCACCGCGGTTCCCCGGTTGCGCAGTGCGGCCGAGTGCAACGCCGACATATTCTCCAACCAAGCCGGCTACGCGGGCATGGTGCTGGATAATGCGCGACCTCCCGCTCCACCGCTGCGACCGGCAGAGTCAGTGACCGCGTCGGTGGTTCGCAGCGGAATCGCGGGACTGCTGGCGCTTGGGCTCGCGCTGATCACCGTGTTTCGCAAACGCCTGGGCAAGATCGCCGGCTTTGGCCGCCGCCTGGAGCTGGGCAGCTCAGTCATTCGCCAGCTGCACAGCGGCCATCCGGGAGACTACGTTGCATGGCTGTCGCTTGGCACCGCTGTGCTGGGTGGAAGCTTCGCGTGGTTGTTGCGGTAGCTACTGCCTAAAGTGCTCACGCAGCCCGGCCGATGATTTGCCGTTTGTTACAGCTCGCTAACGAAACTTCTCCTTCTTCCCTTTTGCGCTGCCCTCCATGACAATCGAGGGATGAACGTTCTGGTCCTCAACTCGGGAAGCTCGAGCCTGAAGTTTCAGGTAATCGCAACTGATGTGGAGCGCATTAAGGAGCACAAAGACGAGCGGCTCTGCCGTGGCGAGGTCGAGCGGCTGGGCGGAGAAGCCATTGTCACCTTCCAGGCAGGCCAGCAGCTGAAGCGCAAGCTCACGGCGCCGCTGCGCGATATCTCTGCCGCGCTCGACTACCTGGTGCGCTATATCGCCTCCGACAAGTCGGAGGTGACGGCCATCCACAGCGCCGGCGACATTCACGCCGTGGGGCACCGCATTGTGCATGGCGGTGAGATGTTCAAGGAGTCGGCGCTGATCGACGACAAGGTGCTGCAAGGCATTGAGGATTGCATCGACCTGGCGCCGCTGCATAATCCCAACAACATCCGGGGAATACTGGCCGCGCGCGAGCTGTTTGGATCGCGGGTTCCGCAGGTCGCCGTGTTCGACACCTCTTTTCATCACACGCTTCCCGAGCAGGCCTACCTCTACGCCATCCCGTATCACCTCTACCGGCGGCACCGCATCCGACGTTACGGGTTTCACGGCACCTCGCATCGCTACGTTGCCTTTCGCTATCGCGCGCTGCGCGGCCTCACACGCGAGCAGACCAACATCATCACCTTCCACCTGGGGAATGGCTGCTCGGCCGATGCAATTAAGGGCGGCGACTCGGTTGATACTTCGATGGGCATGACTCCGCTGGAAGGCCTGGTGATGGGCACGCGCTCCGGCGATCTCGATCCCGCGATCGTCAACCTGATCGCCAACAAAGAAGGTATGTCGGTTTCTGAAGTGGAGAACCTGCTCAACACGCAGTCGGGATTGCTGGGCGTCTCCGGCCTGACCAACGACATGCGAGTGCTGCAAGCCGAACTCAAAGAGCAGGACGACCGCCGCGTCCGGTTGGCGATCGAACTTTTCTGCTATCGCGCTCGCAAGTATATCGGCGCGTTTCTGGCGTGCATGCAAGGCGCGGATGCGGTGGTCTTCACCGGCGGCATCGGGGAGAACGCTCCCGAGATTCGCGCGCAAATCTGCGCCGGAATGGATTGGGCCGGGCTGAGGATTGACAACGCGCGCAATCAGCAGATGGTCGGACGCGAAGGATTGATCTCGACCGATGACTCGCGACTGCTCGCGTATGCTATCCCGACCGATGAAGAACTGCTGATCGCGCGCGACACGGTGCGGGTGATCGAAGGCGTGCCGCATCCGTCGTAAGCTGTGGGGTAGTCGTCCAAAAAGGGTAGCTAAGCTCACGCCAAGGGCAGCGAAATCGAGAATACCGAACCGTGCTCTAACTGGCTTACAACTGAGATGGTTCCGCCATGGGCCTCAACCAGCGCTTTAGCTATTGCGAGACCCATTCCCGTGCCCTGAATGGTCGAGCGCTGGCCGCGTCCGCGATAAAACTTTTCGAAGATCATTCCCTGGTCGATACCGTCAATTCCCGCTCCCTGATCGGCCACGCTGGTGACCAGCATGGGCTTATGCACCTCGGCGCTGATGATGATGGGCGTGCCCGCGGGTGAGTACTTGGCAGCGTTGTCGATGAGCTGGGCCAAGACTTCGGCGATGCGGCGCACATCCATGCGCACCGGCGGCAGCGATTCGTCGGCCTTGACCTCGACGGGGTGCTTGGACCACGCGTTCTTGGTGACAGCCATGGCCTCGTCGATGGCCTCGTGTATGGAATGCGGCTCGACATGCAGTTCGATGGCGCCGGCATCGAGCTGCGCCATCTCGGCGGCTTCGCCTACCAGGCGGTCGAGCCGGTCGCTCTCCTCGTTGATGATGGTGAGCAACTCGCTGCGTGAGTTGTCGTCCATCTCCGGGTTCTCGAGCAGCGATTCGGCGGAAGCCTTGATGGCGGTGAGCGGCGTACGAAAATCGTGAGTGACGGAGTCGAGCAGTATGGAACGCAGGCGCTCGCTCTCGCGGCTGGCCTGGGTATGTGCCAACTTCTCGACCGCGCCGGCGCGCTCAATGCTGATGGCTATCAGGCTGACAACGGCGTCCAGGGTTTGCCGTCCAATGTCTCCGCCTTGGATACCGAGCGCGCCAACCGAACGCACTCCCACGCGCAGCGGAACCACGACGACGCGCTGGTCCGCGTTGATGGAGGACTCGCTGCGGCCGGCAGCTTCTTTCAGCTCTTCGTCTGTGATCACCGCCTGGGCCTTGATGTCGGAGTAGTAGACCTTCTTGCGCTCGGCGAGAAACATGCCTGCGGCCTCGACGCCGAAACTCTCCACCACCGCGGCGGGGATGGTGTTGACCAGCGTCAGCACGTTGTCAGTCGCCAGCATGCGCTGGCTGAAGGCGTAGAGGTGCTCCAGTTCAGTGCGGCGCCGGTTAGCGGTCAATGCCTCACGACGGGCGCGCTCGGCCAGCTGGCTGGCGATGACGGCGGTGACCAGGAAGGTCAGCAGCGCGATCCAGTTCTGCGGATCGGCGATGGTGAAGGTGTAGCGGGGCGGCAGGAAGAAGAAGTTGTAGGCCAGGGTGGACAACACCGCGAGAACGATGGCGTAACGCAATCCCCAGACGGCCGAGATGACCAGCACCGCGAGCAGGAAAGTGAAGCCGACGGTGGTGGGATTGACGCGGAAAAGCCGGTAGTACAGCAGTACAACCACCGCGACAATCACCGGCAAGGCGGCGAACTTCGCGAACGATTTGCCGAGGGCTTTCACCGCTGACGATTGTAGTGGAATCGACAAGCGGCGCAATCTTAGTCACAATATGCGCAATGTCCAAGACTCCTGAGCAATGGCTGGAGCAGGCTGAGCAGCCAAAGAAACTCGGGCTGTTCAAAGTCTTCCTCGGCTATGCCCCGGGCGTGGGCAAGACCTACAGCATGTTGAGCGAAGGCATCCGCCGCCATAGCCGCGGCGAGGATGTGGTCATCGGCGTAGTCGAAACGCATGGCCGTTCGGGCACGGCCGAGTTGGCCGCGCGCCTGGAAACGGTTCCCCGCAAAAAGCTGGAGTACAAGGGCACCGTCTTCGAAGAGATGGACGTGGATGCCATCCTTGCCCGCAAGCCGCAGGTGGTGCTGGTGGATGAGCTGGCGCACACCAACATCGACGGCAGCAAGCATCGCAAACGCTACGAAGACATCCTGGAATTGCTCGATGCCAACATCGACGTGATCTCCACCGTCAACGTGCAGCACGTGGAAAGCGTGACGCCCATCGTGGCGCGTATCACCGGCGTGGTAGTGCGTGAGACGGTGCCGGACTGGGTGTTGCAGCGGGTGGATGAAATCGTGATGACCGACCTGACGCCGGAAGCGCTGAAGAACCGCATGATGCGCGGCGATATCTATCCGCTGGATCGCGCCGAGCGTGCGCTCTCCAACTTCTTCCGTCCGGGAAACCTGATTGCCCTGCGCGAGATTGCGCTGCGCCAAATAAGCCACGTGGTCGATCGCGGCCTGGAATCGTATTTAGAGAAAGAGCACATTGAACATCACACGCCGATTGCGGAAAAGTTTGCTGTCTGCATCAGTTCCAATCCCGCGGCGCAGTACCTGATGGCGCGCGCGGCCCGCATGGCATCGCGGATCGATGCGGAACTGTACGTTGTCTACGTCGATATCGGTTCGGATGATCCGCCGGAGTATCGTCGCAGTTTGCAGGAAAACTTTCGTTTTGCTGAAAACCTGGGCGCGACCGTGATTACGCTGAAGGGCAAGAGCGTGGCAGAAGAGGTGGCGAAGCTGGTGCGCGAGAAGCACATCACGCAGGTCGTGTTCGGGCGCTCCGCCGTCAGCGGATGGAAGAAGTATCTGTACTGGTCGGCGATCCACAAATTTCTGCGCGATGCTCCCGCAGTGGATGTGCACATCGTGACCCAGGAGGCACGCTGAGTGGCGGAAACTCCGGCACGTCGCAATATTCTAGTGGTGGACGACGAGGCGCAGATTACGCGCGTGCTGCGCACCTCGCTCTCCAGCCATGGCTACCTGGTGAGGACTGCGGGTGACGGCGACGAGGCCATCGAGGTGATGCGTAGCTGGCCTCCCGACCTGGTGATCACCGATCTCTCGATGCCCAACATGGGCGGACTGGAACTGTGCCGCCGCATCCGGGCAAAGTCGCAGGTGCCGATTATCGTGCTGTCGGTGCGGGGCGAGGAGAAGGTGAAGGTCGAGGCCCTCGATGCCGGTGCCGATGATTATGTAACCAAGCCGTTCAGCATCAACGAACTGCTGGCGCGCGTGCGTGCCGGACTGCGCCGCGCTTCGACCCCGGCAAGCCGAACCGGAATTGCAGGAGATCAAGGTCGGCGATTTTCATATCGATTTCTCGACGCGGGCGGTGATCGTGCGCGGGCGCGAAGTTCGCCTGACGCCCAAGGAGTTCGATTTGCTGACTTATTTGGCGCGGCATCCTGGCAAGGTGCTCACCCATCGCGTGCTGCTGAGCGCGGTGTGGGGCGGCAACAGTACCGAGCAGCCGGAATACCTTCGCGTTTTCATGAATCACCTGCGCAAGAAGCTTGAGCCCGAAAGCGCGACCCCGCAGTACATCCTGACTGAGCCGTGGGTTGGCTATCGCTTCGAACCCGGCGAAGAGTGATCCGGCGCATTTTTCTTCCTGTACTCTCCGCAAATCTCTGTCAGCAATGAGTTTCCCGCTTAATAAACCTTTTATGCAGCCTTTATTCGGACTTTAGAGGGTTCCGACTCTAATCGAACTGTGCGGATCGATTCGCGGGTTTCCGCGCACGATGAGCACGGAGGCGGTATGGCGGTCATGGTGCTGGTTGTACTGGCGAGCCTGGGGGCGCTGTTCCTGGTTGGGCTGCTGATCGCGCTCGATCGTGATCAAGCCCGCGCGAAGCAAGCCTGTGCGGAATCGTTCATCGTGCTGGAGCAGAAAGCAAGACGCGGCCCGCGACTGGTCCGCAGCGCCACCTCCAACAAGAGCTACAGAGTTCCGCAGGCAACACCCGCCGGTACAGTTCTGCGTCCTCCGGCGGCGCCCGAGCAGCAACCGAGGACACAAGCGAGATAAACATGGCAGCACATAGCAGCAGAGTTGAGGGTTTCGCAGAGTTGTTTCACCACTACTACACGGCGCTGGCGTCGGACTTCGACTGCCGGGCCGAAGCCAATCCTAATTGGCTGGAGCTTTCACCGAACGAGCGTAAACGCCTGGTGGCGGCGACCCGCCTGGCGTTGATGGAAGCCGAGTCAACCGCAGCGGCCAGCGATGACCGGTCGGACGCGATTCGGCACAGCGCAGGCTCCGAAGGGCGTGAATGCGGCTGCTGAGCCGTTGGGCGCGAAGCTGCAGGAGAGACCGATGCAAGACATTCTGTTCACCGTGTTAACCGTAGGATTTTTCGCGCTGTCGATCGCCTATGTCCATTTTTGCGATCGCATCAGGTAATCACCATGCATATCGAATCAGTTGTGATGCTGGCAATCTGCGGGTTGATGATGCTGTACCTCGTCTACGCGCTGTTGCGTCCGGAGAAATTCTGAGATGACCGCTAACGGTTGGTTACAAATCGCCGTTTTCCTGCTGCTGGTGCTGGCGGTGACCAAGCCCATGGGTGTGTTCATGGCTCGCGTCTTCGAGCGCGAGCGCACCTTCATGGACCCGGTGCTGCGGCCCATCGAGCGCGTCATCTATCGCCTGACCGGCGTGGATGAAGAGCACGAGATGCGGTGGACGGAATACGCCGCCGCCATGCTGCTGTTCAGCCTGGTGACGATGCTCGTGTTGTACGCGATGGAGCGGCTGCAACTGATGCTGCCCTTCAATCCACAGAAGCTGGCGGCGGTTCCGCAGGCCCTGGCGTTCAACACCGCGGCCTCGTTCACCACCAACACCAACTGGCAGAACTACAGTGGCGAGACCACGATGAGCTACTTCACCCAGATGGCTGGGCTCGCCTATCACAACTTCATTTCTGCGGCCGTTGGTATCGCGCTGGCCATCGCGTTCATCCGGGGAGTGGCGCGCCGCCAGATGCAGACCATCGGCAACTTCTGGGTCGACATGGTTCGTGCTTGCCTGTGGGTGCTGCTGCCCTTCTGCATCGTGGGCGCGCTGCTGCTGGTGTCGCAGGGGATTGTGCAGAACCTGCGGCCCTATGACACGGCGAAGCTGGTGGAAGCGCAACAGGTGCAGCACGTCAACCCGGACGGCAAGCCCGCCGTGGATGCCGCCGGCAAGCCGGTGATGGACACGGTGACCACGCAGACGATCGCGCAAGGCCCGGTGGCGTCACAGGAGTTCATCAAGGAATTCGGCACCAATGGCGGCGGCTTTTTCAACGCCAACAGCGCGCATCCGTTTGAGAATCCTACGCCGGTAACGAACTTGATCGAACTAGTTGCGATCTTCGCTATCGGCTCCGGATTGACTTACACGCTGGGCCGCATGACCGGCTCACAGGCGCATGGCTGGGCGGTGTGGGCCGCCATGGCGATCCTGTTTGTAGCCGGGGTGACGGTCACGTATTGGGCGGAGGCGGCAGGCAATCCGCTGTTCCCGACGACGGTGAACCAGCACGCAACGGCGTCGCAGGCCGGCGGCAACATGGAGGGCAAGGAAGTCCGCTTCGGCATCGCCAACACGGCGCTGTGGGCCACCGTCACCACCGACGCGAGTTGTGGCGCCATCAACGGCTGGCACGATTCGTTCACCCCGCTCGGCGGCATGGTGCCGCTGGTCAACATCATGCTGAGCGAGGTGATTTTCGGCGGTGTGGGCGCGGGCATGTACGGCATGCTGATCTATATCGTGCTGGCCGTGTTCATCGCCGGACTGATGGTCGGACGCACGCCGGAATACCTGGGCAAGAAAATCGAAGCTTATGACGTGAAGATGGCAATGCTGGTGGCGCTGGTGTTCCCGCTCGTCATTCTCATCTTCGCGGGAATCTCGTCGGTGAATGGATTCGGAACGTCGAGCATTCTGAATCCCGGGCCGCACGGGCTGAGCGAGATCCTCTACTCCTTCACCTCGCAGGCGGGAAACAACGGCTCCGCCTTCGCCGGCCTGAACACCAACACGCCCTGGTACAACGTAGCGGGCGCGTTCACCATGCTGATCGGGCGATTCCTGATGATCATCCCGATGCTGGCTATCGCCGGCAACCTGGCGCAGAAGAAATACGTTCCGCCGTCGCTGGGCACATTTCCGGTGACCACACCGCTGTTCACCGTACTGCTGATCGGCACCATCCTGATCATCGGCGCGCTGACTTTCTTCCCCGCGCTCAGCCTGGGGCCGATTCTTGAGCACCTGCTGATGCATGCGGGCAGGACTTTCTAGAGGACACACATGGCAACCATGACAGAAACGAAACACGCTGCCACGCCGCCGAGTGTGCGCCTGGGCAACTCGCCGATGAAGTCGCGCAAACGGAACCTGTGGGACTGGAACATTGTGCGGCGCGCGATGTGGGATTCGCTGGTGAAGCTCAGCCCCCGCAACATGATGAGCAATCCCGTGATGTTCGTGGTCGAGGTCGGAAGCGTCATCACCACGGTGCTGCTCTTCGTGGGTCCACACCAGGATTTCAAGTTCAATCTGCAGATCACGCTGTGGCTGTGGTTCACTGTGCTGTTTGCGAATTTTGCCGAGGCGATGGCAGAAGGCCGCGGCAAAGCGCAGGCTGACACGCTGCGCCGCGCCCGCTCTGAGACTATGGCGAATCGCCTGCTGCCTGACGGTTCCATCCAGCAGGTGCCCAGTTCCGAGCTGCGCGCCGACGACAAAGTGATTTGCTCCGCGGGAGAACTGATTCCCGGCGACGGCGAGATTGTCGAAGGCGTCGCGTCGGTGGATGAGTCGGCGATTACCGGAGAATCCGCGCCCGTCATTCGCGAATCAGGCGGCGATCGCTCGGCCGTGACCGGCGGCACGCGCGTGTTGTCGGACCAGATCAAAGTCCTGATCACCTCCAACCCGGGCGAGACCTTTCTCGATCGCATGATCGCGCTGGTCGAAGGGGCCGAGCGGCAGAAGACGCCCAACGAGATCGCGCTCAATATTCTGCTGGCGGGACTGACCATCATCTTCCTGCTAGCGGTCGTCACTCTGCAGCCGTTCGCCATTTACTCAGGAGCGCCGCAGTCAATCTTCGTGCTGGTCTCGTTGCTGGTGTGTCTCATCCCGACGACCATCGGCGGGCTGCTCTCGGCAATCGGCATCGCGGGCATGGACCGCCTGGTGCAGCACAACGTGCTGGCCATGTCGGGACGCGCCGTGGAAGCAGCCGGCGATGTGAACACGCTGCTGCTCGACAAGACCGGAACCATCACGCTGGGCAATCGGCAAGCGGCGCAATTTATCGCCGCGCCGGGAGTGACGCCGGCTGAAATGGCCGACGCCGCACAATTGTCTTCGCTGGCGGATGAGACGCCGGAAGGCCGCTCGATCGTGGTGCTGGCGAAAGAGAGGTATGGGCTGCGCGGGCGCGAGTTGGCGGAGCACGAAGCGCACTTCATCGCCTTCACGGCGCAAACCCGCATGTCGGGCGTGAACCTCAACGGCTACGAGATCCGCAAAGGCGCGGTCGATGCTATCGAGCGCTACGTCCACGACAACGGCCACGCCATGCCGCCGGAGGTGACCGCCGCGGTCGAGCAGATCGCGCGCAGTGGAGGCACTCCGCTGGTGGTGGCGGAGAAGACTCGCGGCGCCATGGGCGTGATCGAGTTGAAAGACGTGGTAAAGGGCGGGATGCGCGAGCGCTTCGACCAGCTTCGCGCCATGGGCATTCGTACGGTGATGATCACCGGCGACAATCCGCTGACCGCGGCGGCCATCGCACGCGAAGCCGGGGTCGACGACTTTCTCGCGCAAGCCACGCCGAAAGACAAGATGGACCTCATCCGCCGCGAGCAGGCCGAAGGCAAGCTGGTGGCGATGACGGGCGATGGCACCAACGATGCTCCTGCGCTGGCCCAGGCCGATGTAGGCGTGGCGATGAACACCGGCACGCAGGCGGCGAAAGAGGCGGGCAACATGGTCGATCTCGATTCCAACCCGACGAAGCTGATCGAGGTGGTCGAGATCGGCAAACAGTTGCTGATGACGCGCGGCGCCCTGACTACATTCTCGATTGCCAACGATGTCGCGAAATATTTCGCCATCATCCCGGCGATGTTTGCCGTGGCCTTCCCGGTGCTGAACGCGTTGAACATCATGCACCTGAAGAATCCGCAGTCGGCAATCCTGTCGGCGGTCATCTTCAACGCGCTGGTGATTGTCGCGCTGATTCCGCTGGCGCTGAAGGGCATCAAGTACAAGCCCATGGGAGCAGCCGCCGTGCTGCGCCGCAACCTGCTGATCTACGGCTTCGGCGGAGTGGTCGTGCCCTTCATCGGCATCAAGCTGCTCGACATGCTGATCACCACCCTGAGACTGGCGTAGGAGTTAGCGATGAAGAAGAACCTCATTACCGCAATCCTGATGACCGTGGTCACGACGGTGCTGCTGGGCATCCTCTACCCGCTCATCGTCACCGGCCTGTCGCAGATACTGTTTCGCGATAAAGCAAACGGGCAACTGATTGTCAGCAACGGAACGGTGGTCGGGTCGCGCATCATCGGCCAGCCTTTTGTTGGGCCGCAGTATTTTCACTCGCGCCCATCGGCTGCGGGAAACGGCTACGACGCTGCCAATTCTGGCGGTACGAACCTGGGGCCGACCAACCAGAAGCTCATCGACCGGGTGAAGCAGGATGCAGCCAGCGCGCAGTCGGAGAATCCGGCACAGCCCGTGCCGGTGGACCTGATCACCACATCGGCTTCGGGACTCGATCCTGATATCACGCCAGCGAGTGCGGAGTTCCAGGTGGCGCGGGTAGCGCAGCAGCGGCACATGAGCGAAGACGCCGTCCGGCAGCTGGTGAGGAAGTACACGCTGCCGCGACAGTGGGGATTTCTCGGAGAGCCGCGGGTGAATGTGCTGGAACTGAACCTGGCGCTGGACAACGCGGCGAGTAAATAGCGAGGTGCCGCGGAAAGCAGGTCCTTCGCTGCGCCCAGGATGACAGGATGAGAGAGAGCAGGCCGACGATCCTCAGCGCGCGCGAACCAGAGCGATCTACGACGGAGGGTTCTCACAACCGCTCCGAGCCCGAGGGCAGAGCAGATACCAGCGACGATCTCCGGTATAGGTCCGGAAGCGTCAACCGCGATGGCATCCGTCGGAGCTTCGAGCGTGTCGAACTGGCTCTGCAACAATGCGGGATTCATGAAGTGCCCCTGACGCTGCGCCAGGTGCTCGCTCACCACGCTGAACTCAGCGCGAAGAAATACCAGCTTCACCTCGGGTCCAACCACCAGCTGACGACGATAGGCTTCCTTCAACGCGGAACAGGCCAGCACGACCGATTCGCGGGCGACGATCCAGCGCTCGATGGCGTCGTGCAACGCCTGCAGCCAGGGAGCACGATCGGTATCGTCGAGCGCAATGCCGGCACGCATCTTCGCCACATTCGCCGGGGAGTGAAAATCGTCAGCATCGGCAAAGCGCCAGCGCAGTTGCTGCGCGAGCGCCTCGCCCACCGCGGTCTTCCCTACTCCACTTACGCCCATGAGGAGGATGATCATGGTCCGAGATCGCGATGCGCCGCCCTAGAGTTCGCCCAGCGCGCGATGCACCAGGCTGATGGCCATCGAGCCTTCGCCCACCGCCGAGGCGACGCGTTTGACGTTGCCTGACCGCACATCGCCCACGGCGAACACTCCGGGCAGGCTTGTTTCCAGCATTTGCGGAGGACGGGTGAGCGGCCAGGCCGCCGACTGCAGCGCGGTGGGCTCGATGTCGCGCCCCGTCAGCACGAATCCCTTACCGTCGAGCGCCATGCAGCCCTGCAACCACTCGGTGCGGGGAGAGGCTCCGGCCATGATGAACACATGCCGAATTTCGCGGGGTGAGATTTCGCCTGTGGACTTGTCCTGCCAAGTCACGCGCTCCAGTTGCGTGTCTCCATCCAAGGCAACGATCTCGGTGTTCAGGTGAAGTTCGATAGCGGGATTCTCCTCGATGCGGCGAATCAGATATCGCGACATGGTGTCTGCCAGTCGTGCTGAGCGCACCAGCATGTAGACCTTGCGCGCGGTTTGCGACAGGAAGACCGCCGCCTGCCCTGCCGAGTTGCCGCCGCCCACCACGATGACATCGTTGCCTTCGCAAAGCTGCGCTTCCATGTAGGTAGCGCCGTAATAAATGCCGACGCCGTCAAACTTTGCCAGATGCGGAAGCGCCGGCCGGTTGTACTGCGCGCCGGTGGCGATGACGACGGTTCGCGCCGCAACCTTGCTGTCATCTTCCAGAAGGATGTGATAAGGGCGACGCACGCAGGCAAGCCGCACGGCACTGCGCGCCACCATGATGTCGGCTCCGAACTTGATCGCCTGGGTGAGGGCGCGGCCGGTCAACTCCTGGCCTGAAATGCCGGTGGGAAAGCCAAGATAGTTTTCGATCTTCGAGCTGGAGCCGGCCTGGCCGCCCGGAGTAGCGGTTTCCAGCAGCAGCGCGTCGAGCCCCTCGGATGCCGCGTACACCGCAGCCGCGAGTCCGGAAGGGCCTCCGCCGACGATGACCACATCGCGCACCGTGCTTTGGTCGACATTCGCATTCAGCCCCAGGCACTCGGCCAGCCGCTGAATCGACGGATTTTTCAGAACGTGCACGCCGTTGCAGATGGCTACCGGAATCTCGTCAGCAGTAATGTTGAAACGGTCGAGCATCTCCTGCGACGAAGTATCGATTTCCAGATCGCGATACAAGTACGGATAGCCGTTACGCCCCAGAAACTCGCGTAGCTTCAGCGTTGCCGCAGAGTGTCGCGAGCCCAGGATGATGACGTTTCCCAGTTGCCCTTGAACCAGAGCGATACGGCGCAGAATGAATGCCTTAAGAAATATCTCGCTGAGCTCAGCATCGCGCCCGATCAGGGTGCGGAAATCCTCATGCCGCACTTCCAGGAATTCGCCCCCAATCCCCACCCGCCCCATCACGAAAGCGCGCTGGCCCGACATGGTGGTGATTTCGCCGGCGAAGCTCCCCGGCTGGTGGGTCACAATGACCTGGCTTTCCTGGCTGGGCTGCACAATTTCCAGAGTGCCGGAAAGAAGCACGAAGAACGGAACGTGCTCGTCTCCGGGCTGAAATAGAACTTCGCCTTGCGTTACCGGTCGCAGCTTCGCCCAGGGACGGACGCGGTCGATCTGCGCCGCCGTCAGCGCGGGAAACATCTGTGCCTTGTAATCAAAACCGCTAGGAATAGGATTTGCCGTAAGGGCCATGGTCTGAAGTCTACCTTTATCGTCGAGCAGTAGATGATGGGGAGCCGTCGAAGGCTTCATTAGAGCAAGTTGTCGGTTGGCAGTTGGCGGTTGGCAGAAAGAAGTGGGCAGTTGTCGGAAAGACGTTGGCAGTTGCCGGTGCCAGGAAGAAGTGGGCGGTCGCCAGAGTCGAAGGACGTTGGAGACTTCAGGCCGGAGACCGACCACTGTCTCCTTGACGACCGGCCACGAGAACTGACTTTCAGAGAACTGACTTCTGACAACTGAGTTTGTGACAACTGACCACCGACAACTGACAACTTCCAAGCGGTGTCATCCCGAGCGAAGCCGAGGGACCTGCAGTCTCTTGCGGCGGCACGAGGCCTTTCGCGGTGCAACCCGCTGCTGATAACCGAAAGCTGACCACCGTGCCTTACAGATGACAACTGGCCGCCTCTCTTTCTGACAACTGACCACCGACAACCGACTTGCCGACAACTGACAACTGGCCACTGACAACTGTCTTTCCCACAACTGGCCACCGACAACTGACAACTTTCTTATAATCGAACCTTATGCCCACATTCCCACCTGTTGCTGAGCAACTGGAGTACTTGCGCAAAGGCGCGGCCGAAATCATTCGCGAGGGCGACTTGTGCGAGCGGCTCGACAAATCGCTGCGTACCGGCAAGCCCATGCGGGTCAAGGCCGGCTTCGATCCCACCGCGCCCGACCTTCATCTGGGCCATACGGTGCTCATGCGCAAGCTGAAACATTTCCAGGACATGGGGCACACCGTCATCTTCCTCATCGGCGATTTCACCGGGCTGATCGGAGATCCGACCGGGCGCTCGGCTACGCGGCCGCCGCTCACCCGCGAGCAGATCGACGCCAACGCCGAAACCTATAAGGCGCAGGTCTTCAAGATTCTCGATCGCGAGAAGACCGAAATACGTTTCAACAGCGAGTGGCTGGGCAAGCTGGGATTCGAGGGCTTCATCCGCCTGGCAGCGAAGTTCACGGTTTCGCAGATGCTCGAGCGCGAGGACTTCCACAAACGCTTCACCGAAGAGAAGCCCATTGCCATGCATGAGTTGCTGTATCCCATCGCGCAGGGATACGACTCGGTTGCGCTCGAGGCCGATGTCGAACTGGGCGGCACCGATCAGAAATTCAACCTGCTGATGGGGCGCCAACTGCAGCGCGACTACAATCAGCCGCCGCAGATCGTGCTGACCATGCCGCTGCTGGAAGGTACCGACGGCGTGCAGAAGATGTCGAAGTCGTATGGCAATTACATTGGCATCACCGAGCCGCCGCAGGAAATGTTCGGCAAGGTGATGTCGATTTCCGACGCGCTAATGTGGCGTTACTATGAACTGCTGACGGACCTCACGACGCGCGAGATCGAGCAATTAAAGCAGGCCGTCGCCAGCGGCGAAGCTCATCCGATGAAGCTTAAGCAGGACCTGGGCAAGCGCATCGTGAACGACTTTCACGGCTATGACGCCGCCGAGCAAGCGGCGCAGGACTGGTCGCGCATGTTCCAGAAAGATGAAGCGCCGGAGGACCTGCCGCTGGTCACAGTGAAGTTTGAAGAGGTGGCGGCGCCGAACTCGGCCGTCACGGACGGTGTGGCGCAGGTGAGACTCGACAAGCTGCTGGCCGCGGCCGGCTTGGCGACGTCGGTGTCCGACGGCTCCCGCAAGGTCAAGCAAAACGCAGTGAAGCTCGACGGCGAGTTGAAGACGGAGTTAGTTGCTTCGGTGAAGCTCGGGTCGGAGTTCACGCTGCGCGCGGGGAAGAAGATGGTTCGGGTGATGGTGGAGCAATAGTGCCTCGTGGAGGCTACAAGGAATTCGCACGTCCGTACCTCGCAGGCAGCACCATCACTGTGGACATGGGGCGGACTGCACATCTGCCGGCTTCTCAGTCGCCGGGTCTTGGATCGGGATACAGGATTTGTCAGACGACCTTCAGCCCGCAGGGCGACTCAGTTTAGCCCAGTGCGCAGCCGCAGGCGGAGCACTGGGTTGCGTGCAGACCGCCCAGAGTGCGATCCGGAGCCCAGCGGCCAGGGCTCCGGCGGATGGCAGCGTTGACCCAGCGTTCCGCTTCGCTCCACGCTGGGCTACGCTGAGTCGCGCCTGCGGCGCTCGATAGTTGCGAAACTTTCCTACCCGATGGTCTGCACTTCCACGCTTAGCACTGACGGCAGATCGTGCACGATGGTGTTCCAGTTGTCGCCGCCGTCGGGTGAGACGTAGACCTGGCCGCCGGTAGTTCCGAAGTAGATGCCGCAATCGTCGAGCGTGTCTACCGCCATGGCGTCGCGCAGCACGTTGACGTAGCAGTTGGCTTGCGGCAGGCCTTTGGTCAGCGCCTCCCACTCGTTGCCGCCGCTGCGGCTGCGGTAGACGCGCAGCTTCCCTTCCAGCGGATAGTGCTCGCCATCGCTCTTGATCGGCACCACGTAAATCGTCTCCGGCTCGTGCGCGTGCACGTCGATCACGAATCCGAAATCGGTCGGCAGGTTGCCGCTGATCTTGGTCCAGTTGTCGCCCGCGTCGTCGCTGCGCATTACGTCCCAGTGTTTCTGCATGAAGAGCGTGCCTGGCTTTTTCGGACTCATGGCGATGTGATGAACGCAATGTCCGATCTCGGCAGTGGGTTCAGGGATGTACTTCGAATACAAACCCTTGTTGATGGGCTTCCAGTTCACGCCGCCGTCATCGCTGCGAAACGCTCCCGCCGCCGAGATGGCGATGTAAATCTTCCCCGGATCGCTGGCATCGAGAATGATGCTGTGCAGGCACATGCCTCCAGCGCCGGGCTGCCACTTGGGGCCGGTGCCGTGGCCGCGCAGGCCGGGCAGCTCGTGCCAGGTAGTTGCGCCGTCCGTGGTGCGGAAGATGGCGGCGTCCTCGATTCCGGCGTAAGCCGTATTCGGATCGGTGAGCGACGGCTCGATGTGCCACACCCGCTTGAACTCCCACGGATGCTGTTTGCCGTCGTAGAACTGATGGGTGGTGAGCGGCTTGCCAGTCTCTGGCGAAGTGTCGTACACGAACTTGTTGGCCTGGCCCCCGGGCCCGAACGGACCCATCTCGGGCGCACCGCCCGGCGTTGACCAGGTTTTGCCGCCGTCGTCAGAGCGCTGAATGATCTGCCCAAACCAGCCGCTGGTCTGCGAGACGAAGATGCGGTCCGGATCCACGGGCGATCCCTTCATGTGATAGATCTCCCAGCCGGCGAAGTGCGGCCCGCTGACTTCCCACTTGTCGCGCTTGCCGTCGGAGGTGAGAATGAATGCGCCTTTCTTGGTGCCTACCAGTACGCGAACCTTGCTCATAACTTCTCCTGAATAAATTTGTCGTACTCCGCTTAGTGTCGTCTCTTGCGATCTCTGTTCCGAATCTTCTGATCTTGCGGTGGTTGAAACGGCGGCAGGAAGGGCGTCGGGTCGCGCTGCTCCCACCGGCGTCGCACCTCGGCCAGTACCTGTTCGCGATTTTGTGCCATGTGGGCGATCACCTCGCAAGGAGCGCCCGTGTCCTCGTGTTGCGCTCCCCATATCAACAACTCCAACACGACCGGCGCAAGATCAATGCCCTTCGCGGTGAGGCGATAGTTCAGCTTGCGACCGTCCAACGGATCGGCTTCGACGGTAACGATACCCGCCGTCCGCAGGCGCTTGAGACGATTCGCCAATACGTTCGTCGCAATGCCTTCGCCGGAGTTCTGAAATTGCTTGAACGTGTGATATCCGCGAACCATCAAATCGCGGATGATCAGCAACGACCAGCGGTCCCCGATTTTCTCCAGCGAGACGCTGACCGGGACATCCCGAACGGCGACGGCGGCTTTGGCCTCTGCCGATCATCGCGACAAAGTATCAAAAGTCGCTTGCAGATTGCAAGTGAATGGGACGAGTTGCAGGAGGATGGAGAGGAATGGCAATTTTGGACTTCGGTTGAGCAGTGTGCGAATACCCCACCCGGCCAACGATGGCCGAATGGGGCACCCGATTCCGGGGCATGCGATTCGGGGGCTCCCGATCTAGTAATGTTGCGAAATTATTTCTTGGCGTCGGGCGGAGATGGCTTAGCCTGAGACGGATCGGGCCGTCCCGGCTCCTGTCCCGGATACTCGTAGACGCCGCGCCCAGCCTTGCGGCCCAGGCGTCCGGCCTTGACGTACTGCACCATCAGCGGCGCAGGCCGAAACTTCTCGCCCAGCGTCTTGTGCAGGTATTCCAGGATGTGCAGGCGGGTGTCGAGTCCCACCAGGTCGACCATCTCGAACGGCCCCATGGGGTGATTGAGCCCGAGCTTCAGCGCCTTGTCGATGTCGGCGGCCGAGGCGACGCCCTCCTGCAACATGTAGAAAGCTTCGTTGCCGATCATGGCGTTAATGCGGCTGGTGATGAATCCGGGCGACTCGCGGATGACGACAACTTCCTTGCCCATGTTCCTGCCGACGTCGACGGCGGCGGCGAGCGTGTCCTCGCTGGTCTCAAGCGCGCGCACGATCTCCAGCAGCTTCATCTTGTGCACCGGATTGAAGAAGTGCATGCCGACGCACTTTGGGCGCGCGATAGGTGACGCTGGAAATCTCGGTGACGCTTAGCGAAGAGGTATTAGAGGCAAGGATGGTGGTCGGCCGGCAGACCTTGTCGAGCAGGGTGAAGATTTCGATCTTCGACTCCATCTCCTCGGGCACGGCCTCGATGACCAGGTCAGCCTCGCGCGCGGCCTGCTCGACGGACGATGCATATTCGATACGCTCGATCGCCTCGCCGGCTGCGTCCTTCGACACCTTGCCCAGCTCGACCGCCTTGTCGAGGTTGGCGCGGATTTCGCTTTCGGCTTTGCGCAGCGTGTTGGGAAGGATGTCTTCGAGGATGGTGCGATAACCGCCGAGAGCTGCGGCATGGGCGATGCCTCGTCCCATTATGCCGGCGCCGATCACTGCAACGGTGCGGATTTCAGACATTCTCCGGATGCTCCAGAAGGTCGACCATCTGCGAAAAGCTTGGGTCCGACTTGCGCATGTACTCGGCAAGCCGCTGTTTGTCTTCCGGCGACAGCAGGTAGAGGCTGGCATTGACGCGGCGCAAGGTGGCCGCAATGTCGTCGATGTAGTTCATCATGCGAATGAGTTCACCACTGGCTGGCATGAGAGGTCCCTTTCGTGACGTGTTGGAAAAATGAAGCTAGACCCGGCGGCCACGTCGCACGCCTCCGGACAGGCAAACACTCATTGTCGCCGTTTGGGTTGGATTTAGTAAAGAAGCCCGCGGGATGGAAAGGGTTCGATCGACACTCCACTCTGAAGCAAGGGAAAGGGCGCACCCGCACAGGATGCGCCCCTTGCCCCGGTTAGAAGCTGAACCGCGCCTGCAGCTGCACCGTTCTGCTGCCCAGCGCACCGCCGGCCACGCCGAAGTCCGAGTTCGGACTAACAGCGCCGGTCGGTGACACCGAGCCCAGGTTTCCGTCGATAGACGCAGAGTTAATGTTGGTCTTATTGAAGAAGTTGTAGACGTCCGCACGCACCAACAACTGCGCTCTTTCTCCCAGCCCTTTGATCCGCGGCATACCGAAAGCCTTGCTCAGAGTGAGGTCGACATCGTTATAGCCTGGCGAATTCAGGGTGTTGCGATGGATTCCCGGCTGCGGCGCAGGTGAGAAACCGGGAAAGGGCGCCCCCTCAACATAGCTCGGCGTCCCGAAATAGTTCGTCCCGTTACCGCCGAAATTCGGGTTGATGGGCTGCATGTACGTGCTGTTACTGGTGCTTGTTCCAGGCAGACCCATCGTATCGGAGGGCCGCAACTGCGCGTAGCCGCTGCCCTGGTAATACAGCGTATTGGTGTTGTAGTAAGGGTTCCAGGGGAAGCCGGAGTGCACGTTCCATATTCCACTCAGACTCCAGCCGTCCGCTATCTTGTGTAGCCAGCTATTGCCGCTGAAAAAGGTAGGCTGCCACAAGCCGTACAGTTTGAACGCATTGGTCACATCGTAGTTAGACCGTCCGTACGCCGCGCTGGGATCGTAAGGATACGGGTCCTCGTAATACGGGCCCGAATTCTCGTCCATGGCCTTCGACCAAGTGTAGAGCGCGGTTAGCTGGAAGCTATGCGAGAAGCTGTGGGCGAGACTGAAGACCCCGGCATTGAAGTTTCCGTTGCCGTTGTTATCCCAGAAGTTCAGGACATTGACCTTTGGATTGAGAGGCAGTCCTGCCGTCCCGCCGATTGCATTCCAGTTGCTATGTATCAAAAGGTGCCGTGACTGATTTCCCATGTAACTCATTGTCATGACCCAGTTCGCCGGCAACTGATACTGGAAGTCCAGTGAATAGTGGTAGACAGCGATGGACTTGGGATTCGAGGGAAAGCCTGTCACAAAGATTGGCTGCCCGTTGGTCGGCAAGTTATCAGGGCCAAAGGTTGTGATGGCGCTGGGGTTGGGTGAATATCCAAAAAGAGAATTGGGCGAGTTTGCGGTTTCATAAAGGATTCCGTTGCCCGCGCAAGAGGGGTTCGTATTGAACGGGTAGGGACAGGTGTAACTTGCCTGTACTGCATTAGGCGGGTTGCCGCTGCCGTTGGTTGTGATGGCGATTTCGTTTTGGTTATAACCGACCCCAAAGCCCCCGCGGAATACCGCTTTGTCCTGAAACTTGCTCGGCGACCAGGCGAAGCCAATCACCGGACCGAAGTTTGACTTTTGCGCGTTGTAGAGAGATCCACCTACGCGGATATGAAGATCGGTCAGTGCATTTGCACCCTGTCCAAACTTCACCACGTCCAAGTTGTTCTGCTTGGTGGCAAATGCCCCAAAGTCTGTCCAGCGAAGGCCGACGTTGACGGTCAGGTTGGGACGGAGCTTGAAATCGTCCTGCGCAAAGAAGCCCCATATATTTTGCCGGCCGTCCTGGCGATTCGCGAAGGGAATGCCCGTCTGGGAATCAAACTGGCCATTTTCAAAATAGGGAGCGTCGTTGGCAAAATCCCACAGGTTGTGGAAGTTGAAGCTTGGCCGCGCCGCATAAACGGGGTTATTCAAGTAGTAGAGCCTGGTTAAGTCGCCGCCCACCCTGATGCTGTGACGTCCGACAATCTTGGTGAGGACGTCGCTGTAGGTGTAGGTCCACTGGTTCAAATTGCTGGGTCCGGGAGCGCCGAAGAATGCAATATTCGAACTGTTAATGCTGCCAATGCCATCGATACTGTCCTGCGGCAATCCAAAGGGCGCCTGCGGATTGCTGGAAACCTCATTCCAGCGCCAGCCTGCGGCATTGGCGCGCGCCTGATTCAGTAGAGTGGGCGAGAACGTATGTGTCCAGATCAGCGCAAAGGCATCGTTAATCTGGTCATGATGCCAGAGGTTCATTGGACGGACAGTGCCCTGGTAATTCGTCGTCGACACCGGTACCCAATAGATGGTGAAGCTGAGCAGGTCTTTTTGGGTAACATTGGCGTCGAGCCGGCCGTTGAATTGCATCTGTGATGTGGTCGTCGGGTTCACCAGGTTGTAGTACGCCAGATCTGGTACTCCATCGAGGCCCGCGCCTACGCCTGGAGTGTTGGGATTGCCGCCATACGTCAGATCTTGCAAGCCCAAGCCGGTGGCCAATGGCGAGCCCAGGTCCAAGCCCCCCGACGTGGTCCTACAGTTCACGCCCTCCTGCAGCCCGACCGAGGCACAGCTACGCTGAATGGTTCCGTTCGAAGCAACACCGCTTCCGGGGAACGAAAGATACTTTGCGGCAATGCTACCCGGCGGCGCCATGGTGGCGAACTGCGGCGTTGTATACCAGTTTTGAGACGTGGTAGAGGCGGAAAGCGGGCTGGTCTCCCAATTGAAAAAGGCGAAGATCCTATTTTTTATGATCGGTCCGCCCAGACTGCCGCCGTATTGATTGAACCGGTTCTCATCACGGTTCAAGCCACGCTGGGCAGGCGTTCCCGGTTGATCCGAGCCGACTCCGTTCCATCGCTGATAAGCGTTCAGTCCCGGTCGTGATGCCTTGAAAAAAGCGCTGCCGTGCAGGTCATTCGTGCCGCTCTTGGTGCTGACCTGGATTTGCGCGCCGCTGAACCGGCCGAACTCGGCGTCGTAGTTATTGGAAACGACCTTCAGATTGTCGACCGAGTCTTCGCTGGGGGTAATGATCGACGTGCCGCCCCAAACCGCGCTGGCCGTGCTGATGCCGTCAATCGTGATGCCGTTGTTCTCATACTGGCCGCCGCCGGTGTTGATCTGCGGGCCGTTCTCGGTCGAGAAAATTCCGCCGTTACCTCCACTGGTTCCGCCCGGTCCCTGGTTCCCAGGCAGCTCGTAGGCCCCTCCCCCGCCATTCTGCGAGGCATCTCCGAAAACTCCCGGCGTCAATTGCGCCAATTGGAAGACGTCGCGGTTGAACGACGGCATGTGCTGGATCTGGTTGCTGGAGATGGTGCTGCTGATGGTGGCTGTTTCCGTATCCAGTGCCTCAGACGTGCCCGACACGGTCACTGTCTGATCAGCCCCTCCCACCTCCAACTGCAGATTGAGAGAATTGAGCTGCT
This sequence comes from uncultured Acidobacteriaceae bacterium, assembly GCA_963771535.1. Lineage (GTDB taxonomy): Bacteria > Acidobacteriota > Terriglobia > Terriglobales > Acidobacteriaceae > CAVVDY01. Next base: position 289,132 of record CAVYTK010000004.1, on the reverse strand, counting down.
CGGGAATAATCTGCACGTCCTCAAGCACCTGCTTCTTGAATCCGGTGCGCTCTGCCGTGATTTCGTACGAGGCCGGCGGCAAGCCATTGAAGTTGTAAATGCCATTGCTGTCGGAGGTGGATGTCATCGTGCTGTTGGTTTGCTTATTTACCAAAGTAACCGTCGCACCAGAAATCACGGCACCCGATGGATCACTCACCGTTCCGCGGAGTGAACCCCGATACTGCGCCTGGACGGCGGGTGTGAGAATTGCACAGCAAAGAAGCATCGACCAAGCAAATAGCAGAAACTTTGAGCGGTTCATAACTTTCCTCCGGCGTGCAGTAGTTAGGGCGACTAGACTTGCACAGGCAACTTGACACGTTCAAATGGAGCGAAAAAGCGAACTAGCCCGCGATTTCCGGGCGTCGTGTGAGAATGGGTTTTGGCCAGAGAGGTTGTATTGCGACTGTAAAGTGGCGACCGGCTTCTGTTGGCTGAGCTGATTACATCCCGACCCGCGTGTAGACTTCGCGCCCCCATGGCAAACAATTGAAGAGAACCTATCGACTGCGGGAATGATGGCAAGTGTTCGATGAAACACTTGCCATTTTTTTGAGAGTTGCTGGATGCAAGCCCGGCGGCGCTGCGAATCGCTACCTGTGATCCGCTTCTTAATGCTGCTTCGCAGTCGCTTCCCGTGAAATCGGTCATAATACTTGCTGCACAAAATCGCGAATTCGTTGCACAATAGAAGACAAGCCCATCTTGGGAGAGATGAATGCCGCTTGGCTCAAATCGCCGCAGTGAACGAACCGAGACGCAGCTTCGCCCGGTTCAGCGTCTGAAGATTGCTTTCTTCGGGACGCTCGTGATCTTTGCTTCGCTGGGTGCCGGCGAGGCAGTGTATCGTCTACTGTTTCTCGATTTCGATGGCGCGAAAGACCGGCTACCGATTGAAGTTTGTTTCGGCCTGGTATTCGCCTGGGTTGGCGTCAAGATCGCGCGGCGTCTGTACCAGACTCGGGTGAACACCTCGACCGGCATCAGCCTGATCTCCGACCGTAATCACAAAATCCGTCACGCCGTGGACGCGCTGATCCCTGCGCCCTTTCCGGCGAATCAGCAGGCCATCCGCGTCATCCGCGAAGAGGTCGAGCGTATTGACGGCGTGCTGGAAGAAATCCAGCCGCGGTAGATTCCAATCCCCTCCAGCCCCGCAGGGGCGACTCAGTTTAGCCCCGCGGGGAGCGCAGCGGAACGTGGGGTACCTGGCGGCGGGCTTCTTCATCCCCTTGCACCCGTGCCAAACCCTGCCCATACGCGCTAAGATGTGGGACGCAACTCTCCGTTGAGGTGAGGCATGTACTTTCCACACATCGCAGCCGCTCCCCTTTTCCGCTTTGCCGTGTTGGCGCTCGGTTCTGTCACGGTGGCTCTTGCCCAGTCCGGCGACAAGGTGCAGCGCATTCCGCTGCCGCCTCCCAACGCAGATTTCCCCATCTCCGCTGCGGTCATCGTTCCCCCGGGATACGAAACCGTCTACGTGAGCGGAACCGTTCCCCAGGCGCTCAATCCCAAGGCTCAGACCCCGGCTGACAAATATGGCGATACCAAGACGCAAACTATCTCGGTACTGACGCAAATCCAATCGCTGCTCGACCAGCAGCACCTCTCCATGAGCGACGTGGTCATGATGCATGTCTACCTCGTGGGAGACCCGAGTAAGAACGGGCAAATGGATTTCTCGGGGATGATGGCCGGGTATACGCAGTTCTTCGGCACCGCCGAGCAGCCCAACAAACCGGCGCGCTCGGCAGTACAGGTTTCGGCCCTGGCGTTTCCCGGAGTGCTGGTGGAAATTGAAGTCATCGCGGTGCGCAAACATGGCGTACACGCAGAACCAGCGGGGCTGAAGTAATGTCGCACAACGAAGGCAATAACGGATTCTCCCGTCGCAACTTTCTTAACCTCGCGCTGGCCGCTTCGGCAACTGCTGCGTGCAGCACCATCTGGACCGAGTCGCTGCTGGCCGTCAGCCATCGCGATCATCGTTATCCCCAGGGCGCGGTCGCCATCGACTCCAACGAAAATCCGCTGGGCCCATCCGACAGCGCGCGCGAGGCCATCAGCAACATCATCCCCCATGGCGGCCGCTACTCTGACTGGCTTACCGAAGACTTGATCGACACCTTCGCGCAGGTCGAGGGCGTGCCCGCGGACTACATCGCGGCCTATCCCGGATCGAGCGAGCCGCTGCACTACTCGGTACTCGCCTTCACCTCTCCCGCGAAAAGTTACGTCACCGCCGACCCGGGCTACGAGGCCGGAATGCACGCCGCCAACGTAGCGGGTGCGCGTGTGGTGAAGGTGCCGCTCACTTCGAGCTACTCCCACGATGTCAGAGCTATGCTGGCACAGGCGCCGGATGCCGGGCTGTTCTACATCTGCACTCCGAATAATCCCACGGGCACGCTCACCAGCCACTCCGACATCGAGTACCTGGTGGAGCACAAGCCGCAAGGCTCGGTGGTGATGGTTGACGAGGCATACATCCATTTCGCCGACGGAACCACCTCGGCGATGGACCTGGTCAAGGCCGGCAAAGACGTCATCGTGCTGCGTACGTTCTCGAAGATTTACGGCATGGCTGGACTGCGTTGCGGCTTCTCCATCGCGCGGCCGGAGCTGCAAAAGAAAATCGGCGCGTACCACGGATTCAATCCCATGCCGATTACCGCCGTGGTTGCAGCAACCGCAAGTTTGAAGGACGCTGGCCTCGTCTCTGAGCGAAAGCGCAGCAACACTGCGACCCGCGATGGGGTATTCGACTGGCTGCACACCAATGGCTACGAGTTCATTCCATCGCAGTCCAACTGCTTCATGCTCAATACCCGGCGCGACGGCCAGCAGGTGATCGAAGCGCTGCGCCAGCAGAACGTCTACATCGGGCGTATCTGGCCAGTGATGCCGAGCTACGTGCGCATCACCGTCGGCACGCCGGCCGAGATGGGTCAGTTCCAAACTGCGTTCAACCGCGTAATGAAAGGGACGGCGGTAGGCAAGGTAGCCACGCCCGCTCCCAAGACCAGCAAGATTCAGGGGCTGCATGAGAGCGGTTTCCGTTTCGCGTAAGGAGAGGGATTTTGGAGAACACGCGCCGCAAGTTCCTGGCCCAGAGCGCTGGAGCACTCGGCCTGTTGTTGCTGGATTCGTTGACACCGCAACTGATGGCGCAGGCTACCGAGCACGCCCACGCCGCGGCTTCCGCAGGCGCGCAAAAGTTTACCTTCCTCACGCCGCAGGAGGCCGCCAACTTCGACGCCTTCGCGGCGCAGATTATTCCCAGCACCGATGGCACTCCCGGAGCGCGCGAAGCCGGCGCGGTTTATTTCGCGGACTACGTCCTGACGGCGATCAATCCTGACCAGCAGCAGGATTTTCGCGGAGCCCTGGCCGCTCTGCACGCGGCGGCCCTCAAAGCGCAGCCCGCAGCTACGTCCTTTGCTTCCCTTACGCCCGAACAGCAGATTGCAGTCATGAAAGCTATGGACAAGTCGTCGAGCGTCGGCAACATCACCGACGCCGAAAGCGCTGCGAGCGGCAAAGGGGCCGAAGCCTTTGGCGCACTACGGGCGATGGTATTGACCGGCACCTTTTGTGATCCCTCGCTGCACGGCAACCGCTTCCAGATTGGCTGGAATCTCATCGGCTTCGACGACCGGGCGTACTGGGCGCCGCCCTTCGGCTACTACGACGCGCACGCCGAGGAGAAAGCATGAGCGCCCCGGCACATCCTCAGAAGCACTATCCGCTAACGGACTCTGTCGATTTCGTCATCGTCGGCTGCGGAGCCGCCGGAGGCGTGCTGGCACGCGAGCTCTCGCAAAACGGATTCAGTGTCGTGGTGCTGGAGCAGGGACCGTGGAAGTCGGCCAAAGATTTCGGTCACAACGAATTTCTGAACTGGAGCAACAGCAACCTCACCAACGACTGGCGCACCCAGCCGCAAACTTTCCGCCGCACGCCCCAAGACAAAGCGCAGAAGCAGCCCAGCATCATGTACGGACGGCTGGTGGGCGGCGGCCCGGTACACTTCACCGCGAACTACTGGCGCTTCCACGAAATTGATTTCATCGAGGCGAGCAAGAAAGGCACCATCGCGGGCACCGGCTTCGCCGACTGGCCCATCACCTACGCCGACCTTGAGCCCTACTACACCAAGGCCGAGTGGGACCTCGGTGTCTCCGGTGAAGCGGGGGTGAGTCCGTTCGATCCGCCACGCTCCAAGCCTTACCCGCTGCCGCCGATGCCGGTGAAGCCTGATGGCATCCTGTTCGAGCGCGGCGCGCGCAAGCTCGGCCTCCATCCCTTCCCTGCTCCGGTCGCCGTCATCTCGAAGGCCTACCAGGGCCGCATGGCATGCCAGCATTGCGGATGGTGCGAAGGCTTCGGCTGCGAGCACGGCGCTAAATCGAGCCCGCTGCCGTCGATGGTTCCGCAAGCCATCGCCACCGGACGCTGCGAGATCAGGCCACACAGCTACGTGCGCAAAGTTGAGGTCGGGGCCAACGGTCGCGCCACCGGAGTGGTCTATTTCGACGAGCACAAGGTGGAGCGGCGACAGCACGCCAAGGCCGTCATCCTTTCGGCCAACGGTGCCGAGACGCCGCGACTGCTGCTCATCTCCAAGTCGAACCGCTTTCCCGATGGACTGGCGAATTCGAGTGGGCTGGTGGGCAAGTACCTGATGTTCAACACCGACCCTACGAGCGCCGGCCTGTTCGAACATGAGCTCAACGGCTACAAGAGCATCGAAGTCACGCGCGCTTTGATGGACTTCTACGAGGTCGATCCCAAGCTGGGCTTCTACGGCGGCGGCGGCATCACCGCACGCTTTCAGCAGTATCCCATCTCGTTCGCCTTTGGCGGCCTGCCGCCCGACCTCCCACAATGGGGTATAGAGTACAAAAAAGCGCTGGCCAAGTACTTTGTCCGCAGCATGTCTTTGATGGGACATACCACGTCGTTGCCGCTGGAGAACAACAGCATCTCTCTGGACGACACCGTGAAAGATGCCTGGGGATTGCCCGCCATGCGCGTCACGTACAAAGATCATCCTGACGATCTGAAGTTTGCCAAGTGGCTGCAAGACCGTTCAATGGAGATCCTCGAAGCCGCCGGGGCGCAAAATAGCTGGCGTTATCCCGATTACCGAGTCCAGCTTCGCGGTGCATCTGCTGGGAACCTGTCGCATGGGCAACGATGCGAAGTCATCGGTGATCAACGCCGACCATCGCACGCATGACGTGCCGAACTTGTTTCTGTGCGACGGCTCAAGCTTCGTCACCAGCGGCCGCGGCCAGCCGACGGAGACCATCCAGGCGCTCGCCTTCCGCGCCGGTGACCGCATCACGGCGCTGGCGAAGAAGAACGAAGTCTGAAGGTTTCGTGGACGCCTTGCGTCAGGGCACGACGATGACGCCTCGCGTCAGGGCACGGCTTCAGCCGTGCCGATAAAAGCGAACTCTACCGACTGTCATCTGAGCGAAGTGAGGCTGTCCCGCACCGCGGGACAGCCGAACGCAGTCGAAGGACCTGCTTTTTGCTGGCCCCCACCCGACATCGGCGATTCGCACGAACAGCAGGTCCTTCGGGGACTGAAGCCCCCTCGGGACGACAACCCAAAAATGATGGCGTGTTCGGCACGACTGGAAGTCGTGCCCTGACGCGAATTTTTTCCAACGCGAACTCCGTAGCCGCTTTATCGATGATGGAGTTTTGCTCGCTCCTTTTGCGCGGTGTTAAACTCGTGAACGAACAAGCGGGAGTAACTCAGTGGTAGAGTCACGGCTTCCCAAGCCGTTGGTCGCGGGTTCGATCCCCGTCTCCCGCTCCATAATCCTCCGCACTATCGCATAGCTTTCGTCGAGCAGGACGCGGTACTATACCCGTCCATGTGCCTACCCCTGTCTCATGATCGCGAATTGCTCGAAGCAGACCTCGGAGCCCGGGATTGAGCACCTCCGCTCTCGCTCGAACCTTCCGCCATCCGGAGTGGTTCCTCGTCATCAGCCTGGGAACCTGCCTCGCCTTCTTCGTCGCGGGTAATGCGGTGGAGCAGAGCCTCAGCCGTCCCGCAGCCCTTGCCCTCGTCTTTCTTTGGCTCTTCGGCGTGATCCTGGGCTCGGCGGTTTGCGTTGTGCGCCAGGCCGAGCATATCGCCCTGCATCTGGGAGAACCCTACGGCACGCTGGTCCTCACCCTCTCGGTCACCTTTATTGAAGTGGCCAGCATCTCGGCCGTCATGCTGCACGGGGCCAACAACCCGACGCTGGTGCGCGACACATTAATCGCCGTGGTGATGATCATTCTCAACGGCATGGTCGGCGCTTCCCTGCTGGTCGGAGCGTGGAAGCATGGCGAACAGCACTACAACCTGCAGGGCGCCAATGCGTACCTCGGCGTGATTATCCCGCTGGTGGTGCTGGCGATGATCATGCCCGACTACACGGTGACTACCGCCGGCCCGACACTTTCGCGCATGCAAGAGCGCATGCTCGAGTTCATCATGATCGGCCTGTATGTCGTGTTCCTCGGAGTACAAACCGGACGGCATCACGGTTATTTCGAAACCGGCGATGAGGGTGCCAAAGCCGAGCACGAAGCCGAAGAACCGAGTCGGCGACCGCTGGCCTACTCCGTGGTGATGCTGCTGTTGTTTATTGCTCCGGTCGTCTACCTGGCTGAGCAGTTGGCCAAGCCCATCGATTACCTGATCGAGACACTGCATGCCCCTGCGGCCCTGGGCGGTGTGATGATCGCGGTACTGGTGGCGACGCCGGAGGCGATTGGAGCCGTACACGCCGCGCTGGCCAACAAAGTTCAGCGCTCGGTCAACATCTTCCTGGGATCGGTGCTGTCAACCATGGGGCTCACGGTTCCGGCGATGCTGGTCATCAGCCACTGGACGAACCATCCCATCGTGCTGGGCGTGGAGCACGCCGGCATGGTGCTTCTGCTGTTGACGCTCACGCTCTGCGTCGTCACCTTTTCCAGCGGGCGTACCAACGTGCTGCAGGGTCTGGTTCACCTGCTGCTGTTCGTGACGTTTTTGTTCTTGCTGGTACAGGGGTGAGAGAAAGAACGAGGGTGATCCCGTCTTTGGTCGAGGATCACGGGATATCAGGCGTTGTGCGGCGTCGCCACTCCAAGCTTTCACCAATCTGGGTCCACTGGTGAAACGCGATTACGATCAGGCCTTTGCCTCGCGTCCGCTTCGAAAGCCGACCAATATCATCACCGAAGCCGCCACGATTGCAATGCCAACGCTCATGAAGCCGACGGTGACGAAGCGTTCCTGCAGAGGCGTGCCACTGTGGCTGGGCGCAGTTATTGGAGACAAAGCTCCGGTTCCAAACACCGCTGCCAGCACAGTGAATACCCAATTCCCGTAGCAGCCGTAGAGCACAGTCCAGAAGGCCACGCCTTCCATTCGCGGAGACAACCGAATCCCAGGCCAGGCGGCTCCCAGGGCAAGCAGAAAGATGCCGTTCATCACGCCCTCGAGATGCGCCGCCAGCCCCATGCGTACATTGGCGAAATGCGTTTCCGCGAAGCCGGTAAACAGGCCCAGCACGAAGAGCAGAATGCCGTGCCACTTCAAACGTCGATTCGCCTGATGCATCTTCAATCTCCACAACCAACGTTACGCTGCCGGTTCGTGCCGGAAGAAGCTTCTCCCGTGCTCTTCCCTTCCCAACAGAAGCAGCACCGCCAGTCCGGCCATTACCACCAGCTCAAACGAAGTCAGCGCCCAGGCATAGCCCAGCCGGTCGCGCAAGGCAAACTCGACCCTCGGTGTTGAGGCGGCCAGCAGGATTCCGATCTGATAGGTAAATCCCGGCAACAGGCCGCGGACTCCGTGCGGCGAGAGTTCGTTCAGGTGCACGGGAATGATCCCCCACGCGCCCTGCACGCCGACCTGCATGATGAACGCTCCCACGGCCAGCACCAGCATGGAGGTGCCGAACGCCCACGCCGGCATAATCGCTAGCGACACCGCCAGTGCCGCCAGCATGGTGTAGCGGCGGCCGAGTTTCTCCGACAGCAGCCCGAAGATCACTGCGCCGGTGATCGCTCCCACGTTGTAGAACATGGCGATGTACGCGACGGTGTTTGCCGCGATGCCGTGCTGGTGTTTGAGGAAGTCGGGATAGAGGTCCTGCGTGCCGTGCGACAGGCAGTTCATCAGGAACATCAACGCGATCATGTACAGCACCAGCTTCTTGTGTTGCCAGGCGATGCGCGGGCCGTCGATGGTGCGCGCTACGCGGTGCTGCTGCCACGCCTCCGACTCAGGAACCTTGGTGCGAATGTAGAGCGCGAGCAGCGCAGGCACGCCTCCGGCCCAGAACATCACGCGCCACGCGATGTCGGGCGAGAAGCTTGGCAGGATGACGCGTGCGGCCACCGCGGCCAGCAGGTAGCCGGTGGAGTATCCGCTCTGCAGAATGCCTGACAGCACGCCGCGCCAGCGTACCGGCGCATGTTCCATGGCGAGCGACGCGCCAACGCCCCACTCGCCGCCCATGCCGATGCCAAACAGCATTCGCAGGATGAAGAACACGGTGAAGTTGGGCGCGAAGCCGCAGAGCAGCTCGATCACCGAGAAGAAGATGACATTCGCCATCAACGGACGCCGCCGGCCGTAGCGGTCGGCCAGCATGCCGAACAGCAGCGCGCCTACAGGGCGCATGGCGAGCGTGGCCGTCACGCTGAGGACGATCGAGGCTTTGCCGACATGGAAGTGCTCGGCCAGGGTGTCGAACAGGAAGATGACGACGAAGAAGTCGAAGGCATCGAGCGTCCAGCCTAAGAAGCCGGCGGTGACAGCGTGCCATCGATCCTTGCTGGCCTGCGGGTTGTCGGGCAGGGTCGCCATTTCGTTCGACAGAAGGTAACAGAAGAGGTGAGATGCGGCAATCGGAGAAGGATCTCGCACTATCGTTCTGTCATCCTGAGCGAGGAGCGACGCGACGAGTCGAAGGACCCCTATTCGCGTGAGACTCGCCTATAGGGGTCCTTCGCTTCGCTCAGGATGACAGCCACGGAACTGAGCGGCGGCGCAACTAACGATTGCGGCACTACTCCATGTATGCTTTACCGCAGCTAACCTATGACCGAGCGCCTCTACTACACTGATTCGTTTTTGCAGACTTTCGAAGCCCGCGTAGTTGAGGTGCGCAGCGGCGCGAACGGCACGGCCGTCGTGCTCGACGGCTCGGCCTTCTATCCCACCAGCGGCGGCCAGCCCTTCGATACCGGCTGGGTAAAAGTCTCGCGCATTGACGGAGAGCGCCCGCGAGTCCGCGTGACCAACGTGGAAGAAGACGAAGCGACCGGCGAGGTGTTGCACTACGTTGAAGGCGGCTCAGCGATTCAAGCGGGCGACGCGGTCGAAGGCGCCATCGACGTCGAGCGGCGGCGCGATCACATGCAGCAACACACGGGCCAGCACGTGTTGTCGGCCGCATTTGAACAGCTCTACAGTTTTGCAACTGTTTCGTTTCACATGGGCGACGAGAGTTGCACCATCGATCTCGCGACCGACGCGCTCACGTCCGCGCAAATCACGGCGACCGAGAAGTTGGCCAACGAAATTATCTTCGACGACCGGCCGGTGGCTATTCGCTTTGCCACCGCGGACGAAGCGCGGGCCATGGGCGTGCGCAAGATTCCTGCCGGCGGAGCGCGAAAAGTTGCGGCTCATCGACATTGAAAACTTCGACCTGAACGCCTGCGGCGGAACCCACGTGCGCCGCACCGGGCAGATCGGCTCTATCCTCATTCGCAAAACAGAGAAAGTCCGGCAAGGCGTTCGCCTGGAGTTTGTCTGCGGCATGCGAGCGGTGGCGAGCGCGCGTCGCGACTTCACGACCCTGACGGAAGCGGCAGCGGTCTTTTCCACGCACATGCACGAGCTGCCGCAACAGGCGCGCAAAGTGCTGGACGATGCCAAGGCGGCGCAGAAGGTCCAGTCGAAGCTGCTGGAAGAAGTAGCCGAGCTGCAGGCAGAACAGTTTCTACGCTCCGCAACTGTGACCGCTGCCGGCACGAAGCTGGTGACCCAGTTCTTCCCTGCCCGCGACCTGGCGTTCATCAAGATGCTGGCGCAGAAGCTGACGCGCGCCGGGCAGTGCATGGCGCTGCTCAGTTGCGGAGGTACGCAACCATCGCTGGTCTTCGCGCAGACTCCGGGGCTGCCCAACGACATGGGCGCGCTGATGAAGCAGACGTTGCAGAAACTCGGCACCCGCGGCGGCGGCAACAAAGACATGGCACAGGGCGGCGCGCCGGATGCAGCGAGCGCAGAGCGGGCGGTAGCTGAGGCGGCAGAAGACGCTAAACGCGAGTGCTTCGTGAAGGTAGAGGTCCTTCGACTCCTCGCTTCGCTCGTCGCTCAGGATGACAACATCAAAAGGAACTCTGATGGCTGAAAGCTGATAGCTAAGAGCTGAAGGCCAACAATTAATACTGAACACTGACAACCGACAACTGATCCATGGATAATCGCCTCATTCTCGTCACCTTGCTGATACGGCTGGGCGTTGCCGCGGCCATCAGCAGCGTGCTGGTGCGCGCGCGCCGGTTCCGGGTGCTGCTCTTCCGCGAGGAGCGCACGCTGGGCGAGAAGCTGGAGATGGTGCTCATCGTCAGCACCCCGCTGGCGCTGGGTGTGCTGGTGCGCTGGGCGGTGCGCAACTTCTATGCCGCCGACATCGCTTTCGAAGGCGCCATCCTGATGGGCGTCATCGGCGGCCGCATGGTTGGCTTGCTGGGCGGCGCCATGGTCTCGCTGCCCTCCATGCTGATCGCGCATGAGTGGCTGTCGCTGCCGGTCAACGTTCTCGCCGGAGTGCTGGCCGGACTGCTACGCCACTTGTCGTCGGAGCGCGAAGCCATCTGGTCGTTCTCGCCGCTGTTCGACCTCAGCATCTATCACTGGGTACGGCGCTCCATCCGGCGATCGTTCATCGATTGGCAGACGTCGTTCTTCGTGCTCATCGTTGCGCTCGAGTTCCTGCGCCTGCAACTGCACGGCATCTGGCCGCGCCGCATCTTTGCCTTGGAGTCCAACAACTGGTGGGTGAAGCTGGCCATCTATGCGGGAACGGTGATGGCGGTGGCCATCGCGCTCAAGGTACTGAACAACGTACGCATCGAGATGAAGCTGGAGCAGCAGGAACGTCTGCTGTTGCAGGCACGCATGGAAGCGTTGCAGAGCCAGATCAATCCGCACTTCCTGTTCAACACGCTGAACTCAGTGTCGTCGCTGGTGCGGCGCGATCCAGACTCGGCGCGCGAGATGATCGTCAAGCTCGGCAACATTCTGCGGCGTCTGCTGCGCAAGGGCGACGCCTTCATCCCGCTGAAGGAAGAGATCGAATCGCTGGAGGATTACCTCGACATCGAGGTGGTGCGTTTCGGCCGCGACAAGCTGCGCATCCACAAAGAGCTTGACGCCGACTCGCTCAACCACCTGGTGCCCAGCATGATTCTGCAGCCGCTGGTGGAGAACGCCATCAAGCACGGGCTGGCCAACAAGTTGGAAGGGGGCAACGTTTACATCCGCAGCCGTTGCACGCAAGAGCGGATCATCATCGAGGTCGAGGACGACGGAATCGGCATGGCGGCCTCGGCGGAGAGCTCCGGCACCGGGATTGGTATGGTCAACGTGCAGGAGCGCTTGCAGGTGGTGTACGGCGATGCCGCCGAGATCAACATCGAGAGCCAGCCCGGCAGCGGCACCATGATCCGGCTGATGCTGCCGATCCTGCAGGCGGAAGAGATGGGCGGCTCGGTGGCCGGAGCCATCTACGAAGCGCGGTCCAGCACCTCGCGATAAAAATCCTCATACTTGGGAATGATACGGCTGGCGCAGAAGCGGGCCTGCGCGCTCTGCCGTCCGCGTTCACTCATCTCGCGCAGCTTGGTGTCGTCGCTCAAAAGTTCGATCGCGCAGCGCGACATGGTGTCCACATCGCCGACGTCCGCCATGAAGCCGGTTTTGCCGTTGTCGATCACCTCGGGCAAGCCGCCGGCGTTAGTAGTGATGGGCACGACCTCGCAGGCCATGGCCTCCAGCGCAGCGAGGCCGAATGACTCCAACTCGCTGGGCAGCAAGAGAACGTCGGCTAGCGGAAGCTTCTCGTGAATGCGGTCTTGCTTGCCGAGGAAGTCCACCTTGTGATGGATTCCCTTCTCTACCGCCAGCCATTCGGCGCGCGAGCGTTCAGGACCGTCGCCAATCATCAGCAGCCGTGCCGGAATCTGTTTCTGCACGCGATCGAAGATCTCGATCACATCCTGCAGCCGCTTTACCGGACGGAAGTTCGACAGGTGCACCAGGATTTTTTCGTCCGGCGACGCGTAGTCTGAACGTTTCTTCATGACCTCGTCGGTGCGGTGATAAAGGTCGCAGTTCACGAAGTTGGGAATGACTTCGATCGGGGTCTGGATATCGAACACCTGCACAGTTCGATCTTTCAGATACTGTGAAATTGAAGTGACGCCGTCGCTCTGCTCGATGGAGAAGCGGGTAATCGGCAAGTATGACGGATCGGCGCCGACCAGGGTGATGTCGGTCCCGTGCAGGGTAGTGACGAAGGGCAGCTTGCGGCCGTGACGCCGGGGATCGTAGGCCAGCATCTGGCGCGCGAGCATGGCGCTGGCCGAGTGCGGGATGGCGTAGTGCACGTGCAGCAGGTCGAGATCGTAAATCTCGGCGACCTCGGCCATGCGTGTTGCCAGCGCCAGATCGTACGGCGGGTATTCGAACAGAGGATAGCGCGAGACCTCAACCTCGTGGAAACGGATGTTGGGCATCGGCTCGGTCAGGCGGATGGGCTGCGAGTAAGAGATGAAGTGGATGTCGTGGCCGCGCTGCGCCAGTTCCAGCCCAAGCTCGGTCGCGACCACACCGCTGCCGCCGTAAGTGGGATAACAGGTGATTCCAATCTTCATCAGGGTTTCACGTAGGACTAAGTAGGATACCGATTGGATGGCGAGAAGCAGAGAGGGATTCAGCGGGTACACGGGGCGGTGGTTGGTAGCGCGGCTATCAACGGTGGTGGGTCACGTTCCCCCAGCGCATCCCCGTCCGCTGCGCGGACCGGGCGGTGGCGTGAGATGAGGTGTGCCGTGCGCGGACGGAACGTTGACGCATAAACAAGCGCGGCCTAGATATGCCAAACGCGTCCCCTATTTCACCTTGGCCGCGACATTCCTGTTCGCTCGGCTGGTCGGAGCTCATGGGCCGCAGCAACAGCATGGCCGACTTGCCTTCGCGTCCTCCGGGCAGGAACACCATGTTGCTCTGGGAATCAAACGCAACGTTGTGGCCTTTGATATCGCTGAGAATGCTGTCGGCCAACGTGAAGGTGCCAGCGTCGGCTTTGATCACCGTAAGCTCGCCCGGACTCGCGGCATAAAGCAAGCGCGCTTCAGGATTGAGCCACAGGCCATCGACGCCCATGGGAGCCTCGACCCGGCCGGTCTCGCTGCCATCCTGATCGTTGATCGCCAGCACCGCTTTTCGCGCGGCAACATAAAGCCGGCGGCTGTGCGCGTCATAAACCACTTCTGTCGGTTGCGAGGCGTTCAGCTTGAAGCGGGTGACGATCTGCAACTTGGGATCGACGGCGATGACCTCCGACGTGTCCTGTAGAACGACGAACGCGACACCGCGCTCGTGGTCCCACACCATGCCGCGGGGGCGGCCGCCGAGTTCAATCGTGCCCAGGTTCTGGCGCGTGCTCAGGTCGAGGATCGAAAGCGAATCGCTGGTCGCTCCCGCCCAGTACAGCCGCTCTCCACTGTCGTCGAGAGCCAGAGTCGAGGGCGACTGCGGCAGCGGGATAGAGCCGGAATACTGCCAGCCTTCGAACTTGATGACCGCGATGGAATTGTTGCCGGCCTGCGCGACATACACCTTGCCGTTCGCCTGATCGACGGCGATTCCCCGGGGTGATTGAAGATTGACCACCTGGGCCACCACGCGTCGCTTCGCTGGGTCGACAACGTCGAGCGAGGACGCGGCGGTATGCGTCAGCAACACCTTGCCATTGGCAACAGCGACCTCGTCAAAGCCCGGGCTGCCGGGGATATCAACCATTCCCAACTGCTGCAGCGTGCGCGGGCCGTTGGGTCGCCGCGGTCGAGCCGGCATCGTAGCCGGCGCCGTCTTCGTGTTTGCAATCGGCGAAGCGTTGTTGCCTGCGAGTTGCTGTTGCACAACGGGATTCTGCCCAGAGAGGCTTACGCTACCTGCAAGCACCAGCAGAGACATCGGGATGAAAGGAAATTTGGGCATGATCGGCCGATAGAATGGCACGTGAGTACGATGCACCCAGCGGCGCGAACTGCTGCCTGAGCCCGCAAAACGCCGAGAAATCGTCCTATAAATGTAGAATTCACAAGAATGCAGTTGAAGGAACAGCCGGTCACAGTTCCAGCCCCCATCGTGGCCAGTGCCCCGCGGCTGCGGCCAATCACGCCCAGTCGGGGTCGGTTGGATGGTCCTGGCAGGCTTTCTCGCCCGATTTCTCTACGTTCTGATCGCGCATTCCTATCGCTTTCGCACCAACGACGCCAACTTCGCTTTTGGCTGGGAAATCGGGCGTATCGCGTACTCCATCGTGACCGGTCGCGGATTCAGTTCTCCGTTCGGCGGCGAGACCGGCCCTTCCGCCTGGACGGCTCCGGTCTACCCTTACATTGTCGCGCTGTCGTTTCGCCTGTTCGGCATCTATTCCCACGCTGCCGGCATTGCGCTGCTGGGCTTCAACAGCATGTGCGGCGCCCTGACCTGCTGGCCCATCGTGCGCATTGCGCGCCGCATGTTCAACGAGCGGGTTGCGTTCTGGTCAGGCTGGATCTGGGCGCTGTTGCCCTACACGGTTTATTGGGCGGTGCGCTTCGTGTGGGAGACCAGCCTGGCGGCGCTGCTGCTGACGCTGCTGCTGATGCTGACGCTCGACATGGAGGGCGACCGGCGGCTTATCTCGTGGTTCGGGTATGGACTGCTTTGGGGTGTCGTGGCACTTACCAATCCCGCGGCGCTGGCGTTTCTTCCCTTCAGCGGACTGTGGCTGGCCTATCAGCTCGCGCGGCGCAAGCAGGGATTTCTACTTCCGGCGACCGTCGCGGCCGTGGTCTTCTGGCTGACCATGATGCCGTGGCTGGTGCGCAACTACGAGGTATTCCATAAGCCGGTGTTTGTGCGCGACAACGCCGCTATTGAATTTCGCTGTGGAAACAATCCCCTGGCCGAAGGTATCTGGGTGGCAATCTATCATCCCAGCCAAAACTACTTGCTGTTTGAGCAATACAAACAAATGGGTGAGCTCGCGTATGCCGCCGAACAGGGACGTCTGGTAAAGCAGTGGATCGCGGAGAACCCGGAGAAGTTTGCGATTCTGAGCGTGCGTAAGTTCATCTTCTTCTGGGCCGACATTCCGGCAACCAGCACCGTCCCTGAGTGGATGGTGGAGCACAATCGCAAATGGGCTTCGAAGGCTTTTCATTCCGTGGTCTTTCGCGCGGATGGAACGCCGCGCCTCTGGCTCACCGGCATCTTGCAAGAGATCAAACCTTCGCTATTTCTCGCTACCAGCCTGCTCGCTATCGGTGGGCTGCTGTTGGCGATCAAGCGCCGCGTGCATGGAATCTTTCTGTTCGTGAGCCTGCTGGCGTTTTATCCTTTGATTTACTATTTCTCCTTTCCACAACCACGTTACCGGCATCCGATTGAGCCGGAATTGCTGATCCTTGGAGTGTATTTGGTTACTGAAGCACGACCGCGCCGGACAGCGGAAGAAGCGACCAGAGCTGACGCTCAACTGGACGAGCCTGATGCTTTGCCGGTATTTCACACGCTGACCATCATCATCCCGGTCTATAACGAGCGACAGACGGTGATGAAGCTACTGCAGCGGGTGGCGGCGCAACCGGTGAGCCTGCACAAAGAGCTTGTCATCGTCGATGACTACTCGACCGACGGCACGCGCGAGTTCCTGCAGGAGTCAGACCTGGAGCACCTGCTCGGCGATGGTGGGCGTAATTCCGTTCGCCTGGTGCTGCATGAAAAAAATATGGGCAAGGGAGCGGGCGTTCGTACGGGGTTGGCAAACTCGACCGGCGACGTGGTGCTGATTCAAGATGCCGACCTGGAATACGATCCTGCCGACTATCCGCAGCTGATGAAGCCGATCCTCGAAGGTCATGCCGACGCAGTGTTTGGTAATCGCTTCCACCAGGGATCGCATCGTGTGCAACGCTTTTACCGTTACACGCTGAACCGGCTCTTCTCGGTCGTCTGCAATCTGCTGACGGGAATTACGGTTCACGACGTCACCGCCTGCTACAAGGTGTTTAAGCGCGATCTGCTGGAACGCATGCACCTGCGCTCCGACCGCTTCAGCGTTGAGACCGAGATGACGGTCAAGGTAGCGAAGTTGAGCGCTCGCATCTACGAAGTGCCCATCGTTTACCACGGACGCACCTATGCCGAAGGTAAGAAAATCAGCTGGACCGACGGCTGGGTGGCGCTCTATGACCTGGTGCGCTACCACTTCACCGACTAAATCCTTAGTTCGATAACCGTGCCGTTTGCTGCGGCTTATGTGACGAGTCGCACTACCAACCACTGTTTGCTCGCGTCTAAATTGCCACCAGGAGGGCTGTCATGTCGGGAGATCTTGCCAACCAACTCAAAACCAGGGGAGCCGTTTTCGCTGCGTTGATCGCGATGATTCTTGCGCCGTCCGCCCAGGCATTAAGCGGCAACAACGTCACCGAAGAGTTTCATAAAACAGTTACGTTGAATGCGAACGGCCGCGTGTCATTGGAGAACGTCAATGGCAACGTCGAAATTACCGGCTGGGACAAGAACGAGGTGCAGATCGACGCGGTAAAGTCGGCTCGCGACCAGCAGCGGCTCGACGAAGCCAGGATCGAAGTCGAGGGCAGCGGCGATGCAGTGCACATCCGCACCCGCTATCCGGAAGGACACACCAACGATAACCCAGCTTCGGTGCACTACACGCTGCACGTACCCAACAGCGCGCAGCTGGAGAAGATCAGCCTGGTGAACGGCAATCTCGAAATCTCGCAGGTGCTGGGCGATGTGGACGCGAGCCTGGTGAACGGCAAGCTTACCGCGCGCGACCTTTCCGGACGCGCCAAGCTTTCGACCGTCAACGGGACGAGTGACGTTTCGTTTCGCAGCCTGACCAACGTGCGCGAAGTGAAGATCAGCGCGGTCAACGGCAGCATCAACCTGGTACTACCGGCGTCGCCGAACGCAGACATTTCGGCTTCGACGGTCAACGGCAGCATCAAGAGCGATTTTCCGATCCAGGTCGAAAGCCATTTTGTGAGCAAGCGAATGAAGGGCACGCTGGGTAGCGGCGGTACGCAAATCTCGCTCAGCAACGTGAACGGCAGCACGCATATCGGCTCGGGTCTGTAATCGCGGGCCTGCTGGCCGCGTGATCCCATGGAGTTGGCGGGCTGATTCGATTTAATATTTTGCTGACCGGGATCAATCTTCCACTTCGAGGAATCCACTTCGCGCATGAACGTATTCGTAGCTGGGGCAAGCGGCGCAATCGGGCAGCCGATTATCGCTGAGCTCATCCGCCAAGGTCACTCCGTCACCGCCATTGGACGCTCGACGAGCCGGCTCGAGGCAGTTCAGCGGCTGGGGGCACGTGTGCTTGCTGTCGACGTCTCCGACGCGGAGGCCGTGCAGAAGGCAGTGCGCGATGCTCAGCCGGAAGCAGTGATCGATGAGCTCACCTCGCTTCCGGCCGATCCCGCGGACCTGCCGAAATCGCTGCCGCGCGACCGCGAGGTGCGAATGGTCGGCGGCGAGAATCTGCTGCGTGCCGCCGAAGCGTCGGGCGTCCGTCGGTACCTGTTGCAGTCCAGCGGATTCTTTCTGCAGCCCGGCGTGGGGCTGGCGACTGAGTCAGCAGGCTTTGCTATTGGAGCCAGCCCGAATGTGTCGTTCAGCGCGAAAACCTATGAACAGCTGGAAGAGCGGCTGTTCGCCTCCCAGCTCGAAGGCGTGGCCCTGCGGTACGGTTTCTTCTACGGCCCCGGCACCTGGTATCACCGTGGCGGAGCGGCCGCGGAGCAGTTCCGCCGCGGCGAGATGCCGATCATCGGCGAAGGCAACGCTGTGTGGTCCTGGGTCCACATCGAAGACGCGGCGTCGGCCACCGTGGCTGCGCTCGCCGCGCCTCCCGGCATTTATCAAGTAGTCGAGGACGAGCCCCCAGCCGTGAGCGTGTGGGCGCCTGCGTTCGCAAAGTTTGTTGATGCCCCTCCCCCGCCGCGTATTTCGGAAGAGCAGGCGCTGGCTATGGCCGGTCCCGATGCGGTGTACTACGGCACCCGGCTCCGGGGCGCTTCCAATGAGAAGGCTCGGCGAGTTCTCAATTTTCGACCCCGCCGTTTGGAGTGGTTAAGCTGAGTCGCGGTCTTGCCCCTTCGCGGGAATCCTGTGGTCGTTTGTCGAAAAGTTGCTAGGCCTGCAACCGCCAACCTTATACACTGAGCCCAATAGACAGGAGTACCGAACGCTGTCGCCCAGCAGCGCGGTCGCTTCTTCGATCAGGAAACCACCTATGGGCAAAAAGAAGCAGCATAAAAAGAAAAAAACCGTCTCGGTTGTGGACGCTTCCGCTCCCCTGGAACTCGGCGCCAACGGCGCAAAACCCAAACTGAAAAATAAGGAATACGAAGCCGAACTGTTCAAGCTGCAGATTGAGCTGGTCAAGCTTCAGGAGTGGGTCAAGAAAACCGGCGCACGCATTGTCATTCTCTTCGAGGGTCGCGATGCAGCCGGGAAGGGCGGCACCATCAAGCGCATTCTGGAGCGCGTCAGCCCAAGAGTGTTCCGGCTGGTCGCGCTGCCCGCCCCGACCGACCGGCAGAAGACGCAGATCTACGCGCAGCGTTACGTTGAGCAGCTGCCGGCCGGTGGCGAAGTCGTGATCTTCGACCGCAGCTGGTATAACCGCGCGGGCGTCGAACATGTGATGGGCTTTTGCGCCCGCGAGGACTACACGAAGTTTCTCAAGGGCTGCCCCGCTTTTGAAAATGTCCTGATCAACAACGGCATCATCCTGCTGAAGTACTGGATGGACGTTTCCGAGAAAGAGCAGCACAAGCGCTTTCTGGCACGCATTCAGGATCCGACGAAACGCTGGAAACTCAGCCCCATGGATCTGGAATCGCATCGTCGCTGGTACGATTATTCGCGGGCGCGGGATGCCATGCTGGCTGCGACTGACACTCCCAGCGCTCCCTGGTACCTGGTGCCTTCCGACGATAAGAAGCGCGCCAGGCTGAACTGTATTGCCGACATCCTGAGCCGCATTCCCTACGAAGAGGTACCGTACACGCCTCCGAAGTTGCCGCCCCGGCAGAAAGCCAAAGGCTATCGCGAACCGGACTCGAAGCACACGGTCGTAGCCCAGCGCTGGTAAGAGAATGCACGTAGCTCGCGCCCAGGTTAGTGCAAAGTATGGCCGAACCTGGGGCACCGCCTGAAGATGTTTTGGCGACGGCCGCTTCGCCGAATCAGGCCGCGGCCCGCCTCTTTCCCAACCAGTACAGCGCGACTCCACCAAGCACCAGGGCTACGCTGAGGAGCACGACCTTAACAACCGACAGCGCCTTGTTAGGATCGTTGGCATCGGGAATCACCGAGCCCGCCACCACCAGCAGCGTCGCGGTAAATCCAATAATAGCGACCGCCGTTGCAACCGGCTTGCCTCCTGGGATGCGCACCACACCCGGCCCTGCGGGCTTGGCTTGCAGGCGAATCAGCGCGGCAAACATAAACAGATAAGGCAGGAAGGTGGCAATGATCGTTGTGCTTACCAGCACCTGGTACGCGCCACGAATGCTGCTACCCGCCTGGCTCATGACCACGAACACCACCGAACACAGTCCCTGCACCAGCAGCGCAACGTAGGGCGTTCCCCAACGCGGATGCACCCGCGCAAACACCGGCGGAAGATAGCGGTCGATGCCGACGACAAACGGCAGCCGCGCCACCGCCGCCAGATAGGCTCCCACTGCTCCCAGGTTCGCGACACAGATGAGCAGCGCGACCGCGGGTCCCAGCCCGTGCCATCCCACGCGCGCCCCGCTGCTGGAAATCGCCTGCATCAGGCCCTCCAGGCTGCTGAGTTGCTCGCGTGGAACTACGACCAGGATGGCGAGTGTGCCCAGCACGTAGCCCGCGACCACCAGAACTCCGGCGATGAGCAGCGCCCGCGGTATGTCCCGGCGTGGGCGCTTGATCTCGCTGCCCATGAACGATGCCGCTTCGGCTCCGGCGAAGGCCGACAGCAGCGTTGCCCAGACACCGAAATTCGCTACCGTCAACGATGGCTTGAAGCTTTGCGGCTGCAAACTGGTTACCGGGCCGAATTTCCACCACGCCATCAGCGCCAGTCCGAACAGCAGAGCGACGGGGATCCACGTACCGATGGCGCCGAGATTGTTCAGCCACTTCCCAATGTTCAGGCCAATGATATTTACCACCAGCGCCAGCGCCAGCCCGATCACCGAGAAAGCCATGAAGAAGGATGCGCTGCTTTGCAATCCGTGCCAGCGTTCGCCGCCGACATACAACGCATTGCTCGCCGCGAAATACAGCAGCACCGGGAAGTACGGCAGGTTGCTGGTCCAGTAAATCCATCCCGTGAGAAAGCCCGCACCATCGCCAAAGGCGTGCTTGCTCCAGATGTACATCCCGCCTTCCTCGGGATAGCGCGACGACAGCTCCATCACGCACAACGCCAGCGGAATAAACACGACCGCAACCCCGAGCAGCCAGATGACGATGGTGCTGGGCCCAGCCGCGGCCGCCAGCGGCAGCCAACGCAGGCTCATGGTCACGACTACATAAAACAGCACCAGGTCGCGCAGGCCCAGTTCCCTGCGTGGTTGTGGCTCGGCAGTGTGGTCGCTTATCGTCACCACAGAGGCCGCATCGGTTGTCTTCATCACAATGGTGGCTGCACGGGAGATGACATAAGGGAACACGCCGTCGGATAACAGTCAACTCTTTTGCGTTGCTGCTATCATTTGCCCGCGCCCTGAGCCAACTTCATGGATTCACTCTTCCGCGACATTCTCGAGTCCTACGACGATCAAGCTCCGCTGGAGCAGGCGGCGACCATTCCCGCGTCCTGGTATACCCACGCGGGCATCGCGTGTCTTGAAAGGGAGAAGGTGTTCGGTCGCACATGGCAGGTAGTAGCGCTCGCCGAACAGTTGCGCAGTCCGGGACAGTTCGTTACAGCTGAACTCGCGGGCGAACCGCTGGTCTTGGTGCGTGATGGCGACCACCAACTACGCGCCTTCTACAACGTCTGCCGCCATCACGCCGCGGCGGTCGCCACGGAAGAGCACGGTCATGCGAGTATCTTTCGCTGTCCCTACCATGGCTGGAGCTACGGGCTCGATGGCACGCTGAAGGGCGCTCCAGAATTCGAAGGCGTCTGCAACTTCGATCGCTCGCAGAACGGGCTCGTGCCGCTTAAGGTTGAAGAGTGGGAGCAATTCGTCTTTGTCAATCTCGACGCTGATGCGCAGCCGCTGACAGACTTTCTCGGCGGATTAGTCTCGCGCGTCGCTCCGCTCAATATAGGCGCACTGCATTTCTTCGAGCGGCGAACCTACATTCTCAACTGCAACTGGAAGGTCTTCGTCGATAACTATCTCGACGGCGGATATCATGTCCCGCATTTGCACAAAGGACTGAACAGTGTCCTCGACTATCGGCAGTACACCATCGAATGCGAAGACCGCTACTGCCTGCAATCCAGCCCGATGGTAACGACCGACGGAAGACGCGAACCGTCGCCGCCACGTCGCACCGGCGATCGCGCCTGGTACTTCTGGCAATATCCGAACTTCATGATCAACCTCTACAGCGGCTACATGGATACCAACCTTGTGTTGCCCGAGGCGTCGATCGCTGCAAGGTCGATCTTCGATTTCTACTTCGACGACGTGAGCGAAGCCGCAGCCGAGCGCAATCGCCAGAGCATCGCGGTCGGCGAACGCGTCAACGATGAAGATGTGGGCATCTGCGAAGCCGTACAGCGTGGCCTGCATTCACGTGCCTACAAGCGGGTCGCCTTCCGTTCGCCGCGAAGCCGGCGAGCATCTGTTCCATCGGCTGCTAGCCGCAGATTTGAAGAGAGTCCCGTGACGAATTGCGGGTTTTCTTAGTTGCCAGAGTAGGATTGTGAGTGTAATTCCCCTGATACGACAGCTATATGGATTTGCGTCACATACAGAAAACTTCTCGCACGGATATGCTTTTCATCATGGGCGTCGCGACCGAAGGCAAATCCGCGAACGGCCGGCGCAGAATACTTGCCGCCGTTGCAGGGCTGGCTTTTGCGCTCTCCGCTGCAGCAGCTGCGGCTTCAGATGCCGGAATCAGCGTTGATCTACACAAATATGGATTCCCTACACAGAACATGGATCCTTATCTCCTGGGCATCTTTTATGTGTCTGCAGATCGGGTAGCGGTGTTTTTCGAAGAGCCAGTATCAGAATCCAATGAGGAATCGCACAGTTTTCACGCGCTGGTATTTGACCTCCAAGGTCAAAACACCGCAAAGGCTACTCTTCGCGGCGATCCCAAAGATATCGAAATTACGACGGGACCGAATGGCGGTTTATCGGTGGGAAGACCAGGAAAAATTGAATTTTACGATTCCAAACTCCAACTGTTGAAGGCAATTCCGCTAGTTCCGCCGGCAACTAGAATCGCGTTTGACCGCTCGCGCAATCAACTCATCGTTGAAACTACAGATCGACAAGCGGGGCGTCGAAGCGCGGAGTTTCTCAGCCCTCAATCGATCGAACCATCCGCGTCCCTCAACTTTCCTATCAAGGCACGCGTTATGTTTGGTGACGACGAGCTGGTGTACACGCTTTTAGGAGAATGCAGCAAGTCAGCTCACATTGTGTCCCAGGACGTCGTCTGGCGCTTAGCGGAGAACCTTCCGCTGTGCGACAGCCTTACATTCATTGGGAAGGACAAGCTGGCGTACGCTTTGCAGGACCGGTTGTACGTCATTCGATGCCTCCGGCAAGCAGGTCTTCGAAGCCCGCATCCCGGTTCGAGAAACGTTCCAATTACCTTCTTTTGTCGGTTTGTCAGACGATCACACGCGGTTGGCCATCGTTGCCTTGGATAAGAAGCTTTTCGCCAAGGGATGGCCTTATTACGATCAAGTGTTCGTGTATGATCTACCATCCGAGCGCCTGATCTTCCGGCGCACGCTTCCACAGACTCCGAGAGTGGTCGCTTTATCTCCAGACGGGCACCAACTCGCAATCATAGAAGAAGGTGTGCTGATGCTGACCTTGGTGCCATAGTCTCAGCCAGTCTAACTTGCGCAAAATCGCCATAGCACTCATGGACCCTTGCCGGCGCATTGTTTGCGCTAGCGCCTGATTACAACAGCTATCCTCGGCTTGTACTTAAGATGTTAAAGACCGAGCGCCTGCCCCATACAATCTGTGCAATGAACGACCATGAAATCTCCGATTGAAACCCTCGTCTCCTGGAGCAGCGGAAAGGACAGCGCATGGGCTCTGCATCGCTTAGCCCAAGACGAGCGTTACAACATTTGCGGACTGTTAACTACCATCAACAGCGCTTTTGATCGAGGCTCCTCATGCATAGCACGTCGTACGCGAAGTGCTGGAGGCGCAGGCTGCTGCCCTTGGCTTGCCGCTCAGGTTATTCCGCTGCCGTGGCCGTGCTCTAACCCGGCAGTATGAAGCGGCCATGCAAAAGCCTGCGACCAGGCAATCGCAAGCGGAGTCAGGGCGATTGCTTTCGGCGACCTGTTTCTTGAGGATATCCGCAGATCCGCGAAGATTCTCTGCGCAACTCGGGCCTGACTCCGCTGTTTCCCATCTGGGGCAGTGTTTCTTTTGGGCGGCTGCTGCCCGAGATGATTCTTCGGGACTCAAGGCCCGCATCGTTTGCCTCGACCCGAAGAAATGGCTCGCGAGTTTGCCGGACGCGATCTGGATGAGGCTTTCCTGCGTGAACTCCCTGCCGAGGTCGATCCCTGCGCGGAAAACGGCGAGTTTCATACCTGCGTCTACGATGGTCCGATGTTCCGTGAAGCCGTGCCGATCGAAAGCGGGGAGGTGGTTGAGCGCGACGGCTTCGTTTATGCCGACGTGCAGCTCAGGGAAGCACGAAAATATGGACAACGGTTGATAGCACCAAGTTCAGGTGTTGCTAATCCGAGAACATCATCGCCGCCAGCCCATGCCGTAGCCCGCAGGACGAAACAATCTGTAGCCCAGCACGGGAGTGCTGGGTAAGCGTCCTCCTCAAATTTTCCGGAGCCCCTTCAGGGGCGGCGATCTGTACCGCCGGTTGAAACCGGCTCGAACCGGGTGGGTGGAAACGCTACCCAGGACTTCGGCCCTGGGCTACAGATTGTTGCGCGCTTCGCGCTTGGACGCGGGCCGGAAGGCCTTGCTTTCGAATCGAGCCAATAACGAAACGGCTATTGCCGGCCATCCCATGTCACACACATGTGTGACTAAATCGCTTGGTCGGTGTCGCTCCGTTCGGTAAACTAGCAACCATGAGGACGAGGGAGATTTGTCTCTCTCCGAATCAGCGCCCTGCGACTAGGGAGGCGTGACGCGCAACAACCGTCATAGCGCCGCTTGGCCGCTGTTAACCACTTCTAAACCCTTCCAACTGCTCCATCCACAAAGAAATCGCACTTAAGTCCTTTCACTCCAAGATTTTGCCTGTAAGTCTCACGCGCTCAAGATTTTGCGGGGATTCTTTTCAGGCAGCTCAATGGTTTCAAGATTTTAGAGCCAGGGTGGGGGAGGGGGTAGAGCGGTTGCCGGTCACCAGCGGCCAGTTGTCAGTGAAGAGGTCGAAGGTTACATAGTAGTTAGCAGACAACGATGTAAGCCAGCCGAGGGCAGCCTCGGGGCCGGTTCTTCCCCTCGGCGGCCGAGTATGAGCCCCGTCCCCGCTGACCCTCGTCCGTTACACTGTTTTGCCATGTCAACATCTATGGGGTTGTTCGTCGCCGCTTTTCGGTCAGTGGAGTTCTTGCCGCGCTGATTCTCGTTTCCTCTCGTCGCCTTCGCGCAAGCGCCGCAGTTCTCCATCTCGTTTCCCGCGACGCGCAGCGCGCAGCCGCTCGATGGCCGCATGCTGCTGTTGCTCTCCACTGATCCCTCGGAAGAGCCGCGCATGCAGATCGATGACACACCGAAAACGCAGATGGTTTTCGGCGTCACCGTCGACGGACTGAAGCCGGGCGAACCGGTCGACGTCGACGACAAAGCGTTTGGCTATCCCATCCGCAGCCTTCGCGACGTGCCGCGGGAGACTACTACGTCCAGGCCTTGCTCAATGTCTATGAGACGTTCCATCGCTCCGACGGCAAGACCATCAAGCTGGCTCCCGATCGCGGCGAAGGCCAGCACTGGAATCTCGCGCCCGGCAACCTCTACAGCAAGCCGGTGAAGATCACGCTCGGTCACGGTGCGGCGCCCGTCAACATCGTGCTCGACCAGCAGATACCGCCCATACCTGCCACGGCCGATACGAAATACGTTCGCCACATCCGCATTCAGAGCGAGCTGCTGACCAAGTTCTGGGGACGCCCGATGTATCTCTCGGCGATCGTGCTTGTTCCGTGGGGATTCGATGAGCACCCCGAGGCGCACTATCCGCTGCTGCTGTTTCACGATCACTTTGTTGCAGACTTCGACAACTTTCGAACCGAGCCGCCCGATCCTGACCTGAAGCCCGATTACAGCGACCGTTTCCACATCTCGGGCTACAACCGCATTCAGCAGGAGGAGGCCTACAAGTTTTACCAGCAGTGGATCTCGCCGAAGTTCCCGCGTTATATGGTCGTCAAGCTGCAACATGCGAATCCGTACTATGACGATTCCTACGCGGTGAATTCGGCGAACCTCGGGCCGTATGGTGATGCCATCGAGAAAGAGCTCATGCCTGCGCTGATGCAGAAGTTCCGCGCGATTCCCGACGGCTGGGCGCACTTCACCTATGGCGGCTCGACCGGAGGATGGGAATCGCTGGCGGTGCAGATCTTTTATCCCGACCACTACAACGGCGTGTTCTGTGCCTGCCCCGATCCGGTCGACTTCCGCGCTTACACCTTGATCGATCTCTATAAACAGCCGAACGCCTTCTACCTCGAGGGCGCGCACAAACATGTTGAGCAGCCGGCCATGCGCAATTATCTCGGCAACACCTTAATCAGCATCCGGGACAACAACGCTTACGAGCTTGCGCTGGGAGATCATGGGCGCTCGGGCGAGCAGTGGGACATCTGGCAGGCAGTATATGGGCCCGTCGGCGCCGATGGCTATCCGCAGCCCATCTTCAATAAAGAAACCGGCGACATCGACCACAATGTGGCGGACTACTGGAAAGAGCACTACGACCTGCGCTCGATCCTGGAGAAGAACTGGGCGACGCTAGGCCCCAAGCTGCAAGGCAAGATTCACATCTATGTGGGCAGTGCCGATACCTATTTCCTGAACGACGCCGTCTATCTTATGCAGGATTTTCTGGAGAGCACAAAGAATCCCTACTATGACGGAGAAGTGAAGTACGGCGACCGCGCCGAGCATTGCTGGAATGGCGATCCTAAGCTGCCAAACTACATGTCGCGGCTGCACTACAACACCATGTATCTGCCAAAGATTATGGAACGCATTGAGAAGACCGCGCCGCCGGGAGCGGATCTGAAGAGCTGGAGATATTAGTTCCGACGAGGTGTCGACTTGGAGAGTACGTTTCTTAACAGTGTGCCCGGAAACTTCGATCCAGGCGGAGGGTTCAAGCTGGTGTTCTTGAATTCTCTACCTGGGAAAAAGGCGTGTACCTTTCGTGCTTCAAGAAGTTCGATGGCGTGCTGCTGGTGATGGCGACTTCCAACTCGCCGGGATGGGCAGCCACGCTCTACGTTTTGACCGTTACCTTGGATCCCATGATGAAGGAGTTTCGAAACATGAAGCAGATTTTGTTACGCAGCAGTCTCGCCCTGGCAGTCGTGCTGGGCGGCGTTACGGCTTACGCCCAAATGGGAATGCAAACCGGCGGCGCACAGGCTGGCGGCATGCAGGGCGGCGGCCAGCATCAGCCGATGTCGGCCGATCAGCGCCTGCAAATGATGACGCAGCAACTGAACCTCAGCAGCGATCAGCAGGCGCAAATCAAGCCAATCCTGGAAAACGAATCGCAGCAGATGCAGTCGCTGCGTTCGGATACGTCGCTCTCACAGCAGGACCGCATGAGCAAGATGCAGGAGATACACAAGACCACGGCCAGCCAGATCACGCCGATCCTCAACTCGGAGCAGCAGACCAAGTATCAGCAGATGATGAGCCGGCACGCACGCGGAGCAATGGGAGCGGGCAACGGCGCGCCTCCGCAAGCTCCGCCGCAGTAAGCAGAGTAAGTGGCTAGCCGTTCGGTTTCGCGGCCGTCGGGCCGAGCATTTTTGCCGGGTCGACCACGCGGTCGAATTCTTCTTCCGTTACGTACTTGAGCTGGAGCGCAGCTTCTTTCAAGGTGAGGTCGTGCTCCATCGCGTAATGCGCCAGGTGTGCGGCCTTGTCATATCCAATGACTGGCGACAGGGCCGTGACCAGCATCAACGAGCGCTCGACGTATTCGGCGATTTTCTTACGGTTCGGCTTGGTGCCTTCCACCATATGCTCCCGGAAGTTGTTTGATCCATCAGTCAATAAAGTAATTGACTGAGTAAGATTGTGGATCATCAGCGGCTTGTAGACATTCATCTCCAGGTATCCGCCCGCACCGCCAAAGCCGACGGCGACATCGTTGGCCATCACCTGCACGGCGATCATGGTCAGTGCCTCGACCTGCGTGGGATTCACCTTGCCCGGCATGATCGACGATCCGGGTTCATTGGCCGGAATCTCCAGCTCGGCGAAGCCGGCGCGCGGCCCCGAGGAAAGCAGCCGAATGTCGTTGGCAATCTTGTACAGCGAAACCGCCAGCGTTCTAAGCGTTCCGGAGAGCTGCACCAGCGCATCATGCGCGCCTTGCACGGCGAACTTATTGGGCGCACTGACAAACGGCAGTCCCGTGATCTTCGCGATCTCGGCCGCAGCGGCTTCGGCGAATCCCACGGGAGCATTGATGCCAGTGCCAACCGCCGTCCCGCCCAGCGCCAGCTCATAGACATGCGGCAGCGCTGCCTCGAGCCGCTGCAAGTCGTCAGCCAGCATCGCTGCGTAGCCGGACCACTCCTGGCCAAGCGTGAGCGGCGTGGCGTCCTGCATGTGAGTTCGCCCGATCTTGATGATGTCTTTCCACTCTTCGGCCTTGTTCGCGATGGCATCGTGCAGAGCTTGCACCGCTGGAATTAATCTCTGCTTCACACCAACAGCGGCGGCGATGTACATGGCCGCGGGAAAGGTGTCGTTCGACGACTGCGACATGTTCACGTGATCGTTGGGATGCACTGGCCGTTTCGAACCCAGCGGCGTGCCCATAATTTGGCAGCAGCGGTTGGAGATGACCTCGTTCACGTTCATGTTGAATTGCGTGCCGCTGCCGGTCATCCACACGTGCAGCGGAAACTGGTCCTGGTGCTGTCCGGCCAGCAGTTCGTCGCAGACCTGCGTGATCAGCTTGTACTTCTCGTCGGTAAGTTGATGGAGCTGATGATTGGCGATCGCGGACGCCTTCTTCAGCACGGCGTAAGCGGTAATCATCTCGCGCGGCATGAGTTCAGTGCCGATGCTGAAGTACTTCAGCGAGCGCTGCGTTTGCGCTCCCCAGAGCCGTTCCTCGGGAACTTCGATTTCGCCGTGGCTGTCCGATTCCTTGCGCATGACAGCTATGAAAACACCTTTTGCGGGATTTTGCAGAGCGGGAACCCTCGGCAGAGAGGATAGAGCGCGTTGGAGCATCGTGTTGTTACAAGCCGCTGTCGTCCGCTGAAGCGGACTCGCCGCTTTGACCTTGCGCCTAACCCAGCGCTTCCGCGCTGGGCTGGAATTGGGTACAGACCGGGCAAGTGCTGTGCCCGTCCCGCTCTACAGTCAGTTTCGCAACAGCTTCGGCAGCGCGGTGTGACTGTGCGCGAAAAGCTGCGTCAGCTACTGTTGCGGAGCGGGCGGACCCTTCTCGGGAGGAACCTTTCCCGGAAACGGACGCGAGTGCAGCGCCTGTACGGGCGATGGCGCAGCCGGCTGCTCAGCGGTTGGAACCGGAGCCGTTCCCTTGGGCGCGTGTCCGAGAAACGCGATTGCTGTTGCGCCCCCTTCGGCCGTACGCGAAAACTCATAGTTCACGTCGGTGCCTTCCACCAGCTTGGCGATAACCTGCCGCAACGTGCCTTGCACCGACATGGCCGGCCCGCGATAGGTGGTCAGCGTCTCGGTGCCAGTGCACTTAAGCTTCTGCTGCTGGCAAACGGAAGACATCACCGTGCTCAACGGCGCCTGGTCGGGGACCTTGACGTCAAGCTGATCGCCGTGCGCGGTCACCTGCACCGCAGCGGGCGCAGCGGCGGTCGCAGTCGCGGAAGTGCTGGCGGTTGGCGGAGCCGTTGCGAGCAGAGGTTGTGGGCGTTGACTGTGCGCTCGCAAACGGGTTGACGGTCGCGATCGACAACAGCAGCAAGGATGCGCGCAGCAGTGACGTATGGGAACTCATGTATCCGCTTGGAATCTCCCCCACAAGTTTATCCCGAAGCACACGCCGGATAAAGTCAACACTCAGTGAAGTCCAAGCGGGTTCGGCCACGAGCACGGCTGACAGCAAACGAATGAACGCCTTCTTATCTCAGCTTCGCCCAAACCTCGTCAATGTTCCAGTCGGGAATCGCGCCTGGCCGACTGGCCACCAAGGCGCCCACGGCATTGGCGAAGCGGCCAATCTGCTGCACCTCCCATCCCTGGCTCAGGCCATGCACGATGCCGGCGGCGAAGGCGTCGCCCGCACCCACGGTGTCCACGATGTTTACGCGAAAGCCCGGCACTTGGGTAAACTGGCCGCTCTTCAGGATTGCGCAGCCCAGTTCGCCGCGCGTGACACAAACCATCTCAGGTCCGAAGCGGTCGGCCCAGCGACGCGCAAAGCTTTCGATGGACTCATCCTCTTGCCCCACATCAAAGGTTGCGTCGAGACATTCGGCTTCCCAGTCGTTGAGCTTGACCACGGTCGAATGTGACGAAAGCTGCTCGACGGCAGTGAGGTTCCAATTGTCGTCGCGAAGATTGATGTCATAGAAACGCCGCGCGGAAGGGGCCGCCTGCAACAGCTTGAGTGTCGCCGCGAGCGCGTCAGCCGAAGTGTGGAACAGCGTGCCGAAGTAAATCCACTGCGGATCGAGCTTGGCGATGCGTGCCAGGTCCGCGCTGGACAGCTGGAGGAAATCGTAAGCCGCGGGACGGACGATGCGGAATGTGGGCTTACCGTCGAGGTCGAGTTCGACTTCGGCCGTGCCAGTCGGCCTGCCCGGCAGAACGCGAATGAATTCCGTGGAGATGCCGCGCCGGCGAATCAACTCCAGCGCACGACGGCCGCGCTCATCATCACCGACTGCACTGAGCGGGAAGACCTCGTGCCCAAGCTTTTGCGCGTGGGCTGCGAAGTTCAACGGGGCGCCGCCCAGATGCTCGGTCTGGCCGATGACGTCCCACAGAATCTCGCCCACGCTCAGGATGCGCATGTGTTCACTTCGGTCCGCTCAGTTTCCGAGAAAGTTACTTGCGCTTCCAGCGCACGCCGTCCTTGGTGTTTTCCAGGATGACGCCATTCTCCGCGAGCTGATTGCGAATTTCATCGGAGCGCGAGAAGTTGCGCTCCTTGCGCGCTTGCGAGTGCTCAGCCACCAGGTGCTCCACTTCCTCATCCGACAGCGCCGCCGCTTTCGCCATCTCGGCGGCGACAGGACTGATTTTGTCTGCCAAGCCTTCCGTTTGCGCCCACTCCACGATGGCCCTGACCTTAGCCGCATCGTCGTCCTTGAGCACCGCAAAGATTTCTTCGAACTGGACGAGCGCATTCAGCACCTGCACAGCGTCGTGCTTGCGGACTTCGCCCGCATCGGCCGCGGCATTCACATCGCGCACCAGATCGAACACCGTACCCAACGCCCGCGCGGTGTTCAGGTCGTCGGCCAGCGCCGCGGTCATTTCCTCCGATGCCTTGGCAGCCATGGCGCCTATCACCGGGTTCGAGCCTTCGGGCCAAGACGCAGTTTCCAGCCGCAGCTTAAAGTTGCGCAACCGCTCAACCGAGTTCGCTGCCTGGGTAAGTCCGTCGAAGGTGAAATTGAGCTGCTTGCGATACGGAACAGACATCAGCAGGAAGCGGATCGACGACGGCTTGTGCCCCATCAGCACCAGGTCGCGCACGGTATAGAAGTTGCCGAGCTTCTTCGACATCTTCTCGCCCTCCACCAGCAGGAAGCGCGAGTGTACCCAGAAATGCGCGAAGGGCTTTCCGGTCTTCGCCTCCGATTGCGCGATTTCGTTTTCGTGATGCGGAAAGATGAGGTCCTCGCCGCCGGCATGGATATCGAAGCTGTCGCCCAGGTACTTCATCGACATCTGCGAGCACTCGATGTGCCAGCCCGGACGCCCGGGCCCAATCTCGGTCTCCCACTGGGCCTCGCCCGGCTTGGGAGCCTTCCACAGTGCAAAGTCGCGCGCATTGTCTTTCTCATATTCATCTACATCGACGCGCGCACCGTCTTCCATGCCGGTGAAATCCTTTTTCGACAGCTTGCCGTACTCGGGAAACTTGGCGATGCGGAAGTAGTACGAGCCATCTTCGGTCTCGTAGGCATAGCCCTTGTCGCGGAGCACGGCGATGAAATGCGCCATCTCCTGAATGTGGTCGGTTGCATTCACCAGCAGTTCGGGATGCTGAATGTTCAGCGAATCGGCATCTTCGACGAACGCCTTCTTGTACTTCGCCGTGTACTCCTGCACGGTGACGCCGTCGCGCGCCGCGTTGCGAATGATCTTGTCATCCACGTCGGTGATGTTCATGACGTGCTTCAACTGGTAGCCGCTCTGCTTCAGGAAACGCCGCAGAGTGTCGACCACGATGAAGGTGCGAAAGTTGCCGATATGTCCGTAGTCATACACCGTGGGACCGCAGGCGTACATGCGGACCAGGTTGTCTTCAAGAGGACGGAACTCCTCGACCTTCCCCGAGAGGGTGTTGAATAGCTCGATTGCCATGAAGCCTTTCAGACGCGACGAAAGAAACTCGATTGTAGGGGTGGGTGAGAAAAAGGGTCAACCGAAGCTGGGGTATCAGGTGCCAGGTATCAGGTGTCATCCTGAGCGAGGAGCGTAGCGACGAGTCGAAGGACCCCTATGCCAGGCTGCCATTCCGGGCCCGAAGTGGAGACGGTTTCCTCTTTCGCCAACGGGCTTTGAGG
Source organism: uncultured Acidobacteriaceae bacterium (assembly GCA_963771535.1). Taxonomy (GTDB): domain Bacteria; phylum Acidobacteriota; class Terriglobia; order Terriglobales; family Acidobacteriaceae; genus CAVVDY01. The sequence continues at coordinate 256,583 of CAVYTK010000004.1, read as the reverse complement.
AATGCGAAAAGCTATTCATTTGCTAGGAGAATTGCGCTACTCTGTTTGCGTGAAGATGGGTGGCCGCAGCTTTAAAGCGTTGTCGTGCAGTCAAGCGTTTGCGCTTCTGCTCGCCTGCGCAATCGCCCAGTCGGCCGCCAAGGCACAGTCGGTCCCGCCTGCCGCTCCCATCTTGTCAGCACGGACGGAGACCACAGGCTCCGTTCGCCACATTAAGCGGCTGCCGCAAAATGGCGAGGGTCTGCTTCCGTTGCCTGCGACGGGAGTTCCTGCGGGGCTGGAACCGTTTTTCCAACTCAGCAACTCCGACATCAAATTCTCGTTCACCCGCCTGACCGAGGTACTGCGCGACAAGAAGCACGAGGGATGGGTCTTGGCGGCTTATCCCGACCCGAAGACCAGCGATCCTTTGATCGGAGCCGGCTTCACCCTCAGCTTGCCTGCACGGGCGCATCCGCAAAGCGATCCGCTCAACCCGTATCAGTTCCTCGAGCCTTCGTCTGAGCAGCTGTGGCAGGCAGCGGGATTTGATCCCGACCGGCTGCAAGCCATCCTCACCGAATACCAATCGAACCTGGAAGCCTGGGGCACGCGAAAGTACCGCAAGAAAATTCATCAGCTGCCGGAACAGGTAACCGACGAAGAGGCCTTAAATCTGCTGCGGATCGCCGAGGTGCAGGCCATCCACAATGCGCGGGCATACTGCCGAAGCTTCGATCAATTGAGCGGCTCACAGCAGATGGCATTAGCGCAGCTGGTGTATCAGATGGGGATCAATCTCGAAGAATTCACCCAGTTCCTGGCTCTCATCAACCAGGGATCGTACCTGGAGAACGCATCCTACACTGTGGGAGCCTCTTCCGATCGCGAATACTGGGAGCAGGTACAGGAGAGCCTGATCCACAGCCAGTGGGCGCGCAAGTATTCCACCCGCGCCATCAGCGTGATTGCCATGTTCGACCCGGATTATCCCGAGAGTCCAGCGGCGGCCGAGCGGCGGGTGAAGGGGATACTGCGGCCCGCTAAGCACCACAAGAAAAGCAAAACGCATTCCGCGCGGGCGTGAGTCTACTGTAACTGCGTCGTGCCGATCGCCAGCGTGCCTGAATATTTCTGGTTCACCAGCACGGTGAGGCTCTGGCCGTCCTGGAAGCAGGCCACCGTTCCGGTGTATTGCGGGCGATAAGCGCGTATGAGCTCTCCGGTGCGCGCGTCATACAGGATGTAGGTGATCGCGTCTCGCGGATTATCGGCTTCACCCTCGTAGGTCACTAACACCCGTCCGCTGGAGATCCATAGTCCGGTCGCCAGGCCTTCCTGGAAGGGCTGCTGCAACTTCAGCTCGCGCCGGAACTCGCCCGACTGGCTATAAACTCTTACCCGCGTGGTGCTCGACGACAGCAATACATAAATGTCGCCATCGTCGCCCAGTTGCGCCAATCCCCCTTGCTGCAAAGCTTCCTCGGTTTCGGAGTCGCCGTCGGAATTTGCAGCCGCCAGGCCTCTCGTCTTCGGCGATGCGCTTTGCAGCTTGTTCCTGAGGCGAGCGTCGGAATCGAAAATGCCTGCGACCGGAACCTCTTCCGTGTCCTCGATCCCCGGCTGCTTTTTTACTTGCACGCCGGCTGCGAAGAAGTCACCGCTGGGAAGTGGCAGCAGCATGGCAGGAATGAACTCATGGGCGAACGCCTCACGGGAACGGAAGGTGCCGTCCGGCTCGAATTGCAGATAGTAGATCGAAGGACCATTGGCATTGTCGTTATCGCCCCAGGCGCGCACGATCTCGTGCACTGCGCCGCCGTCTGAGGTGGCCATGGCAAAAGTATGCATGTCGCTGAAGCCGGGAACTGGAGCCAGTGCCGTCTGCTCGGCGCTGCCATCGGAAGCAATTTTCGCCAAGTCCCATGAGCTATTGTCGGCGCTTTCATGCCGCATATAAATGGTGCCGTTGCTGTCGCATTGTGGCGTCCCAAAGGTCGCATATGCGGGTGTCTGCACCGTGGGAAGATGGTCGCTGATGCTCAGCGGAGTCGGAGCAACAGTTAGCTGGGCAAAACTGGCTCGGTGAAGGCAGGCAACAAACGTGGCCGCCAAGATGATCTTGACTACTTGGGACATCGCCACTCCCGGTGTCAGGCAGAAGAAGCACTGCAACCCGGGGTTCGTGTCTTCCATGGCCCTTAATTGCGGCCGCAAACTACGCTAGCAGCCGCACACTTGCTGAGAGGCAGGAGCAACGGCGGGAGTTGTCAGCGCGAAGTGTTAGCGAACTGCAGGACCTCTGGCTGAGCGCACATCGAGAGCACATCGGTCGACCAATTCAGACCTAAGCCGCAGATGCCGGAAGTCCGCAACGATTTGAGCTTGCTGTAGACTTTGCTTTCCATTATGAATAGCGACAGTTGGGGATTCACTCCGGCAGAGCTGCGCAAACTGCGTAGTTTCAAAGAGCCTCACGGGATCCAGCGGTATCTCGACGAGTTGCCGTACCACCTCGAAGACACGGCGTGGTCGCCGCGTCGCGTGCTGCGCGAGGGCACCGCACATTGCCTCGAAGGCGCGCTGTTCGCTGCCGCCGCCCTGCGTGCGCTCGGGCATCCTCCGCTGATCCTCGACTTCGAGGCCGAGCACGATACCGATCACGTGCTCGCCATCTTCAAAGTAAAGAACCACTGGGGAGCGCTGGCCAAGTCGAACTACACCGGATGCCGCTACCGTGAACCGGTCTATCGATCGCTACGCGAGCTGGCGATGAGCTACTTCAACACCTACTTCAACATGCGGCGTGAACGCACCATGCGAACCTTTTCGCGTCCGGTAAACCTCGCGCGCTTTGACGACCGCGAGTGGATGACCACCGAGGAGCCGATCTGGTTTATCCCTGTGTACCTGTTCGAAGTGCAGCACTACAAGCTGCTGACGCCCGCGATGATCAAGCGCCTGCATCGTGTGGATGAGCGAACTTTTCAAGGCGAGGTCCTGGGCAAAGCACGGAAGTAAGAGCTGCACCACGGAGACACAGAACACGGAGAGGATTTGATCTCGTTTCCCTCTGTGTACTCCGTGCCTCCGTGGTGAAAATCCAGGCTACTTCGGCATCACTTCGCGGGCAAGTTTGCTGGCCACGACATGGGCGTACTCGGCACGCTTCTTCGCCGCCGCCATCATGGCATCACGTGAGCCGTAGTGCTGGGCAGAGATAGTGGCCGCTTTGTTGTCGATTGCGTCGATCGCAGCCCAGTCGGGATATAGCGTCGCGATGGCTATGCTCCAGTCATCTGCATTGTCGGTCACGGGATTGGTGTAGAGCTTGTAGTCGGTGATCAGCCCGGCCTGCTTCTGTGCGTCCCAAACCGGCTTCAGGTTGTCATGTATGTCTTTCCAGAAGGCATCGGACTGTCCGGGATTGATGTGCACATAGGTAACCCGCCATACCGGACCGTTGTTGTAGTTAGGGTTCTGCGCTCCCGCTGATACAACCATCAGCAGTACGCAAACGAGCATCACGAAACAGCTGCGGTTCTTCATTCGCACTCTCCGAGATAAAGGATTGAGCTGGCGTGGGGAGCGTTCAGCCCATGATGATGCCCGTGGGGTTGCGCAAGCATGTTCTCATTGCGCCGCGCTGTCAAGCAGCATGGCGAAGTTACTCCGCAACCGGGCTGACATGAACCGCCCGCGCCTATAGCAGTTACAATCGCGGCTTATGGTCTATCGCTCCGACAATCGCTCGCCCGACCAGATGCGGCCGGTCAACATCGTGCCCGACTTCATCTCTACCGCTGAAGGTTCCTGTCTCATCGAGCTGGGCAACACACGCGTGATCTGTACTGCCACATTAGAGGACACGGTTCCCCAGTTCCTGCGCAACAGCGGCAAGGGATGGGTCACGGCCGAGTACTCGATGCTGCCGCGAGCGACGCTGACCCGCACTCCGCGCGAGGTGGTCAAAGGGCATCCCAGCGGGCGCACGCAAGAGATCCAGCGCCTCATCGGCCGCTCACTGCGCGCCGTCACCGAGATGGACAAGTTGGGCGAGCATACGCTGTTCCTGGACTGCGACGTTATCCAGGCCGACGGCGGTACCCGTACGGCGTCGATCACCGGAGCCTTCGTCGCCATGGGACTGGCCATGCTGCGCATGATGGAATCAGGAACGATCAGCGTGGCTCCGATACGCGATTATGTTGCCGCTACCAGCGTCGGCATCGTCGACGGCGAGGTCATGCTAGACCTCGCTTACGAAGAAGACTCGCGCGCCGATGTCGACATGAACCTGGTGGTTACTGGCAGCAAGCGCATCATCGAGGTGCAGGCCACGGCGGAGAAGCGTCCCTTCGACGACGCGCAGTTCAACAAGATGATGGCGCTGGCCCGCAACGGCATTGAGTCGCTAATCGTGAAGCAGCAAGCTGTATTGAAGGGATTACTGTTGCGCCAATGAAGAAGGCCGCTGTCGGCTTTCGACTCTTTTCGGCTCTTGGCTTTCGGCTGTTGGCTTGGCGCTCGTCAGTGGTGTCATCCTGAGCGAGGAGCGTAGCGACAAGTCGAAGGACCTGCAATTGTTTCCCAGCAAAAACGCCCCACAATCGCACGATACAATCTCTTCAGTCTCGATGCCGCTACAAACCCAAGCTTCACCGACGCCTCAAACGTTTGCCGGCCCCTCAACCAATTTTCTTCGTGCCGCGATTTTCTTTTTCTTCGGCCTGTTCACCATCCTGCTGCCGTGGTCCATTAAAGGCGCACGCTACGCGTGGATAGCAGCCTTCAGTATCTGGATTGTCTCGCTCTTCGCGGACCGCAAGCGCCTTCACCCGCAGCCCCTCTGCTTGCCGCTGCTGGCCTACATCGTGCTGAGCGCTATCTCGTGCGTGGTGTCGTACGAACCGTATCTCAGCTGGCCCCACATGAAGCTGGTCTGCTGGACGGCGCTGATCGCCACCCTGTTTGCGCAGAACCTCACGCGGCTGTCGCAAGTGCGCATTCTGGTAATGCTGCTGCTGCTTTCAGCGACCGCTGTCGGCGGATTCACGGCTTGGCAGTATGGACGCGGCACCGGCTTGCGCATTGCCTATGTCGGCCCGGGAACTCCGCTGTACGAGGCCGGACTTCGCCCTGAGGACGTGCTGGTCAACATCAACGGCCACTCGGTGCACTCGGCGGACGACGTCGTGCATGCGGTTGCAGGTGTGCCCGCGGAATCTACCGTTCGCGTGCGCTTCCTGCGTGGATCGCCGGTCCGCAGGAAAGAGACGTTCGCCCCTGCCGGAGATTTCTCCGATAGCCGCCGGCTGTCGGCCCTCGTCATGCTGGCGAAAGCCACACCATTGCGCGCCGCCGGTACGCTCGGCCACTACGGAAAGCTGGCTGAAGTGTTCGCTCCTATCGGATGCCTGGCGTGGGCCCTGATGCTCGGCGCTCCTGCGGGTAAGCGTGGGAGACAGGTCCTGTTCGCGATCATGTTTGTCGCCATCACCGGCACCGTATTCGCCACCCAGACCCGATCGGCGTTGACCGGCTTGCTGGTGGGATGCATGCTGGCGTTGTTTCTCATGTCGCCGCGGCGAACCCGCCTGTGGCTCGTCTCGGCCTTGCTGATTCTCGCAGCTGGGGCGGTGTTATGGATTCAGCACACCCGCGGGCTCAAGTGGGTTGACCTGCGCGATCCCGGAACCCAGTATCGGCTCCTGATGTGGCAGGACGGAGCGCGTCTGGCGATGCAGCACCCGTTGTTTGGCGTCGGTATGGACTCGGCGCAGAACCGTTGGCCGGAGTGGCACCTCGAGGGCTTCGCGAAGTTCCACGAGTTCTGGAATTTTCACTCGGACATCATCCAACTTGCCGCCGAACGAGGCTTTCTCACCCTGGCAGCATGGCTGTGGTTCGCCATCGCTTACCTCTTCTACCTGTTGCGCCTGTTGCCTCGGATACGCCAGCGGACCCGCTTCGGCTGGTCCGTGGCCTGCGGCATCTTTACCGGTTTCGTCGCCTTCCTGCTCACCTCACTGGTGGAGTCTTCGCTCGGTGATGACACGCTGGTCATGCTGATCTTCTTCGGCTTTGGCGTGGCCATGGCGATGGAACGCATGTTGAGCGAGCGCGGCGCCATCGATGTCGGGTGAGAAAAGCGGCTTTTGGCTCTTGGGTGTTAGCCGTTGGCCTCGGAGCGATCGCCCGCAGACGGAGAGCGCAGTCGAAGAGCCTGCCCTGAGCGCAGCCGAAGGGACCCGCACTTTGTTCACCTGTCACCATTTCGATTAGCGGCGCTCTGCTGCTATCTTGTCTGACATAGCCGAATCCTCCAACTCGCCGCTGACGCGCCTGATCCCGTTCGTTCTCCTCGGCCTCTTCGCGATTCAGTCGCTCTGGTTCATCAAGACGCAGTCGCTGACCTACGATGAGCCGGCGCACATCATTGCCGGCTCAGAAGCATGGCGCTTGGGCAAGTTTGAGCGCTGGAACGACCATCCTCCGCTCGGCCGTCTGTGGCTGACGCTGCCGATTGCCACAACCCCGCTCGACGTTGATGTGCAGTTCACCGATCGCGACTTCCTTGTAACTCGCCTGAGTCCGGGCCCTGAGTGGCTGGCCTGGCATACGCGGCCGATGAACACGCTGCTGGGACTCGCACTCGGCGTCGTCCTCTGGTTTGTTACGCGGCGAATCTTCTCCGAGGGCGCAGCTAACGTCGCGCTGGCGCTGTTTGCCTTCACCCCATCGCTGATTGCGCACTTTTCGGTGGCGACGACCGACGGAATCGGAACACTCTTCATCTTCCTGGTCGCCGTGCAGTTGGTTCGCTGGCGCGCGCGCCCCACCCGCGCGCAAACAATCCTGATGGGACTGGCGCTTGGCGGCCTGCTGCTGTCGAAGTTCTATGCGCCTCCGCTGGTACTGCTGGCGTTGCTGCTGATGCTGGTGGTCAGCCGCGATCGCAATCGCCTGTTCACACGACGACTCAATTGGAGGCCCACGGTAGGCGCTTTTGTGATCGCCGTGCTGGTGCTCTGGGCAGGATATTTCTTTCACGTCTCGCACCTCGCTGTCGGCGGAGGCACCGTAAGTGCCACGTTTCCTAACCGCGCGCTGCGGGAATGGCCGACGGCGAGCAAGCTTCACCTGAGCACCATCGTTCCCGCAGGAGAGTTCGTCGAAGGCCTGCGCGAAGTTGCCCGCAACAACCATCACGGGCGCCCCGCGTGGTTCCTGGGAAAGATCTATCCGCACGGCGGGATTCTGGCGTACTACCCGGTTGCTATTGCCCTGAAGTGGCCGACCATCCTGCTCGTGCTGCTTTTGCTGAGCCTGGCAGCTCGAGTCTGGCGAGACAATCCAGCTGGGCGCGACTTGTTGCTGATGATGCTCTTCCCGCTGGTGTTTCTTCTGCTGGCGCTCAACGCGAAGTACAACATCGGTGAGCGTCACATTCTTCCGCTGTATCCTTTTGCGCTGCTGCTGGCAGGAGGAGTTTGGCGATCCCACCCTTCCCAAAGGCGGGGAAGGATGGGGCACCCAAGTACATCATCCGCCGCCAAAGCCCTCATCTTGGCTGCCTTGTGCCTGAACGCCGCCGACGCGCTGCGCTACGCTCCCGACTACCTTTCCTATTTCAACGTCTTGGTTCGTCCGCAGAATAGCTGGCGCCTGCTGACCGACAGCAATCTTGATTGGGGGCAGGGACTGATCTCGCTGCGCACTTACCAGCAGCAGCATCCGCACGAACCGATGCACCTGGCCTACTTTGGCTCGATCGACCCTGCGCTCTACGGGGTCAAGGCCACGCCGCTCGCACCACACAGGCAGGTGACAGGGTTAGTTGTGGCCAGCCCTACGCTGCTTTCGGGGCAGAACCTGTCCGACAGTGATGCCTTTCACTGGCTCTGGCCCGAGCAGCCGGAAGGCGTCATCGATCATTGTCTGTGGCTGTACGACTTGAAGTGAATGGCGGAGTTACTGCATCCCGCACTCTGGGTGCTTAATAGCTTCCTCGTGGAGCTTTGTGATGTCGAAGACCGCGGTCGTGGGAATGCCGGTGAGGAATGGCTTGAACTCGACTGAAAACGTTGGAGAGCTTAGCATCGAATGCATAAAGACGGTGCGCTCGGCGTCGGTAGCAGCGAAATAGATAAAGCTGATGGCATCGCCGAATTGAGTCCAAACCGTCGCTTGTTTGGTGCCATTTATGGTGGTCTCAAGAGTAACGTGGGCTCCAACGGCGGGAGCGTCGAGATTCTCCTGTCCCAGCGTACCTCCGGGTGAGAACTTCACCAGGTGCGCCGTCTTCTTCCCTTTCACCGTGCACTCGACGGTCAGCATCGGCAGCATCTCCCGCCCGATCAACTGGTACGGCTTCAGCGCCGGAATAGTTAGAACCACGTCGCCTTTGTTCACCGAGACGTCCACCTGCTGCCCCATGCTCAGCAACGAGCAAAGCGCGACGGCGGCGATTCCCGCCAAATTCAGTGCGTAATTGTTGGTCATTCAACTCCTGGATCGCGGGCGCAAGTGTCATTGCGAGCGGGGCTCGCTGCATTCATGAGAGTAAGAGAAATCCGCGGCGCTGCAAAGCACTTTGATCAGCGGGGTCGAAAGACTTAGTGCCCGAACTCGCCGGCGCGCCGCTGTGGCTGCGCCCACTCCGATTTCTATATAAATTCGTCTTTCTATATAGATTCCTCTGTGTACTGCGTGTTCTCGGTGGTGAATCGCGCTTTTCGGGTCTGAGGAGGTCCCCACCTTCCCTGCATTGCCCGGCTGACATCTGCCACGCAGAAGTTCTAAGATAGAAGGTGCCCACCAAAGTACCGCCGCGCCCGACCTTGACTTCATTCGTAGAAAGAAGGACTCATACATGAACAGTTTCGGCAGCCGTTCCACCCTCCGCGCCGGCAATCGCGAATTTGAAATTTATCGTCTCAACGCTCTCGAGCAGCACGGATGCTCTGTCGCACACCTTCCATTCTCCCTTCGCATCCTGCTGGAAAACCTGCTGCGCCGCGAAGATGGCAAAGCAGTGAAGGCCGATGACATCCGCGCCCTGGCCTCGTGGAACAGCAAGAGCACCCCGGTGCAGGAGATCGCCTTCATGCCCAGCCGCGTTCTGCTGCAGGATTTCACCGGCGTGCCTGCCGTGGTCGATCTCGCCGCCATGCGCGACGCGATGAAGGCGCTTGGCGGAGACCCAACGCTGATCAATCCGCTGCAACCGGCCGAGCTGGTTATCGATCACTCGGTGCAGGTCGACGAGTTTGGTACCTCGCAGGCCTTGCAACTCAACGCCGACCTGGAGTTCCATCGCAACAAGGAGCGTTACGCCTTCCTGCGCTGGGGACAGACAGCCTTCAAGAACTTCGCCATCGTGCCGCCCGACACCGGCATCGTGCACCAAATCAACCTCGAGTACCTCGCGCGCGTGGTCTTCGTCGGAGCCAACGGCGAAACCGGCAAGCCGCTCGCCTATCCCGACACGCTGGTCGGAACCGATTCGCATACCACGATGATCAACGGACTTGGCGTGCTCGGCTGGGGCGTGGGCGGAATCGAAGCCGAAGCCGCCATGCTCGGCCAGCCGGTATCGATGCTCATCCCGCAGGTCATCGGCGTGCGCTTGCGCAACAGCCTGAAGGCTGGTTCGACCGCTACCGATCTGGTGCTCACTGTCACCGAGATGCTCCGCAAGCACGGCGTTGTCGGCAAGTTCGTCGAGTACTTTGGCCCCGGACTGCACAACCTGCCGCTCGCCGATCGCGCCACCATCGCCAACATGGCTCCCGAGTATGGAGCGACTTGCGGCATCTTCCCCGTCGATCATGAGACGCTGAAGTACTTGCGCCTCAGCGGCCGCCCCGAAGAGCTGGTCACGCTGGTCGAGGCCTATTACAAGGAGCAGGGACTCTTCCACACCGAGAGCACTCCCGAAGCCGAATACACCCACGTGCTCGACCTCGACCTTGCAACCATCGAGCCCAGCATTGCCGGGCCCAAAGCGTCCGCAAGATCGCGTGCCGCTTTCGAAAGCCGCGGAGTCGTTCGAGCAGGCGCTGCCCAGCCTGCTGAAGCCCGGCCAGCAGATTCCTCCCAAGCAGGCCTCGCGCTGGGAAGCCGAAGGCGGACGCGCCGCCGGCATGGATTCGCAGCAGGACAGCGTTGCAGAGCACGTCCAGCTCAATGGCGGACTCGATCACGGCAGCGTCGTCATCGCCGCCATCACCAGTTGCACCAACACCTCCAATCCCTCAGTGCTGATCGGCGCCGGCCTGCTGGCCAAGAAGGCTGTCGAGAAGGGCCTCACCGTTCCCGCCTACGTGAAGACCTCGCTGGCGCCCGGCTCACTGGTCGTGACTGAGTACCTCACGCGCTCCGGCCTGATGCCCTTTCTCGAGAAGCTGAAGTTCAACGTGGTCGGCTACGGCTGCACCACCTGCATCGGCAACTCGGGTCCGCTGCCGCAGGAAGTGTCGAACGAAGTCACCGAGAAGGACCTCGTTGTCGCTTCGGTGCTGAGTGGCAATCGCAACTTCGAAGGCCGCATTAACTCCGAGGTGCGCGCCAACTACCTGATGTCTCCGCCGTTGGTGGTCGCGTATGCACTCGCCGGACGCATGGACATCGACCTGTACAAGGAACCGCTCGGCAGAGGCAATGGCAAACCGGTTTACCTGAAAGATATCTGGCCAACCGAGCAGGAAGTAAGCGAAGTGCTGGAGAAGTTCGTCACCGGTGACCTCTTCCGCGGCGCTTACAGCGACGTCTTCAAGGGCGACGAGCGTTGGCGGGGATTGAATGTCCCACAGGGTGAGACATTCGCCTGGGACGCCGATTCGACCTACGTGCAGAATCCGCCCTACTTCGAGAACATGCCGAAGTCGCCAACGCCCGTCGGCGACATCAGCGGAGCGCGCGTGCTCTGCTACCTGGGCAACAGCGTCACCACCGACCACATCTCGCCTGCGGGCTCGATCAAGGCCAACAGCCCCGCTGGCAAATACCTGATCGAGCATGGCGTGAAGCCGGCGGACTTCAACTCCTATGGATCGCGTCGCGGCAATCACGAAGTCATGATGCGCGGCACCTTTGCCAACGTGCGTCTGCGCAATAAGCTCACGCCGGAACGCGAGGGAGCGTACACCCGCTATCTTCCCGCCGGCGAAGAGATGTTTATCTTCGAGGCGTCGGAGAAATACCGCGCCGCCGGCACTCCGCTGGTGATTCTGGCGGGCAAGGAATACGGCTCAGGCTCGTCGCGTGACTGGGCCGCCAAGGGGCCGCGCCTGCTGGGCGTGCGCGCGGTGCTGGCCGAGAGCTTTGAACGCATCCATCGCTCGAACCTGGTGGGCATGGGCATTCTGCCGCTGCAATTCTTGGATGACGAAAACGCCGAAACGAGCGGGCTCAGCGGCGAAGAGACCTACGACATTGTGGGACTCACCCATGTGCTGGAAAACTTTGCTCCCGGTAAGACGGTGAAGGTCAGAGCAAAGAAAGCCGACGGCTCAGTGGTAGAGCTTCATGCCACGGTGCGTATCGATACTCCGCAGGAAGTGCTGTACTACAAGCACGGCGGGATTTTGCAGTACGTGCTGCGGCAGTTGCTGCAGGATAAGGCGGGCGTAGCAAAAGCGTAGCTTTCCTTCAGACGATGTCCCGGTGCCCCAGGTTCGCCCTTCTGTTGGGCTAACCTGGGTTCACAGGATCTTCACTTCGCTATCACCCCGCAAGCAATGCGCTCCCCTGCATTCCCCGCCGGATCGCTCTTCATGTCGTCGGGCTTGGCGTGAATCACCAGAGCGGTGCCACCGTTGGCAAACAGCGAGTTGGTCTGCGAACCATCGCCCAGCGTGACCGCGTCATTCTTGATCGTCGTCTTGGCGGTGCCGTTCGGCTTCACGGTGAAGTTCATCATGTCGCCGGCGTGATGGCCCTCAGGATTCTGCAAGCCGTGCTTCTTGCCCGTAGGATTGAAATGCGGGCCGGCCGACTTGAAGTCCGGCGCATCGCACTTGGCGATCTGGTGAATATGAATCGCGTGCTCGCCGGCAGGCAGGTTCTTCAAGTCGAGTTTCAACTCAACTCCAGTCTTCTTCGCCTGGATGGTGGCGTGGCCCACACTGTCGCCTTTGGCGTCTTTCATTTCCACGACAGTCTTTTTGGCTTGAGCCTGGCTCAGCGATGAAAGGGCTACCAGGAACACGCAAACAGCGATCGGTCGGACAGGGCTGAACGATTTCATGCCGACCTTTGTACCATAATTCTGCCGCAGAATTGGTGGGAGGGATGGCGATTGATTCGCGGCGGCGTTCGAGCCGCGGACCCTCTTTCGCTGCTGCAGTCCAGCTTTTAGACAGAATTCTGTCCACATTCTGGACATCGCCCCTGGGTCGGAGAGCGAAACCTGCAGATTTCCGGGGAATTGCTACTACGATTTGCCGCCTCCAGTGTGGCACGCAACGTGCCAATCATTAACGTTATTCCTGTCACTTTAGAACCAGCGATTCAGCGCTAAAGTGCCAACCTCGCAGGACAGAAACACCTACATTCAACTTTCGGGAAACCAGAGCAATGGGACTGGCAATGGCGGAGCCTTCTGCGGCTTCCCCGCAACCACACGACATGACGAATTCAAAGCAGCAGGCCGACTACTGGCTGGCAGCGTACACCAGGTCACGCCACGAATCCGTGGTGGTGAGTCAATTCCAGCAGAAAGGGATGGACGCGTTGCTGCCGACCTACCGCCGTCTCAGCCGCTGGAGCGATCGCATTCATCGCGCCGACGCACCGCTCTTTCCCAGTTATGTGTTCGTGCACGTGCTCAAGGGCGAGCATCACCGGGTGTTGCAAACCGCGGGAGTAGTGAGCATCGTCTGTCGCGGCGGCAGTCCGGTTCCGCTCTCCGACCTTGATCTTGAAAAGCTGCGTTTATGCACCGCTAATCCTTCGGCCATCGAGCCCCACCCTTACCTCCGCGTCGGGCAGCGGGTGCGGGTGAAACACGGACCATTCAGCGGATGGGAAGGCGTTCTGGTGGAGAAGAAAAACTCCACCCGGCTGGTGATTACGGTCGAGCAGATTATGAAGTCGGTCTCCATCGATCTCTACGGTGCCGACGTTGAACCGCTGGGTTAACCGTTGCTCCTACGATTGCAAAGTACATTGATTTCTAAAATGATAATCCATCAACTCCCCCAGGTGGCGACGTGGGAATTGTAGTTCCTTTCCCGGCAGCAGCCTCCGAAAGGCAGCGGGGCGGTTTCGTACTCAACGCTCCCCGCCGCTTCGAATCGTTCATAGCGGTCGGCGAACGCCTGCTCGATTGGCTGGCAGTGCTTTGCGGTGTGCTGCTTCCCATCGAGTGCTATCGCCTGCGTCATCGCGCGTATGTGGCCAACGTGTCGTCCGCCGCGGTGGCGGAAACCGCCGCCTTGTTTGCGCTGATGGTGGTATTGCTGCTGGAGAAGCACGGCGAATACCGGCCTTACCTGAGCCTGTTGGCGGTGCGCGAAACCGAGCGCCTGCTGCGCGTCGGCGCGGAATGTCTCGTAATTGCCTTACCCGCTCTCCTGCTGGCTGCTCCGTCGTTGCCTATGCTGCCGGTGTTGGTTTGTTTCCTGACTGTGCCGCTTGCCCTGGCGGTGGAGAAGTCGGCATTGCGGATCGCCATCCGCATGCTGCGAAGCGCTGGCTGCGGCAAGCGCAACGCCGTCATCCTGGGAGCCGGTCCGCTGGCCAAGAACATTTATTCTGCATTGCTGCGCTCCCCCAAACTCGGTCTCGATCCCGTCGCCATTGTTGACGAAGAGGCGGCCATGAACGGCACCCAGATTCGTGCGAGTGCCTACCGCCAGGGGAAGTCGGCCCTGGTCCTGGCAGGCCCGCTCTCCGTGCTCCTGCTGCGCAACATGCAGGCCTCCATCCTGATCATCGCCGACCCTGCTCTGGACAATGCCGAGACCATGGACATCATGGCGCGGGCGGCCGCCGTGGGCGTAAGCACCTACATCGCTTCGCGCGACTACTTTGAACCCGGCTATTGGCTGGAGTATTCCGAAATCGACGGCATGATGCTGGCCAGCCTGGCCTCAGAGCAGCACAGCCGGTTTGCCGAACTGGTAAAGCGTGCCGCCGACATTGTGCTGGCGAGTCTTGGCCTGCTCCTGCTCGCTCTGCCCTGTGCCTTCGCCGCCTTGCTGATACGCCTGACCTCTCCCGGGCCGGCCCTGTTCCAGCAGTTGCGCGTAGGACACCACGGCCGCCTCTTCTATCTCTACAAGTTCCGCTCCATGTTCGTCGATTGTCCGGCCTATGAGTTCTCTCCCCAGACCGGCTTCGACAACCGTATTACCCGCGTCGGGCGTTTCCTGCGCCGAACTTGTTTTGACGAGGTGCCGCAACTCTGGAACGTGTTGCGCGGGGAGATGTCGCTGGTCGGGCCTCGGCCGGAGATGCCCTTCATCGTTGACGGCTACACCCCGTCCCAGATGAAACGGCTGGCCGTGAAGCCCGGTCTCACCGGACTGTGGCAGCTAAGCGGAGATCGCCAATGCCTCATCCACGAAAATCTTGAGTACGACCTCTATTACATACGGAATGGAAACTTCTTCATGGACCTTGCGGTGCTGCTGCATAGCGTGGTGTTCGCAGCGCGGGGTATTTAGGGGTGATTCAGCCTGTCGAGCGCGACTACACGACGGACCAAATCGTGCCCGCTTACCGAGATGCACCGGCGCCCGATGAGCGATTGCTGCCGGAGATGCTTCAGGTGCTTCGCCGTCGCGCCCCGCGTGATTTGCGGCTGCTCGTTGTTGGGGCTCCTGCTGGCGCTTGCTTTATGTAATGCTGCGCGCTCCGCGCTATGAATCGGCTGCACAGATTGAGGTAACTCCTGCCAGCACCAACCGTCTCGGCCTGGACGAACGCGAAACCATTGCGCTCACTCCGAATGAATCCGGCGTGAGGCTACAAGCGGCGGTCAAAGTCCTGCAAAGTAACACCCTCGCGCTTGAAGTGATGGATTATCTCGGGCTGGCTCAGGATGCGGCTTTCGCTGGTCACTGGCGACAGCTGTCAGGCAGCGATTCGAAGGATTGGCCGCACGATGTGCGCGATCATCTCGAGCAGAGGTTTCAGAAGAGCCTCAGCGTCGAACTTGTCCCCAAGACCGACATTGTCGTTATTACTTTTCGCGCTAAGGATCCTCAAGTCGCGGCCGCCGCGGTCAATGTCATCGTCCAGAAATTTCGCGAGCGCAGCCTGCGCACCAGTTACGAGTCGGCAAGCCAGGTTTCGGATTGGCTGTCCAAGCAGCTTGAGGACTTGAAGACCAAGGCACGCAACTCTCAGGAACAACTGACATCGCTGGAGCGGACCAGCGGATTGCTGGGCCAAGACGACACCGACAACATCGTTTTCGGAAAGCTAAAGCACCTGGACGAGCAGTTGACCGATCAAGAGGCGGAACGCATCGTGAAGGAGGCGCGCTATCGTATCGCAGCTTCCGGCGATCCGGAGCTGCTCGCCACCTCTGTGCCCGACTCCACGTTGCAAGTATTACGCACGCAGCAGGCCTCGCTTCGTGCGCAATACGCCCAGCTCAGCTCGAAATTCGGCATCGGATATCCCAAGCTGGCAGAAATTGCCGATCAGATGACCAGCGCGGATGCTGCCGTCGATCATGAGCTGAAACAGCTCAAAGCAACGTTATCGCAACGATTATGAAGCCGCCCTGAGCTCCGAGCAGATGCTGCGCACCAGCTTCGAGGCGCAGAAGCAGAAGGCGTACCGTTTAAACGAAGACGCCGCACAGCACGCGATTCTGAAACGTGAAGTCGAATCGACTCAGCAGCTTTACGAAACTCTGCAACTCAAACTGAAGCAGGCCGGAATCGCCGCGGGTCTAGCTTCGGCAAATATTGAAGTTATCGATCCGGCACAAGCTCCCTCGGAGCCCTCCGAACCTAAACCCTCCATGGCAATGTTGATAGGGCTGGGCGCAGGGCTGCTGTGTGGCGCGGCCGGTTCGATCGTTCTTGAATCGGTTGACGATTCGGTTCGCACTCCAGAAGAAGCTGAGCAGGCCGCCGGATTACCGGTGTTGGGGGCCATTCCCCGTTTGCGGGATGAAAGCCGCGGCTTCTGGGCAATGCGTCTCGGGCATTCCCACCGGGTTCGTGGCAACTGGGACCGCGCACTCATGTTCCACGATCCCGCACCAATGGCGGCGGAGTCGTATCGCTCTGCCTGTCACAGTTTGCTGCTTGCATCGACCGTATCTCCTCGCGTGATCGCGTTTGTCAGTGCTTCGCCGCTTGAGGGCAAGACTACTTCCGCAATCAATTGCGCTATTGCGCTTGCCCAGCATGGGACCAAGGTCCTGCTGGTCGATGCCGACCTGCGACAGCCGTCACTCCACAAATTTTTCGGCTTGGAGCAAAGCCCGGGATTGCGAAATGCGTTCGGTGGTGACAGCGCCGCAATTTTGGGGTGGGAGATTGCGCAACAGCCCGGGCTATCGGTGCTGACGGTCGGCGACTGCCTTAACGGTAGCGCTTCGGCTCTGGATTCAAAGTCGCTCAGGCTACTGATCGCGCAATGGCGCAGCAGCTACGACTACGTGGTCATGGACACGCCTCCGGTGACGCTGGTCAGCGACGCGCTCGTGCTCTCCGCGTGTGCCGATACGGCCATCCTTGTCGTACGCAGCGGAATGACCACGGGCCGTGCGATCCGTCGCACCCGCGATGCCCTGCAACGAGCACATGCGAACGTAAGCGGCATTCTGCTCAATGCCGTCACAACAGCTCACCAGTTTGGGTTTCCTTCCAATGGATTAAGAAGTGCAGAAGCATACTATGGCCGAAATCGCGCGCTGTAACCGGGCCCCGGGCGTCGTCCTGCTCATTGTGCTGTTGGCGGCTGGTTGCTTTGCGCAACAGAAGTCGGCGGTTCCCATGAGCCAAATCACTTCCGGGGACCTGCTTGAGATCACCGTCTTTGACACGCCCGAACTGTCGCAGAAAACCAGAGTCGATAACAATGGCCACATCGAACTGATGGTCGGAGGAACTCTATGGGTCGCCGGACTGACTTCAACCGAAGCCGCGCTGGCGATCGAAGCTCGTATGCGTGATGCCAAGGTGCTGCGCAATCCTCATGTAACGCTCAATGTTCTGGAAAGCGCCAGCCAAACCGTTACCGTACTGGGCGAGGTGCGAAACCCCGGCAGCTATCCCATCTGGGGCCGGCAGGGCGTCAACGAAGCCATCGCCGCAGCCGGCGGGCTTACGCAGAGCGCATCGCACACCGCCACGCTGACCCACAAAAATTCGACCACTACGTCGACCGTCGAGCTTGATGCTCCACCGCAAAACTCTCCAGATTCCGACTTCGTACTGCTTCCCGGAGACCGCATCGTTGTCGCCAAGGCGGGAATCGTCTATGTTCTCGGCGATGTCGGCAAGCCGGGGGGATTCATTCTCGACGACCGTGCGCCCATCACTGTGCTGCAAGGTGTGGCGCTGGCGCAGGGCATGAATCGGACGGCGAACTCCCGCGGCAGCCTTATCCGCCAAACCGCAACCGGCCCACAACAGGAACCGCTCGACTTCGGCAAGATCCTCGCGAACCAGGCCGCCGATCCCACGCTGCATGACGGCGACATTGTCTATGTGCCGCTGAACGCCGTCAAAGACTGGGCGAACCGCGGATTGAATTCCATCCTTCAGATGGCGGTCGGCGTAGTTATCTACGGCAGGTATTGATAGCCATGCACATCGTTGCGCTAATGCGAAACTCTTTTACCATCGCTACCGGCCCCCCGGCGCTGAACCGCCGCGGACTGTGGATCGCCCTCTACGGTCCCGATGGCGCGGGAAAATCTGCCGTGGCCCATCGGCTCGCCGCGGAACTTGCGGCCGGGTTTACCAGCATCGAGCTGCATCATCTGCGGATTCAGCTCGGCCAGGCTTGCTCGCCGACGAGTGCGCCCGTCACCTCGCCCCACGCCGAACCGTCCCGGGGACTGGCCCTCAGCTGCCTCAAATTGCTGTACATGCTGGCCCACGCCTGGCTGAGCCATTGGCGGGTAACAGTCCCCTCGACTAAGGCCGGCAGCCTGGTGATCTTCGATCGCTACTTCCTCGATTACACGATCGACCCGAGACGCTATCGCCTGCACCCGCGCAGCATCGGCTTCGCTTCGCTGCTCGGACGCATGGCACCGCGACCCGACTTGCAGTTTGTGCTGGATGTCCCCGCCGGGGAGCTGCAGCGCCGCAAGGCCGAGGTCAGTCTCGCCGAGTCAGAACGCCAGCGCCACGAATACGCGAACGGTATCGGAAGTCTGCCGGAATCCATGGTGGTGAATGCCGCTCTCCCGGTGTCGGAGGTAGTGGTCGAAATCATGGGAAAGGTTCGCGAGTACCCGGCTGCCCGTTCCGACGTTCTCAGTGAGCCCAACCTGGTCACATCCGACCTTCACTCCCAGGTCGCGCCACGACAGCGAGGAACCGCAGAGTCAGCTGGTGGCCAATTCTGCGGTCTGTAAGTCCTTCGCGGTCAGGAATTTACATGTAAGTACTTTTAGAATGAAGAATTTACAAGCATTTCTAGGCTAAGTTGATGAAAACAAGGATTAATCCAGTGAAGAATTTCCAAGCTTTTCAATGCGGGTCCGAGTCGTGATGCGACAAGAGCCACAAACCTACTTCGCCCTTGGACGACCTGCGAATCCGCGTTGGCTGGTTCCCGCCGGGCATCGCTGGCGTGGCGACTCCCTGCTTGGGTGGCGGCCTTATCGCGCAACCTCCCGGCTCGCGTGGTTGGCCATGAAAGTGGCAGTACGCTGCGGTGCCGCTCCCTTCTTGCGGACCAAGGCTCAGCCATACCTTGAACCCATTGCCGATCTCGATTGGAAGTCGCTCGGCTGGTGTCATGTTTCCCCGCCGGAGCCGCTGGTGTACGTGGGGAGTCCCGGTGAGAAGCGCAAGCTGGTTGTCCACCTCATCGACACGGCTTCGCATAGCTGCGAGCTGGTGGTCAAGGTCCCTCTGACCGAGTTGGCAAAACTGTCCATTGAACGCGAGGCGCTCACGCTGCTTGAGTTGCAGCACGCCGGATTTTCCGCCGCGCCGCGACTGGTGGCTTTCGATAAGGCAACCGGCATCGCATCCCAGACGGTGGTACACGGGTCGCGCGCGGGGTTGAAGTTCACTCGCGAGGTGGCGCTTCTGCTGCAAGCGCTGGAGCTTCGTGGAGCGTGTACCAGCTTGCGCCGGGCATTGGCTTCGCTGAAGCACGACGTAAGCCAGCTTGCTCTTGACCCGGCTGATGCGGCGCTGGCGGCACGGGCCCTCGACGAAATGGACGACCCGAGCCAGTTGCCTGCGGTCCGGATTCACGGCGATTTCGCGCCCTGGAACATCAAGCTGCAAAACGGTTCGGCCACCCTGGTGGATTGGGAAGAGTCGCAACCTCGTGGACTGCCGCTGCACGATGCTTATCACTTCGTTCACATGACCCGCTGCCTGTTCGGCAAGCGGCCACGGCCGGCGTGGCAGGATTTGCGCTTTCGCTATGCGGTGGCATTGAGCAGCGCACTCCATTGGAAGCTCGAACTGGCGTACCTGCTGCGAAGTCTCGTCCGCGAGATGGCCAGACCCGAACAGAGGTACGCCGCGTTCCTGCTCGCAACCCTGCGCGACGCCATAGCGGGCCGTCCGTGACGACGTTTACCAATGACGCTTGCGAGACGCGGTCCCCTGCGGTCGAGCAGCCGTCGCAAATCTCTCGCCAGCCGCTTCGCGTAACCAGCTGTCAGGGCATGCTGCGTCACCAGTTGCGGCACGCCGTAGTACAAGCGCTGAACGATTCGAACGTTCCGTATTGCCTTCTGGGCGGAGCGGGCCACAATCCCGAGTTCAGCGATGGCGACATGGACTTCGCGATCCGCCCCTGTGATTACCGCGCTGTTCCCCGGATACTTGCCTCAGCCGCTGCCGCCGTCGGAGCGCGGTTGGTGCAGGCGATCGAACATGAAACGACCGCAACCTACTTCGCGATAGCCGCGCAGCAGGGCGAGACGGTTGCATACATTCATCCCGACTGTACGACCGACTATCGCCGCCAGGGCCGGCTCTGGATGTCCTCGGAAGAACTGCTCCGCGATCGTTGGCGCGCAGCCGATGGAGGTTTCCGTCCGGCACCGGATGTCGACTTCAAGTACTACCTGACGAAACAGGTGCTGAAACAGACGCTGACGCAAAAGCAATGGAGCAAGCTGGTCGCGCTTCACCAGGCAAGCTTGCGGCCCCGCGATGCACTGTCCTGCTGGCAACGGATAACGGCAGCACAGATCGAGCGAGCTCTTCAGCGGGATGACCGCTTCACGTTCGCTCAACTGATCCCTGGCTTGCGCTATGAGGTGAACCGCTTGCCCCGCCAGGAGAGCATCTTCCGCCGAATGGCGTCGTTGGCTGGCAACGGTGCTCGCGTACTAAGGCGCGTCGCGCGTCCGACCGGCCTCACGTTGCAGCTAACCAACGGGAGCGCAGAACAGCGAACGCGATTGGCTTGCGCTCTGACCAAAGCGCTTGCGCCGGCTTTCCGTCGCTCCTGCGTCCTGGATTCGTGGAGTGCGTTGAAGGTCCGGCGGGCCGTGATTGAATCCACCTTGGTGGTCTCACCCGGCCACCTGAAGCCGTTGCACCCGCTGCACGGTTTGCAGATCGATTGCCAGCCCGGGCAATCGCCATCGGCCAATCTCGACTGCGCCATCGACTCTGTTCTGTCTTACCTGTCCCGGCGAACCATGCGCAGATTCAGCCTGCCCCTCGCCGAGCTGCAAGCAGTCGAGCTCAATGCGATCGCGAATACTGCCACCTTCTAATGTCCCGCATTTTGCTTTCTGCATACGCGTGCGAGCCCGGTAAAGGTTCCGAACCGGCCGTCGGCTGGATGTGGGCCACCGAGTTAGCCGCCGTTGGCCACGAAGTCTGGGTCATCACCCGCGAAGCCAATCAAAGTTCTATCGAAGCCGCCATGCCATTGCCGGATGCAGAGCGCCTGCACTTCGAATACTGCGACCTTCCCCGCTGGTCCCGCCGATGGAAGCAGCATTCTGGCGGGATCTACCTGTACTACTTCCTGTGGCAGTGGCTGGCGTTTGGTCGCGCTCGGCGTCTGCACCGCTCGCGAGCATTTGATCTGGTTCACCATGTCACCTTCGTCAGCTTGCGAGCCCCCAGCTTTATGGGATGGCTGGGGATTCCCTTCTACTTCGGGCCGGTCTCCGGAGGCGAATGTGTTCCCCGCGCCCTTCGTCGCGGGATGACAGCAGGGGCACGGCTCTTTGAGTTCGCACGGGATTGTGCCAACTGGCTGACCCGCTTCGATCTCCTCATGCGCGCCGCGTTTCGCCAGGCGGAGAGGATTTATGTCACGTCGAACGATTCGCTCCAGCTCGTGCCCAGGCAATATCACCACAAGTGTGAAGTCCAGCTGGCCATCGGCATTACCCGCGAACAGCTTGCACTCAGCGGGCGCCGCCCGATGGATCATCGCCACAATCTGCGCTGCGTCTATGCCGGTCGGCTCCTGGAATGGAAAGGCCTGAACATCGCCCTACTTGCAATGCATCGTCTGAAGCAGCAGGGGATGTACACGCACTTCACGATCATCGGCGATGGGCCCGCACGACGGGGGCTTCAGTGTCTAGCCGCTCAGCTTGGGATCGGGAGCATGATCTCGTGGCGGCCTTGGCTGCCGCACGAAGAGCTGCTGAACAAGCTGCATGACTATGACGTGTTCCTGTTTTCCAGCCTTCGCGACTCCGGCGGAATGGCTGTGCTTGAGGCACTCGCCCGCGGGCTACCAGTGGTTTGCACCGATCGCGGTGGACCTGCCGGCATCGTCAACCATCGTTGCGGGCGGGTAATTGGTGCCGCGAATCAATCCGCCGAAGCAATCGCCAACGAAATGGCTGAGCGCCTGGTTGAGTTGGCACAGAACCCCGGGCTGCGAGAAAGGCTGAGCCTCCAGGCCCGGCGACGCGCATGGGACTTCGAGTTCGGCCGGGTAGTACACGCGATCTACGGCGCGAACTGTAGAGTGGCCGCCGAGGTTGTGGATTTGCTGCCGGCATGAGCGCTCTCCTCACGCCCGTGCGGCCTGCCACCATTCGCGACTGCGTCGCGGAACTGCCAGGTCGCGCTGCCATACGCGTCGCCCGCGCCCTTCTGCTCAGCTCATTGTTGCTACTCATCTTCGTGCCGGAGTACGCCCAGACTGGCACCGCCGCCGGCAAAAGCATTCTGTATAACCCAGTGGCCGGCGGCTTACGAGTCATCGACATCCTCGTGCTGTCACTGGCGCTGGTTCACGGCTTCGCGCTCGGTTGTTCGCGACAACGCGCCGCAGTATTCCCTCGCCGCCTCACCATGCTGCTGGCGGGATTCGCAGTTGCAGTTGCCGTCAGCATCGTCTACGGCCTTGATCACGGCGGACAGAACTTTTTCTTCGATTGGCGCGCCCTCGCTCTCGGTGTGGGCTTCTATGTGATCTACCGCTCCTGGATTCGCACGGCTTCCGACGCTCGTGCCGCGATCACAATCTTCGGAGTTGTGGCAGCCCTCCGCATAGCCACCCTGTTTATCGCCTACATGCGGGGACAAGGGGGCAGCCTGCTCGGCGTCTCCATTCCCCTGTTCGATGGGCCAACCATTTCTGCCCTCGTCTTCACGGCGATTCTCGGAATCGCGTGTTCCGTCAGCCCATCACGGGAACGGCAACCATGGCTGTGGCTGCTGCTCAGTGCCGCCGCCATGCTGATGGTGGGCTTGTGCTTTCGCCGTACTTACTGGGCTGAACTCGTCATTGGCATCGCGCTGCTCGCCCTCATCACGCGCGGACAACGCCTTCGCATCGTGTCCCTTCCGCTCTGCATAGCACTGGTCACGCTGCTGACGCTGGGCACTTCTTTCACTCAGCGTCTGTCGAGCATGGATTTCACCCGCGATGACGCTCCCTACAGCGAAGACAATGCCGACCACGTTGGCGACGTACTCGACGCATGGGCCCAGGTCCGCGCCGCGCCGGTGATGGGAATCGGACTCGGACGCTCCTATCCCACCCAGTACATCCGCGACTGGAAGGAAGAGTCGGTGATGGTCCACAACGCGCCCCTGCACGTCTGGCTGAAGTACGGGCTGCTGGGACTCGTGCTGTACCTCGCGTATCACCTGTCACTGTTTCACTACCTGCGAGCGCGGGCGAAACGTGCCGCACCCGCCCACCGCGCCATCGTCGCCGCGGCACTCGCTTACCTTGCGGCGCAGTTCATGGTGTCACTGGCATTCACCCCCTGGCCCTACTCGGCCGTTCAATCCACTAATCTCATCGCCTTTCTGATGGCTGTCGCTTTCGTTTGTGAACCTTTATGCCACTACCAACTATCTCCGTTATCACCCCGAGCTATAACGGGGCAGCTTACCTGGAAGACGCCCTACTCAGCGTAAAGCGGCAGAGCGCCGTCACGGCCGAGCACATTGTCGTCGATGCCGCCTCGACCGACGGCACGCTGGCGATCCTTCAGCGCCATTCGCATCTGCGCTGGATCTCCGAGCGCGATGGCGGCCAGTCCGACGCCATCAACAAGGGCTTTCTGATGGCCACCGGAGACCTTGTCGGCTGGCTCAACGCCGACGACTACTACCTGCCGGGCGGTCTTGCGGCAATTGCCCGCGCCGCCGAAGAGCATCCCGACGCCGACGTGCTTTACGGTGACTGTCTCTTTGTTGATCCTGCCGGCCGCGTCGTGCGCTCGAAAGTCGAGCACGATTTCGACCCGCAAGTGCTGCTCAACTTCGGTTGCTACATTCCTTCGACGTCTACCTTCTTCCGCCGCCCGCTGATTGAGCGCGGACTGCTGCTCGACTGCAACTACCGGGTCGCGATGGACTTCGAGTTTTTCGCTCGCCTGGCGCGCCTGGGATGCAGCTTCCGTTATGTTCCGCAGTTCATCGCCGCCTTCCGCTGGCACCACGACAACGTCAGCCTGCGCAATGTAGAACGCCGGGCAGTGGAGCGGCGCATGGTGCAACGGGCTGCCTTTGGAGGCGAGCAGCCGCCGTGGCTTCTGGAAACCCGGCGCTACTGGGCGCGAGGCCGTCGACTCGCGCGCAAGATGCTGAGCGGCAACATCGCTCGCGAGATACGCATTCGACAGAAGACCGGCTTTGATACCCGCTGGATGAAAACACCTGAGCTGGAGCAATGGCAAAACCTGCCGTCCTGGTAATTCACAATCGTTATCTCGAGCCCGGGGGAGAAGACTCGGTGGTCAAGGCCGAGATCGATCTGCTGCGCGGCAACGGCCATCGGGTACTGCAATATGCGCGACACAATCGCGAGATTGCGCAATTCAGCAACCGGCGAAGGGTGGCGCTTCCCTTCACCACAACCTGGGACTCCGAATGCTATTCCGAGTTGCGACGGCTCATCCGCCAGGAGCGGCCGGCGATTGCCCACTGCCACAACCTGTTGCCGCTGCTGAGCCCGGCGGTGTATTACGCGTGCGCCCAGGAGGGCGTGCCCGTAGTGCAGGCCGTCCACAATTACCGCACGGTCTGCCCCGGCGGAAGCTTCTTTCGCAAAGGCGCGGTTTGCCACGATTGTCATGGCAGCCTGCTGAAGGCGGCCATGCGCGGTTGCTACCACGACTCAAGGGCCCAGACCGGCGTGGTCGCGCTCATGCTCGCTACTCATCACGCCCTCGGTACCTGGCAGAGAAAGATAGCCGCCTATATCGCGCCCAGCGAATTCTGTCGCACCACGCTGATTCAACACGGTCTCGCTGCGAACGGAATTCTCGTCAAGCCGCACTTCGCGCCCCAGGCCCTTCCGCAACAGAGTGGATTAGGAAAGTACGCCGTCTTCGTCGGACGGCTCAGCGAAGAGAAGGGCATTCTTCAGCTGCTCGAGGTCTGGCGCAAACTCGCGAGCGTCCCGCTTGTGATCGTAGGCTCGGGTCCGCTGGAAGCCGCCGCCAGAGAGCTGGTCAAAATGACGGGCATGGCCAACGTCAGCTTCGCCGGACAACTGCCGCATGGCGAAACCCTGCGCCGCATTCGAGACGCGCGTTTTCTAATTGCTCCCAGCCGCTGCTACGAGACCTTCGGGCTGTCGGTGCTGGAGGCGATGGCTTGCGGAGTGCCGGCCATCGTTCCTCGTATGGGCGCTCTGCACGAATTGGTGTCGGATCGGCGCACCGGATTCCACGTCGATGTTGACGACCCTGAGCAGATGACGGCCACAATTCGCAAGGCGTGGTCGCGCCCGCTGGAAACTCGCGAGATGGGCCGGGCCGCCCGCTATCGTTGCCTCGAGCACTATTCGCCCGAAAGCAACTACCGGATGCTGAGTGCCATCTACCGCGCCGCACTGCAATCTCGCGAGCCGGTCTGTATGCCCAATCCCGGCTTTGCGACACGCAGCGTGAATCCATCGGCAGCCACGGATCTCGCGATGGCCACACGCGCCGTCGCTCTCATGCCCGATATCGCTGGCGCACGCTTTGACGCTGACTGATTCGCCTTCATACCACGCTTCTCTAATCGACTTCTGCATACATACCACCCTGAGGAACTCATGAAATCACAAACTCGCGTTCTAGTTACCGGGGCCGGAGGGTTCATCGGCCACAACCTGGTGAAGCGGCTCAAGCTCGAAGGCTATTGGGTGCGCGGCGCCGATCTCAAAGAGCCGGAGTTCGAGCCCACGCACGCCGACGACTTCGAGTTGCTCGATCTGCGGCAGTGGGCCAATTGTCTTCAGGCCACCCGCGGCATCGATTACGTCTACGGCCTGGCCGCCGATATGGGAGGCATCGGCTACATCACCGCCAGCCTCGCCGATATCGCGCGTAACAACATCCTCATCAATGCGCACATGCTCGAGGCGGCGCGAATCAATAGCGTGCGCCGTTATCTATACTCGTCGTCGGCGTGCGTCTATGCCGGATACCGGCAGCACGACGCTAACGTCACTCCGCTGCGAGAGGAAGATGCCTACCCTGCCGATCCCGAGGCAGGTTATGGATGGGAAAAGCTCTTCAGCGAACAACTGTGCCGTTACTACTTCCACGACTTTCGCATGGAGACGCGTATCGTTCGCTTCCACAATGTGTACGGCCCGCTCGGCACCTATGAAGGCGGCAAGGAGAAAGCTCCCGCGGCGATTTCGCGCAAAGTGGCGCTCACTCCCGATGGGGGCGACATCGAAGTCTGGGGAGACGGTCAGCAGACCCGCAGCTTTATGTACATCGACGATTGCCTCGAGGGCTTGCTGCGCCTGATGGCGAGCCAGTATCGCGAACCGCTTAACCTGGGTACCGATGAGCTCATCAGCGTAGACGGCCTGGTCGACCTGGTATCGGAGATTGCCGGCAAGCGGCTGGTGAAATATCACGACCTCACCAAGCCGCAGGGAGTTCGCGGACGCAACAGCGATAACTCACGGCTGCGCGAGGTGCTGGGATGGGAGCCGCAGATCCGCCTGCGTGACGGCCTGAAGGTGACCTACCTGTGGATCGAGCGTGAGTTGCGCAAGTCAGGGCGAACCGCTCCGGTGCTGGCCTATGCAGCCGATTAGTTTTGCCGGGCTGCCGCACGCCAACGTGCTCGGAGTGAATGTCTGCGCGACGACTCTGCAGGAGGCGGTCACACTCTCCGGCTGCCTGCTGCAGAGCGGAGCCCGCGGCTACGTTTGTCTCACCGGGGTACACGGGGTCATGGAGGCGCAGCGCGATCCCGAACTGCGCCGCATTCTGAACCAGGCGACGCTCTGCCTGCCCGACGGTATGCCCACGGTGTGGCTGGGACATGCCCAGGGACATCGCGACATGACCCGGGTCTATGGCCCTGACTACATGACGGAACTCTGCCACTGGTCCGTGGGTCGCGGTTACCGGCACTTTCTCTACGGTGGTAAGCCGGGTGTCGCTGATCTGCTGCGTGAACGACTAGAACGACGGTTTCAGGGAATCAAAATTGTGGGCACGGTCACGCCGCCGTTTCACACGCTGTCGGAAACGCAAGAGTGCGAACTGCGCCAGCAGATTGCCGCAAGCAAGCCCGACATTCTCTGGGTTGGACTCAGCACGCCCAAGCAGGAGCGCTTCATGGCCCAGCATGTTGGCAAGCTGGACGTCGCATTGATGGCCGGCGTGGGCGCAGCCTTCGACATTCATGCCGGGCTGGCGACCGACTCACCGGACTGGATCAAAAGCTGGGGGTTGCAGTGGCTCGACCGCCTACGCAAAGAACCACGCCGGCTGTGGCCGCGATATATCAAAAACAATCCGGCATTCGTGTGGAACGTCGCCGTGCAATTGGCACGCAAGCGGCAGTTCTCCTTTAAGTAAGGACAGGCGCGACCCACGACACGGCGTAACGTCGATCGCCCCAGCGGCCGCATGCCCGAGCAGCAGCAGGACCCAAGCGGCCGCAGGCCGCGAAAGGTGGCAGCCCCGTCCTTCAGGACGGGGTAAGCGTCAGGTTGCCCAGAGTGCCGTAGGCACGACAGGGTCGGTCCGATAAATCAAAATGGCAATCCCATTTTTCCCTTGAGCTTAATCATCGCTGGTACTACCGTATGTGGCAGTCCCTGTGCGAGCGGCTAGAAGGGGTGGGCCATGCGGCTGCTCTTATTTGTTCTCTTCTCTGCCATCACGCTCTGTGCTGAAGAACCCTCCGCCGTAGCTCCGCCTGCGCAGGTTCCTGAGAATCTCAGCATCCCAGCCCGGCTCTCCAAAACCATCGATACGAAGAAGTGCAAGGCAGGCGACGTCGTGGAGATGAAAACTCTGGAGCCGGTGCTTATTGAAAAAGGCGTCGTCATGCCGGAGAACGCGAAGTTGCACGGCAGGATTGTGGGTGCAGCTTCCCGGCAGAACGAGAAGCCTTCCTGGGTGCTGCTGGTGGTTCAACGTGCCGAATGGAAAGAACACAGCATTCCTTTGCACGCCTTCGTCGCCGCCCAGATCACCATCAAGGCCCAAGTGCCAGGACAGAACGACAATACGTTTCAGGGAGCAATCGACGCGCCTGACATCGAGCGCAGGCGCCGCGGCACACGTATACAGACCGATCCGGGTAGCGACCCGGCAAAATCACTGGGGCGCCCTCCGCGGGATGCGACGATTGAACGGAATGACGGAATGCAATTGAGCTATCACGGGGTAAACGACCTGCTGCTCATGAAAGACCAGAACGGAAGAGTCTTCCTGGTCTCGAAGAAAGACCATCTGAAATTACCGTCGGGCATGATGCTGATGTTGCGCAACAAACCGGCAGCCGCTACCGTCCAGGCCGCCGCACCAAAACCATCGGGCAGCGCGCAGTAGATAGCCAGGGAGTGCACGCTTTATTAGGGAGTGCCGCTTTCAGGCCCTCGTTCATCCACCGCATTTTCGAAAGGTTTAGCCCCGGATCAAACCACAGGTCTTTCCGAATAACTGCCAAGTCCTTCAACTCCATAGTCAGCAGCTCTTCCAGATCTTTGATGCTCTGCTACTTCAGGCATCGCTAGCCGCGTACGCCGCACAGCGGCGACTGGCTTTTTAGCCCGGGGTAACGCGCAATATTGCATCTGGCATCCCGACCTGGTTGCGCATCTCGAAGCTATGGCGCATGCCGAAACGTCCGCGCATGCCGAACTGATGGCACCCTGCGATCAACCGCGCCGCACAGCGGCGACTGGCTTTTTAGCCCGCGGCGCAAGCCCCGGGGTAACGCGCAACCAAAAAGGTTTATGGCCGCGAATCGGCCTACCTCTGAAATCCTCTCGCTCATTGCTCCCCCCTCTCCCCCTCAATTACACTAGCTAGTCTCATCCGTTATCCATCTTGCAAGGAGATAAGCGGCCGTTCCGGCCACCGCGGCGGAGCTTTCCATTCCCGCCCGCAATCATTCATCATGAAAATTCACGAGTACCAGGGAAAAGCCATACTGTCGAAGTACGGAGTGGCGGTCCCTCGCGGACAGATGGTCGAGAGCGTCGAACAGGCGCGACGTTGCGGCCCAGTCTCTGTTTGACGATGGCGCCACCGGAGTCGTAGTCAAAGCACAAATTCATGCCGGCGGCCGCGGCAAAGGCGGCGGCGTGAAGATCGCCAAGTCCGTCGAAGACGCTGCTGAAATCGCCGGCAACATTCTGGGCATGCAGCTGGTCACGCACCAGACCGGCCCCGAAGGCAAGAAGGTTCAGCGCCTGCTGATCGAAGAGACGCTGCCTATCGCGCGCGAGCTCTATCTCGGCATCGTGCTCGATCGCCAGAACGGGCGCAACGTCTTCATGGCATCGGCCGCCGGCGGCATGGAGATCGAAGAAGTCGCAGCCAAAGATCCCAACGCGATCATCAAAGAGCACATCGTCCCCGGCTTCGGTTTGCAGCCCTACCAGGCACGCAACATTGCTTTCAAGCTGGGTCTTGAGCCCAAGTACGTGAGTGGCGCTGTGAAGTTCATGATGGCGCTGGCGCGCGCGGCGGAAGACACCGACGCGTCGCTGGTCGAGATCAATCCCTTCATCACCACGACCGACGGGCGGCTGTTCGCGCTCGACGCCAAGATGAACTTCGACGACAACGCGCTCTATCGGCATCCCGACATCAAAGACCTGCGCGACGTCACCGAAGAAGATCCGCTTGAAGTGGAAGCCAGCAAGTACGCGCTGAACTACATCAAGCTCGACGGCAGCGTGGGCTGCATGGTCAACGGCGCCGGCCTGGCCATGGCCACCATGGACATCATCCAGTACGCCGGCGGCATGCCTGCCAACTTCCTCGACGTGGGCGGCGGCGCCAACGAAGAGCAGGTCACGCACGCGTTCGAGATCCTGCTGGCCGACAAGAACGTGAAGGCCGTGCTGATCAACATCTTCGGCGGCATTCTGCGCGTCGATACGCTGGCCAACGGCGTGGTGAGCGCGGCGCGCAAGACGAATATCCAGTTGCCGATCGTGCTGCGGCTGGAAGGTACCAACGTCGAGCAGGGCCGCCAGATTCTGAAAGACAGCGGCTTGAACTTCATCGTGGCACAGACCATGAAAGACGCGGCCGAGAAAGTTGTCGCCGCCGCCAAGGGGGGCAAATGAGCATCCTGGTCGATAAATCAACACGACTTCTAGTGCAGGGACTGACCGGGCGCGAAGGCACCTTCCACGCCAAGAATTCAGCGGCGTACGGCACGCAGGTCGTCGGCGGCGTGACTCCCGGCAAGGGCGGCACCACGCACGAAGGCTGGCCCATCTTCAACACCGTCAGCGAAGCGGTGGAGAAGACCGGCGCCAACGCAACCGTCATCTTCGTTCCTCCGCCGGGCGCGGCTGACGCCATCATGGAAGCCGCCGACGCCGGGCTTCCGCTCATCGTCTGCATCACCGAAGGCATTCCCGCGATGGACATGGTGAAGACCTGGGAGTTCCTGAAGACGAAGAACTCGCGGCTCATCGGGCCCAACTGCCCGGGCATCATCTCGCCGGGCAAATGCAAGATCGGCATCATGCCGGCGCACATACATAAGGAAGGCAATGTCGGCATCGTGTCGCGTTCCGGCACGCTGACCTACGAAGCCGTCTATCAGCTCACGACGCGCGGCATCGGCCAGTCGACCGCGATCGGCATCGGCGGCGACCCGATTATCGGCACCAACTTCGTGGACGCTATCAAGCTGTTCAACGAAGATCCCGAGACTGAAGCCATCATCATGATCGGCGAAATCGGCGGCACTGCCGAAGAGACCGCGGCCGAGTTCATCAAGGCCAATGTGAAGAAGCCGGTGGTCGGCTTCATCGCCGGACAAACGGCGCCTCCGGGACGCCGCATGGGACACGCGGGCGCGATCATCTCCGGCGGCAAAGGCACCGCCAAAGAGAAGATCAAAGCCATGGAAGCCGCCGGCATTCACGTCGCACAATCACCGGCAGACATCGGCGAGATGCTGGTGAAAGCCCAAGCGGTGGCGAAGTAGCTGTCAGTGGTCAGTTGTCGGTTGTCAGGAAGAAGTTGGCAGTGGCCGGTTGCAGGCAGGATGTGAGTAGGGAGTAGTGCGCCGAAGGGCGAAACAATCTATAGCCCGGCTCGGAAGAGCCGGGTAAGCGTTCGCCAATGAAATCTGAGTGCTGTAGGGACGATACATGCTGCGCGTCTGCTTCGGCCGATGATCAACTTGGGATACACGATCGTAAAAGCAACCAAGGAAATAATCGCAAACATGAAAACTTTGCAACGAACTCTTTCCATCATCAAGCCCGACGCGGTCGCGAAGAATGCGACCGGCGACATCTCAACACTCTGCTGGAAAACAATTTCCGCATTATCGGCATGAAGATGCTGCACATCAACAAGGCTCAAGCCGAGGGCTTTTACGCCGTCCATGTCAACCGGCCGTTCTTCGAGTCGCTGACCAACTTCATGTCGAACGGCCCGATCGTTGTCATGGCGCTGGAGAAGGAAGAAGCCATCGCTGACTACCGCAAGCTGATGGGCGCAACCGATCCCTCCAAGGCAGACGAAGGCACCATCCGCAAGAAGTGGGCAGCCAGCATCGAAGCAAACGCGGTGCATGGCTCCGACGCTGAAGATACCGCGCGCTTCGAGCTCAGCTACTTCTTTGCCGGATACGAACTGCTGGCCAAGTAGCCCTCGCATCTCTCGCAATAAAAAAACGGCCGCCTGCTAACAGACGGCCGTCTTTAGTTTTTGCGAGAAGAGGCTTAGTGTTGCGGGCCGCTCGTGCTGGCCATGCCACTCGACGACTTCTCCGCGCTGTTCATCTTCTCCGCCATCTGCAGGTGCTCCTGCAAGGTGGGGAGCGTCTGACTGGCGAAGTTCTTCACCTGAGGATCGTTGCCCGAGTTGGCCTCGTGCTTGAACTCCGCGATGTCCTTCTTGTGATCGGCAACCATCATCTTCGCGTAAGCCTTGTCGAATGCTTCGCCATGCAACTTCGACATCTTGTTGTATTCCGCCTGGTCTTTCGAACTGGGACTGGTCGGTAGCGTCACGTTCTCCTGTTGCGCAACTTCTTTAAGCTGATCGTTCGCCTTGCTGTGGTCGGTCACCATGCGCTGGCCGAAGTCTTTGACCTCCTGGCTCTGGCCGTTCTGCTGAGCCAACTGTCCCATCTGCACTTCGGCCAAGCCGCCCTGGGCCGCCTTGGTCATGAAGGTGTGATCCTGCATCTTGGCTCCATTAGCGCCCATCTGGCCATTGTTCCCCATCTGGCCGTTCGGATTGCCCATCGTTCCAGCCTGTCCAGGATAGCCGGGTGTACCCGGCTGTCCGGGAGCGCCCATGGTGCCAGGTTGTCCCGGCGTTCCCATCGGGTTCTGGCCGGGTGTCCCCTGCGCACCAGTTCCCATCTGCGCGAAGCTCATGGTTGTCAGCAGCGCCATCGAGGCCAGTCCTGCCAGGAATCCAATTTTTCTGGTATTTTGCATTGCTAATCTCCTTTGATTACGGCCGCAAAACGCCCGGGATTCGACTTGGTCGGAACCCAGGAGCAAGCGATTAGCAACGAGTTCTCCCGCTTTTCGCTCGCGGCCAGACGGTAGGAGGAAGGATGTAAGGCTGGGGTTGTCAGATCACCAACACCGGGGTGGAAAGCAGAGTTCGCGGCGTGCTCTGCTCGCACTTAGTCAGCCAGCAGCCTGGCTGCGCTGAGACGTGTCGCGTCGTGCTTGGCAATCCCATGCGACAGGAGGAGGGCGTGAAACTTCTCGCCCATCTCCTCGGGCGAAAGCAGATGGCGAAGCTGCAGTGCAACCTTGGCGCGTTCCTGCGGCAGCTTGCAATCCTGAAAAGCGTCGGCGAACTGCGTCTCTTCCCCGATGCCGAGCAGCAGCTGAGTTTGCGTGAGCAGGGCGATGTAGTCCAGCCCTCCTTCAACTCCGCGGGCGCGAAGTGCGGTGAAGTTCACGTGTGCTGTGATGTCCTGCTCGCCCGGAGCTTCATAGGGAGAGCTGCTTGCGCGATGCTGCCGGTAGGTCATGA
Organism: uncultured Acidobacteriaceae bacterium; assembly: GCA_963771535.1. Lineage (GTDB taxonomy): Bacteria > Acidobacteriota > Terriglobia > Terriglobales > Acidobacteriaceae > CAVVDY01. The sequence continues at coordinate 223,540 of CAVYTK010000004.1, read as the reverse complement.
GCGTGTCGCGATGCCGCCCCGCAAGCTGCTGCTCGCGGGTGTAGCCGTAATCGACGAACATGGCGAACCCGCGGCGCTGGTTAAACAGTTGCGCAATCTGATCTATCCACTCGAGTACTGCGAGCGACACTTCGACGCGCTCTCCCGGCTCGGGATGCACGCTGTAGCGATCGATGTAGTCGAGCTCTGCGGTTGAGGGCGGCACAAACTGTTCCACGAACCTTCCCTGCTCTTCGGCCACCCGCACCGCGCCGCGATGATCGAGGATGTCCACCGGCAGCGCGTCGAAGAATTCGTTGGCGAAGAGGATAAGGGGCGTCGGACTCGGGCCCACTTCCTCTAACCTGCCGATAACGTCTGCCCGTTCCGCTTCAACATGTTCCGCCAGCCGCTCGCGCAACCGCGCGCGCAGATGCTCCGACTGCTCGATCAAAACGTATCGCACGGCCTCTGCGAACTCGGGGAACCGTTTCGCCGACCAGTCCAGCACATCGGCGGCAAACAATCCGCGCCCCGGACCGAGCTCGACCAGGTCGATGCGTTCAGGCGAGCCGAGCACGCGCCACATCTCCTCGAACTGGCGCGCCAGCAAACGTCCAAACACGGCGTGCACGTCGCTCGAGGTATAGAAGTCTCCGGCTTTGCCGAACTGCTCGCGGGCCCGCGCATAGTAGCCCAGCTCGGGCTCATAGAGACACATCTCCATGTAGCGCGAGAACGGAATCGGACCGTGTCTGCGAATTTCTTCAAGGATGCGGACACGAAGTGCGTTCCCACTTATTCCAACCGAGGGAATAAGTGGGCCACCCCCAGGCGGCCCGCTCACAGCTTCCCTTCCCGCCGCATCTGAGCATGCTCTTTGCGGTGTTGCGGAGTGCGGATAAACATCTCGACCAGGTAATCGTGCAGGCAGTCAAACAGCTGGCGCTGAAACGCCCACTCGAACTGCGGGTCTTCGAGATCGCGCGGGTGCAGATCGTAATAGTAAGTATGAACTTTGGGTTCGACGAATCTCGGGCTAAGTACGACTTCGACGCCCTCTCCTTTCACCCGCGCACTGAACGAGACCAGCGGATGCTCATAGAGCTTGAGCTGATCGAGTACCTGCGTCAGGTGGTCAGAGGTCACCCCGCCATTCTACTGTCAGACGGCAGCGCCCAGCTTATGCGAAGATAGCTGCCCATGAGCGCAGTGCCGGCAACTCCCCCGCCACCCGCCTCGGCTTCGCGCATTCAGTCGGTCGATGCGCTGCGGGGAGCCATCATGATGCTGATGGCGATCGACCATATCCGCGACTTCATCGCGCGCAGCGCCATGCAGTTCTCGCCCACGGACCTGTCGCGCACTACCGCGGCCATCTTCTTTACTCGCTGGATTACCCACTTCTGCGCGCCGGTATTTTTTCTCACCGCCGGCATCAGCGCCTGTTTGTGGAAACAGCGCGCCGGTCACAGCAAGCCCGAACTCTCACGCTTTCTGATTACGCGCGGGCTGTGGCTGATCTTTCTCGAACTCACCGTGCTCCGGGTGATCATGTTTTCGCAAATCGACTATCGCGGAAGCATCGTCATTCTGCTCATCCTGTGGGCCATTGGAATGTCGATGATCGCGCTCGCAGGCTTGATTTACCTGCCAGTGCGAGCCCTCGCTGTCGTGAGCGTCGCAATCATCGCGCTGCACAATCTACTGGACGGCATCTCCGCCGAGCGCTTCGGCAAAGCGGCGTGGCTGTGGGACATCCTGCACCAGCAGGGGCTCTTCTCCATCGCCGGGATCAATTTCCTGACCGCCTATCCGGTGCTGCCGTGGATCGGCGTGATGGCCGCCGGCTACTGCCTGGGCACGATCTTCACCTGGGACGCCGCGCGGCGTCGAAGTTTTTTGTTGCGTCTCGGGGCAGCGCTGACGGTTGCATTCATCGTGATTCGCGCCATCAACATGTACGGCGATGCGAACCCTTGGCATCATCAGCCCTCAGCCCTGTTCACCATACTTTCGTTCCTCAACGCCACGAAGTATCCGCCGTCGCTGGACTTCCTGCTGATGACGCTGGGGCCGGCGATCATCGCGCTGGCGCTTCTCGAAGGCCGGCGCTTCTCGCCAGACAGTCCACTGATCGTATTTGGCCGTGTGCCATTCTTCTACTACGTACTGCACCTGGCGCTGGCGCACCTGATCGCCATCCTCATGAACTTCGTGCGCTATGGCCGCGCACCGTTCCTATTGATGGCTTCGCCCTCGATGGGTGGCGACGCCAAGCTCTTCCCGCCCAACTTTGGATACCCGCTGTGGACGGTGTATGTGGTTTGGATCGTCGTCCTGCTGGTGCTCTATCCGGTGTGCCGCTGGTTCGCGCGCCTGAAGCAGCGCCGCCACGATTGGTGGCTGAGCTACCTGTAACGAGTGCCATCCCGTTGGCATCGCAAAAACCAGAGCTTCCACATCGGTACTTCAGCTTGTGAACGGAAACAGTGCTGCACGCGCTTAGAATGCTTGAATCCGGCACCTTTCAACTCGAAGAGGAGAATTCTGTGAAACGAGTGATCGTGTTCTTACTGCTCAGCGCCGCCATGTTGATGGCTCAGAAGCCGGAGTTCATGGAGGGACTGGGCCAGGGTTACGACGGCGAATGGACTCACGTTTCGCGACAACTGATCGCCTTGGCGGAAGCCATTCCCGCCGACAAGTACTCTTGGCGTCCGGCTCCGGGCGTGCGCTCCACCGGGGAGGTCTTCATGCATATTGCCGGAGCGAACTTCTACTTCTTGAGTCTCATGGGCCACAAATTGCCGGCTGATTTCAAGTCCGTTGACGTGGAGAAAGTCGCTACCCAGAAAGCCCAGGTAATCGACTGGTTGAAACGTTCACTGGATGCCGTACGCGAGGCGCATGCCACGGTCACTCCAGCGGAACTTAAGCAGAAGGAAAAGTTCCTGGGGCATGAGGCTACTGAGGAAGGCATTTACCTCCGTGCCCTTGTCCACGCCAACGAGCACATGGGACAACTGGTTGCTTATGCGCGAATGAACGGTGTGGTACCACCGTGGTCCGAGAAGTAGTACGAACGCGGGCGGCCAGGGAACGCCCTACTCGTAGCGCAGCGCCTCAATGGGATCAAGACGTGAGGCCTTGATGGCCGGCAGCATTCCGCTGATGAGCCCAACCAGCCCAAGTATCACCGTCGCGACCACCACCGTCATTGGATCGATGATCAAGCGTATGTCGGCGGCTTCCGCGTTCTTGGCGACAGCGCTGTAAAACGTTAGCCGGCCTACGGAAAACGAGATGAGGTAAGCGATCGCGATTCCGGCAATTCCGCCGGCGGCGGTGATGGCCAGAGCCTCTGCCAGGAACTGCAACAGGATGTGGCTGCGGCGGCCGCCCAGGGCTTTTTCCACGCCGATCTCACGGGTGCGCTGGGTCACCGAAACCAGCATGATGTTCATCAGGCCGACGCCACCAATGCCCAGCGTGAGCGTGCCGATGAAGCCGAGCAGAATCTTCAGTCCCATGGTGATGACCTGGAATTGGTGCAGCTGCTTCATCATGTTGAAGACGTAGACAGCGCGCTTGTCGTCGGGCTTGAAGTTGTACTGCTGCGCGAGCACCCCACGTACCTGGCGCTCGACCTGCTCGTACTGGTCGCCCTCGTAATCCATCCAGATGCCGTCAAGGTAATGCGTATTCTTGAGGTCGCTCATGGTGGTGAAGGGGACATAGATCATCTTGTTGATGTTGTCGTCGCTCTCCTGCATGCGGGGAGCGATCACGCCGATCACCTGAAAGCTGATGCCGTCGATCCGGACGAATTGTCCCAGTGCGTATTCGCCGGAGAAGAGCTTGGTCTTCGCTTCCGAGCCGATGACAGCGACGCGCCGGCGCGCAGCCATATCGTCGTTAGTAAAGAAGCGCCCCTCGCCAATCCTGGTGGCCAATATCTTGAACAGATTGTCGTAGGCTCCCTCAACCGGGAGCGTATAGGTGCGCAGGTCCTGCTGCACCGTCGCCTGCTTGTCAACAAACGGGCTGATACGCCGCACCAGGGGCGCGGCATTCACAATGCGATCTACGTCTTCGAGGGTGAACTTGATCTGCGTGCCGGCCTTCTGTCCTCCTGCCTGCTGCGAAGTGCGGCCGGGAAAGACGCCGATGATCGTGGTGCCCCAGTTGGCAAAGATGATTTGGATGGCGCGCCCGAACCCAGCCCCATAGGCGAGCAGCAGAACCACGGTGGCGATGCCCCACGCCATGCCCAGCATGGTGAGCATCGTACGCCGGCGGTTGAAGCGCATGGCTTCGTAAGCCTGGACGAGCACATCGCGAACCATAACTACTCCTGCCTCATGGCTTCTACCGGCTCCAGCATGGCCGCTTTGCGAGCCGGGTAAAGGCCAGCCACTACACCCGCGATGGCCAATGTACCGATCGCAACGGTGGCGGACATCAGTGACAACTTCGGCGGATCAAAGCCTCCTTCCCCCTGTATTCCGCTCAGCGCCTGCATAAACAGGGCTGCGCCTGCCATGCCGATTCCACCGCTTAGCAGGGTGAGGAATGCGCCTTCCAAAAAGAACTGAAGCAGGATGCTGCGATTGGTGGCTCCCAAGGCTTTGCGCAATCCGATTTCCTTCGTACGCTCACTGACCGACACCAGCATGATGTTGATGATGCCGATCGCGCCCAGGCCAAGCGTCACCAGGCCTACTCCGCCGAGGAACATGTCCATCACGTCGAAGATGACGCCGACGGTCTCGGCGTTCTTGATGGTGTCCCAATCTTCGAAGGCGTCTTCGTTCTTGGGATCAAACCCATGATTGCGGGCGATGATGCGACGCACTTCATCGCGGGCCAGCACGTGTTCGCTGCGCACCCGCGGCCGGTAATTGAGGAATGAGATCGCGTCTTCTTCCTCTTCGCCTTTCATGGGGAAATACTGGTGCATGGTCGAATAGGGCATGAAGACGCGATTGTTAGTGGAGTTGTTATCGCCGTGCCCTATGCGTTCGGTAACGCCGACAATTTCGAATCGCACGCCGTTCAGCAAAATGGTTTGCGCGATCGCGCTGACCGGCACCTGCCCGGGAAAGAGATTCTTCAGCATCTCGTCGCCGATGACCGCGACGTTGCGCTTCTGAGCGTCGTCGGCGTCATTGATCCAGCGGCCGGACGCGAGCGGCAGATAACGGATCTGGTTGAAGATCGGGGGCACTCCAACAACTTCGCCATTAGAGTTTCCGAACTCGCTAACCTCGCGGATGTCAGTCCGCCGAAGCACGGGCGCGACTAATTTGACGTGCGGCGCTTCGTTCTTCACATCGAGGTAGTCGCGATAGGTCAGGCGATACTCGTGGCTGGAACTCATGTTGCCGGCGACCGCAGGCGCGCGGCCGGGGAAGACGAACATGATGTCCTCGCCGATCGAGTTCAGCTCACGACGATTTCCCGAGCGGAAACCTTCGCCTAATCCCACCAGCAGCAGCAATGAACCGACACCCCAGGCGATGCCGAACATCGTCAGGAATGAGCGCAGCTTGTGCGACCAGAGGCTGCGAAACATCTGCCGGAGTATCTCGAAGAAAATCATGCGTAGGCCTGGCTGTGCTCGGTTCTATATACGTTGGCGAGCCCGCCGCAGTTCCGGGCACTTTGCGGCTCGCCGCCAACTTTGTACTTCTATTGGACACCTTAGTTCGAGAAGTGGAAAGCGAATGCAGACTAGTTGCAAAGTTATGTTCCCAGTCGCTTAAAGTTGTGGATAAACGCTGTTTTGGGGCCAAAATACGGGCAATATTCGCTATAGTGAAGGTACACCGTTGGGAGCGATGACAGTTGAGCGCGGACCGGGGTGAAATCGATTTGGGTTTAGGAGTGACGTACGATGGCGAAAGCAACACGGGCTAAAGAGAACCAGGAAACGCCGAAAAAACGGAGCCGCAAGACCAATCCCGCCGACGGGAATGGTACGGATGTGGCACAACCGGTGACGACGGCGCCCGCCATTGCTAACACGACCTCGGAAATGAAGGCGCCCGAAGTAGCTGTTAAGCCGTCTCGGGAAGCCAATTCCATTTCGGAAGAACTGGTACGACGCAGAGCCTATGAGCTTTATTTGCAGCGCCTTGGCCAGGGTGGATCTCCCGAACAGGATTGGTTCCAGGCATTACAGGACGTTTCCGGCCAGCACGTCGCCTAAGCTCGTCTAAATTCGATGGCTTCCGGCAACCGCAAGCGCTGTCGACTCGTCTGTACTGTGAATGTGCCGGCGGTCTGAGCACTTGGTCTTGGGGAAGAGCTACGGCCAGCGAATTTCAAGTGAGGGAACCGTGAGCCAGGTGCTTTTGATCGACGATAACGCGCTGCAATTGAGCGTGCGCGAGACTGTCCTTCGTAATGCGGGCTTCACCGTTTGTGTGGCGACTACGGCGGAAAGCGCGTTGGCTACGCTGCGAATCTTGGGGCAGCGGATAAGTCTCATCATTACCGATCACATCATGCCCGGCTGCAACGGCACACAGTTCGTACAGCAGTTGCGCAAGGAAAACGACTGGGTTCCCGTGATCGTTTTGAGCGGCCTGCCTGAGGCCGAATCCGAGTATGAGGGACTTGATGTCATATTCCGGCAGAAGCCGGTGCCTCCCCCGGAACTGATTGCACTGGTTCGCCACTGCATGCTGAGCAACGGCAACGATCAGGCAGGAGCGGCCTGAGCCAAGCCGCGGACTCCGCCGTGCTTACAGCCTCCGAATAGATCCGGGATATCGGGCTACCATTGGGTCGAGAGTCAGCAGAGTCATTCCTTCGACCATAGCTTGAGCAACCAACAAACGATCAAAGGGATCACGATGTATCGCGGGTAGGCCGTCAAGAGCGAGCACATGCTCGCTGACAATCGGCAGTTCGGAGTAGCCGTTGTCGAGCAAGCGTCTCCGCAATACTCGAGGATCCACTTGAAAATCGCTTCGCCCGAGTCCTCTCTTGATAACGACTTCCCAGATACTGCCGATGCTGAAGAACAGCTCCGACTGTTCATCCTCGATGAGTCGCCGTCCAGCGGAGGAGAGCCGCCTGGACCCAGCCGCCGCCCAGAGCAGGACATGCGTGTCGAGTAGCAGCTTCATTCCCGCCCGCTGAATATACGAGCGATCTCCTCATCACCCATTCGGTCGAAATCGTCGGGTACTGAAATCTCGCCGGCCATAAACCCGAACCGACGACGCTGCTCGCCCGAAGGAGCATCTACAGCGACCACCTTGACGACGGGCTTGCCGGCCTTCGCAATGATGAATGGCTCGCCTTTGCTCGCCTCTTCGATGAGTTTCGAGAGATGGGTCTTCGCCTCGTGAATGTTGACGGTTTTCATGAACTTAGTCCACTTAGTCTAGTCCGATCGGACACTACTCCGCAAGTTCAGGCTTGGGTTGCGCTGCTGGCGCCCACGAGTTGGTCCTCGCATTACTTTTGAAGAATGCTGTCGTGGTGTGACTTAAATCACATGTCCCATGGTTGCTGAAAGGTTTATGCTTACCTGAGACGGGGGTGCGGTTTCGATTTGCCTCCGTAAGACTCAATCATGTCGGAACAAACTCGCAGATACTTTCGCTTCGGCGCCGTTATCACCGTAATCATCGTTGCGCTCGGCTACCTCGCCTTCACCGGAGTGCAGGACAGCAAGAGCTACTACGTCACAATTAAAGAGCTCGACGGCATGGGGAACAGCGCCTACAGCAAGCGTCTGCGCGTCGCCGGCAACGTAGCGCCAGGATCGATCAAGCGCCAGGGGACGCACGCCGAGTTCCTGCTGAGTGAGCAGGACCGCACCTTGCCCGTCGTCTACTCAGGCAGCGAAGCTTTACCGGACACGTTCAAAGACGACGCGCAGGCCTTGGCGGAAGGTAAGTTTGGCCGCGACGGCGTCTTCCACGCCACCAATATCCAGGCCAAGTGCGCGTCAAAATATGCGCCAAAGCAGCCGGGAAACGCTACCGCGACTGGCGAAAACCAGCAAAAAGCCGAGCTAAACGGGGCGCAGTCGGCCTCTTCGAGCAGGTAAGTTGCCGTCCAGCGAACCGGAAGCCGTGGCTCCCAACCCAGCCCATCCAGCTATTCAAGTCTCTGACCTGGTAAAGTTTTTTGGCCGCTTTGCGGCTTTGCGGGGCGCCTCTTACGATTTTTTTGGAGCACGTCTGTACGTCATTCTCGGCGACAACGGAGCCGGCAAAAGCACCCTGCTCCGCATCGTCGCCGGCCTGATGCAGCCCAGCCAAGGCAGCGTCAGCGTGCTGGGTTCTGACTCCCTCCGAAATGTCGCACAACGTGTCGGCTACATGGGGCACGCGCCACTGCTCTACGACGAACTCAGCGGCATGGAGAACCTTCGCTACTTCGCCGGCTTGTATGGCATCTCCGATGACGCCGTCTGCCGCAGCGCGATGCAGATGGTCGGGCTCGATCCCGAACTGCAGCGCCGCATCGGCCAGTACTCGCAAGGGATGCGCCAGCGTCTGTCGCTGGCTCGTGCCGTGCTTCACAATCCCGATGTCATCCTGCTCGACGAGCCGTTCTCTAACGTCGACGTTCGCTCCGCGTCCGACATGGCATCTATTCTTGGACGCCTGCGCGACTCGGGCAAGACCATCCTCGTGATCACGCACCAGGCTGCGGTGATGCAGCAAGCTGCGGACTGCTTCGTCCACATGTCGGCAGGACAGATCATCTCCACCACCGCCGCAAGGATTGGCAGGCCAACAACCCCACCCCGGCAAAGGATGCCGGAATGGGGCACCCGGACGGAACGGGGCACCCTGCGGCATCCGAGTCCGCGATCGCGAGGCCGCGATGAGCACGGTCGCCATGACGCGCGCGACACTGATGAAAGATCTCCGCATGGAGTGGCGCTCGAAAGACGCCATCAACTCCATGCTGTTTTTCGCGTTGCTGGTGGTGGTGATTTTCAGCTTCGCGTTTAATCCTACTGCGGAAGAGTCACGCCACATCGCCGGCGGACTCATCTGGGTGGCGTTCCTGTTTGCGGCGGTGGTGGCGTTGAATCAGACATGGGCACGCGAGCTGCGCAACCAGGTGCTCGATGCCTATCGCGTCTCGCCGGCTCCGCCTAACGCGCTGTTCCTGGCGAAGGTCTTTGGCAACTTCCTGTTCGTCACCGTACTGGAAGCGTTGATGGCGCCGCTGTTCATCGTTTTCTACAACCTGCGCTCGGTCGGCCCGCCCTGGCAGCTCGCCGTTATCACCCTGCTGGGAACGTGGGCACTGGTGGTCAACGGAACCTTCTTCGCGGCGCTCTCGATCCGCACCCGCAATCGCGAGATCATGCTGCCGCTGATTCTCTTCCCCATCTCCATCCCGGCGCTGCTGGCAATGGTCGATGCCACGACCTCGATCCTTACCGGCGATGCCTCGCCCGACTTTTGGATCAAGATGCTGCTGGTTTACGATGTTGTGTTTACCGCAGTTTGTCTTCTTCTCTTTGAAAGCGTGTTGAACGCCGAATGAAGCTGGTATCGAAACTTTTTCTCGCTGTTACCGTGGTGGCGCTTGCGTTCGCCGCCTATGAGGCCCTCATCGTTGCGCCCACGGAACAGACCATGGGCAATGTCCAACGCATCTTCTACTATCACGTGCCCTCGGCGTGGACGGCCTTCCTGCTGTTCTTCGTCAACTTCATCGCCTCGGTGATCTACATCTGGAAGCGCAACGCTGCAGCCGATGCGATCGCGGCAGCCTCGGCAGAGGTCGGCGTCGTGTTCTGTACCGTCGTACTGGTGACTGGCCCGATATGGGCGCGACCGGTGTGGGGCATCTGGTGGACCTGGGACGCGCGGCTCACGACGACGCTGGTGCTCTGGCTCATTTACGTCAGCTATCTCGTACTGCGGCGCTATTCGACCGGCAGCCAGACGGCGATACTCGCGTCGGCGCTAGCGATCTTCGGCTTTGTTGACGTGCCCATCGTCTACATGACCATTCGCTGGTTCCGCACGCAGCATCCTTCACCGGTGATTGGCGGCGGATCGGAGTCAGGACTCGATCCCAGCATGTGGCCTCCACTGCTGTGGAACTGGCTGGCGTTCTCCATGCTTGCCGTCATTCTGGTCGTGTTGCGCTATCGCTTGCAGAGGATGGAAGAGGACGTGGAAAATCGGCATGCTCAGGCAGCGCTGCAAGGAGGTGTGCAATGAAGGGAGACACCGCGCTCAAGGCCGCCTACATCGTGACCTGGGTCATCCAGCTGGGATACATGGGATACCTGTGGAGCCGCTTCAAGCGCGTGCGCGAGGAACAGAACGATCTGCGGCGCGGCAAGTGAGCGGCGTAAATGAACGTAGCGGCACATTGCAAGCCGTGGCAGTTGCCTGCCTGATCATCGGCGCCATCCTGCTCGTCTTCAGCGCGCCGTTTTATGTGCATCAAATTGGAGTGCTGCGCAGCTGGCCCACGGCTGACGCGCAGGTACTGCGCAGCGATGTGACGGTCGACCGCATCTCGCAGCACGAGCAGTTCTACTCCGCGCACATCGGGCTACTTTACACCGTCAATGGCAAGCCGATTACTACCGAAGTCACCAGCTTTCAGGACCAGAACTACGACAAGACGCGCGCCCGCGCTAACGAGTTCCAAGTCGGCAGTCATCATGAAATCCGCTACTCTCCCACCGATCCGCTGCAAGCCCGTATCGGCGCCGGATGGAATGCACACTTCTTCGCGTTGCCGCTGATCGTATCGGGCGTGGGACTGACCTTCTGCCTGGCTACAGTGGTGTTGCTCATCGCCGCCCGCCATAATTGAACCAGCTGCTCTGCCTTTGCGTACCACCGGGACATGAGGTTCCGATGGCTTGTCGCCGTTGCTCTGCTGTCGTTCGTTGGCTGCGTTGGACCCGCTCAGGTAGGGGCGCCTGATCGCACAGTTCGGGAAAGCTCGGTCACCTCGACACACGATCCTGCAGTACTCATTACCGTTCCCAAGTCCGCGAGCTACGTCGGAGCCGACCGCTTCGTGCTCTACAACAACTCTGACTGTGAAATTCACGTCTTCGTCGACGCCGACGCCACAAAGAACGTGACCCGCCTCTACTGGATCCAGTTCGAAGGTTATATTTCGTCCAACCCGTTTCTTCATCACACCTACGATTCGCCCCGTCATGCGACTCTCGGTGGCTGGGACTTCTACGTTGATACCTGGGCGAGCGCCAACGATGGGCCGATACGCTCCGGTTCCGACAGCGAAGCCGTTCGGAAAATACTGCGAGCCCAGGGATACAAAACTCCGGCAGGCATGATGTACGTCCGCCTGGTGCATCTGCTGGACAGCAAGAAACGAAAAGAGCTGATGATCATCTACGGCGAAGACCTGCAACCTACAGGCGCGACGGCGGCGAGTTTGCAGGAGGGCGGTGCGAACTTCAGCCGCTGGCCTTCGCTGGAGAACGGGCTGATTGAGAGAGCGAAGCAACAGATCGCTGTGCAGCCGCTGCCGCAGCACTGATCTCCGCATCAATTTAATCCTGCTTCAATTCGAGAAAACCAAATCGCGAGCCTTCGGGTTCACGTTGAAAAGCTAGGCGTAGAATAGGCATCAGCAAGTTGCTTCCGTCATGAGGACGGAGCGGATGGCCCCGGAGGTATTCCACCCTTGAGTGATTTCCCGCAGACCTTAGGCGAGCTTCGCCGCAGTCGCCATTTTTCCGAGGAACGCCTGAAAAACCGTCGCGTGAAAGACGAGATGCGCGACAACCTGATGCAGCGTTTGCGCGACGGAGGGCCAATTTTCACTGGCATCGTCGGCTACGAAGATACGGTCGTTCCGCAGATCGTGAACGCGATTCTTTCGCGGCACAACTTTATCCTGCTCGGGCTGCGCGGTCAGGCCAAGAGTCGCATCCTGCGCGCCCTGACCACCCTGCTCGACGCGAAGGTGCCATACCTTAGCGGCTGCGAGATTCACGACAATCCCTACGCCCCGCTATGCGCGCGCTGCAAGCAACTGGTGCAGGACGATCCCGAGGGGGCGCCGATTTCGTATCTCACGCCTGAGCAGCGATACGTTGAGAAGCTGGCGACGCCCGACGTAACCATCGCCGACCTGATCGGCGACATCGATCCCATCAAGGCGGCCAAGGCCGGCCACGACCTGGGAAGCGAATTCACTGTGCATTACGGCCTGCTGCCGCGCGCGAATCGCGGCATCTTTGCGGTCAACGAACTGCCAGACCTCGCCGGCAAAATTCAGGTTGGCCTGTTCAACATCATGCAGGAAGGCGACGTGCAGATTAAAGGCTACCCGGTGCGGCTGCCGCTCGATGTGGCGATCGTGTTCACCGCGAACCCTGAGGATTACACCGCGCGCGGCAAGATCATTACGCCGCTGAAAGACCGCATTGGGTCGGAGATTCGCACTCATTATCCTGCGACCGTCCCTGAGGGGCTGGCCATCACCGCACAGGAAGCGTGGACCGAACGCGACGGATATCAGCTGCAGATTCCGCCGTTCGTCAGCGAGGTGATCGAGCAGATTGCGTTCGTCGCGCGCGAAGACAAGCGCATCGACAAGCGCTCGGGGGTAAGCCAGCGGCTGCCGATCAGCGCGATGGAGAACGTGGTATCGAACGCTGAACGACGGGCCATTCGTTCTGGCGAGAAGCTGGTGGTTCCACGCATCGGCGACATTTACGCAGCGCTGCCGGCTATCACCGGCAAACTCGAGCTGGAATACGAAGGCGAGTTGAAGGGCGCCGACAACGTTTCGCGCGAAATTATTCGCGCGGCGATTGCGCGCACCTATGACGGCTATTTTCATGGCAGCAATAACATGAACCAGATCGTGCAGTGGTTCGATTTGGGCGGCGAAATCCAGATGCGCGATTCTGCCGGCTCGCAGGAGATGCTGCATAAGCTGCGCAGCATCCAAGGGCTGATGGATAAGCTGGGGGCGTTGAAGCTGAGCGGGAAAGAGCCGGCCGAGATGCTGGTCGCCTCGGCGGAGTTTATCCTCGAAGGCCTGTACGCGCATAAGAAGATTGGCCGCAGCGAAGAGCGCACGTTTACTGCGGGCGAGAAGCAGCCGCGTCGCGAGAAGCAGAGCTTCCGCGAAGAGGATGAAGAGCGGGAATTTCGAAAACAGAGAAGGCCGTTTAATTAAGTTGTCAGTGGCGGTTGCCGGTTCTCAGTCGCTCTTGTCACCACGCTACTCACCCTACGTTTGTCATCACGAGCGGAGCGAGGGATCTGTTCTTTGCTCGCGGAGTGATGAGGCGCGGTAACGAGCAGAAATGGTCGCTACTCACATAGTCCCGCAACAACGGGCAGAAGTGGCGCGGGACAAGAGAGCAGATCCCTCGCTCCGCTCGTGATGACAAATCAGGAAACCAGCTTGGCTAATTGCCAGCTGCTAATTGCTAATTACTTGTCTTTATGAAGTTCATCAAATACAAAAAATACGTCCCCGACCCCGCCGGCGAAATGAGCACGGAGGACCTGCTCAGCGCGCTCTCCGATTACCTGCTGGAGAGCGGCTTCCAGCAGCAATACCGCGATTACTACGATCAGAACGATGGGCAGCAGTCGCTGGAAGACCTGAAGCAGGCCATTGCCGAGGCGCTGATGAACAGCGACCTGCTGGACGAACAAATGCGCGAACAGGTCGAGAACATGAGCGGCGAGCAACTTGAGCAGCTCATCGAGCAACTGCTCGACCGTTTGCAGCAGGAGGAGTACATCAGCATCGACCAGCCGCATGATCCGGCGCGGCAGTCGAGTGTCGGCGGCCAAGTAGGCGAGACCCAGGCGCAAGCCAAGTTTGAGATTACCGACAAAAGCCTCGACTTCCTCGGATTCAAGGCGCTGCGCGATCTGCTGGGATCACTGGGCAAGTCGAGCTTCGGGCGGCATGACACGCGCGACACCGCGACCGGCATTGAAGCCAGCGGTGCGTCCAAGACCTACGAATTCGGCGACACCCTGAACCTTGACATCACGGCGACGTTGGCGAACGCCATTCAGCGCGAAGGCCTGAGCCTGCCGCTGAACATCGAGTATCGTGACCTGCAGGTGCACCAATGCGAATATCAATCGTCGTGTGCGACTGTGCTGATGCTGGACTGCTCGCATTCGATGATCCTGTATGGCGAGGACCGCTTCACGCCGGCAAAGAAAGTGGCCATGGCGCTGTCGCACCTGATTCGCACGCAGTATCCGGGAGACTCGTTGTCGCTGGTGTTGTTTCACGATTCGGCGGAAGAGCTGCCGCTGTCACAACTGGCGCGCGTCAAAGTGGGGCCGTATTACACCAACACGCGTGAGGGATTGCGGATGGCGCAGCGTATTCTTCAGCGCCAGCGAAAAGACATGAAGCAGATCGTGATGATCACCGATGGCAAACCGTCGGCGCTGACGCTGGAGGACGGGCGGATTTACAAGAATGCCTTCGGGCTCGATCCGCTGGTGGTGAGCGAGACGCTGAAAGAAGTTTCAAAGTGCAAGCGCGCCGGAGTGCTGATCAACACCTTCATGCTCGCGTCCGATCATGGGCTGATTCAGTTTGTGCAGAAGGTAACGGAGATGTGCCGCGGCAAAGCTTACTTCACCACGCCTTACACGCTGGGGCAGTATCTGCTGATGGATTACATGTCGCGCAAGACGAAGAGCGTGCACTAGCTGTCTTACTGGCTATAGAGGCCCTTCGACTCGTCGCTGCGGTCCTCGCTCAGGATGACAATACGGGGACGGATTTACTGCGCGATCAGGAACCGCTGGAACACTTCGTTCGACAGCAGGCGCCCGCGCGCGGTGAGTCGCAAGCGAGCGTCGCAATGCTCCAGGAGGCCGTCATCGACCAGCTCGGCGATGGGGGTGGCAACTTCTTCCAAGCACTGCTTCCCGTAGCGAGCTGCGATTTCCGACAGCGAGATTCCGCGATTCATGCGCAGGCCGAGAAAAAACTCTTCTTCTAAGGCAGTTCGCGAGTCGATCAACATGCGCGAGGTGAAGAGCTGCGCCGCACGCGCGTTCCCAGGCTGCAACTGCATGGCTGCCGCGGAGAATGCTTCCAGCGAATCGGGAGTGGCGAAGCGAACGGCCTCGGTTCCCTGCTCTGCTAGTTCTCCATCCGCCGGAAGCATGGAATGCGCGTCCACTCCGAATCCAAAATACGGCTGCCGGTTCCAGTACTTCAGGTTGTGACGCGAGTCGCGCAATCCAATGCCGTGCGTCACGGCGCAGGCAAAGTTGGAGATCTCATACTGATGAAGGCCGCCGCGCTCCAGCCGTTCGCACGCGGCGAGATACAGGTCGGCGGTGAGGTCTTCATCGGGCACATGATGCGCATGATAGCGCCCGCCTCCGGCAAGCAGTTCGTTTCCAAGGCGCGAATCTTCATCGACCTCGAGCATGTAAACGCTCACGTGCGGAACGCCGGTGGCGAGCGTCTCCTTGAGAGAATAATCCCAGCTTTCGGCGCTCTGGTGGGGGAGCCCGGCGATCAGGTCGATGCCGATATTGCCGATGCCGGCCGATCGCAGTCGCGCGATATCAGAGAGCGTGATGTCGCGGGTATGAAGGCGGCCGACGGAGGAACACTCATTATCGACAAACGACTGCACACCCAGGCTCACGCGATTTACCTCGCAGTTTGCCAATGTCGCAAGTATGGGTTCGGTGAGTGTTCCCGGCGCGCATTCGACGGTGATTTCCGCCGAACGGGTAACGTCGAAGTTAGTGCGAACCGCGCGGAACAGCGACTCCAATTGGTCGGGCGCAAGCACCGAAGGCGTTCCGCCGCCAAGAAAGATAGAATCAACTTGGGGATCGAGGGTCGCTCCGAGCTGATTGGTGATGTGCTGTGCCGAATTCATGTCGGCGTTCACCTGCTCGATATAGCGGTCGAAAACCGTGCGCGAGAAAACGCCCGAAGCGAAGTTGCAGAAGCTGCACTTGCTTCGGCAAAACGGAACCGAGATGTAAATTCCCAGAGGCAATGGTGGGCGCGGCCTTGCTGCAAGTATGCTAGGGATTCCGTTTCTATTATCTCGTGTTGGCGCTGGAAGAGTTTTTCTTGTCAAGCAAGCCGGTGCAAGTCGAGCGTGACCCGCACCAATTTTTGCGAATTAAAAGCTGATTTATGAAGCGACGCGTCGTCATTACCGGCATGGGAGTCGTCAGTCCTAACGGCATCGGCCGTGTGGACTTCTGTCACGCCACACTCGCCGGCACTAGCGGCGTCAAACGCATCACGCGCTTCGATGCCAGCGACCTGCCGGTACGGATTGCCGGCGAGGTGACCGGCTTTGACGAGCTTGCGTGGATGGATGCACACGAACGCAAGCACGTCTCGCGGGTGGTTCCCATGGCGCTTGCCGCTTCGTCGGAGGCGCTGGCACAGGCCGGAATCGACACGGCGAAGATGTCGCTGAAAGAATTGCGCGAAGCCGGCGTGGTGCTGGGGACCGGCGGAGGCGCGCAGGAGTTCTCCGAAGAGATGTACCGCCTGTATTTTGCCGGCAAATCGAAACAGGCCAGCCTCTATTCCATTCCCAGCGGCACGGCGGGCACGCTGGCCAGCGAACTCAGCATGAGATTTGGATTCCGGGGTATGAGCCACGTGATCACCACGGGCTGCACCTCATCCACTGATGCGTTGGGTTACGCGCTGCGGCAGATTCAGTATGGCTATCTGCCCATGATGCTGGCCGGGGGCGCCGATGCGCCGATCGCTCCAGGAATCATGAAAGGCTTCACCCTGATGCGGATCCTGACGGACTCATGGAACGACGCGCCGGAGCGGGGCTCGCGTCCGTTCTCTGCCGATCGCGACGGATTCGTTCTGGGCGAAGGCGCTTGGATGTTTGTGCTGGAAGACTTCGATCACGCGAAAGCGCGAGGTGCGGAGATGCTGGCCGAGATCGCTGGATACGGTTCGACCTGCGAGGCGTTTCATCGCGTTCGACTGCAGGAAGACGGCGAGGAGCCGGCGAGGGCGATCCAGATGGCGATGGAGGACGCGGCCATCTCGACTGCCGATGTGGGCTACGTTAACCTGCACGGAACATCGACCCAGCTGAACGATCGTATCGAGACCCGCGCGCTGAAGCTGGCGTTGGGCGAGCACGCGTATCGCACCCCGATGTCGAGTTTGAAGTCGCAGATCGGTCATCCCCAAGGCGCGTCGGGGGCCGCGGGAGTTGCGGCTACGCTGATTGCAATGCTCCACGACCAAATCCCGCCTACCATTAACCGCGATAAACCTGATGTCGAATGCGACCTGGATTACGTGCCGGAGGTCGGGCGCAAAGCATCGATCGAGCATGCGGTTTGCAACTGCATTGGATTTGGATCGAAGAATTCGACGCTGGTGATGCGGAAGCAGTTTTGAAAGGGCACGCCTTCAGGCGTGCCGAAAGGCGCTTGCCATCCCGAGCGGAGCGCAAGCTTGTTGCCTGCGGCAACGAGAGCAGATCCCTCGCTGCGCTCGTGATGACAAGTCGCTCGACGCGAAAAGCAGGTCCTTCGCTTCGCTCCGGATAACAATCAAATAGAGGAGTATTGCGGCACGGCTAAAGCCGTGCCCTTTCAAAACGGCGTGCCCGACGCGGCGCTGAAGCGCCGCTCTACCCGATGAATCGTCCCGCAATGTGGTACGCCGCATACGCAGCGGTGTAGGCCACCAGCGTCATATAGGTGAACTGGATGATGGGCCACTTCCAGCCATTGGTTTCGCGGCGCACAACGGCAATGGTCGACATGCATTGCATGGCGAAGGCAAAGAAGACGAGTAGCGCCACCGCCGCAGCGGGCGTCAGTTCCTGGCGCAGGGCTGCTTGTAGATCTGCGGAATGCGATTCCGGATCGACACCGTGCAGTGTGCCCAGGGTTGAGATGATGACCTCGCGTGCGGCGATCGAGGTCAGCAAGCCGACGCCGATCTTCCAGTCGAATCCCAGGGGCCGAATGACCGGCTCGATGGAATGCCCCACCTTCGCGACCACGCTGTCCTGCACCGCCGGAGGCTGTCCGTTGTGCATGGGGAAGTTTGTCGCCGCCCACAGCAGCAGCGACACCAGCATAATCACGGTGCCGGCGCGATAGAGGAAAGCCTTGCCGCGATCGACTAGCCGCAAAGCGAGCGATACCAGGCGCGGCCAACGGTAAGGCGGCATCTCCAGCACGAAAGGCGTGTCTGTACTCCGCAGCACGGTGGAGTTCAGCAGCTTCGCCGTGGCGACTGCCATCAGGAATCCGAGCAGGTAGAGACTCAACATCGCGAGCGCACGCGTCCCAAGAAGCGGGCCCAGTAACGGACGGTTCGGCAGGAAAGCGGCGATCACCATGGTGTATACCGGCAGCCGTGCCGAGCAGGTCATGAACGGGGCAATCAAAATGGTAGCGATACGGTCGCGCTTGCTCTCGATAGTGCGCGTCGCCATGATGGCCGGCACGGCGCAGGCGTATGCCGAAAGCAGCGGGATAAAGCTCTTGCCGTTCAGGCCCACGCGCGACATCGTCTTGTCGGCAATGATGGCCGCGCGCGCCAGGTAACCTGAGTCCTCCAGGATTCCGATGACCAGGAACAGCAGCATGATCTGCGGCAGGAAGACCAGCACCGAGCCAGTTCCCTTCCACACGCCGTTGACTACCAGCGAACGCAGATAGCCGTCGGGCAGCAGATTGCCTAGACGTATGCCTGTGACGTCGAGCGCGCTCTGCATCAGGTTCGACAGCGGCTGCCCTACAGCAAAGATCACTTGGAATACAGCGATGACGACGACGGCGAAAATCACGGCTCCCCAGACACGATGGAGAAAGATGCTATCCAGCCGGTGCGTCCAGATGGGCGTGGCCGGACGGCGGTAGTTGGCATTCTCGCCGACGCGGACTGCCCACTCGCGCGTACTGCGCGTATTGCCAAGGACGGGCAACTCCAGCGGCTCAGGGACTGGCGCCGCAGAAGAAAGAAAATTGCTGACCGCGAAAATCCCCTCCCCCGTTACCGCGCTGACCAGGGCCACCGGCGTACCGAGCTGCTGCGCCAGCGATAACACATCGACGTGGCCGCCCTGTTCGCGCAGCTCGTCCGCCATGTTGAGCAGTACCAGGGTAGGCAGGCCTAGCGAAATCACGCGTGCCGCCAACACCAGGTGACTGCTGAGGTTGTTGGAGTTCAGCACCAGGATGACAGCGTCGGGACGCGGCCGGCCAGGGATGTTGCCCAACAGCACATCAACGGCGACTCGTTCGTCTTCTGATTTTGGATTGAGGCTGTAGACTCCGGGCAGGTCGATGAGTGCGATCTCGTTTCCCACGGCATCGCGGATGTATCCGGTGTGGTGTTCGACGGTGACGCCGGGAAAGTTTCCGACTTTCTGGCGCAGACCGGTCAGACGATTGAACAGAGTAGTTTTGCCCGAGTTCGGGGGACCGACGACGGCAACGGTGCGCAGCGCTACAGGAATTTCTTCTTCTGGGCGGGCCACGGGATGGCAGGTCATGCTTGCGGCTCCCTGGGGCGTGAATGCGAAGAGTTAGTCACCGAAGGCGGGCGCACCGAGCAACTGCACATGGATGCGGCTGGACAAATCGCGGCGCATGGCAATCTCGGTTCCTTCAACCCGGTAAACGCGGGGGTCGCCGCCGGGGCAGCTGCGCGTCACTGTGACTTCGAGGCCCGGTACCATGCCCAGGTTCATCAGATGTTCAGCCACAGCGGGCGCCAGTTCGATGTCGCTGACGATGGCGCGCTCGCCGACCTGCAGGTCAGCCAGCGCACTGGCTTCCCGGAGGGGTTTCTGTTTCCGGCCGAATCTGAAGTTGAAAATCATTTTCAATTCCGATTTCTATTCTAACCCTTCGGCGGGGAGGAGCAACGACCAAAGTCACAGCTGCTTGTGACAAGTGAACATTGCGGGAATCTGTCCCCATCCGGGTCAGCTGCTAAAGAAAAACATGTTCCCGAGCTTGCTCCCGGTTTTCCCTGCTGCAAATCCCACTTTAGGACTCTTTCTCTCCGCGAACCAGTCGCCAGCAGCTAACGGCAAGAATCCGCACTGGAACGTCGTACCACGCAGGCGGCACGTGAACCGTCGCCAGTGCGTTCGCAGCCGCCTGCAGCCTTTGGATGCAGAAACTAAGTCGCTGTTGTACAGCCACTTGCATTTCCGATTTTGCGGGATAACCACGGCTAATCGCCGGCATAAGAAGTTTGAATTTCTAATCGCAGCCCGCGCCATTTATCACTGAGTGCAGAACTTACGACCCACCCTACTCAGCCGGCGCGTAGGTTTCTACAACTTGAGTTGTAAATCGCACTCGGCGGCTGTTGCATTTCGAGTGCAACAAAATTTTCGCAGTTCGAACTTATGGGAGCCTCAATGCGGTTGGTTTGCAGATTTCTGCCACTGATGGCCGTACTGCTGCTCGCGGTTCCGCTGGCGGCACAACCTGGCGGCATCGATGCCGCCAAGTTCGCTCAATTGCAGCAGCAGGTTGCAGATGCGAAAGGCTCGGCCGACAATGCCTGGATGGTGACCAGCTCATCCCTGGTGCTGATGATCAAGGCCATTGCGGACGCAGCGCGCACCAGAGAGATCGGAGACGGGAAAATCTTCCTGACTCGCACCGACGAAGCCATCCGCATTCGCAACGAAGAGCGCGGCGAGAGCGAGCTCTAGCTTGCGGCCCCTGATGGCAGCCAACTCCAGTCCGAACGTAACGTTTGATCCCGCGATAGGCCTGCACTATCGCGAAGAGAACGAGCGGATTCTCGAGCACTTTGGCACCACCGGCCTGGGTCGAGCGACCACACGGAAGCGTTGCGAACTGGTGGAGAGTCTGCTGCGACAGCTTTACGCACAGCAGCCGCAACTGCTGCAGCCGGGATACGCGCTGGTGGCCCTCGGAGGATTCGGCCGGGCAGCGCTGTTTCCCCACTCGGACGTCGACCTGCTGTTCCTGTGTGAGAACGAACGGTTGCGCGAGCGCGCCAAAGATTCGGTGCGTCAGATTTGCCAGCAACTGTGGGACGGCGGCCTAAGAGTCAGCCCCACAACCCGCTCGGTCGAGGATTGCAGCCGATTCGATCCTGACAATGTCGAGTTCACGATTGCGCTGTTCGACTCGCGACTGCTCATCGGCGATGAAAAGGTGTTCGCCAACATGCACGACCGCAACCTGCCAAGACTCGTATTGCGTGAGGCAAGAGCGCTCGTCGAGGGATTGACCCAGGTGACGCGCACCCGCCACGCGCGCTTCGGTGACACGGTTTTCCATCTGGAGCCGAACCTGAAGGATGGGCCTGGTGGGCTACGCGACTTTGACGTTAGGCGTTGGCTCGCCAGCATTGTCGCTCTCCAATCACAAAAGAAATGGCTGGAGCCGGTCGATGCGAATTACAGCTCCGAAGAAGGAGATGTGCTGGAGTCGCTGGAGTTCTTGTCGGCGGCGCGCTGTTATTTGCACTATCGCAACCGGCGCGACGATAACGTGGTGCATTGGGACGCGCAGGACGAACTCGCAGCTCGCGGCATCGGAACTCAACGCGAGGCAATCTCTTCAGCCGAGTGGATGCGTCTCTATTTTCGTCATGCGAGGACGATTCACCGCGCCGCCCGACAGAGCCTGGAGCACGTACAGAGGGGCCGCTTATCCCTGTATACCCGGGTGAGGAGTTGGAAGTCGCGGGCCCCGGACGAAGAGTTCCCGGTGATCGATGGACAAGTCTCCCTGCAAGATGGGGGAGCAGCCCGCGATCCCGAGGTGGTCTTGCGGCTCTTCACCTTCATGGCGCGGCACGGATCCAAGCTCAGCTTCGAAACCGAGCGCCGGCTTGCCAACTCGCGGCAGTCTCTGAGTGACACCATGCCGCAGGACGCGCGCGCCTGGCAGCACCTCAGCGAATTGCTTCTGCAACGGCATGCCGCTGATGCGTTGCGCTCCATGCATGCCCTGAAGCTGCTCGCGCCGGTTCTCCCCGAGATTGACGCCATCGATTCGTTGGTCCTGCGCGACTTGTACCACCGCTACACCGTCGACGAACATACCTTTCTCACCATCGAAGCCTTACATGACTTGGCGGATGCCGGTGCGGAGTGGCTCAAGCCGTTTGCCGGACTGCATGGCGAGTTGGAACGTCCCGAGCTGTTGTATCTTGCCCTTTTGCTGCACGACACCGGAAAAGCGCTGGACTGCGATGACCACGTCTATGGCAGCTCTCAGTTAACCGCCGTGGCGTCGCAGCGACTTGGGTTGAGCACCGAAGACGCCGACACGGTGGCTTTCCTGGTAGCTAACCATCTCGAGCTGTCGTCTACTCTGCGGCGACGCGACATCTATGACCCGCAGTCCGTGCGCGAACTGGCCATCAAATTGGGAACCTCGGAGCGCCTGAAGATGCTCACCCTGCTTACTCTGGCGGACATCAAGGCGGTGAACCCGGAAGCGCTCACCCCATGGAAGGCCGAGAACTTGTGGCAGCTCTACATCGCAACCGCGAACTATTTCAGCCGCAGCGTCGATGAAGAGCGGCTCCACGCGGAAGCGGGTACGGAGCAGGTGGAGCGCATCGCGGCGCTGCTCCCGGACAAACGATGGCAGCTGCTGCGGTTCCTCGATGGCCTGCCGCGGCGATATCTGTTGTCACACAGTCCGGAGCAGGTCATTGCGCATCTCGCGATGGCGACGCGGTTGCCCGAAGATCGGGTGCAGCTTGAACTGCGGCAGCTGAACCAGCACTACGAACTGACCGTCGTCACCGGCGATCACCCCGGCTTGTTCTCTACCATCACCGGCGCACTCTACGGATGGGGCATGGACATCACCAAAGCCAGCGCATTCTCCAACAGCGCTGCGGTGATCGTCGACAGCTTTTACTTCAAAGATCGCTTTCGAACGCTTGAGTTCAATCCGTCGGAGCGCGACCGGTTCAAGAGATCTGTGGTTCAGGTGCTAACGGCAGAGGCTTCTCTGGATAAGCTGCTGCAATCGCGACTGCGCTCGGACCAGAAAACGGCGAAGCTCAAGGTCGAGACTCACTTGAGATTCGACGATGTCTCTTCGCCAACCAGCACGCTGCTTGAAGTTACGACCCAGGACAGGCCCGGTCTGCTGCATGCGATCAGCGCCGCGCTGGCGGCCGAGCATTGCAGCATTGAAGTTGCATTGGTAGACACCGAAGGCGCCGCCGCGCATGACGTTTTCTATCTGAGCTCAGGTGGAGCGAAGCTGGACTCCGGCCATCAGCGGCGAATTGAGTGGGCGCTGATGGCGGAATTGGATAACGCGCTGCCCAAGCGGTGGTGAGGGATTCGGCTGTTCGCTCGTGGCTCTTGGGTGCCCATCCCGGCTTTGTTTGCCGGGGTCGGGGAGTTGAAATCCCCACCCGGGCAACACCAGTCCAGAATGGGGCACCCGCGCTCAAAAGCATCTGCACCGTAAAATAATCGCAGTGTCCGACATTTACATTCTGGGAATTGAAAGCTCGTGCGATGAAACCGCTGCGGCGGTGGTTCGCTCGGGCGAAGAAGTCGTCTCTAACGTTGTCTACTCGCAGATTGCCACGCACCAGGCGTACGGAGGTGTGGTCCCGGAGCTGGCTTCGCGCGAACATCTGCGCGCCATCAATCCGGTGGTGCGCCAGGCGGTCGAGGACGCCGGCAGGAGCTACGACACCATTGACGCGATTGCCGTCACCCAGGGACCAGGACTGGCGGGGGCGCTGCTGGTAGGTCTTAGCTTCGCCAAGGCGCTGGCGTTCGCGGCCAGCAAGCCGTTGATAGCGGTCAATCATCTCGAAGGCCACATCCACGCCGTGCTGCTCGAAGAACGGCAAAAGGGAAACCGGGAGCTGGAATTTCCCGTGCTCGCGCTGGTGGTGAGCGGCGGCCATACTCATCTCTACCTGGCGGAGCTTCGGGACAGCGGATGGGTGTACCACAACGTGGGACAGACACGGGACGACGCGGCGGGCGAGGCTTTCGACAAAGTCGCCAAGCTGCTGGAGCTTGGCTATCCCGGCGGCCCGGTAATCGACTTCCTCGCCGAGCATGGGGACGCCAACGCAGTGCAATTTCCCTTCGCTCAGATGAAGCATCGTGACCGCAACCCTGAGAACCGCCACGAGCCAGAGGTACAGCGGGTTGATTTCTCCTACAGCGGAATCAAGACCGCCGTCCTGCGCTATGTCGAGCTGCACGGAATGCGCGAGACCATCGGCAAGCGGCGTGACGCTCTCGGTCCGATCGCAACGCCGAAGCCGGAGGATTACCTGGCGCTCTGCGACAAGCAGACGCTGGACCTTGTCGCGTCGTTTCAGCGTGCGGTAGTGAATGATCTAGTCAGCAAAACCTTGTACGCAGCCCGCGAGTTCAACGCTTCGACTTTGCTGGTAACCGGAGGAGTGGCGGCGAATTCGCTCCTGCGCTCCCGCTTTGAGCAGCAGGCCGCGCAAGAAGCGCTTCAGGTTTACTTTCCTTCGCGCAAGCTCTCCACGGACAACGCGGCGATGATTGCGGCTGCGGCATATCCGCGGTACCTCGCGGGCGAGTTCGCGCAAGCGGAGTTGTCGGCTGAGGCGGGGTTGCGGTTGCGGTAAGCGTTCTTACGGAAGATCGAATCTCGCACAGTTGCGCACGGCAGGGGTCGCCCGCGAATAAGAGTGCCGTCGGCTGAAGCCGACTCGGTGATCTCGTTTGACAACCTACCCAGCACTCCCGTGCTGGGCTACAGATTGTTCCGCCCTTCGGGCTGTTCCTTAGCGAACAGCGAATGGCGAACGGCGCATCGCGACACTCCAGGAACACCTCCGCAGCGTTGTCCAATCCCCTGCTGGATGGCCAGAAGTGCTTATTCTTCTTCGGTGGGAATTTTCGCTTCGATCTCCATATCGCGGAACTCGCTGGAGTCGAACACCTCGCGGCATTCGAGACATTCAACGAACTCCGAGTCCTCGTCTCGCGAGACGACCTGGACACGGGGATGAAGACATACATTGGGCATAGAGCTGCTCTGCGGGAAATTGCGGACGGTTGGCTGGACGAAATTCATAGCTGGGTTCCGCCCTGTGGCGGAGAGTCCTCGAATTGGCGGTATTTTAGCCCCAGCCAATGCGAAGTCAAGCGTTTACTTGCCGTCGGAGGTTAATTCTTTTCCCAGTCCGAGTCGAGCGCTCGGTCTAATCGGAACGGTAAGGGCGGCGATATCCGATGATTTTCGTCGGAAATCACTAAGTCGTTCACCGACAGCCAGCTACAGCTGAATGCGCAATGCTTCCATTCACTGAAAAACTTGCGTCAACCGGCTCCCGCGCCGTAGAATCGATTTGCGACTTAAAAGGTCGTATATGCGTCTTATAGGTAGCTGCCGATGTTGAAACTCACCAAGAAAGCCGATTACGGACTGATTGCCATGAGGCACTTGGCCGAGCATGCCGACTTGGGAGCTTGCAGCGCAAAAGATTTGGCCGAGATGTACAGCATCCCGCAGGAAGCGCTGGCGAAGATTCTGCAGCGGCTGACTAAGGCCGGGTTGTTGATGTCGCAGTACGGCACGAATGGCGGCTATACGCTGGCACGTGATCCGCGACTGATCAGCGCGTTTGAAGTAATTCGCGCGATCGAAGGTCCGCTGTTCATTACTTCGTGCAGTGTGGGCGACGATTGCTCGCAGAGCGACCACTGCACCATTCGAGGGCCGCTTCGCAAGGTGAGCCGCAGCATCGAAGAGGTTCTGAACCGGCTGACGATTTGGGAGATGACCGAGCCTGAGGCCGATGCGGAGCCGACCGAGTTGGTGACGCTGGGCTGGACGCGCGACAAGCGCGCACAAGTTTAGGAGAAAGCAAATTTATATGAGCACTACTGCTATTGCCCCAGAGAACGTTGAAGTCAGCAAGGGCGTGAAGCTGCCCATCTACATGGACAATCATGCCACCACGCGTACCGATCCTCGCGTGCTTGAGGAAATGCTGCCCTACTTTACCGAGTACTTCGGCAATGCCGCCAGCCGCAATCACGAATTCGGCTGGGTAGCGGAGCAGGCGGTGGAGCAGGCGCGCGAGCGCATTGCGAAGCTGATCGGCGCGACCAGTAAGGAAATCATCTTCACCTCCGGCGCGACCGAGAGCAATAACCTGGCGATCAAGGGCGTTGCCGAGATGTATCGCGAGAAAGGCAATCACATCATCACCCAGGCCATCGAGCACAAGGCGGTGCTCGATACCTGCAAGCGGCTGGAGAAGTACGGCTTTCGCGTGACCTACTTGCCGGTGCAGAAGGACGGCCGCATCGATCTTGATGACCTGAAGCGCGCCATGGATGACAAGACAATCCTGGTGAGCATCATGGCTGCGAATAACGAGATCGGCGTGTTGCAGCCCATTCGCGAAATCGGCGCGCTGTGTCATGAGCGCGGAGTTTTGTTTCACACTGACGCGGTGCAGGCGATCGGCAAGGTTCCGTTCAACGTTGTTCAGGACAACATCGATCTGGCCTCGATCACCGCGCACAAGCTTTATGGCCCGAAGGGCGTGGGCGCGCTGTACGTTCGCCGCAAAAACCCGCGAGTACAGCTGGTGGCGCAGATTGATGGCGGCGGCCACGAGCGCGGCATGCGTTCCGGAACGCTGAATGTGCCCGGCATCGTTGGGCTGGGCAAGGCATGCGCTATCGCCTACGAAGGTATGGCAGAAGAGGCCAAGAAGACGTCGGCCCTGCGCGATCGCCTGAAGGACAAGATCATGGGCCAGCTCGACGAGGTCTATATCAACGGATCGATCGAGCATCGGCTGCCCAACAACCTGAACATCAGCTTCGCGTACGTCGAAGGCGAGTCGCTGCTGATGGGCATCAACGACATTGCGGTGTCGAGCGGTTCGGCATGCACCTCGGCGACGCTGGAACCATCTTATGTATTGAAGGCTCTGGGCGCGGGCGACGATTTGGCGCACAGCTCGATTCGTTTCGGCATCGGACGCTTCAACACCGAGGCGGAAGTGGATTACGTTGCGCAACGCGTGGTGGATACCGTAAAGCGGTTGCGTGAGTTGTCTCCGCTGTACGAGATGGCAAAAGAAGGCATCGATTTGTCGAAAGTGGTGTGGGCGGCTGAGCCGTCGGCGCACTAAGAGCTTTCGAAAGGGCAGCTGCCCGGCGGTTTTGAAAGGGCATGCCTTTAGGCGTGTCGTAACAGGTTCCTGAATCGAGGGGCTTTAGCCCCTGAGGAGAATTAGAAAATGGCATACAGCGATAAGGTTCTGGATCACTACACCAATCCTCGCAACGTCGGCTCCATGGATAAGAGCAGCGCCGAAGTGGGCACCGGCCTGGTCGGCGCTCCGGAGTGCGGCGACGTTATGAAGCTGCAGATCAAGGTGAACCCGGCGACGAACATCATCGAAGACGCCAAGTTCAAGACCTTCGGCTGCGGTTCGGCCATCGCTTCGTCCTCGCTCGCTACCGAGTGGGTGAAGGGCAAAACGGTGGACGAGGCGCTGCAGATCAAGAACACCGACATCGTGAAAGAACTGGCTCTGCCGCCAGTGAAGATTCACTGCTCGGTGCTGGCGGAAGACGCCATTCGCGCGGCTATCGGCGATTGGAAAAAGAAGCAGGGACAGGAACAGGCGCAGCAGGTTCCGGTTGCACAGCAGGCGTAAACTGAAGGCGAGGATTGGCGTGCCGGGCCGACATCGGGCTTGGCGCGCCGACACGAAAGCATGAGCACGGTCAACATCGAAAATCCCGCAGAGACTCCGGCACCGGCCGCCAAGGGCATTCAGGTGACGGACAAGGCAATCGCACGCATCCGCTCGGCTATGGCGAAGGAAAACATATCGCCAACTGAGGGCGGTCTGCGTCTGGGAGTGCAGGGCGGCGGATGCTCCGGACTGAGCTACAACATCCGCTTCGACACGCAGCCACGGGAACGCGACCGGGTGTTCCTGTACGACGACGTGCGTGTGTTCGTAGACCCGAAATCCTTCATCTACCTGCACGGCATGATCCTCGATTACGAAGAGACTCTCATGCACCAGGGGTTTGTTTTTCAGAACCCCAATGCAAAGAAGTCCTGCGGCTGTGGCACTTCGTTCTCGTAATGCGGCAAGAATTCCTCGACAATGCGAGCCCTTTCCGGGCGAAAGAAAAGCAGGTCTTTCGGAGACCGGAAGCCCCCTCAGGATTACGAGCGTTGATGATGTTTGCTCTGCACGCGTGATTGCGTGCTTCATCCAAATATGGCAACAGAACGTGATAAATCGAAGGACAGTGGCATCCTGGTCTACGGCCAGGACAAGCCGCTAACCGCCAACTGCTGGTCCTGCGGAGATATGCGCGCGGCACATTTTTGCCAGCAGTGTGGCAAGGTACAGCCGCCGGTTCCTGTCGACTACTTCACGTTCTTCGGGCTGCCCTACCGCTTGAATCTCGATACCAAGCAGCTTGAGCGCGAGTTCTACGACCTGAGTCGCCATCTTCATCCTGACATCAACGCCGGTGGCAGCGGCCCGGAACAGGAGTGGAGCCTGGAGAAGAGTTCGCAACTCAATGACGCCTATCGCACGCTGAAAGACCCGATTACGCGAACGGAATACTTGCTGCGGTTGCAGGGGATGGAACTGGAAGAACAGTCGCAGGCCGCAACCGAAGAGGCGCGTCGCACAGGCACGGCGAAGAAACAAGTGGTGCCACCGGACCTGCTGGAAGAAGTCTTCGAGCTCAACATGCAGTTGGAAGAGCTGCGGATGAACAAGAAGATGGGCGAAGACGACCCCAACCTGGTTCACGAGGTACAGAAGACCGAGCAGCACCTGCATACCAAGAACGAGAACATGATCGAGGAGTTGCGCTCGGCATGGAACGATTGGGACGCGCTCATCGACCGCAGCGATCGCGGAGAGACGGTACTGGAAAGCGATCGCGCGAAGGTGCGCAGCCGCATGGTGGACGTGCTGAATCGGCGCTCGTATGTCCGCAACCTGCTGCGCGAAGTGGACGCGGTGCTGGAAGGCTGAGAGTCTCGCGACGGCACAACTTTCGCAGTGGAAAGATTCGCGTCAGGGCACGACTTCAGTCGTGCCGAAAGCGCATTTAGTTAATGTGAGTGCCCTTTCAAGGGCGAGACGAAAGCGGATCCCTCGACAGCTGAAGCCGTCTCGGGATGACAAAAAACAAGGACGGTTTCGCACGGCTGAAGCCGTGCCCTTTCAAAACGGCGCATTGGTAACTGCACGCATGAATGCGTGCTCCACCCAATAAACAAGAATGGCAACTGATCGCATTATCGGAATCGACCTTGGCACCACCAACTCGCTGGTGGCCTACATGGAGAAGGACCGCCCGGTCGTCATCCCCGGCGAAGACGGGCTGAACCTCGTTCCGTCGGTAGTGGCGCTGGATGACAACGACCAGATCGTGGTCGGCAATGCAGCCCGCAAGTATCTGATCGAAACTCCTGAGCGCGCCGTCTATAGCGTGAAGCGGCTGATGGGCCGCGGCGTCGAAGACGTTCAGGATGAGCTGAAGCTCTTCCCTTTTCGGCTCGCCGATGATCTTGCGGCGGGCGAAGTGCTGCGCATCAAGCTGGGCAACAAGACGTTCACGCCGCCGGAAATTTCGGCATTCATCCTGCGCCAGCTGAAGCGCAACGCAGAGCGCTATTTCGCAGCGCCCGTAACCAAAGCGGTCATCACCGTTCCCGCATACTTCAACGACGCGCAGCGCCAGGCGACGAAAGATGCCGGCCGCATTGCCGGACTCGAAGTGTTGCGCCTGGTAAACGAGCCGACGGCCGCGTCGCTCGCCTATGGGCTCGACGAAAAGAAGAGCGGCACCGTTGCTGTCTACGACTTCGGCGGCGGCACGTTTCGACATCTCGATCCTCAAGCTGCACGAAGGCATCTTCGAAGTCATCGCAACCAACGGCGACACCCATCTTGGCGGCGATGACATTGACAATCTGCTGATCGCAATCGCCATCGACGACATACAGGGCGACCTCGGCATCGATGTGCGCCGCAACGCGGAGATTGTGCAGGCGGTTCGCAAAGTCGGTTATCGAGGCGAAAATTGCGCTCTCGTCGAATGAAGCGGTAACGCTCGATGTCGAGCTTCCCGGCGGAAAGCGCTACCAGCGGCAGATCACGCGCGAGCAGTTTGAGCAACTCATTCAGCCAGTGGTCAATCGCACCGTCGGGCCGGTGAAGCAGGCGATCAAAGATGCCGCGCATCAAGGTTCAGGAGATCGACGAAGCTGTGCTGGTTGGCGGCTCAACCCGTATTCCGCTGGTGCGCAAGCTGGTCGAGGAGATGTTCCAGCGCAAGCCGCACGCAGACTTGAATCCTGACGAAGTGGTCGCGCTGGGAGCTGCGGTGCAAGCCAACATTCTCGCCGGCGGCACCGAAGCTACCAGCGACATGCTGCTGCTCGACGTAACGCCGCT
Organism: uncultured Acidobacteriaceae bacterium; assembly: GCA_963771535.1. Taxonomy (GTDB): domain Bacteria; phylum Acidobacteriota; class Terriglobia; order Terriglobales; family Acidobacteriaceae; genus CAVVDY01. Next base: position 193,105 of record CAVYTK010000004.1, on the reverse strand, counting down.
GTCGCTCGGCATCGAGTCGCTGGGCGGCGGAGTGGCCAAGATCATTCATCGCAACTCGACCATTCCGGCTTCGGCCACCGAGCACTTCACCACCGGCGTCGAGGGGCAGACCAACGTCGCCATTCACGTGGTGCAGGGCGAGCGCGAGATGGCGAAGGACAATCGCTCGCTGGCGCGCTTCGATCTGAAGGGCATTCCGCCGATGCCGGCTGGACTGCCTCGCATCGAAGTGAAATTCCTGATCGACGCGAACGGCATCATGCACGTCACCGCGCGCGAGTTGCGCAGCGGCAAGGAATCCGAGATCGAGGTGCAGCCCAGCTACGGCCTGACCGACGAGCAGGTTGAGAACATGATTCTGGAGTCGTTCGATTACGCCGAGGACGACTTCCGCGAGCGGCAGCTGGTCGAGGCGCGTAACGAAGCCGAAACTATCCTTGACGGCGCTGGAGAAGGGCCGCAGCAATCCGGCGTGGGAGCAGCTTACGTCGCAGGAGCGCAGCAGCATCGGCAAGATGGAGCCGGCCCTGCGCGCGGTCGTGACCGCAGGACGATTATCAGGCGATTCGCACCGCCATCGACGCGCTGAACCAAGGCACCATGCGCCTGGCCGAATTGATGATGGATTCCGCAGTGGGCGCAGCGCTTAAAGGCAAGACCATGGACAACGCGGATGTGGGCGAAGGCCCGGCATCGCCGCATCCTATCGCGCAAGCGGAGATCAAGAGCTGACATTTATGGCAGAAGAGAAGACACAAGGCAGCGGAGCTGCCACGATTGAAGCGCCCGGAGCCAACACCGTCCGGGTCACCTTCCTTCCCGAAAACAAGACTGTTGAGTTCGAGCATGGCAAGCTGCCGTATCTCGAGCATGGCAAGCCGGAATCGATTCTCGACGTGGCGCTCAACTTCGGCGTCCACCTGGACCATGCCTGCGGCGGCAACTGCGCCTGCACCACCTGTCACGTGGTGGTGAAGAAAGGCAAAGAACTGCTGAATGAGATGGAAGACGACGAGGCCGATCGTCTGGACATGGCCGCCGATCTACAGCTCAATTCGCGCCTGGGCTGCCAGTTGGTGATCGAGAAGCCCGGCGAAGTTGTGGTGGAGATACCGGCGTGGAACCGGAATTACGTTTCCGAGACACACTAAAAACTTCACCACAGAGATCCGGAGACGCTGAGGAATTCCGATCATGTTTTCTCCGCGTCCCATTGCCTCTGTGGTTAATCACAGATGGGGTGATCATGGCTGCTGAACTGCATTGGGATGACGCTGAAGATTTGGGCATCGCGTTAGCGGACAAATACCCTGACCAGAATCCGCTGGAAGTTCGCTTTACCGATCTGCACCGCTACGTAACAGAGCTGCCGACGTTCGTCGACGATGCGCAAGCCTCGAGCGAATCGAAGCTGGAAGCCATTCAGATGGCGTGGTACGAGGAATATCAGGACCGGCACGAGTAGCTGGCTGTTTTCAGTTGAGCAGAAGAGCCGCCGAACCACGTTTGCAAACTTTCTCATCGTGGCGCGATCTACGCGATTGTCAGCGAGCGCCATTAGGGACTCGCATCTTCCCGATTCTAAACCCCCTACCCGCGGCTCTGTCAGGCTATTACAAACAAGGCCTTTCGAATAACCCGCGGTTCACTCCAGCGCAGAGCCTCTCAGGCGTTTGCCCCTTCACCCTTGGCGTGTACAACTTTGGTCAACAGCACTATGACCTAGTCCCAAAAGCTGGTACTAGGTAATCATGTGAATTGAGACAGAGTAGATCGCTCCGTAATCTGCGCCCCAGTTAGGAGGCATCATGATTTCACGGAGCTTCATTTTTACCGTTTTAATCGCTTTACTTCTGGGCGCAGGTGCGACTGCGTCGGCAGTTACTGTTTACGTCAGCACACCGACCAACAATTACAACGGATCTGGTCCCGTCCATATGGCGGCAACGGCGTCGAGCGATCAAAAAATCACCGGCTGGGTGGTCTACATCGACAGCCAGGTTGCCTATACGTCAGGATCGCAATCCATCGACACGCAGCTTAACGTTGCTCAAGGCGGTCACCAGCTCGTAGCCCGCGCCTGGGACGCAAACGGGAAATGGGGCGACGTGTGGGAGAACATCACTGTAACTGGCGGCGGCAACGGATTGCCGACTCCTCCGAGCTGGGCGAAGGTCTTCAGCAACGTGCACACGGGCGGCAGTTGGGGTTCGTGTCATGACTCGGGTTGCGCCGGCGGCAGCGGCCAAGGCACATACTGGATGGCGCAAAACCAGGGGAATCCTTCGCTCACAGGCCGGAGCACCGAGTTGTTCAACTCCGGTGTATGGGCCAACGCGCTGTGGTGGCATCCGCTCGGGGCCAATAGCTCACAGCGCAACTTTCTGGTGGATTATTACCTGTATGTAGACGGCAACTCGACGTGGGCAGCGCAGTCGCTGGAGCAGGAGGCCTACCAGTTCGTAGGCGGGTACAACTATATGATGGGCACACAGTGCGATGTCGGCACGGGCGTTTTCGATACCTGGGACCAGAGTTCCGGACACTGGTATGGGACGTCGGTTCCTTGTCACGCATTCAGCCCCAACACGTGGCACCATCTCCAGTGGTACATCACCACCGACACCAACTCTCACACCTACACCTATCACGTGCTGGTGGTGGACGGGCAGTCGTATACCCTCAACACTACTCGTAATGCCGGCAGGACCGGATGGGGCGACAATGTGGGAATACAGTGGCAGCTGGACGTCAATGCCACCGGTGGCGGCTACCACGAGTGGATCGATAAGGGCACGCTGACCATCTGGTAGGAAGAAGCAACTAGCAATTTGCAGAGCAGGCCCGGCCGAAAGGTCGGGCCTTTTTTGCCGGCCGAGCGAGCCCGAAGGTCGGCTCTACTCAATCCCTAAACCCCCACCGTTTCCTTTTTTTCTACTTTCGCCTCGCGCAGGTATTTTGCTGCTTCCTCGGGAGGCGTGGGGTTCTGATAGAACCCAGTTCCCCATTCGAAGCCGGCGGTTTTGGTGAGGCGCGGCATGAACTCGATGTGCCAGTGATAGTGGTCCAGTGCGGGTTCCTGCACTGGAGCGGTGTGGATCACCAGGTTGTACGACGGGCTGTCGAGTACCTGGTCGGCGCGCGTCAACAGGCTCTTCAACGATTTCGCCAGCGCCTCGTACACCTGCGATGAAGAGTTCTCGAAAGCCGACTCGTGACGCTTGGGCAATATCCAGGTTTCGAAGGGGAAGCGCGGAGCGTAAGGAGCGAGCGTGAGGAAGCTCTCGTTCTCCCCAACCACGCGAATGCCGGTTTCGGTCTCCTGGCGAACGATGTCGCAAAAAACGCACCGCTCCTTGTAAACGTAGTACTGCTTGGCGCCTTCCATTTCTTCCAGCACGTGCTTGGGCACGATCGGCAAGGCGATGAGCTGGCCGTGTGAGTGTTCGAGCGTCGCGCCGGCCGCGGTTCCGTGATTCTTGAAGATGAGGATGTACTTGAACCGCTTGTCCTTCTTCAAGTCGAGAATGCGGTCGCGAAAGGCCCAGAGAACGTCTTCGATACGCTTCTCCGGCAAATCAGCCAGGCTGACATCGTGATCGGGAGTTTCGACGATGACCTCGTGCGCGCCGATGCCGTTCATCTTGTCAAACATGCCTTCCGCCGAACGGCTCAGGCTGCCCTCGATCCCAAGCGCGGGAAACTTGTTGGGCACCACGCGGACTGTCCATCCCGATCCGTCGCGACCGGCGCCGTTGGGCCGATAAGCCAGTACTTCCGAAGGTGTCTTGTTTTCATTGCCGGCGCAGAACGGGCAGAATCCGGGCTTCTTTGGAACCGGCTCGCGAACAAAATCTGCGGGGCGTTTGGCGCGATCGGTCGAAATGATGACCCACCGCCCAACGATGGGATCTTTCCTTAATTCAGGCACAGCAACCTTCCTTCGGAGCGTCGTCGCCGCCCCGGTTTATGGTTATCGCTTCCACTTATTTACATCGGCAAACTGCGTCTTCCCGTACAGCAGTGCAGACGAGCGGGCGCTCAATCAAACAACTCGGCACTGGATGCGAAACCGGCACCGGGGGTAGCGACGTTCGCAAGCTCTAGATTGTACAGAATCCAACAGCTTCTCAGGAACGAAACTCGTTTCGTCTGTTACCTTGTTGCAACACCATTACGTGCTGGAGGTTGCGATGTCATCCTCTTCACCCGAGTCGGCGCCGCGAGTCACGGTCGTCTGCCTGGCCAGCTATTTCAAGGGCACCGAGTTCATGCAGGAGTGCCGGCGCCAAGGCTGCCGCGTGCTGCTGGTGACTTCGCAGAGCCTGGAACACGCCGCGTGGCCGCGCGAGAGCATCGACGAATGCTTCTACGTGCCGGATGTCGACAAGGCATGGAACATCAACGACGTCATGCTCGGTCTCAGTCATGTGGCCAAGACCGAGAACATCGATCGCATCGTGGCGCTCGATGAGTTCGACGTTGAGACCGCGGCCATTCTGCGCGAACACCTTCGCGTACCCGGAATGGGCCAGACCACCGCGCGCTACTTCCGCGACAAGTTGGCGATGCGCACCCGGGCCGCGGCTGAGGGGCTGCCGGTGCCGGCGTTCCTCCACGTGCTCAACCATCGCAAGTTGAACGACTTCATGGAACGCATTCCGCCGCCGTGGATACTGAAGCCGCGGTCCATTGCCGGATCCATCGGAATGAAGAAGCTCGAGAGCGCGACGGAGTTCTGGGACACCGTCAACAAGCTCGGCGATCAGCAGTCGTTCTACCTGATGGAGCAGTTTGTGGCAGGCGATATCTATCACGTCGATACCATCACCTATGAGAAACAGGTGCTGTTCTCGGTTGCGAGCAAGTATGGACGACCGCCGATGGAGGTGTCGCAGAGCGGCGATGTCTTCACCACGCGAACGCTGGCGCCCGGCTCGGCTGAGGAGCGCGAGCTGCGAGCGTTAAATGAGCAGGTGCTGAAGGCGTTCGGAATGTTGCGCGGCGCCTCGCACAGCGAGTTCATCCGCGGCCGCGATGGCAAGCTTTACTTCCTTGAAACATCGGCACGCGTGGGAGGCGCCCATATTGCGGAATTGGTCGAGGCGGCGACGGGTCTTAATTTGTGGGCGGAGTGGGCAAAGGTCGAAATCGCTGGCGGGAACGTACCGTACGCGGTCACACCCGAGCGTAATGATTTTGCCGGACTGCTGATTTCTCTCGCCCGCCAGGAATGGCCCGACACTTCGGCCTACAACGACCCGGAGATCGTCTGGCGGATGAACGACAAGCCGCACCACGTCGGGCTGATCGTCAGGTCAAAAGATCCGCAGCGTATCGAGCAGCTCATACGGGAGTACGCACAGCGCTTCCACCACGACTTCTTTGCTTATGAGCCACCACGGGACAAGCCCACGGCGTGATCACAGCACGTTGATAGCTCTTGCCGCGAGCACGACGAGCACGGACAGCGATATCAGCGATTGCGCCATGGTCAGGACCTTCGCCCAGTGGTCTAACACGGCTGTGTCGGTGGGCGAGAAGGCAGTGCTGGTATTGAATGCCACGAACAGGTAATCAAGGAACTCAGGCGACCAGCTTGGATCGACGGGCTGCCTACATAACTGGGGAAACAAGAACGAGCTATCCACTGGCCCCTGGCGCTCGTCTCGTCCTACTGGCCCCCCGGCGTCCAGCTTCCAATACCACAGTGCGAACACCAGAATGTTGGTCACCCACAACACGCTGGCAGAGCGAAGCAGGGACGCGGGAGTGTCCCGATGACTGGGCAGTCCACTGATCAGCAATACCAACGACACAATGAGCGCCAGGGTGAGTGCGGCCGTGGCGACGAACGTGAGCGCGCGAGCAAGGTTGTAGTAGCCCCGCTTATGCCATGCCGTAATCGGGATGACTAACAGCGCCATAACGACTGGCAGTCCCCAGTCCGGTCCAAATGAAAGGCGAGTGGGCAGCGCGTAATGCAGGCACGCGCCGGTCATCAAGGCGAGAAGCCCTGGCCATCGCGGCTCGGGCTCACTCTTGAAGGCGGCCTTGGCCTTCTTAGTCAAATCGGGAACCAGGTTCTTCAAACCGCTAACGTTTCCGCTCATGGCAGTGGGAGCACAAGTATACGACTTGGAATTGTTGGGTGACTCGGCACGCCTTCGCCTCCCCGAGGAACCACGGCATCGGGATCACAATCTGCCGCGTCACCGTCCAATAGCGAACGTTAGAGTTGGCGTGCGAACGGCTCGTTGTAGCGGCAACGGGGCAAGTTATTGAGGATTGGCCACTTACGATGGTCGGCAAAGTGCATTCGCAATACCAGATACTGTGCCGGAGAACCGCATGTTGAACCTGTGGCAGGACCTTCGTTTTGCGTTTCGCCAGATTGCCAAGTCTCCCGGATTTGCCCTCACCACGATTCTGACGATCGGGTTGGGAATTGGCGCCACGACAGCAATCTTTAGTCTGGTGAACACGGTGCTGCTCCGGCCCTTGCCCTTCCCCCAGCCTGACCGTCTGGTCGCGGCGGGATCGGTGAACGATCGTCGGCCCGCGTCGTCGGGTGTGGGGGCCATCAGCTACCCCGACTTCTTTGACTGGAGAGCGCAGAGCCACTCCTTCGACAGCCTGGCCGCGTTCCACGATAACGGCTTCACCCTGACCGGCCGAGGCGACCCCAAACACTTGAGCGGTCAAATTGTCACCGGCAACTTCTTCAGCGTTCTCGGAGTTGCCCCGGCTATGGGACGGGGCGTCTCGCTGGAAGACGAGAAGCCGGGCACGCACGTCGTCGTGCTCAGCCATGATCTGTGGCAATCGACGTTTGGCTCGGCCAGCGACATTATCGGGAGGGCCGCGACGCTCGATAACGTGAGTTACACCGTGATCGGTGTGATGCCTCGCGGCTTCGTCTTTCCCATACAGAATCCGGCGCCCATGCTCTGGACCTCGAGCGGCGATGACGGATTCGACCCTGGCGGCGACCCGATCACGGGACAACGGGGAGCGCATCTGCTCGAAGCCGTCGGCAGGCTCAAGCCCGGAGTGTCGGTTGAGCAGGCGCAGGCCGATCTCTCCGTCATCGCTCGGCACTTGTCAGAGGCATATCCCGATAGCAACCGTCATTTCACCAGCGCGCGGGTGATGACCGAGCTCGAAGCCCTGGTCGGGGATACCCGTCCGGCGCTACGTATCTTGTTTGCCGCGGTAGTGCTTGTTCTGCTCATCGCTTGTGCCAATGTTGCCGGACTGTTGCTGGCGCGCGGTTCGCGTCGGCGCGCGGAAGTAGCTGTACGTTCGGCAATGGGCGCGAGTCGAGTGCAGATTCTCCGCCAGATGCTGGTCGAAGCATTAGTGCTGTCGGTTTGCGGAGGCTTGGCAGGAGTCGGCATCTCCGCCGTTCTGTTGCGCGTATTGGTGCGCCTGGTTCCCGCGGACCTGCCACGACTCGATCAGGTCGCAGTTGATGGAACCGTACTGGCCTTCGCGATCTTTGTATCGCTCGCCACCGGATTACTTTCCGGTATGCTGCCTGCCTGGCGTATGGCCCGCATCGATCCGGCGACCGCGCTGCGTGATGGCACGCGCACCGCCAGCGCCGGCAAGGGTCATCATCGGGTGCAGAACGCTCTCGTTGTCGCCGAAACCGCCGTGGGATTGATCTTGCTGATGGGATCCGGCCTGCTGATTCGCAGCTTCGTGCATGTCTTACAGGTGGACCCCGGCTTCGACCGTCGCAACGTACTGACGGCGACCCTTGCGGTTCCCGACAATCGCTATTCGCGCGACCAGCAGATTCAGTTTTACCGCGAGCTGCTGTCTCGCCTCGATGCCTTGCCGGGAGTTGTATCGGACAGTGCGGCATGGCCCTTGCCGCTGGGCCCGTTCGGAGTGGGAATCACCTTCGATATTGAAGGTCACCCTTTACCTCCGGGTGAACAGAATTCCGCGGCTCTCTCCATCGTTCAACCTGACTACTTCCGAACGATGCGAATTCCACTGCTGCATGGCCGGGAGTTTAGCGCCGCCGACGACGGAAAAGCCAATCCTGTGGTGATCATCAGCCAGTCGCTCGCGAGCAAGTTTTTTCCCGGGGAGAATGCGATCGGCAAGCATATTAATCCCGGTATCACCGATGGGGTGGTGAAGGAAGTTCCGCGGGAGATCATCGCCGTGGTCGGCGACGTGAAAACTCGCCGCCTGACGGAAGACGCCGCGCCGCAGCTCTACCTGCCCTTCGCCCAGGCGGTGATAGGGCCACCGAGTCTCGCGATCCGGACCGCAGTCGACCCGGTCAGCTTGATTCCCGCCGTTCGCACCCAAGTCGCGCAGATGGACAAAAACCTGGCGCTCTTCAACGTTCACACTCTGGATGGGGCGGTTAGCCAATCCCAGGCGCAGCAACGTTTTCAGGCGATACTGCTCTCGTGTTTTGCAGGCATGGCGCTTTTGCTTTCGGCCATTGGTCTTTACGGCCTGCTTTCATACCTGGTGCTGCAACGCTCGCTGGAGATTGGGGTACGCATTGCGCTCGGAGCACAACGCGGCAATGTTCTGGGCATGATCCTGAGGCGCGGTTTGATGCTCGCCGCCGGCGGTCTCGCGATTGGAATCGTGGCGTCGCTCGCGTTGAGCCGCTTCATTCGCGGACTGCTGTTTGGGGTGCAGCCGCTGGATAGCGTTACCTTTGTGAGCGTTTCTGCGGTGTTGCTGTTGGTTTCGCTTATCGCGTGCAGCGCGCCTGCGTATCGGGCGGCTAACCTCGATCCTATGAAGACGCTGCGGGACCAGTAACAACGGAACCAGCCACGGATTCACACGGTACACACCGACCAGAAGAAGCTGGGAATTGCGTACCTAAGTTCAATCTCTGTGAATCCGTGGTGGCTACTGTTCTCTGTCGCGCGCTCGACAACCGGTGCATGTGCCGCATATAAAGGACTGCAACTCTCTTCGGGGGATACTGCCGGGTGCGCGCAAAAACCTGTTGCTTGCTTCTATTGGTTCTGACGGCGTCGTTCTGTATAGCTCAATCCAAACGCCCTATCACGGAAAAAGACCTCTTCCGGTTTCAATGGATCGGAGACCCGCAGGTATCGCCTGACGGTTCACAGGTGGTCTTCGTCAGGGTGAACGTCAGCGACAAGAAAGATGGCTACGAGACGTCGTTGTGGACGGTCGCAACTGACGGCGCGTCCGCCCCCAGGCGTTTGACCAACGGCAAACACGACTCGGACCCGCGCTGGTCGCGCGATGGCAAGTGGATTGTGTTTGTCCGCGGCAGCGGCGAGCCGCCGAAGGATGGGAAACCTCCTGCCTCGCAGCTGGCGCTGCTCTCGCTCGGCGGCGGCGAAGCCTGGACATTCACGGACATGCCCCGTGGGGTAGGCGATCCGGTATGGTCGCCCGACGGCAAGCGCATCGCGTTTCTATGCGACGCCATTCCGGACGATTTCGCAAAGAAGCAAAAGAAGGAAGGTGGCGGCGAGCCCGAGCATGAGAGCGACGTGAAGGTCATTACTCGCGCCGTCTACCGTTTCAACGGAGCGGGGTACATCGATCCCAAGCACCATCGTCACATCTGGGTGGTCGATGTGCCGTCATCGAGCGAGACCAAGGGCACTCCCAAGCAGCTGACGACCGGAGAATTCGACGAACAGGAGCCGACGTTTACTCCCGACAGCAGCCGCATCATCTTCCACGCCGACCGGGTGATTGAACCTTATTACGAGCTGCCATCCTCTGACATCCTGTCGGTGCTCGCGACTGGCGGCGCGGTCGAACTTATCTCCAAGGTGAAGCTCGGAGGATTGCTGGGCGGCATCAACGATATGGTGCTCTCGCCTGACGGCAAGCGGGTTGCGTTTGTCGGAGCCGTGGAAAAGCCGGTGCGCTCCTACGCCGAGCCCGATCTTTGGATTCTCGACCTCACCCCGGGAGCGGTTGCAAGAAACGTCACCTCCAACTACGACTTCGATGTGAATAGTGGTGTGGGCGGTGATAATCGTGCGCCGCGAGCAGCGGGTAGCCTCACCCCAGTCTGGTCGAAAGACGGCACAAAACTTTGGGACGTTGTCGCGAAGCAGGGTCGAGCCATCTTGGTAAGTTTTGACGTAGGCCCCTATGGCAGCGTTGATCAGATGACGCGTTTGCCACAGGAGCTCTCGCGGGGCGACCAGGCAGTCGAACAGTTCACAACATCGAATGACGGCAAAGTTGTGGTGATGAACGTCTCGACGCCAACCATGATCGATGAGCTGTTCGTTCTCAATCATGACGGATCGCAACGGCAGATCACCAACCTCAACGGGCCGCTCTTCGCCGAGCTCAACCTCAGCGTCCCAGAAGAGTTCTGGTACACCAGCTTCGACGGCCAGAAGATCCAAGCGTGGATTCAGAAGCCGCCCGATTTCGATCCGCATAAAAAGTATCCGCTCATCCTCAACATTCACGGCGGTCCGCACACGGCCTATGGCTGGGTGTTCGACCATGAGTTTCAGTGGATGGCGGCGAAGGGCTACGTTGTTCTGTATCCCAATCCGCGCGGCTCTACCAGCTACGGGCAGGACTTCGGCAACGTCATCCAATACAAGTACCCCGGCGACGACTACAAGGACCTGATGGTCGGCGTGGACGAGATGCTGAAAAAGGGATACATCGACCAGGGCAAGCTCGGCGTGACGGGTGGCAGCGGCGGCGGATTGCTGACTAACTGGACGGTAGGCCACACGCATCGCTTCCAGGCAGCGGTAGCACAGCGCGATATCGCCGACTGGGTTTCGTGGTGGTACACGGCGGACTTTACCTTGTTCCAGCCAAACTGGTTCAAGGCTCCGCCGTTCGACGATTTCCAGGACTACGTTAACCGCTCGCCCATCACTTATATAAAGGACGTAGATACGCCGATGATGTTTATCCTCGGCGACGCGGACTATCGCACTCCCCCCACCAGCGGCGGCGAGCAGATGTTTCGTGCCCTGAAGTTTATGCACAAACCGGCGGTGATGGTGCGCTTCCCCGGCGAGTCGCATGAGCTGTCGCGCTCAGGTCAGCCATGGCATCGCATCGAACGGCTGGAGAACATCGTGGGCTGGTTCGACATGTACCTGATGGGAATTCCGAATCCGGCATACAATATGCCGCCGGATGAAACGTCAGTTAAACCAGAGGCGCAAAAGCCGGCAGAGCAGCGGCCGCAGGGCTGGTGACGCCGAGTCCTCGACCTTTTGTCCGTATTTTGTCGCGCATGGCGAAACTTTGGCGGATAGCAGGCATCCACTTGGATGACTCCACAGTAAATCTCCTTTGACCGATACCATCCAATTCGTCTCGCAGTATGGCTACCTGCTGGTGTTCGTGTGGGTGCTGATAGAGCAGGCAGGACTGCCGGTGCCGGTCGCGCCATTACTGTTGACCTGCGGCGCGCTTGCCGGGCAGCGGCAGATGAGTCTGTCCGTTACCATACTGGCCGCGGCCGTTGCTTCGCTGCTCAGCGACTCGGTCTGGTATTACATCGGGAAGCGGCGCGGACTTAGCGTGTTGCGGTTGCTGTGCAGGATTTCGCTGGAACCCGACACCTGCGTTCGACAAACGGAAGCGAAGTTTGCCAAGTTCGGCCTGCGAACGCTGTTGTTCTCGAAGTTTGTACCCGGCTTGAACACCGCAGCCGCGCCGCTATCGGCAGTAGTCGGAACTCCCTATACTCGTTTTGCGCCCTTTGCTTTTACTGGCGCAGCGTTGTGGGCTGCATCTTTCACCTGCGCCGGATTCTTCTTCAGCAACCAGATCAGCCGCATCACTAACGACCTGCAGCGGCTTGGGTCATGGGCGTTGCTGTTGTTCGTGGGCGCCTTCGTCGCGTACATCGGCTATCGCTACTACGAGCGGCTGAAGTTCCTCAACCAGGTGAAGGGCGATCGCATCACGCCGGAAGAACTCAAGGCAAAGCTCGCACTGGGCGAGCAAGTGACGATCATCGACCTGCGGCATCCACTCGATCTGCTGCCCGACCCGCATACTCTTCCCGGAGCGCTGCGCATCTCTCCCGAGGACCTGGAAGTTCGCAATGGCGAAATCTCGCGCGAGCGGGAGATCGTGCTCTTCTGTACTTGACCCAACGAAGCCACCAGCGCCCGTGTGGCGCTGCAACTCAGAAGGCACGGAATCCGTCGCGTACGGCCGCTGCTTGGTGGCTATTACGCCTGGAAAGAATTGGGATATGCGGTTGAGGAAGTGCTAACCGAAGAGCAGGACGGGCAAGAATTGAACGCGATCGCTTCCGACGGCGTCGCCTGATCAACTCAGCTGCTCTAACGGGAATGGATCTGCCATCGAGCTCGCTTAGGAAGCCTGATCAGCTCACTAGATAATCCAGCGCCTCATCGCGGGTAGGAAACACAGCGATCTCACGCGCCGAAAACGTGCGAATCGAGTCGATCAGCAGGCCATGCTGGTTGTGGGCAAGCACCCACGCGGATTTGGCAACATGCGCGCGATCGAACACGGCTGCAATCTTCAGGTGCTCGATGATTTCCCGGTTGAAGTCAGTCCCCGTGAAGTCTGCCAGCAACAGGACCGAGTGCTCCGGCTGTTTGGTCACATGCTGCGGGACAGCGTCAATGCATTGCGCCACCTGCTCAGAGTTGCATCCGCTGATGTCGGCCAGCAGTATGCGTTTGCCGGCATGCTCGATGTAGCGCAGACGTTGCGCAGCTTCCGCCGTATCGTCGGGATCGCTCAGGTTCGGAACCATCTCGCTCGCTGAACTGCCGGGTCGCTGCTGTTGCATGGTGCGCTCCCATTACTGCCGAATTGGTAAGAGCCTACTCCTCTTTTCCTGTCCGAAGCAATCAGAGCGACAAAGGTTACCTGCTGTTGTCAGTTTGCGGTTCAGGATGGATGAGCACGCGAAACAGTTCCGGTATTTCCTGGCGGAAACGGCCCTCCATTTCGCTCTGAATATCATGCACACGGGAGAGCGGCAGATCGTCCTTCATAGTGCAATGCAGCGATAGATACAGCCGGCCCCCTACGCGCTTGAATACCAAGTCGTGCATGTCGACAACTTCGGGGAAATGCTCAGTGACACCCTGAAGCCGGCGCTCGAAGCTCGGCACCCGCACCACCCCATCGCCGGTTTCGATCCGTGCCGGCTCGCTCTCAATGTGGGTGAGGATAGTTGAGATTTCCGGCATGTCGCTCTTCATTTCATCTTCCAGCTCGGTGATTCGCTCGTGCGCATCTTTCAGCGTCAGCGTCTCCTCGAGCTCGACATGCTGCTCGACGTGCAGCAGTCCACTCAGGTCCTGCACACTGATGTCATGCACGTTGAGATTATGCCGAGTGGCGACGGCTCGCACCCGGTCAAAGAGGCTTTCCCGGCGATGCGCCCGGGCTACCGCATTGACCACCACATCAGCGCCAGGAAGCAGTTCACGAATGCGCTGCGCCACCTCGGTCGATACCTGTTCGGACTTTTGGAAAGTCACAGTTCGCGACATTGCCACGGCCACATCGACGAAGTATCGATTGCCTCCGCGACGGATTCGCACCCGGTCAACTTCGAGCACGCCGTCGACACGGTAAATCTCGGCGATGATTCGTGTGCGAATGCCGGAAGGGGCCGCGTCCAGCAATTCGTCGATAGTCTGCCGGGCGAGCCTCCAACTGACTCGCACCACGATTGCAGCAACCACGAGAGCAGCCACGGGATCGGCTTTTGCCAGCCACGGAATCGACCAGCGGTCCCCGGCCATAACCAGCGCCAGCCCCAGGATAACCACGGAACTTGACCAAACGTCGGTGCTGAAGTGCAGTGCGTCTGCCAGTAGCGCCTGGCTGTCGTACTTCTCCGCGATACGGCGCAGCCGGCGCGAGCGCCAGAGATCGACCACGATCGAAGCGCCCATCACCACGAACGCCCATACCGAGGGATAAATGTGAGCGTCGTGGAAAAAAAGGCGCTTCCCGGCTTCGAAAACGATCCACACGCAAGTGAGCAGCAGTAGCCCGGTTTCGATAAACGCCGAGAAATTCTCGACCTTGCCGTGTCCGTACTGATGTTCCGCATCGGCCGGCTTGTCGGAGACACGAACTGAAAGCAACGTGATCGCTGCGGCTACAAGATCAAGGCCGGAGTGCGCTGCTTCGGAAAGAATTCCCAGGCTCCCGGTGCTCAGGCCGACGATGATTTTCAGCGCCGTGATACCCACCGCAGCCCAGACGGAATTCAAGGCTACGGCCTTCTTCTCGCGTTGCATAATCGTGCCGGTCAAATTCGCATCCTGTCATGATTATTAACTGCGAACGATTTCCGCGCCAAGCTCAAACGGACTGGGAGCCACATCACGAGAAGGCGCGGTCGTCTGGCATAGCCGCTTGAATTGCCCCGGCGGGTCTGTGATACGATTTTCTGCACTACCTACTAACCTGTTTTCTTCTTCCGGAGGTTACACTCATGCGACTTCAAGCCTTCACGGTTCTTGCGCTTTCGTGTGCGCTGGGACCCTTCGCGGCAGGCCAGCAAGGGGGAAGTCCCAACCAGGCGTTACGTCACGCCACCAAGCCAGGCACAACCACGGAGCTTCCGGCGACCGCGGCAAGCGTCAAGCCAAGCGATTCGGTCATCACTCTAGACGGTGGGTGTAAGTCGGGCGATAAAAATGGCTGCGTCACAGCCATCACCCGTGAGCAATTCGAAAAAATGGCGAACGCCGTCAAGCCGGGAATGACCACGGACGCAAGGCGCAATTTCGCCGTGCAGTACGGGAAAATTCTGGCCTTCTCCGACCAGGCGCGAGCCCTCGGCCTGGAGAACGAGCCCCGGTTTCAGGAGATCTTGCAGTTCGTGAAGAACCAGCTGCTCGTTGAGGCGCTCAATGAGCATTTTTCCAACGAGTACGCCAATCCTTCGGAAGAGAAAATCGAAGCCTACTACAAAGAGAACAGCTCCAAGTTCCAGCAGGCTGATTTGCAGCGCGTGATCATACCCAGCCAGCCTGCCGCAGCGGAAATTACCAAGCCTACGGAAGCCGAGCAGAAAGCTTATATCGAAAAGGTACGGCAGCAGTGGGTGAACGGCGCTGATCCAGCGACTTTGCAGAAAGACGCCTTGGCCCGCATGGGACTCACTGGCTCGGTTCCAGACGTGAACCTCAAAGACCATACTCCCGGCATGATTCCGCAGGAGCAGCAAAGCATTTTCAGCATGAAGCCGGGCGAGATATCCCAGCCCTTTGTGGATACTGGAGCCGCGTACATCTACAAGCTGATCTCGGTCAAGGAGAAACCCCTTAGCGAGGTGAAGCCGCTCATCACGAAGACCATCCACGACCAGATGATGCGGGAGAAGATCCAGGAGATGACGGAGTCGGTGAAGCCGGTGTTGAATGAGGCCTACTTCGGTCCTGAAAAGCAGCCGGAGCCGATGACAGGGGCAAACGGTTCTCCTCAGCAGCAGGGTCCAGTACACTCCCAAGCGAATGCCGGGGAAAAACCGGCCAACTCGAGTACGCCTCCACCCGCTTCACCTCAAAAATGACACCCCGGAGCAGGACGGTCCTAGTCACCGGCATTTCCGGGAATCTCGGAACCCGCCTGCTCCCGTTGCTCTCCGACTTTGATGTGGTGGGCGTCGATGTGCGCCCACCGGTTGTTTCCTCCAGCCAGGTTGAATTCCACACCGTCGACCTGGGTCGAGAGGCGAGTTGCCAGGAGCTCACCCAGCTACTCCGTGAGACCGGAGCCACCTCGGTCATCCACCTGTCGTTCATTCTGGATCCGCAACGTAGCGGGATTCTGGACCTGGAGCGCATGTGGCAGATCAATGTTGCCGGGACTGCGCGCGTGATGGAAGCCATCAGCATCGTCAACCGCACCGGCGGAAACGTTAAACGCTTTATCTTCCCCAGCAGTGTTTCAGTCTACGGACCAGAGACCCCTGGCCTGGTGGGAGAAGACGCCCCACTTAAAGCTTATGGGCTCCCCTATGCCGTCCATAAGAAGGAGAGCGACGAGGTGGTTCGCTACCGCGCAGAAGGACTGGGAGACTGCCGAGTCTACATCCTGCGGCCTCATATCTTTGCCGGCGCAACCATGCAGAATTACATGGTCGGGGTGCTGCGGGGAACGCCGATGGGCAAGAGCAAACGCGCGGCACGCATGAGGGCTGAAGGCAAGCGGTTGCCGCTGTTGCTGCCGCGCGGCAA
Source organism: uncultured Acidobacteriaceae bacterium (assembly GCA_963771535.1). Lineage (GTDB taxonomy): Bacteria > Acidobacteriota > Terriglobia > Terriglobales > Acidobacteriaceae > CAVVDY01. The sequence continues at coordinate 176,891 of CAVYTK010000004.1, read as the reverse complement.
AGAATATTTGGATAAGAAGGTGCAGTTCGTCCACGTGGACGACATGGCACGGTTGCTGACCTACCTTCTATATCGCCCCGCCTCCGATCCGCCGACAACCGTTCTCAATGTTGCGGGGCGCGGCGAAGCGCTAACCTTTGAGCGTTGTGCCGAGATCGCCCATGCCGAAGTGAAACGAGCTCCCAACCGGGCGGCGTTTGTACTCGCACTGAGAGCGCTTTGGAAGCTGGGGATTTCTTCCATTCCTCCCGAGGCTTCGCCCTACCTTATGGGCTCATACACGATGAACACTGCACGCCTGCAGCAGTTTCTAGGAAGCCATTATCCCGAGGTGATTCGCTATACGGTGGAAGACGCTTTGCGCGACACCTTCGCGCAGCATTAATGCAGTTTTTAAAGAACGAGGCTTCAGGCGTGCCGGAATAGCACCCATATTGGTCTCACCTTCAGGCGCTGAGGGCAAAATACCCGCAGCGGCTGAAGCCGATTCATATGCGCCGTTTCGGCACGCATGAAGGCGTGCCCTTTCAAAGCGCGCCGCACCGCCACCTTGAGAACTGCTCTAACCTTTTTTCCCGCGATACAGGCCCGCAATACCGAAGGTGTAGGGCGTCCAGGAAACCTCGGTGAATCCGGCGTCCCGCATGCGTTCGAGCATTTCTTCCGGTGGCGGAAATCTTTGCACAGAGGCAGGCAGGTATTTGTATGGACCGCTGACGCCCGAGATGACGGTGCCAATCGCGGGCAGTACTCGATGGAAGTAGAAGCGATACATCTGGCCGATCAGACCTTTCGGCTCGCCGAAATCCAGGATGCCGACTTCTCCCTCCGGGGCGAGTACGCGGTGAATCTCCGCCAGTCCGCGATTGTAGTTGGCCAGGTTGCGAAAGCCGAACGCGGAGGTGACCAGGTCGAAGTCCGCTGCTCCAAATGGAAGCTGCAAAGCATCGGCCTCGACCCAACGTATTTTCCGGTTGCCCGACTTCTGCTGCGCCCGCACCAGCATGGCGTGTGAGAAATCAGCGCCTACAACCTCACCCGATGTCTGCTTGCGATGACGATAAAGCGCGAATGTCATGTCGCCCGTGCCGCAGCACAGGTCGAGCACTCGCGCATTAGGACGATTCAGCACGCCTGCAAATGCACGCGCCGTGCGGTTCCACCACAGGCGGTCAACGTTCATCGAGAGCACGTGGTTCAGCAGATCGTAGCGAGGAGCGATGGAGCTGAACATCTCACGCACTGCGGATGCCGCTGACGCTTCGTCAGGCGCCCCTTCGGGCGATGCGCCGATGACGGGATGTTCAGCTTTATTCAACTGGTAGGCCATTTATACGAAGCCAGTTCGTTCAGTCTCTCTACCGCGCGTACTATCACCGGTTTCGGAACGTCGTTGACGATCTCAACTGCTCCCACGCGGCGGGCAAGCACAAAATGCGGGACCCCGCCGACCGTCTTCTTGTCGCTCATCAGCCGCTTCAGAATGCGGCTGGGCTTTACCTTCAGCTTGGGCAACGGACCATAGGCGGTGACCAGGTTTGTAATGCACTGCGCGGTCGCTTTGTCCGTGACGCCCGCTTGCTCGCCGATGCTGGCGGCCGCGATCATTCCCCACCCTACCGCCTCGCCATGCAGCAGGCTCTTGTATCCGGTTTCCGCCTCGAGCGCGTGCCCAATGGTGTGCCCAAAGTTGAGAATGCGACGCTCGCCGCTCTCCCGCTCATCGCTGCTGACCACGTCGGCTTTCACCCGGATGCAGTCGGCGATAAGCTGCTCCAGCAGATCGCCATCGCGCGCGAGTAGTGCACCGCGATGGCTCTCCATCATCTCGAAGATAGCTGGATTTCGAATCACGCCGTACTTCATAGCTTCGAACAATCCCGAGCGATACTCGCGCTCGGGCAGCGTCGCCAGCACGTCGGGATCGACCAGCACGCAAACCGGCTGATGAAAGGTCCCCAGCAGGTTCTTGCCATTCGTAAGATTGACGCCGGTCTTGCCGCCGATGGCAGAGTCCACCTGCGCAACCAGCGTGGTCGGAACTTGGATGACGGGGATACCACGCATAAAGACGGAGGCGAGGAATCCGCCCACATCGCCCACCACTCCGCCACCGAACGCAATCACGACAGAGTGACGATCAGCACCATCGTCGACCAACTCTTCGGCCAGCTTTTCAAGATTGGTTAGGCGCTTGGCGCGTTCGCCATCCGGCATTTCGAAGAACCGCGGCTTGCCCAAAATCCCTCTGAGCCCCTTCTCCAGGGTCTTGCCCCAGAGCTTGCGAATCGCCTTGGAGGTTACGACGCAGACACGCGTGCAGCTCGGCGCAACTTTCTCGATGGCTTCCGCGGCTTCGCGAAGCAGCCCGCGCTCGACCAGCACTTCGTAGGATCGTGATGCTGTTGTGACAGGAATTCGAATCAAGCCATTAGTGTAACGGATAACATCTGCGTGACTCTTCGCGCGTTTTCCCAATACGAGAACTGAAGCTTTTGTGCGGATGAGTCCTGAAGTGCCGGTGATACCATAAAAATTGGAAGCGTATAAGTTGCAACTTCTGCCATGAAAAACCTGCCATCGGAGACGGACTTCATCGTAGTAGGCGCCGGCATTGCCGGCCTGCGCGCTGCAGTCGAGCTCGCCTCTGCCGGCCGCGTCCTCTGCCTCGCCAAGCGCGAGGTCACCGAATCGAACACGCAGTATGCCCAGGGCGGCATCGCCGCCGCACTCAGCGACGAAGATGAAGTTGGCCTTCACCTCGAAGACACTCTCAAAGCCGGCGACGGCCTGGTCAATGAAGAGGCGGCCCGCATCCTCGTCGAAGAAGGGCCCGGCCGCATCGAGGAACTAATCGAGTGGGGCACTGAATTCGATCGCACCGGAAGCAAGATCTCTTTCACCCGCGAAGGCGCGCACAGCCGCAACCGCGTTCTGCATGCCCACGGTGACTCCACGGGTCGCGAGATCGGGCGCGCTCTGTACCTCAAAGCCGCAGCCCTTAAGAACATCGCATTCGGCGAATTCGAGTTCAGCACCGAGTTGCTTGTCAGTGACGGGAGCGTGCAGGGCGTTCGCCTGCTCGACCAGGAAGGCCAATTCCATCAGGTCCACGCTCGCGCCGTGCTGCTCGCTACCGGAGGCTTGGGGCAGGTCTACGCGAACACGACTAATCCGTCGGTTGCGACCGGAGACGGCGTGGCGATGGCCCATCGCATCGGCGCCGAAATCAGCGACATGGAGTTCGTGCAGTTCCATCCTACGGCGCTGTATCTGAAGAACGCTCCCCGCTTCCTGCTGTCGGAAGCTCTGCGTGGTGAAGGAGCCTACCTCCGCAACATCGAGTTGAAGCGCTTCATGCCCAAGTATCACGAGATGGCGGAACTCGCTCCGCGCGATGTGGTCGCCCGGGCTATCGCGCACGAGTTGGAGTTGCAGCACCGTCCCGACGCAACGGTTTATCTTGACCTGACGCATCTTCCGGCCGATCGCGTGCGCAGCCGCTTCCCTACGATTTACGCGACCTGCATGCGATACAACATCGACATCGCGACGGAATTGATTCCAATTCGCCCGGCGGCGCACTACTGCGATGGGAGGCGTGCGCACCGATCTCGATGGCCGCACCTCCATCGCTCGCCTCTATGCTGCCGGCGAAGTGGCCTGCACCGGCGTCCACGGAGCGAATCGCCTGGCGAGCAATTCCCTGCTTGAGGGACTGGTCTACGGGGCACGTGCCGCCGATGCCATGCGAGAGGAAACCGCCCTCCCATCCCAGCCTGCCTCGATGCCCGCTACTACCCAGTCCGCCAACGGCAATAGCGCCGATATCGAAGCTTTCGTCCGGCAGGTGCAAGCGCTCATGTGGCAACACGTCGGCGTAGTGCGCGAAGGCAACTCGCTTCGCCAGGTCATTGGAGAACTCGCCCAGTTGCAACAACAGTCTCCAAAGGCAGTTAGCCGATTGGCGCGCGAAGCCGCCAACATCGTCGAGACCGGACTGCTGATTGCGCGCTCAGCACTGGCGCGCGAAGAGAGCCGCGGCGCCCACTATCGGCTGGACTGCCCGCTCAAGAACGATGCCAAGTTCCGCAAGCACTCGGTCGTCTGCGGTGAGGCGATTCGCTTCGCCTAGATACGCCTACGCAGCGTGGTTAGCTTTAGGCGGAAACAACAACGAAGCCACGACCGATATCAGCAACACCCCCGCCACTACACCCAAAGCCGCGCCAATCGGAATCTTCACGTAGTGCGACACCAACATCTTCACTCCGATGAAGATGAGGATTAGCGATAACCCGTAGTGCAGCAGGTGGAAGGTCTCGATCATGCCCGCCAGTGCAAAGTACAGCGACCGCAGCCCGAGGATGGCGAAGACGTTGGAGGTGTACACGATAAACGGCTCACGCGTGATCGCCAGCACGGCAGGGATGGAGTCGGCCGCAAACAGCAGGTCGGTCGTCTCGATGATAACCAGCACGATGGCCAGTGGCGTCGCGTAGCTAATCCCATCGCGACGCACAAAAAATTGGTCGCCCTCGTAGGTCTTCGTCACCGGAAAAAGCTTGCGAAAGCCCCTGAGCACGATGTTCTTCTCGGGCTCGATCTTCTGGTCCTGCTGGCCGAAAAGCTTGATGCCGCTGTAGATCAGGATCGCGCCAAAGATGTAGATCACCCACTCGAAGCGATTCAGCAATTGAATGCCCGCCAGGATGAAGATGGCGCGCATGATCAGTGCGCCGACCACGCCCCAGAACAGCACTCCATGCTGGTTATGGCGGGGCACCTGGAAGTAGCGGAAGATCAGCAGGAAGATGAACAGGTTATCGACGCTGAGCGATTCTTCGATGAGATAGCCGGTTACGAATTCCAGTGAGAGCTGAGAGTTCGCCGGGCCGCCGTGACCGACCAGCGTATGTCCAAAAAAGTAAATGAAGACCGCGAAGATACCGGCCAGCGCGACCCAGACCACCGTCCACCCGATGGCTTCTTTGAATCGCACAATGTGCTTCTTGCGATGGAAGACGCCCAAGTCGAGCGACAGCATCCCCAGCACAAAGAGATTGAACAAAACCCAGAAGATCCAGTTTGACGGCATTTGTTGGGACTCGAATGGTCATTCTATCGTCGCGGGGCGAAATCCTGTGTGACTGCCGGTGTCAGCTACAATTGAGCTTCGACATCGTATCCATCCTTGCCCAACGAAAGGAATCTTCATGGCTCGCGAATCCGGTACTTATGCGTTGTTTGATACCAGCGAAGGCAACATCGTCGTCCGCCTGTTTGAGAAGGAAGCCCCCCTCACGGTGAAGAACTTCATCGAGCTTGCGGAAGGCACTCGCGAATGGACTGACCCGAAAGACCGCCAGAAAAAGAAGGCTCCGTTGTACAACGGAACCATCTTCCATCGCGTGATTCCTGATTTCATGGTTCAGGGAGGCGACCCGGAAGGCACCGGCATGGGCGGCCCCGGTTATAAGTTTGAGGACGAAACCAAGGGCTCGCCGCACAAGTTTGACAAAGCCGGCAAGCTGGCGATGGCCAACTCCGGACCAAACACCAACGGCTCGCAGTTCTTTATTACCGTCGCTGCCACCGACTGGCTCACCGGCAAGCACACCATCTTCGGCGAGGTGGTCGAAGGGCAGGACGTGGTCGACAAGATCACCAAAGTCCCTCGCGGCCGCCAGGACAGGCCCAACAAAGATGTGGTGCTGAAGGATGTGAAGATCGAGCGGGTCTAGAACATTGCAAGCTGGAGTCTGAAGGTTTCGAAGCGCGGGTATGAGCTGCAGGTCCTTCGCTTTGCTCAGGACGACAAACTAAATCCCGCCTAAAAACAGAAATCCCGCTCGCCCGGAACGAGCGGGATTCGTCTTGCATGCGCGCCTCACGCATGCCTCACAGCTTCATGGGGAGGGACTGTGCTGCTACAGTTTCACAGTAGCGGCTGCCAAAAGACCTACGGATGCCGCCATCCACAGCGCGAACGCCACCGTATTCAGGGTGACGCGGATCGCAACGTTGTCCATTAGCCAGTTATAGTTCGCGTTCATACGTTTCTCCTTCGGGGTTGCGTCCGGCAATGCTCGTTGGCCTTCACCGGTTCAACTTCTGTGGGGATATACGGCTCAGCGAGAGAAAGGTTCGTTACAGTTTGGTTAACTGGTGGCGGGATGCGGGAATGCGGGGTGAAGTGCAGGAAAGCAGCAACTAGCAATTAGCAACTAGCAGCTAGTTCTTGGGAGGTTCCGATGGGATTGAGTAAACACTAGCTGCCGCTCCATCGAAAACAGCAAGGGAACGTCCGTCCGGTGAAAGAGCGAAGTCGAAGTGGCCGCTTTTGGCTTTCAACGGAATCGTGAACACCAGCTTTCCCGTACCAACACGGTAGACAAAGATCGTCGGGATTTGACTAACCGAAACTCCGTCGAACTTTCGCTTGCCTGTTGATGTAATCCAAACCGAAAACATATCCGCTGAAGACGCCGTGCTTATATCGCCAAACTGGAACTCATTGAGGCTTGGCGCGACAGGATTTTCTCTTGACCACAATAAGCCTCGGTCTAAGTCAACGACGCCGATACCACGTCGGCCCGAGATGATGACCGACTTAGAAGAGACCGCCTCGGCGTGGTCATCGCGACAAATAGGTTCGGAGCAAGTTAGTTTGGTCGAACCATCCAAGTTCACCTCGGTAATGCCACGACTCGGAAGAGGCAGCGCCGTGAGAATAAAGTTGTTGCCAGCTCTGACTACGGCCGAGAAGTTCAGGCCGCTTGGGCCTGGCATCTCTGCAAACGGGCGCAACGCATCCCCATCCAGCCATTGATATGACGTTTGTTGTTTCACTGCCGACTGGTGTCGTAGGAATATCTTCCTTCCGTCGTCGACCACCTGCACCGACCAAAGATCTCCGGAACCGGAAGGTTCAAGCCGCTTTTGATTTAAGAGCTTGGAGTTTTCGTCGTACAGGAGCATGGTCCGACTAGCAACGGCGAGGAATCGTCCACTCGTGAGCGGGAATAAACGGCTTTCGGAATCGATAAGGCCAGACTCAGAGCCACGCAGGATGGTTGACCACTGTTTTTTGCCCGCTAAAGTTCCATCACTCGCATTCACAAAGAAAGCTTCAAGTTCTCGAGGCGCTGTCTGCCAGTCTACTCCTTCGGTTTTGGTGTGGAATACAGCAATCCGGCTGTCAGAAAGGAACACGAGGTGCGTGTTGTCATCAATGGCCTCGAGTTTCTCAAGATCACCGCCCTTGAAGAAGGCCCTGTTGGGCTGAGTCTTTGCGGGTTTCCAGCCGTAGGTTTTCAGTTCGACCGTCCACACCGGTTTGTTTGACACTAGCTGTCCATGACCTGTGCAGCTCAAAACCAGCAACATCAACGAAATGCTCACGCCTTTGAGGCGACTCATCTTTTCGGCTCCGCTATTTCTCCCAATTCCCAGTACTTTTTCACCATAAGCTCCGGCACCTTCACCGGTCCGCCCGTCAGCATGCTCTTAAGTTGCAGGGCGTTGACCGCGGCTTTGCCTTCGAAGTGATTGTTGGCGACCACGAAGGTCTTGCCGGCTTTCTGCGCAATGGTGTCGATGCGCGTCTTCCAGCGCTCGAGCTCGGGCTCGGTATAGAGATAGTTGTAGCGGTCGTTACGCGAGTCGCTGTCGAACCACTGCTCGTAGTTGCGCCCGTGCAGGCGAACATACCCGATCGGCGCGGTCACGTGTTCGCTCGGACGAATCGAGTCGCCCAGCTTGGGCTGATCGATGTTGCAAAACGCGACACCCTTCTCGGCGAAGTAGCGCAACGTCCCTTCGTTGGTCCAACCGTTGTGCCTGACCTCGACCACCAGCGGATACTGCTTGAACTTCTCGATGACCGAATCGAGATAATCCCGGTTGGGGTTGGTGTTCTTGAACGAGATGGGAAACTGCACCAGCAGCGCGCCCAGCATGTTCTCGCTGGCGATGGAGTCGAGCCCCTCTTTCGCCAGGCGCTCGTCGTCGGCCGTCGAACGAATCGTCTCCGCCGACGTGCTCTCCAGCACTGCGAGCGGCGAATGGGTGAATGCCTTGTTCAGCTTGGCGGTGAAGACAAAGTCAGGATTGACCGCGCGCGCCATGCGGCTCCACAGCTTGCCCCACTCCGGCTTGATGTGGCCGTAGAACGAGGTGTTGATTTCGAGCAGGTCGATGTACTCCGCCAGGTACTCGACCGGATGCTGCGACTTCTTGAGCTGCGCAGGATAGACGATGCCTTCCCAGTCTTTGTACGACCAGCCGGCGGTACCGACGTAAACGCGCAAGGAATCTGCCATCTGAAGCGCAGAGTAACAGAAACGAAGGTGTCAGGTTTCAGGTGTCGAGTCGCAAGGTCGTGCATGGGTTGGGCGAGTGCCGAGCGCGGCTGGGCGCGGGACAAACGAGAGCAGATCCCTCACTTCGTTCGTGATGACAAGGGGATGGGGTGTTCGTGATGACAAGGAGATGAAGTGTCCGGGATGAAAAACCACGAAGCGACGCTCCACAAGACTCCGCTCAGACAACCGACAACCGGTCAAAGACAACTGGTTCAAAACGAAAAGGCCACCCGGCAACAGGGTGGCCTTCTCTTCAAGGGAGAATAGTTCCAACGGAGGCTAGACCGTCAAAACTTTCTGAAACAAATACTAGGGACACGGGGAGGGAGTGTCAAGCAATTTCTGTCCCTTAAATTGCTGTGTTTTCAATGACTTATGATTGATGACAACAGCCGGCCGAAATCCTCAACAAAGCCGAGGAATTTGACGCTACCTGCCACTAACTCCATCCTTATCAGCGATTTACGGAATGGCCCCTAGTCTCGCAGATGGAGCTGGATGATATCCAAGTCTCCGGAGCGCTTGAATACCCGGTCGGGGAAGAAACGGTTGGCCACGAAGCGGAAGCCCCCGAAGAAAATGCCGAAGATCAACATGACCAGCAGCAGAATTCCAATCAAGCCGAAGATTCCGACGATCAGGTTCCCTATGTTATCGCGTTTCGGAGTAACCGTGGCTTCGTTCCACGTTACTTCAGCCTCATAGTTCACTGACCCGAGTAGCGATCGCGCGTCGCTGTTGTCGACCGTGCCGCTCGCCACAACCAGGATCGGGTCCGGTGCGACGAAGTGCCAGTGCAGTGGGATTCGACTTCGCCAACGGTTCCAGCGCTCGCAGCCGTTCGCCGGCGATTTGCGGCGTGGGATATTGCACCAGCATCAGCGTCACCGGACCGTCCGGCAACGAGTATTGCTGCTGAAGAATCTCCGGATCGTACTGAAAGCCCACCTGCTCGGCGGTCAAGGGAGCGCCCAACGCGGCCAATGCCTGCGGACCGAGTATGTATCTGCCGGAGTTGTTTACCGCATCCTGCTGAGGCACGTATTTCGGAAGATGTGGCAGGTCATCGTTCGATCCCTTGGCGACAGGCAGCGAAGCGGCAAGTTCGCGAAGTTCGGCGGCTGACATGCCGGTGACGCGGTCGAAGGTAGCATCCACCAGCACGTTGCTGCGGAAGAACAGCGTGCGCTCATTCGCCGAGGCGGCCTTGGTTCCGACCTGCTCCGACCGCATCGACGGCTGTCGATAGAAGGTGAACGCACCGTAGGCGCCGGTCGCATCCTTAAACTGCGCCGCTTTGATCGTGAGCTTGCGCCCGTCAGGACGGGTGTAGGTTGCGGTCTCCGCGTCAGTGAATCCGTACTCCTGCAAGGCCGCGGGATACGCGCTATCGACCTTGGCGGCTTCGTGCGTGATCTGAGGTGCGCCGCTCAAAGTCCATCCGGCAAAGGAGTTGGGCAAGAAGGAGGTGTCGGCGGCTTGAGCCGCGGACGAGAGAGCTAACGAAATCAGCAGGATGTAATGACAACGTTTCATGAATACTTGAAGTGCCTAGGGTCTAGTGCTTCCTTATTAGGCTACTCCAATTAGACTGCGAGGCGATGCGAGAAGTTTCGGGGGGAGCGTGGTTTGGGGCTCCGCCGAGGGCAGCCTTACTCCCCAGCGTCTTTAGACATCTTGCTGGCGACCTTGACCCCGCTCAGGCCGCCGACGTATTTCGCCACGCCTTTGTAGAGCGACTCGGCGATCTTCTGCCGGTACTCCGGAGTTTCCAGTCGCTCTTCGTCGATGGGGTTGGAGACAAACGAAATCTCGGCCAGGATGCTAGGCATGTTGGCGCCAATGAGCACCACGAACGGCGCCTTCTTCACCCCGCGATTATGGAGTGACGGGTTTTTGGCTGACAGCCCCGAGTACAACGACTGCTGCACATCTGACGCCAGCTCGCGCGACTCGTCGATCTTTTCTTTCAGGGTGATTTTCTTTACCAGGTCTTGCAGCTCGTGGATCGACTTCTCCGAGACGGCGTTTTCGCGCGCCGCCACCTCAAGCGCATCCGGGCTCGAGGTGAAGTTCAGGTAATAGGTCTCGACTCCGCGGGCGTCCGGATCGGGACTCGAGTTGGCGTGCACCGAGATGAACAGGTCGGCCTGTTTTTCGTTAGCGATGGCGGTGCGAGTTTCCAGCGGAATGAACGTGTCGTCGTCGCGGGTGTAGATGACGTCGGCACCCAGTCGCGACTTTCCAGCAGCCGACCAAGCCGCAACGACACATCGAGCACCAACTCCTTCTCCATCAGTCCCTCTGGGCCGATGGTTCCGGTATCGTGGCCACCATGACCGGGGTCGATGACGATGCGACCGATTTTGAGTCCCAGAGCGCGAATCAGGCTGCGATCTCCAGTTGACGTTGGAGCGGCCTCTCGTGCCGCGGCGATCTGCGCCTGCGTGGGCTTACTTGCCTTCTTGGCTGGCTTGTCGCGAGGAGCAACGGCAACCGCGGTCGGCGCGGAAGTCGGCTCTGAAGTAGCTTTTATCCCTGCGTTAGTGGTTGTGCTTTGGTTCGGAAGCAACTCATCGTTATCGTCAGACTCCGGCTTGGGCGGCCCGACCTTGGCAACTGTAGTCAGAGCAGGCTTGGTCGCTCCCGACATCTTAACCGAGTGTGAAGTGGAAACTGAAGACTTCGCGGTGCTCCGTCCGCTGTTCGCACTCGGCTGCACGGCTTCGCCGGTCTGAGAGTGGCGAGAGTCCGATGCGGCGGTTTGAACCTGACGTTCGCTCTCCGATCTTGCCTCCGAAGCTTGAGCACCCGGCTTCGCTGAAATGTTTCCCGAAACAATCGACCGCGAACTCCTCTCTTCGGTGTCGGCGGGTAAATCAGGCGAAGCATTCGCAACCTGGGCCGGCGCCTTGGATTGCTTACCGTGAATGTCAATGATCAGGCGGTAGGGATTCGGCAGTACGAATGCCGAGTACTCCGACAGGTCCTCGACTTCCAGCACGACCCGGGTTGAATCGCGCTGATACTGGCCGACCCTTATCTTCTTCAGGAAGCCATCCTGTACGTCGAAGCTCTTCCCCACCAAAGTAGAAATCAGCTTGGTATTGGGCAGGTCGAAGAAGATGCGGTCAGGATTGGGTACGCGCCCCGCCTGGTACTGAACTTCGCCGTCGAGATCGATGGCCACGCGCGTGGAATCAGGAGATGACCAATGCCGAATGCCTGTGACCAACTGTAGCGGCCCATGGGTGGTAACTGCCGCCGTGGGTGCGACGGTCGGCACCTCCGGTTGAGGAACGCTGGCAGGCTTAGTCGCTTTAGCGGCATGCGCCTCCTCGGGCTCTTTCTTTGGAGCCGGATGCTCAAGCTCGGCCAGGGTCTCTTTCGCCTTGGCCGCCCGTGAGTCGCGAGGATAGCGCCGCACGAACTCCTGGAAAGTAGCTTCGGCTTCCGCGACGTCGTGAAGATCTTCTTTATAGATCTGCCCAATGGTAAACAGAGCCTCAACCCGGTATTTGCTGCCGGGGTATTCCCGCCGCAGAAACTCATACTGACTGATCGCGGCATGCAGGTCCTTTTCGCCGGGCTGAAACTGACGCCCCATGGCAGCCAGCAATTCGGCGACAGCCATCACGCTGGCGTCGGCCTTCGAGGAAGCCGGCGATAGGTAATAGACTCTGCGATAAGCGTTGAGTACGTGCTGATAGTCGCGGCGAGTGCGCTCGGCTTCAGGGCGCCCGTTGAGCGCCTCTCGCATTTGCTCAGCCTTTTCAAACTCCAGCCGCGCTGTTTGCTTGTTGGATTGAGCATCAGCGGCGAATGCGCCCGTCCACAGCAGAACGACGAGCGCAATAAGAAAGGCCGTTTTCACCGCAGACAGGTACACGCGGCGGGCAGGCGTCACCGCCGCCGCACGATGCGGCGCATGAGGAGTCGAGATGGCGGTGGCAAACAAATCTCCGCATGCGCCGAGGTCATCGGCGCGGTCAGCGGAGAATCATCCAGAGCACTTCGATTATAGGTGTTCAAGGCGGAGCAATGTGAGCACTAAGGGGACGGAATCAGGGGAGTGACCCCGCAGTGCGATCGGTCGTCACTTGATCCGTAGGGCCGAGTCAGGGCACGAGTTTATTCGAGGAGACTGCTGGCATGGAAGAAATCACAGATATCGCCGACTGAAGTCGGCTGGGGGCTTCCAAATGAAAGGCATATCGGCACGACCAAGGTCGTGCCCTGACGCGAATCTGTGGGATCGACCGAGGTCGTGCGCCGACGCGAATCTCACCGCGCGGAATTTTGGGGGCAGTCCAGAAAGTATAGGGCCGCGTCAGGGCACGAGTTTTACTCGTGCCGAAAGCAAAGCTTCACAGCCCAGCCGCTATCTCTTCGCGGCGGCAATCTCCTGCACCATCTTGTTAGAGGTGCCGGGTTCGTACACACAGAAGGGCTCCTCAGCAAGGAAGTCGCCGCTGGCAGCGTAGGCGCGCGCCCGGCATCCCATGCAGACGTGGCGAAATTCGCAGCAGCCGCACTTCCCTTTCAGGTTGTCGTCATCGCGCAACGCGCCGAAGACTTCGGAATTGTCCCAGATATCGGCAAAGCTCTGTTTGCGCAGATCGCCCGCAAGCGCCGGCAGATACCCGCAGGGGAAGACCTCGCCTTCGTGCGAGATGAAGCATACCCCGGTTCCGGCCAGGCAGCCTTTCGTCATCGCGTTCATGTCGCCGGGCTGGCCTTGTGGATGGCCACTGTGTCCGACAGGTGGGCCGCCGCCGGGTTTGAGCGAAATTCCGGTTGAGCCCGGCATGGTCATCTCGGTCGGGCCAATCTCGGTAGGCGGGTGATGGGCAATGGGCGGAGGAACTTCGCGGCCCGCCGCCTTGTCGGCCGCACGCCGCTGGCGCGCCACCCGGAAATAATGCGGCGCGCAGGTAGCTTTCAACTCGATGTCCCCCGTGAGTGACTGGTCGTAGAACCAGTTGAGCATGCGCTCGTACTCGTCGGGAGCGACCATCTGTTCTTCTGCGATGTCGACCCCACAGCCCACCGGCACTAAAAGGAAAGTGTGAAGCGCATCGGCGCCCAGGGTCCGAGCCATGGTCAGGACGTCAGGAAGTTGATGCGCATTGTGGCGCGCGATCGTGGTATTGATCTGGACCGAAACGCCCAGCCGCTGCAGGTTCTTCATGCCGTAGATCGCGCCATCGAACGCTCCCGGAATTCCGCGGAAAGAATCGTGCGTAGCGGCATCGGAGCCGTCGAGCGAGATCGATACCCGCTTGATGCCCGTGTCCTTAATGCGCTGCGCGACGTCTACCGTCACCAGGGTGCCGTTGGTCGCCAAGCGCCGTACGCAAGCCGCGGCTGTTGGCATACTCGGCCAGTTGGAAGATGTCGTTGCGATAAAGGGGCTCGCCTCCACTTAACACCAGGATGGGATTCCCGTAATCAGCAATCTGCGAAATGATGTTGAGCGCCTTGTCGGTGTGAAGGTCCTGCGGCGACATCAACTCAGTCGCGGTGGCGCGGCAGTGGATACAGCGAAGATTGCAGCCTTTCGTTACTTCCCAGAAGATGAGGCGTGGATTGAATTTCTTGGTCGCTGCCGGATGCACGCTGCCATTGCCTGCTGCCATGATTCCCTCCCCATGAACTGCCCATTGACTCTCGTTTCTGCTTTAACGATAGGTTTTCGGCAAGCTGGAGGGCCATAACTCTAATCACAGGCCGCTGTGACGTACGTCACTTTGGGGAGGGTTGGTGCGGCAGGCCAAGATGAAAGATCAGGGCACGGCGGGGACCATGCCCTGTAGGAACATTGATTTACTGCCCAGCTCCACCGCCGCTGTGGCAATCCGAGCAGTTCACCGCGCTCAGGTCGCCAATGTCGACGGGATGTTGGAAGGACTGACTGGGAATGGCGGCCAACTTCTCCTTGCCCTCTTCCTGCGCGGCCAGGGTGTGGCAGGCGTTGCAGTCTTTGCTGATCACTTTGCCCTCAGCACTGACGTGGTTGCCATCATGGCAGCGGAAACATCCCTGGGAATAGAAGTGTCCGATGTTGTTGGGGTGCGTCTGCCAGTTGACGTGCATCTCGGGGAAGAAGGTGGTTCCGTAGATTCGTTGCAACTCCTTGGTAGCAGCCGCTGATCGCATCTGCCTTGGAGCTCGCGAGCTGCGGATATTTCTGCTGGTAGAAGGCGTTGATCTTTTCGGGAATTGCCTTCTGGGCCTCATCTGAGGTCTTATAATCCGCCGTTAGGACTTCAACCCCCTGGTGCTTGATGTAAGGAAGCGATGGGTCGATTACGTTCAATGCCATTGCGCGGTCTACCGAAAGGTCGGGAGGAACATAGATGTGCGTCGGACGGTTGTGGCAGTCAACGCAATCCATCCTTTTCTTCTCCGCCTTGGCGATTTCGTCCGGCTTCGGAGGATTGTCTTTCGTGGAATATTCTGTGACCTTGCCGTTTGAATCTGTGACCCGGACCCAGGGAATCACCTGCCGCTTCTCATCGCTCGCGTAATACTCAATCTTGTTAGCGATGTTCATGTGCCAGTGAATACCACCGCCTGCCGGTCCGAGGTTGGGATCACCACCGCCAACCTTGATGAGCATGCGAATCTGACGCGGAGTATTGTTTTCGTCCGCCCCGAAGTGGGTGAACGTCTTCAACTGCGCGCCCCAGAACTTTCTGGGCCAGTGACACTGCTCGCAAGTCTGCTGCGCCGGGCGGAGGTTTTTTACCGGCGACGGAATAGGCCGCGGGAAGGTCCCGCGTATCGTGTAATACACCTGGCGCATGCCCGACATCTTGGAACGCACGTACCATCCCGCTCCCGGGCCGACGTGGCAATCGACACAGGCAACGCGCGCGTGCGGTGAAGCCGAGTAGGCGACGAACTCAGGGTGCATAACGGTGTGGCAAAGCTGCCCGCAGAACTGCACGGAATCGGTATACTCATATGCTTTGTAACTGCCTACCGCGCTGAGCAGCGCGAAGATTACTACGAAGCTCAGCACAAACGCCACCGAACTGCGTTGCGCCGGATTGTTCAGATCGATTCGCGGGAAGGCGTCGCTTCCGGCAAACCGTGTGCGCGCCGCCGGCGTTCCAGCATCATTCCGCCAACCATCAGCAGCAAGCCCAGAATCAGCAGGCCAGGCATGATCATGTACGCCAGGATGCCGATGTAGGGGCTCGCCTGGGTTGAAATCATGTCGACGAGGAATAGGAAGATGATGTTGGCCAGCGCAACTACCGCCAGCGCAAGGCCTACCAGACTGATCCGGTTCTTGAGGAACTTGCTGGGAATGAAATCATTCAAGCCGAGCGAATTCGAGTGCTGCTCTTCAGCCATGAAAAAACGGCTCCTATAAAAATGCGAACCAATGCGGGATGCTGACCTTATATCACCCCAAGCTGTGTCCCACATCACAGCAAAGTGGTAGCGAGGAAAGCGGTTTCGCCGTACTGCGGCTTATTTCAAACTAATTGCCCTATCGATACATCACTTTGAGGTGGTTGCCTCTTCCGCAACCTCCTCGTCAGCAGTCGTCGTTTTGCCTTCTTCAGCCGACGATTCCTGCTCGGCGTCCTGCGCCCGATCGATCGCCAGGGTATCGAGTGGATGCTCATGCTCGTAGTGCGCAATCGACATCTTTCCGTCGAACCAGGCCCAGTTCATGGGATAGGCATCGGGATCGAAGATGACCGCATACAAGTGCCAGACGATGATGGCGAGGGTCGCCAGAATGGCTTCGTACCAGTGAACCAGGATGGCCACATCAATCCACCATCCCGGCACCCGATCCATCACCAGCATCTTGAACCAGATCATCAGACCGGTGCCGGCCATGACAAACATGCCCCAGACCAAGGCCCAGTACTCCGCTTTCTCGGCATAGGAGAAGCGGCGGAACATCGGCCGTTGATCGCTTACTCCGAGATAGAACAGGAAGGCGTCGCGTACGTCGGTGACGTCCTTCCAGTCGGGCAGCATGTCTTTCACCAGCTGTCGTCCATCCGGATCGGAGATCACGTAGTAGATATGGAATAAGCTGACCGCAATCAGCACCACTCCGGCTACGCGGTGCACTACGCTTCTTACCGCTTCATTGATGAACGCGGCGGCTAACCATGAGTTCGGATACTTCAGCGCGAACCCGGTCAGCACCAGGGTGAAGAAGCTGGTCAGCAGGGTTAAGTGCTGCGCGCGCTGCTTTGGTGTCATGCGGAACAAAATGCGCGGCTGGCCTATACGGTGCAGCTTCAGCTTTTTGCGGAAGATGATGAGATTGTGCAGCACCATGCCGCCGATCACAGCGACGATCATCCATACGTAAAACTTGCTGATCAGCGCAAGTATCTTGGAGCCGATGTCCGCCTTTTGCGTCCCGTCCTGGTGTACCTTGGCGCGGATGAACTCCTGGTTCGCGCCCGGGTGACACTTGCCGCAGGTCTCCGCCAAGTGCGCCGAGTTGATCTTCGAGTGGGGGTCCGTCGACGGAAGAATGTCGTGGACGCCGTGGCAACTGGCGCAGTTGGCAACCGTGCTGGAGCCTACCTTCGACGCCATGCCGTGATAGCTGGATAGATAGCTGGATACCCGGTTGCCCGCGATTCCAAACTCATTGGAGAGCTTCACGCTGGCGTGGCACGCCGCCGCACGTGTTCTGCACGTTGGCGGCCGCAACCGCGGAGCTCGGGTCTTTCGGGGCCTTGATGGTGTGAATCCCGTGGCAATCCGTGCATACCGGCGACTGCCAGTTGCCGCGCGCAATCTGCTGACCGTGGATGCTGTCCTTGTAATGCTGCGCCACATCGGCGTGACACTTGGCGCAGGTATTCGGAACATTGAACTTGAATACGGTTGACTTGGGATCGCCTCCGCCAAGGATGTCGTGTGCGCCATGACAGTCGGTGCAGACGGCCGCCTTCTCCGATCCACCGGAGACAGCCTTGCCGTGTACGCTCTGCTCGTACGAGTTGAAGGTCGCGGAACTGACTCCGCTGGAACTCATCACCAACTTCTGCCCGTGACAGGCGCCGCAGGTTTGCGGAATATTGCCGTGCGCAACCTTGGACTTCGGATCTCCAGCCGGCAGAATGGTGTGGACATTGCCGTGACAGTCCTGGCACTTGGCGACGTTGGTGTTCCCGGCCGCTGCCGCCTTGGCGTGAACTCCCTGATCGTAGGCAGCCTGCTGGTCGCTATGGCACGTAGCGCAAACCGGCTTTACCGGCGTAGGGTCGTGCGGGAATGCCTTGATGTCGCCGTGACAATCGGTACAGCCGAAGGTGCTGTGGATGGAAGCCTTGAACGCCGCGTCATCCACGTGAAGGCTGACCTGCTTGCCGTTCTCGTCCTTGGTCAGGGTCGCGTCATTGTGGCAGGCCAGGCACTCGTCGTTGCTCATCTTGGCAGCGGCTTTTGGTTTCCCGGCCGCGGTGCCGACGGCAGTCAGTAACAGGACAAGTGCTATCAACGAAGCGCAACGCTTCACGACGTTCCTCGCTTTCAGCCATTCCTACCCACTCTCAACATCGCTGATTGATGGGCCGAGGGGCAGTGAGTGGCCTCACGTGGGGGGGTGACCGTCGTCACATAGAGAATGTTCGCCGGAGGAACGGGATTTTCGCAGTGAGTGAGCAAAAAACGAGGGGAGCCGAGGCTCCCCGTCGTCAACTGCATGATTAATCAGAAGACGTACTTTACCGATACCGTTCCCACATTCGCGTGGAAGTCACGCGGCGCAACTGGTCCGGAGAAGTCCCGCTCGTTGTAGTCGTAGTAGCCGTAGGCGCCTTTGGCTTCCCAGTTCTTCTTGAAGCCGACGGCGACTGAGGCAGTGGGCCGCCAGTAGAGCGAATCCAGAGACCCTGCCGGTTGCAGGACATTTGCCACAGTAAAGGTATTTGTTAACGGCAGGTAGATCGGGTCCTGGCCGGAGCTGTCGACCAGATTCAGTCCGCCCTGGAACGCAAGCCATGGCCTGGGCCGAACGATGGCATTGAAATAGACCGTGTTGACCGTGTTCTGGTAACGCCAGTTGCCGAACGTATTGCTGCCGCCGCTGTCGGCGTAACAGGGATCGGCAGAAGTTGATTTCGTTCCCAGGTTGAGGCAAACATCGGTGCCGGAGTACACGTTGTTGTAGTTGTAGCCCACATCGACGGTGAACATACCCGCGGGAGTGAGGCTGACGTCAAACCCGGCATAGCGGTTGTGGCCGCGATTTTCGGCCATGATGGAGCCGTCGGTATCGGGGCCGGAGTTGCGATTTTCCTGCCAGGCGAGCGTGCCGGAGACCACGAGCCACGGGTGCGGCGTATAACGTCCTCGAACTTTGTAGCTCTGCAAGTTTCGTGGCTCGATACGAGTAAACAACACCCCGTTGGCACCGCTGGCGCTCATGATCTCGACATCGCCATTGAGGCGAAGGTTGTTGATCGGTCGCACCCAGACGCCGAAGAGGCCGCTGTAGTTCTGCACCTGATAGAAGTCTGGACTATCAGTGAATGGCGTTATGACGAGGCAGGTCCCATCCGGTAGCGTCTGCGTGCAAGGAGCGCCGCGGTTGGCATTGTTGGGATAATAATATTCGATGGTTGCATCGGTTACGCCCATGTTGTCGTTGGTGTGGTCCTGGCGATTGCCGTAACGGAAGCCGACATATCCGCCAACATGCGTGTTGAAGTTGTAGTTCAGCGTCGAAGTGTTGGTCGCAAAGTCCAGAAATTCGTAGCGATAGAACTGGGTGAGTGTGAGGTCAGCGGGACTGCTGGAGGAGTGCACAGGAAGACCGGTGCCGGTCAGGCAGATCTGCGGTGACACTCCCGGCGAATTGAACGTTCCGATTCCGGAGAGCAGCGAATTGGTAGAGTTCGAGAAACAGGAACCGCTCGTGCTGTCCCAGTAGCCGGGTGCTTGCGAATTCCACCAGCGGAAGGTGTTGGAGAGGCTGAGTTTCGCTGTGAACTGGTAAGTAGCACCGAAGTCTGCATCGGTCACCAAACGCTTCACCTTGGACGGGCCCGAATCGCTGATGGCGCGCTCGCCGGTGCGGGTGATCAACCCGTTGAACAGCTCGCTGAAATCGTTGACCTCGGCGTAGCCCCCACTGTATGCGTAGGAGGCGGTCAGGGCCAGTTTTTCAATGTCATGCGACTGGAAGGAGATCTTCTCGGTCGGCAAGAAGCTCCGCAACGGCCCCGTGCGCTGATAACTGAGAAAGCCCACGCAGGTCGGATTGTAGTAAGCGCCATTGAATGGCTTCGAACACGGCTGGCTCGCCCCGGGGTTGTAGGGCAAGCCGATATCGACCGGGGTGCCATTGGACAGTAAGAAGTTCTGACTCTGGTCCTCCCACCAGGTGTTGTTCTTGATGCTGACAAAGCTCTGGTCATAACTGAAAGAGGTGTTCTTGAAGAGCTTGTAATCGACACCGAAGCGATAGGTAGCCGAACTGACGCGGAAATTCTGCGTCAACTGAGCATCCGTCCCTTCGTGGACCGAACTGTAACTCGGCCCCTGGTTGCCCACCCAGTCGAAACCTAGCCTGATCCGGAAGCGCGACTCAGGAAGCAGCGTGGCGTCATACGTCTGCATATTGCGCCGTGTAAGGAACGTATGCGGCGAGTTATTCACCGTCACCACGTTGTTCACCGGGTTCAGAGGATTGGCCAGCAGGTTGTAGTCCCACACATTCTGGTCGTAGCGGTAGATGAAGCCGAAGTCGTACCACTTGTTCTTCGACATGTTCAGCCGCGTGACCTGGTTGGGATTGCCTCCGTACCCGAAGCTGTACATGCTGAGCCGGTCGAAGATCAATCCTTCATGGTTCAGCGAGCGCATGTTGAGGCTTTGCTCGAGAATGCGCGGCCCGGTCTGAAGATTGACCAGCGTGTCGTACATGGACGAGCTGCCGCCCACGCCCACGATCTGCACCCCTAACTCAAGACTGGCATCGGTATGGTAATTGCCGGTTTCGGAGCCAGGCTGCTCGGTGACAGAGGTGGTATCCACCCCGAGCTGCTGTGCCGGTGCCGCACCGGGTAAACAGAGCGCTAATGCAAGTACTACCGCGGAACCTAAGCCTCGCGCAATCCAGAGATTCGGCTGGGCGCGACGTGTAACTTGCAATGTGATTTCGTTCGTCATCTCGCCCTCCTATCGGAAGAAAACGTTGCTGGCGTTGGAGCCATGGATTTGCGTGTGACACATGGTGCACGCTGTGTACTTGGTGGACTGATTATGCAGAGTGGCAAATGTCGAAAGGCCGTGGCACTCGATGCACATGTTGTTCACGTTGTTGCGTGTCAGCAAACGCTGGTTATTCGAGCCGTGGGGCACATGGCATGACATACATCCTTCCGTCTTCACCGGCAGGTGCTCGAAGACAAACGGGCCACGCTTCTCGGCGTGACACTTCAGGCAAATCTGGTCCTGTGAGACGGTGAGCTTGGTTGCCGTAGGGAAGCTGTCGTGAACGTTGTGACAGTCGTTGCAGGTCATCAATCCTTCGTTCACACGGTGATGGAACGGCCGGTTGAAATCAGCCTTGGCGTCGTTGTGGCATCCGTAACAGAGTTGCGTCTGCGTCGATGCCGTCAGCAGATTCACCTCAGACTTGGAATTGTGCGGGGAATGGCAAGTTAGGCAACTGACATCAGACTTGTAATGCACCGAGCGCTGGAAGTTAGGATGGGTGGTCGCATGACAGCTTAGACAGCGATCGCTGATCTGTACCGCGGTGACGCCCTTAAAGGTGAAAATCTTGGTCTTGTCGCCGCCGCCTTCCACGTGGGCTGAGCCAGGTCCGTGACATGATTCGCAGCCATGCCACTCCTGCTCAGCGACTTTCTTGGGAGCCGCCGACTTCAGGTTTGTGTTCCAGTGCTGCGTTTTCTCGATTTGCTTGTATTGATCTTCATGACAGCCCTTGCAGGTTTCTGAGCCGACGTATTGCGAACCAGCGGCGCTGTCAGGCTTCGGCGTACTACCACCGGCCGCTTTCTCGGCCTGTGCTGCTGCGACACCACCGAAGGTGAACAGCATTGCCGCCCATGCCAGGACTACTATTTTGCATCGATAGGGAATCATTTCTGCTCCTGAACCGCTTAACACTACCCGTTTGACAAGTAATCATTTGCACTGCTGACTATCGTCATCGAGTGGTGTTACCGCTACTGTGATTCAGCTCACAAGGAAATAGAAATCGTTTCTTTTTCGTGCCAAAAGAGAACCAGGACCAGAATTGGAACGAGGGTAGTTGGTTGGGATGGTACCTCTAATTGCGGCGGCTGACGCATGAAAATTTGGGGGTGGCCGCATAGGCTACGGGCTACCACAATCTTCTAACGAGACTATGGCAGCAAAAAGCGACCGGAGTGGGGAGCGGTTTACGAGAAGATCACACGCGGACGACGCAGGAACCGCGGCCTGCGGGGACGAATGGTGCCGATATTTCTAACCCGCTCATAAGCGCCGTGCAGGTCCTGGCTCAACATGTGAACCACTTGCATGCAAATGGCGCGATGGTCGCGAAGAAATTTCACCAGGTTCTTACGGCGTACGAAGACTACCTGGGAATCGTCCAGCACTTCTGCGGTTACTTCGTAGGGGGTGTTTGACAGGACCGCACCCAGCCCGAGTACTTCTCCTGGGCCGGCTATGCGCAGGGTGAGCCGCTTGCCGTTATCAGCGCCGATGGAAAGCTTAGCGCGCCCATCGCAAAGGATATAAATCCCGCGCACCGCGCGGCCTTCCGCAAACAATACCGTGCGTCTTGGAAAAGAAGCGACAGACTTGATTTCGTCGAAATCCCTCAGCGCATCCGCGGACATATCGCAGAATGGGCGGTCGGGCCGCGAATCGCAAGTCAGGCAACTTGTAGACTGACTCATGCTTGCCATGATGTTCAGGTAATACGTCGCCTGCCATGCGCGGTGCAGTGATTGCAATCACTACTTGTCGTGACCCTCTTCACACGGTCACAACACGGTCACACAATTTCCATGCTGCTGATCAGAGTCACTCCAGGATTGTTACGCCATACCCTGGCCGATTGCCTGTTCTCTCTATTGAGCTAACGCCATGGCTTTCAAAGCTGACTTATTGCGAATCAGCAGGGTCGATCCTTTCGCCTGCACGATCTGCCGCTTCTTCAAATCGGCAAATAGCCGGGTAACCGTTTCACGGGATGTGCCGATCATCTGGGCGATTTCTTCATGGGTGAGCGCCAGCTTCACTCGCGGCTCTGCCTTGGCAGCTTCGCCTGCTTTGATACTCCACTCCAGCAGGAGCTTGGCAAGTTTTTCACTGGCGGAATGGGAGAGTCCCAAGGATCGAATCTCGCGGCACGCGGTATTGTACTTCTCGCTTAATTGCTCGGCTACACGCAGGCATGCGTCGCTGTGCTCTCGCAGGAAGCGCACAAAATCTTCGCGCTTCACGAAATTCACCTGGCAAGGATCCGCGGTTTCAGCCGTGAGCTCATAAGGCTTGCCGCTCACGCTTGCGCTTAGCCCCAGCACTTCGCCGGGTTCGGCAATTTTCAGAATTAGGGTCTTGCCATCGGTGGAGCAGATGGAGAGCTTCACACGACCTTTGCACAGCACGAAGATTCCGCGGGGAGACTGCCCTTCGACGAACAGCACTGCCCCTTTGGGATACGCGGTGGCGTATTTGATATGTTCAAACGTTTGCAAGGCAGCAGCAGGCAAATCACAGAAAATGTGTTCGGCCCGCATCTTGCAAGTCAGGCAGTTCTCGATGATATCGAGACCGTAAGGTGTCAGCACAGTGCCCCCTGAATGTTGCCGTATCTCCGTCGTCCGGCCGGTGCGCACGTGCGCAATTCCGGGGTGCAAAAACCCATTGCTGCGGCAGCTTTCGTCCAGGTCACAACTGATTGTGATCTCAAACGCGCTCGTCCGGTTCCCCGGATGAGCCTGCTGAACCGCCAATTCATCCCTTTTAGCAGCGGCTTCTGCTCCCAGATACACTCCAGCAGACCGCTAAAGCAAACATGCAACAAGTGCGTAGATCACAAACACGTGTGACGCAGCATACGTCTGCTTAGGGAATGATCTTGGATTCAACAACTTAGCCCTGAGCGCCACAGTTGCCGGCAATTGCACAAACAAACATCGGTCAGTGTCGGCGGTCACAGAGGCCGGGTTGCCGGTACTCTGCGCAGCAGACTGGCAACAGCAAACGCGCCTGCTTCGCTCGATGGGAACGCCAAACCTCACTTTCCAGCATCGACTCGCGACTGCTACTCACGCCCCAATGAGGTATTAAGGCGAGGCTAGGGCAAGATATTGCTTGACCTCGCAACCCATTCTTTTTAGTGTCTGACAACCTTGATTTGTCGGGAAGCTAACAATCGTGGCGACTCCTTGTTACTCTGACCCGTCGAAGTAACGGCTCTTCCGTGTTATTGACAAGGATGAGCAGAGTCGAAACACTATGCGCCAGCCGTGGTGGGGTTTGCCAAAGATCAGCAAGCTGCTTGAACTACGTTCAGGTTGGCAGATATGGGCCTTCAAACCAGCATTCCTAAATCGATTCAGATTGATCGGTTTTCATTCATTCCCGGCCGGCATTGTCCCTATTCCTTGGAGGAATGCATGCGCAAAGGCATCACCACCCTGCTTTTCCTGCTCGTTGCCCTGACTGTGGTCAACGCACAGGTAACCCTAAACGCGACTCACCTGGTTCCCAGTGGTAAGGGCTGGGGCGTCGAATCGCAAGACAGCGGCAGCGATAACCTGCTTCAGGTCATCACCGGCAATGGCATCAATTACCACAACGGGCCGGTGATCCACGGACAGCAGAATGTGTACTTCATCTGGTACGGGAACTGGACGAATGGTACCCACTCCTCCGACAGCCAGACCACGGTGAACTTGCTCGATGCGCTCTTCAGCAGCAGCGGACTGAATGGCTCTCCGTACTACCGGATCAACACCACCTACGGCGACACCAGCGCCAACGTTTCCGGCAACGTGGTCCTGATCAACTCAACCACCGACAATTACTCGCAGGGCACGCGCCTCAGCGATGCGAAGATAAAGACGATCGTCACCAGCGCGATCAGCAGCGCTCGCCTGCCCAAAGACGCCAACGCGCTGTACTTCGTGCTGACCTCCTCCGATGTCTCGGAGAGCTCCGGGTTCTGCACCCAGTATTGCGGATGGCACACGCACGCTACCATTTCGGGCTCTGACATCAAGTACGCCTTTATCGGCAACCCGGATCGTTGTGCTTCGGCTTGCGAGGCTCAGACCACCAGTCCTAACGGTGATAGCGGTGCCGACGGAATGGCCTCAGTCATGACGCACGAAGCCGAAGAGACCGTGACCGATCCCGACCTCAACGCCTGGTATGACTCCAGCGGCGCGGAAGATGCCGACAAGTGCGCCTGGAAGTTCGGGCCCACGTCCAAGGCAAGCAACGGGTCATCGTACAACCAGACGCTCGCCGGCTACCACTGGTTGATCCAGATGGAATGGGAAAACAGCCGCAAAGGTGGCTGTGACCAGGTCCTGGGCGGAACTTTCTACACTAACTAGCTCGGCTTAGAACGACTGCTCAAAGGGCTGCTTCGGAAGAGGCAGCCCTTTACAAATTGTGCGACGAGAAAATTAAAGTAGGAATATGCAAATCCGCAAGTCTCTGGTTTCTATCGCTGCACTCATCGTTCTAGTGTCATCCGTTCCTGTCCGCGCCCAAAGCACTGGGCGAATCGAGACCCGAACCCGGCTGGTCTCAGTTTTCTCTAGCCTGCAGAACCAGTGGTTCGACGCGATTCAGAAGAAAGATACTGCCGCTCTCGACCAGTTGCTGAGTCCCGACCACGAAGTCTGGACCGCCGATCATAATGGACCTATCCCACGCGAAGAGTGGCAGACCCATGCGTTCTCGGAAAACCTGCAGAGCTTTCGCCTTTCAAACATGGCTGTGAAGGCCCTGGGCGATAACGTTGCGGTCGAAAGCTTTCGCGTACAAACCACAACTCTTTTCAGCGGCAAGCCACTAACACAGGAATACTTCGTCGTGAACCTATGGACCAACGAAAAGAATGGCTGGCGTTGTACTGACTCCTATGTGTCGTCAGTATCCAGGCAGCCATCCGTTAACGGCGGGCCCGTCAGGCCCAGCGGAAAACAATAGTCGCGACCTACGCGGGTACCGGTTCATTGGCAGCAACCCGCTCGGTGTCGAGCACGGTTGCGATCCCGTGCAGCACCGCGGCAACGCGGATTGCGGCCAGGACTTTTCCCTCGCCAAAGCCTTTTTCGCGCAACACCTTCTCGTGCGAATCGACGCAAGCGCCGCAGCCATTAATGGCCGACACCGCCAGGCACCACAGCTCGAAATCCAGAGGCTCGATACCGTGTGTACGTATGACGTTCATACGCAACCCGGCGCGCATGGTCGCATATTTCTCGTTGGACGCGAGGTGCAGGAAGCGGTAATAGATGTTGTTCATGCCCATCACGGCCGTCGCGGACTTCGCGGCCTCAAGCGCTTGCGGCGTCATGTGCGAGGACGCATCTTCGAGCGCTGCGGCGGTCAGGTCCTCATTCCGCGATGTCATGGCGCAGGCTACGACCGTCCCCCACAGCTGCTGTTCGTTCAAATCAGTCTGGTTCGAGACCACGCTGGAAAAATTCAGCTTCATGTCCTTGGCATAGGACGGAAGCGTTTCCATCAGTCCTTCAAGTGTCATTTCTAATTCCTCGTACTTCTCTATACGTGCGAATGGCTCC
Organism: uncultured Acidobacteriaceae bacterium; assembly: GCA_963771535.1. GTDB lineage: Bacteria > Acidobacteriota > Terriglobia > Terriglobales > Acidobacteriaceae > CAVVDY01. The sequence continues at coordinate 150,739 of CAVYTK010000004.1, read as the reverse complement.
GCCGCTGAACGACGGAGCCGCCGGCTGAATCATTTTCAGACTTGCAGTGTTTCCTGGCCTTTCTGCCAGTTGCAGGGGCACAGCTCGTCGGTCTGCAGCGCGTCGAGCACCCGCAAAACTTCCTGCGGATTGCGACCCACCGAAAGATCCGTCACGTAGACGAAGCGAATGATGTTCTCGGGATCGACGATAAAGGTGGCGCGCTGTGCGACGCCGGCGTTCTCGTCGAGGATGCCGAGCTGCCCCGTCAGGTCCCGCTTGACGTCAGCCAGCATGGGGAACGGCAGGTTTCTCAGGTCTTCGTGATGCGTACGCCACGCGTGGTGAACGAACTCTGAATCCGTGCTGCCACCCAGGACCTGCGCGTCGCGGTCCTGGAATTCCTTGTTCAGCTTGCCAAACGCGGCAATCTCGGTCGGGCAAACGAAGGTAAAATCTTTGGGCCAGAAGAAATAGACTTTCCACTTTCCCGAATAATCCTGGTTGGTGATCTCTTTGAATTCCTTGCCCTTTTCCAGGCTTACGGTTGCGGTCACTTTGAAATCAGGGAATTTCTCGCCAATACCTAACATGTTCTTATAAGCTCCGTTCTGTCAATTAATTTGAGTGTTGCTGTAATTCCACTTGCAAGCAGGCCTTACATACTCCCTGGATTTCAACGCTGAACTTCTCTGCCCGAAAGCCGGACGGAAGTCTACCGCGCAGCTTGACCGGATCGATTCGTTCCACGTCGATGTCCGTGATGGACCGGCATCGCGTACAAACCAGATGATGATGAGGATGAGGATTGCCGTCGATGCGCCATCCATGATGCGGTGAAACTTCGCGCAACATGCCGGCCTCAACAAACGTTTTCAGGTTCTTGTACACGGTTGCGAGCGAGATCGACGGCAGGTCTTGCCTGACCCGGTCGTAGATCTCCTCCGGAGAGTAATGCCCGGGACCGGCCCTCAGGGCTTCGTAAATCTTCTGCCTCTGATGGGTCGCCGCCAAACCGTGCTGGTGGCACAGCCCGACGAAATGGTTATAAGCGTCCTGGCGCATATTCAATGGATGATAATAATTATCAAACGATGCATATTCTCAAACGACAGCCGCCGCCGCTGCGAAGCTCTATCCGCGGCACCGATCAGGGTACCGGACGCGTCGAGTCGCTCGCGCAGAGTACGCGCGAATTCGCAGCCATGAATTCCCGAATTGGGAAGCGACTCTCCCTGCAACTTGCCTGTCAACTACCGTCCGCGCAGCTTAGAGGCTTGCAGTAGAACGAGCGCTATCGAGAGCACAATACCATCTGGCCACACGAAGGGATTGGAGACTTCTGGGTGCGGTCCCCCAAAACAGAGTGCAACCCAGCGAAACAGAAATAGTCCCAGCAAACAGACCGCGATACGCTTGTCGATCCAAACATCAAGCAGATACATCGGCAATGCGAGAAGGAAGCTAATTGCAAATACCAGTTCATTCGTTCTTCTCAAATCGAGTCCTAGAGAGACCACAGCACCCAGACTAGTGTCGGCCAGAGCTGCGACTCCGGCGGCCAGCGCTAATGAGTCAAACCGGGATCGTTTTGAGGCTTCGGTATCGGGCACTGATGACATATTGTTACATCCTATTGCAGCGCCGCATTTCCCCCGCTTCCCTGCTGCAACAGATACTTCTGCATGAACAGCACGGTTGTATAGAACTGGAAGTCGGCATTCTTCTTCTTGGCGAAGCCGTGACCCTCGTCTTTGGCGGCAAGGTACCACACGGTGGTGCCGTTGGCTTCTAGCGCCTTCACCATCTGGTCAGCTTCGCTCTTCGGCACCCGCGGATCGTTGGCGCCCGCGACCACCATCATCGGCTTGGTGATTTCCTTGACGTGATTCATGGGCGCGATACTTTCCAGGTACGCACGCATCTTGGGATCGCGTTCGTCGCCGTACTCCACCCGCCGCAGGTCGCGGCGATACGCTTCCGTGTGCTCCAGGAAGGTTACCAGGTTGGACATTCCGACTATATCGACGGAGCAGGCGATGCGATCGTTGTAGCGCGTGGCCACGGCCAGCGTCATGTGTCCGCCATAGCTGCCGCCGGTAACCATCACGCGCTTCGCATCCAGCTCTGGTTGCGCGCCGATCCAATCGAAGAGTGCGCCGATATCTTTGTAGGTATTCTCGCGCAGGAATCCATTGTCGAGCTGGGTGAAGGTCTTGCCATATCCCATCGACCCGCGCACATTCGGATAAAGGAGGGCGATGCCCATCTCATTCACCCAGTAATTGTTACGTCCAATAAATGTGGGACGCGACTGTCCTTCCGGCCCGCCATGGATCACGATAGCGACGGGATACTTTCCGGTCGCTGGTTTCCCTGCAGGTTTGTAAAGCCAACCCGAGATCTCGCGTCCGTCAAAGGTCTTCCAGGTGACAAGCTTCGGCTCAATAAAAGTGTGCGGAGGGATGCCACCCGTTTCGCTATGCGTCCACCGCTCCACTCTGCGAGACTGCACATCGACCGAGTAAACGTCTGCCGGCGATTGCGCGCTGTTCAAGCTGAATGCTACGTCGCGGTTATTCTCGTGCCAGCGCAAGTCGGTGATGACCCCCGCCGGCAACTTGGGCATGGGCAGTTCCTTGCCCGTACTCAGGTCCATTACGTGCAAGGAACTGAGGCCGTTCTCGTTCAGTGCGAATGCCATGTAACGGCGGTCCCAGGAAAGCTGGCCGTCTTCAACATCCCATTTGTAATTCGTCAGATACTTCAAAGACTTTGTTGCCAGATCCATGTAGGCAATGCGGAGATACTCGTTATCTTTGTCGGTGATCAGGTAAATGCCTCGCGCATCCGAGCTGAACCCGAGCGGCATATAGAACACCTTCTCCGTGCCCTTGGGCGTCAGTTCAGTCTTCTGTCCGCTCGCAGCATCTACCAGCCATAGATAACCCTCGTTGATCGAAACATAGTTGCCGACCAGCAAGGTTCGATCGTCGGGCGACCAGTCGCGCACCTGCCAGCCACCGCCCTGGTTCTCGGCGATCATCTTGTCGCTGGCCTTGTCCTCTGGGTTCATGACGTAGAAGTCAAGATCGGCATTGTTGCGCCGTGTGCTGGCATAGGCGATGCGATCGCCACGGTTCGACCATGCGAAATCGCTATTGCGCGACTTGCCGTCGGTGAGCAATGTGGTCGTCCCGTCAGCAACGTTGAAACGGAAAATCTGGTACCACTCGCCCCCTCCGACATCCTTGCGAAACAGGAAGTAGTCTCCCTTGTGCGGCTGATAGTTCGCATCGGCAACGCGGTCGGCGAAAAACGTGAGCTGGGTGCGCGCTCCGCCGGGCATCGTCAACTCATGCACCTGGACGGTGTCGCCGAAACGCGTCCCAACCAGCATCTCGCGACGCTGTGGATGCCAGCTCCACATCGATGCCGTCCGATATTGTGTGTAGCGGTCGGCTTTCTCGGCGATGGAAGCGGGAACGGCAGGAATGTTCTGCAGGATGAGCGCATCGTTCGGACGAACCACTCCATCCTGCGCAAAGCCCAGGCATGCGCAAATCAGTATCCCTGTTAACAGTTTGTGGCGGATCATTGGCCCTCCCTGCTGTGCGACCAAGCTCATCAGGCTATTCCCGTGCTGCTCCCCTGTAAAGGACGCACTTCACGCAGCACCATGACGTCTGCTGTTGACCACTCGGCATACCTATGAATCGTTTCGTTCTGGGCAGCGTCTAAATTCAGTTAAGCTAAATCGAAGCAGGAGCGTATATGGCAGGAAGCTCAAGAACCAGCTTCAGCAAACGTCAAAAGGAGCGCGCCCGCCAGGAAAAACAGGCGGAGAAGGCGCAACGGAAAGCCCAACGCAAGCAGGACGGCCCTGCTCCAGCGGAAACGCCGGCCGAGCTGACGATCACTCACGATGAGGACGGTCAGCCACTCGGGTTCGACTTTCACGATTTCCGGTAATCTGCATTCAAGCAACCTACATACATAAAGCGAAAGCCCCGAGCTCCGGGGCTTTTTCTTTTCCGCCACAAATAAAAGGTCACCTATCGAATCGGCTGCGCCTGAGCTGAGAGGGAGAGTTTGGCACCGCATCATCGATGACCCTTCGCAGGCAATTCCCTCATCACGAGTTGCTAGTTGCTAGTTACTGAATCTCGATCACCGGCCCGGCATGACTCCGGACTTCTCCGACACGCTCGATCACGTGCCTGGCAAATTTGAACAACGATCGCGCATGCGGCGACTGATCGCCCTCCAGAACGATCGGCTGGCCGGAATCCCCTCCTTTGCGAATATCGGGGTCGAGTTCGATGCTGCCCAGGAAGGGAACGTCGAACTGCTGCGCGGTGCGTTCGCCTCCACCTTTGGAGAAGATGTCGATCTCCTTGCCGCAATGCGGGCACATGAAGTAGCTCATGTTCTCAACGATGCCCAGGATGTCGACTTTCACCTGCTTGAACATCTCGAGCGCCTTGCGCGCGTCTTGCAGTGAAACGTCGCTCGGCGTGGTTACCACCACAGCGCCCGTGACCGGAACCGTCTGCACCAGCGAGATCACGACGTCACCCGTGCCCGGCGGCAGATCGATGATGAGATAGTCCAGCTCTCCCCACACCACCTGCCCCAAGAACTGCTTGATGATGGAGTGCAGCATCGGCCCGCGCCATACCAGCGGCTTGTCGCCCGGGCTCAGAAATCCGACGGAAATCACCTTCAGTCCGTAACGCTCCGGCGGCAGAATGCGGTCTTCGCCAACAACGTTGGGAGCAACACTGGTCCCGAGCATCAGCGGAACGTTCGGCCCGTAGACGTCGGCATCGAGCAGTCCAACTTTGAAGCCCATGCGCGCCAGGGCGATGGACAGATTTACGGCGATCGTGGTTTTACCTACGCCACCTTTGCCGGATCCGACAGCGATGATGGAATCGACTCCGGGCAGCGGCTGCGGCCCTGCCTGGTTTGCGCCAGGCCCATGGATATGCGAACTCACGTGTGATTACCTGCTTGCGTGTGGAGTAAGAGCTTTAAAGCTTGATTATAGTCGCCCGCAGGCGAAGTGCTCTCCCTGGGCTAGCGCCGGACGGCAGTCGGCGTCCCGATCAATTCCCTAAAATCCCATCCTCAAAATCCAACATGGGACCTGCTGCATCCAAAGGTCACATGATTCAGCACGGAGAGAACGGCATAACGTCATGAAAATCGCCAATGATGTCACCGAACTGATTGGTCACACTCCGCTGGTACGGCTCAACAAAGTCGCTGCCGGATCCAAAGCGACCATCGTCGCCAAGCTGGAAAGCTTCAACCCCGTCGCCAGCGTGAAAGACCGCATTGGCGTCAGCATGATCAACGAAGCCGAGAAGGCCGGTAATATTCACCCCGGCAAGACCGTCCTGATCGAGCCGACCAGCGGCAATACCGGCATCGGCCTGGCGTTCGTCGCCGCGGTGAAAGGCTACAGGCTGATCGTCACCATGCCCGACACCATGAGCCTGGAGCGTCGCATTCTGCTGCGCGCCTTTGGCGCCGAAGTCGTTCTCACACCCGGACCGAAGGGCATGAAAGCGGCGCATCGCAAAAGCCAACGAGCTTACTGGCCGAAGACGCCCAACGGCTACATGCTGCAGCAGTTCGACAACCCGGCGAATCCCAAGATTCACTTCGAGACCACCGGGCCCGGAGATCTGGGACGACACCGACGGCAAGGTCGACATCCTGGTCTCCGGCGTCGGCACCGGCGGAACGCTGACCGGCGTAAGCCGAATACATCAAGCCCAAGAAGCCGTCGTTCAAAGCCATCGCCGTTGAGCCCGACGGAAAGCCCTGTGCTCTCCGGCGGCCAGCCTGCGCCGCACAAAATTCAGGGCATCGGCGCGGGATTTGTGCCCAGCATTCTGCGCACCGACCTGATCGACGAAGTGTGCAGGTCAGCGCGACGATGCGATCGCCATGGCGCGCCGCCTCTCGCGCGAAGAAGGCCTGCTGGTGGGCATCTCGTCGGGAGCCGCGGTGGTAGCGGCTCTGCGCGTAGCGCAGCGCGAGGAAAACGCCGGCAAGCTGATCGTGGTTGTGCTGCCTTCGTTTGGCGAGCGCTACCTGAGCAGCGTGCTCTTCCAGCAGTTGCGCGAAGAGTCGATGGCGATGACGGCAGAACCCGTTACCATATAAGCCCATGGGCTCGTTCTTCTTTCATATGCGCGAAGACATTGCTGCGGTGCTGGAGAGCGATCCCGCAGCGACTTCCGCATGGGAGGTCGTGCTCCTCTACTCCGGACTGCATGCGCTGTGGTGGTGGCGCATTCACCACGCGCTCTGGATCCATGGAATGCGCTTCCCTGCGCGCTTCCTGTCACAGGTCGCGCGCTGGATCACGGGCATCGAGATCCATCCCGGGGCGCAGATCGGCCGTCGCTTCTTCATCGATCACGGCATGGGAGTGGTGATCGGCGAGACCGCCGAAATCGGCGACGACGTAACCATTTATCAGGGAGTAACGCTGGGCGGCACCGGTAAGGAATCGGGAAAACGGCATCCCACAGTGTGTGACAACGTGGTGGTGGGCTCGGGAGCGCAAGATCCTGGGCTCGATCACCATCGGAGCCAATTGCCGCATCGGCGCCGGCTCGGTCGTGCTGCGCAGCGTTCCGCCGGATTCCACCGTCGTCGGAGTACCCGGACACATTGTTCTGCGCCATGGCCAGCGCGTGGTCATCACCGATCCCAAGCAGATCAACGATCCCCTGTCCGAAGCACTCGCCGCGGTCGCCATGGAAGTCAAAACGCTTCGCGCCGAAGTTCGCAAGCTGCAAGGCCGCGAGCACGAAGTTCCTCCCCGCGACGGGCTCGACCTCGCCATGGAGATTGAGATCGAGTATCAGATTTGAAGAAGTCGATTTGAAAAGGGCACGGCTTCAGCCGTGCCGTACCCGGCCCCTGAATGCCCCAGCGCCGCAGGCGCGACTCAGCTTAGCCCAGCATGGAGCGAAGCGGAATGCTGGGTAATGCGTGGCTGGGAACCCCGAGTCCCTTCAGGGACGACACAACAACCCTCGTCGCCTGCGCCGCCTCGTGATGACAAGCGCGTGAAGACGAGGCTCACAACCGCATCCGCAACACCAGCGCATCCTCGTCCGGATTCTGGTAATACGCGCGCCGCCTGCCCGCTTCCCTAAATCCCGCTCTTACGTAAAGCGCGCGCGCCGCCGTATTCGACTCGCGTACCTCTAACAGGATTGCTGTCGCCCCATTCTCTCTCGCCTCGCGCAATACGCTGTCGATCAAGCGCCCGCCAATTCCCTGCTGCCGCAACCCGGGATCGACCACCACATTCTCAATTTCCCACTCGTCCGCGCCGCAACGCGCAATGACAAATCCTGCGATCACCCCCGGCTGCAAATCTTCAACCGCAACGAACGCCACACGCTTCGGCGCTTCTGCCGCAAACAGCGCGTCATATTCGCGCGCGCTCCAATGCGCCGCCGTCTCTGACTCGGCAGCCAGCGAGATGATTCGCGAAATGTCCTCGGGGACGGCCGGTCGGATAAGCATCGCGTCACCGCTTCGGCGCAGAGGAAATCTCCGCATCTGGGCGGCGGATGTAGTTAGCGTCGAGCGTCGCCACATCGGAGACTTCGCCCGCCAGCAACTTCGACACGCCCAGCCGGCCGATCTCTTCTGCGCGAAGGGGCTCAACATGCTGTGCAGCCGCGCCTGCTGAGATCAGCGCTTCCACGATCTTGGCATCAGGGCTCAAGACGGTCAGGTGGTTGGAACTCGCCTCGGCGGCCAGCGCATCGAGCTTGGCCAGGTATTCGCGCACCGCCGTCGCACGCGAGCCGTCAAGTGTGAACTCGCCAACGTAGACCTCGCCCCGCCCGGCGTCCAGCGCCACCGCAAACTTCGCGTCGCGACCGCGAACCACCGCCACCGCCTCCAGCATCGAAACCGCCACTAGCGGCTTACGCAACACCTCGCACAGGCCTTTCACTGTCGCGAGTCCCACGCGCAGTCCGGTGAACGATCCCGGGCCCGACACAACCACGAACGCATCGATCTGCTCTTTTGTCAGTTGTTGATCTGCCAGAAGCTCCGCAATCGCCGGCATGAGTCGGGCGGAATAGGTACCGCCTTCCAGTTGAGTCAGTTGCAGGGTTTCGAAAACATTCTCATCCCCGCGGCACAGGGCAACGCTCCCGTGGCGTCCGGAGGTATCGATGGCGATGAGCAGCATGGTTTAGACGCCGATCGGCGCCTCTTCCACCAGTTCCAACAGCACGCCGCCGGTGCTCGCCGGGTGAACGAAGACATACATGTGTCCGCCTGCGCCAATCTGCACCTCATTATTGATCAGGCGCGTACCTGCGGCTTTCAATTCCTCGACGCGCTCGGCGAGGTTGGTCACCAGCAGGGCAACGTGGTGCAGTCCGGGGCCACGTTTCTCGAGAAATTTCGCGATGGTCGAGTCAGGCGACGTTGGCTCCAGCAGCTCGATGCGGCTTTCGCCCACCGGCACCATTGCCACGCGAACCTTCTCCGCTTCGACCGTCTCCTCGGGCATGATTTCCAGCCCAAGTTTCTCGTAGAACTTCTTGGCTTCGGCCAGCGACTTCACGGCAATTCCCAGGTGATCGATCTGCGTCTGCGACATTATGGTTTCCCCAACTCACCAACAATTTCTTCCACCAGAGAATACGGATCGCGCTTGTGCTCGGCAACTTCAGCAGCATAGCGCTCGGCCTTGCCGTCCTCCAGAAACGTCGACAGCACCCGCTGAAACAGCGCGTCGCGCAGCATCTCGGTCAGTCGCTGCCGCCAATTCTGCGCCCGCCGCTCGCGCGCCATCCGCTCTTCTGCAGGTATTCGCGATAACTCTCGATGGTCTGCACCAGTTCCGCAATCCCTGTTCCTTCGCTCGCCACCGTCTTCACGATGGGCGGAACCCAGTTGTCGTGCCGCAACGCCAGCGACTGCATGGCGCGAATCTCGCGCTCTACACGCTCGGCGCCTTCGCGATCCGCCTTGTTGATGACGAAGATGTCGGCGATCTCCATGATGCCGGCCTTGATGGTCTGCACATCGTCGCCCATGCCGGGCACAAGAATCACGATGGTCACGTCCGCCAGCCGCACGATGTCGACTTCATCCTGCCCGACGCCGACGGTCTCGATCATCACCAGGTCCCGGCCGCTGGCATCGATCACGGTCGCGACGTCGGCGGTGGTGCGCGCCAGTCCTCCCAGCGAACCGCGCGTCGCCATGCTGCGGATGTAAATTCCGGGATCGGCGTGATGCGACTACATGCGGATGCGGTCGCCCAGAATCGCTCCGCCGCTGAAAGGGCTGGTGGGATCGACAGCGACAATTCCGATGGTCTTCCCTTGCTTGCGATACTCGCGCGCAATCTGATCCACCAGCGTGCTCTTGCCCGCCCCCGGCGAGCCGGTCAGGCCGATCAGCAACGCGTTGCCGCTGAACGGAAATACAGCCTTCAACAGCTCCGTGGATTCCGGCGAGCGATCTTCGACCATCGAGATAGCACGCGCCAGCGCCCGCGGATTTCCTTCGCGCAGACGGCTGACAAGATGCTCTAGGTTGGGTTCGGCTCTCACGGTGACGTATCAGATTAGCAGGACGCACAGGCTTCTGTGGCTTTTCAACAAGCTCTATCGATTTTCATCACGAGTGTCTATTCCTATTTGTCATCACGAGCGAAGCGAGGTATCTGTTCTTAAGCCCGCAGGGCGTGTGATGACAGCCCAGCGTGAAGCGAAGCGGAACGCTGGGTTGGCGACCTTCACATCCTTGAGTCCCTTCAGGGACGGTACAGTCCTGTGTCGCCGCCGAGGGGGCTCCGTTTCTCCTTGCGGCTGCGTACCCAGGACTCCGCTACGCTGCGTCCTGGGCTGTCATCGCACGCCCTTCGGGCTCTGGATGAAGTCGATGACGGCCACAATCGCGAAGGAGGCATATTACTGAGTAATCAAGAACCGATCCCTCTCCCCGGTGACTTGTCTCATGACGATCAATCGTCAGTGATGGTTCACTCTGACGCTCACGCAGGAAATTGGAAGAAATGACGCACGTTCTCCCAGAACGTGAACGCCCGACTGAAGATAACCAGCTGACCGGGCTGTGGATTCGACAGCACGCTGCCACAGTGATTCGTTGCAATGACACCGCTGTTCAGGACGTCTGATAGGCGGTACGAAAATTTCCCGTAATCACTGTATTCCTTCTTCACGAAACGGCAGTCTACGACATCTTGTTCGACGAGCCCAATGAGTAAGGACTCCTGCTCTTGTTGAACTTGAAAGACGATTTTCCCGTTCGAGTCTGTTTTCAGTTGTAGCGGTGAAGGGTTCACCTTGTCGAACCAGACATACACGGCTTGACCTTGCATTGGAACGCCGGTGCGTCCGTTCACCACCATCATCGTGATTTGCTCGGCAGCCGCAGCCTGAGCAATTCCGGTCATAGCTACAACGAGGGCCAGGGGAACGGCTCTAAGACAGCATCTCATGACGCAACTCACGTATCACGCAGGTCACCAGCTCAGCACTCAGCAACAATAGGCTATACGGGAGATTCCATTGACAGCCGACGGGCGCTGTCCGCTCGCCACCCTAGTCCTTCAATATCTGTCTTGCAATCACCAGCCGCTGAATTTCGCTGGTACCTTCGCCGATGGTGCACAGCTTTACGTCGCGATAGAACTTCTCCGCCGGATAGTCTTTGATGAACCCATAGCCACCGTGAATCTGCACGCCTTCGTTGGCGGCTTTGACTGCGACTTCGCTGGTGTACAACTTCGCCATCGAGGACTCCAGCGTGGTCTTCATCCCGGCATCTTTCATGCTAGCGGCGCGCATGGTGAGCAGGCGAGCGGCGTCAATCTCGGTCGCCAAATCGGCCAGCTTGAAACCGATGGCCTGAAACTCGCTGATTGCCTGGCCAAACTGCTTGCGCTCTTTCGAGTAATTCAATGCCGCGTCGTAGGCTCCCTGTGCCATACCCAGTCCGAGCGCCGCGATCGATATGCGGCCGCCGTCGAGTACTTTCATGGCATCGATGAAACCGTCGCCTTCTTTGCCCAGCAGGTTTTCGCCAGGAATCTCGCAGTCTTCGAAGATCAGCTCCGAAGTATCGCTGGCGCGCAGGCCGAGCTTGTTTTCTTTCTTGCCGGCGCGAAAGCCCTTGGTTCCCTTCTCGACGACGAACGCCGACAGTCCATGCGTGTGCGCCGTCTTGTCGGTCACGGCGATCACCACCGCAACGTCGGCATAGTGGCCATTGGTGATGAACGTCTTCGTCCCGTTCAGCACCCAGTTCTTGCCGCGCCGCACCGCCGAGCAACGCGCGCCGCCCGCATCCGATCCTGAGCCCGGCTCTGTCAGTCCCCAGGCGCCGATGAACTCTCCAGTTGCCAGCTTGGGAATGTATTTGCGCCGTTGCTCTTCGTTTCCGGCGACGAAAATGTGATTGCTGCCAAGCGAGGTATGCGCCGCCACGATAATGCCCACCGAGCCGTCAACGCGCGAAAGTTCCTCAATGGCGCAGACGTACTCGACGTAGCCCATCCCCGAGCCGCCGTACTCCGTGGGAAAGATGATCCCCAGCAGCCCCAGCTTCCCCAGTTCTTTCACCGTCTCCATGGGAAACTGGCTGGCCTCGTCCCACTCCATCACGTGAGGAGCGATCTCGCGCTGCGCAAAGTCGCGCACCATCTTCTTTAATTGCAGTTGCTCGTCTGAGAGCTGAAAATCCAAGTGAAGCCTCCGGACTAATCCCCGCGCACGTTTCCGGGACGACCGCAACGCACGTCGGGCAAACTAGCGGTTATAACACAAGCGCAGCGATGAGAAGAAATGACCGCCGCCGCAAATTACTTCGACGATGACGGTGAAGAAAATTTCAGGTTCGAAGCCGGCGGAAACTTCAACGCACCCCGAGTTGCCGGTCCAGGCCCTCTCGGCCTCTGAGCGTAATCCGCAGCGCCCGCGTATCGGGACGAACCGCGACCCAACCGGCCTTCGTAAGATGCGCCAACAGCGTCACCCCCAGCGGGCCTCCGACGTGATGGAGGCGTTCGGTCCAGTCAAGACACGGCCTGCCGAGATGGTCCCGCCAGCGCAGCATTGCGTGGTTCGATCCACGCATGCTGCTCAGCCAGCCTTCTCCTGCTTCTGTCAACTCGTATTGCCTTTCCCGGGTCAGGCCAATGAAGCGACGCGCGATTAACGCGTCGTGGACCTGGATAGCCAGCCGGCCTGCAAGGTGCCGATAACAACTCCGCGCAAGCTGCAGCGCGGGATCGGCACGATAAGAACTGTGCTGGTACACCCGCGCATCTGCTTCTTTGCGCGAGGGGGCGATCGACGCAAGCGATTCGATGGCCAACGCGACCTGCTCATTCGCAAGACGGTAATAACGATGCTTCCCCTGGCGCTCAACCGCTATAAGCTGCGATTCCAGAAGCTTTGCTAGATGGAAGCTCGCGGTTTGCGGCGCAACGTTACCGATGAACGCCAACTCGCCCGCCGGCAACGAGCGGCCATCCATCAGCGCAGCCAGCATTGCCGCCCGCACCGAATCGCCCAGCAGGCTTCCAACGTCCGAGAGTCGCGCTCCCATTTCCATGCTTACATCTTATCTGTACCCCAAGAAAGATACTTCGACACGCGTGGAAGTGTTTCACTCGCAGTCGACTCCATACTGTCTCAACAAGGCGGCCCGAACGGCCATCCTTTGAAATGGAGACGTTATGTTGACCCTGTATCTTCGCTACACCATCGACCCCAACAAACGATCTGCTTACGACGCCTATGTTGCTGCAGAGATGGACCCAATCACTCGCAGCGGCGGTAAGATCATCGGCTACTTCCTCCCGACGGACTATGCCGGAGCAACCAGCGAGGCTCACGGCCTCATCGAGTTTCCGTCGCTCGCCGCATACGAGCAATATCGCCACACCCTGGCTGACGACGCGGCACACAAGAAGAATGTCGCGGAAATCGAGCAGAGCGGAGCCGTGCTATCGATCACGCGCTCCATCGTTAAGCGCGCCTGAGCCAAGCAGCGCTGCTAAGCCCACAGCATAAGGAGAGCTACATGAGTGTGAACCATCAAATTGACGGCTACACCTTCGGGCAGGCTTCCACGCCTGCCTCCCCAATTTCCATGGATGAGCTACGCCAACTCGAAGCGGCAACCGGATGGAGCGACGAAGATGCTGCCTGGCTGAAGATCGCAGCAGAAACGCTGGTCCCGCAGGCTGAAGCGATGGTCGACGCGTGGCGCTCGGTGATCGGCAGCCTCCCGCAACTGGCCGCATCGTTCGTTGGTCTCGACGGAAAGCCGGACGAGCATTACAAGGCTTCGGTCAAGCCGCGGTTCGTGCAGTGGATCTCTGACCTTTGCCTCCGGCCCCACGACCAGGACTGGCTGAACTACCAGGAGGAGATCGGCTTGCGCCACACGCCTGCGCAAAAAAATCAGACTGACCACACGCAGACACCCTCAGTCGTTCCGCAGCGTTATCTGCTGGGATTCACCGCGGTGGTCATCACTTCGGTCGCGGGTTTCCTGGCACGGAGCGGCCGGCCAGACGAAGATGTCGACCGAATGCAGGAGGCCTGGACCCGCGGCGTGCTGCTCACCGTGGCATTGTGGTCGAGGCCTTACGCGAAAGATGGCCTCTGGTAATGGCGTACGCCACAGCGATGTTAGACTCTGCTGATGATTGCGAAACTGTTGCCCATTGCCCTCTTGCTGGGAGCCGTTGCACAGCTCGGCGCGCAGTCTCTGTCGCGCCCCAATGTCCCGGAGAAGATCAACGCGCCGGCCAACGAACAAGTCGTGCTTAAGGCCCAGGGCTCAGGCTCGCAGATCTACGTCTGCCATGCCGGTACGGACGGAAAGCTTGCGTGGTCTCTGAAAGCGCCCGAAGCCGAGCTGCTCGACGCACAGGGTGCGGTGATCGGCCGTCACTACGCAGGTCCAACCTGGGAGGACAAGGACGGCAGCGCGATCGTGGGGCAGGCGGTAGCCAAAGTCGTACCTCCGGACCTGGCGTCCATTCCCTGGTTGTTGGTGAACGTCACCAGGCATTCCGGCGACGGCGTTCTCAGCCGCGTGACCAGCGTACAGCGCATCAATACTCAGGGTGGAATGCCTCCACCGGAAACCGATTGCAATACTTCGAAACTGAATTCGGAAATGAAGAGCCGCTATACCGCCGACTATTACTTCTACGCTCCGGCGAAGTGACATAGTTGAAGTGAAATAGTTATGGAAGCCGTACGCATGGATCTGTGGCTGTGGGCAGCGCGCTTCTTCAAGACCCGCGCGCTAGCGAAAAAGGCATGCGAGCTGGGCAGGATTGAGTCCAACGGACATCCGGCGAAACCGGCGCGCGAAGTTCACGCCGGCGATCAACTCAAGATCACCAACGATGCCGGCGAGTTTCAGGTGGAAGTACTGATCGTGAACGACGTGCGCGGGCCGGCAGCCGTGGCCCAGACCATGTATCGCGAGTCGGACGAGAGCCGCGCCTTGCGGCAGAAGGCGGCGGAAGAACGTAAGGCCGCGCATCTCTTCCAGCCCATCCCCGATCAGCGCCCCACAAAGCGCGATCGGCGAAGAATCATCCAGTTCCGCAGCGGAAGATAGACGGGTAGAGCTGGCCTTCAGGCCAGCATCTAGTCCGAAAATACGTGAGGGCTTCAGCCCCTGAAATACTTCGAATCAGCAGCCGCTTCAGCCCTTACTTACCCACTACCGGCAGCACGATACTCGACGCCGCATCTTTCGAGCGATAAATCTTCTGCGTAGCTTTCATGTAGTCGGCGTCCGTCGCCTTGTAAATGTTGGGCACAAACTTCTGCGGATTGCGGTCATAGAGCGGGAACCACGTGCTCTGCACCTGCACCATAATGCGGTGCCCTTTCATAAACACGTGATCGTTAGGGTGAAGATCGATTTTGTACTCCTCGACTTTGTCAGGAGTAATCGGTTCCGGTGTTTCGAGACTGTTGCGATAGCGTCCGCGTAGGATGTCGTCCGCCACCATCAGTTCGTATCCGTTCAGCACCGGGCCCGCGTTCTTGTCCGCCTCGTCCTCGGTGATCTTCTGATAGTCCTCAGGATAGACATCGATCAGCTTCACCACCCAGTCGCTGTCACTACCGCTGGTCGCCGCAAACAGGTCGGCCACGATGTCTCCCGTCACCGTGATGTTCTCGGTCAGCGGATCGGTCTGCCACGTCAACACGTCAGGACGATGCTCGACGAAACGCTGATCCTGCACCAGCCAAGTCGTCCACGTCGGGTTGGGATAAGTCGGCGTCACCGGACGATGGCGGTACGGAACCGGGTTCGCCGGATCGGAAATATAAGCTGTCGAACGCGTCGCTGCTCGGCAGGGCGCATCGAACGACGCTTTGCCATTCGAGTGAAGGTAGAGCTTTTGCTCGCTAACTCCTTGCTTCGGCGGCCACTTGTCGTAACTCTTCCATTGCGTTCGACCCGCTCTCGAAGGTGAGCGCCTCCGGCTCGATTCAGCGGCTTGTCATGCAGCCAGTGCGCGAACCACGGAGCGAAGATGTGCGCGCGATAATAGCGCGAGATGTCGCTGCCAAAATCGATGTCGCCCAGTTTGCGTCCGCTCTCACCCATCCATCCACCATGATTCCACGGGCCGGCGACGAAGTAGTTCAGGTGTGCCGTTGTCGGTCTGCTCCAGCGTGGCATAGATGCGCGTCGGACCGACGAAATCTTCCTGGTCGTAAAAGCCGGCGACATTGAGGTTGGGCACGGTCGTGTGCTTTAGATACTGCGTAACCGAGTGCTGCTTCCAGAAATCGTGATTCGGATGCTCGACAAAGTCATTCCACGTCGGCAGCTTCCCATGGAAGTACCGCGGCGTTCGCATTGCGACAGCGGCGCCCAGGTTCAGATACCAGGAGTAGGTGTCGTACTGGTCGAACTGGAAGTCGGTATTCTTCTCTTTCGAAGTTTCCAGCAGCGCCGAATATTCGAAGCCATAGCTCAGGCGAAACGCGCCGTTGTGATGGAAGTCATCGTTGACGAACATGTCATCGGGCGAGGCCTGCTCGCTGGCCGCCTTCAGCGCAGGATGCGGCTCCAGCAGCGCCTGCGTCACCAGCCAGCCGGGATAGGAAATTCCCCAGATGCCGACGCGTCCATTGTTGTTGGGAACGTTCTTGATCAGCCAGTCGATGGTGTCGTAAGCGTCGGTACGCTTCGTCGATCGACTTAGGATTGCTCTTGTCGCGCGGCGGACGCTGCATGACGAACGTGCCTTCGGACTTGAAACGCCCGCGAATGTTCTGCGAGACGAAGATGTAGCCATCGGCAATGAGATCATCCAAACGCCCGGCCTCATTGAAATGGTCGCCGTTCGCGGGCACACCGTAAGGAGTTCTCATCAACAGGATCGGCAGCGACCCCTGCTGCTCAGCGGGCGTGAAGATCACCGTTTGCAGCCGCACGCCATCGCGCATCGGGATCATGACTTCCCGATAGCTGAAGTGCTGAGGCTTGTATTGCTGCTGGACCGCCGGAGCTTCGGGCTCGACCTGTGCAGCAAGCGGCGCTGCGACAACACACACAAATATGACGCAGCATGCGGCAAGCGCAACGCGTGATGCGGACTGGGTCGTACGAGACATGCGCGTCAGTATACAGGCAGAGCTGATGTCAGACAGGGCTCTGGATCATCTGCAGTAGTTCGCTTACTGCCGGCTTGCGCCCTGACTTCTTGTAGGAAAAAACGCTGCGGCCATCGACCAGCACTTCCAAGTTCGCCCATAGCGTGGCGCACTTTGGGTTCAATGCCCCTGGATTGCAATTCGCGCTTAAGGCTCCCGGCCAAGCTTCGCAGGTCGCTTCAAACCAAGCAGCGGCGGATTTCGACACTCATGGTTGCTCTCTCCTTGAGTTTTGGCTCTTATGCTTTCTGCGCCATCGCCCCACACACCGACGCGACGATCCCCAGCGCCTGCTCGCACTGCGCGCGCGAAACGTCCAGATGCGTGACGAAGCGAATCGCCTGCGGCCCGACGCCGTTGGCCAGCACGCCGTGCTCGCGCAGTTGCTTCGACATCTCAGCCGAGGTCATGCCCGTGCCGCTGATATCGCATATAACAATGTTGGTCTGCACCTTCGCGGGATCAATCTTGAATCCCGGAATCCGCGCCAGCCCTTCCGCCAGCAGCTTCGCGTTGGCATGGTCGGTTGCAAGCTTCGCCGGACCTTGCTCCAGAGCGATCAACCCTGCTGCAGCAAGAATGCCCGCCTGCCGCATGCCTCCGCCCAGCGCTTTGCGATAGATGCGTCCGCGATCGATCGGCTCGGCGCGACCCACCAGCATCGATCCAACCGGAGCGCCCAGTCCCTTCGACAGGCAGAACATCACCGTGTCGGCCTTCGCCGTCAGCTTGTCCACCGGAACTCCCAGCGCGACGGACGCGTTGAACACTCGCGCGCCATCGAGATGCACCGGCAGTCCGGCGTCATGTACGCGGTCGCAAACGTCGTCGAACACCTCCGGCGGAGTGACGGTTCCTCCGGCCATGTTGTGCGTGTTCTCCAGCGAGACCAGTCCGGTCTTCGCCGAGTGATAGCTCTTGCCGCGCAGCTTGGGCTGCACGTGCGCCCAGGTGAGGATGCCGTCTTCCGCCCAAACCGTGCGCGCCAGCACGCCGGAGAAGTGCGCCATCATCGCCATCTCGTAATTGAAGACGTGGCCGCGCTCTTCGCAGATGACCTCTTGCCCATGCGTGGTGTGCAGCTTGATCGCGATCTGGTTGCCCATGGTTCCGCTGGGCACAAACAGCGCCGCCTCGCGTCCGAAGATCTCGGCCGCACGCTGCTCCAACCGATTGATGGTCGGGTCTTCGCCGTAAACGTCGTCGCCAACCTCGGCTTCAAACATGGCGCGCCGCATCTCGGGCGAAGGCTTGGTCACAGTGTCAGAACGCAAGTCGATCAAAGCGTCAGTGGTCTTGGAGCCGTTATCGTTTGAGGATGAATACATAAGCGTCTCTGAGTTCCAGTCTAGCGTTTTCGAGTCTAGCAGCGTTCGCGCGCCATCCGAAGTAGGCGGGTGGGATAGCCTTGTTCGGAATGGTGTTAACCAAAGCATAATCTTGCGCGCAAAATCGCGGCCCGAACGGTGTGCACAGATTGTGGTGCAATCCTTGTGGTACCCCCCTCCCCCCGGTATCTCGCAAAATCTTGAAAACAAGCGGTCGATTTTAAGAATGCTCCGCAAAATCTTGAGCGCGTGAGACTTACAGGCAAAATCTTGGCAGCAAAGAAGTTACCTGGACTTTTTAGCGGGTGGAGAAGTTTGACGGTTTTTAAACTGGTTAACAGCCGCAGATGGGAAGAAGGGATGGTCACGCCTTCTATTGAACTCCCACGGGATGAGGCAGGCGCGAGAGGCACCACTCCTCTGCATCCCTTACGCGCGATTGTATAGAGACCGGAGTGGAAGACCTAGTGCCGTTGTCACAGATGAGTGTGATGAGGGAATCGACGTCAACAGTCACCAAATCTTGGTTTACATGTGCCAGCAAAAATTCGATACTCCCTTTGGAAGTTCGCACGCGGAGGATGTGCCAGTTGCCCAGAAACAACCAACTGTGGAGGCCGAGGGACGGTCTGCTTCTGGAGCGCGCACAAGGGCCGGGGCAGCTAGAAAAAATGGTCAGAGAGGTTCTCGAGAAGGCTCCAGATCTGCTTTTCAAACCATGGTTGGCCATCATCGTAGGCTTTCTAATCGCCGTCAGCGGGCCTCACGATCTCGAGATTCGGAGCTTCGGGTTTTTGCTCGTTGCGATATGGCTATGTATTGACGTCTGGGCATGGATACTCCGCAGGAGTACCGTTTGGAAGTTTGTTATCGGATGGACGGCTACAAGCATTGTATTGATATGCGTGTTGGGCGTCATGTGGTGGTTGATTGATGGACGATTGAGAGAGCAACGAATAGATGCTAGCGACCACCTCATGATCGACTACTCGATACCAGACGGACATAAGAATGACCCGATGTATGCAATCTTTACGGTTACCAACAATAGCGATCAGAGGCTGTCTACTCGACATCAGCTGTACTGCTATGTTCATCGGATAGTTATGAATTACGGCACCTCTGGCCTTTCCAACGTGGTGCTGCTTCAAAACTTTCCAAGCGGGTGGACCATAGCAAATCCCGATCCCGATCTCCACCCAACAAAAGAATCGTTTCCAATAAATCCAGGAGGGGATGCCACAACAGATTCCTGCCTTGCGGGTATCCATCCGCAGTACACATTTGGCTGCGCGGACATCGTCTTGGTATTTCAGTATTACTTGCAGAGCCAGCCATCCACCCTCCAATACAATCGTCTTCGCATCGTGACATACGGCACTGGAGATGGGGGTTTTGAGTGGAAAAGGCAGAGCCTCAATGATCCTACAGATTATTGTGCTCAGTTTAGCAAGCTGCCTGTGAAACCGGCGGGTGGCCCGGCCAATCACTCCGAGTAGTCCGACGGGTGGCCCACATTTGCCTGCGGTTGGCAAATGTGGGAGTGCGCGATGTCCGCCGCTGCTTTTGTACCGCCCCTACGGGACTCGTGACTAGTTAACTCCCTCACCCAGCCTTGAAAGGCTGGGCTTTCCTCTGTCGTCCCCTACGGGACTCGCGGCTTTTTCCCGACGTCTCCCAGCGCCGAATGAAGCGCTTTCTTCTGCTGTCCCTACGGGACGGGCTTGTAGTTTGTCGCACCGCCTCGCCTCAGCTGGCCGAGTGGCCCGGGCAACGCGTCCCATATGTCCGCACATTGTACGTTGTCCATGCGCTATTCGGTCTTGAACGGCGGACGCGAAAGATGCGAACACGCCGAAGGGTCGAGCTTCTGAACGGAGCCTTGGTTCAGGAAACGCTGATAGAGGCTCTCGACGCAGGGCGCGCACTCGGTGTGGCCACGATTGCTCATGACCACTTCAACACGGTTGCTAAAGCCCGGTGCTGCGTGCTCGGTGAACCACCGAGGCGTCCCACCACCGGAGTCACCCGACACAGACATGGTTGTCACCGGGGTGTGTATTGGTTCGCGGTAGCTCGCGGGAGCGACACCGTGTGGACGGGTGGCCCACATTTGCCTTCGGTTGGCAAATGTGGGAGTGCGGATGGTCCGCCGCTGATTCTGTGCCGTTCCTACGAGACTCGGGACTATCTAGACTCGTCTCACCCAGCCTTGAAAGGCTGGGCTTTCTTCTGTCGTCCCCTTCGGGACTTCGGATATTGAGCGACCGTTTCGGCACGACTGAAGTTTTAAGCCTGCCCTGAGCGAAGCCGAAGGGTGCCCTGACGCGGGGCTTCGGAGAGCGACAGTCCACAACGGTGAAGGTTTGTTCTAGGGATTACAAGTCTGGCACGGGCCGAACTCGGGATAGGCTCGGCCCTTCGCCCAGTCCATTAGATCCTGACGCTTGCTGGAACACACTTTGAAGTAATGTTCACCCGTGAAAGGTGTTCTTAGTGTGTTACAACCCGCCCTGTGCAGCTTCCAGGCGAGACCAGTTCTTGTTTCACAGTTGAGAATGTAGCCCGAATGATTCGAGCGGACCCACTCCTGGAAACCCTTTTCATCATTCTTGAAGACCGTCACAGCTGTCTCCTTTCCTGCCAGGCCTTCTGCGAGGGGAATAATAAACCTCACCCAGCCTTGAAAGGCTGGGCTTTCTTGTATCGTCCTTTCGGGACTCCGGATATTGAGCGACCATTTCGGCACGACTGGAAGTCGTGCCCTGACGCGGACTGAAGCCATCGCCTCGGTCGCGAGGTTCACGACGCGGTCGTCGCTTCGCGCGTCACTTTGCCCAGCGCTTTGCGCAGGAAGCGGGTCGGCCGCTGGGCAATGTGTTCGTCGCGGATCAGCTGCGGATTCAGCCACTCAATGACCGCCGCATAGCCCAAGCTCTCGGGATCGTCCGTGAGATAGTGCGGCGCCACCGCGACCACGTGGAAGCCTTCGCGCAGTTGAAAGCTCAGCGTCGGATCGTACTCGTGTCCCTCGACGACGGCGACGACGTAGTCCTCCGGCTTCAGCCTTTCGGCGCAATGGCAATACCCACGCAGTCGCGATCCGGCGCGGATGCGCAACAGCTTGTGCGATTCGGTCAGGCTGCGGCGAGCGCCGTAGATTTTGTCGCCAATGCCATGATGCTGCAACACCGGATCGACAATCACCTCGGCTCCGTATAACGTGCGGCCGCGATGCGGATCGTGATTGGTGAACATGCCGTCGGCGGTGAAGCGGTCCCAGTCGTCGAGGGTTTTGTAATCTTCCCAGTCGACGATCAGGCTGGCGCTCATACCGACAACCGTTTCCTCCGCTCCATACACCGCCACGAACTGGCCCTCGGGAAAGAGGCGCAGGTGCGACGAAAGCTGTTCGGCATTCCACGGCGGAGTGTCGGGATAGATCCGCGAACACAATTCGCGTTATGCCGGTGAAGTCACGCGGCTCGGTATTTCGCACCCAGACCGGTTGATCGGAAGCAGAGGACATTCGCTTTTACCCTATCGCACTGCGCGACGCTCGACATATCGAATTCATCGGCAAAAAATGGGATTCCCACATTTCCCGAAGATGGGAAATTGGGCCACCCGGACACCGGCGGCTCGCTCGATTGTGATGGCAGCAGCGCGTGTGAATAATAGACCGAGTACGCTATTTCAACCATCCCGGAGAAATCAATGAAACTCGTCCGTCTGTTGCCGGTTCTTATCGCTGCTGTGATTGCGAGTGCGCCTCTGATAGCGCAGGCGCAGGAGAAACCGCCGGCCAGCCCGCCGGGAGAAGCGTCGGTGAGCTTCGACAACGGCAAGACCGTCACCATCAAGTACAGCCGTCCTTCGATGCGGGGCCGCAAGATCTTCGGAGAACTGGTTCCCTATGGCAATGTCTGGCGGACCGGAGCCAACGCCGCGACCAGTCTCACCACCGATACCGCTCTCGATATCGGCGGCACCAATGTTCCTGCCGGCAACTACACGTTGTACACCGTGCCGGGCGAGAAATCGTGGCAACTCATTATCAACAAGCAAACCGGCCAGTGGGGCACCAAGTACGACCAGGCGCAGGACCTGGCACGCATTCCTATGCAGGTAAGCCAGCTTCCGTCAGCGCTGGAGACGTTCACCGTCTCGCTCGACAAGACGGGGCCGAAGTCGGCAACTTTGAAGCTACAGTGGGAGCTGACCAGCGCCAGCGTGAATATCGCGGAGAAGTAAAAGACTGAGAGTCCCTCATTCCAACATCCCACATTTCCCAACAGCGGGGAAATGTGGGCCACCCATAGGCGCGGTTTTCAATGTTGTTTCGCCCACAGAAAAATGCTCCGGAAATTTCCGGAGCATTGGTTTCGAACTCTACAAATCGGTCTACCTCGGGCTGCCGTGACCTCCGCCGCCAGGAGAAGCGTGGCCTCCGCCGCCCCCCATGGAACGTCCTCCCCGCCGGCTCCCATCGCATGCGAGTAGCCTCCCGAGGGCGCGCCTTCCATTCCGGCGCTATAGCCGCCGCTCCACGGGCTCGGAGCTCCCATGGCACTAGCTGGCCGCGGCGTCGCGAAGACATGGCCGGAAGGATGATTCCCGTAACTCGCCCGCGCGTTGGTTGCGGCAGTCTGCTGAGGGGCACGCGCCGTAGCGTAAGGGTGATAGCCGGGACGCACGGTTGCAGCCGCGTAGTTCGGAACCACGCTGCGGAAGTTTGGCGGCATACGGCCTCCCGGAATAGCTGCCGGAAGATTGCCGATGGTGCCAACCTTCACCGTCGGTGCGTACGCGGCCGAGCCGGTGATGGGCGGCTGGGTTGGCGCCTGCCATCCTGCCGGACCATGTACGATCGGCGCGCTCCGGAATCCGTTGGCGTACCAGCCGCTGTTTCCGTAATTGCCCGATCCGGGCACCCAGAACCAGCCAGCGTTTCCTACATACGACCACGAACCGTAGTGATAGGGCAGCCATCCCCAGGGATAAGCCGACGCCCAGGTGTAGCCCAGGCCGGGGGCAAAGCCCCATGCTCCGGCGGTGTACGGGTTCCAGCCTGCCCAGCTTGAAACCCCGTAGGGCTGCCAGCCGTAGCCGATGCCGGGAAGGTCAGACCAGCCCCCGTAATAGGCCAGGTCGGAATAGCCGTAGCCATTCATCTTCGGCCCGACTCCGGTGTTGTTGTAGGAATAGGCCGTCTGATAGGCAGAACGTTCTTCGTTCCACCGGTCAAGTGGACCTGCATCCACGCCCTTGGCAATCTCGTAGCCGGAGGCGACGCCGGGCTCGACCGTCAGGGTTTCCTTCTTGTGGACCTTTACCGCTTGCGTCTGGTTTTCCAGTTCGACTTCGCCCTTGAGCACCGATACCTTCGGATTGCCGGTTTCGTCGCTCAGGCGTACCTGGCTGTCGCGATGTACCGCGAAGACCGAATCGCCGACGGTAGCGCGATAAATATCGTCTTTGCTGCCTTTGGTGTCGAAGTAAGCCGTGCCTCTGACCAACTGGATGTCGTTGACCTTAGCACCGGCATCGTCGACCACCAGCTTGGTGAAGCGCACTTCGGAGTTCTCGCCCAGGCGAACCGTGCTGTTGTTTTCGAACTCGACCTCAGCCAGTCCGTCACTGCCCGTCGCCAGCCGCACGCCTTCGGTGACTGGCGTGTTCAGGATGGCCTTTTCCAGCCCCTGTCCGGTTGCGCGGTCCATCTGAACGGAGCCGTCGATGTAGCTTAAGCGGATGATGCGGACGTGTGACTCAGCTTGCGCGCCTACACTGGCCACCACGAACGCGATGGCGATGATCCCTGACAATGCGTTCCCCGTGCGCCTTGCCATATTTTTACCTCAGAACCTTTCCCCGGTTGATCGAGCGCCTGAAACCCCGGCCGCGGAAGCGCTACTGCACCCCGAAGCCACTATTCCCTATACGTATTTAACACCGATTTGATGCGAAGTTGCCGGAAATCGACTGCGCGGCCTCAGACCTTTTGCTGGTCGGGATAATTTCAGGGCTGGCTGCTCTCCGGCTTTGCGGTCACAACCACCGGATTCGTCGATTTCAGCAGCTGTTTTGCCTGCAGGCGCGCCACGTGCATCACTCCGTCGTCCTCGGCGATCTTGCGCAAAATTGGCTCAATCGCCTGGAGTTCCTGTGCCATACCGTTGGCGCGCAGACCGACCAACTCCGTCAGCCGGGTGTCCATGCCCAGCTTGTCGAAACGGTACTGGAAAGCCAGCTTGCGGCCATAATCCATGGTGGTTGCAATCGCCTGAAAGAGCGCCGTCAGCTGCTGAATGTTGGGATTGGGCGAGTAGTTATAGGTAGTAGAGGTATCGAGCGACGGGCCGCGAAATTCCAAGGTCTTGGTCCCCGTCTGCGCGATGTGCTTCTGCTTGGCTTCGAACTGGCCCTGGAAATAGTCCGTCGCTTTGGCCAGCTGGAAAACCTTTTGCAGGTTCGCCTCCGACATGGTGAACTCCTGCTCAAAGGCTTCGCTGCCGCCGTTCTCAGCGGCGTTGACCATGGCTTTGAACTGGGTTGCGCCGTTCTCCTTCACGGTAAAAACGTAGTCCGACCATGGCAGCCCTTGCGCCCAGGCAAACTTGAAGATCACCGACCCGGGCTGCGGGGCCGCCGTCTGTTGCGCTGGCAAGCCGATGGAGCCCGACAGCAGGCACACTGCGATAAACAGCATTCGATAGCACGGCATTGTCAGCAACCGATTCTAATGGATGGCGGGCAGGCTCAACGGCCCGCGCCCGCCGACTGGCGCTGCAAGGTGGCAGCGGTATGCAGATGACAGATCGCGATGGCCAGCGCATCCGCCACATCGGCTGGTTCTGGTGGCTTGGGAAGGTTAAGCAGTCGTGCAACCATGTGCTGCACCTGCGCCTTCTCCGCCCGGCCATAACCGACCACCGCCGACTTCACCGAAAGCGGAGAATACGCCACCACCGACAGGTGCGCCTGGGCGGCCGCCAGCATGGCGACGCCGCGAACGTGTCCCAGCTTCAACGCCGACTTGACGTTGAGGGCATAGAACACGTCTTCGATAGCCACGAATTCGGGATGGTGCTCGGCGATAATGGCGTCCAGGCGGTCGCTGATGGTTTTCAGGCGAAGCTCGAGCGCGTCGCGTGGAACCAGGTGAATGGCTCCGCTACAAATATGGCATAGGATGCCGGCATCGTCCTGCTCGACCACGCCGTAGCCGGTATACTCGCCGCCGCAATCGATGCCCAGAACGCGCATAGTCTGGGGAGAGTGTAGCAAGTGGAGTTGCGGGAACGGCCGGCAAAGTTTGAGCAGAAGCGGGTGCGTCAACAGAGTCGTACCCAGCGCCTCCCTTGAGCTTGTCGAAGGGTTCGTCCATCAGTCATGCTCCGGGTTCGCCCGTCTTCTGGGCTAACCGGGGTTGGGGAACGACATGAACGTGAGTCTCAGACAACGACCCGCACTCTTTGGGCATCGTTTCTATAAAGTTATGGCGAAGATTCTCTTCACTGTGGCGCTGGCAATCGCCAGCTTGCCTGTATTCGCGCAAGACCAATCCGCCTCGGCTCGCATCACCCATGGCCCGGTGGTCGAATCCGTCACATCGACCACGGGCGTGGTGGCGTGGTCCACCAATGTCAGCTCAGGGTCGGTCGTGTATTACGGAGTTTCGCAAGGCCAGCTAACGCAGCGTTCAGAAATGCCCTGGGGCGGCTACACCCATCGTGTCACCCTGCGTTCGCTGCAGCCCGACACAACGTATTTCTTCCAGGCTACTTCGCCTGACGCCAAAGGCAGCGGCGAAGTGCTCAAGAGCCAGGTCGAGCAATTCCATACCCCGGCCAAGGGCGGCGCGCCGGCGTCCCCTTAGGTAGCGGCAATTGCGCAACAACTTCGCGGGTGCCACCACTCTCAGTTCCGTTCGGATGAGTGGAATCGGCGACGATTGAACCTCCGCCACCCAGAGTTTTGCTTAAGGGCTATGGACTGAGACGGCGGCGGGAATTATAAATTGCGGCACATGTTCCAACTCCCAGCGATACCATTGATCGAACTCACCATAGCTGCCGCCCGTGATCCCGACAACCAGGTCGAGATCAGATATGACGACGATGAACTGCCCGCCATTTCCCTCGGCGGCAAACACGCGGTAGCTTTTGGCGCCGCTCTTCAGATTGTGAATATGCCATCCATAGCCATAGCTATGTTCTTCTCCCAGGCTGTACTTCGCGGCAAAGTGGGAGTGAACAGAGGTTGACTCGCTCACCCACCCCTTGCTCACAATTCGTTTGCCATTCCATAGACCCCCGTCCAGATACAGCTGGCCCAACTTGAGTTGATCACGCGGACGAAGGTAGGCTCCTCCTCCCATATAAGCTTGCCCATCGGCCATCAGGTTCAGGTAATAGCGCCCGAACTGCAGCGGTCGAGCCAGCGTAGCGTCGAAGAACTTGGGAAGCCAACGGTGCGTCGCTGCGGCAACCGCTCCCCCCACCACATTCAGGTCGCCGGAACAATACACGGCGTCCTCGCCTCCGGGTTCCTTCAACATCGGCAGGTCAAGCGAATACTTGTACCAATCTTTCTGGATTTCGTCGTTCTGCATTTTGTCTTCATTGCCGGGAGAGTCATCATTGTTATCGTCGCAAGCATTCCCCGCCGTCATCGTCATCACGTCACGGAGGATGATCTTGGCTTTGCGATCGTCCCAGTTGGCAAACGAACTGTACTGCTTGGACAGAGGATAGATGGGTGTTTGTGGCGTCAACTTCACGCCGTGCTCCTGCGCCAGGCCCACCAAAACGGGAGCAAACGTCTTGCTTGCCGAGCGCATATCGTGGACCCTGCCCTGGTCAAATCCGTAGAAGTATTCCTCAAGCACCAGATGGCCGTGGCGGGCGATCAGCAGGCTCTGGATCTTCAAAGAACTGCCGTCAGGATCAGCCATCAGAATTCTCTGCATCAACTCTGCAATCGGCGCTTCGTTCAAGCCCTCTGTCCTCAGCATGGCCGTTCTCCAGCCATCGTCATCGGGTACGGGCTCGCGATAGCTCCATGCGCTCTTGTCCGCTGGCGTCCGCGGATAAAATCCCAGAGCGTCGTTCGTATTGCGCTGCGTGAACTGAAAGTAGCCAGACCGCCGGCTTAGTTGATCGTCAAAGCCAGACTGCCGCTGGTCCCGCCGCTCTTGCAGCCTTCATTTCCCGAGTTGCCGCTCGGAGTATTGACAGCGACGTTTTCTGTTCCCGGGCCCGTGATCAGTGCCGTCGTGAGAGTGACCTGCAACTGCAGAGCGCTAACCACTGTCGTACCGACTGTCGTTCCATTGATGACTACGACAGATTCCGAAACAAAGTCGTTACCATTCACCGTGAGAACAGTTCCCTGTTGCACCTCGGAAAACGAAATCGTTGCGGGAGAGAGGGACGAGATCGTCGGGGCCGGTCGCGCGCTTCCGCACAAGGGATTTATAGCGTTGCAGCCCGGCAGGCATAACAAAACCGCCACACCCGAAAGCGCAACCAACGTTCGCAGCCAACCGCCGATACCTTGCATGGGCCATCGTACACCCTGGTCCGAGCACCGGCCGTCGTCTTTGAAAGGGCACAGCTTCAGCCATGCCGGATGGCGCTTGCCTTTCTCCGTGCCTTACATCCCGAGCGACGATCCGTGTGAGCCGAAGTTGGGGAGCCCAGGGGACGTGCAGTTTTCGCCGAGTGCCTGTTATAGAATCCCAGCCATTGAGGATGGACTTGCAATCATGAGCACAACTATGCCAATTGCCGGAGGCGACGAGGCCGCCCGGCAGGTGAGCCTTGCTGTGCCCACTGGCGATGAAGCGAAACGTCATCCTGCGCTGGTGCGCGTGACCCATTGGATCACGGTGATCGCATTCGCCGCCCTGCTGGTCAGCGGCGGCGAAATCGTCCTCTCTCATCCGCGCTTTTATTGGGGAGAAACCGGCAACGTCAACACGCAGCCATGGCTCAATCTGCACTTGCCGTCGTCGCGAGCGTCAGTACCCACGGGCTACGGTTATGTCCTGCCCGACCAGAACGGCTGGAGCCGCTATCTGCACTTCGAAGCTGCGTGGTTGCTGGTGGCGGCGGGATTGCTTTACGTGTTGTGGGGATTCTTCACCGGGCACTTCCGACGCGCAGTTGTGCCCGAGGCGCGTGACCTATCTCCGCGATCGCTGGCAGCCTCAATCGTGCAACACACGAAGTTTGCGCCTCCGCCCGCAAGCGAGGCGTGGTCGTACAACGTGTTGCAGCGACTGGCGTATTTGGCCGTGATCTTCGTGCTGTTTCCGTTGATGATTTGGAGCGGGCTGGCCATGTCGTTCGGCTTCACCTCGGCGTTCCCGCTGACGGCGAGCCTGCTCGGCGGTCACCAGACAGCACGTTCGCTGCATTTCCTGACCACCATCCTGCTGGTCGGATTCCTGGTGGTCCACGTGGTGATGGTAGTGCTGTCGGGATTCCGCGACAGGATGCGAGCCATGATCACCGGCCGCGTCGACGATAAGCGTTATCCAAAGGAAGAAGCGTCATGAAGATTTCGCGGCGGCAGTGGATCAAGAGCGGACTGGCTGCGGCCGCGGGTGCGGCTGGAGTCGCGGCGACAGTGAAGCTCGCCAAGAATGCAGGACTGGTTCCTCCCGATGCCGGCGTGCGCTTTGGTGCAGGCGAAACTCTGACGTACGCGGCGCAACGTCTGCTGACCAAACATTCGCTGGCTAGAGAATTTCCGCAGGCCGCGATCTCACAACATCCCTTCGCCAATCCGGTGGATCCGCTCGGCCCCGAGTTCGCGCGGCTACAAGCCGGCAATTTCGCGGACTGGCGACTGGCAGTTGACGGCATGGTAGAGCGCCCGTCCAGCTTTTCGCTCGACCAGCTTCGCAGCTTCCCCGCGAGTTCGCATACTACGATGATCGGCTGCGAAGAAGGCTGGACCTACATCGCCGAGTGGACGGGCGTTCCTCTGAGCTTCATCATGGATCGCGTTGGCACCCAGCCGGGAGCTCGATACCTGGTCTATCGTTCCATCCAACCCGACTGGTGGGAGAGCATTGACATGGATGACGCGCTGCATCCGCAGACGCTCATTGCTCACAGCATGAACGGCGAAACTCTGCCGGTTCCCTTCGGTGGTCCAATGCGGCTGCGTCTGCCGCGACAGTTAGGCTACAAGAGCGTCAAGTATGTGAACCGGCTGACCTTGACCGACAGCGTCAAACATTTCGGCAAAGGCCTGGGCTCGGCGGAGCCGGAGTTTGGCTACTCCTGGTATGCCGGCATCTGATTATTCGAGTCCAACTCTGTGATAGATCGGATCCCAAATCCTTTCAGAGTGCCACAGCTGTTGCGCTACTCCTGCTGCGACTGGCAGAAGCCCTGTGCGGCCATGATCCCACGCTCGCAGCGAAACAATCTGTAGCCCAGGACGGAAGTCCTGGGTAGGCCGCCACCCCTGGTATTCCGGAGCCCCTTCAGGGCAGCATATCTTTGTTGGGCGCTCGACGCATTCGTTCGGATGAGTGGGATCTACGAACAACTGGACCTCCGCCACTCGAGAGCCCCCAATCCGTCTCGCCCAAACGGAGGCTGCTCTAAGCAGGCGGCTGATATATCTGGATGAGATTGCCGCAGGTGTCGGAAAATATCGCCAGCTTCACCGGCCCCATTTGCTTCGGATCGGTGGTGAACTTCACGCCATGTTTCTTCAGTCGATCTGCCTCGGCTTCGATGTCGTTCACCTCGAAGGCGGCGAGTGGGATCCCTTGCTTAAACATGGCTTCCTGGAAAGCTTTTGCCGCTGGGTTAGCATTCGGTTCAAGCACCAACTCCACATCGTCGTGGCCCTCCGGCGAAACAACCGTTAGCCAACGGAATTCTCCAACCGGAATATCCTTCGACTTCTTGAAGCCCAGGACGTTGGTATAGAACGCGAGGGCCGCTGCCTGATTCTCCACCATGATGCTGCTGAGTTTGATTTTCATAGTCTCAGAGCTTAGTAGCCTTGTTGACGGGTTGTCTTCTCGAGAATTGCTCCGTCTCCGAAATCTCCCCCGTAAGCGAAAGGCAGCCAGGGACCAAGCTGGCGGGCAACTGCCGTTGCCTTGCCGATGTTGGCCGGTAACGGCGCTGAAATTCCGAGGGCGACATGCCAACCCGGCGCGAAAAAAGTCCGCTGAAGCTGCCCAGGCTGGAGAAACCGACTGCCATGCAAACCTCGGTGATCGACAAAATCGGTCAGAACCAGCAGCTGCTTGGCTTTCTCGATCTGCGCCCGCGAGCGATACTGGAGCGGAGTTTCGCCGAAGACCGCCTTGAACAACCGAATGAAATGAAAGCGCGTGAGACCGGAGGCCCGAGCCACTGCGATTACCGAAAGAGGCTCGTCCTCCCAATCTCGCAGCAGATCGCGTGCATCGCAAAGTCGGCGCAGAAGTTCAGGGCGAATCATCGCTTCAGGACAACGATATCGGTCACGTCGGGTACCCCACCCATCCGTTTCGTTCGGATGAGTGGCATCGATGACTGAACCTCCGCCACACCATAGCCCACCTCGACCGATTCTTCTCCGCGTTCAGAGAATCGCTGCCGACCCTGTGAGGTCCACCTCATTACACGGGAACGAATGAGTTGGGCACCCGGCGAGCACTCTACAGCGCTAAGCCGACGTGTCAGATTGGCTAGAGTGGGGAAGATTGCGCGGGCAGCACGATGGTTACAATCGTCCCGTGATCGTCGGTATCCGTGCTGGTTTCCACATTGAGCGTCCCATTATGCTTCTCGACAATGCCTTTTGAGACCCACAATCCCAAGCCCGTTCCGACGTCTCGCTTGGTGGTGAAGAATGGTTCAAACAACCGATGGCGGTGTTCCCCGGAGATTCCGGGGCCGGTGTCGGCTACTTGGATGTGCAAGTTGGCCTCTACCCGGCCAGCGCTCACCGTGACCGAATCTCCCGCAGCGCAGGCGTCAACCGCGTTGGATACGAGGTTGGCCACAACCTGTCGAAGCGCTGTGGACACGACACTGGCGACAATGGAGTCGTCGAGATCCGTCCGCAATTCCACTCCCTTCACACTTAGGCGCCGCCGGTAAAGCTCAACCACCTCGCGGACAAGGCGTGAAATATTGGTCAATTCCGGAGCGGTGGTTTGGCGATAGAAACCCAGAGTTTGCCGGACGATGTGCGCCACCCGGCCCAGTTCGGACTCGGCGATTGCAAGATTATCGCGAATGCCCTGGGTTGCGTCAGGATCGCGCTGACACAGATAAATTAGATTGGTAACCGCTTCCAGAGGATTATTCACCTCATGCGCGACCGTCGCGGCGAGCCGGCCAGCCGTGGCCAGGCGTTCGGTCTTGCGCAGCGATTCCTCTGTATTGCGCCGCTCGGTCTGGTCCACGGTGAAACCGTCGAAGCTAATCGGCCGGCCCTGCGCATCATAGAACGTTCTGCCAATGGCCCGAATCCATTTCACCTCGCCAGTGTCGGAAACCGTCCGGTAGTCGATGTCGTAGTGCGTGTTCTCACGATTGGACTTCTCGATAGCTTGCCGGGTTCTTTCCCGGTCTTCCGGGTGAATCCGCTGGTAAAACGTGTCGATGGTGACGTGTGCATCCGGACTCAGCCAGAAATGTTCTTTGGTCTTGGTGCTCCAGTGCAACACATCAAACGGCAAATCGCAGTACCAGGTGCCCACGCCGGTGCTGGTAGTGATTAGTTTCAGGCGGTCTCGGGCCTGGCCAATCTCCTCCATCAGTTCGCGGCTGACTGTTTCCGTCTCCAATCGCCTGGAGCAGTCCTGCAATTGAGCAATGCAGCCGACAATTTCGCCGAGGTCGTTCCGGACGGGGCGGTACTCGGCATCGAAGCGCAGCTTCTTGCCGGCCGCTGCGTACTCCTGATCCTGACGGCGGACGTGTTCACCCCGCAGGGCCGCGTGCCAAGCCTCATGCTCGTCGGTCTCCCGCAGAAATGGAAACACCTCGAAGGCGTGCCTGCCCAGAACTTCATCGCGGGTGATTCCAAACATGCGCTCCAGGGCGCAGTTCCAGATGACCAGGTTGAAGTCGATGTCGTACGCCAGGATGCCCTCGCCCACTGCATCGACTGCGGCGGCGAGAAATTCTAAGACGGCTGGAGAACGCTTGCTGCCAGTGGGTTGGGACATACGGATGGACTGAATTTTACCCGGACAGGCTCGAGCTCACACCTGCTGATGCTTTGTTGCACTTTCCCGGTTGTGAGTTGCTGCTGACTGACGCAGGCGTACTTTGGCGCGAATGCTGCCCAATTGACTCCCACCTACCCCGCCATTTAGCTTCATGCCACTGACTTTTCGTTCAATCGCTCCGCGGGATGCGCAATGAAAGCTCGCTACGCAATCGTTCTCACAGTTGCAGCATGGCTAACCGTCGCTCCGGCGATTGCACAAAGTCCGTTCGCTCCAAAAGTTAGCGGACCGCTGTCGCAGCGCGTGGTCGCCTACGTTATCGATGCGAAGTACGATCCCGGCAAGCACGCGGTTGATGCCACCGAGACGCTCACTTACCACAACCTCACTGGACAGCCGCTCGATCGCTTTCCTTTCCATCTTTACCTGAACGGATTCCAGCCCAAAGCTACCTGGGTGCATGAGGCGCATCGCGACGGCAACTTCCGCACCACCACCTTCGAAGACGCGTGGGATCCCAAGGACAACGGCTCCAACGAAGTCACCTCGCTGGTAGTCGTCGGCATGGGAGACCTGACGAAGCAGATGAAGTTCGTCTCGCCCGACGACGCGAATCCGGACGACAAGACGGTCTTCGAGGTGCAGCTTCCCCGCCCCGTCCAACCCGGCGAAGACGTCGTGTTCAAGATGAAGTTCCACGCCGTCTTTCCCGAGGTGATCGCCCGCACCGGTTACAAGCGCACCTTCCTGCTCGCCGGACAGTGGTTCCCAAAGGTTGGTGTGTGGTGGCACGGCGCGTGGAACTGCCATCAGTTCCATGCCATGACCGAGTTCTTCGCCGACTTTGGCACCTACGACGTGAAGGTCACGCTGCCTAAGAACTACGTCATCGGCGCCACCGGCGTTGAGACCGGCGAGACCGCCAACAGCGATGGCACGCAAGACGGTCGCCTTCCATGCCGAAGATGTGCACGATTTCGCCTGGACCGCCGATCCCAACTTCAAGGTCGTCAACAGCGAGTTCAACGGCAGCGTCGGCGCGGTGAAGATTCGCCTGCTGACCTACGACGCGCACAAGAGTTCATGGGAGCGCTACATCAACATCATGCAGCAGACCATGAAGCGCTTCGATGACTGGTATGGGCCGTATCCGTATGCGCAGATAACGGTGGTCGATCCGCCGCACGGCGCGACCGAAGCCGGCGGCATGGAGTACCCGACATTCATCACCGGCGACACCACCTGGTGGGCGTTCAAAGGACAGTTGCTGCTTCCCGAAGGCGTCACCGAACACGAGTTCGGACACCAGTACTGGTACGGCATGGTGGCGACCAACGAATTCGAGAACGCATGGCTCGACGAAGGCATCAACAGCTATACCGAAGCCAAAGTACTGGATAATATCTACGGCCGCGATACCAGCGTCGCTCAACTTCATCGGCGCGCAACTGGGCGAGCCCGCGTTGCAGCGGCGGCAATATCTGGGTGCGCCGGATTTCGATCCGCTCGCGCGACCCAGCTATCTCGACATGAGCTTCGGCTCGTACGGAGCCATCAGCTACGGCAAGACGGCCAGCATGTTGCTGACTTTGGAAACTGTTGTCGGCGAAAAAACGCTGCGCGATGCTCTGCATAACTACTTCATGAAGTACCGCTTCACCCATCCCACACAGGAAGACTTCGTGCGCACGGTGAACGAAACCGCGCAGCAGGACCTGGGCTGGTACTGGCAGCAGTCGGTCTACGGCACCCAGATGCTGGATTACGAGGTGCTGCGCGCCGACTCGACTCCAGTGAACTGGTGGGACGAGAAGCTGGAAGAGAAAAAAGGCGAGACGGAATACGAGACTCAAGTCTTACTGCATCGCAAGGGCGACTTCGTCTTCCCCGTCGAAGCGGAGATCAAGTTCGATAACGGCGAGAGCGACCGCGTGCGCTGGGATGGGCGCGAGCGCTGGGTTCGCTACGTCTACCGCAAGAAGGCCCAGATCGTGTCGGTGCAGATCGATCCCGACTACCGCGTGACCATGGATCGCGACTACCTGAACAACAGCGACACCGACAAGGGCCAGCATCTGGCCGTGGCCAAGCTGACGACGTATTGGACATTTTTCACGCAGTTCCTGGGACAGATGCTCGGCTGGCTGACGTAGCGGGTGGAGTACGCCTTCAGTTCGACATTGCCGGGCAGACTATTTTGTGAGGGCTTTAGCCCGGCCACTGAAACTGCTGAGCGAGCGGCTTTGTATCAGGGCCCGACTTGAGCCGGGCCGATAGGACGCCATAAAAGATCTGGGGCTTTAGCCCCTGCTGTAACGGAGCAACGATTGGCAAGCGAGAGAACAGGCATCCAGCGTTCACCATTCGCCCTGGTCACACATCACCAGCGGATCCTCTGGTGGGTGTTCGCCGTCAACCTCATCCTCGGCGGCCTGGGTGCCAGCGGCACGGCGCGAGCGCTAGGCAGCGCGCTGCATCACAGCCTTGCGGGCGAGAAGCTTGCCAACAGCTTCGACCTCGGCATGTTGCTCGAGTTGATCACGCAGCCGAGTGTGCGCCTGTTCAGCCATTCCGGCGGAGTACTTCTGTTCGCCGTTCTCTACTTCCTGTTCCTGCTGTTCGTAACTCCCGGCATTATCGCTGTCTACCTCGCCGACCGCCGGCTTAGCAGCGGCGAATTCTTCGCAGCCGCGGGCACATTCTTCTGGACGTTTGTGCGACTCGCACTGTGGTCGCTGATTCCCTTCGTGCTGGTCAACCTGCTCTACCAGGGCATCCAGGCCTTGGCCCACTACGCCGGCGACCGAGCGGTGGCCGACCAGACGGGTTTCTACATTGTCGTTGTGGGCAGTATCCCAGTCCTGCTGCTGTTCGTGTGGGTGCGCCTGTGGTTCGACTTGGCGCAAGTGCGCGCTGTGGCGTTGGACGAACATCGTACCCGCCGCGATGTGGCGCACGCGTTTCGCTGGGCGCTGCGACAAGCATGGCCGACCTATTGGAGGTATGTGGGCATCGGCCTGCTGGCCTGGATCACCACCGTGCTGGCCTTGCTGCTATGGACCAAGGTCCCGGCGCGAGCGGTCCCAGTCACCTTCGTCCTGCTTGAAATTGT
Organism: uncultured Acidobacteriaceae bacterium; assembly: GCA_963771535.1. Taxonomy (GTDB): domain Bacteria; phylum Acidobacteriota; class Terriglobia; order Terriglobales; family Acidobacteriaceae; genus CAVVDY01. Next base: position 115,375 of record CAVYTK010000004.1, on the reverse strand, counting down.
CATGCTGGCGCATATCTTCGGCCGCCTGTGGCAGAAGGCGTGTGCCACAACGTGGTACACGCTCCATCCGGAGCCGGAGCCGGTCGAGTTGCCGCCTTATCAGCCCATCCGCGGAACTCACATCCCGGAAACGGCAGCCTCAGTTCCAGATGTCGATGCTCCTCTGTCACCCGAAATCGAAAGTCCGCCGCAGCACTTGCCGGAAGTAGAACGCGATCGCCAAGACTGATACCAACTCGGTTACGCGTTCTTGCCATCACGAGCAGAACGATTTTCACCCGTACGTCATCGCATTGTGATCCGTCGCAAATACGTTACTGTACATTTGCGCAAAAAAATGCCGGCCCGAAGGCCGGCAAAATGCACCAGGAATGCTCCCGGCTTACGCTTCTTCTTCCTTCAGACTGGCGATCACGTTGAAGTCTTCGAGCGTCGTGGTGTCGCCCTTCACTTCTCCGCTGGATGCCAGTTCGCGCAGCAGGCGCCGCATAATTTTGCCGGAGCGCGTCTTCGGCAACTGATCGGTAAACCGGATATCGTCCGGCTTCGCCATCGAACCGATCTCCTTCGCGACCCACTGCCGCAGCTCTTCCTTCAGCTCCGGTGATGGCTTGTTCCCCATCTCGAGCGTGACGAAGGCCGAAACCGCCTGGCCCTTCATCTCGTCAGGACGCCCGACCACCGCCGCCTCGGCCACCTTGGGATGTGCGACCAATGCCGACTCGATCTCCATGGTGCTCAGGCGATGGCCGGAAACATTGAGCACGTCATCGACGCGGCCCATGATCCAGAAGTAGCCGTCCTTGTCTTCGCGCGCGCCGTCGCCGGTGAAGTACATGCCCGGAATGTCGGACCAGTACTGGCGAACGTAGCGCTCGGGATCGCCGTACACGGTGCGCAACATCGCCGGCCACGGCTTCTTGATGACCAGGAAGCCGCCGGAACCGAGCGGGACTTTTTCGCCCGCGCGCGTCACCACCTCGGCAATGATGCCCGGCAGCGGCTTGGTTGCCGAACCCGGCTTGGTCGCGACCGCTCCGGGAATGGGAGCAATCAGAATCGCGCCGGTTTCCGTCTGCCACCAGGTGTCGACAATGGGACAACGGTTTCCGCCGATGAGCTCGCGATACCACATCCACGCTTCGGGATTGATGGGCTCGCCGACCGTACCCAGCAGCCGCAGGCTGGTCAGGTCATGCTTCTTCGGCCACTCGTTGCCCCACTTCATGAAGGTGCGAATCGCCGTCGGCGCGGTGTACAGGATGTTGACCTTGTGCTTGTCGATGATCGACCAGAAGCGGCCGAAGTCAGGCCAGTTGGGCGCGCCTTCATACATCAGAACAGTTGCGCCGTTCTGCAATGGTCCATAGACGATGTAGCTGTGCCCCGTGACCCAGCCGATGTCGGCGGTACACCAGAAGGTGTCCTCCTCTTTGAGATCGAACACCCACTTGGTGGTGATGTAGGTCTGCACCGAGTAGCCGCCGGTGGTGTGCACAATGCCCTTGGGCTTGCCGGTGGTTCCCGAGGTGTACAGGATGTACAGCGGATGCTCGGAGTCGAGCGGCACGGCGTCGCAGTTGTCGCTGCGCCTTCGCCATCTCCTCGTGCCACCAGTGATCGCGGCCTTCCTTCCAGGTCGACGTCGCAGGCGGAACGCTTATAGACCAGCACCTTCTTCACCGTGGGACAACGCTCCAGGGCCTCATCGACCAGCCGCCTTCAGCTTCACTTCACCGCCGCGGCGATACGAGCTGTCCTGGGTGATGACCGCGACCGCTTCCTGATCGGTGATGCGGTCGACCAGCGCGTTAGCGGAGAAGCCGCCGAAGATGACCGAATGGGTCGCGCCGATGCGGGCGCACGCCAGCATGGCGATCGGCAGCTCGGGACACATCCCCATGTAAATCGCGACGCGGTCGCCGGACTTGATGCCCAGCCCCTTCAGCACGTTGGCGCACTTCTTCACTTCCTGCAGCAGTTGCTGATAGGTGAGCGTCCGCACTTCGCCGGGCTCGCTCTCCCAGATGATGGCTGCCTTGTTCTTGCGGAAGGTCGCGACATGGCGGTCGAGGCAGTTGTAGGAGATATTGATTTGGCCGCCGACAAACCACTTCGCCCAGGGCGACATCCCAATCCAGCACCTTCTCCCACGGCTTGAACCAGTGCAGTTCGCGCGCGATATCGGACCAGAAGGCTTCCGGATCGGCGGCGGCTTTGGCGCACAGGCGGTTGTAGTCTTCCTCGCTGCGGATGTGAGCGTTCTTGCTGAATTCCGGGGAGGAGGAAAGGATCGTGTTTCGGTCAGAATCGAGTCAATGTTCTGCTGGCTAAGAGCTCCAGGCTGTGACGACATGAATGCCCTCCGAAGTTATCTGCTGGTCTATGTATGGAATACGAAACGGAAAACTTGGGTAGAGCCGACCTTCAGGTCCGCGTCCAGCCTGTCTTCCTTGGCCTCAGGCTTGGCATTCGCTGCGTGCACAGCGGATGCCAACCCCCTATCACTTGGGCGAACTGACGCGGCGCTAAAGCGCCACTCTACCATGGCCCACAATCATAACGCGGCGGCAGAGCGCCAGTCTGCTACTGCTCTAACGTCGACAAATCGCCGATCTCCGCGCCCGTCTCCTGCGCTTTCAGCAGCCGGCGCATGATCTTACCGGAGCGCGTCTTCGGCAAAGCGGCAACGAACTTGATGGCCGACGGCGTCGCGATCGGACCCATCTCGCGGCGCACATGCTCGATCAGCCCGGCAAGCAGCGCGTCGGATGCGTTGTGGCCCGCCCGCAATTGAACGAAGGCAACGATGGCCTCACCCTTCAATGCATCGGGAATGCCGATGGCCGCCGCCTCCGCAACTGCCGGATGCGACACCAGCGCGCTTTCCACCTCGGCGGTACCAATGCGATGACCGGCAATATTCAGCACATCGTCAGCGCGGCCGATTACGCTGATGTATCCCTGCTCATCTTTGATCGCGAGATCGCCGGTGACGTAAGTGTTGGGAATCTCCAGCCAGTCCTTCTCGAAGCGGGCTGCATTGCCCCACACCGTGCGCATCATCATGGGAGCCGGACGCGTCAGCACCAGGCGGCCATTCACTCCCGGCGCAACCGGCTTGCCATCGAGATCGACGACGTCGGCGCCCCAGCCCGGCAGGGCAACGCCAGCCTTGCCCGCGCGCATGGGCAGTGTACAAGGCGTGGCCAAGGCCGGTCCGCCCAGTTCGGTCTGCCACCAGTTGTCGACCACGTATCCCCACTTGCCGTCACCCGCAAGGTAAGTCTGCGCCCAGCGCCAGGCTTCCGGATTCAGCGGCTCGCCCGCACAGCAGATCAGGCGCAGCGTCGTCAGATCGTGGGCCTGCGGATGCTTTTCGCCATAGCGCATGAACATGCGCAGCGCCGTGGGCGCGGTGAACATTTTCGTGACACCATACTTCTCGACGATCTGCCACGCAATGGACGGATCGGGATAATCGATGGCCCCTTCGCGGAACAGGGTCGTCACGCCGCCGCAAAGCGGAGCGTACACGATGTAGGAGTGGCCCACAATCCATCCAATATCTGAGGTACACCAGAAGATGTCGGACTGCCCGATGTCGAAGAATGAGGACAGGTAATAGGTCGTGCCCACCATGTACCCGCCATGAACGTGGACCACGCCCTTGGGCTTGCCCGTGGTTCCCGAGGTATAGAGGATGAACAGCGGATCTTCCGCATCCATGTCCTCGGCCGGACACTCCGGCGGGAACTTCATCAGCTCGCGAAAATCGACTTCGCGCGCACTGGCCGGCGCAAAGCCGTTGGGATCGCGAGTGAAGACGACAACCTTCTCCACCGTCTCCAATCCATCCAGCGCTTCGTCAACAATGCCCTTCAACGGCACCGGCTTGCCGCGCCGGATTCCAGCATCACCAACGATGACCACCCGGGCTTGCGCGTCCTCGATGCGGTCGCGAAGCGAGGTGTGACCCGAGGCCGGCATAGACCACGGAATGAATGGCGCCGATACGCGCACATGCCAGCATCGAGATAACGCCCTCGAGCGTCAGCGGCATGTAGATGACGACGCGGTCGCCCTTCTTCACGCCGAGGGACTTCAAGCCATTGGCGAAGCGGCACACATCGCGATAGAGCTGTCCGTAGGTGACGACGCGCTCGCTGCCATCTTCCGCCAGCCAGATGAAGGCGACCTTATTGCGATTGGCGGACTTGGCGTGACGGTCGAGAGCATTGACCGTGATGTTGGTGCGCGCGCCGAGAAACCACTTATGGTTTACGCCGTCCCACTCGAACACCTTGTCCCACGGCTTGCTCCATTCAAATTGTTTCGCAACCTCTGACCAGAACTGGTCAGGATCACGGTCGAAGCGCGCCTTCTCCGCGTGCCAGTCTTTCAGCTGCGCCTGTTCCTTAACGATCGCCGGAGCGGGATATTCTTCAACGTTAGTAGAGGCCGATTTTGACTCCTTGGAGTCGTGCTCTTTCAGAGTTTGCGTGGCTGTACCCATAAAAGCCGTTCCTTTTCTTGACTCTCAAACGCGCAAGCGCGCGCCTGAGAAGGTGCCCTGGAACAAAGTGATTGCTCCAGGGCATGGAAGTTTTTTCAACCTAAGCGTGCTTGGGCCGGCGCGCCAGGAACTCGGCGACGAGAGCGACTGCTGCCAGCACTCCCGCCGTGTAAAACGCCATCTGGTAATTGTGATACTTGTCGTACATAGTGCCGCCAATCTTGGCGCCGAAATAACCGGCGAAACCCCAGGCGGTAAACAGCATGCCGTAGTTGATGCCGGCGTTCTTAGTACCCCAGAAATCTGCGGTGGTGGCTGCATTCACCGAGAGCTGCGTTCCGTAGCACCAGTACACGACAAACACTACGGTGTAGAGCAGCGCGACATTGCCCCCAACCAGGTAAAGGATGGGCATGGCGACCATGGATATCGCAATCATGGTGCGCAAAACGTTGAGACGTCCCATGGTGTCAGACATCCAGCCGGACAGGATGCGGCCGGCCGCATTGGCGACAGCGCCCACCACCAGCCCCATGGTCGCCAGCGCCGCGCCGGGAATGCCTACGCTCTTCGCGAACGGAACCAGTTGGCTAATGACCATCAAGCCGGCCAACGTGCCCAGGGCATAAGCAACCCACATGAAGTAGAAAGTCGGCGTGCGCAATACCTCGCCCGGCGTGAAGTCCACGGTAGTGGCGCCGGTCTTCGACGCTGCCGGAGTCCAGCCCGCAGGCTTGTAGCCCGCCGGAGGATTCTTCAGCAGCAACGCACCGAACACGGTCATGACCAGGAATATTCCGCCCAGGATCTGGAACGTGGTATGCACACCATAAGCCGGGATCAACTTCAGGTTCGCGAGTGGTCCAAACAGCGCCGAACCCGCACCGTAGCCGCCGACCGCCAAGCCCACCGCCAAGCCGCGTTTGTCAGGGAACCACTTGGCCATGACCGGGATAGGGGTTGCATAACCGAATCCATTGCCCAACCCGCCAATTACGCCAAAGCAGATGTACAGCCACATAAGGCTGCTGGTGTAACTGCAAAGGAAGAATCCCAGGCTAACCAGCACCGCGCCCGTCATCGAAACCCAGAATGGACCGAACTTATCTTGCAGACGGCCAGCCACAATAAAGCTCAGGGCGAACACCACCACGGCGATGCCGAATACCGCCGAGGTTTGTGCCCGTTTCCAGCCAAACTCTTTCTCCAGCGGAGCCACGAATATGCTCCACGCGTAAAGGGTACCGAGGGCGATGTTCATCGACAGTCCGCCGACTACCCGCCACCACCGATTCAGACCAGTGCTGCCGACTTCTGTCGAATCCGCATTGCCCCTAGCTGTTGCGCTCATTTAAATTCTCCCTTCGCACGGCGGCGAGAACCATACCATACGGCGTTCGCGACAACAATTTGAAATTGCAAAAACCGGCCAATCCCCAACTAAAAGCTGCTACTCCGCCCCCAAACTCTCTTCCTTCTTAATGCGTTCTTAAAGCGTCGTCGTTCGAACGTCGCTACACCTTACCCGGACTACAAAGCGCCGCCGATTGGCCTCGATCCTGCCAGCATCACCAAGGGCGGGAAGCGTTGGGGTGGAGGAGAGTGGTCAGGTTCACCGCTCGCTTTGCTGCAAGCGCAGTCCGGAGCTTGACACACCGGCGCCCGAGTCCTGACGGAGGTCGAAGACTGGACCCTGCAAAGCGGCACAAAGACCGGGCGCTTCCCGCCTTTCTTGAGCCGTTGTGGGCGTGATTCTCCTTTGCCGCATGGACATCGGTCTGTGATGCCGAATACCAGCCCGTGTGACCAAGGTCACTAGAATGGCGGGTTGTGAACTACTCAACCGACCGGCAATCGTCTTTCACCTGATCTTGGCAAACATCAACTGATCGACCACCACGCCGTTCTTCATGGCGCTGCGGCGCAGCATGCCTTCCCTTTGGAATCCGGCTTTTTCCAATACACGAATGGACGCCAGGTTGTGCGAAAAGACCAGCGCAAACACCCGCGTCAGCTGGTACTCGGCGAAGGCCCAGTCGGAAACCGCTTCCGCCGCTCGCGTCGCAAAGCCGCGACCCCAGTAGGTCTCGCTCACCCAGTAGCCCATCTCGGCGCTCACCCGGGCGATGTCGACGCCGATCTGAAATCCCAGGCCGCCGATGGCTTCTCCCGCGTGCTCAAGGGCGAAAGCGCGCTCCGGCTTCTGGTCGCGCACAAAATTCAGATAATCGAGGGCATCGCGCCGGGTATACGGGTGGGGAAATTGATCGCGAAGGTTGGCCGCGATCTTTGGGTTGTTGGCGTGGCGCAGCAATGCGTCCAAGTCCGACTTGCGCCACGAGCGTACTTGAAGATCGCCGAGGTCGAGCAGCATCGCTGATCATGTTCCTGCACAGCAGACGATTGCGCAACTGTAGAAAAAGGGGCGGATCGCTCCGCCCCTCGTCGTCTGCCCAGTTCGAGTTAGCTGGCTCTCCGCTCCGGCGACCTCATCGGAGACGGGGCCTTCGTTTTCTGCGCAGCGTTATAGTTCCTGGGGAAATTCTCCCAGCTGTTCTCACCCTTCGGCATGGCACTCATCACTTCCTGGCTGCGCTCCCGGCTCATGCGCCGATCCAGTTCCTGCGCATCTTCCAGCGAGAGGCGGCTGCCTTGTCCGGCCTGGTTCTCGGAGCCGGCGCGCTGAGGCGTGATCTGCGTCGGATGCTCGACGTAGTTCCACTGCTCGCCTTCGCACCACGGGCCTTGTCCCTGGTTCCACGGTCCGCGAATGTTTCCGCCGTTGCTCAGGTTGACGTAAACGTGCGTGTACCGCGGATCGCCCTGCAGGATACCCGGAGGGAAGTTCGGCTGGATAGTCTCCAGCGCAGCTGCGAACATCTGGAAGTGCGCGATCTCGCGCGTCATCAGGAAGCTGAGGCTCTCTTTGACGAGCGGGTCGTCGGTGAACTGCATCAGGTATTCGTAAACGATTTTGGCGCGCGACTCGGCCGCAATGTTGGAACGCAAGTCGACCGTGAGATCACCGTTAGCATTCACGAACGCTCCAGACCAGGGCACGCCGCGAGAGTTGGTGACAGTGGGACCGCCGGCGGAATTCACCAGCGATTCGGGATTCATCAACGCGTCGTGGATCATCTGCTCCTTGAAAGCTTTGCCGCCGGACGCCAGCTTGGTCACGTCGGATTGCTCAAACGCGCCGCCGAGATCCTTGGTTTCGGCAGCGTTCTTGAGCTCACCATTGAGCGAGCCCATCAGCATGGTGATGGTCGCGCCCACGATTTCCAGGTGGCTGAATTCCTCGGTAGCGATGTCCATCAACATGTCGTATTTGTCGGGATAGGTCTGGCGAACCGAGAACGCCTGGGTGAAATATTGCATCGCGGCTTTCAGCTCGCCGTTGCCGCCGCCAAACTGCTCTTGCAACAGAGCGGCGAACTTGGGATCGGGACCGGAGACGCGGGCATTGAACTGTAGCTCTTTTACGTGGTGAAACATGGCACTCCCTTTTTTGATAACGAGAAAAAGTGGAAACACAGGAGCACCGCTGAAGCGCCGCGCTCCTAATACCCTCATACGTGGCTGGGGACTCTTGTGGGATGAAACGGGGTCGGTCGCTGTTGTCGGTGCCGGGGAAGAATCGCGGGCTGGCCAAGGTTGATGATCAAAGGCAGAGCAAAAAAAGGGAGCGCGAATGCGCCCCTTTTGTGAACCGCAGTTCAATTCCCGCTACACCGCCATGACTTCTTTCTCTTTCGCCTTGGCCATTTCTTCCATCTTCTTGATCTCGTCGTCGGTGAGTTTCTGAATCTGCTCCATCGCGCCGCGCTCTTCGTCTTCGGTGATCTTCTTGTCCTTCATCGCTTTCTTGATGGCGTCGTTGCCGTCGCGGCGAATGTTGCGGACCGCGGTGCGATGCTCTTCCAGGAATCTTATGCAGGTGCTTGACCATCTCCTTGCGGCGATCTTCGGTCAGCGCCGGAACGGGTACGCGGACCAGCTTGCCATCGTTCATCGGATTGAGCCCGAGGTCGGCGCTGCGGATGGCCTTCTCGATGGCGGCGATCTGGCTGACGTCCCAGGGCGCGACGGTGATGAGCTGCGGCTCAGGCGCACTCACGTTGGCCAGCTGGTTCAGCGGCATCTGTGAGCCGTAAGCATCGACGGTCACACCGTCGAGCATGTGCACCGAGGCCCGGCCGGTGCGTTGCGAAGCCATCTCCCGGCGAAAGTCCTCGACCGCCTTCTCCATTCTGGTCTTGAGCTGCGAAAAACTGTCTTTCAGCGCTGGAATCGCTGCCATCGAGACTTGTGCCATAGATAGGACGCCTCACGTTAGGATCGCAAACTGGTGATTATAAACTGCTCTCACCTGCGGTGGTGAGAAGGTATTCTTCCAACCGACTCTCTCTCACGATTTATTCCAATCGAATCTCCCTCACGATTTGTCATCACTAGGAGGCGCAGCCGACGAGGGATCTGCTCTTCGCCGCGTGAACAAGATGCAGGATTCGGGCGAGACGCGCGCCCAACTACATTCAGGGCAGACCCTTCCGCAGCCGGCAAAGAGCAGATCCCTCACTTCGTTCGTGATGACAAACCGCGAACTTTGAGGATTACCGGACGCTGACCGCTGACCGCGGAACACTGATACCCGATAACTGACAACCGGTAACTGCTCTAGCCCTCGTTGACCAGCGACCCGATCTTCTCACCCATCACCACGCGCCCAATGTTGCCGCGCTGATTCAGATTAAAGATCACGATGGGCAGGTTGTTCTCGCGGCACAGCGCAATCGCGGTCGCGTCCATCACACGCAGTCCCAGGCGCAGCACGTCCATGTAGGTAATGGTGTCGAACATGGTCGCATCTTTCACCAGCACCGGATCGGCAGTGTAGATGCCGTCCACCTTAGTCGCCTTGAGGATGGCGTCGGCCTTGATCTCCATGGCGCGCAGCGAGGCAGCCGTATCGGTCGAGAAGTACGGATTGCCGGTCCCGGCGGCGAAGACGACGACACGATCTTTTTCGAGATGACGAATGGCGCGGCGTCGGATAAACGGCTCGGCCACCTGGTTCATTTCGATGGCAGACATTACCCGCGTCCAGATACCTTGCTTCTCCAGCGCGTCCTGCAGCGCGAGAGCGTTGATGACGGTCGCGAGCATGCCCATGTGATCGGCGGAGACGCGGTCCATGGTCTTGGCTTGCTCGGCCACTCCGCGGAAGAAGTTGCCGCCGCCTACGACGATGGCGATCTCGACCCCGAGTGCATGGACTTCGGCGATCTCCTTGGCGATCTCGTGGACCCGAATGTTATCGACGCCAAAGCCCTGGCCGGCGGCCAGCGCCTCGCCAGAAAGCTTCAGCAGAATTCGTTTGTAAGCAGGAGTAGGCATCGCGTCAGCAGGTATTCCGGAAGACATTCTAGTGTAGCAGGCGAGATGCTGCTTGCTATCGTGCCGGGGAGAAACGCGTTTCAGTCCCGCCGGTCCAAACTCGGAATAGTAACTACCGGAGCTGCGAATTCCACACTCGCCTTTTACTCCGACGCCATAAACTGGAGCCAGTGCCTGACCAGCTAGCAGCCTCCCGTGCCACGCAATCCGTTGACCGGCTCCTCACGGAAGCCTTTCGCCTGCCGCAGTTTCGTCCGCAGCAGCGCGAGGTCATCGAAGATGTGCTGGCCGGCCACGATGTTGTTTGCGTCATGCCCACTGGAGCCGGCAAGAGCCTCTGCTATCAGCTTCCCGCGGTAGTGCTCGGCGACCTGACCGTCGTAGTTTCGCCGCTGATTGCGCTCATGGCCGACCAGGTACGCCAGCTCGACGATCTCGGCATTCCGTCGCTGCTGCTCAATAGTTCGCAGGATTCCATCGAGCAACGCGATACCCTGCACAAGCTGCGCGCCGGATTCAAAGGCATTCTTTACGTCGCGCCCGAGCGCTTTGCTGCTCCTTCGTTTCACGCCCTGATTTCGCAGCTGCGGCCGCGCCTCTTCGTGGTCGACGAAGCACACTGCGTCAGCTTTTGGGGACACGACTTCCGGCCCGAGTACATGCGCCTGGCCGAGATTCGCGAAGCCCTCGGATCTCCCGTCACCATCGCGCTCACCGCGACGGCAACGCCGCAGGTGCGCAGCGACATAGCAACGGCGCTTAACCTGCGCTCGCCGAAGTCGCACGTCACCGGGTTCGACCGCCCCAACCTGCGCTACGCTGCGCGTTTCTTCCGCAACGACGGTGAGAAGGACGCGGCGTTGTTGCAGGGCCTGCCACTGGCGCGCGGCACCGGCATCATCTATTGCGCCACCCGCAAAACCGTGGAAGAGCTCACTGCTCTGCTGCAAGAGAAGTTTCCCCAGCGAACCATCTGCGCCTATCACGCGGGGATGGAACAGTACCAGCGCAAAGCCAGCCAGGAGCGCTTCATGCATACCCAGGGCGCGGTCATCGTGGCCACCAATGCGTTCGGTATGGGCATCAACAAGCCTGACCTGCGCTTTGTGCTGCACTACAACCTGCCAGGCAGTGTGGAAGCCTACTACCAGGAAGCCGGCCGCGCTGGACGTGACGGCCATCCTGCGCATTGCGTTCTGTACCACTCGCCGCGCGACTTTGGCATTCAACAATTCTTCATCGAGAAGATCGGCGAGAACAACGAGAAGCTGAAAGATGCCGAGATCGCTCGCCTGCAATCCAGTGCCAGCCGCAAGCTGGAAGCCGTGATGCAATACGCTAAATCGCGGCGATGCCGCCGCTGGGCCATCCTCAATTATTTCGGCCAGCCTGCCGTGATTTCCGATTGCGGTTGCGATGTGTGCAAGGGAACGGTGAAGCAGCCTCCGGAGAAGACGTCTGATTCATCTTCTCGAGTGCGGGACCGCAAGTCGCGCAAGAGCAAGGCAGAGAACTCAGACGCACCACTCGACCCGGCCGCGGCAGCGCGTTTCGAGGCCCTCCGCCAACTCCGCAGCAAGCTCGCCAAGCGCGATGGCATACCGGCCTTTTGCGTGATGCACGATCGAGTGCTGACGGAAGTGGCGCGATGCGCTCCGACGAGCGAGACCGCATTCCTGGAGATTTCGGGCATCGGTCCAAAGATCGTCGCCAAGTACGGCGAAGCTTTTCTGTCTGCTCTACGCAACGGCCGTTCTCGGGCATAGAAAAAGGGCGGGAACGTGTCCCGCCCAATCTCGTCGTGAATCGATGTATGGTTACTCGGCGCCCTGTTCCGGTTCCGTCGCCTTGCTGACGGCAATCGTCTCGGCGACATCGCCGACCTTGAAGCGTGCGAAGCGCTTCACCGAGATGTTCTCGCCCAGGTTGCCGATGACCACCGCGATCAACTGCGCGACCGTCATGGTCTGGTCTTTGATGAAGGGCTGCTCGTACAAGCAGACTTCCTCGTAGAACTTGCCCATCTTGCCTTCGACGATCTTCTCCATTACCGGAGCCGGCTTGCCGGTCTGGGCCGCCTGCGCGCGGAAGATTTCCTTCTCTTTCTCGAAGTCTTCCGGGGTGACGTCTTCCTTGCGGATGAAGCGCGGATCGGTCGCGGCGATGTGCATGGCCACGTCGTGGACCAGGTTCCGGAACTCGTCGGTGCGGGCCACGAAGTCGCTCTCGCAATTGACTTCCACCAGCACGCCGATCTTTCCGCCGGCATGGATGTAGCTTGCCACCGAGCCTTCGCTGGTGGCGCGCGTCGCCTTCTTGGCGGCTGTCGCTACGCCCTTCTTGCGAAGAATCACGATCGCGTCCTCGATGTTGCCGTTCGCTTCCGTCAGCGCCTGCTTGCAGGCCATCATGGGAGCGTTGGTCTTGTCACGAAGCTCTTTTACTTGTGCGGCATTAATGTTCACGGATGTGGTGCTCATTTCCTGTATATCCCTCTCTACCTAAGCCGTCAGCTATCAGCCATCAGCTGTTAGCTAAGATACTCAATATTCTGAACTGCGCTCTACATTTATTAGAGCGAAGCGACGACGTGCGGCGATCGAAGCCTGCGCCGACGTGGTCAAGCTGAGAGCTGGCGGCTGATAGCTGACAGCTTGTAAAAAACCCGCGCCGTCTGCCAGCGCGGGTCACGAAACCAAGTCGAACCTTCCGCTGTTCTTATACGCGTGAATCGGAAGTGGCTGCGCGGCGTCCGCTCTTGCCCAGTACCTCTTCCATGCTGACTTCTTCCAGCTCGCTGGCATCCAGACCCGGTGCCTGACCTTCTGCGGCTGCTTCGCCTTCCGGAGCAGTCGCGGCGAGCCTTCTTCCGCGCCTTCGGTATAAGCCACGGCGGCAGTGATGTCGGCCCTTCCTTGTCGGTCGCAGCCTGCGAACCTTCGATTACGGAGTCGGCAATTTTCGAGGCGAACAGGCGAATCGCCCGCAGTGCGTCATCGTTGCCGGGAATCACGTAATCCACTTCCGTCGGATCGCAATTGGTATCCACCACCGCGACCACCGGGATACCAAGCTTGCGCGATTCCTTCACCGCAATCTGCTCTTTGTTCGAGTCGATCACGAAGACGACGTCCGGCAGGCGGTTCAAATTCTTGATGCCTGCAAGGTTCGCCTGCAGGTGCTTGCGCTCGCGCTCAAGCTTGATGACTTCTTTCTTCGGCAGCAGCTCGTAGCGGCCATCGGTGGCCATCTCATCGAGCTCTTTCAGCCGCTTCACCGACTTCTGCACCGTCACCCAGTTGGTGAGCAGTCCGCCCAGCCAGCGTGAGTTGACGTAGAACATGCCGCAGCGGTTCGCCTCTTCGGCGATGGCGTCCTGCGCCTGGCGCTTGGTGCCGACAAACAGAATCAGCTTGCCTTGCGCGGCCATGTCGGTGACAAATTTCGACGCCTCTTTGAACATCTTGAGCGTCTTCTGTAAATCGATGATGTAAATCCCGTTGCGTTCGCCGAAAATATATTCCTTCATCTTCGGATTCCAGCGCTTGGTCTGATGCCCGAAGTGAACGCCTGCCTCGAGCAGTTCCTTCATCGTTATATTTGCCAAATTCCCTCCGTTTGGCGGTGCATCCTTCGCGGCGGCTTTCGCCGGTCGTTCAGGATTACTTCCCGTACCCCGCCCCGTTGCCCATGTGGTTCAGCGGGTGCAGGAAAATTCGTTCCGGATGATCGGGTGCCCCATACCGGTTCTTCTGCCGGGGTGGGGCTTGTCACTCCCGGAACCAAAAGTGAGCTGTCAGCCTTCAGCTATCAGCCTTCAGCTGGAAATTAGGTATCAGGTATCCAGCTCTCAGAACTGATAGCTGAGAGCTGATAACTGATAGCCACGCGCTTAGCGCTTAGAACTGGAACCGCTTACGTGCGCCCTTCTGGCCGTACTTCTTGCGTTCCTTGCCGCGAGCATCGCGACGCAGGAAGCCTTCGGCTTTCAGCTTGGGACGCAGCTCAGGGTTGAACTCCTGCAAAGCGCGCGAAATGCCCATGCGCACCGCGCCGGACTGTCCGTTGACGCCGCCGCCATCGGTCGTTACCACGATATTGAAAGTGCCGACGGTTTCGGTCAGCACCAGCGGCGACTTGGCCATGATGCGCTGCGCTTCCGTCACGAAATAGACATCGAACGGCTTGCCGTTAACTGTGAAGTCGCCGCTGCCGGGGCGCAAAAACACACGCGCCACGCTCGACTTGCGGCGTCCCGTACCGTAATACTGAACCAGTTCTGCCATTGACTCTCTCTAGCTATCGGCTCTCAGCCGTCAGCTCTCAGCTAAAACTCTTGGGTGCCCCATTTCGGGGGTGCCCCATTCGGCATCTTTGCCGGGGTGGGGATTTCTAAACCGTTGCCGCGATGGTTTCCGGCTTCTGTGCCACGTGCGGATGCTGATCGCCCTTGTAGACCTTCAGCTTCTTGGCCATGGCGCGACCCAGCTTGGTGTGCGGCAGCATGCCGGTGATGGCTGCTTCAATCACCTCTTCCGGACGGCGCGCCAGGCGCTTCTTATATTCCTCGGCGCGAATGCCGCCAGGGAAACCGGTGACGTGGTAATAGATCTTGTCATCGGCCTTCATGCCGGTAACACGAACCTTATCGGCATTAATGACGACCACGTGATCGCCCATATCGAGGAACGGCGTGTACTTAGGATTATCTTTACCGCTGAGGATGCGCGCCACGCGAGTCGCCAACCGGCCCAGTGTCTGGTCCGTAGCGTCGACGACATACCATTTGCGCGCAATTTCCCCTTTGGGGAAATACGTTGACATCTTGCAATCTCCCGGATGTGTGAAAACCGCGAAAGAGCCGCTGAGTTCGGTGGCGCTGAAGGCGCAAAGAACGTCTAGACGGGCAGACGCAGAACTACCAAAGAACTAGCAAAGGATTAAGAATAGACCAGCAATACCGCTGCTGTCAACGAAACCCGTGTCACAGCAAGGGGTTGCGATCGCTAACCACTGTCAATTATTGTACCGCAGTTGCGCTACTCTGATCGAGCAAAGGGCGGCAAATCTCGCACATGCGTCTGAATGCCATTATCGTCCTGGCCCTCTGCCTGGCTTCAGCGACCGCCTTCGCCCAGCAACCGGATTACGCTCAACTGCTCGCCAACTCGCTCGAAAACCACACTGTGGTGCTCCGTCTTTATTACACCGATCCGCAAGCTCAGCTTCGACAGCAATGCCCAACCGACTTCCCCTGCTACGCCGGGCTTTGGACCGAGTGAAGGGCGGATTTATGTGGGGAGAATCCAATTAGCTCCGGGCAAACTGACAATTGACGGCAAGCGCCCCATCGACATCTTCGACCGAAAGAGCGGAAGATGGCTCTCCACCGACCTGGGAAGCCCGGTCTCCATCGAAGTGCACCTCCCCGCCGGCGAGCTTGCCAGCACTTCGGTTGCGCCTCTGCTTCAGCGCATATTCCTTTCGGCGGCAGAAGTCTCGACCCTGCGGTGCTCGCCTGACGAAAGCCGCGCGTTAGGCGACGGCACCCTCCAGCATGCGGAAAAGGACGTACCAGCTGTCACCAGCGTCGATGAGCTGACGTCGTTCGTCTGCCAGGCGGGGATCGTGCCTACCGAGTGGTTGCAGGGGTCACGCCTCCACGCGCTGTCAAGACACCTGACCCCGAATACACACGACCTGCTGCCCTTGCTCGGATTGAGGGCAAGACTACGCTTCTGCCGATCGTCACGCCCTCCGGCTCTACTGCCGCCATAGCCATCGCTCGCTCGATAGGATCAGGGATGGATGATCAGTTGCGTCCCCTCGCCTATCAGCTCGATAAACGCGCCGCCGAAGCGGTGTCGCAATGGAAGTTCCAACCCGCCATGTTTGGGAACACGGCTGTTCCGGTCATCCTCAATGTTGATGTTAGCTTTCGGGTGATGGGCCACTGAGAGGTTCGGCAACGGCTGAACGGGATCGGCCAGCGAAACTTGGTCCGACCCTGATCGCAGCCCGCCGCTCCGCGCAACAAAACGCCCGAGCCGAAGCCCGGGCGTCTGATCACTTAACGGCAAGCTGAGCGCCAGCCCTACTTGCCCGGAAGGTAGCTCAAGTCGGGACGGAACTGGATCAGCATGCTGCTGGAATCCTTGGTTGACGAGTCCAAAGCCTCAGTGATGGAATCCGCTTCCGCCTGACCGAACGCGTCCTTCAGCATGTCGCGGAAAGGCTTCACGTTGGGCTGCTCTTCAAATCCGGCCCAGTTCTCGTGCGGCAGTGCCAGCACCCATTCTCCGTCAGGACCGCCATTGACCAGCTGGTACCACTCGTACCGATAGGGCCACTTGGTCTTCTCCGTCGCGTCGTGGGCCCTGGATACGGCGTTGCGAAACGCCGAGTCTTTGCCGGGTTTCACGTGGTAAGTGATGATTTCCTCGTACTTCAACGGCAGCTGCGAGGCCGGAGGATTGCTCACCTTCGGCATGTACTCGTAAAAGCGGATCGCCAGCTTCTGGACGTAGTTGCCGATGACCTTGTTGTACTCGGCGAGATCGGTTTCTTCCGGAATCGACGGCTTGTCCATGTCGGCCCAGTGCTGCGGCGGCTCACCGACGATGTAGGTGTTGGTCTCGTCGCCGCTGATGATCTCCCACACCAGCAGCGGTGTCTTGTCATTCTGCTGCTTGTGCCAGGCGGCCTTCTGTTTGCGGCCATCTTCGTACTGCTGGATCATTCCATTCTTCGGGGTCTGGAACTCCAGCTGAAGGATGGTTCCGGGGTTGGACTGCGCGAACAGCGACGATACGGACAGTACGGCAAATGCAAGAGCTGACGACAGGCGCAATGCTTTCATCCACTTCTCCTTATTGTCTTGATTTCTTGATTCTGGAGCGGCTCAGCCTTCCTCGCCGAGCAAACCTGGAACAGGCTGCGAGACCGGAGGTGCGGACTCTCCCGAACTACAAAACAGAAGGTGCAGCTTTGGTGGCGAGCATCATGTTACGTTTTACGGCGCCGGTCAATGGTTATTTTGACCCATCCTCATTCTGCTGGATTGGGCGGATAGGCGGCACATTCCCATGGTTTGGGCGAGTTGGGCAGCGCAGTCGAGTACACCGTCCCGACTCCGGACCAGCCAATCTTGGCCAATCGGTCACCATGGGTAAGTTTCCTCATTCAAAAATTGTGCTCTCTTTTAAAGAATACATTTAGGATATTCAGCACTCTTATCGGGCAAGCGCCTTGCGGTTATGAGCCGGAAGCAATAGGAAATGAAATCTTGCTCTCGCCCGATGAAACGTTGCCTGCGAGCAGCACCCGCGCGCAACGACGGTCCCGGTCGATCCGAAGCGTGAATGACAGGGACTCTCAAGGTCCCGCATTAACCCGTACCTCTGTCCCTAGGAGGACAACAATGTTCAAGTACGCGTTTACACTCGCCATGGCGGGAGCTCTCGCCATGACAGCTCCCAGCAAGCCTGCACCCGTATCCGGTTCCTGGCAGGTGGACGCGCGTCATTCCGACGCCAAAATCACCACCGACGGCACCACCGATTTCGGCAAGACCAAAATGGACGTGGTGCTCGGCTTCGGCAGAGTCAATGGACAAGTCAAGTTGATTGACGGCGATGCCGCCAACTCACGTGTCGACCTGCACATTTACCCGGCGACCTCGATGCAGCCCATCATCTCCGAGGAGGGCCAATTCAAGACCCATTGGCTGATGGATCCCGCCAACCAGACCTTGGTGTGCTTCCACTCCAAACAGGTCACCAGGACAGCCGACGGCAAGCTGCAAGCCATCGGCGAATTGAAGCTCGCACGCGTCGATCGCAACGTCCAGGTCGATCCCAACGAAGCCTATTCCGGACCGGTCTATGGACCGCCAATGGTGCATACCGTGACCCGTGAGGCGACCTTCATCTTCGACTTGCCTGGCGACGACAAAGCACACGCCAGCGCAGGGCTGCACATGATGGGCTCGACCGCCATGACGCGCGAGATGTTCCCGCAACTGTTGCGCGCGGTGGTCAACACCTACTGGCCGCCGCTGGTCCAGGACGCCAATTGCCAGGCGCCTACCAACGCGGGAGCCGAGGATTATCGCGGTGGCATGTGTACCGGAACGGTCCTGGAGGCGCCGGCGCTTCCGCAAGGGCCCTACGCCGGCGGACGCGAGGATTATTCCGGCCCATCGGATTACAACGCGGTAGTTGGCAATCAGTTAGGGATTGTCATTCATATGCGTTTACTGCCCGCGAGTGCTTCAGGCGCGGTAGCCACGGGCGATTAGTGTGGGTGCCCCATTCCGGCATCTTTGGCGGGGTGGGGTATTCGCCTGCCGTGGAAAGATGTAGTGATGTGAACCGAAATCCCCGCCCGGGCTACACCAGCCCGAACGGGGCGCCCGATTCCTCCGCCTGTCAACCGGTACCCGACACCTCGCTTCGTTCGAAATGTGTAGGACACTCCGTTCACGATCAGAATCAAAAGCCTTGAAATCGTTTGCATCCTTGCGGGATATGTGGCATCCTATGTTCATCAGGCTAAGTTTGAACGAAAGCGAACTAGAGCTGGTCCCGCCTACGCGTTACCCACTCCAAGCAGCAAACGATCTTCTCAGCAGGAAATTTACAAATACAGGTACAACACAATGGAACAAGGAACAGTGAAGTGGTTTAACGATGCGAAGGGATTCGGCTTTATCAGCCGCCAGAACGGCGAGGATGTCTTCGTGCATTTCTCGGCCATCGCCCAGCGGCTTCCGCAGCCTTCAGGAAGGCCAGGCGGTTCAGTTCAACGTGACCAAAGGCCCCAAGGGCTGGCAGGCCGAGAACGTTCAGGTTCTGTAAGCGACTAGTTCGCTAAGCGAATCAGTTTCCGCAAGCCCGGAATGTAATGTTCCGGGCTTTTCGTGTTTCTGCGATGCCCGGGTTCGCGTCCTTCATTTGCACGCTAACCGACGTATTTGTCGGTCTAGAATCTATGGGAACGCCCTTGTGTTCGATCCTTCAGGACACGGATGCAACTTGTCGCGGGTGCGAAACGCTCACATTGAGAGCAAGCTCGCCGAATCGATACTCATCGGAGAAGCCACGCTTGAGCGAAAAATCCAAAATGAGCGAACAGGCGCCTGCCGTGCTCTACGCGGTGGCGATGGCGGCCGTCATCGTCGGTCTGGACTTGGCCTTCTTCAGAAATCATTTCTGGGAACGGCTGACCGTGAATGTCGGTATTGTCCTGGTGTTCGCCGCTTTTTACTTCCGATTCTTCCGGCGTGATTGAACCACCGCGATCGCCTTCAGCTCTGGGAGAACACCTTCAAGTCGCGGCAGCCTTCATCCCGCTGGGTGCCCCATTCCGCCGGTTGAAACCACTGCGAGAACACGACGCCGTCGCGGCAGTCTTCATCCCGCCTGCGCTGCTCTCTCCTGTTGCTCGCGGAAGAAATACGACATGTCGAGCGAGGCCGTTTCGCCGCCCACCTGCCGCAACAACGTCGTCAACTGCCCGCGATGATAGGTGCCATGATTCACCACATGCTGCATCTGGTGAACCAGCGGCACGGCAAACGGCTTCCCTGCCATATCGGTGTAGCTCAGCGGACGCTGCAGTTTGTCGTCGCTTAACGAGTTGAGGAATGCCTGGCGCTTCTGCTCCAGCGACTCGGCAAAGTCGCGCAATGCGGCGACGCTCGCCAACTCTTCATAGGTCGGCTTCTCCCCGGGCGTCAGCCCGTTCCACGTCTTCCCCGATGCATTAGGATTGGGCACGTTCGCGCGCGGCGAAGCGCCCTGCCAGCGCTGCAACCAGATCCACTCCGCCGCCAGGATGTGAAACACCGTCTCGCGGATCGACGGGAAGCTGCTCTCCACTTCTGCTGTGAACTGCGCCTCGCTCAGCTTCTCCAGCGCCGAAAACGTGCGCCGGCTCGCCCACAGGTTGTAGGCATACAGATTGTTGATGTCGTTGATGTCCATCGCTCGTGCCCCACTTGTTGTTGCAAGAAGCATAACCGAGGCGCAACGCCAATCGAAAGCCCGCGGTAATCCTGAGCGATGAGGCCGGGCCTCGCCAGTGCGCGCAACGACGGGCCACCTTCGACGCCCCTTCCCTTCTGTCATCCTGAGCGGAGCGAAGGACCTGCTTTTCCTTCCCTGCACTACTCATCATCGGGTGTCATCCTGAGCGGAGCGAACCAGTCGAGCGCAGTCGAAGAGCCTGCCCTGAGCCTAGCCGAAGGGACCTCAGTTGGTTGGCTGCCGCACGAGCCTGCCCTGAGCGAGGTTGAAGGGTGGAGATTTTGTCCGCAGCGGGATTTGGTTAACGGCTACAGGATACTTCCAGTCCACAAGCAAGGAAATTGCAAATCCTCGCCCAACCAACCGATGGTTGCAGTCTGCCGTGTGCGCAGTCGAAGGGGCGACCCCGTTTAGGGCCGCTATCCTCTGAGAATCTTTGCCCTGGCTTCATCTGCCTCAAGCTTTCGCTCCTGTTCGTACCGGCAGGCATAACATAGTGGATCGTCTGTAAATGGGTACATCTGCTTCTTGCACCATTCGTCCCAAAACGTAAAGTCCAACCGACCGAAACGTAATATCGCAGGCCTGATATTCCAGCGCAGCCTGCCCAAATAATTACGGGAAAAGACACGCTTAAGGAATTCGTCAGGGAGCCGAATATTATGGACTTCCACGTAGTGATCCAGCCCCTCCGGCCATCCCCAGACTCCATCGGTCAAGTCGCGATCTCCACCGAAGCCATCGCAGCCAAAGCGACAATAGGAATAGCCGAGGTACTGTATGGCCGTCTTCCCAGCTCGCAAGTAGTCGATGATGGCCGCTCGCCGTCCCCTCTCCCACGTAGGATCAACCAGGCGCTGGGGATGCACGCGTTCAAGCCGGAGTCCGTCATGCCAGTAACCTATCGCGTCTAGGCGGATGGCAACATCTTCAAACTCTTGCATCAATCGAGAAACTCCGGCCCAGATTAACTTCCGGGTTACAGAAGCGGCATGTGTCGGGACGCCTGCTGCGTTCGCTTTGACGGGTGGCCCATATTTCCCTTCTGCTGGGAAATGGGGGAGGAGAACTAGTGCTAATCGATAATGATGGCCGGGAGCATCTTTCGCTATCCCACATTGCCAAACGAAGGCAAATGTGGGCCACCCGTCGTCGCTCAACCCTGCTTCGCACGAAACTTCCTCGCGACTGCAAGGCACCGGTTCAGTGCCTCATCACTGGAGAGAACATCCCAGGTTCGGCGCACGGCAACGGCGCAGATCAACATATCGACTGGGCCGGCTTCGCACCCGTGGCTGCGGCATTCGTTGTACAGGCGCGCGGCGTACTCGTGATCGGCGGTGGCGATGGACTCGTCGAGGAAGGCATCTAGCGCGGCCTTGACCTTGTCGTATTGCGCGATGTCTTTGATTCCCGACAGAAGCTCCTGGCGGATCATCCCAATCATCACGACGCGTCCATCCTGGATGGCCTGCGCCAGTTCTGCCTTGAGCTTCTGCTCGTCCGCACTGAGGCCGGCGGCGTCTTTGCGACGCAGCGCGAGCGACCACGCGGAGGTGTCGACCAGCACTTTCACCGGTCGCTTCCCATGCGGTCGCGGCGGCGGTTTGCCTTGTGATCGTAGCCCTGGTGGTACTCGACGGTGCCGAACAGATCGAGTATGTTCATCTGTTTGCGGCGCCGGATGTACTCGTCCAGCGCCGCGGTTACCGCTTCCTTCTTGGTCGTGTGATGACCGATCTGGCGGGCTTCCTCAATCAGTCGATCATCAATAGCTAGGTTCGTGGCCATTTACACACTCCGGCGCGTGTAGATTATCACACATCTCAATGTGTATAGGAAAGGTGGGAAGTACCTTCTTCGCCCCAACCCAATTACCTTCGTAACTTGCACCTCCGGCACTCCTCTGTTACGTTCGCCTTAGTGGGCACGGAAGTTGTGTGCTTATGCGCGCCGGGGCTTCCCGGGCGCGGGCTGATTCAGGACGTTTGGGTAATGCCGCAAGGCTTGCTTCAGGTTGACCGTTTCGTTACTCCTCAAAATCTCATGTGCACCGTGTCTGGTGCAATCAATCGCGCTAAGTCATATCGTTGGAAGATTTTGCCTGTAACTCTCACGCACTCAAGATTTTGCGGGGAAAAGTTTTTGGCGGCTCAATGGAATCAAGATTTTAGCTATACCCCGGGGGAGGGGGTATGTCAGTTGCCGGTTGTCAGTCGGCGGTTGTCAGAGTGGCACGCGATGTTAGGCATTGGTAACTCCTCTGACGGGGCAAGCGAAAGCAGGTTCTTCGCTTCGCTCAGAATGACAGGCATGATGGGTTTAGCTGAGACTGACGGCTGATAGCTGACGGCTCAGACCTGATGCCTGACACCTGATGCCTGACACCCGCTCCCCAACAGGTAAAATGATACAAAAGGCAACGATCTTCCTATGTCCCTGACCAAAGCTGAAGCGCTGGAGCTGTTTCGCTCCGATGACCTGATCGGCATCGGTATGGAGGCCGACGCGGTGCGCCGCCGCCTGCATCCCGAGGGCGTGGTCACCTACATCATCGATCGCAACATTAACTACACCAACTTCTGCACCGAGTACTGCACCTTCTGCGCGTTCTATCGGCCGCTGAAGGGCAAGCTCGCGGCCGAGGGATACATCCTCGACTTCGACACGATTTACGACAAGGTGCGCGAAACGGTCGAGCTGGGCGGCACCGGCGTGCTGCTGCAGGGCGGCCTGCATCCCGACCTGAAGATCGACTGGTACGAGGCGATGCTCAGTGGCATGAAGCAGCGCTTTCCGCAGGTGCATCTGCACTGCTTCTCGGCGTCGGAGGTCATCTGTATCGCCGAGGTCAGCGGGTTGTGATCGAAGACACCATCCGGCGGCTGCGCGATGCCGGACTGGATTCCATTCCTGGCGGCGGCGCGGAAATTCTGGACGACGAAGTGCGCTACAAAATTGCGCGCCTGAAGTGCCTGACCGACGACTGGCTCAACGTGCATCGCACGGCGCATAAGCTGGGCATGCGGACGACAGCGACCATGATGTTCGGCGTGGGCGAGACGGTTGAGAATCGGGTGAACCACTTCCAGGCAATCTACGATTTGCAGGAAGAGACCGGCGGATTCACCGCGTTTATTCCGTGGTCGTTCCAGCCGCAGAACACGGCGCTGGGCGGACGTGGATGGGACGAAGCCACGGCGGTCGAGTACCTGAAGACGCTGGCGATTGCGCGTCTCTACCTGACGAACTTCGAGAACGTGCAGTCGAGCTGGGTGACGCAAGGATTGAAAGTCTGCCAGATGGGATTGCGCTTCGGCGGCAACGATGTTGGGTCGGTGATGATCGAAGAGAACGTGGTGCGCGCCGCGGGCGTGCGCAACTGCACTACCGAAGAAGAGCTGCGGCGGATCATTCGCGATGCGGGTTTCCGTCCGGCACAGCGCGACACGCTGTATACGAAGTTCTTTTTGAATTAGAGGAGAGCGCCCATGAATGAAACTCCGCAGCAATATAAAGAACGCATCCTGACGTTGGTGGAAGGCAAAGACGCGGTGACCGTCATGCGCGAGACGCCCGCGCGGCTGACCAAGCTGGTGGAAGGCGCGTCGCCCCATCAGCTCGCCAAACGTTCGGAGCCGGGAAAATGGTCGGTTGGTGAAATCCTGATTCATCTGGCTGAGGCGGAGATTGGGGCGTACTGGCGCTATCGCCAGATGATCGAGCACAACGGATCGTCGCTGCTTCCCTTCGATCAGGACCTCTGGTACGAGCTGGGCGATTATGCTAACGCTGACGGTCAAGAATCTCTGCAACTGTTTCGCCTGCTGCGCGCAGGCAATCTGCGGATGTTCGACAGACTCACGCCCGAGCAATGGCAGCTTGGCGGCGTCCACATGGAGCGCGGGCCGATGACGGTTGCCGACCTGGCGCGGCAGATCGCCGGGCACGACATCAACCATGTAGCGCAGATTGAGAAGCTGCTGGGAACGAAAGCAGGCGCGGAAAAAGTTTCGGCTTCGTAGAACATCTGCGCGCGCGAGCCGCCTAGTTAGCGGCCGGCGCGATCAGGACTTCGGATCCTGCTGGTCGCTGCTGGACGTGAACAGCTTGTACAGCATCGTGGTTTGCAGCAGCTCTTTGACCAGCGGCGAAAGATTGGTGAGCTCCAGAGTGCAATAAGCCGCGGATGCAGCCGACGCCTTCAGCCCAACTAGCGTGCCCAGACCGGAGCTGTCGATGAAAGCGACGTCGTTCAAATCGAGCACGATGCGGCGCACTTTGGGAATCATCGGCTTGACCAGCTGCTTCAACTCAGGCGCGGTTTCAGCCACAATCCTGCCATGACACTTGATGGTTGCTGTGTCGTCAGACATCTCCACTTCATAGGTGAATGGAGTCGATGGTGAGTTTGCCAAAGTTTCGCTCCTGGTTTAACGAACGCGTCACATTGTACTGCGGCTGTAGTTGCGGGTAAAACGCTTTCCGTCGGCTTCGAGCTGAGATGCTGCGGATACCGAGAAACTCTGGCTACTTTTTGGACTTCCCTGGTACTGGCGAGCCCTTCATCTGCTGGTCCTGCATGGTTTCGCCCGGCTTCAGCAGCGAGGGATGGAACGAGCTGTTGGCAGCAGGTTCTGCAGCGGGAGTCGCAGAATCGGCTTGAGAGTTAGTCGCTGGTGCTGGATTAGCTGGCGCAGCCGAAGCGGTTGAAGCGGCTTCCGGTGATTGCGCAGACGCGCCGCTCGCGGTCGATACCGCGCTGACGGGCGCAACGGATCCGCCGGGTTGCAGCTCGCCACTGTTTGTCGCGGTGCTGGCGTTGGCTTCTTTCACCGGCAGCTCGGCATCGAAGGCAGCCTTGGCATTCATCAGCTGGTGCAGCTCTGATTGATGCGGCGCCGCGAAGAAGAAGGTCATGAGGTATCCGCGCTGCTTGGTGAATGCGATCGCAACCGATACGCGACGCGACAGCGCGTCGCCATCTTCGTGATAAGCGACGACGCCGTCCATCACGATGAAGGTGCGACCGTCATGTTCGAAGGCGCGCGCGTCGCGCATGTCCTGCAGAATCGGATGTCCAAGACCGTAAGCGACCAGGAAGTTGCTGACCGCGTCTTTCCCGGCGCGCGCATCGGGGAACTTGACGTTAGGGAAACACGCCAGCGACATCGCCGAAATGGTGACCTCTCCGAAGTCGTCGTAGGCGATTGCACCGCTGGCCTGCGGCATCTTGCGCCAGGCGGAAATCAGCGTCCGCTCGCACGCCTTCAGCAGCGCACGCTGGCTGGGCGAAACCGCAGGGCGATCCGTGTTCTGCTCGCGACTCTGCTCGACCGCAGGCATGACGGCTGCTTCCGTTCCGTAATGCCAGTCTTTGGGAAGCTCATAGCCGAAGCCCAGCACATTGTTCTCGTACACGTTGCCCGACACTTTGCCGTTGGCGAGCTTGCGTGCTGGAGGATCGGACTTCAGCTGCTCGATCACGCGATAGGAAATTGCCGGTCCGTTGTACGGTTCGGCGCCGACGCCAACGTATTCGCCGATCGACTCTGGCGGAAAGAAACGCATGTGCGTCACCGCTGCCTCGAGCTGCTGCAGCAGCTTGCCATCCCGGCCCGACGCAACGAAGCGCAGCACGTAGCCATCGAGTTCAGTGGCGTAGATGGCGTGCTGATCGATGCCGCGACGCGTCTCGTAGTAGAAGAACTGGTGTCCGGCGATGCTGGCCTTGGTCAGCGGGTGAAGCTCTTCCACACCGATCGTGAGCTCGTCATCGAGCTCATGGCGAAGCAGCAGGCGCGCGGTCGCGCCCTTGTCGCCAGAGGCGTAGGCCGAAATGGCCATAACGCAGCGGCTCGGCGCGGAGCCAACGGTTTCCAGCAGGGCGATGCTGCCGTCAGTAGGATTCGAGCTGGGTATCGGACGCAAACCGGCATCGCTCGGCAAGTCCACAGCGAAGCCGAAGAAGGCATTCGCGTAGCGGTAGTTCGAGAGCAGGCCGTCGTCGGGATAGTGCTTTGCCGAGTCACTGGCAGCCGGTTTTGCCGCGGATTCGTCCGCAGCGCTGTGCGGGCCCAATGCACAGAGGCCTACACTGCAAAACAATGATGTGAGTACGAGAACGACCCGCAACCGCATGGCTTCCCCAGCGACACTATTGTTTCGCCTGTAGCGAGAAAGGTCAACCGTGACAGCATCAAACACTAACCTTGTGACCTCACCGCGCGGAGTGCTATATCATCGTTATATGGCCAGTGTTTCTTCAGCCAGCTCTGCTTCGATTCACCCATTTCAGACCGACGACGCCAAGCTTCGTCCGATTCACAGCAAGGTCATGGCGCAGGAGCGACTCACCAGTGCGGACGCGCTCGCCTTGTATGCTTCCGGCGACATTCTTGCCATCGGCTGGCTGGCAAATCATGTCCGCGAGCGGATGCACGGCGACACCGCGTTCTTCAACGTTAATCGCCACATTAATTACACCAACGTCTGTGTCGCCGCCTGCCGTCTGTGCGCCTTCGGCCGCAAGAAGGATTCGCCGGGTAGTTACACCATGGCGCTGCAGGAGGTCTGGGAAACGGCAGCGACGGGTTACACCGAGGCGGTCACCGAGTTCCACATCGTTGGCGGGCTGCACGCCGATCTGCCCTTCCAGTACTACCTGGACCTGATCTCGGGATTGAAGGAGCGCTTTCCGCAAGTTCATCTCAAGGCGTTCACCATGGTCGAGATCAGCTTCTTTGCGCGCATCGGCAAAACCACGCCGCGCGATGTGCTGCTGAAGCTGAAAGAGGCGGGACTGGATTCCCTTCCCGGCGGCGGAGCGGAGATATTCTCTGACCGCGTGCGGCACATCATCTGCGATCACAAGATTGATGGCGACGACTGGCTGGAGATTGCGCGGTCGGCGCATGAGATCGGGCTGAAGTCGAACGCGACAATGTTATACGGCCACGTTGAAAACGACGAAGACCGCGTCGATCATCTGCTGAAGCTTCGGGCTTTGCAGGACGACACGCAAGGATTCCAGACGTTTATCCCGCTGGCGTTTCATCCCGAGAACACACCGTTGCAGCACCTGCCGAAGACCACCGGCATGCTCGACATGAGGCAGATTGCCGTGTCGCGCCTGGTGCTCGACAACTTCCCGCACATCAAGTCGTACTGGCAGATGGTGACGCCGAAGATGGCACAAATCTCGCTGCGCTTCGGGGCCGATGATATTGACGGCACTGTGGTCGAAGAGAAGATCTATCACGATGCCGGCGCGACTACGCCACAAGGCTTGCGGCGCCAGGATCTGATCCGCTTGATCACCGAAGCCGGCCGCGTGCCCTTCGAGCGCGACACGCTGTATCGCCCTGTCGTTCGGACAGAGACCACGGTTACGGTTGCGGTGTAACGGGCACCCTGTTTGGACTCTACGTGGTTGAAAATGCAGGCACCCGCAATCAAGTGAGCCGCGAAGCAGCGACTCCGTTTTTAAGCCCCGGGCGCGAGCCCGGGGTGACTGAGCAATAACAACCAGACGCGCCGCGTAGCGGCCTACTTCTTTTGCTCCGGAGCGAGGCGCTTTCCACCCGGCATCGGAGGCCAGCCCAGCGATTCGCCCTGCATCAGCGCGACTGCATTCTCATAACGCTTGCCCTTTTCGTCGATGACGGCGAACCTCCGTGGATGCTGCGCCGGCCCACTCCACAGGCAAACTCCGGCATAGGCTCCATCCCGCCGCAGAATGTAGAAACTCATGTCGACGTACTGGAGCTTCTGCATGTCGCCGTTGTAATTGCGCACGATGCGCTTCAGCGCATCCATGCCTGCATCTTTGGGCGACATGCCGTGACGCATGTTCTCGACGATGGTGTGCGCGCCGCAGATCTTGATGTTCTCTTCGCCGTTTCCGGTTGCGCCCGCCGAGCCGACGTCCTGATCGGTGTAGCTGCCCGCGCCGATGATGGGCGAGTCGCCCGCGCGTCCGGGAATCTTCCACGCCAGGCCGCTCGTTGTCGTCGCGCCCGACATCTCTCCGTTCGTTTTCACGCTCGAGCAGTGAATTGTTCCGGTCGGCGGCTTGAGCACGCGCTCAATGGCAGCCATGCGGAAGCCCGGTTCGATGCCGATCCTTGTCGCCAGCTTATACATATGGTCGATCAGCGGATTGTCGAGCTCCGTCAGGTTGCCGCCCTCGCTGGGGAACTTGAAATTCGGGCTGGCCAGTCCTGGTCCCCACCAATCGTCGTTCGACATGCTTTCGCGCCACAATTGCCAGGTTTTACGCGAGCGCTCGGTCAGCAGGTTCTCCTTGGGAAAGCCCATTAGTAAGCCGAAGTGGCTGGCGCCTTCGCCAACCAGCATTACGTGACCGGTGTGCTCCATTACGTTCTTCGCCAGCAGCGACACGTTCTTGATATCGTGAACGCCGGCGACCGAGCCCGCCATACGCGTCGGGCCGTGCATGCAGCAGGAGTCAAGCTCAACCACGCACTCCTCATTCGGCAGCCCACCAAGTCCCACGCTATCGTCGTTAGGATCATCTTCGGGCCCGGTGATAACCTGCATGACCGCGTCGAGCGTGTCGCCTCCGCCGGTGAGCACGGCGTAGCCGCGGTCCAGGTAGTTGTAGCCGTTGGCCGCGCTGATGATGACGGGGGCTTTTGGCTTCGTGCTTGGCGCCTGATTCTCGGTCTGAAAGTTGGGAGCCGGGTTCTGTGCGTGCAGATCGAGTGCGAGCGAGGCGGATCCTAAAGCGGTAGTCGCAACGAATTCGCGGCGAGTAAGTTTCATGATGCTCCTCAGCGGTACGAAAGGAAGGAGGATAGCACGGGGGAGTAGTGGTCGGTTGTCAGCCGGAGGTTACCTGTAGTGAGTTGTCAGCGGGGAGGTTCAGTTCCATGACCGAGTACGCGCCCATCCGCATACATGCAAGAGATCGTCGGATGCTGCTCCGGCTCTTGTTTGAGGCTGACAGACTTTTTGGTACCACTGATCCGAAAGTTAAGTCAGTCCAGTGAAGTCATGGAGCCGACCGAGATTCCAAGTGTCGATTGAATCGTTGGGTACAAGCTCGACAGCGCGCCTCGGTGAGACGATGGCCTTGTCATACTGTTCCAAGCTCAAATAGGTGGCGCCAAAATCCGATTACGTCATGCGAGTTTGGATAATGCTTGTCTAGAGCTGTAGTAATTAAGGTCGGCAGTGAGTTCGCCTGATTCGACACCCACACATGTTCCGGAAACCAGTCAGCCAGGAACGCTGCCAGTCCCAGCGCCTGCTTACCGTATCCGGATCAGCTCGATGTCAAACACCAGCATCCCGTAGGGAGCCTGGTGACCTTTATAGGCAAGCTTTTCCGGGATCCAGAAGCGTGCCTTCTCGCCTTCGACCATCAACGGAATTCCTTCGGCCCACCCGGCAATCACGCGATCGAGCGGCAGTGTCATCGCCTCGCCTTTGGTGTAGGAGCTGTCGAACATTTTGCCGTCGGTGGTCCAGCCGGTGTACTGCACGACGACCTCGTCGATCTTCTTGGCGTGGCGTGAGCCGGTGCCGGGTTGCAGCACTTTGTAGGCGAGGCCGCTCTTGGTCCGCACAGCGTCGTCCGGAGGAGCCGCCACATCGGCAGGCGCCCGTGTCGGCAGGTCGAGCAGCGTCACATCGAAGACCACCGGGCCCGCAGGCTTTCCCGGTTGACCTTTAAAGGCGAGCGCCTGCGGCATCCATAGCCGGCGAGTCTCGCCGACCACCATCATCTGCACACCCTCGCTCAGGCCAGGAATAATCTTGTTGAGCGGCAACGCCTTCGGGCCGCCATGGGACGCCGTGCTGTCGAACATCTTGCCATCGCTGGTCCAGCCGGTGAAATCGATGACCACGATCTCGTCTTTCGCCGGGTGTTCCGCGCCGTTGCCCGGCTTCAATACCTTGGTCGCCAAGCCTGAGGGATTCTTGGTGGCGTCAGCCGGAACCGATGCGACGTCTGTCGGCGCAGGGATGTTGGCGGGTGGCTGCTGCGGCGCGGCCTGCGCAATACCGGCTGCCACTAGGAGGATGAAAATGGCTCGAAGAAGCTGCATAGTGCGATTGTATTGGGCTGAACGGCGTGCGTGAAAGCGGCTGCCCTGCCCTCCGGCGTTCGCAGCCCACTTGCATATTGTTATTGCAGCCACTCTGGTTTTAAGGAATTGACCGGCTGAGCATAAACTTACTTTTGAATAGCTTCTCTCAAAATCCCATGCCATAATTTCGGCGCTTTCGCCGGCAGCTCTCAGACGTTCGCTCGCTCGACGTCAAATTCTCAGGCGTTAGAGAGTCCGCAAAAGACAGTTGTGCACATTTTTGAAGGGGACAGTTTACAAATATCGCAACAAAGAGAAGATGGAGTGGTTGGAACAAGCAAGTTGCAGCCTTCGGCAACCACCCTCAGGTCATCTTCAGAAAGGAATTATGAAGAAGCTTACTCTGGTGTTGGTTTTGGAACTGCTCTTCTTGGCGGTATGCTCTAGCGCCGACAATCCATACTTCTATGGCGGACAATTCGATCCGTTGAATCAATACGCCAACGGGCTGGCCAACGAAAATACGGCCACCATGCCCGGCAATCCTTACGGCGCCGCTGTCTACCAGAACTTCTATGCCGAATCCAACATCACTGTGACCGGCCTGTTCACCAATAACCTGAGCAACTTTACTCCTGCCTCGGGCTACTGGGAGATCCGCAGCGGCGTCTCGGAAGATAACGGCGGCACCCTGATCGCTTCCGGCACCGGAGCTGTGACCAACGCTCCGACGGGACGCAGCTACCGCGGGGATAATGAGTACACCAATGCGGTCTCTGGCCTTGAGGTGAATTTGCCGACAGACCAGTACTGGTTCGCGGTGGTTCCGGTTTGCACCACATGCGCTGGCGAGGCGTTCAACACCAATACCTTCGGGTTGTACTCCATTGGCAAGTCAGACCTGAACCAGGAATATTTTAATAGTCCCTCTGGTCCTACCTTCACCAATGCTAATAACCTGTGTCCGCATTGTGAATTTCCGACGTTCTCTAGCGGAGTGTACGCGGTGCAAAATGTTCCGGAGCCGTCGAGCCTTCTGCTGATGGGAAGCGGCGCAGCAGGTGTGATAGGAGTTCTGCGGCGAAAGCTGACTTGAGTTCCGTGGCCGGATGGGTATCGAAAAGTTATTCAGATCTGACATGTTTTGGCAGGAGATGTGCCGAGGCAAGGCAAACTGCCTCACCCGTCTGCGGGACCCGCGGCTGCAGCAGTGCTATGCGCGGCTGTGGTGAGGTTGTAGTTCCTTCTAAAGCTCTATCATTTGGGTTTCGTTTACTTTTTCTTGTTTCTGCTATCCACTCGCAGCCGGCTGATGCCGTGCCCTGCTACGAAGCGACTGATTGCCGCCGATGATTGATAGGTGCCAATTTGCCAATGGGCTAATTCCTAACTAGTTGCTAGGTGCTAGTTGCTAGTTGCTTTCTTCGTCACCCGCACTTCCCTGTCCCATGACACGCGCGTCCCGAAGATGAACAGTTGCCCGGCTCGGCCAGCATGCCGTCAGGGCCAATGCAGGTTTGGGTGTGCAGGCACCAGAACAGTCCGTCGTTCGTCGGAGGCACGGTCGGGTCGTGCGCCACGCCGATGAACTGCTGCTTCCAGCGCAGCGCGGTGCAGAGTCCTTCGCAGGTAGTGTCGAAGCGCTCCTGATCGGGAAGCATCATCATGCGGCACCTCCGGGGAAAGCAGGTCCCTTGGCGACTAAAGTCGCCTCGGGATAACAAAAAAACGGAACGCTCATTGGCACGACTGAAGTCGTGCCATGGCGCCAATCGTTCCAGGATGAAAGTGCACGGTCGGGCATAATTCGGTGCTGAAGAAGATCTTCGCAGACCTGAATTCGATCCGCGTTCATCCGCGCAAATCCGCGGCTGAAATTTGTCCACCTCATGCGGCACCTCCGGCGTTTGCGCCGCCGACCACTCGGCCGGCGTCCGAGAGTGACGCGTTGAGGATGGCGCGCTTCACCGCTGCCTTGGCGAGCGTGACTTTGTATTTGTTCATGCTGAGCGGCTTGGCGTTGGCGACGGCAGCATTTGCCGCGGCCATTGCGGTTTCCAGCGTGATCGTCTTGCCGACCAAGGCTGCGGCCGCTTCGTCGGAGACCCACGGTATGGGGGCGACGTGTCCCAGTACCACACGCGCGCTCTTCACCGTGTTGCCGTCTATGTCGAGCGCGACGGCCGCCATGGCCAGCGGCCAGTCGAAGGCCGCCTTCTGGCGAACCTCGAAGTAGCCTGTCTTCAGGTTCTGCGGCGCAGGCGGCACGATCAACTCGATCACCATCTCGTCAGGCTGAAGATCGTGCTCGCGTTCGTTGGCCGATTTGGGAGTGAGAAAAAAGCGGCCCAGCGGCAACTCCCGCACGCCACTGCCTCCGGCCTTGGCCGAGTAGATACGAATCTTCGCACCGTAGGCAATGAGCGCGGGCGCAACGGTTGAGGGGCTGACGAAGTAGGCGCCGGTCTGGGTGCCGAGAATGGCGGCGTAGCGATTGTCGCCGGCCACGACCATCGACTTGCCGTCTTTCGTCACCGGCATGAGGCCCATGCCGCTGCGGAAGTACCAGCAGCGCGGCCGCTGACACATGTTGCCGCCGATAGTTGCTAAGTTGCGAATCTGTGGACTCGCCGCTTCGTTCACCGCCTCGAACAGCATGGGATATTGCGCCACGTCTTTCGACTCGGCCAACTCAGCGATGGTGGTTAGCGCACCAATGCGCAATCCGTTGCCCGGCTGATAACTGGTGCCGCGCAGGGCGTCTAGCCCCTTGACGTTGACCAGCCGCTTCGGCGTCACCACGTCATCCTTCATCAGCGCCAGCAGATCGGTGCCGCCGGCCAAGATCGCGCCCTGCTCCCATGTGGTGCCGAGAAGCGCGGCGACTTGCTCTTTGCTGTTGGGGCTGGCGTATTCAAAAGATCTCATGCGCGCCTCCGGTGGCAAGAGCAGATCCCTCGGGAGCTAAAGCTCCCTCGTGATGACAAGGAAATGGGAGCGCTTTCGGCGCGACCAAGGTCGTGCCTTGACGCGACTCTTCGCAGGCCAAGATCGTGCCGTGACGCGAAGTTTCGCCGAGCGGAATCCGCTCGGTCGGGAGCGATGAGGTCGTGCCCTGACGCGACTCTTCGCAGACCGAGGGTCGTGCCCTGGCGCGAATCTTCGCAGGCCGGGTCCGATCCGCGTTCATCAGCGCAAATCCGCGGTTGCTCGGTCTCATGCGGCACCTCCCTGCTCCAGTGCGTCAATCACGCGTGCGGGGGTAAGCGGCAGGAAGGGCACACGCACGCCGATGGCGTTGGCCACCGCGTTCGAGATCGCAGCTCCGGGCGAGACTACCGGAGGCTCGGCCAGCCCGATAACTCCGCGCTCGTCGTAACCTTTGCCTGTCATCATGTGCACGACTAGGTCGCCGACGTCGTTCAGCCCGGCGAGGCGGTAGAACTCCAGGTTGGGATTGAGCACGCGGCCGGAGATAGGATCGAGAATCTTCTCCTCATAAAGCGCGTAGCTGATGCCCATGATGAGCGCGCCCTTGACCTGGCTTTCGGCGGTGGTGATGTTGACCACTAAGCCGCAGTCCTGTACCGCAACCATCTTGTTGACGCGCACGATGCCGGTTTCGGTGTCGACCGAGACGTCGGCCATCTGCACGCCTCCGACGCCGCTGTTGGTGAGGTCGGGCGGCTTGGACTTGTCCGGGTTCTTGCCGTGCGCGGTAAGCGGCATGGCGCCGATCTTCGCGCACGCGTCTTTCCAACTCATGCTGCGCGACGGATCAGCCTTTACCCGCACCACACCGTTGGCGACCTCCAACTCTTCCGGCTTTGCCTTCAGCGCAGGCGCAACTTTTTCCAGCAGCATGTCGCGAGCATCGACGGCCGCGCGCCGCGCCGCCGAACTGACACCGCCGACCGTCGTGCTTCCACCACTACCGCCCGATGGCGGATAGCGGTTGTCGCCGATGTGCACTGTCACCTGTTCCAACGGAATGCCTAGCGTATCGGCGATGACCATGGCGATGATGGTGCGCGTCCCCGTGCCCAGGTCCTGGCTGGCCACCTTTAAATCGACCGAGCCATCCGGGTGAATGCTCAGGTCCTGATCACTGTTGTGGCCGCGGCCTCCCCAGGTGTGAATGGACAGCCCGAGTCCCCGTTTCACCGGGCCGGCAGCTTTGTCGCCGCGCTGATGCCAGTTCTGCTTCCATCCCATCAGCTGTTCGGCGATCGTCCAACTCTTCCGCGTAGGTCTTGGCGCGCGGGCCAAGGATGTCCAGTTGGCGCGAAGCATCTCGACCGGATCCATCTTGAGCTTGGCCGCCAGGTCCTCGAACGCCGCCATGGTGATGAGCGCAGCTTGCGGATGGTTCGGGGCTCGCCAGGCGCGGGCGCTTCCCTGGTTGGTGGCGATGGCGGTGTGCTGCTTGCGCTGATTGGGAACGTCGAAAATGTACGGGATCGGCGGGGTGCCACCGCCGCCCATGCCTCCGGTGCCCCATGAGTTGGATTGCCAGGCGACCAGCTTGCCGCGCTTGTCGGCGGCGATCTTCACCCGAGCATAAGCCGAGGGACGCATTCCGGCGACCTCGAACTCTTCTTCGCGCGAGAGCATCATCTTCACCGGCTTGCCGCCGGCAGACTTCGACAATTTCGCGGCGACGATGTCCCAGCGATCGGCTGCGAACTTGCTGCCGAAGCCGCCGCCGATGTTCTGCTGGAGTACCCGGATGTTCGCCGCCGGAGTGCTCAGCGGTTCCGCCATCTGCGCGGCGATGCCCGACAGGTTTTGGGTCGAGATGTGCACGGTCAGGTCGTTGCCGCTCCATTCTGACGCCGAACCATGCGACTCCAGGCAGGCGTGAACGATGCAGGGAACGCCATACACGCCCTCGTGCGTGGCAGCGGCTGCCGCAAATGCTTTGTCGGGATCGCCCTGTTTCTGCGTCGCGGTGCGCTTGAAAGGAGACTTGCTCTGTGAAGGAGGCAGCACCTTCGCTGCACGCAAGGCTGCGATCACTTTAGGATCGGTGCCCTCTCCTTGCATGGCTTTATACCATTTCTCATCGGCCTTAAAGCTGACGCCCTGTTTCTTCAGGATCGCGATGACCTCGTCGTCGGGAACCTGGTTATCTTGCATGTCCCCGAAGTCGTCCTGGCTGATCGGTCCGGTGTCGGGAGCGAGGTTTTTCGGCGGCTCGGCGTCGGATACAAAGTGCGGCAGCACCTCGTAGTCGACCTTGATGACGCGCATGGCGTCTTCCGCCGTGCCTTCGTCAACGGCGGCAACGCCAACAATCTCATCGCCCGCCCAGAAGATTTCTGTCCCCGGCTTCTGCACGATTTCGATTGCCTTCACGCCCGGCATTTTCTCGGCGGCGCTGGTATCGATGCTCTTGATGCGGGCATGCGCATAGGGACAGCGCACGATCTTTCCTGCAAGCAGGCCGTCGGGGTTGTAGTCGTAGGTATATTTGGCGTGCCCTGACGACTTTGCCGGCCCGTCGAGGCGCGTGATCTTCTTGCCCAGCAGCGGTTGCGTCGAAGGATCGGGCCACGAATATTGGCTCATGGCTGCTTGCCTCCTGCGTGCGCCAGGGCCACGGCGCGGATGCCATCGTAAGTTCCGCAGCGGCAGAAGTTTCCGCTGAGTCCATGGCGGACGTCCTCAGGCGTAGGCGTGGGATGCTTTTGCAGGAAGCTGGTGGTGGCGACGATGAAGCCGGGGGTGCAGAATCCGCACTGCTGCGCGTCGTGGGCGACAAAGGCCTGCATCACCGGACTGAGCGAGTCGCCCTCGGCCATCGCTTCGATGGTCGTGATGCTTCGGCCCTGCGCGTCGATAGCCAGCACCGAGCAGGCGTAAACCGGCTTGCCGTCCAGCAGCACGGTGCAGGCGCCGCAAGCACCGCGATCGCAAACGCGCTTGGCGCCGGTGAGGTCAAAGTTGTCGCGCAGCGCGTCGAGCAGGGTGACACGCGGCTCGAGGTGCACGCTTAACTTCTTGCCATTGACCTGCAAGGTGACCGGAACCTTGCCCGGACCCTGGATGGAAACTTCCTCAGCCGCAGCGTCTATTACCGAGCCAAGCACCACCGGCACGGCGACGCCGACAGCTGAAATTTTCATGAAGTCGCGCCGCGTTACGCCGGATTCGGTCTCCGGCTTGCGCGGACGATCGTCTGCCATGATGTCCTCCGAATGAGCACCGCGAGTATAACTCCGCCGACGTACACCAAGCGGTGAGAACAGAAGAGTAGCGTGATGAGCAGCGAGTCGCGGGGCGACTCGCGGCGGGCTGGGCGTGCCCGTCGCAGAGGGTTAGGGAGGCTCTTTACTTTTGCAGGGTGCGGATATACCCGACCAAGCCCGTGATCTGGGCATCGGTGAGTTTGCCCTTGTAGGCGGGCATCTTGCCTTTGCCATTGGTGATAGCGCCATTCAGATCGGCGTCTGACATTGCCTTGACATCAGCTCCGTTCAGCGGCTTGGCACCCATCATCGACTTGCTGCCATCGGCGCCATGACAACCTGCGCATTTCGCTTTGTAAATGTCGGCCGGACTATCCTGGGCGAACGCCGGAACTGTAAGACCAAACGCCAGCCCGAGAAGGGCAACACACCACACAACTTTCATTCCATTTCTCCATTCGCCCGGACCGGAGTCGCGGGCGCAGATAATATTGACTTCGTGGGTAATCTACTACCCCGACCTGTAACCCGCCAACAGAATTTGTAACGGGGAAAAACACTCTGTAGACGGGGTGATATGCCACAAAAACCACACATCAACTGCCGGGTTAGCGGCTTCATTGGCGAACAAACACTTATTAGTCAGCAATTTACATGCCGAACCGTCCGTCTGAATGTTTGGCACTCGTGATGCCTGTTCATCGGTGGGAACGTCTCCCCTGAGGGGCATGCCGTGGAACCGACGCTGGCGGTAATTGGACTGAACTTCCGGACTTCGACCGTCGCCATCCGCGAGCGGTTCTGGATCGGTGAGACGCGCCGCAACGAGGCGCTCAGCCAGTTGGTGCGCTCTGAGGGTATTGACGAGGCCATGGTGTTGGCCACCTGCAACCGCACCGAATTCATTCTGTGGACCAGCGATGTCGCCACCGCCTGCGATTCGGTGCTGCGGTTCCTGGCACACCATTACCAGCTCAAGCTGTGTGAATGGTCGCACTTTTATCGGCTGATGGACGACGTCGCGCTGGCCCACGTTTTCCGCGTCGCCTCGAGCCTCGATTCCATGGCCCTGGGCGAACCCGAAATTGTTACCCAGATGAGTGACGCCTGGGGGCAAGCCAAGGAAGCTGGATGCACCGGCCGCTATCTCGATTCCATCGTGCAGAAGGCGCTGAGCGTTTCCAAGCGAATTCGCGCTGATCTGGCAATTACCGACGAGACGGTTTCCATGCCCTACGCTGCCGTCGAACTCTCCATGCAAGAGCTTGGCGATCTCTCCGGTCGCGAGGTGCTGTTGATTGGCGCAGGCAGAATGAGCGAGCTCGCAGCGCGATGCCTGATCAGCGCCGGAGCTGGGAAGGTAAACATCACCAGCCGGACTTCGGCCAATGCCGAGGATTTGGCGGCCAGGCTGAACGCGCGCTTTGTCTCGTTCGAAGACCGTCGGCGCTACCTGCAAACCGCCGACATCGTGGTCAGCTCGACCTCGTCGCCGCACTACATCATCACCCACGACCAAGCGGTAGCGGTGGCGCGCAACCGTGAGCACCGGCCGCTGGTGCTGATTGACATTGCGGTGCCTCGCGATATCGAGCCCAGTGTGCGCGAGATCGATGGCATGCGCCTGTTCGACGTTGACGACCTGGAGCACGCGATCCGGCGCAACACGGGAGAGCGGCAGGCAGCCGCGGCGACGGCGGAAAAGATTGTTTGTTCTGAGGTCAGCGGCTTCCGTCACAAATTGGCAGCCGAGCAATCGGTGCCCGCGTTCGTCGCCCTACGGCAGCATCTGGATGAGCTTTGCCGCGAGGAACTGGAAGTCCTTCGCCAGGAATTTGGCCCCTTCACCGCCGACCAGGACCAGGCCATGACGGCCTTTGCCGTGCATGTGACGCAGCGCATTGCCAGCTCGTTATCGCGTGAGTTGAAACGCGCGCCTGGAAAGGACGACCCCACCATGCTCTGTGCAGCGGTGTCTCGCCTGATCGGAGTGCAAGAGCTTCCGTGTATCACCAGCAAAGAAAAAAACTGACTGCAAAAAAGTTAAGGAGTAAATCATGATTGAAACTGCGCAAGTCAAAAAAACCAATTCCACAGTATTCACCAGCGTTCAGGCTTATACCCTGGCGGTGATAACCCTCGCGATTGGCATTGCGGTCGGCTACTTCGCCCGCGGTTCGGCGCCTGCAACTACGGCAAACCTGCCGGAGAACGCGCAGTCGGCGATGTCAACGCCCCCGGCAGGCATGCCTCCGGGAGGAGCGGCGCCGGCCAACATGGGTCCGGGACAGCTGCCGGGAAGCGCGCCCCAGCAACAGGCTAGCTCTCCCGAAATGCTGGCGAAGGCGGCTGATCCGCTGCTGGCACAGTTGAAAACCAATCCTGACAACGCTGAAGTTCTGGTCCAACTTGGCAACATCTACTACGACGGGCAGAGCTTTCCGCAAGCCATCGACTATTACGAGAAGGCGCTGAAAATCCAGCCCAATAATGCCGACGTTCGCACCGATCTCGGCACCAGCTACTGGTACACCGGCGACCCCGACAAGGCGCTCGCATGCTTCCAGAAGTCTCTGGCGGTTCGGCCCAATCATCCCGGAACGCTGTTCAACATGGGAATGGTCGAGTGGCAGGGTAAGAAAGATCCCAAGGCAGCCATCGTGGCCTGGGAGAAGCTGCTGCAGACCAATCCTGACTACCCGCAAAAGGACCAGGTACAGATGTTAATTGAGCGCGCGAAAATGCACGGAGCCGGCACTACTAAAGGCTAGTTCCAATCGCACTTGCTCACCCCGAGACGAGCCCGCGCAGAGCTCGTCCCGGGCTTTTTAGCGAAGCCGCCAAATGCGCAGGAGTCGCACTTTGTTATGATTGAGGTGTGGTGGATCTTGACCTGTCTCCGCCGGCCGGCATTGATATGCCGCTCTGGCGTTCGCTGATTCTGAACCTGGCCGACCGCATTTCTCCGGAGAAACTGCCTCCGCTGGAATTGACCTCGCGCCCGGTCGATACCGGCATGATGTTCGGAGACCGGCTCGCGCTTCCGTGGTTTCGCACGGTGTTCAGCAACATTTCAGACGTAGTCTCGGCCGATACCCGGCCGCCACTGGACCTGACTTCGCGTCCTGTGGATGTAGGCGAGTTGCTGGGCGACGACCTGAGCCACGGCTGGTGGGTTTCTCTGCTTGACGGGCTGCGCTATCGCTTGTCGCCCGACAAAGAACCGAAGCTGGCGCTGACTTCCAAACCGATCGCAGCTTATGGTGCGAATAGCTGGTTGCAGCTGCTGGACTGGTCTTCCCTGCTCGACACACCCAAAGCCTTCCTGCCTGATATACCCGTCGAAACTCAGATGATTGCCGCGGCGGTGCTGGAGCCGATGGCAGTTCCCGTAGCCGCATCCGCTTCGGGAGTGCCGCTGGCCCAGGAGCTGTGGGCCGCACAGATGCAGTTCAAGCGCGATCTGTCGCGCAGCCGCTTCCGCCAGAAGATTTGGATGGCCCTGGTGACCGCCGAAGTCATTTTCCTTCTGACCTACGTTTTCAATTTCAAATTCTAAACGGGTAGTGCGGGCGTTCAGCGCCGCGTCATCGCGACTGTCCAGTCCCAGCTATTAGGAGCGGTGTGCCCGCGGGCCTGAAACTATCCGACCATCCGAGATTTGCCGCCCGCTGAAGCGCGGGTTTTGGAAAATACAAATAGAACGCTTGCCGGCACGACTGAAGTCGTGCCCTGACGCGGTTCTTCGCACGGCCCGTGCGGTGATGACGCGGAGCTAAAGCGCCGCACTGCCCCTCCATAGCTCCGCTGTGATCTGCTCCAACTGACTTGTGATCTCTTCCGCCGGAGTGTCGCGCGGGAAACTCACCGGCTTGCCAATAACGACGCGCAGTTCGCCGCGCCTCGCAATTTTGCGGCCTGCGAGTTTCATGTCGTACAAGCCATCGATCCGCATAGGCACGACGGGAACGTCGAGTCGCGAAGCGAGCATTCCGATTCCCGAGCGAAACGGCGTCAGCTTGCCATCCGGCGTGCGCCTGCCCTCGGGGAAAACCAGCACGCTATAACCCTTGTCGATACAGGTGCCGGCGAATGCGAAACTCTCGCGCACGCCCGACTGCTGCGGCAAAGGAAAGACATTGAACAGCGCGACGACCAGGTAGTATCCCGCCTGCTGCCACCAGCGCGCGAACAGGTTCATGCTGCGCGCCGGCCGCCACATACTCCAGAGGCGCTCGCCGTGCATACCGACCGCCAGCTTGTGACGCAAGCGCCTTGGTAAGGCGAGCAGCACGAATCCCACATCGATGTAGGTCACATGGTTGCACGTGACCAGGACCGGGCCGCTCAGATCGCGCAGGTTTTCTTGTCCCACAATGTGGGGATGCGCCATGATGAGCGTCGCCGGCAGCGATAACAGGTTGTAAGCAGCGCTGCGGATCCACGTAATGGGCCAGCGCAGCGCCCATCGAGGATAGTGGTATCCACTGCGGGCCGGCTTCTCCGGCTGCTGCAACAGACGCTCGAGTTCGCCAACGGTCGTGAGGTTGGCGAAGTTGGCTTCGCCCAGGTCAACCTGGTAGGAATCTTCCAGCGCACTCATCAGCTCGACGCGATCCATCGAGCTGAGATTCAGCTCTTCGTCCAACCTTGAATCGGGGTTGAGGGATGCTACGCTCCGTCCGGTGATGCGGCTGATCAGCCCGGCGAGAGCTCCCTGCGAAACGACTGCGCCGTTGCCGCCGGCAAACTTCGATGCCGCATAGGCCTGGATGACGTTCGTGCGCGGCTTCTGCGTTGGAGTGCGCGGAAAATCCGGCTCGGGCCACACCACCCAGCGCCGCATGCGCTGGAACTCGGCCAACTGCTGGTTCGCCCGCTGTACCACATTGTCAGGGTCGGCGGAATCGCGCAACAGCAACGCCGCGCAGGGCTCGGCATTTCCGCCATGCTCAAGTGGAACGACCACGCAATCCCGCACCTCGGGCTGGCGGCGCAGCGCTGCTTCGAGGTCATCGGGATAAATGTTCATGCCCTCGCGGTTGACGATGACGTTTTTCTTGCGCCCGCGAAAATAGAGGCTGCCCTCGGCATCGACTTCGCCGAGATCGCCGGTGCGGAACCAGCCTTCTTCGTTCAGTACCGGCTTCAGCTC
Organism: uncultured Acidobacteriaceae bacterium; assembly: GCA_963771535.1. Lineage (GTDB taxonomy): Bacteria > Acidobacteriota > Terriglobia > Terriglobales > Acidobacteriaceae > CAVVDY01. The sequence goes on along the minus strand of CAVYTK010000004.1, from coordinate 74,027 downwards.
TTTGCCCTGCCAATATCCGGCAGCAACGTTGGCGCCGCGCACCAGGATTTCGCCATTGTCGTCGAGCTTCATCTCGCGGCCTTCCAGCACCTTGCCGATCGACCGCTTGCCGGTGCGAAAAGGATGATTGAGCGAGATAAGCGAAGTGGTTTCCGTCAGCCCATACCCCTGGATGACCACGAAACTCAGGCGGCGCCAGAACTCCTCGGTCGCGCCGTCGAGCGCAGCACCGCCGGAGATGAAGGCCCAGAACTTCCATCCGAACTGGTTGTGAATGCGGCGGAAACGCCACCAGCGCCGGATGAAATGCTCGCCCTCGGCGGCAGCGAACTGCTGCTCGAACCACGTCCGCTTGCCCGCGGTTTCGAGGTCGCGCTCGATCTTGTCTTTCAGCGACTCCATCAGGCGCGGTACGGCAACCACCACCGACACGCGCTGTTCGCGGACCAGCTGAATGATCTCGGTGGGATTCAGGCTGTCGTGGAAGATCACCGTCCCCGCCAATAGTTGCGGAAGAAAGATACCGAGAAACTGTCCGAAGACATGGCTGAGCGGCAGAAGATTCAGGAAGCGGATGGGATGGAAGATACGCTCATACTTGCGATACTTCGCAATCTCGCGTTCCAGCGGATCGAGATTGGCAAGGATGTTTCCGTGGGTGATGACCACCCCGCGCGGCTCAGCAGTGGTACCCGAGGTGAAAACGATTTCAACAATGTCATCGCGGGTCAGAGCTGGAGGAGTGACGGGATCTGCAGAGTGCCGGGCCACGCGCTCGCGCAGGCTTTCCAACGGGAGCCGTGGCACGCCGGGGATGTCGTTTTCGTGGCTGCTGAGGCAAAGCCTGGCGTCAACCTGCTCAGCCACGCGCTGCGCAAAGTCGGGAGCGGCGATCTTGTCGATGGGGACAACAACCGCCCCGCGCAGCAGACAGCCAAAGAACGCGGCAACCCATTCCGCGCAGTTCTCGCCCCACAGCAGGACCTTGTCGCCGCGGCCAATTCCCCGCGACTCCAACTCGCGGGCAAAACGCGACGCGGCCGCGACAACTTCGCCGTAGCTCCAATGCTGCACGCGATAACCGCGCCGATGAACATAGGCGGTTTCGGCGGCGTGCCGGCGAAAGTTGTCCAGGTACTCCAGTACGGTGGTGCGCGGCATTCAACAGCAGTCTAACGTGTCACGCTGCTGAGAGGGCGGAACTCCCGCCCGGGCGCGGCCCAGTCTGGATGGTGTGCCGCTTCACGCCCAGCGGCGATTGTCACGCATCTGCGACTTCAAGATGCTGCGAAACAGCGCCGTCGCCTTCTTGACCTCGGGCATGGCCAGCTTGCAAAACAGCTGCTTGCCCTCGCGCTGGGTGTGCACAACACCGGCAGCCTTCAGAATGGAAAGATGTTGTGAAAGATTCGCCTTGGAAACGTCCAATCCCTGTTGTAGCTCCGACGCCCAGCAGTCCGACACTTCGAGCATGCCGATTAACTGGAGACGGGTAGGATTGGCGAAAGCCTTACAAAGGTTAGCCTGGCGCTCATATATCTCTAGATCAGCCCGGTTTTTCCTTTTCATCGCCCTTGCTCCCTTAACTGCCGCGTAAGAATTATTTGCAGATTCCACATATAGGCAAAGACCTTCATGTGCTAGTTATCCAAGATTCGGATTAGTTTGGAACTCTCGAACGATAGCTACCGAGTCGCTGGCGCGCAGTCTGAAGCATTCTTTCCGAGCACAAGGGCTGCTTAAGTCAAGGAAAGACAAGCCAGCCCCGCCAATCTGCTGTGTTGTCTGCAGTCAGTTCTCTGCGTTTATATCACAGTTTCGCAAAAGAAACATCGACCTAAGTTGTAGATGGGAGCCCGTAGCATTGCTGAGAAATGTCCTGATAAATCTAATAGGTTACTTTTTGTTACCAGGGTGGGATATTGTCTCGAGTAGCTGAACCCTTCCCACAAATTGCAGAGCACTTTCTCCCCAGCTACGGTAAATGGATGAACCTGGAAAGATCTTTTTACTGAAGACGGGTGCGAATAAGCGTGCAGAGACTCGAAACTTCGAAACCAAGCAATTCAGGCCGCCAAATTGCGTAGCTTTCCAACTAACGTCGAGTGAGTTAGCGGGTTAAGAGGTCCGTCTTGGTGCGTAAGCACGCTTTCGAGAATTCCGAAGTCGAACTTACCGGCATGAAGTCATTCCTGGTTGGTAGTCGCTTCACGCGGTCACATCAGGCAACGCGCCAGGCGAGTTTGGTTCTACGCCGACCGCGCCACTCTCTTGCGTTGCGCTCGGCTCACGCTCTAAGTCGTCTGTAGCATCAGCGTGGGAGCCACGGCAAATCACGTCCTGATCGGCTGGAACTCCCATCAGGATCTTCGCCCACACCGGTAGATGGCTAGCGCTGGCCATAAGTGCCTCCTGGCTGGTGGGTTTTGTTCCCACTGCCAATTTGATGGTAAGTCAAAACGGTTGTCGCAACAAGAAATGTGTGGGATGACTTGTGGAGACCGTAACTGCGGTCGAAAATCATGCCTGAATTTATCTCCGGAGTAAAAACACTCCGGAACCTCAAGTTTCGAGCGAGTAGGCCGATCACATTATTGTGATTAGAGAAACGCCTCCTGAGTAGACGCATCCGGCCTCGTTCGCGAGAGGCCGGAATTTTGTGGCAGCAGGTCAGCGCAGTCGCGAAATTGTTTCGGTTGTTAGCTCTAATAGGGGTGGTGAGCTCCGCCGTGCCGCACGTCCGCCCCGCGCACCCAGAAGATGACGTCCTCGGCGATATTGGTTGCGTGATCGGCAATGCGTTCCAGGTTGCGCGAGATCAGCAACACATTCAACGCCGGCCGCACCAGAGCAGGGTCGCTCTGCATCTTCTGCACCAGGACGACGAACGCCTCATCCTTCATACGATCGACGACGTTATCCATTTGCAGCACTGACTCGGCCACTTCGGCGTGACCGTCGAGGAACGACTCCAGTGCGCGTTGCACCATGGTGCTCACGCTGCTCGCCATCTTGGGAACATCCACGGGAAGTTCAACCGGAGGCTCGCTGACCAGGTCGAGCACGCGCTGCGCGATGTTGACGGCCTGGTCGCCCACGCGTTCGAGGTCGGCATTGATCTTGATGACCGCCATGATGAAGCGGAGGTCGATGGCCATCGGCTGCTGCATGGCTAGCAGATCGAGCGCCAGTTCATCGATGTCGCGCTCCGCCTGGTTGATGGCGGTCTCGCCGGTAAATACCATCTGGCAAAACTTCGGATCGCGAGTGCGATAAGCTTCGGTTGCGCGGTCGATCGCCTGCTCCGCAAGGCCGCCCATGCGCAGAAGTTTGTCCCGGAGTTCATCCAATCCATTCTGAAAGCGGCTTCGCATTATCCAAACCTGCCTGTAATGTAATCTTCGGTTCGCTTGTCTGTGGGCGTGGTAAAGATTTTTTCCGTCTTGTCGTACTCAATCAAACTGCCCATCAGGAAGAAGCCGGTAAATTCCGCGACGCGAGCCGCTTGCTGCATGTTATGCGTAACGATAACGACAGTATAGTGTTGTTTTAACTGGAAGATGAGCTCTTCGATCTTGCTGGTCGAAATGGGATCGAGGGCCGATGCGGGCTCATCCATGAGGAGCACGTCAGGCTCTACCGCCAGCGCGCGCGCGATGCAGAGCCGCTGCTGCTGCCCGCCGGAAAGGCTGGCTCCCGATTTTTTGTGCAGCGTGTCTTTCACTTCTTCCCACAGCGCCGCCAGATGCAGTGAGCGCTCCACCAGTTCGGCCATCTGTTTGCGATTACGTAATCCGTTCAGGCGCAACCCGGCGGCAACGTTGTCATAGATGGACATGGTGGGAAATGGGTTGGGCTTCTGGAACACCATGCCGATTTTGCGTCGCACCTCTACCGGGTCGGTGCCATCGCCGTAGACTTCAATGTCGCCGATTCTGACGTCGCCGTCGGCGCGAGCATCGGGAATGGTCTCATGCATTCGGTTGAGGCAGCGCACGAAGGTACTTTTGCCGCAACCGGAAGGGCCAATCACCGCCGTGACGTGGTTGGCCTGGACCGACATGTCGATGTCTTTCAAGGCAAGATTCTTGCCGTACCAGGCTTTCAGATTGCGCACTTCAATCGCGACCCCCATAGGGTTACGACGCCCCCTTTAACATGCCACGACTGGTAACAATGCGCACTGCTGCCACCGCGATAACGATCATGAGAATCAAAATCAACGCTCCTGCCCAAGCCTGCTTGTGCCATTCCTCGAAGGGCGAGATGGCGTAAACGAAAATCTGCAAGGGCAAAGCCGCTGTCGGCTGATTGGGATTCAGACTCCAGTACTGGTTGCCAAAGGCAGTGAACAATAGCGGAGCAGTTTCTCCGGCGACACGCGCGAACGCCAGCATGCAACCGGTGATCACTCCGGCGGAGGCGGTGCGCAAGCTGATCGACAGCGTCGTCCGCCACTTGGGGATACCTAACCCGAGCGCAGCCTCGCGAATTGAGTTAGGAACCATCAGCAGCATTTCTTCGGTGGCCCGCGCGACCGTAGGCACCATCATGATGGCTAATGCAAGGCCGCCCGAGTACGCCGAGAAGTGCTTCTGCCGCAGTACCACCACCGAATAGGCCACGATGCCGATCACGATCGAGGGAACGCCATTGAGCACGTCGGCGGTGAAGCGAACGAAATCACCAAAGCGGTTACGCCCGTATTCGGCCAGGTAGATACCGCAGCCAATGCCGAAGGGTATACCAATCACGCTGGCAATTCCCAGGATCAAACCTGAGCCCACGATGGCGTTGGCCATGCCTCCCCCCGCTTCGCCCACGGGCTTAGGAGTCTGGGTGAAGAAGGCCCAGTTTAACGAACCGAAGCCTTTCATCAGCAGGTAAATGAATACCGCAAGCAACGGGATGAGCACCAGGATGGCAGAGCCGACAGCAAATCCGCTGGCGCCGACATTGGCCAACTTGCGCCACAGGCTAAGTTTCGCGGAGTGTGTCTGGCTGGAGTTAGACACTGGTCCTCGCTGTTCCCCCGGTGATACTCCACACCAATAGGCGTGCCAGGGCATTCACAATCAACGTGACGATGAAGAGCGCCAGGCCGATCTCTACCAGCGCGCTGAGATATAAATCTCCAGTGGCCTCGCTGAACTCGTTGGCGATGACGCTGGCCATGGTGTAACCGGGTGCGAACAGGGATTTCGCGATCTCGGGACGATTGCCGATCACCATGGTGACGGCCATGGTTTCGCCCAGGGCGCGCCCCAGTCCGAGGATGACCCCGCCGACGATGCCGATACGGGCATTTCGCAGGACGCCCATGCGAATCATTTCCCAGCGCGTGGCGCCGAGTGCCAGCACCGCCTCGCGCTGATTCTGCGGCACCGCGGTCAGCACCTCGCGAGTGATGGAGGCGACAATCGGCACAACCATGATAGCCAGGATGATGCCGGCAGCCAGCATGCCCAGGCCGAACATCGGTCCGTCAAACAGTCCAGTCCAGCCGAGATACTTCGCGAGGAAGGGCTGAAGATAGTTGCGCAACAATGGCGCCAGGACGAAAATTCCCCACAAGCCGTAGATGACGCTGGGAATGGCTGCCAACAACTCGACCAGGAACGATATGATGGCCCGCAATCGCACCGGGCACATCTCCGTGATATACACGGCGACCCCTACGGAGAGAGGAACCGCGATGACCAAGGCCAGGATCGAGGACACCAGCGTGCCGTAGATAAACGGCAGAGCGCCGAAATCGCCGTTGACGGGGTCCCAGTCGCGTCCGTAGAAAAATCCGATCCCAAACTGGTGCAGCGACAACTTCGATTTATCGATAAGTTCGTAAACGATCAGTACAACGATGACAAATACCGAGAGCGCCGTCAACGCGATCACAACGCGAAACACCGCATCAGGAATGCGGCTGCTGCCGGGGTTGCTGGTCCTGATCCGTGCCAGCACGGCGCCCGCGCCCGTCTGCTTGCGTTCCGTGCTGGTCTGCGCCAGGGAGGGCACGGAAGCGATCGGCTTCTGGCTCGCGAGAGGATCACGTGAGTTCATGAGCTTGACCAACTCTATCAAAGGGCCATTACAGAACAATTACAGGGTGAAGCACGGCAGGGCAAACTCCAGCCTGGCCTCGGGTAGTAGGGCGCTTCAGCGCCGCGTTATGGCACCGCGTATTTGAGGGGTTTGCGTCCCGCCGCAAAGCAGCAGGATGCAAACCCGATCTCGGAATTGCCGGCTCTTTGCGGGTCTTGAAGGCCCGCACTACCCGAACTGGGGCCACACTCGACCGGCAGCTCGCACCCACACTCGATCCGCAATTCAGTCTACTTCAGCTGCTTGGCGATCGCGGCCTTCTCGGCAGTCACAACTTCGGCCGGAAGCGGAGCGTAGGACAACTGGGTCACCATTCCCTGCCCCTTGTCGAGCATCCAGGCCAGGAAGTCCTTGATGATTTTGCCTTTGTTGGCATCCTTCGGCTGCACGGGAATGAGAAGCCAGGTAAAGCTCGCGATCGGATAGGCGTTCTTACCCGGCGGGTTGGTGATAGAGACACGGAAATCGGCAGGCATTTTCACGCCGGCCGCCGCTGCAGTGGTACTGTCCAAGCTCGCTTTGATGAAATTCTTCGAGGAGTTCTGCACGCTTCCATAGTTGATTTTGTTTTGCAGAGCGTAGATCAGCTCAACGTAACCAATCGAACCCGGCAACATCTTCAGATTTCCCGCAACCCCTTCGTTGCCCTTGCCGCCCATTCCGACCGGCCACTTGACCGAGGTTCCCTTGCCCGGGCCGCTGGCCCAGTCGGGACTCACCTTCGACAGGTAGTCGGTGAAAATGTAAGTGGTTCCGCTACCGTCAGAGCGATGCACGACGGTGATGCTCTGGTTGGGGAACTTGATATTCGGGTTGGCCTTGGCGATCGAGGGATCGTTCCAATTGGAAATTTTGCCCATGTAGATTCCGGCGAGAACGTCAGGAGTGAACTTGATCTCTTCGTTTACGCCCGGAATGTTATAGGCCGGGACGACGGCGCCGAGGACGGTGGGAAGATGGATGACCTTTACCTTGGATTCGGCAATCTGCTGGTCTGTCATGGGACCATCGGAGGCCCCGAAGTCTACCGTGCCCGCTTGTACCTGGCGAATACCTCCGCCGCTGCCAATCGATTGATAGTTAAACTGCACGTCGGAATGCTCGTTGTGGTACTCGCTGAACCATTTCTGGTAAATAGGATTAGGAAAGGTAGCACCTGCTCCATTGATGGTTGTCTGCGCCTCTGCGCAGCTTGCGAGTACGGCCAGACACAACAATACCCTGAGTATGCGAATCACGTAGATTGCCTCCTTGATAAAGACCTTTTGATCCTTAGCTCTTTCTATCTGGAGGCGGTTAATTTCTTGTTACAGAGCCATGAATTTCGAGTGAAGAGCCCGGATTGGGCATGCAAGAGACATTACTGGTGCGAGGTTCTGCGCGGTTCTAACATGTTGAGCACTTCCAGCAGCATGTACTCTTTGCAGCTCCGAAGCCACAGGATCACCCATTGCCATGTGAAGCGTCGCGAGTTGTCTTTGCTCATAGCAGCGGCACTCTGACCAGACATAGGGACTTTATACCTCAGATATTGGGTGCACAGGAACGACCTCGCGGAGTTGAAGTTACGATGAAAATCGTAAGACTACTTTGTTTTTTGTCGCCGCCGTAGGTCGTCGATGAACCTTTGCTCGTCGGATTTGTCGTTGGAGCGCATCACGTGCCGGACACTCTGCCCGCTGATGAGATGGCAGACCTCCTCGGCGAGGTTCTTGGCATGATCGCCGGCTCGCTCCAGAGACTGCGTCATGAACAGAACGTGGAAGCTCTCGGTGCGGGGAGAGTTGTCATGATGCTCGATGTGACGCAGGAACACCAGATTGCGGATGCGATCCAGTTCCGCATCGGAACGAAGCACGCCCATGGCTCGATTCAGATCGCGCAGCTTCATTGCATCGTGTACGTCGCCCAGCATCTTCTCTAATCGCGATGCCATCATGGTGAGATCGCGAATGTCCTGCAAGTCGATGCGGCTCCCTACGGCAGCAGCGCGGTTGCTGCAGTTCAGCAGCAAGTCGCCGATTCGTTCCAGCCCGATAATGAACTTCATGCAGGCCAGCAGTTCGCGCGCGCTCTGTTCGCTGACCTTGGTGATGATGCAGGTGACCCCGTTGTCGATCTCGCGATCCAGTGAGTCCAGTTCCTTTTCGCTTTGACGAACTCCGTCCAACAGCGAAGGCACTCCGGTCGCAATTCCCTCGGCGACGATGCCCGCAGCCTTGCGTGCAACCTGGCAAGCTTCCAGCGTGCGCTGCTGCAAATGCGAGGAAAGTTGCTCCGGCGAAATGGGTTCAAGATTCGCGGCGGTCATAAGTCTTCCTGATGGAGGTACTAACTATTTCATAACTCCTGGCCGTGAAGTTTCAATGAAAATCGCAATAAGAAAAGTTAATTGCCTGAATTAACGTACCGAATAGGCACTTATCTGCCGGGATACGCGACTGGCACTGCTCCAGCCATCATTCATCACCTTTTCGCTCGTTCAGTTCGGCCCCAGGCGCTTCCTTGAAGGGCGCGCAGTCGTCTAATGAGGGAACGAGCACTGCAGGGCACTTCTTATGCTAAGAATCGATATCCAGAGTGATAGTCGCACCGCCACCCTTCGTTGCAGCGGAAGGATCGTGTTTGGGATGGAAATAGAAACGCTGCGCAGCATTGCGACGTCGCGGCCGGAAGCCGTGCTGAATGTCGATCTGGCGCGCATCGAAAAGGTGGACGCCTCGGGATTGGGTCTGCTGGTCGAACTACAGCAGTGGGCCACCGTGAGCGGCCGTAGCTTGCGGTTTATCAATGCGTCGGATTTCGTGGCGCGACTGGTCGTCCTGACCCGGCTGCATTGCGTGCTGGTATTTCCTGCGAGTTTCGAGCACGAATCTTGCAAAGAGGCGGCAGCGGCGCTCAGTGCCTAAACGCGAATCTCGCGAACTGCTCCCACCTGTTGCGGCCGAAGATTGACTAGGCCACTCAGCACAAATCGCTTCCTTTAATCCCCATCCCCCACGCAGCGTTTGGGTTGACTCCTACCGCGCTTCGGGATACAGTGTCCGCGCCTGAGGGCTGGGGGTCGCGTCCCTCACCGAGACATTCTCAGTTTCACAATTCTGCGACATTTTCGGGAGGAACCGTGAGGAAATTTGCTCTGCTGTCCCTGTTCGTTCTGCTGTTCCTTAACATCGGTGCTTACGCCGCCAACCTGTACTTCTACGGCGGCGATTGGGAACCGAACGCCCCCGGGGCTAACGGTGTGGCCAACGAAACCAACTCATTCCTCCAAGGCGACCCTTATGGTGCTGCCACCTATCAGAATTTCGTGGCTGGTTCAGCGATCAACGTTACCGGGCTATTCACGAATAACGCGAGCTCCTTGATTCCAACGAGTGGTTACTGGGAGATCCGTACGGGCGTTTCGGAAGGCAATGGCGGGACGCTGATCGCCTCGGGAACCGGCACTGTGACCAATACTCCGACCGGCCGCAGTGGATTTGGGTTGGACGAATACAACAACACGGTTTCCGGGTTGAACGTCAACCTGGGTGCCAATACGTACTGGTTCGCAGTGGTTCCAACGTGTTTGACATGCGATGGCACCTCGTACAACACCAATAGTCTGGACGCACTGAACGCCGTTGGAACCCAAATCCTCAACCAGCAGTACTGGAACAGCCCGGCGCTCAATGTGAATTGGACGAACGCCAATAACGATCAGCTTGTGCCGTCATTCTCCAGCGGCGTGTATGCGTATGTGACTCCTGAGCCGTCGAGCGTGATCATGCTGGGGTCGGGCTTGATTGCGGCGGTTGGCGCGATGCGGCGCCGTCTATCCGCGTAGGAGCAAAGGTTCGGCGCCGCCGCAGACTGCGAGTCCTCGATGCCGTTCGGACTGCACCGTTGAGAAGCATTGATCAAAGAAAAAGCCGTCCAGCAGGACGGCTTTCCTTTCGAGCGCGATAAATCTACTTGAGCTCAATATCACCCGAGCCGGTGGAGACTTCCACTTCCGGGCCACCGCCTTTGACCGATCCCTTCAATTCGTGGCGATTTAGGCTGCCTTGCATAGTGATCGGTAAGTCCGAGTGAATGCTGCCCGACCCGGTGCGGGCGTACAGATTGAAGCCCTGACTCGAACCGGTTGTCAGCCGCACCGATCCCGAGCCGGTATGCAGGTTCCAGGCACCCTGCACGTTCCCATCAGCAGTCAGGTCTCCGCTGCCGGTGCGCGCGCGCAATCCGCCTTTGAGCCCGCGCAGCCGCACATCGCCCGAGCCGCTTTCCACATCGGCGTTGCCGCTTCCCGTCAGGTCGGCCTGGATGCCGCCGCTGCCGGTATGCGCGGTAAAGGGTAATGTGATGTCCTGTCCCTTGATGCTTCCGCTGCCTGTGCGCGCATTGGCCGACGGCCCAATATCACGCAAGGTCACATCGCCCGAGCCGGTGGTTACGACGGCGCTTTTGCGCACACCTTCGACGCCGATGTCGCCCGAGCCGGAGTGCGCCTGAAGTGCAGTGTCGGCCGGAACCGTCACCTCGTAACTGATCGAAACGTGACGCTTGATATCTTCGGAAAGGTTGTAGCCAATTCGAATGCTGTTACCGTTCTGCTCGATGGGAGGATTTTTCTCCACCGCTCGCACCGCGCTTTCCGCGTCTCCGCCGAACCAGTCGTTGTTGCCGTGAACCACCCCGTGAACCACCACCTGACCGCTGCCGCCGCTGCGGACCGTGATGTTGCCGGAGCCGGTTGTCAGGTCCATGGTCACCGAACCGTTGACGGTTATGGTGCGGTCAAACTTTCCCTCGGACTCGGGCGAACAGCATGGCTGGGAGAGCAAGCGCAATCAGCAAAACCGCGAACGAAACTTTTCTCATAACCCCTCGCGAGAATGGAATTAGCAAACTGGGCTGTCGCATCGGACAGCCCAGTCATGGAGGATCGACTCTACTGCTGTAATACGACTTCCTGCCCTTCCTTCAGTCCGGAGAGCACTTCGGTCTTGGCGCCGTTGGAGATTCCGATGTTGACGGCGACTTTCTTCATGCCGTCCTTGGCCTTGGGATCAGGAATGTCGACCGACGCCTTCTTGTCCTTGTCGTACATGATGGCGCCTTCCGGGATCATCAGCGTGTTCTTATGCTCGTCCAGCAGGATCTCGGCGTTGGCAGTCATTTCGGCTTTCAACTCGCCGCCCGGGATTATTGATCGACACGCGAACTTCGAAGGTGGTGACGTTATCCTTTTCCACGCCCATGGGCGAGATCTTCGTCACCTTGCCGGTGAAGGTCTTGTCCTTGAAGGTTTCAACTCTGATGCGCGCCGGCTGGCCCAGGTAGACTTTCCCGATATCGCTCTCGTCGACCTTGCCTTTTACATAGACCTCGCTGGTATCGCCCAGCGTCATGACCAGGGTTGCGCCCGAGCCCAGCACCAGGATGGAGCTGACGGCATCGCCCATCTCAACGTCGCGCGACAGTACGACACCGTCGATGGGAGAGGTGATGGTGGTGTAGCTCAATTGCTCTTCCAATTGGCTCAAGGTGGCGCGGCTCTTCTCGACCGTCGGCTTGGGCCTGAGCCACCTTGGCTTTGTTCACGGTGTATTGCGCGCGCGCTACATCGCGTTTGTTGACCGCCAACTCATAGGCGCGCTGCGCATCATCCAGCGCCGAGGCGGAGACTACTCCATCTCTTCGCCATTTGCTGTGCGCGCTCATAGGCGCGCTGCAAGGTGGGAATGTCCACTCCTTGGGCATCAACCTTGGCGCGTTCCAGGTCGGCTTCCGAACCTTTGGCGGTTGGCTTCTGCAGAAAGCAACTGTGCGCGCGCGGAGTTCACCTGCGCCTGATCTCGTCGCGTCGAGTTCGGCCAGCACCTGTCCGGTATGCACCTTGTCGCCGGCATCGACGTACAGCTTCTTCACGATGCCGCTGGCTTTCGACTTGATCTCGACCTTGGTAATGGGCGTGACTTTGCCGGTGGCGACGACGCTCTTGGCCAAGTCGCCCTTCTCGACTTTTGCCAGCTTGGTGGGATCGATCTTGGTGCCCCCGCGGGTTGCGGCAACCGCCACCACCACGAGCGCAATCAGCGCCACCGCAACGATGCTGAAGATGATCCAGCGTTTCTTCTTATTATGTTTGCCGTTCGCCACTTGCCCCTCCAGCTTATGATCGCAGCGTTCCCTGTTCTTGAGTTAGTTACGTTTGCTGATTGCCGGAAGTTCCGTCCCGGAATGAGACAGAGATAGCGCCTGCAATGTTAGACATCCGGGGGGAGCAAACGGCAGCAGCGCGGAATGCGGCGCTTATCCCCAAAAACTAGCGTTTAGTATCTGGAAATGTGACGTTTGCAACGGATACTGCAATACGTCACAGCGACGGGTGGCGGTCCTGCGAGCGGCCCTTCCATTCGCCTCCGCGGCCACGCCGGAACTTCATTGCCGAATCGAGGGTCGCCACCATATAAAACACGGCGCTGAGAGGCAGCGTGAGCGCCCAGACCTGACTCCCAATCCGTAGAAGCGAACCATGGGGATGTAGGTGGCCGTCATCAGGACGCACGCAGCAAGACCCAGCCCGGCCAGTCGCAGATCGCGCGTGAATAGCAGAGCCAGCGGCAGTTACATAAAGCAGCACCATGCCGACGATTGCGCCAATCAGCAGCAGCACTGAATGCCTGAGCTGATTGAAGGCGGTGCGCGCGATCATGCGCTCGATTTCGCCGAAGCTGTCGTAAGGGCGAAAGCTGCGAGTGTGTCGCGGTCATTCCCAGCCAGACACGGCCGCCGCTTCGCTTGACGGCGCGCGCCAAAGCGCAATCGTCGATCACTTCGTGGTGTATGGACACGATGCCTCCGGCGAGCGCGAGAGCGCGAGGGCGAATCAGGATGCATCCTCCGGCCGCGCCTGCCGTTCGTCGCCGGGGTGATCGAATCCAGAGCGGCGGGTACAACATGAAGAAGAAGAACACGAACGCCGGAATCAGCAGCTTCTCTGCCAAGCTGCGGCAATGCAACTTGACCATGAATGAGACCAGATCGTAGCCTTCACGCTCGGCGATGGAGACCAACGTCGCAACGTTATCGGGCGCGTGCTCTACATCGGCGTCGGTCAACAGCAGAAACTCCGGAGCAAGTTCCATCGCAGCGTCGATTCCCTGTTGCACGGCCCAGAGCTTCCCAGTCCAACCCGGCGGGAGCGGACGACCGGAGATGATGTGCAGCTTGGCGCTGTCAACTTCCGAGATCGCGGCGCGCGCGGCATCGGCTGTGCCATCGCTGCTGTTGTCATCGACGACGTAAATCTGCAGCGAGCCGGCGCAGCTTTGTCCCAGCAACGACTGGAGTGCACGTCCAATGTTGGCGGCCTCGTTGCGGGCGGGGATAATAACCGCAATTCTTCCTCGGGCAGCAGGCGCGTCAGGATATCCGCCGGCTTGCAGGCGGCTCACCTGCCAGAACCGGCCATGGAAGAGCAGCAGGTAAAGCCACGCCGCGAGGCACAGGATTCCGCCGAGTAGGAGAAGATTTTGCACGGTGGTCGTCTAACGAGGATACCAACCGCCTCATCCCACACACCTTTAATGTGGGGCGGCCTTATCGGCGCAGCGAGGGAGAGCGGATCCCTCGCTGCGCTCGTGATGACAACTAACCCCCGCCCCCCGGCACCACCAAGGTCGCGCCCTGACGCCTACATTGGCAAAGTGGACAGTTATTGCTGTCGTGTCGTTCACCCCCAAGGTCGGTCGCTGACGCGCTTCACAGGCCCGACCCATCGAGTCGTGCTTTCCTGCTAAACTCTCACGCGATACTCATGGCCGGCACCGATACAACGCGTACCCGTCTGTATGACGATCCGGATGGCAAGTTCATCCACGACGTGGTATTGGCTTCGTGCCGGCAACGCGGTGAGAAGGTAGCGATCGTCGATACCTCCTGTAATCCGGCGCGTCGCATTTCTTTCGCCGAGTACGCGGACTTGGTCGAAACGGCGGCACGGGGGCTGATTGCAAGCGGCATCAGGCCCGGCGATCGGATTGGTATCTTCCTGCCCAACAGTTGGGAATTCGGGGTCGCCTTTCATGCAGCGACCATGGCGGGCGCGGTACCAACGCCGATGAATCCCACGTACCGCGAGCGCGAGGTGCGCTATCAGCTGGAAACCTGTGACGCGGTCGCCCTCATCACCGACGGCGCGCTGCTCGCCGGCATCAGCCTTGCAGCACTTCCGGAGTTGCGCAACATATTTACCATTCGGCAGCATTCCGACGGCAGCAAGCCCTTTGACTCGCTGCTGCACGCGCGCCCGGATTAGCCTCCCCGACACCTGATCGCGACCCGCGGCTGAAACTGGCGACGCTCCCCTTCTCCAGCGGCACAACCGGGCTACCCAAAGGCGTGATGCTCACCCACCACAACATCGTCGCCAATGTGTATCAGACGCTGATTCCGGGCGAGGTGGGTGCCATCTCCGACCAGGACATCATGCTGTGCTTCTTGCCGATGTACCACATTTACGGCCTGACCGTCGGGCTGAACCTGGCGCTGATCCGCGGCGCCACGCTGGTGCTCATGCCGCGCTTCGATTGCGAAGGCTCGCTGGCGCTCATCGCAAGCGAAGGCGTGACGCTAGCGCTGTGCGTTCCACCGGCGCTGCTGGCCTACTGTCATGCCGCCGAACAGAACAAATTTCCCGAAGGACCATGGGCTGAAATGGGTGAAGTCCGGGGCGGCGCCACTATCAGGTGAGCTTGCGCGCCGGTTCGTCAATCTGACCGGCGTTCCTATTCGCCAGGGCTATGGCATGACGGAAGCTTCGCCGGTAACGCACATGGGCTTTATCGATCCGCAGCGCTATCGGCCCGAAGCCGTCGGGGCCCCGGTAGCCCTGACGGATTGCCGCGTAGTTGACGAGAACGGAAACGATGTCGCGCCGGGTGGACTGGGCGAGCTGGTCATGCGTGGTCCGCAGTTCATGCTTGGCTATTGGAAATCACCTGAGGCCACCGAGGCAGTACTGCGCGACGGCTGGTACTGGTCAGGGGACGTGGTGCGGGTTGACGAAACGGGGCAGTACTACGTGGTCGACCGCCGCAAGGAGATGATGAAGTACAACGGCTTCTCGATCGCGCCAGCCGAAGTGGAGAGCGTACTGCTGGAACACCCTGGCGTGCGTGACTGCGGTGTGGTCTCGCGCATCGGAGCCGATGGCGAAGAAACCCCCTGCGCCTTCGTGGTTCTGCGAGAAAACGAATTGCAGACCCAGAGCACCAGCGAGAATGTGCTGGCGTTCATGGGCGAACGCATGGCGAGCTATAAGGTGCCGCGGGAACTCCGTTTCGTGGCGAGCATTCCGCGAACCGCGTCAGGCAAGATTCTGCGCCGCGAGTTGCGCAAGCTTTTCTAGAGCCGCTCTTGGCTCCTGGCTTTCGGCTCTTCGCTCTTCACTTTTGCCTTGTTGTTTCCGGCTGGCACTTCTGGCTGATCCCACCCGATTTCCCCTCAGCGTCTCGTGGAGTCTTGTCCTTACCCTCCGCGGTTGAAGCCTGCGCGAGGCCGCGTCGACTCGGTCTTAGGAACTGCTCTTATTCCGCGGGAGAAGCGCCGAGCTGGGATATGCGGGAGAGAACAGGCGCAAAAAAAGCGGGGAGCCCGAAGGCTCCCCGCGTTTACTAATCGCAGCAGCGATTAGAAGTTGTACTTCATGACCAGCACCAGGTTACGCGGGTGGTTGGTGAACACCTGGTTCCACTGGTTGAAGGTAGGCTGACCAACCCTGATGGCGTTGTTGACAACACCGCTGGTGTAGCCGATGGGCTGCACGTCGCTGATGTATCCCGGCACGTACTGTGAATGGTTGAAGATGTTCAACGCTTCGAAGGAGAACTCAACTGACTGGCGCTCGGTTACATTGACGCGCTTCAACAGTGAGAAGTCCCAGTTGTTGATCACCGGAGTGGACAGCGTGTTACGCGAAGCGGTTGCATAGGCGCCCGGACCGGCCTGAATGTAGTAAGCATTCGGGTTGGTTGCCAGGTAGCCTACGGTCGCGCCCGCCGTGTTCTTCAGCGGTGTGACCAGGCTCGAGGTGTTGTTCGCGCCAGCGAACGGGTTGATGATCGAGCGGTCGCCGGCCGAGTCGCCGTTCAGGTTAGCATCGGCGTTCGACTGAACCGTGGCGAGCTCAGGAGACTGGTAGGTGTAGATCGGAGAAGCCTGCCAGTTGCCCACGACGTTCTTCATGAACCAGTTCGAGTTCTTGAACCACGGCGCGTCGTAGGTGAGCGCCAAGGTAGCGCGCTGTGCACGACTCAGGGCCGAGGTCGAGTAATCGCACGAGAAGCACTGGAAGTTCTGCGGACGGCGTGGAGTCAGAACCGTCGAGAATACATCGGCGGTCGAGTTATCGAACGTGTGGCTCCAGGTATAAGCGGCCTGGAACTGCAAGCCGTTGGTGAAGTTCCGTTTGAACGACACCTGCAGGCCGTTGTAGTTCGACGCACCGTAAGGCTGGAAGGAAACGACGTTGGCCGAGAAACCAGCATCGGCGTAGGCGCCGACTTGGTTGCCAATGGCCTTCAATCCGGCCAGCGTGGTGGTCAGAGTGTCAAGGTAGCCCTGACCCGGATTGGTGGTGAACGTCGGCAGATTCTGCGTCGCCGTTACCGGGCTGGTCCGGTTCAGACGGGTCTGTACCGGCAGGTGAATGCCACGGGTTCCGAGGTAGCGCACTTCCAACGTGTACTTGTTGTCGAAGATGTGCTGTACACCCATGGTGTAGCTTTCCGAGTACGGCAGCGTCTGATTCGGAATGTAAGCACCGGTCAGAGAGCGAGCCACGGTCGGATCGGTAATCGGCGCCGGCACGGAAGGCAGACCGCCGGCGGCCAGGAAGTGAGTATAGGACCAGTAGCAACCTGAGGTCTGTCCACCCTGTCCCGGGCCTTGCGTGTCGCAAGTCTGCTGAACCTGAGGCGGCAGCGAGAGGATACCCAGGTTGTCATAGATAACGTCGTTCGACATTGAGAAGCCGACGTTGACTGAGGTATTCGGATCCGGTGCCCATGCCACGCCTACGCGGGGCATGATGTTGTTGTACGACGGGGAGGGCGCCTGGAACGTAAGCAGCCCCGGTACGCTGGCGATGGAATTGAGTCCCTGCAGGGCAGTTCCCTGCGGTTCGCCGGTGTACTCGTAGCGCAGTCCGGCATTGATGGTGACGGTCGGACTGATACGCCACTCGTCGTTGATGTAGCCGTATACGGCCTTCTTGTTGCCGTAATAGACCACGTCGCCGGCAGAGCGCTCGGCGAAGTCGCCGGCATTCGGGTTAGGCGAGAAATCGTTCAGGTAGTCCGAGGTGGAGTTCCACTGATAGTCACCGCGGACGCGCTGGGTAAAGGTCTGCGGGCTGATGTACCAGCGGAATTCACCGCCGAACCGGATGTTGTGCTTACCCTTCACCCAGCTGACGTTGTCCACGAACTGATAAAGGTTCTGAATGGTTTCCTGCGGCGCGTTGCCGTCGGGACCAAGCTGAATGCCGTTCAACTCATAGATCTGCAGGTTGGGGAAGGTGCCCAATCCCGGGAAGACCTGGTTGCCGGTCGGAGTGGTGTTGTTATACCGGTTGAATCCAAAACGGAACTCGTTGTTCACGTTGCTGGAGAAGTTGTGATACTCGCTCATGGTGATCAGCCAATACGTGGTTGGCAAAGTCGTCCAGAACGTAGGCAGCTGAGCAGCAGTATCGAAACCGGTGTTCTTAGTATAAGCCAAACGGCCACGGACCTGGTCCTTCTCGGAAATGTTCCAGTCGACGGAGTTGGCGGTGTTCAAATAATTCTGGTAGCTGGGGCCAATAAACCCGATGCTGCCGGTGGGAACGCTAACTGCCACATTGCCAAAGTTGTTATCTGTGCTGGGGAGTCCGGGAGCCACCTGAATTGCACTCGGGCAAGCCGGGTCAGAAGCACTGGCAGCGGGAACATACTTCTGGAACTGCTGCAGGTTGACGTTATTGGGGAACAGGGTCGCCAACTGAGCGTAGCCTGCACTGGTGGGCGAGCAACCGGTTGACGGGGTTGCCGACTGGCCGATGTTGTTGTATTCCCAATCGGTGAAGAAGAACAACTTGTTCTTCAGGATCGGGCCGCCAATCTGTCCGCCGTAACGGTTGTTGTCGTAACGCGGATTGCTGTACGGTCCGGGAGCCTGGGTCTGCGCCGTCAGCGAATCTTCGGCGTTCAGATTGCGGTTCTGGAAATATTCGTAAGCGCGGCCGTGGAACTGGTTGCTGCCGCTCTTGATGGTCTGGTTGAACTGGCCGCCGGAAGAGTGACCGAACTCGGCCGAGTACTGGTTCTGCAGAACGGTGAAGCTGTCCACCGCGTCATTCGGAACCTGGATGAGAGGACCGGTGACGGAAAGGCTGTTGTTGTCGACGCCTTCCACGGTGAAGTTGTTGTTGCGGGGACGCTGTCCGCCAACCGACGGGCCGGAACCAGCACCCAGGCCGCCGGTGCTGGCTACGCCGGCATCGAGCAGCGAGAGATTCAGCACGCCGCTGCCGGTCGAGGTCGTCGGCAGGTCGGCAGCTTGCTTCGCATCGAAAGTGGTGGAGATGGTCGGTGTCGTGGTGTCGATGGCAACCGCCTGCTCGTTGACTTCGACGGTCGTACCGGTGCTGACGACAGCCGTGCTGATGTTGGCAGTCGCCACTTTGTTCAGCACGATTTCAACGTCACGATAACCGCCCTTCATGCCAGGCGCGGTCACATCCAATGAATAGTGGCCAGCCGGCAGGTTGACGAAACGATACTCGCCCTGCGCGTTGGTCTTGGTGGTCTGTTTGAAACCGGTAGCAAGGTTGGTGGCGTCTACGTCCGCGCTTGCGACGGCGGCTCCCGACGCATCCTTCACCACGCCCGACAAGTCGCCGCTGATCGCCTGTCCAAAAGATAGGACCGGCAACAGCAACGCGAGGCTGAGCAGGGTCAGTAATGTCAAAGTCCTTCTGTTCATCGCACTCTCCGCTTCGCTGATTGGTTCTTACGTTTGCGCTAAAACCGAGGGGGTTCGCAAAGACACATCGCAGAACAACCCCATCCAGCAGAGTGCACGAGAGTAGCCGTTCTTATCGCAAAACTGCCCCTTAATTTTCAATAACTTGGAAGCGATGCTACGAGGGGTATATGGCATTCAATAGCAGAGTTGCTGGCTTAATCCCAAAATCTGTACAAATTGTCGTAATCAAAACAAGCCGTTACTAGCGGCATTACTGCTACCAAAGTTGTAGATACACGGCTCGGATTCGGGAATGGGCACGTGCCGTCTAGATCGTGTTTGCGACCGCCTGCCCGCGATGTATCTCATCGTTCTCCCCAAAAAAAATGGGGAGCCCGAAGGCTCCCCGCAGTGTCCAGATTTCAGATTCGATTAGAAGTTGTACTTGACCACCAGCACGAGGTTGCGCGGGTGATTGGTGAACACCTGGTTCCATTGTGCGAAGGTGGGCTGACCGACCCTCACCGCATTGTTGACCACACCGCTGGTGTACCCGATCGGCGCGATGTCGCTGATGTAGCCGGGTACGTACTGCGCGTGGTTGAAGATGTTCAACGCCTGCGCCGAGAATTCCAGCGACTGACGCTCCGTGATGTTCACGCGCTTCAGCAGCGAGAAGTCCCAGTTGTTGATTACGTTGCCGTACAGCGTGTTGCGAACTGCTGTCGGGTAAGTGCCCGGGCCAGCCTGAATGTACTGGGCTGTCGGGTTATTGGCCAGGTAGCCGACCGTCGCTCCCGCCGAATTCTTCAACGCCGTCACTGTAGACGAGGTTCCCGGGATTCCGGCCGAGTTCATGATCGAGCGGTCGGAAGCCGCATCGCCGTTCAGGTTGGCATCGGCGTTGCTCTGCACGGTAGCCATCTCAGGAGACTGGTAGGTGTAAATCGGTGAAGCCTGCCAGTTGCCCACGATGTTCTTCAGGAACCAGTTGGAGTTCTTGAAGAATGGCACGTCGTAGATCAGCGCCAGGGTTGCGCGCTGACGGCGATCCAGTGCCGAGGTGCTGTAGTCGCACTGAATGCACTGGAAGTTCTGTGGACGACGCGGGGTCAAGACGGTGGAGAAGACATCAGCCGTCGAGTTGTCCATGGTGTGGCTCCAGGTATAAGCCGCCTGGAACTGCAGTCCGTTGGTGAAGTTCCGCTTGAAGGATACCTGCAAGCCGTTGTAGTTCGACTGGCCCCAAGGCTGGAACGAGGTGATGTAGGAGCCATTGAAGCCGGCGTTGGCGAAAGCGGGCACGTAACTGCCAGCCGCCTTCAAATCGGCCAGCGTGGTGGTCAGCGTATCCAGATACGCTGTGCCAGGATTGGTGGTGAAGGTCGGCAGGGAGTTCGCCGGCGTCACCGGTGACCCGGCGTTGAGGCGTGTCTGTATCGGAAGGTGGATTCCGCGAGTTCCGACATAGCGCACTTCCAACGTGTACTTATTGGCGAAGATGTGCTGAATGCCGGCCGTGTACGTCTCCGAGTACGGCAGCGTCTGGTTAGGAATGTAGGCGCTGGTCGATTGACGAGCTATCGTCGGATCGGTAATCGCCACCGGAGAGTTTGGCAGTCCGCCGTTGGCCAGGAATCCGGTCAGGGCGTAATTGCAAACCGACTGCAGGCACTGTGACGGTGACACGGTGTCATTGGTCTGCTGCACCTGCGGCGGGAGAGAAAGAATGCCGAGGTTGTCATAGAGAACGTCGTTCGCCATGGAGAAGCCGACGTTCACCGCAGTGTTGGCGTCCGGAGCCCACGCGATACCGAGACGCGGCATAAAGTTCGTGTTCTGCGTGGTCGGGTTGGTGAAGTTGATCAGCCCCGGTACGTTGGAAATGGCATTCAGCGACTGCAGCTGATATGCCAGAGGATTGCCGGTGTACTCGTACCGCAATCCCAGGTTCAGGGTAACGGTCTGAGTTACGCGCCATTCATCGTTGACATAAGCGTAGACAGCTTTGCGGTTGCCGTAGTAGGTCACGGCACCGGCGGAGCGCTCGGCAAAGTCGCCGTTATCCGGGTTGGGCGCGTAGTCGTTGAGGTAATCCGACAAAACGTTCCACTGGTAATCGCCGCGCACGCGCTGCGTGAACGACTGCGGGCTGATGATCCAGCGGAACTCGCCGCCGATTCTCAGGTTGTGCTTGCCCTTCACCCAGCTCACGTTGTCCACCGCCTGGTAGAGGTTCTGAATGGTGAACTGCGGAGCGTTGGGATCAGGACCGACATTCAGTCCGTTGAGTTCGTAGAACGTAAGGTTCGGGAAACTCCCCAGTCCGGGGTAAGTCTGGCTACCCACCGGGAAGTCCTGGCTGTAGCGGTTGAAGCCGAAACGGAACTCATTGTTCACGTTGGTTCCGAAGTTGTGATACTCGCTGATCGTGGCCAGCCAGTAAGTCTGCGGCAGGGTGGTCCAAAACGAAGGCAGCTGCGCAGACGTGTCGAAACCGGTGTTCTTGGTGTAAGCCAAACGTCCACGCAACTGGTCCTTCTCGGAGATGTTCCAGTCGACGGAGTTGGCGGTGTTCAGATAATTCTGGTAGCTGGGGCCAATGAAGCCTACATCACCAACCGGCACAGCCACTACCGGAGCGCCCGCGGCGAAGACCGCGTTTCCAGTCGCATTGGTACCGGTGGATTGAAAACCCGGTGCGACATTGATGGTCGGATTACACACCGTGGCGGTAGCTCCGCCGGCCGGCACGTACTTCTGGAACTGCTGCAGTTGAGTGTTACCAGGGAACAGGGCCGCCAACTGGGCATAGCCTGCCGAGGTCGGAGCGCAACCGGTCGACGGGGTGCCCGACTGGCCGATGGCGTTGTACTCCCAATCGCTGAAGAAGAACAACTTGTTCTTGAGGATCGGGCCGCCAATCTGTCCGCCGTAACGATTGTTGTCGTAACGCGGATTGCTGTACGGTCCGGGGGCCTGGGTCTGCGCCGTCAGTGAATCTTCGGCGTTCAGGTTGCGGTTCTGGAAATATTCGTAACCACGGCCGTGGAACTGGTTAGTGCCGCTCTTGATGGTCTGGTTGAACTGGCCGCCGGAAGAGTGACCGAACTCGGCCGAGTACTGGTTCTGCAGAACGGTGAAGCTGTCCACCGCGTCATTCGGAACCTGGATGAGAGGACCGGTGACGGAAAGGCTGTTGTTGTCGACGCCTTCCACGGTGAAGTTGTTGTTGCGGGGACGCTGTCCGCCAACCGACGGGCCGGAACCAGCGCCCAGGCCGCCGGTGCTGGCTACGCCGGCATCGAGCAGCGAGAGATTCAACACGCCGCTGCCGGTCGAGGTCGTCGGCAGATCGGCAGACTGCTTGGCGTCGAAGGTGGTGGAGATGGTCGGTGTCGTGGTGTCGATGGCAACCGCCTGCTCGTTGACTTCGACAGTCGTACCCGCACTGACAACCGCGGCAGTAATGTCGGCAGTCGCTACTTTATTCAGCACGATTTCCACATCACGATAGCCACCCTTCATGCCGGTGGTGGTGACGTCTACCGAGTAGTGGCCGGCCGGCAGGTTGACGAAACGATATTCGCCCTGCGCGTTGGTCTTGGTGGTCTGCTGCAACCCCGTTGCGAGGTTCATTACCTGTACGTCGGCATTCGGCACGTAAGCCCCCGACGCATCCTTCACCGTACCCGTCAAGTCGCCGCTGATGGCCTGTCCGAAAGAGAAGACCGACAACAGCAACGTGAGACTGAGCAGGGTGAGAATTGTGAAGATACTTCTTTTCATCGCACTCTCCGCTTCGAATTGAAAGTTCGTACGTGGCGCTGCATAACTGGGCGCTTAATACTTGGGCGTTCGCGATCATGACAACTGCCGAACGTACCCGCCGATTGCAATGCACGGCAGCAGCCATTTCGGAAACCTGCTTACGAAGCCGTATTACATGGACTTGCGGGGAGGTTGCTCGGCGAGGGATTTGCTTTCTTATAGGAGAAAGCAGAGTAGCTTCCAAACTCCATATCGCCACCCGAAATACGATAAAGAGGTATCGCAACTGATTAAACATTGTTGCGACAGCAGAAGCAGGGTTTCGCAAAAAGCAAGCGGCGAAGAGAGCTGAAGTACTAAGGCGAGAGGGGTTTCAGCGATGGCGAAGGTCGCTGCATGTGCAGTCGAAGCGAGAACTGTCCAGCAACTCTGCAACTGAGAGCTGACTCGCAATGATGGAAAATTATGCGGGAGAATTCTGAACCTGCTCTGGCGAGAATCGTAGCTTCACTACGACCCTCACCAGAGTAGAAGCGACATTATGCGGATGTACCCAGCGCGAGTGCGATGAGGGTTTTCTGTTCCAGCTCATGGGCCTTGCCGGAGCCGGTTGCCGGAGTAGCATTCGCCGCCCGCTTGATGCTGCGCAGCTTCGCTCCCACGATCCGCTTGATTCGTGGCACGACGAACGAGAGCGCACCCATGTTGGCCGGCTCTTCCTGCACCCAGATAAACTCGGTCGCGTTGGGATAACGTCCGAGCGCCTGCCGCAGGTCGTCCTCAGGGAAGGGATACATCTGCTCAAGCATGAGGATCGCTGGTTTCGCGCCCTGCATCTTCTTGCGTTCCATGCGCAGCTCGTGACCGATTTTGCCGGTGCAGATGAGCACTCGTTTGGCATCGAGCGCCGTTTCGTCAGACGATGACGTTCTGCCAGCGCGGACGCTCCAGTTCAGTTAACGGAGAAAGTGCTTCCGGATGACGCAACATGCTCTTCGGGGTGAAGGCGATGAGCGGTGTACGCCACTTGCGCAGCGCCTGCCGCCGCAGCAGATGAAAGTATTGCGCCGCGGTCGAAGGCTGCACTACCTGCATGTTGTCGCGAGCGCAGAGTTGCAGATAGCGTTCGATGCGCGCGCTGGAATGCTCCGGCCCCTGTCCTTCATGGCCGTGCGGCAGTAGCAGCACCAGCCCGGTCAGCAGGTCCCACTTGTCTTCCCCGGAAACGATGAACTGGTCGATGATGATCTGCGCGCCGTTGGCGAAGTCACCGAACTGCGCCTCCCACATCACCAGGGTTTCGGGGTAGTCGCGCGAGTAGCCGTACTCGAATCCCATCACTGCCGCTTCCGATAACTCGGAGTTGTAGATTTCCACCCGCGCCTGGTTCGCCGCCAGGTGGCACAGCGGAACGTATTCCTTCTCGTCCTGTATATCAATGAGCACCGAGTGCCGCTGGTTGAAGGTGCCACGACGGCTGTCCTGACCGCTAAGTCGAATCGGCACTCCTTCGGTGGCGAGCGAACCGAAGGCCAGCGCTTCAGCCATGCCGTAATCCACCGGACGCTTGCCATAGCCCATCTCGTGGCGCTGCTCGAGCAGCTTCTGCACCTTGGGATGGATGTGGAAGTCCTCGGGATATTTCGTCAACCCGTCGGTGATCTCGCGGATGCGTTCGGCGCTCAGGCCTGTATCGACTTCATACTCCGGCTTCCACTCGCCGCCGTAAAACGGAGCCCAGTAGCTGGGAAGCTGACGCATCACCGGCTTCTTGGCCATGCTCTTGCCCGCGACCTGTGCGGTGTCGAGCTCGGAAATAAACTTCTGGATAAACGGCTTCGGATCCTGTCCCGTCTTCTGTGCGTAGATCTCGTAGAGCAGCGGGTGGTCTTTGATTTTGCGATAACGAATCGGCTGCGTGATGGTGGGGTCGTCAACTTCCGAGTGGCCGTGGCGGCGGAAGCCGATGAGATCGACCATGACATCCGTGCCAAACTCGTTGCGGAACTCCATCGCCATGCGGCCCACGCGCACTACCGCGTCGGCATCTTCGCCATTCACGTGGAAGATAGGAATCGGCAGACGCTTCGCCAAATCCGACGAGAAGCGGCCAGCGTAGGCTTCATTCGGATTGGCGGTAAAGCCGATCAGGTTGTTAACGATGATGTGAACTGTTCCGCCGACATTATAGCCGCGCAGGGTGGCGAGGTTCAGGCTTTCAGCGGTAATTCCCTGCCCCGCGAAAGCAGCATCGCCGTGCATGATGATGGGCACGACCTTCAGCTTGCCGTCGCGACCGATGCGCGTCTGCTTGGCGCGGGCGCGTCCCATGGCTACCGGGTTCACCGCTTCCAGGTGGCTGGGGTTCGACACCATGTGGATGCGCACCTGATTGCCGTTGGCGGCCGTGAACAGTCCGGTTGCGCCGATGTGATATTTCACGTCGCCGCCGCCCAAGACGCTGCGGGGATCGACGTCTTCGAAGCCGGCGAAGACTTCAGCCGCCGGACGGTTCACCACATTAATGATGACGTTCAGCCGCCCGCGATGACTCATCGCCAGCACTGCCTGCTCGGCTCCCTGCTCAGAAGCGGTGTCAAGAATCTCGTCGAGCAACGGAATCAGCGCGGTGTTGCCTTCCAACGAGTAGCGCTTGGTTCCGATATAGCGCGAGTGGATGGTCTGCTCGAACACGTCGGCACGTACCAGCTGATCGAGCACGCGTGCGCGATCGATGGGCTCGTCCTGCTGAGACTCCATCTTTTCCTGGATCCACTGGCGCCGCTCGGGGTCGGCGATATGCATGAACTCGACGCCGATCGAGCCGGCGTAGATGCGCCGCGCGGCTTCCGCTTCGTCGCCGGTTATATCGAGTTCGGGATGCGCTTGCGGCGGAAAGTGCTCAAGCGGATCGAGATTGGCTTGAAGGTATCCCCAGCGGCGGAACGAATCCATCACCCGTTCCAGCTTCTCGCTGTCAACGTTCATCATTACGGTGGACAAGGATAAGAGCTCCTGACCCTGTGCCCCCGATTCGCCCTTGCTTTGGGCTAATCTGGGTCTTCACGGGACCGTTATTCTCACGGGTCTACTGCTTAAGATTCCCTACCGGCCGGACGGATGCAAGCTGAGCGGAATCGCGGCGGCAGAAGATTCAGTATATAAAAGTTGCGCGGGATTGCGCGGGCGCGGGATTGCGCGGGCGCGGGATTGCGCGGGCGCGGGATTGCGCGGGCGCGGGATTGCGCGGGCGCGGGATTGCGCGGGCGCGGGATTGCGCGGGCGCGGGATGCGCGGGCGCGGGGTATTGCGCGGGCGCGGGGTTTCAGGTTCCAGGTTTCAGGCGACGAAAAGAACAGTCGATGCCGGAGTGTCTAACACCTGAAACCTGATACCCAGAGCACCGATACGTCATACTCACCAGGAGATTTCATGCGGCGTCACCTTATTCTTACTATCGCGCTCCTCTTCAGCCTTCTCGCTTTCGCCGCCGACTCTCCCGCCGACCGGCAGCCCACCGATCCCAAGTCGATCGCTTCGCAGTCGAATCCCTCGGCGAAGCCGGTGCCGATTGACGACCTGTTCTTCAGCCGCCGCGTCGCCTCGCCCGCGTGGTCGCCCGACGGCAAGACTGTCGCCTTTACCACCAATCTGACGGGCCGCAACAATCTGTGGCTGGTGAACTCGCAAGGTGGATGGCCGCTGCAACTCACCGTGTCTGAAGATCGGCAGGATGGCGCGACGTTTTCACCTGATGGCAAGTGGATCCTTTACCAGCAGGATTTCGGCGGCCACGAATACTACGACATCTTCGCCGTTCCCAGCGGAGGCGGCGCGCCGGTGAACCTGACGAACACACCCGACATATCGGAGACCGACCCGATCTTCTCGCCCGATGGGAAGAGCATCGCGCTCAACTACAAACCCAAGACCGCTTCGAGCACCGATATCGCCGTGATGGACTGGAGCTCACACCAACTGAAGAAGCTCACCAACGAGCAGAGCAGCGATCACGAATGGTCGCTCATCGACTGGAGTCCCGACGGGCGCTTCGTGTACGCCAATCGTATCTTCGTCGGCTTCACCGATGGCAGCGTGTTTCGCATCGACGTGGCGAACGGGCAGCAGGAGGAATTGACGCCGCACCAGGGGCAGGTCGTCATTGCCGCCTCCGACGTGGCGCCCGACGGCAAGACTCTGCTGATCACGTCGAACGAGAAGGCCGGCTATAACAATGTTGGCCTGCTCGATACCGCGACGAAGAAGATCGGATGGATCACCGACACGCAGTGGGACGCGAGGAGCGGCAACTTTTCGCCCGACCGCAAGCACCTGAGCTACGAGATCAATGCCGACGGCGTGAACACCGTCTACCTGTACGACATCGCCAGTCGCAAATCGGCACCAGTGCAGATGACGCCTGGCGTGACCTCGACGGCAGGCAATCCCAACGCCTTCTCGCCCGATGGCAAGTCGCTGCTGTTGCGCCACCAGGACACGCAGCGGCCTCCGGATTTCTGGGTACATGAGCTGGGCTCGGGCAAGACGCGGCAGTTGAGCTACTCCGCAGTTGCCGGACTGAACCCCAACGATCTGCCGGCAGCACAGGTCGTGCATTACAAGAGCTTCGACGGGCAGATAATTAGCGCGCTGCTGTGGGTCCCGTACAACCTGAAGCGCGACGGATCGAATCCTGGCGTCGTCCTGCCTCACGGTGGTCCGACCGGCCAGACAGTTGCAAGCTTCGGCGCCACGGCGGCAGCGCTCGCCTCGCGCGGATATGTTTGCATTGCTCCCAACGTACGCGGTTCGACAGGCTATGGTGTGGCTTTCCAGAAAGCGAATTACCAGGACCTGGGCGGCGGCGATTTGCAGGACGAGGTTTACGCCACGAAGTTTCTCATCGATAGCGGCTACGTCGATCCCAAGAAGATCGGCATCACCGGAGGATCGTACGGCGGCTATATGACCATGATGGCGCTCGGAAAGACGCCAGACGTGTGGGCGGCAGGAGTGGAGCTGTTCGGCATTATTGACTGGTACACCATGTTGCAGCACGAAGACCCCATGCTGCAGCAATATGAGAAGACGCTGATGGGCGATCCGGAAAAAGATCGTTCAGTCTATGAGGCGGCCTCGCCGATCAAGTTCATCCGCAATGAGAAAGCGCCGCTGCTGGTGTTGCAGGGAGAAAACGATATCCGCGTGCCCAAGGAAGAAGCCGAGCAGGTGGTCGAAATCCTGAAGAAGGAAGGCCGCACGGTCGACGTTCACTACTATCCTGCCGAAGGCCACGGCTTCGCCAAGCGCGAAAACCAGATCGATGCGCTCAAGAGGACAGTTGCATGGTTCGACAAGTATTTGAAGGGCGAGTCGGGGACAGCACAGAGCGCCGGGCAGTAGAGGCCGTGCGCCCGGGCGACACTCAAAAGGGTGCCCCGTCCAACCATCAGTTGGTTGGGCGGGGGTTCTCCTGCTCTCACTTGCAGAAGAGTGCCCTGTGTGCCCCAGAGCCTGCCCTGAGCTTGTCGAAGGGTTCGGCCTTCAGTTGGCCTAACCTGGGGCAAGGTGGACTGAGCAAATAAAGTTCTAAGCGCCGCACACTCGGTTGTACCTGAGATCCAGCGATACCCAGGTTAGCCCAAAAGACGGGCGAACCCTTCGACAAGCTCAGGGCAGGCTCTGGGGCACCGGCCGTCTTTCCTACACTCACAGTTACCAACGTCACATCCGAGCGACCACATTTCTCTTGTGCCGCAGGGCGCCTCGGGACAGACTGACTGTGCAAACTGAACATCAAACGTGCTCCGAATGAAGATTCCGATCCCCCGGCGGGCTGTGCTGTTGTTACTGCTGAGTTGTTCCCTCTTCCTGCACGCACAGTCTCACGTCCTGTATTTGCCCCCAGCCGAAAAACCGATGACGGTGCAAGACGTCATCAAGCTGCACAAGGCAGGCTATAGCGACGATCTCATCGTTGAGCAGCTCAGGAGAAAACAGCAGCACTTCGACCTCACGACAGACCAGTTGCTGCAACTGAAGGCGGCGCACGTCAGCGAGCCGGTGGTGAAGTACATGATCAACCCAACTCCTGCCGCCGCCGCACCGTGCGCATCGCCAACAACGTCGAAGGCGAACACAGCGCCGCTGCCCGACACCGCTACACCAACCGATGTTGGCGTTTACGTCAAGCACGCCGGCGAGTGGGCAGCGATCGCTCCCGAACTGGTTGACTGGAAGAGCCCGGGAGTGCTGAAGAGCGCCGCGTCGCTGTCGTTCGTCAATGGGGATCGAGGCGGAGTAGTAGATGGGCCGATGAGCCGGAACAGTTTTGTCAGCCCGCTTGAGTTTCTGATTGTGATGCCCGAGGGAGTCACGATCTCCGATTACCAACTGGTTCAGCTCCGCCGGCGCGGAGGCGACCGGGAGTTTCGCATCGCGACCGGTGGCATCACCCACGCCTCTGCCGATAACGGCAGAGACATGCTGGTGTTTGTGCCGGCGCGAGTTTCACCGCGCGTCTATACCGTCAAGCTGAAGGTGGATGCCGGTGAGTACGGCTTTCTTCCGCCTGACTCCGTCACCTCGCGAAACGACACCGCTCTGTCCAAAATTTTCACGTTCCGCATCATGGAGTAGCCGCCGAGCTGCGGACTGGCACTGCAACAGCGAATTGTCATAGCATGGCCAGACGTAGCTGAGCTGGTTGACTGAAAGGTGCCATGCGCGAACAGGTAATTCAGGTAGTCGAACGATACATCGATGCAGTGCGCCACAACGATTCATCAGCCCTTCCGCTTTCGCCGGATGCAGTAAGCGTCTTCCCCATGAACACCTATCGCGGTCTTGCCGAATTCCAGCGTGGGCTGCAAGAGTTTGCCCGGATCCTGAAGAGCATCGAGGTTATCCGGCTGATTGTCGATGGCGAGCACTGCGTTGCCATTCTCAATATCGACACCGTCTTTGGTCCTATACCTTTTGCCGAGCACATTGAGGTACGGAATGGAGAAATCGTGGCCATCCGCGGCTACTACGATCCTCGGCCGATGCTGGGCGATGCAAAAGCGGGCCAGTAACGCACGCGACCCGCTCTCTTTGATTCCTTATATCCTGAACATGCATGCGTATCTCTTCCACTGACCGGCTTTTCGTGCTGACCGGCGCGGGCGTAAGCGCCGAGAGCGGCTTGCCCACCTTTCGCGGAACCGGAGGAATCTGGCGCGGATACCCCGCCACTCAGGTCGCCACTCCGGAATCCTTTCACGCCGACCCGCTGATGGTGTGGCAGTTCTATTCCATGCGGCGGCAAAAGCACCTTGAGGCGAAGCCTAACCCGGCGCACTTTGCGCTGGCGGAACTGGAACGGCGGCTTGGCGACCGCTTTTTCCTGTGCACGCAAAATGTCGATTCGCTGCACGAACAGGCCGGCTCGCAACGCGTGCTGCACATGCACGGCCGGGTGATGATGACGCGCTGTTCGCGCGATCTCTGCCCCACCCAGCCGTTCGAAGACACCCAGCCGCACGAAACTGAGTTGCCCATTTGCGAAACTTGCGGCGCGGTGCTGCGTCCGCATGTTTGCTGGTTCGGCGAGGTGCCGTATCAGATGGACCGCATTCTCGCTGAGCTGGAGAGCAGCACGCTGCTCATGACGGTCGGCTCGTCAGGCGTAGTCGAACCGGCGGCGAGTTTCGTTCGCCTGGCGCGTCGCAACGGTGCACGCACCATTTATGTCGGTCCAGAGGAACCTGCGAACAACGGCTATTTCGACGAAGTCGTGCTCGCAAAGGCGGGAGAGGCCTTGCCCGCGATGGTGAAGGAGTTGGTCGCGGCCTGAAGCGGGCTGCGCGAACCTACCAGCCAGGGCATGACGTTGATCGTGCCGCCAAAGTAATAAAACCGGAGTGGGCTTTAGCCCCTGGCGTTTTCGGCATGACTGGAGTCGTGCCCTGACGCGACTCTCGCAGACCGAGTGCCAGGTCCCTCAACCCCTCATCACACGCCGACGTGACCTGCTTCCTCGCGCTATTCCCGCAGGCTCGTAACATGGAAGGTCGCAACTTGGCGCCGCATCTTCTGCCGGATACCGGTTGCCGGCTATTGAGCATCGCCGGGTTTACGCGTACATTTCTGGAGTATTAAAGCGTCCTCTCTTTCACACGCCGCGACAGGAGACCAGTTATGGACACATCCGAACAGCGCATACAGCAAATGACCGAGTGGTTCGAAAGCCCACGCTTTAAAGGCATCGTGCGGTTGTACTCCCCGCGGCAGGTGGTTGAGCAGCGCGGCACGCTAGGCGCCGAATACCCTATAGCCCGCAATGCAGCCGAGGGCTTCTATGCCCGCCTGCGCGAGTTGTTTGCGCAGGGCAAGTCGATCACGACCTTCGGCCCCTACTCACCCGGACAGGCCGTCGTCATCAAGAAGATCGGCATTGAGGGAATCTACCTCGGCGGCTGGGCGACCTCGGCGAAAGGTAGCATCACCGAAGATCCGGGCGCCGATCTTGCCAGCTATCCGCTGAGCCAGGTGCCGGATGAAGCTTCAGCCATCGTGCGCGCGCTGATCACCGCCGATAAAAATCAGCACTTCGCGCGTTCGCGCATGACGCCCGAGCAGCGCGCCACGACCCCGGTCCACGACTTTCGGCCGTTCATCATCGCCGATGCCGACACCGGACACGGCGGCGACGCCCACGTGCGCAACCTGATTCGCCGCTTTGTCGAAGTAGGCGTCCCGGGATATCACATTGAAGACCAGAAGCCCGGCGTGAAGAAGTGCGGACACCAGGGCGGCAAGGTGCTGGTCTCGGAGAACGAGCAGATCCAGCGGCTCAATGCCGCGCGCTTCCAGCTTGACGTGATGCAGGTTGCGGGAATCATCGTCGCCCGCACCGACGCTGAGGCTGCCAACCTGCTCGATGGCTGCGCCGACGAACGCGACCAGTCGTTCATCCTCGGCGTCACCAACCTCTACTTGCCGACTTACAAGGCCGTGTTCCTCGCCTTGCATCGCAAGTTCTACGAGGCCGGATTGGAAGAGGTCCGCGGCCACATGATGTTTGCCATGGCGACGACCGAGTACGACGAAGCGGACGCGTGGCTCGAAACCACCGGACTGGTTCCGCTGATCGCCGAAGCCGTCGCGACCTACAAGAAGAATCCCGACATGGTGCTCGACACCTTGCTCGACAAGGTGATCGGCCAGTTCCTCGACGCATGGCAGGACGCCGCTAAGTTGAGGACCTACGCCCAGGCTGCCGCCGAAGCGATCGCCTTCCGCAACAGCGAAGGCGCGTCGCTGGATCTCACGCCCGAGCAATGGCTGGACCATGCCAAGCGGTTGTCGTGGTATGAGGCGCGGCAAATGGCCGAGGCTTTGGGCGTCGAGGTCGAATGGGATGCCGAGCGCGCCAAGACTCCTGAGGGCTATTACCAGGTGCAGGGTGGGCTCGAGTTCGCGGTCGCCAAATCGCTCGCCGCTGCGCCCTTCGCCGACATTCTTTGGATGGAAACCAAAACCGCCGACCTGCCTGAGGCTAAGCAATTCGCTGAAGCCATCCATGCCGTCTTCCCCGACAAGATGCTGGCTTACAATTTGTCGCCGTCGTTCAACTGGGACACCACCGGCATGAGCGATGACGAGATGAAGCAGTTCCCCGCCGAACTTGGCAAGCTGGGCTACGTCTTCAACTTCATCACCTATGGCGGCCACCAGATCGACGGCCTGGCAGCGGAGGAGTTCGCGGTCACGCTGAAGAAGGAAGGCATGCTGTCGCTGGCGCGCCTGCAACGTAAGCTGCGTTTGGTGGAGTCGCCGTATCGCACTCCGCAGACGCTGGTCGGAGGCCCGCGCCTCGATGCCGCATTGTTAGCTGCGTCAGGACGAACGGCAACCACCAAGGCCATGGGTAAAGGATCGACGCAGCATCAGCACCTGGTGGCAACCGAGGTTCCACCCAAGGTGCTGGAAGACTGGCTGAAGATTTGGGCCGAGCACAATGGGCTTCCCACCGGGTGGAAAGCGAAGTTGCGTCCGGTGGCTTCGGGTTCAGACTTCATCGAGCTCAGCATCACCAACGCGCAAAAGGAAAAAGCCGGCAACGTCATTTTCGCCGATGTTCACGACCGCCGCGGACACAAGCTGCTGTCCATCCGCGACATGAACACCTTTGACGATGGCTTGCGGAAGAAGCGCCTGATGACGCTGGCGCACCTGTTCCTCATTCATCGTTACAAGACCACGCTGGTGCATTACCTGAGTCCGACAGAGGACAACGAGCACCAGGCACTGAAACTGCAACGGCTCGGCATCTTCGGAGAGGTCAACACTGAAGCCGGCCTGATCATCGTCGCGGCGGTGAACCCGGCGCGTATCAACGAACTGCTCAACCCCGACAAGGCCGCCCTGCGCAGGCTGATCATGAAACAAGACCAGCCGGTCGCAGTGGCCACTCCGGTCGGCGACTGAGAATTAATTTGGCGACTCGGAATTAATTCGGTGACTTGGAATTGATTTCGGTGACTGAAAACTAACTTCGGGTGCCCCATTCCGGCATCTTTTGCCGGGGTGGGGCTTTTGATTGTTGTTTCCTTTCGCTGTCATCCTGAGCGGAGCGAAGGACCTGCTTTCGTTTCGGGGGCCCGGTTGTGCAGGCATCGAACGGCTCTCTACCTAACTATCAATCCCGCGGCGGCACAATTCCGCGCGCTGCCGTGTCCTCCGGCAACTCAATTTCCGCCACATCTTTTCTCCGCGTCATCAGTACCAGCCACTGATAGCCGCGAATTGAGGGCGCGATTACCTGGAAAATCGTAAGTCCCAGCGACTTTGCCGTGTCGCGCACCCACTTGCGGTCGAAGATCACAGCCGCCGAGGGATCGGTGTACGACACATACAGCGCGTTGCTGCTGTCGTCCATCATGGGGTGGTCGGCTTTGTCGAACAAGAACCACGATGCATGCAGCACACCGTCCGGGAGCAGTATGCGCGCGCACTCACGAAGATAATATTCGGCTTGCCTTTCCGTCAGGTGAGTGAAAACAGAGATGGCATTCACCAGCGTGAACTGGGAATCCTGCGCAGGAAACGGTGCGGTTAGCGGCTTGTCGCGGCTCGGGTTGAGCGCCACATTGAAGACATCGTGGTGGTAGAAGCTGAACTGCGGCGCGACAGGATGCAGGTGATCGTTGCACCATTCGATAAGCGGAGCGTTCAGGTCTATCCCTACATACAGCTCCGGCTGTGGCCGTTGAAAAAGCAGCTGGCGCGCTACTCGTCCACAGCCGCAGCCGAAGTCGAAGAAGCTGCGGTATGTTTCCGGCGCCAGGTAGGGATAGATCCATGCGCCGTTTGGATTGTCGTAGAGCGCAAGATCCGTCGGTCCTACCAGGCGCCGCATTTCCAGTGGAGGCACCGGAACTGCGCCCACATTCGCCGGATTGCTGGTGGGCGCTGCCGGTGCGGCCCTCCCGCTGGCCGCCTTTTGCGTGGCCTTGATGACTCGCACATCGCGACGATGTTGTAGCCAGTGGGCCGCCCCTTTGGCGGTCGCGTGCAGCAAAGGAATGGACTTCAGCCGATCATTGATTGCATCGGCAATGCGATAGCGCAACTCATCGCGTGAAAATTGCTGCTCCGGCTTTTGTGGGTCCATCATTCGCTTGAAGACTCTCTCACTTTTTCTTCTTGTACAGCGGCTTCAGCGTTGTTTGGATTGCCGTCCCCATCGGACTACCCCAACCGGTGCACGGGTCCCATCCGGCCGCCGCTTTGAAGTGGCCGTTGTTACCTGACGTGATATCGCGAAAGGTGCCCTTGGTGGTGGCCAGCGTCTGGTAAAGATTCGTGTTGAGATATCCCGTAGATTTTCCCAAACCCTGGTTGAGCAGAGCGATCAAGCCGGCCCACAACGGAGCCACTGCGCTGGTTCCGCCAACCGAAAAGCTCGATCCATCGGCGGTCACCTGGTAGCCGGTTGCCGGATCGGCATCGCCGCTGATATCCGGTACGCCGCGTCCCTTGAAGCTGCCCTTGTTTGCCGACGGCGGCACCTTGGCCTTCGCCTGATACGAAGGCAGCGGGAAGGTATCGCTCACGCCTCCACCGGTCGCGCCTCCGCTGGCGCCGTCGTTCCACACCACTTCGCTCGACACATTGCTGCCGCTCAGCTTCAGCGAGGTTCCGCCGCAGGCCAGCGAATACGGACTGGAAGCGGGAAAATCCACGTGGTACTTGCCATCGGTCACGCCGTCGCTCGATCCGTTATCGCCGCACGCCACGCACACCGTGACGCCCACGGCCGCGGCGGCTTGCAGGGCGCTGTTGTAGTTTTGCAGCGAGGCTGCGGTCCACGTGGACTCGGGGCCGCCCCAGCTGATGGAAATCACCGACGGCTTGTGAACGTTGTCCATGGCCGCGGCATTGATGGCGTCGAGGAAACCGGCGTCAGTGTTGGGGGCGAAATACACCACGATGGTTGCGCCGGGAGCGACTGCGCCGGCCACTTCGATGTCGAGAGCAACTTCCGTATCCGGCCCGTTGGGATCGCCGGTCGGTGCGTTCTGCGCGCCATCGACGGAAACCGCGATCACCGTAGGGACTGGTATTTTCAAACCGCTGAAATAGCTCGTCAGGTCCGACTGCATATAGCCGCCGCCGAGTTCGATGATGCCGATGGTCTGCCCGGTACCGTCGCCCGGGGGGAAGCTGTAGGCCTGAGCGATTTGCAGCGGGGTGTACGAAACCGAGGTAGCCGCGGGGTTAGCGCGGCTCAGCCGAAAATGCGTTTGCGCCTGCGGACGATTGTCCAGCCCATGCACAGATACCACAATGTCAGACAGGTCTGCGGGAATGTTCACCGCTCCGGTCCGCCCGCGATAGCTGCCGCCGGGATAGTCATATCGTTGCAGCGAAACCTGGAATGCGCTGGCGAAGTCGGAACAGCGACCGGTGAGCAACATGGTGCGGGCTGCGGTGTTGACTTGCGCAACCGTCAAACCGTGCTGGCTGGCGAAGGCCGCCACCTTTGCCACGTCGGCTGGATCGGCGCCATAGCGCGCCTGGTACTCGTCGCGGGTGAGCCGCTCGCCCTTCGCGATGAGCTTTTCAAGGCTGGGCTGCTTCTTGCCTCCGGTCCGCGATCGCAGGACGACGCTGACGTGCATGAGTTCGTTGGGGTCGAGTGCACCTGACGGGCTGGCACCGCGCATTGGCGTGCGCTCACTGCCCGGAATCTTGGTGTATTTTTTCGAACTGCTTTTTTTGAATAACATGGCTGCTCCTCAGCAAAAGGCTGGCGCTTGCTCTGCCGATTGTACCGAAGAGTTTGCGTGCTGATTGGAAGGGCGCAGGATCGAAACATTTGCGGCTACTGCGCGGTCAGGAACTCTCGATAGACGGGAATATGCCTCCTCGCGCAGCCGCGCCAATCGAACTTGGCGGCTTGCTGAAATCCGAGTGTCTGTAACTCCTGCCAGCGTTGGTCGGAGAACACAACGTTTTCAATCGCGGCTGCGATCGACTCGACATCCGACGGCACAAAATACTCCGCCGCATCGCCCACGACCTCGGGTAATGACGCGGTATGCGAGCATGCCACCGGAGTTCCGCAAGTCATCGCCTCGATGACCGGCAATCCGAATCCCTCTTCGAACGAAGGCAGTACCGTGAGATCGGCGCCCGAGTAGGCGGCCCGGACCTGTTCGTCCCTCACTTTGCCCGCAAATACCACCGTGCTACCGAGTTTCAACTGCACCGCTTCGCGCGTTAACACCGGCCGCCAGTGGGGGTCGTCACCGATGATCAGCAACTGGTGATCGATCAGGCCTCGTTGCCGAAGTATGGCAAACGCCTTCAGCAATCCCGAAACATTTTTGTGCGGCTTGAGATTGCCGACGAATAGCAAGTAGTGCCCGCTGAATCCGAAGGCCTGGTTAATGCGCACGCGGGATTCGCCGCGCGGCTCGGCAAAAATGTGCGGCGGCACTCCGTTGTGGGTCACGGTGATCTTGTCCGGATCAGCTCCGAGATGCTCGACGATTCTGCTCTTGGAATATTCCGAGACAGTAAAAATGTGATCGGCGCGTTGCGCCACTCGCTGCAACATCGGCCTGGCGTAGACGTGGCTCATCAGGCTGCGCGCCATAGTCTCGTCCAGCAGATGGTTCAGATCGTGGATGGTGACCAGCAGAGTCTTGCGGCGCAGGACAGGAGCGTTGTAGTGAGGCACGTGCAGCACTTCATAGCCACGCGCAGCGGCGCCGACATCGACCTGCTCGCGCACCGAGTACAGCCGCGCTTTGGAAAGCACGATCTCGAAGCCGAACGGGGCCAGAGTGGCGCGATGTTCCGGCAACGTGATGAGCGTTGGTGAAATCTCGCCTGACTCGTGCAGCCAGCGAACCAGTTGCAAGGTGTAAGCGCCCATGCCGGTGTACAGCCACCGCGCGTCAATAATGAGGCGGCTCACAGTGAGAGCGCTCTCGTCCCCGGCATGTGATGGCCTACTGCTGCGGCGGCGTTGTCTTCGGCTTGGTCGTGGTGGTGCTCTTGTGCGTGGTGCCGGTCGGGTGCGTGGCCGCCGCATGATGCGGCTCGACGATCACGATGTGCTTGATCGTCACCGGTGTGACCGGCTTGTTCGCGCCACCGGCGGGAACCCGCGCGATCTTCTTCACCAAATCGATGTCCTGGCACTCGCCAAACAGGTTGTACTTGCCATCGAGCCAGGGTGTCGCCGCCTCGGTAATGAAGAACTGCGAGCCGTTGGTGTTGGGACCGGCGTTGGCCATCGCGAGCCGTCCCGGTACATCGAATTTCAGGTCGTTGGGTTCGTCGTTGAACTTGTAGCCGGGTCCACCCATGCCCGTCCCCTCAGGGTCGCCGCCTTGGATCATGAAGTCCGGGATCACGCGATGGAAGGTGGTTCCGTCGTACAGCGGAACGCCTTTCTCCAACTTGCCGGTCTTGGAATTCGTCCACTCTTTCTTGCCGGTTGCCAGGCCGATGAAGTTGGCCACCGTCTTGGGCGCCTTGTCGGGAAACAGCGTGCAATGGATGTCGCCCATGCTGGTTTCGATGGTTGCCGTGGGCTGTGCCGGCGCGGTCATGGTGGACGCCTTGTTGGGAACGGTGCCCGCGTCGGGAGAGTGCGTGCCGACCGCGGGCGTGGAGGTTTGCGCGACGGCGCTAATTGAGAACAGTAGAGCAGCTACAAACAGTTTGCGCATAAGGTGGTCCTGATCTTCCTCTCCATATTATCCGCGAGAATCAATATAGCCACATAGACATGAACCGGCTCCGGCGCCTGAATCAGGTTTGTATCAGGGCACGGCTTCAGCCGTGCCGAAACGATCCGTTTTGATCCTGGGCTTTAGCCCCTGGCTACCGTGTCAGGGGCTGAAGCCCGGCCACGGTCGAATTCCCGGCGGCACGTCTAAAGACGTGCCCTGATACGAACCTTGAGCCTCCCAAATCTCTCTGCCTCTGTGGTGAACAATCCTACTGCCCGCTCGGCGCCACTTCTTTCCGCTTGTCTTGGTTCGTCTCTGCCTGGATCTGCTTGGCCGTTTTCTCCACATCGGCAAACACGCGCATCAGGTTGCCGCCAAGAATCTTCTGCAGGTCGGCAGCTTTGTATCCACGCTGGTAAAGCGCTTCGGTAATCTTCGGCAGGTCGGCCGCCGAGTCAATGCCTTGCGGCGAACAGTCGATGCCATCGAAGTCCGAGCCCAGTCCAACATGATCCACGCCTGCGACCTTCACCATGTGATCAATGTGGTCGATCAGATCGCTCAGCGGCGGACGCGGCAGCTTCTTCTCCAGCGCGGCTTCGGCGGCGTAGAGCTCTTGCATCTGCTGCGGATTGTGTTCTGCCATGAAGAGCGATTGCACCTTCATGTAATCCGGGTCTTTCTCCTCCTTTAACTTCTTCGACGTATCCACCCACTTCTGCGAAATGAATCCGCAGTAGAAGTTCACCTGCGCCACGCCGCCGTTGCGGGCCAGCGCGACCAGCATGTCGTCTGTCATGTTGCGCGGAGCATTGGTCAACGCGCGCGAAGATGAATGCGAGGCAATCACCGGAGCGCGGCTGGTGGCCAAGGCCTGATACATCGTCCGGTCGGCCACGTGCGAGATGTCGACCATCATGCCCATGCGATTCATCTCGCGCACCACCTGCCGGCCGAAGTCAGTGATGCCGTCGTGGTGCTGCACCGTTTTGTCGTCGAGGTCTCCGCTGGAGTCGCCAAGTTCGTTGGTGTTCGACCAGGTCAGCGTCATGTAGCGCACGCCCAGCCTGTAGTAATCGCGCAGCACGCGGATGTCGCCCTGCAGCGCATGACCGCCTTCAACGCCCATCAGCGACGCCAGTTTATGTTGGCGGTGCGCAGCAAGGATGTCCTGAGTCGAGTAGGCCATCACCATCTTGTCGGGATGCAGCCGCGCCTGCTCGTACACGGAATCGATCATGTCGAGCGCGCGCTTGATCTCCTGCCCCTTGTAGAGCTTGGGATCGACCCAGATGGACCAGAACTCCGCCCCCAGGTTGCCGGCCTTGATCTTGGCGAAATCCATGTAGCCCTTGCCGGCGTCCTGCGAGAGATCGAAATTTTCGTCAACGAATCGGCCCGGCGTGTCGGCATGGGTGTCAATCACAAGCGCGGAACTGTGAATGGCGCGCCAGCCGGTGGCAACGCCTTGCGGCCCCATCGTGACCCCGTGAGCTGATGGTTGTTTCGTCGGAGCCGTTTCCGTGGAATGAGCCGGCGCGGACGCCTGACCAAAAGAAAATGAAGTGAGGGTGCAGGCAACGGCGACAACCCGAATTAGGCTTCGCATCAGAATGGAGATTCTCCCGGAAGTTTAAGTGCGGTTGGATTGTAAATGAAGCCCGGAGGACGAGTGATGATAGCCCAGCGTGGACCGAAGCGGAACGCTGGGTAGGATGGTCCCATTAACTGAGAGTCGGCTTTCAGCCGACGGCACGGTTTTTCTAACCGCGAATTTTGCGTTTTCCCCGAGGGACTCAGGATTCTTGGCCGCCGATTACCCAGTATTTCGCTGCGCTCCATCCTGGGCTGTCATCGCACGCCCTTCGGGCTCCGGATTGTTGGTAATTTGGTGCTCGAAAATTAGGTCCTGAAGAAGTCCTTGATCGCCTGCCACATCACTTGTCCGCCGACATCGGCGATCGACCGGGTCAGCGGAATATCTTTCGGGCAGACTTCGACGCAGTTCTGCGCGTAGCCGCACTCCTGGATTCCGCCATCGCCCATCAATGCCTTCAGGCGATCCACCTTCAAGGCCTGTCCCGTGGGATGGGTGTTAAACAAGCGTACCTGCGAGATGGCTGCCGCGCCGACGAACCCGGTCTTGTCGTTAAACTGCGGACAAGCTTCCATGCAGCAGCAGCACGAAATGCAACGCGACAGCGGATAGGCCTCTTCCTGCATCGCGGCTGATTGCCGAGGTCCGGGACCGAGATCGTAAGTCCCGTCGACCGGTACCCACGCCTTCACCTTTTTCAGGTTCTCAAACAGCACGCTGCGATCGACCGACAAATCGCGGATGACCGGGAACTTCGAGAATGGCTCCAGCGTCACCGGCTGTTCCAGGTTGTCGATCAAGGCGGAACAGGCCATGCGCGCGCGGCCGTTAATCAGCATGGCGCAAGAGCCGCAGACCTCTTCCAGGCAGTTGGAATCATAGGTCACCGGCGCGGTCTTCTTGCCGTCGCGCGTCACTGGATTGGCAGCGATGTCCATCAGCGACGAGGTGACATTCATATTGCGCTTGTAGGGCAGCTCAAACTCCTCCCAATAGGGCTTGGAGTCAGCGTTGTCCTGACGCTTGATCTTGATAACGATAGTTTTGCCGTTAGTAGCCATAATGAAAAGTAACTAGCAATTAGCAACTAGCAGCTAGTTAAAACGCCCTGAGCTGCTTTGTGTCAGGGCACGACTTCAGTCGTGCCGATGCGTTCAATTTCTTGTCATCCCGAGGGGGCCTTAGCCCCGAGGGACCTGCTTTTCGCGAACCGCAGCCAACCTCTCGCGCTCAATCAAGCGCTCGCAATTACACCTGTCAAAGTCCGCAGGACTAAAGCCCTTCCGTAGTCGGCGCCGTTTCGGCACGACCAAGGTCGTGCCCTGACGCCTATCTTCCTTATGGTCTGCCTTATGGTCTGCGTCCCTCTACCCTTACGTCGCTGCGTCGTACCTTCTCGGACGCGGCGTAATCAGCGATGTATCCACTGCCTCGAACTCAAAACGCGGCTCGTCGGCATCGGCGGCAAAGTATGCCTTCGTCGTCTTGAGCCAGTTGGCATCGTCGCGCTCGGGGAAGTCCGGCTTATAGTGCGCGCCGCGCGACTCATTGCGCATCTCCGCGCCCTGCGCTATGACGCGTGCCAACTGCAGCATGTTGTAGAGCTGCCGCGCGAAGATGAACGAGGTATTCGCCCACATGCTGCGGTCGCTCAGATTTACGTGGCGATAGCGCTCCAGCATTTCGACCAGCTTGGCGTCGGTCTCTTTGATCTTGTTGTTGTAGCGGATGACCGACACGTTCTCGGTCATGATGTTGCCCATCTCGCGCCACAACTGGAACGGATTCTCGGTACCGTCATTCGAGATCAGCCGCTGATTAATCTCTTCCTGGCGCTTCTTCTCCGACTCGTAGATGTTGTGCGGCTCATTGTGCCCGCTCTTATGCGCGTTGCGCGCGTACTGCATCGCCTCAGGCCCGGCAGTAAATCCGCCGGTAATGCACGACATCAGGGAATTGGCGCCCAGGCGGTTTGCGCCGTGAATGGAGTAGTCGGCTTCACCGCAGGCGTACAGGCCTTCGATGTTGGTGCGCTGATTGAAATCAACCCACAGCCCGCCCATGGTGTAGTGCATGCCGGGGAAAATCTTCATCGGTGTGTCGCGCGGGTCATCGCCGACAAACTTCTCGTAGATCTCCAGGATGCCTTCCAGCTTGCGGTCGAGAATCTTGCGATCGATGTGGGTCAGGTCGAGGTAGACCATCGGCTGGCCATCGATGCCCAGCCCGTGCTCGTAAACAACTTTGTGGATGGCTCGGGTCGCGACGTCGCGCGGCACCAGGTTGCCGTACTTGGGATACCACTCTTCCAGGAAGTACCAGCGCTCGTTCTCCGGAATGCTCATGGGATCGCGCTTGTCGCCGGCTGTTTTCGGAACCCACACGCGGCCGCCTTCACCGCGCGCCGACTCCGACATCAGGCGCAGTTTGTCTTCGCCCGGGATCGACGTCGGATGTACCTGGATGAATTCGCCGTTGGCGTAAAACGCTCCCTGCTGATACAGCGCCGACTGCGCCGAACCGGTGCAGACCACCGAGTTGGTCGACTTGCCGAAGATCGCGCCGATACCGCCGGTCGCGACGATGACGGCGTCCGCCGGAAACGTCACCACCTGCATGGTGCGCAGGTCCATGGCGCAGATGCCGTGGCAAACGCGCTGGCCGTCGAGCACCGCGGAGAGAAATTCCCAGCCTTCGTACTTGGTGACCTTGCCTTCGGACTCGTAGCGGCGCACCTGCTCGTCGAGCGCATACAAAAGCTGCTGCCCGGTGGTGGCGCCGGCAAACGCGGTGCGGTTATACAAGCGTGCCGCCGAAGCGTCGGAAGTCGAGGTTGCCCTTCCGGCGTGCGGTTGAAGGGAACGCCCATGCGGTCGAGCAGATCGATCACACCTGGCGCCATATCGCACATGGTCTTCACCGGCGGCTGGTTCGCTAAGAAGTCGCCGCCATAAATGGTGTCGTCGAAGTGCTGCCAGGTGGAGTCGCCTTCACCCTTCAGGTTCTTGGCTGCGTTGATGCCGCCCTGCGCGCATACCGAGTGAGACCGCTTGACCGGAACGATGGAGAACAGGTCGACGTGACCGCCCATCTCCGCGATCTTGATAGTGGCCGCCAGTCCTGCCAGTCCGCCACCGACAACGATGATCTTAGGATTAGCCATATTAAGTAACTAGTAATTAGCAATTAGCAATTAGCGAAGGCGCGCGCCAGTTGCTTTGTATCAGGACACCGTTCGACTTCGTCACGAGCAGCTCAGCGTTCAACGGTGCCGAAGCCCTGCTACGTCTTGTCATCACGAGCGAAGCGAGGGATCTGCTGTTCTTCCCCGCCGCAAACAATCTTCAAACCCGCAACTTCAAACTTCCGTCTGACAACCGCCAACCGGCCACTGACAACTTCTTCAATCCTGCTCGATCGCCGGCACCTGGTCCGCCGGGACCCGAACAAAGCCCGTAATCGAATAGAGTCCTGCGCCCACCAGGGCGATGCAGAGCGCCAGGCACACATAGCCAAATTTGCGCCGTGCTTGTTCACCCACAGTAAAACCCCACTTCGCGGCAAACAGCCAGAGTCCATACGAGAAGTGCCAGGATGCGGCCACGATACCGACTACGTAGAACGCCACCACCCACGGGTGCTGGAATTCGAAATACACCTTGGAGAACGCATGGACGTACCCGCCGCCCATCAGGTGCACGCCGGTGAAGCGCATGTCGATCAAGTGGTAGGTGATATAGATCATCGCGATCAGGCCCGTCCAGCGCTGTGAGGTATACAGCCAGTTGCCGGTCCAGGGATAATCGCCTACGTTCGACTCGCCGCGATACCAGATGTAGAGCCCGTACAGCGCGTGATAAAGCAGCGGGAGAAAGATGAATACCCACTCCAGCACATGCACGAACGGCAGGCTGGTAAGAAACTTCACCTGCTCGTTGTAGGCCTGCACCCCGTTCATCGATTCGGAGTTGGAGATGAAGTGCTCGATGAGGAATGCGCCGATGGGGACGATTCCGCTAAGCGAGTGCAGCCGGCGAAGAACGAAAGAAGAACCCTGGCCCGCTCTGAGCGAAGCCACACCTTTATGAACCGTTGCCGAGCTGGATTCGATAGGACTGGCGGTTGAGGCCACGACGCCGACTCCTTATGATTCGCAGGAATGTTGCGCGAACCTTTGATTATCAAATTCGCTAACAGCGCAAGTCAAGGAAACTGCGAAGGCTCTTTGAACTTGGCGAAAGCGCAGGCGCGAACTGTCTAAATCTGTACGGGACATTTCAGAGTAGCTGATGAGGATGGCGACCCGTTGGTGATCTTCGTCACACCATGTTGTGAGGATGTTGATCGCGCAGGTGATCCGCCCAGTCGAGAAACTGCCGGAAGGCCGCGCCGCGATGGCTGTACTGGGCTTTTTCCTCGGCGGAGATCTCGGCGAAGGTCTTTTGGATCAGGGGAAAGAAGAACAGCGGATCGTAGCCAAATCCGTTGTCTCCCCGCGGCTGATGCAGGATGATGCCCTCGGCCTTGCCATGAAACGTGGCCAGGGTATGGCCGTTGCGCGCGACGGCGATCACGCAGACGAAGCGCGCCGTGCGGAATTCGTCGGGAACCCCCGCCAGCTCGCGTAGCAGGCGCGCATTGTTGGCCTCGTCGTCAGAGTTAGGGGCGTCTTCGGGAGCGCCGGTTTCATCAGCCGCGAATCGGGCCGAGCGAACGCCGGGTGCGCCGC
Source organism: uncultured Acidobacteriaceae bacterium (assembly GCA_963771535.1). Taxonomy (GTDB): domain Bacteria; phylum Acidobacteriota; class Terriglobia; order Terriglobales; family Acidobacteriaceae; genus CAVVDY01. Next base: position 29,593 of record CAVYTK010000004.1, on the reverse strand, counting down.
GCAGCGCATCGACTTCCAGCCCGGAATCATCGGCGATCACCAATTCGCCCTCGGCGTGTTTGCTGTAGTGCTCGGCTTTCTTCTTCGCGTTGGCTTCAAAGGTCAACCCGTCTTCGATGACGGACGGAAGCTCGGAAAATCCCGGCAGGATGGCGATTTCGATCTGGTGGGCAGCCGCCGCTCCGATCAGGTCGCGGATTTTTCCGGGGTTGGAGGTGGCGACGAGCACGCGCTTCATGGAAGACATGTACTCATCGTATCGAAACCCTTGTCATCCTGAGCGCAGCAGCGCTGATTTTGCGCTGCGGAGTCGAAGGACCCCTACACCGGAAAAGTGCAGGTCGAATAGCGGTCCTTCGACTCCTCGCTGCGCTCCTCGCTCAGGATGACATCCTCTCAGGCCGACCCGGTTTGTCCACTACCTCGTCGCCATTTATCATCATCCGTTTGGCCGATGCACCCTGAACTTGTGACGCGCGTCCTAGCCTTCGAACTTGGCGAGCGTTACAACCATCAGTAATGGTGTACTCGCCGATTGAGCCAACTATGATCTCGTCTTCTTCTCTTCTGCCGCCGCTGAGGCCCACATGCTGAGAGAGCTTTTCATCGGACTCTCCAACAACAAACCCCTCCGCCACTTCGCTGAAAACTCACCGGTAGGCCTGCGCTTTTCCAGCCGCTTTGTTGCCGGAACGCAGCTGCCCGACGTGATTCGCGCCGCCGAAGAGGTCAACGCCTCCGGCGCCTCGGTCAGCATCGACAACCTGGGCGAAAACGTTACCAATGCGCACGAGGCGAACGAGAGCGCCGAGCTCTATCACCGCATGCTCGACGAGATCGCCTCACGCAAGCTCAACGCCAACATCAGCCTTAAGCTGACACACATGGGACTTGATGTTGATCCCGAGCTGGCGTTTCGCCTGGTAACGCAGCTGGTCAATCACGCGGTCGATATCAACAACTTCGTACGCGTGGACATGGAAGGCACGCCCTACACGACGAAGACGCTGGACTTCGTGCGCGGCCTGCATCGCGAGCCCGGACACGACAAAAAGGTCGGCACTGTTATTCAGTCGTACCTGTACCGCAGCGAAAACGACGTGAAGACGCTGCTCGCCGACGGCATTCGCATTCGCCTGTGCAAGGGCGCTTACAACGAGCCGCCCGACTTGGCGTTCCCCAAGAAAGAAGACGTTGATGCCAATTACGTGAAGCTGGCGAAAACGCTTCTGAAGAGCGGCATCTATCACGGGCTGGCGACGCACGACGAAAAGATCATTGCCACCATGAAGCAGTTCGCGACCACCGAAAAAATCCCGCCCACGGAGTACGAATTCCAGATGCTGTACGGCGTGCGCCGCGATTTGCAGGAGCAACTGGTGCGCGAAGGCTACGGTCTGCGCGTCTACATCCCGTTTGGGACGGAGTGGTATCCGTACTTCATGCGCCGCCTGGCCGAGCGCCCGCCAACGTCTTCTTCATCGCGAAGAATATGTTACGGCGCTGATACCTGTCGTGGCTACGGCACTCTGCGTCGAATCGCGAACCTACCCCGCCGTAAACGGCGGGGCTCTCACCTGTCGCAGCCTTCGGCTGCTGTTTTGTGCTCGTTCAGCAGCATGCCCGACCCAGCAAAAGCGGTCGCGCAGACCAGCGTGTTCGAGCCTCGTCGACGCCAGCCTCCGAAGGAGGCGAAAGGTGAAAGCCCCGTCCTTCAGGACGGGGTGAGCGGCCCATTCGTTTATCCGAGCCGGCTTCAGCCGGCGGCACAATGCTGCTATCCTCGCCGCGTGGCGAAAAAGCCCACATCCAAGCCCAGCATCTCTATCGTCGGACCCGGCAATCTCGGCTCGGCGCTGGCGGTTGAGCTGTACCGTGCGGGATACCCGATCGACAGCCATTGTTCGGCGCTCGACTACAAAGATTACTCGCGCGAAGGCGCTAGCCAAGCGCGTGAAAGCTGAACTGCTCGTGATCTGGTCGAGCAGTCCGCCCGACACCGACATCGTCTGGCTGACTGTTCCTGATGACGTCATCGCCGAAGTCGCTGGCCAACTGGCTGCAACGCAGAAATGGAAGGGCAAGATCGTCTTTCATTCCAGCGGAGCCCTCACCAGCGAAGAACTCGCGCCACTGTGGGAAAAGGGCGCGGCAGTCGCTTCCGTCCATCCGCTCATGACTTTCGTCGCTGGGAAGAAGCCTTCGTGGCGCGGGGTGTCGTTCGCCATCGAAGGAGACGACGCAGCGGTGCGCGCGGCCACCCAGATTGCTAGCGATCTTGGCGGCCGCCCATTCGAGATCGAGCGCCGCAGCAAGGTTCTCTACCACGCTTTCGGCGCGTTCGCCTCGCCGCTGGTGATCGCGTTGATGAGCGCGATGGAGCAGGTCGCCGAGGCCGCGGGAATACCGCCGGAAAAAGCAAAAGAGATGATGCAACCGCTGCTGGCGGAAACCCTCAACAACTATCTGCGCGCCGACGCCGCCAGCGCCTTCAGCGGCCCGCTGGTTCGCGGTGACGTGAAAACCGTGCGCAAGCATCTGGCCGCACTGAAGCGCACGCCACAAGCGCGCGATGTGTACGTGGCATTAGCGAGCGCCGCGATTGAGAGTCTGCCGGTGAAGAATAAAGAGGCGTTGCAGAAGGCGCATTGCGGAATGCGCGAATAAGAGCAGATCCCTCGCTTCGCTCGTGATGACAAATGTAATGGGATAGCGGCTTCGATGCACAGATCGATGCTACCGGGCGCTCCTACCAGGCGGACGCACTCCTACCACCCCGTAAACAAGTGCCCCATCTTCTCTTTCTTTGTCCGCAGGTAGTTTTCCGAGTGTTCGTAGGGCACGACCTCGGCTGACACGCGTTCCACTACTTTGATTCCGGCATTTTCCAGCGCCGCGACTTTGTCGGGATTGTTTGAGATCAGCCGCACCTCGCGCACCCCAAGCTGTTTCAGCGCTTCGGCGGGCAAGGCGTACTGCCGGTAATCGGCATCGAATCCCAGTTCCTCGTTGGCCTCGATGGTGTCGAAGCCGCGGTCCTGCAACTCGTATGCCTGCAGCTTCGCCATCAGCCCGATGCCGCGGCCTTCCTGCTGCTCATACAGCAGGATGCCCGCGCCTTCGTCGGAGATCATCTGCATGGCCAGCTCGAGTTGCTGGCGGCAGTCGCAGCGCATGGAGCCGAAGACGTCTCCGGTCAAACACTGCGAATGAATGCGCACCAGCGGCGGCGTGCTATGAATGTCGCCCATCACCAGCGCGACCGCACTCTCTTTGCGGTGTTCAATCTTTCCGGTTCGCGCGGAATCGCCGACGTCGCCATTCGCCGCCGGCGGAAACTCGCCTTCGAAGCCATAGATGCGGAACTGTCCCCAACGCGTAGGGAAATTGGCCTCGGCAAGCTTTCGGACATTCGGCTGAGTCACACTTTGATTATAGAGGCAGAGGGTTATAGAGCAGAGCGAAGCTTCCCATCGCTGCACGTCAGACGAAACAGGCGACCAATGATGGCCGCCTGGGTTGATTGCGATTGACCTCGACTAGCGGCTGTGGCCGCCGCCGGAATGCATGGCGTGCGACGCTCCTGAGCTGTAGCCTCCACCGCTTGGCGCCCCGTAATGTGTTGCGCCCGCACCACCAGCCGCCGGAGCCGAGTAATGCGGCACATACGGTGTCGTCCCGTGTCCGACAAAGCTCGTCACCCGGAGTCGCGTGGTATCCGGGCAGAGCGTAGCCCTGGGGTGCAGATGCGTAGCCCTGGGGTGCAGACGCGTAGCCGTGGGGTGCAGATGCGTAGCCCTGCGCTGCACCATACGATCCGTGCGCGTTATAGCCGGGCGCGCCAGAATAGCCTCGCGCGGCTTCCGAATTGGCCGGTGGCACCGCATGATAGGTGTAGTTCGCAGGCGGACGCGGCACATACGGCTTCGCGCTCCGCGGGGCTGCCACACCGGCTCAGTCGCAGCACCGCGACCTCCGGCGACATTGCCGCTCTCGCCACCGACCACGGATGGCCGCGCCACATGATACCCAGAAGTGCTAGCCGCCATCGCGCCCGCCCCGTGCACGGCCGGCAAAACTCGCAGACGGGATCGCGGCCTCTCATCCGTCGCGGAGCATTGAACGATTGCATTGTCTGCGGAACCCGCGGCGGCATCGCGTGTGTCACCACGCTACGGCTGAACGCCTCGTTCGGCGGCGCCACATTTCTACCAGCCTCTTGTCCGCCCAGCACGGCTGCCCGCGTCGGCGTTGCGTTGACACCGGCCATCATCGGCGCATGCATGAGCGCCGAGCGGGGCACGGTGACACCCACGCGGTTGATAGCCTCACTCCGCGCGAAGGCCGACTGCGGCGCTGCCGTAACCGCTCCATTGATGTTGCGGTTAGCGTAGTGCGTATTCGTAATCTGGTTGTGGTAGTAGTTGTTCGTGATATTCGTGACGTTGTGATGTAAGTATTCGTCACGTTCACATTGCGGACGTACCCCGAGCTCAGCCCGCGTCCATACCAGCCGCGATACCACGGATAGAACGGCTCACCCCATCCCAGCGGGAACCACCCGAAGTTAACCCCTCCCCAGCCGCCACCGAAGCCGAAGCCAATTCCAAAGCCCGGTCCGCCAAACCACCCGACCAGCGCCGGCGCATAATATGGCGTCCAGTAGCGATACGGTCCCGGAGCCCATCCCCAATATCCGCCGGTATTGACCCAGCGGCCGTAGTGAAATGGAGCGAAGCCCCAGGCCGCGTTGTCAACCCACGTCCAGCCCCAGGGAGCGATCCACACCCAGCGCCCGAAGCGATACGGCGCCCATCCTACGGGAACGCTGGTCGGCACCCACACTGGCCCGTAGGGCGCAACTGTTTGCCAGGTGCCGTATGTGTCGAGGTCCTGGTAACCGATGACCCCGGGAGAAACGTATTGCGCCGACACCGAGCTGTCGAGCCGCTGATCGCGCACGCTTGCCCAGTCGTCGAAACCATCGGGCGCGGGAGCCGCGTTCGGCCACGTGCTGCAGAGAATTGCCGCCGCTGAACCGCACCTGGTGCCCGGCCTTGATCTTCACCGCATTACCGCTGCCCGTGGCTTCGCCATATCCCTGGCGCACCGTTACCCACGTCTGGTCTTCGCCGGGAAACACATCGAAGCGGTAGACGCCCGGCTTCATCACCGTAAACGCCAGGTTCGGAGTATCGACTTCGTAGATCTGTCCGCCGCCGAGGTAGCGCACCGTCAGCTCCAGCGTGCCCTGGTCGAATTCAAGCTGCACGGTGTTGTTGCTGACGTTGGTCAGCGTCAGGCTGCTCTCGGAGTTCATTCGGATATACGCGCCGCCCACATTCAGCTCGGCCTTGGAATCCGCGTCGGTCCACACCCGGTCTGACGTTGTCAGAGGCCGGTTCAGGTCAGCCGCAATCCAGTCGTTCACGCCGCCGGGCTGGATGGAGACTTCACCGCTGACGTACTGAATGCGTGCCACGCGGCCGGGAGGATCAGTATCATTCCTGCCCTCTGCGGCGGGCGGAGATGTAGCGCTGGCATTGAAGGGTGTGTCTTGCGCCGCCGCCGTCAGGCAGCCCGCGAACAGCAGCAGCAATGCGAGGATCATTTCAAGCCGCTGCGATTTCATCGTAGGCTCCTTTCACTCGCCGTCGCATCATTAGATGCCCGCAAGTCAACCTACTACAGCCGCCGCGTTGCCGTCCCACACGCGATTCAGGAGGGACGCCGGCGGACCGCTACTTCTAGTAACACTTATTCCCCAACCGTGTTGCTCGTCCCATTTTGCAACAGGTGGCAGGCAAAATCGGTCGCGTCCGTCTCAAGATTACATCTTAGGGGCCGCGCTCTGCTATGCTCTTCGGTTTGCTTTCGGAGGCTTCACTTTGCGGACCCCTCTTCTCTCTTTCGCTCTGATTATTGATCTCGCTGCTTTCCTTCGCCCAGCAAAGCGCAACCAAGCCCGCCGAACCAACACTGCCGTATTCACCCAGCCTCAACTTGGCGGACATGGACCGCAGCGTTGACCCATGCACCGACTTCTATACCTATTCCTGCGGCGGCTGGATGAAGAACAACCCCATCCCCGCCGACCAGACTTCGTGGGCCGTCTACAGCAAGGTCTACCAAGACAACCTGGCCTACCTGCGCGGCATTCTGGAGGAGGCTGCCGCGGAGAAGAATCGCGACGCCGTGACCCAGAAGATCGGCGACTACTACTCGGCGTGCATGGACGAGGCGAAGGTTGAGAGCCTGGGCGCGAAACCGCTGCAGCCCGACCTACAGGCCATTGCCAATCTGAAGAACATGAACGAACTGGCGCCCCTGGTCGCCAAGCTGCAACTCTCGGGAGTGGGCGCACTCTTCGAGGCCGGCCCCGAGCAGGACCCGGACAACTCCGATTCCATGATCGTCGGCTTTGCCCAGGGAGGCCTTGGACTTCCCGACCGCGACTACTACCTGAAGGATGACGCCAAATCCAAAGAGACCCGCGAGCGCTATCTGCAACATGTGCAGAAGGTCTTCGAACTGCTCGGCGATTCGCCCGACGCCGCGAAGCAGAACGCTGCCACCGTCATGCGCATGGAAACGGGGCTGGCGAAGGCTTCCCTCACCCGCGTTGAGCGCCGCGATCCCTATAAGCAGAAGCACTTGATGCCGCCCGCCGATCTCAACAAAATCGCCCCTGCCTTCGACTGGGCAACATTCATGGCGGCGGTGCAGGTTCCCAAGGTTGGTGTCGCCAATGTTGGGTGGCCGGCATTCTTTGAGGAAGTGAACAGCCAATTGAAGTCGGCATCGCTCCAGGACTGGCAAAACTACCTGCGCTTCCACGTGGCTAACTCGGATGCGCCCTATCTCTCGTCGCCGTTCGTGAACGAGAACTTCGCCTTCTACCGACAATACCTGCGCGGGGCCAAGGAACTTCAGCCCCGCTGGAAACGATGCGTGCAGTATGTGGACGACGAACTGGGCGAGGCGCTGGGTCAGGTTTACGTGCGCAAGACGTTTTCTCCCCAGACCAAGGAAGCAGCGCTCGACATGACCCGGCAGATCGAAGACGCCATGGCGCAGCGCATTCAGCAACTCGACTGGATGAGTCCCGCAACCAAGCAGCAGGCGCTGGTCAAGCTGCATGCCATTCGCAACAAAGTCGGATATCCCGACAAGTGGCGCGACTACAGCAGCGTGAACATCGTGCCCGACGATTTCTACGGCAACAGCCTGCGCGCCACCGAATTCGAAACTCATCGCCAGTTCAACAAGGTCGGCAAGCCGGTGGACCGCAACGAGTGGGACATGACTCCGCCGACCGTCAACGCCTACTACAACCCGCAGATGAACGACATCAACTTCCCTGCCGGCGTGTTGCAGCCGCCGCTCTACGACCCGAAGATGGATGCCGCGCCCAACTACGGCGACACCGGTTCGACGATCGGCCACGAACTGACGCACGGCTTCGACGACGAAGGACGCCAGTACGACGCCAAGGGCAATCTGAAAGACTGGTGGACCAAGAAGGACGCCGAGGAGTTCACCAAGCGTGCCGATTGTGTGGTCGATCAGTACGCGCAATATGTCGTGGTTGACGACGTCCACATCAACTCGAAGCTCACCGAAGGCGAAGACGTTGCTGATCTCGGCGGGACCATCCTGGCGTATGTCGCCTGGAAAGACGCGACCAAGGGCGAAGCGCTGCACCCGATTGCCGACCTCACTCCCGAGCAGCGCTTCTTCGTAGGCTTCGCCCAGTGGGCGTGTGAGAACGACCGCCCCGAAGACCTGCGGGTCAAGGCAATCACCGATCCGCACTCACCGGCAAAATATCGCATCAACGGCGTGGTGGTAAATGTGCCCGAGTTCGCCCCGGCTTTTGGTTGCAAACCGGGATCTGCCATGGTGAAGCCCAGCGACAAGGTGTGCCGGGTTTGGTGAGGGGAGACGCAGAGCAAATTCTAATTGTCATCCTGAGCGAGGAGCGTAGCGACGAGTCGAAGGACCGCTACCGCCCGGGAGAGTCTCTGCGCCCGAATACGGAGGGGATCATGAGCGAACCATTCCCTGCTCAAGTCTTCCCACTTGGGATTTTCTTTCGTTATCAGGGCAATCTTCTTTTCGCGGCGCCATCCCTTAAGTTGCTTCTCGCGTGCAATCGCATGTTCCGAATAGCTGTACTGCTCGCAATACAGCAACCTGTCTACGTTATAAGTGGCACTGAAACCACCATAGGTATGATTCTTGTGCTGCCATATCCGGTTGCGAAGGTTACTCGTAACGCCCACATACAGCGTTCCCGACAGGCTTCCGAGAATGTAGACGTGATAGCTGCGAGACGCCATTCGGTGAACAGTAGCGGTCCTTCGACTCGTCGCTACGCTCCTCGCTCAGGATGACAGCCGACTAACCCAAGCCCCGATCACGGCCAAAATCAATTCGGAAATCTCGTGACCGCATCCCCGCTCAGCTTCGCTTCCAGGTCCAGATGTCCGTCGCATACCACCCAGTAATACTTCTTCAGCAGCCCGCTCACAAGGTCGAGCGCGCCATCGAGCCGGCGTAAGGCCGGCGCCAGCGCCCCCGGTGTCCGCTCGTGAGGAAGGAAATGGGGCTCAACTTCCTGCTTCAAATACGCCGCCGTTTTGTCGAGCTCCGCGGCGTCGTCGGCCAGTTCGCGGGTGTTGACCTTCTGGTGCAGCAGGTCGGGATAGTCCGCAAGCTGCACAATGACGCGGCGAAGCGAGAGGTTGGCTTCCGGCGCCAGCAGTCGCCGCAGGCGCATGGTGGTGGCGTCGGCATAACATCCGCGGACCAGTTCAAGGAAGGCGCTGCCCTTGGCGGGCACCTCCGGATTCGACTGCAACTCCTCGGTATCGAGCCGGCGATAAAGCTCGCGGTCCGTAGCCATGGCTTGCACCTGTTTACCCACTTCGCGCATCTCGCGCGTCGCCCGTTCCCGAAATTGTTTTTCGTTCAGCATGACCCCGCAGTGTAGAGCAGCCGCACAGCGCAATTCTGTGAGGTCGGTCACTCGCGGGCAAAAACGAAGGCGACGTTTTCCGTCGCCTGGGAGTCCATCAAACCTACCTGTTCGAAACCGAGAAGCTACTTCTTTTTCTTTGTGGCAGTCTTTTTCGCCGCCTTCTTTGTAGCTTTCTTAGCGGCTTTCTTCGGGGTCTTCTTGGTTGCCTTGAAGCCCGGTTTAGCCGCACCCGTTCCGGGTATCTGGTTTCCGCCGCCTCTGCCCGGCTTCTGGTTGCCACCACCTCTACCGAACATCACGCCAGGCACGAAATCAAAATTTGTCGGTTCCACATACTCCGGGTTCACATATTGAAGAGACATATGGTTCTCTCCGCTGGCATTCTCCCTTGAAGGAGGCGCACGCTCAATTGTGCGCTGCCGAAAGATAGCACGGAGCGGCTTGCAGCGGCATGGAAAATCGCACTGCAAGCCGCGCCATTACCGACATGGCTGCGAGCACTGTGACGCACGACACTGCAAACTCCTTGCCCGATAGCAGACGATATCCATCATGCCCACGGCAATCGAGACGCAACTGATTTCCACCTTCACGGCACTTCGCGACCGGGCCCGCGCGCTCGGCCCGCGCCGCGTCGCCGTTGTGGTCGCCGATGATGAGGTTGCGCTCACGGCAGCCGATCGCGCCCTGCAACTCGGCATCGCCCTTCCTGTGCTGCTGGGACATGCCCACAACATCCGCGCCAAAGCTGAGGAGCTGGGGCTGGACGATCTGCTCTCCACGGCGGAGTTGGTTGACACCGCCGATCCCGCTGCGGACGCGGTGCAACTGGCGCGCGAGGGCTACGTCGAAGTCCTGCTGAAAGGCCACCTGCGCACCGACGAGCTGCTGCACGCGGTGCTCAACAAGAACACCGGACTGCGCACCGGCCGCCTGCTTAGCGACGTGTTGCTGTATGAGGACACTCTGGCTGGCGACACCCGACTGGTCGGCATCACCGACGGCGGCCTCAACGTTCTGCCGACGCTCGAGCAGAAGCAGCAGATCGTCGGAATGCCATCGAGGTCATGCGCTGCCTGGGTCACGTCCGCCCGAAGATGGCGATCATGAGCGCGACCGAAGCGGTGAGCGCATCCCTGCCGTCGACCGAAGATGCGCTGCACCTTACCCGGATGGCAGAGGCTGGCGAATTCGGCGAGGTTGACTTGTTTGGCCCGCTGGCGCTCGACTGCGCGCTGCTCGAATCGGCAGCACGGATGAAGGGCATCGCACACCCTGTCGCGGGTCACGCGGATTGCATGGTCGTCCCCAATATCGAGTCCGGCAATCTGCTCGGCAAGGCCGTCAAATATCTCGGCGGCTCGCAGTGTGCCCACGTGGTGGTGGGAGCGAAGGTGCCCATCCTCATCCCCTCACGCGTCGAAAGCGTCGACGACAAGGTGAATTCCATTGCGCTGGGGGTGCTCTTTGCCCGCCGCTGAATTTCGCGTGCTCGCCATCAATCCTGGCTCAACCTCAACCAAAGTTGCAGTGTTTAGCAACGAACATCCGGTTTTGACCTGCAACCTTCGCCACACGGACGGCGACCTGGCAACATTCCGCAATCGACCCATCCTCGACCAGCAAGAGTTTCGCTCAGCCCAGATCGAAGCGGAGTTGGAAGGCGCGGGCGTAAGCATCGACGAGTTCCACGCTGTAGTCGGACGCGGCGGACTGCTACCGCCATTAGCCAGCGGAACGTACGAAGTGAAGGCGGAGATGCTGGACGAACTCCGCACTGCCCGCCGGGGCGAGCATGCTTCCAACCTCGGCGCCTATCTGGCGCAGGCGCTTGCCGCCAAAGCCGGAGTGCGTGCCTATGTCGTCGATCCGGTGAGCGTTGACGAGTGGCCCGCCATCGCGCGGCTGTCGGGAACGGCGCTGCTGGAGCGGCAATCACTTTCGCATGCGCTTAACTCAAAAGCGGTGGCCAAGCGCTACGCTCGCGAGCAACGCACGCCTTACCACGAGTTGCGGCTGATCGTCGCTCACCTTGGCAGCGGCATCTCGGTTTCGGCGCATGACGGCGGCCGGATGATCGACGCTACCAACTCGCGCGAAGAAGGCGCTTTCTCTACCGAGCGTGCCGGCGGCGTACCCGCCATGCAGTTGCTGGATCTCTGTTTCTCCGGCAAGCACACCAAGCAGCAGATCGAAACCCTACTGGTGCGCGACGGAGGCCTTCAGTCGTACCTGGGAACCAAAGACCTGTGCGAAGTCGAACGCCGCATTAACTCCGGCGACGAGCACGCAGCAACCGTGTTCGCCGCCATGGCCTATCAGATCGCGAAAGAAATCGGAGCCATGGCAGCCGCGCTCTGCGGACGCGTAAACGCAATCCTGCTCACCGGCGGGATGGCCCATTCCGAGCGCTTGGTCGCTGTGCTGAACGCGCACATTCAGTGGATCGCTCCCGTCGTTCTCTATCCCGGCGAGGATGAACTGCAGGCGCTGGCCGAAGGCGCGCTCCGCGTGCTGCGCGGTGAAGAACAGGCGTTACAATTCGGGGCGGCGCTAAAGAATTCTCCAGCCACACGCGCAGCCGTCGCTTGCAAGTAAACGCCTACGCCGTGCCGCGTGCGTGGGTTATCATCTCTGGCCATGAGCAAGCAACATTTCTATGCCAAGCTGATTGCGCCACGTCCCACGTTTGCCAGCGATATCACCGAACCGGAACGGGCCCTGATGGCACAGCACGGGGCTTATTGTCAGCAGCAGTTTGAGGCCGGCAAGCTACTGATGTTCGGGCCCGTCGCAGCCCCTGATGGCGCCTTCGGTGTGGGCATTCTCGAAGTCGCCGACGAAGCCGAGGCCCGCCAGGTGTTCGAGAACGATCCTTCCGTCATCGCCGGGATGAACCGTTTCGAGATCTACCCCATGCGCGTGGCCGCCGCCCGCGCTAAGAGCTGAGAACATCGGACGAACGCCAGTTCGCTAGCGTACCCCGCGTCATGAGAAAGGTCTTCTTCAATCCGCGTGGTTTGCGAGCCGGTTGGCGACTGCTGATCTTCCTCGCGATTTTCGTCGCTCTGTCGTTTGCAACGGATTGGGCCATCAGCCACGTGTTTCATCCCCGGGAGCGAGCGTTCCTGGATCCGTTGTCGTTCATCGAAGCCGAAATCAGCTCGCTGGCGCTTGCTCTCATTGCGACGTGGATCATGGCGCGCATCGAGCGCCGGCGCTTTCAGGACTACGGCATCCCGCCGCTACGTCACACCTTCGGCCGCGACTTCTGGGTGGGAGCCGTCTGGGGAATCGGCTCAACCTCGCTGCTCGTCGGACTGATTGCCGCAGTTGGTGGATACCACATTGTGGGACTTGCCGTTCACGGCACCGAGCTGTGGTACTTCACGGCGCTTTGGGCGATCGCCAGTCTGCTGATCGGGTTTGCGGAAGAGCTACAGTTTCGCGCCTACCTGCTTGCGACCACCGCCGACGGTATCGGCTTCTGGGCCGCGGCGGTCCTGCTCTCCGCCGGCTTCGGCGCGCTGCACTACTTCTTCAAGCCGCACGAACGCTGGGAGGATTTCGCTTCCACCGGACTGCTCGGCTTGTTCATGTGCCTGACCCTGCGGCGTACCGGCTCGCTCGCGTTTGCCATTGGATTTCACGCGGCCTTCGACTTCGCAAATCTCTTCGTGTGGTCAGGACAGAACGCTGGAGAATATGCGGTTGGCCACTTGCTGCAGACAAGTTGGCAGGGACCGCAATGGCTCACGGGCGGCCTGCTTGGACCCGAGGCAAGCGTGCTGGTGTTTCCCGTGATCGCGCTGATGTTCTTTGTCTTCGACCGGCTGTACCGGAGAGCCAAATTCCCCATCGTCCACGACGCTTAGGGAGTCCCTGCGCGCGGTATCAATCGCCACGCGACTACGGCGCTGACCAGCGCGAGTCCAGAGCAGACAAACATCATCAACCGGAAGCTGCTGACAAACGAGGCGACGATGGCCTGGCGAACGGTTGCTGCCGTCTGAGCGTCGACCGAACTTGGCGTTGTGAGAGCCGCCATGTTGATCGCATTGGATTGCAGCACGGCGCGTGTGTCCTTAGGCAGAGCAATATCATCAAGGCGGCGGTCCAAGTGGCTGGCGAAGCTGATGACCATGGCTGCTCCCAGCCCCGCGACCGCCAATACTCCAGCTACACGCGAGACCGCGTTGTTGATCCCCGACGCTGTCCCCACTCGATCCTGATCGACGGCACCCATAACGGTTGTGGTCAGCGGAGCGACGCTCACTGCCATCCCCAAGCCCAGTACGACCACCGCCGGAAAGAACGTACTCCAATAACTGGCTCCCACCGAAGGGATCGCAAACAGGAGGAATCCGACGGCAGCGATGCTCGGACCGATGATCAACGGTATCCGTCCGCCATAACGAGCGACCAGGCCTCCCGACCAGCGCGACAGAAGGAAGATCAGCAGGATGAGTGGCAGCATTGCAGCGCCCGCTTTGGTTGACGAGTATCCCTGCACCTGGATGAGGTCCATTGGAAATACGAAGAAGAAGATGCCGAGGGCCGAGTACAGAAACAGCGTCAACAGGTTCGCCCCGCTGAATGCACGCGAACGAAACAATGGCAGCGGAACCATCGGCGAATCAGACCTCGACTCAATCAACAGAAACGCCCCAAATCCCACGATGCCCGCAACCAGAGAGGCAACGACACGCGGCTGAGTCCATCCCAGCCGCGCTGACTCGATCATGCCGAATGTCAGCGCAGTCAAGCTGAACGTTGCTGCCAACGCGCCGAGCCAATCGATACGCCCCTCATGCTTACTGCGGCTCTCGGGGACCCGCCACAAGCTGATCACGATCACCGCCACCGCGAGCGGCACGTTGATGAAGAACACCCAACGCCATGACAGGTACTGGATCAGCCCGCCTCCCAGAACCGGACCTAGCGCGGTGGTGATGGCGGTTGCTCCTGACCACGTCCCGATGGCCCGGCCGCGCTCGCTCTCCTCAAACGACGCGCTGATCAGCGCCAGGCTTCCCGGAACCAGAAATGCCGCGCCAATGCCCTGTACGGCTCGTGCAGCGATGAGGTGTCCGAGGCTCGGCGCCAGCCCGCAATACACGGAAGCAGCCGCAAAGAGCGCGGTCCCCAGGACGAACATCCGGCGACGGCCGAACATATCGCCCATCGATCCGCCCACCAGGATCAATGCGGAAAGGGTCAGGCCGTAGGCTTCCACTACCCACTGAACCCCCGGCACGCTTGCGCCAAAGCTCTTCTGCAACGCCGGCAGAGCGACGTTCACCACCGTGCCGTCGATAAACGCCATGCTGGAGCCGAGAATCGTGGCCGCCAGGATCCATGCCGCTTGTTTTCCCTGGCAGGGCGATACGGCGCTTCCCGACTCGACTACGGCTTCATCGCAGGGTGGCTTCATCAGGGTGTAGTAGATGTGCGCGTCGGGCGATGGGGTTCGCCTTACAACGCGTAGCCGTGCATGGTGTTTTCGGCGATCACCCCCACCCGGGAACGCGCACCATGTTCCAGATCAACTGATCGAGCGCCGCGTCCATTTCGTCGTGCGGCTCGGAGCGGGTATTGGTGAGACCGGCCCAGCACATCCCTGTGGACGTCCGAACCATGATGCTCGACGTCCCGGGCAGACTGCCGTTGTGCCACCAGTTGCCCACGCCGTTGTCCCGAACCATCCATCCGCGCGCGTACTTCCCGCCGGAACCGGCCGGATAAGCAGGCGAGGGTGTCGTCATCAGCTTGATCGTCTGCGACTTGAGTAGGGGAGTAATCTTCCCCGCGCCGGCGACATGGTCGAGAAAGATCGCCAGGTCTTGCGCCGACGCAATCCATCCCCCGTGCGAGTCCATGCGGGTGATGTTGAACTTGTATGGATCCTCATCGTACTGCCCGTAGTAGACGACCTCATTTGGAGCCCGCTGCTTCATCTTGTTCTCGGCGATGTTCATGTCCGTGATGCCACACGGCGCAAGGATGTTCGCCTTGACATAGGTGTCGTACGGCTGTCCTGTGACCTGCTCGATCACGCGACCGAGCACGCAGTAGCCGAAGTTGGAATAGGCCCAGTGCTCGCCGGGAGGGTAAGTGAGCGGAAGATGTTCCAACGTCCAGGTAATGAGCTTGGTGTGGTCCCACGAGTCGAAACGAAACATGGGATCGGTGGAGTCGTTCGGCCACCCCCCAGAGGTGTGGGTGAGCAGGTTGTCGACCGTTACATCGGTGACGTATTGCTTGTAGGGCGGCTTGCCGTACTTGTTGCCCATGATCCCGGACGGCCCGAAGACCTTATCGTTGAGATTCAGTTTGCCCTGCTCCAGCAGCGTGAAGATGGTGACCGAGGTGATCGGCTTGGTAACACTGGCGATGCGGAACAGGCTATTCTGCGCGACCGGCTGCAGCTTCTCGCGGTCCGCCATACCTGCTGCTTTGTCGTAGACGAATTCTCCGTTACGAGTAATCGCAATTGAGCTGGCGGGCACGCGATACTTCTTGCGAAACTCGCCGGCGAGGCGGCCCATCTCGCCATTCTGCTGGCCAGTGGGTTGGCCATTCCGGCGCTGCGCGAAGGCTTCGAGCGTGGGCAGTCCAACCGCGGCCGCAGCGGCCGCTGTGCCTAATAAGTTTTGCAGCAAGCTGCGCCGAGTAATTGAGTCGGTCATAGGTTCGGTATAGTTTTTGCAAGCGCGAGCACAAAAGATTCTGGCGAATTTTATATCGCTACTATAGGTATGGGAACTACTCGTTAGTGGCGCTGAGGATTCTTCGGCGGGAGAGTACTACAGCCATCCCTGCGAGTGGCGGAGGAGAACTTTGCAAAAACATGCGTCGAGAGTGATTCGGTTTTGCTGCGTACTACTTCTGATGGCCGGCAACTTCGGTGCAGCGCAAGAACCGCCACCTCCGTCCGGGCAGCCGCCGGCAAACGTCGCCGGCAAGTGGACCATCTATGCCAAGGACCCCAATGGCACCACGTCGACCAAGTACATCGACCTCAAGCAAGACGGTGAGAAGCTCACCGGAAAGTTCAAAGGTCCCAACGCCTCTGGTGGTCTGGAGGGCACCATCCAGGAGCGTCACATTGTCTTCAAGACCAAGACGCGTCACGTGCTGACCTTCCGCGGCCGGGTTGACGGAGACAAGGTGGATGGCGTGATCCAGGGGACCAAGATCACCGGTAATTTCCACGCCCCCAAAGGCACAGGCTCCTTCGAGGCTGTGCGCGCGAACTGAGGGTGATTACCCAGGCAACGCTCAAGGAAGCGGAAGATCTCGGCTCGTTCATCCCACTCATTCCGACCGATGGAATGAGTGGGGCACCCGGGGAACGTGGGATGTCGATCCTAAGAGGCCATGTGGTGAAGCGGGTTGTCAGGCGGCCTTGTGCTGCTCACGCCAGGTCTTAACGCGATTGATCGTCTGCTGCAAGTGCTGCTCCTGGGCAGTAATCATGCTGCGCACGTTGTCGGGAATTTCCTTGTCGGCAGAATACTTCTGGAAGGTCTTCAGTGCGTAGGAGTCTCCGGTCTCCATCGAGGAGAGGACGGAGTCGTCGCCGCCGCCCAGGTTGGCTTTCAGGTCGGTCCAGCCGCGATGAACTGCACCCATCGCGCTACCGGAACGGTCGACGTTCGACTTACCCAGGCGTATGGCTTCGTTCTCCAGGTCGCCGGCGACTTTGGCGCGCTCGAGACTAACTTGTTCAAGGAACTTCCGGATTTCAGGGTTTTTGGTATGCTCTGCGCCGTCACGATAGCCGTTCTGCCCATCGCGAGTCACTTCGATCAAGTCTTCCAACGCGCTAACAATATGTTTCTGATCAGACATTGAGTTCTCCTTCAATCCGTTGGATGGGATCGACTGGAGGAAGTTTGTATGGGCCCATGACGGGTGAATCTCAGTGGTGCGCTGCAGGCGCGCGAGCGCTATCCTGCCATAAGGAACAAGAGAGGACGTTCCGGGCCTGGCCGTTCCTTCCAGTAAGCGGTCAGAATTTCGTAGACCATCAGTCCCACTTCGCCGGTCCCGAATAATACGTATTTCAGTGCCTGATTCAACGGATAGCGCTGCTCAGCCAGGTGCATGAGAACAGCCCGGGCCTTCAACTCGAGGCTGATATATACCAGCGTGTTCGCAATCACGTTCGCTCCTGAAACGGTTATCACGTAGTCTTCTTTGTCGCGCGCGAGGGTGACGCAAAGCCGCTCGTAGAACTCGCTACGGTCGTCGAGCATTTCGACATGCACAAAGGTGAGAGGGCCGGTGACCTTGTACAAGGTCCTGACCCGTTCGCGAAGATGGTCGAGATATCCGGCATCGTAGGTGGCGATGGGGACCATGTTCGCCCCGCCTCCTGAGAGCTGCTTCCACAATTGCTCCGAGCCCGCGTCCTTGAAGGTGCACCTCTGTACTCTCAGCTCGGTTGCTCGACTGTACCGGCTGGCAATACTGGTAGCGATTAGCAGACTGATGAAGATGCTCGCGATAATGATGCCGTCTGGACGCTCCTTGACGTTGACCACCAGCGTGTAGGCGAAGACCACGGCGCAAAGACCACAGTAGAAGGCCTTGGCTTTCGATCCCGTTGGTTCGCCGGTGCGCGCCTCCTGCCAAAGGCTCAAGGCGCTGGCGATGGAGGCCGACAGAATAAGGACGAGAACGCCGGTAGCGTAGGCGCCAGCCTGATGTTCCACGCTTCCCCGAAACACCAGCGTTACACAGAGGTCGATAACGAACAGAACCAGAACCAGGGGACGTGCCATGGCCGCCCATTGCGGCGCCATGCCCAGCCGCGGAAGGTAGCGCGGGATCAATTGCAGCAGACCGGCCATGGCCGAAGCGCCCGCAAACCAGAGAATGAGTATGGTGCTGAGGTCGTAGACGGTGCCGAATGCGTGCCCCAGGTACAGGTGAGCGAGATAGGCCAGGGCGCGTCCGCTCGCTTCCCCACCCTCTCGATACGCCGCTCCCGGGATGAGCAACGTGGTGACGATACTCGAAGCGAGTAAAAGAACGCTCATCAAAGCAGCGGCGGCGAGTAACAGCTTCCCGGTGTTGCGGATTCTGCCGCGAGGAGGCCCATCCCCTTCATCATCCTCGCGATCGCCGCGTACCAACGGCATCACGGCTACTCCGGTTTCGAATCCGCTTAGTCCGAGGGCCAGTTCCGGAAAGACAATCACTGCGGCAGCGAGAATGTGCGACCAAGTTTCGCCATGGCTGGAAAGGGCAGCGTGCCAGTTGCGCAACAACTCGGGGTGCCGGAAGACTTCGAGCGCGCAGCGCACGATGACAATACCGTTGAGTACGACAAACGGGATTGCCACCAGAATGGCCAGCCGAATCGCCTCGCCGAAGCCCCGGAGAAACACCAGCGCGAGCAACACCAGAAGTCCGATGGTGATGGCAAGGTGGAGATGGCCTATGTAGGGCTTCAGCAGCGGATTCTCCACCGCGTGCCGGGCCGAGTCGGCTGCGCTCAACGTCATGGTGATCACGAAATCCGTGCCGGCAAAACCCAGTAAGACCAGGACGAAGAGCTTGCTCCACCATCCGCTGAGGATGTGCTCGAGCATGGCGATGGAGCCAAGCCCGGCATAGGACCGGCGCGAGACCTCACGGTAAACCGGCACCGCACAGGCCAGCGTGACCAGCACCAGTATCCCGGTGGCTATGGGCGCTAACACACCGGCTGCGACCAGCGCGATGCCTGCCTGATAAGCCAGGCTCGAGAAGTAGTCGACCCCGGTGAGCCACATCACGCGGTACCAGGGTTCCTGGTGCGAAACTGCTTCCTCGGCGCGGGACTCGGGACTCTCCCCCGCAAAGATCCACGCCGTCAGCGGATTACGATGTGGATTGCTGTTGGTTGACGGGGGAAGTGTGTGCTGGTCGGCTTGTGCCTTCATGAAGGGCTGCTATTAGTAACGGCTCAGGTGACTTCGATGCGTTCGCGTCAGTCTGCGATAGTGTAACTGCCATGGTGGTGGCGCGTACGGTTACGCCAAGGTGCATCCCTATACCGCACAAGGCCGGTCTAACGCCGGGCCGCCTCGTCCGAAGCCGCTATGGCGTCCCACGCTATTGCACGAGCTTGTGCTCCCGCAGTATCTCCACCGTCTTATCGATCGGCAGCGCCTCGATGGTGTGCCCGTTGCCCGTCATGGTCGTCGCGCGAAACATGGAGTTGTAAATCGCTTCTTCCGTCGCTTCGATCACAGCTTCGAATAGAGGCGAAGTCGCGTCGTTCGTCAGCAGTTCGGTCGCCTGCGTCAGCGCTTTGCTTTGCGAATGGATTCGCACCTCTGGCGCAGTCGAAAATGCGATGGCATAGTCGCCGCTGCCGGTGGAGGCTGAGCTTCCGGTACGCGCCATGCCCACCCATGCCCGCGCTGCCAGCCGCTTCAGGTTCCGCGACTCCATCGGAGCATCGGTGGCAATGATCATCATGCACGAACCATCAGGGCTATTGTTCCTGCTCGGCGGCTTCACATCATCCATCAAGTAATACTTGCCCAACTCCTGCCCAACCGGCGCGCCATTGATGGTCAGGATACCGCCGAAATTCGTCTGCACCAGCACGCCGACGGTGTAGCCTCCGAGCTTTTGCGGCAGACGCCGCGAGGCAGTCCCAATGCCGCCCTTCCAGCCAAACGCAATCGTTCCCGTCCCCGCGCCGACATCACCTTCCTCAACTGGTCCGCCCTTGGCATTCTTGAGTGCCGCGTACACGTCGTTCTGCGTGATGTGCCGTCCACGAATGTCGTTCAGGTATCCATCGTTGGTCTCGCCGACCACTGGATTCACCGACAGCACATCCTCATTTCCCGGCAATTCGAACATGTAACTCGAGAGATCATCGGCTACGCGAAACACGCTCATGGTCGAGGTCAGCAGAATGGGTGTCTCAAGGTTGCCCAGCTCGTCGATCTGCGTGGTGCCAGTCATCTTGCCATAGCCGTTGCCGACGAAGAGCCCGGCGGGCACCTTTTCGCGATACAGATTGCCTGCGTGCGGCAGCACGGCAGTCACACCGGTGCGAATGTTGTCGCCGCGGATGATCGTCGTCTGCCCGACCTCAACCCCGGCCACGTCGGTGATGGCATCGAGCGGCCCGGCCGGAAGTACGCCGACCTTCAATCCCAGCTCCGGCGCGCGAGGACGTGTGTTGGGCTTCACATCCTGCGCCATCGCGGCAGCCAGGAACAACGAAACGAGTGCAAGCATCAGCTTCGCCATCGGGTGAGTATAGCTCCGCCATTTGGATGCCCGCGAACGGCATAGCTTTGTTCCCGAGTGCCGGAGTTTGCATCTGAAGTGAGGAACTATCGTTGCCATGCCGCCGCAACTGATCACCACCGACATTCCCGCCCGCCTTGACCGCCTGCCCTGGTGCCGCTGGCACTGGCTGGTCGTCACCGGACTTGGCATCACCTGGGTGCTCGACGGTCTCGAGGTCACGCTCGCCGGAGCTATTGGCGGAGTGCTGCGCGACGACCTCCACATCTCGGACACGCAGGTCGGCATGACGGCCACCGCCTACCTG
Source organism: uncultured Acidobacteriaceae bacterium (assembly GCA_963771535.1). Taxonomy (GTDB): domain Bacteria; phylum Acidobacteriota; class Terriglobia; order Terriglobales; family Acidobacteriaceae; genus CAVVDY01. The sequence continues at coordinate 9,038 of CAVYTK010000004.1, read as the reverse complement.
ATCGGCGCGGTCATTGGCGCGATCGGCTTCGGCTATGCCACCGACCGGCTTGGACGCAAGAAGCTCTTCACCGTCACTTTGCTCGTCTACCTTCTGGCAACGGCGGCGACCGCGCTGAGTTGGAACTTCTGGAGCTACGCCATCTTTCGCGCCATCACCGGCATGGGCATCGGTGGCGAGTATGCCGCCATCAACTCCGCCATCGACGAACTCATCCCGGCGCGCGTGCGCGGACATGTCGACCTCATCATCAACGCGACCTATTGGATCGGCGCTGCCATCGGTGCTGCGGCAACCATCGTCCTGCTGAGCGGAGACGTGGTTCCCGCGCGCTATGGATGGCGCTTCGTCTTTCTCGTTGGAGCCAGCCTCGGCATCGTCATCATCTTCATCCGCAAATTCATTCCTGAAAGCCCGCGCTGGCTCATGACGCACGGCCAGGAGGAGGAAGCCGAGAAAATTGTTGCCGACGTTGAGGCCGAAGTTCGCAAGGACACATCCCGCAGCAACTGCCGCCGCTCACCGAGAAGCCGCTCAGACTCAAGGTGCGGCACCATACCCCGTGGCATGAGATCTGGCACACCATGCTGGTGACCTATCGCCAGCGCTCGCTGCTCGGCATGGTGCTGATGATCGCGCAGGCATTCTTCTACAACGCCATCTTCTTTACGTATGCGCTGCTGCTGATCAACTTCTACAAGGTGCCGGCGACACGCGTCGGATGGTATCTGCTGCCGTTCGCGCTGGGAAATTTCGCCGGCCCGTTTCTGCTAGGCAGGCTGTTCGACACCATCGGCCGCAAGCCGATGATCGTCGCTACGTACGGATTATCGGGTTTGCTGCTGGCCATTTCGGGCTGGCTGTTCGCGCACGATCTGCTGAGCGCGTTGACCCAGACCATCGCATGGACGGCCATCTTCTTCATCGCCTCGTGCGCCGCCAGCTCAGCTTATCTGACGGTGAGTGAAATCTTTCCGCTGGAGATTCGCGCCATGGCCATCTCCATCTTCTATGCGGCAGGAACGCTGGTCGGCGGCGTTGGTGCGCCCGCGCTCTTCGGCGCGCTCATCGGAACCCATTCGCGCGTGAGCGTCGCCTGGGGATATGCCGGGGCAGCGTTTCTTCTGCTGATCGCCGCCGCCACTGAAGCCTGGCTGGGGGTGAAGGCCGAAGGCCAGTCGCTGGAATCCATCAGCGCTCCGCTCGCCACCCACACCGAAGAAGAGCCCGAATCCGCGTGAGTCGCAGAGTGCTGCTTCAAGCGTTAGGGATGACGTCGATCCTTGTTTTCAACAATTGCGTAACTATTTCTTGCGCTCCCCCTTGCGCAGCGCATCCATCATGCTGGCGATGCGGCGCTCGCGCGTCTCGGGCCTCTTCGCGTCCTCGATCGCCTTCACATACTCTTTCTGATGGGTGAATGACAGCTTCGCCCAATATTCTTTCGCCTGCGGATCGCTGTTGATGATCTTCTTCACGCTGGCGGGCACCTCGACTTTGCGCTCTTCCTCATCTAGCTCCAGCACAACCTTCACCCTGTCGCCGGCTTTGCACTTGCCGCCCGCGCGCAGGTCGGCGTTGACCGCCATCATGTGGCCATCGCCCATGTTCATGAGTGAGCTGCGAAAGGGAAATCCGTTGATGGTGCCCTTTACCGGCACGCGCCCCTTACGACCGAAGACTTCAACCACATCGAACGGCGGCTTCAGCGCCGCCACCACCGAACCTTCCTGACCAATCAGCTTGACGCTGAACTTATGCTGCGACATAGCGCTCCTCCGCTCTTCACCTCAGCGCACCAGTTTATCCGGGTCAGTGCAGAGCCCCAAGGACAAGACCCCTGAAGCTTTCTGACCTTCGAACACTCCCCTGTCGTCGAGATGCACGAACCAGATAGCAACTATCTTTTTGGTTAGTACGTCTTAGAGCCGCATCTGCCGCTTTTCGACTCTCGCCACGGAGTTTGGCCCTCATCTCACGGCCGGGCACATCGATTTGACTTTGGTCCTTTTGGAAGTCCCATTGCATCTCTATCGGTGTTAAGCGGGAGGAATAACAATGAATACTTCGACGCGGATCACGCGCCACTTCATGGCAACAGTGGTTTTATCGATCGGCCTTTTGGCAGCCCAGCAGTCTTTTGCGCAATCTACACCTGCCCTTCGGCCGGCGGATGCCCGTCCCACGGCGCAAACCAACTGCGTCATCCTGGAGCGCATGGGAGTCGTCGGTCAAGTTACCAGCCGAGTGCTGTCGTTCGGCGTCCATGGCAGTGAGTTTCAGTTCGTCGAAGGTAAATTGCCCGAAGATGTCAGCTTCCATAACAAGCTGACGGAGCACGATGTGCGCAAACTGCAGGCGAGTGGCTCTGATGTCGTCATCCTCGACTCGGATTACATGCCAACCGCTCTGATGTCGGCTCGCGAAGGCTGTCTGAAGGCAGCGCGCAGAGCCACCGTGCAGCCCACTACCTCTCAAATCGAGATCGCCTCCAGCCCTGCTGGAAGCGACATTGAAATCGACGGGAAGTTTGTCGGCAGCACGCCGTCGCAGGTAAAAGTTCTATCGGGAGAGCACACCGTGAAGCTCACGAAAGACGGCTATGTTGTATGGGAGCGCACGCTGACCACGATGGGAGGCGACGTGAGAATCTCGCCAGACTTGCAGCCGGTCGCGGCAGCTACCGCCTCCGCCGACGATGCAAGCTCGAGCGTATATACCGTCGCCAACAACCGCTTAGCTTCTTCAGCACCAAAGAAGTCAAAGGCTGCGCAGCCATCACCGACCTGCAGGGCAACCCCACCTGGTCCTACTGCCAGCCCGGCGGACACCTCTTCATGACCCGCCCCGTCCCCGGCGGCTCCTTCCTCCTCATCGGAAACCAAAGCTTCACCGACTACACCGTCAGCGAAATCAACCTGGCCGGCGACACCCTCCACTCCATCACCCAGGCCGCCGCCAACTCCCAGCTCGCCGCCCTCGGCCAGCCGCAGATTATCGATTTCAACCACGAGGCCATGCGCCTTCCCAACGGCTACACCGCCATCATCGCCCACAACGAAGCCCTCTACACCAACGTCCAGGGCGGCACGCCCCAGAACCCCGTCGATATCATGGGCGACGAAGTCCTGGTCCTCGACACCAACTGGAACATCGTCTGGACCTGGAACGCCTTCGACTGGCTGCCCGTCAGCCGCCAGGCCCCGCTGAATGAACAATGCCATCCCTGCGCCGCCACCCAGACCGGCGCCTGCTGCCCCGTCACCCTCGCCCCTAAAGCCAACGACTGGCTGCACGGCAACTCCCTCGCCTACGACAATACCGACGGCAACCTCATCATGTCCCTCCGCGACCAGGATTGGGTCGTCAAGATCGCTTACGCCGACGCCACCGGCGACGGCCACATCGTCTGGACCCTCGGCGCCGGCGGCAACTTCACCATGCTCAACACCCCCAACATCCCGTCGCCCTGGTTCAGCCACCAGCACGACGTCGAAGTCTGGACCGGTTACAATCCCAAAGAACTAACCCTCTTCGATAACGGCAACACCCGCCGCCAAACCGACCCGAATGCCGACAGCCGCGGCCAGGTGCTCACCATCGACGAGACCACCCTGACGGCCGATATCCACACCAACGTGGATTTTTCGTTTTATTGCAGCGGCTACGGCACTTCGCAGATCTTGGATAATGGAAACTACTGGTTTCAGGCCGGCGTAGTCGGCGGCCAGAACAGGCCCCGATCCCACCCGCGCATACGAATTCGTTCCCTCCGGCTACTCTGGAAACAAAGTCTACGCCATCGAGTTCGCCGACACCGCCTATCGCTCTTTCCGCCTCTCCGCTCCTTAGGAGGGCGGGCAATCGTGCCCGCAGCCGGCTTTTTAGCCGGCTCCCGAAGTTGCTTGCGGGGTCTGCATGCCAATGAACGCGCCGATCGCGGACACCGCCGCCGTGAGCTTGCTGAAATTGGGAGCTACTTTGACGCCAAGCGCGCGTTCACCTGTTCCATGCGTTCGAAGAATTTGTCGATATCGTCGGGGCGTCGCGGAAAACCCTTCAACTCGTTTATGTGCCGGCCGTCACCGGATCAATTCCACCCGCATCGTCTTACCGCCCGCCACGGCGCCGTCCAACTCCTGCCATCTTCGATCGGCGGTCACCGCCACCGCGCCACTAAATGCCGCCATGGTCAGGCAGACGCAATCGCCCAGCGACAACCCCAGATCGCGGCGGCTTCCCAGCAGCGCCCCGCAAAACTCAGCCTGGCTTTCCCCAAACCCCTGCCCCACTTCAAGCTCCAGTTCCCGCAGCGCTGCGACTGCCTTTTCCGCCGGCATTCCGGCCGGCGCCAGCCCGCCAATCCTGAGATTTACCGCGTGAATGCTGGATCGCTCCACAATTTGATCCACTCGCTCGCGGCCGCGCTCATCGAACACCATGCTGAGGCAACGCGGACGCATCCAAAACATAATCGGTGCTCACGCGTGCGGCCCCTGTTCGTCCTCATGCTCGGCTTCCGCCCTGCGATCCCGAATCAGTTCTTCAACCAAGTCCCTGCCCGCCGGAATATACTTGCGGATCTCCTTCCGGACTTTAGCCAAAACCCGCGACCGGGTGGTAATTCTAAGTGCGCCGGATTCTTCCACTTTTACCAGCACTGCCGAACCTTCGGAGAGGCCCAGCCTGCGGCGCACCGGCGCCGGAATCAGGATCCGTCCGGACTTTTCCAGGCGTGGTGTACGTCTCCATGCCTGATGCTAACCCTGGATACGGCAGATTCCAATGTAGCCGTTTCCGGCAACTTCCGGGCCGCGCGCGCGAGCAAGCTGTTTGCCCTTTTTCGCCAGGCTGCCAGGACCACAAGGAAACGCATCGCTGCACATCTAAAGTCCGGCGCCATCGGCTGTATGACACGCGCAATCACTGTATACACGCCCAAGCGATGTCATACAACCGCAAACGCGCGTAAACAGCCACTTACTAGGTACTTTTTTCTCTCTCTGCCGCAATAAATCGTACTAACCTCTGGCGCTCTAACAAGAGTAGACCTATAATAATCTAAACTCGTATCCCATGTCAGGCAACGATAAAACCGGGCACCACTTACCCGCTACGTGTAAGACAGTGTATGACAGACCAGGAGCTTAGATGAGCCATACCAAACAGACTAACCGGGTCACCGGCCAACCGGAAATCGAACCCGCCCAGCGCAAGCCCTATCGAAAACCAACCCTGCGCTACGAGCGTGTCTTCGAAACCTCTGCCCTCACCTGCGGCAAGGTACAAACTACTCAGTCTGGCTGTCACCAGAACAGGAAAACCTCGTAGTGCGGAATACGTCACGGCTCCCTCTCCGCAACCGCGTAACGCGTAGCCTGTCCCTAGGGCTTACAGCCGTTTCCCTCCTGGCTCTCGGGCTGGTTATTTATCGGCCCGCCCTCGGCGACTTCACGCGCGCGCTCATAACCCAGCCCGTCGATGAATCCAACCTTGCCAGCCTGCCCGGCAACACCCGCCCCGAGGCTACCGCCGCAAACGACCGCGGCGCCGTGCCCGATGATTTCCGCATGGACGGCCTGTTCCTGCAGCTCAAGCGCTCCCCCGTCCTCGAGTCCGAATTGAGGCAGTACATCGAGCAGCTCACCGACAAGTCCTCGCCCAACTTCCGAAAGTGGCTCACCCCCAAGCAGATTGCTCAACGCTACGGCTTGGCCCCGCAGGATCTTGTCACCATCCAGAACTGGCTCCAGTCCCATGGCCTCACGGTTGACCATGTCTACGAGAACAGCATGGTCATCGCCTTCTCGGGCACGGCCAGCCAGATGCGCGACGCCTTCCACACCGAAATCCACTATCTCGAAGTGAACGGCCAGACCCACTTCGCCAACATGAGCGATCCCCACATCCCCGCCGCGCTTACGCCCGCCGTGGCCGGCCCCGTGGCCCTGCACGACTTCAAGCCGCACATCATGGCCAAACGCGCCCCCAAATATACTTTTGGCGGCTGCGGCCCCGACGCCACGTTCCCCACAAGTCCCGCCAACTGCAATGCCCTTGTGCCGGCCGACTACCAGGTCATCTACAATCTCAACCCTCTGTTCCGCCAAGGAATCCTTGGACAAGGGGAGACCATCGTCGTGGTGGACGATTCTGACAGCTATAGCAACGACGTCGCCACTTACCGCAGTACCTTCCTTAGCCAGTATTCGGGCACCTTCACAACCACCCATCCCGGCGGCTGCACCGACCCCGGCGACAACGGCGACGACTCCGAGTCTAATATCGACGCCGAAATTGCCGGCGCGATTGCTCCAAACGCAACCATCAACCTGGCCACCTGTAAAGGATCTTCCGGGGTGCTGACCGCCATCCAGAATCTGGTGAATGGCACCGGCGGTACCACCATTCCTTCCATCATGAGTATCAGCTACGGAGAATGTGAAGCGGCTAATGGCGCAGCCGCCAACATGTCCTACTTCACCGCCTACCAGACGGGCGCCGCCGAAGGCATGTCAATCTTCGTTTCCGCCGGAGACGAAAGTGCCACCAGTTGCTCCTCCAACTTGGCGGCCAGCCAATACGGCATCGGTGTCAGCGGATACGCCTCCACGCCGTACAACGTCGCTGTTGGCGGAACCGACTTCGAGGACACCTACACCAACAGCGGCGCCAAATACTGGAACGAATCCACCACCATCCTGACCCTCACGGGAGTAGCGGTCGTCGGGACCTCAGCCGTATATAGCTATTCCGGTTCCGTCGGGTCGGCCCCGACCGTCGGACAAGTAATGTTGGCGGAAGGCTTTATTACAACCGCAAACAACGGATACTTCACAATCACGGCGACAGGTACGGGAACGGTCACGGTGACAAAGGTTTCTCAAGTCGCCGAAACCGATCCCGCCACGGGATCGATATCCACAGGCAACCTTTCTTCCTCCGGTTCAGCGCTTTCCTACATTCCCGAAATACCCTGGAACGATTCCTGCGCGATGTTCCAGATTTACAATTATGCTGGCTTCTCTACCGCATACGGCTCCGGCGGCTTCTGCAATAACACCGTAGCCACCACCAACGACGACTACCTCGATACCGGATCGGGCAGCGGAGGCCCGAGCGGTTGCGCTACCGGAACCCGCGCGACCGCCGACGTAGTCAGTGGCAGTTGCGCCGGTTACACAAAGCCAGTCTGGCAGCAGGGAGTCTTCGGCAACCCGGCGGACGGCGTGCGCGACATCCCGGATATCTCCAATTTTGCGGCCAACGGAGACTGGGGACACTATGTCGTGGTCTGTTACAGTCACCCTGGCACTAATTTCGGAGGAACTCCTTGCACCGCCGGTAACCTCGTCGGCTGGGCCGGATTCGGCGGAACTTCCATCTCCTCCCCCGTATCGGCAGCCATCCAGGCGCTCGTCAACGAGAAATGGAACACTAAGACGGGTCTTCCCAACCCAACTTACTATGCCATTGCCAACGCCGAATTCGGTGCCGCTGGCAACAGTAACTGTTATTCCAGTAACCAGCCCTCCGGCCGCCGCGGTCTGGGTACCTCCTGCACCTTTTACGATATTACCCATGGCGATATCGAAACAAACTGCATAGCCGGCAGCGACCCCGCCGGTTGCCTCCTGGCGGGACAAACTAACGGGAGCACTACCCTGGGACCCGTCGGAACCGTCACGGTCACCAACGCCGGCTCGAATTACACCAGCACGCCAACCTGCACTCTAGCCGCACCGGCCGGTGCCACTCCGTACCTCGATCCCCTCGGCAACACGCTATGGGCCGGCGGAACACAAGCGACCTGCACGGCCAGCATCGGTTCTGTCGCTCAGGTCGGCACCGTCTCCGTCTCCGGAACGGTAGCCACCTCCTGGGCCGGCAGCACGGTGACGGTCGGCTCGTCAGTTTATACGTTCGTCACCGGCTCCTTGGCCAGCGCTGGCCAGGTCCTGCTGAATACCTCCAGTGGCAACACCGGCCGCAACAACACTCTCAAAAACCTGTCCGCGGCCATCAACGCGAACTCCCTTCTATGCGGTTCCGCCGCGCCATGTTATGGACCAGGTACCGCAGCCAACGCCAGCGCCACCGCCAGCGGAACGAGCAGCCCGATTACCGTCACCGGCATCACCCCCGGCGCCAGCTATACATTTTCCAATGTGAACATCAGTCCTGCGGCATTTGCGACCGCCATCACCACCCCGGCCGGCAGCGGCGTGGTCAACGCGATCACCGTCATCAGCGGGGGATCTGGCTACGCCGGAGGCGGCGGCTGCACCATATCGGGCGGCGGAGGATCCGGCGCGACTTGCTCACCCCAAGTAACTGTCGCCACCGCCGGAACATCATATCAACCCGCGTTCGGCACCAACCCCGGCTGGGATTTCAGTACCGGCATCGGCACCGTCAACGCTTATAACTTAGTGATGAACACAGCATGGTAGGACAGGCCCCCTGGCCTGTCCAAGTATTGGAGTAACGAATGAGTCCAACTGAAGAAACGAACACCCGATTCAAACGGCCCGGCGCAGGCCAGGCCAAAAAGCCATATAACAAGCCCGCCGTCCGTTTTGAGCGGGTCTTTGAAACTTCGGCGCTGACCTGCGGTAAGGTCCAAACCACGCAGTCCGGCTGCCATCAGAACAGGAAAACCTCGTAGGCCTGCCGGCCCACGAAGGAAGGAACATTAGAGGAGAATCGAACATGAATCTCAGCCAAGCTAATATTCGTAGGCTCTCCGTCGCCCTCACGATGGGAGGGTTGGTGGCCCTGGGCCTGTTGCTCTACACGCCCGTCTTCGGCGATTACCCCCGGGTCCTTATCACTGAGCGCATCGACGAATCCAAACTCGTCATGCTGCACGGCAACACCCGGCCCGAGGCCAACCGTCAGAATGACCGCGGGCCAGTGCTCGACTCTTATGCCGTTGATCACATGTTGCTGCAACTCAAGCGTTCGCCAGTATTGGAGTCCAAGTTAGCCCAATACATCGATCAGCTTACCGACAAATCCTCGCCCAACTTCCACAA